>OZ244707.1:0-3101019 GCA_965218875.1 Dehalococcoidia bacterium
AACCTGTTGGAGCAATTAGTCGTGTCCCACAACGGAAGTCTGGCCCTCCGGCAGGTGGAGGACCTGTTGGGCTTGGGCCACAGCGAAAGCTGGATGGAGTTGGTCAAGTATCTGTTGATGGGCAACACCGCCTCCTCCCTGCGGTTGGTCAACCAGGCCGCCTGGGACGGCGCCGACCTTAGGCAGGTGCACCGGCAGATTCTGGAGCTATTGCGGGCCGTGTTGCTGCTGCGCTGGGAATCGGCGGAGTCGCTCGACCTGCCCGACCACGTGATCGGCGAGTTGCGGGAGTTGGTGGGGCACGTTCCCCCCTGGCGCATCGAGCGGGCGGTCAAGATCTGGGGAGAGGTCAACATGCGCTACGACGCGCCTTCGACCCTGCCCCTGGAGCTGGCCGTGGTGGAGATTTGCGGGGCCCAGGCCCCGGAGGTTGCGGCGGAACCAGCGGCCTCCAACCCCGTTAGGGACAACCCCGCTCCCAGACCGCGCCCCGCCGCCCCGTCCCGCACGGCGCTGGGGTCGGCCGCCGGAGAGGAGCGCCGCCCCGAGCCTCCAGTCGCGGCGCCTGCCGACCCCGCGTCGCCCCCTGCCCCGGCCTCCGGCGCGGCCGGGGAGGCGGTCGAGGCCTGGGCCGCGACAGTGAAGATGCTGACCCGCCACAAGGGCAAGAAATACAACCTGGGGGCCCTGCTGCGGGACTGTAGGGCTGACGCCGTTTCCCGGGAAGAGGACACCCTGGTGCTTGCCTTCACCCATCGGGCCCACCTGGAGCGTATGCAGGAAGAAATGGACGACCCCAAGGCCCGAGACCTGGTAATCGAGGTGATAAGCCAACACTTCTCCGGGGCCCGGGACTTCAGGCTCACCGTGACCGGGGGCAACGGCGGGGCGGGCCAGCCCCTCCGCCCGGCCCAGAGCAGCCCCCTGGTGCGCACGGCCATGGGTATGGGCGGGGTAATTCTCGAGGAGGTTCCCGAATGAACCGCAACTTGATGCGACAGGCCCAAAAGCAGTTGTCCCAACTCCAGAAGATTCAAGAGGAGTTGGAGACCCTCACCGTGGAGGGCAGCGCGGGAGGAGGCGCGGTCAAGATAACCATGTCGGGCAAGCAGGTAGTGGACTCGGTGGCTATTGCACCCGAGGCCGCGGAAGACCTGGACTTGCTGCAGGACCTGGTGGCCGCCGCCATCAACGACGCTTTCAGCAAGGCCCAGGAGTTGGCGGCCCAGAAGATGGGGCCGCTCACCGGCGGCCTGAAGGGCCTGGGGCTATAGCTCGTTTGCCGGCTGCCCGGCGTCCTTGACCCTGGAGTTAGCATGTCCCTGAGGGTGTCCACCGGCGGCACGCACAGGAAAGCGTCACAAGCCTTCTCATGAGTTCCGATCCGCTACCTTCCGCCGCCCCGTCCTTGGCCCGCCTGGTCCGGGAGTTGCACAAGCTCCCCGGCATCGGCCCCAAGAGCGCCCAGCGCCTCGCCTACTACATCATCCGCCTGCCTGAAGAAGAGGCCTACGCCCTGGCTGACGCGGTGACCGCGGTGAAACGGAACATCATCTTCTGCCTGGAATGCCAGAACCTGTCCGACGAGTCCCCGTGCTCTATCTGCGCCGACCACCATCGCGACCGGTCCATGTTGTGCGTCGTGGAGGAACCGTTGGACGTGCTAACCCTGGAACGGGCCCGCTGCTTCCGGGGCCTGTACCACGTGCTTCACGGCGCCATATCGCCCATGAACGGGATAGGCCCGGACCAGCTCAAGCTCAAGGAGCTGTTCGCCCGCCTTTCAGGCAGGGAGGTAGTCGAGTTGGTGATTGCCACCAACCCCACCCTGGAGGGCGAGGCCACCGCCATGTACATCAGGAGCCACCTTCCCCACCGAGACCTTCGGGTCACCCACCTGGCACGGGGCCTGCCCGTCGGCGGCTCCCTGGAATACACCGATACCACTACCCTGGGCCGCGCGTTTCAAGGCCGGCAGGAGCTCTGACGTGCCCGTCCCCAAGTCCTACCGGTGCGAAGGGGTGGTGTTGAAGAGTTCTCCCTTCGGGGAAGGGGGGTCCCTGACCACCCTCTTCACCCGCGACCACGGCAAGGTCCGGGCCATCGCCCGGGGAGCTCGGCGGTCCACCAGTAAGCTGGTGGGGCACCTGGAACCGCTGAATCACGTGCAGCTGGCCATGTCCCACGGGCGAAGCCTGGACTACGTCGATCAGGCCCAGGTCATCCACGACTTTTCCGGACTCAAGGGAGAGTTGAGTCTGCTGGGCAAGGGACTCTACGTCACCGAGTTGGTGGACGGGTTTGGCGCTGAGGAGAACCCCAGCCCTGGCCTCTATGGGCTTGCCCTGGAAACTCTCCACGCCATCGAAGAGCACCGGGACTCGGAATGGCCCCTTAGATTCTTCGAACTCCATCTGCTTCGGGTCTCCGGCTTTATGCCGGAGCTCTACCAGTGCGTGCAATGCAGCCAAAGCCTGGAGCCAGGGCTCCACCGGTTCGGTCCCACTGTGGGCGGCGCCCTGTGCTCCCTCTGTCGCCCCGAATCCGGCCGGGTCTATCCGCTATCCCTGCGGGCCCTGAAGGTGCTGCGCCTCATGGACCGGGAGCCTCTTGGCGAGGTCATCGGCCTCAAGGCCGACGCCTCACTTATGGAGGAGATCAAGTTCTTGACCGCCGGAACGCTCAACTTCTGGCTGGAACGGGAAATCCGCTCAAATACGTTCCTTAATCAGTTGCACAGCGAAGCGGAGAGGGGAGTATATACTTAGGGGTCTTCAAGGGGACTGTCAGGAGAATATCGACTCCAGGGCTCAGGGCCTCCTCACCCGGCCGCTTCGCTCCCGTGGTACGGGCGGCGACGTGACAGACACCGCAACAGGAACGTAAAAGCCGTGTTCAGCAAGATATTGATCGCCAACCGGGGCGAAATCGCGTGCCGGATCATGAGGACCTGCCGCAGCATGGGTATCAAGACGGTGGCGGTGTACTCATCCGTGGACCGGGACAGCCTCCACGTGCGCACCGCCGACGAAGCCTATCTGGTGGGAGACGCCGCCCCGGAGGACAGCTACCTAAACTCGGAGAAAATCCTCCAGGCAGTCCGCGAGAGCGGCGCGGAGGCCGTGCATCCGGGCTATGGGTTCCTTTCGGAGAACGCGGGCTTCGCCTGCGAGTGCCGGGATGCGGGTGTCCAGTTCATCGGCCCTACCCCCGAAACCATGGAGCAGATGGGGGACAAGCTGCAGGCCCGCAAGCTGGCCCGCAAGGCCGGGCTGGCGGTCTTGCCCGGCACGGATGAGGCGGTCGACGACAGCCATGCCGCCGACCGTGCCTGGAAGCTGGGCTTCCCGTTGATGGTGAAGGCCACCGGCGGCGGCGGCGGCATCGGGATTCACATCGTCGAGTCGATGGACGAACTCATTCCCATAATCGAACGCACGCGGCAGATTGCCTCCCACGCCTTTGGCAGTTCGAAGCTGTACTTCGAGCGCTACCTAAAACACGCTTCCCACATCGAAGTGCAGATCATGGGGGACCGGCATGGCCGGCTGGTGCACTTGTTCGAGCGCGACTGCTCCATACAACGGCGCAATCAAAAGCTCATCGAGGAAACCCAGGCCACCAAGTTGACTCCCAAGCTGCGCCGGCGTGTTCACCGGCTTGCCCTCAAGCTGGGACGGAAGCTCGGCTATACCAACGCCGGCACGGTGGAGTTTCTGGTGTCGGTGGAAGGGCAGGTCTACTTCCTGGAGATGAACCCGCGCCTCCAGGTGGAGCACGGGGTCACTGAGCTGATCACCGGCGTCGACATAGTGGAGCTCCAAATCAGGATCGCGGCGGGCGAGCCTCTGCCCCTGTCCCAGCGGGACGTTCGGCCCCGGGGGCACGCCATCCAAGTCCGCGTTTACCCCGAGGACCCCGAAACCTTCCTTCCCGCTGCCGGCGTCGTCAACGGCCTCCACCTTCCTGCCGGCGAGCACGTCCGCATCGACAGCGCGCTGTTCGACGGATATCACGTGGAGCAGGAGTACGAGCCGCTGCTGGCCAAGGTTATGGCCTGGGGCCAGGACCGCGAGGAGGCCACAACCCGGCTGCTGCGGGCGCTCCTTGAGGTCCGCCTGGACGGTGTGAAGTGCAACATCCCCTTGATGCGAGACCTCCTCGCCACCAAGGAGTTCGCCGCCGCCACCTACCACACCGGGTCTATCCCCCTTTGGATGGAAGAACGCCGCCGCGCCCATCCGCATCGGGTGGTCAACGGCTCGCCAACGTCCAACGGACATGATAAGTCCGCCCGCGAGATGGCGGCCGCTATTGGCGTTGCCCTAGCCGTCGCTATGGGCGGGACCCAATCACATCATCCCGCGTCCCCGGCCGGCAGCGCCTGGCTGGCCCAGGGCCGCCGGGAGCAACTCCTTTCCCGCACCTTGGGGAACCGGGGTTGGTGACGATCACCTTTCGAATCAAAGTCGGCGACAACTGGTACACTGTTCAGGTAGGCGACCTCACCCGCTCGCCGGTGGAGGTCACCGTAGACGCCGAGACCTTCCTGGTGGAAGTAGAAGGCCTGCCGGCCGCGCCCAGTCGCAGGCCCCGCCTGAGCCGTCCGCAGTTGTCCGGTCCGGAATCACCCCTACCTCCAACCGCTCCGTCCGCATCCGCCTTCTCCGACGCCATTCTTCGCTCTCCAATGCCCGGCCGGGTCCTTTCGATACTGGTGCGTCCCGGAGACCGGGTCGCCGAGGGCGACGAGATTTGCGTGGTGGAGGCGATGAAGATGGAGCAAAGCATCCGGGCGCCCCGGGACGGTATTGTCAAGACCATCTTCGTTCAACCCATGGACCAGGTGAACGCCGACGACCCCCTGGTGGAGCTGGAGTAGCGTGAGCCGGGAGACCAAGCCGTGAGGAAGGTATGGGCCGTGGCGGGGGTCCTTGTGCTGCTGGCTCTGGCCGGTCTGGCCGGGGCGGGCGTGAGCCAACTGCTGGGCGGCGAGGACGACGCCCCCGCAGAGGCGGACCGGGTCCCGGCGCATACCCCGCCGCCCGGCGACCGGCCGCGCCTCGCGCCGGAGGACGCCGTCGATCTCGTCCGGACCCACATGTCCACCGATCAAGAGATCTCCCGCAGTTGCTTGCTCATTTTCGCGTCCGCAGACCGGTCGACCGCGCTAATGAGAGACCTGACGGCCTCCTACGTGGGCGATGGGCTATGGATAGTGTCCAACGAGCTGTGCACCTTTGCCCTCAGCGACGACACCGGCCGGGTGACGGGTCCCTGACCGCCGGTTCCGCCGGGGCGGCTCCGGGCGGAAGCCCCGGCACCCTTGACCAGGCCGCCGGCCTTGCTCTAACCGCGTCTTCGGTGTTTGGCTCGATCGCCGGCTTCCCATAGGCGTGTACCATAACTTATCGGAATTCTCTAGCCGTGTTTCGTTACATCCCGTTTACCCGGTTGTAATCGACCGGTAATATCCGCCGGGCAATATAGCCACACGTGCCCCGATATTCTTTCTAATCGGGCCCCATGGAAGGGGCGCCGGCCCGAGGCTTCGGCGTCTCCGGGTGCGCGTCTGCGAAAGAGCCCTGAAACCGGTCATCAGGGTTGCCCTGTGGGGCGAGCACTGGGATAGCCTGGAACGGGCCTTCGAGTCACTCTTCGACAAGTGGGTCGCGGACTTCGTTCGGCCGGTGCGCCAGTCAATGCGGGACGCGGTGTCCCTGGTGAGGCCTTCGGTAATCATGGTCAGCCCCGGTCTAGCGGGACTGGGTTCCCTCCGCGGGGACGGCTCCCGGGACGCTGGATTGGCGCTGCCGCCGGTCTTGCCGTGCGTTGACCAACAGGGCCTGGAGACCGAGGAGTTGTACGAGGGCACCGACGACTTCTTGCTGGTTCCTTGTCCCGTGACCGAGTTGGAAAAACGCCTGAGCCGGTTGGCACGCAACACGAAGCCCGAATCATCCCACCACCTGCTCCGGCTGGGCAAGATAACCCTGGATACCGCCGTCTACGAAGTCCGCCTGGAAGGCAAGAGGGTGGACATGGCCTGGATGGAGTTCCAGTTGCTCCGGTTCCCCATGGAAAACCCGGGCCATATATTCACCAGAGACCAGCTTCTTTCCAGCGTTTGGAGCATAGACAACTTTGGCGGCACCCGGACTGTAGACGTTCACATCCGCCGGCTGCGCCAAAAGCTGGGGTTGCACGGCAACACCGGCATCAGGACCGTGGCCAACGTCGGCTACGGCCCGGTCGATGAATAACCTTTCGCCAGTCCCTCCGGCCTTCATGGTCTCTCCATGCCCCCTCTAAGCTGTAACCCAGCGTTTACATAGAATTCGCCCACCATTTACCCGCCAGACATCTCTTGGCAATAATCCGGCCTTACCCTGGGATTGCAGGTTCTTCCGTTGCGGATTTGAGTTGGCCCCGGCGGTGGCGTAACTCGGACCCGACGAGGACCACCTTGGAGAACTGCCTTGAAAGAGGTCACCGCGTTCATTCGGCCGGACAAGTGGCAGGAAACCCGAGAGGCGGCCTGCGGGTTGGGGGCCTGGGAGGTATTGCGCTGGCGGGTGCTGGGCCGCGGCCACCAACGGGGCCTGCGCTACTTGAGGCCGTTGTCGGGCGGCGACGAAGGGGAAATACAGTTCTTGCCCAAGTGGATGGCCGTCTGGTTGATCGAGAATGACCAGGTGGACGCCCTGGTCGAAGCCATAATCCGGGTGAATCGCACCAACAACTATGGCGACGGCAAGGTCTTCGTCTCTCCGGCTTACGCCCTGTCGGATGGCAGCGGCGTCACGGCGGATTCTCACGACTATGGATAGGAGCGATGGAGTATGAAGTGGGAAGGCATAAAGTACCCCAAGTTCAAGGACCAGTTCGCCCTGATGGACTTCGAAGCCGAGCCGATGCCCGCTCTTTCTCTTTACTCGTCGCCGGCGGACACTAAGAACTCCTAACAATATGACGTGAGGTTATCTTGGGGTTTTGGGCTAGTTGGCTGTAGCTTTCCCTTGTGAGGAGGGGAAGTTGATGGTGAAACCATTGGTAGACGATGAACTATGGCAACTGGTCCAGCCCTAGCTGCCGCCGCCAAAGCCCCGCCGGTGGCGTTACCCTGGCCGCAAGCCTTTGACGAATCGCCAGGCGCTGACCGGGAATCATGTTTGTCCTGAAGAGCGGCATCCCCTGGGAAATGTTGCCCAAGGAAATGGGATGCGGCTCGGGCATGAGCTGTTGGCGCCGCCTTCGAGACTGGCAGGAAGCCGGGGTCTGGCAGAAGCTTCATGAACTATTGCTCGCCAAACTACGACAAAGGGACCGCATCGACTGGTCTCGAGCAGTGGTGGATAGCGCCTCCATCCGAGCGGTGGGCGGCGGGGGGAAAAACTGGGCCCAATCCCACTGACCGGCGCAAGCTGGGGAGCAAACACCACCTGATTACCGACGCCCAAGGAATCCCCCTGGCCGCCATCCTGACGGGAGCTAATCGTCATGACGTGACCCAGTTGCTGCCCTTGGTGGAGGCCATTCCACCAGTTCGGGGCCGACGAGGGCGGCCTCGCCGGAGACCGGACCAGGTTCAAGGAGACCGAGCTTATCACTCGGAACCGCACAGAGAGGCACTGCGCTCGCTGAGGATCGAGCCGGTCTTGGCCCAACGCTTCACCGAGCACGGCAGCGGCCTCGGAATCTATCGTTGGGTGGTTGAGCGAACCCTGGCTTGGCTGCATCAGTTCCGCAGGTTGCGCATCCGCTATGAGCGGCGAGCCGACATCCATGAAGCTTTCCTCTCCCTCGGGTGTTCAGTTATCTGCCTGAGACGGTTGCATTCATTCTGTTAGGGGTTCTAAAACGAGTCGGTACTTGGCGGTGCTCAAGCAACGGGACCTTTGGTGTCTATCCGTCTTCTACGGCATCACTTTCGGCGGGTACTTGGGACTCAGCAGCTTCCTGCCGATTTTCTTCAGGGACTAATACCAGATGAGCCCGGTGCAGGCAGTGTACCTCACCGCGGTAGCCGTCTGTGCGGGAAGCTGCGTCCGGCCCCTGGGAGGTTACCTTGGGGACCGGTTTGGCGGCGCCACCATGCTTTCCTTTCTCTTGTTGATCATCGGCGGCTTCTACGCCCTGGCCAGTGTGCTACCGTCCCTGGGCATGGTGGTGGCGCTGGTAGTGGTGGGCATGGCCTGCCTGGGACTGGGCAACGGCGCAGTGTTTCAGTTGGTGCCCAGGCGTTTTCCCGTGGAGATCTGGGTGGCCACCGGGGTGGTTGGCGCCCTCGGCGGAGTGGGCGGCTTCATGCTCCCCGTCCTGCTGGGCAACACTAAGGAGATCACTGGCTCCTTCGGGCCGGGGCTGTTGGTCCTAGTGCCTATCCTAATAACCCGGCGGCTCTGAGAGCAATAAGGGCGCAGGCGAAATGAAGAAAGGCGATGTAATTGTCGGGGGTCTTGTCCCAGCGGACCAAGATGCGGCGAAAGCGGTTCAGCCGGCTGTGGGTCCGTTCCACCACCCAACGCCGGGCCTTGAAGCCGGCTTCCTCTTTGATGGCCTGCGCCTCTTCGCCCCTGCCGCGGATGTGGGCCGTGAAGCCGAACTCCTCCAGAGTTCGCCGCACCTCATCGAAGTCATAACCCTTATCCAGGCACAGACCCTGGGGGTTCTCCTCACTGGGCGGCGGGCGTTGCACCGCCAGGCTCTCCACCATAGCCCGCACCAGCTTCATGTCGTGGCGGTTGGCCCCAGCCACTGCCACCCCCACCGGAATGCCTTGGGCGTCGGTCAACAGGCTGCGTTTGACCCCGGTCTTACCCCGGTCCGTGGGGTTGGGGCCGGTTTCCCCCCCGCCCAGGGGGGACTTGGTCATGGCCCCGTCCATGCTCAGCCAACTCCAGTCCAGACCCTTCAATTCGTCGTACCGTTCCAGCCCCGACTGCCATAGCCTTAAAAACACTCCGGCAGCGGCCCATTCTTGAAAGCGCAGATGGGCGGTGGAGCCGGAGCAAATCCCGGTGGCATCCAGGGCTTTCCACTGGCAGCCGGTGCGAAGCACGTAGAAGATGCCGTTGGCGCAGGTCCGGTCCGGCACTCCAGGGGATGGGTGTTCACCCGCCGGGGAATCAGCGGGGCTAAGGCCTCCCATAGGGCATCGGACACCTGGTAGGCGCCGGTGGTGGGGTTGGCCGGCGTCACCGGGCCGGTCCGCTTTGGCCGAGGTAGCTTGGGTCCTTCGTATTTGGTCATTACCCAAGTCTAACCTCTACTCCCACTCGTTCCCTTTCGCTACTGTTGCGGGTTATTACTAGTTTTTAGGATAGGCTCCTAGCCGGCCTGGCCTTGGGCGGGTTCTTCCTGTTGAGGGTCCTCTCCACCCTTGGAGAGGGCTGGAAATGCTCGTGGCGAAAGCCGGTAGCCGCGCCTGCTCCGGTGTCGCCGCAGGTCCAAATGGTCCCCTACCTCCTGCCCTGACGAGTGACCATGAGACCGAGCAACAACCCCATTGAAGCTTACAAGGCGGAAAAGGACGGCCTGGACATCATCGGCGAAATAGATGATTTGGCCGCGCGGCACGGAGGTTGGGAGACGCTGGACCCCGGAGACCGGGAACGCCTTAAGTGGATAGGCGCCTTCTTCCGCAAGCCCACGCCGGGTCAGTTGCGGAGCCTGGCCGGCCTGGCCCGGCCCCTGGGCAATGGGAGTCTCGACCTGACCACCCGCCAGCAGATACAAATCAGGGCCGTGGGCATCAAGGACGCGCCCCAGATTATGCGGGCACTCCGGGAAGTCGACCTTACCTCGCTGCAAACCGGGCTGGACAACATCCGCAACGTGAACAGCTGCCCATTGGCGGGCCTGACCGCTGAAGAGCTGTTCGACGCCTCTCCGTCGGGCGCCGAGTACACCGCCATGTTCCTTAACAACAGGGAGTTCAGCAACAACAGGGAGTTCAGCAATCTGCCCAGGAAGTTCAACGTTACCATCACCGGCTGCCTGAAGAATTGCACTCACAGTGAGAGCCAGGACCTTGCCATGGTCCCCGCCGTGCGCCGCTCCGACGTGGCGCCAGGGTTCAACGTGATGGCGGGCGGAAAGATGGGATCAGGAGGCATGACCCTCGCCCAACCCCTGGACGTCTTCGTAGAACCGCGATATGCGGCGCGTCTGGCCGCGGCAGTTACACTGCTTTTTCGGGATGAAGGTTCCAGGGACAAGAGGACTATGGTCCGTCTGGCTTTCCTGATCGAGGATTGGGACGTTAGGACCGCCGACAACACCGACCACCTGGGAGTGCAACATCAGAGGGCGCCCGGGTTGAATTCGGTGGGTTTGTGCGTGCCCACCGGCCGCGTAACCGCCGACGAACTCGAAGGATTGAGCCGGTTGACCGACGACTATAGCAATGGCGACGTGCGCCTGAGCACCGGGCAGAACGCCATCATAACCAACGTGGCGGACGCGGGCCTGCCAGGACTTCTATCAGAGCCGCTGCTCGGCAAGTTCTCCCTGGACCCACACCCGTTCTTCCGGGGTCTCGTCACCTGCACCGGCACGGACTACTGCCGATGGCCTTGATCGAGACCAAGGCCATCGGCAGTGCAATAGCCGAAAACCTGGCCCAGCGGTTTCCTCGGGGTTCGGCGGCTAGTATGCACTGGTCCGGGTGCCCGGCCGGATACGGCAACCACCGGGCGGCGGACATTGGATTCCAGGGCGCCAAGACCAGGGTGGGAGGCCGAGTAGCGGACGCCGTCAATATCTTCGTGGGAGGACGGACCGGGCCCAGTGCCAATATTGGGCGTCTGCTCCTAGAACAGGTGCCGGTGGATACTCTAGAGCAGGTGGTCCCTGGCGTCCTGGAGAAGCTGAAGAGTGGCCGGGACCGGCCCGGCCACGGTTAGTGAGGGGCAAGAGTCTTCATTCTTCCAGCGGTCGCGATCCGCTGCCGCAAAGACAAGGAGGGTTGTTCCGGTGAAAATGGTTCATGCGGTCATCAGGCCTGAGAAAGAGGCAGCCGTTTCCACAGCCCTGGCGAAAGCCAACTTCCCGGCCCTGACCAAGTGGGACGTCTTGGGGCGCGGCAAGCAGTAGGGCGTTCAGGTGGGAGAGCAGCTATACGACGAGCTGGCCAAGTCGATGATGCTCATAGTGGTGCAAGACGACCAACTCGACTCAGCGGTGGGCATCATCCAGGAGGCGGCTTTCACCAGCTATCCGGGAGACGGCAAGATTTTCGTCAGTCCGGTGGAGACGGCCTACACCATTCGCACCGGGGAGACGGGCCTATAGTTGGCTCGTCGAGGAGGCGGCCCAGGCCTCCGGGACCGGCCGCTGCGCCGGCGCCGGGCAGACCTCCAGCCCGTCCTTGAGGCTATGCGGGATTCTCGATTGACGCGCCACACTTGGCCGTTTATGCCGGTAACACCAGTCAAGGACCCAAACTGTCCTCGGGCAATTGATCGGCGGGGTTTGCAGCCCTAAGCCGGACATGGCCGCCTACTGTGGGCTATCGGTATCGGCTAGAAGATAGAGGCTGGCGCTAAGCGGGCCGCCTTGGAGGGACGACATGGTGCCCATAGCGCCGCTGACCCTCGACTGGAATCCCAGAGACGGGGTCTGGCGGCGCCGGCCCAGTGGGTGTTATCCGTGGCGACCCGGAGCGGATTCGAACCGCCGATCTCTGGCTTGACAGGCCAGTATGTTAAACCGCTACACCACCGGGCCACGTTTGCATGCCAAGCTTGAGGTAGCGCCTGGCAATTGGAGTGTATGATTTTAGCGGATTAGTGTCAAGCAAGTGTGCCTCCCTATGGAACCTCTGAACAATCCACCGTATGTGGCATACTCCGGTGCGCAGCGCGTAGAAGATGCCCTTGGCGCGGGTCCGGTCCGGCACTCTGGGACGGCCTCCGCCCAGGGGATGGGTGTTCACCCGCCGGGGAATCAGCGGGGCTAGGGCCTCCCATAGGGCGTCGGACACCTGGTAAGCGCCGGTGATGGGGTTGGTCGGCGTCACCGGGCTGGTCCGCTTTGGTCGAGGTAGCTTGGGGCCTTCATATTTGGTCATTACCCAAGTCTAACCTCAACTCCGACTCTTTCCCTTTCGCTACTTTTGTCGGTTATTGCCAATTTTTAGGATAGGCTCTTAGTCGTTCAAAGTGTGACTCCCGTTTGACGGAAGCCGCCTTCACCGCAGCGTTATTCCACCTTAATTGTTCCTGATGGCGGTCTGCTGACGTCTCGGCCCCCGACCTGTAGCGATTGAGTTGGCAAGCTGAGCGTCACGCTCCCCGAGCGCCTCGAGGGTATTACGATGATCGATCCGGACTATTCAGCGGAAGGTGCGAGGAGCCAAGGTCGGCTGCGCCAATGCCGAGGCGTTTGCGAAGCGCTTGATTGACGCTATGAGATACTGGTAGTAATCTCAGGAAAATCTACCGGGAGGACGGGGAACTATGCCCTATGAAGGAATGCTCGCGGAAACGGTCCTGATTCGAGGTCACAACGGAGACCAAATCGACGCCTACCTGGCCCGGCCGCTGGGGGCGGGCCCTTATCCCAGCGTGGTCTTGATCCACCACATGCCCGGCTGGGACGAAGCGTCCAAGGAGATGGCCCGGAAACTCGCCTACCATGGGTTCGCCACCATAGCGCCCAACCTGCACCACCGGGAAGGAAAGGCCACGCCCCAGGAAAACAGCGCCAGCGTCCGTGAGGCCGGCGGCATGCCCGACGACCGCACCATGGGAGACGTACAGGCATCCATCGACTACCTGCGGTCGCTGTCCTACTGCAACAACAGGGTGGGGGTTATCGGTTTCTGCTCCGGGGGACGGCAGACCTACCTGGCGGCTTGTACCCTTTCGGGCATCGACGCGGCGGTGGACTGCTGGGGCGGCGGCGTAACCCCGGGCAACGACACTCTCACCGAACGTCAGCCGGTGTGGCCCATTTCCTACACCGCGGGTTTGAGCCGTCCCTTGCTGGGACTGTTCGGGGAAGAGGACGCCAGGCCGTCACCGGCCGACGTGGCGGAGACGGAAGCGGAACTGAAGAAACACGGGAAGGACTACCAGTTCCACATGTATCCCAACGCCGGCCACGGCTTCTTTGCCGTAGACCGGCCCAGCTACCGGCAGGAGGCGGCCGTAGACGGGTGGGAGAAGGTGTTCGCCTTCTTCGGCCATCACCTGCGGGCCGGGGCCGGGCAGACCGCCGGGGTCCGCGACGCGGTGCCCGCCGGTGATGGATAAGCCCGCGTAGTCTCTTGCCCCTGGGCGAGACGGTCCGAAGAGAACTATAGAGTTGGGACCCGCGAGAGCGGCAAGCCGCCCGTTGCAGCCCTTCCGCTTCGGAAGGGACCCGGCGGGCGGCCACCCGACCACAATCCCCCCGGGCCCAGAGGCACCGCAGTAGATACCGCTGGCCTGAGCTGAACCTGCCTCCCTCTTCTCCCGACACACCGTCAAGCCAGCGCATCGACGCTTAGCGTTTGACGCCGCGGACGGGGCGGCCTAGCAGCGCTCCCGTAGGGAAACCCCGGACAATCGGGGAGTCACCGGGCTACAGCCTCGGCAGGCCGTAGCCCGGTCCCAGGTTACGGCGTGGCACCGATGCGGAACAGCTTGGTCCCGCAGGAAGGGCAAACGCCCTGAGTGGCCGGCTTGCCGTTTTTCATGGTGATGCCCTGAGGACTGTTGATCTCCTTTTTGGCCCGGCACTTGACGCAGTAAGCTTCCATGTAGCCTCGCACCTCACGACTGATTATCGACATATTGTATAAAGGCCCGCAGCCCATGTCAATATGTTGTATGCCGATTTCGTAACGTTCGTGGCCCAGGCGTGGACCGCCCCTCGAAACGGCGACCGGTTTGTGCCTGCAAGATCGCCCCCAGCGGGACCTGTCGCCGAAAACCGAAAGTCGCCCCCTTCGGTGTAAGACGTATTAGAACCGGACCACATACGGCCTCGTGCTGTTTTCCGTCATGCTGAGCATCGATGGGGGGTAAGCGCCGGAGGGACCCGCCTCCCGGCCGATGAGGCGCCTCCTCGGACTCTGCATCATCAGACTCTGATAGAATAGCGCCTGGGAATCGGAGGGGGATTCAACGGCCCTCAAGCGTCGAGGGGGCGGCCTGGCCCTGAGTGCCCGGCCGCCCCAAAGAATCACGCTATGCCGAGTTCCGCAGGGGCCAACGGTCCGGCCCGTCGTCCAACGTGGGTGGTCAAATGGGTAGATGGTTTATCGTCCGCCACGGCGAAACGGAGTGGAACGCCCAAGGACGGATTCAGGGGCACACCGATATAGGTCTGTCGCAGAGCGGCGTAGATCAAGCCTGCTCGATATCCTCCCGGCTGTCCCGCGTGGCCATAGACGTGGCCTACTCCAGCGACCTGCAGCGCAGCGCCGATACGGCCCGCCAAATCCTGGGCCGCAGGGACGCGCCCCTGCACGTCACGCCGCGGCTCCGGGAGTACCACAAGGGCGTCTTCGAGGGATTGACCTGGGACGAGACCGGGCGGCGCTATCCCGAGTTGCACGCCGCGTCCCTGGTCAAAGACCTGGACTTCGCGCCTACCGACGGGGAAAGCACCCGTCAGGTCAACGTCCGCATCGCCGCCTTCATGGCCGAGTTGAGGGAGCGTCACCACCGGGACGGCGTACTGATCGTGGGCCACGGCGGAGCCCTCCGGGCCGCTTTCGTGGCCCTGATGGACCTACCCCTGGAGGCTAACTGGCGGTTCATGGTCGCCAATTGCAGCCTCTCGGTGGTGGACGTGTTCCCCGATAACGCCGTCCTGCGTCTCTTCAACGATACCTGTCACCTCGATGGCCTGAGGCCGGAACTGGACCGGCAGTGGGCCCCCGGAATGCAGCCCCAGTCCGCCGACGCCTGACGGCGCCGCAGACGGCGTCCGAGAGAACAAGGATATGCCAGGCAAAGTAATCATGGTCCAGGGAACGGCCTCGCACGTCGGCAAGAGCGTGCTGGTGTCGGCGCTGTGCCGCATATTTCGCCAGGACGGTTTCCGCGTCGCTCCCTTCAAGGCCCAGAACATGTCCAACAATTCCTACGTAACCATGGGGGGAGGCGAAATCGGCCGGGCTCAAGCGGTGCAAGCCGAGGCGGCGGGGGTAGAGGCCCGGGTGGAGATGAACCCGGTCTTGCTGAAGCCCGAGGCCGACCACACCTCCCAGGTGGTGTTGCTGGGCCGCCCCATGCGCTCGGCCGGGGCTGGCGACTACCTAGGGTTGAAGGCCCAACTCTGGGACTCGGTCTGCGCCTCCCTGGACACCCTGCGCAACGACTACGACGTTGTGGTGGTGGAGGGAGCGGGCAGCCCCGCCGAGATCAACCTGAAGGCCAATGAGATCGTGAACATGCGGGTTGCCCGGTACGCCCAGGCCCCCGTCCTGCTCTGCGCCGACATCGACCGGGGCGGGGTGTTCGCCGCCATCGTGGGCACCATGGAGCTGCTGGAGCCGGAGGAGCGCGCCACGGTCAAGGGATTCGTGATCAACAAGTTCCGGGGCCAGGCCAGCCTGCTGGCCGACGGCTTGACCTGGCTGGAGGAGCGGACCGGGATTCCGGTGGCCGGCGTGGTCCACTACTTCCGGGACATTCACATCCCCGAAGAGGACTCGGTAGCCCTGGAACTGCCCTCCCAGTCTCCGGCGCGGCTCCAAGAGGGGGAGCAGCTGGACGTCGCCGTGGTCCGGTTGCCGCACATTTCCAATTTCGACGACTTCGACCCCCTGGCCCGGGAACAGGGAGTCGGGCTGCGCTACGTGGACGCGGCGGCCCAGTTGGGCCTCCCCGATCTGGTGGTCCTGCCGGGCACCAAGACCACTATTCCGGACCTAGCCTGGATGCGGGAACGGGGCCTGGCCGACGCCGTGGGCCTCGCCCATCTAAACGGCGCCGCGGTCATCGGGATCTGCGGCGGCTACCAGATGCTGGGAACTCAGGTCTGCGACCCATACAACGTGGAGTCGTCGCTGAGCCAGATCTCCGGCCTGGGTCTTCTGCCCTCGACCACGGTGTTTTCCGGGGCCAAAGAGACCCACAGGGTGCAGGGCGAGGTGGTCCAGAACTCAGGGCTGCTAGCCGGAGCCAAGGGGCTGCGGATTCACGGGTACGAAATACACATGGGCCGCACGTCCAACGAGGGAGCGGGGGCATGCGTCGAACCGGCCTTCCGGGTCCACGAGCGTTCCGGGGCGGCGGTGGGCGGCAACGGGTTGCCCGAGGGGGCGCTGGACCCCTCCGGGTGGGTGCTGGGCACCTACGTCCACGGCCTGTTTCACAACGGACCGCTGCGCCGGTCACTCCTGGAGTCCTTGGCCAGCCGCAAGGGCGCTCACCTGGGGCTGCGGCCTGAAGACCTAGTCGTCGACCAGGAATACGACAAGCTGGCCGACTGGGTGCGGGGTAGCCTGAACATGGACCTGGTCTACGAGATAACCGGCCTGGACCGCGACTTCGAAACAGCCCGGTCCTCCCGCTGATGGCCGCCCACCTGTCCCTGGTCTTGGGCGGCGTTCGCTCCGGGAAGAGCGCCTTCGCGGAAAAGCTGGTGAGGGAGTCCGGAAGACCGGCGGTGTATCTCGCCACCGGGGTCGCAACCGACCCGGAAATGGAGGAGCGGATCCGCCGGCATCGGGAGTCCCGCCCCACCGACTGGGCGACCGTCGAGGAGCCGCTGGACCTGGCCGGCCAACTGGAGGCGGTGACCACGGGCCTGGGGCGCAACGACGCCCTTCTTCCGGCGCCGGCGGTGTTGATAGATAGCCTGGACCTGTGGGTGGCCAACCTCATGCTGGGCCTGGACGGGTTGGACGAGGGGGCGGCGGAGAAACACGTCTTGGACGCCCTGGACCGGGTGCTGCGGTGCGCCGGGGAAACCACTACGTCGCTGTTCCTGGTCAGCAGCGAGGTCGGCCTCAGCCTGGTCCCCCAGGAGCCGCTGGGACGCCGGTTCCAGGACGTGCTGGGCACGGTCAACCAGCAGGTGGCCGCGGCCGCAGACCGGGTGTACCTGGTGGTGGCCGGTATACCCACGGAGGTCAAAGGTCCCGGCGTAGGACGGGGCCGGTGATCCGGGGCGGAGACTCGCCCGAGGCGGCCGGTCTCGGCTATTGGCTGGTCTGAGCCTTCGCCGGTCTCTGGTCTCTGGTCTAAGGAAGAGGTCCAAGTTTTGGTCGAACCAACCACCGGGCAGAGGAGACCGCCTTCCGGTACACGCGCCGTCGCCGCAGGCAAGGCTGCGGCACGAGCCCCAGGCGTGTGCGGCGAGTGGTCCAGGGGATGCTGGGCAACGTCCACTTCCTGGTCACCTGCCCCGTGGACTTCTTCTCCAGGGCGACGGTGACCCTGGATGAAAACGGCGCGGGCGTTGAAGGACCCCCGGATTGTCCCAAGGCGGCGGCGGCCGTGGAGGCCACCCTGCGTAGCGAGGGACGGGACGGTACCGGTGCCCGGTTGGAAATCAGCAGCCCGATACCCGGGGGAAGGGCATGGGCAGCAGCAGCGCCGACGTGGCCGCCTCCATCGCCGCCGCCGGACTGGCCCTGGGACGGGAGCTTCCTCCAGAAGCCATCGCCGCGATAGCCCTGTCGGTCGAGCCGTCAGACGGAGTCATGTTCCCCGGTATTGCCCTGCACGACCACCGGGAGGGCCGCTTGCTGGAGATACTCGGCCCGCCGCCGCCCATGGAGATAGTAGCGCTGGACTTTGGGGGCGCCGTAGACACGCTGGAGTTCAACGTCGTCGACCGGGCCCTCCCATGGCAGTCCATCAGCGCCGAGGTAACCGAGGCGTTGCGGTTGGTCCGGGCCGGAATCCGGCAACAAGACCCGGGGCAGGTGGGGCGCGGGGCCACCATAAGCGCCCAGGCCAGCCAGGCCGTATTGTCCCACCCACAGCTTTCGACCGTCCTGGACTTTGCCGCCTCCGTGGGCGCGGCAGGGGTCAACGTCGGCCACAGCGGCACCATAATTGGGGCGCTGCTGGACGCCAGGGAGAGGGCGGGGAAGTCCGTGTTCCACCAAGCCCGGCAGGCGTTCCCCGAAGCCGAAGCGGTCCACCACTTTCGGCTGCTGGGCGGCGGTATTCGTTCCGCATCGGTCTCGGGGCCGCCGTAGGCAGCTATGCGGCACCTCCCCGGCCGGCTTTCCTTCAAACGTGGAGTCCGGACGTGGAGTCGTTCTCAAGGCCACTCTCGAGGAAGAATAAGATAATGGCAGAACATCAACTGGCAGTCATTCCAGGCGACGGCGTGGGCCCCGAGGTGATCGCCGAGGGCAGAAAGGTACTGGACGCCCTGGCGGCCGGAACGCCGGACTTGAGCTTCCGGTTCTCGGAATACCCCTGGGGGTCCGAGTACTACCGGGAAACCGGCTCCCTGATGCCCGAGGACGGGCTCGACCAACTTCGCGGCTGCGACGCCATCCTCTTCGGCGCCGTGGGGGACCCTCAAATTCCGGACCACGTCACCCTGCACGGGCTGTTGTTGCCCATGAGACGCAGCTTCGACCAGGGCGTTTGCGTCCGCCCCTCCTACCTCTACCCGGGCGTGGCCTCTCCCCTGTCCGGCAAGAGCGCCGGGCAGATTGACTTGGTCATCTTCCGGGAGAACACGGAGGGAGAATACGCGCCGGTGGGCGGGCGCCTGTACCCGGGCACTCCCCACGAGACGGTAATGCAGACCAACGTATTTACCAGGCGGGGCACCGAGAGGATCATCCGGGCTGCCTTCGAGTACTGCGCCGGCCGCGATAACATGAGGAAGGTGACCTCGGTGACCAAGTCCAACGCTCAGTCCTTCGGTATGGTTTTTTGGGACGAGGTCTTCCGCGAAGTGGCCGCGGACTTTCCGGAGGTGGAAACGGAGTCGCTGCTGGTGGACCGGGCCTGCATGGACCTGGTCCGCTGGCCGGAGAGCTTCGACGTGATGGTGGCCTCCAACCTGTTTGCGGACATCCTCTCCGACGTGGCAGCGGTGGTGACCGGCAGCATGGGGCTGGCGCCCAGCGCCAACATCAACCCGGAGCGCGATCACCCCTCGATGTTCGAGCCGGTGCACGGGGCGGCCTTCGACATTGCGGGGAAGGGCATAGCCAACCCCCTGGCCACTATTTCGGCCGTGGCCATGATGCTGGACCACCTGGGAGAGAAAGCGGCGAGCCGGCGGGTGGATGCCGCCGTGGCCCGCTGTCTCCAGGAGAGGCTGGTGCTCACCCCAGACCTGGGGGGCAGCGCCTCCACGGCCGAGGTTGGCGACCGGGTGGAGGCGCTGCTGGCCTGAGGCCCTGGTCCCCGTTCAGCCCAGGGCCACCCGGACGATGCTCTTCTCCAGCGCTAGGCCCAACTCGGTGGCCAGGGTCAGCCGCTGGTGATCGCCCACGGTGCCCACGAAGGCCACCCCCAAGATTCGTCCCAGTCGGAAGTCCACAACCGTGGAAGACAGCAAGCCATGCTCGCCGCCCTGGAGCACTCTTAGGGCCACGGCTTCGTCGAAGAACCCCTGAGGCGCGAGCCGCTCCGAGGAAATCAACTGGTAGCCGCCGGTCAACCCCTCGCCGACGTTGTCTTCGAAGTCCTTGAGGAATACGTCGTACATCCAACCCCGGACCGACTCCGGGGTGTCGAACAGGTGGGCCACGGTGGCCGCCAGGAAGTCAAACCCGTCCTCGGTCCCCGCCGAAGGAGGGGGTCCGAACTCCCTCATGAACCCGGTAAGCCGTCCCGCCTCTTGGAACCGGGCCGCGGTGCTGTCGCGGAACCCGGTCTCCGCCATTGTTTCGTTGTCCAGTACGCCCTCGCGCACCACCTGGTGCCCCTGAAACCGGGAGGGCAGGTCGCCCTTCCCCAGGACCATGAACTCCAGGTCGGCGTCACCGAGGCCGAAAGTGGCTTTGTCCAATGTCATGACTACAGTCCTAAGCGTTTTCCGTGAATTTTTCGGCCAATCGGCCCGGTTGTCAAGGCCCGGCCTCGCCGGTCAACATCTGGCAAGCGGTAAGCCCGTGCTGTAGTATGTAGGCCACCACGCTGCGGAGGTGACTCTCCGGATGAAAAGCAAGGTATACGCCACCTTCGATGACGCGGTGGCTGACATGTCGGACAGCGCGACCCTGATGGTGCCGGGGTTCGGGGGTGTCGGAGTCCCCCGCAACCTGCTGGAGGCGTTGAGCCGCCAGGGCGCCAGGGACCTGACAGTTGTTTCCAACAACCACGGCGTGCTGGACGATCAGATAGACGCGGGCACCCTGGTGGAAAATGACCAGGTGCGCAAGATGATTTGCGCCTTTACCGCTCCGACCCACCCCTCGCGCATAACCTCCTTCGTGCAGAGGTACAACGACGGCGAGATCGAGGCCGAACTGCTGCCCCAGGGGACCTTGGCCGAACGCATCCGGGCCGCCGCCTCGGGAATCGGCGGCTTCTACACGCCGGCCAGCGTGGGCACCGAGCTTGCCGAGGGTAAGGAGCACCGGGAGATCAACGGCCGGGTATACGTCCTGGAGTACCCCCTGCCTGCCGACTACGCCTTAATCCGGGCCTGGAAGGCCGACTCGCTGGGCAACCTCCAATTCCGGATGGCCGGACGCAGCTTCAACCCCATCATGGCCATGGCTGCCAAGACCACCATCGTAGAGGTGGAAAACGACATCGTGGCGGCGGGAGAGTTGGACCCGGACCACGTACACGTCCCCGGGGTCTACGTGCATCGCCTGGTGCCGATACCCGCCGACGGCATCTGGACCTGAGATTGCCACGGCTGTCACACAGGCCCGCGGGCGACCCCATGCCGACTGCAGCCGCCGCGTAACTGGTCAGAGTTGGTTCCTCCTCGACTCGCGACACTTCCCCCTTGCCCCCTCCGGTGCCCACCCCCTACGCTGTTAATCGGCAGTTATTAGTGCCTTGCCACGTCTATCAACCGCCACCCAGGCCCATGGCTCAGAATGGCTCACAATGGCTCTGAAATAAAAAACCCTGGCCTTCCCTCACGCCGACAGGGGTTCTCTCCCGTACTCGCCGCCGCCCGCAGGTGCGCCTACGGAGGACGGATAGTATAATGGGGCCGGAACGGGTCGGCCCCCCGAACAGGTCGCCCCAAGAAAGGGTCCAGCCGTTATAGGAGGCGAGTCATGAAGGGTCGCGTAGTGGTCTGCAAAGAGTCCGGCAAACCCTTCGACATCGAAGAGTTCGAGGTCCCCGACCCGGAGCCAGGGGCAATGTTGCTGCGGATGACCCAGGCCGGAATCTGCGGGTCCGATCTGCACACCTGGCGGGGCGATCAGATCAACGTGCCGATGCCGCCCACGGGCCGGGTTATGGGCCATGAGGGGACCGGGGTGGTGGAGAAGATGGGGGCCGGCGTGTCCACCGACACTCTGGGCACTCCCATAGAAGAGGGCGACCGCATTGTCTACTCCGCCGTGTTCCCCTGCTACCGCTGTACGCTGTGCCTTCGGGGTGAGACCAACTGGTGCGCCAACCGCGGCTATCCCGCCGCGGGAGTGTACCCGTACTTCACCGGCACCTACGCCGATTTCCTCTACCTGCCTCCCCGCCATCCCATCTTCCGGGCGCCCGACGAGCTTTCAGACGACCTGTTGGGCCCGGTCAACTGTGCCATGGGCACCGTGACCACCGGGTTGATGCGGGCCGGCGCCAGGGAGGGCAACTCGGTGGTCATCCAGGGCGCCGGGGGCCTGGGGCTGCACGCCACCGCCATGGCCAAGGACATGGGCGCCGACCGGGTCATCGTCTTGGACCGCCTGGAGAACTGCTTGAGCCTGGCCGAGGAGTTCGGAGCCGACCACACCATCAACATCGAGGAGTTCAACACCGCCGAGACCAGGGTGCAGCGGGTCCGGGAGCTGACCAACGGGCGGGGCGCCGATGTGGTGATGGAGTTGGTGGGCCGGGCCGAACTGCTGGCCGAGGGAATAGACATGCTGGGCAACGGCGGCACCTTCGTGGAAATCGGCGACATCGTGAGGGGGCGCGAGGTGTCCATAGACCCATCCAAGCTCTTGGCCGGCAAGAACATCGTCGGCTCGTTAATGTACCGCCCCGACCTGCTGCCCACGCTCCTCAACTTCCTGATCAGGAATCACGACAAGCTTCCGTTCCACAAGATTGTCTCCCACAAGTTCCCCCTGGCGGAAGTGAACGAGGCCTTCCCCAAGGCGGAGTGGAACGCCCGTCAAACGGACATCACCAGGGCCATGCTGGTGCCGTGAGGCCCCAGAGGCTCAGGAGCCTGCGCCGGCGCCACCGACCCGGCCCAACGCGGATAGACGGCTTTAGGGAGGACACATGAAATTCGGCCTCATGTATGAGATCCAAATCCCGGAACCCCACTACCCGGGTATAGAAAAGGAACGCTACGACCAGGTGTTGGCCCAAGTGGAGCTGGCCGACGAGGTAGGGTTTGACTACTTTTGGACCGTGGAGCACCACTTCCTGCGCGAGTTCTCCCACTGCTCCGCTCCCGAGGTGCTCTACGGGGCAATCTCCCAGCGCACCAAGCGGATCCGCATCGGCCACGCGGTGGCGTTGCTGCCCAACCAGTACAATCACCCGGTGCGGGTTGCCGAGCGAGCGGCGGTGTTGGACATCTTGAGCAATGGCCGCATGGACCTGGGGACGGGCCGGTCGACCACCCTCATCGAGATGGACGGCTTCGAGGTGGACCCGGAGCAGACCAAGGCCCAGTGGGAAGAGGCGGTCTCCATCATACCCCGCATGTGGACCGAGGACCCCTTCGCCCACGAAGGGCATTTCTTCAACATTCCCCCGCGGTCGGTCATTCCCAAGCCGGTGCAGTCGCCCCATCCCCCGATGTGGGTGGCCTGCAGCCAGCCCGAGAGCTTTCGCGCCGCCGGGGAGATGGGCTTGGGTGTTCTCTGCTTCAACCTGGCGGGCTACGGGCAGATGCGGGAGCGGGTCGACGCCTACCGGGAGGCGCTGAAGCACACCCACCCGGTGGGTTCCTTCGTCAACGATCAGGTGGCGGCCTTGTGCGTCATCCACTGCGGGGAAGACAACGAGGAGGCCCGACGGGTGGGCGCTCCCGAGGGCGCCTGGTTCGTCAACATGGCGGAGCAGCTCTACGCGCCGTGGCAGGGCCGCGACGTGCCCGACTCCTACAGGTACGCCGTAAGCGCCATTCAGGCGGAGCGCGCGGAGAAAACCGCCCAGGACCACCTGGAGTCGGGCGCCTTCGCCATGGGCGACCCGGACACGGTCATCAAGACCCTCAAGGGGTACCAGGAGGCCGGGGTCGACCAGATCCTGTGCTTCATGCAAATGGGCAACCTGGCCCACACCCGCATCATGGACTCCATCAAGCTGATGGGGCGCCACGTTCTCCCCTATTTCAAGTAGGCTTCCGGCACGGGGCCGCTCGACGCCCTAGCCTCATGAGCGAACCAACCCAGGACAAGGCGCGGCCGCCCCAGGTCCTCGAGCCCAGACGTGACGTCGCACAACGGGCCCGGGCGGTTTCCTCCAGCATCGCGGGGCGGGCTCGCGTAGCTGACCAACGACGGAAGCTCGCCCCGGAGACTATCAGCGATCTCCGGGAGTCGGGCCTTCTCTCCATGACCATTCCCCGCGACCAGGGGGGCCTGGAAGCCGACCTGGTCACGCAGTTGGCCGCGTACGAGTTGCTGGGCGGTGCCTGTACCTCCACGGCGTGGATACTGGGGAACCACGCCACCCTGTGCACCTTCGCCATGGGCATGATGGCGGACCGGTCGCGGCCCTTGATCGATACCGTAGTGCAGAGCGGCGCGGTAATTGCCCACGCCGCGGTGCCGGGAGGGACGACCAGGCCCGTCCCGGGAGGGTTCGTGTCCTCCGGGCGCTGGCCCTTCGTCAGCGGCTCCGACATAGCCGGCTGGATGTTTCTCAGCACCCTGGTCCCAGGACCGCCCCCCAACTGGGAGCCCAGCGGCGTCACCCCCCAAGCTCCCGACTGTCATCACCGCTGGTTGGTGCTGCCCGCCTCCCAGCCCGGCCTGCGCGTCGAAGATACCTGGCAGGCCATGTCCGCCCGGGCCTCCATGAGCAACGACGTGGTCATGGAGGACGTGTTCGTTCCGGAGGAGCGGGCCCTGGTGGACAACCGGCCGGCGCCGCACCAACCCTGGCTGCCTGACGGACCGCCGGCGCTGCGGGTGCCGTCCCGATGCCGGGTGTGGCTGCCGGCGATGATGTTGGGCATCGCCCAGGCCGCCCTGGAAGACACCATCAAGGCCGCCCGGACCGAGTCCATATCCCAGGGGGGGCATTCCCGGAGCAGTATGCCGGGCAACCAGTTCGCCCTGGCCGACGCGGCCATGGCCTGGGAGTCGGGGCGGGCTTTTCTCTACCAGGAGACCCGGGCTATCGCCGCCAAGGCCGAGACGGGGGAACGGTTCACCGAGGAAGACGCATCACGGTTCAGCATGGCGGGGCTGGTCGCCAGGGAGAATGCCCAGAAAGCGGTGGAGCGCCTGTTTAGCGTCCGGGGCGCCCACGGACTTTACGAGGCCGGCGACTTCGAGCGCTACTACCGCGACGTCCGAATGGGCACTCTGCACGCGCTGACCGCGCCCGACCTGGTGAGGGAGGAGGTGGGCAAGCACTTGCTGGGAATTCCCATGAACGTCCAGCCTCGTTGGGGGTAGCTCTCCGGAACGGCGGGACCGTGCTCGATCCGACCCACAGGGCGGACGACGGCGCCCGGCGCCACTAGTCGGAAGAAGGGAGCTTGCGCGGTTCCTGGATCTCCATCTCCGCGCCACAGCAGCTAATCAAGCCCTCGCCGGTCTTGGTACACAGGACGCTGCTGCCGCATTCCGCGCAGGCGTACCGTTTTCCCAACTGGTTTGCCATTGGCTGCTTCTCCTTCGAGCCGGCGCGGTATGGGTAGTGCCGGGGCCTGGGTTGGAGGGTAAAGCGGGCGACAGGACGGTTTGGGGGCTAGCGCTTGATCTCCATAGGTTGATTACAGCAACTGACGGCGCCGCTTCCTCCCTTGGTCATAATGAACTCCGAGCCGCACTTGCTGCAGACGTACCGTTTACCCGTTTCGTTTGGCACCCGGTCAGCTCCCCGCGGTTGAATGTCCAGGCCAGCGCGTGCCTATTATAGCCAGCCCGTCTCGGCCTTTTCAACTTGCCCGGCCCCACGGAACCATTGTCCGCCGCCACGGGGGCCATTGGTAATTCCAGACGTTCCACCACGTCATTCCGGGGCCTTCATAGTGGTCGGTTTGGAGCCGCCCATACCCGCGTGTGAGCCTACAAGAGCGTGTGATGGAGGCAGTGGGGCTACTCCGGGCCACTTTCCGGGTCTCGGAACCGCACCAGAAAGCTGGCCTCACCCAAGGGAGTCCCGTCCAGCAGGATGGCGGCAACGTGGCGTCCGGGGGCCTGGACGGGGATGCGGAAGGTCTTGATCCAGCGTTGGAACAGGATCCCCTCGTCCCAGTCGATAAGCTGCGGAGGCGGCGGGTCCAGCGGAATGCCCGGAGCCTTTATGGCAACCAGCAAGTGGTGGGCGCCGGGAGTGGCGCCGGCGACGCAAAAAGCCAGTTGCAGGTCCAACTGGGCCAGCACCGGCCCCTCCGGCCCCAGCCCCTCCCCGGGCGGGGGCAACTCGACGAGGTCGACAATGTTCTTGAGGGACAAATCGTGCCCTGGGCCTTCCTCGCTGTCCTCGCAGAAGATGGCGTACTTCAGATAAGGTTCCGGGTTTTGGGCAGCCAACCCTGGCCTGCTCCCCTGAAGCGATTCTCGAGCGCATCAATTCTAGCACGACGCCATTGGCCCGCAACGAGCGCTCGCCTTTCCCTCCGCCGCGGGCTCCTGCCATTGCCAACGGGATGGATTGTTGAGAAACTAACCGGGCAAATCCCAGCTTCACGCGGAGGTGGCCTGCCGTGGCGCTGTCCGAAGACAAGTTCAACCAGGGGATGTCAACCGAGGAGTACATCCAGCAGATCAAGGTCAACAAACAGCCCTTTGTGGACGTGTATGACTCCGTGGAGATACCGGCGGCTACCCGGACCTTCTTTGACGGCCTGAATGAGCCCCTGCGGCTGGCGGTGTTCACCGCCGACTGGTGCGGCGACGCCCTCAGCACCACCCCAGCCATTCTAAACCTGGCCGACAGTACCGGGCTCCTGTCCCTCAAGGTGTTCAACCGGGACGAGGAGCTCGAGCTGACCGACAGCTTCCTGCCGGAGAACCGGGCCGGCACCGTGCCCGTGTTCGTGGTGCTGGACTCGTCCATGAACGAGATCGCCCGCTTCGTGGAGACCGCCAACGAGTTGGTCCCCTCTATAGACGCCATGGACGAGACGATCGCCAGCGAGGTGGCGTCGGAGAGCGCGGAAAATCAGCGCGCCGTGGGACGGGGCAAACGCACCTCTTTCCGGGTGGCCCATGCCAGGGAGTGGGGGACCGTTATCCTGGAGGCCTTTCGCCAGTTGGTGGCCGACGGCCTGGCCCAGGCGCCGCTGGACCGCCCGGCAGTTGGGGGCACCAAGTGGCCGCCGGAGGACTGAACCCCGTGACGCCACGAGTCCGGCGTAGCGTTGGCTGGGGTTATCAGTCGGAGAGCGAGGACCAATGCTCGACGATATCATAGGCATGGCGGACATGGAGGCGATTTTCTCCGTCACCGACACGCTGGGCATTCACCGGGAGTCGGTTAGCGTGGAGTTATCGAAAGAAGACCCGGGCTCCGTCGCCCAAGGCCCCGACGGCGCCATAATGATAACGGCGCCCAAGTCCAAGTCCATCCAGGACTTCTCCCGCGACGTGGAAGCCAAGCTCACGGAGATGGGTTATACCCACCAGGAGTCGGGAGAGGAAGAGGAGGACTGGCTCTAGGACGGGTCTCCGGGAGCGTTACCCGCACCAGCGGCCCACGGTTGGTCCACGGGGTGGCGTCCCGCCGCCATGGCAGCCTCCCTGTCCGAGGGGGTGCGGCTTACTTGCCAACGCCGCGAGCGAACACTGCAGGCCTGCCGGTCAGAGGCCGGCTATCTTTATCCCGGCGTGGACCTTGTAGATGCGGTTGATGTTGACCAGCAGCGGCGTGATCTGCTCCACGTACTTGGCGTTGGCCAGCGCGCCGCCGTCCACGGGCCTCAGGTTGGGTATTTTCGGCGTCAGGTCCATGACGACCTCTTTCGCCGCGGCGTGGTCGGAGCAGACGATCACGTCCCCCTCCATGGTGACGCTGGGCTCCTGAAGCTCTTCGGCGCTGACGTTTTGGAAGGCCGCGGCCACCAGCGAGCCGGGCAATAGCTCCTGGGCCTCCTGCGCGGCCGAGCCCGCCGCCACCTCGATGGCGCTGGCGCCCCGCCCCCGCTGGAACTGCATCGGGGCAATCACGTTGACCACGGTCTTGCCGGCCAGGGCCTCGCCCAACTGCTCCAAGGTGGGCCGCTGCCCCTCGTAGGGAAAGGTAAGGAACACGACGCCCGCCCGGGCGGCAGCGTCGGCGTTGGCCGCGCCCTGGATGTCCCTCTCCGGGGCGAGCTTCAGCAGGTCCTCGGCCGCTGCGGCAGCCCGGGCGGCGTCCCGCGACCCGATGATTACCCCCTCGCCGGCGAGGGCCAGCCTCAGGGCAAGGCCTCTGCCCTCCGGTCCGGTGCCTCCCAGGAACGCCAGCATAGCTCCTCCTTGCTCACTGCCGCGGTCGGGGTCTGGCAATACTATATAGGCTGCGCTGACCCCAGGGAAGAGCGTGGGAATAGCGGCCTCGACGAATGCCACGCTCTCGTCGACCTACTCGTTGGCTGCTATACTGAGACCAAAGCTAGTATCAGGACGGCCAAATGCTGGAACAGCACACCATCGCAAATCTGCTGGATTGGATGGACAAAAAGACGTTGGTGGTGAACCGAGAGTACCAGCGCTCGGACAGGGTATGGCCTCCGACCGCCAGGGCGTATCTGATCGACACCATTTTGCGCAACTACCCTATTCCAAAGATTTATCTGCGCACCAAGATATACCCCCAAACGAGGCGGGCCTATCGTGAGGTTGTAGACGGACAACAGCGTTTGATGGCCATTCAGTCATACGTTGGGGATGAGTTTGCTTTGGGCAGTAGCAAAGAAAGGTACGGCGAATTCGCCAGACTGAAATTTTCGGAACTGGACGAAGACTCAAAGCAACAGTTCCTAGAGTACTATATTCCTGTTGAGCAACTGATGAACGTATCCGATTCGGTTGTATTCGATATTTTCCAAAGATTGAATACGTATAACTATAATCTTTCCAGTCAGGAACTGCGCCACGGTAAACATCACGGAGCATTTCGAAACGCAGTGGTAGACGCATCTCGCAGCTGGGAGTCGCTATGGAGCAACTATCCGGTCTTGTCTCACCGAGCCAGAATCCGCATGGCCCACGACGAGCTAATGGCCCAGATGTTTGGAATCATCTTGGAGGGCGTAACCGACGGTGGCCAACCAAAGATCGACAGGCTTTACCGGACCTATGATGCTGGCCTGCCATCGGACGTCAGTAAAAACGTTGATAGCGCCATCAATTACATCGTGGGAAGCCTCCACCCGGTGATGGAGTCTGAACTGGCTCGTGCTCCACACTTTCTGATGCTGTTCGCTGCGGTCTCTAATGCTTTGTTTGGCATACCGGAAGGAGACATGGGTGATCATATGCCGCAGGGAGACTTCCGGGCGCTGCAAGACACAGCGGTCGCAATATCTAACCTGAGCATCTTGGCAGATACCTTGGAACTAGGAGCTGAAGATGTGCCAAAGCGAATGGCAGAATTCAGGAAGGCTTCTTCCAGTTCAACCCAGCGCATAGGCAGTAGGAGGGTCCGGTTTCCCACGTTCTGCAAAGCATTACTGCCGAGTCCTATCTGAATAGTGCGCCGGGTAGGGTTATCCCAGATTTATAATCGTTTTGACAGGCGCTGTCACCGACTGACTGAGTGGTTGGGAGCCCAACCTGCTCAGGAACTCAGCGAACCGGTGACATGGGAACCACTGCGTGCTTTACTTCTCGTAAATAGGCTGCAACACCTTTGGGGCGAGTTCTGCTGCGAACTGGTCGTTAGGTCAGCGATGGGTAGATGCAGGACCCGAGACGGCCGGGAATTATCCAGAATCGATGGAGTTAAGCGCGTGTCCGATATTCCGAGGGTTACCGGCAAACCGTTAGCCGGCCCACGCGCAAGGTGGGACTACCCTGAATATGCCATTAGTTTATCGGCCACACTGGGGGTCGGCAATCAAGATGAGATCAGCTTGGGACTATCCAATGCCGAGTTGTCGGACCTAAGGTGTGTGAGAAACTATCTGGTGCATCCGAGCAAGTACACGGGAGAGATATACGCGCGGATCATCCGCGATCGAGGGTTGCGCGGGATAGGGCCAAGCCACTATCTGAGACACAGCGTTGCCGGCGGTTCCACGATCTTTGACGGCTGGGTCCAGAATTTGGTGGATTTAGCCTGGAACGCTATTGCCTGACTCTAGTTCATCCTCTCGGGAGGTCCCTAGCCGATGGTAGACCTTAGACGGGCCGCCGCCATCGTCGGCGTCCACGAGCACGTTACCCGGTACGCCCCCGATAAAAGCGAGCTGCAGCTCCAGGGCGAGAGCGTCATCAAGGCCTTGGAAGACGCCGGGCTCGGCAAGAACGACGTCGATGGGTTGCTCACCGCGTCCATGTCCACCCGCAACAGCGGGATGGCCCTGGCCGATTACCTCAACATGTATCCCAAGTACGTGGACAACACCACCGTCGGCGGCGGCTCCTTCGAGTTCCACCTGTCCCACGCCCTTAACGCCATCGCCTCCGGCCGGATTAACTGCGCGGTCATTACCTACAGCACCCTGGCCCGCTCCGGAGGCGTTTCGGTGGGCACAGGCGGCGTGGCCCGTTTCGGCCATCCCAGGCTGGACCCTTCGCCGGACAGCTTCGAGGAGCTGTACGGGCTGACCACCGTGGGCTTGTACGCCATGATCGCCCAGCGGCACATGCACCTCTACGGCACCACCCAGGAGCAACTGGCCGAGGTTGCCGTGGCCATGCGGAAGCATGCGTCCCTGAACCCCGAGGCCATGTTCCGCAACCCCATCACCGTGGAAGACGTGGTCAACTCCCGGGTCATATCCTCCCCGTTGCACCTGATGGACTGCTGCGTCATCACCGACGGCGGCGGCGCGGTAGTGGTGGCGTCCCCGGAGGTGGCGCGAAACTGCCGCCACACCCCGGTATGGGTCCTGGGGGCCGGGGAGGCGATAGCTCACCAGGGCGCGGGCCAGCGAGACCTGGTGTACATGGCCGCCAAGGAGAGCCACGAGCCCGCCTTCGCCATGGCGGGAGTTATCCACGACGACATCGACATGGCGATGATCTACGACTCGTTCACCATCACCGTCCTGGAGACCCTGGAAGACCTGGGCTTCTGCGAAAAGGGTGAAGGCGGCGACTTCGTATCCGGAGGCCGTCTGCAGGTAGGCGGCGCCTTGCCCGTCAACACCGACGGTGGCGGCCTGTCCTCCAACCACCCCGGTATGCGCGGGATCTTCTTGCTTCTGGAGGCCACGCGGCAGCTGCGACACCAGTTCCAGGGGACTCCGCGCCAGGTCCCAGACTGCAAGATCGCCCTCTGCCACGGGACCGGCGGCGCGCTGGGTTCCCGCCACAGCGGCGGGACGGTAATCCTAGGGAGGGATTAGTCTATGGCGGAGTGGAACAAGCCGTTGCCAACCGTGGTCGGCGAGACCAAGCCCTACTGGGACTCCTGCCGGCAGGGCAAGCTCATGCTCCAGAGGTGCGGCCGCTGCGACGAGTACCAGTTCTATCCCAGGGGCATTTGCTCCCACTGCTGGTCTACCGAGGTGCGGTGGGTAGAGTCCGCCGGGCGCGGCGCCGTCTGGACCTACACCGTGACCTATCAGAACCGGACCCCCGGGTTTGCCGGCGCGCCCTACGTGCTGGCGCTGGTGGAGCTCGAAGAAGGGGTCAAGATGTTCACCAACGTAGTCGACTGCGACGTGGGGCAGGTACGTATCGGCATGCCGGTGGAGGTCACCTTCGTGAAAGCCAACGAGCAGATAACCGTGCCCTACTTCAAACCCGCCTCCTGACGGCGCCGACCTCTGTCCGTAGCGCCCGCTCCGGCGGGGGGTTGGCTTGCGGTGGCCCTGGTGCGGGCAGTGAACGAGGGGAGGACGGCCCCAAGGGGCCATGGCGCCAACGCGCACATGGCGGGCGGGCGTCGCCCACGCCGACGGGGTCGCGGGCGCTACATGACGGAGCGGACCAGCCCGCCGTCCACCAGGATGGTGGCGCCGGTGATGTAACTGGACTTCTCCGAGGCCAGGAAAGCCACCAGGTTGGCCAACTCCTCCGGCCGGCCCAGCCTTCCCAGCGCGGTGCCGGCGGCCCGCTGGTCCAGCGCCCCTTCCAGCGAGATGCCCTGCTCGTCGGCGCGGGACTTCACGTTGGACAGCATCCGGTCACTGAGGATAGAACCGGGGCAAACGTTGTTCACCAGGATATTGTCCCGGCCCACCTCGTCGGCCAGGCTCTTGGCAAAGGCCACGACGCCCATCCTGGTGGCGCCGGACAGGGCCAGATTGTCGATGGGCTGGTAGACCGTGCTGGCCAGGATGTTGATGATCCGGCCGCCCCCTTGTTGACGCAGGTGGGGCAGCGCCTCGCGGCACATCCGGGCGAAGAACAGCAACGACCGCTGCAGCGCGGTTTCCCACAGGTCCTCCCCCGCGGAGGCGGCCCGGGCCAGGGGAGGTCCGCCGGAGTTGTTGACCATGATGTCCAGCCGTCCGAACCGTTCCACTGCCGCTTCTACCAGGTCTTTGACGGTCTGAAGACTGTCCAAGTCTCCGGGAAATACCAGGGGCTGCCGGCCTGTCGCCCGCTGTATCTCCGCCCCGGCCTGCTCCAGGTCGGCCTCGGAGCGGCTGCAAATAGCCACGTCGGCCCCCTCGGCGGCCAGGACCTCCGCGCATGCTCTGCCCAGGCCCTTGCTGGCCCCGCCGACTATGGCTGCCTTCCCTTGTAGTCCTAGGTCCATAGCTCCATCCTGCCAGGCGGAAGAATCGTATCGCTACTTTGGCACGCGCTCCCGCCGCCGGTCAATCAGTCACCGCGGCCAATTTGGAGACCATACCCCGTTTGCACCGTCGTGATTGGGCAACATTGCGGGGGAGTCAATCCCGCCAGGGCCCGCAAGTCCACCGTTAATGGCGTGGTCCTTGGCAGTACCCCAAACCCCCCGGTCGCCAACGGCGGCGCTGCTCCCCGACACCTCCATTGCCGGCTTAGGCGGCGGGCCAGGGGAAGGTCTGTTTGTTTGCCGCCGTCGTATATATCGCACACATGGGGTACACTGAGGCCGGGAGGCGTCGTGCGATACTTGTTTCTACTCTTGGCCCTGGGGCTTGCTGTGGGGGCCCTCCTTCCGGCGGTGGCGGCCGCGGACGAGGGAGACATCGAGATAATCGCCACGGACGTGGAGAGCCGATTCCCCGAGGGGGTGCGGTTCTCCGTCACCGCCCGCAGTTCCCACGACATCGAGGATATCCGGGTGTTCTTCGAGAAGACGGGAGGGCTGGATGTGAGCGCCTACCGTCCCCTGGAGTTCCAGCCGGGCCCCGAGGTTGCCGGGGAGTTCATGCTCAGCAGCGCCGGCGGAGGAAACTACTTTCCCCCAGGCACCCTCTTCAAGTACTCATTCGAGATAACCGACAAAGCCGGCTCCGTTCTGCGCACCCCGGAGCAGGACTTCGTCTACCACGACAACCGGTTCGAATGGCTCAGCGTCGGTTCCGGCCTGATCACGGTCTACTACTACGGCGAGTACGTGGAAGAGCGAGCCAGGATCGTGCTGGACGCCTCGGAACGGGCCATGGAACGCATGGTCCCCGTATTGGGCATCGCTCCAACCGAAGAGCTGAGAATAGTGTCGTACAACAATTACCGGCACATGTCCGCCGCGCTCCCCTTCCGCTCCCAGACGGTGCGAGAGCAACTACAGACCCAGGGCATCGCCTTCAGCAACGAGCGGGTCCTGCTGGTGCACGGGTTCGACCCCACCGTCAAGGGAACGGCATCCCATGAATTTACCCACCTGCTGGTGGCGGAAGCCTCTGGCCGAGCTAGGACCCTGGTGCCGGCCTGGTTGAACGAGGGGCTGGCCGAGGTGGGGAACATCGACCCCACCGACGACTACGACGCCGCCCTGCGGTACGGAATATTCACTCGGCGGCTGCGGCCGCTGTGGTACCAGGACTCCTTCACCGGCACCCCGGACGACATCATCATTGCCTACGGACAAGGACGCTCGGTGGTGCGGTTCATGCTGCGGACCTGGGATCCGGAAAAAATGGCCGAGTTGTTCCAGGCGTTGCAGCGCACCCTGGACATCGACCTGGCGCTGGAGGAAGTGTACGGCGTCGATCAGTACGAACTCGATACCCGGTGGAGGGAGTCGATAGGCCTCGAGCCCCTGCCCTCTCCCGAGGACCTGGAGCTTCAGCTCCAGCCAGAGCCGACCGCCGAGCCGATTACTGAGCCGTCTTCCACCACGGTCCCGGCGGAGGCCGAAACGACCCAGCCCGGGCCGGAAGAAGTCCCGGCCGCCGCGGCCCCGGAGCCCACCTCAACCCCGGCGTCACAGCCGGACGCCGCCGCGGAAGAAGGGGAAGGCCGGCAGCCAGCGGCCGGGAGCTGCAGCGCGCCAGTGAACGCGGCCGGCCCGGCGCCTCTCGCCCTGGGGGGGTTGATGCTGATGGGCGCCCCCCTGGGCCTGCTCTCGCTGCGCCTGGTCCGCAAGCGGCGGTTATTCCCTGAGAGCGCCCGCGGGCGCCGGTCGAGCGCGGGAACTGAAGACCCCAGGTCCGTGCCCGGGGTCCCCAACGGCCTCACCGGGTCCGGGGGTTGAAGGCGTCGTTGACGGCGTCCCCCAGCAGGTTGAAGGTAAACAGAAGCACGGTCAGCGCACCCACCGGAAACAACAGCAGGTGGGGATTGGTCTGCAACACGGAAATGCTGGCGTTCTCGAAAATCATCAGCCCCAGGCTTGGAGCCGGAGGCTGAATCCCGATACCCAGGAAGCTGAAGAACACCTCCGCCCCGGCCACCGCGGCCAGGCCGGCTGACACCACCACTATGACCGGCCCTAACACGTTGGGGAGAATGTGCCTCAACAGGATTCTCCACGTGGGCATCCCAATGGAGCGGGCCGCCTCTACGTACTGGTTTTCCCGCACTTGCAGCACCTGCCCCCGCACCAGCCGGGCCATGCCAAACCAAGAGAACAGGGACAGGGCCAGGGACAGGACAAGGTAGTCGGCCACCCCCAACCTTACGATGTCAACACCCAAGACCCCCTCTATGCCCCTCACCCACTCCCTGATCGGGTCCCGCAGGGTGGCAATGAAGATCAGGACGAGAAATATCTCCGGGAACGACACGCTCACTTCCCCGGCGCGCATGATCACGCTGTCCACCAGCTTGCCAAAGTATCCGGCCACCAGGCCCAGGGCTATGCCCAGCACCAGGCTCCCGGTGACCAGGGTAATCACGGTGATAATCACCGTGGTCCTCAGCCCGTAGACGATTCGGGTGAAGATGTCGCGCCCCAGGCGATCGGTGCCAAACGGATGGCTCCAAGACCCCCCGGTCCTCACTACGACGGCCAGCTCGTCGCCGACGCTTATCGACCGGGCGGTCTCGCCACCCGGGAACGACGCCTGCCCTACGGCCATTTTCCGCTGGGCGTTGGCCAGGGTAATCTTGGTGACCTTGTCCTGGGGGGAGACTCTCTCGCCGTCGGCCACGACGGTCTTATTTACCACCTTTGGCCCGACCCCCACGGGCGGTTGGGTGGCAATGTCCAGGTCTTGGGCGTCATAGTCGTGAGGCGTCACCAGGGGCGCAAAGACGCCGGCGCCGTAGAAGAGCACGATGACGCCCAGACAGGCCACGGCCAGCTTCTTGCGCAACAGCCGGCGCAGTGAAATCTCCCAGTAGGTGCGGGCGCGCCGGGACCGCGGTATCAGCAGCGGCTGGGTCTCATCCTGCAACGTCGCTGCCTCCCAGGCGAATGCGGGGGTCCAGCAGCGGATACAACAGGTCCACCAGCAGGTTGCCCATCACGAACAGAAAGGTCCCGATGAGGACGAAGGCGCTGATGACCGGCAAGTCCCGGGCGAAGAAAGACTCGATGAAGAGGTCGCCCATCCCGGGGATGCCGAAGAAGCGTTCCACGATGAACGAGGTGACCACCAAGCCGGACAGCGACATGCCCAGGGTGGTGACCACCGGAATCAGCGCGTTGCGCAGGATGTGGCGGTTGCGCACCACCATTTCCGACAGGCCCTTGGACCGGGCGGTGCGCACGTAGTCCTGGGAGATGACGTCCAGGGTGCTGGCGCGGGTCAGGCGGGCCAGGATGGCGATGCCGGGCACTCCCATGGCCACCGCGGGAAGGATGATCTGAGTGTCGAAAAACCCTCCCCAACCATGAGTGGGCAGCAGGTCCAGCTTCAGGGCGAAAATCAGCAGCAACCCCGGAGCGGTCAAGAAGACGGGCACCGACTGGCCCGCCAGGGTAGCCGCCACCGCGGCCGTGTCCCACCCCGTGCCCTGTTTCATGGCGGCGAAGAGGCCGATGGGGATTCCGAGTCCCACGGAGATGATCAGGGCGGCAATGTTGAGCTGGGCCGATACCCACATCTTCTTGGTGAGCAACTCCCCCACACTGCGGCCCCTCAGCCGGAAGCTATCGCCAAAATCGCCGCGGCTCACGTCCCTCAGCCAGCGGCCATACTGTACGAAGATGTTGTCGTTGAGTCCCTGCTGCTCCCGGATGCGCTCGACAGCCATAGGGTCGACGTGCTGACCCATGATGACTTCCACCGGGTCTCCGGGTCCGAAGCGCCCCAGCATGAAGGTGATGAAGGATACGATGAGCAGGATTACCGGTAGCCAAGCCAAGCGGCGGGCAACGTAGGCGCCCAAGTTTTCTGCTGCCTTTAGCCTTGGTCAGTTAGGTAGACGTGCCGCAGCCTCGGGATGTACAGAGGGGTCAGGAGGTAGTCATGGACGTAGGGCTTGACCAACAGGTACCGGTCCCCGCTGTACCACAGGGGCACCCAGGGGGCGTCGTCAATGATCAACTGCTCGGCTTGATGATAAAGCTCAAAGCGCCGGGCCTCATCGGTTTCGGTCCGGGCCTGCTCCAGAAGGTCGTCAACCGCGGGGTTGCTGTAGTTGGTATGGTTGTTGCTGCTACCCCCGTGGAACAGGATGTCCAGGAAGTTCTCCGGGTCGGGGTAGTCGGCGATCCACCCCGAATCGAACATCTGGAACCGCCGCCTGTTCAGGTCCTTTAGGAAAATGGCGTACTCGGTCTGCTGAAAGGCCACGTCGATGCCCAGATTCTTCTTCCACATCTGGAGGACCACTTCCATGTCCAGGCTGACGGTAGCGCCGAAGCTGCCCGGGGTGGTCATGGTAATGGGAGGCAGGTTCTCCAAGTCGTCTCCATACTTGGACTCGGCAAGGAGCCGCTTGGCCCGTTCCGGATTGAACTCGTAACCCCGCAGGCTGGGATTGAATCCGGGGAAGTCGGGCGGCAGGATACCGTCTGCGGGCGTGACCAGGTCTGCCAATACTATGGAGGATATTTCCCGCTTGTCCACGGCCAGGTTCAGCGCCTGCCTGACCTTGGGGTCGTCCAGGGGAGGTTCGTTCACATTCAAGCCGATGTATTGGATGCTGAAAGACGGGGGTCCGGTGAGCAACTGGTCATTCAGGGGGCTGCCCGGTTCCAGGACACGGTCCAGGTCCGCCAAGCCCACCCCGGTGAGGTGGATCTCGTCATTTTCGTACATGAGCATCGAGGTGCCGCCGCTGAGGATCATACTGACCTCATCCAGGTGGGCGGCTCCCAGGTGATAGTCGGGGTTGCGGGTCAGCACCAGCGTCTCGCCGACCTCGTACTCCGTGAGCTGGAAGGGGCCGGTGCCGTTGGGGCGCCGGAACCACCGTTTGGGGTCCGACTCCACGTTTTCCCGGTCTAGGACGAAGCCCGTGGGGTAGGTCAGCTTGGACAGGAAATAGGACTTGGGGGCATCGATAGTGATTTCCAGGGTATGGTCATCGACCACTCTCACCCCGGAAATGCTGGTAGCGTCTCCGCTGAGCTTTTGGGCAACGCCTACGATATCTCCCAGGTACTGGTCCACCACGGGAGACTCGGTGAGGGGGTTGGTGGCGCGCTCCAGAGACCACCGGACGTCCTCCGCGGTCACCGGCTTGCCATCATGGAACACGGCCTCGGGCCTCAGGTGGAAGGTGTATACGGTGCCGTCCTCGCTGATAGTCCAGTCCCTGGCCAGGTCCGGAACAACCTTCAAGTCCCGGTCTATGGTGACCAAGCCGCCGAATACCTCGATGATAATCTGGGCCGAGGTGGCGTCGGTGGTAAGGTGAGGGTCCAGCGTGGGTGGGTCCACGTACAGGCGTATCAAACGCCCGCCGTCGACCCGCCCCCCGGACCCGGACGCGGGCTGCGTCTCGGCAGAGGCGGTGGCGGCCGCCGTAGGCGCCGGGGCTGCCGTGGGTTCCGGCGCGGCTGTGGGCGCCGCCGTGGGTGCCAAGGTCGGCGCCGCGCCGCTCCCGCCGCCGCACGCCACTACGACCAACAGACCGCAGATTATTGCTAGTACCGATTTCCAGCCCATATGCCCGCCCCTCGGTCCAATCCGGTCGCCGCTTGCCCGGTAAGCGCCAGTAGGCGCGGCTCGCGGCCGCCGGACCAGTGGTCTTAGGTTATCACGCTGCGCCCGGTGCGGCCAACATTTCCGTCGCCGGCCCAGGGTCATTTAATTATCGGCCTTTAAACCCTGCTATTCTTCGCTACGCTCAGAATCTCAGCTACGGCGGAGCGACCCTTCACTTCGTTCAGGGTGACAACCAAAAGACCCTGGTCCCAGCCCAGCCTGAGATTCGGCCCGGCTTCTTGTCACCGGTCAGGCTATTTGCTACCATGACTGAGCTTACTCACCGCCGTTCCGGCGGCCGTCTCCTTGGCGGCTGCCCACCGGCGTCCCGCACGGCGAGCGTAGCCAAGTGGTCCAAGGCGCCTGTCTGTGGCACAGGAGATCACGGGTTCGAATCCCGTCGCTCGCCCCACGTCTCCCGTGTGCGCCTGTAGCTCAATGGATAGAGCACTGGGCTTCGGACCCAGGGGTTGCGGGTTCGAGTCCTGCCGGGCGCGCCACACCTTCAAAGCATTCCTCCACATCACTGTGAAATCACTCGTCCCGGAGCGGGACCTAGACCGTAACCGTCACAATCCGGATGCTGCTTTGCCCCCGGCCCCAGACCCTGCCGTCGCTCTTAACCCGTTTACGCCCGGGGGCCAGAAAACGGATTCCCGCCGTCCCGCCAGCCGCGACGGGCCCCCTGGGGTGCGCCCCAAGATTTTTCGGGGACTGGGCCCGGGCTGGATTCGTTTCTTCGTTGGAACAAATAGGGAACGAATCGGTCGTGGGGCCTGAAGCCCTCGCGCCCCTCTTTTGGGGGCGCCTGCAGCCAGCGGCGGCTGGTCACTGATCACGGACCATTGAGGGGGTTTTGGCTGTTGGCGCGTCGGCGACATGATTTCAGTTTGTGGATTGGCTTTCGGGCCTGTCAAGGTAGAGGCGGCATTGGGGTGTGCCCCAAGAATATCCTGACTCAATTTGGAAGCACGCTGTTGCTATGGCCATTCTCGTATCCGGGCGAAAGAATCCAGGTGGAAGTAGCGGCGCAAAATCCTGGGGGCCACCCGGCCTCCTGATGAACGTTGACGAGGCCATAGTCCAGCTATAGACTTCTTGGCAGCTAGACATCTACGAGTCGGAGACCACCGCCGGGGCCGGCAGCCCCACGGAACCCCGCCGGCATTGATGAGGAGACCCCGCACGGGGAACGGCTCTATACGGCTCGTGAATCCGGCCTGCGGTGGGAGGAGCACATGACCAGCCAAGCCGATGGCGCGGGGCAGGCCCTGGACAACATACTCCGCGGCATGGAGTCGGTGGTTGTGGCCTATTCCGGCGGTGTGGACAGCGCCCTGGTGGCCGTGGCCGCCCACCTCGCCCTGGGGGACAGGGCGTTGGCCGTGACCGCCGTCTCGCCGGCGCTGGCCGCCAGGGAACTGAAAGAGGCGACGCGGCTGGCGCAGTCCCTCGGTTTCAGGCACCGGGTAGTCCACACCAACGAGATGCAATGGGAAGGGTACGTAGCCAACTCCCCGCAGCGGTGCTACTTCTGCAAGACCGAACTGTATACCGAGCTGACGGGGCTGGCTGGCCAGGAGGGCTACCGGTGGGTGGCCAACGGGGCCAACACCGACGACATCGGCGACTACCGCCCCGGTATGCGAGCGGCGTCGGAATACCGGGTGCGCAGCCCCCTCGTGGAGGCGGAACTGGACAAGGCGGCGGTGCGCAGCATGGCCAAAGACTTGGGTATACCCATCTGGGACAAGCCGGCCCAGCCCTGCCTCTCGTCGCGGATTCCCTACGGCACGCCGGTAACGGTGGAGAACCTGTCCCAGATCGAGCAAGCCGAGGACTACTTGCGCGGTCTCGGCCTGAAGCAGGTCCGCGCCCGGCACCACGACCGGCTGTGCCGCATCGAGGTGGGTGAGTCCGAGATGGAATACGCCTTCAGCCTCCGCGCCGACATAGCCGAGAACCTGAAGAAAATAGGCTACCTGTGGGTATCTATGGACTTGTCCGGTCTACGCTCGGGCAGCCTGAACGATCAACTCAAGCAAGCCGCAGTGGCTCGCGGGAAGTAGGCCGTTGCGTCGGCCTTATGTCAACTCCGGGCCCCCGCCGCCGAAGTTTGCCCGTGATCCGTTAGTTTGACTTAAGTTGGGCGGCGCCGGGCGCGGGCCCCGAGGTCATTCGATTATGCTTAGGAGGGCGGCCAACGACGGGTACGAGGTAGGCCATCGCCATTCCGAGCACGGCCTATTGCCAGCGCAGTCCATTGTCATTCCGAGCGTAGTCGAGGAATCTGAGGCCCTCCTTGTAGACGGCCCATTGTCCGGCAGCCGGGGGCGCAGCCAAGGAGTTTAGATTCCTCGTCGCTGCGCTCCAGCGGAATGATAGGGCGGGGCGCTCCAGCCGAATGACAGGGCGGGGACCGAATGCGTGTGCGGGGACCACTGGGAATCACCATGGTCCCGCAGGGGAGTGCGTCCGGCATGACGGCGAAACCGAAAGACCCTGCCCGACTCTCTTGAGAGGTCAGCCTTGGAAGAGCGCGTTTTGCGGGACCTTCTCCGGGGGTTGCAGACGCACGACGTCAGTGTCGAGGAGGCGATGTCCAGGCTGCGGGACCTGCCTTACCAGGACCTGGAGTTCGCCAAGCTGGACCATCATCGCCCGCTGCGCACCGGCTCGCCCGAGGTAGTGCTGGGGAGGGGCAAGACCCCCGATCAGGTGACCGCCATAGTCTCCGCGCTCAAGGGGCGAGGTCATCCGGTGCTGGTGACCAAAACGGACCGGGAGACCTACGACAGGGTGCGCCAAGACACGCCAGAGGCCTTCTACAACGAGCTGGCCAGCGCCATAGCCGTTCCCTTGCCGGACGCTCCCCGCCAGCGGGAAGGAGTGGTGGTGGTGACCGCGGGCACCGCCGACCTTGGAGTGGCGGAGGAAGCGGTGCTGACCGCGGAGTTGATGGGCAGCCGGGTAACCCGCGTATGCGACGTGGGGGTCGCCGGCCTGCACCGCCTACTTGACCACCTTCTGGTCATCCGGCAGGCGCGGACTATCGTCGTAGTGGCGGGCATGGACGCCGCCCTGGCGGCAGTGCTGGCCGGGCTGGTCAGGGTTCCCATTATCGCGGTACCCACCAGCGCCGGCTACGGAAGCAGCTTCGAGGGCTTGGCGGCGCTGCTGAGCATGCTGAATAGCTGCGCCCCCGGGGTTGCCGTGGTCAACATAGACAACGGCTTCGGCGCCGGTTACATGGCGGCCCAGATCAACCGGATGCCCCACGCGCCCCCTGACGACGCCCCGGGAGAGTAGCCGCCCCAAAACCCCGGTTGCCCCGCGCTAGGGCGGGGAGCGCCTCCCCTTGGCCTCATCGAGGAGCGACCACAGCCGGCTCCAGGCCAACCGCCGCTCCTGGTGGGTCAGCGCCCGCCCCATATGGTCCCGGCAAGCTACCACAGCCTGACCGGCCAGGTAGCCCCAGCAGCCGGGCTCCGAAGACATCCAGCCGGTCACCTTGCCCTGATGGGCCGACATCACGCCGGACAGCAGTCGTTCCAACACTGGCGGGTCTGGGAAGGTGCCGCGGGCCTGAGCAGCATCACCCATCTAGCCGAGGGGGCCGTCGGACGCTACGAAGAACTCCCGCTCTCCGGAGTCGGAGAACCCGTCCACTGACCCCAGCACCATTCCGGGCGATCTCAGGCCGGCGTTGACTATCCACTTGTTGAACTCGGATACGGACTCCGAAGCCAAGAACTCGTCCACGGGCATCCAGAGGCACTCCTGTATTTCCTCCGTTTGCATGACGATTTCAGTATTGAGCGGCTTGAGCCGGCAAACGAAATAAACGTCGGACTTCCCGTAACGGTACCCGTGCCAATGGCGAAAGCACACCACCGTCTCGAAGACGGTCTCTATGCCGGTTTCCTCCAATACCTCGCGCACCACGGCGTCGGCCAGGTGCTCGCCTGGGTGCAGAGCACCGCCGGGCAGCTTCAACGTGGGGGGCCTCCCCCGGAAACCGTGCCTCTCCCGGACCACCAGGAGGAGGTTGTCCTCGGTAAGCACCACTCCTCCCGCCCCCAGATAGTGGGTCGCGAACGGAGGCACGTAGGCGCCCCTGACCAGGGAGCAGGTCAGCAGAAGGTAGTCCTCCCTGGCGTGGTGGTAGGTAAACCCCAGGTCCACCGCCGAAGGGACCAGCGCGGCCTTGCCGATGGGGATTTCCAGCCAGACGACGGGGACTTCCTCCGCCCGCCAGGCGTCGAGGGAACTCCGGAGGCGGCGGCGGAAGTCTTCGGGGTCGCTGGGCAAGGCCTGCGGGTCGGTCACCTTCCCGCCGAACGGGTTGGTCGTGGCCTCCAACGCTTGAACCATGCCTTCCTCCAGCAGCCCCGGTGGCGTGCCCGGGTCCGAAAGCCGGCGCCCGCACCGGCGGGAGCGGCAAGGAGTATAGCACACGCGGGACAACGCCTCCGGGCTTCCGTCTCAGGCGGGTGCGCCTTAGATTTTTGCGGGGACTGGGCCCGGGCTGGATTCGTTTCTTTGTTGGAACGAATAGGGAACGAATCGGTCACTGAGCTGAAGCCCTCCGCTCCCCCTTTTGGGAGTGGTCGGCGGGCGGCGGCGAGTATGGGGAGAACCGACTGCCGGCGTGAGGGAAGGCCAGGGTTTTTTATTTCAGGGCCAGTGTGAGCCATTCTGAGCCATGGGCCTGGGCGGCGGTTGATAGACGTCGCAAGGCGCTAATAGCTGCCTATTAGCAGAGTAGGGAGTGGGCACCGGAGGGGGCAAGGGGGAAGTGTCGTGAGTCGAGGAGGAACCAACTCTGAACAGCTACTCTCAGGCCTCTGTGCTACACTTAGAAACTATCTGAAATCAAGAAGAACTTGCAGGTCACTGCTGGTGGTTTCCTACGTTCGGCCTGAGCGCAGCACAGCGGAGTCGAAGGGTCTCCCCGGCGCCGGTCCTTCGACTGCGCTGCGTTCCGCCTCCGGCTCCACTCCGCTTCGCTCAGGACGAACGGTTAAAAGCGGCGAAGTTTTGAGATAATTACTGAGAAAATGCCTCTTTCCTCGATGCATCCCGTCATTCAGGAGTGGTTCCGAGGCAAGTTCGAGTCGCCGACCGCGGCCCAGGCGGAGGGTTGGCCGGCCATCGCCCAGGGGCGCCACACCCTCATCGCCGCGCCCACCGGCTCGGGCAAGACCCTCGCCGCCTTCCTGACCTGTATCGACACGCTGGTGCGGGCGGGAATGCAGGGCGACCTGCCCGACGCCACCCAGGTGGTCTACGTGTCCCCTCTCAAAGCCCTCTCCAACGACGTGCAGAAGAATCTGAGCACTCCGCTGAGCGAGATTTCCGACTTGGCCCAGGGGGCGGGGGCTCCGTTTCCCGAAATCCGCGTTGCCGTTCGTACCGGAGACACCCAGCCCTCGGAGCGGCAGAGAATGGCTAAGAAGCCGCCCCACATCCTCATCACCACTCCCGAGTCCCTGTACATCCTGCTCACCTCCAAGAGCGGCCGAGCGGGCCTTGGCCAGGTCAAGACCCTGATCCTGGACGAGATCCACGCCGTGGCGGACGGAAAGAGGGGATCCCACCTTGCCCTGTCGGTGGAGCGATTGTGCGCCCTGACCGGGGAGCCGGTGGCCAGGATCGGGCTGTCGGCCACCCAGCGTCCCATACGGGAAATAGCTCGCTTACTGGTCGGCAGCGACAATATAGGGCCCGACGGGACTCCCCAGTGCCTGATCGTGGACTCGGGCCATACCCGATCCATGGACCTGGACCTGCACATGCCCTCGTCGGAGTTGGGCCCCATCGCCAGCCACGAGCTGTGGGCGGAAACCCTGGACACCGTGGCGGCCCTGGCACAGGAGCACGGCGCCACCCTGGTGTTTTGCAACACCAGGAGAATGGTGGAAAGAGTCGCTCACCAGCTTTCGGAGCGATTGGGGGAAGACTCGGTCGTGCCGCACCACGGCAGCCTGTCCAGGACCACCCGCCTGGAGGCCGAGCAAAAGCTGAAGGCCGGCCTGGTGAAGGTGTGCGTGGCCACCGCCTCCCTGGAACTGGGAATCGACATCGGGGAGGTCAACCTGGTGTGCCAGCTAGGGTCCCCCAGGTCCATCAGCCTGGTGCTGCAACGGGTGGGTCGCTCGGGGCACACTGTGGGGGGTACGCCCAAGGGCCGGCTCTTTCCGTTGACCCGGGATGAGCTGGTGGAGTGCACCGCCCTGTTGAAGGGAATACGGAGCGGGAACCTTGACTCGCGGACCATCCCGCCCTGGCCCCTGGACGTTCTGTCGCAGCAAATCGTGGCGGCCTGCGTTCCCGAGGAATGGGACGAGGACGCTTTGTTCCGGCTTTGCCGCCGGGCCTACCCCTACCGGGAGCTGCCCCGGGAAAGGTTCGAGCAGGTCCTGACGACTCTCTCCGAGGGATTCGCCGGACGGCTGGGACGCAAGGGCGCTCTACTGCACCGGGACGGGGTTAACCACCTGGTCAAGGCCCGCCGGGGGGCTGGCATTACGGCCATGACCAGCGGCGGGGCCATCCCCGACAACGCGGACTACGACGTCATCGCCGACCCCGAGGAAACCTTTGTGGGAACGGTCAACGAGGACTTTGCGATCGAAAGCCTCGCCGGAGACATTTTCCTGCTGGGCAACACTCCCTGGAAGATTAGGAGGGTGGAGAGCGGCAAAGTGCGGGTGGAGGACGCCCAGGGGCAATCTCCGTCGGTCCCCTTCTGGCTGGGCGAGGCCCCGGGCAGGACCCCGGAGTTGTGCGACGAAGTGACGTCGTTGCGGGAGGAAGTGGACCGCAGGCTGGACCGGCCCGGCGAGGCGCAGGCCTGGGTCATGGAGCAGGCCGGGGTTAGCCAGGAGGCCGGCCGTCAGTTGGTCGCCTACCTGGAAGAGGGGAGACGGGTGTTGGGAATGGTGCCCACCGGCCGGCGGGTGGTGGCCGAGCGCTTCTTCGACGACAGCGGCGGGATGCAACTGGTCATCCACGCGCCCTTCGGGGCGCGGGTGAACCGGGCCTGGGGCATGGCCCTGAGAAAGCAGATTTGCCGGTCTTTCGACTTCGAGCTTCAAGCCTCGGCCACCGACGACGGCGTCAATCTGTCACTGGCGCCGAATCTCTCCTTTCCCCTGAATGATGTCTTTGGCTACGTTTCGCCGCGCACGGTGGAACGGGTGTTGACCCAGGCGGTCCTGCAGGCGCCCCTGTTCGGCGTCAGGTGGAGGTGGACCGCCACCCGGTCGCTGGCGGTACTGCGCCACTCCGGCGGGCGGAAGGTGCCCGCGCCCCTGGTCCGCATGCGTTCCGACGACCTGCTGGCCGCCGTTTTCCCAGCCCAGGCGGCCTGCCAGGACAACGGCGCCGGTTACATAGAAATCCCCGACGACCCCCTGACCTTCGAGACCATGCGGGACTGCCTGACCGAGGCCATGGACTTGCCGGGGCTGAGCGGAATCCTGGAATCAATCGAACGGGGCGAGACCGAGGTTTACGCCCGGGACACGGTGCAGCCGTCGGTCTTTTCCCACCAAATCCTCAACGCCATGCCTTACGCCTTCCTGGACGGCGCGCCCCTGGAGGAGCGGCGGGCCCGGGCCGTGTCGCTGCGCCGGGCGCTGCCCGAGGACGCCAAAGACCTCGCTTCTCTGGATCTCGCCGCCATTCTGGAGGAAGCCCGCATTGCCTGGCCCCGCATACGGGACGCGGACGAGTTGCACGACGCGCTCCTAGTCCTGGGCGTATTGCCGGAGAGTGAGGCCCTGGGCCGGGACCCGGACCAACCGCCGCTTGCGCAGTGGTTTGCCGACCTGGCCGGCAGCGGCCGGGCGCACCGGCTGCTCCGCGAGGGCCTGGGGCCCTTATGGATAGCCACCGAAAGACTATCTTTGGCGGCCGCCCTGTGCCATGAAGGCTCGTTGCAGCCGCCCTCCGGCGACTGGGACGCCGGGGCCCTGGTCTCGCCGGAGGAAGCGGTGCTGGCGGTGGTCCGCGGCTGGGCCGAGTGCTCCGGCCCATTCTGCTGCTCCGGATTGGCCGGCACCCTGGGGTTGGAGCGCGGCGCCGTGGCTTTTGCCCTGGGGCAACTGGAGAACGAAGGGGTGATACTCCGGGGCCGCTTCACGCCGGGGAGCCAAGAGGAGGAGTTCTGCGACCGCCGCATCCTGGCCCGGATTCACCGCGCCACCCTGGGCCGCCTCCGGCGGGAGATCGAGCCGGTGTCGCCCGCCGAGTTCGTGGGTTTCCTCTTCCAGTGGCAGCACTTGGCCCCAGCGGCCAAACTCCACGGGGAAGACGGGGTCCTGGACAACGTGGAGATGCTGCAGGGCTTCGAAGCGGCGGCTGGAGCCCTGGAGAGCGAAGTCTTGGCGCCGCGGGTTGTGGAGTACAAGCCGGCCTACTTGGACCGCCTCACGCTGGGCGGTGAAGTGGTGTGGGGCCGGCTGTCCCAGCCCAGGGAGGACAAAGGTTCCCCGCCGGTAAAGGGCGCGCTGACCCGGGCAACCCCGATCAGCATAGCCCTCCGGGAGTCGCTGGAATGGCTGCTGGAGCAACGCGATAACGGGGGCTCCGGCCTGCCGGGCCCATCCGGGGAGGTGCTGTCGATTCTCTCCCGGCGGGGCGCGTCTTTCTTGTCGGAAATAGCCGCGTCCTCCGGTCTGCTGCCGTCCCACACTGAGGAAGCCATGTGGCAGTTGGCAGCCATGGGCTGGGTAACCTCCGATGGCATGGACCCGCTGCGCAGCCGGATTGGCAGCCGGGCAAATGGAAACGCGAGAGGCGGCCACAAATCGAGCCGCTTGAGGCGCACCGGACACCGGCGGCGATCCGGGTACAGCAGGTGGTCCCTGTTGGAGGGGTTAGGCCCGGCGGCAGACTCGGCGGAGCCCTGGGCGCGGCAACTCCTGCATCGGTACGGGGTGCTCTTTCCGGAATTGCTGGCCAGGGAGCCGGAGTCCCTACGGTGGCGGGAGCTGGTGCGGGTGCTCCGGCTGCTGGAGGCTAGGGGAGAAATCCGAGGCGGCCGTTTCGTCAGCGGATTCATTGGGGAACAGTTCGCGCTTCCGGAAGCTGTGGACGCCCTTCGCTCCCACCGAAACCGGGGTGCATCGGGCCAGTGCGTGGTGGTGTCCGCCTGCGACCCATTGAACCTGGCGGGCATCCTGACCCCCGGGGAAAGGGTGCCGGCAGTCCTGGGCAACCGCGTGGTATTCCGGGACGGGGTCCCCATCTGCTCCCTGGAGAGCGGCAACGTGGTGGAGCGTCATCGGGGCGACCCGCAGGCGCTGGCCCAAGCCCGGCGGCTGCTGGCCCGCCCTCCCGGCTCTGAGGCCGCGGATAGGTCCCTCTCCGGAGTCCCATCCGGCGTTTGATCCCCGCCAGGGGCCACGACTGCGGCGTCACCCCACCACGTCAGGTCCCAGCGAGGGTATGCTGCTCCCCAGTGGGTAGGCGCACCTAACCGAGTCCGGAGCACCCCTCCTGTCATTTCTACTGCCCCCTCCCGTCATTCCGTGGGAGCGCAGCGACGAGGAATCTCAAGCCCTCATGCCCCAACCACGCTGAGAACGATGGACCACGGCCCTGACCAGGACTTTAGACCCCTCGCCCGCCTGAAGGCGGACTCGGCGTGACAGGGGGACACCTGAAGACGGACTCGGCGTGACGGGGGACACCTGAAGGCGGACTCGGCGTGACAGGGGGACACCTGAAGGCGGACTCGGCGTGACGGGGGGACCTGAAGGCAGACTCGGCGTGACGGGGGGACCTGAAGGCAGACTCGGCGTGACAGGTGGACACCTGAAGGCGGACTCGGCGTGACGAGGAGGGCGCCTGAAGGCGGACTCGGCGTGACGGGGGACACCTGAAGGCGGACTCGGCGCCAGCCCCCTGTCATAACCATGATAATAGACGGTTTCAGCAAAGGCCTGTAGCGCCAATGGCTCCCGCCTTGGGTCACTGCCCGGCACTACCCCTTTCCGTTACCGCTATGTGGCCTCCCCAAGGCCATAGTGATTCCGAGCGCGGCCGGGGAACCTACAGTCCTTCCGCGCCGGCGGTGAGAATTGCCAATCCCGGTGGCCTATGCTACCTTTAGCTAGGTGTCGGGTAGCTAGGTTTCAGGGCCTCGCGGGCCGCCGCCGAGCGTCAGGCCCTGCCCGTTAAACCGCTGATAGCGCAAGCTGCCGGCCCCTCACCGTAGCCGGCGCCCGCGGAGATTTGGGACCGCCCTTGGACGACTTCAGGTTCTCTCCCAATCCAAATCAGGCCCGCCTCATCGACTGGCGCCCGTGGCACGGTAGCGCCTTCCAGAAAGCCCAAGAGGAAAACAAGCCGGTCTTGCTGGCCGTCTCCGCCGTGTGGTGCTATTGGTGCCACGTGATGGACGAGACCTCCTACTCAGACCCCGACGTTTGCCGCGTCATTAGCGAGCACTACGTGGCGGTGCGGGTGGACAGCGACCACCGCCCCGACGTCAACTCCCGCTACAACATCGGCGGCTGGCCCACCACCGCCTTTCTCACCGGACACGGTGGGCTGATCACCGGCGCTACCTATTTGCCACCGGACCAGTTCCTGGCCATGCTTCTGGAGGTGCGGGAGGCGTACCAGGAAGACCGCCCCAAGATGTACGAACACGCCCGGGACCTGCTGCGGTTGCGCAAGGAAGAAGCAGCCAAGGTCAAGGCCGGACCCGAAATAACCTCCACCCTGGTAACCCAGGCGGCCCGAGGCATGGCCGGGTCCTACGACCCGTCCCACGGGGGGTTCGGCACGGAGCCCAAATTCCCCAATGCTCCAGCCCTGGGCTTTTTGACCCACCTGGTGCGCACCACCGGAGAGGACTTCTACCGGGCCATGTTGGTGAAGACCCTGGACCGGATGGCCCAGGGCAGCATATTCGACGCCGAAGAGGGTGGTTTCTTTCGCTACTCCGTCCGGGAGGACTGGTCGGAGGCGCAGTGGGAGAAGCTGCTGGAAGACAACCTGAATCTGGCCCAGGTCTACGCCGACGCTTGGTTGCTGCTGGATGACGATTCATACCGGCGGGTGGCCGACCGCTGCGTGGACTACGTCCTGGCCCACCTGCTGGACCGGGACACATGTGGGCTAAGGGGCAGCCAGGGCGCCCACTCCGACTATTTCGGCCTGTCTCTGCCGGACCGCCAGGAGGCCGGACCCCCGCCCAGGGACCCTTCGTGCTATACCGCCTCCAACGCTCTGGCCGTGGAGGTGCTGCTGGGTCTGTCGTCCAAGCTGGCGCGCCCCGGACTGGTCGATACGGCCCTGGGGGTGCTACAGACCTTGGATACCGCCGCGGTCAACGGCAGCCTGGCCCACGTCTTCGGCGAGGCAAGGCCCAGCCAGGGGCCGGCGTTCCTGGGCGATTGGGCCCACCTGCTCAGTGCCCTCTTGGCGGCCCACGGCCACACCGCCGCCGGGCAGTACTTGGAACGGGCGGAGTCGGCCGCCCGGCAGATGGTGGACAGGTTCTTCGACGAAAGCAACGGAGGATTTTTCGACACGGAGGCCGACGCCGAGGCGATCGGCTACCTGCAGGTGCGGGAAAAGCCGTTGGGGGATAACCTGGCGGCTGCCCTGGGGCTGATGAAGCTGCACCGGGCTACCGGCAACACCGACTATCGCGGACTGGCCGAGGCAACCATCAGCGGGTTTGCCGAGACCTATCGAAGGCAGGGCGAGTTCGCCCCGGCCTACGGATTGGCCGTAGACCTTTGGCTAAACTCTCCGGTGGAGATCAGCATCGAAGGCCCGCCGCAGGGAAGGGACACCATGGAGATGCTCAAGGCGGCGTGGCGGCTGAGCTATCCCCACCTGGAGGTGAGGCTGGCACTCCCGGCGGACGGGGAGGCTCCGGCCCAGGCCCACATCTGCATGGACAGCGTCTGCCTTCCGCCAGTGACCTACCCCGGGGAGCTTGCCCCGGCCATACGCGGCGTGACCTCATCCCAGGCAGCGGCTTTCCAAAACGTCTTCGAGCTCTTCCCCGGGCTGTAGCCGTGGGGCGAACAGGCCAACCCACCGGGGGCGGGTATAAGCTAAGATCCATGGGGGCTGCTGGAGCCCCGCAACCTGAGCCGTCAGGCCATGACGATATACGTCTCGAGGTGCAGCGGCCCGGGATAATGCGTTTCATCAGGAGAATAAGCACGTGTTGAGGACTGCGGAGTGCGGTTCCCTCAGAGCCGGCCACGCAGGCACCCGCCAAACCCTGGCCGGATGGGTCGACCGCAGGCGTGACCACGGTCGGATCATTTTCGTGGACCTGCGGGACCGCTCCGGCGTGGTGCAGGTGGTCTTGAACCCGGAGCTTTCCCCGGCCGCCTACGCCGTGGCGGAGCAACTGCGGTCGGAGTGGGTGGTGCAGATCAAGGGCACCGTCCAACACCGGCCGGAGGGCAGCGAGAATCCGGTCATGGCCACCGGCGGCGTCGAGGTCGTGGCCGACGAGGCCACAGTGCTGAACCCCTCGCTAACCCCGCCTTTCTACATCGCCGAGGACGCCGGGGCCGACGAGAGCCTGCGCCTCAGGTACCGGTACTTGGACCTGCGCCGCCCGCCCATGCAACGCAAGCTGGTCCTCCGCCACCGGGTGGTGAAGTTCATCCGGGACTTCCTGGACGCCAGGGGGTTCCTGGAGATCGAAACCCCCATCCTGATCAAGAGCACTCCGGAAGGGGCACGGGACTTCCTGGTCCCCAGCCGCCTGCAGCCGGGCAACTTCTACGCCCTGCCCCAGTCGCCGCAGCAGCTCAAGCAGCTGTTGATGGTCTCCGGAATCGAAAAGTACTTCCAAATCGCCAGATGTTTCCGGGATGAGGACCTCCGGGCTGACCGGCAGCCCGAGTTCACCCAGTTGGACCTGGAAATGAGCTTCGTGGACGAGGAGGACGTGCTCCAACTCACCGAGGAGCTGTACACCGGGCTGGTGGAGGGCGTGGCGCCGGAAAAGACGCTGGTCAAGCCTTTTCCCCGGCTGACGTACGACCAGGCCCTTGCGTCCTACGGCACGGACAAGCCCGACCTGCGATACGGCCTGGAGATGGCAGAGGTCAGCGGCCTGGCCCAGGAAACGGGCTTCCGGGTCTTCTTGAACACCGTCGAGGGCGGCGGAATAGTAAAGGGCTTCACGGTCCCCGGCCAGGGCCGAATCTCCGGTTCCGCGCTGCGGGAACTGGAAGAGTTTGCCAAGCAGTCCGGAGCCGGGGGTCTCAGCCACGTCCGGTTCCAGGGCGACGGGACGCTGGAGGACCTGGGCCCGGAGGATATTCTGTTCTCCGCCGGACTGCGAATGCCCCCGGAGTGGGGCCGCCGACTGGCGGTACGCCTGGGGGCGGGGCCTGGGGACTTGGTGTTGCTCATGGCGGGGCCGGCCAAGGGGGTGAACTCCTGGCTAAGCGCCATGCGGGACCACCTGGGCCGGCGCCTGGGGCTTGCCGATCAAAGCCGACTGGCTTTTGCCTTCATAACCCGCTTCCCTCTCTTCGAGTGGAATGAAGACGCCCGGCGCTGGGAGTCGTCCCACCACCCCTTCACCTCCCCGGCCGACGGGCAGGAGGATATGCTGGAAGGCAACGATCCGGGCGCCATCGGGTCCAAGGCCTATGACCTGGTGTGCAATGGGTCGGAACTGGCCAGCGGCAGCATCCGCATCCATCGCAAAGACCTTCAAGAAAGGGTGTTCGGGATACTGGGCTACAGCTCGGAAGAAATGTCTGCACGGTTCGGGCAGATACTGGAGGCCTTTGAATTCGGGGCCCCTCCCCACGGCGGCATCGCCCCCGGAATCGACCGCCTGGTGGCTATTTTGGCCGGGGCCGACTCCATCCGCGACGTGATAGCCTTTCCCAAGACGCAAAGCGGCGCAGACCTGCTGTTTTCGTCCCCCGCGCCGGTCACTCAGGCGCAGTTGGACGAATTAGCCCTGCGGCTGTCCGAGTAACCCGCCTTCTTTCCACTGCTTGATCAGGCCACTGCATGGTTCGGCCACAGTATGGCCCGGGCCCGCCACGTACGGCGTACTAGCGGACGCCTCGTTCAGGTTATGGGGTTCTCCCGCAGATGTCCCAGCACTTCCGCGAACACCCTCTCGGGCTCCTCCTGGACCAGCCAGTGGCCCGCATCCAGTTCCACCAACCGGTAGGGACCGTCGATGTACTGCGCCGTGTACTCGTGGGCCGCCCGGCCCAGATACTCGTCCCGGTTGCCCCAGATGGTGAGGGTTGGAACGGCTACCCGGCCCAACGAGGCGGGGCTGCTGGGGTCCTGGAGCGCCGCGGCGGCCCGATACCAGTTGAGGCCCCCGGTGAGGGCGCCGGGCTGCGCGAAGACCGAGAGATAGTCCTCGGCTTGCTCCGGAGAGCTATGGGACCACAGGTCCCGCAGGCGTTGGTAGTCGTTGGCGGCCAGCGCCGCTTCCGGAAAGTCCGGCTGCACCAGGAACGCGATGTACAGGCTGCGGGCCTGCTGGTCCGCATCGGTGCGGAGGGCTTGGATGAACGCGGCCAGGTGGGCCAGGGATAGCGCGGTCCAGCTCTGGACCCGCTCCGTGTGGAGGAAGGCCGTGGTCCAGCCCACCCCGGCCCCGTGGTCGTGGCCGATGAGGTGAAACTTGCCGTATCCGGCTGCCTCGGCTAGGGCCAATACGTCGGCAGCCAGCAACTCGTAGCGGTAGTCCTCGATGGCCGCTGGCCGGGCGCCGGGGCTGTATCCCCGCTGATCGGGAGCCAGGCAGCAATACCCCTCGGCGGCCAGCCGCTCCATCAGCGGCGCCCACATGTGAGACGTCTCGGGGAAGCCATGCAGCAGCAGCACCGGCTCCCCTGCGGAGCCGGCCCGGCGGCAGCGGAAAATCATGCCGTTCGCGGTCAGGTCTTCCAGTTCGACGCTCATCGTTCCTCAGCCGCCAGCCCGCCGACCAGCACTAGTGATTCTTTCATGCTTGCCAGCAAAAGCCCCTGACTCTCCCTCGCAATTCGCCGGGAGAGTCAGGGGCACAAGTCAGCCGTATCGAGTGTCGCCGGGGCTGGCGGCGCCGGAGGCGATTGGGGTCCGGCGCCGGGATACCTGCGGGCGGCGCGCCCCGGTCTAGTCGTCCCCGCTGGCCGCTTTTTCGGGGATTCCGGCCTCTTCGCCGTGGCCGTTGCGGATGCTAAACCGCGCGACGAGATCGCCGATGCTCTGGCGGAACCCGGAGTACTCCAACTCCCCGTAGGGCAGCATGGCGGCGCCGGACCACCCCTGGGAGCGCATGGCGATAGCCTTCTCCTGGGCCAGTATCCTTACGTGGTCCCACGCCGGGTTGTCGAAGAAGTCGACGAAAGAGTCGGAGAACTCTCCGGCGGCGCTCAGGGAGAACCCGATGCAGGAGACCAGAGGCAGGCAGTAGATTCCGGTGACCGGGGTGTTGATGGCCACCGGCATCAGCGGCATCACGTGGGAGCCTCGCGCGTCGCCGCCGATGTAATGGGCCTTGGCAAAGGGAGAGATCAGTTCCTCCGGCGCGGGGAAGATGCCCTGGTTGCGCACCAGGGCCACGGGGTCATCCTTGCCGGTGTAGGTGCCTGCTATGTTGTGCAGCCGCGTCGCGGAAATCGCCGCCGCGGTCTGCCCGGAGTAACGGGACACGATGGAGTCTATGCCGAATCTCTCGTTGTCCCGCAGCAGCACGGTGAGCTTGTAGTAGTCCTCGGGGGCGTTGAGCGTGACAATGCTGTCGCCCTCAGTGTTGTCCATGTCGATGACGTTGAAGGCGAACCCCTCGCTGAGCCGGGGCAGCATCAGCCCGGCGCAGTACATGGGATCGGCAAATCCCAAGAAGAGGGGGAGATTGTAAGCACCGGGCCCGCACTTATCGGCGGCGAGGACCATGAACGACTCGGCCGGCCGGATCCGGTTAGCCTTGGTGGGCTCGTGGTCGAATTCCACCTCGGCCACTGCCGGGCCCGCGCCCCGGATGTTGCCCGACGGGGCGTCGGCCAGCAAGTCCTGCCCGGCGCCATACAACCCGTACTGGGACGCTATGTCCGTGGCGTGCAAGAAAGAGTTCCAGGCGAACTGGTGGACGTCGGTGTCGTTGGGGCCGCGGTTATGGGAGGTGATGATGCATATATCATCCCCGGTATGGCCCACGAAGCTGTCGATCAACAGGCCGCGCTTCACGGCGTCGGCGGCGTCGGAGCACACCGCGTCCATCATGTGTTGCGACGGTTTGGTGTGGCCCCCGATGGAACCAACGTCGGCTTTCAAAACAGACAACGTGAGTTTCATGATCCCTCCTGGCTATATAGGGCGGTTCGAGTTCAGTCGTAGGTGTGACTTCAGGGGCTGGCGTCGGGAAGGGGCGCGGGGTTTGCACGGCGGCGCCGATGCCGCCTGGCTGCGGCAGGTATTTTAGCATCAGCACGTTATACTGTCAATCAAGCTTATATGGAGCTATATACATCCAGGATATAAGCCATTAACGACGTATTCATATGTTATATAGGCTGCTATAGCCGTAATACGGCGTAGGCGTGGCTTACGGGACATCAAGTTGTACAGGCGAGACCCTTGACCGCCTGGCTAATGCGCAGGCTACAAGGACTTCACCGGATATTCCGCAGGCACCTCGCTTACCGTTGTCCTTGGCGGCTCGGCGGTGTATATTGATAGCGTGGCATTGGAACCCGGGGGTCTCTCGCCGGCTGCGCCAGGCCCCTCTGCCGTCCTCCGGGAAGCGGGGTAGTCGTCATGGGCAACACCGTCTTACTAATCGTCGCTTTGGCCCTAGTTGCGCTCTGGACCGGGCGGTTGGCCCGGTCGAAGGGGCGCAATCCCTGGCTGTGGGGGGGCGCATCCTTCGCCCTGGGAATCCCCACGGTGCACCTGCTGGCCTTGGTGCCCCTCATAGCACTCATGTTCATCAAGAGTCCGCAGCAGCAGAGCGGCTCCGGTGAGGGGACCGTCTCCTGTTCCCGCTGCCAAGGGTTGTCGGCCGGCAACTCGCGGTTCTGCACCAACTGCGGCTGGGAGTTGACCAGCCCAGCCCAAACGCGCCAGGAGGAGGAGCAGCTTCGGGCGCCGATGGCGCGGGACGCCACCGATGAGGGACTGGCCGACGTATCCAATACACCGCGCCAAGTGGAAGCGCCCAGTCCCCCGGAGGAAGTCCCCGCGCCGGCCCCGGAACCAGCCGCGGTAGTGGCCCAGGAACTCACGCCCCCGGCGAGCGCGGAGGCCGCGGAGGGACTCCCTCAAGAGGAACCCAGCCCCGGCGCTCCCAGGTACCGCAAGCCTGTTCCCGTGGACGCCCCCACCCCGGAAGCCATGACGGAGCGCGGGGTGCGTCTATTCAATCAGGGGCGGGTCCAGGAGTCCATAGACCAGTTCACCAAGGCCATTGCCCTGGACCCCAACTATACCGAGGCGTGGGCAAAACGGGCCGAGGCCTACGCGCTGTTAGGGCGGGGCGACGAGGCCGCCGAGGACCGCCGCCGGCTGGACTCGCTGGGCGCCAGCTCCACCAGCGCGCCCATCTAGGCCTGTCCCACAAGACCCCCAGACCTTCCCCCGCTCCCCGCGGCGGTTCTGCGGGCCGGACCCCAGGCAGATCGCAGCCGTATTTATTGCCGCCTGCAGCCTTGGCGCGCGATCTTCGCTGCCCGTTGGACCGGCGGTCCCCGGTCGCCGAGGGACTGCCCCGCCGAACGCTCAGACGGCCATGATGTGGTAACCGGCGTCCACCGGAATGACGGAGCCGGTGATGCCGGTGGAGAGGTCGCTGCAGAGGAAAAGGGCAGTGTTGGCCACCTCGTCCGGAGTGATGTTTCTCTTCATGGCCGCCCTTGCAGCGTGATGGCGGCGCATGTCGGTGAAGCCGTGAATGCCCCGGGCCGCCAGGGTCTCCAGGGGGCCGGCCGATATGGCGTTCAGCCGTATTCCGGCCTCTCCGAACTCCGCCGCCAGTTGGCGGACCTCCTGCTCCAGGGCCGCCTTGGCCGTTCCCATCACGTTGTAGCCCGGATAGACCCGCTGCGAGGCGTGAAAGGTCATGGTAACCACGCTGCCGCCCCGGTCCATCAGCGGGGCCGCGTGTTTTACCAGGGGCAGCAGGGAGTAGGCGCTGACCTCCAAGGCGACGCGGAAGCCCTCACGGCCCGTGTCGGAAAAACTACCGACAAGATCTTCCCGGTTGGCGAAGGCTATGCTGTGCACCAGGAACGAGATGCCGCCAAAGCTATCCTTCAGGCTGCGAAACAACTCCGCGATTTGATCGTCGTCGGTGGCGTCGCAGGGCAGCACCAGGGCCTCGTGCAGGGTATCGGCCAGCCGGGAGACGCGGTCTTTCAACCGGTCGTCCTGGTAGGTCAACGCCAGCCTTGCCCCCGCTTGGTCCAATACCTTGGCGATGGCCCAGGCGATGCTGCGATCGTTGGCTACGCCCAAGACCACGCCGTTCTTGCCCTCTAGGTCTATCGGATACAACCGTTACCTCTCACCGGGTTCATGAGAAGGCCGGAGCTACCCTTTCCAGAAATATCGCCAGTTGCTGCTCCGGCTGGAAGGAAGCGAAGCGCACCACCACGGTCTCGGCGCCCGCTTCCGTGTACTCGGCTATGCGTTCCGCCACCAACTCCGGAGGACCGAAGGGCCCCCACCGGCTGCCCCAGATATTGGCCCCATAGTAGCGCGTTAGGTAATCGTTGGCCTCAAGCTCCGCCTGGGCGGAGTCGCTGTTGACGTTTACCGTCATGTAGAAGGCCGGCTCCAACCGGGACGGGCCCCTTCCTTCCCGGGCCGCCGCCTCCCGGACCCGATGCACCAACTCGGCATATTCTTGCGGCGTGTCCGAAATGGATATGACCCCATTGCCCAGCCGCGCCGCCCGGGCCACCTGGGCATCCTGCTTGGCCCGCCCGTGGGTGGCGAGCAGGATGGGAACGCCCCCCGGCTGGACCGGCCGCGGCTCCATGACTACTCCGTCCAGACTGAAGTAACGGCCCGAGAACGTGACCGGGCGCCCGGCGCCCAACTGTTGCACCACTTGAATGATTTCCTCCAGTCTCCCCGCCCGTTGCCGCGGCGGAACCCCGGCGGCCTGCCACTCGCGGACCTGCTCGTCGTTGAACGCGCCGCCCACCCCGGCGCCGATTACCAAGCGCCCCCTTGAAATCAGGTCCACGGTGGCCACCGTTTGAGCCAGCAGCACCGGGTGGCGCAGGGCCGCCAGCAACACCGCCGTCCCCAGCCGCACCCTATCGGTGCAGACGGCGACCGCGGCCAGGACCGCCAGGGGCTCCAGCCTGACCTTGGCCGTGAGGCTATCTCCCACCCACACGGAGTCCAACCCACCGGACTCCGCCTGCCGGGCCAGCCGGATAACCAGGTCGGCGTTGGTGGGAGGGCCGTCTTTCAGCAGCAGCCCACGGGTGGGCAGCAGCACCCCGAACTTCACGTTGGCCACGGACACGTTAACCTCATATCAGCATCCGGATACCTGGGGCACAGCCTGCCGCCGCGTATCCTCGACCCTTCTGCTCGACTCGGTCCCACGGGGTGGGGCCGCCGCCAACCCTGGTCAGGGCCCGGGTCCGCGCCTCTGCCTCCCATACCGGGAGACCGCGCTTCAGCCGACGAACGCCCGGCAACATCAGATTCAGGCCGGGCCGGGGCCGGACACCAGGCGCTGGACAAACCCAGGCTCCATTTGCTCGTAGGTCTCCAGGTCGGCGCTGGTGTCCAGGTCGAAGCCAAGCCCCGGGCTGTAGCAGATGGCGACCGAGATCCCCAGGCGGGCCGCCTGAGACAGGTGGTTGATGAAGCTTCGCGGCCCCAATTCGGGCCGGAAGGCGACGCCGTGGGGCACCAGGATAGCATTGGTGCCGCCGTCCCTGCGGGCGGGAGCCAGGCTGATGTTGCTCTGCTGCCGGGACGCCTGCAGCACGCTATGAACGTCGCTGGCCTTGATGAAAGGGAGGTCGCTGGCCAGGTACATGGCAGAGTGGCCGCCCTCGAACGCCCTATCGATGGCTTTGGCAAGGGTGTCGTTCAGGTTCTTACCCATCTCCTCGAACCACGTGCCGCCGCAGTCCTGGGCAAGCTCCCGCACCCGGGTATCGCCGCCCACGACCCAAAACAAGTCGGCGGAAGCGGACTTCAGGGCATTGATGACCCGGAAAAGCATCCCCAGCGCCACCTCCTCCCGCTCCTGCCTGGAGAAATCTTTGGACAGGCGAGACTTGCTGCCCGATAGGGGCTTCATCGGGATTATGGTAACTATGCCCGAGATCTGCCGTTCCACGGGGTCACCGCGCTCCCATTGCCAGCGCCGTCCGGGCCAGAGCCACCTTGTCGGCTTCACTTTCCATGACGATAGAGGCCGCCACGGCCCTGATGCCCAACGCTTCAATCTCCGGGCCGCGATGGGCATCCTGATGGTCGATGAACAAGACGTCGCAAAATCCTTGGTATTGTTGGGCAACTCCCACACAGGATACGTCGAGGCCCAACTCGTCCATGATCTTGCCTGCGGGCCCCCTCACAGCGGCCCCGCCAACGATGGGGCTCACCGCCAACCGGAGAGCGGAGGAGCTTTCCAACAGGCCCCGCACGCCGGGGACCGCAAGAATGGGGCCCAAGCTGAGGAACGGGTTGGACGGGCAGAGCACGATGAGGTCCGATTCCTTCAGGGCCTTCTCCAGACCGGGGGACGGACGGGCCGACGCGGCTCCCTCATAGGTAACTCCCCTGACTGCGGGTTCAGCCCGCTGCCGTACGAAGTAGCTCTGCATGGCCAGTTGCCCCGCGTCGGTATGGAGCATCGTGCGCACCGGATCGTCACTCATAGGCACGACTCGAGGCCCCACGTCGAGACGCCGACACAACTCCTCGGTGACCTGGGACAACGATGACCCCTGGCGAAGCAACTGGGTCCTCCGAATGTGGGTGGCGAGGTCCCGGTCGCCCAGATTGAACCAGGTGTCAACCCCGTAGCGGCCCAACATGCCCAGGGTTTTGAAGGTGTCACCCGCCAGGCCCCAACCCGATTGAGGGTCCGACAGGCCGGCCAGGGTGTACATCACCGTGTCCAGGTCCGGCGAAACGTGGAGGCCGTGAAAGCACTCGTCGTCGCCGGTGTTGACGCCGACGGTCAGTTGACCCGGAGGGACAACCCGGGACAGGCCCAGGGCCAGTTTGGCCCCCCCTACGCCTCCGGCTAGGGCCAGGACGAGTCTATCCACGGCTAGCCGACGCGCCCGGGGCCGACGCGCGACGATGGGATGGGAGAGGGGCCGACATGGACTTTAGCGGGGCCGGGCGCCGGATCACTCCAAGTTGCCCGCCCCGGCGGTGATGGTCGTCTCGGGCGAGGACTTGGCAGCCTCATGTTTGGGGTGTTGGAACCGGAAAGCGTCCATCTGCACCAGCAACCGGTAAGAGCCGAACAACTCCTCTACGTTGTCACCCACCAGGTCCAAGGGGTCCAACTCGTCGTCGTCGTCGCTGAAGACCCGTTTGATGCCGTAGGTGGTGTAACGCTCGGCGGGCACCCGCCCTGCCTGCCGCATCATCTGCCGAAACTCGTGAGGGCGCATCAACTGGCCGTGCTGGGCGCCCGCCGAGGTGGATATGGACTCGTTGATGAGGGTGCCGCCCAAGTCGTTGACCCCCGCGCTCAGCAGCAACTGGGACATGCGGGAGCCTTCCTTGACCCAAGACGCCTGGATGTTGGGTATCCAGTTGTTCAGCATGATCCGGGCTATGGCGTGGACCTTCACCACGTCCATGCCGGTGGGACCGGCGCGGACTCCCTCCACCAGTCCCTTCAAGTACATCGGGGCCTCGGACGCCACGAAGGAGAGGGGCACAAACTCGGTGATTCCGCCGGTGCGCTGTTGTATGTCTCGAAGGTAGGCTATGTGCCGGGCGATTTGGCCGTCGGACTCCAGGTGGCCGAACATGACGGTGGAGGTGGTCGGGATGCCCAGTTCGTGGGCGGTGGTTATGACCTCGGTCCACTGCTCCACCGTAATGCGTCCCGGCGAGATCCGGTCTCGCAGTTCCTGGTCCAGCACCTCGGCAGACGTGCCCGGCAGGCTGCCTACTCCCGCCGCCTTCAGTCCCCGCAGGTATTCCCGGATGCTGCAGCGGGACCGCACCGACCCGTACAGCACTTCCTCGGGGGAGAACCCGTGGACGTGGATGTCCGGCAATTCCGTCTTGATGGCTTCGCACAGCCGGATGTACAGGTCACCCTCCATCTGCGGGGGTAGACCCGCCTGGATGCACACCTCGGTGGCGCCGTAGTCCCATGCTTCCTTGGCCCGCCGGATGATTTGGTCCACGGGCAGGAAGTAACCCTGCTCCTCCCGGAAGTCCCGGCTGAAGGCGCAGAAACCACAGCGCTTGATGCACACGTTGGTAAAGTTGATGTTGCGGTTGACTACATAGGTGGCCACGTCTCCCACGGTGCGGCGGCGCAGTTCGTCGGCCGCCATCACCACGGCGTTGTACTCCAGGCCGTTGGCGGCGAACAACACCTCGGCATCGTCCGCGGAAATATCTTCCCCTTCCAGGGCCGCGCTGAGGATCGCGGCGACCTTGGGGTCCAGCAGGGACACCAAGGACTCCAGGGCGCCGGGCCTTTCCTCTTTAGATACCGGCATAGCGTTGAATGCCCCCCAATACGTATCCTTCTCCGTCACTCAGAGCCTTAACCTTTTCCCTGAGGAGCGGCGGGACAAAATCGATATACTCGGGATACACGGGCAGCCGGGGCCGGAGAGCAAAGCCTTGGGCATTGGTGCGGTCCCGGAGGTCGGCCAACGCGGGCCACGGGGCCTCCGGGTTGACGAAGTCGATAGTCAACGGGGACACGCCGCCCCAGTCGTTGATACCGGCTTCGAGATACACCTGGTAGTCCGTTGCGCTCAGGTTGGGAGGGACCTGAAGGTTAACGTGGGACCCGAGAATCAGCCGGGCCGCGGCCACGGTCCAGAGCAACTCTTCCGAAGCCGCATGGGGTGAAGACCCCATGGGAGTCTCCGGCTTGGCCCTGAAATTCTGGACGATTACCTCCTGGACGTGGCCGTAGCGGGAATGAAGCTCCCGGATGGCCAGCAAAGCCTGAATGCGCTCCAGCCTCGTCTCTCCTATCCCTATGAGAATACCCGTGGTGAAAGGTACGCGCAACTCTCCGGCCAGCTCAATAGTGCGCAGCCTGACCCTGGGACGTTTGCTGGGAGCGAACTGATGGGGCCCGCCCTTGGCATGGAGCCTCTCGCTGACGCTTTCCAGCATCAGTCCCATGGAAGGATTATAGGGGGCCAGGGACGCCATCTCCCGCCGCGCCATCGTGCCCGGATTGGCGTGAGGCAACAGGCCGGTCTCCTCCACCACCAGCTTGCACACGTCAGCCAAGTATTGGAGCGTCGTGGCGTAACCCCGGTGGCGCAGCCAGTCGCCAGCTTCGGGATACCGCTGCTCCGGCCGCTCCCCCAGCGTAAACAGGGCCTCGGTGCAACCCAGCCTCCGGCCGGCCCGGGCCGTCTCGAGCACCTCCTCGGGCGTTAGGAACAGCCTGCCGCCGGAGGTCCGCGGGTCTTGCCTGAAGGTGCAGTAGCCGCAGAAATCGCGGCAGAGCCGGGTCAGTGGGATGAACACCTTGGGTGAGAAGGTCACCGTCTTCCCTCGGCCCTGGTCACGAAGCCGCGAAGCCGCCGCGCACAGGTCGCCAAGGGCTCCCGGCCCGGCGTCGGCCAATATGCCGGCCTCCGGCCCCTCTATGACCCGGCCTTGGGCCGCATCTTCCAACAACCGGTCCAGGGCCGTAGCCCGGCCGCCGGTCAAGACCTCCGGTATTGCCGCAACTTTCAAATCATCACAGCTTGCGATGGGTTAGGACCATGGGGATGCTGCGGGGGGTGTGACTGTGACTGCCCTCGCGGACGAATTGTATTCCTTCATTCGCGGCCATGGCAACTGCCCCATGACGGCGGGGCAGGGTCATTGCCGGAGAAGTCCGCGGGGTTTCGTTTGAATTAAGGTGACGACCTATGTACCCTGTCCCCGATGGCCCCGCCGCGGCGGGGCCATCGGGCGTTTTAGGGGCGCCTTAGCGCCGCCCTGCGCGCTGCGCCCGCTGAATCTCCCTCCGTTTCCGAGCATACGGGTGTTGCCCCGTCGCTCGGACCTTGGGCTTGGCGGCTTTCCCTTTCGACGGTTGGGCCTTCGGCAGGCGAAGGGTGAGCGGCGGCGCTGACCTGCTGCTAGATGCCCGCGAAGACTTCGGCGGCTTGCTCGGCTTGGGTGTTCCGGTCACCTCTACCTTGGGCACGTCGCGCTTTTCGGGAAGCCGTGGAGTCGGGAGTGTCACTTCGACCGGCTCCACGGCGTCCGCTTTTACCACGTCGGCCCATTCCTTGAAGGGGGGGTCTACCTTCGCCTTCGATGCGGGTGTCTTGTTGCGGAGACCGTGGTGTTTCTTGAACAGGTTGTAATGGAGGACCCACCCGTCAAGGAACCGCTGCCCGCTCTTGATTCTGTCCAGCCCCCGCATGACTTTGAGCCGGTCGCGGATCGTGCCCTGCAGCCGCTCCGAGAGGTTGTTATTGACGTCCGCCCGTATCCCTTCCGACTGGATATGCCTGGCCTCGGGGAAGATGTCCTTGATGGGTTTGATGTAGGGCCGCCACTTGTCGGTGGTGATGGTATTGGGCGGCTTATCGGCGGACTTCATGGCCTTGCGCAAGACGGCGCGGGCGGCGGTGGAGTCCCGGCGGGCCGACAGGTGGGCGGCTAGGATGTACCGTGTCTCGGAGTCCATGACGTTCCACAGGTACGCCTTCTGGCCGCCCACGTCCGCCACCAGCTCGTCAGCTACCCAATGACCGCCCGTCTTGGGCTTGCGGTCCTTCATGTCGTCCAGGGCTTCGGCGGTATAGTCCGTCACCCAAAGGTACACCGTCTGCTTGCTGGGCTCGTTGTCCAGGTCGTATTCCTTCTCCAGCGCCTCGGCTATCTTCTTGTAGCTCTTGCCGTCGTAATAGTCCTGGATCGCGCCGCCCATAAGCTCGGCACTCATCTGGCGGCCCTTAGCCTTACCGTTGGCGCGAAACTTCTTCTGGCACGCCTTACAGCGGTATCGCTGCTGGCCGTTTTGCGTCCCGTCCTTCACCACACGGTCGCCGTCGCAGTAGGGGCACTGGATTTGGTAGGTCGTGGTCTTCATGAATGTCGTCATGGGCTATTCCTCGACGGCTGGGCTCAACGGTCGCTGGGCGCCGTGGATGGCCACATGCCAAGCGATTTGCTCCGTGGCGTACTGCATAGCCTCAAACGCAACCCCCCTGAGGACTGAACCGGCCAAAACGGGGGCCTCGGTTCGGGGCTTCCGGATGTATGGTGACCCTCAGGGCCGGCGTATGCCTTCTCCCCTCTGAGGGATTGAATGTACCCTCCAGCCAATCCACGAAACATTGCGCGCATGGTCGGTCGTAGTTGTCCCATGTGGACCGTTTGTATACGCCGTTCTCAACCGCTTGCTCAAACGCTTCCTCATACCGTCCTAGTGCAGCTTTGACTTCGGCAAGGGCTTTGGGACTGAGTTCCGGGGTTTCGTTTGCTTGCGAGGCCACGGGGGAGCCATACTCCGACAGCCGTGGTACACCCGACAGCGGCTGCTGCCATTAATTTAGGAGCTGAACTCTCATTTGGCCACTCTTCAACCTTTCCGGGCCCACCTCAAGCGACTGAAACCTGTTAAAGCAATCGGAAGTTCTTGATAGCCTCGGCTCCACCAAGCTTTTGCCATCGCTGATCCCATTCTGCATCAGGGAGAGTTAACATGTTGTAAAAGTGCTCGTGCCTTATCCTGCGTTCTCTGAGATGGCTGGTGGCGCGGGAAAGGGTTGCATGCAAATCGGACAGCCCTTCAGGTGGTTCGGGTGTCTTCAGCACATCATGAAGATCCTGCATCCTAGAGCATATTGACTCTCCAGGCTGTAGAATGCCTGGGCCCATCCCCGTGGGGATGCCTTCAAGAACGTCACATGCCGATACCATCAAGCTGTAAAACCATGCCCTTCGCCGAAACCTTGTCAAGTGTACAATCGGGCCCAACTTTTTCTGAATGGATTGCAAGGCCTCCCGGAAAACGCACTTGGCAGATTCACTATTCGGGAAGTCGTCGTCATAGTCTTCGTACATTTTTGCGATCGTGCTGATGTCAGAGATTCCTCTCAAAGTAGCAACCAGAACGTCGGAAGTCAGTTCAACCTCCTTCATGCGCGCAATTTGCTGGTTGCTGAATATCTTCATAGATTCCCACGCTTCTAGCGACGAACGCTCGGCTGCCAAACCATACGCTGTCTGCTTGAATCGCCCAAACCACTTGGCGTTAAGCTTCTCCTGCCTGTTGAGAACCAAAGTGTAGGTGTTGAGTCTCTCAAACATAGCCCATACATCAGGGTCGCTAGCGTCCTCCATAACCTCTGTAGATATCTCATACCCGAGAAAAGCGGTTTGAACTGGCTCTGGCAGTTCTGGAAACGTGAGGCCACCAAATTGCCTGTGGTGCTTGGGGTCAAGCCGGAGTTTTCCATTAAAGAAATCAATTATGGCTGAGAGGCGTTGTTGGCCATCTACTACCTCATACTGGAACTTAATTGAGTTCGCGGCCATTCTCCGAAGATAGATTTTGGGCATTGGAAGGCCCTGAACGACTGTATCTATTAGGTAGGCACGAGCTGCCTCTTCCCAGGCCAATCGCCTCTGGAACTTTGGCTGTAGAACCAAATCGCCTCTAGCAAAAAGCCGCAATAGCTCAGCTATATTGTAGTGTTTCCGATTGAAGGTCGCCATTTACGGAGCACTCCACGCCTCTCGGATAGTACGATAAACTTCCATGGAAATGTACCGTTCAGCAGGTAAGTTCATAGTCCCTACCTGCTGGATAATCTTAGTCGCGTCCGCAATAGATTCTACCAACACATATTCTACATCGGCGTATTCAAAATTGAACGATGTGGGCAACCGCCACTCCCTCTCGTGAATCCAATCTTGGATGACCCCTTCTTGGACTAACCCGCCTGGGTCGAACGGTACAACGAACGGTTTGAGTGATTCGGGAAGGCTATTACTCATCTTCTGCAATATGTCCCCACGCAAATAAAGAGCAGGGCCGCCGCCAGCTTCGAAAACAGCCTTTTTTGAGAATACGACTCCGTAAGAACTGTATCTTACCCCATGTGCCACTAATGCATCCCAAACGCACTCTGTGAAACATACTGCTGAGGCGTTTCCAGAAAGCGGCATCGGAGATGAATGTATAGCCTTCGTTTCCAAAATGCTGATTAACCTATCAATTGCGCTATCCTGTTTGTGGTAGTGAAGTGGATGGTCAGGAGGGATATCATTTTCCCGAACCATTTTCCTCCGGTTTGCATCCCTGGTGAAATGGACTAGTAGTGGAGAATAGTCTGGGGTCTTTCGTGAGTAATAGCTTGTCATTGAGGTATCATTGGGAGGGAGTGCTGTGTCGTTCGAACGTCTTTATCAAGCGGTGGTTCGCGGCTTGAGCCTGATCCGCATCTATCTCGAACCCAACAAAAGAGCAGCCTAATTCCATCGCGGCTATCCCGGTAGATCCGGAACCGGCGAAAGGATCCAGTACCGTTATATCCGCCCCTGTGGTTCCGTAGGCGGCGATGCATTGCCGTGGGAGGTCTAAAGGAAAGCGTGAATGGTGCGGCAACCCGGCGATCTTATCGGTGCCAAACTCCCAAAAAGAACCTACGGGCGGCTTCTTTCGAAAATAATGTTTCTCTGATTTAGCAAAGAGGTAAATGGCTTCGTGACATCTGTGTGGTCGTCGGGCCAACCCCTCCGGCATCGGGTTCTTCTTTCGCCAGATTATTTCACCTCGAAAGATGTATCCTTTATCGCACAGGTCAATTATCAACCGATGTGGTAACGCCAAAAGATTGCCGTATTTAAGCCACGTTGTATCTGAGTCAGTAAAGGCTCTGCGTTTCCCACGAGGCTTGGTGTATGCTGAATTCTTGGGATTTAACTGACCTTTGAACTCGCCGCCAAGACTACTGTATTTGGAGTCCCCCAATCGCCAATTAACCGGGGTGTTGTAGGCATCTCCCATGTTCACCCACAGAATCCCATGAGGTTTCAGCTTGTCAAGAATTGCCACGAAGACGTCCGAAAGACACTGGAGGTATTTCCTCGGATCGGGAATCACCCCTAGCCCGCCGTCAAGACGCTGGCCCCAATAAGGTGGGCTCGTGACGACGACATCTACAGACTGCTCCGGCAATTTGGGAATAAGGTTGCGGCAGTCGCCAGTGGCAACCCGATTCAGAGCGAAGCAGCCGACTCCAACACGGTTATCTGCGGTCATGCAATTTCCAAGACGGCCAATTGGAGCACTGCCTGAAAAGACTGACGGAACAGGGGCCATGCACCCGTGAAGTGACCCCCATAACTGTGGCGGTCAAGCAGCTGCGCTCGTTGAAGGAGACGAAATCCCTTTGGGAATGTTGTTTGGGTTGCGGTATCCTACCATGGACCTAACCCCAAAAGCAAACGAAACCAGTTCCGGCATGGGCCTTCTCCTCTCGCGGGTGTCTACCGGTTGGCGACGTTGATTTCAGCCATGACGCGCTGACTCCTTAAGCTTCCAAGAGCCAGAGTACTACGACAAGAACAGCCAGGCCCGCTCCGATGAAGCCAGCAATCCACCGCATGGCTCGCATGTCTCCGCGGAGGTCGGCTATATCAACCTTGGTAGCGAGGGAATCCAGGCGCCCTTCAAGCCTCCCCAAGTCGCGGCTTCCGGCCGTTGCCGCAGCCTCCCTAGACAGGAGGGACGAGTCGGTCGCAGCCTCTGCTCGGATGTTCACCTGCGCTTCAACTCGGGCAGGAATGCCCTTAAGAACCAGGGCAGGAATGCCCGTAAGCTTGGACCCGATGCTGGATGCAAGTCTGGCAAGCATGATGCTTCTCCCTTTCAGCCATGCGCGGATGCTACCATAGGCCATACACCTATTTCACACGAAACCTGAGCCGCCGTACACAGCGGGCGACCGCCGCCTTGCCTCCGTACCAGCCGAAGCCTATCACTAGGGCCAGCACCACCGTTTGGTGATAGAGGCTCAGGGCCTCCGGAGCTTCTTGGGGGTACGCCAGGTAGTCCCACACGATGATAGCCATGCCGTTCACCGCAAATGCCGCCCATGCCGCCACGAACCACCGGGGCAAAGGTTTGAATACCTCGACTGTCTTCTTGACTAACCATAGGTCACTGAGCTGCCGGGCCGTCCAGTTCCAGGCGCGGCGCGTTGGTTCGATGACCTGCTTGCGGTGAGCCCAAAGTGTGGTTGCCACTCCGTAGACTGCCCGGGTAACTTCGATGGCATTGGCAACAGGGTCCAGCTCTTCGTTCATCATCCCCTCCTGCTCCGGGGCGCAGGAGGGCCGGTTGACAAACTCCTACTGAGGGGCCTATCCTTCACTCGTTCTTCGTTCGAGTTTAGGCGCAGGCCCGAACCCCGACAAATATTATTGGCGCTAAGTACCCCCGTAAGGTTTCCGAGACCTACGGGGGTTCTTGGCGTTCAGGGCATTGACCCCCTGCGGCAGTATGCTATCATGGGAATCACCTTAATTCAAACGAAACCGTCCGCGGCAATCCCACGACTGGCGTCAAGGGCGGCCGGAGGTCCGTTCGCTCCGGGGAGGGGCGGGAAGCGGCCCGGGGTCCGGTTGGCAGGCAATGAGGCCGGGGCCGGACGCGTCGGCAAAGCCAACGGCGATTAGAACCCGGACATCCTGGTCTGGTCTCCGGGGTCCTGCCGGTGGTAGGGGCGGCCCAGGTACTCGTGGGCCGCTCGGTTGGCTACCCGGCCCCGGGGCGTCCGCTCCAAGAACCCCAATTGCAACAGGTAGGGCTCCCAAACGTCCATGATGGTGTCCGCGTCTTCGTTGATGGAGGCGGCCAGAGTGTCGAGACCCACGGGACCGCCGTCGAACTTGTCGATAATGCTCTCCAACAGCTTGCGGTCGGACTGGTCCAGCCCCAGTTCGTCAACCATTAGCTGGTCCAGGGCCGCCCGGGCCACCGGGCCGGAGACACGGTTGTCGGCCTTCACCAGGGCGTAGTCCCGGGACCGTTTCAGCAGGCGGTTGGCGATGCGGGGAGTTCCCCGGGAGCGAGCGGCGATCTCGTTGACCCCGTCCGGCTCTATGTCGACTTCCAGTATCCGAGCCGACCGCTCCACGATGATCCTCATGTCCGCGGTGTCGTAATACTCCATGCGGAACACGGAACCAAACCGGTCCCGCAGGGGCGCGCTGATCATCGAGTACCGGGTAGTGGCGCCGATGAGGGTAAAGGGGCTGATCCGCAGGTTCACGTTGCGGGCCGCCAGTCCCTTGCCCACCATCCACGACAGGAAGAAGTCCTCCATCGCCGGGTAGAGCACCTCCTCCACCACCCGGTTGAGCCGGTGCACCTCGTCGATGAACAGCACCTCGCCCTGCTGCAGGCTGGTCAGGATTGCGGCCATGTCGCCCGCTCGCTCCACCGCGGGGCCGGAGGTGACCCTGATGTCCACCTCCAACTCGCGGGCGATGATGTGGGCCAGGGTGGTCTTCCCCAAACCGGGCGGCCCGTAGATGATGACGTGGTCCAGGGAATCGCCCCGTATCTTGGCCGCCTGGATGGCGATGCTCAGGTTCTCTTTGGTTTGGGCCTGGCCTATGAACTCTTCCAGCCTTCTGGGGCGCAGGAAGACGTCTGAGTCTCCCTCTTGGACCACTCCCGATATCAGGCGCTCAGCCATGTCCCCTCAACATCCCTGCAATTGTGCGCTCCCCGGATTCTAGGTTAGGGGCCAAACACCGTCAAGGACGGCTCCGCCAGGGCGGGGATCAGCCCTCCAGCTTGCGAAACACGAGGCAGGCGTTCTGACCCCCAAAACCGAAGGCGTTGGACAGGGCCACTGAGACATCGTGCTTTCTGGCCTGGTTGGGCACGTAGTCCAGGTCGCAGTCCGGGTCCGGAAACTGGTAGTTTATCGTCGGGTGGACCATCCCTTCCGTTATGGCTTTGACGCAGGCCACCGCCTCCAGCGCGCCGGACGCCCCCAGGGCGTGGCCGACCATCGACTTGGTGGAGCTAACGGGTATCCGGTAGGCTCCATCGCCGAACAGCCGCTTTATGGCCACGGTCTCCACCGCATCGTTCAAGGGCGTGGAGGTCCCGTGGGCGTTGATGTAGTCCACCTGCTCCAGCGGTACGGAGGCATCAGCCAACGCCAGCCGCATGGCCTCCGCCGCACTGACCCCATTCTCCTCCGGCTGCACCGGATGCGAGGCGTCGGCGGTGCAGCCAAAGCCGGCCAGCTCCACCAGAATGGGGGCGCCGCGGTTGAGGGCGTGTTCCAGGGTCTCCAACACCAGTATCACCGCCCCTTCCGCGGGCACAAACCCGTCGCGCTGGGCGTCGAAAGGGCGACTGGCGGCTTGGGGGTCGTCGTTGCGGGTACTGAGGGCCCGCATCACGGCGAAACCGGCCAAGCCCAGCTGGCTGATGCCGGCCTCGGCCCCCCCGGCCAGCATCACGTCGGCTGCCCCTCGGCGGATGGCTTCCAGGGCCTCACCGATGCCCTGATTGGAGGCGGCGCAAGCGGTGGTGGCCGTGGAGTTGTATCCCAGGGCGCCCACGTAGCGGCTGACGGCGGCCGCGGCCATGTTGGGGAGGACCATAGGGAAGAAGAAGGGCGTCATCTTCATGCCGCCGCGGCCGGCCAAGACCCGGCAGTTCTCCTCCAGGGTGGGAAATCCGCCGTTGCCGTTGCCCAAGACCACGCCAACCCGAAAGGGGTCCTCTCGCGAAACGTCCAGCCTTGCCGATTCCACCGCGGTCAGGCCGGCGGCCACGGCAAGCTGGGCAAACCTGGCCATGCGGCGGGCCTCTTTGGCGTTAACGTACTGGCCGGGGTCGAAGTCGCCGACTTCCCCGGATATCCGGCAAGGGTAGTCGGTGGGGTCGCACAGGGTCATGGGACCAATGCCCGACTTTCCCGCCGCAAGGCCGTCCCAGAACGCGTCGGCGCTTTGGCCCAGGGGTGTCATCGCCCCCATACCCGTCACCACTACTTTAGGCCTTGTCTCCGCCACGCCATACTCTCCTGAAGCCGGATGCCGGTTGAGAGCGCACTCCTCAAGGTCCGGGGAATATACCTATTGCCGGATGCGACAACGACCGTACCGGCCAATCGCTAGCGTACCCTAAAGTTCGCCCGGAGCAGCCCCGCCGGGCGCGTCCGATTTTGGGCAAAGTCAGGGCGGCGGATTGGTCTTGGCGGCCAGCCCCGGCGATGCCCGCCGGAGAGTTGCGGGGTCTGGGGGCAGCAACTCCGGGTAGACCTCCGGCTCTATCCCCAGCATCGCCTCTCTGACCTCAGCCGCCACGAACAGCGAACCCACAGCCAGGACCAGGTCGTCATCCTCAGCGGCGTCAATGGCTGCGGTCAGGGCTTCCGCCGGAGTGGAGCACTCCCGCGCGGCCAGTCCCTCCGCGTGAAACAGGGCGGCAACGTCGCCGGGAGGCAGCGACCGGGGATGGCGGGAGGAGCAAGCGAACACCAACGGGTCTTCCCGGGCCAGGCGGCCGGCCATGCCCTCCACGCTCTTGTCCCGGGAAAAACCCGCCACCACCAGCAACCTCCGGAAGGGCAGGTACCGGCGCAGCGACGCCAGCAGCGTTTCCACCGAGTACGTGTTATGGGCGCCGTCGACCACCACTAGGGGAGCCTTGGAGAGCACCTCCAGGCGGCAAGGCCAGGACACCTGAGCAAAGCCTCGGGCCAGCGCGTCGTCGGATATAGCGTGGCCCCGCTCCCGCAGGACCTCAACGGCCCCCACCGCGGCCGCCGCGTTTTCCAGTTGATGGGCCCCCAGCAGGGGAAGGGTAAGCGGGTACTCGCCCAGCCTGCCCCGGACCAGCAAGTCTTGGCCGTCGGGACCCGCGTCTCCGGGTTCCCAGGTAACATCCCGGCCTACCAGCACGGGGACGGCCTCCGCCCGGCGGCAGGCCTTCTCTATGGCCTCCAGCGCCTCGGGCGGCTGCGGAGCGACTACCACGGAGCAGCCGGGCTTGACTATGCCCGCCTTCTCCCGGGCAATCTCGGCCAACGTATCCCCCAGTATGGCGGTGTGGTCCAGGCTGATGGAAGTGATGATGCACAGGGCTCGGCCCAACACGTTGGTCGCGTCCAGGCGCCCTCCCAGCCCTACTTCCACGATCCGAAAGTCCGTCCGCGCGTCGGAGAAGCACCGGAAGCCCATGGCGGTCATAAACTCGAAAAGAGTGACCGGCCCCAACCCCAAGCGGTCCGTCACGTGCTCCTGGTGAGGCCAGACCTCTTCCACCAGAGACGCGAAATGTTCTTCGGTTATGGGGGAGGAATCCAGGCGGACCCTTTCCCGGAAGCTGTGGAGGTGAGGCGAGGAGTAGAAGCCGGTGTGAAATCCGGCGGCGCGCAGCACGGAATCGCAGAGGGCCGCGGTGCTGCCCTTTCCCTTGGTCCCCGCGACATGGACGGTCTCACCGTCATCTTGGGGGTTTCCCAGCCGCCCAAGGAGCGCTTCAACGCGCGCCAAGTCAAAGATTTGCTTCTGCCGGGGACTGGTCTGGCCGGCGGGGGCGGCAGTCCCTCGCTCGTGGTCGACCAGGGTAAGCAAGCGGTCAATAGACGCCCGATATTCCACCGGCAGCGGCTCCAGTGAGGCCGTTTCTCCCAAGGCCGGCCCGCAGGCTTAGGTCACCCGGGAGCGGACGTCCCAGCCCGCCGAGGGGTTTTCTCGAGATCGTCGGGCGCTGGGACGGCGGGCCTCACCCCAGGTGGCCCGGCGGCGGAGTCCGGGGACTGGATTTAATGGTCCCGGATGTGGGTGGGCATACTTCCGGTCAGGATGTTGATTGCGTCCAGGGTGGTCACCGACCTGACGTAGTCAATGTTACCCTCCAGCGGACGCGGAGTAAAGCCGAAGGACTTCTCCACCGCGTCCGGCTCGGCCACGTTGCGGACGGGCAGCAGCCGGAGTTGGTCCGTGGTCACCGGCGGGCGAGGCATTAGCTGCATGCCCTTGGCCGCCATGTACAGTAGCCAGACCGGCAGGTGGAGCCGCAGGACCCGCCTTCCCATCGTGCGGGCCACCGCGCCCACCGCCTCGTTGTAGGTGAGTTGTTGGGGGCCGCCCACCTCCACGGTGCGCCCCTTCAGGTCCGAACGGTCCACTGCCAGCGCCACGCAGTGGGCCATGTCCTCCGCCGCTACGGGTTGAAGACGGTTTCTGCCGGACCCCACCACCGGCACCAGGGGCGAGACCCTTATCATGGCGGCGATGACGTTTAGGAACTCGTCTCCCTCTCCGAACATGACCGAAGACTGTAGAATCGTGTAGGACAACCCGCTGTGGACTACCTCTTGCTCGCCTTGCCATTTACTGTGGAGATACGGGTACTTGGTGTTGTTGGAGGCGCCGATGGCGCTGACTTGAACGAAGTGATTGACCCGGGCTTGCTTAGCCGCGGCAACCACGTTGGCCACGCCCTGCCGGTTGATTTGGTCGTAAGTTGTCCCCCTCTGCCGGCGAAACATGGCCGCCAGGTGGACCACGGCGTCCACGCCCTCAAGAGCGGTGGTTACCGCCTGAGGGTCGGTGACGCTCCCGTAACGGACGTCCACCGACCGGGGCGAGAACACCCGCTCTCGACCGGGGGCATGCACCAGGCAGCGGACTTCGTGTTGACGCCGCTGCAGTTCCGGCACCACCCGACGTCCCAGAAACCCCGTGGCCCCAGTGACCAACACCAGCAAACCGCGGCCTCCCGTGGGCGACGACGCGCCCGGGTCACACTTTTTACTTTTTCCTGACTCTTGCCCGGGATCAGCCCGCCCAGGTCAGGGCCTCGTTGTACTCCTCGGGTGTGTTGAGGTCCCACAGCACCTCCGGGGTGGCCATCTCCGTGCGAAAGGTGGCGTCTTGATGGGCCCGCACCACGGACTTTACCCCCATTGCTTCCTCGGTGATGCCGCGCAACTCCGGCAGGAGGGACGGGTCGAGCGCGATGGGGTGGCCGCCCTTTCCACCGTAGGTGGGTATGGTTATCAATCCCTGGGACTCGGCATGGCGCCGCAGGACCTGGCGGATGGTTTCCGGGCTTCGGGGCTGGTCGACGTGGAGGAGAAGGATGACTGCCGGCCGGTCCGGACCCAGGGCGGCCAGTCCGGCCTTGATCGAGGTGGTCTTGCCCTGGGCGTAGTCCGGGTTGATTGCCCCGGTGACACCGTTCCGGCCCTGGAGTATGGGTTGCAGGTCCTCGGGGCGGTGCCCCAACACCACCACCGTCCGATCGACGCCTGCGGCCGAGAGGGCATCCAACTGGTGGGAGAGAAGGGTCTCGCCGCGCCAGGGCAACAGGGCTTTGGGGCGTCCCATGCGGAGGGACTCTCCCGCCGCCAGGAGAATCGCAACGGTGTCCGCCATGGCTACTCAGCCAACGGGGCCGGGGCCGGGTTAGACGTTGACCGTGCGCTGGGATATGTCGGCGGCCCGGTCCACGTACCAGTCGCTCATCTGCATAGGGCTGCCCGACCCGCCGCGCCGGGCCATTATGACCTCTGCCATGATGCTGACCGCAAGCTCCTCGGGCGTAATGGCGGCTATGTCCAGGCCTATGGGCGAGTGCACCTGCTTCAGCCGCTCCGTAGAGATGCCCTGGCGCGCCAGGCGCTGGTAAATCATCAGGGTCTTGCGGCGGCTGCCCAGCAACCCGATGTAGCAGGAAGGGGCGTCTAAGGCCGACTCCAACGCCATGTCGTCAAAGCGGTGTCCCCTGGTAGCCACCACCACGTAGCTGTTGACGTTGACGGACACCTGGCCGGCCCACCCGTCGTATGGGGTCACGACGACCTGCTCGGCATAGGGAAACCGCTGAGCGTTGGCGAACTCGGCGCGGTCGTCCACCACGATCACCCGATACCCAAGGGTGTGGGCCAGGTCTGCCGTAGCCTTGCCCACGTGACCGCCTCCCACCATCACCAGGGTCGGCGGGGTGGTGAAGCCTTCCACGAACAATTCCACGCCTTCGCCGGTGATGTGGGAGTCGGAACCGCCCAGGTCGGCCACCCGCCGCCCAATCTCAACGGCCGTGGCGTCCAGTTGCGGGTCGCCCAGGGAGCCGCTGACTGTGCCGTTGGAGCGCAGCAGCAACTTGGCCCCCAGGTTGGGGGCACCCGGAGGCACGTTGACCACCGTGGCGAGGCTCACGGGGTCGCCCCCCTCGTAGGCCCCTGCTATCTCCGAGACCAGCGGCAAGAAGTCGGCGGCGTCCCGCACCGGGTCCAGGTAGAAGTACATGGTCCCGCCGCAGACCAGGCCGTCCCGGGCAGCCACGTCCTCGTTGAGGTAGTAGTCCCGGAACTCAGGGCCTCCGCCGCGTCGCAGAATCTCCTTGGCGGCGAACCAGATGTCCCCTTCCACGCAACCGCCGCCCAGGGTGCCCATGCCGCTGCCGTCGTCACGGACCAGCAGCATGGCGCCCGCCTTCTGCGGAGTAGACCCCTTGGTGCGCACCACGGTGGCCAGAACGCAGGGCTTGCCCTCCTTGAGGAGGTCCATGGTCCCTTGTATAACTTCCTTCATCGCGCCATTCCCAGTGATGATTATTCGGCCGGAGGATCCGCGTGGGTCGAGTACGAACCGTTGGGCGGCGGCCCGCCGAAGGACCCGGTGAGGCCAAGTCCAGATTATCAAAATTTGATGCCGTAGGCAAACACCGCAAAGCCCTGTCCGGCTCCGTTTTGGCCCTCCGTCGCAAGTCTCCGCGCTGTAATTGTCGGGCTGGATAAAGTATAATACAGGTGGTATGACCACCGTGGCCGTCACCTCGGTTGACCAACGCAACGCCCGCCGCTATCTGGACATCATCGAGGGTTTGGGGGTGGAGGCCCGTGTCTTGGTCCCGCAGCAAGCCGAGGCCGACAGCACCCGGGAGTTGGTGGAGGGAGTGAGCGGGTTGCTATTGACCGGCGGGCCTGACGTCGATCCCGCCCTTTACGGAGCTTTACCAGACCCCTCCGCCAGCCTAGAGCTATGCCGCCCTCTGGACGATCTGGAGCTCCGCCTTCTGGACCACGCCCTGAATCGGGACATGCCGGTGCTGGCCATCTGCCGGGGAATGCAGGTGCTGAACGTGGCCATGGGCGGTCAGCTCATCCAGGACCTGCCCGGCCACCGCACCGAGCTGGTAGACGGACGCTGGGTCTCGAAGACGCACCAGGTATATCTTGCCCCCGGGTCCAAGACGGCGGCCATCGTTGGAACGGCGGGCTTTTTCCGGGTCAACAGCAGACACCATCAGGGCCTGCGCGAGGCGCAGCGGTCACCCAAGTTGCTGCCTTCGGCCTACGGGGTGGAGGATGGGATCATTGAGGGTTTGGAAAGCATGGAGCATAGCTGGACCATCGGCGTCCAGTGTCACCCCGAGCGGCAGGACGAGGTGCCCAGGACCTTCGCCAATCTGTTCGCCGCCTTCGGAGAGCGCGCCGCGAGGTACGCCGAGGCCAAAGGCATCCCGTCGGGCAGGGCCTGAGCCGCCAACGCTCGCGTCCTCGTCCGTAAAGGCGCCTCTCCCGCGCCGCGCCCACGCCCTGGGCTGCCGCCCGGTTGGGGACGGCCCGGCAGCACTCCAACAAGGGCATCCCGTCCGGGGACCCCGGTCCGACCCTCATGGGCGCCCCAGCCCGACACCCCCGCTTGAGCCTTCCCGCCGGGAGCGTGGCGGCTTAGGTCGCAGCCTCAAGCCAATGCAACCGATAACAACTTAGGAGCAGCTAGCGATGGTAACCTCCTCGCCTCCCCCCGCACCCACCGAGCGAAACCAGCCGGTGCGCATAGAAGAGGAAATGCGCTCGTCCTACCTGAGTTACGCCATGAGCGTAATAGTGTCCCGGGCGCTCCCCGACGTGCGGGACGGCCTCAAGCCGGTGCAGCGGCGCATCCTATACACCATGCACGACATGGGACTGCGGGCCAACTCCGCCTACAAGAAGAGCGCCCGCATCGTGGGGGACGTGATGGGGAAATTTCATCCCCACGGGGACAGCGCCATCTACGACACCCAGGTGCGCATGGCCCAGACCTTTTCCATGCGATACCCCCTGATTAACGGGCAGGGCAACTACGGCAGCGTGGACGGCGACCCCGCGGCGGCGATGCGGTACACCGAGGCCCGCTTGACCCCCGTAGCCGAAGAGCTTCTGGCCGACATCGACCTCAACACCGTGGACTTTACCCTCAACTTCGACGACTCCATGGAGGAGCCGTCGGTGCTGCCGGGGCGGCTGCCCAACATGCTGGTCAACGGGGCGTCGGGCATTGCCGTGGGCATGGCCACCAACATCCCGCCCCACAACCTGGGGGAGATCTGCGACGCCATCGGCTACCTGGTCGATCACCCCGACTGCGCCATCGACCGCCTGCTCAAGTTCGTGCAGGGCCCGGACTTTCCCACCGGCGCGTCCATTCGAGGCCGGGCCGGCATCATGGACACCTACACTACGGGGCGGGGCCGCGTGGTGATGGAAGCCACCACCGAGATAGAAGAGACCCGGGGAGACAGGGAACAAATCATCGTGTCCGAGTTGCCCTACCAGGTGAACAAGGCCAACCTGGTGGAGAAGATTGCCCAACTGGCCCGGGAAAAACGGGTGGAGGGAATCTCCGACATTCGCGATGAGTCGGACCGGCGCGGGATGCGCATCGTCATCGAGCTGCGCCGGGATGCGCAATCTTACGTGGTGCTCAACAACCTGTACAAGCTCACCGCCATGCGCACCTCGTTCAACAGCATCATGTTGGCCCTGGTGGACGGTCAGCCCCAGGTACTGAACTTGAAGAGGGCCCTGGACCTGTTCGTCCAACACCGCCAGGAGGTCATCCGGCGCCGCTCGGAATTCCTGCTCAAGCGGGCCCAGGACCGCGATCACATCGTGCAGGGCCTGCTGCTGGCGTTGGACCAAATAGACGAGGTTATCCGCATCATTCGCGAGTCGGCCGATGTGGAGACCGCCCGCACCAACCTGATGGACCAGCTGCAGCTAAGCCAGGTCCAAGCCCAGGCTATTCTGGACATGCAGCTGCGCCGCCTGGCGGCCCTGGAGCGGGAGAGGCTGGAGAAGGAGCACGAGGACCTGCAGAAGACCATCGCCGAGTTGGAGTCCCTGCTGGGCGACCAGGCCAAGATACTGGCCGAGGTGAAGGCGGAAACCCGGGCGGTCAAGAAGACCTATGGCGACGCCCGCCGCACCACCATCGACCCGGCGGAAGTGGAAGACCAGTCGGATGAGCAGTTCATTCCCCACGGGGACGTCATCGTCACCCTCAGCCAGCGGGGGTACATCAAGCGAGTCCCTGCCGGGACCTACCGCACCCAGCACCGGGGCGGCAAAGGGGTGCGCGGCATGACCACCCGGGAGGACGACGCCCTCCTGGACCTGGTGGTGCTGGACACTCACGACACCCTGTTCTTCTTTACCAACCGGGGCCGGGTGTACCCCTTGCGCGCTTTCCGGATCACCGGCGACACCTCCAGGACCACCCGGGGCGTGGCCCTGGTCAACCTGCTCCCCCTGGCCCGGGGAGAGCAGGTCCAGGCCATGCTGTCTATCCAAGACCCCAAAGAGGACTACCTGCTGATGTTAGCCACCCGGCACGGCGAGGTGAAGGCCCTCAAAACGGGTGAGCTGACCAACATCCGGCCCATGGGTCTGATGGTTATGGACCTGGAGAATGACGACGAGCTGGTCAGCGTGGGCCAGGTCAACGGAGCCAAGGACATTGTCATGGTCTCCAAGAACGGGCAGGCAATCAAGTTTGCCGTCGACAACCTGACGCCCCGCTCCCGGTCCGCCGGGGGGGTCCGCGGCATGAAGCTGTTGGAGGGAGACTCGCTGATCGCCATGTCCCCCGTGCCGCCCGGCAGCCACCTGATCATCGTCAGCGAGCACGGTTACGGCAAGTCCACCGCCCTGTCCAAGTACCCCCGCCACGCCAGGGGCGGGCAGGGAGTGCGCACCTTCAAGGTCACGGAGAAAACGGGGCCGGTGGCGGCGGTGCAGGTGGTGTCGGAAGCCGAGGGGCAGGAGATCCTGGTGATTTCGGCCAAGGCGCAAGTACTGCGAGTCACCCTGGAAGACTTCAGAGTCGTGGGGCGGGACACCCAGGGAGTCATCATCTGGCGGGACCGGGAGGTGGACGACTACGTGGCCTCCATCCACTGCTTCCAAGACTCCGCCATCAATGACGACGGGGCCAAGAACGGGCGCCAGAACGGCAACGGGGCCAGTCCCCACGACGGGGATGAGCCTGGGGAACAGCTTCCGTTAATCGACCCCTAGGCCGGGGAAGCGGTCTGGCCTCACCGCCGGGCGTGGCGGAGACGGGGCGCCGGCCTCCAGACGGTCGACCGGCCGGCCGTGGCCTACTGGCTGGGATCGTACCAGCGGCTGCGGAAGAACATCAGGGGCGGGCCCGACTCGTTGCGCTGTACCTCCTCCACCTCTCCCAGGTATATGGTGTGGTCCCCATACACATGGGAACCTATCACCTTGCACCTAAGAAACACCAGCGCGTCGTCGAGAATAGGCACACCGTCCCCGGTCATCGAGTAGCTGTACTTCACCCCGGCGGGGCGGTCTTCAGGCCGCTTGGCGAAGTGGGCCCCAAGCTCCAACTGGTCCTGCCTCAGGATGTTGACCCCGTAGCGCCCCGTTCGCTCGATGTAACCGTAGGTATGGGTCTGGTGGGCGACGCAAACCAGGACCAGGGGTGGCTCGAGACAGACCGAGGTGAATGAGTTGGCCGTCATGTAGTGGGGATGATCATTGTCGTCAGCGGTCGTTACCACCGTCACGCCGGTGGCGAATTCACCCATGGCCGATCGGAACTCATCTTTACTGACCAAGTTGCGACCTGTCCTTCCAAGTTTTCCCCATTATACATCATGGTTCCAAGGCCGATACCGTTGCCATAGGGTCTTCGGGTGTTCTCATCGCCATCCTGACGGGTCAAGGCATTGCCGTTGCGAGCAAGTCCCTCCCGTCATTCCCGCAGCGCCCGCCCCTGTCATTATTATGAAAATAGACGGGCGAGGGCACCCGGGCATGACAGGCAGCAGCAGGAGCCAGCGGACGGGTGGGGGTCGCCCTACGCCCCACCCTGTCATTCCCACGGAGCTCACCAACCTGCCGTTCCGCCGGAGCGCAGCGACGAGGAATCTCAAGCGGTTATCGCCAGCCGTCCTGTGATCGAGTAACCGCCCTAATGGCCAGGGCCTTGGATTCTTCGGCAGGCTCAGAATGACCCAACACACCCCGCCTCAGTCGTGGCGCCCCCGGCCCGGGGGCGGCGTCATTCCCACCGAGCGCCCCAACCTGTCATTCCGTGGGAGCGCAGCGCCCGCCCCTGTCATTCCGAGCTCAGCCGAGGAATCTACACCCCTTGCCCCCACGGCGGTCCGTGAGAACCGGCCCTGCCGCGTGGCGGACTTGACGCTCCCGGGAGACAGCAACATCGACCTGCTTTGTTTCCCTCAAGCCTCCGGGGCAGGGTAAGGCCGGAAGCAGTCGCCTATTTGGCCCGGCGGGCAGCCGGCAGCCAGTTCCGGGTCGAGCTTGGCCGCGGCGCCGGGCGGAACCAGGCCGGAAAAGGACTCGGGATGGGTCACTTGGGCCAGGATTTCCAACCCCTGGACTATGCGGGGCCCGGGCCTGCTGAAATATACGTGGTCCAGCAAGTAAACCTCGCCGCGCCGCACCGCGGGAAGGGCCGCCCACCCCGGTTGGTCCGCCAGCCACGGCGCCTCGCGCCGGCTGCGGGCCAAGTCGGAGGAGCAAAGGTCCAGAAACAACTTCTCCGGCGCCCAAGCGCATATGTCTTGCCATGCGGGACGGGCGGCCGAGTCGCCGGGCGCGGCCATCTCCTGGCGTCCGCCGGCCAACCGGAGAAGGTCCGGAATCCAGTGGCCCCCGGTCACAATGGGATTGACGCCCTCCAGCGAGAAAACCCTGGGCCGCCCATCCGCCACCGGCAAAGCCCCAGCAACGGCTGCCACCCGGCCCCGCAACCCGGCGGCCAGCGCCGCCGCCGCGTCCGGCGTCCCGCAGGCGTCGCCCACCTGGAGCACACTCTCGAAAATGTCTTCGAGGGTCCGGGGACGCAGGACTATGACCCGGGGCGGGGCCGTTACGCCCCCGATGGCTTGGTGCACGTGGCCGGCGTCGATTTCGCATATGGGGCAAAGGTCTTGGGTCAACACCAAGTCCGGCGGTTCCCTTAACAGCCAGTCCCGGTCCAGCTCGTAGGGGTCCTCTCCACCCGCCAACATGCGCTGCATCAGCGCTTCCACCTGGTCGCTGGAAAGGACCGACGGGTCCAGCTTGCTCCGGGACACCACGCGCTTGTCCCGGGCTTCCGGCGGATAATCGCAGAGATCGGACACTCCCACGACCTGCTCTCCCAGTCCCAAGGCGTACAATATCTCCGTGCCGCTGGGCAGAAGAGAGCAGATTCTCATGAGGCGTCCGGGTTAGACAAGGGCAGGGTCATGGGCCGCCGACGGTTCAAGGTCCTGGCTGCTCCTAAACCGGCTCTAATTGGGGGCTGGAACGGTCCAGCGCGACGGTTGCCAGTATATTATAGACCACCCTTGGGACTCGGTTAAGGCGGAGTTGGTTTAACCCTCGCCCCCGGACCGCCAAGCGGGGCAAGCGAGTAAAGGCATCGGACGTTCCGCGTCCCATGCTCCGGGCGAATCTCCCTCTGGACTGACGATCGGCCAGCTTTTCGTGACCTCACCCAGCGACGAACAAAAATGGGGCAACTTCGCCCTGTTCCGAATGAGCAGCTACGGCTTTGGGATGATCGGGTTCCTCCTGGCTATGGACACCGTCATCCTGCCGGTGCTGGTCAAGGGATTGGCCCCGGGGGAGTGGAAGAACACCTATCTGGCGGCCCTGGGATTCAGCGGCCTGCTCATCGCGGGACTCATCCAGCCGCTGGTGGGGCGGACTAGCGACCAGACCCGCTCGCCCTTGGGCCGCCGCATCCCCTACATGCTCTGGGGCGGCGCCTTCGTCTGCATAGCCATGCCGGGGCTTGGCTTCGCCCCCAGCTACTGGGTGCTGCTGGCCGTTTGGCTGTTCATGCAAGCCAACTTCAACATCGGCTACGGGCCTTACCAGGCGCTGATCCGGGACCTGGTGCCCATGAGCCGGGTCGGGGCCGCCTCAGCCATAAAGATCCTGTCCGACGCCGTTGGGGCATTGGCCCTCATAGCCATTTGCAGCACCCTGATAGGCCGCGCAACCGCCGGAACGGAAGGACAATGGGTATGGGCCAGTCTGGGAGTTATCGCCGCCACGGTGACGGCGGCCACGCTGCTCTCCTCGACTACCGTCCGGGCCAGGGAGATCGCGGCCGGAGCAAGCGGAGTCGAACCGGCGCCGGTCGAGGCGCAGAGACAACCCTTTCACCCTCAGCTGGGCCGGTTCGTGGCGTCTCGCCTGTTGATAATGACCGCGGTCACCGCGTTTCCCACCTTTGGCCTCTACTTTCTGGAGGAATCGGTGGGCCTCAGCAATCCCACCCAGGCCCTGGGCAGAATGATTCTGGTGGTGGGGGGGGCCTTGGCGCTGAGCATATATCCTTCCGGGTGGATATCCGACCGAATAGGGCGAAAGCCGGTGGTGGTGTTCGGGGCCGCCGCGGCCGCGCTGAGCAGCATCTGGCTCATATGGGCCAACGACGTGGCGGGCGTACTGATTACCGCCAGTTGCCTGGGCGCCGCCATCGGGACGCTGCTCACTTCCAACTGGGCCATGGCCAACGAGCTCGGCGTCAAGGGGCGCGAGGCGCTGCACATGAGCATCATCAACCTAGCCACCACCGCGGGCTCGGCGGCATCCAAGCTGATGGGGCCGGGGATAGACTGGCTCAACGGGCGGTCGGACGGCGCCGGTTACGAGGCGCTTCTGATCACCAACGCCTTGTTTTTCTTCCTGGGCGCCCTCTTGCTGCTGCCGCTGAAAACAGAGCACGCGGGGAGCCTGTCACCGGCGGGGTCCCCAGACTAAGCGCCCCGTCGACCGCGGCGGTCAGCCGGCGGCCGGCGATGCCTGCGCAGCCTTATCCAGGAACTGGGAGGCCCCGCTGGTCATCCAGCCGTTCCAGGAGGTCATAAGGAACCCGACCCCCTGGCCCACGTACCTGTCCACGTTGCCATCGTTCACCAGGGTGCCCGCCGTTCTGCCCGCGGAGACGATTCGCCCGATGGCGTCGTCGATGGCCGCCTGGACCTCGGGATGGCCGATGTTGCCGATTTGCCCCATGGTCTGGGCCAGGTCCGAGGGCGCAACGAAAAACACGTCTATGTTGTCCACTTTCAGGATTTCGTCCAGGTTTCCCAGGGCCTCCGCCTCTTCTATGAGGACGATGACCATGGTCTGGTCGTTGGCCTGATGCAGGTAGTCCGCCACCCCGTAGGACTGGCGCCCTCCGTACATGCCCCGGTAGCCCAGGGGCGCGTACTTGGCCGACTGGGCCGCCTGTTCCGCCGCCTTGCGGGTGTTGACGTGGGGAACGACGATCCCCATCGAACCCCGGTCCAGGGTGCGGGTGATCAGCCAGGGCTCGTTGGCGCTGACCCTGGTGATAGACGTCATGCCCCACAGGTCGCAAGCCCTGGTCATGTCGCCCAACTGGTCCCAGTCCACCGGGCCGTGCTCGCACTCGATCCAGGCGGCGTCGAACCCCAGCGGACCCAGGTAGTCGATAACGTCGGCGTTTTGCAGTCCGGAGATGGTGGTGGCCACCTGGTTGTTTCGCAGCTTTTGCTTGGCGGTATTCGGTCTGATCGCGGGCATGGGCCAACTCCTCCGCTCGGTTGGATTTCAGTTAGGTTCCCCTGATTTCGAGGGACTTCGAACTCCGCTCGTGGTGGTCCCCGGGGCCGGACGACCCGGCCGTTTAGCCCCAGATTGCCACATTGCGCCCCATTGTGCCATCGAGGGGGTCAAATGACAAACGGGCTCAGTACTCGTAGAACATCTGCTGCAGCGCCTCCCGCTCTTGGGTGATGGTGAGTCCCAGCATGAGCAGGATGCGGGCCTTCTGCGGCAGCAGGTTGTCGGACACGATGAACCCCTGCTGTTCTTTGCCGGGGGTCATGATTACCCGTCCGGCGGTGGCCCGGGTAGCCAGCACCACCGGAATGCCATCGGCCGAGGCGGCGGCGGCCGCCTCGGTGACCGCCGGAGGAAGGGTGCCGCCGCCGAAACCCGCCACCACCAAGCCGTCGGACCGGTTCCGCCGCACCGCCTCCACCAGCAGGCCGTCGGCCCCGGCGTAGGCGTACACCACGTCCACCCGGGGCAGCGCCGGCAACGCGGCGGCGTCGAAAGGGGTGTCGAGGGTATGTTTGCGGACGGGCGTCCGGTAGAACACCACCTGGCCGTCGGAATCCGCGTACCCCAAGAAGCCCAGCTCGTTGGGCCGGAAGGTCTCCACGCGGAAGCTGTTGGACTTGATGACGTCCCTGGCGCACTGTATCTCGCTGTTCAGCACCGTCAGCACGCCCTTGCCGGCGGCTTCGGGGCTCGCCGCCACCCGTATGGCGTCCAGCAGGTTGAGGTCGGCGTCGGTGCCCAGCGACGTGGGAGGCCTCATGGCCCCGGTGACCACCACCGGCTTGGAAGACTTGACCGTGAGGTGCAGGAAGTAGGCCGTCTCCTCCAGGGTGGCCGTGCCGTGGGTGACCACCACGCCGGCGACGTTGCTCTCTTCGCCCAACACCCGGCTTATCCGCCGGGCGAGGCTCAACCATTCCGGGGGGCCGATGGCCGTGCTGCCCACGCTGATCAGGTCTTCCCCCTCCACCTGCGCAATGGCGGCGGCCTCGGGTATGCGGTCCAACGATTCCCGGATGCTCAGGTGCTGCCCCAACTCAGGGTACAGTATGTAGTCCATGCGGTCGGGTCCAACCCCGGCGATGCTGCCCCCGGTGGCTATGATTCTCACTTCCGGTCTAAGCGCGGTCATGGCGGTCTGCCTCCCAACGACAAGAGTGACGGGTGAGCCCCCATTTTCAGCCCTCGGCAGGCCCCGGGGCAACGGCAAACGGCAGACAACGCCCGCGCCGAGACCGGCAAAAGGCAGGCCGCCCCCGAGAAGGCCAGGCTGGGGTGCGCCGGGGCCCTGTATAATGGTCCCAAAGGCCAACGGGGAGCGGCATAGGCGTTGCGGGCCCTGATCGTATCGGACATTCACTCCAACCTGGAGGCCCTGACCGCGGTGTTGGAGGACGCCGGGGCCCGGGGCGGCTTCGACCAGGTGTGGTGCCTGGGCGACCTGGTGGGGTACGGCCCGGACCCCGGGCCCTGCATCGAGACCCTACGGCGGTACGACCTGCTAGCCGTGGCGGGGAACCACGACACCGTCGCGGTGGGGAAAGCCGACGCCGACGCGTTCAACGACGCGGCCAGGGCAGCCGTCCTCTGGACCGCCCGCCAGCTCTCCGGCGAAGAAGTCCGGTTTCTTGGCGGTCTCCCCCTGACGGCGATTCACGCGCCCTTCACCATGGTCCACGGCAGCCTGCGGAACGAGACCATGGAGTACGTGCTGGACGAAGAGTCGGCCCGGGCCACTTTCCGGCTCTTGGACACCGCCTACTGCCTGGTGGGCCACTCTCACTTACCCTTCATTTGCGAGGAAAGCTCCGGGTCTCCCCGGTTCTTGGAGTTCGTGGGGGACCGGGCCTACCCCTTGGGGGACCGGCGTCTCATCATCAACCCGGGCGGGGTGGGCCAACCCCGGGACCGGGACCCCCGCCCCAGCTACGCCTTTTACGACAGCCTGGAAGGGACGGTCAGCAGGCACCGGGTTACCTACCCGTTGGGACAGACCCAAGACAAGATCAGGAAAGCCAAACTCCCGGACTACCTGGCGGAGCGCCTGAGCCACGGCGTGTGAAAGTTGTATTCATGCAAGTAGATTCCTGCTACACTTTGTATCTGAGCCACGGTGACCGGCCCGCTAGCTCAACTGGCAGAGCAACTGACTCTTAATCAGTAGGTTCTCGGTTCGACCCCGAGGCGGGTCACCACACCCCAAACGTGTAATCGCTTTTTGGCCGGCCGCGCTTGATTCCACAGCTGGCGGTCGGCCCACTCTGACCGTCGGGGAAGTGTCGGAACTGGTAGACGAGCATGACTTAGGATCATGTGCTGAGAGGCGTGGGAGTTCGAGTCTCCCCTTCCCCACCAGACTTGACAAAATCAAGGACCTTCACCCTAAGGTTCAGGTTGCTGCTGTAGGGTGGGCGCCCTCCGAAGCGTCTTAGGTCAGCGCTCGACCATCTGAGGGGCTCCGGCGTGACCCGCCATGTGCCGTTGGGTGCGCGATGCCCGGAACTCCGCGGCTCGCCGGCGGCCGAGAGGCGCCGGCCCATACTATGTCGCCCGGTGCGGTCCCTACAGGCATCATCCCCTCTTGCCGACTCGCGCACATCCGCCCTTGCAGGACTTGCCGTAGTCATAGCGGACGTACGCAGACCTGACCGGCCCTGGCCCTGCGCAATAGCAGCACAGGCAGGACAGACGAGAAAGCACCTCCGAGGAGATGGGCCGAAAGCTGCCGCATCGCCGTCAGGCAAACGAGCCGGACCAAGGGTCTTTCGATTGTGCTATTCTGTTGCCCTGAGCGTAGCCGAAGGGTCTAAGATGCTTCGGCAGGCTCAGCATGACGTGGAGAAGCGCCTCAAGCGCCATGATAATCGAATGACCCTAGCCGGACCAAGGCAGCAGTTGACTAACCAAGTATGAGTCAATTAGACTGCGGCTATGCCTAAACGCCTTCAAGTCCTCCTTGATGACGAAGAGTACCTGGAGATTCAGGGCGTCGCTCGCAGGCAGCGAGTGACCGTAGCGGAATGGGTTCGCCAGGCTCTACGCAAGGCAAGGGGCGACCACCCTGGAACTGTTGACGCCAAGCTGCGCGCCATCGCTGATGCGTCGCGACTCCAGTTTCCAACGGCCGATATAGAGGTCATGCTGCGGGAGATTGAAGCCGGGCAACGTCTCCCGTGATCTTCATCGACTCCAACGTGCCGATGTACCTGGTGGGCGCTTCGCATCCCAATAAGGACCGAGCCGTAGCGGTCTTAACTCAGTTGGTGCGGGACGGGGAGCAACTTATCACTGATGTGGAGGTCTACCAGGAGATACTCCATCGCTACACGGCTATCCTGCGGCCCGACGCCATCGACGCCGCCTTTGAAAGCCTTGATGCGATTGCCGACGACGTTCTGACCTTTGGCATGCCCGAGGTACGCGCGGCCAGAACGCTAGTCGGTTCGGTCGAAGGCATCTCCGCGCGGGACGCCTTGCATGTGGCCGTGATGCGAAAGGCTGGTACGAACCGCATCCTGAGCTTCGACCACGGTTTCGACAATTGCCCTGGCATCGAACGCTTGGGTTGTTGAACAATATGCCCCACCAGACTGTGCTGTGCTGCGAACTCGCCCGTTAAGGGCCGCCCTTTCGATGACCCTTCCGGATATCAGGCTGTCGTCGGGCACGGGGACGTTGTGCCGTTGCATCCGCCGCGCAACAATCGCGACATCACACGTCGACAAGATGATGCCAGCCGGCAATCCACCGGCCATTAAGGTCCAGTCCTGAAATTCCTCTCCACAAGATATTTGGCCCGCTTCTGTGCCCGAAGGCCGAAGCTAGTCCTCGGGTTGTGGGCAGTGCTGGCTATAGTCGCGGGCGGGTTCGCCGTTGACGGCGAACTGGGGCCTGGCCCGCAATTAACCGACCTGCTCGACCCAGCCACCACCACCGAGCTCAAGCTCCGAGGGGGTGCAGAGTCGTCCCGCGCGGAAGGCCTGCTCGAAGACCGGCTCCGGGGCCCCCTGCCGTTGCGCGAAATCGTCATCGTCCAGTCGGATTCCCGGACCGTAGACGAACCGGAGTTCCGGGCAAAAGTAGAAGCGGTGCACCACGAGATAGCTTCTCTGGGGGACGACACCGTAACACCTGTCCTGAACTACTACCTGTCTAGTCCACGAGACGAGAACCTCGTGTCCGCCGACCGCAAGACCACGATCATGCCTTTGGTCATGACCGGCGGCTACGATGACGCGGTGAAAAACGTCGAGCGCGTAGCGGAAGTCGTAGAGGAAGCGAACGGTGAGGACGGCTTCCGGGTGCTCATCGTGGGGGACGCCAGCATCTCCCAGGAGCAAAACGAGCTGGCGGAAAGGGACTTGCGCCAAGGAGAGCGGATAGGCATTCCGGTTGCCCTCATCATCCTGGTGGTCCTTTTCGGGACCATCGTCGCAGTGCTGATGCCCGTAGGCTTGTCTCTCCTGGGCATCGTAGTCGCCCTTGGGATAACGGCGCTGATTGGTCAGGTCTTAGACCTGGCCTTCTTTGTCACGCTGATGATCATCATGATTGGCTTGGCCGTGGGGATCGACTATTCGATCATCATAATATCCCGCTTCAGGGACGAGGTGGCGCGCGGCCTAGACAAGCATGAGGCCATCGAGCGTGCCGGGGCGACGGCGGGCCGCACGGTGTTGTTCAGCGGAGTGACCGTGGTCATAGCCCTCTGCGGGATGCTGATAGTTCCCTTCTCCTTCTTCCAGTCCCTGGGCCTTGGGGCGATACTGGTGGTGCTGGTCACCATGGCAGCCACCTTCACCTTCCTGCCGGCCAACCTTGCGGTCCATGGCGACAGGTTGAATCGACTACCGGTCCCGTTCTTCGGGAGGAAAGCTACCCAGCCCCCCCAGGCCAACGACGGCTCCGGGCGGGGATTCTGGGAACTGATAACCCGGATCGTCATGCGTTACCCGGTCATCAGCATAATCGCCGTCGGGGCGCCCATGATCGTCGCCATCCTCTTCTATTTCCAGTGGCCCGGCATCAAGACCGGACTCAACGGCGTCGACGTCCTACCGGAAGGCGCTCAGACCAGGGAGGCCTTCTTCGTCATGGAGGAAGAGTTCTCCTTCGGGCTAGTCTACCCCACTGACATCGCCATTGACGGGGACATAGACAGTCCCGCCGTGCAGGAGGCTATGGGGAAGCTCCAGGCTTCTCTTGCGGCCCATCCGGGCCTGCGGCTCTTTCCCTTCCCAATGGTCAACGACTCCCGAGACGTAGCCCTGATCACGGCGTTTATCCCCGGAGAGCCCCGCAGCCGGGAGGCTGTAGACGTAGTTTCCACTATCCGCGACCGGTACATCCCTTCCGCTTTCGACGGGGTTGACGCGGAAGTCCTGGTCGGAGGTGCGACCGCGGCGACCGCCGACACATTCTCCATAGTACAGGCATACACGCCCATTGTATTCGCCTTCGTGCTCGGATTCAGTTTCCTGATATTGATGCTTGTCTTCCGGTCTATAGTCATCCCCATCAAAGCCGTCATCATGAACCTTCTTTCCGTGGGCACGGCCTACGGACTGATAGTCCTGGTGTTCCAGAAAGGAGTGGCGGCAGACTTCCTGGGATTTCAGCAGGCCGAGGTCATCGACGCCTGGATACCTCTGTTCATGTTCTCCATTCTCTTTGGGCTGTCGATGGACTACCACGTGTTCCTTTTGAGCCGCATCCGGGAGCGGTATGACCAGACCGGGAACAACGCCGAGGCGGTGGCCTACGGGCTGCGGTCCACGGCGGGACTAATCACCGGCGCCGCCCTGATTATGGTTGCGGTATTCGGCGCGTTCGCTTCTGGGGAGACCATCATCAACCAGCAGGTTGGATTCGGGCTTGCCGTAGCCATCCTCCTCGACGCCACTCTGGTGCGATCGGTCCTGGTCCCCGCCACCATGGAGGTCCTGGGCAGGCGAAACTGGTACCTGCCGTCTTGGTTGAGCCGGCTTCCCGATCTGAGAGTAGAACCGCATGAAGCGGGTAGAAACCCATGAAGAATGAAGTCTATAATGTCGATATCGGGATTGATACCGGAGGAACTGTGAACATACCGACCGATTACAGGCGTGGGTATGAAAAGGCCCGCGCTGTCGCGCCTGATATCGCGTCAAATTACGTCGCCCACACCCTCATCGGAGACCCACTGGGCGAAGAGATGACGGAAGACCTCGAAGAGGTTGGCCGGGAGGAGGCGACGCGGTTCATTCGAGCGGCTATGGAAGAAGAAGGTGAGGAGGCCCTCAGGGGAGCGCCGGAGTCGCTGAGAAAATTCTTCAAAGACGCTGAGACTCCGCCGGAATGGCTCGACCATTCAGCGTTCTCCCCGGCCTTCCGCATGTTTCACCGGAACTCCCAGATGATCCTGGCGGCGTTTGTGGCGGGCGTTCTGATAGAAGGTTTTACCACCAATATAGCGAAATCCTTCATCATCACCGGGCGGGTGCGTGACCAGGGCGTCAGGCGCTTAGGGCAGAATAACCGCCACATGATAGAAATATTCCTTCCCGGCGGCCTCCGGAGGTATGGAGAAGGCTGGAAGCTTTCGGTCCGTATCAGAATAGTCCACGCGCGGATAAGAAAGCTCCTGAAGGAGTCGTCGGAAGAGTGGGATGCCGAAGCCTGGGGCACGCCGATTAGCGCCGCGCATTTGGGCTACGCCATTTCCGCTTTCTCAGCCAGGCTATTGATGCACATGAAAACTTTGGGCGCCGCCTACGACCAAGAAGAGCACGATAGCTTCATGGCCGTTTGGCGCTACTCCGGTCATTTGATGGGGATTCCTGGGAGCATCCTGTTCCGCGATGCGGATGAAGCCTTGAAACTGTATGACGTCGGTCTCATGTGCGAGCCGCATCCTTCGGAAGAATCGCTCATGATGGCGCACTCGTTGATCAACTCAGCCCCGTTGATTGCCGGAGTAACCGACTCAGCCAGCCGCCAAAGCCTGGCCCAGTACGTGTACCGTATTTCCCGCGGCCTTATCGGGAAAGATACCGCCGAGGCACTGAACTATCCCCGCGTCTCATCCTTGGGAGTTATTGGGTGGTTCAAACTTCAAAACCATTATGAACACATCATGGGCAAGCTGTTAAAGAGCCGCCGCCAAAACAGCAACTTCAACAGATTCACGTCCTTGCTCAGTACTTCCGCATACGACGTGGACGGCATCCACTACTCGTTGCCCGACCACGTATACTCGGAAGAGTCCGCCAAGTGGTGACCCAAGAGACGCTCGACTGAGGCGTGCTCGTCCCGCTCCCGTCGAGATGCCTTCGCATAACTCTCCCCATACCGTCAGTGGCGGTGAGGCGCCCTGCGCCCTTGATTCCACCTCATTGCGTTCAAGACAACCGATTGTGAGGCTGCGTACGATGGAATTGTGGGCGAGACCAAGAACGAGGCCTGCGGTTCGGGCACACTACGCGTCCAGTGATTTCATTCAGGGAACGTATAAGGACAGCGGCCAACTACGACCCCAACGGGGACCAAACGCCAAAGCTCGCCGCGGGAATGCCGGCTGTCGAGACCTGGGGCGTGGCGCAGGGCCTGATGACGATTACTTGGAAGCCGGGGGAGGGCCTGAAGTAGTCCGACGGCAGCGGTCTCACTGCCCTTGACGCGGGGCTAGTAGAGACGCTCCCGGTTGGCCTCGTCCTCGGAGTCGTCGATCTCCCTGGCGTCCGCACCGACCATCTGGTCCGCCAGGACCTGTCCGTAGGTGGGGTACTCCGAACGGTCTATCCGGACCTCGGGGTCCCAGGCCCGCAAGCGGATCACGGCCCGGCCGCAGTGCAGGAACGGCCCGGACGGTGACGCCTGCCCAGGCTGCTGCGGTGGCCAGGCGCCAGGTCCAGCGCTTCCCTTGACTGCATCTTCCTTACCTCCGCGCTGGCCTGCCCAAATCATAAGACTGCCTTGAGAACATGAAAGGCCCCGGCTCCGGGCCGGTTGCCCCTTGCCCCCACCGCCTCCCATTTCCTAACATGGGTGGAGACGGCGGCCTTGTTGCAATGCCCTATAATTCAACGTACCCGGAGCGATTGCCCGTCCTGAGGAATCGACCGGTAGACAGGGAGGGTGGCCTGGATGCTAGAACTGAGGACCGTGACCCCTGACGAGTTTGCTCAGTGGGTTTGGGTTGAGGCGCGGGCCTACGGCAACCGCCTGGCCGAGGACCCGGAGGTGCTGCGGCCCCACTTCGATCTCGACCGGTCCATCGCCGTGGTCGAGGAGGGGGCCATCGTGGGCGGCGCCCACTCGCACCGGGTGGAGATGTCCATTCCCGGCGGCACGTCGGTGGTCGCGGGGGTGGCCAACATCGAGGTGCAGCCCACCCACCGCAGGCGGGGCGTGATGACCATGATGATGCGCCACCAGATCAAGGACATCCACCGGCGCGGCGAGCCCCTAGCGGCGCTGTTCGCCTCCGAGAGCGGCATCTACGGCAGGTTCGGGTACGGAATCGGGTCGCTGCGGGAGGAGTGGTCCATCCAGCGCCACCACACCGGGTACGCCAGGGCCCACGAGAGCCGGGGCCGGTTCTTCTTCGTGGACCCGGCGGACATAGGCAAGGAGCTTCCCGACGTGGCCCGCCGCTGCACCAAGGGCCGGCCCGGCGTTTTCCAGAAAGCCCCCCACCTGTGGGCCCGGGAGTCCCGCGCGTCCGTGCACCAGGAACAGGAAGGGGGCCCGGGCGGCCTGTTCTACGTTACTTACGAAGACGGCGGGCGGGTGGAAGGCTACGCCAAGTACCGCACCGGCGGGCAGCCCCTCACAGCCACCGTCAACGAGCTGATGGCCGCCAACAACGAGGCGGCCGCCGCCCTTTGGCGGTTCTGCTTCGATTTGGACCTCGTCGCCGGCACGGAGGCAGAGAGGCGGCCTGTTGACGACCCTCTGCCCTGGATGCTGGCGGACCCCCGACGGCTGCAGCGGTCCGTCCGCGACGGGATTTGGCTGCGCCTCATAGACGTGGCGGGCGCACTGAAGCAGCGGAGCTACCCGGCCGACGGCCGTTTGGTGCTGGAGGTGCAGGACGAGTTATGCCCCTGGAATAGCATACCCTGGGAGCTGGAGGTATCTCCCCAAGAGGCCTTCTGCCGGGCCACCAGGGCGTCGCCGGACCTGGTGGTCCCCGTCGCCGCCCTGGCCTCGGCATACCTGGGGGCGGTAAGCTTCACCACCCTGGCCCAGGCCGGCCTGGTGGAGGAGCGCACCCCCGGCGCCCTGCTGCGCGCCGACCGGATGTTTGCCGTCCAGCACCAGCCCTGGACGCCCTACGGGTTTTAGGGGGGCTAAGCCTCGGTCACGCCGCGAACGTAATTTATGAAAGCGCTGCATACTACGAGCATAAACTTGGCTTCCTCGAAGGACACGGTGCGGCTATCGTCCATCAAAGCATGACGGATGCCGCCCTCATCGGAGGCATATCCGTAAAGACTACCAAAGGCGTCTTTCAACGCCCGGTGCAGCGGTTCTTTTTGCTCCAAGTGACTTAGCAACATCCCCAAGGTTCCCTTGTCTGTGCCAAGACTTGACTTGATTTGGCCTTCGACCGCAGATATGGACTCCTTCACCGAGTTGCGGTAGTCGGGGCTTTGGCGATCAGCCAGCAGTTGGAGAGCTCGATCCAGTTGTTCCGATACTGCCCCGCTACCCCCACCTAAAGCGGCTTCTATCTCATCAAATTCGACTTGGCCGGTTATTGGGACGATATACCCGCCGACGAACCGGTAGGCAGAGACTTCTCGCTCCAGGTGCGTGTTGACAAGGTCACGAAACTCGGTGGCCCTTCTTGTGCTAGTGTCTATATCAGCAATGAACTCAACAAGATCATAGACTTCATGCCATTGAGCACTAAAGTACAATTCCCTGACGCGTCGTAGTGCCTGCTCCCTACCAGTGATATTGAAGAACTGCATATCACCAAGGGTATCAAGTCGCCACCTAAAGAAATCAGTCCACAACTTCTTACACACCGCTTGAGTTAGGCGGGGCCCCAAATAATATTCGTGGAGTGCATTCCATAACGAGTTGCGTAGACCGTCGTCCATGGATTCGAATTGGACTGCGTCTCTAGCGGGTTTGTAACCGTGCCGTTGCGAGAATCTCATTGCGCCTCTGTGCGTTTATGTTAAGTCGTATGGACTATTATAAAGTATAATGGCCACCATAATCCATGTGGGACCCTCTGAAGGCGGTTGTGATGCGAAACGCTCTCTACTACGGCGACAATCTTCAGGTCATGCGGGACTATATCCCCGACGAGTCGGTGGACCTGGTCTACTTGGACCCGCCCTTCAACTCCAACGCCTCCTACAACGTGCTGTTCAGGGAGCGGACGGGGGAGGAGTCGCCGGCCCAGATCAAGGCCTTCACCGACACCTGGGAGTGGACCCAGGAAACAGAGTACACCTACGGGGTGGACATTATCCAGAACCCGAGCGTTCCGGCGGCGGTCAAGGACATGATAACCGCGTTTCGCCAGTTCATCGGGCAGAACGCCATGATGGCCTACCTGGTGATGATGGCGCCCCGCCTCGTGGAGTTGCGCCGGGTGCTGAAACCCACCGGCAGCTTGTACCTGCACTGCGATCCCACGGCCGGTCATTATTTGAAGATTCTGCTGGACACGGTGTTTGGACAGGAAAATTTCAGGAATGAACTGGTATGGAAAAGAACTAGCGCCCATAGCGACGTCTCTCAAGGAGCGAGACATATGGGACGTATTCACGACACTATATTGAGGTATTCAAAAGGCGCCGGGCCTAAATGGAATACCGTTTACGTTGCTTACGACGCAGAATACATAGATTCCGTATATCGTTATACGGACGAATCCGGGCGTCACTATCAAACACAACCCCTCCACGCTGCAAAGGCTGGAGGTGACACTCGTTATGAATGGAAGGGGCAGCTTCCTCCACCCGGTCGCTATTGGGCTTACTCGAGGGAAAACATGGAGCGGTTAGAGGCCGAAAACAAGATCGCCTACAGCCGCGCAGGAACGCCTCGCTATAAGATTTACCTGGATGAAAGTCCTGGCAAGCCTCTACAAGATATTTGGACCGATGTGCCTCCGGTTCATGTGAAGCCCAAGGAACGCCTCGGCTACCCCACGCAAAAACCCGAAGCCCTGCTGGAACGAATCATCAACGCATCTTCCAACGAGGGTGACGTGGTGCTGGACCCGTTCTGCGGTTGCGGGACGGCGGTGGCTGCCGCCGAGAAGCTCAAGCGCCAGTGGATAGGGATAGACATCACGCACCTGGCGGTGGCCTTGATGAAGAACCGCTTGAAGACCGCTTTCGATTTGGACCCTTTGGAGGACTACGACGTGGTCGGCGAGCCGCAGGACGAAGGCGGCGCCCGGGCCCTGTGGGAGCAGGACCATTACCAGTTCCAGTACTGGGCGGTCTCGCTGCTGGAAGCGCAGCCGCAGCAGGACCAGAAGAAAGGCGCCGACCGGGGAATCGACGGCTTGGTCTACTTCCTGGATGGACCGAAGCGGACCCCGCACAAGATCGTGGTGCAGGTCAAGGGAGGGCACGTCTCTGTGCCTCAGGTGCGCGACCTCAGGGGAGTAGTTGAGCGGGAGAAAGCGGCCCTGGGTCTGTTCATTTCGTTGGAAGAGCCTACGGGACCAATGCGGGCGGAAGCGGCCGGGGGCGGGCTATTCCACTCGGACCTGTGGCAGCGGGACTTCCCCAAGATACAGCTTCGCACCGTTTCGGAAATGCTGGAGGGGAGGGGGTTCGATTTGCCGCCGCGTCCCGCCGCCTACCAGCCCGCGCAGCGGGTGCGCCGCCCGCAGGGCCGCCAGACCGCTCTGGGAGATATGCACCCCCCGGCGTAGCCGCGCTGCCTGGGGGCGTCAGACAGCCTTGGGCGGCACGGGTGCTTCGGGCCGTCACGTCCTACTGTCTGCCTGGTTCCCTCCTCTGCTATAGTGTGAAGTGAAGCATCCCCTCCGGGCGCGCCGGCCCCGGCATAGAGCACCGGGATAGTGCAACGCGAAATGACCGCCGGAGACCATCTCCAGGCTGCTCTGGACTTCCTCGCCCATTCCGACGAGAGTTTGCCGCTGGAGACAACTTGCAGGGGTCGGAAAAGCTTTGGGGCGCCGCCTCCCATGCCGTTACGGCTCTGGCCAAGGAGAGGGGTTGGCCCTTCGGTAAGTACCGGGCCAGATACGCTGCCATTAACAGGTTGGCAGAGGAACTTAACGAGCCGGTACTGTCACCCAACTTCCTGATAGCCCGCCACTTCCACGACAACTTCTACCGGGACTTCATGGAAGACGACGACATCGAGGAAGCACGCCCAAAGGTCCACGCGCTCGTTCATCGAATCGTGGCGCTAGATCGCGAAGCGTAGCCGGGGGCCGCATCGGCAAGTATGGTCACGAGGATTCCCAAGGTTTTTCGCGACTGCATGTTGGACGATAAGGAGTAAGTCACGTGGACACTGGTGAAGGCTGGCCGGAAGGTATCGTCAACGACATGAAAGCCGACGTGGCCAAGGGAGCGGCGCCGACCTTAATCACGCTGACACCCCGCGGACTCGTGCGGAAATTCGGATATATGCGACGACTCCCAGAAATACTGAAGGAGAGAGACATGGCTGCTAATCCCGAGCTGCTGGACCGCATTACCGTGCGGGCAGACATCTTTGGCGGCAAGCCGATCATTCGGGACATGCGCATCGCGGTGGAACATGTCTTGGGAATGCTCGCCGCCGGCGACACCGCGGAAACGGTCCTCAAGGAGTATCCGGCCCTCGAGTCGGAGGACATTCTGGCCTGCTTGCTCTTCGCCCATCGCTCGTTGGCTGGGGAGCAGGTCCATGAGCGTATGACGGTCCGGTAGCCGAGGTGAGGTTCCTTCTGGACGTATGCGCGGCTTCCCGGAGCATGCAGGCAATGTTGACCGAACTGGGGCACGACGTCATATCGGCGTCGGAGGCCAACCCGCGCGCCACGGATGAGGACCTGCTTATCTTGGCTAATAACCAGCAACGGGTGCTCGTCACCGAGGACAAAGATTTTGGAGAGTTGGTGTTCCTACGCCGGTTGCCCCACCCATGCATCATTCGTTTCGTGGAAATGCGGGTTGCGGACAAGGTGAGCGCAATGCGCGAGTTGATAGAGCACTACTCAAACGTCCTCGTTGCGAGCACTATCATCGTCGTCACGCGCAACCGCCTGCGGATCCGCCGCGGAGACCCGGTCGACGCCTGAAGGCGCCACCACCGTATCACGACAATTACGGGATGAGCGCGAGGCTCGCCCGCCTCACCTGGCCAGCAACTCCCGGATGGCGTCGTCGACGGACTCGGTGTCCGCCTCGTTGGCGCCGGGGCCGCCCGCCAGGTGCCCCCAGATGGAATCTATGGGCCGGAATTCGGCGTTGGGCATCCGGGCAACCTCCAACTCGTTGTCCTCGGGCGGGAAGTATAGGTCGGTGCGGCCCGGCATCACGATGGCCTTGGCTGTGACGGCCCCCAGCGCCTTCGTCAGGTCCCCGCCGTAGAAGGAGTTGGCGCTGATGTCGGCGTTCTGCCAAGTCCAGAGCATGGCCAGCAGGTCGTTGGCGTCGCTCCCCATCCGCCGGCCCTCCCAGAAGGCTACCAGGTAGTCTTCCAGCGACGAGTAGCCGATTTTGAGGTAGACCTCCTCCCGGTAGAACGCCTGGGAGACGGCCCAGCCGGCGTAGACCCGGCCCATGGCCCGCAGTCCCTTGGCGGGAGGCTTGTCGTACCAGCCGCCGGCCCAAGCGTCGTCGGCGGTCAGCGCCGCCTTGACCCCTTCCAGGAACACGTGGTTGTGGCGAGAGGTCCGGGCCGAGCCGCAGATGGGCAGAATCCGCTCCACCATGCCGGGGAACAGGCTGCCCCAGTGGTAGGTCTGCTGGCCTCCCATGGACCAGCCGGTGACCAGGGCGATGGACTCGATGCCGAACTTCTCGGTCAACAGCCGGTGCTGGCACATGATGTTGTCGTACAGCGTGACCCCTGGAAACCGCGCCCGGTCATAGGGGCTGGGCGTGTTGCTGGGCGACGACGACAGCCCGTTGCCGAACATGTTGGGCACGACGATGAAGTACTTCTCCGGGTCCAGCGCCCGCCCAGGGCCGATCCTCCCTTCGTTCAGGCTGTGCTGTCCTCCGTAGGAGGTGGGATTCACGATTACGTTGTCCCGCCGGGGACTCAGGGCGCCGTAGGTCTTGTAGGCCAGCTTGGCGTCCCGCAGCGTTGCCCCGTGCTGCAGCACCACGTCGCCCAGGTCGAACACTTCGTAGTCAGGCATGGTCTTCTCCCGCCCTTTGTCGTGTGATGGTCGAACGCTCGGCGCCGTCCTAGTTTCCCGGCGCCGCCGGAGTCTGCCCCAGAGCGCCCATCAATCCGCGCAGCGCCTGGCAGTCCTTGCAGGCCGCTTGCTCCTCCGGGGGCGACTCCGTCTCCGCCACCTCCCGCACCTTCTCCAGCAGCGGCGGAATCAGGGCATCGGGCTTCAGTTCCACGTCCACCACCGTTGCCCCGAAACCCATGGAAAACCCGCGGGCGTCCACCAGCGCGGGGTCCGCGGCCGTTTCCTCATCGGCTACCGGCTCCATGTACACCAGGGCCAGCCGGCCCACCGGAGACAGGTGCAGGCGCTCCCCGATGTAGGCGTAAGCGTTCAATTGGGTCCGGTAGGACGCGAGCATGGCGCGTTGGGCGTTGGAAAACTTGGAGGTCTTGTAGTCCACGATGGTGTAGGAGCCGTCGGCCATGCGGAATATGCCGTCGGCCTCGCCGCGGAGGGTGACCCCCGAGGCGGGGTCGGACACCCGGAACTTGGACCAATGGGGAGGATCGACGCAGCTTTCGACCGGCCCCAGCTTGTCCAGCCAGGAGGGCAGGGCGTTCTCCCGCTGAAAGTGGCTCTGGACTATCCGCTTGTTGTAGCGGTCGATGGTGCTGAATATGCCGGGAAAACCCTGGAAGGGCAGGTTCTTGACGTGGAGCTTGACCCAGGCGCAGCGGGGGCAAAACCGGGAGGAGGCGTAGTAGCCGAGGTCGGTCGCCGAGATGGACACTGCCATGGAAGCCTCCCTCAGAGGATTGCCCGCCGGCCCTAGAGCCTATGGGTCTCCGCCGCGGTGCGCAGGCCCAGGCCCAGGAGTTTCTACGGGACTTCAAAACTGAATGGAATCCGTATGTAATTACGGATTCCATTAGGGGTCGATGAGCACGCCGGGATTCAATATCCCCTTAGGGTCCAGCGCAGCTTTGGCCGCCCGCAGCGCCTCGGCGAAGAGGCCGGGCCGCTGCTGATCGTACCAGGGCCGGTGCAGCTTGCCCACGGCGTGGTGGTGGGTGATGGTGCCGCCGCCGGCTATGATGGCGTCCGACGCGGCGGCCTTGATCTCGTCGCAGGTCTCGATCTCGGCACCCTTGGGGCCCAAGCCCTCGAAGGTGTAGTAGGGGGCCGGGCCGTCGGGGTAGACGTGGGTGAACCGGCAGGTTACGCTCCCCCCGCGGCAGGTCCGGCCCAGCGCCTCGCCGATGGCTTCCCGGACCATGGCGTCCAGCCGGGGCCAGCGGTCCCAGGTGATGGCCGTCTCCAAGGTGTCGGCGACCAGGCCCAAGCCTGCGGTCATGTTCTTGTTGTAGGGCGCCCTCAGGAAGGAGTCCCGCCAGTTGCCGACGGCGCCCTGCCTGCCGGCCTCGGCTGCCGCCGCCGCCCTGCCGCCGGGCTCCACGATTTTGATGGCGCCCGCATCGACCGAGCCCCCCAGGTCCCGGGCGATGGCGATGGCGGCCCGCATGAAGTCGCCCTGGGGCACCTCGGCCGATTCGAAGCCCAGCACCAACAGGGCCTGCCGCCCGTCGAGGCCGGCCGCGTTGGCCGCCTCGCCCGGGTCCAGGACCCGGCAGTTGGCGGGCCAAAGCTTGGCCTGCGCGACGTGCCGGGCCGCGTCGGCGCACGCCTGCAGCGACGGGAAGGTGACGCCCGCCGAGGCCCGGAACCGAGGGCGGGCCTGGATGCGCATCCAGGCCTCGGTGATTATCCCCAGGATTCCCTCGCTGCCGATGGCCAGGCGGTCCGGGCTGGGGCCGGCGCCGCTGCCGGGCAGGCGCCGGGACTCCCACACGCCGGCGGGGGTGACCATGCGGACCGACTCGACGAAGTCGTCGATGTGCGTGTGGTTGGTGGCGTAGTGACCGCCGGAGCGGGTGGCGATCCAGCCGCCCAAGGTCGAGTGTTCGAAGCTCTGCGGGTAGTGGCGCAGGGTGAACCCGTGGGGGCGCAACTGGTCCTCCAACGCCGGACCGTAGACGCCGGCCTGGATGCGGGCCGAGCGGGACTCCTCGTCGATTTCCAACACCCCGTCCAAGCCAGCGAGGTCTATGGACACTATCCCCGACGACTCCTCGGGAGGCTCCACGCCGCCCACCACGGAGCTTCCTCCCCCGTAGGGTATGGCGGTGTACCCGGAATCGGAGCACCAGCCCAGGACGTCGATCACGTCCTGCTCGGTGGCGGGGTAGGCCACCACGTCGGGAGGGTTGGGGAAGCGGCCGTTGAAAGCCCTAATCCGGTCCCGGAACCCCCGCCCGTAGCTGTGCACGGCGCGGCTGTGGGTGTCAGCGGCGCAGAGGGAAGCCAGGGAGGACGGCGGCGATATTCTGGGCGGGCGCAGCCGCAATTCCTCCAGCTTGGGCGGGGCAACCGCCTCCACGTTGACGCCGTACCGCCGCGACACCCCGGCGGCCGCGTCGCGCATTTCCTGCATCGTCGGCTCGTCCGACTCCAGGCCCCAGGCCCAAAAGCTCTTTCTGGCCATTCCGTTTCGCTCCCTTCGAACGCGCCGCGCACCGAGGATTTCCAGGCTGCCGCCTGCCGGCCGGGCCGAGACCGCCTTCCGCCCTTAATTGCGAAAGGGTCCAGACGGGCCACGCCGCCCTGATTATACCAAGCCTGCCGGGGGGCCGCCCTTCCGTGGTACTATTGGAGTCGGGAGTTCTTCGGGAAAGTCAGGTCCGCAGAGGACCGGAGGAACGAGATGACTACCGATCGATGGAATCTAAGAGGCCAGTACTTCGAGAACTGCAATTGCGAGATCCTGTGCCCCTGCGTGTTGCCGGTGCCGCGCCCCCAGCCCACCGAAGGCTACTGCGACGTTGGCATAGCCTTCCACGTGGAAGCAGGCGAGCTCAATGGGGTGTCCCTGGCCGGGTTGAACTTCGTCGTCGCGGCCCATACCCCTGGGGTCATGGGTGACGGCAACTGGACCACCGCCTTCTTCGTGGATGAGCGGGCCACCGAGGAACAGCGGCAGGCCCTGGAAAGCATCTTGTCGGGGGATATGGGGGGCCCCATGGCCCGCTGGATAAGCCTGACCACCGACATGAAGGACACCACCTACTGCCAGATCACCTTCGAGATGGAGGGCGAAACCCGCCGGGTGTCCATTCCCAACGTCATGGACTTTGCCGTGGAAGGCATCAAGGCCCCGAACCGCGACCAGGTGATGCTGCTGGAAAACGCCGGGCACCCGGTCAATTCCACCCTAGCCCTGGCCAGGGGTACGGGCAACACCTATACCGGCCACGGAATGACCTGGGACAACACCGGCAGAAACGGCCACTACGCGCCGTTCAACTGGAGTTGGCCCTAGCGCTGGCCGGGGCTAGCCGGCCACCTGGAACCTCTCCGATTCGGCGGGCCGGCTCCACAGCTCTTCCGCTCCGGCCATGGCCGCGGCCCGCTCCGGGCTGGCCCTCCAGGCGTCGTAGATTTCGCTGCTGTCCCAGGTGACCAGGGTGGTGATCTTGGCCGGGTCGGCCAAGGAGTAGAGGGTCTGGCGCCCGCCGAAGCCGGGGGCCTTGCTCTGGACCACCCCGTTTCCGTCCAGCAGCCTGCGGGCCTCCTCCATTTTGTCCGATTTAGCCCAGTGGTGGGTCAATACTCCGATCATATCCGTCCCTCCTTTGCGGTCGGCGTCCCGGCCTGTGTCGGGCGCGGCATTGCGCCCCGGTTCATGGGGTCTACTTTACGTCATTCCTCAGCCGGAAAACCCGGCCGGCGGCCAGCGCCAGCACCCCGGCGCCCGCACTCAGCACCGCGCCCATCTTGGCCGGGTCCTGTATGTGGGGGCTGGTGAAGGCCTTGCCGGCCACGAACAGGGCCACGGTGAGTCCTATACCGGCAATCAGACCCGCCATTCCCAGGTGCTTGAAGCCCATTCCCGCCGGCAGCGGAAAGCCCACCTTGTCGGCAGCCCAGGAGAAGGCGGAAATTCCGACGGTCTTGCCCACTATTAGCGACAGCAGCACGATCAAAGTCACCAGGCTTATGCTGCTGAAGGCTACCCCGGCATTGGCGAAGGCAAAGAAGAACAGGCCCAGGTCCACGAAGAGCTTCAGGTCATGTTCGAACTGCTCCAAGGGGCTGTGGCCGTGGGAGGCGGCGACGGGCGAGTGGGGGTCCGAGGCTCTCTGGCTCTCATGGGCGGGGCCGGACCCTTCGAGGGCCGGCGCCGGAGCGGGCAAGAAGGGCACTATCACCACCAGGGACAGAGCCGGCTCGATGCCGGCCTTGGCCAGCCCCGCCCAGCTAAGCCCTCCCCCCAACAGAACGTAGGCAGGCCAATAGGGCAGCGCGACCCGTCGCATCCCGTAGGCCGCCGCCATGCCCGCCAAAGTCAGCAGCAGCCACACGGGTTGGACCGGATGGTTGGGGTCCGGGTAGAAGACCGCGATGATTCCCAGGCCCAGGGCGTCGTCGGCAACGGCCAGCAGCAGCAGGAAGTTGACCGCCGGATGCCCGTTGCCGAACACCAGCCGGGCCACCAGCCAGGCCACGGCGATGTCGGTGGCGGTGGGGATCCCCCAGCCGTTGGCTACCTCGGAGAAACTGCCCGTGCCACCGTAGAAAATCCAGGTGAGCAGGAAATATACCCCCACCGGCCCAAAGACGCCGCCCAGGGTGCCCATCAAGGGGTTAATCGCTTTGGGGATGGGGTTGAGGGGCCCCCCGGGAAGCACCGACGTGGTGACCTCCTTGGCCGCTATGCCAAAGAAGAAGACCATGAAGATTCCGTTGATGAGGAAGTGGACAGTAACCAGGTGGCCGAATATTTTGGCGCCGTCGCCGAACAAGGGATATTCGACCAGGTCGTGATGGAAGTCCGCGTCTATGTTGGCGGCAACCAGCCCCGCTATCACGCCGAAAATCAGGGGCAGCGAGAACTCTTGGAGGACGTTGAGTAGGCGTCTGGCGTAGTGCAACATGGCTCCGCGGGGCCCACGGCGCAACAGGCGGCCCAAAGCGTTAGGCCGGGATGGGCCCTCCGGCGCGCCGGGGAGCATTATATCACCGGAATCCGGCTGCTCCATGCCGGCATGCGGCGGCCAGTCCCCGGCGACGGTGCGGCCGGAACGGCAATGGCGGCCCTCGCAAACACGGTCCAATGGCCGCGGCAATCACCGAAAGACTCCTACCAGCGGTATTGGTTCCAGTTGAGGGAAGTGCAAAAGTCTAGCGATGCTTGTTGGGGCTTTGCTCGTAGTCCTCGCCGGCACTCAGGTCGTAGTCAATCGGGTAGCCGAAGAGCGTCTTGTGTTGTCGGGGCGCTTCACCAAAATCTCCATGCCCCCCTCTTGCGTCTCGACGTCTAGGTAATTATCTCAAATCAAGAAGAACTTGCAGGTCACTTCTTGTGGTTTTCTGCGTTCGCCCTGAGCGCAGCACAGCGGAGTCGAAGGGTCTCCCCGGCGCCGGCCCTTCGACTGCGCTGCGTTCCGCCTCCGGCTCCACTCCGCTTCGCTCAGGACGAACGGTTAAAAGCAGCGAAGTTTTGAGATAGTTTCTTAGGTAATAGCCTTCCTCCCTGTCAAGGTTCTCGATTTTGACTTTCATCTATCCCTCCTATGCATTGCAGGCGGCCGCCTGCCGCCTCCTTGCACGTCTGGGCCACCGCGTCCCAGATTTTCTCAGACGCCTGGAGGCGGCTCCCCTTGTCGGCCTCGGCGGTGGCGTGTTCCAGAAGCCGTTGGCTCATCTGCGCGCGGGATTCCGGGCCTGCCACCCTAGCACCGCGCCGGGCTGGATAGTACAATCGTGCCAGAGACGGCAGGGCCGACCACAAGTAGCTTCCCCACGTAATCTGAGAACGAACAAAGGAGGACGCGCATCGGATGCGACCAAGGATTGTCTTCCTTTCCACAGGCGTGGCCGTCTGCGTTATTGGGGTTGCCATGGCGGCGGGGCGCGCTGGTGCTACTCCTGATCCCACTGCGGGCATCCCGGCCGCCGTAGAGGACGTTCTGAATGAAGGGCCGCATCCGACTCCGGGTTCTGGGAGATCACCTACGACATCCCTCGGGACGCCACGGGCAAGCGCCAGCGGAAGTCCCTCGCCATTCGCGGCAGGGCCCAGGCCCAGCGCAAGCTCCGCGAAGTCCTCTCCCTCGTCTGCAGGGGGGGACCCCCAACCCCGGCGGAATCTTCCTAGCCGCATGGCTTGACCGCTGGATGGAGCAACGCGTAGTCCCGAACCTGCGCCAGGGGACCAAAGAGCGGTACCAGGAGATAATCTACCGCTATATCGCCCCCAACCTCGGCCACATAGATATTACCCAGCTCAGCCCGGCCCACATCCAGGCCCTAGAGGCCCAGCTATCCAAACGGCTCTCCCACAAGACCGTGAACCAAGTCCACATCGTCCTCTCGGGGGCCATGAAGCACGCCCTCCGGCTTGAGCTGATCCCGAGAAACCCGGTGGCCCTGGTTTCCCCGCCCACAGTGCGGCGGCACGAGATCATCCCGCCAGACGTGTCCGTCGTGCGCGATGCCCTGGCCATGGCCCGCGATGAAGGCGACTACCTTTACCAGGCCATGCACCTGCTCGCCTACACCGGCATCCGGCGTGGGGAGGCCTTGGGTCTGCTGTGGAAGAACGTGGACTTGGAGCGAGGCTTTGTGCGGATCGAGAACTCCTTGGTCCTCAGCCGGGAGCGTGGGCTTATCCTCGAACCTCCCAAGACAGCCGCGGGACGGCGGGTGGTGGACCTGGACAGCGTGACGGTGGAAGTCTTGGCGGCCCACCGCCGGCGACCCGCCCCGGACCCGGAGGTCCGGCCTCAGTACCGGGACCTGGGGATAGTGTTCGCCGACGAGGACGGGGACTGGATTCACCCCGAACGACTTTCTCGGGCCGTCAAGCGCGTGGGGAAGCGGGTGGGGCGGGAAGATATGACGGTGCGGAGCCTACGCCACTTCCACGCCTCGCTGATGCTCCAGCAGGGGCAGAACATCGTGGTGGTGAGCAAGCGGCTGGGACATTCGACGGTGAGCATCACGGCGGACATCTACTCCCACGCTCTCCCGGGCTGGCAGAAAGAGGCGGCGGAGGCGTTCGCGCGGGGCATGGAGAGGGAGTAGGGAGGTACAGCGGCGCCCTACCGCCGGATATATAGTCAGCATCAGTCCGCCCCATGGCGTGCCGCACGACGGCCTAGACATCATCGACGCGAGGCCCAGCCTGGCCGCAAGGCGGCGAGGAATCTCCGGCGGTTATGCGTCATTGGTAGGGGCGAAGGATTTTTCGCCCCTACGTGGGGTCCTGCCCGTGGCTAGGCGCCCGCCGCGCTGCGATAGAGCAACCGTGTTCCAGGGGAGGGCCTTGGATTCCTCGGCGCCGGGGGCGCCCGCGGAATGACAGGGTGGTCCCGGCGCGCCCATGGAATGACAAGCGGTGGGGGGGGCGCCAGTCCCCCCGGCCCCGCAACAAGCAGAGCGCCCCGCCGTTCGGCGGGGCGCTCTCTGGGGTTCCTGGGGTCTGGCCGGGGCCGGCTGCCCCTGGCCTTGGGATTGGCCGGGGTTTGGGTCCTGGCCTGGGGTTGCGGGGTTACATGCGGCGGCCCATGATGAAGGCCCCGCCTGCGCCTAGTATGGCTACGATGGCCAGGATGAGGGCCACGATGCCCAGCACGCTGGACCCTGAAGAGCCCTTGGGACCCACGTCGCCCTGGGCCCCGGCGGAACCGGCGGCTCCTGGAGGACCGGCCTCGCCCGCCGCGCCGTCAGCGCCTGGGGAACCGGCGGCTCCTGGGGAGCCAGCGTCGCCCGGTGCGCCATCAGAGCCGCCAGCGCCTGCCGAGCCGTCAGAGCCTGCGGCGCCCCGGTCGCCCTTATCACCTTTGTCGCCCTTGGGGCCCGTGTCGCCCTTTTGGAGTTGGATCGACGCGATCTGGCTCTTCAGCCCGTCGATCTCGGCCTGCATCAGCTCGGCCTCGGTGGGCGGTACCACGGGCATCTCGCCATCGTCGCCGGGCATCATGGCGCTCACGGCGTTGAGATCCATGCCCGCGTTCACGGTCCCCTGCATGTAGGTGGCCGTCTCGTCGGCCATGTACTCGCCGATCGTGAAGGACACCATCTGCCCCATGAAACTGGAGTCGCCCATTATCTGCAGGGCATAGCTGCCGTTCATCACCTCACCCGAGCCGACCTCTTCTTCGCCGATCATGGCGGTGACCATGGTGCCATCTTCGGCGGGGTCGCCATCGAGCATCGCATCGCCGCCGTAGGCGGTGGGAGGCGGCGCCCCCTGGGCCGACGCCACGGCCGGAAGGGCCAACAGGAGCGCCATTCCGACAATCAAGGCCAGGATCTTCAGTTTGGTCATTTAGTCACCTTCTCTATGTGTGGAGTGGCGGGGCCGCCGCGCGGCGGCCCCGCGTAACCTTTGCTTGTGGGACCCTAGCCTAGTTGATGGTGACGAGCTTCCAGCCCGCCGTGTACGCCTTGCCCTGGAATTCGGCGTCGGCGTTCAGGTTGATCCACCCGATGTCGCCGGAGTTCACCTCGGTCAGGGCTATGCCGAGCGTCTCCGCCAGCATCATCTCGGTGTCCGAGGCGCCGGGGATGAAGCCCCGGTACTTCCCGTCGTCGTTGTTGTAGACCCAGACCGCGTCCAGGACGCCATCGCTGATCAGCTTGGCGAACACGTCCGCCGGGTCGTTGGAGGTGACCACCGGGGTGGCCGGGGTGTCTACGATCTCCAGGAACTCCACCACCGGAACCTTGTTTACAGTGACCCTGAGGTTTTTGTTACCCAGGCTCAGCCCCGGCACCAGGACCTCGGCGCTGAAGCTGCCGTCACCCTCGGTGGTGGTCGCCGCCGGGGTAACGTCGGAGCCGCCTATCTCGATCATCACCGGCCGGAAGGTATGGAAGTTGGCGCCCGAAACGGTGACGTAGGTCCCACGCTGCGCCTGGGCTGATGAGAGCGTGACGACGGGATCAGGCGTCTTGTGGTCAGCTTCCTTCATGACGTTCGAGCCAATGACGCCGACGCCCACCGTCGCCTCGGCCTTCACGACGTGTGTCATTCCAACACCCGCGTCGTCAGGGACGTTGATCGACGTCGACCAGTCGCCGGAGGAGTCAGCCGTTGCACTGCTTAGCTGCGTGCCGTCATAGGAAATCTTCACCAGATTGACGCCACCAGCGCCAGTAGGCCAACCGGTGCCGCTCAACTCAATGGTGGAACCGATGCGGCCTTCCAACGGGTTGGAGGTGAGAGTTCGCTCCTGGATGGCGAACATAGCCGAGCCAGTGCGACCATTGTCGTCGGAGATAGTGATAGCGTAGTCACCGGCGTCAGCAAGCCTTGCGTCGTTGGGGACATCGAACGCCGCAACCACCCGTCCGCCACTCGCGACGGCGATATTACACTGACCCACGGCGGTACCCATGCCGACGCAATGAGTTGCCTCGCCGACCTTAATCTCCGTCACGTTCCCCAGGAAACCGGAGCCGGTGACCGTAACTTCGCGGCCCACTACCGCAGCCGAAGGGCTCACAGTCAACTCGATCCCGATCACGTTGATGTTCTTTTGGCCCGCCGATTCCTGATCCTCGCCATCCTTGGTAGAGTAAAGGACGAGGGTCTGCTCACCCAGAAGCGCACCGGAGCCCACCCGAATCTTGAACTCTGTTGCACCAGCGGGGTCAGTGGCGTCAGGATCTTGGGGCTTGAACCGAGGCGGGTCGACTGTTTCGGAGTCAGAATCGTCTACCGTGTCGACTGCGCCGCCTGTTCCAACCGTGTACATATCCTCGCCGTTTATCGTGGCCCTGGTAATGGGCCCTGCGGACCACTTGCTCACCTTAACGGTCAGGTCAGTGCCTTTGGTGACTGAGTCGGGGATAGAGATGGCACCGTTCAGAGTGAATGTGGCCGCGGGTCCCCATTGCCCGGTAGAGCTCCGGGCGACGAGGTCATTCTCACCTGCGGTGAAATCGGCACCGGCGGTAACGGTCGTCGAGAAAGACCCGTCGCTGACACTTGCTGACCCTACCTTTGCGAAGTCTGGCGAAGCCGAGCCACTGGTACCGGGATCAGGGGCTTCGGCGGTTCCTATGTGGTAGATAGTGGCCGTTCCGTTGGAATAGCCCACGCCGCTAACGGTCAACGCCTCGCCCTCAAGCCCGCTCTCTGGATCGGCCTTCAGCGTAGCGTTGATGGCGCCAGCGTTGCGTTCGTACACCGTGTCCCCGTCGTAGGTGACCTTGACCAGGTATCCATCTCCGGCCAGAGGCGGGTTCATGAGCCCGGCTCGGCTTCGAACCCTGATGGTTACCTCGTCACCTGCGTCCAAGTTGTCACCGTCAGCCTCTCCGTCGCCGTTCATATCAGGAATTTCTACCGTTATCTTCGAGCCACTGACGCTAACGTCTGCAGCATTCGCGGTAGTGTCTCCCTTTATCGATATGGCGTCGGCGTCGATCGGGGCGTCGATCTGGAAGCTCTCCAACTCGATTACGACATCGTCGCCAGCATCAATGTCGCCCACAGGAGCATCGAACACGACTGTTAGGGACACGCCTGCCCCAGCATCCTGGCTGGACAGAACATCGGCGACGATCATCGTAACCGGATCACTGGTCTGTGCATTAGTAGCAGCGTCGGTACCGGTACCCACCGCAGCCGTGAACTCCTGGTCTTCGTCGGCGATAGGCGCAGTGATTCCGGTTGCAATAACCACCGTGATTTCCGAGTCGGCCATGGTGGTTGGGACTTCCTCGGCAGCCTCAATCCCGTCATCGGGTACGGCGGTCACCGCATCCACCAAGGGGTCCGGGAGGTCTATGGTGATTGTGTCGTTACCAGTGGCAGAAGGATTCTGGTCGGTAACTTCGAACGGCAGGCCACCGCTGCCTGTGCCGCTGACGGTCACGGGGCCAGGGGAAGCCACTTCGAGGCCGCCTCCGAGCGTGATGACAATGGCGCTTGAACCGGATAGCCCCTCATCATCAATGAATTTAACGGTGGCTTTGACCGTGTTAGTACCGTCTTGGTCGACGGAACCGATTTGTTCGAGTGACAACGACACACTGCCATCTTCGGGTGCCGCCCCCGCCTTCTGGGGGCTGAAGGTACCCGTCGCCAACAGGAGGGCCAGGACGCCCACCGCCACGATGAGGGCAAGCCCAAAAGATTTGACCACTTTAGTATTCATCTACCGTAACTCCTTCATTTGAGGTCGTTCTCCACGGGATTCCGGGGTATCTGGCTAACCTTTTGGACTTTGCTAGGCGGATTGGCGGTAGTCCCCTCCCCCACCCGGAAAGTCTGGCCGTCGCTCACATCTCCAACCCTCCCGGGGGCCTGGGGACCGTCCATGGATACGTGAGCGGACCCGTTGACAGCGGTCCCATAGGTCTCTCTCCCCCTGAAAGGCGGCTTGTGAAGCTTCACCCTTTTTAGCATTGATTAGTTTCCATTGTCAAGGCGACGTGCGACACGTTAGACCGGAAAAGGGCGGATTCTTCAAGCCCCGGCCTTTGCCGGACCGCCGCGAGAGGTCCCGGTAGAAGCCGTGAAGGGTTTCATCCCCGCCCATATGTCAGGCAACCGCTACCTTACTAACAGGCAAGCGGGAATGTCAAGCGGGTACCGAAGTTAATTTCGGGTACTTTTTCCGGGCGTCCTTCGACTGCACTTCGTTTCGCTCAGGACGAACGGTGTGGGGTGGCTGCGGCGGTTACGCGCCATTGGCAGGGGCGAAAGATTTTTCGCCCCTACATGGGGTCCGGGGCCCAGAGGGCCGGGTGCCCGCCTCCTGCCGGGCCTGGGGTCCTCTGTCCAGGGGTTGTGCGCCGGCCGCGCTGCGATGGAGCGACCGCGCCTCAGGCCAGGGCCTTAGATTCCTCGGCGCGGGGCGCCCGCGGAATGACAGGGAAGACGGGGTCCGGGGCCCAGGAGGCCGGGCGCCCGCCGCGCTGCGACCCATTGACCATGCCCCAGGCCAGGGCCCTAGATTCCTCGGCGCGGGGCGCCCGCGGAATGACACGGGAGACGGGGTCCGGGGCCCAGGAGGCCGGGCGCCCGCCGCGCTGCGACCCATTGACCATGCCACAGGCCAGGGCCCTAGATTCCTGGGCGCGGGGCGCCCGCGGAATGACAGGGGAGACGGGGTCCGGGGCCCAGGAGGCCGGCCGCCGCCACTCCGAGGGGAGGGGCGGTGTCACGGCGGTGTTGACAGGCCGGGAAGCGCTTTTCTAACCTCGTTATCAACGAGTGGCGGAGCCGGAGGGACAGACCCCCGACGCGGGTCTGTCTTTTTTTGTGAGCGGGGCCGCCGCGCCCCTGTTTGAAACAGAGGGGAAACAGAGGTGAGAGCTTTGCCTGACGCAACTCAGTCTTCGGGTCAAATTTCCTGGGAGCGGGAGCGGCTGCTGGAGGCATTGGAGGCTTTCGACCGGGGCCGGGGCGAGGCGCCCCTGCTGCGCAAGTGGCGCGGCGCGGCCTGTCCCCCGGTGGAGGGGGACCCGGAGCAGATGGGCTTCGTGCTCTCCACCGACGATGTGGACCGGTACGGGGATGTTATCGAGGCCGGCGGCTGGGACCTGGCCGCCTACCGCCGCAACCCGGTGTTCCTGTGGGCCCACGACTACGCCCGCCCGGTGATCGGCCGCGCCGTGGATACCTGGCTGGAGCCCCACCGGCTGCTGGCCCGCATGGAGTTCGCCGCCACGCCCTTTGCCCTGGAGGTGGCCGGGCTGTACCGCGCCGGCTACCAAAGGGGCGTGTCGGTGGGCTTCCGGCCCCTGCGCTACCGGGAGCGGCGCGACGAGAAGACCGGGGCGCTGCTGGGCATCCGCTTCCTGGAGCAGGAGCTGCTGGAGGTGAGCGCGGTGCCGGTGCCGGCCAACGGCCACGCCCTGAAGCGGGCCCTGGACCAGGCGCCAAGGGCCGGGGAGTACCTGCGCCGCGCCGCATCGGGACCGGAGCCGGACCCGGCTTTGCCCAACGCCGCCGCCCTGACCGTCTTGGGGCCGGCGCTGTCGGCGGGGCTGGACGAGCTGGGCAAGCTGGCCGAGGAGCTGTCCCGCCTAGCCCGCGAGGCGGGCCTGGACGGCGCGGCGTATCCCGAGGCGCCTGAGTCCTCCGAGTCTATGGGGTCCCCGCAGTCCATGGAGTCCGGCTACCCGGGCGAGGCAGGCATCGCCGCGCTGCTGGCCGCCCTAAGGGAGGCCCGCCGATGATGAGGGATTGCGCCTGGCCCGCCTTCAAACGCCCCCTGTCACGCCGAGTCCGCCTTTAGGCGGGCGAGGGGTCTAAAGTCCTAACCTGGGGGATGGTCAATGGCCCCAACACGGCTGCTCATTAGCGCTGGAGATTCCTCGTCGCTGCGCTCCCACGGAATGACAGTAACGAGGGCGCCCACGGGATGACGGTGAGGGGGGGCGGCCGCGGAATGACAGTAAGAGCGGCAGCCACGGAACGACAGGGGTGGAGGGCCCCGGAATGGCAGGGGGATGGGCGCCTCGCCCGCCTTCAGGCGCCCCTCGTCACGCCGAGTCCTCCTTCAGGCGCACGCCCCCCTGTCACGCCGAGTCCGCCTTCAGGCGGGCGAGGGGTCTAAAGTCCTAACCTGGAGGATGGTCAATGGCCCCAACACGGCTGCGCATTAACGCTGGAGATTCCTCGTCGCTGCGCTCCCACGGAATGACAGTAAGGAGGGCGCCCACGGAATGACAGTAAGAGCGGCAGCGACGGAACGACAGGGGTGGAGGGCCCCGGAATGGCGGGGACCCGTTACCCCAGGGCGGGGTCCGGGCCGGAGAACCACTCCAGGGACAGGTCCTTCCATTGGGGGTTGAGGGTCTCCACCAGCGCGATCTTCTTGCTGCGCCGCCACCCCTTGATTTCCTTCTCCCGGGCTATGGCGGACTCGATGGAGGAGGTCTGCTCGAAGTAGGCCAGCCAGGTGACTTTGTACTTGGCGGTAAAGCCGGGGGTGAGGCCGTTCTTGTGCTCGTACATGCGCCTCTCGAGGTTGTTGGTCACGCCCACGTAGAGGTTCCGGGTGGCGTTGGTGAGGATGTAGACGTAGAACTGGCGGTCTAGGCGTGCGGACATGGCAGGGGGAATCATAACAGGCGGTGAAGAAGCCTGGCCGCCGCCGCCCCGCAGGTGGTGGCCCGGGGGGATGGGGGGTGGTGTCATTCCGTGGGCGCCCGCCCCCTGTCACGCCGAGTCCGCCTTCAGGCGGACGAGGGGTCTAAAGTCCTGGCCTGGAGGGTGGTTAATGGCCCCAACACGGCTGCGCATAACCGCTGGAGATTCCTCGTCGCAGGCTCCCACGGAATGACAGGGGTGGGGGTGGTCGCCGAGCCCGCCTTCAGGCGGGCGAGGGGTCTAAAGTCCTGACTTGGAGCGCGGTCAATGGCCCCAACACGGCTGCTCATTAGCGCTGGAGATTCCTCGTCGCTGCGCTCCCACGGAATGACAGAAGGGGGGCAGCCACGGAATGACGAGGGGGCTGCGCCGAGTCCGCCTGCGGGCAGCCCCCTGTCACGCCGAGTCCGCCTTCAGGCGGGCGAGGGGTCTAAAGTCCTGGTTAGGGCCGTGCTGCTGGCCGCCAGGCATTTTGGATTCCTCCGGCGCGGGTGCGCCGTTCGGAATGACAGTAAGGGGGCTCCACGGAATGACAGTAAGGGGGCGGCCACGGAATGACAGGGGTGGAGGGTGCAGGGGCAGCCCCGTAGGTTGCCCCATGAACGCAACTTTGATGAATACGCAGGAGGTGACCCTATGACCCTGGGAACGCAGGACTTGGAGCTGATCAAGCGGGAGATGGCCGAGATCCGGGACTTCTACCAGTCGCGGCTGGACGCCGAGCTGCCGCCTCTTCGGGAGGAGGTGGCCCGGCTGGCCGCCCAGTTGGAGCGGGCCAATTCCGCGTGGCGGGACGGGGAGAAGCGGGCCATCCTGGCTCGGTCCGGCGGCGCGGAGCGGCCCCGGGTGCCCTTCGGCAAGTACGCCGGCCGCGACGTGCTGGACCTGGCTTGCGTCCGCAGCCTGTGGAGCGCCCAGGCCCGGGACCCGGCGGGCCTGAATCCCCGGATGCTGGAGGACTGGCGGGCCAACCTGAAGGCGGCCATGGACTCCACCACGGCGGGCTCCGGGGACGAGCTGGTGGACACCCAGGAGGCCCGGGCCCTGTGGGACGACGTGAACCTGGAGACCACCGTGGCCCCGCTGTTCAACACCATCCAGATGCCCAGCAACCCCTTCCAGATTCCCCTCCAGTTGGGCGACGTCAACTGGTACCCCGGCGCGGAGAACACCGCGGCCACCGGCGCCACCCTGGCCACGGCCCGGCAGACCCTGACCGCCTACGAGCTGGTGGCCGAGGTGCCCTGGTCCTATGACCTAGACGAGGACGCGGTCATCGCCATGATGGAGGAGCTGCGCCGGAGCCTGCTGCGCAACGCCCGGGAGGTCATCGACGACGTGCTGCTCAACGGGGACACCACCACGACCAACAACATCAACGCCGACGGGGCGACTATCGGCAGCACCGACGCGGGCAAGGGCCACTGGCTGCTGGGGTTCGACGGGCTGATTCACCTGCCGTTGGTCGACCACACGGCCCAGGCCAACAACCACGCCGCCGCGGTGTCGGACGACATGTTCAACGAGGTGCGGGCCAAGCTGGGCAAGTACGGGGTGCGCCCGTCGGAGGCGGTGTACATCACCGACATCAACACCTACCTGCGGTCCCTGGGGGTGGGCAACTTCCGCACCCTGGACCGCTTCGGCCCCCAGGCCACGCTGCTGACGGGGCAGTTGGGCGCCGTGGGCGGCATACCGGTCATCGTCTCGGAGCAGATGCGCCCCGCCGAGGCCGACGGCAAGGTGACCGACACGGGCAACACCGTCAACACGGGCCGGCTGCTGGCGGTGAACCGGACCCAGTGGCGGATCGGGTTCAAGCGGGAGCTGAGCATCGAGACGGTAAGGGACCCGCAGAAGCGGCAGAACGTGATGGTGGTGAGCTTCCGCATCGCCCTGCAGGAGCGCAGCGGCAGCCGCGCCACCGCCACCCACACCGCCCTCCAGTACAACATAACCGGGGTCTAGGGGAGGGCGCATAACCCCCTGGGCGCAAGACCCCAGTAGGGGCGAAAGATTTTTCGCCCCTACCCTGCGGGAACGCGGTTGTCCGCGAGGTTCCTCGTCGCTGCGCTCCCACGGAATGACGGAAAGGGGCCGCCCGGAATGACAGGGGGCAGGCTCGCCCGAGTCCGCTTTCAGGCCTCCCCCTGTCACGCCGAGTCCGCCTTCAGGCGGGCGAGGGGTCTAAAGTCCTGGTTAGGGGCCGTGGTCCATCGTTCGCGGCGTGGTTGGGGCAGGGGGGCTGGAGATTCCTCGCCGCTTCGCGGCCACGGAATGACGGAAAGGGGCCGCCCGGAATGACAGGGGGCAGGCTCGCCCGAGTCCGCTTTCAGGCCTCCCCCTGTCACGCCGAGTCCGCCATCAGGCGGGCGAGGGGTCTAAAGTCCTGGTTAGGGGCCGTGGTCCATCGTTCACGGCGTGGTGGGGGCATGAGGACTTGAGATTCCTCGTCGCTGCGCTCCCACGGAATGACGGGGGGGACGCCGAGTCCGCCTTCAGGCGGGCGAGGGGTCTAAAGTCCTGGTTAGGGACCTTGGTCCATCGTTCGCGGCGTGGTTGGCGTAGGGGGGCTGGAGATTCCTCGCCGCTTCGCGGCCACGGAATGACAGGGTGGGGGCGCAGCCCGGAAGACAAGGAGCCCGGAACACCAAGGAGCCCGGAACACCAAGGAGCCCGGAATACCAAGGAGCCCGGAATACCAAGGAGCCCGGAATAAACGAACCAACGAACCAACGAAGGGGGGAGAAGCGTGGTCATATCGGGGACGATCAAGGTAACCGCCGCCGGGACCAGGGTCCAGGCGGCCCACAAGGGGAACTTCGCCGCGGTGGTCTTCAAGGCCCGGTCGGACAACAGCGGCGACGTTTACCTGGGAGGCGATGACGTGTCCGCCATCGACGGCATGACCCTGGCGCCCGGGGAGTCCGTCCAACTGCACCTGGTCGTGCCCGCCTCGGCCGCCCAGTTCTGGGCCGACGCCGCCCGCGCCGGCGATCAGGTGGACTTTATCGGGAGCCTGTAAGGGGGCCGTGATGCCGCATTCTCCGGAGATACAGCAAGTCCACCGCTCCCCGGCGCGGGCCGTGCTGGAGGCCCACGTCACCGTCACATCGGCCCGGTACGCCGCCCGGGCCGGCCAGCGCCTGATCGGGGTCAACCACCCGGGGCCGGCCACCATCGTCCTGCCCGCCGGCCAGCTAAGGGCGGGCCGGTCCTACACCGTCAAGGACGAGTCCGGCGCGGCGTCGGCCAATCCCATCACCGTGGCCACGGAGGGGACGGCGACCATCGACGGCGCCGCCCAGGACGTCATCGCCGCCGACTACGGGGGCAAGACCTACTACTCCGACGGGGCCAACTGGTTCATCGCCCCCCTTTCCGCCGCGTCCGGGAGCGCCGGCCCGGCCCAGGCCGCCCAGGCTGCCCAGGCTACCAAGGCGGCCTTGGAGGCCGAGCGGGACGAGGACAGCTACGCTCCGCCCGACATGATCAAGCACTCGCCGGGGGTGGCCAAGCTATGGCTGTCCATGCACTACGACTCGGGCCTGCCCGTCATCGACGCCAGCTACAACGTGGCCAGCCTGACCGACCTGGGCACGGGCAGCTTCCGGGTGGTCATCGCCGACGACTTCTCCGGGGCCGCCTACGCCGTGGTGGTCACGCCCAGCCCCTCGGGAGGCGCGGCCCGCATGGCAACCACCGGGAACGCGGCGGCGGGGACGGTCGACTGCTACGTGTGGCGGGGGGACGGCAGGGCAAAACTCGACGACGGCGTGTCCGTCGCCGCCTTTGGAGACCAGTAATGGCGAAAGTGATTGTCTATCAGGACCCCGAGACCGGCCGGGCCGTCGTCCTGGTCCCGGCCTACCATGACCGGGCCCGGCCCCAGGGCGACACCGGCGAGGCCCTGCTGCGGCGAATCATCGAGCGCAGCGTGCCCCGGGGGCCGGACGGCGCCCAGGCGGCCTACTGGGTGGTGGACGACACCCAGGTCCCAGCCGACCGCACCTTCCGGGACGCCTGGCGCTGCGCCGCCGGGGCCGTCGACGTGGGCTTGCCCCAGGCCCGGGGCATCCACATGGACGCCATCCGCCGGGCCCGGGACGAGGCGCTGTCCCGGCTGGACGCTCCCTACCTGGAGGCGGTGGAAAAGGGGGACGCCGGCCGGCGGGAGGAGGTCGCCCGGCGCAAGCAGGCGCTGCGGGACATCCCCCAGACCTTCGACCTAGCTCCCGCCGCCACGCCGGAGGAGCTCGAAGACCTGTGGCCCCCGGACCTGGCCGCGCCTGACTTGATCGAGCCGCAACCCACGCCGCCGGACCTGGCCGCGCCTGAAACGGCAGCGCAGGAACCGGCCCCCACGCAACCGGCCGCGCCGCCGCCGGGCTCGGCCTCGTCTAAACCCGCCCGGCGGGGACGGGCCCAATGAACCGCTCCGGCCGCCGGGGGTCGTCGGGGGCCTACGCCGCCGTCGCCGCCCTCACCATCCTCGTCATCGCCGGCCTGGAGGGCTACGCCCTGAGCCGGGGGATAAACGGCAACGCCCTCACCGCCTCGCTGGCCGCCATCGCCGGCCTGGGCGGCGCGGGCCTGGGTCGCCTGCTCAAGTAAGCGGCGGCCCGGCTGCCGGGGGGGCAGAAGGATTTCAGCCTTATGACCGATTCGTTCCCTATTCGTTCCAACAAAAAACGAATCCAACCCCCCTCCCCCGGTTAGACCCCCTCGCCTCCGTCTAACCCACGCTCCCCTGTCAGCCCGCCCTCCACCCCCCCTGTCATTCCGCTGGAGCGCAGCGACGAGGAATCTCCAGCCCTCAGGCGCAGCCACGCCGTTGGCGCATGGACCGCACCCTAGAGCAACGCCTGAGATTCTTCGGCTTCGCTCAGAATGACCGGAGGGGGCGCTCACAATGGCAGGTGGGGGCGGGCCGGGGATGCCGCTCTGAGAGGGCGCCCGAAATGACGGGCGGGCGGGCGGGGTATATACTTGGGGCGCGGCCCATCCCCCAACCACCGTCATCGCCAAAGGCGCGAGCTATGCCTGAAGACATAAAGTCCGAAGATATCCTGGTGCAGCGCCGGCCGCCCCTGGCCACCGTGACCTTCAACCGCCCCCGCCAGCGGAACGCCATAAGCCTTTCCATGTGGCAGCACCTGGCGGACCTGCTGGCCGAGTTGGACGCCGACCGCCAGGTCCGCGCCATAGTGATCACCGGGGCCGGCGGAGAGGCCTTCTCCGCGGGCGCGGACATCCAGGACTTCGAGGAGCACCGGTCCGACTCCCAGAAGGGTGGGGTCTACAACCGGGCCGTCGACCGGGTGCTGGCGCTGCTGCCCCGGATGGCGACGCCCACCATATCCATGATCTGCGGCTTCGCCGTCGGCGGCGGCTGCGAGCTGGCAGTGGCCACGGACTTGCGCATTGCCGAGGACGGGAGCCGGCTGGGGATCCCGGTGGCCCGGCTGGGGATCACGGTGGGCCACCAGGAGATGCAGGGCCTGGTGAACCTGGTGGGCAAGGGCAACGCCATGTACATCCTGCTCTCCGCCCGGCTGCTGGACGCCCAGGAGGCCCTGCGCATCGGCCTGGTGAACCAGGTGCTCCCCAAGGCGGACCTGGAGTCCTACACCTACGGCCTGGCCGAGGAGATAGCCTCCCTGGCCCCCCTCTCCCACGCCGTCAACAAGCAGACCGTCGCCCAGGTGCTGGCCAAGCCATCCCTGGCCGACCTAACCCCGGAGGAGGCCCGCCTGCCTCTCACCCAGTTCGACACCCTCGACTACCGGGAGGGCTACCGGGCCTTTCTGGAGAAGCGGCGGCCCAGCTTCCGGGGCCAGTAGCCCGGCATCGGGCGGGTTTCTCGGTCTAGTTTCCGGAGGGCAGACCGGGCCATTCCTCAGCTTGGCGTCCGGAGGACCAGCGTGCCCGCATCCAAACGCGGCGCCAGACAGAGGGCCGACCTGCTCCTAGTAGCCCAGGGCCTGGCCGAGAGCCGCCAGCAGGCCCAGACCCTGATCATGGAGGGCCTGGTCTTCGTCCCCGGAGGCCGGGTGGCCAAGTCCAGCTCTCTGCTGCCGGAGACGACCCCCGTGGAAGTCCGCGGGCGGCTTCCCTACGTCGGCAGGGGCGGGCTGAAGCTGGCCCATGCGCTGCAGGCCTTCGGGGTGACCTCGCGGGACCTGGTGGCCCTGGACGTGGGCGCGTCGACGGGCGGATTTACCGATTGCCTGCTGCAGCGGGGCGCAGCCCGGGTCTACGCCCTGGACGTGGGCCACGGCCAGTTGGACTACCGCCTGCGGGAAGACCCCCGGGTGGTGGTCATGGAGAGACAAAACGCCCGCTATCCCTTCCCGCTGCCCGAGCCGGTGGACCTGGCGGTGATTGACGTGTCGTTCATTTCCCTGGAACTGGTCATACCCTCTGCCCTGGAGCACCTCAAGCCGGGCCGCCCGCTCATCGCCCTGGTCAAGCCCCAGTTCGAGGCGCGGAAGGGGGAAGTGGGCCGCGGCGGCGTCGTCAAAGACCCCCAGGTCCACGCCCGGGTGCTGGGCCGTTTCGTGTCGTGGGCGGTGGACCGCGGCCTACGGCTGCGCAACCTCTCCGCCTCGCCCGTTCTGGGGGACGCCGGCAACCGGGAGTTCTTCACGCTTCTGGAGCAGCCGCGGGACCGGGTGGCCCTCCGCGGCTGACCGTCCCGCTAGTCAATCACCAATAGGCACCAACAGGAGGGTCGTTTTCATGGACGTGTCTGAGGTGGCCGAGATTCTGGTGGCCCGGGGGCAGACGGTTTCGGTGGCCGAGGCCGACACCTGCGGGCTGGTGGGCTACATGCTGGGCTCGGTGCCCGGCGCATCGCGGTATTTCCCCGGCGGCGTCATCGCCTACACCGGCGGGTTGAAGCAGCGGGTCCTGGGCGTGCCCGACGAGCTCTACGAGGCCCATGGCAGCGTCAGCGAGGAAATGGCCGTCGCCATGGCCCGGGGTGTCCGGGAGCTGACCGGCACCGATTATGCCGTTTCCGTCACAGGGGTAACCGGCCCCTCCGCCGGACGCTCGGGCTACCCCATAGGCTCTTTCTTCATCGGCCTGTCGGTGAAGGGCGGCGGCGACCGGGCGGAGAAGATACACATCGAGGGGGACCGGGACGCCGCCAAGCGGGGCTCGGCCCAGGCGGCAATCGATCTCCTGGGCCGGGGCCTCCAGGAGAGCCAAGACACGCCGGGCCGCTAGGGGGCCGCGGCCTCTCGGAGGAGCCGATGATTACAGTATTCGGCGCCGTCGCTGTCGCCGTAATGTTTCTGGCGTATTGGCGGGAGCGCAGCTCCAAGTGGATGGTGTTGGCCTTTGCCGCGGCATCCCTGCTTACGGCGGTCTATAGCGGCCTGGTGGAAGCCTATCCCATTACCGTCATCGAGGCCTTGTGGGCCGCCGTAGCGTTGCAGCGATTCCTGCGCCGAAGCCGGGAAGAAAAAGTCATGGCGGCGGCAACCGAAGCCGGCGCGGGAGCGGCGTAGCCTTACTCCACGATGGCCAGGCCCCCCCGGCCCCTGGGGTCGGCCGCGCCGTCCAGACGGCCGGTGTCCGGGTCGCGCGAGGCGACGTGGACCAGGGAGAAGAAGGGATCGTAGCTGAGCCCGCTCTTGACCACCTGGTGGCCCCGGGCCCGCAGGCTCTCGCTTAGCCCGAAGTAGGCTCGCGCCTCCAGGTCCAGTTGCCCGCCCTCGCAGTGGACCCTGGGCGCCGATACCGCCTCCACGGGAGACATCCCGAAGTCCACCACGTTGACCAGCGCCTGGAGGACGCCGGTCAGGATCTTGGTGGCGCCCATGGCGCTGACCACCAGGCAAGGCTCCCCGTCCTTGAACACGATGGTCGGAGCCACCCCGGTGATCCTGGCCTTGCCTGGGGCGATGCTATTGGGGTGCCCCGGGTAGGGATGAAACGCCTGCATGGCGTTGTTGAACATGAACCCCAGGCCCTCGACCACCACGCCCGACGCGGGAGTGGACAGTGAGTGGGTCAGGGCCACGGCGGTGCCCTCCTCATCCAGGGCGGACACGGTGGTCGTGTGCGGCGGCTCCGCCGCGTCGGCCGCCGGGGCCTCGATGGGCTCGCCGCGGCGGACTCGCTCCCGCCACGCGGCAGCGTTGTCCCGCGACAGGAACACCTCCCTCACGGGCACTGACTGAAAAGCCGGGTCGGCCAGGTACCGGGCCCGGTCTACGAAGGACGCTTTCTGGGCTGATGCCATTGTATGAAAGTAGTCCAGGCCGCCGAACCCCATCCCCGCCAGGTCGAACCCCTCGAGGATGTGCAGAATTTCGCCCACCTGGACCCCGCTGCACGGCGGGGGAAGGCCGGCCACAGTGCAGCCGCGGTAGTCCAGGGTGACCGGCTCTGCCACTCCCACTTTGTAGCTGCGGAAGTCCTCCTCGGTGAGCAGGCCGCCGTGCCGGGCGAAGTCCTCGGAGATCTTCCGGGCCATCCATCCGTTGTAGAGCACGTCCGGGCCCTGGTCGGCTATGTGGCGGAGGGTCTCGGCGTAATCGGGGTTCGTGAAGGTCTCTCCGGCGTCGTAGGGCTCGCCGCTGGGCTTGAAGTAGATTTTTCTGGACGCGGGGGTGGCGCCGATGACCTCGGTCATGCCGGAGACGCCGTCCTGGCCTGGGGGCCTCCGCCATAGATCGGCCAGCTCGCCGGGGACCGGGAAGCCGTCGCTAGCCAGCTTGACGGCCGGCTCCACCAACTCTCTCCAGGGCCGGGAGCCGTAGCGCCGGTGGGCCTCCCAAAGCCCCAACACGGTCCCGGGACAGGTGACCGAGAGATACCCCACTTGGTTTAAATGGCCCTCCAGCTCCCACTGGTCGAACCGCAGGGGCCGCTTTACCAGCTTGGCGTACATGTCCGGGGTTGCCCGCAGCGGCGCCCGCCCGTAGAACTCGATGCAGACATGTTCTTTGGTCGGGCCGTGGAAGACCTGCATCCCTCCCCATCCGCCCAACCCGCACATCTGCGGGTCTACGATGAACTGAGCGAAGGCGGTGGCCACGGCGGCGTCGATGCAGTTGCCGCCGTTGGACAGGACCTGCCGTCCCACCTCGGCGGCCTCCGGCTGGGGACACGACACTACGCCTCTCATTGTGTTTCTTGGCCTCCTGCGGGCTTTAGCTGGCTGCGCTGGGCGGGCAATGCCGGCCTATGTTCCAAAGGCCCAATGAACAATTGCATAAGATGCCAACCCCTTGCCTCCGCTCCACCTCATCTGCAAGATATGAAACGACCCCTCCCGGTGGATGATCTATTACCAATCCCATTCTACCTGGAAGGGGTCCTCCCATGGGCCCTGTATTTTGTACGACCTTTTTCTTACTTACCAAACTCCGAGGCGTCTCATGTTTGCCAGTGTGCCCCTCGAATGTAGACTGTGCGAACCGAGACTCAGGCTGCTCATTTGGAATGGCGACCTACCTATACGAACGGGTTTTTGCAGGCTACCAGGACAAATTGTATACCCTAGCGCAGTTATCGCCGACGATCTTCGCCTTCTCCTCCTCAGTGCAGTCAACCAATATCTCGTTGATGATCTCTCGGCTACGCGGAAAGGTGGATTCTTGATGCGGATAATCCGAACCCCAGAGCAACTGGTCTACACCGATGATGTGACGGTCTCTTATACCCAAGGCATCCTCCTGGAAGCCGAGGAATATGTTGCTGTGGAAGTAGTCACTGGGCAGCATACCTTCCTTCAGCTGATGCGCTATGGCCTGACCAACGCCCCTTTGGGTGTAGTTGTAGTCTAACCGGTCCAAGAAGTGGGGCGCCCAGGACAGCTCCATTTCCACCGAGCCTACCTGCAACTGAGGGAAGCGCTCAAACACCCCACTGAGGATCATCCAGGCTAGAGACATGCGCACCCAGTGATCAACGTTGGTCATATAGGCCATGGTGGCTGCATCTAGGTCCTCATTCCCCATGTTTTGGTCCCCTTTGGTGCTCTGGGTGGGGCGATTGGTACTGATGTGCAAGTTGAGGGGCATCCCGTTAGCTTGGGCGCATGCCCACAAGGGGTCGTAATCCGGAGAGTTGTACTGCATAGTCTCGGGCGGATACACTGTGATCATGGCCCCTGAGAACCCCAGTTTCGCGCAACGCTCCAGCTCCTTCACACCCTCCGTCACGTCATCTATATTGATCATGCACACGCCCTTGATCCGTTTGGGCTGGGCAGCGCAGAACTCTGCGACCCAATCGTTATAGGTTCGGAAGGTGGAGGTTACATAATCACTGTCCGGCACCTGAAACAGAAACAGACCGACGGTGGGAAAGACGATACTATAATGGATGCCGTCAATGTCCATATCCTTCACGTGCTCGCCGGGGTCGTACGCCCCGGGCCGCACGTCGTCGTAAGAGCCCAACATGCTTAGCATTTCCGGCTCCTCAAACCTGCGTCCGGTCTGAGTTGCTGCGAAAGCGCCCACCAATTTGTGGCCGTTGCCGAACCACCAATCGCCAGTCGCGATGGCATCCTCGCCTTGAAGCCCGTGCACATTCCTGTTGTTGTCTCCACCCAGGTTGATCACCCTTGGCAATCGGTCGCCGTATTTCCTTACATCGCCGCGGCTAGTCCACAGGTCTGGAGGTTCCAACACGTGGCTGTCCGAAGATATGATCCTAAAGTCTGCCATGACTCACCTCTCGAGTTTTACTTCCTCAATTCGGTTCTCCCACCCGCCGCCTCAGTTGTGTCGGGTAAAGGGACGGCAACCACCACCCATGATACGGATGAGGATTCTCCCCTAGATATGACGGTTTGTCAATAATTATTATCAGCCTAGATGTAATAAGGTGGCCAGTATCGGCTCTAAGTCTATGAACCGACGGAAAAGAAGCGGGCTCTTGTACTCCGTCAACCTTGAGATCAAAAGGATAAAGGTGGTTAAACTTGGTTCGGGCGTCTCGGGGGTTGATCCCGGGGGTAGAACCGCCAGTTGATGATCGCGGTGGCAGGGTTGCGCTCCGTGACCAGGGCTTGGACTTGTCGCCTGAGTGCCTCCTCATTGGGGAGCCGCAGCTGGGTGCTTTAGCGCGCTGGCGCGCTAAACTCAATCTCCGCCATGGTCAACTAACTCCCGTGCTTGGGTGTGTATCGAAACTCAAGTTGTCAGACGATCCGCCTGGCTTCTGCGGCTTGAAAGCTCTCGTACGGGGATGCCGGGCCATGGGTGTTCTGATTGTCCAGGACGACTCGCACCACTTCGGCCCTGGGATAGGCTTCGTCCACCAACTGTCACATCTGCCAGGCGAAATTCTGCCTGGCGCGCCGTTCAGTGACTGCCACATGCCGCCAGCGCGCCTCCGGCTCACGGGCCAAGAGCAAATTGCGGGTACCACCCCGACGCTATTCGTACTCCTACCGCATTGGCCGCGCCGGACGTAAGGGTATTTGAGCCCGGGTCTCGCCCAGCAACTGAGTCAAGGCCTTGTTGAATCAGACCACCGAGCTTTGAGGGTCATACGGTTCCTCTTGCAGGTCCAAGGCATTCTTCATATGGGCCACGAATCCGGCGCTGGCTTGGGGGATGTGCGGCGGCCCTTTCCGTCGAAGCTTTAGGGCGCTTTTTCGGCCCCAGTCGCATCATCTAGCGGGACAAAGACTCCGCCAAGCCCAACTTTGCTGCCTTGTCTGCCAGCAGCCGAAGCGTCTGGTGGTCATGGCCTCCGGGAGCGGAACCGCAAGCCAAGGCAGTGAGGTTGGCCTCCCTACGGTCGACCGGCTTCTGGTACTGATGGGCTTAGGGTCAGTCCTTGAGCGCCCCAGTTAATCCCTCTTCGGCGAAACGCTGCTTGATCCGAAACATCGTGCCCCCGGCTACGTCTAAAGATTGGATCACTTGGGACGCAGACCAACCTTATCTGGTCTGCGGCAAGGTACGAACACCCGTGGTCACCCTCGCCGGGTTCCTACTGGCCCTTACTAAACGCTCCAGCTGGTTACGGTGCTGCGGGCTTTAGCTGGCTGCGAACTTCTCTATTACCATGCCGCCGCGTCACTTCAACCCAAGTAGTAGCCAGCATAACACCCCTGGGGAGTTCTTTCCCATACCTGATATTTGACCCTGATATTTCAGGTTTGAGCGGGTGCTGGGCCGGATTGCTTGGATTCGCGGCGGTTGTGCTATCATTGGCCCGGCTAGCTCCAGACCCGGCTAGCTCCAGAACGGAGGCGTGAACATGGCTTTGCAAGGCAATGAATGGCTGGCGTTAACCGAGGAACCCGCCCTGGAGCCGGACATGCCCATCTGCGACGCTCACCACCACTTTTGGGAATACCGGCCCGAGCCGGTGGACTACCAGCGCTATCTTCTCCAAGAGTTGGCCGACGACCTCAACAGCGGCCACAACGTGCGCTCCACCGTGTTCATCGAGGCGAGGTCCAGCTACCGGACCGAGGGTCCGGAGGAGATGCGCTGCGTTGGAGAGGTGGAGTTCGTGGAAGCCCTGGCGGCGGCCGGCGCCTCCGGCCAGTATGGTCCCGGACGGCCCGCGGCGGCCATCATCGGCCGCGCCGACCTGAAGCTGGGAGACCGGGTGCAGCCGGTGCTGGAGGCCCTGCAGGCGGCCAGTCCCGCCCGGTTCAGCGGAATTCGCCACTCGGTTGGCTGGGACCCTAGCCCTGAGTTGGACAACCGGGAAATAGAGGACTGCCTGGCCAACGAGGGATACCGAGCGGGGGCCCGCCGCCTGGCTGACATGGGACTCTGCCTGGAAAACTCGCTGTATTTCCCCCAGATGCCGGAATTGGCCGAGTTTGCCAGGGCCCTTCCCGACTTGACCATCGTCTTGAACCACCTGGGCGGACTGGTCCGCATTGGCCCCTATGGGGGCCGGGACGAAGAGGTGATATCCGCCTGGCGAGACGGTATGGACGCGGTGTCCGAGTGCCCCAACGTTATTTTGAAGCTGGGAGGAGTGGGGATGCCGCGGATGGGGTTCGACTGGCACACCCGGGCCAAGCCGGTGGGCTCGGAGGAACTGGCGCGAGCCGTCGATCCTCTTATGCACTACGCCATAGGGAAGTTCGGCCCCAGCCGGTGCATGTTCGAGAGCAACTTTCCCGTGGACAAGGTGTCTTTCTCGTACAACGTCATGTACAACGCCTTCAAGCGGGTGTCCCAGAGCTACTCGCCGCCGGAGCGGGCCGCCATGTTCCACGACACGGCGGTGCGGGTCTACGGGATTAGCCCGCAGTAGGCGCCGCCGACACTCTTGCTCCCCCGCTGCGCGACTGGTCCTTGCGCCATTCATTACCCCCGCCTTAGATCGGGGAGGAAGACTGCACCAACGTCCCAAAGTGCCCGGTTGGCTCTTCCGCGGCCGGTCTTCTCCAAGTGCTCAGCCTGTACAGCCGCCTGGAGGTGTTGCGCCGAACCCAGGCCAAGGGCGTATCAGACCCACTGAAGGCCGCCTGAAATGAACTCCCCGACGTTGATGGCCGACGAGATCCTGTGCTTGCTGGCCGGCGCGGGCTCCGCCGAATACCTGGGCGAGGGTGTCACCCGACTGGAGCAGGCCCTTCAGGCGGCCCAACTAGCCGCCCAAGCGGGGGCCGACGACGAGTTGATCAATCCCGCGCTGCTCCACGACGTGGGACATCTGTGTGACGGCGAGCCCCGGTTTCAGGTCGAGCAATTGGGACTGATGCGCCACGAGAAAGTGGGCGGTGCTTTATTGAGGGGTCTGGGATTCCCTCCCCGGGCGTGCGACGCCGTGGCCGGGCACGTCGACGCCAAGCGCTACCTGGTGGTCACCAACAAACGCTACGCTCTCCGCCTGTCGGCCGCCAGCATGGAAACCCTGGGCCTGCAAGGGCGGCCCGTTGACCCGGGAGGAAGCCGCCTGGTTCGAGGCCCAGCCCTTCTTGCATGAAAAGCTCAAGGTCAAGGTCTGGGATGACGGGGCCAAGCGTCCCGTCTGAGCACACGCCCGTCGAAGTGGTACCGGCGGATGTTGGTCCAGTGCCTCAACTCATGCCGCCGCCGCAACTGGGTATCAGGGGCGGCAGCCGATGTTGATATTCTCGCGGCGTGACCTGTAGGATTAACCGGCCATCTCCCTCGAATCGCCCGCTGTTTGACCAATGCTGCATCGATGTCTCGCCGAATTCATCGGCACTTTTTGGCTGGTGCTGGCCAGCACCGGCGCCGTCATGGTGGAAGAGCTCTCCGGAGGCCGTGTCACTCACCTGGGCATGGGCGCCACCGTCGGGCTCATCGTGACGGCCATGGTCTACTCCCTGGGGCACATCTCCGGCGCTCACATAAACCCGGCCGTCACCGCCGGGTTTGCCCTGGCCCGCCATTTTCCTTGGCGGCAGGCCCCCCTCTACTGGGGCGCCCAATTGGCCGGGGCCGCGTGCGCCAGCCTGGTGTTGCGGGGCCTTTTCGGCTTGGTTGCGGACATGGGCGCCACTATCCCGGCCGGAGACCACTTCCAGTCCTTCGGACTTGAAGTCCTGCTCACCTTTCTCCTGATGTTCGTGATTATGGCGGTGGCCACCGACACCAGGGCCGTGGGGCAAAGCGCGGCCCTGGCCATAGGCGCAACGGTGGGCCTGGAAGTCATCTTCGCCGGTCCAATCTCCGGGGCCTCCATGAACCCCGCTCGCTCCTTCGGACCGGCCCTGGTGGCGATGAACTGGACCGCCCATTGGGCCTACTGGGCCGGGCCTCTGGCCGGGGCGGCGGGAGGCGCTTTGGTCTACCGGTGGATTAGAGACCACGGGACGGCGGTCAAGTAGACGGACGGTCCCACTCTCCGGCCCTATTCGGCGGTGGTCCCGCCGTCGATCACCAGCTCCGACCCGGTCATGAAGGACGACTCGTCGGAGGCCAGGAACAGCACCCCGTAAGCGATGTCCTCCACGGTGCCCAGCCGGCCCAGGGGGACCCGGTCCAGCCGCCGTTGCAGGCGCTCCGGGTCATCCAGCATCTCCTGGATGAAGGGAGTGTTGACGGGGCCGGGGTGGACCGAGTTGCACCGAATGTTGTCCCTGGCATACTGGATGGCGGTGGACTTGGTCAAGAGCCTTACGGCGCCCTTGCTGGCCGTGTAGCCCGCGGAGCGGCCGATGGCCACGATCCCGGCGGTGGATGATATGTTGATGATGGACCCGCCGCCGTTGCGGCGCATCGCCGGGATGGCCTGCTTGGTGCCCAGGAACACGCCCTTGGCGTTGACGTCCATGATGCGGTCCCAGTCCTCCGCGCTGGTCTCCTCGATGCTCCTGGTGCCGATGGTGATGCCCGCGTTGTTCACCAGGACGTCCACCTTGCCGTACTTGTTCTCGGCCAGTTGGACCATGTTCTTCCAGTCGTCTTCCTTGGTCACGTCCAGGTGGCTATAGGTAACGTCTCCACCGAGTTCCCTGATCTGGGCCTCCAGCTTCATCCCCTCCTCATCCAGAATGTCGCCAAAGCAAACCTTGGCGCCCTCCCGGGCGAACATGCGGACTTCTTCCGCGCCCTGCCCGCGGCCGGCCCCGCTGACGATCGCCACTTTCCCTTCCAGTCTTGCCATGGTGAGACCTCCCTAACGGTTACAGTTAATGTGAGTCCGGAGTAGGTACTCTTCTTAAACCTGTGGACCTGCCTGGGCCTCCGTCGCCGGCGGGTTGGGCCTTGCGTCCGGCGGGCGCGCCTCAGCGCTTACCGCTCGTACCAGCCGGAGCCGAAGAGGAGACCGTCATGGCGGACCACCCAGGAGTGCTTCTGAGTTGCCGCCCCCGTTCCTGGGCTTTGGAAGTAGTAGGAGATCCACTGGCCGTCCTCGGTGGTCTCCTGGAAGACGGAGCCGTAGTCGTAGCCGTTGACGTCCACCCGGACGGTGGAGTCGGTGCCCAGGCGCTCAGGGCGCGCGGCGTGGGCGATCATGCGGTCGTTCTCGTCGATGATGAAGACGTACCACTCGCCGTCGATGCTCGCCGGGGTGTTGTAATAGGCGACGGTGTCGGCCCGCCCTTCCGCCTCGTAGCGGTCTATGGCCCGGTCCACGAAGGCCTTGGTGTATCCGGCCCGGTCGGCCTTGGAGACCTCCGGCGCGGATTTGGGCGGAGATTCCCCGCCTCCTACGAGGGCGACGATGCCCACGGCGAGGGCGGCGATGGCAATGGCCATAGCGGCGCCGATGCCGAGCCGGTGCAGCATAACTCCTCCTTGGTTGAGGCCGCCTGCATCTTAACACCCGGGACTCGGGGCGGATGATGAGTTAGTAATTATCTCAAAACTTCGCCGCTTTTAACCGTTCGGCCTGAGCGAAGCGGAGTGGAGCCGGAGGTGGAACGCAGCGCAGTCGAAGGACCGGCGCCGGGGAAACCCTTCGACTCCGCTGTGCTTCGCTCAGGACGAACGTAGAAAACCACCGGCAGTGACCTGCAAGTTCTTCTTGATTTGAGGTAGTTTCTTAGCCCTTGAGTCACCGGCTGCAGCCGATAGTTGGTTCCTACTCGACTCACGACACTTCCCCCTTGCCCCCTCCGGTGCCCACTCCCTACACTATTAATCGGCAGCTATTAGCGGCTTCCGACGTCTATCAACCGCCACCCCGGCCCATGGCTCGAAATGGCTCACAATGGCCCCGAAATAAAAAACCCCTGGCCTTCCCTCACGCCGACAGTCGGGTTCTCCCCCATACTCGCCGCCGCTCAACTCTGAACACTTACGACGGCGACTTGCGGGCAGGCTTGCGCCGTGACGGATGCTGGTAGAATTGAAGCAGGACTAGCGAGGAGGAATACACCCATGACGCAAGCTAATGGTCTCCACCGCAGGCTGTACGTGGGAACCCTGGACGGGGTCTGTTCGGTGAGCAGCTCCGACGACGGGCGCACCTGGCAGCGGGGCCCGGTGACTTCCCTGTCCCACGCCGCCGCCCGGCTTTCGGCAAGCCCCTCGGAGCCTGGCGTCGTCTACCTGGCCGCCTACGAGGCGGGGGTCTTCAAGACCGTTGACCGCGGCGCTACCTGGACCCGGCTTTCCGCCTATCCCACCGATTACGCCCACAGTGTCCTGGCCCATCCCACCAACCCGGGAACGGTGTACGCTGGGAGTGAGCCGGCGGCCGTTTTTCGCTCCGACGACGGCGGGGAAAGCTGGCTGGAGTGCCCCGGGTTTCAGCAGGCGTCCCAGCCGGGAAGGTGGAACTTCCACGGCGGCCGGCTTTCCCACGTGCGGGACTTGCGGATGGCGCCGGGCGACCCGGACACGATATTCGCCGGCATAGAGGTGGGGGGCATAGTCCGTTCCAACGACGGGGGAGGAAGGTGGGAGCAGCTGGAGGGCACCCACGACGACATTCACTTCGTCAACATGAGCCCGGTCAATCCGCGCCGGGTGTACGTGGCCACCGCCGAGGCCCCGTTTCGCAGCGACGACGGCGGAGGGCGCTGGGAGAAGATCAATGACGGCCTGGAACGGCGCTATACCCTGCACATAGCCGCCGCCCCCGACGCCGCCGACGTGGTGCTGGTTACGGTTTCCAGCAGCGCCGGGCGCAACAATCCTCAGCTATACCGCTCCACCGACGGCGGGCGCGGCTGGACGCTGGTCGAGGCCATAGGCCGCGACGACGACATGGTGGTGGCCATGGACTGGGACGCGGACCATCCGGGCCGGGTGTACGCGGGCACGGGCGCGGGCAAGATTTATTGCAGCGACGACCATGGCCGGGAGTGGGCCCAGGTGGAGGCGGACCTGACCGCCATGGCGGTGGGCGCTCTGGTGGTTGCGGTTTAGGCAACCGCCCCGACGTACCGCTCCGTTCTAGCCGCTGCGTCTTGGCGGACTTGTGGAGCCGCCTTCATCGAAGGCGGGGTGGAGCCGTGGCAAGGAGGGCTTGGGCGGCGTCGTGCCGGCGGATAGGCGCAGCCTGGTCAGCCCCGGGGTTAGCCGGCGTCGGGGGGAGCGCCGGCGGCCCCCGAGCGAAGCTGACGGTCGTCCACCACCACCGTCTTGACTATCTTGTCGTGGATGGCCTGGCGGTCGCGGTCCCAGAAGGCCCACAGGCCGTCGAAAATCGACCCAAGCCCAAAGGTTAAGGAGTCGACCCCCAGCCCAATAATGCCGGTCTTGACGATAATCTCCCGGACGAAGGTCCACCCCCAGCCGGAGGGGCTCCCGTCGGCCCGGATAACCCGGATGCCCAGGAGCTGCTTGCCGGGGGTCTGGCCGTGCCTCAAGGAGAAGGACAACCAGACCAGGTAGCCAACCACCAGGGTGAGCAAGACGAGCGCCACCTCCAGGAGGTAGGCCGCCACCCGCCGCCCCAGGCTGGCCGCCTTCACCCCCGGCGGACCGCTGAGTAGCTGCTCGCACCATAGGCAAAACCGTTCCTCGCCGGCGCGGCGGCGGCGGCAGTTGGGGCAATCGACGGCCAGCGCTGTGCCGCAGCGATGGCAGAATGTTGAGGTTGAGGGGTTTGTGTCCCCGCAATTGGGACATGCCGGCGTGTCTTGGCCGGAAGCAAGCGCCGTGCCGCAGTTGCCGCAGTAATTCGCCTCGGGAGGGTTCTGCCACCGGCAATTTGGGCAGATCACGTCTGGCCTCTCCCAACGCCTGCCCTACTCAAGGCGTCTCACATCAGCTTGGCGTACTGGTCTATCAGGGGGACGACGTTCTCCCGCTTCTCCGATGGCAGCGGGAACACTACCCGCTCCACGCCCGCGGCTTCCATCTCCCGAATTACGTCAGGGTCGGGCCGAGTGCCGAAGGAGGAGATGGAGATGGAGTCCGGGTCCCTGCCGGCGTCCGCGGCTTGCCGTTTCAGCAGAGCGACCTTCTCCGCGAAGCTGGGCCCCCCGGGCACTCCAGCCCCCACGGGCATCCAGCCGTCACAGTACTCCACGACCCGGTCGAAAGTGGTCGCGCCGTCGCCGCCCATGATGATGGGAGGGTGGGGTTTCTGGGCCGGCTTGGGAAAGGCCCAAAGCTTATCGAAGTCCACGAATTCACCGTGGAATTCCGGCTCGTCCTGGGTCCAAATCTCCTTCATGGCCAGTATTCGCTCCCGGAGCAGGCGCCACCGGCTCCTGAAGTTGGTCCCGTGGTTGCCCATTTCCTCGGCGTTCCACCCTCCGCCCACGCCGAAGATGAAACGTCCCCCGGATAGCTGGTCCAGGCTGGCGATCTCTTTAGCCGTGACTATGGGGTCGCGCTCGATCATCAGGCAGATTCCCGTCCCCACCTTCAGGTTGGTGGTGGCCGCGGCCGCGGCGGTCAGGGCGACGAAGGGGTCGTGGGTATGCCAGTACATCTCGGGGAGGTCGCCGCCTGGCGGGAAGGGAGAAAGCCTGCTGGCGGGAATGTGGGTGTGTTCGGGGACCCACATGGACTCGAAGCCCCGGTCTTCCAGCAAGCGGGCCAGATCGTCCGGCCGTATAGAGTAGTCGGTGCAAAACATGTAGGCTCCAAACTGCATGGCTTCCTCCTGATGGGCCGACCCGGAACCAAGATTGGCCAATTATAGCATCCCAAAGGCACGGGGCGAACTCCATGGCTTGGCCCGGCGCGACTTGGTCGTCACCCCCCGAATCTTTGCTGTCATTCCGGCCAACGAGAATTACCTCACCGCCTCGCTGGCCCCGGCCGTGCCCAGCCCGGCGCATTTAGGATTCCCCCTCGCCCCTGCAGCTCCGGGCCCCCGCCCCCGCCATCACCATGGAAAAAGACGGAGGACGAGGCCCGGGCATGACAGGTAAGGGCTAGCAGCTACCCCACGCCCCACCCTTTAATTCCCACCGAGCGCCCCGACCCCTGTCATTCCGCCGGAGCGTCCCGACCTGTCATTCCCACCGAGCGCCCCGACCCCTGTCATTCCGTGGGAGCGGAGGGACGAGGAATCTAAAATGCATAGCTGCAAGCCCCGGCCACTGATGATGGGCCGCTCGGCGCTGCCTCATTTTCATCGCCCTTATGTGGCCTCCGCAGGGTCATGGTGATTCCGAGCCCAGCCGATGAATCCAAAGTCCCACGCGGTGGCATGGTTTACGGCCTTGCGAGGCGGCGTGCTGGCAACGAGCTTAGATTCCTCGTCGCTATGCTCCCACGGAATGACAGGGGTGGGGACGCTCCCACGGAATGACAGAGTGGGGCGTAGGGCGGCGGCCCGTGACCCGCTGCCGGCCCACGCCCAGTCATGCCCGTGCCTCGTCCTCCGTCTATTTTCTTGGTAATGACAGAGTGGGGCGTAGGGCGGCAGCCCGTGCCCGGCTGCCGGCCTCCTCCCAGTCAGGCCTGGGCCTGCTCGCCCGTGTATTTCCTTGGTGATGACGGGCTGGGGGTTGTGGCATGACTCGGGAGGCTACGCTCGGAATGGCGTGGTGGGTGTTAGGAAAGGCGTGGGGAGCGGTTGGGATGGCTTGGAGGAGTCGCTCGAAACGATATGGGGGGTGTTAGGAATGGTGTCGGGAGCGTTGGGATGGCTCGGAGGCTTCGCTCGGAACGATATGGGGGGCCTTTGGAACGGCGTGGGGAGCGCTCGGGATGGTGTGAGGAGAGTCGGAAATTGGATGGAGGGGTCCTTGAATGACCGGTTGGGGGAGTGCGGCTGACGTGCCGAGTGGGTCTGGGGGCCGGGGCCATTGCCGGGGGCTGCGGAGGGCCCCTCAGTCCTCGGCGGGCAGGTAGGCGTTGGGCACGACGGCGCTGCCCTGGCCGGCGCCGGTGGCGTCCCCGTTTTGGTTGACCGCCTGGATGTCCACTGAAATCCTGGTCCCGTTGGCCTCGCGGGACGCGGCAGCTATCTTCCCGGAAAACGTGATGGTGTCGCCGGGGCGCACCGGCCGCAGAAACCGCAGGTCGACCATGCCGGTGTGATTGTAGATATCGCCGCCAAAGTGGCGCCGCAGCATCTCCTGGGCGAAGGCCAGCGACATCCGGCCCGACGCCACGGTGCCCCGGGTCCCCAATGTTTCCCGGGCGGTCTCCACGTCGGTGAATTGGGAAGGCCCGGTTTGGCCGGCGCTGCCCTCGAACAGGTTGATAGCCTCCTGAGTCATGTGCTTGGTCAACTGGGCAAGCTCGTCGCCGACCCGGAGTCCTCCGGTTACTCCCCCCACTTCTTGCCGACCTCCGAGGGCTGCTTCAGTTCGTGGGTGATGACCCGGTCTATCAAACGCCCGTCCTCGTCAACGGAAACCGCTTCGGTGACGATGTAGTTCTTTCCTCGTCTAACGTACTTGTCGGCAATCCAGGCCCGGACGGTTACGGTTTTCCCCGCCAAGGGAGGGTTGTAGCAGTAGAAAGCACACCGGGCGTTGACGGAGCCGTTGTCCCGGTACCTGGCGTTGTATTGCCTGACGTCCACCTTGTGGGAGATGGTGGGGAAACCGGCCTCCAGGTCCATAACGCCCTGCCGGTAGGTGTCAATCATGTCCTGGGTCAATACGTACTGGTAACTCTCGAAGGTCTCCCCCACCTCCAGGGCGTCCCAGTCGAGCAATATCCGCGCGTCGGTTTCTGACATGTTGCGGCCGTCCTGTCTGACAGTTGGGTGCTCCGGAGGCGGGCCGGCAGGGCCTACCCCCGGGAGGCAGGCTAAGCGAGCGGCGAAACGGCCCTTTCCCCGTCGGAGGCCCGGCGGATGGCGTCCACGAGATGGTGCAACTCGACCGCGGTGTCGAAGCCCGGGTGCCGCTGGCCCTCCGACCGAATTGCCTCGCCGAACAGGTAGTAGAGCTGCCCCACGTTGAAGGGAGACCCCTGGGGCATGCCTTCCAGGACGTAGGTGTACTCGGCGGGCGGACTCAGGCCCTCCAGGCGGTCGCCCTGCCGGGCCCCCTGTATCCGCACCGGCCCCAACTGGGGGGAGTCTTCAGAGGTTGCCCTGAGGGTGCCGTCCCGGCCGTAGATTTCCATGTGGTAGCCGCTTCCCGCCCAGGGTATGCTGGCCACGTGGGCGGAAACCACTGCGCCGCCGGCCAGACGGCCGCTGAGCAGGATATTGTCCGGAGCGGTCACCTCCAGCGACTGCCCGGTGTCCGTCTCCAACCACTGCCCGCACTGGGTGGACACGACGGAGGAGACCCGGTCGAACTCACCGGCGACGAAGCGCAGCGCGTCCAGGGAGTGGCCGGCCGCGATGGTCAAGGTGGTGGCGCCCAGGGAGTCGTCCCGCTGCCAGGTCCGGCCCGAGGGCCGGGCCAGGACGCCGCCCCGGATCAGGCTCATGGAGCAGGACATAACCTCCCCCACGTAGCCGTCCCGCACCAAGTCTCTCAGGTAGTTCACCGCCGGCGCCGCCCGCGCCTGAAGCCCCACCACAGCCTTCACCCCCTGGGAGTCGGCCAGGGCGGCCAACTCCTGGGCTTCCTGGAAGTCTTTGCCCAGCGGCCACTCGGTGAAGACGTGCTTCCCGGCCTCCAGGGCGTCCTTGGTAACCTGGTAATGGGCCGGCACCCGGAGCACCACCGCCACGGCGTCGACGTCCGGGTGGGCCAACATGTCGTGATAGTCGTCGAAGGCTAGTCTGGCGCCGAACTGGCGGGCCGACTCGGTGGCGGTCTCCATGCGGGTGGTGCAGACCGCGGTCAACTCGAACTCCGGGCTGGCGGCGACCGCGGGCAGGTGGGAGCGATGGGCCCAACCCACCGTGGGGCTCGCGCCGATTATTCCCAGGCGTATGGGGTCGGGCATACTTACCTCCCTGCGGCCGCCGTTCCGTCTACGGCTGTCCCTGGTGGAGGGGGCCCCGGAGCACCTGGCCCGGCAGGGCCCCGGTGTGCTCTCCGTTCTCCAGGAGGACCTGACCGTTGACGATTACGAAGTCGATGCCCACGGCCCCCTGTTTCACGTGCATCTCCCCGCCAGGGAAGCTGTGCATCGGCTCCCGGGGCGCCGGGGCGATGGTGTCCGGGTCGAAGATGGTGATGTCGGCGGCCTTTCCGGCGGCGATGAAGCCCCGGTCATGGAGGTCGTGCATCAGGGCGGTCTTGCCGGTCATCCGGTAGACCGCATCCTCTAGGGACATAACACCCTCTTCCCGGACCCACTTGCTCAGCAGGTCGGTGCTGTAGGTGGTGCGGTCTCCCTTGTCCGGCCGGGCGCCGCCGTCGGTGGTCCCAATGACGGTGTAGGGCGAGCCCAGTATTTGCCGCTGGGAGTCGGAGTCGCTGTTCCGGTCCACCACCTGGAAGCTGGTCCTCAGGTCATCGTCCAAGACCAGGTCCAGGAAGGCGTCCATTATGCCCTTGCCCTGCTCTTGGGACAGCTGCTCTATGCTCTTGCCGCCAAACCGCCGGTTCCTTTCCTCGTGGGCCATGTAGACCTGAACCAAGTCCCAGCGCCGGTTGAAGCTCATGCGGCGGGTGCCCCGCTCCGGCTGGTAGGAATGGGCTCCTTCCGTCTCCACGGCCTCCAGGCTGAGGGCCCTGCGGACCTCCGGGTCGCGGAAGGACTTTATCCTCTCCTCCACCGGCTGGGCCATGACCGAGTCCCAGGTCGGCATCCCTTGAAACACCGTGGCGGGATTGATGGTGTCCTCGTCCTCCAGGCCGGCCAACCCTGCCCTCAGGTCGAAGATTGGCCCGGCGGTGGCCGACAGGCAGGAGGCGTAGGACCTGGCCCCGGACCGGAAGGCCTGTTCCAGCATCTCCAGGTGCTCCCCCCACTCTTCGGGCTTGTTCAGCTCCTGGGACAGCAGGTTGTACATGGCGGGCCGGCCAGTCCTGCGGGAAAGCTCCTGGGCGATGCGGGCAGGCTCAGTGTAGCCCCCGGCGGCCCCGCCGCTCACTTGGAAGACGCCGGTTCCCACTTCACCCAACACGCTGCCCAGGGCATACCACTCCTGGTCGGCGGCCATGGACGAGGGTACTTTGACCCCGAAAATCTCCTCTCCCTGCCCGGCGAAGTTGCCGATGCTGAATCCCAGGGCCCCGGCCAACATTCCTTGCCGGATGAGGGCCCTCATGGCCTCGATCTCTTCAGGGGTGGCGTTGCGTTCCTGGGCCTCCTGGCCCATGACGTAGCGCCGCACCCCGGAGTGCCCCACCAGAGCGCCAACGTTGATGCCTCGGTTGCGGCCGATGGCGTCTAGGTACTCGGGGATGGACTCCCAGGCGAAGTCCACTCCAGTCCGCTGCGCCTGCAGGGGAATGCCCTCCATGCGGTTGAACATTTGCAGGTACCAGTCTCCGTCCCCGGGGCGGGTGGGGGCCAGGACCAGCCCGCACTGGCCCACGATAATCGACGTATTGCCGTTCAGGGACGTGGAGTTGACGATGGGGTCCCACATGCACTGGGGGTCGAAGTGGGTATGGTGGTCGATGAATCCGGGGGCAACCACCCGGCCGTCGGCGTCGATGGTGCGGGTGGCGGAGTCGCTGAATTTGCCCACCCCTGCTATTTTGCCGTTGGACACCGCCACGTCGGCGTAGAAGGCAGGCTCACCCGAGCCGTCGATTACTCGGCCGTTCTTGATAAGCAGGTCATACGCCATGGTGCTTTTATCTCCCTTCCCCGGCAACGCGGGGCGAATTCGACGGATCTTTGGTGCGGAGGTGAGGACGCGGGAACTGCTGCTGCCAGTTGTGACGATTGCACTCTACGATAAGGAAAGGCTCAGGTCAAGGGAGGCCTGCGGATGGCCCAGGCCGGGCACGTACCGCTCCAACGCCCCTCCGGGCTACGTAGCCGGCTGCCGGGTAAGTGCTTCCAGCTCGTTCAGGACTTCGGTGAAGGTGGGGAATTGACGGCGCTGCAACGTCTCGTGGAATAGTGTTTCTCACGTCAGGGGGTCCAAGATCCGATGGTGGTATTCATCCGGATCGTTGTGGAGATTGTGACATCGGAGCACCGGCCCCAAATTTTCCACCCATGCCGCATATCGATAGGACAAGGTGCGGACCCGGCGCTGTCCCCCGGAATGGCGGACCTCCATCCGCTTTTCGACTTCCAGAATTACGCTACGCAGACAATACACGCTACTATGCAGGATGATTTCGTCGTGTTGGGTGTCGTCGAATACCTCAGTATTCGGACGTTCGTGGTCAACGAACCGGTGTTGCTCTAGGCGGACTTCGTGGGTGGTGCGGTAGTGGTCGTAGGAGTTCCAGTCGTGAGGGTCTCCTTCTCCCTGAGCCGTTCCCGCGCGTGATAGGCTTGCATCCACTCGAGGATCTCCGCCGTTTCTTTTACTTCGCCCCAGGTGAGCAGCTGAAGCATCCGCTCCGACGGGCGTTCGTAGCGCTGCTCGAACTTGCGAATCTTGGCGTCCAACTCCGCCCGCATTTCTTCCGACGAGACTTTTCTGACCGGAATCCGCTTGGGTTCCCGCTCTTGCTCAACCATCTCGATTTCCACCCTCCTCGGGGCTTGGCCTTACCATGCCGCCAGCATACCATACGGCCCTAAAGTCAGGGTCATTCGATTATCAATGGCGCTTGAGGCACTTCTCCACCATGTCATGCTGAGCCTGCCGAAGCATCTTAGACCTTTCGGCTACGCTCAGGGTAGCAGAATAGGACAACCGAAAGACCCTGGATCGTGCTACGGCCGGATTTGAGACTTGCCTCGCTCATACTCTCGCAGGCAATCGACGATAACCTCGTTCATCTTCACGAATTTGTCCCCAGCGAAGGTCGACACCCACTCCATTATCTTGTCGCGTACCGAACCGTCATCCCAACGGGCACTGTAGTCGGCTTCATCGAGAATATAGTCCTTCTCTTGGTGTAATACCGTCCAACTATCTCTCAGAACTGTTTCTGTTGGCCAGAACACCTCGGGATGCTGACGCGCGGCGTCGAAGAGGCTTTTTCTCACCGCTCCGTCGCTTCCGGAAGAAAGAGCGAGGTCCAGCCAGGGCATGGATTTCCAGAAGCGAAATTGCAACACTAAGAGGGATTCGGACTCTGGAAGAAACCCTGTTCCGGTGCGCGTTGAAGGGAATTGGTCCCAGTCTACAGGCCGACATCTTACAAATTCGGCCTCCTCGACGTCCAGTTTCCATTGGCTTTGCTGCGTGACGGCTTCCTTGAACATCTGCTTGGCGTCGCGCGCCCAGCTCGGCTCATTTTGCTTCAGTAGGTCAACTACCTCCCGGTTTTCCAGGTAGATTTTTCGGGCAAGCTTCTGTATCTCGTTGGACTCGGGCACGATCTCTCTCCTAATGATGGTGGCGTATTGCTGCAGGAATAGGCGGACTTCATTAGGTAGGGCGTTGTTGCGGTCAGCGGCCTCCTGTTCCACCAAGCGGCGTATGACGCCGTAGTTTAGCGGCGTCCAGAAGTTGCATTCTTCCTCATGGTGTGCGGCCCAGCCCTTTGGCGACAGGAAAACGTAGTGCCTGGCGAAGTCGGCGAAATCGCTCTCCAGGGCTTTCCGGTAGTGGGTCAGTTGGCTGATTCCGTCGTCACTGATGCCTTCCTCAGAGAACACCTTGTTTTCAATGGCACAGAGGATGCGGAGGCGCCTGTTCACGATGAGGATATCCAAGTAACCCTGGGCGCCATCGACCACGGCGGACCACTCGCGTTCTACCGTGGTCCCTGACCAGTCGTCAATATCCCCAGCCTCTACTGACCCCGTTGCAGTCAGGAAATCCTTGAGAAAACTGTCGCCGAGGCCATGGTTTTGGCGCGGGTCCAGCAGCCAGGCCAGGGCCCTAGTACTGGGTCAAATCCGTATTGTCAGGTATTACATGGGCGGGAGCGGAATGCTACCTTGGAGAGTGAAGCAGAGTTGTGGGAGATGGGGCATCCATGGTCCAGAAGAAGTATGGCGTCCGGCTGAGCACCCAGGAGAAGGGGCGGCTCCGGCAGATGATCCGGGCCGGCAGGAGTTCCGCTCAGGCAATTACCCGGGCACGCATTCTGCTCAAAACAGATGAGGGTTGGACTGCCGCCCAGGTGGCCGCTGCCCTGGACGTGTCGGAGCGGACGGTGTTCCGCGCCAAGCGGCGGTATGCCGAGGAGGGATTGGATGAGGTGCTGCGGCACCACAACCAGGTCAACCGGCACCGCAAGCTGGATGACCGAGGCGAGGCCCACCTGATAGCCCTGGCCTGGAGCCCGGCCCCCGAAGGCCACGACCACTGGACGCTGCGCCTGCTGGCGGGCAAGGCGGTGGAGCTGGGACTAGTAGAGTCCCTGTCCCACGAGACGGTGCGGCTGCGGCTGAAAAAAACGCGCTGGGGCCGTGGCGGAAGCAGCAATGGTGCATCCCGAAGGTGAGCAGTGAGTTTGTGGCGGCCATGGAGGACGTGCTGGACCTCTACGCCGAACCCTACGACCCCCAGAGGCCGGTGGTCTGTTTCGACGAGACCTCCACCCAGTTGCTGGCCCACATCAGGGAACCGCTGCCGGCAAAGCCTGGCAGGCCCAGGCGTCAGGACTACGAGTATCAGCGTGCAGGCACCCGTAACCTGTTTCTCAGCTGCGAGCCCCGCCGGGGCTGGCGGCACGTGGCAGTAACTGAGCGGCGGACCATGCAGGACTTCGCCCACCAGATGCGCTGGCTGGTGGACGAGGCCTATCCCGACATACCCGTGGTCCGAGTGGTTTTGGACAATTTGAACACCCATAGGATGGCGTCGTTGTACGAGACCTTTCCAGCGGCAGAGGCCAGACGCATCGTCAAGAGGCTGGAGTTCCACCACACACCCAAGCATGGCAGCTGGCTCAACATGGCCGAGATTGAGTTCAGCGTGTTGGCCCGAGCCTGCCTCAGGGGACGGAACGCCGATGAAGATGCCCTGCAAAGGAGCATCGACGCCTATGAGGCGGAGCGCAACGCGTCGGGAGCCAACATCAACTGGCGGTTCACTGCCCAGGACGCCAGAGCCAAACTCTGCCGTCTCTATCCTGACACTTCAGCTTTGACCAAGTACTAGAGTGGACTTCTTCTCGCCAATACAGGTTCAGCGTCTCGAACAGGTCGAACTCGTTGAGCCCGGCGTGGTGGGCTTCTAGCAGACCACTAAGTTCAGGGTTGCGGGCGACAAAGCTATTTAACGTCGTGAGCCGTTGCTCGTCGACCGAGGCCAACCGCGACTTTAGGCGTGCCAGGGCCGAATCTTCCTCGGCGACCTGTTCGAGACTCAGTCTCTCCTCGGCTTCGGCTTGGGTCAGCAGCATTGAGAGTTGCGCCGGGCCTGACCCGTCCGATCCAAAATTCGCCATATCGGCCAGAAGGCGCTTCTTCTCTTCCTCGATGTGTCCCATTTTCGGCGACCTTCTACAGAATGAGACTTCTGAGACAGTTTTGCTCTTGGCCGACCATGTTGATGCCCACCCTCCTCCGGGCTTGGCCTTGCCATGATGCCAGCGTACCACACGGGCCTAAAGTCAGGCGTTCCCAGGGCGGCGGCGGCCGTATGGTATACTGCGGTTTTTCCCTGACGCGCCGTTCAATACCCGTTACAGCACCTGTTACGACAGAGGAGTGACGCCCATGGGCGCTCCCATCAACCACGTTGACGGTGGCACCATCACCATCGCCCGGGGCTTTACCGCCGGGGGCACCTATGCCGGAATCAAGACCTACTCCGAGGACAAGATGGACGTGGGGATGCTGCTGTCGGAGCGCCCGTGCGCCGCTGCGGGCGTGTTTACCCAGAGCAGCATCGTTTCCCCGACGGTGACGGTCAACCGGGAGACGCTGGCCGCCGGCAACGCCCTGCGGGGGCTGGTGGTCAACTCCGGCATCGCCAACGCAGGGGTCGGCGAGCAGGGCTACATCGACGCCAAGGACATGGCGGCGGTAGCGGCCGCCGGGGCGGGGGTGAAACCGGACGAGATGCTGGTTTTCAGCACCGGCATCATCGGGGTCGAGCTGCCCATGACCCTGATCAAGAGCGGCGTGTCCCAGGTCCAGCTGTCCGGAGACGGCGGGAATGCCCTGGCCCGGTCCATGATGACCACCGATACCCATCCCAAGGAGGTGGGAGTAACGGTGGATGTAGCGGGGACGGAGGTGCGCATCGGGGGCGTCGCCAAGGGCTCCGGGATGATTCACCCCAACATGGCCACGATGCTGTCCTTCGTCGCCACCGACGCCGCCGTGGAGCAGTCGTTCCTACGCTCCTTGCTGCCGGAGGTCGCCGACTTTTCGCTGAACATGCTGACCGTGGACGGCGACAGCAGCACCAACGACTCCCTGGTGGTGCTGGCCAACGGCGCGGCGGGCAACCCCGGCATCACCGCCGGCAGCCCAGAGGCTGAGACGTTCAAGGCAGCGCTGCTGGAAGTCTGCGTGCAACTCACCCGGCAGTTGGCGCGGGACGGCGAAGGCGCGACCCACCTGCTGGCGGTGGAGGTGGTCAACGCGGCCAACCGCCAGGACGCCCGCACTGCCGCGCGCACCATCTGCTCGTCCCTCCTGGTCAAGTCGGCGGTGTACGGCGCGGACCCCAACTGGGGACGGCTGCTGGCCGCCCTGGGCCGCAGCCAGGCCCAGGCGGTGGAGAGCAAGATAGACCTTTACATCAACGGCGTTTGCATCATGGAGGCGGGGCGTCCCATTCCCTTCCACCGCGACGCCGTGGTTGCCCTGATGCGCGGTGACGAGGTCACCTTTCGCATAGACCTCAACCTCGGTGAGGCTGCCGCCACCGCGTGGGGCTGCGACCTCACCGAAGAGTATGTCGTTATCAACAGCGCCTATACCACCTAGGCGGAGCGGCCGCGTTTGGCGGTAGGCCCCGCGGCGCGAGGTCCCGGCCGGTAGGCGCCCAGACTCCGCTCCGCACACTCGCCATTGCCTCTGCTGGGGACTATGACTTCTCCACCTACTAAACCCACCGGTCCAAGGCTTGCGTATTCCCCGGTCTCAATCCCCATCGGGAGAAGGTTGGAGTGGCCGGGCCCCCGATAGTTGTGAAAATCGGGGGCAGTACGTTGGGCAGCCACGACACCAGCCTCAAAGACCTGGCGACCCTCCAGCAGCAGGGGGCCGACGTGGTGGTGGTCCACGGCGGGGGCAACGTAATCTCCCAATGGATGCAGCGGCAGGGCATACCGCCCCGCTTCGTCAACGGCCTCCGGGTCACCGACGCCGATAGCCTGGAAATCGTCGCGGCGGTGCTGGGCGGCCTGATCAACAAGGAATTGGTCTCCCTGTTGGAACAGTTGGGCGGCAAGGCCCTCGGCCTCAGCGGCATCGACGGCGGTATGCTGACCTGCGCCCTGGCCAACCCGGAGTTGGGCTACGTGGGCGAAATCCTGTCGGTGGACCCCCACCCCATCCACGCCCTGCTCGGCTCAGGCTATATTCCAATGATCGCCCCGCTGGGGATTCACCGTTTCGACGGCTCGGAGAACGCGGGCAAGCCGCTGAACATCAACGGGGACACGGTCGCCGGTGAGTTGGCCCGGGAGCTTGGGGCGGAGCGGCTGGTGTTCCTGACCGACGTTGCCGGGGTGATGGACGGCGGGGACCGGGTAATCCCCCGGCTGGACCGGCGCCGGGCCGGCACGCTGCTCAGCTCCGGCGTCGTGGGGGGCGGGATGATTCCCAAGCTGCAAGCCTGTCTGCGGGCCCTGGAAACCTCGCCGGTGGCCAACATCATCGACGGACGCCGCCCCAACGCCCTCGTGGACTGCCTCAGCGGACGCTCCTCCGGCACCACTTTGACTTCAGGGACCTCCGGTCGCCGCGGGCCCGCCCGGTGAAAACTCGCGGGTAACCGGCAGACGGGTCACGCGTCGCCCCGGCCGTCCCTGTTTCCCACCGGCTCTCGCATTCGGCGGCGGCCCGTTGGCGACGCGGCGGCAGAGTATAATGGGGTGCGTGCCATCCCAAAGGCAGACGGGCGCGATGCGGGAGTCGGGAGAGAGGCGCCCCATCCCCTGAGGCGTGTGACGGGCCCCTGAAGCCCGAGGAATAGGACGGGGCTTGAGGTAAGGAATTTTCTGAAGTCCGCCGGGTGTGCGATAATCTAGCCGTGGACCCCAGACCACGTCACCGGCCGGATAGCAGCACACCGACAGCAAATCCGCGAGAGAGGCCTGTAATGAGCGTTAGCAGCGACTGGATCGACGTCGAGAAGAAGTACTACGCGCAGACGGTGCGGCGGCAACCGGTCGTTCTGGTCCGGGGCGAGGGCACTCGCGTTTGGGATGCCGATGGCAAAGAATACTTGGACTTCGTCGCCGGATGGGCGGTGAACCAACTGGGCCACAGCCACCCGGTGATCACCCAGGCCATTGCCGAGCAGGCTGGGACCCTCATCCAGACCTCCAACCAGTTCTACACCGTGCCGCAACTGCGCCTGGCCGAGCTGCTCATCGAAAACAGCTGCCTGGACCTGGTGTTCTTCGGCAACAGCGGGGCGGAGGCGGTGGAGGGCGCCATGAAGCTAGCCCGCCGCTACGGCAAGCTGCACCGCGACGGCGCCTATGAAATCATCACCGCCCTGAACTCTTTCCACGGTCGGACCCAGGCCACCGTGGCCGCCACCGGCCAGCCCCACTACCAGGAGAACTTCGCTCCCCTGCTTCCCGGTTTCGTACACGTGGACTACAACGACGTGGAAGCGGTGATGAACGCCACCACCGACCGGACCGCGGCGGTCATGGTCGAGCCGGTGCAGGGAGAAGCCGGCGTGGTAATTCCCGACCACGACTACCTGCAGCGCCTCCGGCAGTGGTGCGACAGTCAGGGCTTACTGCTGATTCTGGACGAAGTCCAGACCGGGATGGGCCGCCTCGGCAGCCTGTTCGGCTACCAGGAGTACGGCGTGGAGCCCGACGTAATGACCCTGGCCAAGGGGCTGGGCTACGGGGTGCCCATAGGCGCCTTCCTGTCCAAGGCCCACTGCCAGGCCCTGGTGCCCGGTGACCACGGTTCCACCTTCGGCGGCAACGCGTTGACCACGGCGGCCGCCTTCGCCGGGACCAAGTACCTAATCGACAACGACGTTCCCGGTCGCGTGAAGGAAATGGAGGGCTACCTGCTGGGCGCCCTGAACGGCCTGAAGGACCGGTTCTCTTTTGTTTCCCAGGTGCGGGGCAAGGGGCTGCTGGCGGCGATGGACTTCGACGACAACATCACTCCCCAGGTGCTGGCCAACGCCAATGAGGCGGGGGTTCTGCTCAATGGCCCCCGGCCCAACACCGTCCGCTTCATGCCGCCGCTCACGGTGACCGAGGCCGAGATCGACGAAGGCGTCGAGCGGCTGGGGCAGGCGCTGGCGCGGGTCTAGGGACGAACGTCCCTCTTGCCAGCAGAGAAGGCGGGAGTAAGGGCAAATGGCCAAGCGAGAGTTCTACGTGGTCATCACCAAGGGAGAAGACGGCTGGCTCATCGGAGAAGCGCCCCAGCTAAGGGGTTGTTACAATCAAGGCAAGACGCTCGACGATTTGATGAAGAACATGCGCAAGACTATACAGGCCTGCTTGGAACATGACGACCTTGACGATCACTCGGAGTTTATCGGGGTCCAAAAGATCGAAATCTGACCGTGGCTCGCCGGAGATTTCCCACTGTCACTAGCAGGGAGTTTATGCGGACCCTGCGTCGCCTGGGCTTCGAGACAGCTTGGCAAACCGGAAGTCACGTCCGATTAATTCACCCGGACGGCAGATCCGTGATGGTGCCCGATCATGGATCGGATGATTTGGATAGGGGGTTTGCCAGGAAATTGCTAAGGCAAGCAGCCGTAGACGTGGCTCACTTCCTCGAAGCCCTATAGCAACTCTTAACCGGGGGGGTTCGCTCCAGATGCCGGAAAACAGAATCGTGCTGGCCTATAGCGGTGGTCTGGACACCACCGTCGCCGTGCCCTGGCTCAAGGAGAAGTACGGCGCCGACATCGTTACCCTGACCGTCGACCTAGGAATGGTGGACCTGGAAACCATCAGTGAGCGCGCGCTTTCCATCGGCGCGGCCAATGCAGTGACCGTAGACGGTAAGGAGACCCTGGTAAACGAGTTTCTCATCCCCAGTCTGCAGGCGGGCACGGTCTACGAGGGCCAGTACCCGCTGGCCACGGCACTGGGCCGCCCGTTGATCGCCCGCTACTTGGTGGAGGCGGCCCGGGAGCACGGCGCCTACGCCGTGGCCCACGGCTGCACCGGCAAAGGCAACGACCAGGTGCGGCTGGAGGTGGGGGTCGCCGCCCTGGCGCCGGACCTCCAGGTTATAGCGCCCATCCGCAGCTGGGGCATGAGCCGGGACGACGAAATCGAGTACGCCCAGGCCCGCAGCCTGCCCATCAACGCCAGGAACAGCCGCTTTTCCACCGACGACAACCTGTGGGGCCGCAGCGTGGAGGCTGGGGAGCTGGAAGACCCGTGGCTGGAACCCCCGGAAGACGCCTACGCTTGGACCAACCCGGTTTCCGCCGCGCCTGATGAGCCGTCTTACGTCGAGCTGCACTTCGAGTCGGGGGCGCCCACCGCCGTCGACGGGGAGAACATGCCGGGGGTCGACCTCATCCGTCACCTGAACGTCCTGGCCGGGAGCCATGGCGTGGGGCGGGTGGACCACGTGGAGAACCGGTTGGTGGGCATCAAGTCGCGGGAGATTTACGAGGCGCCGGCGGCGGTGGTGCTGCACACCGCCCACCAGGCCTTGGAAACCATGACGCTTTCCAAGGAACAGGCCAGGACCAAGGCCCGCATCGCCCAGGAATACGCCGACGTGATTTACAACGGCCTGTGGTACACGGCCCACCGCGCCGACCTGGCCGCTTACGTCCGGAGCACCCAGCGGTTCGTTACGGGCGACGTCCGGGTCCGGCTCCACAAGGGGACCTGCACGGTGGCTGGCCGCCGGGCCCCCAGGGCCCTATACCAACACGGGCTGGCCACCTACGACCGCGAGGACCAATTCGATCACGCCGCTGCCGAGGGGTTCATCAAAATCTACGGCCTGCCCGTACGCACCCAAAACCAGACCCAGCGTGACTAGGCCGCCGGTTTGGCGCGTTCCCGCCGCCCGGGACGCCTCCTCCTCCGGCAGCCCCAATCAACGTACCGCCGTGACCTCGCCAAAGATGGAGCAGGACATAGCCAGGGTGGTTGCCGCCCTTATGCCCTACCAGCCGGAGCGGATTATCCTGTTCGGGTCCGCGGCGCGGGGCGAGGCCGACGAGTACAGCGACTTAGACCTGGTAATCATCAAGCAGACTGATGAGCGGTTTATACAGCGCTCGATACAGGCCACCAGGCTGATGCCCTCGGACGTGGCCACGGATATCCTGGTCTATACCCCCGAAGAGTTTCGCCGAATGGTCGAAGAGGACAATCCCTTCATCGAGCAGGTCCTGAAGGACGCCGTCGTTCTTTATGAAAACACCCCTGGAAACGGCTAGACGCTGGGTGGCCCAAGCGGAAAATACCCTGGAGATGGCCCGTAATCTATTGGAGGGAGGCTTCTGGTCAGGGGCGTGTTTCCAGGCCGAGCAAACGGCCCAGCTGGCCCTTAAAGCGTTCCTTTACCTGCGAGGCCGGCGTCACATAACTATCCATTCGGTACACGCCCTGGCCCTGGAGTGCGGCGCGTCAGACTCCAGGTTCCCGCCTTTCGCCGACTATGGCATGGTCCTGGACCGGTACTACCTCACGACCCGGTACCCGGACGCCCTGCCGGCCCCGGCGGTTCCCTTTGAGTGCTTCACCGAGGCGGAGGCCCGCCAGGCCCTGGGCTACGCTGCGGAAATGGTCCAGTTGGTCCGGGCCGAGGTGCCGGACCGGTAGGGGAGAGCGTATGACGGTAGCCGCCAGAATGATGGACCTGGGCACGGAGACCGCCTTCGAGGTGCTGGCCAAGGCCAGGGCCCTGGAGGCCCAGGGCAAGGAGATCATTCACCTGGAGATAGGCGAGCCCGACTTCGACACGCCGGCCCACATCGTAGAGGCCGGGGTGGAAGCCCTGCGCCAGGGCTATACCCACTACGGACCCACGCCGGGGCTGCCGGAGCTCCGCGAAGCCATAGCCCGCAACAGCCGCGAGGTGCGGGGAGTCGACACCACTGCGTCCCAGGTGGTGGTTACCCCCGGCGCCAAACCTATAATGTTCTACGTCATTCTCGCCCTGGCTGAGCCGGGGACTGAGGTCATCTACCCCAACCCGGGGTTTCCCATCTACGAGTCCATGATCAGGTTCTCCGGCGCCACCCCGGTGCCCATGCAACTGCTGGAGGCTACCGGCTATCACCCCGATCTGGACGACCTGGAAGCCAGGGTAAACAGCCGCACCAGGCTGGTCATACTCAACTCTCCGGAGAACCCGTGCGGATCGGCCCTGACCCGGTCCGAACTGGAAAGAATCGCCGAGATCGTCAAGAAGACCCCCGGCGTCTACGTCCTAGCCGACGAGATCTACAAGGACATCCTGTACGAGGGGGAACACCACAGCATAGCCACCTTTCCGGGGATGGCGGAGCGCACCATCATCCTGGACGGGTTTTCCAAGAGCTACGCCATGACCGGCTGGCGTTTGGGATATGGGATCATGCCCGACGAGCTGACGCCTCACGTGACCAGGCTGGCGGTGAACAGCGTATCCTGCGCCGCTTCCTTCAGCCAGCGGGCCGCCCTCGCCGCCCTGGAGGGGCCCCGTGACAAGGTGGAGGCCATGGTGGCGGAATTCAACCGCCGCCGCCGCCTGATAACCGATGGTTTGCGCGGCATACCGGGAATCAATTGCCCGGAGCCCGAGGGGGCGTTCTACGCCTTCCCCAGCATCAGAGAGACCGGCCTCAGCAGCAGAGAATTCGAAGAGGGCGCCATGAACGAGGCTGGCGTGGCCCTGCTATCCGGCGCCGCCTTCGGTCAATTCGGCGAGGGCTACGTCCGCCTGTCCTACGCCAACTCCCAGGAGAACATACGGAAGGCGCTGGAGCGGCTGGACCAATTCGTCCGCGGCGTCAGCAGGCCGTGACCGCTCCCGTTCCTTGAGTGGGTTTCTCCTTTGGGCTATACTGGCCCCACTCCGGCGATGCTGCGTCCAAGTCGGTCGGACGTCTCGTCGGACACACTCCACCGCCGGCGGCTAAAGCCGGGTTCCCAGGACGCCTGGCCCGAACGCTTAGCCTGACCACTTGGCCCGAACAGTTGGCCTAACCACTTGGGAGGAAGCAATGGACCTGGGTTTCAGCGAAGTCCAGCAGATGCTGAAGAGCAGCGCCGAGGAGTTCTTGTCCCAGGAATGTCCCCTCACCTTGGTCCGCGAGATGGAGGAAGACCCCAGGGGGTATACCGACCAGTTGTGGCGGCAGATGGCGGGGTTGGGATGGACCGGCCTGGCCTTCCCCGAGCAATACGGCGGCACCGGGGGCAGCTTTCTGGACTTGGCCGTGCTCCTGGAGCAGATGGGCCGCGCCCTGGTTCCCAGTCCCTTCTTCGCCACCGTGGTCTTGGGTGGTCTCACCGTCCTGGACGCCGGCACCGGCGCCCAGAAGGCCGACATTCTGCCCCGGATATGTTCCGGCGAGTTGAAGATGACCTTGGCGTTGACCGAACCCTCGGCCACCTATGAGGCGTGGGGCATCGAGACCACCGCTGAGCGCCAGGGGGACGGCTACGTGCTGAGGGGGAACAAGCTGTTCGTGGAGGGCGCCCAGGCTGCGGACCTGCTGATCGTGGCCGCCCGGACTTCCGGCGGAAACGGCGCCGCCCCGGACCCATCGCAGGGAGTCTCCCTATTCCTGGTCCCGGCGGGAAGCCCGGGGCTGAGCGTAAGGCCGCTCAACACCATTGCGTCGGACCGGCAGTGTGAAATCACCTTGGACCAGGTAGCCGTTCCCGTCGCCTTGGTCCTGGGCGAAGTGGACGGCGGCTGGCCGGTGGCGCACCGCGCCCTGCATCGGGCCGTGGCGGGAAAGTGCGTGGAGATGCTGGGCGGCGCCGCGGCGGTGGTCGACATGACGCTGGAGTACGTGAAGCAAAGGACCCAGTTCGGCCGGCCCATCGGCGGTTTCCAGGCGGTGCAACACCACTGCGCCAACATGGCCACCGACGTGGAGGGGTCCCGCACCATAGCCTACCAGGCCGCGTGGCGGGTGTCCGAGGGAGGAGAGGCCGGCCGGGCGGTCTCCATGGCCAAGGCCTGGGTAAGCGGGGCCTACGACCGGGTCTGCGCCACCGCCCATCAGTGCCACGGTGCCATTGGCTTCACCAAAGAGCACGACCTTCAGCTCTACACCAGGCGGGCCAAGGTCTTGGAGCTTACCTATGGCGACCAGAACTTCCACAAAGAGCTGGCCTTGCAACACCTGGACCAGGAGTGATCCTGCCAGCGATGCCTCTTGGTGGCGGAAAGCCGGGCGCCGAGAGCCTCGCCGGCCCGCTCCACAACCGGTCTGAGACGGAGGCGTAGTTACCTTGACCACCAGGGAGTGCATCTTCTGTGGCATGGCCCAAGACCCCGTCCATGAGGCGCCCATTTACCGGGACGACCAGGTCTTCGTGCTCCGGGACATCAACCCCAAGGCCCCGGTCCACCTGCTGATAGTCCCCAACATGCACCTGGCCTCGTTGGCCTACGTAGGCCCGGGTCAGGTGCCGGTCATGGGGCAAGTGTTCGTGGTGGCCGAAGAGATGGCGCGGCGAGAAGGGGTTGCCCTGAGCGGCTACCGGCTATCCCTCAACCAGGGAACGGACTCGGGGCAGGAGATCGAGCACCTGCACGTACACCTCCTGGGCGGCGGGACGCTGGGGGCCATGGGCTGACCGGCCGCCCCGATGGAGGACTTGCGCCGGAGCATCGAACGGCGGGTTGGCAGCCTGCCCAAAGGTCTGCAGAGGCATATACTGCGGGTGGACGCCATAGCCCGGGAGTTGGGGCCCCGGCACGGCGTGGCTGAAGAACGGGCTTCCCTGGGCATGATGGCCCACGACGTAGCCCGGGCCATGGGCAACCGGGAATTGCTGGCCCGGGCCGCGCAGTTGGGTCTTCCCGTGGGGAGCGCCGAGCTGGCCAAGCCGTTGCTATTGCACGGACCGGTGGGCGCCGAGTTGTTGGTCAGAGAGAACGGGTTGGACGATTCCTCGTTGCACCAGGCGGTCTACTGGCATACTACCGCCCACCCCTCCCTGGATGCCCTCGGCAAGGTCGTGTTCGTGTCGGACAAGCTGGACCCTGAGAAGGCCGCCGCCTATCCCTACCAAGCCCGGGTGCGGGAGTTGGCTTGGGAAGACCTGGACCGCGCCATACTGGAGTTTTTGACCCGCCAAAGCGCCGCGCTGATTTCCCTCGGTCTTATAGCGCACCCGGCGGCCATAGAGACACGGGACCACCTCTCGGGCCGCCTCGGACCGGCCGAGGTTGCAACGCAAGACGCGCCGGCGGCGCCAGAATGATGTAAAATCGAGACATGGCGCTCATTCTCGCCGCCGTCCCCGCCGGGGGAGGCGGGAGCCGGCGCAGGGCCAACGGGGTGATACTATGCACATCACTCTCAGCGAGCAGGCGAAAGCCCACATTCGACAAAAAGGCGGCGTCGCCGTCGTTGACCTGGTTTCCCTGGCTACTTGATCCGGCTCCAATGCCAAGGTATCGGTCGATACCCGCGTGGGCAGGCGGAACCTCACCGCCTACAGGATCTTCAGGCTGGAGGATATCCAGGTGTTGGTCATGCCGGGACTGGCCCGACGCACCGAGAACATGTTCTTGGACCTCAAGGCGTCCATGTTTTCCCGCAACCTGAGGGCCACGCTGGTGTTTCCCGGCGGCATCGTCCTGGGGCGTCGCGTCCCCCTGTCTTGATCCCGATCCCCTCAGCCCTCCGATTCGGCGGCGGGCGCACCCAACCGTTCGCCATACCCAGCAGGCGTTCCCGCCGGCCTCCGTCGACCTCGCGGCCCCCACCCGGTCCCCAAAAGGGGTCCCGTCTAGAATCCGCTGATCAGCTCCAGAATGGTCCCGTCGGGGTCTTTGAAGCAGACCACGCCGATTTCGGTCCCGTCTTCTCTGGGGATCTTGTGCAGCGGCGCCACGAACTCGATATTTTTCGCTTGCAGGTCCTCGTAGGCCTTGTCGATGTCCTCGACGGAGAAGGCGATGCGGCATATGCCGACGTTGTTGAGGGTGGGGTAGGGGGCGCCCTGGGTGGGAGGCTCGATAAACTGGACCAGGTCCAATATCATTGAGCCGGGTTCGTCTCCCAGGCGCATGAACACCCCGCGCAGCTTGCTAGCTTTTACCCCCAGGGCGTCGCCCACGGTGGGGTCCGCCATGGTAAAGTCGTCGACCTTCTTGAATCCCAGGTCCTGGTAGAACCCGACGGAGCGGTCCATGTCGGTGACGCATACGTTCACGTGAAAGAACTGCTGTAGCATGATCTTCCTCCTTGCGATAGCTGGGCGATCTGGCGATGGTTGGGCCGGGGCCGCCCGGCCCCCGGTTAAGACTATCAGCACCCCGTCTCGGCTGACAACCCCGGTAGGCCCGGCGCAACTGTTCAGACTTAAGGAGAGCCGGCCCTTCGACTGCGCTTCGTTCCGCCTACGGCTCCACTTCGCTTCGCTCAGGACGAACGGATACACATCAAGTCTGAACAGTTACGGCCCGGCTCCTCCTACCTGGCCCGGTACTGCGGGGGACGCTTCTCCACGAAAGCCTGGCTGGACTCCTTGAAGTCTTCCGTGAGGTGGAGCTTCAGCGACTGGATGAACATATCGGCGGCGGCGGTGGGCTGCACCCACTGTCGGCGGGCCAGGTGCACCCCGGCCCGGGAGGCCAGCGGAGGCGCTTTGAGCACCTTGCCGGCAAGCTCTTGGGCCGCCTCCAGGTGTTGGCCCGTGGGCGCCAAGCGGTTGATGAGGCCCAGGCGGTATAGCTCGGGCGCGGCCAGGGGCTCGCCGGTGATGACCAACTCGCTGAGAATCTTGGAGGGCATGAAGGCGTTGAGCTTGGCCCATACACGACCGCCGGGCAGCCCCCGCCGGGTCTCGGCGATGCCGAACTGGGTCTCCTCCGAGGCAACTACCAGGTCGCATTCGGCGGCGATGGCCATGCCATAGCCCAGGGCGTAGCCGTGGACCGCGGCGATGACCGGCTTCCAGTGGATCGAGCGGCCCAGGAAGCCTTCGGGGTTGTAGCCGCCCTCCCGCGCCGCCCGCTGCTGGGGCGTCATGTTGATGAAGCGCTGCTTCACGTCGGCGCCCGCGCAGAAGCTGCGGCCCGCGCCGTGAATGATGGCCACCCAAGCCTCCTCGTCGATGTCAAACTCCAGCAGGGCCGCGTGAAGGTCGCGCTCGAACTGGTCGTTGACCGCGTTCAGCGCCTGGGGGCGGTTGAACATGATGTAGCCGACCTTTTCCGCCCTGCTGTAGACCATGGTCTCGTACTCGGCCACTTAATCCACCTCCGGCCTCGGTTTTCGTAGCGGGTCGATTCGGGGTGCGGCTTCCGGAGGGCCCGGGTGAGGCTCCCGCCGCGCCGCAAATCGGCCGTCAGAATGCCGCCCAAGGGTATTGACGGTATGCGAACGTGTGTTCTATACTGGCCGCAATATCGAACATACGTTTCGGAGTGCTGCCATGACTACGCTGCAACAGGCCGGCCCGGCGTTGGACTCGGTACCGGAATATTATCACTATGAGGACACCGGCTGCGAAGTGTCGCCTTCCTGTCTCAACTGTCCCCTCCCCCAGTGCAAGTACGACGACCCGGACTGGTTCCAGAAGCACCGGCGGATGGCCCGGGACTTGAAGGTGTGGTCCACGATGCAGTCCGGAGGGCTGACCGTCGAGGAAGCGGCGGCGCGCTTTTCGGTGACAGTGCGGACGGTTTTCCGCATCATGCGCCGTTGCCGGGACGCGGAGCAGGAGGGCGGTCTGGTGGCCTTGGAGGCCTTTGCTGCGGACTAGCCGGAGGACTTTGGCCGCAGGGGGCCGCCGGTGGCGTCCCGCCTGGCAGCCTTGGACCGACCGCCTCCAGGGGTGCTGACCCTGCGCCAGCCACCCGGGCCGAGGCGTAGGGCGTTGGCCAAGGGCGGTCCTCAGCCCCTGGGCAGGCCCAGACCCCGTCCGGCGATGATGTTCCGCTGGACTTCCGACGTCCCGGCGGCGATCTTGTGGGAGAAGCTGACCATCCAGTTTTCCTGGACCCGGCCGTTGAGGGGCGCCCGCTGCTCGCCGCGCCCCAGCGCGCCGTACATTCCCAAGACGTCCAGCCCGGTCGAAGTGACCCGTTGCAGGGTCTCGCTGCCGAACACCTTGCTCATGGAAGCTTCCTTGTTGGGCACCAGGCCCTCCCCCTGCATGTAGGCCACGTTGTAGGCCATCAGGCGGGCCACTTCGCACTCGATGTACCGGTCGGCCAGCAGGTTCCGCACCCAGGGAGCCTCCATGAGGGGCAGGCCGTTGCGCTTGGTCTCCACGGCGTGGGCCCGGGTCTCGTCCAACAGGCGCCGGGCCATGGCCGAGTAGTCGATGCCGGAGCGCTCGAAGTCCAGCAGGGTCACCGCCACGTACCATCCGCGGTTCTCCTCACCCACTACGTTCTGACGCGGCACCCGCACGTTGTCGAAGATAATCTGGTTGAATTCGTGGCCGTTGGCCATGTTCATGATGGGGCGCACTTCGATGCCGGGGGTCTTCATGTCCACCAGCATGAAGCTGATGCCCCGGTGCTTGGGGGCGTCGGGGTCGGTGCGGGTCAGCAGCATTATCCAATCGGCGCGATGGGCCAGGGTGGTCCAGATCTTGGTGCCGTTGATCACAAAGTCGTCCCCGTCCCGCACGGCGCGGGTGCTCAGGGACGCCAGGTCCGAACCCGACTCCGGCTCGCTGTAACCCTGGCACCACTGCACTTCTCCCCGGGCCACGGGGTTCAGGTGGGCCTGCTTTTGCTCCTCGGAGCCGTGGATCATCAGGGTGGGGCCCAACATGCGCACGCCGAAAATATCCCGCCCGGGAGCGCGCATGTAGGCCATCTCTTCGTTGAAGATAACCGAGCGGATGGGGGAAGCGTTCTGGCCGCCGTACTCCTCGGGCCAGTGCATGGTCAGCCATCCCCGGGCGGCCAGCTTCCGCCGCATGCTGCGGGTCAACTCCCAGTCGCCCTCCTCGGGCCACCTTCCGCCGCCTTCCCAACTGGCAGGAAGCTCTGCGCCCATGAAGTCCCGCAACTCCTGACGGAAAGTTTCGTCTCCGGGGTTGAGCTTGAAGTCCACGGCCCTACTCCTGTTAAGGGGGTTGCGGGGTGCGCCGGGGTCGTTACGGGGACGCGGGTCCGTTTAGGAGCCGACGGCCACGCAGGTTACGGTCCGGACCACGCCGGCGACCGTGTGTATGTGGCCGGTCACGAGGTTGCCCACCACCGTCATGTCATCGCCGCTGATGAGGGCGATGATGTCGTAGGGGCCGGTGACCACGTCCACCGATTCTATGCCTTCCAAGCCCTGCAAGGTAGCCGCCACGTCCCGGGTCTTGCCCACCGCCGTTTCCACCAGTAGATATGCTCTAGTCGCCATCCTGCCCCCTTGGGACCGCCGCCAGGCTCCGCACGATGGTCATGGGGAACGACATGGCCTGCGGTGTCCCTTTGGATGAACTCGGCTGCCGGTGCAGTACGCAGGGCCATTCTACGGTCCGGCTATGGGGCTGTCAATTCGCGCGGCGGTTGGCCCGCCGGGGCCATTCGGGGGCAGGGGTCAGTAGTAGACCGCGTTGCCGGTGCCGCCGCCGGCGGCGATGACCTCCCCGGTGATGGCCCAGGCTTTGTCGGAAGCCAGGAACGCAGTAAGGTAGGCGACCTCCGAGGCGTCGACCATCCGGCATATGGCGTTGCCCCGGGGAGAGCCGGGAGCGAAGTCCTGCTCCTCCATATCCTCCGCGGAGATGCCCAGTTCGGAACCCCGGGTGGCCAGCATCCCCGGAGTGCGCTCGGTGCGGGTGGTCCCCGGATGAATGCAGTTCACCGTGATCCCGTGGCGTCCCACGTGATTGGAGAGGGTCTTGGTGAGGTGGACCAAGGACACATTGCGGGCGCCGCCGCTCAGGTTGCCCGCGTTGCGGGCGTTGCCGCCGCTGATGTTGATGATGCGGCCCCATCCCTGTTCCCGCATGAGGGGAATGGCGGCGCGGGAGCACCGCAAAGCCCCCACGTACTTCACGTCGAAGTCGCTGATCAGCTCGTCCTCGTTGACGGTTTCAATGGGCCCCACGGCAGTGGCCGCGCCGCCGGGGTGGGACCCGCTGTTCACCAGGACGTGCAGCCCTCCCAGTTGCTCCGCCGCCTGGGCTATCACCCGGTCCACCTGGTCCGTTTTGGTCACGTCCAGGGCCAGGGGGACAATCCTACGTCCGGTCTCATCCTGGATTTCCCGGGCCGCCGCCTCCAGGTCGGCCATGGTGCGGGAGGCGATGACCACGTCAGCCCCCTCCCGGGCCAGTTCCCGTGCTATGGCCTTGCCGATGCCCTTGCTGCCGCCGGTCACCAGCGCGTTCCTGCCCTGCAGTCCCAGTTCCATGTCCGTCATCTCCTAATCAAAATGGATAGCGGGGGTCTTTGATTCACCCGGCCTGGGCGAAGTGGGGCATCACTTCCCCGGCGAAGGCATCCATGGCCCCCCAAAGGTTCTCCGCGCTTGCCGACGCGAAGTTGCAGACCACCACCGGAACACCCAGCGCCTGGTAGCCGAGCAGGTCCTCGCGCACCTGCTGCGGCGGTCCCTGGCCCAGCCGCCGGCCGGAGGTCCCGGCGCGGCGGGACTCCTCCCCCGCCGCCTCCAGCCCGATGCCCTGGTGGACCGTCACCTGGGGCCCGTCGCCGCGCCCCGCCTCGTCGGACAATTGACGCAGCCGGGCCATCCGCTCTTCCAGGTCGCCCAGGGGCATGGAGGTGGGATGCCAGGCCTGTCCGAAGGCGACGGCGCGCCTCAGGGCGGCGTCGCTCCGCCCGCCGACCCAGATGGGAGGATGGGGGCTTTGCCGCGGCTTTGGCTGGAACCGCACTTCTTCGAAAGAAAAGTAGCGTCCGCGGAAGGTCGTGGGGTCCTCGGTCCAGAGGGCAATCATCAACCTCAGGTATTCATCGGTGCGCCGGCCCCGTTGGCCGGAGGGGACTCCCAGGGCCTGGAACTCGTCCGGCGCTCCCCCGGCCCCTATCCCGAAAATCACCCTGCCTTCGGACAAGACGTCCAGGGTGGCAATCATCTTGGCCGCCACCAGGGGGTTGCGGTAGGGCACCACGATGACCGTGCTGCCCAGCTTGACGGTCCGGGTGACGGCGGCCGCCTGGCTCAGCACCACGAAGGCGTCGTAGAAGACGGGCCCGATGTTGGGCAACAGGTGCTTGGGGGTAACGACGTGGTCGCTGACCCACAGGGAGTGGAAACCCAGGGCCTCGGCCCGTTGCGCGGTGGCCCGGAGATCGTCGCCGGAGACCGTCTTGCCGTAGTGGGGAAGGCAAACGCCGAACTGCATCTTCACCCCGGTGACGCCGAGCTTCGCGCCGTCCAACTCTCCACCGGCGCCGGAGGCCGCCGGCGACCGCGCCATGCCGCCCGGAGGCTGGTTCAGTCTTCGCCCAAGCCGGCCAGTTGCGGCATCACCTCTTCGGCCAGGAGGCGCATGGACCTTTCGTAGGCGGGCCTATTGTCCGAGTGATCGTAGGTGAGCCATAACAGGGTGCCGAATCCGCCCGCCATTTCGTACAAGTCCCGGATTTTCCGGGCCACCGTGTCGGGGGAGCCCACCAGCCACAGGTGGTCCGCCATGTACTCCAGGGTCACCGCGTCGTCGGGCATACTCTCGTCGTGCTTCATGGCGCGGATGAAGGGATAGGCTCCATAGGCGAACAGGGGACGCAGGTATTCGCGCCAGACGCGGCCCTGCATGCTGTTCAGCGCGCCTTCCCGGGCTTCGGCGTCGGTCTCCGCAACCCAGATGTCCCTGACTATGCGCCAGTTGCTCCGGGAGGGGGCCTGGCGTCCCGCGCTGGCGGCGCCCTCCTGCACGGAGTCCCAGTGGCTGGCCATGTACACCCCGTTCATGCCCAGGCTCATGGGAATATAGCCCCGTTCTCCGGCTATCTTGAGGGTCTCCGAGCCGGGGCTGGCCGCGGCGACGCCGATGGGCGGGTGCGGCTTTTGGAAGGGCGTGAGGAACGTGCGCAGGTTGGCGAACTCGGTCTTCTGGGGGTCGGGAATGTTGAAGTTCCAGTATTTGCCCTCGTAATGAAAGGGGCCGTCCACGTGTTCCCACAGGCTCAGGATGATGTCCAGGGATTCCCTGGTCATCTCGCGGTGCTGCCCCGCTTCCATGTTGATGTCGAACATCTCGTGGTCCGTGACCAGGCCCCCGGAGCCAATGCCGAACATGAACCGGCCCTGCGCCATGTGGTCTAGGTAGGCCACCCGATGGGCCAGTTCCACGGGATGGTGAAAGGGGAGCAGGTGGGCGCCGGTGCACAGGGTAATGTTCTCGGTGCGGGTCAACGCCTGGGCAATCAGCAGGTCCGGGGCGGGAACGGGCTCCCACGCGGCCGTAAAGTGCTCTCCGACCCACGCCTCGTTGAAGCCTAGCGTATCCGCCAGGGATAGCACGTCTAGGTCCCAATTGAGGGCGTCGATGGGCGCTCGCTCCGGGGGGTGGGACGGCATCAGGAACAGACCGGATTTCATGTCTCCTCCATAGTGGTTGATTCAGTGTGCCCGCTTCGCCGCGGGTCGGTTCCAGGCCCAACCGGTTCTTCGGCCCTGGTTGGCTCAGGCCCCGGCTAACGGAGCAGCCCTTCGGCGATTCTCTCCAGTTCCTCGCCCATCCGGGCCTCCGTGTCACAGTACTCGGGCCAGACGGCGACCCGATCCGCGCCAGCGTCGAGAAAAGCCTGCACCTGGGCTCTGGTGGTGTCCGGCGGCAGCCCGAAGGCGGAGATGGTCAGGGAACCGGGGTCCCTCCCTCTTTCGGCAGCCAATGTGTCCAGGATTTCCCGGCCGTCCTCTATCTGGTGGGGTGTGGCGCGAGAGGGAAGCCAGCCGTCTCCCCACCGGGCCACGCGCTGCAGCACGTTGCGGGCGTTGCCGCCCAGGAGCACCGGCGGGTGGGGCTTCTGGGCCGGTTTGGGGTAGCAGTAGACCGGGGGAAAGTCGTAGTACTTGCCGTGAAACTCCGCCTCATCCTCGCTCCACAGCTTTTTCAGCACCTGGATGGCCTCGTGGGTCTGGGTCCAGCGGTGATCGAAATCTCCCCCCATTATGGTGGTCTCCTCGCGGTTCCAGCCGGCGCCGATGCCGAACACGAAGCGGCCTCCGCTGTATTGGTCCAGGGCCGAAATGCACTTGGCCAGCTCCAGCGGGTTGCGCTCGGGGACCAGGGTGATGCCCGTGGCCAGCTTGATCTTGGTCGTGACGGCCGAGGCCCGGGCCAGGGCGACATACGGATCGGTGAAATGGCGGTAGGTATCGGGAATGGCGCCGCCGGTGAGGGGGAAGGGGCTGTCGCTGTGCACCGGCAGTATGGGGTGCTCGTGATACCAGAGGGACTCGAACCCCAACTCCTCGGCCTTCCGGGCCAGGAAAGCGGGGTCTATGGTGTAAGCAGGCAGGGGTACGACGATTCCGACGGCCATTTGAATTACTCCTTTGGACTACTCCTGTAAGCCGGTGTTTCGCGGGCGCCGTTGTCGGAACGGCGCTCAGTCCCTGAAGCCCCGGGCGTAAAGCTCTTTAAGCCGGGCGAGGTCCTCCTCGGGAATGGGCGGCAAGTCGGCGCAACGGGCGATTTCTTGGGCCTCCTCGAGGTTCTTCACCCCTGGGACCGTGGTGTGGATGTCCTGGTTCATCAGGGAAAACACCATGGCCGCCTGGGAGAGATTGCCGATCGGCCCCTTCAGCAGGAAACCCAGGGTCCGGGCGCTGGCCGCGTCCTGGGCCAGCAGGCCGCCGGGCGGCACCGGTCGGTCCACCGTCTGACTCAACGCCCCCGCGGCGTGGGACCGGATGCCGATGACCCCCATGTCCAGCGACTTGGCCAGCGGTATGATCTGGCCGTTATCGAATATGGACAGGCCGGCGGGAGGCGGCTCCTGGGCGGTCCAGTTGAGCAGGTTGTAATAGGCCAGCACGGTATCGTAGTGGCCGCTTTCCATGATCCGCCTCATGGCGGGGACGTGGGGTTCCATGGCCGACACGCCGATGAACCTGGTTTTCCCGGCCTGCCGCGCCTGGTCGAAGGCTTCCAGCACCGGCCCTAGGGCGTCTTCGGCGGATAGGGAGTCGGGAGTGTCGCCGCGGTGCTGGGTGAAGCGGTTGTGCACGTGGAGCACGTCGACGGAGTCCCGGCGCAGGCGGCGAAGACTGGCGTCCACGGAGCGGCTGACGGCGGCGTTTACGTCGCTCATCTCCTCCGCCCGCAGCCGCACCTTGGTGGCGACGATGGGCTGCTCCGGCCGCCCTTGAAGGGCCCTGCCCAGCACCTCCTCGGCCTTGCCGTCGCCGTAAGCCGGCGCGACGTCGAAGAAGTTCACCCCCAGGTCAAGCGCGCCGTGGACGGCCCGGACCGACTCCTCTTCGTTGGTCGGCCCCCACACCTGTCCGATGCCGCCGCCGCCGAAGCCGGCCCTGGACACCCGTAGCCCGGTGCGGCCGAGTGTAGCGTACTGCAAGGGTGGGCACCTCTCTCTAGACGTTGGGGCGCTGGCTGGGGTGGGGCATCCTCCGGTGCGCCCGGCACGTCAAACATGGTCCAAGGTGGGCCGGGGATGCAACGCGTGGGCATTATACCCGCCTCAAATTGGCCGGGCAAGATTGCTCTCATATGCCGCGCAATGAACCGTCTACAAAGTAGGGCGTTAGATTCCTCGGCCGCGCTCGCCACGACTGAAGCGGCCGGAGGGCGGTTATTCCGGAAGCACCGTCGGGGGAATGGTATAATTCCGCTGGCCTCAGTCGGCCCATCCGTTCCAGAGTCTTTCAGGAGCCACCGCATTGATTCGACGAATGATAGGCGCGGCGCAGCTACATGTCGACACCTTCGAAGAGGTGGAGGCCGACTCCAGCGCGACTATTCAGGCGTTGGGAGTCGTCGTGCTCGTCGCCATTGCCACGGGCATTGCCAACGTGGGCGACGGCGACCCGTTGGCCTTCGGCCTTGGTATCGTCATATCAATTGTGGGCTGGGCCCTGTGGGCCTGGGTCACCTACTTTGTCGGCACCCGCATACTGGGCACCCCGGACACCCACGCCGACTGGGGACAGATGGCCAGGGCCCTGGCCTTCGCCCAGTCTCCCGGCGTGCTGAAGGTGCTGGGAGTCATACCTTACGTGGGCCCGGTGGTGTTGTTCTTGGTATTCGTCTGGCAGCTGGTGGCCATGGTCGTCGCCATCAGGCAGGCCTTGGACTATACCTCCACTTGGCGAGCCGTGGGAGTGGCGCTCATCGGCTTCATCCCCTACGTTGTCGGGATAGCCTTACTGACCGCGCTGCTGTGATCCGTCCGGCGCCCCTGACTCGCGGGGGAATTAGCCGCAGCCACGCCCTCCGGTGGAGTGTCCGGCGTCTCACTCCCGGTAAATAACCTCCAGGTACTCCACGTTGGGGGCCTCGATGATGACCGCCGCCACCTTATCGATCTGGGAGCTGAAAGACCCCTGGCTGGCCTCCACGGCCCTGGCGTCGGACTCGCTTTCCCACAGGCTCAGGCCAATGGCCCTGTTGCTGTCCCGGTCGGTCAGCACCATCACGCCTTGGAAGCCCTTTTGTAGCCTTGCCGGAGGCACCATCGAATCGCGGAAAATCTCGATGAACTCGTCCATCTGACCCGGTTTCACCTGAATCACGCCGAATCTTGCCCACATGCTCGCTCTCCTACGGGGGTGGCCCGCCCAAGATCCGCCCTACCAACGGAATTATATCCAGGCGCCGGGGTATCGCCAAGCTGCGCCTCCCGCGAGTCTCCCCGCCGCGCCCCGAGGGTTGAAGGGCGGCCCGTTCCGGCAACCCCGTCTGCGCGGAGGGATGACATGGAGGGGAGGGCATCGCAACGGCGGCAAGAAGGGACGGCGCCTGCGTTCTCCCCGGGGCTTAACGGCGGTCCGCGGGGAGGGTTGTGGTGTCCTCCCACCGGGAGGGAGTATCCCAACGCTCGCGGAACGGGCGCTCCGTAGCCCAAGAAGAAGACCGCCGGTAGGCGGCCTTTGGCCAAGACTTGGTCGTGTTGTGAGAATTTGGTCGGGGCGCCCGGATTTGAACCGGGGGCCCCCTGCACCCCATGCAGGTGCGCTACCTGGCTGCGCTACGCCCCGACGCACCCCATTATATACCATGGACACCGGTCCCGGCACGACGCCTGGACCTCCCTCAGCGTCATCGCCATGAAAACAGATGGGCGAGGAAGCTCGGGCATGACTGGAGGGAGCTAGCAGCCGGGCAGCGCCGCCCTATGCTCCACCCTGTCATTCCGCTGGAGCGCCCCACTCTGTCATTCCGCTGGAGCGCAGCGACGAGGAATCTAAAATGCATAGCTGGAAGCCCCGGCCCCCCAGGGCTATCGCATGGGAAGGTTGGCGAATTGAGTTAGCAAGGTAGCCAGGAATGCATTGTCCCAGCCAGCCCGTTTGAGTTTGCCCCGCATTGACCCCTTGCTGGGTTCCAGGCGAGCCAGGTTGAGCGCCAGTTTACGAAGCAAAGCCAGGTTTTCGGCGCAGTTGCCCTTGCGGTTTCTGGCCTGGTCTTCGTTAAACACTACGTCCAGAGACCAATGCAGCCTGTTCTCAATGCCCCAATGGCTGCGCACGATGTCATTGAAGCGCTCCGGTCTAAAGACCTGGCTCATCAGGTAGTAACGGGTCTCTACACTGGTCTGGTCGTACAGATGGCGGCTGGCAGTCACCTTGCCTATTGCTTTCAAGCCGGGCCAGTGGTGTATATCCTGCAGCCAAGCCACGTCGCCGCTGACGCCGGCGGTGCGGGTCTCGACCCGGCCGTGCCCCTTGCTCACCTCGGTAGCCTCAGCCAAGGGAGTGTCTGGGTCGTCCAGGAACAAACGCACCTCGTCGTTCAAGGTCCCCTGATTGCCCTTGAGGACCAGCACGTAATCCGCCGACTGCTCCCTTACCAGTTGGGCCACCTGGCGTTGACAGTGCATGGCATCGGCGGTGACCATCGTCCCCGATAAAGACAGCAGTTCCAAGAGTTTGGGTACGGCGGTGATCTCGTTGGATTTGCCCTCCACGGCCAGTTGGCCCAGCGCCAGCCGTTGCTCCGCCGCCCAGGCGCTGACCAGATGCAACGGGGAGGTCCCTTCCGCCCGGTCGTAGGACCGGCGCAGGGTCTTTCCGTCGAGGGCCACCACTCCCTGGCAAGCTTGGGCGAACTGTTCCATGAAGCCCAGGAACCAGGCGTGGAATGCCTCCGGGTCCAGCAGCCGGAATATTCGGGAGAAGGTATCGTGGCTGGGAATTCCGTTTTCCAGCTTCAGAAAGCCCTCGAGAAACTCTCGCTTCGCCCGGCCAAACAAGGCCATGTCGGTGCATGTTTCCCCACCGCACAACAGAGTGCACAGGGCTATTACCAGTATGTCGTGCAACGAGTGCTGTTGGCCGCTGACCCTCCGTGGGTCGTTCAGACCCTCAAACACATTCCCCATTTCCCCCATCATCCCTTCCTCCACCCAATTGCCGCACTTCTGCTGCCTATCCTCGGCAGCCCTTTACTATTCTAATCATCCCCTATTCCCTCATGCGATAGCCCTGCCCGGCCCCCGGTGGGCAACTGGCCCCTCCCGCCCTGCCGCAACTATAATTAGCCCGCCGGTCAGACCACGACGGAGGGGTTTCCCATGGGCGGACCACTGGACGGAGTGAAGGTATTGGACTTCACGGAGGTTATCGCGGGCCCCTTGGCCGGCAGGTTGCTGGCGGAGATGGGCGCCGAGGTCATCAAAGTAGAGCCGCCGTGGGGTGATCCCTGGCGCAAGACTCAGTCCTTCATGCCCCAGGAGAGCCGCTCGTTTATCACCTACAACCGCGGCAAGCGCAGTCTGCCGCTGGACCTGACCACTCCCGAGGGCCAGGACGCGCTCGGCCGCCTGGCCCCCAACGCGGACGTGGCCCTGGTCAACTACCGCCCGGACGTGGCCGCCAAGTTGGGCGTGGACTACGAGACGCTGTCCCAACTCAATCCCCGCCTCATCTATTGTGAGCTGACCGCCTACGGCCGCCGCGGGCCCGACGCCCACCGGCCCGGCTACGACATGATCTTGCAGGCCATGAGCGGCATGATGGCCGCGGAGAACAAGACCGTCGACGGCGTGCCCCAGTGGGTCTGGTCCAGCCCGGTGATCGACAGCACCGCGGGGGTATCCATGGCCTGGTGCGTGTGCGCGGCCCTGTTCACCCGGGAGCGGACCAGCCGGGGCCAGAAGATAGAGACCTCTCTCCTGGCGTCGGCGCTGTTCCTCATGGGGTCCCGGCTGCTGCAGGTCGAGGAGCGGGACGCGGCGGCCCGGGCTGAGGCCCTGAAGGGGATCTACGCCGCCCGCGCCGCCCAGGCGCCCTTCGAGGAGTTGGTGGCCATCTCTCCCGGCAGCCGCCGGATGCGGTATCACGGGGACGTCTACTACCGGGTGTATTTCACCAAGGACGCCCCCATAGCCGTGGGCGCCCTCAGCGACCCGCTGCGCCGCCGGTTCATGGACGCCCTGGGCCTCACCGACGCCGCCCTGGAGCCGGGGTACGACCACAACACCCCGGAGGCCCGGGAGCAGGCCAGTCTGCTGTCGGAGCGTGCCGAAGCAAAATTCCTGGAAAAGACCTCCGCGGAGTGGCTGGCTGTCCTGGAGGGGCAGGGTGTACCCGCCGGGCCGTTGCGATTCGTGGAGGAGATGATCGACGATCCGCAGGCGCACGCCAACGGCTTGGTGGTGGAAGTGGAACACAAGGCCGCCGGGCGGGTGAAGACCCTGGGTCCCTTGGCCAGGTTCAGCGACACGCCCTTCCCGGCTGCATCCCCGTCCCCTGCCCTGGGACAGCACACTGACGATATTCTCGGGGAACTGGGCTACAGCGACGAGGACATCCGGCGGTGGCGCGCCGCCGGGGTTGTGGGCTAGCGTTCCTGACAACCCCGTGCTGACCGCAGGGGGTGCGATGGGTCAGGTGCCCGGGCCGTGACCGGCAACCAACCGGACGTTCCTGCTATAGGCCGGCCTCGAACTCCGCCACCAGCCGGTGAAACTCCGCGGGCTTTTCGATCTGCGGCGAGTGCCCGCAGTTATCGATAATCTTCAGGGTGGAGTTGGGAAGGGCCTCCCGGTATAGCTCGCTGCATTCGACCGGGACTATGGCGTCCTGCCTGCCCCAAACGATAAGCGTCGGTGTGGACACCTTTTGCAGGTAGTGGGGCAGATTGGGGTTGTGCATGTAGGGCTTCCAACACAAGCGAGACGCCATCTCCCGGTTGGAGTGCTCCCTGTCCTGTTCTTCCTGAGTCATCTCCCGGGTGTATTGCTCGTAGTTGGCTACCTGCGACGGGTCGTAGAACCGCTGCTGCAAGCGGGTCTGGGCCCCGACCATGAAAATCTCGGCAATCTCTGCCTGCCGGGGTTTGATGCCCACCGCGTCGATCAACACCAAGCCCTTGAGCCGGTGATCGCTCATGGCCGCCATTTCCGCCGCCACCCAGCCCCCCATGGAGGAGCCCATGAGAATGTACTGGTCCAAGCCCAACGTGGTCGCCACCTGCTGGGTGAAGTGCGCCACGTCGGCGATAGTGCCGATCCAACCGGGATTGGGGGTGCCGTTGAATCCCGGCGCCGACGGCGCGTATACCTGGTGGGTCTTGCCCAACTCCTCGAGGTAGGGCTGCCACCCCGGATTTCCGCCGGCCCCATGCAGGTAGAGCAGGCCGGGGCCGGAGCCCCCGGAGAACATCTGGACCTGGGCGCCGCCCACGGTCAGGGTGGACTCGTTGGCGCTTTGAGTGGTAGTCATGGGATAAACCTCGGTTCTAGTTATCGATCCGCCGCGTTACAGGGGCGCTGCGGCCGCCCGGCATCGCCTCCCGCGGCAGTGGCATATTGACCTACCGATTTTGGTGCAAGGGCCGGGGGTTGTCAAGCTGGGCCGGCGCCCTTGACACGCTTCGGGCCGGTCAATACTATAATCCTCGTAGCCCCTTTCCCTCTCCCACGATGCCCTCCCCTCAGCGCTCCGCGGCGGCCTCGCTCCTTGGGGATTAGTCTAGTGGTAAGACGCCTGACTCTGGATCAGGTATCGGAGGTTCGAATCCTCCATCCCCAGCCACCTCCCCATCAGCGTTCCCACCGCCTAGTCAAGGTCTGCTCCCTGCCGCTTCTGGTATCGGGCAGTATTTCCTTACGCCTGCGGTACCGCCTTGTTAGGAGGCGGCTTTCGCCGGTTGATGCGCCCGGAGGAAGTCGCGGACTTGGTTTATCGTCTTGACCTTCACGTCCTCCGACTCTTGCCAGGGATACTCCGTCACCTGGGCGTTGGGCGCCAGCGCCGCCAGGTCCATGGCGGCCTCATACGAGTGCGCCGGCGTGTCGTCGGGCATGACCAGCATCGGAGTCTGGCACGAGCGCGCGAAGTCCCGCGATACGCAATACATGAAGTCCGGCTGGACGCGGTAGAGGTTGTGCAGGTACTGTTCGACGATCTCCATCGTCACGTCGGGCCGCTGCGAGCATAGCTCGGGGCCCCAGGCGTCGCGGCCGGAATCGTACATGGCGTCCGGCGTCTTCGTTGCGTGCCCCACCGGCTGGCACAGCACGGCCGCCAAGACGCGCTCCGGCGCCCTTTCTATCAGCTTCATCGCAAAGGGGCCGCCGATGCAGTAGCCCATGAAAAAGAACTCATGTATGCCCAGGTGGTCCATCAACCCCAGTTGGTCGTTGGCGAAGGCTCCCCATGGGTCGTCGACCTGGACCGGCCCGCTGGACTCCCCGCCATTCGCGTTGCGCTGGTCCATGGTGATGCAGCGGAAGTCGTTCTTGAACTCTTCCATCGCATTGAACACCTGCGTGGGCCAATTGTCGGCCTTGGAGTTCAAGCCCCCTCCGGGGGTCGCCAGAAGCGGGAAACCGGACCCCACCTCCTCGTAGCGGATGCGGACGTCGCCCTTGGTGTAAAACGGCATGGCAGATTCTCCTTCCTGGCGCCAGTACCGGCGCCTCAGGCAATTGTAACTTGGGAGACCGGGTCGTCAAGGCAGCGCTCTCCTACCAACCGTAAGCTGGCCTAGCCGAGGCTATGGGTGAAGCCGGCCAAGATGGGCACAGGCTAGAGGGGGCGCCAGCTATAATCAGAGGGTTCCGAGGCAGGACCGCTGTCATCAGGTGGTCTTTTTGCTTACGCGGGCCGGATGCGGCCGGACGGGGCTGGTTGGAGGGATGAAGCGGTGGGAGCCGCAACTGAAGTTAGCTTGGTTGCCGGGGGATAGTCCGCTTGAATTCAGCACCGGGAGCCACGACGGGGACGGGAGCCAGGTTCGTTGCGCTAGTTCATCGCGCCGCCATGGCGAGGGTGGATGCCGCGTCGTTGGCGCTCTTCCGCATCCTTTTCGGATTGGTGGGAGTCTTCATTGTCGTTCGCTTCTTCGCCTACGGTTGGATCGGGGAGCTGTATGTCGAACCGGCCAATCACTTTGGCTACGTGGGATTTGACTGGGTCAAGCCCTGGCCCGGATGGGGCATGTACGCCCACTTTGCCGCTCTGGGGGTGCTGGCGCTGGGCATCGCGGTCGGATTTCGCTACCGGCTGTGCGCCCTGCTGTTCTTCCTCGGTTTCACCTACGTGGAGTTGCTGGACAAGACTGCCTACCTGAATCACTACTATTGGGCGGCGTTGGTCAGCCTCCTCATGGTCTTCCTGCCGTTGCATCGGTCCCTGTCGGTGGACGCGTGGTGGGAATCTCGGACGTTGTGGGGCACGGCGCCGGCGGTGGCACTGTGGTTGCTGCGTGCCCAACTGGCGGCGGTATACGTATTCGCCGGTATCGCCAAGCTCAACTCCGATTGGCTTCTGGAGGCCCAACCGCTCTACATCTGGCTGCAAGACCACACCGGGCTGCCGCTGGTGGGGTCGCTGTTGTGCGAGGTTTGGGCGGCCTACGCCTTCAGCTGGGGCGGAGCAGTGTTCGACCTCACTATAGTCGGGTGGCTGCTGTGGCGACGCACCCGTCCCGTCGCCTATGCTGTGCTGGTGGTCTTCCACGTGATGACTTACCTGCTCTTTCCCCAGATTGGAGTCTTCCCCTGGCTGATGAGCGGCGCTGCCTTGCTCTTCTTTCAACCCGACTGGCCCCGGCAGGTGTTACAGAGATTGTGGCGCCGGCCTCGAATTTTCGCGCCGACCGCCGGACCCCCGGCGCCGCCACGTCCTGCACCGGGGGTCCGGCGGTCGACGAACATTGCCCGCCACTGCTTGCTCTTCATTGCAGTCGCAGTCGTTGTCGTTTACGCTGCGGCGCAGGTGGTCGTGCCTCTGCGCCACTACGCCTACCCGGGCAACGTGCGCTGGAATGAAGAAGGCTCCCGTTTCTCCTGGCGGGTGCTGGTCACGGAGAAGGTGGGCATGGTCGAGTATCGGGTCTACAACCCGGCCACGGGCCAAAGATGGCAGGCCGATCCTGGGGAGTACCTCACTCCCCTGCAGGTCGAGCGCATGGCAACCCAACCCGATATGATTCTGGAGACGGCGCACATCATTGCCGCCGACTTCGAGGCCTGTGGCCGAGGGTCGGTACAGGTGCGGGCCGACGTGTTCGTGGCGATGAACGGCCGGGAAAATGCCAGGCTGATTGACCCGGAGGTTGATCTGGCGTCGATAGGCAACAACCTCGGGCCCAAGGCATGGCTTCTGCCGAAACGTTAGCCCCGTAGCATACATCCTCCGGGTTTTCAGGAGCTAGGAGGGTAATAGGGGCGTACGGGGTTATAGGAGAATCCGGAGCTATTGGGGCGTTTTTCTAGCTGTCGCCGTCGGTGTCGGCGAACCCCACGGAGACGCCGAGGAGGCTGACGATTTCGGTGTTTAGGACCCGCTGCATGTCCTTGATACGGTCGTAGGCTGCCATGACCTGGGCGGGGTTGGCTTCGAGCTGTGAGATGATGCTGCCGTCGAGATTGCCGACGGCGGCTATTGCCGCCTCAATGGCGGCCAGCATTCTCGCGTCGATTTCCGACGAGAGGGGACGCACCCGGTCTGAGAGCCCCAACTCACCTTCCCCTCCCCGGTATATCCGGGAGATGCCGTCCAGTTGACTTAGCAAGTCTTGCCGCGTGTTGTCGGCGTCGCCGGCTGGGATGGCCCCGGCGTCCGCGGGACCGTCGAGGCCCAGGGCCGGAGCCAGACGCATATTAGCAATGGCGCGCACCTGAAACACCAGCGAGCGTATCGCCACGGCCTCGGCCTCGCGGTCCAGAAGTGAGACTGGGGCGGTTCCCTCGTAATAGCCCGCGTATCCGGGCTCTTCCCCCGCGCCCTTCCAGGCAGCGAGGATGCCGTCGGCCTCGTCCTTGGCCACCGCGGCCACCGCGCGCACGTATGCGCAGCGGAGTTCGCCGTCGGTCCCTTGGGCAAGGGCGCCGCTGCCTGGCCCGAACAACAGGTATTCGGCAGCGCTTAGACCGCGCTGAGTAGCGGGGAGGTATTGGTTTACACGCTCTTTTGTGATCGACTCACCCTCGGCCAGACGCCCGTCGATTTTGGCGGTGTCGATGGGCCACCAGTCCACCAGAGATGCGGAGCGGCGTTCCATGGCTGGGCCGAAACGGAAGGACTCGGTCCTCAACCACGCTTTCCGCGCCGCCCGCCAGTCCTGCCTGGCTACCTCCAGTCCCGCGTCCCCGGGACTGGCGCACAAGACTTCCAGCGACCGCTCCCATTGCGCCAGGCTTGACGACACCTCAGTGTAGCCGGGGAGTATCACCCGCGAAGTGAGACTTCGCAGGACCTCGGCGCGGCCTGCTTTGCCGGCGGTGGCCGCGCCCGGCGGGGCTCCGACGTTGGGCGTATCAGGAGTGGCCGCCGCGCCGCAGGAAATTGCGGCCGGCAGTAGAAACGCCGCGACGGCCGAAATCGTCAGGAGTTTGATTTGTTTCATGGACTGGACCAAGTGGCGAATCACCGCAATCGTGAATGGCAAAGTTCTTGGACTATAACGATTCCAGGAACCGGATAAGGGTCTCTCGTTCCTCTTTGGTAAACGCCTTGAAAGCGTCGCTGGAGCCGGCTCCCTCGCCGCCGTGCCACAATATCGCCTCGCTCAGACTGCGGGCACGTCCGTCGTGAAGGAACATGGTGTGGCCGTTTACCGTTTCCACCAACCCGATGCCCCATAAGGGCGGAGTGCGCCACTCCTGTCCTCCGGCGTCGAAGTCCGGCCGTCCGTCGGCAAGTCCCGGCCCCATGTCGTGGAGCAGCAGGTCGGTATAGGGATAGATGGTCTGGTTGCTCAACGCCTCTATTTGGTGTTTGCCGGTGGTGTGCTTTGGCGTGTGGCAGACGGCGCAGCCGGCATCGGCGAATAACCGCGCACCGCTTTCCACCTGCGGGTCGCCGGGGTCGCGCATGGCGGGGACGGCCAGGGTCTGAGTGTATAGGACGACCTTCGCCAGCCGGTCCACGGGGATTTCCGGCATCCCGCCATTCGGCGCAGCCAAGCAGTCCGCCTGGGCGGACGTACAGTTCTCCGTCGGAAAGATGGCAGAGGTGATGCCGAGGTCTCCCAAAAAGGCGCCGGCCGTCTGCTGTTCCACCGAGGGCTGGTTGGCTTTCCAGCCGAAGCGACCCACAGTTAGGACGCCGTCGCGCGCGTCCCAGACCATGTTGGCCCTGCCGGATATCCCGTCTTCGTCCGCGTCATCCGGGTCGGCCGCCGCTAGGAGGTCGGCTTCCGGGATAGCCTCCAGCAACCCCATGCCGACGATGGCGGGGGCAACTCGGGGCGACGACAGCGTCTCCGGACGCATTGGCCCGAAGGCCAGGCCGTGAAACTGATAGATAGGTTGGCGCAGGCTGTAGGTCTGGCCGTCGCCGAATGCTCCGGCGACCTCTCGATAGAGTATGGTGAACTCCCCTTCGGCGGGAACTCCGACGATGGCGCGGTCCTGCAGTTGGCCGCCATAGACCGGCTCCGGCACAGGGCCTCCCTGGGTGGTGTGGCCCGGCAGGCTCAGACGGACCAAGAGGCCCCGTTGCCCGTCCTCGGCGTCGTCGGGGGGCTTGCCTCGCCCGTCCAGGTGGTGGCAGGAGCTGCAGGACAGGGCGTTGAACGTTGGCCCGAGCCCGTCACGCGCACCGGTGGACGCGGGAGCCGTGACCCAGTTCTGGCGGAAGAAGCTGTTGCCCACGGCGAAGGTGCGCCGCTGATCACGGGTAAGGTTGCGGGCCGGCAGGCCGAAGGAGTTGCGGGTCGTGATGAAGGCGGTGGTATCGCCGCCCAGGGTCTCGACCAGCCTCCAGTCACTCCCGTCAATCCCGGTGGGTGCGGCGGGTCCGCCGCGGCAACCGAAGGCGGCCGCCAGCACCACCGGCAGAGTGACCAGCGCCGCTGCCAAGCCCAGCAGAGCCACTCGCCGGAGGGAATGAGTCTGCGGCCCGCCCGGGGGCACTGCCCGCAGACAGGCGGGCGTCGCCGGCAGTGCCCCCGGTGTTCCGTCCGGTTGAGGCACTGCTCATGCGCCTGTTTCGAGTAATAGACCCCGAGACATCCCCTAGCTGACGCTAATGGTGATTCCGATCTGCTCGGCAGCCGACACGATACTGTCGGTCTGGCCTTCCAATGACTCGATGGTCTTGAGCACCGATTCTCGCCCCGGATCGTTATTGGGAATGGTGCCGCGCAGGTGCCAGTCGAAGGGGCTCGGGATGCTGGAGGCCAGAGCGACACTTGTGCTTATCTCCCGGTGGAGACTGACGGCCAGGTCGTCATCGACCGCAGCCACCAAGTCCATGATTCCGGGGCCGGCCACCAGTCCGTAATCGCCGGTGTAGACCATCTGGATTCCCCGGGCGTTGCCGATGATGTCGGCGGTGGTGTTGTCGGAGAAGCAGGAGTGCTCGTCTTCCTGAGACCGCTCTTCGTAGGCGACAGTCATGCGCTCGCCGGCCAACTCGCCGCGGCTCAACTCGCCGATGCCGGTAATAATGTTGTTCAGCGCCCCGTCCTGGTCCATAGACGTGAACTCGGCGCGGTAGTTCCCGGAAACGCCTGGGGCCCAGGCGTCAACGAGGCTTTGCAAGTGAACCAGCAGAAGGTCGGACGCGGTTGCCAGGTACTTGCCACGGCGGTCGGCGTTCTCGTTGGTGGTGTAGTCCTCCAGCGGGCGGCTGCCGGGACCGTTTTCGTTGAGATCCTGGCCCCAGAGCAAGAACTCGATAGTGTGCCAACCCGTGGAGACGTTCTCCTCACCGCCCTCTTCGTTCAGCGACGCTATGAGTCCGGCGTCGATGGTCGGAAATGTATCAGGGTCGTTGATGATGCCGGCGGTTGGGTTTCCCTCCACGTAATCAACGTAGGCTTCGTCCATAGGCCAAGCGTTGATCAGTCCTTCGGGTCCGTCCTCCTCGTTGTCAATGGGACCCCCGTAGAAACGGAACGCCTCGGTGGGCCCATAGTGATCGCGGGCAATAAGCCAAGCCCGCTTGGCGCCTTCCAGCGTGGAAGGGGTGGGATTGGACAGGAAGGTGTCGATGGCGCCATCCATCGCGGTGGCCGACATCAAGCTTTGAGTGTAAAGGGCGTGGACTCCGTCGGCGTAGTTGACCACCACCTCGTCCTTCAATTGGCCGATGTCCGGAGCCTCCGGGGTAGGGACAGGGGTGGATGTTGGCGGCGGCCCCCCCCACAGGCTAGAGTCAGCGCCGACAGCAACCCGATGATCAACGCTGCCCAAAGGACACCTAGTCGTCCGGCCATAGTTGTCGCCTCCCTAAGAAATGCCCGTGTATCGGCTAGAACCTATGTATGGAGAGTGCGATAAGGGCAGTATATATTAAATTGATTGAAGTGTATACACGATTCATTGATATTAGTCAATAGACGATATATTCATGAGTTATACCTATCTTACTAAGAATCTGTGAACAATGTCATTAACTCGCGGCTACACAAGATAAGGGATCGGAGAGACAGCGGCAGAGGTTAGGGCGGTAGGGGACGGTCATCAACACGCTGTGCCTACTGGCAAGGAGGACCGGGTTCGCTCTCCCCCGGTGGTGCGGTCAGCCGGCGGCCAAACCCCCAGTCCAAGCCGCCAAGCCGTCCCGGTCGCCGGCTACTCCTCCGTGATGTACACGTACCTGAACCTGGGGATGGATATGGGGAAGAGCTCGTACCCTTTGACATTGGGCTTCAGCAATACGTAACCGCCCGTTTCGTGCCACAGCGGTACCCATGGGGCGTCGTCCAGTATCTGCTGCTCCACCCGGTGGTAAGTCCGGAACCTCTCCGCTTCGTCCAGCTCCCCCCGGGCCTGCTCCAGTTGACGGTCGACTTCCGCGTTGGAGTAGCGGCCGTAGTTGTTGCCGCTCTCGGAGTGGAACAACACGTCCAGGAAATTCTCCGGGTCGATGTAGTCTGCGGTCCAGGCCAGGCCGCCCAACATCTGGAAGCGGGAGTTTCTGATGTCCTCCAGGAATATGGGCCAGGCGGTCTGCAGGATGTCCATCTCGATGCCCAAGGTCTCCTGCCAGGTCTGGACGATGGCTTGCATCACGGGACTCACCGGCGCGCCGAAGGAGCCCGGAAGGGACAGGGTTATGCCGGGGAAGTTGTCCAGGTCTTGGCCGTACTTGGACTCTTGGAGGAGCCGCACGGCCTTCTCGGGATCGAAAGAATAGCCTTCAATTTCGGGGGTATAGGCGGGGAATCCCGGAGGAAGGATGCCGCCGCCGGGGCTGACCAAGTCGTCCAACAGGGTCGCGGCCAGCCTGTCTTTGTCCACCGCGTAGTTCAGGGCCTGTCTCACCTTGACGTCGTCGAAGGGGGGGCGATCGACGTTCATACCGAAGTAGGTGACAGTGAAGGTGGGAGGCGCCTCGATCACTTCCTCGCGCAGCGGGTTTGACGGGTCGAGGGCGATCTCCGCGCCCGGGGCGCTCAACCCGGTGACGTGAATCTCGTCGTTCTCGTACATCAGCAGCGCGTCGCCACCGCTGAGCAGGAAACTCACCTCTCCCAGCTTGGCCGGCTCCAGGTGGTACAGATCGTTGCGGGTCAGCCGAAGCCGGTCGCCGAACTCGTACTCGGCCAGCTTGAAGGGCCCCGTGCCGTTTGGGTTCTCGAGCCAGTCCGGGTTGCCCTCGACGTTGTTGCGGTCGAGCACGAAAGACGAGAGGTGAGTCAGCTTGGCCAGAAAATATGCCCTCGGCGCGTCGAGGGTGATGGATATGGTGTGATCGTCCAATACTTGGACTCCTGCCACGCTGGCGGCGCGGCCTCCCAGCTTGTCGTTGAATCCGACGATGTCTCCCAGGAAAGACCCCGACAACACCGACTGGGTAGCCGGGTCGGCCACCCGTTCGAAGGACCACTTGACGTCTCGCGCGGTTACCGGTCTGCCGTCGTGGAACTTGGCGCCCCGTCTGAGGTTGAACGTGTAGGTCTTGCCCCCGTTGCTGATGGTCCATCCCTCGGCCAGGTCTCCGGCTAGCTGCAGGTCCCGGTCTATGGTCACCAGCCCGCCGAAGATCTCGTGTATGTATATGGCAGACTCGGCGTCCGCGGCGAGGTGAGGGTCCAGCGTGGTCGGCTCCGGCCCCAGCCGCAGCAGCGTGGCGTCGGCCGCGATTTTCTCCGGGGGGCCAACTGATGGCGCCGGCGTATCCGGGGTCACCGTGGGCTCCGCCGTAGGTGCGGCGGTGGGCTCCAGAGTCGCCGTCGGCTGGGGCTCCGGGGTCGCGGTGCCGGCTTGGGACCCGCAGGCCAGGCCAGCCAGCAGCGGGACCAGCAGCAGCAGCCAAAGAAGCCTCATATTGCCCTCCAGCCGTTTCGCCCCGCTGGGCTCGGGATTGCCGGATTGCCCGGTATTTCCAGTCTGACGCTTGCCCGCTAAGCCTTGGAATTCTGACGGGGAGGGTGTCCGCGGCAGTTGGGTGTATTCACCGGGAAAGGCCCCAGGATTGTCTACCCCGGGGCCTTGTCCATGGACTTGGGAGCCGCTGCGCGCCGCGGGTTGCTAACGGGCCGCGGCCGCCGCGGTCTTGGCGCTGAAGGCCGGAATCACTTCCCTGCCGAACAACTGGATGGACTCCATGACCTTGTCGTGGGGCACCGTCTCGGTTTGCATGATCATCATGACCTGGTCAACGTCGATGTCTTCGTACATCTGGACGGCCTTGATGCAACTCTCCGGATTGCCGGCGATTATGACCCCCCGGTCGGACAGGGTATTGGCGTTCAGCTGGGCGATGGAAGCCCGGGCCGCGCCGGGGCCGGAGTCCAGGGAGATGCCGGCCTGGGCCGCCTGCTCCTTGTGGGCGTCGTCGGACTGCCGGAGCCAGCGCCCGAAGTCCGCGGTCAGGTGGTCGGGCACGCCGCCCCAGGCTTCGAGCAGCTCCTCATAGGCGTTGATGCGCCCCTGGATGTATGGCTTGTCCGGCCCGTAGAAGGTCTTCATGGACTGGGCGCAGAGTTCCTTGGCTTCCTGGTCGTCTTCTCCGCAAACGGCGAACACGTTGTTGCCCCAGAAGTTGTTGACGAAAGCGCCCACCGGGGCGGCGCGCTTGACGGCCTCCCGGTATGCCTTTACGTGCTCGGCCAGGATCTCTACGGCATAGGACGAGGAGGACAGCACGCCGATTCCCTTTTCCGCGGCCAACCGGAAGCTGTCGGCCTGGGTGCAAGCCAAGTACATCCGGGGATGGGGCTTCTGGAACACCCGGGGCAGGACCCTCCGCGTGGGCACGTTCCAGAAGTTCCCCTCCCAGGAAAACTCGTCAGCCTGCCAGATTTGGGGGAGCATGGTGATGGCTTCTTCCCACCGGTCACGGGTTTCCCGGGGGTCTATGCCCTGCCCCACCTGCTCATAGGCGTTGGAGCGGCCCGTCCCAAACTCCACGCGGCCGTCGGTAAGCTGGTCTACCATGGCAACCCGCTCGGCAATCCTCACCGGGTGGTGGTTGGGCAGTATCGACACCCCAAAGCCGATTCTGATGTTCTTGGTCCGCTGGCTGAGGGCGCCGAACAACACCTCGGGGCAGGGGGAACCGGAGAAGCCCATCAGGAAGTGGTGCTCGACGAACCACAGGTTGTCGAACCCCATCCGGTCGGCCAGTTCGCACTGCTCTAGGGTCTCCTTGTACAGGCTGTTCCAGTCAACGTCGTTGCCCTGATAGGGCCGCTGCGCTTCGTACAGTAGGCCGAACTTCATTCTCTTGCTCCTTGACGCTGGGGGTCTTTCCTAACCCGGCGGCGGCTGTTCGTCAGTTTGGACGCTCCGGCGTCCTCCCATCGTGTCCTCGAAGGTCATACTCCGGTCAGTATACCCCAGTCCCGCAGAAACCGTAACCGGGCCGCTCCGGTTGACAGGGTTATTCAATTGTCACCCGGGAAGGGCGCGGCAACCGCCGCCTCCATATCATCTCGAACCCGGCTTCCCTGTCATCCGGGACCCGGCTTCCCTGTCATCTCGGACCCGGCTTCCCTGTCATCCGGGACCCGGCTTCCCTGTCATTCCGAACCCGCTGCTTTTCTGTCATTCCGAACCCGTCGGATACGGGTGAGGAATCCCAAGCCGCTATCAGGAGCTAAGGTGAGCTGACCAGAGGCATTGGAGATTCCTAGCTGCACTCGGAATCACCCTGGCCTTGCGGAGGCCATATAAGGGTAATGAAAATGACGGAGCGCCGAGCGGCTCACCACCAACGGCCGGGGCTTGCAGCTATGCATTTTAGATTCCTCGTCGCTGCGCTCCAGCGGAATGACAGGGTGGGGCGTAGGGCAGCTCCTGCCAGGCTGCTAGCCCCTCCCAGTCATGCTCGGGCCTCGTACTCCGTCTATTTTCATGGTAGTGGCATTTGCCAACAATTAAATGACCCTGGGTAGCTGCCGCCTCTCCCTTGACAGCCCCGAAAGCCGATGCCCAAACTGAGACCATAGCCTCCACACGCCACCTGCCCCAAACCCCCTTGACGCTCTTTGACCGGCGACTGGCCGCCCGCCACTCCTATAGGGGATCGGGAGGATTTCGCCCCGTGACCGATTCTTTGCCTATTCGTTCCCCATTCGTTCCAAACGAAACGAATCCAACCCCGCGCCCCGGCGGCCAGCCAGGCAACACCAACGCCCTCCGCCACCAGGGTCATTCGATTATCGTTGAGAGGGTAGCCAACGACGTGTCGATAAGAGGTCGGCCATCGTCATTCCGAGCGCAGCCTAGGAATCTACGGCGTGTTGACCCAAGCGTCCAACACGTCACCCTGAGCGTAGCCGAAAGGATCGGAATGGCATAGATGGGAAACACAAGCAAATTAGTGTCAACGCGCCCTAACGCCCCGCTTTGCAGACGGTCCATTGTCCGGCAGCCGGGCACGCGGTCAAGAGGTTTGGATTCCTCGTCGCCGCGCTCCGGCGGAATGACAGGGCCGCCGTCCTAACCATATTCGAAAGGCCCCGGCTCAGGTTGACACCATTGGCCGGGTATACTTAAACTCCAACTCCCGGACCCATGCCGTTCGTTGAAGGCGGGGTTGCGAGGCCCCGCGGGTTTCGTAGTCTGCTCTCCGGTTTAGCCGCGTCACTCTCCCAAGAGCCGGGTGCCGGGGGCAGGCCGTCATCGAGGAGGCGTCAGTTGGCGACCGAGGCTTCATCCTGGGCCAAGGGCGACGGGCCCCTGATAATACTTCTGGGAGGAGCGCCTGGTACCGGAAAGACCACCGTGGCCAACACGCTGCTGGAGGAGTTGGGCCTGTCCCATCACCTCAGCACCGGATTCATTCGCGCGTCCATTGTTCATCTGCTGCCCAAGAGCGACGTGCAGCTCCTGAGGCATCACACCTACGACGCCTACCAGGCGCTGCCGGAAGCCGGGAACGCCCCGGGTGATGGGAGTGACCTGCTGCTGGAGGGCGCGATCCGGCAGTCGGCCCTGCTCAAGCCCGCCATCGAGTCTTGCATCAACCGGGCGATCCGGGAGGGCATCGGACTGGTGTTGGAAGGCAGCCACTTTCTGCCCGGTTTCCTGGAGCCCGGCATACTCGAGGCCAGCCTGCTGTGCATCCTGGACGTGCCGGACCGGGAGGCGTTGAAGCGAAGGGTCCTCAGCCCCAACCACTCGCGCCGCACCCTGTCCGAGGAGCAGTTGGACCGTCTGGTCCGCCTCCAAGACGGCATCCTGGGCTTGGCGCGGGCCCACGGGCAGCCGGTGGTGGTGAACGAGGACCTGCCCTCGGCCATCCGGCAAATCCGCACCCTGGCCGACCGGTAGGGAGAAAATCCTCTCCCCTTCACGGCCGCCCCCCGTCACCCGTCCCTCAGGGAGTGGCCCGTCAATTCCAGGAAAACGTCCTCTAGGTTGGCCGCCTTCTCCGTTCTCTTCTTACTGAACCCGGTGGCCAGCAGGGAATCGATGAGTGCTTGGGGAGTGTCCAGGGCGATTATCCTTCCCCGGTCCATGATGGCCACCCGGTCGCACAACTCCTCCGCCTCCTCCATGTAGTGGGTGGTGAGCAGCACCGTGCGTCCCTGGTCCCGGAACCCGCGCATCAGGTCCCACATGTGGCGGCGGGCCTGGGGGTCCAACCCGGTGGTCGGTTCGTCCAGAAACAGCACCAGGGGATCGTTGACCAGGGTGCTGGCGATGGAAAACCGCTGCTTTTGCCCCCCGGACAGCTCTCTGAACAGCGACTTGGCCCGGTCTTCCAACTCCACCTGTCGCAGCAGGGCTATGGGGTCCACCTTCCGGCGGTACAGGCTGGCAAACACGACCAGGATTTCGGCGAGGCTGAGGCGCTCGAAGAACGTGGTTGACTGCAGTTGAATGCCTATCACCGACTTGACGGCCCTGGGATTGGCGCCCACGTCCATCCCGCCGATGCGGGCGGCGCCGCGGTCCGGCGCCCTCATGCCCTCCAGCATCTCCACCGTGGTGGTCTTGCCGGCCCCGTTGGGCCCCAGGATGCCGAAGACTTCCCCCGCCTTGACGGTGAAGGACACCTGGTCCACGGCCCGAAGGGGACCGTAGTCCTTGCACAACCCTTCCACCTCTATGATCCACTCTGCGTTGTCCACCGGCGGAGCAGCCTCCCTTTGCCTGGCTGGCGGTGAAGCGAGGCGTCCGGCTCCCGGAGCCCGCGGAATTGCCAGCCGGCAACTATCCGTTAATTATAGTACCCGCCCTTGGCGCCTCTGGGCGATTTTCCCATGAGCGCCCTCGCCGAGTCCCGGTTTCGAGTCAGCGGGGACCTGGGGGGTAACCGAATTGACCCCTGAAAAGGTGGTAGAGTATTACACGTGACTAGGCCGTTGGTAAAAGTTGCCGGTAGCGTCGAGGAGTTGCGGTCCCCGGAATCGAGGCGACGGAGAACAGGATGACTGAGGCGCTGGTTACCCCGGCCGTCCTGACCTGGGCCCGCCGCCGGCGTGGGGTGGAAGTCGCAGAGCTTGCCGCCAAGCTCAGCGTGAAACCGGAGGCAGTCGAAGCTTGGGAAGCCGGTGAGCGCTCCCCCACCTTCCGGCAGGCGCAGCGGTTTGCTCAAGCTCTATACGTTCCCTTTGGGTACCTCTACCGGTCTGCGCCTCCCTTGGAGAAGCTTCCCATCGGCGATTTTCGCACTGTTCCCAACGAGGCTTCGAGAGAACCCAGTGCTGATCTCTTGGACCTGCTCAACGACGTACTGGGCAAGCAACAGTGGTTCCGGGAATACAGGGAGTCCGGGGGCGTGGGAGAACTTCCTTTCGTTGGCCGGTTCAAGCCCACGGACGCTGAGGAGACGGTGGCCCGGGATGTACGCGACGTGATAGACGTGGACGGCGCTAGACACAAGGCCCTCAACTGGGAGGGGTTCATGAGGGTGCTAACGCGGAATGCGGAACGGGCAGGGATCATGGTGATGCGTAGCGGCGTGGTGGGCAACAACAATCGGAGGCCCCTTGACGTTTACGAGTTCCGCGGCTTTTCGATAAGCGATTCCGTCGCCCCCTTGGTTTTCATCAATGGGCGGGACTTCAAGGGAGCGCAAATCTTTACTCTGGCCCATGAGATGGCCCATATCTGGACTGGGCAGGGAGGCGTGTCTAATCCCGACTACGCTCTCCGTTCAGAACAACAGGACAGCTCTGTGGAGCGGTTCTGCAACCGAGTTGCCGCCGAGATCCTGGTCCCCAGCGAGGATTTCCGGTCCCGCTGGGAACCCGACAGCGCCAGGTTACAGTCCAACCTGGACCATTTGAGCAGTTACTACAAAGTCAGCCCCATGGTGATACTGCGTCAGGCCTGGGACCACGATTTACTGCCCATTGCGTCGTATCGAGACAGCTATGACAGGCTCGTTGAGCAGACCGATAGAGTGGAACCGGGAGGAGAGTCCGGAGGAAACTTTCACTACACCCTGACCGCGAGAAACGGCGCCGCGTTCACAGAGGCGGTGATTACCAGCGCCGCTCAAGGGGCCCTGCTCAGCAGAGAGGCTGCCGATATGCTCGGCGTAAAGGTCAAGACCCTGCCCACCATCGCCGAGCATTTTTTCGGGAGTCCCCTGACCTTTGGCTGACTACTGGCTGGACAGCAACGTATTTATCGAGGGCCGCAAGGGACCGTACGGGTTCGATATAGCGCCCCGCTTCTGGGGTCTGATCGACGAATTGATAGATAATGGCCGATTATCCTGTCCTGCCCGAGTTTGCGACGAATTACTCGATGGGCAGGACGATCTGGCGGCATGGGCCCAGGGACGCCGGGCGCGAGGCCTGTTTGTCGACCCCGGCGCCGCGGTGCAGGGAGCTTTCCGGATAATAGTGGAGTACGTAACCGCCAATTATCCTGACACGAAGGCAACTCGGACGTTCTTGGATAGCGCCGACCCTTGGGTAATAGCCCACGCTCTCGCCGACGGCGCCGCCGTGGTGACCATGGAGGTTGCCACGGGCCCAACCGTTGGCAAAGTGAAAATCCCCAACGTCTGTGACTATTTCAATCTGAGGAGGCTCAACACCTACCAAATGCTGCGAGAGTTGGGGGTCTCTTGGAACATATAGCGTACCGGCTTGTTACAACGCAGGCCCCGCCCGAGTCGCCGCCGCTGGTGCTGCCTGGACTGGATATGTGGCATAATTACCGGGCAGCCGGACCAAGCTCACCAACACCCGAGGAGATGACGGTATGGCGGACAAAATTCGCACCACCAAGATCAACCACGTAACCGCGATGGTCAAGGACACGGCCAGGGCCATGAAGTTCTACAACGACCTCGTGGGCATCAAGCAGATCCAGAGCCAGGTGGACAACCCGGAAATCACCTGGCTCCAACTGGAAAGCGGCATCATGGTCCATCTCATTGAGACGGAAGAAGCGCCGGTGAAGCCCGAGCGGATGCACCACGCTTTCGAGGTGGAGGACTTCGAGGACACCAAGCGCATCCTGAGGGAAAACGGCTACGAAATCCACCGGGAAGGGGTCCGTTACGATGGGCAGGGTTTCCTGTTCACCGAGGACCCCGACGGCAACCGGGTGGAGTTTTGCACAGCCGCGGGCGCATTTCCGGCCCCGCCCCGCCCTGACCCGCAGTAGCAACCCCGGACCCGGGGCGGCCGCACTGCAGAGCAGCCCAGCCGGCTTGGTCGGAGAGGGATCGTGTTTGACAGAATACAGCACATAGGTTACTTGACGCCGGACCTGGACGCCGTTATAGCCTGGTTCCAGCGTTCCTTGGGGGCGCGCAACGACGGCGGAGGGCCCCTGCCCCAGAGCTACGCCGTCCCCAGCGGGGGCCGCAACGTCTACCTCCATTTCGGCCTGGTGGAGGCCGAGATCATCGAGCCCGAGGACCATGAGGGGCTTGCCGGGGACGTGCTCACCATGCACCACGTGGGCTACGTGGTGTCCGACATCGAGGCCGCGGCGTCGGTCCTGACCGGCCGGGGGTTCAAGTTCGCGGCCGCTGCTCCCTTTACCAACGTCATGGGCCAGCAGGTATTGTACTTCGACGCCTCAACGACCAACGGGGTCCTGATGCACCTGACCCAGCTCCCCGGGACGCCCAGCGACGCGGGCCTGGCCTCCGGGGTGGACATTCAAGACATCGTGCACGCCGGGTACCTGGTGCCCGACCTGGAGGAGGCCGTCGCCTGGTACGTGGAGCGGCTGGACGGCCGCCACGTGGGGGGAGGCCCGGCCCGCGGCGGGCGGCGCAACGCCTTCGTCAACTTCGGCCGCGTACAGGTGGAGCTTATCGAGCCGGGCCAGCCTTCGCCCCTGGCCGGACCCGGCCATGCCATGGACCACGTGGGCTACACGGTGGGCGACGTGCACGCTTGCATGGCTGATTGTCTAGGCCGGGGTTTGACCTTCGCGGAGGGCGCGCCCCTCACCAACTCCATCAAGCAACAGGTGGCCTACTTCGACGCGTCGACCAGCATGGGTAGCCGGATGCACCTCACCCAGCTTCCCGATTAGGCCCGCTTCCGGCGATCTCCGAACTTCGAGTCGCCGGGCGGCACCCACTCCCCCGAAATGCCGAGGGGCCCAATAACCTTGAACGGACCACCCAACATCATCCTGGTGGGTTTCATGGCGTCGGGCAAGACCGCCGTGGGCCGCGAATTGTCCCGCATGACCGGCCGGCCGCTGCTGGACGCGGACGAGCGGATTGTCCACCGGGCCGGAAAGCCCATTGACGAGATTTTCCGTGATTCGGGCGAGGCGGCTTTTCGAGCGCTGGAACGCTCGATCATCAGCGAAGTATGCTCTAGGAAGGGAAGCGTCGTCGCCACCGGGGGAGGCGCGTTCGTCGACCCGGAAAACCGGACGCAGCTCCTGGCCGGCGGGCTGGTGATCTGCCTGAGCGCGCGGCCGGAGACCATTCACCGCCGGATAATGGAGTCCGCGGCACTAGGTCCGGGCCCGTCCCCGGCCGGCAAGCCGGCAGCGGCGGTACGTCCCCTGCTGGCCGGAGGCGACCCTTTGGAGCGTATCCAGGCCCTCCTTGCCCAGCGGGAACACGCCTATGCCCAGGCCCACCACACCGTCGTCACCGACGACCTGACGCCGGAGCAGGTGGCCCGTCGAATCCTCGAGCTTTGCCGGCCCGTGGACATCCGCATTGCCCGCGATGAAGGAGACGCCATGGCCGGTCCCGATCTGAGCGCGACAGTACATCACTCCGGGGGAAGCTATCCGGTCATCGCCGGCTGGGGGATTCTCGACGACCTGGGCCGTCGCCTGGAGGAGTTGGGCATACGAAGCCCAGCCTACATCATCACCGATAGTAACGTCATGATTCCCCACGGGCGAGCGGCGCAACGCTCCCTGCAGAAGTGGGGAATCGCCGCCCACTGCTTCATCATTCCCCAGGGTGAGTCCAGCAAGAGCTTCGAGCTGGCCCAGGCCATCTACGACTGGCTGGCCGGCCTGCGCGCCGAGAGAGGACAGGCCATAGTCGCGGTGGGGGGCGGCGTGGTTGGCGACTTGGCCGGATTCGTGGCGGCCACCTTCCTCCGGGGGATGCCCTTCGTGCAGGTCCCGACGAGCATGGCCGCCATGGTGGACGCCTCTATAGGCGGCAAGGTAGCCGTAAATCTGCCCCAGGCAAAGAACTTGGTGGGGGCTTTTCACCAGCCCCAGGGAGTGTTCGCCGACGTGCAGGCCCTATCCACCCTGGGCAAGCGGGAGCTGTCGGAGGGCTGGGCCGAGGCCATCAAGCACGGCTTCATCCTGGACGCGGGCCTGGTGGACGTTTTCGAGGAGCATGCCGAGGCGTTGATGGAGGTCGAGCCGGAAATCTCCGCCGAGGTGATCCGCCGCAGCATGGCCATCAAGGCCGATATGGTCAGCCAGGACGAACGAGAGACCCTGGGCATCCGAATTCTGCTCAACTACGGCCACACCATCGGCCACGCCCTGGAGGCCTCCGGCGGCTACGGCCGCTTCCTCCATGGGGAGGGCGTAGCCATGGGTATGATGGGGGCGGCCCGCATAGCCCAGCGGATGGGAATGATACCCGCAGAGGTGGTGGAGCGCCAGCGCAGCCTGCTGCACCGGTTCAATCTCCCCACCCATGCGGAGGGAGTGGCTGTCCCTCAGGTGCTTCAGGCCATGTCCCTGGACAAGAAGACGGTGGGCGGCGCCAACCGCTTCGTGCTCTTGGAGCAGGTGGGCCAAGCGGTTGTGCGCAGCGACGTGCCCCGTGACCTAGTGGAGGAAGCGGTAAGAGAACTGGTAGCGTAAACCCCGGCCGCGGCGGTCTTCCGGTACGACTCGTTGCGTCCCGGCGGTCAGTTTCCTCCGCCGGGCGCGGATTTAGCGGTCTCCCGTTTCATCCCCCAAGCCCCCTGCTGCTGTGTCGCGCCGGGCGTCTGACCTCGTCCCTGGGGTCCCGGAGGCGGCCAACCTGCCGCCCTCTCCGCCGCGGTCGCGCCCGCGAGTCGCGGCGACGATGACGATCAGCGCGCAGACCGCCCCGGACACGCCCAGCAGCACCCCAGTGGCCGAGTCGCTCAAGTATTGGTTTCCGTCTACGCTCTCCGCCGCCTGTTTCAACCCCACTGCCAGACTGCCGCTAAGGATGGCGACGGCGAAGAGGGCCCGAATCTGCTGCGCCCGGACCAAACCGGTGGCGGCGGCCCCCAGTTGGGCGCCCACGGAGGCGGTTGCCAGCATCATGAGCGTCATCACGGGGTCTACGCTGCCGGAGAGGGCCTTGATGAAGCTGCCAATGGAGCTGACGATGGCAATGTCCAACAAGCCGGTGCCCACGGCGGCCACGGTGGGTATGCCCAGCACGAAGATCAACAATGGCGTAAGAATAAACCCGCCCCCCAGTCCCAACAGCCCGGCGATGAACCCCACAACGGCGCCCAGTCCGATGGGGACGAACACGGACATGCGGTCGATGCCGGACTCCGGCAGAGATATGTAGGTAGACCTCCAACCCAGAGGAGGCAGCCACACCCGCCCCGGCGGGACGCGCAGCGTCTGCACCCGGCGGGCCAACCCGGCTGTGGATATCCGGTCGCCCAAAGTGCCGTCGTCGTACCTGGTCTTCCAGTAGTCCTGGAGGATGAACAGCCCCACGGCGGCCAGCAACACCACGTAGGCGTAACGGACCACCGGGTCCACCACGGCCGCGGACTTCAGCTCCTTGAGCAGGAGGTCTGCGCCGAACAGGGCAGGCGCGGACCCGACAACCAGCAACAGGCCCAGCCGCAGGTCTACGTTGCCCAACCTCCGGTGCTTCAGGAGATTGATGATGGACGACCCCATGATCAGGGTGAGGCCGGTGCCGATGGCGAAGTCCGTTGGCACTCCCAACACCAACAGCCCTCCAACCGCCAGGAAACCGCCGCCCACACCGAAAAAACCGCCCAGGATGCCCACCAAGAGTCCCAGAAGCAGCAACAGAGCGGGGTTGACCGTCGCATCTGCGATGGGGAAATCCATGCTCAGGCTTGGGGCGGCCTGTCTTCCTCCTCGGCGGTCTTTTTTCGGAACGGGACCCTCAATACTACTTCCCACAGAAAGAACAGCAGGACTCCGGCGGAAGCCACCGCGGACACTACGAACAGCGCCCACAGCAGCGGATGGACTGTGCTGAGGTCCTGCATGAAGCCGGTCACGGAGCAGTACGTCCTAGGCCCGCGCCGGCTGGGGTTTTCCCGCTGGCGCGGGTGGTGATTGCGGTGTGCGGTAGCATACGGGGGAGTTGGTAATACCGGCTGAGGGCGGGTCCGCAAGCTCAAACGCCGGCGGCAAGGGGCTTACCTCAGCGGTTGCGGTCCGGCTCTTCCGGCGTTGCGTCTACCTAGACGGCCACGGTACCATAGCCGCAGCGCCGGGGTGCGGCGGCCACCGTACCCGCGGCCCGCCCGAAGCTGCCGGACTAATCATAACACGCGCCCGGCAAGCGTCACGGGCCCTTCATCCGGTCCCCATATCCTCTTCCGCCGAGACTCTGCGGCAAGCCTCGAGGTCCATGCCGGACACGTCGTTTTCGTTCAAAGTAGTGGCCAGCCGGGGCACGGCCCGGGCCGGTGAGATGCAGACCCGCCGCGGTGTCGTCGCCACTCCGGTGTTCATGCCGGTGGCCACCCAGGCGTCGGTGAAGGGCCTGGCTCCCGAGGAGGTCCGGGACCTGGGGGCGAGCATGGTGCTCAGCAACGCCTACCACCTGTACCTCCGCCCCGGGGTGGACCAGGTGCGCCGGTTAGGCGGTGTCCAAAGGTTCATGGGCTGGGACGGGCCGGTATTGACCGACAGCGGAGGCTTCCAGGCTTTCAGCATGGGGGCTTTGCGACGGGTGGACGAAGGCGGGATTCACTTCCGTTCCCACTTCGACGGCAGTCGGCACTACCTCACCCCGGAGCTTGCCACCGCGAGCCAATTGGGGCTGGGCGCGGACGTCATCATGTGCCTGGACCAGTGCGTGGCCTTCGGCGCCGACCGGACCGGAGTGCGGGAGGCCATGGAGCGCACCCACCGCTGGGCCCACGAGTGCTACCGGCGCCACCTGGAGGCGGATGCAGGGCAGAGCAGCGCGCTCTTTGGCATCGTACAGGGCGGGACTCACGACGACCTGCGGGAAGAGTCGGCCCAGATCATTTCCGGCATACCCTTTCAGGGCTGCGCCGTCGGCGGGCTGGCGGTGGGCGAGTCGAAAGCGCAAATGTTCGAGACCACGGCCCAGGTGACCGCCCGGTTGCCCTGGGACAAACCCCGATACCTGATGGGGGTGGGCTCTCCCGAGGACCTGGTGGAGGGCGTGGCGCGCGGTATCGATATGTTCGATTGCGTCCTGCCCACCCGGGCCGGGCGGAACGGGGCCATCTATACCCGGCAAGGGAGGGTGGACGTTACCAAGCTGCGCTGCATGGAGGAGGACGGGCCGCCGGAGGAGGGGTGCGACTGCTACGCGTGCGGCCGCTTCTCGCTGGCCTACCTGTGCCACCTGTTCCGGGCCAAGGAGCTGTTGGGGCCGCGGCTGGCCTCCATCCACAACCTGCGGTTCATCGTGCGGCTGATGGGAGCTATGAGGGCAGCCATTCTAGAGGACCGGTTCGACCGGTTCCGCCGGGAGTTCCACGAAGCCTACACCCCCACCAACGAGGCGGCCCGCCGGACGAACAAGGAGAGGTGGCTGAGGGCCCGCGGGGGTTAGCCTGCGCCGCCGGCTACCGCCGGCACGATGCTGATCTCGTCCCCCGAGTTGGTCGAGGTGTCCAGCCCGTCGAGGAAGCGCACGTCCTCGCCGTTCACGTATATGTTGACGAAGTAGCGCAAGTCTCCGTTCTCGTCCACCAAACGCTCTTTGAACCCCGGATAGGACAGCTCCAACTGGTCCACCATTTGGTTCAGGGTCCCCGACTCAATTTCCACCTTGGCCTGACCGTTGGTCATGCGCCGCAGTGGGGTGGGAATTCGAACCAAGACACTCATCTGGGGACTCCTCCTCGAGCTAGACGCTCCCGGTCAGCCTTGCCCGGTCGCCCGTGAGGACGGCCGGCTGCCGGGGCGCAGGTTAACCTTCGATTACATCTCCGCTTATGGGGTCCACCCGGACACCGGTGCTGCTCACCCACTCCAGCCCCCGCTCGATCTCCGAGTCATCGCCCTCCAACTCCAGCACCACCCATCCAATGTCTTCCCGGACGTCGGCCCGGCGGATGTTGGTGACGATCTCGTACCGGCGGCCCAACTGATAGATGATGGGCTCCTTGACCTTCTCAGTCGGGAAGCTGAACTTGACGCGCTGCTTGCCCATTGCCCACCGCCTTACGCCTTTAGTTGGGCCTGATCGAACGCGCTCTCAAAGGAACCCATGGTCGGCTTTACGTTCAGCAGGTCGACCAGAGACTCCACCGCCTCCTGGGTCTTCAAGCCGTTGCCGGTGATGTAGGCCACGGTCAGCTCATCGCTCTTGATGGCCCCGGAATCGGCCAGGTGCTTCAACCCCGACACGGTCACTCCGCCGGCGGTCTCCGTGAAGATGCCCTCGGTTTCGGCCAGCAGCTTGATGCCGTCGACAACCTCGTCCTCGGGCACGGCGTAGGCGGTGCCGGAGGACTTCCGGACCACCCGCAGCGAGTAGATGCCGTCGGCCGGGTTGCCGATGGCCAGGGACTTGGCGATGCTGTTGGGCCGGACCGGCAGCACCTGGGGAGCCGCGGCGTCCCACGCCGTGACGATGGGGGCACACCCCGCGGCTTGGGCCATGTGCATCTTGGTGATCACCGCCGGGTGATGCACCGTGTTCTGGTCCGTGCCAAAGGAAGCCGCCTTCACCCCCTCCAGCAAACCCAGGCAGGCCAGCTCGTTGAAGCCCTTCCAGATCTTGGTGAACATGGCGCCCGAGGCGGCCGGCACCACCACGTGGTCGGGAAGGCGCCAACCCAGTTGCTCCGCCACCTCGTAGGCCAGGGTCTTGCTGCCCTCGGCGTAGTAAGGCCGCATGTTGATGTTCACGAAGGCCCACGGATAGTTGTCGGCCACCTCGCTGCAGAGACGGTTCACCTCGTCGTAGGTGCCCTCCACCGCCACCAGGGTAGGCCCGTACACGGCGGCGCCGATGACCTTTCCCTTTTCCAGGTCCGAGGGAATAAACACGACGGCCCGGATTCCGGCCCGAGCGGCGTGGGCCGCCACGCTGCAGGCCAAGTTGCCGGTAGAGGCGCAGGCCAGGGTGTCGAAGCCGAACTCCACCGCCTTGGTGGCGGCTACCGAGACCACCCTGTCCTTGAAGGAAAACGAGGGGTTGACGCTGTCGTTCTTGATGTAGAGGTTGCTCAGGCCCAGGCGTTTGCCCAGGTTGTCGGCTTTGATGAGGGGAGTGAACCCGGCCATGATGTCCACCGGGTTGTCGCTGTCCGCCGGGAGGAAGTCCCGGTAACGCCAGATGCTGATGGGGCCCTTGCTGATGCGGTCGCGGCTGGTGGCCTCGGCGATGGTGGCATAGTCGTAAACGACTTCCAGGGGGCCAAAGCAGTAATCGCAGACGTTGAGGGGTTCGGACGGATAGTCCCTGCCGCATTCCCGGCACCTTAAGCCATTAACGAAAGCCACCGCCGTTCATGTCCTCGAGGCCCGAAAATTGGCGCAGGGCCACCCATCCGGGCGCCCGCCGGAGCGCTACCGATGGTACCAAAGGCCCTATCTGTTGTCAATCTGGAAAGGCGAGTGCAACAGGGCCTTTTGGTTGTCATTCCGAGCAGAGCGAGGAATCTGAGATTCTTGGGTCCGGGCGACCTTGGCCTTGGGCAGAGATTTCAGATTCCTCCCGCTGGTTCGGAATGACAGGTAGGGACCAGGGTGACAATTAAAAGACCCTGGCGAGCGCAAAACTCTCCGCCAGGCTCCCGCGTCGGGGCCGGGGTCGCAACCTCGACCGTGGGCCGCCGCGTCGGAGTGGGCGAGGCCGCCACCGTAGTGGCGGGCGAGGTCAGGGTAGGGAAGGGTGAAGCTTCACAAGCCGCCTTTCAGGGGGAGAGAGACCTATGGGACCGCTTTCAACGGGTCCGCTCACCTATCCATGGACGGTCCCCAGGCCCCCGGGAGGGTTGGAGATGTGAGCGACGGCCAGACTTTCCGGGTGGGGGAGGGGACTACCGCCAATCCGCCTAGCAAAGTCCAAAAGGTTAGCCAGACACCCCGGATTCCGGTGGAGAACGACCTCAAATGAAGGAGTTACGGTAGATGAATACTAAAGTGGTCAAATCTTTTGGGCTTGCCCTGATTGTGGCGGTGGGCGTCCTGGCCCTCCTGCTGGCGACAGGCACCTTCAGCCCCCAGAAGGCGGGGGCACAGACCATTCCCGCCGCTAATATAACAGTCAACCCCGGCACGGTTGCCGCGGCGACCGACACTCCGCTTACGGTGGGGTTCCAAGTTACCGCCGGCGCCATAACGTCTGGTCAAGAGATTACGATCGAGTTCCCTGGCTTCGCCTTGCCCAGCACCATTGAAACCTCCTCAGTAAGCATCCGGGGTGGTGGTGCGGCGGGCACGCCGGCGAGGATTGCCGTCTCTGGGCAAGTCGTCACCTTGGAAGTGGGCGATGACAGCGGCGGTGTGCCCATGTTCATCGCTGGAGGAACGGGCGCCGATGTGGCGCAGGTCTACATTACCTTCACCAGGGCGGCGGGGCTCGCAACCGGTGGAGTCGCCGGCGTTCACAACATCAAGGTGAACGATGTTGCCGCCGAGGACGATTTCACGATAACGCCGAGCGTTACCCTGTCCCATGAGGCGGGCTTCAACAACACCGAGTTGGAGATCGCGGGCGCCTCATTCCCCGCTGGCGACGTGAATATCCGTGTTGGGCCAGGTGACGCCGGTGACACCTGTCCCACCACAGTTCCGGGATCAAGCGGGGACGGGTTTACGCCAACAGTCACTGGCGGCGCTTTCACAGAGACCTTCGAGGTCGGCGCTACCAGAACTGCAGCACAAACCGCATTCGCCTATGGCCTCAACTGCATTTATGTTGTCCACGCGGGTGAGGATGGAACCTTCAACAACGCCGATGACCCGCCAGCTCCCGGAGCACAGAAATTCACCCTCAGCGCGGAGGTTACTCCCCCCGAGGAGCCGCTGGTCAGGGGCGATGAGGGCGTAGAGATTACGGTGGAACAAGCCGACAATATCCTCGTCACCAGCGTAACCGTCGGTGGTACGGCAGTGCCATGGGCGCCCGAGAGCGTGGACGATGCCACCCCCAACAAGGCTGGTGGCACGATTCCGGATAACGGTGGTACTACCGAGGTTCTAGAGGCGGACCGGACTATAGCCGACGGGACCATTACCCTGTTAATCAACGTAAAGGACGTGATCGCAGGGAGCGACAAGGACCTCGAAGTGCTCGGCGGGAGCCCTGTCGGCACCATAGGTTCCGCGAAGGTAGACGTCATCTCCCTGACACTGGACCTAAGTCCCGACACGGCCGTGCAGAGCATGACGGTTACCCTGTCTGGCACCGGATTCAACGGTGGGACTGGCGTGACCTCACTGATGGTGGGGGGTGAGCTGATAACAGGCCTTGACGACGTCAGGTCCAATACCAGAGGCCAGTTCGTAATTCCCTTCACGGTCCCCGACCTTGAGGGCGGGACCGAGGATGGTCATACGGTGGCCCTTATCGGGGCCGGCGGCAGGATCGGTGAAGGCACGCTAACCGTACCCAAACCCACCATCACCATCGACCCAAGCGAGAGCCGGATCGGGACCTCTGTCGGCGTGACAGGCACCGGGTTCCCTGCCAACGACCCCATCTTGATCTACTACGACGAACAGACGGCGGGCAGCGCCAATTCGAACAACGTGGGTGAGTGGAAAGGCACTTTCCTTGTGCCGGTTGGCGCGAATCCCGGCGATAACAAGTCCGTCCACGCCTGCCGCCCCGACCTAGGCACAGGGAAGATGGCGCGGTGCTCAGACGAAGATGCGGTTACCCACTCCGTGCCGGGTGCGTCCGCAGAGCTGAGCGCCACGGAGGCCCGGAGCGGTGACACCATTACCGTGACCGGGGTAGACTACAAACCCTACAATCCCGTCACCATAACGATCGGCACAGCCGAAGCGAAGGGCACGGTCAGCCCCGATGGGACCTTCACCGTCGCCATACGGTTGCCATTGCTCGCCCCGGGTCCCCAGTTGATGACCGTCAAGGTGGGCGATGACACCGACACCCATTTCTTGACTGCCCTGGCCGCTGACGCCATAGTCAGCAACGACCCGGCGGACGTGTTCGCCGACCTCATTGAGGAGGGAGTGCTGGAGTCCGTCTGGATCTTCGACAACGACGACGACAAATACCAGGGCTTCAACCCCGGCGCCACGGACACCGAGAGGGCGCTCGCGGAGACGCTCGGCCTACTCCTGACCGAGGTGAACTCCGGCGACGTCGGGTGGATCAACCTGAACGCCGACGCCACCTTCCAGGGCACGGAGTACAAGGAGGGCTGGAGGCTCGTCGGCATAAACTAGACTAGGGTTCCACGCAAAGGTTACGCGGGGCCGCCGGGCGGCGGCCCCGCCACTCCACACAAGAGAAGGTGACTAAATGACCAAACTGAAGATCCTGGCCTTGATTGTCGGAATGGCGCTCCTGTTGGCCCTTCCGGCCGTGGCGTCGGCCCAGGGGGCGCCGCCTCCCACCGCCTATGGGGGCGACGCGATGATCGATGACGCCGACGCCCCCGACGGCACCATGGTCTCCGCCATGATCGGCGAGGAAGAGATCGGCTCGACCGAGGTGATGGACGGTAGCTACGCCCTGATGATCATGGGTGAAGACAGCTACAACGGCCAGATGGTGTCCTTCATGATCGGCGAGTACATGGCCGACGAGACGGCCACCTACATGCAGGGGACCGTGAACGCGGGCATGGACCTCAACGCCATGAGCGCCATGATGCCCGGCGACGATGGCGAGATGCCTGTGGTACCGCCCACGGAGGCCGAGCTGATGCAGGCCGAGATTGACGCGCTGAAGAGCCAGATCGCGTCGATCCAACTCCAAAAGGGTGACCAGGGCGATAAAGGTGATAAGGGTGACCAGGGCGACGCCGGTTCCCCAGGCGCTGACGGTCAGGCAGGAGCCGCCGGTTCCCCAGGCGCTGACGGTCAGGCAGGAGCCGCCGGTTCCCCAGGCGCTGACGGCGCGCCGGGCGACGCTGGCGCCCCAGGAGCCGCCGGTTCCGCCGGGGCCCAGGGCGACGTGGGTCCCAAGGGCTCCTCAGGGTCCAGCGTGCTGGGCATCGTGGCCCTCATCCTGGCCATCGTAGCCATACTAGGCGCAGGCGGTGCCTTCATCATGGGCCGCCGCATGTAACCCCAGAACTCCAGAACCCCAGGCCAGGGGCCAAACCCCCGGCCAACCCCAGGCTAGGGGCACCAGGCCCCGGCCAGACCCAGGAACCCCAGAGAGCGCCCCGCCGAACGGCGGGGCGCTCTCCTTTTGGGCCGATGGGGGGCCCGCCTCGCCCCGGCGCGCAGGACCCCACGTAGGGGCGAAAAATCTTTCGCCCCACCGATGACGCATAACCGCCGGAGATTCCTCGCCGCCTTGCGGCCGCGGAATGACGGGGGGCAACCAAGGGGATGGCATGACGGCGGAGGCGGGTATGAAATGACGTTGGAGCGTGTATGCTAGGAGCCCAACAACCAACGGGAGGCTTGACATGGGAGTGATCCACGTGACTGCCCTGGTCCGGAACCCGGCGGAGCCGGAGCGGGCCTGGGAGGGGCTATTCCTGGTGGACACAGGGTCCATCGACTGCCTGGTCCCCAGACCCTACCTGGAGGCTATCGGCCTAGCGCCCAAGGCGCAACGGGTCTATAGCCTGGCCGACGGCAGCGAAATCACCATGGATGTTGCCGTCGCAGGAGTCGAGTTCATGGGGAACCTGGTGGGGGCGACCATCGTATTCGGAGGGGAAGACTCCGAACCCCTGTTGGGAGTGACGGCGCTGGAGTCGGCGGGCGTCGAGATCGACCCGGGCAGTCAGAGCCTCCGGCAACTCCGCAGCACGCGACTGAAGAGGTCCAAATTCCGAGCGGCTGCGGACTGAACGGACGCGCAACGACTATCCTGTCATTCCGCGGGAGCCTCCGGCGCCGAGGAATCTAACGCCCTGGGCTGGAGCGCGGTCACTCCATCGCAGCACGGCGGACGCCTAGCCCCTGCGCGCAGGACCCCACGTAGGGGCGAAAAATCTTTCGCCCCTACCGATGACGCATAACCCCTTGAGATTCCTCGCCGCCTTGCGGCCACGGAATGACGGGGGTGGGGGGGCGCGGCCACGGCGTGACAGGGGCGGGCGCAAGGAAGGGAGCAGGCGGATGACGGACGCGGCGGCGTTGCAAACTTCTCGGCCATGGGTGAAGATAGCAGGGTGCATATCCTCGCGGGGCGTGGGGGTGTGCGCCAACCATGCCCAACCATGCGAGGAGGTGGGTATCGTGCGGAGGGCCTTGACCCTGTTGCTAACGTGCCTGGCGCTGGGCCTGGGCAGTCTGGCCGCCCTGGGGGCCGCCCCCCAGCAGGAACGGCCCCCCCGGCCGCCGGGGGAGGAACGGCCCCCCCAGCCCTTTTTCCAGGACTTCTACTCCGGCCAGGCCTCGGTGCAGGGCCAGCCCGCCCCCGAAGGCGCCCTGCTGGTGGCTTGCGTCAGCGGCTGCGTTTCCGGCTTCCAGACCCCCGCGGTGGCCATCGCGGAGGGGGGACAGTACAGCGCCCTGGAGGTGAACCCCGGCGACGAGTCGTTCATCGGAGGCGAGATTACTTTCTTCCTGGTCAACGAGCTCGGCTTCGTCCAGGCCGAGGAGACCCGGGTTTTCGTGGGGATTTTCGACTTCTATACCCAAGACCTGACCTTCAGCGGGCTCCCGGCGGCCCCGCCGGAGCCGACCCCGACGCCTACCCCTACTGCCACGCCCATGCCCCCTCCCACACCCACCGCGGCGCTGCCCGCCCCCGGCGACCCGGGGGTGACCGCCATCCCCCGCCTGGCCCTGATTGTCGGCGTCGCGGCGGTGGCGGGCGGCGCGGGGCTGCTGCTCCTGGCCCGCCGCCGGGTAGGGCGCGGCGGGTAGCGGCCTGGTATTAGTTAGTCCTGTTGCTCCTGGATTAGCGGGCCGCCCGTCGGCTTGGCCTGAGGCGCCAGCAGCACCACCCGCAGGTCCTGGCCCAGGTTGGACGTGGTGACTGACAGCCTCGGCTGGGGCGCAGCCTCGCTGAGGCCCATGCGGCCCAGGAAGTCCTCCACGCCCTGCAGGGGCACGTCCACCCCCGGTATGCTGTGGTGCATGGGGATCACCACCTTGGGGTCCAGGTCCTGCATGGTCTGCAAAGCCTGGTCCAACGCCATGGTGCACCCGCCCCCCGCCGGCAGCAGCAGCACGTCCACCGGGGCCAGCTCGTCCACCTGCCGGGTGGTCAGCGGCGAGGTTATGTCCCCCAGATGGCAGATGTTCACCCCGTCGATCTCGATGGAGTAGGCCACGTTGCGGCGCTCCGGCGGCGTTCCCTCCGGCAGCGGCGTCATCACCCCGCGCACCGCCACCCCGGAGTACTCGTACTCGCCCGCCGAGTCGAACACCTTGGGAGCGCCCCGCACCTCCCCAGCGTTGCTGTGGTTGGGGTGAGTGTTGCTGACGGTCACCACCGTGGCCGGGCGGGTCTCCGGCGCCAGCCCCAGCGACACAGGATACGGATCGGTGACCACCACCAGGTCGGCGGAGCGCAGCCGGAAGCAGGAGTGGCCCAGCCAGCTTATGTCCATGCTATGTCCATCGGTCGGACCGCCGGTCTATCAGGTTGACCAGCCCCCAGGCCGAGGGCACGACGATGCCCACCATCAGCGCCTTGAGCAGGTCTCCGATGACGAAGGGGTAGAGGCCCTTGGACAGCACGCTGTCCCAGGGAACGAACCCGTAGGCCCCCAGCCAGAGGAGGCCGGGGACGTAGAGGAGCACGTTGCCCGCCAATAGGGCCCACAGCAGGCTGGCCCGGTTCCAGCTTCGCTCCACCAGCGCCCCGGTCAGCAACGACGCGGCCACGAAGCCGATGAGGTAGCCGCCGGTGGGGCCGGCCGTCACGTAGTCGAAGCCGTGGTTCCCCCCCTGGTACACCGGCAGCCCCGCCATGCCCACGAAGTAGAACAGCAGCAGGCTGGCCCCGCCCCGCCAACTGCCCAGGGAGGCCCCCGCCAGCAGCACCCCGAAGGTCTGCATAGTCACCGGCACCGGGTTGTCCGGGAGGTAGAAGCGCAGCCGCCCCAAAAGGGCGATGAGCACTACGAAGCCAACGACGAGGACGGCGTCCCGCAGCAGGTCCCGGGGCGGGGACCCGGCCCGGGGCCACAGGGCGTCGGCTACGGTGGGAATCGAAGGATAAGCTTGCACGGCCTCTCCGCTTGACCACGCCTCGTCAAATCGCCAAAGGGTAAGCTGGTCCGCCCTCCCCCCTTGACCACGCGATAGTGGGGCTTCAGCAACGCTAAGTATAATGACGCCCTCCGCGCACGGTCAACGCTCCCCGTCATCCCGCGGGCGCCCCGGCCCCTGTCATTCCGTGGGAGCGCACCCCCTGTCATTCCGCGGGAGCGCAGCGACGAGGAATCCAAGGCCCTCATGCGCCACCCCCATCGCACTGGCAAAACCCGCCGCCGCTGGACCCCCGCGCGCAGGACCCCAGTAGGGGCGAAAAATCTTTCGCCCCTACCGATGACGCATAACCGTTGGAGATTCCTCGCCGCTTCGCGCCCACGGAATGACATGGTGGGTACAGGGGGGGAGCGGGCGGAATAACGGGGGCGCAGGGGAGAGCGGGGAATGACAGGGGAGGCAGGACGATTGCAAAGTCAGGAGGCTAGTCCGTAGAGGCGATTGATGGTCTGGGTTGGGCGAAAGGCGCAGGTTTTGGCTCGCAGGGGCAAGGACATCCGGGAAGGAAACCAGCCTTCCAGGCGCAGGGCGTTCAGCCCGGTGTTGACGAGGGTGGCATATATCTCACCCAGGCCGGGACGGCGAAGTGTGTGGACGTCCTCATCCCAACTGCGGTCCTTCACGTGATGCAGGCTGTTCTCAACGCTCCAGTGGTTGCGGAACGCCCGGAGCAGTTCTGCTGGGCCGCACTGCCGGGAACTCAGACTGGTCAGCAGATACCAGCGCTCCCGGCTTACCTCCCCGGTGGCTATAGCCACCGTCTCCTTCTCCACCATCACCCCCTGCCTCGCCCCGGGAAACTCCAACTCCTCCCGGATGTAGTCGGCCAGTACGTCATCAGTCCAGATCCGCCGCCGCTCGATCACACCCGCTTTTTTTCCAGGGTCTCCGCCTGCGGCTCCTCCAGTTCCTCCCCGGCAAACCCGTCTTTTATTGCAGCCAGCGCCTCAGGCTGGTTGCCCTTGATTCGCACCAGATAGTCCCGCCGGTGGCTGACTATGGCTCGGCACAAGTCCCGCTCCGCATACAGGGCGTCCATGGTCAGCAGCCGCAGGCCAGGATAGTCCCCGAACAGCCGGCCCAGTTGTTCCCGCAACACCCCAGGTTCGTACCGCTTCTTCGACGCCGGCCACTGGGCTAAACACAACTTCAGGTCATGGGCCAGCACGTTCACCATCACCAGGGGATTCCCGTTGGCGTCCTCGGACTGCTTGGCCCACTTGCCGTCCACCGAGGCATTGAATTCCTGCTCCGCCACCACGTGGGACACCCAGCCGGTCAGGGCTCCCTGCAACTGCTCATAGGGCACCCCTGCCAGGGTGCGAGAGATGGTGGTGGCGTGGGGCGGATGGTCCCGAACAAACCCCAGAGGCTCCCTCAGCCCCGGCCAGTGCATCTTGGCGAAGTGGGCGATGTGGGCCATGGTAGTCTGACCACAGACCAACCCCAGCAGGGTCAGACGCAGTACGGCTTGGAAGGGATGGCGGACTCCCCTGGCTCTCCTGGGGTCCGGCACTTGCTCCAAGCACTTGAACAGAGATTCCGCCGCCTCCATATCCTCACCCTCCCCTATCTCTTCTATCTCTTACCTGCCTTATATAAACCTCCTTCTCTGACTTTGCAATCGTCCTGACAGGGGAGGGGGCCGGGGGGCTTGGGCCTGCCTATTCGCGTATAATAGGGAGGCCCCTTTGCGGGCCGGGAATGGCGGCGCCTATGACTGAAAATAGCGACGTAACCGACCGAAGCGCGACCAGCAGCAGCGGCATGAGCGAAAGCGACGACATGACCAGCAGCGGCGACATGCGCGGCAGCGGCGGCGTGACCAACGAGGAGATCTCCGCCCTATTCGAGAACATGGGCGTCCTCCTGGAGATGAAGGGCGACGCCGTGTTCAAGACCCGCGCCTACCAGCGGGCCGCCCGCGCCATCTCCCACCTGCCCTATTCCCTGGCCCAGGCGGTGGACGAGGGCGCGGACCTGAAGCGGATTCCCGGCGTCGGCAAGGCCATCGACGACAAGGTCCGCGAGCTCCTCCAGACGGGCCGGGTCTCGGCCTACGACCGCCTGGCCGCCGAGCTTCCCGACGGAGTGCTGACCCTGCTGGAGGTCCCCGGCATCGGCCCCAAGACCGCCATGCTCATCTCCCAAGAGCTGGGCGTCAGCACCGTCGAGGGCGTCGAGCAGGCGGCCCGCGACGGCAGGATAGCCTCCCTGCCCCGTATGGGGAAGAAGGCCGCCGACAACATCCTGCGCCATGTCCGCGCCGCCCGCACCAAGGACCGCCGCACCCCCATCGGGCAGGCGCTGCCCCTGGCCGAGGAGGTGATCGCCCGGCTGAGGGACGCCTGCCCCGGCCTGGGCAGCCTGTTCCCCGCCGGCAGCCTGAGACGCTGGGAGGAGACCATCGGCGACGTGGACCTGGTGGGCGTCGCCGCCGACCCCCGGCAGGTGTCCGAGGCCCTGGCCTCGCTGGACCCGGTCCAGGAGGTGCTGGCCCAAGGGCCCAAGAAGACCAGCGTGGTGGTGCGGCCCGGCGTTCAGATCGACCTGCGCCTGGGCGACCCCGGCTCCTTCGGCGCCCTCCTCCAGTACTTCACCGGCAGCCGGGAACACAACGTCATGCTCCGGGACTACGCCAACCGCCTGGGCCTGTCGCTCAACGAGTACGGCATTACCGACCTGAGTACCGGCGCGACGGAGCAGTTCCCCGACGAGGCCGGTTTCTACGCCCGCCTGGGCCTGGACTACGTCCCCCCGGAGCTGCGCGCCGGCGTGTGGGAGCTGGACGCGGCCCGGGAGAGACGCCTGCCCACCCTCGTAGAGGAGTCCGACTTGCGGGGCGACCTGCACCTGCACAGCGATTGGAGCGACGGCCGGGACCCCATCGAGGCTATGGTCGCCGCCGCCGCGGACCAGGGTTACGGCTACATGGCCCTGACCGACCACTCGGCGGGACGGGGCATCGCCAACGGGCTTTCCCCGGAGCGGCTCCTGGAGCAGATCGCGGTTCTGCACTCCCTCCGGGACCGTCACGCCATGACAGTGCTGTGCGGCTCGGAGGTGGACATCCGAGCCGACGGCTCGCTGGACTACCCCGACGAGCTCCTGGCCCGGCTGGACGTGGTGGTGGCCTCGGTGCACTCGGCCATGGGCCAGGACAGGGACACCATGACCCGGCGTATAATTGACGCCATGCGCCACCCGTCGGTTACCATCATCGGCCACCTGTCCACCCGGCTCCTGGGCCGCAGGGAGCCCGTCGAGCTGGACTTGGAGGCCGTGCTCCAGGCGGCCCGGGAGACGGGCACCGCTCTTGAAATCAACGCCGCGCCGGAGCGCCTGGACCTGCGGGACGTCCACGCCCACCGGGCCCGGGAGCTTGGGGTGCCGCTGGTCATCAGCACCGACTCCCACCACTGGGCCGACCTGGACCAAAGGCGCTTCGGCGTCGCCGTGGCCCGGCGGGCTTGGTGCGAGCCCAGGCATATCCTGAACTGCTGGCCCCCGGAGCAGTTCTTCCGCTACCTGGCCGCCCCCAAGCCGGAGCGGGCCCGGATGTTCGACGCCGTGTCGGCCGGGATGGGCTAGCCCATGGCCCAGCACTCCAACCGGGCCGCGACGGCGCCGGACCCGCCCCCCTTCGAGGCGTCGAGCCTGGCCCAGCAGGACCTGGAGCCGGTGCGCCATCTCAAGGACCGGGTGCGGGCCGGGGCGCCGTGGCGGGAGGCGCTGCTGGAGGCCTTGGGGCTGTGGACCCGGCCCAGCGAGGAGCATCAGGGCCGGGTGTACCAGTACCTAGTCCGCGGCGAGGCCTTCGATTGGCTGGTGCTGGCCGAGCGGCTGTGCGCCGAGTTGGACGGCGTCATCCCCGCCGAGGAAAAAGAGGACCTGCTGTTTCGCGGCCGCCTGGAAGACCTCAGCGACTCCAGCCTCGTGCAGTCCGTGCTGGGCGCCGGCAAGTACCGGGCCTACCTGAATTTCTGGTACGGCGTGGTGGTGGAGGAGGCGCTGCAGCTTTCGGTGGAAGAGGGCGTGCGCAAGCGGCACCTGGCCCTGTGCTACGCGGACAACGAAGACCTGGTGGAGGAGGCCTACGTGCACCTCTATGGCGCGGCGCGCTCCGACCTGATCGCCCAGTTCCGCAAGGAAGCCAGCCTGTCCCGCAGCCGGCCGCTCTCCCTCGCCAACCTGAAGGAGTTCACCTACTGGCTGCACAAAATCCGTCTCAAGATGTGGGACCCGGCCCGGGTGGCCAGCGACACCCAGAAGGGGATCCGCCAGCTGCGCCTCCTGGAGGAGGCCGTGGCCGCGGCCGGGAACCGGCCCAGCAAGGACACGCCATGACCTCCAACGGCTCCCCCCGGATTTCCAGCGCCTACGACGCCGCCGCCGTGGAGCGCCGGGTCTACGACAACTGGCTGGACCAGGGCTACTTCACGGCAACCGTCGACCCGGACCGGGAGCCCTTCACGTTGATCATGCCGCCGCCCAACGTTACCGGCGAGCTGCACCTGGGCCACGCGTTGGAGAAGGCGCTGGAGGACGCCCTGGTGCGCTGGCATCGCATGATGGGCGCCCCGACCTTGTGGCTCCCCGGGACCGACCACGCCGGCATCGCCACCCAGTGGGCGGTGGAGCAGCAGTTGGCGGCCCAGGGCCGGGACCGGCATGAGCTGGGCCGGGAGGCCTTCGTGGAGCTGGTCTGGGACCACGTGCGCAAGTACGGCGGAATCATCCACGAGCAATCGCGCCGCCTGGGCGTTTCCGCCGATTGGTCCCGCCACCGGTTTACCCTGGACCCCGGGCCCAGCAAGGCGGTGCGCACCACCTTCGTCAATCTGTACGACAAGGGACTCATCTACCGCCACGAGCGCATCATCAACTGGTGCCCTCGCTGCGCCACCGCCCTTTCCGACCTGGAGGTGAACTACCAGCAGGAGGATGGCACGCTCTACTACATCCGGTACCCGTTGGAAGACGACCCGGCCGGCCACCTGACCGTGGCCACCACCCGCCCCGAGACCATGCTGGGGGATACGGGCGTCGCCGTCCATCCCGACGATCCCCGGTACCGGGACCTGGTGGGCCGCCGGGCCGTGCTGCCCATCATGGACCGGAGCATCCCGGTGGTGGGAGACACGGCCATAAGCGCCGAGTTCGGCACCGGGGCGCTGAAGGTCACGCCGGCCCACGACGCCGTGGACTTCGAGATCGGCGAGCGCCACGGGCTGCCCGCCGTGACGGTGGTGGGCCCGGACGGCAACATGGCCGAGTCGGCCGGCAGGTTCCGGGGCATGGAGCGTTTCCAGGCCCGGCAGGCGGTCGTGGCCGAGCTGGACGCCCTGGGACTGCTGGAGAAGGCGGAGGACTACGGCCACTCGGTGGGCCATTGCCAGCGGTGCGACTCGGTGGTGGAACCCCTGGTCAGCCTCCAGTGGTTCGTCAGCCTGGGCAAGCACGACCAGCCGGAGAGCGTGGCCGGACGGGCATACGCCGCGGTGGCCGGCGGCGACATCCGCATCGTGCCCGACCGCTTTACCCGGGTCTACCTCAACTGGCTGGAAAACATCCGCGATTGGTGCATCAGCCGCCAGCTGTGGTGGGGACACCGGATTCCGGTGTGGTACTGCGACGACTGCGATCACCTGACGGTGGCGGTGGAAGACCCCGCCGAGTGCGCCGCCTGCCGGTCTGCCAACCTCCGGCAGGACCCGGACGTGCTGGACACCTGGTTTAGCTCCGGCCTCTGGCCCCACTCCACCCTCGGCTGGCCCGACGACACCGAGGATATGGGCTATTTCTACCCAACCTCGGTGCTGGAGACGGGCTACGACATCCTGTTCTTCTGGGTGGCCCGCATGATTATGCTGGGCATCGAGAACACGGGCCGGGCGCCCTTCCGCACCGTCCTGATGCACGGCATGGTACGGGACGCATCGGGCGCCAAGATGAGCAAGACCCGGGGCAACACCCGGGACCCCCTGGAGCTGCTGGAGCGCTACGGCACCGACGCCCTGAGGTTTGCTCTCACCACCGGAACGGCGCCAGGCAACGACCTGCGCCTGACCGACGGCAGGCTGGAGTCGGCGCGCAACTTCGCCAACAAGGTCTGGAACGCGGGCCGGTTCGTCCAGTCCAGCCTGGAGGGCAAGCCCGGCCTGAACGGCTGGTATGACCCGGCGCCGCCGGAGCACCGCGAGGACCGCTGGATTCTGGGCCGGTTGGACCGACTGACCGCCGACGTCAACCTGGCCATGGAGAACTTCGAGCTGGGCGAGGCGCAGCAGAAGCTCTACGACTTCATCTGGAGCGATTTCTGCGACTGGTACATAGAGATGGCCAAGATACGGATCCGCTCCGGCGCCGGACCTTCACCGTTGCCATTCCTGGCCCACGTCCTGGAGCGCACCCTGCGGCTGCTGCATCCCTTCATGCCCTTCATCACCGAAGAGGTCTGGCTGCAATTGCTGCCGCTGCTGCCCCGGGAGGCCGACTTCGCCGGGTCCATCATGGTGTCGGACTACCCGCAGCCGCGCGGCGACAGGCATGACCCGCAGGCGGAGGAGGAAATATCCCTGGTGATGCAGGCCATCCGGGCGGTGCGCAACACCCGGGCCCAGCTCCGCATTCCGGCCAACCAGCGGCTCGAAGCGGTGGTCGAAGTCAACGGGCTGCAGCACGCTATCGAGGAAGAGGCCGAGCTCATCCGCACTCTCTCGCGGGTCGACCCGCTGCGCATTCAGTCCGCCGGCTCCGTCCCGGCCGGCGCCGCCAGGGGCGTCGCCCTGGTAATAAACCCCATGGTGGTCCGGCTGCCCCTGGAGGGGGTGGTGGACCTTTCGGCGGAAGCCGCCAGGCTGCACCGAGAACGCGAGGACTGCCAGGGCAACCTGCAGCGGGTGTCGGCGCTGGTGGCCAACCCCAACTTTCAGGCTAAAGCCCGGCCCGAGGTTGTAGAGACGGAGCAGGAGCGTCTGAGGGACCTGGAGGAGCGGAAGCAGAGGTTGGACGAAATCATCCTACAGATTGGGGGCTAGCGGCCCGGACACGTAAACCCTGACAGGTAAACCCGGGAGGTCAATCGGCCCGTGCCCAGCACCGGATCACCGGAGTCTGCCGCCAAGCTCGGCATCATCGGATTTCCCATCGGTCATTCCATATCCCCGATGTTCCAGCAGGCGGCCCTGGACCACCTGGGCATAGACGCGACTTACCAGGCCTGGGAAGTGGCGCCCGGAGACGTTGGACCGTTCCTTCAGGGGCTGCGGGGCGCCAGTTTCCTGGGAATCAACGTCACTGTGCCCCACAAGGAGGCGGTCATTCCCTTTCTGGACCGGGTCGACGACTGGGCGGCGGCGGCCGGGGCGGTGAACACCGTCGTCAACCTGGACGGGCAACTCAGCGGGCACAACACCGACGGCGCCGGGTTTTTGCGGGCTCTGCGCGAGGCGGGCAGGTTCGACCCGCGGGGCCGCCGGGTGCTCATCCTGGGCTCCGGGGGCGCCGCCCGCGGCGTGGTGCTGGCGCTGATACGCGAAGGTGCCGCCCAAGTTACCATCGCCAACCGGACCGTGGACCGGGCCCGCCGGTTGGTGGAAATCGCTCACGACAACGGCCTGAAGGCTCGCTGCCTTGCCCTGGACAGCGAAGAGCTGGCCGCCGCGGCCGCGGGAGCGGAGTTGATAGTCAACTGCACTTCGGTCGGCATGGCCCACGGCCCGGACCAGGAAGGCACGCCCCTGCCAGGCCGGGCGATCCCGTCAACGGCCCTGGTCAATGACCTGGTGTATAATCCACCGGAGACGCCGTTGCTTCGGCAGGCAGCCCAAGCCGGCGCCTCGGTACTGGGCGGCATCCACATGCTGGTGTACCAGGGAGCCGCCTCCTTCGAGATGTGGACGGGCCGGGAGGCGCCGGTGGCGAAGATGCTCGAGGCGGCAACCCGGGCCATGGCCGGGAGATAGACGGACCCACATGGTGCGGTTTCTGACAGCGGGAGAGTCCCACGGCGAGGGACTGGTCATAATCGTTGAGGGAGTCCCCGCGGGGCTGACCATCAGCGAAGAGTATATAGCCGGTCACCTGGCCCGGCGGCAAAAGGGCTACGGGCGCGGCGGACGCATGCTCATCGAGCAGGACCGGGCCCACATTATGTCCGGCGTGCGCCACGGCCGCACTCTGGGCAGCCCCATCGGAATGACCCTGCAAAACCAGGACTGGCCCAACTGGCAGAGCACCATGTCCGTGACCCCCGTAGAGAACCCCAACGCTGACAGCAGAGGCCAGCGCATTACCCGCCTCCGGCCCGGCCACGCGGACCTGGCGGGAGCGATGAAATACGGGTTCGACGACGTGCGGGACGTGCTGGAGCGGGCCAGCGCCCGGGAGACCGCGGCCAGGGTGGCGGCGGGCGCGGTGGCCCTGCGGTTTCTCGAAGAGTTCGACATCCAGCTCCGCAGTCACGTGGTGTCCATAGCCGGGGTGCGGGCCAACCCGCCGGAAGCCATAGACTGGCAGGCGGTGGAAGAGTCCCCGGTGCGCTGCGCCGATCCGGTGGCCGCCACCAAAATGATGGCGGAGATCGACGCGGCCAAGGAGGCCGGCGACACGGTGGGCGGGACGGTGGAGGTCATCGCGGAGAACGTTCCCATCGGCCTTGGCTCTCACGTTCACTGGGACCGCAAGCTTGACAGCCGCATTGCCCAGGCGCTTATGTCCATCAACGCCGTCAAGGCGGTATCCATAGGCCCCGGCTCGGAAACGGCAGACCTGCGGGGGTCTCAGGTGCAGGACGTCATCGAGCCGGTCACCAACCCGGACCGGCCGTGGCAGCGCAAGACCAACCAGCTAGGCGGGACCGAGGGTGGCATGTCCAACGGAATGCCCCTGGTGTCCCGTTTTGCCATCAAGCCCATTGCCACCATGGTCAACCCTTTGCCCTCCGTGGACCTCGACTCCGGGGACCTGGTCCAAGCCCACTATGAGCGGTCCGACGTGTGCCAGGCGCCTCCGGCCGGCGTCATCGGCGAGTCCATGGTCGCGTTGGTGTTGATGGATGCGTTCATGGAGAAATTTGGGGGCGACTCGATCCAAGAGACGCGCCGCAACTATGACGGCTACCTGAAGACCGTGGGCCCGCGCCGGACGTATCAATAGGGCACGGCGGCATCAACTGGGCTTTCCTGCGTTCCAGCCACTACGCACTCGCGCCTCTAGAGTTTTAGTCCCGGTGAGAATCGGCGGGGCCTGGGCATAGCCACTTCTTGGGCGGCAGCGGGACGATTTCTTAGGCCTGCCGGGGCCCGGGGCCCCTAAGCCGCTCCAGCAAATTCGTCAGGTGCCGACGGACGTCCGGTATTGGGAAGGGCACCGTGCCGGACAGCAGCGAGCCTATGGCCACCGCCCCAAGGATGACCCCCCCGCTGCTCAGCGGGAAATGCGCCCACCAGGGCACCCCACCCCACAGCAGGCCGTTGCGGAGGACGCCGACAATCAGGGTGCCGGCGATGGTCCCTTGGACAGTCCCAAAGCCTCCGGCGAAGGATGCGCCCCCGATCAGAACGGCGCCGATGCTGTCCAGCAACGTGGGGCCCTGGGTGAGCAGCGTCGCCCCCACCCGCTCGGCCGATGAGATATCCGATATCCGTATGAGGGCAGCCAGGCCGCTAAACAGCGCACAAATGACGTAGGTGGCGATGCGAATGCGGTCGACGTTGACCCCGGAGAACCGGGCCGCCCTGGGACTGGCCCCGGCAGCGTACACGTGGCGGCCGAATACCGTGAAGTTCAGGAGGATGATCGAGCCAAGGAAAGCGCCCATGGCGATAATAATCCGCACCGGAAACACCCCCACCGACCCATTACCCAGGGTGCCGAAGAACTCATCCGGTGGGTCGGCCTGAAGGCTCAATTGATAAATCGAGCCGCCGCGGCCTATCCAAGCGGTCAAGCCGTTGAATGCGTACGACGAGGCGAGGGTGGCAACGAAAGACGGGATCCTGCCCTTGGTGACCAACAAGCCGTTGATCAGTCCCAGCCCGGCGGCATAGAAAAAGGCGATGGTGAGGGCCCCCTGGGAGCTCATTCCATCCTCAAAGAGGCGCCCGAACACCATTCCCGTTCCGGACCCTATGGTGATCACCGACAAGTCAATGCCGCCGCCAAGAAACACGAAGGTTTGACCCAGGGCGTAGAGGCCGGTGACTGACACGCTCCGGGCGATGTTGAGGAAGTTGTCCGTTGTATGAAATAAGTCCTCGTTCAGAGAGAAATAGAGTATTAGGACGGCCAGGAATACCCAGGGGTAATAGCTTCGAAACCGTCTTAACGCCATCATGGCCGGCCAGCCCCCCCAGGCCGCTTCTCCCCGACGGCATCCGTTCCCTCAAGCCTCGCCGCCAAGCCTTTCCCCAGTAAAGACACGGCGCGGCCTGGGGTGCTCACCACGGCTAACATTAGTCCCACCCCCTCACGCACTAGCCGCGAACCGGCCGCGCCCTCGCCGCCGGAGGTTGGCGTCCACCCAGAGGACGACTAGGAACATCCCCGCCCGGACCAGGAACTGGTCGCCCAGCTGGACATTCAGGTGGCTAAAACCGTTGAAGAGAATCTGCAAAAGCAGCACGGCCAGCGTAGTCCCCAACACGGACCCGTACCCGCCGAAGAGGCTGGCGCCGCCGATGAGCGCGGCCGTGATTGCCTCGAACTCAAACCCCACGCCCGCGGATGGCAGCGAACCCTGCAAGCGGGCCGTCAGGGCCGCCCCGGCCAACGCCGCGCAGAAGCCCGAAATCATGAAGGCCAGGATCCGTATCCGGCTGGGTGTGACCCCTGCGTCGAAAGCCGCGCGTTCATTCCCTCCCACGGCGAAGAACCAGAGACCCAGCTTGCTGTGGGAAAGAACGTAGTAGGCCAGCAGGACTATGCCGATCAAAAAGTAAAATGCGGCCGGGACGCTGCCTATCGACTCCCCTCTGCCTAACCAATTCAGTGAGTCGTTGCCCAAGTGTACGCTCTGGGCGGTCCCAAAGAACTCATACTGGATCCTGAATGTGCCTACCCGGAACAACCCCATCGTCCCCAGGGTGATGATGAAGGAGGGAACGCGCAAGCCGGTCACCAGGACGCCGTTGACGAGCCCCAAGAGCATGCCTGTCACGGCCACCACGAGGATGGCCAGGGGAGTGGGGAGGCCCGCAACGGCGATAAGCCCTCCCGTGACCGCCCCACAAAAGCCCATGATGGCGCCCACGGATAGATCGATGACGCCGCTGATAAGCCCGAAAGCGACACCGATGGAGACAAAACCCAGGGTGGTGATGGGAAAGAGCAGGTTCTTGAGATTCTGGGGGTTGCGAAACGAGTCTTCGGAAAGGGTTACAAAGAGGAATAAGCCCACCACGCCCAGGAGCAAGAGCCCCTCGTGGCTTAGGAAGAACGCGGGCACCCTGATCCTGCCTGTCGGCAGCCTCACCGCCTCAACATACTTCAGCACGAACATTCCGCCCGCTCAGGTCTGCAGTGGGTCAACGTCAACTACCGGGCCCTCCTCATCTACCGTTCTTGGCCGCTTTGGAGCAGGTCAACCGGGACTTCCCGGATGGCGCGCCGGAGCCTTCACCGGGTCCCCGACGCGACACAGCAATCAGCAACTGTTTGCGTTGGAGGGGGCCTGCCGGCTTTCCGGCCTATCGCGCCCCACCCGCTAGGGGCGGACCAGACGGCTCGGACCGAGTCCGCCCCCTCTGGTCTGCTCACCATGGCAACCTATTGTAGGGTAAAAGGAGACTCGGGAAAAGAAGGAGGGCTCCCCCTAAGTGTTCAGAGTTGGGCGGCGGCGAGTATGGGGGAGAACCCGATTGTCGGCGTGAGGGAAGGCCAGGGTTTTTTATTTCAGGGCCATTGTGAGCCATTCTGGTACATGGGCCTGGGTGGCGGTTGATAGATGCGGCCAGGCGCTAATAGCTGCCGATTAACAGCGTAGAGAGTGGGCACCGGAGAGGGCAAGTGGGAAGTGTCGTAAGTTGAGGAGGAACCAACTCTGAACAGTTACGGCTCCCCGTATTCGCCAGGAAGCCCTCAGCCAAGGGCCGTGGCCTGGTGCGGGAGCGGCCTCTTGCCGTGGAGTATCCCAGGCTCGCCCCGTCGCTCCGCGGAACAACGGTGAGCTCCGCATGGCCATATCTATTGCGCTGAGCGGGGCGGCTGGCGGCTAACTCGTGAGGGACCTGAGCTATTAAACGCCCCCTTCCGAGTTTCCACGCGTAGCTGATATGTGGAGCGGGACCTTCCAGGAAGAAATGCTCGGGGCCATCGGGATTACCCTCGCCTGACCCCTTTGTAATTCCTCCACATTCCCCATCGCCGTCCCGTGGCCTGCCGTCTCTTTGACTTGTGCTGACGGTTATAACTTCCGGCGAAAACCCTTCACGCGGGCATATAGTGTGTATAATATACATATTGACAGCAGGGAAGTAATCCAAAGGCTAGAGCGGGAAGGCTGGGTGCTTGACCGGGTACGGGGGAGCCATCACCATTTTGTCCACCCCGACAAGCCGGGCAGGGTCACCGTGCCGCATCCCAGGCGGGACATAGAGATACGCACACTAAGGAGCGTTTACCGGCAAGCCGGTTGGACTTGGAGATAAGCTGATGCGATTTGCGATTGTTATCCACAAGGACGAGAGGAGCGACTATGGCGTCATGGTCCCGGACCTTCCCGGCTGTATCTCGGTCGCTGATACCTTGGATGACGCCTTCGAGTCCGTCAAAGAGGCGGTCCTGCTCCACCTTGAGGGGATGTTGGACGACGGGGAAGATATTCCTCAAATGAAGTCCATCCAGGAGCATATCAACGGGGAATTCAGCGAAGACTACAAGGGCGGGGTCTGGGGTTACGTGGACGTGGACTTGGACGACATTCCAGAAGACGTAATGGCGCGAGTGAACATCACCGTGCCGTCCCGGGTCCTAGCCAAGATTGACCGGCGGGTTAAGCGGGAAGGTGAGACACGTTCGGCCTTCCTGGTCAAGGCCGCCTTGGAGCATATCTCGACCAAGGCCTGAGGGTGAGTGCGGCCGACCGAGGGCGTCCCGGGGGACCTCGTAGGTGACTTCCCAGGGGCCCGGCCTGCGCTGTCGGATGCGGCCTTTCATGCCCGATCCTTTAACGTCACATACTCGCCCAACTTGGCCCCCTTAGAGACTTCGGTTGCATAGCTAACACCTATCCCGGATCGCCGCACAACTTCTGGGATACCCAGCCTTGGGAGGGCGTCGGCGCACTCGATCCCGAACAGATGGATGGTGACTACCTTCTTGCCGTATGGAGCACTACGGTACGCTGTTCTGAGCAGAGAAGCAGCTTCGTCTGTCGTCATACCTTAGCTCCCAGCCCTGGAAGTCCTCGTAGCGCGTGACGGCGCCGGGGAGTTAAGTAGGGGCCACTTGTCCCGTTCCGGTTCACGGGGGGAAGTCGTAAAGTTCGCCGTCAATGTAAATGGTGACCGCAATGAACAACCCGAGCCCTAGAAGGCCTGCCCGCACCACTTCACTTCCCGGAAGATGACCATGGATTGTTCCAGTTCAACCGGCTCATATGCCGGATTGTCACTATTGGAGTTGGAGCGGAAGAAGGGATTCGAACCCTCGACCCCCTCCTTGGCAAGGAGGTGCTCTACCACTGAGCCACTTCCGCTTTCGTGCGGTGGCCTAACCGGGCGCCGATGGGGTTGGGTGGGCGTGGGACCGGGGCCCCGTGCTTGGAGCCCCGCCGCCGGTGGGGCAGGACCGGTAGGCGTGGCATTTAGTATACACGATGCCGGGCGCTGGCTGTCTAGGCCCCGGCACGGCAGCAGAGGACTGGTGGTTCCGACACGCGGCGACGGGCGTGGACGTGGTGGAGGCGGCCCTACCCGCCGCAAGTTGAGGGCCCGTCAGACGGGCGTGTTCAGACGGACGAATTCAGGGCCCGCCAGATTTTCTCGGGGGTCAGCGGCGTGTCGACGTGCCTGACCCCGGCGCTCCGCAACGCGTCCATCACCGCGTTGGCCACGGCCGCCGGCGCGGCCACGGTGGGAAGCTCCCCCACGCCCTTGACCCCCAGCGGGTTGGTTGGGGACGGCGTTTCCATCGTCTCCAGCACCATGTCCGGCATGCCCTCCGCGACCGGGAGGGCGTAGTCCAACAGGCTGCCGGTTACCGGCTGGCCGTCCTGGGAGTAGGCCATGTCTTCGATTAACGCCTGGCCGATGCCCTGGGCGATTCCGCCGTGCATCTGGCCGTCCACCAGCAACGGGTTCAAGATGCGGCCGCAGTCGTTGACCGCAACGTACCTGACTATCCTCACGTCTCCCGTCTCCCGGTCCACTTCCACCACCGCCACGTGGGCCCCAAAGCTGAAGGGGTTGTCCGGCAAAGTGAAGGTCTGCATGAAGTCCAGCCCCGGCGTGGCGCCGGGCGGAAGCTGCTCCTCGCTATAGGCCGCCGCCGCCACCTCGCCGAAGGCCAGGGAACTAGCCGGGTCCGACCGGTCGTAGACCCGCCCTTCGGCGAAGTCCACGTCGTCATTCGAACAGCCCAGCAGGTGGGAGCCAATGCGGGCCAGCTTCTCCCGGGCCTCCCTGGCCGCCAGGTACAGGGCGGACCCCCCGGTGACGGTCCCCCGGCTGGCCGCGGTCCCGTGCCCATGGGGAAATACGGAGGTGTCGCCGTGGTGCAGCCGCACCGCCGCCGGGCTCAGCCCCAACTCCCGAGCCACTATTTGGGCAAAGGCGGTATTGGTGCCCTGGCCGTGGGGAGAGACGCCTGTGTAGGCGCTGACCCTCCCTGAGGGGTCCACCTCCAGCCTGGCGCTTTCCACGAGAAAGTCGCCGCGCCCTCCGGAGGCCTTGACCACGGTGGCCAGACCCACTCCGACGAGAGGGCCGTCCGGGCGGCCTTCCCTGGACCGGGCCCGCCAACCGGCGTAGTCGGCCAGCTCCAATACCCGGTCCAAGCCCTGCTCGTACCGCCCGGAATCGTAAGTCAGGCCGGTGGGGGTGCGGTGAGGAAATTGGTCCGGTTCGATGAAGTTTCTTCTCCGCACCTCGGCCGGGTCCAGCCCCAGGTCCCCGGCGATGAGGTCCAGGGTCCTTTCCATGCAGAAGGCGGATTCCGGCCCTCCCGCACCCCGGTAAGGCCCCGTAGGCGGCTTGTTGGTGGTAACGCCCAAGACCTCGACGGCCATGGCGGGGGTCTTGTAGGGGCCAACCACCCGCTGCCCGGACAACATGGGAACGGCCGAGGACGCCGTCAGAAAATACGCTCCCAGGTCCGCCACTATGCGGACCCGCATGCCCAGGATCGCGCCATCGCCGGCTGCCGCGGCCTCCACCTCCACGTGATGGCCGCGGGCGTGAAACGCCAGCATGTTTTCCTGCCGGTCCTCAACCCACTTGACCGGCCGGCCCAGTTGCAGGGCAAGGTAGGGGACCAGGACTTCCTCCGGGTAGACGCAACCCTTCTCGCCGAACCCGCCGCCCACCTCCGGAGCGATTACCGTGATCTTGTCTTCGGGCCGGTTGAGAAGCTGGGCAAGCTGGCGCCAGACCTGGTGGGGTTCCTGGGTGGAGTCCCAGACCACCAAGTGGTCTTCCCGGGACTGGTATTGGGCCACTACGCCCCGGTTTTCCAGGGGGGCCGGGGCCAGCCGCTGCACGTGGTAGGACTGCCTCACCACGTGGTCGGCTTGGGCGAAGGCGACGTCCAGGTCGCCTCCCTGGTAGCGGAGATGCATGCCCAGGTTGGTCGCCAGGTGAGGATGCACCGGGTCCTGGTCCAGGGCCGTCAGGGGGTCAAGGACCGGGGCAAGGGCCGCGTATTCCACGGCCACCAGCTCTGCCGCGTCCCTGGCCGTCGCGGCGTCCTCGGCCACCACCACCGCCACCGGCTCCCCCACGTAGTTGACTCGCTCCTGGGCCAGGACCGGATGGGTGGTCACGTTCATGGCCACCACGGCCTCGCTGGGTGGGAAAGGGCGCACCGGCAGGCCGTCCAGCACCCCGTCCACGTCAGGACCGGTCAGCACGGCCAGCACTCCGGGCGCGGCGAGGGCGGCCGAAGTGTCGACTTGTTGGACCAACGCGCGGGCGTGGGGGCTGCGGACCACCACCGCGTGGGCCATGCCCGGCAGCTTGATGTCGTCCACGAAGGTCCCCATGCCGGTGACCAGCCTGGGGTCCTCGAACCGTTTCAGTGATTGGCCTTCTTGGGTGATCATGCGCCTTCTCCAGGGCCGTCGCCGGCTCACCGCGGGGCGTCGCCTCAAGGGTAATTATAACGCCTTGGGGGCCGGGCCATTCCCAAGGCGCGCCGCAACGGATGGACCGTGGGCGCGGCTGCCCCTTCCCCGCTCCCTCGGACATCATGGGTGACCTTTCCCCCTAAACGGCCGACTCGCCGGTGTGCTAGCATGTCCACAGGCCTCACGATCACCCGTATCAGGCGGCCGCGCTATGATGCACTTGTTTGACAGGGAAGAGGACCAGGGCAGGGTCGACGGCAAGGAAATCCCGGCGTCTCCTATACCTGCGGTCAACGTGGCGTCCATCCCTCAACGAAGTCCCTTGCGCTATCCGGGGGGGAAGACTTGGCTTATCCCGCACATTCGGTATTGGCTGGGCCGGATGCACTCACCACCTCGCAGCCTTATCGAACCCTTCGCCGGGGGAGCCATAGTATCCCTGACCGCGGTAATGGAGGGCCTGGCCCACCGGGCGATAATGGCCGAACTGGACCCAGACGTGGCCGCCTTTTGGAAAGCGGCCCTCCATCACAACTATGAGTTGCAAACCAAGGTCCGGGAGTTTACGCCCACCCGGGAAGCTATCGAAAAGCTTGCCTTGCAGCGGCCCCAAAGCGTTGCCGGTTGGGGGTTCAGGACCCTGGTCCTCAATCGGACTCGTCGAGGCGGTATCCTGGCCAACGGCGCCGCTCTGACGCGGGTCGGAGAAAACGGCAAGGGATTGAGCTCCAGATGGTATCCCGATACCACAGTCAAGAGGTTGTCCGCCATTGCCCGATATTCGAGCTGCATAGACTTCCGGGAGACCGACGGCTTGAGGCTCTTGGAGGAAAACGTGGGCGACGTCAGCCCGGACACGGTGGTTTTCGCCGATCCCCCGTACACCGCCGGCGGCAAACGCGCCGGAAGCAGGCTCTATAACGCGAATACTATTGACCACCGGCGCCTCTTCTCCATCCTCCACGACAGTCGGGTCGAGTTCCTGATGACCTACGACAAATCGCCCGAGGCCTTGTCTCTAGTAAAGGGGCATGGTTTCCGGGCCGTGGAAGTCAGGATGAAGAATACCCACCACGCTCAGGTAAGCGAACTCGTGATCACCAGGAACCCTGTTTTCGACCAATGAGCAGATACGGAATAGCCGAGTGGTATGGGCGTCGCTTCTTGGGTTTGACATCCAGTGAACGGCAAGAGCTCGCCAGAATAGCTATGGCCGAAACCGGCCCTCGTCCTGCGTGCCCGTTTCAATCCACCAATTCCCAGTGCCACAAGTCAGGCGGTGTATGTTCAATACAACTGTACGAAGATGATGGCAGTGGTCACGTAGGAGAATCCGAAGATTTCCCGGTTGTTGTTTGTCCCTCCCGTTTCGAACAGGATGGCCTTCTGATCCGATGGCTTGGCGAAATAGTCGGTTTCCCCGCGGCAGATCTGTCGTTAGCCCGGGAAATTCCCTTTATGGAAAGCATCGCCACCAATAAGCCGGCGGGGAAAATCGACTTGGTGGTCGCCCGCGCGACTGACGATAGACTCGATTGGTATGGCTTGGAAATTCAAGCTGTATACTTCTCCGGCCCCGGTATGGCGTCGGAGTTTGCTCAATTACTAGATGCCCAGAGCGTCAGTCCTCCCTACCCCTCCGGCGTACGCCGGCCGGACTGGCGTTCCTCGAGCGCCAAGCGGCTAATGCCACAGCTCCAGGTCAAGGTTCCGACGTTAAGGCGCTGGGGTTCAAAGATGGCCGTCGCCGTCGACCAACCATTTTTCGAGTCAATTGGGGGCGCAAGTCCCTCATACAGCAGAGACCTGGGAGATGGCGACATTATCTGGATGGTGCCCCATTTGACCCTGACGGAAGACGGCGCGTACCGTCTAGAGAGGGGGCACTGGGAAGTCCTCACCCTCGAGAGGTCTTGTGACAAACTGCTTGCTGCGAGGACCATGCAGCGCAATGAATTTGAGACTATATTGCGGAGTAAACTGGCCCTTGCCCCCTAACGTCGCCCCCGGAGGCGGCGTCTTAGCGCCATGCCGCCCCTTCATGGCCTTCGCCCCGACGCCTGTGCTGCCGGGGCATCGGCGAGCGTTTGATATAATGCCGGACAAAGCCGGGGTGGCAAGATTTCGAGCCGGAGGCGGGCATGGTCCGGAACAACGACGACGTAGACGTGCTGGTAATCGGGGCGGGAGCTTCGGGGGCCGCCTTCACCTGGAGCCTGGCTGAGGCGGGCATAAGCGTGATGTGCCTGGAGCAGGGCGGCTGGGTCGATCCCGCCACCTATCCGCCGACCAGGAACGATTGGGAGCTGCTCAAGCAAACCGAGTTTCATCCCGATCCCAACGTCAGGGGCCTGGCCTCCGACTATCCGGTCAACGATTCCGGGTCGCCCATAGCTCCCCTGATGTACAACGCGGTGGGGGGCAGCACCGTCCACTGGAGCGCCCACTTCCCGCGAATGCACCCGTCCGACTTTCGAGTGAGGACGCTGGACGGTGTGGCCGACGACTGGCCGCTAACCTACCGGGACCTGGAGCCTTACTTCGATTTCAACGACCGGATGATGGGCATCGCGGGGGTTACGGGAGATACAGCCTTTCCCCCGAAGTCGGAAAGGCAGACCCCGCCGATACCTCTGGGCAAGCCGGGGGACACCATAGTCGGCGGGTTCGAGAAGCTGGGCTGGCACTGGTGGCCCTCCGACAGCGCCATATTGACCCGTCCCTACGACGGGCGCCCCGCGTGCAACAACTGCGGCCCCTGCGAGACGGGCTGTGCGTCGGGCGCCAAGGCCGGCGCCGACATCACCTACTGGCCGAAGGCTTTGGCCAAGGGAGCGGTGCTCACGACCAACGCCAGGGTACGGGAAATAACCGTCGGCGAGGACGGCCTGGCCGACGGCGCGGTCTACTACGACGCCGAGGGACGCGTGCAGCGGCAAAGGGCCCGAGTCCTGGTGATGGCCTGCAACGGCGTCGGCACCCCCAGGCTGCTGCTCAATTCCAAGTCCGCCCTGTTTCCCGACGGTCTGGCCAACAGCAGCGGTCTCGTTGGCGCGAACCTGATGTTTCACCCCTACGCCATGGTCATGGGAGTCTTCGACGAACAACTGGAGAGCCACAAGGGCCCCATGGGCTGCATGATCACCAGTTCCCAGTTCTACGAGACGGACCTATCCCGGGGTTTCGTGCGGGGATACGCCTTCCAGGTGATACGCAGCTCCGGCCCGGCCATCACGGCCCAGGGATTCGTCACCGGCTCCAAGCTGCCCTGGGGCGCCAACCACCACCGGGTGTTCGACGAGCGGTTCGGCCGCACCATCACCGTCGCCGTTACCGGGGAGGACCTGCCGGAGCCCCACAACCGGGTGACCCTGGACCCGCGTCTCACCGACTCGGACGGAATCCCAGCGCCGAAGGTGGAGTACCGGATGAGCGAGAACAGCCGGCGCATGATGGACCACGGCATCGCGTCAGCCACTGAATTGCTTCAGGCGTCGGGCGCCCGGGAGGTGCTGGTCAATCCTCTGCTGCGCCCGGCGGGATGGCACCTGCTGGGCACGGCCCGGATGGGCAGCCACGGCAGCAACTCGGTGGTTGACGGCCACGGCCAGTGCCACGACGTGAAGAACCTGTTCATCATCGACGGAAGCGTCTTCGTGACGGCTGGGGCGGTCAATCCTACGTCGACCATACAGGCGCTGGCCCTCCACGTAGCCGACTACTTCAAGAGGAACTCCAGGCAACTGCTGGACTAGGGCCGGGTTCAATGGCCCCCCGGCAGCCAACCGCCGAGCTTTAGGGAGCAACGAATGGCTACTTCCGGAGCGTTCTTCACCGAGCCCCAGGCGGACCTGGTGACCCAGGTCTTGGACCGGATTATTCCGCCCGACGAGCGGATGCCCGGGGCCGGCGAGATAGCCGTCGGCTACCTGGACGAGGCGGTGGGGCGCTCCCCCGGGCTGCGGCGCCTCTTTGGCCACGGCTTGGCCCTAGTGCAGGTCCGAGCCCGGCAGTCCCACGGCGGGGACTTCAACGGTCTGTCCGCCGATGAGAAGGACGCGGTGCTGCGTGAGGTAGAGAGCGCAGAGCCGGGGTTCTTCGACGCGCTGGTCCGGCACACCTACAACGGGTATTACACCAACGGGAAGGTCGTGGAGCTTCTTGGTCTGGAAGCACGGCCTCCTCAGCCCCGGGGGCACCAGGTGGAGTTGGGAGACCTGTCCCTCATAGAGAAGGTCAAACAGCGGGGCATAGTCTTCCGCGAGGCGTGATCGACAACCGCCTCCGGGTGGGACCGGGCGTCAACCCGAAGCGGGGCCGGCGTCCTCCCTTTGCCCGGGGGCCAGACGCTCCGGGTCTTCGATGTAGCCGGCGGTCTCCCCGATAAGGGCGGCAACGTAGTCCTCGGGTTCGCAGTGGCCGTTGTAAAAGCAGTCGCCATGTAGGAACCGCGCCACTTCCCCGAACCTGGTGCGCAGAGACGCCAGTCCCCCGCTCTGTTGCCCCAGAGCGCGGATGCCGCTGGACGTTTGGGTCACGTTGCTGGGGAGTTCGTCAGTTCGAACCAAGATGAGCGCGTCGGTGGTCCTCACTTCCCCGCATGGAGGGAAGTGCACTCCAGTGTCTACTAGCAACCGAAGCGTCGCAATTCGTTCTGTGTGGTATAGTCGGGGCGGACACTCAGCGTTCGCTCGAACAACCGCCAGTCTCCGTCAAAGCCCGATCCCCGAGCGCTTACCAACTACTCCCCACGCTCGATATACCTCCCCGTCCAAGTCACCTCGTCTTGGCTAAAAATGGCAAGCAGACCAAGGCAACTAGTTCCTTTGGTTGCTTGAGCCCGGGAAAGCCAGGTCTGGACGGCGGCGATAGTTTCCCTCTGGGATAACATTGGTGTATCAGGGGTTGGAGTGGGCGTGGACGGCGAGGATGGCATACAGGCGCCCAGTAGCCCGGCGGCGACTAGGATCAACGACCATGACGGAAGGCGTACTAAGCTCACGTTGTCAGTTTAACCATTATCGCACCAGAGTACCACCCGGCTCAAAGTCGTCGTCCAACCAACGGACGAAATGGTGAGCGTGAACAATATAGGTGGTCTTTGACTTCGGCAATAACCCCGATGCCTCAACGACCTGTTCATACTGCTCTAACGCTTTCTTGACCTCCTCTAGGGCTTCAGGGCTTATCTTCCTCGTGATTCCCCCATTGCCGCAGCCGCCGCCTTCATGCTCGCGTCAGGATGAGGGCCGTCCCGTAGCAAGTGGATACGATGACCTCGGATATACCCCGCACCGCGTCTTGCTTTACGCAGCGGAGACGAGCCCGGCGGATATGCCACAGGCAACCAATACGATTGTCACCCAGCGTACCATTAGGCCACTCAGGTCCGTGCAGCCCGCTTATCCACGCGCTTACCGGGGACCCCCTGGCCACGAATGAGCCGCTTTATTGGGGGGGCGAAGGGTCGAGGTAGAACGTGTTGGTACGAGAGTTGAGCACCATGCCAAATTGATTCAAGACATCGCGCCCCATGAGCGAAGGTAGTGCATCCATGTTGGCGCTTAGGGTCACCGTAGGCGCCGCTTAGGGTCACCGTAGGCGCAAGGATGTTCAGAACGATGGGCTGTTCGTATAGATGCCCTTCAGTATCTATAAGATAGACTAGCGCAGGTTCGCGATAATAGGCCGCTTGCCCTCCCACGCCTTGCGAACGGCTCAAATTGTCCGGCAGTAACTTGGCATAGTCGATACCGAGGATGCCTATGTCTTTGGGGTGCAACGAGGTATGGTCCGCACCAGTATCAGCCAGGAAGTTCACGGCTCCTACGACCTCCAGGCGCCCCAACACAAGGCCGGCCCGCATATATGGAGCTGCTGGATTATTAGGCCCATGCGTTTGATAACGCCCCTTGATGATGGACATAAGCAGCTTTACAGAAGCAAATCCTGGGGGTTGGTCGACAGATACTCTATAGCGGCGGTTTCAAGAGGAATCCCCTGGGTCCGAGCATCCTCTAAGACTTGCTGCAACGTGTCGGCATGGCAGAGCAGCTGCTCATTGTAGACTATGACCCAAGAATCCGGGTAATCGGCAATCCAAGCGTCCCGATTTACGTCTAGATACCGAACATCCCTCTGGAATTGGTCAAGCACCCCGGCAAGCATGGCCGGATCCACACCGCTTTCGGTCGGGTCAAGTAACCGTGCCATGGAGCACCTCCTTCCGCCTAACCTGCACTAAAGCAGGGGTAGCTGTCTTGGGCTCCTGCCATTCCTGCAGGGAGGCCTTAGTTTAGCAACCGTTCCGACTATCTAGCAAGGGTGGCCCTATTCGTCATTGTCATTCCTCCATCGTATCAGCGAACGTCTCAGCCGCCTGTTTCTGCCAGCCAGGGAGCGCATGGGAGCGGATGTCCGCCGTCATAGATACCGCCGAATGGCCCAGCCGCTCGCTCACCGAAGCTAGGTCTTGGCCGAGGGCTAGACGCTCCGCATCTTCGATGTAGCCGGCCGTCTCCCGGATGCGCCGCTCGGTCTCGGCGAGGGGTTCACACATGCCGCAATAGGAGCAGTCCCCGTGCAGTTGGCTCTGCCGGGAATAATAGCGGCCTGCCAGCACGCGAATCGTGCCGTCCTGCATTGCCAGATACCCCAATTGCCTCGAGGTGTCCGGGGTTTTCTCCGGCATTTGGCCGGACCTGACGAGAATGAGCGCGTCGGTGGCCCGCTTGGTGGCGCACCAGGCCTTGTCCGCCGCGTCCAGGATGTCCCCCGTTTCAAATCGAGCCATAGCTTCGGCATGAAGCTGCTTGGCGTCTGCGAAGATATCCGTCGCGGCTTCCACTAGCGTCACGCCTGACATTCCCAATGGCTATTCAGGGAAGATGCAGGCAATCGCGGGGATTTCCGATAAGGGATAAGGCCGTGGTGCCAAGGGACAGAATCTTTCGATAGGGGCCACCGAAGGCCAGGAAGAGTCATTAAGCTACGATTTTACACACAGGGCAGGGGTTGAAAGCCACCGAGGGCTAGAGGGAGACGTGGCGAGAGCGGCATTTTGGGCGGCGATGTTCTATTACCAATCCACCAAGGTCACAATGGTCAACACAACCGTCAGCAGGATTATGGTTAGGCAATCACAGCCCCAAAGCTTATTAGTCTATTCGTTGCTTGAACCCTGGACGCGGTGGACCCGGCAGAAGCGTTCGCCGGGTTCACCGTCCTAGTCGCAACCCTGATGGCTCCACAGCCCGACGTAGTTGCACTTGTTCATCGCTCAGACGGTCTATCTCCGCGCGGGCGAGGGAACCGTCAAGTATCACAATCGCATGATGTGCTACCTCTTGGGCCCAGGGCTGTTGAAGCGAAGGCCGAGAAAGCCGCCAGGCTGACGAACATTCGGCGGAGGCAACCGCCTAACTTGAGCTTGCGGCTGCCAATGCCGGGATGCCTGCGCACGCTCCGCTCGTTCTTCAGGACCTCGGACAACTATCCGTATAGGCATAGCGAACCCTCCTACAAGTGCCGGACAAGGGCCTATCCCCGCGTGAGCGTGGGGAGCCGACCCAGCTACATTACAAGATAGTGTACCAACGCAACCAGATTCAGACCGATGCCCCAAAGACCCATCCAGCAAACTATCCCTATTTCCTGATTTCCTGTGGGCTGATCGAGTGCCAGGATTGTATCGTCGCCATGGTTCTTCTTATTCCTCCATCGCCTCAGCCGCTGCCTTCTGCCAGCCCGGGAGCGCGTGGGAGTAAATGTCCGTCATCATCTAGAGAGCGGAATGTCCCAGCCATTTGCTCACCACGGTTATGTCTCACCCGAGGGCCAGACGCTCCGCATCTTCGATGTAGCCGGCCGTCTCCCGGATGCGCCGCTCGGTCTCCGCAAGCGGTTCGCACATGTCGGAATAGAAGCAGTCCCCGTGCAGCTGGCTCTGCCGGGAATAATAGCGGCCTACCAGCACGCGAATCGCGCCGTCCCGCATTGCCAGATACCCCAATTGCCTCGAGGTGTCCGGGGTTTTCTCCGGCATTTGGCCGGACCTGACGAGGATGAGCGCGTCGGTGGCCCGCTTGGTGGCGCACCAGGCCTTTTCCGCGGCGTCCCGGATGTCCCCCGCCTCCAACCGCGCCATAGCTTCGGCATGGAGCCGCTTGGCGTCTGCGAAGATATCCGCTGCGGCTGCTGTGGGCGTCATAAGCAACTGTCGCTCCTGAGGTCACCTCGGCGCGGCAACGCTCCGGGAGTATCTCCTTCGGTTATTTTACTACCCCATCTATGTTAACACCGAGTGGCTAAAGGCTGATGCAACATAAGGACGTTGGGAGGTGACGGTAACGCTCCTTCAAAGTAAAGCGCCGAAACTGCGAAACATTAGGTGGCGTCCCAACCATGGTAACCTAATACCATTCCGTTCAGTCCCATCCGGGAAAAGCAGGGGGGAAATGCGCTATCCATCGATGACCCTTGCGGTGCTTGGCTTTGTCCTCGTACTCGCCCTCATCGGCTGCAACAGCGGCTCAGAGTCCGGCAACGGGTCGGAATCCGGAGAGCATAGCAAAGCCTCAGAGTCCAGCAATGGGCCGGAATCCGGCGAGCATAGCGAAAGCTCAGATTCCGGCAGCGGGTCGGAGGCCGGCGAGCATAGCGAAGGCTCAGAGTCTGGCAGCGGGTCGGAGGCCGGGGAGGACGGGGAAGAATCCGGCACCCAGTTCGCCCTCGGCAATACCTTCGACGAGGTACGAGCCGGAGCACGGTTGGTTCTGTCGTACGACTTGGCCGCCAACGCCTTCAAGGGCAAGGTGGAGAATACCACCGGGGCCACGCTGAGTAGAGTCAGAGTCGAGGTCCACCTCTCGAACGGAATCGAGTTGGGCCCGACGACCCCGGTCGACCTGGCTCCCGGCCAGGTAGCGGAGGTCACTCTCCCGGCAAGCAGCCAGCCCTTCGTCTCATGGAGCGCACACCCGGAAGTGGGCTGATTCCTGGCCGGCCCTCGGTCGCATGGCAACGTCAACACAGCCTATACGCTACCGCTTTGCAAAGACACCGGAGAGCCGGATGCGGCGAAAGTCGTGCGTCCGGTTCGGAGGGGGCGGGCGGGCAAGTGCTCCGGTAACTCGGGGCAACTCGCCGGCGGCCTACCCTACACGAAGATATCCGCTGCGGCTTACGTTAGCGTCACGCTAGACCTTTTCGCGGGCTATCCCGGGGAGATGCAGGCACTCGGGAAATATAGCGGGGACGTCCGATAAGGGGTAGGAGGGTGGTGCCGAGGGACAGAATCGAACTGTCGACACCGGCATTTTCAGTGCCGTGCTCTACCAACTGAGCTACCTCGGCGAGTAGGTTTCATATTAAGTCTGGCCGTGAAGCGCTGTCAAGGAAGCGAATTGATAAGGGGATTGGCGGCGGCGTATAATACAAGCGGCGTCCCTCTTACGCAGGGGTCCAGTCTTCACGGAGGATAGCAGCCATGGTGGACCTTCTCACCGGTACCATGACCGTAAAAACCGGTCACGCTCAAATGCTGAAGGGCGGCGTCATCATGGACGTGGTCACTCCGGAGCAGGCCAGGATTGCCGCCGAGGCCGGAGCCGTGGCGGTTATGGCCCTGGAGCGGGTGCCGGCCGACATCAGGGCCGACGGCGGGGTGGCCCGCATGACCGACCCGGCGGTGATCGCCGCCATCATGGACGCCGTGAGTATCCCGGTCATGGCCAAGTGCCGCATCGGGCACTTCGTGGAGGCCCAGGTGCTGGAGGCGCTGGGCGTGGACTATGTGGACGAGTCCGAGGTGCTGACCGTCGCCGACGAGGTGCACCACGTGTGGAAACACGACTTTACCGTGCCCTTCGTGTGCGGCTGTCGGGACCTGGGAGAGGCCCTTCGCCGCATGTCCGAGGGCGCGGCGATGATTCGCACCAAGGGCGAGGCCGGTACCGGCGACGTGGTGGAGGCGGTCCGCCACATGCGGGCGGTGCAGGACGCCATACGCAAGTTGCAGACCATGCCGGAGGACGAGTTGGTGGTGGAGGCCCGCAACCTGGGTGTCAGCCTGGAGTTGCTGACCCGGACCAGGGAGTTGGGACGCCTGCCGGTGGTCAATTTCGCGGCGGGCGGGGTGGCCACCCCGGCCGATGCCGCCCTCATGATGCAGCTGGGAGCCGACGGGGTCTTCGTGGGGTCCGGCATATTCAAGTCCGGGGACCCGGTGCGGCGAGGCCACGCCATCGTCCAGGCCGTGACCCATTACAACGACCCCAAGATCATCAGCGATGTTTCGAGGGACCTGGGAGAGCCCATGGTCGGCATCAGCACCCGGTCCATCCCCGAGGAGGAACTCCTGGCTCCCAGGAGTCTCTAGCCGAGGGCCATGGGGAAGCCCGGCGGGTCTATTTCCATCGAGTTGCGAGCAGGCGAGCTGCGGGGAGGCCGTGGCGTACCTACTATTTGCGGCCGCGGCAGCCCGGGATGCTCTGCGATGGGGCCAGGCCAAGACAGGTCCACAGCCGTCCGGGCGCGGCCCGGGCATTATTAACCGAGAGCGAGGCGTCCGTCCCAATTGGAAGTAGGTGTCTTGGCGGTCCAGGGGGACTTTGCCGAACATATCGCGTTATTGAGGCGCTTGGGGGTAGAAGCGCGAGAGGTGAGGCTGCCCCGGCACCTGGAAAAAGTGAACGGCCTCATCATCCCTGGCGGGGAGAGCACCACGCTGAGCAGGCTCATGAGCTTGTATGAACTCCGGGAGCCGGTAGCGCAGATGGCCCGGCGGGGACAAGTGGTGTGGGGGACCTGCGCCGGCATGATCATGATGGCCCATGAGATTACGGAAGAGGACCCGTCGCCCCTGGGCATAATGGACATTGGGGTCCACCGCAACGCCTTCGGACGGCAGGTGGACAGCTTCGAGCAGGACTTGGACATCTCCATCATGGGCGAAACGCCCTTCCCCGGGGTGTTCATCCGGGCCCCGGCCGTCATCCGGGTCGGCCGGGAAGTCGAGGTGCTGGCGTCGCTGCCCAGCGGAGTGCCAGTGGCCGTACAGCAGGGCAACCTGTTGGCCACGTCGTTTCACCCCGAACTAACCAGCGACACCCGCTTCCACCGCCACTTTCTGGACCTCCTCCCGGTGCGTTCGGAATGACCCAGACGCTGCCTCCCAGCCACTTGCTGCGGTGCATCCTGTTCAACCAGCCCCGGGGGCCCAACCTGGCCTGCACCATGCGGGGCTTGGTCAGCGGCCGGCCGGCCAGCATGTATGACATATGGCGGGAGACTCTGGCCCAACGCCGGCGGCGGATTACCTTGGCTCGCTGGAATGGAGCCGAGCTGGCGGGCTGGGCCTCGGCCCGGGTCCGCAGCGGCCATAGGGCTTGGGAACTCGACCAGTTGTTCGCCGACTGCGCCGAGGTCCGGTTTCCAGGGCAGGAGAGCGAGGCGTATTTTCCGCAAGAGAACGCCCAGCACGTCATGCAGGAGCTCCTGGAGCGCATCGTCCAGCAGGCGGGCGAGTCCAGCGCCGAGCGGGTGTTCTTGCGGGTCCCCCTGGGCAGCCCCGTCTTCTCGGCGGCGCGGCGCGCCGGGTTCTTCCCTGGCTACCAGGAGGTGCTGTTGGAAAGCCGGGCCGAACGGGGACCGGGGTCGCCGTCGGACAGCGGCTCGACCCCCGGCGACCTCTGGCGGGACTTGCTGCCGGAAGACCACTACTCGCTATTTCAGTTGTATTACGCGGCCACTCCTCAGCCGGTGCGGACCGCCGTCGCCCTGACCTTCGACCAGTGGCGGGACGCCCAGGAGCCCCTGGACCGCCGTCGCAGCCGAGTGCTCAAGCATAACGGACGGGTTGTCGGTTGGCTGGGCCTGTCCCGCTGCGGGCAGGCGACGGCCGCGGACGCCATGGTCCATCCGGAGTTTCCGCAGTTGTGGCCTGATCTGGCGGAGCAGGCGCTGCGGCAGGAAGGCCCGGTCAGGTGGCTGGTCCCCGATTACCAGGAGCCGGCTCTCGGTTCTCTGGTCTGGCGGGGGTTCCACGATACGGCGCGATACCTGGTGATGATCAAGAGGGTGGCTGTTCCCGTGGTGCGGCCCGCAATGGCCGCCGTGGAGGCTTAGGCTTGGCAGTTGAGCAGGATTCCATCCGGGCCGAGCTTGACCGTCTTATCGACCTGCTGCCCCCGCGGGTCATTAGCTCCCTGCGCGGCCGCGATGACCTGGAGGACCTTCTGGAGGTGGTGCTGGACTTGGGCCGGGCGCCGGAAGCGCGGTTCCTCAACAACGACGTTTCCCTGGGCGAGGAGGAAGTCACCGCCGAAGACCTGGAGCACGTGATCCAGCGGGTTGGGGAGTTCGGTGACGACCACCGGGCGGGCATCGAACGCACCCTGCACCGGGTGTCGTCCATCCTCAACCGCAAGGGGCGCGTGATCGGGATTACCTGCCGGGTAGGGCGGGCGGTCTTCGGCACCGTAGAGATCATCGAAGACCTGGCGCTGTCCGGAAAGAACATCCTGCTGCTGGGCCGGCCCGGCGTGGGCAAGACCACCATGCTGCGGGAGATGGCCCGGGTCCTCTCGGAGGAGGCCAGGAAGCGGGTGATCATCGTGGATACTTCCAACGAGATCGCCGGCGACGGGGACGTTCCCCACTCGGCCATCGGGCGCTCCCGGCGGATGCAGGTCCCCACCCCGGCCAAGCAGCACGGGGTGATGATCGAGGCCGTCGAAAACCACATGCCCGAGGTGATCATAATCGACGAGATGGGCACGGAGCAGGAGGCCGCCGCCGCCCGCACAATTGCCGAACGCGGGGTGCAACTGGTCGCCACCGCTCACGGCAACACCCTGGACAACCTGATCATGAACCCAACCCTTTCCGATCTGGTTGGCGGAGTGCAGACGGTCACCCTTGGCGATCAGGAAGCCAGGTACCGGGGCACCCAAAAGAGCGTCCTGGAGCGCAAGGCCCCGCCCACCTTCGACGTGGTGGTGGAAATACAAAGCTGGGAGCGTCTGGCGGTCCACGACGACGTGGCCCAGGTGGTGGACCAGTGGCTCAGGGGCTTCCCCATCGCCGCCGAGGTCCGCTGGCTGGGAGAAGACGGCCGGATAAATCGGGTCCGTGAAGGCAGGCACGTCGACACCAACACCCCCGCGCCCTGGGCTGCGGACTACCAGGCCCCGCGGCCCGTGGACGGCCAACAACCCCCGTCCGGCGCTGTCACGGCAGGGGAAGCCGATCCCAGGGTGTTCCTCTTTGGCGTGGGCAAGGACAAGGTGGAGGCCGCCGCCGCCGGCGCCAGGGTGCCGGTGGAGGTGGTCAACGAGCTGCGCCGGGCCGACGCGGTGCTAACTACCAAGACGCACTACCGGCGAGGGTCTCAGTTGGTGAGGATTGCCGAGGCTACGGGGAAGCCCGTGTACGTCCTGCGCAAGAACACTGTGCCGCAGGTGGAGGACTTTCTGCGCACCCTGGCCAAAGACGGGGGGAGGGACGCTCCACGGCCCCGCGCCGACGAGGAGCATTCTGAGGAGGTGTTGGCCCGGGCCATGGAAGAGGCCGAAGAAGCGGCCAACCGAGTGCTGAGCGGCGAAAGCTCGGTACGCCTGTCGCCGCAACGTTCCTACGTGCGGAGGCTGCAACACCTGTTGGGCAACCGGTATAACGTGGCCTCCACCAGTCAGGGGAGGGACCCGGAGCGGGCCGTCTTGTTCTACCGGGTGTAGGCGCGCCGGCGCCGCGGACTAAGCGCCGCCGCGGCGTAGAGCAGCGGGCCCCCCGCTGATACTACCCCAAGAGTCCCCCGCAGGAGTTCAGAGTGCCGAAGGGTCTCTTCATCGTATTGGAGGGATGCGAGGGTTCCGGTAAGAGCACCCAGGCCAAACGGCTGCACGAGCGGGTATTGGAGAGTCAGCCTCGCGCGGTGTTGGTGCACGAACCCGGGACCACACCGCTGGGCAATTACCTCCGCAATTACCTCAAGAGCAAGCAGCCGCTGTCGAGAGAAGCCGAACTATTGCTTTTCGAGGCCGCCAGGGCGCAGCTGGTCTCCGACCAGATCAACCCCAACCTGGCCGCCGGCCGCGTGGTTATCGCCGACCGGTTCACCGGTTCGTCCATCGCCTACCAGGGGCATGGGAGGCGGCTTGACGTAGGACTGGTCCGTAGCCTTAACGACTTCGCCACTGGCCAGTTGACCCCTCAGATCACTTTTCTGTTGGACATCGATCCCGCGGCGGGGCTGAAACGGGTGGGAGAACCCCAGCTGCGCCTGCCATTGGAACCGGATGCCGCGACTGGGCCGGCCAGGCAGGACGTGGCGGGACACCGGCGATTCGAGGACCAGGACCTGGCGTTTCATTCGCGGGTTAGGCGCGGATACCTGGACTTGGCGGCGGGACTGCCGGACGAGTGGCAGGTAGTCGACGGCAGCCTTCCCGAAGAGGATATAGCCAGGCTCATTTGGGAACAGGTGGAGCCGTTGCTGCCGGGCTCCAGCCCCGGCGGCCCGGACGAATCCACGGGGAGAGCGATATAAAGGACCAGCCCCTACTGCAACAGTAGGGGCTGGCGGTCATCATCCCAAAACCGGGGTCCGTGCCTGGCGCCTTTAATCGTCGGCGGCAGCCGGCTCCAGGGTGGCCAGCTTTTCCCGGACAAAGGCCAGCATTTCCCTCACCCGCTTGAGGTCGGGGAAAACGTTGCCTTCACCCTTCTTGTCGTAAATCCTCTCGCCGTCCACAAAGACTTCCATTATGGACTGGCCGCGCGGGGAAATGGTGACTGCGGCGTCCGGCCCGAAGTGCCGGAAGAACTCATTCGCCATCCACGTGGCGGTTCCCAGATGCTGTCATTTAACACAGTAAGTAATCTCGATCTGGACTTTGCCTTCCATCCCGGTTCCTCTCCCAGTGTAGTTTCGAACCATTCAGACCCAGTTTAACCCAAGGCGGCCCCAAGTCAACCCGTGCCCGGCGCAGGCAACCGGCCAGTCTTGGCGAGAGATGCTGAATCGCTCTCTTGTTGTCAGTGCGAGAGGCGCAACGTTTCCGCGACGATTTGCCGTTCCGGAGCCACAGTTCCTGCCATTCCGCAACGCCCGTCCCTGTCATTCCGCAGCCCCCCACCGTGTCATTCCGCTGGAGCGCAGCGACGAGGAATCCAAAATGCATAACCGCAAGACCCGGCTGCTGGACGAGAAACCGTGCCGCAGCGGGGACTTTAGGAATGGTCTGAATAAGTCCCAATTGGACCCATGGTTAGATACAAAGACGGGCTGATTTAGCCACTTGTTCAGACCATTCTTAGATTCCTCGGCTGCGCTCGGAATGACAGGGGGGAAGGAAAGCGGAATGACCGGCGCTGTGTCCGAAATGACGCGTGGCCATTGAAAATGACAATGGAACTGGAGTAGGGAGCGATGGACGCCTGCATAGGGATTCACAGAGAGGCTGTAGTAGGTAGGTAGGGACCCTGGAGCAGGAAGCGATAGGGGCCTGCGTAGGGAGTGACGCGGAAGCGCGCGTTCACAACGAGGTGCCGGGCGGCATCGGGAGTCGGGCGGTGGATTGCGTTCGGCAAGACCGGAAAGCCGAAAGCTCCGGCCCGGATTACCCCTGGAGTTGCTCGGCGCGTCCGATGACTCCCCTGTCCCGGAACTGGGCGATCTGCCCCGGGCTGTACCCCGCGTCGACCAGTATCTCCTCGTTGTGCTCGCCCAGCATCGGAGGATACCTGCGCACCGTCGGGGGCGTGGAGCTGAGCTTCAGCGGAGATCCGGGCAGGCGCAGGTCGGGGACCTGGGGATGGGGCAAATCCACCACCATGTTCCGGGCCAACACCTGGGGGTCGCTCACTACCTCGGAGACCCTGTTGATCGGGCCGCAGGGGACGCCGGCATCGACAATCAGCTTCACCCAGTGGGCGGTGGACCAGGTCTGGAAGATGTCGCTCAGGATGGCCACACACTCGGCGCGGTGCGCCACGCGGTCGGTGTTGGTGGCAAAACGAGGGTCTTCCAGCAAGTCGGCGCGCCCGATAGCGCGGCACATCCGCTCCCACAGACCCTGGTTGGCGCAGCCCAAGATGAAATAGCCGTCGGAGGATGGAAAGCTTTGGTAGGGCACGATGCTGGGGTGGCCGGAACCCATGCGCTGGGGTTCTCTGCCGGTGGCGATATATCCGGTGGAGTGATAGCTGCTGGCGGCTACCTGGCCGTCAAGCAGGGAAGAGTCTATCCATTGGCCCTCGCCCGTGGCGTCGCGGTGGCGCAGCGCGGTGAGGACGGCGCCGTAGGTCATCATGCCGGTAAACAGGTCCACCAACGAGAAGCCGACCCGCAGGGGGAGACCGTCGGGCTCGCCGGTGAGGTGCATCAGGCCGCTATACGCCTGAATGATCAGGTCGTAGCCGGGCATGTCGGCCATGGGCCCGGTGCGGCCGTAGCCGGATATGGAACAGTACACGATACCGGGGTTCAGCCGCCGCACCGCTTCGTAGCCCAGACCCATGCGGTCCATGGCCCCCGCCCGGAAGCTCTCGATCATCACGTCGGCCTTGGCCGCCAGCGCCAAGACCATGTCCACGCCCTCATTTTCCTTCAGGTTCACCGAGAAGCTGCGCTTGTTGCGGTTGAAGGAAAGGAATTGGGTGCTCACGTCGTTCCAGAACGGGGTCCAGCCCCGTGTCTCGTCGCCCTTTTCCGGCTCTTCCACCTTGATGACGTCGGCGCCCATGTCGCCCATGAGCATGGTGCAAAAAGGCCCGGCGATGGTGCGGGTTAGGTCCACTACTTTGACGCCTTCCAGGGCTGAGACCATGACTACCTCTTCCGCATCGGATGGCAGGCTTTCGATGAATCCGTCTCCCGGAATTATCTGCCGAATTATAGCATGGCGGACGGTCGAGCTTAGCTGCCCTCTCCGCAAGAGTTCCGGCGGCCTCCGCCCTCGGGCGGCGGGGGATTCACCATCAGAAAGCCCAGGCCCGCGGCGACCTGCACGATAACGATCAGCACCACCGTCCACCAGAAGGGAGCGGCCTTCATCCCCGCGATGATGCCCACCGCAGCCATCGCCAGCGTCAGGCTGGTCGCCAGGAGGGCGGTCCACCGGGTCAGCACGGCGGCCCGGCTCCGCGGCTGGGGCAGCAACATCAGACACAAATAGGAGCTGGACGCCGCTCCCGCCGACACCACGGCCGCCGATTTCCAGTACCCGTCGGAGTTGGGAGTGGCCCAGAGTCCGGCCACCAGCAAAATGAACCCCAGGCCGGCGGCCGCCACTCCTACCCTCCCTAGCCAACGGCGTCCGGGCCGGTTGGCCAGCGCCGCCGGGGCCAGCGCCAGGAGGCAGAACCCCGACAGCGACAGCGCGGTGAGCAACAATCTGCCCCGGGTCTTGGTATACTCGCCCAAGACGAGCGTCACCACGACGATCAGCGCCGCCGCCGCCATCGAGCCCGCCAAGGCGGCGGCAATGTGCCTCGGGGCTATGCGTACAGGCAGAGCCATGAAACTTTAGCCAACAGCGGCGTCGGGCGATGGTGACGAGTGGCCGGCCGCCATGGGCCATCATAGCCCACGGCGATATGCTGGGAAAGACATGCAAGCTGATTACAAGTACTGTCCGGCGTGCGCATCCGCCCTGGAAGGCCGGGACGTCTTCGGCAAGCGTCGCCCCGTGTGCCCCTCGTGCGGTCACGTCGTCTACCTTGACCCCAAGGTAGCCGCGACCTGTATCGTGGCGCGGGACGCCATGGTGCTGATGATCCGACGGGCCAACGAGCCGGGCCTGGGCTTGTGGAGCATGCCCGGAGGATACGTGGACCGCGGCGAGGTCGTGGAAGAAGCGGCGGCCCGCGAGGTGTTGGAGGAGACCGGCCTAGAGGTGGAGATAGAGGAATTGGTCGGACTGTTTTCCCTTCGAGACCATCCGGTAATAGTCGCCGCGTTCACGGCTCGCGAGGTGGGCGGCGCCGTCCAGGCCGGTCCCGAGGCGCTGGCGGTAGGCTTCTTCCTCCCGGACTCGCTGCCGCCCCTGGCCTTCCCCCGGGACAGGGAGATCCTGGAGCGGTGGCGGAATACGCGGGACGGAGAGGCTCCCCCGGAATGCTGAAAGACCGCGTGTCCAAGCTGGCCGGGGCCGTGGTGGACTTGCTGTTTCCCATGCAGTGCGCCGGGTGCCGGCGGGAGGGGAGCCTCATCTGCGACAGTTGCGCCGCAACCCTGCCGCGTCTCAACAAACCCTACTGCTCCTTCTGCGCCTCGCCCAACTCATTGTCTCCCTGCCGCTGGTGCCGGGAGAGCCCTCCGGCCCTTGACGGTTTGCGGGCGCCCTACTTGTTCCAGGGGACCCTCAGGGAGGCGATAGAGGTGTTCAAGTACCGTGGGGTCAGCGCGGCGGCCCCGGAGCTTGGCCGCCTGCTGGCCGCCTACCTGGTCGACTACCGGGCCGGCAATCCCCTGCCGGGCCGGGTCATCGTTCCCGCGCCGCTGCACCCCCGCCGCCTCCGGCGCCGGGGTTACAATCAGTCGGCCCTGCTGGCCCGCGAGTTGGCCAAGGTTACGGGTCTGGACTTGGACGAAGGGCTGTTGACCCGCACCAAGCAGGCGGCCCCCCAGGTTGGGGCCTCGAGGTCCCAGCGCAGAGAAAACGTCCGGGACAGCTTTGCCTGCAGCCGGAGCGCGTCCGGCCTGTCGGTGCTCCTGGTGGACGACGTGGCCACCACCGGCAGCACCCTGTCGGCCTGCGCGGCGGCCCTCAAGGCGTCCGGGGCCGCCGCGGTGTGGGGATTGACGCTGGCCCGGGAGAGTTGACGCCTCGCCCTGCGTCCTCATTGACAACGCCATAGCCGTATGGTGAAATCACGGCGTTAGACAACCTGTGGAGAGACCCTCGGGCTAGGATTATCCAGTCCTGATTTTCGGAGGTAAATGAGATGGCGGACAAGACCATGATCTACGTCGGCGCCGAGGCGGATGGCCTATACCGCAAGGAAGCCCACGACTCCCGGTGGGAGAAGCTGGCCAGCGGCATGCCTCCTTCACCGCAGGTGCGGGCCATCGCCGTTCACCCCAACGACTCCAACACCATCTTCGTGGGCACCCAGAGAGGCGTGTACCGGACCCAAGACGGCGGAGAGCACTTCGAGCGCATGGACCTTGCCGAGGGCCGCATCGTCTGGTCGTTCAAGTTCCACCCCCACGATCCCAGTATTATGTTCCTCGGCACCGAGGGGAGCGACGTCTACAAGAGCGCCGACGGCGGGGAAACCTGGGAGTACATGTCGACCATATCCAACCCCGATTCGGTGCAGATGGCCTTCGCCACCCGGATACTGGGCATCGGCATCGAACCGTCTAATCCCGAGTACATGTACGCGGCCCTGGAGGTAGGCGGGGCGGCCAGCAGCGCCGACGGCGGCAAGACCTGGAAGATGGCCACCGAGGAGTTCATCGGCGACGTGGACCTGATGGACCTCCACGGGGTGTCCGTCGGGGCCGCCGACTCCACCTCGGTCTTCATCTCCAATCGCACCGGTGTCTGGCGCAGCACGGACCGGGGGTCCAACTGGGAAAACCTGCACTTCGAGAGCTTCTCGGACATCCAGTACTCCCGGGGCGTCGAGGTGGCGCCCGACGACCCCAACACCCTGTACGCCTGCATAGGCTTGAACTTCGGCAGCGAGCGAGGTGGGGTGCTGCGCACCACCGACGGCGGAGAAACCTGGAGCCGCTTCGACAAGGGAGTCAGCCCAACCAGCACCACCTTTGGCGTCGCCGTCAACGAGCGCCAACCCCAGCAGGTGTACTTCTGCACCCGCCGCGGCCAGGTCTTCGGCACCCACGACGGTGGAGATACCTGGAAGGAGCACGTGCTGCCGGAGATGGCCGGCAACGTCAAGGCCATCGCCTGCACCTCCGCCTAGGCCCCGTAGGGGCTTCCGGGCAAAACAAGGCCGCGGCGATTTTGCCGCGGCCTGCTTTTTTGGTCCGGCAGCAGTTTCCCGTGCCCGGGACGCTCCGGGTCGCCCAAGGGGCGATTGCGCCGTCAGGGCTCGCTACGGTCCCAACTGGGCTGGGCCCAGTAACCCTCGAAGGGGACCTCCACCACCGGCGCCAGTCCCTGGGCCTTCTTCAGCCTCTGGATGTTGTACAGGTGGGCCAGGTACTCATAGTAGCGGTGGCTCATGGTGGCTTCCAGGGTAATATAGGCCTTGGACGAGTCGGCCGCGTCCACCCGCACGCCACCGGAAAACATCTCGGAGTGCTCCACCCAGATAACGGCGCTGGGTGTTTCCAGTTCCTTGGCGCGCAGCGAACCCACGGTCTCAGCCGACAGCACGGACCAGCAGAAGCCCAGCGCTTCCCGGACCTTGGCCAGAACGTCCGGCAACTGCCAGTACAGAGTCTCGTCCAGACGCCGGTCGTAGGGGGATTCCAGCAGGCGGTCCAGTTCCGGCCCGTTGGGCAATCCTCCGGGGAAGAGCTGTGGCCCCCAGCGCATCCATAGCCAGCGGTAGTCCCCCGCCGCCAGGTGGCTCACGTTGCGGCGTATGCTCCACTTGCTCCACTCCCAACGGTCCGACTCGAAGTCCAACTGCGGGTCGTTGAGGCCCTGGACCTCGGCGGAAATCATATCGTAGAGCCGGGACTGGAATTGGGGGAACAGCTCGGTGGCGGGGGAATTGTCCTCCACCATCAGGGCCTAACCCAGGTCTCAGACCAGGCCAGGCAAGCCGTGCTGCTCTGCTTGTCTCCCCGCATCTCTTTGCCGACGCTGCCGGCGGCCACGTCCCCGTTAATGGTGATTTGGGCCTGCATGGCCGGGATGAAGCAGGAATAGACCCCGTGGGGGCGTCCGCCCGATCCCGCCGGGACCACCAGCATGAACGGGTCCACGAAGTCGTGCCAGGCCAACTGGATGTCGTCATCCTCGCTTTCGATGTTTTCCACCCAGAAGGCGCGTCCGTCGCCGGACTTGCTGAACGTGGCGTCGGTAATCGGGATGCTCTGGTCGGCGAAATCGGGGAAAAGCATGGCTTCGATTTCCCCCTGGAGCCAGCGGGCCAAGGCGATGTTGTCGGAGTAGATGCGGACCTCGTCGTCGATCAGGTCGCTCTTGAGGTATAGGACGTGTCCCTGCCCTCCCGGGGAGTAGAGCACGCGCCAGTGGCTGGCGCGGGTAGTCTGGGCGCCTCCTTCGGCCTGCATAAGGCGTATGAACGAGTTTTCGCCGGTCAAGCGCACCTGGTTGGGGTCAGTGGGATTAGGGGTTGTCATGGGCGGTCCTCCCCGGTCTGTCTCTGTTGATCACAGCGGTAATCTTAGCACTCCCTTGGGCCTGGGGCCACCGGCCCCGAAAAACGTAAGTGTTCAGAGTTGGGCCGTGGCGAGTATGAGGGAGAACTGACCGTCGGCGTGAGGGAAGGCCAGGGTTTTTTATTTCGGGGCCATTATGAGCCATTCTGCGCCATGGGCCTGGGTGGCGGTTGATAGATGTGGTAAGGCGCTAATAGCTGCCGATTAACAGCGTAGAGAGTGGGCACCGGAGAGGGCAAGTGGGAAGTGTCGTAAGTTGAGGAGGAACCAACTCTGAACAGTTACCGAAAAACAGCTAGGGTCTTTCAGTTGTCACCCTGACGTAGCCGAAGGGTCTCTTCGCCGTAGGGGAGATTCTTCGCTCCGCTCGAAATGACCAGGTTTAGAGGCCGACAATTCAATGACCTTGGGGAAAACTACGGGGCCGCTCAATATACTGGGCGGCCCCGGGCAGACCAACCTCTCGAAGGCGGCCGGCGGCTGGTGCGGGTCAATCTTTGACCGGGAACCACTCCTGCTTCCAAGGAAAGTCACCTTCCGCGCCGTCGTAGGCGGGCAGGCCCCGCTCCACCCGCTCCCGGTAGGGGCTGGTAATGGGCTCGCTGTAGGGGTAAATCCCGCCCTCGTACGCCTGCGGGCCCTTCTTGAAGTGCTTGGCTTCCTCCATGGTCTCGATGAAGGGCGCGTCGATGTCGTAAAGCTGCTCCACCCGCTTGGGCCGCGGGCCCGCCTTGGACACGTGGCCGTAGAGTTCCCGGCCTACGATGCGCTCGGCCATCCACACCGTGTCAATGACCTTGTCGATGTCGGCCCCCGTGTCGATACCCATGTCTTCCATCATGTGGAGCAAGTCTTCGGTGGGCGCCATGCCGGTGGCCCTGCCGTTGCCGCAGTAGGGGCAGCCGCCGAAGCCGCCGATGGAGCCGTCCAACTCCAGGGTATCCTCAGCGCTCAGGGTGCGCATCGCCGCGTAGGCTGAGGCGATGGCCATGTTGCGGCCGTTGTGGAGGTGCAGGCGGAAGTGGTCGATGTCCGGCCAACGCTCCTTGACCCGGTACACGCTCTCTTCCACCTTAGCCGGGGTGCAGTGGCTCATGGGGTCGCCCATGGACACGCTGCGAACGCCGATGCCCGCTTCGTCCCACAGGCTGTGCTGCTTCTCCAGCAAGGTCATCAGCGTATCGACGGGGAACTCTCCCAAGAAATTGGACCCCCAACTGGCGTTGCAGCCGATACCCGCCTCCTTTATGCTCAGCTCCTGAGCTTGGGCCACCACCTGCGGCCAGCGCTCTACCTCCTGCATCTGGGAACGGTTGGTATTGCGGCGGGTGAAGACGTCACACAGGTGGCAGCTGAGCCTGGGGTACTTGTCCCGCTCTATGGTAAGGGGCGGCGAATAGGCCCTAGCCCGCTCCACGCCCCGGGCGTTCAGCGCCAAGGCGGTGTAAGTAACTCCCGGCTTGGGCGCGAACCTGGTGACGATCTCGTCGATACGGGCCATCTGGGGGGTCCACTTGGGGCTCACGAAGGAACCCACCACGATGTTCCGCAGCCCGGTGTCGGACAGGGCGTCCAGAAGCTCCACCTTGTCGTCTACCGAGATTTCGGCGTCCTCAATCTGCATGCCCTCGCGCATGCCCTCTTCCTTGTAGACTACCTGCGGCCAATCCGCCATTGGATTCTCCTTTCCTGGAAGGCGTAGGGGAGTTTAGGGGAATACCCGGTAGAGGTACGGTTGCAGGGGTATCAAGTCCGGCGTGGGGCCGCCTCCGGGGCGGCGATCAAGCCGAATTGTATTGCGACCCCGTATAGGTTGTCAACAATTCGAATCGGGGCATCAGGGTCTCTTAATTTTCCTTTTCCTGCCCGGACCGAGGGCCTTGACAGGCTCGGTATGGGCTTTGTCGAAGGACCGTCCACTCATGGTCCGACTGACCCACCACGAACAGACTACCCAGGCGACTTCCAAAAATCTCCAGGCCCCGATCGGGTCACGAATATGGCTGGCGAAAACCATCGAGGGCCGGCTGCTAGACCTCATCCGGTTGGTGCGAGAGGTTTTTCTGGGAGCAGACTACCTCGCCGCCACTGAGGATAACGCCGTCCTCACAACGGCACTCGATCCTGCCGCTGTCGAATTGCTCCTCGTAGAGACGGGCATACAGCCCCTTCTTAAGCATTAACTGGGCGTGGGTCCCTTGCTCGACGATGCGGCCGTGGTCTACCGCGTAGATCACGTCTGCTGCCATGATGGTTGAGAGCCGGTGAGCGATAGCCACGGTGGTCCGGTCCTTCATTAGCGGTTCTAGCGCAGCCTGCACGTATCGCTCGCTAGCTGTGTCGAGAGAGGAAGTCGCTTCGTCGAGGATCAGCAGCCGCGGCTGATGCAGGATAACGCGGGCGATGGCCAACCGTTGCCGCTCTCCACCGGAAAGCCGGTAGCCTCGCTCGCCCACCACGGTGTCGTAGCCATCCGGAAATTCCATGATCCGGTCGTGTATGTAGGCGGCGGAGGCGGCCGCTTCCAACTCTTCTTCGGTGGCGTCCGGCTTCCCGTATAGGAGGTTGGCCCTCAAGCTCGCATGAAACAGGTAACTATCCTGAGTAACAAAGCCGATGAACTCAGACAGTGACGTCAGGCTGATATTCCGGACATTCACCCCATCGATGTATACCGCGCCCTGAGTGGCGTCATAGAGCCGGGGAATCAAGTAGGCGATACTGGTCTTTCCGGCGCCGCTGGGCCCCACCAAAGCGGTTAGCTGGCCGGGCTGGATTTCCAAGCTAACTCCGTCAAGGGTCAGTCGCTGCTCCGCGTCTCCGTTTCGGTTCCTTTCAAGCCGTTCCTGTGCCGTCAAGGCGTAGTTGAGGGTGACCGACTCGAATCGAACCGCGCAGGGCACGGGGCCGGGTTTGAGTTCGACCGGAGCCGGCGCTTCAACTATGTCTTGTTTCAGGTCGAGGTAGCTGAATATCCGCTCGAATAGCGCCATTGAAGACTGGATCTCGACGGAGACCTCGAGGAGCCGTCCAATGGGGAAGTACAACCGGCTTTGCAGCGTGGTAAACGCAATGATCGTTCCCGCGGTCACTCCACCCGAGCCGAGGTCTCCCATTAAGTATCCGGCGAGAAGGTAGATGAATGCGGGCGAGATGGACATGAAGGTCATCACCACCGCGAAAAAGGAATGGCCGATCATCTGCTGTCGCACCACCAGGTCCGACAATTTCTGATTGTGCTCATGAAAGTGGGTCATTTCCTGGTGCTGCCGGCCGAACAACTTGGCCAGCATGATTCCCGACACCGAAAGAGTCTCCTGGGTGATGGAGGTCAACTCGGCCGTAGACTCTTGCGCTTGGTAAGTGATCGCTCTGCGTCGTGAGCCAACAAATCTGGTTAAAATAAAGAACACTGGGGCCGTGGCTACGGCCACCAGTGCAAGCTGCCAGGAAAGGACGACCATGGCTACCAAGGTGCTGACGAAGATCACTGTGTTGGCTATAGTGTCGGATACCGTGCTGGTCACCACGGTTTGAATTCCAACCACGTCGTTGGATACTCTAGACTGGATTTCTCCCGTGCGAGTGCCAGTAAAAAACCCTAACGACATCGTTTGGAGGTGTCGATACAACGTGTCCCGCAAGTCCCGCATCACGTTCTGACCCACCTTGTTGGTCAGGTAGGTCTGCACGACGCCCAAGCCCCCGCTGGCAACGGCGATGGAGGCCATTACCCCCGCGAGAACCCACAGCAAGTTAAGGTCCGGACCGCCGTCAGCCGGGAACAATGCCGAATCGAACACCACTTTTATCAATACAGGATTGACCACGCCCAAGCTGGCGGTTACCAGAATCAAAAACCCGATGACGATCAGGGAAGTCCTGTATGGGGCGAACAACCGGATGATTCGTGGGACCATACTTCTACACCTACCGATATCGTAGCTATGCAAGTTCGGCGCGCAAAGGAGCTCTGCAATAATTGAAGGCGGTCTTTCGGGCTATTCTGACCCGTCAGCCGCAACGACCTGGGGCTATCTGCGAGCTCCCGCAGGCAGAACACCAGCGGGAAAACGAAAACGGAACGGCGGGGATGACGCCCCGCATCCCGCTCCCCTAGTATATCGCAGCCGGTCCAAGAGACGGCGAGCGCACATCATGCCTCCGCCACTCGCCGTTGACACGGCCTCCGGCTTGATCCTATAATGGCCGCATCTTAACAATCGAATAAACCAAGGCACGTAGGGGAGCTCGGTTGAGCCGGGCTGAGAGGGCGACCGCATATGTCACCGACCCTTGCGAACCTGATCTGGGTAATGCCAGCGGAGGGAACAGGGCTGCCGTAATGCTGCTATTCTAGGCCGTCAGGCGTTTTGTCCGGCGGCCTTTTTGCGTTACCGTCGCGCGGCCCGACCACACCTATGTCAACAGCCATCCCGCAACCCGCCATACAGGCCGTCGCCATCGACAAGCACTACTGGGTGGACGGCCGACAGGAGCAGGTCCTGTCCGAAATCAGCCTGACGGTAGAGTCGGGAGAGTTCGTGAGCCTCATCGGCCCCAGCGGTTGCGGCAAGAGCACTCTGCTCAACATCATCGCGGGACTGGACCAGCCCGACTCTGGCGCCGTCGAGTTGGACGGCGAATCGGACCAGGGGCCGGACGGCAACCGCGTCAACCCCAGGCTGGGCCGGATCGGTTACATGCAACAGAAGGACCTCCTGATGCCTTGGCGCACGGTGTTGGACAACGCCGCCCTGGGATTGGAACTTCACGGCGTACCCCTCCGCCAGGCCCGGCAGAGGGCCCTGGAGCTAACCGGTCTGTTCGGTCTGGAGGGGTTCGAGAATCAATACCCTTTCGCCCTGTCCGGGGGCATGCGTCAGCGTGCCGCTTTCCTCCGCACCATGCTGCTGGACCAGAGAGTCGTCTTGCTGGACGAGCCTTTCGGCGCGCTGGACGCTTTGACCCGGATCCAGATGCAGGAGTGGCTGATGGACCTGTGGGCCACCCTGGGAAAGACCATTATCCTGATTACTCACGACGTGGACGAGGCGATCCTGCTCTCCGACCGGGTGTACGTGTTGACCGCCCGCCCGGCTCGCGTGGAAATGGTGATGGACGTAGGGCTGCCCCGGCCCCGGGACTTCAGCATGGTCACCGAGGCCGGCTTCGTGGACCTCAAGGCCCGGCTGATGGCCCCCCTCCACCGGCAAAACGCCGGACCCGCGGGATTATAGGCTGGACAGGTTGGACATTCGTCTCGTGAGACTGCTCAGGGAAAAGACCGTCCTAATTACCGGAGCCGGGGATGCCTCGCGCGCGCCGGACGGCCGGTCTTTGGGGGCCGGGCTGGCTCCCGCCGCCTGGAGCCGCCTGCGGTCCTGGACCATACCGGTGGCCGTCCTAGCCGCGCTGCTGGGCGCCTGGGAACTGTGGGTCCAGGTAGGAGAAGTGCCCAAGTGGCAGCTACCCGCCCCTTCCATCATCGCCAGGGAGTTAGCCGAAAGCCGCGCCTTGCTTTGGGAGAACGCGCTGGTCACCCTCGAGGAGATTGCCCTGGGATTCCTGGCCGCCCTTGGGGCCGGGCTGGCCCTGGCCGCCCTTATCGCCTATTCCAGGATCTTGGAACGCTCCATCTATCCCATCGTCATAGCTTCCCAGACCATTCCCATAATCGCCATCGCCCCGCTGCTCCTCATTTGGGTCGGCTACGGCATTACCCCCAAAGTAATTGTGGTGGCACTGATCTGCTTCTATCCCATCGCAGTCAACACCGTCGACGGGCTGAAAGCCGTGGACCCGGACATGGTCAACATGATGCGCACCCTGGGAGCGTCCCGGTGGCAGGTATTCGTCAAGCTGCAGGTGCCCACCTCAATGCCTTTCATGTTTTCGGGCATAAAAGTCGGCATCTCGGTCAGCGTCATCGCCGCGGTAATCGGCGAGTGGGTGGGAGGCAGCGCCGGGTTGGGATACCTCATCACCTACTCCCAACCCTTGTTCCTGACCGCCAGGGTCTTTGCCGCCATCGTCGTCTTGTCCTTCATGGGAGTGTCCCTATTTGTGCTTGCCGGCTTCGTGGAGCGGCTCATGCTTCCCTGGTATTACACCGAGCGGCGGTCCAGGACCTTGACGCGGCCCTGACGAGGCAGCTTGCGGCTTCATATCACGAGACAGGGAGAGCGGGTGAATGAAAAACATCAGCGGAATCAAGAAACTGGCTGGACTACTGGCAATCGCGGCGGCGTTTTTAGTAGTGGCGGCGGCCTGCGGCTCAGGGGCCACCCCGACCCCGGAACCCACGGCAGCGCCGACACCGGAACCAACAGAGGCGCCAACACCGGGACCGCTGACCGAAGTGTCGGTCTCCCTGGACTGGTTCCCCTGGTCCAATCACTCCGGTCTGTACGTGGCCCTGGACAAGGGTTATTTCGCCGAGGAGGGCCTGGCGGTGGACATACATCCCCCGGCGGACCCTGCCTCCGTCCTGCAGACGGTGGCCGCCGGCCGGGACCACTTTGGCATCAACTACCAGACCGGCGTGTTGATTGCCCGGGAGCAGGGCATCCCGGTGGTCTCCATCATGGCCCTGGTGCAACACCCCCTCAATTCCGTCATGACCTTGGCCGAGTCGGGAATTGCCGAACCCAAGGACCTGGCCGGCAAGACCGTCGGCTGGCCTGGAATACCCGACAACGAACCCCTGCTGGACACTATGCTGAGCAGCCAGGGGTTGAGTCTCAGCGACGTGGAACTGGTCAACGTGGGGTTCGACCTGGTGCCGGCCCTGATCGGCAAGAAGGTGGACGCGATAGTCGGCGCCTATTGGGTGCACGAGTCCATTTCGGCCAACAACCAGGGCTTCGAACTGAACATTATGCGCATGGAAGAGCACGGTGTTCCCGACTTCTACGAACTGCTGCTGGTGGCAAATGAGGATATAATCGCCAACGAGCCCGAATTGGTCCAGGGTTTCGTGCGGGCGGCCAAGCGCGGCTACGAGGACGCTATCGCGGATCCCCGGGGGTCCGTGGAACTCCTCAAGCGGCTGAGACCCGAGGTGGACCTGTCAATCGAGCTGCCCGGGGTGGACCTGCTGGCCCCCCTGTGGTCTGCCGGCACGATGGGTTTCGGCTGGCAGGAAGAAGCCCGGTGGGTGGAATTCGCCAAGTGGATGCGGGACAACGGCCTGCTCACCACGGAAGGGGACGCTTCGGCGGCGTTCGACAACAGTTTCGTAGCCAACGCCAACTAGCCGACAATTAACCGGCAATTGGCCTTGGCAGCCTTGGGGGCCGCGGCGACTTCAGGCCCCCTTGGCGGTTGCCGGTACGGCGCAGGGAACCCCTACGGAGATTCCAGGGCGCTGTGGCGAGCCTGGCCTTGCTGATTGGGTGCGGATGCCGCGGCCATGTTCAGGCGCCGCCGCGCTGGGGCGCGTGAACACCTCCGGGCCCAACGCGGTCCTGCCATGTCCTTTCTGGGTGAGGCCTCTCAAGTCCTTCACCGGAGGCAGGCCGGGCCTGTACCGCCGGAAGTGAGCGCCGGCGCTCTTGTACTGCCGTTCGTTGCGCTCCTCGATAAGACTGTGAGGAGACCTTGGGGCACACCCCAGGCGGTGGAGCGGGGCCCCGCGTCCGGCGGTGGTATACTTTACCGCAGATTGCCAGGACGGACAAAACAGGAGATGTCCATGCCGTTTTATTTTCTGCTGAGCAGGCTGACCGACGAGGGCAAGAAGATGGTGCACTCGAACCACCATCTGGTGGTGGAGACGGCTCGGGAGATCGATGTGGAAGGCGCCGAGATTCTGGGGCAGTACGCGGTCCTGGGCCGTTACGACTACGTGATGATGGTAGAGGCTGAGGACAATGACGCCGTGGCCCGGCTATCTCTGGAGTTGGGAGTGAGGAGCGGCCTCCACATAGAGACCTTGCCGGCCATCGCCGTCGGCTTCCTAGACCGGCGAATCGTGGATGATCCGGTGTGGACGGAGTCCAGCATCCAAACCTCTCCTGACGGGTAGCGCGGCAACCCCGAGCCGGCTACTGACTGGGGTATCGACATTGCCCCTCCCAGCCATTCTTAGCTGGACCCGGCGGGATCGACGGTCTGAAGGCGGGGTCGTTTCGCCGGGGGCTGCCCCCAGACCGCGGGGCATAGTTTAGGAGGACCGGAATCGGATGGGCTTGAGCGACCAACTCAAGGCCGGCGTAGACCCTCTGTGGGAGGAGGTAGTTTCCCACCCGTTTGTCATTCAACTGGGCGACGGCTCGCTGTCTCCCGACGTGTTTCATCGATACTTCGAGCAGGACTACCTCTTCCTCAAAGACTGGCTGATGCTTCTCAGCCTGGCGGCCGCCAAGGCGCCCGACTTTGACGCCGCCCGCCGCCTGGTAGGCTTTCTTCACCTGGGACTGGGCGGCGAGGAGGGCCTCTTTCGCCGGGCCTTCAGCGAACGGGGCCTATCGCCCCGGCAGATGGACACCCTGGAATACCGGCCCGCAACCCTGCATTACAGCGGCTACCTGCGCCGGACCGCCTACGAGGGTAGTTTCCTGGACCTCGTCGCCACCCTCCTGGCCGTTGAGTGGCCCTACCTGGATTGGGCCCAGCGGTTGGCGCAGGCGGGGAAGCGGCCGGAGAATTACTATTACCGCACCTGGATAGATATCCACGTCAGCGCCCAGATGGTGGGCTTCGTGGACTGGTTGAAGCTGACGGTGGACTCCGCCGACGTGTCTGCCGCCGGTAAAGCCCGCCTGCAAGATATCTTCCGTGACGTGCTGCGCTACGAGCTGATGTTCTGGGATACGGCATGGCAGGACGACCGTTGGCCGCGGTGAGAACCGTGCCCTCGGCCATGACCATCGCGGGCTCCGACTCCGGCGGCGGGGCCGGCATACAAGCGGACCTCAAGACCTTCGCCGCCTTCGGAGTGTACGGCACGTCGGTGCTGACCGCCCTCACGGCGCAGAACACCCTGGGCGTGACGGCAGTCCACGAGGCGCCCGCCGAGGTAGTCAGGGCCCAGATCGACGCGGTGCTGACCGATATCGGCGCTGAGGCCGTCAAGACGGGTATGCTGGCCAATAGCTCCATCATAGAATGCGTGGCCGAGGAGCTGTCCCGGCGGCGGGTCCCTTGGCTGGTGGTGGACCCGGTAATGGTGGCCAAGGGGGGAGATCCGCTGCTCCGAGAGGATGCGGTGGCCACGCTGCGCCGCCTGTTGATGCCCCTGGCCTCGGTCATTACCCCCAACATTCCCGAGGCGGAAGCCCTCACCGGCCTGCAAGTGGCATCTGACGCCGACGCCCGGGACGTGGCGCGGGCCCTGGTTGACCTGGGAGCGAAGGCTGTGGTGGTGAAGGGCGGCCACCGGGAGGGGCCGGCCACCGACCTGTTCTACGACGGTTCAGCCTTCCGGGAATTTTCGGCCCCTCGGATACCCACCGCCAACACCCATGGGACCGGCTGCACCTTCGCCTCGGCCATCGCCGCGGGCCTGGCCCGAGGAATGCCTCTTCCGGACGCCGTGGCGATGGCCAAGGATTATGTAACCGAGGCCATCCGGCAGTCCTTCCCCGTGGGCCGCGGCCACGGCCCCCTCAACCACTTCTGGAGGACGTGGCAGACCGCTGGGCGCCGCGATTGAGTCCTGAATTATTGGGTATAATATCCAAAACCAAAGCAGAGGCTTTTTGCGCGATGCCTGCTAGTAAGAGGAAGCTTCTTACTGCGGAAGACTTGCTCCATCTGCACAGCGAGGGAGTCAAGGGTGAGCTTATCAGGGGAGTGCTAGCGAAAATCGTGTCAACCGGAGTGGAACATGGCGTAATCGCAGATGTGGCTTAGCCACGGCTTCACTCTGCCGGTGCAAGAAATCTTCGAGTAGTTGGTCCATATGTTCAAACCCGTCTCCAGCCGGGTCAGCTTCCCTGAGGTTGACTCCGCTGTCCTAGAACACTGGAAAAGCCGGGACGTTTTTCGCCGCACCACCACGGACCGGGAAGACGCTCCCCTATTCATGCTCTTCGAGGGGCCGCCCACGGCCAACGGCAGTCCGGGCATCCATCACGTGCTGGCCCGGGTTTTCAAAGACGTGGTCTGCCGCTACCGGACGATGAAGGGTTATCGGGTCCTCCGCAAGGGCGGCTGGGACACCCACGGGCTTCCGGTAGAGCTGGAGGTGGAGAAGGACCTGGGACTCAAGAGCAAGCGGGAGATTGAAGAGTACGGCATCGAGAAATTCAACATTAAGTGCCGCGAAAGCGTGTTCCACTACCTGAAGGACTGGGAGACCCTCACCGACCGCATCGGCTTCTGGGTGGACATGGATGACCCCTACGTGACCCTGGAAAACGGGTACATAGAGTCGGGTTGGGCGATACTGAAGAACTTCTGGGACCGGGGGCTGCTGTATCAAGACATGCGGGGGACTCCCCACTGTCCGCGATGCGTTACCAGCCTGAGCTCCCACGAGGTGGCCCTGGGCTATAAAGAGGACACCCCAGACCCATCGGTGTTCGTCAAGTTTCGGCTGTCGGGGCCGGAAAGCGACTCCCTCGACGGGGCTTACGACGCTTTGGTCTCCCACGGTCAGCCGGTCTATCTGCTGGCCTGGACCACCACTCCCTGGACCCTGCCCGGCAACACCGCGCTGGCCGTGGACGCGACCGCAGCCTACAGCCTGGTGGAGGTCGAAAGCGAGGCGGGGCCGGAGCGTCTGGTGCTGGCGGCGGAGCTGGTGGACCAGGTCATCGGCAAGCCCCACCGGGTGCTGTCGACGTTGAAGGGCCGGGCGTTGGTGGCGCTGACCTACGAAAAACTCTACGACCCCGTCTCTTACGGGAGCGAAATCAAGCAGTTTACGCGCTCCGGGGCGGCCGGCGCCGCAACCTTGGAGCCAGCCGACCATTTCGACGCCAAGGTGGTGGACGCCGACTTCGTGTCCATGGAAGACGGCACCGGCATCGTGCACATCGCCCCGGCTTTCGGCGACGAGGACCTGACCCTGGGACGGAGCAAGGAGCTGCCCTTCGTTCAACCGGTGGACCTGTTGGGCAACGTCACCGGCGGCTACCCCTTCGCCGGGAAGTTCGTCAAGGACGCCGACGACGCCATCATGGACGACCTCAGAGAACGGGGGCTGCTGTTCCACCGGGACGTCTACCGTCACACCTATCCCTTCTGCTGGCGCTGCGACACGCCCCTGCTCTACTACGCCAAGACTTCCTGGTACATCCGCACCTCAGAGCACAAGAACGAGTTGGTGGAGGGCAACGGCAGGATTAACTGGTACCCCGATTACGTCAAGGACGGCCGCTTCGGCGAGTGGCTGCGCAACAACGTGGACTGGGCGATATCCCGGGAAAGGTATTGGGGCACGCCCATACCGGTATGGCAGTGCGGGGTTTGCCGGCGCCTGGAGTGCGTGGGCAGCGTGGAGGAACTGCGGAAGCTCGCGTCTGCTGTTCACCAGGATGGCATCGATAACCTGGACCTCCACCGCCCCCACGTGGACCGTGTGACTCTTCAGTGCCCCGCCGAGGGATGTGACGGCGAGATGCTCCGCATTCCCGAGGTGATGGACGCCTGGTTCGACTCGGGCGCCATGCCCTTCGCCCAGTGGCACTATCCCTTCGAGAACCGGGGCATCGACGACGACGGCCGGTTCCCGGCGGACTACATCTGCGAAGCCGTGGACCAGACCCGGGGCTGGTTCTACAGCCTGCACGCCCTGTCCACCCTGCTCAAGGGGCAGCCGGCGTTCCGCAACGTCATCTGTCTTGGCCTGGTATTGGACGAGCGGGGCCGCAAGATGAGCAAGCGGGTGGGCAACGTGGTGGAACCCCTGCCGGTGCTGGACGAGCATGGAGCGGACGCGCTGCGCTGGTACCTCTTCACCGCGTCCCATCCCGGCGAGTCGCGGCGCTTCTCCGCCAAGCTGGTCAACGAGACCCTGCGCCGCGTTTTGCTGACCCTATGGAACGTCTACTCCTTCTTCGCCAACTACGGGTCCATCGACAAGTTCCACCCTGACCAGGTCCCGGCAGACTGGAAGCCGGAGAACGAGTTGGACCGCTGGATTCTGTCGGAGCTCAACGTTCTGATATCCCAGGTGGACGGCTACCTGGACGGCTACGACCCCACCAACGCCGGACGCCGGATACAGGAGTTCATCGACCAACTATCCAACTGGTACGTGCGCCGCAGCCGGCGCCGCTTTTGGAGGAGCGAGGGCGATGCCGACAAGCTGTCGGGCTATATGTCCCTCTACACCTGCCTGGTGTCGCTGTCCAAGCTGATGGCGCCCCTGGCGCCGTTCGTTTCTGAGGAGATGTACCGGAACCTGGTGTGCTCCGTGGACCCCGATGCGCCCGACAGCGTGCACCTGGCCCAGTTCCCCAGCGCCGACGAGTCACTGGTGGACCAGCCGCTCATGGAAGCGACACGGCTGGCTATGCGCGTAGCCAGCATGGGCCGGAGCGCCCGCTCCAAGGCCGGCGTCAAGGTGCGCCAGCCGCTGGCCTCTGTGGCGGTCATGACTCGCTCGCCCGACGAGCGGGAGTATCTGGACCTGGTCAAGCCCCAAGTCCTGGAGGAATTGAACATCAAGGAGTTGTCCCACCTGGAAGCGTCGTCTGACCTGGTGTGGCGGGCCCAAGAGTCGGCGGGAGACCGGGGCGAGACCGTAGTCCAGTGGGACAATTACGCGGTGGCGTTGGACAGCGGATACGCCGTGGCCGTCGCCCTGGCCGTCAGCCCGGAGCTGGCGGAAGAGGGCCTGGCCAGGGAACTGGTGCACCGGATTCAGAATCTGCGGCGGGCCGCGGACTTCGAGGTGACCGACCGCATCGTCACCTACTACGAAGCGCCCGAGCCGATAGCCGGCGTGATGACCGGGGCCTTTGCCGAGTACATACGCGAGGAAACGCTTAGCGAGGAACTTCGGGCCGGGCCGCCGCAGGACGGAGCCCAGGTGGAAACCTCCAAGGTGGAAGGGGCCGAAGTGACCCTTGGAGTGCGCCGCGCTTAAAGCCGTCGGACATGCCCGAGCTTCCTGAGGTTGAAAATACCCGCCGTTACCTGCTGCAGGCCGGGCTTCCCGGCCGCACCTTCACCGGCGCGGACGTCGGTTGGGCCAAGGCGGTGCAGACCCCCTCCCTGGAAGAGTTCGTCCTTGGCCTGACGGGTAGGACGGCGCAGACCGTCGGACGCCGCGGCAAGTACCTACTGGTCCCGTTGAGCGAGAGAGGGTCGCCGGCGGTGTCTACCCTGGTCCTGCATTTGGGCATGACCGGCGGCCTGCGGGTCCAACACCCCCGGACCGACCCCCACCCAATGACCCGCCACGTCTTTCACCTGGACGACGGCACTGACCTTCGCTTCCAGGATGGCCGCAAGTTCGGCAAGCTGTGGCTGGCCGATGACCCCACGGACGTTCTTCCTCCCCTCAGCCCGGACCCGCTTGAGGAAAACTTCACCGCCGACCTGCTGGTCCGGAGTTTCCAGGGAAAGACCGCGCCGGTAAAGGCGCTGTTGCTGGAGCAGTCCATCGTTGCCGGCATGGGCAACCTCTACGCCGACGAGTCCCTGTTCCTGGCCGGCATTCATCCCCTGCGGCCCGCCTCGGAGATTACCCCCTCAGAGGTTTCCCAACTGCGGGAGAGCATTGTCCTCGCCCTAAGTACCGCCGTGAAGGCATACGAGGAGCGCCGGAACGAGGACTGGCCCGACCCGCCCCTGGCGTTAAGCCCTTGGTCCATACCCCGGAAACAGGGAGACGGGTGTCCCCGCTGCTCCGGACCGGTGTCCGCCATCAGGGTTAGAGGGCGAGGCACCTGTTTCTGTCCCCACTGTCAGCGCTAGACGGCGCGTAATGCCGCGGGACACGAAAACGGCTGGCGCGGGCCGACGTGATGATGGATCTCTATAGGTTTCACTCCCAGATCGGGAAGCCTCCAGAACCCTATTGTATCCACGGCAATTACGCCTTACATTAGCACAAGGGCCGGTGTAGCTCAGTGGTAGAGCAGCGGTTTCGTAAACCGCAGGCCAAGGGTTCGAATCCCCTCACCGGCTCCAGCCCTCCGCTCCAACCCCAAGACCCCTGCGGCCCCAATGCACCAGCCCCGGGCCCTGCACTCCCCCGCCACGCGCGCCGGGGGGCAGGTTGTCGTATACTGATACCCGGTGCAGCCCGCTGCTCCGACAATACTCTGGCACATTCTGCGAGGATATGATGGCCCGTGTTCCCGCTTTGAATCGAGAGAACATCCCCGAAGTCCACAGAGCCACCTTTGACGAGCTGGTCCGCGAGCGCGGCGAGGTGCCCGCCTTCGGTCCGGCCTCGGTCATGTTCAACGCCCCGGAGGCGGCGAAACGGGCCCTGGGTCTGGCGGCCTACTTGCGGACGGACACGTCCCTGGAGCCGCGGATCAGGGAGCTTGCCATGCTGCTGACGGCCCGGGAAAACGACTGCCAATTTATCTGGAACGCCCACGCTCCCCCGGCCCGGGCGTCCGGATTGAATGACGCTATCGTGGACGCACTGCGAGACCGCCGGGACCTTCCCAATCTGTCTCCCGACGAGGCCGCGGTGGTCGACTATGGCCGTGAGTTCTTCCGCACCCGCCGGGTCAGCCAGGGTGCCTTCGACGCCGCGCTGGCCCAGTTCGGAGTGCTGGGGTTGAGCGAACTCACCACCCTCATGGGTTGTTACGCCATGCTGGCCTTCAACGTCAATGCCTTTGGCGTCGAACTTCCCCCGGACCGGACCGAGGAGGCGTTGCCCGTGTAAGTTGCCGAACACCGGGTGGACGCCGGGTTCCCCGCTCGACAACCGTCAAGAACCCCAACCCCTTGGAGCCCCACGAGGCGCGTATCAACGGAGGTGCACCTGATGAGTGACCAGTGGGACCATAGCACGGCTGTGGTAAACGGGATAAAGATACACTACGTCACCCAGGGAACGGGTGAGCCGGTGATGATGCTCCACGGCTGGCCCGAGTTCTGGTATAGCTGGCGGCGCCAGATTCCGGCCCTGGCCGAAAGGTACCAGGTTATCGTCCCCGACCTGCGCGGGTTCGGGTACTCGGACAAGCCCCTCGCCGGCTACGACACCAGGACTTCGGCGTCGGACATGTACGAGCTGATGCGCGCCTTGGGTCACGAGCAAACGTTGATGGTGGCCCACGACATCGGCGCCCGGGTGGCCTTTCGGTTTGCCCTGGACCACGAGGACGCGGTCAGGAAGCTGGCGCTGCTGGACTCCACTCCGCCGACGGAGCTCCTGGGGCCGCAGAATCCGGCGGTAATCCGGGAGCGTTGGCACGTGTACTTCCACCAGCAGTTCGATCTGCCGGAAAAGTTGTTGGAAGGCAAAGAGGAAGTGTACCTGTGGCACATACTCCGGGACTGGTCGGTGAACCAGTATCCCGTCAGCGGTGAGGAGTTGGCGGAGTACGTAATGGCCTACCGCCAGCCGGGAGCCTGGAGAGGAGGGTTCAACTACTACCGCGCCATGGCGGACCAGGACCCGCCCCAGTGGCAGGCCGACGCCGACAGGCAGTTGGACGTCCCCTTCCTGTTCCTGTTTGGCAGCAGACGGGCCAACACCGCCAGGGCCATGGGCACGGCGCCCTTGGAAGAAGTGTGGAAGAGAAACTTCCCCCAGGCCCTGGCCAAGAACCTGGGAGAGTACGGTCACTTCATACAGTGGGAGGCCCCGGACCTGGTGAACCGGGAGCTACTGGCCTTCCTGGCCCAGTAGGGCCTCCCCGCTTCTCGAGCCTGGCGGCGTGAGCCGGAGTCCTACCTAAACTCCGGCATTACGTCCCTGGCAAACCACTCCAGTTGCTGCAGGCACAACTCGTCGCTCATCTGATCGTCGGTGAAGAAGCCCAACCGCTGGGGTTGCACTTCGTCGGCGAAGTCATGGATGCCGCGCTTCACGTCGTCAGGCGTGCCGCAAATAACCAGCCCGGCGCGCACCATGCGGTCGTAGGTCCATTCCTCCGGGGGCAGCGGCTGTCCCGGGTATTTCTCCTCGTCCTCGGGCAGCCTCATGCTCTCGAAGAAGCCAAACCCACCAAAGAAGTGCGTGGAAATGCGGCCCAGGTGCCTCTCCCCAAGATCGTAGGCCTCCTGGTAGGTGTTGCCCAAGTAGAACATCCGCATCACCCCCAGGTTATCCCCCAGCTTCACGTCGCGCCCGTGCTTGATGGATGTGTCGCGGTAAACCTCGAACAGGGTGCGAAGCCTGTCCTTGTCGGTCACGATGAACCAAGTAGCGTGATTGTTTTCAGCGCAGTACTCGACGGAGGTCTCGCTGAAGGAGAAGGGTTGCACGATGGGCGGGTAGGGTTCCTGGTAGGGCTTGGGGACCACGGTAACGGCGCGGACAACCCCGCTGTCATCCACCTCGCCCGGCGCTCCAAAGGGCCTCGTCCAGCCCTCCGCGATGGGCCAGCGGGTGATCCCCTCTTCATAGGGGAAGGGAATTTGAAAGTGCTCGGTGTCCATGCTCAGCGGCTCCTCGGTCCAGGCCCGCTTCATGATATCCAGAAAGTCCCTGAAGACTTTCCTGTTGTGGTCGTCGGTGTCCGAGCCGTCGCTGGCAGTCCCTCTGACCCGGTATTTCTGGCCCATGATATTGGTCCAGCGGTCCTGGTAGCCCCTGGCCACGCCCACCTGCAGCCGTCCCTTGGTCAGGTGGTCCACGACGGCGAACTCTTCGGCCAAGCGGATCGGGTTCCATCCCGGCAGGACGCAGCCAAGGGGGAAGAACTTCAGGCGTTTGGTCCGGGCGGCCAGATCGGTGATGATCAGCAGGGGCGCCACCGAGACTTCCCAACCCTCGGACTCGAAATGGTGCTCGGTTAGACAAAACCAGTCGTACCCAAGCTCATCGCCCCGGACCGCGACCTTGCGCATCAACTCGATCATTTCCTGGTAGCGCTCATTGTTGCGGGCAATGGGGCGCATTTCGTGGCGTTCTTCCACAGTGGCCCGGATATTCGGGTTGAAGTAGATTACGAATTCCATCCTGTCATCCCCCTAAGCGCATCGACGTTGACTGCCAATATTAACGGAAAGTCCCTTGGCAACACGAAGGGGGCACACTCACTAGGGAGCGCGCCCCCATTTTGCTGCCACTCTCACCCCGGGAGGCCCTCTGGACCTTGACCCACAGGGCCCCGGCCGCTATCCGCGGACAGCCCGCGGCAGCGGTAAATCCGAGGAGTTACCAGGGCAGATTGTACACCCGGGCGGCGTTGTTGCCCACGATCTTGGCCTTCTCTTCCGGCGTGCAGTCCACCAGGATCTCGTCGATGATCTGGCGGCTCTTGGGGAAGGTGGACTCCTGGTGGGGGTAGTCGGCGCCCCACAGCAGCTGGTCGACGCCTATGATACCGCGGTCCTTTATACCCAGGGCGTCCTCTTGGAAGCCAAGGAATATGTTGCTGTGGAAGTAGTCACTGGGCAGCGCTCCCTCCTTGAACCTGTAGGAACCGGCCACTCCCACGGCCCGCTGGGTGTAGTTGTAGTCCGCCCGGTCCAGGAAGTGAGGCGCCCAGGACAACTCCATCTCGACGGAGCCAACCTGCAGCTTGGGGTAGCGCTCGAACACGCCGTTGAAGATCATGTGACCAATGGACATGCGCACCCAGTGATCCACGTTGGTCATGAAGTTGTGGGTCGCGGAGTCCAAGTCCTGGAACTCCTGGCCAGGGCCGGGCCGGTTAGTCCCGATGTGCAGGCTCAGGGGCATGTTGTTGGCCTGGGCAGCCGCCCACAACGGCTCGTATATAGGCAGGTCGTACTGCCTCTCGTCGGGCGGATAGACGGTGATCATGGCGCCGACGAAGCCGAGCTTGGCGCAGCGCTCCAACTCTTTGACGCCCTCGCCCACGTCATCGATGTTGACCATGGCTATGCCCTTCAGCCGCGACGGAATGGTGTTGCAGAACTCGGCCACCCAGTCGTTGTAGGTCTTGAACATGGAGGTGACCAACTCGGTGTCCGGTATGCTGAAGAGCAGGAGACCGACGGTGGGATAGATGATGCTGTAGTCGACGCCGTCGATGTCCATGTCCTTAACGTGCTCCTCGGGGATGTAGCCCCCGGGCCGCACGTCCTCCATGGTGCCTTCCATGCTCAACTTCTCCGGGTCCTCAAACCTAAGACCTGTCTGGGTTGCGGCAAAAGCGCCAAGAGTCTTGTGGCCGTCGACGAACCACCAGTCGCCGCGGGAGATGGCGTCCTCTCCCGTCGTCCCCACTACCGACCTGCCGACGTCGCCGCCCAGGCTCACCACTCGCGGCAAGCGGTCTCCGAACTTACTCAGCTCGCCCCGGGAAGTCCACAAGTCTGCGGGCTCGAAAACATGGTTATCCGAGGATATGATCTTCAAGTCTGGCATAACTCACCTCTGCGCTGTATTTGCTTTACCGGCTTCCTTGGGCTCGCCGCGTCTTCGGTTGTAGATGACAGTCGAGGGGCAACCGACACGTGCCTAGGTGTAGTTGGATTTTCCCCTGCATAGGAAGGTTTGTCAACCATTATTCCCAATTTTGATGTAGCGGCATACCTAGTATTTGCCATGCCCCAGTGTGCCTCCGGGACCGCTCCCGGACTACCCCCTTGGGGAAGGCGGTCGCGCTGACCCCGGCCTCGTCTTACGTATGGGCCCAACCGGTACCGTGACAGAAGTTGCAACGGTAGACCGACTTTTTGCCCCTTCCCACGCAGTGGGCGCACTGCCGGTGGGGTTCCGGGAGGAGCACGCTGCCATCACCACCACAGGCCCGGCAATTCTCTGAATTGACCTGCCCTGTCCCTCCACAATAGGCGCACTGAGCAGGAGAACGGTTTTCGGTTGCTTGCGTCATTATCCGGCTCCTATCCAGATGAACTTTAGGGTCGCCTGATTATACCACGGCAGACTGTCCACGGCGAAAGCTCAGGCCGGCGTTCGATCGGGGCGTTTGGATTTTCCAGTCCCGGCGCGCCTTATGCCGCTCATTATGTAGCCCGGCATGCCGCCCGTTATGTCGGATGTGGTCCCCATGACATTTCGGTCTTCCATCGCCTACCTCTTATTCCGGTCTCCCATCCCCGTCATTCCGAGCGCAGCCGAGGAATCCAAAGCCCCCGCCACAGCCCGGTTTGTTGCCCCGCAGCCGGGCTTGAAGAGGAGAAGTTTGGATTCCTCGTCGCTACGCTCTGTCGGAATGACCATTGGGGCGCTCTTCTTAATAGCCGGGGGGCTCTTCGTGATAGCCGGGGGCGCTCCTCGGAATGGCCGGGTGAGGCTCCCCCGGAATCACTGTGGCTGTCTTCTCAATGATGGCCGAATGGCCCTGGGTTTCGACCCGCCGCACCCAAGACTACCTCCGCGGCCCCGGCGGGCGGGAAACAAAAAAGTGACACGCCTATCCCGGGCGTATCACTTTTGGAAATTTCGCCGTGTGGGTTAAGGCTGCGGATTGGCGGCGTCGTCGGCGTCCGAACTGTCGCTCTTCTTGTCCCGCTGGTCCGTCCCCGAGAAGCCGGCCTTGAAAGTGCGGAAGGTCCTCCCCAGCGAAGAACCTATCTCGGGCAGCCTCTTGGCGTTGAAGATCATCGCGATGACCAGGATTATGATTAGCAGTTCCGTGACGCCCAACGGTCCTAGCCGCATTTCGGTCACTCCCCAGACAGCTACTGATAGCCAATGATACCAAATCCGGGCTCAAGCTACAATCACGAAGGCGGCGCCTGATACCCGTGTTGGTCCCCGCGCGGACCGGGGCCAAGCGGCACCGTGGCCGTCTCACGGCCTCGCCGGTCTACGCCAAAGGATGCTGGCCTGCTGCACCAGGTGGGCCAGGCTCCCGCGGAAGCCCCCCATCTGCAGGATGGTAGTGCCGGCCAACACCGAGCCGATGGCCACGGCGCCGATCACCACGCCGCCGCTGCTGAGCAAGCGTCCCCAGGCGGCCACCGCGTTCAGGTTGAGCCCGTTGTTGAGGGTTCCGATAATCAGCGATCCGGCAACGGTCCCTTGTATGGTCCCGACCCCTCCCGACAGGGCGGTACCCCCGATGAGGACGGCGCCGATGCTGTCCAGCAGTCCGGGGCCCTGAGTAACCACCGTGGCTCCCTCCCGGGAAGCATGGCCAAGGTCCGAGGACCGGATGAGGCCGGCCATTCCGCACAGCAGCCCGCATATCAGATAGGTGGCAATGCGGATACGGTCCACGTTGACCCCGGACAGCCTCGCCGCCGTGGGATTGGCCCCCGCCGCGTATAGGTGGCGCCCGAACACCGTGCTGGTGAGCAGCAGGAATGACGCCACGGCCAACCCGCCAAAGATGATGACTTGCACCGGGACGACCCCCACCACTCCCCTGCCGATAGTTCCGAAGAAATGCTCCGGCGGGTCGTGCTGCTCTCCCAGGTTGAAGATGGAAAAGCCGCCGCTGATGCGTTCGGTGAAGCCGTTGAAGATGGATGACGAGGCCAGGGTGGCAATGAAGGGCGCGATCCTGGCCTTGGTCACCAACAGGCCGTTGATCAGGCCCAGCCCCAGGGAATACAGCAGGGCCAGAGCCAGGGCCGCCTGGGGGTTCCCCCAACTCTCGAATACCTTGGCGTTCAGCATCGCCGCCGAGGAGGCGACGGTGATGATGGACACGTCGACGCCGCCGCCGAGAAAGACGAAGGAGTTGCCCAACGCCAGCAAACCCGTGACGGACACCGAACGGGCAATGACGATGAAGTTGTTCCCGTTGGGGAACACCTCGGTGTGCAAGGAAAAAAAGATGATCAGGATGGCTAAGAACACCCACGGGTGATTGAGCCGAAGCTGTCTTAGCACATCCCGAACTTCGATCCTCCTGAGGGCAGCCATTGCCGCCGGGGCTAGCTGCTCACGCCCAGAGCGGCGCTGAGTAGCTTCTCTTGATCGGCGTTGGCCCTATCAAACTCAGCCACTACCTCGCCCTCGTCCATCACCAGCGTCCTGTCGCACAGCCGCAGCAACTCGGGCGGATAGGAGGACGACACGATCACGGCGCAGCCCTGGTCGGCCAACTGGTCGATGAAGTAGTAGATCTGCTCCTTGGCGCCCACGTCCACCCCCACGGTGGGTTCGTCCACCATGAGGACTTGCGGACCCATGGCGAACCACTTGGCTAGGAGGGCCTTCTGCTGATTGCCGCCGCTGAAGAACTCCATCTCGGTCTCCGGATTGGGCGGAGCGATCTGGAAGTCTCCGATTTGGCGGCGGGCAAGGTTGATCTCCCGTGGGTCGGTTACCACAACCCCCCCGTAGCTAACGTCGGACAGGTTGGGAAGGGACATGTTCTTGCGCAGGGTGAGCACGTACATGAGTCCTTCTTCCCGGCGGTTGGAGGTGATCAGGGCCAGGCCCTGCTGCATCGCCTCTTCCGGGGTCCGGACGCGGAGGGGACTGCCCTTCAGGGAGACGGAGCCGCCGCTGCGCGGCTCGGCGCCGAAGATCCCCTTGAGCAGCTCGGCCCGGCCTGACCCGAGCAGGCCATAGAGACCGAGTATCTCCCCGGCGCGCACTTCGAAGCTTACCCCCTTGACGGCCCCTTCGACGCTCACTTTGTCGGCGGACAGGACCACGTCCCCGGTAACTTCCCGCTGCTGGCCCGTCTCCTGGAGCACCTCCTGACCAACCATGTCCCGGACCAACTCCGGAGTGGTGATGTCCTGGAGGTTGGAGGTCTTCACCTTTTCCCCGTCTCTCAGGACGGTGACCCGGTCGCAGAGACCGAAGATCTCGTCCAGCACGTGGGAGACGTAGATGAAGCTCACGCCGCGATCCCGCAGCCGCCGGATGGTGTCGAAGAGGGTCTGCTCTTCCCGGTAGGAGAGAGCGGCGGTGGGTTCGTCCAGGATGATCAGCTGGGCGTTCATGGTGAGAGCCTTGGCGATCTCCACCATCTGCCGGTCCGGGACCCTCAGGCTGGAGGCCCTGACCCGCGGGTTGAGGCTCACGTCCAACTCGCTCAGCAACTCTTGCGCAATCGCGTTCAGCTTTCCCCGGCTCACGTGCAGGGGAAGATTGCCCCGGGCCAGGCCCAGGTTTTCCGCCACCGTCAGGGTCGGCACCAGTTGCGGCTCCTGCTGCACCATGGCGATTCCGAAGCGGTGTCCATCCCGGGGATTCTGGATGTCGGCCTCCTCGCCGTCCACCGTAATCGTGCCCCGGTCCCTGGTGTAAACTCCGGCCACAATCTTACAGAGAGTGGACTTCCCGGCGCCGTTCTCACCGACAAGGCCATGGATTTCCCCCTTCTCCACGTCCACCTCGACGTCCGTAAGGACTTCCACCCCAAAGAACGACTTGTAGATGCCCTGGGCCTCTAGCACTGCTGGCATAGCTTCACCCCTCGTGGTTCGAGTTTAGAGTCCGGCGGCAATCCTGCCGCGACGTCCCCTGCGGAAGGTGGCGTCTATCCATAGGACGCTTATGAATATCCCCGCCCGGATAAGAAACTGGTCATAGAATACTACATCCAGGTGAGTTAGCCCATTGATGAGAACGCGTAATAGCAACACCCCCAGCATGGTCCCTATCATGGAACCGGATCCACCGAATAGACTGGCTCCGCCTATGATCACCGCGGTCAGCGCCTCGAACTCGAAGCCGGTGCCCGTGGAGGTTAGCGAGGCCTGAAAGCGGGCGGTCAGCACCGCTCCCGCCATGGCCGAGCAGAAGCCGGAAATGACGAAGGCCAGCACCCGTATCCGGTCGGCTGACAGCCCCGCGGCGTGGGCCGCCCGCTCGTTGCCGCCGACGGCGGAAAACCAGATGCCCAGCTTGCTGTGCGCCAGGACATAGTATGCCACCAAAGTCACGCCAAGGAAAATATAAAAGGATACGGGAATGCGGCCGATCACCTCGCCGCTTCCGAACCACTTCAGCGTGTCGTTGAGTATTCGAGTGCTGTTGATGGCGCCGAAGAAATCCTCCTGTATCCGCATGGCGAAGGCGCGATACGCGGCCAGGGTGCCCAGGGTAATGATGAACGAGGGGATGCGCAACGCGGTTACCAGGAGACCGTTGAGAAGGCCCAGGAGAATGCCCAAGACCAGGCAGATGATGATTGCCAGCGGGACGGATATACCCACCGTATCGATGAGCCCCGCCGTCATCACCGCGGTGACTCCCATGATGGAACCCACCGACAGGTCGATGACGCCGCAGATCAGCCCAAAGGCGATGCCGATGGACACCAATCCCAGGGTGGTGATGGGAAGGGTGAGGTCCTGTAGATTGGTGGAACTTCGGAAAGAGTCGGACGCCAGCAGGAATACGAGGAAAAGAGCCCCCACGCCCAAGGTCAGCAGGCCCTCGTGGGTTAGGAGGAAAGCTGGCGGCTTTATCCAGCCTGCTAAGGGCTTCAGGGCTTGCGCGTACCCTAGCACGACGACCCTTCCCGGTCAGAGGAGCGAGCCGGCAACTCTCGAGCCTCCTCGCATGTGTTGGATGCGTTTCTTGGGGCCTCGTTTCTGCGTCCGGACTTCCCCCGCTGCCGCGGGCCGCTAGATGGGAGACATCCACTGTTCGGCAATGTTGTCTTTCGTTACTATCAGCTGCGGCGGGAAGTGCGCCATCTGCACCGCGTCCGCGTGCACGTCTCCCCTCACCGCCGCCTCCATCATGTCCATCATCCCCAACGCCTCCGGCCCAAACCCCCGCTCCATCATGAACGCCATGTCCAGCCGCCCGTCCCCCACCGCTTCCTGCCCCTCCCGCTGCCCGTCTCCTCCCGTGATCACCAGCCCCTCCGTCCTCCCCTGGTCCTCCGCCGCCTTCCTCATCCCTATCCCCTGCTGGTCCTCCAACGCCGCTATCGCCGTCAACTCCGGGAACCGTGACAGTATCGATACCCCGCACTCGTACCCGCCCTCCTGGTTCCACCCGCACCCGTCGATGAAGTCCAGCACCTCTATCCCGCCGTACTGCGGTATCGTGTCCAGAAATCCCTGCTTCCTCGCCCGCCCCGCGCTCGTTATCAGCTCCCCTACCGCTCCCACTACCTTCGACCCCTCCGGCAGGTTCTGCCCCATCCAGTGCGCCGTCAGCACCGCGTTGTCGTACCAGTTCCACCCGTGCTTGATCGTCGGCCTCACCACCGTGTCCGTCTGCACGTTGATGAATATCTGGTCCCCCTCCCGCGCCCGCTCCACCGCCGGCGACGCCCCCGCCGGGTCCGTCGGGTGCAGCAGGATTACGTCGAATCCCCTCGATATCGCCAGTTCCAGGTTCTCCAACTCCTTCGCCGCGTCGAACGCCGAGTCCACGAAGGAGTACTCCATCCCCATCCGCTCCGCTTCCCCACGGAATAGCTGGTCGTAGAACTTGATCTGCGGGTGCGCCCCGAATATCGCCACGTAGATTACGCTCTTGCCCTCAGTCTTTACCGGGTACGCCTCCAGCATGTCCACCGGCAGCTGCGCCAACTCCGGCAGCCGCCGGACTAGACCCTCCGAGCCCTCTTGCGCCAAGGCCGTCGCCGCCCCGTTGGGCCCCCGGTCGTAGGCCTGGTACAGCAGCAGGGCCGAAGACGCCGTCAAACCCAGCGCCACGGCTCCTTTCAAGAAGTCGCGCCGGTCGATCAGGCTGCGCTCCACCCGCTTGGTCAGCAGGTGCAAATTGAGGGTCTTTTCTTTCTTATTCATGCCCGCGTTCTCTACTTTATTAATCAGGGTCGACCACTCGTCGATCTTGCATGGGACCTTGGTTAGCCGCTAGATGGGAGACATCCACTGTTCGGCAATGTTGTCTTTCGTTACTATCAGCTGCGGCGGGAAGTGCGCCATCTGCACCGCGTCCGCGTGCACGTCTCCCCTCACCGCCGCCTCCATCATGTCCATCATCCCCAACGCCTCCGGCCCAAACCCCCGCTCCATCATGAACGCCATGTCCAGCCGCCCGTCCCCCACCGCTTCCTGCCCCTCCCGCTGCCCGTCTCCTCCCGTGATCACCAGCCCCTCCGTCCTCCCCTGGTCCTCCGCCGCCTTCCTCATCCCTATCCCCTGCTGGTCCTCCAACGCCGCTATCGCCGTCAACTCCGGGAACCGTGACAGTATCGATACCCCGCACTCGTACCCGCCCTCCTGGTTCCACCCGCACCCGTCGATGAAGTCCAGCACCTCTATCCCGCCGTACTGCGGTATCGTGTCCAGAAATCCCTGCTTCCTCGCCCGCCCCGCGCTCGTTATCAGCTCCCCTACCGCTCCCACTACCTTCGACCCCTCCGGCAGGTTCTGCCCCATCCAGTGCGCCGTCAGCACCGCGTTGTCGTACCAGTTCCACCCGTGCTTGATCGTCGGCCTCACCACCGTGTCCGTCTGCACGTTGATGAATATCTGGTCCCCTTCCCGCGCCCGCTCCACCGCCGGCGACGCCCCAGCCGGGTCCGTCGGGTGCAGCAGGATTACGTCAAATCCCCTCGATATCGCCAACTCCAGGTTCTCCAACTCCTTCGCCGCGTCGAACGCCGAGTCCACGAACGAGTACTCCATCCCCATCCGCTCCGCCTCCCCACGGAATAGCTGGTCGTAGAACTTGATCTGCGGGTGCGCCCCGAATATCGCCACGTAGATTACGCTCTTGCCTTCCGTCTTTACCGGGTACGCCTCCAGCATGTCCACCGGCAGCTGCGCCAACTCCGGCAGCCGCCGGACTAGACCCTCCTGGGCGGGCTGTGGGGTGTTGGTGGGAGGCACCGCCGTGGGCGGTTCCCCTGCGGCCGCCGTTGTAGAAGCGGCCGTTGGCGCCGGCGTGGCGTCGTCTCCTCCGCAGGCCTGGAAGAGCAGCAAGGCCGAAGACGCCGTCAAACCCAGCGCCACGGCTCCCCTCAGGAAGCCGCGCCGCCCTATGAGTTTGCGCTCGGCCCGCTTGGCCAGCAGGTGGAGGTTTACCATCTTCTCTCGTTTATTCAAGGCGCAATCCCCTTTTCCGGGTTACTGTGGGCCGTTCACTTCGCCAGTTTCGTAGGCGTCCTTGAACGCATCGATGTATTTTACGGCTATATTTGCCTTTGTCAAGCTAGGGGCCAGGGCAATTGCGTCTTAACCCATTCTATCGCTCACCCCTACATGAGCATCGCCCTGAGCCACAATCATGTCACCCTGAGCCTGCCGAAGGGTCTAAAACCCTTCCTATTAAGACAGCTACTGATTCCCGTCCGTGCATGAAGTCCAGGATTTCAGATGCTTCGACTACGCTCAACATGACATTGACTTAAGACGCGATTGCCCTGACCTTGGGGCCAACCTTACGCGGGGCCGTCCATGCGCCCTGTGCGTTGAAGACAGCCAATAAGCCCCGCAGTATCTCCGAGTGGGAAAGGGGCAAATCCTTGCCTGGGGGACCGGCAAGCCGCGTCACTCTTCCTAAGGCGGCGGGGGCAGGGGACCGGTGTTCTTGGACGGCCTACGCCGGCCTGCGGAAGACGCCCGGGGGTGGGGCCTCCGGACCTGGGCGGGCTTCTAAGCTCAGGTCAGGCCATAGACCCTGGCGCAATTACCGCCCACGATCTTGGCCTTCTCTTCTTCGGAACAGTCCGACAGGATGGCGTCTATGATCTCCCGGCTCCTGGGGAAGGTGGACTCTTGATGGGGATAGTCCGAGCCCCACAACAGCTTGTCCACTCCTATGGCGTCGCGGACCCGTATGCCGAAGTCGTCCTCCTGAAAGGCCAAGAACACGTTGTTGTGGAAGAAGTCGCTGGGCAGGGCGCCCTCTTTGAATTCATGGCCCCGGTGGAAGTAGACTGCACGGTTGGTATAGTTGTAGTCCATGCGGTCCAGGAAGTGCGGGACCCAGGACAGTTCCATCTCCACGGAGCCCACCTGCAGCTTGGGGTACCGCTCGAACACGCCGCTGAAGATCATGTTGCCCAGGGACACCCTCACCCAGTAGTCCACGTTGGTCAGGAAGTTAACCGTCGCGGTGTCCAGGTCCTGAAACTCCTGGCCTGCTCCCGGCCGATTGGTCCCAATGTGCAGGCTCAGGGGCATCCCGTTGGCCTGGGCCGCGGCCCACAAAGGCTCGTACTCGGGCCGGTCGTAGGACTTCTCCTCGGGAGGGTACACAGTGATCATGGCCCCAGCGAACCCCATCTTGGCGCATCGCTCCAGCTCTTTCACACCCTCCGTCACGTCGTCCACGTTGACCATGGCTATACCTTTGAGGCGCCTGGGGAACGCGTTGCAGAACTCTCCCACCCAGTTATTGTAGGTGCGGAACAGTGAAGTGATCAGGTCGCTGTCGGGCACGCTGAACAGGGGAAGACCGACGGTGGGATAGGTGATGCTCACGTCGATCCCGTCTATGTCCATGTCTTTGACGTGCTCCTCGGGGATGTAGCCCCCGGGCCTCACCTCTTCGTAGGTGGACTCCAAGCTCAGCTTTTCCGGCTCCTCGAACCTGCGTCCGGCCTGCGCCCCCGTGAAAGCGCCCTGCACCTTCTTCCCATCGATAACCCACCAATCGCCGCCGGCTGAGTTTTCGGCGGGCTCGAAGTAGACGACCCGGGGCAACCGGTCTTGGTACTTGGACTCGCCCCGGCTGGTCCACAAGTCCACCGGCTCCACCACGTGGTCGTCCGAGGATATGATTCCGTAGTCGGACATGTTCTACCTCATAACCACAGGGCTGGAGGCTGGTCGCGTTGGCCGGGACCGCACCCGGTGTCACCTCGGCACATCCCAGAGAGCAAGGCTCGCCATTTGCCCGCAAGGCCGCTCAATGGAAGCCCACGCACGCCATCACAGCTAGATCACTACGGGAAGGTGTTACAAAAAGAAAGCTGCGACAGGTATAGGCCGACCCCGGGACGAGCGTGGGGCGCGCCCTCGTTTCAGCGGGGCGCCCCGGGGACGCCGGACCGTTGCCCTCGAGGGTTAAGGCCTCGCCGGCCTCCGCCAGAGAATGCCAGCCCGCTCCCGAATTTGGGCCATCAACTCGGGGACGCTGGTCATTTGCAAGACAATCTGGCTGGACAGGAAGGCCCCGATGCCTACGGCACCGATAACCACGGCCCCGTTGCTGAGCAGCTTGGCCCAGTTCGGCGCTGCGTACAGGAACATCCCGTTCTTGAGCACGCCCAGGATCATGGAGCCGCCGATGGTCCCTTGGATGGTGCCGATGCCGCCGCGGAGGGCCGTGCCTCCAATGAGCACGGCGCCGATGCTGTCCAGCAACCCGGGGCCTTGGGTGAAAATCGTCGCTCCGGTCCGGTCGGCTATGCCCTTGTCCGACGAGCGGATCAGCCCGGCCATCCCGGATACCATGCCGCTGATGACGTAGGTGCAGACGAGGATGCGGTCCACGTTGACGCCGGACAGCCGCGCCGCCCGGGGGTTGGCGCCCGCCGCGTACAGGTGGCGGCCAAAGATGGTGAAGTTGAGCAACAGGATGGAAGCCAGGGCCGCACCCAGGAAGATAAACACCTGTATGGGGACCGCTCCCACAAATCCCCGGCCCAGAGAGGCGAAGAAGTAGTCCGGCGGTTCCGCCTGCTCCCCCAGGTCGAAGATGGAGTTGCCGCCGCTTACCCGCTCGGTGATGCCGGCGAAGAAGGAACCGGAGGCCAGGGTGGCGATGAAGGGCGCAATTCTGATCTTGGTGACCAGGAAGCCGTTGAGCAGGCCGCAGCCGCCACAGAAGAGGAAGGCAATGGCCAAGGCTCCCTGGGAGGAAACACCGTCGAGATGAAAGAGCCTGGCGTTGACCATCGCGGTGGCGGCGCCAATGCCTATGACCGACACGTCAACCCCAGCGCCCAAGAAGACGAAGGAGTTGCCCAGGGCGTACAGCCCGGTTACCGACACCGACCGGATGATGACGATGAAGTTTTCGCCCGTGGCGAAGGGGCTTTGGGTTAGGGAGAAGAAGAGCACCAAGACGGCCAAGCCCAGCCAGCAATAGTTGAAGCGGGCCAACCGCAAGGCCTCCCTGCCCGATAGCTGCCTCAGTCTACCCATAGTTGACCGGCAATGCCTCCCTGTGGGTTATGCACCGAAGGTCCCAAGGCGGCCTCTCTGCCTGAAGGTGGCGTCAATCCACAGCACGCCTATGAAGATGGCCGCTCGAATTAGCATTTGGTCGTAGAACACTATGTCAAGGTGGGTAAGCCCGTTGATGAGCACTCGCAACAGCAACACCCCGAGCATGGTCCCCAGCATGGACCCGGACCCGCCGAACAGGCTGGCCCCGCCGATGATCACCGCGGTGATGGCCTCGAATTCGAAGCCGTTACCGGTGGAGGCCAAGGAGGCCTGGAACCGCGCCGTTAGGATCGAGCCCGCCAAGGCTGAGGTGAGGCCGGAAATTAGGAAGGCTAGTATCCGCACCCGGTCCGACGAGATTCCGGCGGCGTGAGCGGACCGCTCATTTCCTCCCACGGCGAAGAACCAGATGCCCAGCTTGCTGTGGGCCAGCACGTAGTAAGCGACTATACCGACGCCAAGGAAAATGTAGAACGACACCGGTACCCGGCCCAGCACCTCTCCGCTGGCGAACCACTTCAGATCTTCACTGCGTATGGGGGAGCTTTGCAGCTTTCCAAAGAAGTCGAATTGCAGGCGCTCGGTCATTGCCCGGTACGCCGCCAGGGTCCCCAGTGTGATTATAAAGGAGGGGATGCGCCACCACGTCACCAGCACGCCGTTGAAGAGACCCAAGAGCACCCCAACGGCCACGGCGAGGATCACCGCTAGCGGCGCCGGCAGGCCGACGGTCTGGACCAGCCCCCCGGTCATGACCGCGGACACGCCCATGATGGAACCCACGGACAGGTCGATGACGCCGCAGATGAGGCCGAAAGCGATGCCTATGGACACCAAGCCCAGGGTGGTGATGGGCAGGGTCATGTCTTGGAGGTTGGTGGAGTTGCGGAAGGACTCCGACATGAGGCAAAAGACCAAGAAGAGGACGCCCACACCCACCAGCAGCATCCCTTCGTGGCTCAGGAAGAACGCCGGAACCTTAACCCTGCCGGCCATCGGCCGCAACACGCCGGCGTGCATTAGCGCACCAACCCTTGTGGCTCAGACCTATTACGGGTCACTTCACAACCTCGCTGGCCGTTTTGGCCGGAACTGTGCCCCCGCGCATCCCTGGGCGGGACGGGGTAGGGCGACGGCATTGTACGCCCTCCCTCCGTCCGATTCTAGCATTGCCGGATGATTTTATCTCGGTCCTTTCCCCGACCAGCAGCCGCCCTTAAGTGGGGGATTTCCACTGCTCGGCGATGTTGTTCTTGTCGACGGTGATCATTTCAAAGATGTGGGCCATCTCCACAGTGTCCCCGTGCACGCCGCCCCGCAGCAGGGTCAACGTCTGGTCGACAGCGCCCACCGCCTCCGGCCCGTGGCCCCAGTAGAACATGATCGACGCGTCCAGCCGGCCGTCTTCAACCCCCTCCTGGCCCTCCCGCAGACCGTCAACTCCGACGATCACCAACTCCTCCCGGCGTCCGGCGTCCGTCGCCGCCTTGCTGAACCCCAGTGCTCCCTGGTCATCCCCGCCGAAGATAGCCTGTATGTCCGGGAACCTCTGCAGCACCGTCCGGCCCAGTTCGTAGCCGCCCTCCTGGGTCCATGCCGTACCTTCTTCGAAGGTCACCGACTCCAACCCCCGGGCCTCTATGGCGTCCAGCCAGCCCTGCCTCCTCATCAGCCCCGCCGATACCACGTAGTCGCCCACGGCCCCGTACACCTTGGCGCCGGCGGGCACGTTGTCGGCCGCGTACTGCCCCGCCAGCCAGCCGTCCACCCAGAACTGGAACCCATACTTCAGGGTGGGCCGCACAAAGCTGTCGGTAGACCAGTTCACGAAGATCTGGCCCGCCTCTCTCGCCCGCGCGATCTGGGTCCCTATCCCCGCCGGGTCGATGGGGAAGCCCATGATCACGTCGAAATTGCGGGAGATGGCCAGGTCCAGGTGCTCCTGCTCTTTGGCCGAGTCAAAGGCCGAGTCCACCACCGTGTAGTCCATGCCCACCCACGAGTCCGTGAACTCCCTGTCGAAGACCTGGCTGGTGTGCACCACGTAGGGGTGAGCCAGGAAGATGGCGATCAAGATCGCAGTCTTGCCCGGGGTGGGCAGCCCGCCCTCCCGCAGGTCATTGGGGAGCTCGTACAGCTCCGGGAGCAGCCTCTTGATCTTGCCCTCCTGGGCGAACACCGTCCCAGACCCGTTGGAAGCCCCGTCGTAGGCCTGGTAGAGGAGCATGGCCGAAGACGCGGTCAGCCCCAGCGCCACCGCGCCCTTCATGAAGGTCCGCCGGTCGATAATGTTGCGCTCCACCCGCTTGGTGAGCATCTGCAGGCTCAGGAGCTTTTTCTCTTTCTTGTTCAAGTCATCAACCTCTCAATCCAACTCGGAATGTCGCGGTTCCGGCGCCTCTCAATCCAGCTCGGGGTCCCCTACACCGGAGAGGGCCACTGTTCGTCGATGTTCGCTTTGGTGACGTTGACCCTGCGGATGCTGTGCATCCCCTCGATGGCGTCGCCGTGCACGTTGCCCCGGAGCATGGACTCCACGAAGAAGAAGGCCATGGCAGCCTCGGGTCCGTGGCCGCGCGTGGTCATGTTGGACATGTCCAAGCGCCCGTCGCGCACCGCGTCCTGGCCTTCCTTCAGGCCCTCGGCCCCGACAATCACGACCCCCTCGCGCCGCCCGGCGTCCACAGCCGCCTTGTGGATTCCCAAGGCTCCCTGGTCGTCCCCGCCCCAGATGCCGTCCAACTCGGCGAACCTGGCGAACAAGGACCGGCCCATGTCGTAACCGCCTTCCTGGCTCCAGCCGTGGCCAGCCTCGGCGGAGACTATCTCGAATCCGGCGCCTTCCATGCCGTCGATACCGCCCTGGGTGCGGGCGGACCCGGCCTGGGTGACCATGTCGCCCACGCCGATAAATATCTTGGACCCCGCTGGCAGCTGTTCCTTCAACCACACTCCCGCCAGGAAGCCTATTCGGTAGTGGGGCAGGAGCCACCAGATGTTGGGGCGGGCGAAGGACGGGTTATCCCAGTTGAAGAAGATCTTGCCTGACTTGCGCTTGCGGTCTATGGCGACAATCCCCGCCGCCGGGTCCACCGCCGCGTAGAGCATGGCGTCGAACCCGCGGGAGATACCCAACTCGATGTTCTCCACCTCTTTCGCCGGGTCGAAGGCCGCGTCTACCACCTGGTAGTCCATGCCCAGCCGCTCCGACTCCCTCTTGAAATTGGCGGTGCTGCTGACGTGGAAGGGATGGGACAGCAGGTTGGCGCCGTAGAGGACGCTCAGACCGGAGAGGTCCCTCCACAGCTCCCCCACTTTGAAAGGCAACTCGTCGATCTCGGGGAGCTTCCTGATCAGGTGGTCAAGGTTTTCCCCGTCGCCGTCCGATGGAGCCGGTGGCTCGGTAGGCGCCGGCGCCTCGTCGACCACGACGTCCCCATCCGAGGGCTGGTCCGCATCGGCGAATGGAACGTCTGCGTCCGGGGGCAGGGTAGGCCCAAGCCGCTGCTGGGTTGGCGCGGGGCCGGCGGTCGCCGCCGGGGCACCGTCACCGCCTCCACAAGCCTGGAACAGGAGCAACGCCGACGTGGCCGAGAGACCCAAGGCCATGGCGCCCCTGATGAACTCCCGCCGGCCAATGAACTTGCGCTTGGCCTGCTCGGTCAAATTCTCCAAGAAAAAGGTGTTCTTTTCTTTCTTATTAAGGAATCGTTTCTCGTGGTTGTTCAAGACGGGCCTCCTCTGGCATATACAACCCACCGTTCCCCCGAGCGGCTGGCTGTCCCGGTCAAAGAATACACGCTATTCTAACGCCAAATAGCTACCTGTCAAGGGCCATTTCCAGCCAAATGGCGTGAATTTGCCGCCGGCCTTCCGATAATATGTAAACCTAGCCTCGCGTATCACGGGATAGGGTGCGATCATTCCCGCCTCGATTGCTCGCAGCGTGGGGCCAGAGGGCTTTTCCCCAGGGCCCAAAGAACTTGGAGCATCTCTCAGAAAACCATCCCAGCCCATCGGCAAGCTCACCGGCGGCGAGGCTCCGGACGGCGGGCTCAAAAGAATAGGCCGGCCCAACTGCTCTCCAGGCCCCTAAATAACTCCCCGAAGCCAGGCTAGACGGGGGAGAGCCATTGGTCGCCGATGGTGGTCTGGTCGACAAAGATCTCATCGGGTATGTGGCTCAGGTAGAAGGCGTCGCCGTGCACGCCTCCCCGCATCAAGGCGGCCGCCTGGTACATCAGGAACAGGGCCTCCGGCCCGTGGCCGCGGCGCATCACGACCGTCCCATCCAGGCGGCCGTCAAAAACTGCGTCTTGCCCCTCCCTGAGTCCGTCGTTCCCGGTGATGACCATCTCCTCCCGCCGCCCCGCGTCTGCCGCCGCCTTGGCGAACCCCAGGGCTCCTTGGTCGTCTCCGCCGTACATGCCATCTATTTCGGGGTACCTGGCAAACAATGCCTGGGCCACCGTGTAGCCGCCCTCCTGGGTCCAGGCGGTCCCCTCCTCGAAGGCAAGCAGATCGAGGCCATACTCCGCCGACCCGTCCTGGAACCCCCTCCACCGATTGTTCCCGGCCGTCGTGAGCAGCTCACCCACGCCACCGACGACCTTGGCCCCGGCGGGCAGGCGGTCGGCCATCCACTTGGCGTTCAGTCTCCCGTGATTGTAGTGGTCCCGGGAGACGGCAAGGGTGGGGAAGGCCAGGGACTCGGTGGACCAATTGACCACCAACTGGCCGTTTTCTCTGGCCCGCCTGATGCCGACGGATGACGCCGCCGGGTCGATGGGGAAAGTGATGATCAGGTCGAAGTTGCGGGACACGGCCAGGTCCATGAGCTCTGCCTCTTTGCCCGGGTCGAAGGCCGAGTCGGCCACTTGGTACTCCATGCCCAGGCTGCGGCACTCTTTCTCAAAGACCTGATTGGAGTGCACCACGTAGGGATGGGCCAAGAAAATCGCGGGATGGAATGCACTCTTGCCTTCCGTTTGCACCCCCGTCGTATTCATGTCGAGGGGCAGCGTGGAAAGCTCGGGGAGCCGTGTGATCAATTGGCCGTCTTGCGCGAACACCGTCGCCGTCCCATTGGCGCCGTGGTCGTAGGCCTGGTAGAGGAGCATGGCCGAAGACGCCGTCAACCCCAAGGCTACCGCCCCTTTTATGAAGGTCCGCCGGTCGATGAGATTGCTGTCCACCTGCTTGGTGAGCAACTGCAACACAAGGGACTTTTCCTGTTTCTTGTTCATATCTAAACCCTCTCTATCTCGCCGGAAGCAGCGCTAAATCAGCACTCCCCACGGTGCGTCGAGATTCTCCTTGGTCACGACCAGCGACTTTATAAGGTGCATCGAGTCCATGGCATCGCCGTGAGTGTTCCCCCGAAGCAGGGCCTCCATCATATCTATGACGCCGATAGCCGCTTCCCGGTGCCCTCCTATCAGCATGACCGACATGTCCAAACTGCCGTCGGCAATCGCGTCCCGGCCTTCCTGGAGGCCGTCAACTCCGGAGATAAGAAGGCCGTCTCGCCGCCCCGCTTCCACCGCGGCGTCATGAAACCCTAGGGCTCCCCGGTCGTCCCCGCCGAAAACGCCCTGAAGATCGGCAAAGCCGGAGAGAATCGACTGGCCCAGCGTGGCGCCGCCGTCCCGGGTCCAGCCCGTCCCTTCCTCGAAGGCTACCACCTCCAAGCCGGCCTGGGACGCGCCCTCCATGAACCCCGCTCTGCGCGCTTGCCCGGTCTGGCTAATCAAATCACCCACGACTCCGGCCACTTTCGCGCCGCTGCCTAGCTGCTCGCCCATCCATAGACCGGTCAGAAGCCCCTGCTGGTAGGTGTTCACCGTCCACCGGGCGGTGGGGTGGGCGAGGGTGTTGTCGGTCCACCCGATGACGACCCGGTCCGCCTGCCGGGCGCGCTTGATGCTGGCCGACCCGGACGCAGAGTCCATGGGGTGGAAGATGATTACGTCGAATGCTCCGGCGATGGCCTGTTCGAAGTTGTCCGACTCCTTGGCCGGGTCCATGGCCGAGTCCAGCACCGTGAGGGTCATAGCCAGCCGGGGGTTCCTGGTGTCCCCCTCGGCCTCAAACCTGAAAGCCTCGCTGCTGTCTGCCGACCAGGGATGGGACATATCAGTGGCCAGGTAGACGAAGGTCTTGCCGACGGGGCTGGGCCAGTATTGCCAGTTGGGCACCGGGAAGTCATCCAGCTCGGGCAGCCGTCTGACCAACTGGTCGAGGTATTCCTCCGTGTCGACGGGCGCCGGAACCGCAGTGGGCGCCGCAGTCGCGTCCGGGATCGGTGTGGCCGCCTGGGTTGCATCCGGGGCCATGGTCTCTCCCGGGGCGGGAACCGTGGTAGGGGCGGCTCCCGCGGCCGCCGTGGGCGCCGCCGTAGTAGGGGCGGGCGCTACCGTCGCTTCACCGCCGCCGCAAGCCTGGAACAGCAGCAGTGCCGAGGTCGCCGACAGGCCCAGGGCCATGGCGCCCTTGATGAACCCACGACGGTCCACCAGCCCGCGCCGGGCCTGCCCAGTCAGCATGTTTAGGTTCAAGGCTTTTTCTTCCTTCCGATTCATGAGACGCCTCCTTTGGCGATCTGATTCACGACGGGCCTCCTGTGGCGGCTACAGCCCACTCTTATCCCTGGGAGCCGGTCAACCGGAGTAAAGAATACACGCTATTCTAACGCCGGATAGTTATCTGTCAAGAGACTAAACCGTGTATATTTCTACTGCTTACGACCATATATTGCCATAACTATAACGATATTCGTGATGAGGTATTTTTCTACGGGCCTGGGTTGCCCCGGGGCCGGGCCCGGCCACCGCGTCCTGGCCCGGGCCGCCCGTAGAGCAGCCCTATTTCCGCACCGGCCCGGCAGGCCGTGGTATGCCCAAATCCGGCGCCGGCCCCGGTCCTGGCCTATGAAGTCCCCCGGTCTTGAAACCGCCGGCGCGGGCGAGGCGTAGCGTCAGCGAGGGTTGCAATTGGGCAGCATCCCTCGGAATATCGAAGGTCTTCAGGGCAATCGCGTCTTAAGACAACGCCATTCTGAGCGAAGTCGAAGAATCCAAACTGGCGCCCGGTAGTCTTGTGTTAGGTCCCGAACCAGGACTTGCCACGACGATTTCAGGCCCTGCGGCAAGCTCAGGGTGACATACCTTACTCTGCGAAGAAGCTTTGGCTAAATTAGGAGACAAATTAAGACGCGATTGCCCTGGGGTGGGTCTTCAAAGGTTTTGAAGGCCCCCGGCCCGCTGTGCTACAGTTTGGGGGCTGCCCGGAGCGCGCCGCCGGGCCGGGATTCCCGGACTTTGCCTCAGGCCTGTGGCCAAGGTGCAGCCGCAAGGGAATAGGGACCGCCAAGCCCTGCTCGCGGCCCGGGCCGACAGACCCGCCGACGTCCACGGCGGCGTTACCACGCGAGGCCGCTCCCTGCGGCCGGCGAGTGAGTTGAGTGTTCGCGTCCGCGCTTAGCAAGAAACGGTTGGTGGGGATCGCCATACTGGTGGTCATCGTGGGGCTATTCTTTGCCCTGAACCGTTTCCCCAAGCTGGACATTGTCGGGAGCGAGCTGGACACCGTGACCACGGCCACGGGCCAGTGCTTCCAGGGATTCTGCCTGGAACGTGAAGCCGGCACCAGCTTCCTCGAGCAGTGGTGGGTCTTCTCCGTCACCTACCTGCGGCTGGTGGCCTTCGGCATGGGGTTTGCCTTCTTGGTGGCCGGGCTGGCGGAGGTGTTCCTCTTCCCGTCCCAGAGCGCCGGCGGGCTCTCCTCCGGGGGGATGTTCAAGAGGACCGTAAAGGGCATGGCCGTGGGACCGGTGATGAACCTGTGCTCGGCCTGCATCGTGCCGGTTTCCAGTTCCTTCTACCGCCGGGGAGCGGGCATAGAAGGGACCATAGCCATGGTGCAGAGCTCGGCCACCATGAACATCCCGGCCCTGGCCATGGTGTTTTTCGTTTTCACCCCCATGCTCGGCTTCAGCCGCCTTTTCCTGGCCATAATCGGGGCGATGCTGCTGGGGCCCATAGTGGCCATGATCATCCGGCGGGGCCGGGGCGCGGACAGCGTCCCTCCCGCTCCCGTGGAGATTCCCGAGGAACCGGAGGAGGCCCCCTGGGGCCCCGTCCTGGCCAGGGCCTTCCGCGACTGGGCCTACTCCAGCTTGGGCTACCTGGTCCGCTTGGGACCCATCATGGTGGTGGCGGCCTTCGCCAGCGGGCTGGTGATCCAGTGGTTGAGCCCCGGCGTGGTGTCCAAGTACCTGGGCAACGACGTGTTGGGAGTCGCCATTGCCGCCACCTTCGGCATCCTGATCAACGTGCCGCTGCTGTTCGAAATTCCCCTGGTGGCCCTGCTGCTCATCTTTGGCATGGGGACCGCTCCCGCGGCCACGCTGCTGTTCACTGCCGCCGCCGGCGGTCCCTTCACCTTCTGGGGCCTGGCCAAGGCTATGCCGAGAAGGGGAGTGGCCGTCTTTGCCGCCGCCACCTGGGTGCTGGGGGTCGTCGGGGGCCTGGCGGTCCTGGGCATCGGCGTCTTCCTGTGGGAAAGCGAGGACAACCTGAGGCTGGGGGCGGCCAACGCAAACGTCATAGCCGCTGACTCCCTGGAGGAACTTCTCACACCCCTTTCTCAGGTGGACCAAGACCCCGTTACCCCTTTCAGCCGGCTGGACCTGGCCCGCTACACCCCCATCTCGGAGCTAGACCCTAATATCCCGCTGTCGGAAATAGACCTGTACGACGCCAAGGCTCCCCCCACCATCTGGAACCGGTTGCCGGGGATAGCCGTGATCGACTACGACCGGGACGGGGACATGGACTTCTACGTCACCTCGGAGCGGGAGAGGGCCAACGTGCTCTATCACAACGAGGGCCAGGGCGTCTTCGTGGACGGCACCGCGGCGGCCGGCGTGGAAGCCCTGGACCGGAACAGCACCGGCGTGGCGGCCTGCGATCTGAACAACGACGGCTACCAGGACCTGTACGTGGGCTCCCGCGGCAACCATGGGGACTACCGGGGCTTCCGGTCGCCTCCGGAGGGGCAGGGCAACCAGGACGTGCTGTACTTGAACAACGCCGACGGCACTTTTACCGACATCACCGACCGCGCCTTCGGCAACTCGGTCAACCTGCGCTCGGCCATGTCCATCGTATGCGCCGACGTGGACGGCGACCAGTGGCTGGACCTGTACGTGGCCAACCTGGCCGACTTCGACTACTGGCAGATGATCTATCCCAACCACGCCGGCCACTACAACGTGTTGTACCGCAACAACGGAGACCTCACCTTCACCGACGTCACGGGAATCGCGGGCGTGCAGGGTCCCGAGGTCACCATGACCCACCCCGACGGGACGCCGGTGCTCTTCGAGGACCCCGAGACGGGAGTGCGGTACCAGGGCTACGACCCCACCATCCGCGACGACGAGGGGAACCGGGTGGGAGAACCCACCGGACAGAGCCACGCCGCCCTCTTTTTCGACTACGACGACGACGGGGACCCCGACCTGTGGGTGGCCAACGACGGGGACCGGCTGTCCGTCTACCGCAACGACTCCACCCCGGGGCACTTCCGGTTCACCCCTGTGGCTGATGAAATGGGGATCGACAAGGTGGGCGCATGGATGGGCTTCGCCGTGGGGGACTACGACGGCGACGCGGACCTGGACGTTTTCGTCACCAACCTGAGCTTTCACTTCCGTCTGAGGCCCCCCCAAGAGGAACCCTCCGGGCTGTGCGCCTACCACGAGCAGTTCCCCTGGGGCACCTGTCTCCACGCCTTGCTGAGAAACGACGGCGTTGAAGAGGCGCCGGGCGTGGGGACGGTGGGCCGCTTCACCGACGTGGGCGCCCGGACCCCGGTGGAACCCAGCCCGATCATGCCCCCGGTGTCCCTGGTCCCCTCGGCGTTTCACCCGGCGTGGGAGCCGCCCACCGGACTGCAGGCTTACGAGTTTGGGTTTGGGACCACCTTCTTCGACTACGACAACGATGGCGACCAGGACCTCTACTGGCTGGGCTCCGACGTGGCCCGGGGCGAAGCGCCGGGCGGTCAGGTGTTTGCCTCCGCCGGACGTATGCTGCGCGGCGACGGGCGAGGGGGGTTCCAGGACATCACGGTGCGGGCCCGCCTGTTGGACATCCACAACGTCGACTACTCGGTGATAGACCCCGGCGACCCCGCCTTCAACCCCATGGCCCAGCGGATTACCCCCGTATTCCACGAAAACGGCAAGGGCCTGGCCCACGGAGACCTGAACGGCGACGGGTACGTCGATCTGATCGGCTCCAACGGCAGCGGGCTTATCCGCAAGGCCGAGATGTCGGCCCAGATCCCCGGCCAATTGTTCGTTTGGATTAACGGCGGCGGGGACAACCACTGGCTCAACATCCGCCTCAAGGGGCGCATGGCCATCGACGGCACGGGAAGCAACGCCGACGGCATCGGAGCTCGGGTGTACGTCACCACCCAGCCCGAGGGCGCGCGGGAACCCCTGGTGCAGGTGCAGGAAGTGCTCGGCGGCTCCAGCTACATATCGGCCAACAGCATCGACCTTGAGTTCGGCTTGGGACAGGCGGACGTGGTGCGGGAAATCCGGGTGTTGTGGCCCGGCGGACGCGAGCAGACCCTGACGAGCGTGGCGGTGGACCAGGTGCTGCTGATAGAAGAACCCGGGGCCTGACCTTGCTCCAGCCGCTTGGATACCCAGCACCAGACCCGGCCCGGGCACCCTGCCGGCAGACCCGGGCGAGGTGACTCCCGGCGACCGGCCGCCTGCGGCCAGCCGCGGGCCTGGCGCCCGCCGCCTCCCCTTGGTGGCGGTGTTGGCCGCCCTGGCGGCGGTGCTCCTTGCCGGCGGGCTTCTCCTCACGTCCCGCGGCGGAACGGATGCCTGCGATCTTGCCGGCTATGCCCGGGCCCTGAGCGACAGCGACGATCCCTATTTCGGGACGCTGCAGCGCCGGGAGCTTCTGGAAGCCAACCAAAACCCAGTGTATCGCGACCACTCCGGGTTCCAGATCGTTCTGGCCTTCGACCACTTGCGCTTTGGCGAGTCCGAAGAGGCCCTGCGCATCTTGACGGCGGCCCTCGAGTCCCAGGGGCGGACGGACCCGCCGGGCGAGGCATTCGTGGAGGTGCTGGAAGAGCTGGCCGTTACCAGCCTCAAGGCCGGAGAACTCAACAACCGGATAAATCCCAGCGCCAGGCTGGTCTGCACCCTGCCCCTGGGCAACCAATCGGGCTACCTGAACAGCCTCGATTCGGCCAACGCCGCCGCGTATTTCCTCCGGCTACTGGAGCTCCGGCCGGAGAGCGTCAAGTACCAGTGGCTCCTAAACGTGGCCCACATGACCCTGGGGGCCTATCCTTCCGGGGTCCCGGAGCGGCACCGAATCCCCCGGGAGGCGCTGGACCCGGGCTACGACATCGGGCGGTTCCGGGAAGTGTCTTCCCCGGCGGGCCTGGAGGTCACCAACCTGGCCGGCGGAAGCATCATGGACGACTTCGACAACGACGGCTTGTACGACATCGTGACCTCCACCTGGGACCCGTCGGGGCCGCTGGCCTACTACCACAACGACGGCGACGGCGGGTTTACCAACCGGGCCGTCGCGGCAGGCCTCGGCGACCAACTGGGCGGCCTGAACATCGTACAGACCGACTACAACAACGACGGGCGGCTGGACATCTTGGTAATGCGGGGCGGCTGGCTGCTGGACCGGGGAACCATGAGAATGTCCCTGCTGCGCAACGACGGGGACAGCGCCTTCACCGACGTGACCCACCAAGCGAACCTGGCCGAGCCCGCCTACCCCAGCCAGAGCGCGGCATGGGCCGACTTCGACAACGACGGAGACCTGGACCTCTTCTCCTGCAACGAGACCAAGCCCGACTTCAGCTTTCCCAGCCAACTGTTCCGCAACGAAGGGGACGGGACCTTCATCGACGTAGCCCGCTCCGCCGGGGTTACCAACTCCCGCTACTGCAAGGGCAGCGCCTGGGGCGACTACGACAACGACGGAGACCCGGACCTCTACGTGTCCAACCTGGCCCAGGACATCAGCACCTATGGCCTCGGCCTTGGTCCTGAAGCCGAGGCCTCCAACCCCTTCGGAAGAAACCGTCTCTATCGCAACAACGGCGACGGGACCTTCACCGACGTGGCCCCGGACCTGGGGCTGACCCAGCCGTCGGTGAGCTTCGCCACCTGGTTCTGGGACTACAACAACGACGGTTGGCTGGACCTGTTTGTGGCGAGCTACGGCTATAAAATCGAGGACGTAGCCGCCGATTACCTGGGCCTGCCCAACCCGGGTGAGCGAATGCGCCTCTACCGCAACGACGGCGCGGGCGGCTTTACCGACGTGACCCGGGAGACCGGCCTGTACCGGGTCCATCTGACCATGGGCGCCAACTTCGGAGACCTGGACAACGACGGCTTTCCAGACTTTTACCTGGGCACCGGATACCCCACCTACGACGCCGTGGGGCCCAACGTGGCCTACCGCAACAACGAGGGGGAGTCGTTCACCGACGTGACCTTCTCCGCGGGGCTGGGGCACCTGCACAAGGGCCACGGCGTCGCCTTCGGAGACCTGGACCGGGACGGCGACCAGGATATCTTCGCCCAGATCGGCGGCTTCTATCCGGGGGACGGTTTCGAAAATGCCCTGTACGAGAATCCCGGCCACGGAAACCGGTGGGTCTCGGCGCGGCTTACGGGGGTCCAGTCGAACCGGGCGGCCATCGGCGCCCGCATCAAGGTGGTCCTTGCCCTGGCCGACGGGACGCGTCGCCAAGTCCACGCTCGCGTGACCAGCGGCGGAAGTTTCGGAGCTTCGAGCCTGGAGCAGGAGATTGGACTGGGCCGGGCGGAGCGGATAGTCTCCCTGGAGGTGTTCTGGCCCACGTCCGGCATGCGGCAGGTGTTTCACGACGTGCCCCTCGACACCAGGATACAGGTGCGTGAGGGGGACGAGCACTACCGGGTGCTGGAGACGAAGAGGTTCAAACTGGGAGAAGGGTAGCCGCGCCGCCGCCCCCGGAGGGCGGGCTTTACATACGGGCCGGTCTTCGCCAGAGGACGCTGAGCCGCTCCGGCAGCGACATCAGGCTTTCCCGCAAAGTCGCCAGTTGGAAGGGCGCCCCGGTCGACAGCAGCACGCCTATGGTCACCGCGCCGATCACCACCGCGCCGTTGATCATCAGCTTGGCCCAGTTGGGCGCGGCGAACAGGAAAAGCGCGTTGCTCAGTACGCCCAGAATCATCGACCCGCCGACCGTGCCTTGGATAGTCCCCACTCCGCCGGAGAGGGCGGTGCCCCCGATGAGAACGGCGCCGATGCTATCCAGCAGCCCGGGGCCCGTGGTGAAGATGGTGGCGCCGACCCGGAGGGCCATAGCGTTGTCCGACGTTCGGATGAGACCGGCCACCCCGCAAAGGAAGCCGCAGATGATGTACGTGGACATGATGATGCGGTCCACGTTGACGCCGGTCAGCCGCGCCGCCCTGGGGTTGGCCCCCGCCGCGTAGAGGTGGCGGCCGTAGACCGTAAAGCCAAGCAGGGCGAACGATGTAACGGCTAGACCCAAGAATATGAGTATCTGCACCGGCACGGCTCCCACCGTGCCGCGGCCAATAGTAAGGAAGAAGTGATCGGGTGGGTCGGCTTGCTCTCCCAAATGGAAGATCACTCTGTTGCCGCTTATGGTTTCGGTAATGCTGTTGAAGACCGACGCGGTGGCCAGCGTGGCAATGAAGGGCGCGATCCTGGCCTTGGCCACCAAGAGGCCGTTCATCAGCCCCAGGCCCATTGAGTACACAATGGCGAGGATAAACGCGGCGTGGGTGGAAATCCCGTCCACGTGAAAGAGACTGCCGTAAACCACACCCGTGGATGCGCCGATGGAGATCACTGAAACGTCGACGCCGGCGCCAAGAAACACGAAGGTGTTGGCCAACGCGTATAGCCCGGTGACCGACACCCCGCGGATGATTACGATCCAGTTGTTTCCGGTGGGGAAGGAGTCGGAAGTCAGCGAGAAGGCGAGCACCAGGATAACCAGGAACACCCAGGGATAGTAGAACCTCAGCCGCCTGATCAGGAGCATGGCTAGCCGGCCCTGCCTGGAATGGCCGGAGGCAATGTCTCCCGGGGGTTGCCGGAGCTATCCTTACGGAATTCCGCCAGGGCGGCGCCTTCCATCATCGCAAGACCCGCCGTCGCTGCCGGAAGGTGGCGTCGATCCACAGAACGGCTACAAATATGGCCGCGCGAATCAGCATCTGAGTGTAGAAATCGATCTCGGCGTGGGTGAGCCCGTTGAGCAGAAGTCTGAGGAGCAACACCCCCAACAGGGTCCCAATGATGGACCCCGCGCCGCCGAACAGGCTCGCGCCGCCTATGATCACCGCGGTGATCGCCTCGAACTCGAAGCCCAGGCCGGTGGACGATAGGGAGGCCTCGAACCGTCCGGTGAGCACCGCTCCGGCCATAGCTGAGCAGAAGCCCGAAATAAGGAAGGCCAGGATCCGGATGCGGTCGGCGGAAACCCCCGCGGCGTGGGCTGCCCGCTCGTTGCCGCCCACGGCAAAGAACCAGACACCCAGCTTGGTATGGGCGAGGACGTAATAAGCGATAAGCGCCACGCCGAGGAAGAAATAGAAGGAAACTGGGATCCGGCCTATCACTTCGCCGCTTCCGAACCACTCCAAAGCGTCGCTGAAGATCGGGACGCTGGAGAGTTGGCCGAAGAAATCAAATTGGAGGCGTTCCGTCAACCCCCGGAACGCGGCCAGGGTGCCCAGGGTGATGATGAAAGAAGGAATTCGCAGCCGGGTGGTCAACAGGCCGTTCACCAGTCCCAGGAGGACGCCGATGGCCAGGACGATGAAGATGGCGGCCGGCGCGGGCAGGCCACGATCGATCAGGCCCGCAGTGGTAACCGCCGCAACTCCCATGATGGAGCCCACGGATAGGTCGATGACGCCGCAAATAAGCCCGAAAGCGATCCCGATGGAGACCAGGCCCAGGGTAGTGATGGGGAGGGTCAGGTCTTGGAGATTGGTGGGACTGCGGAAGGACTCCGAGGTGGCGAGGAAAATCGCGAATAGGGCTCCCACGCCCAGGGTCAAACCCCGCTCGTAGTTGATGAAGGACAAGGGCACGGCCATCCGGCCCGCCAGCGGCTTCGCCGCCTCGGCAATACCTAACACGGCAATCCTACCTACTTACGCCTGCAACCGGCCAAGTCTCAGGCCTCCTGGGCGGAACCGCCCTGACGGCGTGCTTCCAGCTTCCCCGCTTCTGTCTCCAGCCGGATGTTGTAGCTCCGCTGTGTCATCCGGCTGCCTGGCCCATTTCCGGCGTACACGGTCGTACCCGGTGCGGCGGTTGAGGGCAGTTGACGCGTGAGGCGGCCGGCGCTACCGGCCGGCCGTTCCTACCCTGGCAGTGCCCCTGCTAGACGGACGCCACCCGTAGCAGGCCGATGTTGTCCTTGGTGACCGCAATGGTGTTGAACATATGCGCCAGCTCGAAGGCGTCGCCGTGAACGCCGCCTCGGAGCAGGGCCAGCGCGATATAGACGAAGTTGGCGGCCTGGGGGCCCAGACCCCGCCGGATGGCCACCGTCATGTCCAGGCTTCCGTCATTGACCCCGTCCTGGCCGGCCTTGAGGCCGTCGCCTCCGGCGATGACCATGCCTTCCCGGCGCCCGGCTTCCGCCGCGGCGTCCTGAAAGCCCAGGGCCGCCTGGTCGTTCCCGCCGTACATGCCCTGAAAGTCGGGGAAGCGGGACAGCAGCCCCTGGCCCATGTCGTAGCCGCCATCCCGGGTCCAGCCGTGGCCGCTCTCGAAGGCAGCCACGCTCAGCCCGAACTGGGCCGCCCCGTCCTCGAACCCCTTGCGGCGGTCCAGTCCCGACGGGGTGTTTTCATCCCCCACGGCGCCCACCACCGACGCGCCGGAGGGCAGCGAGTTGCTCATGTGTTCCGCCGCCAGCCAGCCCACCCGGTAGTAGTTGTAGCCCTCTTTATAGGTGGGCCGCCGTACCGAGTCGTCGGCCCAGTTGCACACGGGCGTGCCCGCCTCCCTGGCCCGGGTGATACCGGGAGACGACCCGGCCGGGTCCAGGGGAGCCAGGAGAATCAGGCTGTACCCGCCCGAGATGGCCATGTCGATGTGGTCCTGTTCCGCGGCCACGTCGGAGCCGGAGTCCACCGCGGTGTACTCCATGCCTCCGCCCACCGGGTCCTGGAGCTCTTGCTGGAAGGTCTCGCTGATATGCATCACGTCGGGACGGGTCAAGTCGTTGGCTATGAATATGGCCTTCTTGCCCGCCGTGGGCAGCCACCCGTTGTACATGTTGTTGGGCAGCTTTCTCCTGAACTCGGGCAGCCTCTTGATCAGACTGCCACCCTGGGCCAACGCCGTTCCCGCGCCGCTGGGGCCGTGATCGTAGGCCTGGTAGAGGAGCATGGCTGAAGACGCGGTCAAACCCAGCGCCACCGCGCCCTTCATGAAAGTCCGCCGGTCGATGATGTTGCGCTCCACCCGCTTGGTGAGCATCTGCAGGTTTAGGGCTCTCTTCTCTTTGTTGTTCATGTCAAAACCCCCGCTCTCTCGCTGGTAGCCGCGCTGGACGCTAGAAGGGAGAATGCCACTGCTCGTCGAGGTTCTCCCTGGTGACCATGATGTTCTTGATAATGTGCATCGCTTGCATGGCGTCGGCGTGTATGTTACCCCGGAGCAGGGCCTCGACCAAGTCCACGGAGGCAATCTGCTCCGGCCCGTGCCCGCGCCGCGGCGAGACCGAGGCGTCAAGCCGGCCCTCCCGGATGGCGTCCTGACCCACCTTGGTGCTGGCCTGGCCCACGATAATCACCGAATCACGCCGGCCTGCGTCCACGGCCGCCTTGTGGAAGCCCAGGGCCGATTGGTCGTCCCCGCCCCAAATGGCGTCTATCTGGGGGAACCTGGCGAAGGCCGCCTGGCCCATGGCGTAGCCGCCCTCCTGGGTCCAGCCGTGGCCGTCCTCGAAGGCCAGCACTTCCAGGTCGTACTGCTTGACGTGCTCCAGGAAAGACGCCTTGGTGGCGACGCCCGGCAGGCTGACCAACTCGCCCACGGCCCCGAACACCTTCGAGCCGGGGGGAAGGGTGGCGCCCAGCCAGTTGACCCCCAGGGCCACGGTCTGGTAGTGGGCGTAGATCCACGCCGCGCTGGGGCGGGCGAGGGTGGCGTCCCACATGATGAAGACCACTTTGCCGCTCTCTCGGGCGCGCCTCACGTTGGCCGCCCCCGCCCCGGGGTCGGCGGAGGCCAGGAGAATCGCGTCGTAGCCGCGGGAGAGGGCCAGGTCCATGTGCTCCCCTTCCCTCGCGGCATCGAAGTTCGAGTCCAGCCCCTGGTAGGTCATGCCCAGCCTCTCGAACTCCTCGGCGAACACCACGTTGGCGGCTTGGTGCCAGGGGTGGGTCAAAATAAGGGAGATGAAAACGGTGTTCTTCCCTTCCAGGTCGGTCCAAGCGTTGGTATTGGGCTGGGGAAGGGCGTTGAGCTCGGGCAGCCGCCTGACCAGGTGGTCCAGGTCCCCCGGATCGAGCAACTCCATGACCTCGTCCGACGAGGCCTCGGTCCCCGCCGTGGCCGGCGGCGCTGTGGGGGCCGGCTCCCCGGTGTCGGGGGCCGGGGCTGGCGCCTCGGTGGCCGGGGTTTCTCCCGTGGTAACGGGAGCCGTGGTCGCGGGGGCCGCAGTGGGCACTGCGGTCGCTGCGGGCGCCCCATCCCCTCCGCCACACGCCTGGAATAACAGCAAGGCGGAAGTGGCCGAAAGGCCCAGCGCCATCGATGCTTTTATAAAGTCGCGACGGTCTATGGCCTTACGCTTAGCCTGCTTGGTCAAAAAGTCTAGGTACATCGCTTTGTCTTCTTTCTTGCTCATGACGGGCCTCCTTCAGCGACTAAAGCCCACCGTTAAACCGGGCTGACCACTGACCTGGAACCAGAATGTAGAATATTGTATTGATAAATAACAATATGTCAAGGCCTTAATTTGGCCTATTTGTTACGGTATCGTTCGTATATTCTACGCAACTCGTAACACCTTGGTGTTATCCCGGTATATACAGTTATCGCACATTTTCGGCGCCCTTGCGCCGCCGCCGGGTCTTGGCGTCAACCCCGGCGAAAGGCTTCACGTCACTGTCTTGACGCGGCCATGCCGCGGCCCCTGGGCTTGGTCACCGGGCCGGGGCCCCGCCGCCATTGACGCAGTTTGGATTGCTGATATTGGCCGGAATCGCAGGCAACATCCGGGGCGGCAACCGCATCATCTTGGCGGAACAGGCCTCCGGTGGCGTAATACCGGGGCTGGGTATATACTCTGGCCCAGGCGGCGCGGGAGCGGGACCTCCGGCGCCCCGCCGAGAAGGCCCGCGGTGGGTCACTTCCATAATTCCGGCCGTTCATAATCATAATAAGGAACGCCTGAAAGCACCTCATGGACGCCCCCTCAGTCGAGCAGGCACCCCCCCAAGAGGACTTCAATAGCCCGTACCGTTTCGTCATCGCCGGCCTGTTGGTGACGTCATATCTGGCCCTAGGCCTCAACTTCTACTCTCCCTCCCCGGTGTTGCCGCTGATCATGGAGGACTATGACATCAGCAACGCCGTGGGCAGCATGGTAGTGACCCTGGGCCTTCTGGCCTTCGCCTTCTTTGGAATTCCGGGCGGCGTCATCGTCTCCCGGCTGGGCCTGCGCACTGCCGTCACCGCGGGCTCGGCCCTCATGGCGCTGATGGTGCTGACCATGGTGGTGCCCAACGTCTGGGTCATGCTGGTCCTGCGCGGCGCGTATGGGTTGGGCATCGCGCTAATGTTCACCGCCAGCGGGCCGATGCTCATGAGGTGGTTTAGCCCCAAGGAAGTCGCCATCATGAACGGCGTCAACACCGGGGCGGTGGCGGTGGGAATCGCGGTGTCCCTGCTGGCCGCCGCACGCCTGTCCGACGTGGTGGGATGGGCGTGGGCCCTGAGCATCTTCAGCATACTGGGAATAGTCGCCGCCGCGGGATGGATGGTCTTCGGAGGCCGCGCCGGCGCGGCCAGCCCTGCCGTTCCCGTGATCAGCCGGCGGGTGCTGAGAGAGGTCCTTACCAACAAGACGGTCCTGTTGGTGGTGGCCGCCAACGCCGGGCTTATGATCCAGTACACCACCCTCAGCACCTGGCTCCCCACCTTCTACAACGAGGTGCGGGGCATGTCGCTGGAAGAGGCCGGGGAGATCCTATGGTTGGTGCCCTTCGTGGGCATCTTCTCGGTGTTGTTGGGGGGCTTCCTGCCAGGCCGGTTTGGCGCCAAGAGGATGTACTTCATAGTGCCCGGCGTGTTGATCCTGTTGGCCGGGCCCGGGTCCTATTTGCTGACAAACCTGGGCGCCATCTACCTGGCGGTCATCGCGCTGGGCTTTTTCTCCTGGCTATGCATTCCCAGCTTCCTGTCGCTGCCCATGGAGATGCGCGGCGCCACCCCCGAGAAGGTAGCCCTCATATGGGGATACCTCGTAACCGTGGAAGGCTTCACCACCTTCGCCATGCCCCTGGCCGTGGGGGCGCTGCGGGACGTCACCGGCAGCCTGAACCCCGGCTTCGTCATCTGCACGGTCTTGGCCCTGGCGGTGCTGGCCGCGGGAGTCCTCATCCCCAAGGAGGACCTGGCGTCAGCGGAGGCCCCGCAACCCGAGGGCGCCCCCGTCTTAGATTGACATCGCCTCTGGGCCGGGGCCATCATAAGGGGCGCCCCGGCATCCGCCTAAGGACCTCAGCCGCCGGGAGCTTGCTTCTCCAAGCGCCGCCGCTTGGAGCCCAGGAGGATGTCGTGGCCAGGTTGCCTATTGCCACCAGGGAGAGCGTGCCCGAAGACCAGAGGAACACTTTCGATGACATGGTGCAGCAACTGGGTTCGGTGCCCCGGCACGGCCCCGGATCGGTGCTGATCCACGTGCCCCAAGCCCACCGTTGGGCCACCAGGCTCAACGAGTACTTGCGCATGGAGTCGTCGCTGCCCGACAAGGTCCTGGAGTTGGCCATGCTGGTCACCGCCCGGGAGAACGATTGCCAGCACATCTGGAACGCCCACGCCGGCGCGGCCCGGCAGGCCGGGGTCCCCGGCGGGTTGGTGGACGCCCTGCGGGACCGCCGGGAGCTTCCCACCCTATCGTCCGACGAGGCGGCGGTGGTGAACTTGGGGCGGGAGTTTTTCCGGACTCACAAGGTTAGCCGGGGCGCTTTTCAGGCGGCCCTGGAGCAGTTCGGGGACCGCGGAGTGGTGGAGTTGGCCTTGACCATGGGGAACTACACCCTGCTGGCGCTGGCCATCAATACTTTCGACACCGACCTTCCCCCCGACCGGACAGAGCCTTTGCTGCCTATCTAGCCGGGGTTGGCCCCCACCAGACCGTGCATTCCCGCGGGAGGATATGAGTATGGACGCGAAACCCTTCAGAGTCGAGTTGCCCGAGGCCACCCTCGCCGATTTGCGGGAGCGCCTGGACCGCACCCGCTGGCCCGACGAAATCCCCGGGTCCGACTGGGACTACGGCTCCAACCTCAGCTACGTCAAGGAGTTGGTCGACTATTGGCGGACCGAGTTCGACTGGCGGTCCCAAGAGGAGGCCATCAATCTCTTCTCCCACTTTCAGGCTGACGTGGACGGTCTGGGGATCCACTTCATCCATCAGCGGGGCCAGGGGCCCAACCCCATGCCTCTGGTGATCACCCACGGCTGGCCCGGCACCTTCTTCGAGATGCACAAGATCATTCCCCTGTTGAGCGATCCGGGCAGCCACGGGGCGGACCCGGCGGACGCCTTTCATGTCGTGGCGCCCTCGATGCCCGGATACGGCTTCTCCGGCCATCCCGAGCAGCGCGGCCTGCACGTGCTGCGGGTGTCGGACCTATGGACCCGCCTGATGACCGAGGGCTTGGGGTACCCGCGCTTCGGCGCCCAGGGGGGAGACTGGGGCGCCGGGGTTACCGCCTATCTGGGCTATGCCTACCCGGACAACCTCATCGGCATTCACCTGACCTCGATGGTCAGGCCCACCCCGTACCTGGGGGAAGGCTCCCAGGAGCTGTCGCCGGCCGAGCAGGCTTTCTTGAAGCAACGAGAGCAGTGGCTCCAGGACGAGGGCGGCTACGGCCACATCCAGGGGACCAAGCCCCAGACCCTGTCGTACGGTCTCAACGACTCTCCCGCCGGCTTGGCCGCCTGGATCGTGGAGAAGTACCGCAGTTGGAGCGACTGCCAGGGGGACGTGGAGACGCGGTTCACCAAGGACGAGCTGCTCACCACCATCACCATCTACTGGGCCACCCAGACCATCAACCCCTCCACCCGCCTGTACTACGAGTCCCTGCGGCATCCCTGGGAGATGAAGCAGGGAGAGCGCATCCGGGTGCCTTCGGCCATGGCGATGTTTCCCCGGGAAATGAGCCGCCCGCCCCGGGAGTGGGGCGAGCGTTCTTACAACGTGCAGAGGTGGACGGAGATGGCCAGCGGCGGCCACTTTGCCGCCCTGGAGGAGCCGGAGAGGCTGGCCGAGGACATCAGGGCCTTCTTCCGCCCCCTGCGGGACTGACCGGGGCCAACCCGCCAAGGGGCTGGCCGCTCCCGCCGCCTAACCGCTGAGGTGCTTCCCGTAGAACAGCAGCACCTGGTGCCACATGTCCTGGGCCGGGGCCGCCCGGTAACTGGGCCGGTAGTCGGCGAAGAAGGCGTGGCCGGCCTCGGGGTACATGAGGAACTCGTAGGTCTTGCCGTGCTTGTCCAGCTCCTCCCGCAGACGGGCCGCGTGCTCCGGTGAGGGATTGGGGTCCTCCTCGCCGAAGGTGGCCATCAGGGGACAGTTGAGGTTGGCCACCATGTCGATGGGAGACACCGGGCGCGTCTCGGTGTTCTCGTCCTGAATGATGAACCCGCCCGCGGAATCGACGGCCGCGTCGATGTTGGCGCTGTTGCAGGCGGTTATCAGGGTGTACCGGCCTCCGGAGCAAAATCCGATCATGCCCACCTTGCCGTTGGAGTTGCCCTGGCCCTTGAGATAGACCGCCGCGGCGTCCAGGTCGCCCCATGCCCGCGAGTCCGGGGTGGCAAACATCTTCTGGATCACGTCGTCCATGTTGTCCGGGTTGGGGGCTCCCTCCCGGGTATACAGGTCCGGCGCAATGGCCACGTAGCCCTGAGCGGCGAAGCGGCGGGCGATGTCCCTTATATGGTCCACCACGCCGAAGGCCTCGCAGGTGACTATCACCCCCGGGTAGCGGCCCGGGGCGGCGGGGCGGCTGAGGTAGGCGTTTATCGTATCGCCGCCGTGTCCCGCGTACTGGACGTTGTCCGATTGTATCTGTGCTTGTGCCATAGCCTATCTCCCCCTGTCTTGATTGTTTATGTTAGCCCCCGGCCGGCGCCGCGGAGGCGGCACCGGGGCCTTGCCTATTTTCCCCCATGACCAGCCCGTAAGCAACTTGGCGGCAACGGCCCGCCCCGGCAAGCCGGCTGACTCGGGCCGGGGATGCTATCTTCCTGCCGTGCCCCGCCAGGACACCAACCCTGGCGTCAGCGGCGAAGACCCCCGGATGACCAAGGAGCCGTTTCTTTCCTCCAGCAGTCCGGGCAGCATACTCTCCAGCGCCGCCATCTTGGCGCTGCCCGGCTCCAGGTACAAACGGCCGGCCAACAACTCCAGTGCCTGCGCCTCATCGTCGAACCCGCGGATGGGCTGCGGCCGCAGCAGGTCGATTTCGGCGTCGATGCCAAGCTGGGCCAAGACCTGCCGGAACTCCGGCAGGCTGGGCAGGGGCAGACGCGCCTCGCCGTGAATCCGCTCCCACAGTGGATATATTTGCGACTGGGGAGCAGATTGGAAGAGCACCACCAGGACCCGGTCCCCGGCGTGGGCTTCCAGCTTCCGCAAGAAGGGCTCCACGTCGGCCACCACGTACAACACGTGGGCGCACAGGACCAGGTCGGCGGGCTCTACCTCCGCCTCTTCCCACCGGGCCTGGACCCAGGACACGTTAGAAATGGAGGACTCGGCTGCTTGTTGACGGAGCACCGCGCCCATGCTGGGGGACGGCTCCACCGCCACCACCCGGCGGCAGCGGAGGGCCAGGGGCAGGGCCAGCCTCCCTCCGCCGGCGCCCACGTCCAGGAGGGTCTGGTGCGGCGCCGCCTGCTCCAGCAAACAGTCTACCAGAGCATCGCCGGCGCGTGCGGGGTCTGCCTTGAACTGCCCGGCGTAGGGCGTCCAACGGTCTTCCGGAGGAGACACTCCGCCCATTCTGGCCTCGGACTGGGCATGCTCCGCCTCCACCATTTGCTTCCAACGCTGGGTCGCCTGCATAGCCTGCTCCTTGGGCTGAACGCCCGCCTAATGAGACGCGAGACGCGCGCGTGTCACGGCGCCGCCGGTGTCCATTTTAACCGCTCCCGTATAACCGCCACCGTCCCCTTGGCCCTATTATTTCCCGGACCGAGCCCGTCCCGGTTGGCAGAGCCGGCAGCCGGGCACGGGCCACCCTACGCCCGCTTCCATCATTACCATGAAAAAAGACGGAGGGCGGAGGCCCGGGCATGACTGGGAGGGGCTAGCAGCCGGGCACGGGCCACCCTACGCCCGATCCAGTCCTTCCGACAGGGGGCCCCACTCTGTCATTCCGCTGGAGCGCAGCGACGAGGAATCTTGTGTGATGGGGAAGCGCTAAAGTGTGGGGGTCAGGGTGCGGCAGGCCGAAGGAATCATGGTCCTAAAGACCGAAGTTTAGCGTGAGCCGCCGCACCCATGCTCATTAAAGCCCGAACAGTTGCCCGGGTCAACGAGTCCGAACCTGCAAGAAGGGGATGACATGAGTACAGACGTGGTGATGGGAGTGGACGTAAGCGGCAAGTTCCCGGACTTTCACATCTTGCCCCAAGACCGTGCCGGGAGGTTGACCAACGACCCCGACGGGGTCCGGGAGGCGGTGGACTTGGCCCGGGAGTCGGGCGTGGGTCTCATCGTGATGGAGTCCACCGGTCGCCTGGAGACCGCCCTCGCTGCGGAGTGCGGCCTCCGTCAGATGCCGGTGGCGGTAATAAATCCCAGACAGATAAGGGACTTCGCCCGGTCCACGGGCAGACTGGCCAGACCGACGCTCTGGACGCCCAGGTCATCGCCCGGTTCGCCGCCGCCGTGAGACCCCAGGTCCGCCCTCTCCCTGACGGCGAGGCGGCCCGGCTCAAGGCTCTGGTGGCCCGCAGGCAGCAGATCATCGGCATGCGGACCGCCGAGTCCAATCGTCTCACCCGCGCCCCCCAAGCCCTCTGCCCGGGCCTGGAGAGGCACATCGAGTATCTCACCCGGGAACTGGAGGACCTGGACCGGGAGATGGAGGACTTCATCGGCAAGAGCGCCGTCTGGAAGGAGAAAGCCAAGCTGCTGAAGGGCGTTCCCGGTATAGGGAACGTGTCCTGCCTGACCCTTCTGGGGGCGCTCCCGGAACTGGGCAGCCTGAACCGGACGGAGATAGCCGGCCCTGGTGGGGGTGGCGCCGTTGAACCGGGACAGCGGAACACATAGGGGAAAACGGAGCACCTGGGGAGGGAGGGCCGGCGTGAGAAGGGTGTTGTACATGGCGGCCCTGAGCGCCCGGGTCCACAACCCACTGATCCGGGAGTTTTACCAACGTCTGAGGGAAAACGGCAAGCCGGGGAAGGTGGCATTGGTGGCCTGTATGCGAAAGCTGTTGACCATGGTCAACGCCATGGTGCGGGACGGTACACCCTGGGAACAACCCCGTCACACCGCCAACCCTTCCCTTGGTCAACACAGTTGCTAAGCTTCTTGACCGCAAGCCCGGCTGCCGGACTATAAACTGTCTACAAAGCAGGACTAGAGATTCCTCGACTACGCTCGGAATAGCAATGGTTATCCTCTTGACGACATAAGGCCCCCGGCGGGGCCTGCGCCCGCTATTGACACGCTCGCTGCCGCGTGATTTGCTGTGGCGGGGCCGCGGGCTGCAAGCATAGGCCCCTAGCCATTCGTGATATGCGAGGTCGAGAAATGGATGGAACGGTGATCGGCTTACACGTCCTTGGCAGCAAGGTCCAAGAGGTCCGAGAGGCTGTGGACCAGGCCGAACGCGCTGGCGTCGAGGCCGTCTGGATGACTACGGGAGGCGCGCGGCTGGACAGCATCACCGCCTTTACCGCGATCGCGGGCGACACCCGGAGCGTAAAATTCGGCACGTCCATCGTGCCCACCTATCCGCGCCACCCGCTGGTGATGGTGCAGCAGACCCAGATACTCGCCGAACTGGCTCCAGGCCGGTTCCGCCTGGGAATCGGCCCCAGCCACCGGCCCATCATGCGGCAAATGGGCATCAGGATGCCCAGCCCTTTGGGCCACCTGAAGGACTACCTGCGGATACTGAAGGCGCTGCTCCAGACCGGCAAGGTGGACTACGACGGGGAATTCTTCCAGGCCCACGACAGCATCCCGACGCCGGTGGACGTTCCGGTGATGGCCTCTGCCCTGCAACTGGGTTCCTTCGAGCTGTGCGGCGCGGAAGCCGACGGCGCTATCAGCTGGGTCTGCCCCGGGTCCTACCTGCGGGACAAGGCGCTGCCTGCCATGAAGAAGGGCGCGGACGAGGCGGGACGCCCGACACCGCCCCTGGTGGCCCACGTTCCCCTCTGCGTCCACGACGATGCCGAGGAGGTGCGGGCTGCCTTTCGCGAGCAGTTTCCCATCTACCCCACGCTGCCTTTCTACCGCCGCATGTTGATCGAGGCGGGCTATCCCGAGGCGTCGCAGGGGGTGTGGAGCGACGCCATGATCGACGGGCTGATCATCCACGGCAACGAGGCGAAAGCGGAAGAGGGGCTCCGGCAACTGGCGTCCTTCGGAGACGGCGAGATTTTGGTGTCGCCTATCCTCGCCGGTGCGGACCGGTCCGCGTCTCTGGAGCGCACCGCGGCGTTGCTGGGCCAGGTCGCCAAGTCGTCCGCTTGACGGAGCCGGCCCCAGGCGAAGAGTTGTCGAAGGCCTTGCCATGCAGCGCGGGTGTCGGCAGGTTGACAAATCCGCCGGACTTCTGTAGCTTAACCATCACCTAGCCGTCTAACCGTGGCGTGTGCGGTGGTCTGAAACACACCGGTCCCGCCCCTCAATACCCCAAGTCCCGGCCCCGCGGAAACACCCCATTTCCCCGCTTTCCAGCAATAGAAACGACAGAGACGACAGCCCGGCGCTATTCCGCTCAAGCGGAATGCGATGAAGCCTACCTTAGAAGGAGGCGCCAATGGCGCACAGCGACGACGCCGGCTCTAAGCGGGAGCGCTTCGAGGTTCCTTCGCCGACTCCGGACCAGTCCCCTGACTCCAACGGCGCTAGCGCCATCAGCGTTAGGTCGTTGTGGAAAATCTTCGGCGACAACCCCCAGCGGGTGCTCGCGCCGGAGCAGGAGGGCAAGGACAAGAGTGAAATCCTCGAAGAGTTGGGTTGCGTGGTCGCCCTTCAAGACGTGAGCTTCGAGGTAGCCGAGGGAGAAATATTCGTCGTCATGGGGCTGTCGGGGAGCGGCAAGTCCACCTTGGTGCGCTGCTTGATCCGCCTCATAGAACCTACCCAGGGGCAAATTCTCGTGGACGGGGAAGACATCCTGGACTACGGCGATGGCGTGCTCACCCAGTTCCGCCGCAACAAGATGGCCATGGTCTTCCAAAAGTACGGCCTGTTGCCCCACCGGCGGGTCATAGACAACGTGACCTGGGGCCTGGAGGTCCAGGGGGTGGACAAAGCGGGGCGTCTGGACCGGGCCCAGGAAACCCTGGAGATGGTGGGGTTGAAGGGCTGGGAAGCCAGCTACCCCAGGATGCTCAGCGGCGGCATGCAGCAACGGGTGGGGCTGGCCCGGGCGTTGACCGTCGACCCGCAAATCCTCCTTCTGGACGAACCTTTCAGCGGCCTGGACCCCCTGATACGGCGAAACATGCAAGAGGAACTCGTCCGATTGCAAAGCCAGATCCGCAAGACCATGGTCTTCATTACCCATGACCTCAACGAGGCGTTGAAACTGGGCGACCGCATCGCCATCATGCGAGACGGGGCAATCGTTCAGTTGGACACCCCGGAAGAGATAGTCCTAAATCCCCAGGGCGAGTACGTTACCGAGTTCATACGCGACGTCCGCCGGGAGTCGGTGCTGAAGGCAAGAACCGTGATGAAGGAGCCAAGGACCGAAGGACTCGACTACGACGGGCCTTATTGCGGGGAAGGCACCTCCCTGGAGGAGCTGATCCCGGCGTTGATGGAACACCACGAGCCCATCCAGGTCCGGAACGAAGCCGGCGAGCTCGTCGGTGAGGTACACCGGTCTGACGTAATGTTGACCATGGCCCAGGTATAGACGGCAACACAACTTATATGGAGGAGGAAACGTCCGTGTTCAAATCGTTAGGTAGGGTCCGATTTATCTTCGTCCTGATGGCGCTGCTGGGGGCGGCGCTGCTGCTGGGTGTAGCGGCGGCCTGCGGCGGGGACGGGGCGGAAGACGATGGAGGAGCGGCGGCGGCGGCCGAAAAAGCGGCGGCGGCGGCCGAGAGTGCGGCCGCGGCGGCCCAGGGAGCTGGGACAGCAGCCTCTGAAGCCGGAACGGTAGCCGAGGGCGCCGCAATGGCAGCCGAACAAGCGGGAACCGCAGCCGAGGGCGCCGCGATGGCAGCCCAGGAAGCGGGAGCGGCGGCCGAGGGCGCCGCAATGGCGGTAGGAGAGGCAGTAACGGCGGCCCAAGGAGCGGCCAAGGCGGCCGAGGGCGCGGCCATGGCTGCTGAGAGCGCCGCGATGGTGGCCGAGGAAGCCAGCTCCATGGCCATGGTCCCGGAGATGGCGGCTAAGGAGACCATAGTTTTCGCGGACCTGAACTGGCCCAGCGCTCAGTTGCAGAACGCCATAGCCCGACGCATCATCGAAGATGGGTACGAATATCCCACCGATGCCATCGAGGGGGGCACCATTCCTCTCCAGGTAGGTCTTCTCAATGGGGATATTCAGGTCAACATGGAAGTATGGCTGCCCAACCAACAAGACTTCTGGGACAATGCCCTGGCCGATGGGGCCATCATCCCTGTGGGCAAGAGCCTGGACGACAACTGGCAGAGTGCCTTCGTCGTCCCCACCTACCTGGTGGAGCAGAACCCCGGACTGATGACAGTGCAGGATATCCGGGACCACCTACACCTATTTCCGCAGGAAGGAGGAGAGGCGGTCCTGGTGAACTGCATATCCACCTGGGAATGCTCGGGAATCAACGAGGCCCAGGTCAACGCCTACGGGCTGGACGACATCATCACCTTGCAGGACCCCGGGTCCTCGGCCGCCCTATTCGCCTCTCTGTACGGGGCGTATGAAAAGGACGAGGGTTGGTTGGGCTATCTGTGGGGACCCACTCAGCCCGACGCCGAGCTGGACCTGACCCGTCTGGCGGAACCGGCGTGCGTCGGAGACCAAGGGCCGGAGACCGGCTGCGGCTATCCCACAGCCAACATCAGGATCGCGGTGCACCCCACGTTGCTGCCCCGTGCTCCTGACGTGATCGAGTTCCTGAGGAAGTGGGACTTCACCGCCGCCGTCAACGTCGCCGCCGACGCGTACATGGCGGAGACCGGCGCGACCACCGACGAGGCGGCCACCTGGTTCCTAAAGGACCAACAGGAAGCCTGGACCCAGTGGGTGCCGGCGGACGTGGCCCAAAGGGTGAAGGACAGCCTGGGCTAGACCTCTAGCACGGCCGGACGGCCAACACAGGGGGCGGCGACGTTAGGTCGCCGCCCCGTTTATTTGTCCAGCTCCTCCTTGGGAATTGTCGCAAGACTTGGCACGCCGCCCATCCCGTCCCTTCGGTCAAGGTTCGCCACCGCCAATCTACCAAAGATACGATCGGAATCGGGACCACACCATTAGGAAGGCATCACCTGCCCGTGGGCGGATTCAGGCCCTAACCTTGTAACTGTTCAGACTTCGTGGGATTGGTCGACCGCCGGCGTCGCTGATAGGGCGATTTAGCACTGAGCTAGGCTGTATCTCCGCCCTCTGCGAGCATTCGTCCCCTCAACTCTGAACTGTTACCTAACCTTAGTATTGATGACACTCCTCGGCTCGTTTTGAGATAATCCCTCGGTGCATCCAGGGGATTTCAGGAGAAAAACATCATGGCGATTACAAACATAACCATCAAAGTAGACGAGGAGGCGGCTGTCGCTTTTGCCCAGGCTTCTCCCGACGAGCGGCGAAAGCTCCAACTTCTGCTGAGTCTACGCTTGCAGGACCTCACTACAACACCAGGCAATACGCTCAGGAACGTTACGGACGAAATTGGCAAAGCCGCTAAGGCTCGTGGCCTCACACCGGAGATTTTGGAGACGCTCTTGCGTGACGAGTAATGCGCGCCATCTTGGATACTAACGTCGTAGTCAGTGCAGCGTTGCTGCCCGAATCCATACCCCGGCAAGCGTTTGCCCATGTCCTGGAGTACGGGACATTGCTCGTTTCAGTCGCTACAGTGGCTGAGCTGAACGACATTCTCCGCCGTTCCCGCTTCAACAGATATCTGCAAGAAGAAGAGCGCATGGAGTTTCTGGCAACACTGGTGCGGGAATCGGAGTTGGTGGACGTAATCGCGGTGGTGAATGTCTGTCGCGACCCTGAGGACAACAAGTTCTTGGAACTGGCGGTAAGTGGTGCGGCCACTCATATTGTCAGTGGTGATGATGACTTGTTGGCGCTGCATCCCTTTCGTGGCGTTGCTATCCTCACTCCCCAAGATTTCGTGGTGCAAGAAACCATGCCACAATAGTCGGAATCCGTTTTCGCGTAATGGGCGGAGAACTTGAGTTCTGAGATAGTTTCTTAGGGGTTACGCCTTTGCGTCTTCGGCGAAAGAACATCACCTCGGCGAAGACCTGGGCCGGAGTCCAGGGGCGATTACCAGGGGGTTATCTGGCCCTTGCCCAACAATACTCGCGGATTCGAGTCTGGATCCCGGCTTTCCCCAGAACGACAGGGGTAATCTAATCCAAATGCGAGAGCCCCCGGTGGAGTATACCCCCCGCCCCGGCTACTCCCGGGTGGCCCTCGCCTGGGCAGTAGCGAAACCTTGGGTAATACGGTCTATGATGATGGCCAGGATGACGATGCTCATGCCTGCCAGGAGGCTGTTGCCGATTTGCAGACGGCCTATGGCTTTGAGCACCTCGGCCCCCAGACCGCCGGCGCCCACCAGGGAAGCCACCACCACCATGGCCAGGGCCATCATGGTGGTCTGGTTGATGCCGGCCATTATGGTGGGCAGGGCCAGGGGCATCTGCACCTTGAGCAGAAGCTGCGTTGGCGTGGCGCCAAAGGCCCGGGCCGCCTCCAGGGTGTCCGGCGAGACCTGGCGGATACCCAGGTTGGTCAGCCTTATGGCCGGGGGCACAGCGTAGATTATGGTGGCGATTACCGCCGGGACGTTGCCCAGGCCGAAGAAGAAGATGGCGGGCACCAGGTACACGAAGCTGGGCATGGTCTGCATCCCGTCCAGCAGCGGCCGCAGCGCGGTGTCCGCCGTGTTGTTGCGGGCGGCCACAATCCCGATGGGAATGGCGATGAGAGTGGAGACGGTGACGGCGGTCACCATGAGAGACAGAGTCTCCATGGCGCTGGGCCACAGGCCCACGAACCCGACTATCAGGAGCCCCACCACGCTGAACATGGCCACGCCGCCGCCGGCCATGCGCCAGGCCAGCAGGGCGACGGCGCAGATGAGCGCCTGGTAGGGCACCCAAAGCAACGCCCTCTCGATCCAGGTCAACACTCGCTTGATCACGCCGCCGATGAAGTCGAACACCGGCTCTCCCTCGGTGGTCACATAGCCGGTGGCGCTGTCCACCGCCGCGGCGATGTCCTCGTTGAGGAAGATGTCCTTCTCCTCTATCTCGTCGATCTCCAGGTGGTCTCCCCCCTTGACCACGGTGTGAGTGGCCACCAGGTCCGGATCGTCTATCCTCCAGCTACGGCCCGCCTCCAGGGTGGAGACCGTGGCGCTGTCGGAGAGACCGATTTCCTTGCGCCGGAACTCGAACTTCAAGGCCCGGGAGATTGCACCGTTGTCCAAGTCCTGTTGCGTAGCCTGGTCCGCGGAGAGGACCACGCCGCCCACGTTCAGGCTGCTCTGCTTGACCACCGCGTACCTTTTTCTGGGATCGATGATGAGCCAGGACCTTCCGTCGTCCAGGGTCTCCATCCTGGCCCTGCCGGAAAGGGCCATATCCCGGAGGCTAAACTCATCCCGCAGGCCGTCGGAAATCCTCTCCCGGTCTAAGTCCTCCTGGTGTTGCGAAGCGTCGACGTTCAGCAGTCCGTTGCCGATGTTCAACGCGTCGCCGTTTGCTACCACCACAAACTCGCGGCGGGGGGCTATGATCACCCATTCCTGCCCCTCCGTCACTGTTGACACCGCAGCCAGATCGGAGAGCCCCGCGCCCTTGTCGCTCAGCCCGGCGCGTATCTCATCGGAGATGACCCCCCGTTCCAGGTCAGCCTCCGCGCCGGCGCTGACCCTCAGCAACGAAGTTGGTATCTCTTTGTCCCTCACCTTGGGGAAGGACTGGGTATCCCCCAAGGCCAGCACCAGCCCCAACGTCAACAGGACCACTCCGAGTGCGGCCAGCGCCACCAGGCGCCAGCCTGTTGGAGCCAGGGACGTGAGGCCGGAGGGCAGGCGAGCAGTGATCGTGCCGGCGAGTCGTCTCCCCGGAGCCGCCGTGGGAGAGCCTGGAAGCATTCTCATACCCTTCCTCCTGCCTTGGGTCGGTCCGCCCGCAACGGGGCCCTATGGTACAAGAGGGCACTTTATCACAAGGCGAAGGCCCGCTTGGGCCCGAGGGGACGGTGGCAAAGTCTTTCGGAGCCAGCTCGCGGCGGGCTTGTCCACCCCCGCGGGTGGGCCAACGCTAAATCAGAGCGCAAAAGGAGCCCGGGCCGGCCCGGGCTCCCACTACTCTAAAGACTTCGCGGATATAAAGCTCGGTTATAAGGCTCAGCCGCGCAAGAAGGGGAGCAGCGCCCCCACGAAAGCCTCCGGGTCCTCGATCTGGGGAATATGACCCAGTCCGGGCAACACCTTCTTGCCGGCGTTGACGATGTTGTTGTGGAGCAGTTCCTCGCCGTCTCGCAACCGGTCCACCTCTCCGTACATCACCAGGGTAGCGGCGGCCTGGATCCGAGGCAGGCGGGACATGATGTCGTAGTGGGCCAGGGACTGCATTAGATTGCCCACCCAGACCCCCGCCTGGGCCCTGGTCCGGCTCATGGCCTCCACCCACTCGGGCTGGGGATTGGCGAAGGTGGTGGCCGCCTTGAGGTCCTCCAGCGTCCGGGGCTTGGGCAGGCCGTTCTCGTCGTACTGGCCGGCTGCGTCCTGCAGGCGCTGGGCCGCGGTATAGGGGTCCCACACCGGGCAGCCCACCAACACCAGCTTGTCCACCCGATCGGGAAAGCTGGCCGCCATCTCCGTCGCCAGGACGGCCCCCACGGAATTGCCCACGTAATGGGCCCGGTGGATGTTGAGCACCTGGCAGGCGTGGTCCAGCGACCTGGCGTAATCGGGCAGGTTGAAGTGTCGCGAGGGTTTGTCCGAGTCCCCGTGGCCCAGCATGTCGAAGGCGTAACAGGTGTAGTGCCGGCTCAGGGCGTCGATCACCGTGTGCCATGCCCACGTCGACGTGCCCAAGGGGTGCAACATGACCATGGGGTAGCCATCCCCCTGCTTCACAAAGTGCATCTCTCCCTCGGGGGTCGGAACGGAGTCGGTAAGGTCTCTGCGAACGAACACGGGGCCTCCTCGGCAATCTGCCCGTCCCGGGGCCGGGCGGACTTTGGGGTAACCTCAGCCTCGGGGTGCTAGGCGTGGCTATCGTACCCGTGTCGATAAACGGTGTCAATTTGGCCCGCGGCCTCGTTTGTTGCTTGGCCGGTGCCGCTGAATTATGATATTCCCAGTCGTTGCCCGTCCCAGGTAGCAGCTACGGGCTGGCGCCTCCACGAACTCCACGCCAGGCCGGCTCCGCGGCGCGCCCGGACCCCGGCAACGCTCCAACCGGCCAAAGAAGCAGCCGGGGAAGAGCCGGCCGCGTCCCCACGGCAGCTCGGGATTCGTGTTGAACGTGGCAGGATGCTTGTCACAAGTACCATGCGCCGCCTACAGATGGGGTAATATTGACCGATGTTGATTTCGAATACCCCGGAACCGGTCATTGAGGTGCGAGGACTACGCAAGTCTTACGGGAAGATGGAGGCCGTGCGGGGCATCGATCTCCTCGTGTCGAAGGGCGAGGTGTTCGCTCTCCTCGGTCCCAACGGAGCGGGTAAGACGACGACGGTGGAGATACTGGAGGGGCATCGAAACAGGACCGGCGGCTACGTGTCGGTCCTGGGCCATGACCCGGGACGGAACGAACGGGCTCTGAAACAGCGTATCGGCATCGTACTTCAGGCGACGGGCGTGGAGCCGTACTTGTCCGTTGAGGAGACGATAGACGTCTTCCGGGGATATTTCCCCCACCCGTTGCCGCTGGAGGAGATCCTGGACCTGGTGGGACTGAGGGACCAACGCCGCACCCGCGTCAGACGTTTGTCCGGAGGCCAACAGCGGCGCTTGGACGTTGCCATCGGGCTGGCGGGAGACCCTGAGTTGCTGTTCCTGGACGAGCCGACCTCAGGGTTCGACCCTTCGGCGCGGCGCGGCGCGTGGGAAATGGTCTTGGGTCTCAAGGCCCTCGGCAAGACAGTGGTGCTCACGACCCACTACATGGACGAGGCGGAGCACCTGGCCGACAGGGTCGCCATTATTGTGGAGGGGAAAATCGTGGCCGAGGGCGCTCCCGGCAGACTGGTGCGCCGGGACGGCTCTACGACCATCCGGTTTAGCCTGGCGGCCGATACAGCCCCGCCGCCCGAATATTTGGCAGCGGAATCCACGAGCAATGATAGCCGCCGATATACCATCACGACGAACGCGCCGACCCGCAGCCTGCACAGGCTCACTAGCTGGGCCGTTGAGCGGGGCATCGAGATGGAGGAACTATCGGTGTCGCCCCCTACGCTGGAGGACCTGTTCGTCGAGCTGGTTCGCCCCACGGAAGGGAACGGCGGGGAAGAGTGAGGGCACTCGCGCTCGCCTTGAGGCAGATCAGGTACGAGAACACCGCCTTTTGGCGCAATCCCGTGGCCGCGTTCTTCACCTTCGTCTTTCCCCTGTTGTTCCTGGTGATTTTCAACCTGCTGTTCGGCAACAACGAAATACAGCTCGAAGGCGGGACGGCGAACACGTCCACCTTCTACGTTCCGGGCATTGTCGCATTGTCGATGGTCTACGCCTGCTACAACCATGTTGCCGTCAGCGTGTGCTTTTCCAGGGAGCAGGGAGTGCTCAAGCGCATCCGCGGCACGCCGCTGCCCAGCGGGTCATTCCTGTTCGGCAGGGTCGCCCACGCGACACTCGTGTCGGTCCTGCTGGTGGCGATCGTGACGGGGGCTGGGGTGTTGTTCTACGACGTAGATGTCCCTTCCAACACCCTGCCCGCCTTCCTGGTGACACTAGCCTTGGGGGCGGCCACTTTTTGCGCCCTTGGGCTGGCAACCACGGCGGTCATACCCAACGCGGAGGCATCCCCGGTAGTGGTCAATGGGTTGACGCTGCCGCTACTGTTCATATCGGATGTGTTCATCCCGCTACGGAACGCCCCTGTGTGGCTCACTACCATCGCGGACGTTTTCCCGGTGAAACATTTTTCATCGGCGATGCATACGGCGTTCAATCCGTTCGAGACGGGAGCGGGCTTCGAATGGGTGCACTTGCTGGTCATGGCCGGGTGGCTCACGGGTGGGTTGCTGATTGGCGTGCGGTTCTTCCGCTGGGAACCCCGCCGCTAGACGACCCTCACGGCGTCCCCGCGAAGCCCTCCGCCCACCGGAAGGCCCCGTGCCCTGCCTGGGGCCGGTTGACCTTTCCCCGTGGGTATGAAAGAATCTGGGCTAGTTTCGCGCTGGAATCCTCTCCCGGGTGCCGGTAACGGATCGGCAGCCGCGCCCGGCGGCCGATTGCGCAGGAACCAGGGACGCCGTTGCCAGTCGTCCCCAGGGGTCACGGAAGCGGGTTTGGCCACGAAAGCGCCCGTGTGGGGCAAGGAACACCTGAAGCGGCTGGCCCAGCGGGAGATGGGCGACTACAACCTCGTCGTCGTTTCCAACCGGCAGCCGTACATTCACCAGTTCGTAGAGGGCGAGCTCAGCTACGCCGCGCCGGCCAGCGGCCTCATCACCGCCCTTGACCCGCTGATGCAGGAGTGCGGCGGCACCTGGGTCGCCTACGGCGGCGGCCAGGGAGACTGGTACGCCGTAAACGACCAGAACAAGATCATGGTCCCCCCGGACGACCCAACCTACACCCTGCGGCTGGTCTGGCTCACCGAGGAGCAGGAGCAGGGCTACTACTACGGGTTCTCCAACGAAGCGCTGTGGCCCCTGTGCCACAACGCCTACACCGAGCCTATCTTCGACGCCGGCGCATGGGACATGTACCGGACAGTCAACCAGGTCTTCGCCGAGCACGTCCTGGACGAAATCAACGGCAGGCCCACGGCGGTCTTCACCCAGGACTACCATCTGGCCCTGCTGCCCCGCCTGATCCGGGAGGCGGACCCCAACGTAATCACCGGGCAGTTCTGGCACATTCCCTGGCCGAGCCCCGAAATTTTCCGCATCTGTCCCTGGCAGCACGAGCTTTTGGACGGGATGCTGGGGAACGACCTGCTCGGCTTCCACATCGGAGACCACTGCAACAACTTCCTGACCACCGCCGCCCGGGCCTTGGCCGGGCAGGTGGACGAGGAGTACAACGTGGTCCACTACCGGGGCGAGCACACCATCGTCCGGCCCTTTCCCATCAGCGTCGACTTCGAGCAGATATCTGAGGACGCCAATAGCTACTACGTCACCGAGGAGATCGACCGCCTTACTGAGGAGCTGAACCTGGGCGGCATGATCATCGGCCTGGGCATCGACCGCATAGACTACACCAAGGGAATCCCGCACCGGCTCCGGGCCGTGGGCCGCTTTCTGGAAAAGCACCCGGAATACGTGGGCAAAGTGGTGTTCATCCAGGCCGGCGTTATGAGCCGGACCAACATAGAGGCCTACCAAGCCCTGTCGGATCAGATCGACCAACTCCTTGACGAGATAAACGGGCGGTTCGGCAGGCGCGGGTGGCAGCCCATCATCTACTTGCCCGACGACCTGCCCAACCTGTCCCTGCTGGCCCTGCGGAGGCTCGCCCGGTTTTGCGTGGTCAGTTCTCTCCACGACGGCATGAACCTGGTGGCCAAGGAGTATGTCGCCAGCCGGTTCGACGAAGACGGCGTGCTGATCCTGAGCCCGTTCACCGGGGCCGCCTTGGAATTGACCGACGCCTTGATAGTGAACCCATACGCCACGGAGCAATTTGCCGACGCTATCTGCGCCGCCATGGAGATGCCCCCGGAAGAGCGGCGGGCCCGCATGGTCAACATGCGTTCCGTGGTGGAGGAGAACAACATCTACAAGTGGGCGGCACGGATGTTGGTGGAGCTTATGCAGGGTACGCGCCCTTCCCGCAGACCCGTCAGGGCCAGGTGATCCCTGCTTGGGAAAGGACCCTGTCCGCCGCGGACCGCCAGGGGTCATGCCTCACCTCCTAAACGTATGGCCTGGCATAGGCCGACGCCTAGGTAACGCCTCGCAAGTGCTGTTGATGCTGGACTACGATGGGACCCTGGCCCCTATCGCCGCCCGGCCGGAACTGGCCGCCATTCCCCCGGAAACCAGGGAGTCCATGGTGCGGCTGAGCGGCGACGGCAGGCACGTGATCGCCGTCATTAGCGCCAGGGCACTGGAGGACGTGAGCGCCAGGGTGGACGTGGAAGGCGTGATCTACGCGGGCAACCACGGCCTGGAGATGCGTGGTCCCGGGTTGGACTTTGTCCACGCCGAGGCCCTGCAGCGGAAAGGTGCCGTGGACGAAGCGTACCGGGGTTTGGAGCAGGGGTTGGCCCACCTGCAAGGCGCGTTCGCCGAGCACAAGGGTTTGAGCCTTACCGTGCATTACCGCCTGACGCCCGAGGAGCAGGTCGGGCCGGTGAAGGCCGCCGTCGAGGAAGCGACGGCCCACCTGGTGGCGGCTGGGTCGTTGATGGTGTCGCCGGGGAAGAAGGCACTGGAAGTGCGCCCCCGAGTGGATTGGGACAAAGGCCGGGCCATCTCGCTGATTCAGGCCAGGCATCCCCAGGCGGCGCAGGCCATGTACTTTGGCGACGACATTGGCGACGAGGCCGGCTTCCTGGCGGTGCAAAGCGCCGGAGGGATGGGAGTGTACGTGGGCCCCGCGCGCGACGCCACCGCCGCGGAGTACCGGGTGGACTCTCCCCACGAGGTGGGGGAAGTCCTCCGCCTGATGGGCCGGATTTAGGCGCCTCCATGATCAAAGCAGTCTTGTTCGACTTCTACAACACCCTGGTCAGATTCTGGCCTCCCCTGGACGAGGTCCAGCAGGCCGCCTGCCAGGAGCTGGGCATCACAGTTTCCAAGCACGCCATTGGCCGGGGCTATGCCGCCGCCGACGTTTATTTCAACCAGGAAAACGCCGATGACCCCATCGCGTTGCGCCCTCGCGGCGACCGCCAGGAGTTTTTCGCCAGATACGAGCAGATCATAATGGAGACCGCCGGGGTGCCCGTCTCCCTGGAGCTGGCCCGGCAGATCTGGAACCTGGCCCTATCCGTGCCCAAGGACTTCGTTCCCTTCGAAGACGCGATTCCTGCGCTGGCGGCGCTGGACTCCCAGGGTTACCAGCTGGGTATCTTGTCCAACCTGAGGCGGGACGTGGACCAAATGTGCCGGCAGTTGGGGCTGTCGCGTTACCTGAAGTGCTGCATCAACGCCACCGACGCCCACGCCGAAAAACCCCACGCCCCTATCTTCCTGGCCGGGCTGGAGCAGATGTCCACGGACCCGGAGGAGACCGTCCACGTGGGTGACCAGTACAACGCCGATGTCCTGGGAGCCCGCGCTGTGGGCATCTACCCGGTGTTGCTGGACCGGGACGGGTGGAACTCCAACGTCGAGGACTGCCCCAAGATTGCGAGCCTGTCCGAGCTCAACGGCCTTCTCGCCGAGGCTCCCCGTTCCCTGACCGTCAACTACTACCCGCCCTAACGCGCCCCTCTCCGGAGAAGCTCCCCGTTCTCTGACCGCCAACTACTACCCGCCCTAACGCGCCCCTCTCCGGAGAAGCTCCCCGTTCTCTGACCGCCAACTACTACCCACGCTGTACACGCCTTCCCCTGGGCACGAACTACTACCCACGCCGTACGCACCCTCCCCCGGTCCCCCGCGTTGCCCCCGCGCCTGGCTACTACAGCCCTGCGCTCCCCCCTTTTCATCGCCTTTACGCTGCCTCCACAAGGTCATAGTGATTCCCGGCGCCTGCCCCCGCCATTCCGACAGAACCTCCGTTCCTGTCATTCCGCTGGAGCTCAGCGACGAGGAATCCAAAATGCATCGCCGGAAGCCCCGGCTGTCAGGCACGGGCCGCCCGACAGCTAGGGGCTTTAGATTCCTCGGCTGCGCTCGGAATGACAGGGTGGCGCTGGGGATGACAGGGGCTCACTCGGAATGGCAGGGGCGCGCCCGGAAGGCAGAGGCCAACTCGGAATGGCATCGTGACGCTGAGGAAGATGTCGGGTGAGTGCGCCCAGCACGGCATGGGCGCGCACATCCCGCATGACGTTTGGGGCGTCCGCCGTGACATGACGGGAAAATCAAAAGACCTGACCTGCCAGCCCGCTGGCCCCGCCCGTTGACAGGGTAATGCGGCGCTGATAGACTCCGCGGCGTCGCCAGGTCCTGCCCGGGGCCACGACAAGAAGGAAGCCGGAGATTGAGCAAATGACCCAATCCCACAACTCCGCAGAAGAAGCGCAGGAGCGCGTGAGGTTGGCCATTTGGTACGACTATATTTGACCCTGGTGCTACGTGGGCCTGGAGCGGGTCCACAAGCTGGCCCAGGAGTACGAGATAGCCGTGGAGGGGCGGGCTTATCTGCTCCGTCCGGAGACCCCCAAGGAGGGAGCGGCCCGTGCGCCCCGGCCCGGGGAGACCGAGGATGAACTGGCCGAGCCCCTGCGGAGCCAGGCAACCGGCGCCGGCCTGATAATGCGACCGCCTTCAGTCACTCCCAACACCATGTACGCCCTGGAAGCCACGGAATACGCCCAGCAGCAGGGCAAATTCCTGGAGTTTCACGACGCGGCCTACCGGGCTATGTGGGAACACCGGCAAGACCTGGGCGACCTGGCGGTCATCGAGGAAATCAGCAACGGGGTCGGTCTGGACACCCCTGAGTTGCTACAGCGGTTGGAAAGCCAGCACTACACGTCCACGGTGATGGCGCAGTACCAGGAGGCGCTGCACTATGGCGTCAACGGCATCCCCACCTTCCTGGTAGGCAACCTCCTGTTCACCGGCGCCCAACCCTACGAGGTCTTCAAGATGGCCATGGACCGCGTCCTGGCCGACTGACCCTGCCGGTCTTGCCCGGGGGCAGACCCTCTAACAGATGAAAGACGCCGCCGTGCCCCTATAAAGGGGCCATAGAGAGCCGGGGCGCCTAGCCCAGCCCGGGAGCGGCGCAGTCGGGTCCCGCCGCCAAGCCGTCCAAAGCCAGACCGTAGTTCACCGCGTACAGCCGGGCGTAGACGCCACCAGTTTCCAGCAAGTCTTCGTGCCGGCCGGTCTCCACCAACCTCCCCTGGTCCAACACCACTATCTTGTCGGCGTTGCGGATGGTGGACAGCCGGTGGGCGATGACTATGGAGGTCCTATTCCGCAGGACCCGCTTCAGCGCGGCCTGAATGAGCAGCTCGGTGTGGGTATCTATGTTGGCGGTGGCCTCGTCCAGGATGATGATACGGGGGTCCCCCACGATGGCCCTGGCGAAGCTCACCAGTTGGCGCTGCCCCACGCTGAGGTTAACCCCTCGTTCCGCCAACACGGTGTCGTACCCGTTCTCCAGGGCCACGATGAAATCGTGCGCTCCCACGGCCTGGGCCGCTTGGACCACCTCCTCGTCGGTGGCGTCCACGTGGCTATACCGTATGTTGTCCCGCACGGTGCCGGAGAATAAGTACGGCTCCTGCAGCACCATGCTCATCTGTTGCACCAGGGAGCGGCGGGTAACCTGCCGGATGTCGTAGCCGTCGACGGTTATCCTGCCCTTGGTCACGTCCGCGAACCGGTGGATGAGGGTGACCAGGGTGGTCTTGCCCGCCCCGGTCGAGCCGACCACCGCCACGTTCTCGCCGGGAAGGATGTCCAGGTCCACGTCCTTGAGCACGTCCACACCCGGCACGTAGTGGAAGCTCACGCCCTCGAACCGGATCCGACCCTTGAGCGGAGGCGCGTCGACGGCGTCGGCGGCATCAGCCACCTCGGGCTTGAGGTCCAGAACCTCGAAGATGCGGACCCCCGCCGCCATGGCCCGCTGCAACTGGCTGTATTGCATCGTCAGGTGGCGGATGGGCTCGAAGAAGCGCTGGATCCACAGCGCGAAGGCCACCAGCACCCCCCATTCCACCGCCCCTCCCTGGGCCAACATACCCCCAGCCAGGACCACGCCGAAACCCATACCGATGCCGATCAAGGTTTCCACCAGGGGTTGCAGAGCGCCGGAAAAACGGCTTGCCTCCAGGTTGGCGTTCAGGTGCTCGGCGTTGAGCGAGTCGAAGTGGTCGAGATTGGCTTGCTGGCGGTTCAGGCTCTCCACCACGCGGACCCCGGTTATGTTCTGGTTATACTCGCCGTTGACCATGGCAATGGCCCGGCGTATGCGCATGAACGAATGGCGGGCGAAGCGCTGCCAATATCCCAGCACCAGGAACAGCACCGGGACGATGCTGAGGGTGACCAAGGCCAGCTGCCATTCGATGATCAGCATCATGGTTACTATGCCCAGCAGGATCAGGACGTCCGAGAAGCTCTGGACGATCAACTCGAAGGTCTCCTGGAGCTGGAGCACGTCGCTTTGGCTCCGCGACATGATGCGGCCCACCGGCGTCCGGTGGAAGAAGGAGGGGGATAGAGACTGGAGGTGGTTGAACATGCCGGTGCGCAGGGAGTACAGGATGCCCTGTCCCACCTTGGGCATGAAGACCAACTGGGTGTAGTTGGCGGCGAAGTGCATCAGGGCAACGCCCACGAAGCCCCCGCCCACCACGTGCAACCGCCACATGAGGCCGTCGTTGATGGCCCAGTTGATGCCGAACATCATGAGCAACGGTATGGTCACGTTGCCCAGGGTGTACAACAACACCCCGGCTATGCTTATCAGCACGTCCTTCTTGTAAGGCTTGGCGTAGCTGGCCAGCCTGGTCACCACCCGGTGATCGTACACCCTGCCGGCGATGCTCTCGTCGGTGAGGTTGTCCATGTTGGGACTGTGGACCCCACCCGACTGGAGGCCGCGCATGCCGCCCATCATGCCGCCGAACCCGCCCCCTGGACTGGCCTCGCGCATCTAGTCGTTACCTCCTCGGTCGCGCCCGACGGCAGCGTCCAGCAGCAACTCCTCCTGGGGCCGAAGCTGCCGGTCGTAGATGTCTCGATAAGTCCCGCCCCGGGCCATCATCGCCTCGTGGGCGCCTTGCTCCACCACCTCTCCCTTGTCCAGCACCACGATGAGGTCGGCCTCCCTCACGGTGCTGAGCCGGTGGGCGATGACGAAGGTGGTGCGGCCCTCCATGACCCTGGTCATGGCCTGGTGTATGAGGCGCTCCGTCTCCACATCCACGCTGGAGGTGGAGTCGTCCAAGACCAATATGGGCGGGTTGAGGAGAACGGTCCGGGCGATGGACAGCCGTTGCCGCTGCCCGCCGGAAAGGGTAGTGCCCCGCTCGCCTACCTGGGTGTCGTAGCCGTAGGGCAGGCTAATTATGTGATCATGCAGTTGGGCCACCTTGGCCGCCGCCACCACGTCGTCCAGGGAGGCATTGGTGTCCCCGTAGGCTATGTTGTCGCGTATGGTTCCGCCGAAGAGGAACACGTCCTGCTGGACAATGCCCACGTTGCGGCGAAGAGATGACAGGGTGAACTCGCGTAGGTCCCGCCCGTCCAGGGTAATGCGCCCGGCGGTCACGTCGTAGAACCTGGGCAGCAGGTTTACCACCGTGGTCTTTCCGCTGCCCGGAGCCCCCAGGATAGCCGTAATCTGTCCGGGAGGAGCATCGATGTTCAGACGCCTGATGGCTGGGAGGCGGGAATCGTAGGCGAAGGAGATATTTTCAAATCTCACGTGGCCCCAGGCCCGGCCCATAACCTCGGCCCCCGCGCGCTCCTCCACCGGGGAGCGGGCGTCCAGAAGCTCGAAGAGCCTCTCCCCCGAAGAGATGGCCCGGGAAAAGCTGTTGATGATGAACGCCATCATCCTTATGGGGAAGGTCAGCTGGTTCAAATACAGGATGAACATGGTCAGTTCGCCGGGAGTGAGGTTGCCTTGTATGACCCGGACTCCCCCCATCCATAGGATGAGGCCCAGAGCCATGGTGAAGTACATGGTCATCCAGGCGCTGTTGGTCCCCTGCAGCCGCTCCGACTTAAAGTACTCTTCCCGCAGGTCTTGGCTGACACTGGCGAATTTCTTCTTCTCGTACTCCTCGGCGGCGAAGGCCTTGACCACGTGAATGCCCACCAGGTTCTCTTGCAGCACGGTCCCGGTCCGCCCCATTACCTCCTGAACGTGGGTCCACATGGTCCGAAGCCGCCCCATGACCCTGGTGGTGCGAAACACCAGGAACGGCACGAAGGCCAAGCTGATGAGGGCCAACTTCCAGTCCAAGAAGACGAGAATGGAGGTTATGGCTATTACCCTGACCACGACTTCCAGGGAGCGCACCAACCCCATGTTGACGAAACGCCGCACCGCTTCCACGTCGGCGGTGGCCTTGGACATCAGGTTGCCGGTGTGTTCGTTGTCGTGAAAGGCGAAGCTCAGGTGCTGGAGCTTGTCGTAAATCTGGTTGCGAAAGTCGTAAGAGACGAACTGCGACAGGGAGTCGACGGTGTAGGTGCGGGCGAAGTCGAAGAAGCCCCGGGCCAGGCTGACTGAGAGAATGGCGGCAGCTAGCAGGGCCAGGGTGGTGCGGCTTACGTCCCTGCCGGAAACACCCCCCTCTGGGTCATAGGAAATCAGTTGGTCTATTGAGTAGCCGAAGAGGTAGGGGATGGCTAGGGATAATCCGACGGCGGCGAAGAAGCTTAGGTAGGCCAGCAGCAGGCGGGTGCGGTACCGCCAGGCCATGCGGGTAATTCGCAGTAGTATATGCATTCAGGCGTTTGTGCTCAGGTCTCCCACCACGGCGCCATGACCGTCGCCGGCCGCATCTGAGGCTGCTACCGTTACTGTCCCGTTGCTGCCGGGGTCAATGCGAGGAACACCGAGGCCCTGTGACCTGGCTACCCTTGGCCGTCTGTTCAGAGGGTCAGAGAGTAGCCAGGGTGTCTGGCAGAGAACAGGTTGAGGGAATGTTAAAGACCAATCGTCCCCATGATAAACCCATATGGCCCCCAATACAAGCGCCGCATCCACAGCGTAAGTGTTCAGTGTCAGGAGAATCGTATTTTGATTTTCCTAACATGGGTGTGGTTAAAGCGCGATTGCCCTGGCGCCGGCTGGCTGGGCGCGGCGGTGTGGGGGTTGGATTCGTCTTTTGCTGGAACAAACAAGGAGCAAATCGGTCACCGGGTTGGATTCGTTTTTCGTTGGAACGAATAGGGAACGAATCGGCCATAGGGCTGAAATCCTACAGTCAGCTTTGAGGATGGCCGCCGGCGCATGGGCAATGCAGTGTCAGTTAGTTTACCGGCTTTCGGGTGGGTCAGGCGTTAATAGCTGCCGACTAATAGTAGTGTAGGGAGTGGCCACTGGAGCAGGCAAGGGGGAAGTGTCGAGAGCTATTAGGGGTCAGTGGTTAGTGGCCGGGGGCGCCTTGTCTGGGGTTAGTGGCCGGGGGCGCCTTGTCTGAAGTGTGGTTGGGGGGATTAGGGCGGCCCCGGCCCCGTACCGGGTACGGGGTCTGCTCTTCGCCGGGACGACGAGAATGGAGGCACCCCTGTCGTTCCGCTGGAGCGCCCCCTTGTCATTCCGCTGGAGCGCAGCGACGAGGAATCCCAACTGCTGCGCCGGAGTCGGGTCCAGGCCAGGCGGCCGGGCTTGCGGCTGTTAGTGGGCGGGGGGAAGACACCGTGGGGGGCGCCTATCCCGAATAGAGGCTTGCGGCTGCTGGTGCACCGGGGTAAGGCGCCGGAGCGGTCGTTGCTCATGCAACGAGCCTGGCGCAGAGAGCCTTAGATTCTTCGACAGACTCAGAATGACAGGGGGTGGGGGTTCAGAATGACAGGGTGTGAGGCCCTGAATACAGTAACATCCGCACGTAATTCCACCGGAGGGGCCCCTCGTCATTCCGCTGGAGAGCCCTCCTGTCATTCCGCTGGAGCGCAGCGACGAGGAATCTCAACCGCAGCGCCGGGCCTGGTCCGGGCCCGGCGGCCGGGCTTGCGGCTGCTGGTGAGCGGGGTAAGGCGCCGGGGCCGATGGCCATCCGGAGACGAGAGGCCGGGCAGTCCCCAGGAATGCGGTCCCGGCATTTAGAGCCGGGCTTCGGCCGGCGACGCCCATGGGACGCGGAGGACGGACCGCACCAAAGCCATGCAGGTGAGAGAGGCGGCGCTCCCGCGCCTACATCCGGTCCGGGGCGTTCATGCCCATGAGAGTGAGGGTGCGGTGAAAGACGATCTGCGCCGACTCCACCAACTTCAGACGGGCCAGGGTAAGGTGCCTATCGTCGGGATAGGACGAGATCACCCGGCAGTGTTCGTAGAACCCGTGAAATCCCGTGGCCAGCTCCGTGGCGTAGTGGGCCAGGTGGTGAGGCTCCAGGGTCCTGGCCACGTGGGCCACCAGCTCCGGCAGCCGCAGCATCAGGCGGATAAGGCCCACCTCGGCCGGATGGTTGAGAAGGGTAACGTCCCCGGCCGACCAGTCGATGTCCTGGCTGCGGGCCAGGTCCAGGATTCCCTTGTTGCGGGCGTGGGCGTACTGCACGTAGTACACCGGGTTTTCGGTAGACTCCTGCTTGGCCAGGTCCAGATCGAACTCCATTTGGGTAGCGGGCGTACGGGCCAGGAAGAAGTACCGGCAGGCGTCGAGGCCCACCTCGTCGGCCAACTCCCGGAGAGTGACAAACTCCCCCGTCCGCTTGGAGGCCCGCACCAGTTCCCGGCCTCGCTTGAGGGTCACCATCTGAGCGATCAACACCGTCAGCCGCTGGGCGTCTATGCCCAGCGCCTCCACGGCCAGCTTCATCCGGGGCACGTGCCCCTGGTGGTCCGCGCCCCAGATGTCTATTACCCCGTCAAACCCGCGCTTCACGAACTTGTTGTAGTGATAGGCGATGTCAGAGGCGAAGTAGGTTGGCTCGCCAGTGGAGCGCACCACTACGTTGTCCCTGTCGTCGCCCAGCTTGCTGGAGTTGAACCACAGCGCGCCTTCCCGCTCCGACAGGTAGTTGTTGTCCCGCAACGACCGGAGGGCTTCATCGTACTCGCCCTCCCGGTACAGGGAGCCCTCGCTGAACCAACTGTCGAAGCTGACGCCAATTTGCTCCAGGTCCTCCCGGATGAGCTCTATCATCTTGGCCCGCCCCAGGTCACCGATTTCCTTCAGGGCCTGGGCTTCATCCGCACCGACATAGCGCGGCCCTTGCTCATCCAGGATTTCTCGGGCGAGGTCCGCTACGTAGTCCCCCAAGTAGCCCTGGGCGGGCAGTTCCGCCTCATGGCCCGCCGCCTGCAGGTAGCGGGCGTACACCGAGCGGTAAAACGCGTCCATCTGGCTGCCGGAGTCGTTGACGTAGTACTCCCGGGTCACCTGGTAACCGGCGGCTTCCAGTGCGTTGGCCAGAGTGCTGCCTAAGACTGCCCCGCGGGTGTGTCCCACGTGGACCGGACCGGTGGGATTGACGCTGACGAACTCCACCATCAGCTTGCGCCCGGCTCCCAAGGCCGCATCCCCGAAGGCGGCTCCCGCCTGCCTCACCACCTCCACCTGTTGCTGGAGCCAGCTATCCCTCAAGTAAAAGTTGATGAAACCGGGGCGCGCCGCCGTCACCCGTTCCACCTGCTCGCCCGGAACTATCCGGCGGACCAACTCCTGGGCCAACTCCAACGGATCGATGCGGGTGGCGCGGGCCAGTCGCAGGGGAAGATTGGTGGCAAAGTCGCCGTTCTCGGCTTTACCCGGTCGCTCGACCATAACGTCGGGCATGGTCTCCAACCGGAGCAAGCCCTCGTCGCGGGCCTGCTCCAAGGCCCGGGTGACGGCGTCCGAGATCGCGTCCACTACCAGAGGGGTGGCCATGGGAAGCATGTCTCCCTTCGGGCCGGGCTAGGAGTAAATATCCCTTGAGCCGGCAGCAAAGCTGGAGGACCAGCGTGGGATTATGCTACCACAATCGGGTTGGTGATTGCTGAATTGTCGTTGCGCTGGGGTCGATCTCCAGAGTTATTGACAGGTCGTCTCGCGTAGCTTCGACCTTGACTCCGAAAGTCGCCAGCGCCGCCCTCTTGCCCTCTACGTCCAGGTTGTCGATCCCCTCCTCCAACCGCCTGCAGTGCTCCGCGATTCGCTCCTCAGCATCCAGGGCATCGTCCTTCCTTTTCTGCTGGTCTTCCAGAGCCCCGAGTTCCCTTTCCTTCTCGTCGCAAAGCAGCTTCACCGGGGCGATCTGGCTCTCCAAGATCTCCTGGTCAATAACGTCCTTCTGGCGCTGCCCGAGGAGACGGCGTTGCTGGCTCTTCAGGTCTGCTATGTCACCGCGGAGCTTGGTCAGCCTACCAGCCAGGTTTCCCTCGCCCGTTTGGGCATAGCGTTGTACCTGCCGGCTGAGTATCTCAGGGTGTCGGATGGCCCTTGAGACGATCTTCCACACCGTTCCTTCCAGCCGATCCCCCCTTATGTACCTTACATCGCAGGTGACTGGCCTTTCCGGCGTGTGGTTGGTGCTTGTGCAGCGGTAGTACCGGTACCCGCGCGCCATCATGCTTCCCACCAGTGCGCTCCCGCACTTTCCGCATTTGGCGAAGCCTGACAACAAATAACGGGGGCCCTGTCTTGTCCGCCTTCCCGGTCTGGTGGCCAGGCGCCGCTGCACCGCCTCGAAGAACCCTGGAGAGATAAGTTGCGGGGTGAAGCCCTCGACCAGAATCGTTTCCGAGTCGGGTCTCCTGGTGATTTCCCTCTTGCGACCCTCCACCTTATGGCGGCGGAATCTGCCATAGTATTGGACCCCTGTGTAGGCCTGGTTCCGTAGGACCCGTGCAACGGCGGACATACTCCACAACTTCCCGGTTTTGCTGGGGATCCTTTTCTCGTTCAACATGCAGGCGATTCGATACATGCTGATGCCTTCAAAGGCCCACTGGAACATCATCCGGACCACTTCGGCTTCCGTTTCGTTGATAGTCCTTTGTTGCAGAGCGGTGTCGTAGTCGTAACCGTACAGGCCTACCCCACCGCTAGAGGGCATGCGACCATCCCTGGCAACCCGTTCCTTGCCACGCATCGAGCGTTCTATTAACTGAAGCCGCTCCTTCTTCGCCGCGTATCCCAGGATGTGCGTAACGATGTCACCCTCTTCAGATTCGACCGCTGGACCCTTGACGAATTTCAGGGGGACGCCTGCATTCTCGCACATGCGTTTGATGATGAGCAGATCCACCGGTTCCCGGGAAAGGCGGTCGTGGTCATAAACAATCACAACGTCCACCTCCCGGTTGCGTACGACTTGGAGCATCAGGTTTAAGACCGGTCGATCCATGTGTGCGCCCGACTCCATCTCGCGCCAGATGTATGCGGGGTCGACTTCGTAGCCTAGTTCGATTGCCTTCACCAGGGCTTGCTCCTCTTGGGTTTCCAGGGAAGTTCCTTCCTCCCCCTGGCTGACCGTGCTGGTCCTTACATAAATTCCCGCAATCATGGCTCCTCCACAGTCTCTAGAATTATTGGGAATGTACAAGAGAAAAGCGCGGGTGCCTCCTCAGTCCCCGGCACCCGCGACAGGTCAAGGGTCACCGGAATGTTTTCGCGGCTGAGGAAACTGCCGTCGGGGCGACGCCCGCCGGTCCTGGCGGAGTCCGGGGCACGGGAGTCCCTCCCATTCCGGGGCCGGTACCATCGTCCATGGGCTGGGACTGCGCCCACCGGCCGGAGAGCATATCGTAGATCCACCGGGCCAGGCGTCCGTCGTCGTGCTCTCTGGCCACGACGATGAGCCTCTCTCTGGGGAACACGACTCCCGGGGTCCACCCGCTGTCATAATGAATGACTCCTGGGACCGTTGGGGTACAGCTCGCGGATCGTAGGGTCTCCTGCCCGCAGGGGTTGCAAGGGGAGTGGCCCGAATCGGTGTCCGTCGTCGATTGCGCCTCGGTGCTCTCTCCGTTAGTATGAAGATATGCCATCTGGGGTCGAGTCTCCGGTTGGCTTGAGGTCGCGGTTGGCGCTTCAATCCGCCGCGGCCTTTCCCTTTCGTTCGCTTCCTCGGGGCTGGCTCGTGTGTCCATGAGTCACCTCCTATCTGAAGAATATTGTCCTTGGGTCCTCCTCGAGCAGGCCAGTTCTTCTGGTCGATTGGCCTGCTCCTCGCCCGCACGTGAATAACCGCCTTGCGACAATGGGAGGAGTCGTAGGGGGTCTTTCTTTTCTGCGCTGTTCCCGAAGGCAAGCGCTTTGAGCATGGTAGAGGCGCCAGGGCCGCATTGCGGAATACTCCGGGTGGCCCATGCGCCGGTAAGGGTGGAGCCTGACAAATCTTTCCAGCGCCGGTCCTCGAAGGCCAATTCGAGGCTTGGCGTGACCGTGGCGGCTAACTCGGATTCAATGTGTGGAGTGGCACCCCTCTCGTCCGTTTCATCGCTGGGAGGAACCAAAGAGTCCTGCGTTACACTATGGGGAGTTCCCGGGGTCCAAGCTTGCAATCTTTTTTCGACCCGGTCATCGACCTCCGGTTCAAATCCCGCCTCCTGCAACCCGGCTCCCAGCCCTCGAAATTGCTCTCGATTCAAGACGGCTACCGCTGGACCCAGGTCCATCGTGCCCAAGTGGGGCTCCAACCCGACCTGCAGGTTCCCCCGCTGAATGGGGAGACAGGGGACCAGCCTGCCGACGCCAACAGTCTCACGGAGCAGATCGCCCGACTTGGTTGCCATGTAGGGGGTATGTCCGGCGGACAAAGACCGGTTGCTCCATACCGTACCCTTCTCCGGTCTATGGCTTAGTTATCATTATTACCTCGCCACTCCAGCCGCCTCCGGAGTTCCGTGGCTGCTTCTGTTGCTCCTTCGGGATGGTCCTTCAGGTCGACATAGGCCTGCACCGGATGGACGCAGCGTATATCGTCGACAAGCTCCGCTCCGTGGAAGACGCCCTGGTCGTTGGGCACCACCAGCCAAGTGTTGGCTCCTGTTACCTCCTCTCGGAAGCCCAGGGCCCTCTTCAGCCCCGGCGATGGGAGACTCGAAATGTACACGGTGGCGAGGTGGAACGGGGCGTAACGTGTCCACAGCCATGTGGCAGGGAGGGCAGTGGCTGCGTAGGGCTCCTCTGTCTTAGACAAGGCTTCGGCGAGGGAGTGGATCAAAGTATCGCCCCCACCAGCTGAAATATGGCCGCGAATTATATGATGCCGGTCAAACCGGTAATCCTCCCGCCAGGCGTCGAGCAATGCGTCGGCGTCGACGACACTGATACCGTCTTCTCCTCGTTCAACGAGGCCAGTCTCCAAAAGTTTAGCCACTATGCGGCTGGTGTGACCCTCATTCAGACTTGTGCCGGATGCTAGATCGCGCTGCCTTACCGCCTTGGAGGGGTCCATGAGGAGATGTCGTGCTATCCGAGAACCCCTTGGTCCAAATGCGCTCTCCGGCCGCCCAGGTCGACGGAAGCGGTTGGGATTGCCACGGTTTTGATAGAAGAAACCGGGAAAGACGATTCTGGCATTTCCCGATAGATCCAGCCAGGGTAGTCCGGCTTGCGCGCAGGCCTCCTGCCCTTCTGTAGTCATGTAGGGGACTGCCAAGAGTGGAATCATCTCAAGGGGCAACTTGCTCTGGATCATCTCCAATTGGTGAATGGCAGCTGCGACATGGCTCAGGGAGCCTGACCTCTTCCATTCTAGGGCGAAGGAATGGCCCCCAATAGTGACAACGGTGGCCCGGTCACGACCGTCATTAATGGGAACTTCATGCCTGGCATCCTCAGTTAACTCGGGAATATCAAAGATTTCCGCGAGGCGCTCCAAGGCCAGCATGGAAGCTATAGGTTCACGGGGGATTCGCATGGTGTAAGTCTATCATAAGATGCGCACTTACGCAAGTAATGATATTAAAGGAAGTACGGTGGAATAATCGTTGCTTCTGACTCATTCACCGTGGGCTGTGCCAACCTCTGCGTGCTCCCGGGTTTCCTAGAGTGGCCCAACATCCCGCCGCCCTTGACAGCGGCGCGTGCGGTGCTGGCCGGAGTCGCCGGCGCGACTCCCAAGTCAGGCGAGGGCGAAATGCTCCGTATGCTCAAGAGCACGAAGGACTCGGCTGTCAAGGCTCGCACCCAGGCCGTTAACCAGATGAAGGCCCTGGTCGTCACCGCCCCGGCTGGACTTCGAGAAACACTCCATGGGCTGACTGCCACTGCCCTCTCTGCGCGGTGCAAGGACTTCCGTCCGGGTCGTCTCGAAGATCCCACGGCGGCGGCCAAGTACGCCCTTCGATCCCTTGCCTGCCGCTTCCTTCAACTCGACAGGGAGATCCGCGACTTGCAGGCCCAGCTGGAACGGCTCACTGGGATGGCAGCTCCGGCCTTGGTCAGCATCTTCGGGATAGGACCCGACACGGCGGCAACTCTGCTGATTTCTGCCGGCAGCAACCCTCAACCCGTTCATTCCGAGGCTGCGTTCGCCTCGCTGTGCGGCGTGAGTCCGATACCTGCGTCCTCCGGCAAGACCAATCGGCACCGGCTGAACCGCGGCGGCGACCGCCAGGTCAACGCAGCTCTCCATCGCATCGTCATAGTCAGGCTCCGACATGATGACCGGACCAAGGGGTACATGCGTCGCTGTACCGGAGAAGGAATGAGCAAGCCTTAGGTCATCCGTTGCCTCAAACGCTACGTTGCCCGCGAAGTCTTCTCCGTCCTGCTGAACTCGGCCGGGATAGTTCGCCGCGCGGCTTGACGTCTATAGGAGCATCAAGCTCAGGTGGACTTATATCTTCGGGTCCGCAGGGCGGTGATGGTAGAGGGGATGAGCATCCGGGAGGCGGCGCGGACGTTCGGATTGCACCGGGAGACTGTGCGCAAGATGCTGGCCTACTCCGTGCCGCCGGGCTACCGGCGGCAGGTTTCTCTCCGCCGCCCTGATCCTTCGCCAAGCTCAGGAGGAGTCCTTCACCGGCGTCATCGACCACATCCTGGAAGAAGACCACAGGGTCCCCAAGAAGCAGCGTCACACGGCCAGGCGCATCTTCGAGCGGCTCAGGGACGAGTACGGGTTTGACGGCGGATATACCACGGTCAAGGACTACGTAAGAGAACGCCGCCTCCGGACCCGGGAGATGTTCGTGCCCCTGTCGCATCCGCCGGGGCACGCCCAGTGCGACTTCGGCGAGGCCCTGGTGGTTATCGGCGGAGTGGAGCAGAAGGCCCACTGCTTCGTCATGGACCTGCCCCACAGCGACGGTTGCTTTGTGAAGGCCTATCCCGCAGAGAACACCGAGGCCTTCCTGGACGGCCACGTCTCGGCCTTCGCCCTTCCTGGGCGGGGTGCCCCAAAGCATTCTCTACGACAATACCAAGCTGGCCGTGGCCAGGATCCTGAGAGACGGCCGGCGCCGGCGCACCAGGGCCTTCACCGAGCTTCAGTCCCACTACCTCTTCGAGGACCGGTTCGGGCGTCCCGGCAAGGGCAACGACAAAGGCAAGGTGGAGGGCTTGGTGGAGTACGCCCGGCGCAACTTCCTGGTGCCCATCCCGTCCTTCGAGAGCTTCGACGCCCTGAATGCCCACCTGGAGCGGCGCTGCCTGGAGCGGATGGACGCCAGGGTCAGGGGGCACTCTGAGAGCATCGGGCAGCGGATGGAGCGGGACCTGGAGGCCCTGCGGCCGCTGCCGGCCTTGCCCTACGACGCCTGCGACCGGCAGGCGGGGCGGGTGAGTTCCCTATCCCTGGTCCGGTACCGGACCAATGACTACTCGGTCCCGGTGGCCTACGGGCACCGGGACGTCATGGTGCGGGGCTACGTTGACCAGGTGGTCATCAGCTGCGGGTCAGAGGTTATCGCAGGGCACCCCCGCTCCTACGAGCGGGACGACTTCGTGTATGACCCCATCCACTACCTGCCCTTGCTGGAGCAGAAGACGGCGGCCCTGGACCAGGCCGCCCCCCTGCAGGGCTGGGAATTGCCCCATGAGTTCGGCGCCATGCGCCGCCTGCTGGAAGCCCGCATGGGCCGGCGGGGCAAGCGGGAGTACGTCCAAGTGCTCCGGCTGCTGGAGACCTTCTCCCAGCAGGAGGTGCATGCCCCCGTGAGGGACGCCCTCAGGCTGGGGGCGCTGAGCTTCGACGCGGTGAAGCATCTGGCGCTCTGCCGGCTGGAGAGGCGGGCGCCCCGGCTGGACCTGGAACTGTATCCCTATCTCCCCAGGGTCAGGGTCAGCGCCACCTCCGCCGGCGATTACATGAGCCTGCTGACGGGGAGGGCGCCGTGAGCCAGAGGTCCACCCTGCTCTTGGAACACCACCTGAAGGAACTGAAGCTGCCCAGCTTCCTCAGGGAGTACGGGAAGACAGCCGCCCAGTGCGCCGCCGAGGGTGTGGACCACTCCGAATATCTGCTCAGGCTGGCCGAACTGGAGCTCATCGACCGCAACCGGCGCATGGTGGAGCGCCGGGTCCGGGCCGCCCGCTTCCCCGCAGTCAAGAGCCTTGACACCTTCGACTTCCCGGCGATCCCCTCGGTGAACAAGACCCTGGTGCTGGAGCTGGCCCGAGGTGAATACATCCAGCGACGGGAGAACGTCATCGCCGTAGGCAATAGCGGCGCCGGCAAGACCCACGTGGCCTTGGGGTTGGGCCTGGCCGCCTGCCAGCGCGGGGTGTCCGTGGGCTTCACCACCGCCGCCGGACTGGTGCACGAGCTGATGGAGGCCCGGGACGAGAGACGGCTCCTCAGCCTGCAAAGACAGCTGTCGCGGCTGAATCTGCTGATCATCGACGAACTGGGCTTCGTGCCCCTGTCTCCCACCGGGGCGGAACTTCTCTTCGAGGTATTCAGCCAGCGCCACGAGCGGGGCTCCATCCTGGTCACCACCAATCTTCCCTTTGACGAATGGACCGAGGTGTTCGGCTCGGAACGCCTCACCGGGGCGCTGCTGGACCGTCTCACCCACCACGTGCATATCCTCGAGATGAACGGCGAGAGCTACCGCCTCAAGCACAGCCAGGAGAACCCCGCGTCCCAGCCTTCTGAAGAACAGGACGAGCAATAGCGGGCACCGCCAACACGGCCTCTTACTTCTCCTTCAACATCGCCACTCTGCCTGATTACCTACACCCACTCATCAGCTCCGTGGTACACGATTCCTCCGCCCCACTGGCCCAATTTCCCGGCGCCATTGACAAAGAGGAGATTGACAATGAGAACATGTGTGCGCTATTATCTGCATCCCTGATTCCCACCGATGAATTGAGCATGATCCATGAGGGTCGCCTGCCTGCTCGTCACTCACCTGAGGGCGAAGGTGGAGATGTACCGGCACTCCCACCTGAAGGATGCCCCCGTGGTCATCGTCGACCGGAGCCCTTCAAGGGCCAGGCCCGTGGTCGTCGACTGCTTTCGGTCAGCTCCGGGAGTGAAGCCGGGAATGACTCTGGAGGAGGCCGTGTCCCGCCATGGGAAGGCTATCGTACTCGATGCCGACGAGCCGCACTACCGCCGAGTGTTCGGCCAGGTGCTCTCATCTCTACAGGGGATCAGCGACCGCGTTGAGGAGGCCGACCTGGGCACGGCCTACGTGCGACTCGACGGCCTCGAAGGACTGTTTCGAGGAGAGGCCGGAGTCGCCTCCGCTCTGCTGAACGCAGTCCCGGCCTACCTGACTCCCCGGGTCGGCGTGGCGGATGCCAAGTTCCCCGCGTTCGTCGCGGCCGGAACGTGCGGGGCACACGGAGCATTCAGGGTTCCGGAAGACGTGGCATCGTTCCTCGCACCCCATAGCATCGACCTGCTGCCGGTCCCCACCGGCATGAAGAGGGAGTTGCACCGCTTCGGCCTGCACACGTTGGGGGCAGTTGCTTCCATGAGCGGGCACATTCTTGCGGACCGGTTCGGGCCGGACGGGCAGTGGGCCTGGTCGCTGTGCAACGGCATTGACCATAGCCCCGTCTTCCCGTTGGCGTTCGAGGAGTCGGTCGTCGAACACACCTCGCTGCCCTTCCACACCTCTTCCATAGAGGCGCTCTTCGTCGCTGTGGATACTCTTCTCAAGAGGGCCTATGCCCGGCCGGACATGAGGGGCAGGTATGCCGGCGCGGCACACCTCCTCTGCGCGGCCTCCGGTTGGCTTGACTGGGAGAAGAGCTTCAGGTTCAAGGAGCCGGTCGGCTCGTGGGAGAGAGCCTCTTTCGTGGTCACAAGCAGACTGGAGTCGGACCCGCCCCGGAATCATGTCGAGGACGTGACGCTCACCCTGTCCGGTTTCACCGGCGAGTCGGGGACTCAGATTGGGCTGTTCGACGACGTGCGGGGCGACAGGCTCAGACGGCTGGTGAAGGCGGACCGGAGGTTGCAGGCATTGATGGGCGGCCACGCGCTCCACAGAGTCACGGAGGTCGCGCCCTGGCACCCCGCGCCGGAGATGCGGGCCTTGCAGGTCCCCATCGACCCTTCGGGCCGGGACAGTATCAAGCCGCTTCACACGCCAAAGCCCGTGGAGGTGCGGGAGGGCACCGAGCGCGAGCCGGTGTCGGTGCGAGTCGAGAGGCGCTGGCAGCGGGTGGCTCGCATAGACGACATGTGGACCTTCGATCTGTGGTGGCTCCCTGAGCCCGTGACCCGAGCCTACTACCGGATCAACCCCGACGACGGCAGACGGGTCACCCTGTTCCACGACCGGTCCGGCGACCGGTGGTACCGGCAGAGCGCCTGATGGCGAACGGCTACGCTGAGCTTCATGCAAAGAGCTTCTACTCCTTCGGGGTGGGGGCCTCCCACGCGCACGAGCTGCTGGCGCAGGCGAAGCACCTCGGGTATGCCGCGTTGGCCCTGACCGACACCAATCTCTGCGGTGCGTTGGAGTTCGTTCGTCTCGCCAATAGCCTGGGCATCCGGCCCATCACGGGCGGCGAGCTGAGTCTGACCGACGGCACAAGGCTCACACTGCTGGCGAGGACACGGGCCGGGTACTCCAACATCTCCCGGCTATTCACCACGGCCAACGCCGGCGACCGCAGGGAGCCGAGGCTCGATCCCGCGCTTCTGTCTCACCACTCCGAGGGCGTCATTTTGTTGACGGGCGGGCGGGATGGGCGTCTCTCGAAACTGGCGATGGACGGCCGGTCCGGTGAGGCCGGGGAGCTGTTGAGGCGGTAGCTGGACTGGTACGGCACCGGCTCGGTGTACGTCGAGCTACAGCGGAACCTCCTGCACGGGGACACCGACCGCAACAGGAAGCTGACCAGGATCGCCCATGAGGTCGGCGTCCCAGTGGTCGCCACCAACGACGTCCACTACCACCGCCCCGAACGCTCCCGCCTCCAGGACCCTCTGGTCGCCGTAAGGCTCAACACCACCATAGACCAGGCGCTGCCGCACCTCCGGCCCAACCACCACCTCCACCTGAAGTCCTACGCCCAGATGGAGCGGCTCTTTGCCGAGTGGCCGGAGGCAGTGTCAAACACCCTTCGGGTGGCGGAGCGGTGCGAGTTCGACCTCGGCAGAGACCTCGGCTACACCCTGCCGGACCCCGCCGTGCCGGAGGGGTACACAGTGCAAAGCTATCTCCAGAGGCTCTGCTACGAGGCGGCCGCCCGGCGCTACGGCAGCTCGCTGCCCCAGCGAGTCAAGGAGCGCCTTGGGGAGGAGTTTCGGCTGATCGAGCACCTCAACCTGGCGGGCTTCCTGCTGCTCTACAGGGAGATCGCCCTCGTCGCCCAGCGCATCATGGAGGAGCGGGGACTGGTAGACCCCGAGACGCCGGTTGAAGAGCGACCTCCCGGAAGGGGGCGCGGCTCGTCGGTGGCCCTGCTGGTCGGATACCTCATCGGAATAAGCCACGTCGATCCCCTGAAGTGGGACCTCACCCTGGAACGCTTCATCTCCGAAGACATGACGACGCTCCCCGACATCGACCTCGACTTCCCCAGGGGGCTCAGGGACGAGCTGATCGAGCGGGTCCACCAGCACTTCGGGCCGGAGTACGCCGTCCTGACCGGAGCTATCACGACGTACAAGGCGAAGGGCATCGTCCAGGATCTCGGCAAGGCCCTGGGGCTTCCGCAGGAGCATCTGTCCCTGCTCTCGAAGCAGTTGCACTCCCACGACGCGGCGGACCTCCGGGACGAGATGGCGCAGCTCCCGGACTTCAGGGACCGGGTGGACGCACCGGGCTGGCGGGACCTGCTCGAACTCGCCGCGCAGCTGATGGACGCCCCCAAGGGGCTGAGCCAGCACGTCGGCGGCATGGTGCTCAGCAGTTCACCCCTACCGGAGATGGTCCCCATGAGGGCCGGGGCGATGGACGGGCGGTACATCATGGACTGGAACAAGGACAGCGTGGCCGACGCCGGGTTCGCCAAGATCGATATTCTCTCCCTGCCGGTGCTGGACCAACTGGAGGAGGCCCTCGACCTCGTGGAGGCGCGGGAAGGCAGACGGCCCGATGTAAGTAGGATAGACCCGGAGGACGTCAACGTGTACGACATGATCAACGCGGGCCTGTCGAAGGGGGTCTTCCTGCTCCAGTCCCCAGCGCAGCTCAAGATGGGGCAGCGGCTGAAGTCTCGCAACCTTCTCGACCTGGCCTACCAGGTCGCCCTCATCAGGCCCGGTGTCGCCGTTCAGGGCAGCGCCGTCTCCCAGTTCGTCGAACGCTACCGCCACGGGGCGAATTGGGAGTACGACCATCCGCCGGAGAGGCGTGCCCTGGCACGGGGCTACGGGATAATCGTCTGGCAGGAGCAGGTGGTGCAGCTCATCGAGGACGTGGCAGGGATGACCGCAGCGGAAGCAGACGAGGTGCGCCGCGCCTTCGCCAGGCCCAACAACGAGCACCTCATCGCCATGCACTGGAATCGGTTCCTCGAAGGTGCGAGACGCAACGGCGTCCCGGCGGAGACCACCGGGAAGATATTCTCCAAGATCAACGGCCACTACATGTTCCCGGAGTCCCACTCCCACGCCTTCGCCGTCACCGCGTACCAGGCCGCGTGGCTCAAGCGCTACCATCCGCTGGAGTTCTTCGTCGCGCTGATGAACAACCAGCCGATGGGTTTCTATCCGATGGAGACGCTGAAGCAGGACGCGCGGCGTTTCGGAGTGTCCTTCCTGAACCCCTGCGCGAACGTGAGCCTGGCGGCGTGCACTCCTGAGAGCGGCTCGGTGCGGCTGGGCCTTCAGCTCGTCAAGGACGTTGGGGCTGAGTCGGCGAGGCTCATCGTGAAGGAAAGAGAGCGGCGCGGCCCCTACGTCACGGCGGGGGATCTGGTGCGCCGGACGGGTCTCAAGCCGCAGGCCGTGCTGTCGCTGGCGATGGCCGGGGCTTTCGACGCCGTCACCCCGAACCGCAGGGAGGTGATGTGGGAGGCGGGGCTGCACGCCCGCCCCTCGCGGAACGGCCAGGTCGGACTGCCCATATCGACGCAGGACAGTGTGCCCCGGCTCCAGGACTTCTCGGAGCGCGAGAGGATGATGGGGGAGTACCGGGTGATGGGCATCTACCCTAGGGGACACCTGATGGAGTTCGTCCGGCCCGGCCTGGGTCCCAACGTGCTCCCGACGATGGATGTAGAGAGGCGGGGCGGTGACGAATGGGTCACGGTGGCCGGATGGCCGGTGGCGAGGCAACACCCGCGGGGGCGGGACGGCACGGTCTTCGTGACCATCGAGGACGAGACGGGCGACGTGCAGGTGATCGTATGGCGCGACCTGTTCGCCAGGCGTCGCAGGGAGCTAGGCAGCCAGGTGGTGGAGGTCACCGGACATGTGTCGAGATGGGACGGAACGACGAACGTGATAGCTGCGGACCTGCGCGCCGTACCTTCAGGCGTCTCCATGCCTCCGTCCCATGACTGGCACTGACGTATTTCGCGGTGCACGGGGATTGCGCGGTTGCTGCCGACGGGTTCATTATGGATGTTGAGATGTGTGGTAGATACAGCCTGATCGCGGACCTTGGAGAGCTTGCACGGCAGTTCGAGTTCGACGGCGATTGGCTGACCTTCGAGTCGGCTTACAACATCGCCCCTACCCAGGAAGTCCTGACTGTCGTGGGCGGCGACGCCAGACGCGGCGGGTTCATGCGCTGGGGGCTGATTCCGCACTGGGCGAAGAACGCCTCCATCGGAAGCAGGATGATCAACGCCAGGGCGGAGACGGTCGCCGAGAAGCCGGTCTTCCGGGACGCACTGAGGCGTCGGCGTTGCCTGGTGCTCGCCGACGGCTTCTACGAGTGGCAGCGGACCGGTGGCGCCAGGAGGCCCATGCGCGTCGTCATGCGGTCTGGAGAGCCTTTTGCCTTCGCCGGGCTGTGGTCGGTGTGGACGGACCCGGACGGCAAGGCCGTTCCCTCGTGCACCATCATCACGACCGCCGCCAACGACCTGCTCCGGCCTATTCACGATCGGATGCCAGTGGTCCTGCCCAAGAATCTTGAGGAGTTATGGCTGGACCCGAGCGTTGAAGACGCCTCGACACTTACCAGCATAATGGCTCCCTACCCTGCCGACGCGTTGGAAGCCTACGAAGTGTCGAGCCTCGTCAACTCCTTCGCCAATGACGGGCCGCAGGTCGCTGCGCCCGTGGGGGAGGCGAGATGGTCTCAGATATCGGGGCGGGAATAAGGCGGAATTCCCCTTGTCCCGGTCAACGAAATCAAGGTCGGCTCCGGAAGATGCCTGGCCTAGCGGATGCTGACCAGGGTGTTCAATGGGGCCACGGCCGTCCGCTGAGGCGGGCCAAAGACTGTGCGGTATTCACTGTAATCAGCGTCGGCAACGCCGGCTGGAGTCTCAGGGCCCTCACTTAACTCCGCATCGATCCTGTCCAACTAAACGGGTCTACCTCACCCGGCCGATGTAAGGAGGAGAGCCTTGGATTCTATTAGCAGGCTGCTGAAAAACTCTGAGGTCTGCTCAGCCTCCAGGACGGCTCGACGATAAATGCCAGATCATTGCATTCACTGAACGAATAGCAACAAGCCATGTCTGATATTACGAATATCGTCGGTTTAGTCGAGGCCCGACTCACCGTGTCTGTTCACCCTGAGGTTTTTCCGCAGCCTGTTAGTCTGGCTAAGGACATCGCAGTAATTGTACTTGCGGTGGCGGCGGCGGCCTTATGCGTCACAATCACGGTCGGTTGGATAAGGTTGCTTCCAGCACTCCGTCGATCGGTGCTTAATCTGGAAGAAGTCATGAGCAGCGCCGTTGGGGCAGCCCCTCACATGGTGGAGACAGCTGTAAATGTCAAGAACACCACGGCCTATCTGATGGCCGCCGCCAAGGACGTGAGCCAGGCGACTCCCGTATTGCGTTGGTTGGGGCCGGCGGGAGCCACAGTGAATGTCGCGCAACATGGGGTCGGAAGAATCGCTGGCTTTATACGGGGCCTATTCCGGAGATGATACCTAGCGGCGGCCCCCTGTTTCATTGGTTGAGGAGCGGTGACCACAACCTTCCCCGGCGACATCTCGAAAACTGCAGACGTGGAGGGTTACACCCCCCTTAAGTAGATAGGGGCTTGTTATCTGACCTGGGATGGTTGCTTTGTCAACAGCCGCTTGGTACACTCCAGCTCCAACACCACGTGCAGAACTTCATTCTAAATTCTGCCACTAACATTCATTCAACCGATGCCACACTATTTCGTACGTGACCCAGTTCACGGGTTCATCGGATACGACGACTGGGAACGAGAGATAATTAACCATCCATCGTTCCAAAGACTTCGCCGGATACGCCAATTGGCATTGACCGAATTGGTCTATCCCGGAGCTACTCACACACGCTTTGCTCACGCCTTGGGCACGATGGAAGTTGCCACCCGTATGTTTGACGTGATTGTGTCCCGCCAAAGGAACTACCTTCTAAATGAACGGGGGTATGATGAGGCAGGTATCCAGCGAGACCGTCAGATTGTTCGGCTCGCCGCCTTGCTGCATGATGTGGGACATTCACCCTTTTCCCATTCTGGGGAGGGATTGTTTCCCGCCAATCCGCAGTCCAACAGGCGGTACCAACATGAGGATTATTCTGCACAGATCATTGATTCAGTTTTCAAGGAAGCAATCGAACAACATCCGGGAAACGCGAATTACGAAATCAAAGCCACTGATGTGGCCTCTTTGGTTTCAGGTGCCGGTGATCCCCTGAATCTTGCCTTCATACGCAGGCTTATTTGGCGCCCAATAGTCACGAGCCAACTTGATGCCGACCGTTGCGATTATTTGTTGAGGGACTCGCTCCACGCAGGAGTCTCCTACGGCAGATACGACCTTGAACGAATTTTGGCGACACTGAGTTTGGGACTCAACGAGAGTGACGATCCGGTTGTAGCTATAGAAGAAGGAGGATGGCACGCGGCCGAGGGATTAATAATTGCTCGATACCTGATGTTCACTCAGGTGTATTTCCACCATACTCGTCAAGCGTTTGATCATCACGTTGAAGGAATTTTGTCCTTTCTCCTAAACAAAATATATGGCAAGCCAGAGTTTCCCATACCCGATAGCTCAGGGATCTCAGAATATCTGAGATGGGATGACTGGAGAGTCCTGGGCCTTGTCTCTACAGGTGATGCGGGTTGTCATGGCGATGCAGTCAGAAATCGGAATCCATACCGTTCAGTATGGAATACAAGCGAAACGCCGACAGATGAAGAGATTCACCGCGCCAATGAAATTGCCGAGGTGCTAGGCGATTTGGTTAGGTTTGCTAGCGACGCTGCTAAATCGTGGTACTCTCTCGGCGACCAAGACCTGCAGATAGTTCCAGACAACGGCATTGGACCGCAACGCGGCAAACCACTCTCGTCGTTTTCTACCATTGTCAAGAATATGAGCCCTGTATCTCAACGAAGGATTTATGTTAAACCATCCGACCGCCAAGAGGCTCAAGCTACGGTCCATAAACATTTTTTGAAGATGGGGAATGAATAATGGACAACCACCTTACGGAATCCCTGAGGCTTTCACTGCCTTCGGTGCTCGCGGAAAACTTGAATGGACAGTCTCCCCAATTCGGAAAGACGGTCTTCATGAAATTGGCTTACCTTCTCCAAGAGGTATATAAGGTTCCCTTGGAGTATCGTTTTACTCTCTACACCTACGGTCCATACTCGACAGAAGTTCTTGCAGATCTTGACCGGGCTAAACTTCGCGGTTGGGTCAATGTCAACTTTGTGGACAACGATGGCGGATTCAGGATTACTCCTGGATCTAGAGCTAGTGGGACAGCCGGGACTGATGAGGTACTTTCAAATTACCAATGCCAGATAAACCAACTGGTCGAAACTTTCGGACAATTTCGTGCTAAAGACCTTGAACTCAGAACGACCATCATTTACGTCTCAAATATGATGGAAGTGTCCGACAAATCCGCGACAGATGAGGTGGCGAAGGCAGTTCATCAGCTGAAACCACACTTCAGCGAATCAGAGATCCAAAAGGCTGCCAATGAGCTAGCGTGTAATGTGAGGTGGACCCAGGAAACTGGACAGGTGACTAAGTGAGAGTCCCGCTCCTAAACTGAAGACAGCGGCAGCTGTTTGCAAGGAGTGGGAGAAGTTGAAAGGAAGAAGGAATCACAGCCCGGCCTTCAAGGTCAAGGTAGCTCTTGAGGCGGTGAAAGGCCAGGAGACGGTGGCCCAGTTGGCCGCCCGGTACGAAGTCCACCCGGGCCAGATACAGGCTTGGAAGAAAGCCCTCTCCGAAGGCGCTGCCGGCGTCTTCGGCAAGGACCAGGAGAAGAAGTCCAAGAACGACGCTGCCCTGATCCCCCGGTTGTACCAGGAGATCGGCCAGCTGAAGGTGGAGCGGGATTTCTTGGTGGAGAGGTCCGTTCCATGAACCCGGGCCGGCGGCGGGAGATGGTGGACCGTAAGCACCCCAAGTTGCCGGTAGTGCGGCAGTGCGCCCTGCTGGGTGTGAGCCGTTCCAGCATCTACTACCGTCCCAAGGCTACCTGGGAAGAGGACCTGTCTCTGATGAGGGAGATGGACCGGCAGTACTTGGAGACCCCCTTCTACGGGTCGAGACAGATGAAGGCGTGGCTGGAGAGGCGGGGGACACCGGTGAGCCGGAAGCGGGTGCAGCGGCTGATGCGCACCACGGGGCTGCGGGCCATCTACCGGCGTCAGCCCGGCACCAGCCGTCCGGCCCCGGGAGCACGGATATATCCCTACCTGCCCTGGAAGGCCAGGATCACCCGGCCCAACCAGGTGTGGGCGGCAGACATCACCTACCTGCCCATGGCCCGGGGATTCCTCTACCTGGTGGCAGTCATGGACTGGCACAGCCGGTACGTGGTGGCGTGGCGACTGTTGGGCACTCTGGACGCCGGCTTTTGCGCCGAGGCGCTGGAGGAGGCTCTGGGCAAGGGCAAGCCGGAGGTGTTTAACACCGACCAGGGAAGCCAGTTCACCAGCCTGGAATTCACCCAGGTCCTCCAGGACCGCGGCGTGAGGATCAGCATGGACGGGAAGGGGCGGTACCAAGACAATATCTTCGTGGAGCGTCTATGGCGGACGGTGAAGTACGAAGAGGTGTACCTGAAGGCTTACGCCGACGACCACGAAGCCCGTAAAGGACTGGAGGACTATTTCCGGTTCTACAACGACCTGAGGCCCCATCAAGCCCTGGGCTACCGGACCCCGGCAGAGGTGTTCCATGGGGAGCAGGGAGTCGTAGAAGAGGAGTCTAATGCAAGGAGGTGTGCACCGGGAGAAGGGTCAGAATCACTGGCAGGAGCGCCGGGACTCTCACTTAACTCCGCCTTAATTCTGTCCAACTAACCGGGCCCACCTCAGTACAGTGATAGGCGAATATGTACATCAGGAGGGCTTCGTATGACTACTGACCCGAAGACCAAGCTAGAGGAACATGACAAGGTTGATGCCAAGACTCCTAACGACCCCGAAAACGGGAAACTCACTCTGGAGGAGTTGGCTGTCGTGACGGGCGGAGGAGAGGAAGAAGACACCGCTTGGTTCACGTCGCCCGGCCCCGATTGGAGTTAGGCAGCACTACCCCCAAGGCCCCCGCCCCAAAGTCATCCAGCGCTGGTTGGCGCAAGGTTTTCGTTTGCCCTACAGGTTCTCGATTGAGGTGAGGACGAGAACCTGACTCCTCGTAACGCCATCGTCCGAGGCCCAGGTCTGACCGGTCAGATCATCTGGCGCTGGACAAGATCGTGGAATGGGCCGTCGGCATTGAACAGTTCGTCGAAGCCGCCTTCCTGGACTACTCTTCCGGCCTGAAGCACGTAGATGCGCTCCGCCTTGCGTATTGTGGACAGCCGATGGGCGATTACGATACGAGTCGCGGCGAGACTCTCGATACTCTGCATGACCTCGGCTTGGCTCTTGGCATCGAGCCAGCTTGTAGCCTCATCGAGAAATACTATCCTTGGATCGCGCACCAGGGCCGCCGCAATCCTGATTCGCTGAATCTGCCCGCCTGAGAAGGTAGATGAGTTGTCGCCGACTATGGTGAACATCTCCATCGGCATGGCGGAGATGTCCTTGTCGCTATCGCTGTTCTCCTGGGCGGAGTTCATGGCCGAGGAGCCGGTGAAGCCGAAGGGCCGGCGCCGCAAGCCTCAGCCCGCAGCCACGTCCCTGTTCGAGTGGGCGCTGGAGATGGAGCAGGAAAGAGAGGAAGAGCCGGTCGGCGCGGGGCGCTAGGCCGCAACGCACAGGGGGAGGGCGTCGCTACGTCAGCGATGGCCTCCCCCTGCACGGCCATGTATGGGGCCCTTTTTGCGTTTCAGCCCGACTCACTTGTCGCCATAACGATACGGTATCTATTGACATCGGCGCAGGTGGCGCGGTACGGTGAGGTGCGCCAGTGTCTGTTTGCATGATGAGGAGGACGCAATGACCTCTGACCCCAAGACCAAACCCGAAGAACAAGAAGCGGTCAGTGACGAAACCGCTGATGACCCCAAGAGCCGGGAACTCACACCGGAGGAATTGGCCTCTGTGTCGGGCGGCGGTGAGAACGACAATGGAGGCGTTATTTTCGGCGGCGTGTCACAAGGCCCGGATTGGGACACTGATGGCTAGCCTTTCGGCTAGCTTGACCCACCCTACTGCCTGTATCTCCGGACGCCGTGTCATATGGCACGGCGTTTCCTTATTCGATGCTACCGACACAGACACTGGAGAGCCGGTCAGATCATTTGGCGCTGGACAAGGTCGTGGAATGGGCCGTCGGCATTGAAAAGCTCGTCGAAGCCGCCTTCTTGGACTACTCTTCCGGCCTGAAGCACGTAGATGCGCTCCGCCTTGCGTATCGTAGACAGACGGTGTGCGATAACGATGCGGGTGGCGGCGAGGCTCTCGACGCCACGCATAACCTGGGCTTGGCTCCTAGCGTCGAGCCAGCTTGTAGCCTCGTCCAGAAACACGATCCGAGGGTCGCGCACTAGGGCCGCCGCGATTCTGATTCGCTGAATCTGTCCACCGGAGAAGGTCGCAGAGCTGTCGCCCACGACGGTGAACATCTCCATCGGCATGGCGGCAATATCCCTTTCCACGTCCGCGAGACGCGCTGCTCTCCATGCGTCGTCAATCGTCAGGTCGTCCCCCACCCCTATGATGTTGTCGAGAATGTTTCCGGAGCGTAGGGCACCGTCCTGCATCACCACGCCAATCTGCCTCCTCAGCGAGTGCCGGTCGAGGTGGGCGAGATCTCGTCCGTCATAGTAGACCCCTCCCCCGGTCGGCTCTTCGACGCCCAACGCCAGCCTGATAAGCGTGCTCTTGCCCGCGCCGGACTCTCCAACAATAGCGACGAACTCGCCTGGCCGTGCGCGAATCGAAACATCGTCTATTATTAGCGGGCCGTCATCGGTATATCGGAAGCTCACGTGGTCGAAATGGATATCGCCGCTCAGATTCGCGGGAGTGGTTCCCCGCGCCTTGCTGTCCGGCACCGCGGCCAGTATGGGTTTGACCTGCTCGTATCCCGGAACGACGGCGGCGATGGCTTCGAACGAGCGACCGAGTCCAGCGACAGCCGTGTAAAACGTCATGGACACCGCGTAAACCACGAGAAAATCGCCTACTGCCAACTGGTCAGGGCCTTGCCGGAGCGCGACGGCAAACAGGGTTGCTCCCACAAGCACCGGCGCAGCGGCGCTGAACGCTACGAGGTGCTCATTCAGCCTGGCGATCTGCATTCCGGCCAGGTGCTGTTCACGGTAGCCTCTCGCCCATGCGGCGAAAGCCGAGGCTTCCGCGCCTGCGGAGCGCAACTTGCTCATCCCGTTGATGAACTGGAAGAGCTCGCCAGCCAGACGGCGCGCCGCCGCGTAGCGACGACGCTGGGGAGCCATCTGTAGAAGACCGAAGGCGCAGGCGACCATCAGCGACAGGAGCGCTATGCCGACGCTCAGCCAGGCGAGGGTTACGTCGTAGAAAAAGAGGAGACCAAGGGTGGGCAGCAGAAAGACGATTGACAGCAGGGCGTTCGCGACCACGCCTGAGACCTGATCGCGCAGTACTTGAAACGCCGACATCCGCACCGCAAGGTCTCCGGCGGTGAACCCCTTGAAGAAGGTCGATGGCAGCCCAAGAGCGCGGTCCCAAATCGCCGCCCCGATCCTCGTGGTGGCGCGGGCTTCCAGACGCATCATCGCCGTCCCTTGCAACATCTGGAGTAGCACCCCAAAGATGGCGAACGCGACCAAGGCAATGATTATCTGAACTAGCATTCCATCGGACTCGGTCGGCAGCACCCGGTCCGCCAGTATTCCCACCGCGATGGCGGGGGTCAGCATCAGCGCACTCGCGAGCAGTCCGGCGACTGCGAACCTGCCAAGATCGGCTGCCATGCTCTTGCAAGCGAGACGGAGGATGTCCATCGTCTCTACGGGACGGTCGTCAGGTAGAGGTCGGTAGAAGACCCAGGCGTCCTGGTCGATGTAGCTCGCTCGACTCGCGCTCAGGCGCTCCTGCCGTCCTGATACCGGGTCCAGCGCGCGGTATGGTCCCGCTGTGCCGGGTAGGAGCGCCAACGGTCGTCCGTCATCGCGCCTGAAACCCAGCATAGCGCCGCTGTCTCCGACCCACCACCTGTCTTCCGACGACAGCCGCACCTTTCGGCAGCGCACGCCCGAAGCATTCAGAACGTCTTTCAGGTGAGGTTCTTCGCCTGCCGAAACACGCGGACGCGAAGGAGAACGAAAGACGATGCCCTCATGCTGACCGATCAGTTCCAGAGCCGCCATGAGAGAGGAGGAGCCTTCCTGCGCCACCGGACGGGCGGGACCCAGAACATTGAAAAGGCTCTCTCTCGCCTGCTGCTCGTCCATGCGGCGGTGGGTGGCTCGGTCAGTCTGCTCGTTCGCCTCGTCGGCCAACGCCAGAAGACGGTTGAGCCGCTCGGCCCCGGTCGCAAGGCGATGAAACTCGGCCAGGGCCTGCAATAGCCTGCCCTGGCCGTTCAGGTCCCGGGACGAAATGCTCGTAACGCGAGACGGCCTCCGAAGGGTGAGCCAGGTGTCAGACGTAAGTGGGACCAGCCCCGTGCCGTCCTTCTCCAACTCTTCGGTCCCCAGGTATTCGGCGGATTCTTCCGCTAAGGCCCATAAGACTCCCCCTGGCCGAGTTGACACCACGCTATTGGTACCGGCCTCAAGCGGCTCTTCAGGCTTTGCCGGGTCGAGCAGCAGGTCGAGTCGGGGGCGCGGTTCTATCTGACGGGCGACGGTGGCGGCGAACTCTGACACCCAGGCATCAACTTGGTCGGCCAGTTCGTCGCCTATCCCGTTTTGGATCAGTTCCTCCAACACCATCCGCCGGAGCTTGGACCCCGGCAGCCCCTTGGCGACCGCGACCAGCGGCGGTCCGTTCGCTCCCACCCCGAACACCAAGCGCCCCTCTCCCACCCGGATGAGATGCTTGGCGCTCGACACAGGCTGGCCGTCCTGGTATTCGATCAGAAACACGTCCAGCGCACCGTGCTCCACGAACCAAGCAAACCTCGGATCGTCAAGATGAATGGGCAGGTTGCCCGCGCTGGCGACGGGTTCTCCGAGCGAGACCGCCAGATTAGTGAGCCGCGTAATAGTCAATTCCTCCTCTGTGGGCGTCGAGCGCCCTCAATGTGCCTGAATTAGCTGGTAGTACAGGCCGTTGTTGTCGGACACTAGCTCCTCGTGGGTACCGCGCTGGGCCTCCCGACCTCGGTCTAGAACCACAATATGATCGCAGTCGCGGATGGTGCTGAGCCGGTGGGCGACGATGACGCAGGTGCATCCGCGCCGGCGCAGACCGTCGTCGATCTGCATTTCGCTAAGGGAGTCGAGTGTGCTGGTGGCTTCGTCGAGGAACAGTACCGACGGGTTGTTGACGAGCGCCCTTGCTATCTCCAGGCGCTGTCGCTGGCCGCCGCTGAAGTTGCGACCCCCCTCGTCCACCAACGAATCATAGCCCGACACTCGCCGCATGATGTCTTCGTGGATCAAGGCGTCATTGGCGGCCGCGACCAAGTGGTGATCCGGGACGGCGGGATTCCACATGGTCAGGTTTTCGCGGACCGTGGCGGCGAATAGGAATATCTGCTGATCGACGACGGCGACCGAGCCTGTCAGCACCTCTCGCGGTACCTCGCTGATGGGAACGCCGTCGAACAGTATCTCTCCAGACCACGGTTTGTACTCTCCGCTCAGCAGCTTCAGAAGCGTGGACTTACCCGACCCGGTGGGGCCGACTATCGCCACTCGCTGTCCTGGCTCAATCGTCAGGCTGAAGTCGCCGATAAGCGGAGAGTGGTTGGGCCGATACCCAAACGTAACGCTGCGCAGCTCTATCTTCCCGGCGAGGCGTAGCTGTCCGCCCAAGGTGACGACTCCCCCCGTCTCAGAGTCCGCCTGCGCTTTCATCGCCGGGTCTTCCGGGGCGTCGAGCACATCGTCGATTCGCTGAAGGTCTGCCTCTAGTATCTGGAAGGCGTCGGCGAACTGCACGAACCGACCTATCGGTTGCAGGAAATTGGCAACAACAACGTAGAACCCCATTAAGGTGCCTATCGTCATATCGCCCGACATGACTCGCCAGCCTCCGAAGCCGAGCACCGCCGCGCCGCCTAATATGAGGAACAGCCTCGGCAAGGAGGCGATGACATAGCCTAGCTCTGCGAACTTCTGCCTCGCGACAAGCTCGCGCGCCTGATAGCCGCTCCAGCGGGCGAAGAAGTCGTCTTCTGTGGCGGTCGCTCGAAGGGATTCCATGTTGCGCAGGCCGGATGTCCCGATGCCGAACAGCAGGGCCTGCTCGCGCCGCAACTGACGATTCTCATCCTTCCGAGACCGGCTCAAGAGACGCATCACGACCACGTTCGCGACTCCTAGAGATGCCACGAGCGCGGCCAGCAGCGGGTCAAAGAAGATCATCAAAGCGAGGAAGAGCACGCTCAGGACCAGTTCGATCATGATGCCGACGAACTGCCTCGACGACCCCCGGGCGACCTCATCGTTGAGCTGTACCCGCGAAGTTAGGTCTCCGGCGAAGCGGTGCGCGAAAAACTGCACCGGCAGCTTGAACAGGCGGGACAGAAAGCGCTCCGCGTGAACCACCGACAAGCGTATGGCGAGTTTGCGCAAATTGTGCTGCTGAAGCCAGGTGAGCAGATAGACCAACAGGCCCGCCGCGCCCGCCGCCGCCACCAGCGGCACGCCCCAAGACCTATCCGATCCACCAAGAACATGGTCCACAAACAGGCTCAGAATGATGGGCACTGCGAGTCCTGGTAGGGCCAGCAGCAGTCCGCACGCCGCCACAAATGCGAGCGGAGCCTTTACGTCGCGCAGCCAGGGCCACAGCTTGCGCATGACTCCGGGGGAAGCGCCGCCGGTACTAAACTCCGGCGTCTGCTCAACCAGCAGCACTACGCCGGTGAAAGCCTGATCGAAGGTCTCTTCGCCGACTGTGCGACGGCCATTCGCGGGGTCGTTCAGATAGTAGCGGCCCTGCCCGAAGCCCTCAAGCACCACGAAGTGGTTGAACTCCCAGAACAGGATGACCGGAAGCTCCAGGTCACGGAGCTCGTCAACCTGCTTGCGCCAGCCGGTTATTTTGAGTCCGTACCTCTCCCCCGCGTTCACGATATCCGCTGCATTGGTCCCGTCGCGGCTGACACCGCACGCCTCGCGCAGTTCCTCGATCGGCACCCAGCGTCCGAAATGAGCTAGCACTATACCCAGACAGGCCGCGCCGCATTCGGACGTCTCGAACTGAGGGAAAAGGGTAGTGCGTAGGCGCTTCTTGACAAACCTCCCGGTTAGATTCCCTAGCATGGCGGCAAGATACCTCAGTTGGACTCGCGGGACGTCAGCAAACGCACTGGCGAATCCTTGCGTAGTACGATTCTAAGACTGCACAGGTCGCCGTCGGCGGCGGACGGGGGCGGCGCAACACGCAAGGACAATCGGACCAGGTGACTGCGCGCCGACGGCATCAGCCCAAAGTCTGTGAGCCAGCCGGGCTGAGTGACCGGACGGGACGATACTTCCCGCAGTTCGGCATCCAGTGCCTGCGAGCCTCCACGTCTCGAAGCCTCGGTCAGCACGTGAGCCTTCATGCCGACTTCCAGCCTTGTGGCCCCTTCTCGCGGCACAAAGGCGAGCGCCTCCAACTCGGTCTCCGACCCTACGCGGATATCAGCTACCTCTCCTCCGACCTCAACCGCCTGTCCCTGCACGAGATTGTATGCAGCGACTTCGCCGGAGTACGGACTCGCAACGACCTCGCGTGACGCTTGGAGCGACTCCAACTCCAGCAACTCCGAGCGGGCCAAGGCCAGGGCGTCGGGAGCGGCGTTGGGGTCGGCTTCGAGGGTCGAGAGCCGGGCGCGGGCGAGCGCCACGTGCCGGCTCAGCTCGGGTATCTTGATAACGGCGATAGGTTGCCCCACCTCCACCGGGTCGCCCACATCGACCGGCACATCTATGACGTTGCCCGTGATGTCGGAGATGACCGTGAAGCGTTCACCGGGCTGCGCCAAGACGCACTGGGCCGACAGGTTTCTCTCGACGCTTCCAAATAGACCCCAGGTGACGAGGCCTAGGAGCGCAAGCCCCAGCCCAGCCACGATCACCCATTCATGGGGGGCCGTCACACGCAGCAGGCCGTCCAGGGGCTCCGTCTGCCCCCTACGCGCGAACGCCTCCTCGCGAAATAGTCGTCTCCTCGCCAAATGTCGATGCTCCACGTGCTCGCTTTAGGGAGCACTCAGGTCTGAGGCTCATGCGTCATCAATGAAGCCGACACAGGTTCTGGTGAGCGTCACTTCGGCCTCAGCCGCCGCCGCTGTGTCGGATGCGATCCCCTCGGTGAGCAGAAGGGCAAACAGTCCAGGTTGTCCCCATTCGAGCGACATGCAGCTATCTCCCCACTTGGGCAAAGTAACTCCCCCACTATATCGCACGCGTATCAACTCGCTATCAACTTTCGACGTATTTTCCGTAAGGTCTTATCAACTTTCGCCCAAAATGCTAGAATTGCCCCGGTTGTCCCCATTCCAGCCGGTCAATGAGGATGGGAGTATGGGGTCTTCAGCAGCACAAGCGAGGTGGCGCATTGGAGCCAGCAGACGGCCTGAAACGGGAGATTGAAACCCTGCGTAACCGCCTCTCCGGACTGAGTGAGGCGGGCGTCCGCATCACCGAGGACCTGGACCTCGATACCGTCCTGCAAGAGGTGGTGGACGCAGCTCGCTCCCTCACCGGCGCGAGGATCAGCGGCCTTACCGCCCTCGACGAGGACGGCGTTCTGCAAGCCTTCATCACCTCCGGGATGACCGCCGAAGAGCGCCAGAGATTCGTGGACCTGCCGGGGGGACCGGAGTTCTTCGCCTACCTGAGCAGCCTTCCCGAACCGCTCAGGGTCTCCGACTTCTCCGCCTACACGACGGCGCTGGGTCTGCCGGAGATCGGCCCTCCCCTGGGGCCGGTGCAAGGCTTTTTGGGCGCGCCCATCCGTCACAGGGGGCGACACATCGGCAACCTCTACCTATCGGACAAGGAGGGGGGCCTTGAGTTCACCCAGGAGGACGAGGACACGCTGCTGATGTTCGCATCCCAGGCTGCGATGGCCATTACCAACGCCCGCAGGCACAGGGAAGAGCAGCGGGCCAGGGCCGACCTGGAGACCCTCGTCAACACCTGCCCCGTGGGCGTGGTGGTCTTCGATGCGAAGACCGGAGCCCCGTCGTCGCTCAACCGGGAGGGGAGGAGGATCGTCGACGGCCTGCGCAACCCGGACCAGTCGGCGGAGGAGCTGCTTCAGACGCTGACCTACCGGCGAGCCGACGGGCGGGAGATTTCACTGCAAGAGTTCCCGATAGCGCAGGCGCTGAGCACGGGGGAGACGGTGCGGGCCGAGGAGATCGTGATGCAGGTACCCGACGGGCGGAGCGTCACCACCATCATCAATGCCACGCCCATCCGCTCGGCGGAGGGCGAGCTGGAGTCGGTGGTCGTCACCCTCCAGGACATGACGGCCCTGGAGGAGCTTGAGCGGCTGCGCGCCGAGTTCCTGGGGATGGTGAGCCACGAGCTGCGGGGGCCACTGACCTCCATCAAGGGCTCCGCGGCAACGGTGCTGGGTTCGTCCACCGACATGGAACCCGCAGTGGTGCGGCAGTTCTTCCGCATCATCGAGGAGCAGGCCGACCACATGCACGACCTGGTGGCCGACCTGCTGGACGTGGCCCGCATCGAGACGGGCACGCTGCCGGTCGCCCCGGAACCTGCTGAGGTGGCGGCGCTGGTGGACCGGGCAAGGAGCGCCTTCATCAGCTCAGGGGGCAGGAACAACCTCGCCATCGAGATCGGACCCGACCTGCCCCTGGTCATGGCGGACCGGCTGCGCATCGTGCAGGTCCTGGGCAACCTGCTGTCCAACGCGGCCAGGCACTCCTCGGAGTCGTCCGTCATCACGGTGACCGCCGTGCGGGAGGGCGTTTACGTTGCGGTCTCGGTCGCCGACGAGGGCAGAGGCATACCCTCCGAGCAGCTGCCCTTCCTGTTTCGGAAGTTCACCCGTATTGAGGGGGACGAACGCGGAAGCGGTGTTCTCGGGTCGGGCCTGGGTCTCGCCATCTGCAAGGGGATAGTGGAGGCGCACGGGGGCCGCATCTGGGCGGAGAGCGAGGGTCCGGGCATGGGAGCGCGGTTCACCTTCACGCTTCCGTCTGTCGAAGAGTCCGGGAGCGGCACGGCGAGCGTCCCCACGCCGCGCTCGGTCCGCTCCTCACAGCGAGTGGTGGGGGAGGCGGGTCAACCGGTGCGCGTCCTCGCGGTGGACGACGACCCCCAGGCGCTCAGGTACGTCAGCGACGCACTCAACAGGGCGGGCTATGCGCCGCTGGTGACTGGGGACCCGGGGGAGGCGCTCCGCCTCGTGGATGCGGAGAAGCCCGATCTTGTCCTGCTCGACATGATTCTGCCGGGCGCCGACGGGATCGAGTTGATGAAGGACATCCTAGAGACGATGGACGTGCCGGTGATCTTCCTGTCCGCCTATGGACAGGACCAGCTTGTTGCCAGGGCCTTGGACATGGGGGCCGTGGATTACGTCGCCAAGCCCTTCTCTCCGACGGAGCTTGCGGCGAGGATCAGGGCGGCCCTGCGGAAGCGGGCGGCGTCCGAGTCGTCAGAGCCGTATGTGCTGGGCGGCCTTGTGGTCAACTACGGCGAACGCCGGGTGACGTTCGCAGGCCGTCCGCTCCAGCTGATGGCCATCGAGTACCGGCTGCTCGCCGAGCTTTCGGCGAACGGAGGACGGGTGTTGACCTACGAGCATCTGCTGCAACGGGTATGGGGGGAGAAGACCGACAGCGACGTTCGCGCCATGAGGACCATCGTTAGCAGCCTCCGCCGCAAGCTGGGCGACGCCGCCGACAACCCCACCTACATCTTCACCGAGCCTCGCGTCGGCTACCGGATGCCGAGGGGGGAGACAACGGAACCCGAGACGGGACCGTGACCTTCAAGGACTACACTGGCAATATTGCGCCTGTCCGGTTCTCGTCTTGTGAGGAGCGCATAGGGAGACCGATGCGGCCGTCTTGTCTTCGACGGGGGCATCACCAATAATAGGGCTGTGCTGCCCTCGTGCCCGTTGGTGGGGTGTGGCGTGGCCAGCCCCCGATGAAATGGTTGAGCCTCCAAACTTGGCGGGCCGAAGGCTCGTGGGCTAAGCCAAGGGCTCCCGACCTGCCCCTTAGATAAGGACTTCCCAGCGAAAAGTTCGCAATTGAGCTTGTCTCAAAAGTATTTGACATGACGAATGTCGTTCTCAGGATAGCTCCTGCTTGCTGAATGGAGCTGACTGGCAACATAATCCCATATCCAAGTCCACCCAAGATCCGAATGTCGTTATTGTCTTAGACTTCTGAGACAAGCTCAATTCAGTCTTACTAGGCCCACCTAACTGGACAAAATCAAGAACCTTTTTGTTGAGGTTCACTTTAGCGGTGTAATCGGCTTAAGGACTAAATTGCTCAACAGGCGATGCGTTATGAGATCTAGGAAAGTCCTGATCATTGCGGCGGTTCTCGTCCTGGTTGTCGGTACGGCCGTGGGCGTCGGAGTTTACTTCATCATCCAAATGCAATCTCTGTCGCACCCGCCTGAAGACACCGCCAAGTTTTTGCCCAGTGAAACCTCCTTTTACTTTTCCATGAACCTGCGTCCCGGGGCAGGGCAGCTAATGAAGGCCAGGGACATCGTAGACCTGTTCAAGGAAAATCCCAAGTTCGGAGAGAAGCTGGACGGGGTGTACGAGGACATCGAGGAGGAGACGGGAATCAACGTGGAGGAGGACCTGTTTCCATGGTTGGGTCCCGAAATCGCCGTTGCAGTTCCCACCTTCGAGGGGATCGACGAAGCGCCCGAATTTGTGGCGTTCATCGGCGCCACCGACACGGCTGCGGCTGAATCCTTCCTGCGCAAGCTGATAGCCTTTGGCGAAGAAACCACCGCAATAGAGTACGAAGAAGGAGTCACCCGCGGCCACCTCACCTTCGTATTTGACCCGTCCGATGACTTCAACACGCACATCGCCCTTACGGACGACTACATAGTCATTGCCACTGGAGCCGAGATGCTGGAATCGACCTTGGACAGGATGGATTCCGGTCAGGACCGGCCTTCGTTGTTTGATAACCCGGGATTTCAGGAGGCCCGGGAAGCTGCCGAGAGTCCCCGCTTCGGCCTCATGTACGTTGACGCCGCCGGGATCATCGACCGGTTGGAAGAGGGCTTTGACGAAGAGGTGGTAGACAGCCTGGAAGACTTCAGCGATCAGTTGCCCGACTTCATCGTGGCCTCTTCGTCCTTCATCGACGAGGGGATACTCGTTTCGACCTCTTTCGACTACCCAATCCAGGACCAGCTCTTTGTTCCCGCGGTTGCCAACTCCGTGGGGTCGGCTGGACGGGCGCCTGCGGACACCGTTGCGCTGCTGTCCTTTGTTGGGGTGCAAGAAGCGTGGGAGAGGGTCAGGGATGAGGTCGGCGACCTCCCGGACATTGATCTCGACGAGGTGTTTGACGAAATCGAAACCGAAATCGGGGTCGACGTAGACCAGGACATCTTCGGTTGGATGACGGGGGAGTTGGCATTCGCCATGCTTCTTCCAGAAGGCGTCTCCTTCAGCACCGATGAGATTCACGCGAACGTTTACGTGGAGTCCGACGACAGGGCCAAGGCCCTTTCCAGCCTGGAGAAAATCCAGGCAGCCCTGGAAGATGGCGGCGTCGAGTTTCAAGTTGTCGACATGGAGGGAACCGATGCTGTTGTCGTGGACCTGGGCGACGAGGAAGGGCTGCCCAACCTTACACCCGGATATGTCGTACTGGAGGACTATGTAGTCATCGGGACGACCTTGGTGTCCTTGCAGCAAGCTATCGAAGCGGAAAGAGGGGATATACCGTCATTGCGGGAGACCTCAGCCTTCAGCCGTCCCCTGGCGGCGGCGGGAAACTCAACCGATCTCATGATATACGGCGACATACGGCGAATCGTAAAAGAAGTGCTTGACCAGCTGGACGAAACGGATTTGGAACAGTATGGGGACACGGCTGATCCCTTTGTGGAGCCTCTTGAAGCCTTCCTCCTCGGGGTTGAAGTTGAGGAGGACCTTGTCACCTTCAGCATGGTGGTCACCTTCGCAGCGCAGGCGGACGCGCCGACCACGGAACGCACAGCTGCTTTGACCTCAAGACCTACGGCGACTCCCATCCCAGCACCTACTGAAGAGGTTCAAGCCTCTGCTCCCTCGGAGGCGATTGTGGCACCTACCATGGTAATTCCCACCATAGAACCAACGGTGATGGTCCCCGTCGCAGCGCCTAGGGTGGAGGTCGCAGTCGCGGCTGAACCCCTGCGGCCAGCACCCGCGACTACACCGCCCAGTTACGATCCAGATAGGGATGTGCTGGTCGCCCTCTACAATGCCACGGGCGGCGTGAACTGGAGCAACGACACGAACTGGCTGAGCGACGCTCCCCTCCAGGAATGGCACGGCGTTACTACTGATGCCAACGGACGGGTCACCAGACTGGTTCTCCGCAGCAACCAGTTGAGCGGTGAAATACCGCCGGAGCTGGGCGGCCTCTCCGACCTGACACATCTTTCCATCTGGGGTAACCAGTTGACAGGGGAGCTTCCTCAGAGTTTGACTGCGCTGACCGCCCTGGAGGTGTTGGTGTTCTTCAATAATCCCGGGCTCTGCGCGTCAGTTGGTTACGCTTTCCAGACGTGGCTCAACAGCATAGTCAGCACTTATGGCAGCAGCTGTGCATCAGCGGATTCGCCGGAGGACCGGGCCGTGCTTGCAGAGCTTTACCGGACCATGGAGGGCGAGGACTGGAGGAACGACGTCAACTGGTTGAGCACCCAGCCACTCAGGGAATGGCACGGCGTTACCACTGATGCTGACGGGCGCGTCACCGGATTGTTTCTGTTCAGCAACGAGCTTAGCGGTGAGATCCCGCCGGCAGTGGGCAACCTCACTATCCTGTATACGCTGGACCTCTCCGATAATCGGCTTAGCGGTGAGATCCCGCCGGAACTGGGTAGCCTTTCTAACCTGCAAGTGCTGATCCTCCGGGAAAACCGGTTGAGCGGTGAGATCCCACCGGACCTGCGCAGCCTTTCCAACCTGCAGGTGCTGATCCTCCGGGAAAACCGGTTGAACGGGTGCATTCCCGAAGGACTACGAGAGGTAACGCAAAATGACCTTGCCGAGCTGGGGCTGCCCGACTGCGGCATGTAGACCCAAGCGCCTACGGCAACCCCCCCTCAGATTGAGGGTGAAGGAATCGCTCACCGGCGCCGGCGAGACCCATGGGCCCTTGGCCTCCGGGCCAAGCACAAGACCATGGACGAGATCGACGCCTCGGGTGGCATCAACGGACGCGTGCTGGAGTTCGTAGTATGGGGTGAATCGACAATTGCCAGTATTCAGCAGGGTTACGCCCGATTTCTGGCCGTGCAGAGGGGACTAACAGATCTTGTTAGTCGATAGCAGAGTTATGCCCGTATCCGGCCCGTGCAGAGGGGACTAACCGGTGAGTCCGCCCCAGAATGTATGCTCATAGTGAGGCGTGTCGTTTGGACCAAGGCCGGATGGACACTGGTGCGTATTGCCCGGTCGGTAGCATGGTCCGGGAGACTTGCGACTGCATCATTGGTGACACCCCGGCCGGGGCGATCCGGTTGGGGAGATTGTCTACAGTCCGCGACTCCCTCCGGCGATACGCCTACACGGTAATCGCGGAGGCGGTGATGAGCACACGCAAGAGCAGCGCAAAACCGGCGGAGCTGTCCCAGTTGAACATGAGTGCGGCGGGTATCGACGTGGGGGCCACCAGCCATTTCGTCGCGGTTCCTGCCGACCGGGCGGAGCAGCCGGTGCAGGAGTTTGAGGCCTTCACGGCGGACCTGTACCGCCTGGCCCACCGGCTGACAGAGTGCGGTGTGCAGACCGTGGCCATGGAGTCCACGGGGGTGTACTGGATACCCCTGTTCGAGGTGCTGGAGGAGCGGGGTTTCCAGGTGATGCTGGTAGACTGTCAAGGGCGGAGGGAAGTTGGGCCGCTGGGGTGTCGACGCTCGGCGATTATGTCCGCTTAAGTGTCAAGGGAAAATGTCCTCCGAGTAGATTGCCATGCTAGTACCGCGTCCGGCTGTTTTTGACGAATATAAGAATTGGTATAATGGAGGCATTCTTTGGTTGTGGAGAGGTGTAGGGAATGCCGGCCAAGCTATATCGAGTGAACTTGACCGAAGCTGAGCGGGAACATTTGTTGGGTATCACCCGGCGGGGGCAATCCTCGGGGCGTAAAGTGAAACGGTCCCTGATTTTGTGTAAAGCCGATGAAGGTCTTACCGACCAACAGGTGGCGAAAGCTCTGCTGGTGGGCCCCGCCACGGTCGGCCGGGTGCGGCAGCGCTTCGTAGAAGGCGGGTTGGAGCGCGCCCTAGATGACCTGCCGCGCCCGGGGCAACGGCGCAAACTTGATGGAAGGCAAGAAGCCCACTTGGTGGCCGTGGCCTGCAGCGCGGCCCCGGAAGGGCACACCAGATGGACGCTGCGATTGCTCGCCGACGAGGCAGTGAAGCTGGAATTGACCGAATCTATCTCCAGGGAGACGGTCAGACAGGTGCTGAAAAAAACGAACTCAAGCCGTGGCGGAAGAAGGAGTGGTGCATCCCCAAGGTGAGCGCCGAGTTCGTAGCCTGCATGGAGGACGTGCTGGACCTCTACGCCGAACCCTATGACCCCAAGCGGCCCGTAGTCTGTTTCGACGAGACCTCCAAGCAGTTGGTGGCCGAGAAGCGGGCTCCCATCCCGGCCAGGGCGGGACGGCGGGAGCGGTTTGATTATGAGTACCAGCGCAACGGGACCCGGAACTTGTTCATGACTTGCGAGCCACTGGCGGGCTGGAGGCACGTGGCAGTGACCGGGCGTCGGACCATGGAAGACTTCGCCCATCAGATGCGCTGGTTGTCGGATGCCGCCTACCCTGAGGTAGAGAAAGTCCGGGTGGTGCTCGATAACCTGAACACTCATAGACCCGCCTCCCTGTACGAGGCCTTCGAGCCGAAAGAGGCCAGACGGGTGATCCAACGGCTGGAGTTTCATTATACTCCCAAGCATGGAAGCTGGCTCAATCCTGTCCTGAGCCTGCCGAAGGGATGGCAGAGATTGAGTTCAGCGTCTTCAGCAACCAATGTTTGAATCGCCGGATTGAAGATGAGGTGTCCTTAAAACGCGAGATCGCCGCATTGGAGACCGAACGAAATCAAGCTGGGGCAACTATCGAGTCGCGGTTCACTACCACCGACGCCCGGCACAAGCTCCAGCATATCTATCCATCGGTTTTAGACTGACGCGGTACTAGCAGGCTGGGGTATTTCTGACGTTGCGCGGGCGAGCCATGGGCGGGCTTTCGGCATTCATGCACTTCTTGACGGTGTCTCTGTGTATGCCCACTTCCCGGGCGATCCCACGGATGGACAGCCCCTTGCGCTTCGCCTTCTGCACCGCCTTCCATCTCGCCGTCTGAAGCGGGGTGGGCTTTCTGGGTCGCGTAGTCACGGGTTTGCGAACTCTTGCAGCGCCGTTGCGGTCGGCATCGTCGCGTAGTCTGTCCGCTTCGAGCATTGTGCCCATTGACTCCACATCGTCCTCCGGCCTCCTGATGACACCGTTGGTGTAGCGGCTGGGAACAGTCGTGTGTACAGTCCGTGTGCCGAAGTTGCGCAGGATACCTGGTCGCGGAGGCGCTTCCTGGGAGGCGACGATACGCCCTTCGTGTTGCACTGCCAGTCGTCCGTCCAGTGCTTCGAGCACTTCGACCGCCGAACCGGCAAAGCTCGGTCGAGCCTGATCGGGAAGCAACTGCAGGGTGCGCCAGCGGTATTTCACAGTGTTGTCCCGTCCAACCCTGCGCCTGTACTTCAGGCATAGGACTGTGTCTAGGCACAGCTCCGGGTCAGGGACCCGATATGCGGTGTCCGTGCATTCAGACGGCACACCAAAACGTTCATTGAAGCGGGGAAGGAAGTCGTTGAGCACGAGGTTGGCGTCATCGATGGTGGTCGAGCCTGCGAGCCTCAGCTCCGTGACCAGCCTGTCCTGAAGTGTGCCCGCGGTGCGTTCCACGCGGCCTTTGGCCTGCGGCGACCGCGCGAATATCAGCTGTACGCCGATCTCACCCATCGCGCGCGAGAACTGCGTGGGGGCGGAGGCGGTCTCTGACGGCGGCGTGTGCTTGAAGACACCGTGGCGGTCTGAATAGAGTGCGAGAGGTATGCCGTAGCTCCGTATCAGATCCCGCATCAGAAGTAAGTAGCTGCGGGTGTTCTCCAACTCGCAGAACAGGGCGTTGACGACACAGCCAGTAGCGTCGTCGACCGCCAGTAGCAAAGTGAACCGGGGGCCATCTTCTCCCAGCCATCTGTGGTAGCTGCCATCTATCTGTACCAGCATCCCCTCGCGGGGCATCCGCTGCCGTCGAACACGATGCTTCGGAGGCCTGCGCCGGCGAGGGCTGCTCACACCGGCGTCGCCCAGTATCTTGCGCAATGTGTCACGTCCGATGTCTATGCCCTCTCGCTCCCTCAGCAGCTCGCTCAGGTGCGTGTGGTTGACTCCCGCGTATCGGGTCCGCGCCAGGACCACCGCGTCAGTCGCCAACGGGTCCGGTGTAGCGTTGGCCGGTCTGCGACCTCGATTGCCGTGAGCTAGTGCGGCCGCGCCGTCCCTTCTGTAGGCCGCCAGTAGTCGCCTGGTGTGGCGCGGGCTCACTCCCATCAATGTCGCTGCCTGCTCCGTGGTCATATGGTCCGCCATCAAACTGTTGAGAACCTGAAGCCTTGTCTGCTCTTTCTGCGTCAATGTCACATGTTCCTTCATGCGGACATTTTCGCTTGACAGTTAGCGGGGACGTTTTCGCTGGACAACAACAGCTGGGGCGGAGTAAAACTGTACCACTCGGCGTAAATGGCCAGCAAAAATGTCCACACTAATTCTTCATGGGAAATGTCCCACCGTTGGCGGTGAAAGGGGGGAGCCGTTCTGGTACGAGCTAGACGTCGTCTGAGGAGCCTGGAGACTGGGAAGCAGCGCTCTCCCGGCTGTGCCGGAGGCGGTAGCTGTCGCCGTTCATCTCGAGGATGTGCACGTGGTGGGTGAGACGGTCCAGCAGCGCCCCGGTGAGGCGTTCCGAGCCGAAGACCTCGGTCCATTCGTCAAAGGGGAGGTTGGTAGTCGCCAGGATGGAGCCTCGCTCGTAGCGCTGGCTGAAGACCTCGAAGAGCAACTCCGCGCCGGTCTTGGAGAGGGGCACGAAGCCCAGCTCGTCGATGATCAGCAGATTCAGCCGCGACAGCTGTCTTTGCAGGCTGAGGAGCCGTCTCTCGTCCCGGGCCTCCATCAGCTCGTGCACCAGTCCGGCGGCGGTGGTGAAGCCCACGGACACCCCGCGCTGGCAGGCGGCCAGGCCCAACCCCAAGGCCACGTGGGTCTTGCCGGCGCCGCTATTGCCTACGGCGATGACGTTCTCCCGGCGCTGGATGTACTCACCTCGGGCCAGCTCCAGCACCAGGGTCTTGTTCACCGAGGGGATCGCCGGGAAGTCGAAGGTGTCAAGGCTCTTGACTGCGGGGAAGCGGGCGGCCCGGACCCGGCGCTCCACCATGCGCCGGTTGCGGTCGATGAGCTCCAGTTCGGCCAGCCTGAGCAGATATTCGGAGTGGTCCACACCCTCGGCGGCGCACTGGGCGGCTGTCTTCCCGTACTCCCTGAGGAAGCTGGGCAGCTTCAGTTCCTTCAGGTGGTGTTCCAAGAGCAGGGTGGACCTCTGGCTCACGGCGCCCTCCCCGTCAGCAGGCTCATGTAATCGCCGGCGGAGGTGGCGCTGACCCTGACCCTGGGGAGATAGGGATACAGTTCCAGGTCCAGCCGGGGCGCCCGCCTCTCCAGCCGGCAGAGCGCCAAGTGCTTCACCGCGTCGAAGCTCAGCGCCCCCAGCCTGAGGGCGTCCCTGACGGCGATATGCACCTCCTGCTGGGAGAAGGTCTCCAGCAGCCGGAGCACTTGGACGTACTCCCGCTTGCCCCGCCGGCCCATGCGGGCTTCCAGCAGGCGGCGCATGGCGCCGAACTCATGGGGCAATTCCCAGCCCTGCAGGGGGGCGGCCTGGTCCAGGGCTCCCGTCTTCTGCTCCAACAGCGGCAGGTAGTGGATGGGGTCGTAGACGAAGTCGTCCCTCTGGTAGGAGCGGGTATGCCCTGCGATAACCTCTGACCCGCAGCTGATGACCACCTGGTCAACGTAGCCCCGCACCAGCACGTCCCGGTGCCCGTAGGCCACCGGGGCCGAGTAGTCATTGGTCCGGTACCGGACCAGGGATAGGGAACTCACCCGCCCCGCCTGCCGGTCGCAGGCGTCGTAGGGCCCTGGCGGCAGTGTGAGCAAGGCCTCCAGGTCCCGCTCCATGCGCTGGCCGATGGTCTCAGAGTGCCCCCGGAGCCTGGCGTCCATCCGCTCCAGGCAGCGCCGCTCCAGGTGGGCATTCAGGGCGTCGAAGCTATCGAAGGACGGGATGGGCACCAGGAAGTTGCGCCGGGCGTACCCCACCAAGCCCTCCACCTTGCCCTTGCCGGGACGCCCGAACCGGTCATCGAACAGGTGGTGGGACTGAAGCTCGGTGAAGGCCCGGGTGCGCTGGCGCCGGCCGTCTCTCAGGATCCTGGCCACCGCCAGCTTGGTGTTGTCGTACAGAATGGTCCGGGGCACTCCGCCCAGGAAGGGCGAAGGCCGAGACGTGGCCGTCCAGGAAAGCCTCGGTGGTCTCGGCCGGGTAGGCTTTGACGAAGCAGCCGTCGCTGTGGGGCAGGTCCATGACGAAATAGTGGGCCTTCTGCTCCACTCCGCCGATCACTGCCCGGGCTTCCCCGAAGTCGCACTGGGCGTGGCCCGGCGCATGGGACAGAGGGACGAACAGCTCCCGGGTCCGGAGGCGGCGTTCTCTTACGTAGTCCTTGACCGTGGTATATCCGCCGTCGAACCCGTACTCGTCCCTGAGCCGCTCGAAGATGCGCCTGGCCGTGTGACGCTGCTTCTTAGGGACCCGGTGGTCGTCTTCCAGGATGTGGTCGATGACGCCGGTGAAGGATTCTAGCTTGGGCCTCTTGGGCGGACTCTGCCGCCGGTAGCCCGGCGGCACGGAGTAGGCCAGCATCTTGCGCACTGTCTCCCGGTGCAGGCCGAACGTCCGCACCGCCTCCCGGATGCTCATCCTTTCCACCATCACCGCCCGTCGGACCCGCAGGTACACGTCCACCTTGTACATCCGTCACGCCGCCCATAGGCTCGACTTCAAACCTATGGATGGCGATAGGCGGTACAGTATTCAATCGCCGTTTTGTCGATGTCCAGCGAAAACGTCCTCGCTAACTGGCCGGCATAAATGTCACATTCACTCCATGGAGACCGATGGGGGAGCGACAAGCATGCTGGTCACCGCCGTGGACGTGGTTGATGCGGCCAATGACAATGCCCTGCTGGCGCCGATGATGGAGCAGGCCGAGGAGACCACGGGGACGAAGTCGCAGATGACATTAGCCGACGCCGGATATTTCGCCGCCAGTCACTTGGCGGAGTGCGACCATCGAGGTCAGCAGGTCGTGGTGTCGGAGGCACGGCAACGGTTCCTCAAAGACCGATATCACAAGGACAGATTCACCTATGACGAGCACAGCGACAGCTTTACGTGTCCCCAGGGACAGACGCTGGCGTTCGTCCGCATACAGCATGCGAACGGAGTCCCGTTGCATCTGTACCGGGCCTCAGGCGCTGTCTGCCGGGCGTGTCCGGCCTTCAGAGTCTGTACCAAGGCCAAAGAGATTGGGCGAAGCTTGGCCATAGGGCCGCACGATGAAGTGCTACGTCGCCATCGCGCCTGGATGTCCACCTCAGCAGCTAAAGACGCGTACAGTCTGAGAAAGCAGCTGGTCGAGCCGGTCTTCGGAATCATCAAGGAGCAACAAGGGGCACGGAGGTTCCTGCCGCGCGGCCTCGCCAACGTGACGGCCGAGTGGACCATGTTGACCACAGCCTTCAACCTGCGCACTCTCTATCGGGTGTGGAGTTCCTCCCGTTTCTTCAGCCATCCGTTTCACGGTCCGAAGCCTTGTCCTGCCTCGTGAACTGAGGGGCGACAGCCGGCCAGTCTCCACTCTATCGTCTTGCATCAGACCTTCGCGTCAGAATGGACCTGTCGGCAGGTGCCCTTCTGAGACTGCGATGATGAATCCCGGGCCACCTCGCCTCGGGTCTGACCCTTTCTGAGACTGGCATCATGCCTTCAGCCTGATCTGTCGACCCGATTCGAGGTGGGACCCGCAGTGCCTTCGGCAAGGTGAGCAGTGACCTGATAGGAGCCTGACCTCAAGTCCCATCGCAGTCTTGTCCGCTCACCCGGTCGGCAGGCCATCCTTCAGGAGGCAGGAATGACAGCAGTAGCCGGTCGTGAAGCAATTTGCGCTGTTCAGGTGGTCATCGGTGTCGACACTCACCAAGAGCAGCATGTGGCAGTAGCCATTGACCAGCAGGGTGTGCGCCTCGGTGAGCGCCATGCGCCAGCGACCAGTTACGGGTATGGGGAGCTGGAACGGTGGTCCCGAAACCTGGGAGAAGTGCGCGCCTTCGGGGTCGAAGGCACAGGTTCCTACGGCGCTGGACTGGCCCGGTTCCTAGCTGGTCGAGGCTTTAGCGTGATCGAGGTCAACCGGCCTGACCGCTCAGTCCGCTATCGGAAAGGTAAGAGCGACCCCACCGACGCGGAGATGGCGGCGCGTGCGGTGCTGGCCGGAGTCGCCGGCGCGACCCCCAAGTCAGGCGAGGGTGAGGTCGAAATGCTCCGTATGCTCAAGAGCACGAAGGACTCGGCTGTCAAGGCTCGCACCCAGGCCGTCAACCAGATGAAGGCCCTGGTCGTCACCGCCCCGGCTGGACTTCGAGAAACACTCCATGGCCTGACTGCCACTGCCCTCTCTGCGCGGTGCAAGGGCTTCCGTCCGGGTCGTCTCGAAGATCCCACGGCGGCGGCCAAGTACGCCCTTCGATCCCTTGCCTGCCGCTTCCTTCAACTCGACAGGGAGATCCGCGACTTGCAGGCCCAGCTGGAACGGCTCACTGGGATGGCAGCTCCGGCCTTGGTCAGCATCTTCGGAATAGGACCCGACACGGCGGCAACTCTGCTGATTTCTGCCGGCAGCAACCCTCAACCCGTTCATTCCGAGGCTGCGTTCGCCTCGCTGTGCGGCGTGAGTCCGATACCTGCGTCCTCCGGCAAGACCAATCGGCACCGGCTGAACCGCGGCGGCGACCGCCAGGCCAACGCGGCTCTCCATCGCATCGTCATAGTCAGGCTCCGACACGATGACCGGACCAAGGGGTACATGCGCCGCCGTACCGGAGAGGGAATGAGCAAGCATGAGGTCATCCGTTGCCTCAAACGCTACGTTGCCCTCGAAGTCTTCTCCGTCCTGCTGAACTCGGCCGGGATCGTTCGCTGCGCGGCTTGACATCTATAGGAGCATCAGGCTCTATTGCGAACTTTCCGTTGGGAGGTCGTGCTATGAGTTCCATCGGGATGCCTGGACATCGGCGTCTTCCCTTTGATCAATTTCAATCGCGTATCGCATTTCGGGATACGGATCGCCGGATGCGAGTTCCAGCCACTAATACGGCCTTCATATCCTGATCGCCAAGAAGATTCGAAACCCTAGACTCGGTTTCTTCCCTTACATCAAGGGGGTGAGCATCATGTCTAACCTACAAATGGGAAATATCAGTAATAATTTGGGTGATTTCGTTCGGTGTCAACCCTGATGTGCGATTCGTAATTGTTGTACCAATCTCCTGAACAAATTGCGAGCGAACTTGGTTTGCCGCGCCACTTCCGGACAGGAGATAGGCCTGGTTGCCAATTCTAGTCTGAGCCAAAGATACGATACAACACGCCTTAGCTCTCGTTATGGCCGTGTACATCAGTCTACGTTCCTCATTCACTTGTCCCGGGGTAGCGATAGAATAACCAGAAGGCGTTATCCCCTGTTCCGCACCTGGAATGAACACCACCTGCCCTTCTAATCCTTTCGCCCCGTGCATAGTAAGTATTCGCACCCGAGCTACGACAGTATTCTGCTGAGATACAGGACTTTGCCCCAGCCGTCGAACCACTGAATCCAGTATTTGGAATCTACCAGCTTCGGTGTCCGAATCCAGAAAACTATACAACTCATCGAGAGTCATGGCAGGTGGGAGAGAGTTGACTAGGTTATTCCAATAGTTAAGAGCGTCAATCCCTGGTTGAGATTGCGTGTTGTAAACTTGGCTACCAATCTGAAAGATAATTGCCGCTTTCGACGACAATGTATCGGTGCCGCTCCACCCTTGGATTGAAGTGACTATGGTCGCCACCCGTTTGATCGCAGATGCTTGAGAACTGTTAAACACCCCCTGTGGCGGCGGAGAATAGAATAAGTCGCGAAAATTTTGGTTAGCGGCCACTGTTCGGTTTGCTATCCCGGTGCACGTACCTTTCCCAACTCCGTGCAATTGCCCCAGGATAACCCGGTAAGGTATGTACTTATCAGTTGGATTTTTGACAACCTCTAGAAGGGAATGGACCAGCCGTGGCATTGGTTCCTCTAGTAAGGAGTCAGCCCTCACAGGTTCATATTGAACTGCCGCCGCATCAAGCGCATCATACAAGACCTGACCTTGAATTCTGTTACTTCGCAGCAGAATTAAAATCTGGTTTGGCTGTACATTTGCAGTTATCAGGTCCCTGCAAGATTCTGCAATCCATCTAGCCTCCTCGGTCCCTGTTTGGCATCGCCATATGTCAAAAGTCCCTGATACTGCCGGGCTGGAGTTTTGGTACATTGATGCGTGGGTTTTTGAAATTCGTCCAGGGTTGTGCATAATCAGCGATTGGGCAGCCGAGAGGACTGACATTGTACATCGGAAACAGTGTTGCAGGTTGTGAGAGACGGCGTTAGGATGATTTGAAAGATAGTCTACGATTCCATCAGGTGCAGCGTGGCGAAAGGAATATACGCTCTGATCATCGTCCCCCGCTATGAACACGTTAGCACCGAATGTGGCTATATGTTCGACAAATTGCTGGTCACAATTATTTAGGTCCTGGTACTCATCAACAATAAGATGCTTAAGACCTGGAAGGTGACTTGAAGTGATACTTCCCTGCGTAATTTCGACGACGCATGACCGTACGACCTCTCCTGGCAGAAGGCATGAGTAAAGGCTCTTTGCCGTTGGATAGTAGGAAGTGAATGCGTTTTGCTCGGTCTGCGTGGGTGGCGTGCCACCTCCCAAAATATTTAGGGCTGCAAGGGTCTGCCAATGTGCGTCGTACGCTGCTCTAACTTCTCGAGCTCGCTTTGCCGTAACATTTGCGGTTGCCGAAAATTCTTCGTCAAAGATATTCTCTTGCTGCCACTGATCCAAAACGACGGGTGAAGCTGGATACATACCCGCCAAGAGGTTAGCGTTAGCCAACAGTTTTAGCGCAAGCGAGTGCATCGTAGTAACATTAGCCGCAATCTGCGCTCCAACAAGAGCAAGACCGGCGTCATTAAATTCATTGGTTACCCTGGTACGAAGATCGACGGCGGAAGCGCGTGTAAAGGAGATCACATAAATGCTATTTGGTGGAAAGCCTTGAGACACCAAGTATCGAAGACGCATCAAAATGGTACGTGATTTCCCACTTCCAGGGCCAGCGATCAGTCGAACTTGGGGGTTCGCATCTTGGGCCGCGTTTTGTTGAGAATATTGGGCCGCTGAAACACTACCGCTATTGAAAGGAGCCATTTGCCCTCCAAGTATCGCCCATTCGTCCCTATGCAATCTCAACGGTTTTCCAGAGCGTAGCGTTGGAAAGTTGATCTCGCGAAGGAAAAAACTCGTATACCGCAATTTTCGTCGGACCAGAGCATCAGATTGCCTGAGCTGACCGAGCAGAAGACGGCACTTCTACTTACGCCACCTCCCTAACGCCATACCGAGCCATACGCGTCCGAGCCGTGAACGAAGAGTATGCCGACTCGGTTTAGAGCCAAGCAGACGGGCCCGCTCGACGCCGGCATACTCGGAATGATGCCCTGGATCGATCCTCCCCGCCCAAATCACGACGTTGTTCCTTATGAAGTAGTGGCTGCCACAACCGGAATTGGCCCACACGGACCCACCTGCAGGACCGTCCAGGGAAACCGACTTCCCATCGAAGTGAACGTGCCACCGACTGGGGTGGAGGGACAGTACCGTCAGATCGCCGCAACCGCAGGGACAGCGCAGGTTGATTGTTCGATACTTGTGGCTGATCCAAAGTTCGCCGGCTTTGATTGCGTCGAACTCGGGCAGTACCTCTACGAAGATGGAACGGAGTTTCACGAGCGTCATTCCTGCCACTCATCCCACTGTGACGATGCGCGGTGTCTCGAGTCAGAACTTATGGAGGAACGAAGCGGACTCAGAAACATACTGCTCTGTTCGGCGCCGCCATTCCATCACGGCGAGTGACGCCGCCAACGCGTTTACTTCCGGCGGTTTGAGGTGGGCCCGGTTAGTTGGACAGAATTAAGGCGGAGTTAAGTGAGGGTCCCATCGCCCCGCCGGCCACGCCCACGCCGGGTCCGTCAAACACCTCCGTTCCTTCGACTCTTCTTCCCGGACGGCCTGGTCTCCCTGGAACACGTCGGCCGGGGTCAGATAACCTGGGGTTTGATAAGGCCGCCTGCTGCCCCGTGTCTTGGTTCATCGGCGCCCGCTGCAACCTTGACCGGGCATCGCCGGTTCCGTTCCCCCATGAGTCTATAGCCCGGGAAGCCCTGTGGCTAGAAGAGCCGGAACGACCATACCGTGACGCTCGCCGGGGGCGGGCGGTTTGCCGTCAACTGCCAACGGGTCCCGCCAATGCCTCGGCGACCTCCGGACCGTCATAGGCCGCGGAGTTGACCAAAGCAGGGACCTCGTAGGCATCCATGGCGTCGGCGGGATAGGGACTCAGGACGCCGTCAAGCGCGACAGGGTCGTCGACACTTTGGTCCAGCCAGAGCGCTTCCATCTCTCTGGGCAGCACCACAGGCATCCGGTCGTGGATGGGCCGGAGCAGGTCGTTGGCGGCGGTAGTGATGATGGTGCACGATGGCACGGTGTTGTCCTCCGGGTCTCTCCACACCGACCAAGGCCCCGCGAAGGCAAAGGGTTCCCCCGACCTCATGACGACACGCATGGGTCTTTTAGCTCGCCCCACTCGCTGCCACTCGTAGAAGCCGTCCGCCAGCACGAGGCACCTTCGCCGTCTCAGTGCATCCCGGAAGGCCGGCTTCTTCCCGACCGTCTCCGCCCTGGCGTTGATCATCCGGCTTCCGATGGAGGCGCTCTTCGCCCAGTGCGGTATCAAACCCCAGCGCATGAACCCGCCGCGCCGGGTCTCGCCGCCCACAACGGTCAGCACGTCCTGGGTAGGAGCGACGTTGTACGCGGGTTCGAAGGTCAGCCGTTCACCGTCGAACTCGAATCGCAGTGCCAACTCCCCAAGCTCGGCCGTCAGGCTGTATCTACCGCACATGTCGGCTCCATGATGGGACCAGTGGGCGCTCCCGCGCAATACCCGCCCCGTTGGCCGCGGTTGCGCAAGGGCGGAGTTCCATTGTGCCACTTGAGTGGACGGTCGCTGGCCACCAACACAATCGGCGACGGAAAACTTTACGCGGAAGAGTGCTGGCTGGTTTCCCAGCGAGTCTGGGACCAACGAAGGGAAGAGAACCGTTTACAGCAACAGGGTGAAGGACATGGTGAAGGTTCTTGATTTTGTCCAGTTTGGTGGGCCGGCCTTCCTCAGACATAACATCATGGACGTTGGTGGCGTCTAACCAGGGCCCAGATCCCGCCGGCCCGCGCTTGCATGGATGCACCGGTATGCAAAACAGGACCGTTTTGGGATGACATTGGGGTTCCCAGTGGGCAGCAAATTAGGATTGGGGAAGCCCGGCGTTATGCCGTACTCAAGGCAGGGAAAACCCTCTGAAGAAATACCATTGGCGTTTTGCACCCTCCAGTCCCGTACCATGTTCCTCTCTTAAGAAGAGGTTTTCACGGGTACCTGCCCCCGGCCGTACCTAACATCGAGCCTTATCAATCTCAATGTGTGTCAACCAACCTCCTCTACGTCTCGATTCCACAGCTTACCGCCGCCTCATTCAAGGCGATAACCCGCTTATCAAGATTGTCCGCCAATTCAGGATTTGCCAGGTAGTATTGGAGCTCCGCGCCTATCTGCTTGATGCCTCCATACACAGCCACTAGGCATCTGAATTTTTCCAAGTTACCGGCGTCCTCTTCCCGCTCTTGCCCCGTTTGCAACAGATGTGCCCACTCTTCATCGCTCAAGCATGGAGTCGTCAAGGTCTTTCCCGAGATGCGAATGGAATCGAAGACCGTTGGGTTGGAGGCAACCAGACCGCTCATTTCCAGGGCACCGAACCCATCACGAATGCATTGCCAGGTGCCGTCGCTGAGGTCTTCGAAATAATCTTCCGTGTAAGGGAAAGACAGTCCGCCCCGGTAACCGGTAAACATCAGCCTGAGAAGGGACTGGTCCCCCAGGCATTGGATGAATTCCGTCCACACTTCTTCCGGGGCTGCAAAGCTATACGGATTGACCAGAATCGAATTGAGATAAATGTCCTCTACCTTATCAACGACGCATGACCGCTCGTCAGCTGCAAACTCCGCCAGGAAGGTCTCGATACTGTCGTTGTTGAAGCTGTTAGTCGCCGCTGAGCTAGAGGTTGGGGCCACCGGCGCAGCCGTGACGGCAGGCCTGGCAATTGGTGTGACAGCTATGCTAACAACCGCAATGGCGATCGCCGGCGCAGGCGTAGGAACCGGGGTGATCGTGGGCTCAGCCGCGCTCACGGCGGCCGGTATGGCGGTCGGGTCGGGTGCGACGGCGGCAACTATGATGCCGGTCGGTACAGGCGTAGGCGCCGGAGTTGGTGTGTTGGGAGGAAGCTCGACGTTGCAGAACCACAGGTCTCCCAAATTGTTTCTCTTCGGCCCCAAAGTGTCATACAAGTCCTCCGGTACGCAACCAGTCAGGCGGTTGCCTTCCACCCACAGAGACGCCAGGTTGGATAGGTTGCCCAACTCAGGCGGTAGCTCGCCGCTTAGCTGATTGTCCGCTAGGTACAGGCGTGTGAGGTTCACCAGGTTGCCAAGCTCCGAAGGAACCTCTCCGGTCAACTGATTGAACCCAAGGCTCAAACTTGTGAGGTTCACCAGGTTGCCAAGCTCCGAAGGAATCCTGCCGGTCAACTGATTCAGCCCAAGGCTCAAGCTTGTAAGATTGACGAGGTTACCCAGTTCGGAAGGAATCTCTCCGCTCAGACCTCCGGAAGCACCATTGGAGCCGATGTGCAAGATCCTCAGGTTGGTGAGATTACCCAGTTCACGGGGAATCTCTCCCGTTAGACCTCCACTGGCAGTCTGAGCTTCTTCAAGGTTCAGGACCACCAGCCGGGAGAGGCTGCCCAGTTCTGGAGGTATCCGTCCCGCCCAACCCCCATAGGGTCCTACGAGCCTTGACGTATCCAGACTGACTACGTGGCCGTCACTGTCGGTGGAGACTCCTGCCCATTCACCCACGGGCTTGTCTGATAGCCAGGAAGTGGCGCGTTCGAGGTGCCGGCCAGCCGTGCCGGCGTTGTAGAAGGCTACCAACGCCGCCCTCTCCGCTGGATGGTCGAGGACATCGCATTTCGGCAAGTCCAACGGAATACCTGAAGCGTCATACAAGAGGTCTGGGGCGCATCCGGTAAACTCGCTGCCCTCCAGCGACACGCCTCGCAGGGTCCCTATACTGCCCAACTCTGGCGGTAACTGACCACTGAATTGATTACCATGCAAACGTAGTCTGATGAGGTTTAGGAGGCGGCCTAGTTCAGGGGGCAACTCTCCGCTCAGGTTGTTGTTGGCAAGGTTTAAGTCATCCAGCTTTGAGAGGTTGCCGACCTCCGGGGGTATCTCCCCGCTCAAACCGTTTGCCTCTAGCCACACCAGTGTAACTCGCCCAGTTCGAGCTATGCGAACCCCACGCCATTGGTCAAGCGGGGCGTCACTCAGCCAGTTGGTGTTGTTGGTCCAGTTGGGGCCGCCAGTGGCGTTGTATAGGGCAATCAGCGCCTCTCGATCGGTTTCAGGACTGGTGGTCGGTCCGGCAGTTAGCGAGGGGGTGGCGCCGGGGGAATCGGAGTCGCCAGTTTCGGTAGGAACGGTCGGTTCAGCCGTGGGCGAGGTGGCATCGGACGAATCGGACCCGCCGCAGGCGAGTGCCACTGCCATGAGAATCATCGCTGGGACGCCGATGAGCAAAGTGACCCTGACTTGTCTCCGGCGCATTACCTTCTCCCATAGGGTGAGCCAAGCCTCAGCGACAATCTTGGCCTCTTTGGTCTGCTAATACTCGCAATCATGGCCCTCTTACAACCTATGACCCTGGCGCTAGCCGTGTTGACCTGCCCCAGTAGTTCTACCACCTGCTATGTTAGTCCGGCAAGCGCAGGACGTGGGCCAGCAGGCATTAGGACCTCGGGCGTTGGCGGCTTGTGGCCTGGGAAATTGTGGGGCCTCACCCGGTTGTAGGTCTGCCGGTATTCCTCGGCCAGCACCCGCACCTCCAGCAAAGTGTAGAGCACCTCCGGGCCCAGCAATTCATCCCTCAGCTTGCCGCCCGTGCTCTCCACGTACCAGTTTTTCCACGGTGACCCGGGCTCTATGTAAAGAGTCTTGACCCCCACTCCCCCAAGCCACTCCCGAACCGCCCCGGAGGTGAACCCCGGCCCGTTGTCCGGGCGTAGGTGAGCGGGAACTCCCCTGGCTGTCATCAGGTCAGAGACTGTCTGGATCACGTCCGGGGACCGGAGGCTGCGTCCTGCCGGGATGGCCAGGCACTCCCTGGTGTACTCGTCGATGATGATGAGCAGCCGCACCCCTCTGGCGCACCGGGTCCTGGTCTGGACGAAGTTATAGGCCTACACATGCTTCTTACCCTGGGGCCTCAGCCTCACGCAGGACCTGTCATTCGGCCACAACCGCCCTCCCCTGGGCTGCCTAGCCGGCACCTTCAACCCCTCCCGTCGCCAGGTCCGCTCCACCCGCTTGTGGTTCACATCCCATCCGGCACCTCTGAGGAGGGCGGTGATCTGCCGGTAATCGTACCGGCCGAACCGGGTGGCCAGCCCCACAATGCCGTTGGTCAGAGCCTGCTCGTCGTCCTGGACCAGCGGCTTATGGCGCTGCGTCGAGCGGGGATGTCCCAGCGCCTTGCAGGCGCGCCGCTCCGACACTCGGAGCTTCTCCCGGACGTGTTCCACGCAGTGGTAGCGACGGGCAGGGCTCAGAAGTTTCCCTCCGCAGCCTCCCTCAGAATCTGATTGTCCAGGGTAAATTCCGCCACAGGCCCCTTCAGCCGGCCGTTCTCGCTCTCCAGCTGCTTCAGGCGGCGCGCCTGATCGATGCGGAGCCCTCCGTACTCGGTGCGCCACCGGTAGAAGGTCTGCTGGGTCACCCCTATCTGACGAGAGGCCTCGGCTACCGTGCTGCCTGCCGATATCGCTACCTCGGCCTCTCTGAGCTTGTTGATCACCTGCTCTGCTGTATGCTTCCTCTTCGCGATTTCTCCCCCTTTCTACTGCCCAAGACTAACGTTTTTCTTGGACCAGTTTCCGGGGGGCAGGTCAGGACCATCGCCGAACACCGATACAATTGGGGATGGAACCCATTACGCGGAAGACTGCCTGCGGGTTTCCCAGCGAGTCTCTGAACAACTAAGGGAGGATAGCCGTTCACAGCAACAGAGTGAAGGAAATGGTGAAAGTTCTTGATTTTGTCCAGTTTCGTGGGCCAAGCGGTACTGTAATACAAACTTTTGACTGGGTGGTATCGCTGTGAGTCTTGACCAGCTGACGAAAGTGGCCCCCTGATTCAGGGCCGCGCTATCTCAGCGGCCCGGTCCGGATATAGTCGTTGTCTCTCGCGCCGCCGTGGCAAGTCTGGCATCCCTCCACCATGCCTTCCTTCTCTACCGTGCCGCCGGCCAGGACCTTGAGCCGGAACCAGTCGTTGTGGTCGGGGTTGTAGCCTGACTTCTTGTACATGACCGTGTTGGCGGCGAAACTGCCTTCGGGGGTGTAGTTCTCCTTGACTACCACGGCTCCGTCGGGCATGATGCCCGTCTTGCTGTCAAGAGCGTCATAGGCGGCAGGGTTGAGATAGGTGGTCAGGAGCATACCGTGCGGGTCGCCGCCCTCGTACTTCTCGCCCCGGCCCGGCCACAGCTCCCAGGACTCCCGGTAGTCCACCTCCTCCAGGTAAGGGAGCACAGGGGCGGCGGTCGTGTCGGGCAGTTCCGGCTCGTCGGAACCCCCGCACGCCGTCGCGCCCACGGCGCCGATTACGAGGACTAGCAACGGAATCAAGAAACGGGCCCGACGCTTGGACATGAGCATCTCCTCAGCAGCTACGGTACCGGGTTGAGCTAGACTCTGAGCATGTAGTCTATTACAAGGCGGATGGTCACTCCTGGAGACTCCGAGCTTGAAGGCCGGTGCAGGGGGTATATTGATGGGACAGCTGTATTGCACTCGTCATATAAGGACTTGATGAGCCAGGGGAGTGAAAAGGACGGGAGCGGGCCGTCCAGCACAACGCCGGCCCGAGTTTGCCGAGACCAGGCCACGGCAACCGTGAGGTCCGGTCTTGTCTGAGGCGAAGAGGGACCCGCTACGCCATCCCGCGGAAAAGATCGCTATCAGTGCACCCTTGATTGTCAAAGCAGGCGCATGAGTGAAGAGGTGAAACGGGCTCCGGCCAGGCGGATTTGGCGGGAAAGGCCGCAATGGCTCGCGCGCCTCGGGGGCCGTCTCCCGGTGCCCCGGCGAGTTCAGCGCAAATGGGTGTTCGTACTGCTTATCTCCGCCCTTCTCCTCCTGGCAGTCCTCAACTTCGGAGTGGCCTGGCACTACTCCGGCGTGCTAAATGACCTGGCGCTGGAGGTAAGAGAAGACGAGCCGGAGTACAACCTCATAGCCTCCATCGCCGGCCAAGGTCTGGTCAGGCTGGAGAAGGGTCCTGACGACGGGGAGTGGAGGCTGCCCGGCAGGTGGGGGCTCAGCTGGGACGGGGGCAGCGGAATGATCGGGGACATCGTGGAGCATGGAGGCGACTTCCTGGTCCGGCGGTTCACAATCGCAGATGGGGACCTGCCGGGCTCCGCCCCGGCCTCCGTGTCGCGCCACATCTACCCCAACGACCCCTTCCTGGCCTTTGGCATCGACTACGAGGAAGTCGAATACGAAACACCCCTGGGAAGACAGGACGCGTGGCGGTTTAAAGGGGATGACGACACCTGGGCGATTTTCGTACATGGGCTTCGCGGCAGTCCCGGAGACGGCCTCCCATTATTGCCCGTCCTGCGCGACCTAGACGTCCCGGCGCTTTTCATCACCTACCGTAACGACAAAGGACAGCCCCAGGACTCAAGCGGCATCTACCAGTATGGTCTCACCGAGTGGCGAGACCTCCACGCCGCCGTGGAGTACGCTCTGGCCCTGCCGGCCGCCGGCGACGTTGTGCTGATTGGCCAGAGCATGGGAGGCGGCATAGTGGCCAAGTTCCTCTACGAGTCGCCGCTGGCCGGCTCCGTGACCGGCGCGGTCCTGGACTCACCGGTGATGGACTTCAAAGCGCCGGTGGACTTGGGGGCGCGCGAACGCAATCTGCCCGGCTTCGTGACCACTACCGTAAAGTGGACCGCCACACGCCGGTTCGGCGTGGACTGGGACGCCATGGACTACCTGAAGGATGCGGACCGGCTCGACCTGCCTATCCTGCTCATTCACGGAGAGGACGACGCTCGCGTACCCATCGAGACGAGCGACAAGCTGGCCGAACTGCGCCCTGACCTCGTCACGTACAGCGTCTACCCGGATACCACCCATGCCGACGCGTGGAACGTCGACTCAGGGCGCTACGAGCGAGAGCTCAGGGAGTTTCTCCGTCGCGTGGTGGAGTGAGGCCCGTCGTCACTCAGGTGCCTGGGCTGCGGCCATGGGCGTTGGCGGACCAGCGCCAGAAGCTGTACGGTCTTACCCAGCCACGGTGGCCCACCGTCGCCAGGAAGAGTGCTTCTGTTGGTAGCGGGGTGACGACGCTCCAGGAGCGTAGCCTCATCAACGCGACCGCCTGAAAGGTAATGCTACCGTCGTGTTTTTCAGCCCTGGCGCCTCAGGGCATGATATAGGCCACGAGTTGGATGCGGCTGCCCGCCCAGTTTATGGCCGGAGCCTTCGCCGACGAGTGTACTGGGAAATCCATCGCGGGACCCCAACGCTTTATCCCTCAAACGTAGCACAGCCGGTGACGAGACTGGAGGACGCCAGATGAGCACGACCAACGCGCTGGATGACAGGTTCGACGAAGCCGAAAGGGGTTTGGAATGGCTGGAGAGGCTTGGGGCCTTGCAGGCCCGCTCTGCGTCGCCTAAGCGGGCGGAAGGTAGAACTTTCGAGATCTCCTTCCCCCTACCGGGGAGCAATCACACCAAGACTAAACACCAGGGCCAACCCGTCTCCAGTCAGACGAAGCCCGGAAGACGCCAAAGAAATAGGACTCCGGACGGCTGTGGAACCGAGAGGAATCCGACGACCCTGGCAACGGGCTTCGCCGTAGAACAGCCCCACTGGTGAGCAGGCTGCCGCTTGCAGAAGGCCCGTTCTGTCGCATCGGCCCTTAAACCCGAATCCACCGAAGGGATGACGTTGCAGCAGGGGAATGGGCGATGAGGGTAAGGGAGGCGATGGTTCGGGCACGATTTCGGGTAAATGGGGCTGGGGTCTGTCTTCAGTCACCGCAGGGAGACTTCTTGGCCGTCTGCGGACCTTGCGCAGGGCGAGATGGCGGGGAGAGGACGCAGGAAGAGGCGCTCGCGGACCGGCGTGGCGCGAGTTTGCGGGGACGTTCGGTTGGCCGGATGGCGGGTCAGTAGCAGACAGGTAGTCAGGCTGGGAGTGGAATCGCTCGCAGCCGTGCCAGGGCGCGATTGAACTGGGTTTCCCAGGGCCAGCGCTTTGGCAGATGCAAAGTGAGGCGGCGCGCTGAGCGGGTGAGCCGTCCGGCCAGGGAGAAGAACCGCCGCCGAAGGGTCTTGGTGGTCACCACCTGCTCGCCCAGACCGATGTGCGCTGCCCAGCGGGCCAGATTGTGGGCCATCACCTGTATTGCCAGCCAGGCAGCGTTGGCGGCGAAGCGCCCCGAGGGGAGATGGTTCAGACCGACGCCGTACTTGAGGTCTCGAATGGTATTCTCGATCTCGGCGTGGCGGCGATGGTCGGCCTCCAGTGCCAGGGTCTCCCCCTCCCGGTCGGTGATGAAGCCGTGATAGCTGTAGTTGGCGAAGAGGGCCAGTTGGGAACCGGGCGTGGACTTCACCCGCCGGACGGATGAGCCGCACCGGTGCGGCGCCGGGCTCACTACGGAAGGGGGTGTAGTGGTCTGTGCCACATCGGCGGCGCCGTCCATCCAGTAGGGGACCAGCGCCCAGTCGGCATCGGGAATCGCCTCGATCAGGTTCCGCAGGCTTTTGTGCTGGCGGATGGTGATGGAGAAGCGGACATCCATCTCACGACAGGCGGCGACGAGAGCGTGGGCGTAGAAGCCGCTGTCGGCCCGCGCCGTGAGTTGCCCGCCGGCCCCCGCACGGCGAACCCGGCTCACCGTTTCACGCAGGAAGTGGGCGGCGCCCCGAGCGGTGTTGGCGCGGCCCTCGCGCAGCCGGGACATCAGCACGTCGCCGGTGCCGGCGGCAATGGCCAGTAGCGGGTGAAAGCCCCGCTGGCCGGTGTAGCTGTGGTGGCGGGCGCCCTCCTTGGCCAGTCCGTAGGTCTCGCAGACGGTGGAGTCCAGGTCAATGGTAGGGGCCCGTCGCCGGGTCCGGCCCAGCCGACCAGGCCCGGGCCAGCAGCTCCCGGCTCACCCGGTCCAACTGGCGGACGTGGCCCCACCGGAAGCTGCGCAGGAAGGTCCCCAAGGTGGATGGCGCCTTGACCACACAGCCGAGAGCGCCAGCCGTCCTGCCGGTGCGCAACACGTCGGCGTCGTCGATGCAGTCGCCCCCAGCCAGCGCGGAGGCCACCAGCGTCATCATCTTGTCGCCCGCGTTCGCCCGCCCCGGGGCATCGCCCAGGTCGAGGCGCTGCTGGACGAGTTCGGGCAGGCCAAGATGCCGGGCCAGGGTGGCCGGAAGGATCAGCCCGGCGTTGGCCACTCATGTTGACTTTCAAGACAGTTGCTATTGGGTGCTCCTTTTCTGGGGTCGGTTTTTGTTACAAAACCATTATCCCAGAAGCACAGGAGCACCTTCTTGCTACTTCAGTACGCCAACCCGACGCCCTTCTTCGGTGGATTCAGGCTTAGGCAGATCCCATACGGCTGAGCATGCCACCCTACTCGCTCTCGAAGCCACTGTCGTCGAACTTCAAAGTCCGGCTGTTTTCGGTGACTATCCGTACGACCTGCTCCGGTGTGCCGTCGGGGATGTCAACTTCAATCTCCAGGGTCAGCCTGACGTTGGCTCCCATCACGCCGGATAAGTGAGCGATCACCGAATCCGCTATCACGCTGGCGTCGCGTCCCAGCCTGGTAGGGTCGAGCTTGACTGACCCGTGGTACCGCCTCGCCTTCGGAGGGGCAGATATATTCTTAGGAGGGCCATTGATAATCTGCTCTGAAGCTTCCGGGTCTACGGTGAGAGTTTCCGTTGGCTCAACTTCTGGAACTTGGATGGCCGCGGCCTCCGCGTCTAACTGGCGTCGCGCCACTTCGGGCCGGACAATCAGCCCGCTATCCCCCTCGTTTATCGAAACCGCCTGCCCAGCCCTCAGCCCGCGATACCTTGCCGATTCTTCGTCGTAGCTCTCGGCATAGGCGAAGGCGTCCTGCTCCCATGTGAGAAGCGACAGCCCATTGGACACAGCTTGCAGCAACACCGCCGGGTCTCTGAGCCGCGGCAGGTAGGAATACCTGGAGAAGTCATCAATTAGCTGCCTTATGGAAACGTGGTCGCCTCGCCACAGCGGTATTTTGTCCATGTGTATCCGCAACAGGGTACCGGCGAGATTGGTCACCAGTAACTCGCCGCTGCGCATCCGTTTACTGGCGCGTTCGGCCAGAGCGCCCTGAGCCGTCAAGCGGATGCTCTCCCACTTCGGCGGGTCGGTGGGAGCTGACTGTCCCGGCGCCAACAACCACAGGTAGGCCTCTCCGATGCGTCCCTTAACCGCGCTCTCGGATTCCTGCTTCCGGTTCTCCGCCTGTCTCACCTGGTGCGGCGGCAGGTCGAGCCTATCCCGGTCATCGAGGATTGATTGCCATGCCAGATAGTGCCGCACGGCGTCCTCCAGGTCCTGGAGCCGCGCTTGGTCCGGCGCCAAGAACGCCAGCCCGTTCCTGAACAATCGCGGAGTTGACCCGCGGAACTCCCAGATCGCTTTCGCTGCCGACACCGCCCGGCTGTCCGCCTCCTGCTCCCTGGTATGGGGATAGTTGGGTCCCAGTACCACCAAGCGGGCGTCATGGTCGTCCTGGACATCCTGGCCGGACGCCGGAAGGACATGGACTGCCTTGAAGTCCCCGCGATTCCTCAGATCTGCCCGCAGCCGCTCTTCTATTTCCTTGGCCACCGGGTCCCGGTTGCGACGGTATTCCTCGGCCCGGCCTTCCGCCAGCGTGGCAACGGTCGGCTGGGTCGAATACCAGTAACGTGCCCCGTCCTGGTACAGGTAGGCTGCGGTGTTTGCCAGCCGGCGCATGGCGTCCCCGAATATCGCCGGCGGCTCCCCGGGATTAACGCAGCCCAGCTTGATGCGCCGGTCCTCCAAACCCTGGTTGGCAGCCGTCTGAATGGGCGCAGAACCTAGGAAGATGGACCGGGCTACCCGGCGGCAAGCGCCGTACCGGCCCAGATTGGGCGCCTCTCCGTCGATACGGGTGGGCAGAGAGTTGGGCCCGTCGATGTCCCGCTCGATGACCGGCGGCCAGTTATCGGGAAGGTAGCGGTTGAGCTCTGACTGGACCGGCGGATCGTCCAAGAGAATGTTGGCTGGCATTATCAAGGGACTGCGATCTCCGTTGTCCCAGAGGCTGTGGATAACGGAGGCCATGAGGCGCAGCACGCCCCGTGTGCGCTGGAAGTTCTGCAACGTCGACCAGTCGGTATAGAGCCTCTCGAAAATCTCCGGGTGTATCGGGTAAGCGGCCTTGATGCGGTCTTCGTAGGCCGTCTCTCCGCACTCGGAGGGGAATTCCTGACTGTTGTTCCGGTACAGGTCGCAATAGGCCCGGGCCACATTATCCCGCTGGATGAAGTTGGCTCGGTCGGCGATGGGCTGGAACAGGCGACGCCGGACAATTTCGAAACTCTCTTCAGCGGTGGCCGGACGCCATGATGAGTCGATCCGGCCGATCACGTTTCTCAGGCTGGCGATGGCCTGCCGGCCGCGCAGCCCGCCCACCTCTACGTCGGCGGTGGCGTCGTCTGCGTCCGAAGCCGGTAGGCTGATGACCAGCAGGCAGTTGTTCGCCAACTTGGCCGATTCGGACAGCGCCTGAGCGAAGGTGAAGTGGGTCCCGAAGCTCCCGGCAGGCAGGTCCGACTCTTCGTGAAGCTGGCGGGCGTAGGCCACCCACTCATCAATCAGTATCAGGCAGGGACCATAATCGTTCAGCAGTTCCCGCAGGACATCCCCGGGATTGGTGGCCTGCTCGTCATCGGCCCGTACTCGCTCATAGGTTTTGCGGGCTTCGTTGGCGCCGCCCGACGCATACCCCAGCTGCCAGGCCAGTTCCCCCCATAGAGTGCGCACCTCCGTTCCGTCTGCCTTGATTGCTGGACTACCCGGAGAAATCCGGTTTCCCACAAGAACAACGCGTTTGACCGCTGGGAGCTGGAGCGTTCCGGCCTCCTGCATCAGGTCATCGATGCCGGGTAGCTGGCTGTGGGAAGTCCCCGAGAAGAGATGGTACAGGGCAAGCATCGAGTGGGTCTTGCCGCCGCCGAAATTGGTCTGAAGCTGGACCACCGGATCGCCGCCATTGTCGGAGAGGCGCTTTACGCCGTTGATCAAGAGCCGCCGCAGGCTGTCGGTCAGAAAGGTGCGGCGGAAGAACTCGGCGGGATCTTGGTACTCGGCGACCCCACCCCCCAAGTAGACCTGCCAGAGGTCAGCCGCGAACTCAGCCTGTTGATACTGTCCGCCAGCCACGTCCCGATGAGGACTTATCACCTCCCGCCAGGGTGGCAGCCCACCCGCCGCTTGGTTGTCCGCCACCTGGCTGATGGTCCGGCGCCTCTGGGAACGGGCTTGCTCGTTGAAACGCAGCCTGAGCAGTTCCATTTTCATTGTTTCGACGTCGCCAGCTTGGGGTGAAGACACCGACGACAAAAGCCGATGAGTCGAATCGAGAGCCCGGTAGGCGTCGTCGGTGGAGAATGGCTCTTGGTGGGCCCACTTGGTGCGATGCCCACGTAACTCGCCGACCAGGCCGCGTTCGGCGGGACCAAGGGTCTGGCGGAAGACCTGGTTCCAGGTTTCCCACATCAGGGCCAACAGGCCGGCAACATCCCACTCGCCCACCGGACGCTTGGACAGCATCGGATCGCTGGTGAACCGCTGAAGGTCGCTATCTAGCAACTGGTTCGCAGAGCGGGCAGCTTTTATTTCCCGGGCCACGAAGGGCGCCAACCCTTCCTTCAGCAGGTCAAGGGCCTTGCCGATTCGCTCGTTGTTAGTATCTGCCATGACTTACTCCCCATCGAACATATTCGGCTCTGTCGGGGCTTGCCGCGCTTGGGAGGCCAGGCCGGAGATTTCCCCCCAGCTGCGGACCAGGGCGTTGTAGCCCAACGCCTCTTGAGGACGGTTGCGCAGGTCGCAAATTCGGAAGAGGCGGTACGCCAGATCACGCGCAGTCTCTGCGTCGGCGCCTATGTTGGCCATGATGTCGGCAGCGGCCGTATCTCCCCCTTGCTCGTGGACCCGTACCAGGTGGTGCGTGGTCTCCCATACCGTCCGGCGCGAGTCCGCCTTCGGGTCCCAGTCCTGGGGCAGCTCAGCGGGAGCGAGCAGGCGCACCTTGCCCCCGCCCGACGTCAGAATGCCTGCCTCAACCATCCCGGCGACACTGGTATCCTTGGCCGTGGAGAGAGTCTCGGCCACGCCGTACTCTCCTTCGCTGAAGCCTGACTGCTCGAACCAGGCCAACGCCCAGCGGGTGTCGGCGTCGAAGTCCCCCTCCTGCTCCGCCAGAGCCTCGTCCAGTGTCTCATTGATGAGGGCCAGAGCTTCTCGGACGGACACTGCCTTGCCGCCGGCGTCCAGCACCCGGGCGTAGCGAGTGAAGATGGCCATCCCCGGTCCGATGGCCGCCTGGGCCAGGTCCACCGGTGCGATATTGCCTTGCTGCATCTTGCGCAACGCCTCGGGCAACCCTGACTTCAGTGCGTCCCGGAACTCACGCCTCGTGGCAGTCGGAGCGTCGGTCGCGCGAGGGCGGCAGACAAGGGCGATGCTGGAAGCAAGTGCGTTGGTGCCTTGTGAAAGAATTCGTCCCGACCCTTCTGTGCGCATAGGCCATGTTCCGCTTAGAGCAAACCCAACTCTCGATAAAGCGTCCAAGAACGTTTCCCAGCCAGTGCTAACTGTGCCTAAGTCACTCCTGCTCTCAGATTGTTTGAAAGCATAATAGACGGTAACAGGGAAGGCTGGGTGTGATTGGTGCGAGATGCGTTGCATCGCCGACGTCATGCCATTGAGGAAAAACACCTCCGCTCCTTTACGGCTTCCGTGGCGAAAGGGCGTAGCAACTAGTTCTTCAGTTTTGGGCACGGAAAGCGTAGCGAATATGTCGGGGAAAACAGTACGTAAAGAACGGCGAAGCCAGACGTAAAAGTAGTCTGACAAATCGGCGTAGCCGATGTTGTCGTAATAGGGTGGATCTGTTGAAACGACCTTCGTAAGAGTAAGAGCTTGAGTGGATGCGTCGGCTTGGCTAGCAGTTCCCAATATCCCAAGCGGAAATCTACTGATTACCATCGTATTCTTGCTAAGTATCGTGTCGATACTTCCACCTGTGTCTGCGAACGGATTCGCTTCAGCGTAGTCCCACACCATGGGAATAGCTTGTCGAGCGAACGTCTCGCGAAATGCACCACGATCACTCATCCAGGTAGCAATTGAGGACCCGATGTTCGACGACTTGGAGATGGCCAAAGCCAAATACACTCCCACTGCCTCCGCATACCCCATTGCCCCGTCGCCCCCGTCCCGCAGGGGCATACCGTCGTCCGGCATACCGGCGGCCACGGCGTCTTGTCGGACGCGCTCCCTTGCTTCCCCAACCAGATCGGAGAAGGTGGTCAGCGCCACCAACTGGCGGTCAGTGAAGAGGTCGCGCCACTTTCTCATGCCGTATTCCTGAACGCGGAAGCCAAGCGCCCGTTCAGGCAAGTCTGTCTCCGGCGTGCCCCGCGGAATTGCGCTTCGGGAGATGGTGTCCTGTTCTTCAGTAGCCTCTAGGTAGACCCGGCCGCGGTCGCCTTCGGCAACGATTGCCATCAAACGAGCGCACATGCGCCCAGCCTTTGCTTCGGAGCGCAGGTACTCAAAGGGTATCGGCACGCCCGACATCAGGCAGAGGAAGCTGGTCCCACTGCCCCCGGATTTGGTGCCATTATTGGCCGCGACCGGCGGTGGACCGGCCTTGACGGTGAAGCGGTATCCGCCCCTATCGATGACCGGCTCGACGTAGGCTTCCTTGCCGCTCTTGGTGGATAGCACGAAGGTCGAGGCCAAAGGCACGTCCGCATTGGCAAAGGCGGGGTTGGGACTCTTGACGGTGCGGGCCCACAGCCAGGCGATAACGGTCAGCTTGCGGCCCACGCAGGGTTTCAGGTCGGGCCGCTCCTGGGCCATTTCAGCCGTAACCTCAATCTTGGGGTAGAGGTGGCCGATGCGCTTCTCGGCCTCGTCGCGCATCCACTTGCCGTAGTACCGCACATCTTCGGCCAGGCCAGCCGCGCCCTTCCACTGCGCTTCCGTTGACCCCCGGCCTTTCCGAGCTTCAGGATTAACCGGCGGCCGCCCGGCGAAGCGGGGCGGAATCTCGATCATGGCCTTGTTGATGAGCACCGCCACCGGGTTGAGGTCGCTGGCGTGGGCTTCCAGGCCCAATCGTTGGGCCTCAAGGGGTATGGAACCACCACCGGCAAAGGGGTCGTGAAAGGCGGGGAGCCGGTCCGGGTCGAACAACTCCGCCGCCCTTGGGTGGTTCCGGTTGTCCTCGCAGGTACGCCGCCAGCTCCGGCGAATCTCCTCACGTGCCTGTTCCAGAACAGTCTCGTTGGTGGTGTTCTCCCACTTCACCAGTTCCTCGATGATGCGGAAGAGGTCCTGTCGCTTCCGTGATTGTTCTTCTTCGGTGGGAAACAGCTCTGGCCACGACGAGGGGTCGTCGACCAGTTGGGAGAACAGCACTGCCCGCGCCGTCGCCAAGGGCCGGCGCGCCCACCAAAGGTGCAGCGTGCTGGGGTGGCCGTGTCGGATGGACTTCTCCCGGGCCGATGCTGCGTTGATGGCTTCCAGCGGCAGCGCCACTTCGATGAGCTTTTTGCGGGTGATGACGTGTTCCATGCAGCCTCTCTATCTCCAGTTGCCGGGCCTTGTCGGGACATGACCGTTGGCATTGGTTACCTGATCAGGCAATTGGCTGTCCCTGAATGCGTCGCGGCCTATGGTAAACGATGGACCAGAGCGCAGTTTCTTTGAAACCCTGTCCGGCGGGAAGGCTACAACCACCCGTTTGTGGGGGTATCGCCGACGCACCGCCTCTATCGGACCGTAAAGGTCGCTGTCGCCCGAAACGACCAACGCGGTGTCGAAGGTCATTTTCTCTTCGTAGGTACGCAGAATCGCTCCGCACTGGCGGCAAGTTCTCTCCTTTGGCAAAAAGTATCCGAAGCGGATTGTCAGGTCAGGGAGAGTCTCCAGAGCTTCCAGGTAAGTGTTCTGACGCCTCGCCTTGTCCGGATTACCAGGCTCGGGCACCACGCGGGTCGTGAAATAGTGGACGGCCACCAACTGTTGCCCGGGACGTAGCAGGCGCTCCACCAACCGGCGCAGGTCGAGCCAATAGTAGCGGCGCCAGCCTTTGGACCTGAGGCCGTAGTAGAGATTGAAGCCGTCGATGTATGCCGCTACGCGCTGAGGTGCCATCTTCCCTTCGGAGAATTCGATAACCGATTGTCAACGAACCGGGCGCCAAATATGTTGACTGTTTTGAATATATTGACGGGCGTACCAGGTGCTGTAATAATGATGGTACTCCCCCAGCGAGAGTATCGCTGGCCCGGCGCCCCTGCATAGGGGGGCGTCTCTTTTTTGTCGAACGGATTGCCTCTATGACGGCTCTCCGGCCCGGGCCAGCAACTCGGCGAAGTCGTAGTTGACGCTGGTCGCCCCGAAATCCGGTTCCCGCTGGAATGGCTGGCGTACGTAGTGCACCCGGTGGTTGTCATCGCCTAGGAACTCGACGATGGCGAGGATGAAGTCATCGGGCTTGTTCAGCGAGTAGAGAATCTCGTTGCGGGTGACCAGGATGTTGGCCGCGCCGCTGATCCTTCCCTTGACCTCGATGAACCGCAGCTTGCCGGTGCCAGGAATGCGGCTCTCGATGTCGTAGCCCCTCTTCTCGAACTCCCTGTCCGTCGGCTCGAATCCCAGATCCCGCTCGACAGCCATGACAATCTCTCGGGCTCTCGCTGCCGCAGCCTGGGTATCGCCCCCTTGAAAAGTCGCAGGTTGTGGCTCAGAGCCGGCCATGGAGCGGATGAGTCCCACGGGCACGACCAGCGTAGCCCCCAGCACCACCGGCGGCAACGGCGAAATCTGCCCCTCCTGTTCGAGCTCCGCCAACCGTCTTTCACGCCTTTCCTGCAGTAGGTCGGCCCGACGGCGGGCCTGGGTGGAATTGAGGCGGGCGTTGGTCCGGCCAGCCTGCTCCTGAGCCTTCAGTACCTCGGCGCGAAGGTCCCAGTAGGCAATCTCCTTGGTGAGCCTGTCGTTGACCGCCTCCAGGGTCTTTTTGATCAAGTCCTGCCTGGCATTGCGTACCTCGCCCAAGTGCTCGGGAACCACCTTGCTAACCGCATGCTGCTGGGCAGTTTGCTCCAGGGCGCTCCCAATCCAGGCACACTCGGGGCGCTCCAGAACCGCCTCGAAGCCAGGTTCGTTTTCGGCGAGGGGCCGGTAGTCGAGATAAGGCGCGTATTCCGTGTGGCGGGCGTTTCCGGCGGCGTCGATCTCCACGTAGAGCACCCGCTGGGAAATCACCTGACGGCCGCCGGCCCGGGTGATGCTGGCGTTCTGAATGGAGTGTTCCAGAAAGAACAGCACCCGGGGCTCCAACCCTGAGTCCAGGTCATCGACCAGCACCGTACCCTGCCGCAGAAGGTTGGAATTTCCCGCCAGAGTGTGCTCTATAACGGCGTCCAGCAGGGGATGACCGGGACAGATAAAGGCTGCGGGCGTCTGCGTACCGCTGGCGAGCAGGGATTTCTCAAAGGCAATCCGTTCGTAACGCCGGAGTACGGTTCTGCCCGCGCCGGTCGAAAGGCTGCGGTTGCGCACAGGGGCTGGGACGTGGGTAATCTCGTACCGGCGGGTTTCCCGCTGCCGGGCGCTGCCGCCAAGGCGCTTGAACGCCTCCAAGAAAAAGGACTCGATGTAATGGGGCTGCAACCGCCGGGCTTCCGCCCGCTCCATGTCCTCGCGGATCCGGTGGACCCTGACGGCGTCCATGAAGTCGGGGGTCAACGAGTGTTCATCCAGCAGGTCGCGGAGTTTGTCGTGGTCAAGGGCGTTGTCCACAATGGTGGTCAATCTGGCCTGGGTCTCTGGTCTCTCCCCGTACCGAACTGCTTCGACCAAGAGTTCCCGGAGAGGCCTGCCCTCGAATTGCAACTTGCCCAGCACGTCGAACACCTGGCCGCCCAGGGAATTCCGGGCCTGCTCCAGCTTCTTCAGCAACGTCAGGTAGACGTCGCCCTCCCTGGTTTCCTGGGCCACCAGGTTCCACAGGTAGCACACCTGGTTCTGACCGATGCGGTGAATTCGCCCGAAACGCTGCTCGATGCGGTTGGGGTTCCATGGCAGGTCGTAATTCACCATGAGGTGGGCTCGCTGGAGGTTGATGCCTTCGCCGGCGGCGTCGGTGGCCAGCAGAATCTGGACGTGAGGATCGTGCCGGAAGGCTTCCTGGGCAGCGTGCCGGTGCTCCCGGCGCATGCTGCCGTGGATCACGGCGACAGCCTCCTCCCGACCCACCAGGCCGGTGATCCGGCGTTGCAGGTAGTTCAGGGTGTCCCGGTGTTCGGTGAAGATAACCAGCTTCTGCTGAGGTGAGGGTAAAGGCCGGGGGATGTCCCCTGATCCGTATGGGACGGAGTCCTCCGCAATCCCTGCTGCAGCTTCCTGCGGCGTGAATATCTCGCCGAGCAGGTTCGCCAGCTCCCGCCACTTGGTGTCCCCTCCGCCCTGGAGGACGTCGTTGGCCGCCGATTCCAACCCTTTTATGGTGCCGATCTCGCTCCTCAATTCACCGATGGTCTGGGCGGCCGTAGCCTGATCGAGAACCCTCTCTTCCTGCTCTTCGAGTTCGCTCTCCGGGGAGTCTTCCAGGTCCTCGATGTCCTCTTGGTCCAGTTCCACTCCGACAGCGGCCAAGCCACCTGCCTGCAGTGCCTGGACTTCCTTCAGACGGCCTTCCAGCCGCTCCCGGCGGCGGCGCAAGGACTGATGGATGGCCTCTGGCGAGGATGCGAGCCGCCGCTGCAGGATGGTCAGGGCGAAGCCGACGGTTCCTGCACGTTTGTCATTGGCGAGAGCCTCGGCCCGGTCGAATTCCTCCTTCACGTAATTGGTGACCGCCTTATAGAGACGCGCTTCTTCCTCTGACAGGGTGTAGGGAACCGTGTAGGCCATCCGCTCCGGGAACAGAGGGGTGCTGTCGAATTTGAGCAGGTTCTCCTTCACCATGCGCCGCATCAGGTCGGAGGTGTCGGCGGCGTGTACCCCGTCGCGGAACCGCCCCTCGAACCGGTCGTTGTCGATAAGCGCCATGAACAGCTGGAAATCCTCCTCCTTGCCGTTGTGAGGGGTGGCCGTCATCAGCAGAAAATGCCGGGTGAGTCCGGACAGGAGCTGTCCCAAGTGATAACGCTTGGTGTACCTGACCTCGCCGCCGAAAAAGCTGGCGGACATCTTGTGGGCTTCGTCGCATATCACCAGGTCCCATTCGCAATCTGGAGCTTGGAGCTTCTGCTGCACGTCCTCGTCGCGGGACAACTTGTCCAGCCTGGCGATCGCGAGATTGGTCTCCAAGAACCAATTCCCGGTGTGGGCGGATTCGAGCTTGTCGTTGGTCAGAATTTCGAAGGGAAGCTGGAACCGGCGGGACAACTCGTCCTGCCATTGCTCCGCTAGGGCGCCGGGACAGACCACCAGACACCTTTGAACGTCGCCCCGGGCGATCAGCTCCTTGATCAGCAGTCCCGCCATGATGGTCTTGCCGGCGCCGGGATCGTCTGCCAGCAGGAACCTGAGCGGGAGCCGCGGCAGCATTGACTCATAGACGGCGGTGATCTGATGCGGCAGCGGCTCGACATCCGATGTGTGTACCGCCAGCACCGGGTCAAACAAATGGGCCAAACGAATCCGCTGGGCCTCGGAAACCAGGCGGAACAGGGCTCCGTCCCCGTCGAAGCCCCAGGGACGACCCCGTTCGACGGCCTCGATACGGGACTCGTCGTCCCGGTATAGGAGCTCGTTGGCGACTTGGCCTGACGGCGTTTTGTAGGTGAGCTCCACGGCGGAGTCGCCGAACCACTTGACGCTGACCACCGTGACCAGGCTGTCAGCGAGGACGCCCTGCACAGCGGCGTTTGTTGTAAGGTCTTCCAATTTCATACTTTGTGGTCCAAAAACGAAGATGCGGGAATTGAAAAGTGTGCGATTCGAGGCTGCGTGAAGGATGGAGAGTGCCAACCCCTTGGTTCGTGGCTTTCTCAGACGATCCGGCGGCCTCCCCGGCTGTGCCAACTGTCCGATGGAGAAAACCTTGGGCCGGAGTTCGCGAGCCACCGGATTCAGCCTATAACGCTCTGCCACCCCGGAGGGGACTCTTTTCATCTCGGAGCAAAGGCTATTTTACCCCATACAGACTCACCTCAGGCCGGAGAAGGGAAGAGAAACCGGTGGCACGGCCTGGATCGACCTGATAGAGCGGACTCTCCGGGTCCACGTCATGACGTATACCGGGCCGCAGCTCAACGCGCCGCATCTGGCCTTTGGCCAACGGGCTGTCGACCCTGAGACTACCCCCTCAGGGAAGGAATAGCAGGAACGTCGAGGCCGCAGAATCGCCCCGCGGAAGAATCTGGCCATCACCAGCGCTGACAGCCCGACCGGAGTCCATCGCCGTCTGCGCCTTCAATCCCTTGGGCGACGAGCTGCGGCCGGCCCTCACCAGCCACCGCCGCCCTCTCCGGACTGCTCAAAACCCTCCCGAGCTGCAATGGCAGCTCCGAATAGAGGTCCGTTAAGTGATTATATCAACGGCAGAATTGCAGCCGTTCCAGATAGACCCCAAACCACACCTCATTCATATTCCCACAACCCCCGACACCACGCTGGCGCCGACGCGCAGGTAGGCATCCCCGTCAGCGCCGTGGACGGGCGGTTCGCCCTGAACCTGGGCGGACTGATAAGGAGACTGGCATCGGAGACGCCAGCCCGGAAGGTCTCCAGCGCCAGGGGATGCAGGTGGTGCGACATCACGAAGGCGGACTGTCCGGAGCGGGTGGAAGGCGAGGCACGGGAGGAGGGAATGACGGAGGGCTTTTAGGCCCGGCCCCGGCGGACCACTCGCTCGGCGGCGGCCCCGCCCAGCACCAGGAGCAGGGAAAACCCCAGGGTGAAGGGCGCGGTCATCATCGCCGTCAGGACCAGCGCCTCCGGCTCCACCCCGGCGACCACGATGTTCAAGGCCCGCACGACGACCAGGAAAAGAACAGCAACGACCAGGACGCCTCCGAAGAGAATGGCGACCCGGGCGGTCCACGGACGACGTTTCATGGCAACCTCCGGCAGATCCAAGGCATGACGGAAGCATAGCAGATGGAAACACGCGCCGTTGATGGGGACCGCCCGGCCCGGTATAGTAGAGGGGAGCATCACACCGGCAACGGACAAGGGAGAAGTAAGCGATGGATACCCTGACCCTGACCCTTCACAAGGCCAAGTCGACGAAGAACAAGGTGGTCTACGGGACCGCCGACGGGAGCGTGATCCAGAGCGTATACATAGACCGGGGCGCTCTCGGAAATGAGGCCCCGGACTCCATCAAGGTCGTCATCTCCGCAGAGTAGTTCTAACTCCACAACTCACCAGCCACTAACAGGCTGCGGAAAAACCCAAGTGTCAACAGACGTGGTGAGTCAGACGTCAAGTAAGCCGACGATAGTCGTGATATATGGCACGGCTGGTTGCTATTCGTTCAGTGAACGCAATGATCTGGCGTTTATCGTCGAGCCGTCCTAGACTCTGAGTTGGCCTCAGAGTTTTTCCGCAGCCTGCTATGTTCGCCATGATTCCTCCGGATCATCAGGTTCTAACTTATAGACAATTTGCAGTAGCACAAGGCCCTGTGTTCTTGCGTGTCCCACCCCTATCCGAATAGGGAGACATATTGCTCTGTATGGTTGCCCTCTGGATAGCACACTCAGCCAGCAAGGCCGGATCCCTAGCTCCCGATGCGGTAGAGGTCGCCTCCGCAGCTAGAGAGCCAGTTGCCATCTCTTTCGGCGAGTCTGACCGCATTGTGATATGACAGCAAGGTGAACTGGAACGGTTGGCCGTAGATCAGTGAAACCGTGGATTTATCATCGCTGTCCATGTTTAGGGTGAGATAACACTGCCTGTCGGTCACTCTATTGCCCCCGTCTCGAGCCCGGTACTCATAGACACCAGGCAATAGTTGGCTTTCTTCTGCCCCTACTGTAGGAGCACTGCGAACGGGGTCAGACACCAACCGTCCCAGTGGAAAGCTAATGATACAAATGCTGTGTGCCTGCTTAGCAGATAGGCGAGGGTGGTCTGGCACCGATGGATCCCTGCCTATATAGCGGTAATAGTTGTTTCCCTGCTTTATCCAGTCTAGCACCATCGCCTCCCACTCATCGCAATATGTGCGGGGGTGTGGCGTGGGAGTAGGTGTGGGTGGCGCCGGCGTCGGGGTGGGCTCGGGCGTTGGCGTTGGGACTGGGGTGGCTGTCGGCAACTGGGCAACGCGGGTAGCTTCCAAAGATGCGGCGTACCGCTCCGCTTCTTCTTGAGCCTCAATCGCCGTCCTGGTAGCCTGGGATTCCAACCGCCGTTGTGCGTCCACGGCCTCGATAGCCGTCCTTGTAGCCTCCAGGTCCGGGGTTGGCTCGATGGTGGGGAAAGCCGTTGGAGTCGGCAATACCTGTCCCGCCGAAGACACCGCACCACCAAGGTTCGCTTTCACCACGTTGATTGGAATGGCAAATCCGATGCCGGCAATGGGCCTCCCTGAATCACTGGTCTCTAGCCGGGAAACTATGACGCCGCAAACCTGGCCGAATATATCCAGGAGCGGGCCCCCGGAGTTGCCAGGGTTAAGGGATGCGTCGGTTTGCAAGTACCCTTCCCGTTTGGCCGAGACAATCCCAACACTGACCGTGGGTTCCGTGCCCAGGGACGTGCCGAGCGGAAAGCCTATGGCGATAACGTCCTCGCCAACACGCATCGCGTCGGAATCCCCTATGGCGATGGGGATGAAGGTCCTTGCGCTGTCTATCTCGATGTAAGCCAGATCAAGGTTAAGGTCCACTTGAGTCACGTTGCCCTGGTATATCACGCCATTGGTCATGCGAATGCCGACTGAGGTCTGCCCTGCCACTACATGGCTGTTCGTGACCACTAAGCCAGCTTCGTTGACAATGAATCCGGTGCCGTTTCCTCCCCTAGTCTGAATCTCGACCACGCTCAACAGGGCGTTCTCTACCACTTCGGCGATAGACAAGCCGGAGGATAGGGGTTGACCCAGTTGAACGCGGGCCTGTGAAAACGGCATAGGCGTTGGGGGCAATTGCGGGCTGGGATCTGAGGAGGGATCGGCCGTGGGATTAGGCTGAGTGATTACCGCGGTATCGGATGTATCTGAAGGGCCGCAGGCCAGAACCGCCAGGGATAGGGCCAATAGCCCGATAAACAAGAGCCGTGACATGGAGGTGCCCCCTGCGGCCGAGACTGGCTACTTGCGACAGCCGCCGGGTCCCGTACGTAAGCCGATGCAGGGGGCATGATGCCACCCCCGGCGATATGGCTTACGTGGGGACTTAGGACTTGGGCACTCAGACCCAGGGCTGTCGCACGGCCAATGTAGGTCAGCCGAGGCAGGTTGTCAACCAGCCAGGGCCTTATCCATTTCTCGCGGGTTTTTAGGACCAGAAAGTTAAACCAAAGCCGAGGTGAAATGCGCAGAAACATAGGGTAAATTTGCGGAGTCCTTGGATTAGCTTTCCGTGTCGTCTGGGAGGGGTTGGTGATGGGCGTGAGGGAGATGGAGCGGTTTCTGGAACAATGGCAGATGGAAGTCAAGGATTTGCGCCGGCGGATGATTCTGGCGCCCACGCCCCGGGAGCGGGAGCGTTGGTACGCCATCTTGCTGCTGGCCCAAGGCTGCACGGCATCGGCGACGGCGCAGGCCCTGGAACGGGACCCTCATACCATCGGACGATGGGCTTCGGCCTTTGGGGAGGGTGGTCCGGAAGCCTTGATCTTCGAGCAGACCGGGGGTTCCCCCCCGCCCTTGGCAAGACACAGCAGGCGGAGTTGAGGGCAGCGGTCCGAGAATCGCCCGCCAAGTCGGGCATCAGCCTGGCCGACTGGACCCTTCGGCAGGCTCAAGGGGAAGTTGGTGCAACAATTTCTCTTGGAACGATGCAGTGTCAGCCTGTGTCGTAGCAGTTGCCTGAACTACCTGCACCGACTGGGATTTGCTTTCAAGCGTCCCAAGAAGCGACTGGTCAAGGCGGACGAGGCCAAACGGGAGGCCTTCTTGGCGGAGTACGCCGCCCTGTGGGACGAGGCGGGGCGCACTGGCGCAAAGATATTCTTTGCCGACGAGGCCCACTTCCGGGCTGACGCGGAATTGCGGGGCAAGTGGGTGCTGAAAGGGGAGCCAGCCTTGGTGGACTCCAGCAGTCTGAGGCATGGCGGGAAGGCCAGCTACTATTCGGCGGTGTGCTTGGAGAGTGGGGAGGTGGAGTGGATGGAACTGGAGGGAAACAGCAATGCCGGAACCTCAGCTGGCTTCTTGGACCAGTTGCGCCGGAGCCACTCAGGGCCGCTGAACGTGATCTGGGACAACGCGCCGGCGCACCGTGGCGAGGCGATGCGGGAGTACCTCAGGACGCCTGGCCTAGGACTGCGACTGGTGAACCTGCTGGGCTACAGCCCGGACTTCAATGCCGATGAGGCAGTCTGGGGCTGGGTGAGGGAGGAAGCCACCGGGAACCTGTGCTTGGGAACAAAGGCCGCGGTGCAGGAGAGAGTCGACAGGTTCCTCACCGGACTGGTTAACCGGAAAGAAGAAGTCAGGCGGCGCTGCCGAACAGTCCTTCAGTCAATGGCCCAAGCACTCTTGCGGGACTCCCGGCACCCAGCAAGTGCTCATTCCACCTTGGTTTAGGCCTTTCGCCCCCCGCTGCCGCCGCCTGCGGCGTTTAGGCGCACGGTCCATGTGTATCGCAGCTTTTCGTCGCGATTGTCTAACCGACTTGAACGTCGCTGCTGCGCTGGACAATCGCCCGGACATAGTGAATGCGTTCTCAGAGATCATTCTCATGGGTGGGGGGTCGGAGTTACGGGTAACATCGCGCCCCACGCAGAGTTCAACATCCACCAAGACCCCTGGGCTGCCAACGCCGTCTTCGCCTCTGGGGTGCCGGTCACACTGGTCGGTCTAGACGTAACCCAGCGGACGTTCATGCACCGCCGGGACGGTCCGCAGTGGTTTGAGGGCACGTCCAAGTCCGCCCGGCTGGGCAACCTCATCTTGGCGGACCGGTTCCGGGAGCTGGACGATAGCCAGGAGTTCCACCTGCACGACCCGGTGGCCGTGGCGGCGGCAATCGGTCCGGACATCCTAACCTACCGCCAGGCGCGTGTGTCGGTCGTCACGGATGGGGAAGAACGGGGACGTACCATCGCCAGCTACGGAGACGGGACGGTGAGGGTGGCTGTCGGCATAGATGTTGGGAGAGCCGTGGAGATCGTTCGGAGCGTGATCTCCCTGTAGCCCTCCGGCGGGGCGGGGGATTCCTGCGCTGCGGCGGTGTCGCTCTGTGATCTCCGTCGCAGCTGTTCGGCATGGCCCAACCGCACGCGTCGATGTCGGCTCTGACGGCGTTAGCCGTTGCGGAAACTATACCCCACCCCCCTTGGTAGTGTGGTGCTCGATAGGGTTGGAGGTCACCTTCTGCCGTCCTCGCCGGTCGGTTTTGGGTGTCCTCCTGACAGTTACTCTGGCATATATTGGGATGCCTTCGGGCTTGGCAAGGACCGGCGGTCATTCCAGTTTCCAGCTAGCCAATGATCCATACTCGGCCTGCAATTGGTCTGGCTGGTGGTAAAAAGCAAATGCGCCTTGCTCCGGGCCTTCTTGGTTCTGTGGCAGCACGTTAGGCTTACTCTCCTGCACCCTTGGCCTGTTTGGCTTCGGCTCTGTAGATGATGACCTATCGCCGTGCTCCTGTGGGTCTGGCTGGTCGAACAAAGGAATCGTCGCCGGCTCCGGGCCTTCTATGCTCGGTGGGAGTGGGATAAGCTTACTCTCCAGCACTCTGAGCCCGTTTGGCTTCTGCTTTTTTCCGGCTCGGGATTCTCGGTCCTTTTTGCGGCACTGCTCACAACTGGCCTTGTTTGGCTTGTCGAGTTCTCGGTGGCATTTGGTGCACAGGCCGTGCTCTTTGTCCTGTAGTCGTCTTTCCCGCGCTCTGCGGTTCGTCCTTTCCCTTTTGACTTCGGGGTCCATAGCCGGAGTGGCGGGTATCCTTGGGGGTGGCCACTCCCCCGGCTCTGGTTTTATGACGACGGTGTAACGGTAATTGTCTGGTCGTGTTGGGCAACATACTCGTGGACCGGGGGCCTCATCCCGCCTTTTTCGCCGGGACGGAGGACAAGAGACCACGGACCACAGAATTGACGCGGCAATCATCTGATACCGGATGCCCCGCCGTATTGTATGATTGACCGAATAGGCCTAAATGAGACCGGAGCAACGCCTCCGGTCCCCAGGGAAGATATAAGGCTTCGCACCATCCATGGACCGGGGAACGAACACTCAATCCGACTTCCAACTCGAGGAGCAGGTCACTGCGCCCGAAGAGATGGTGCAGGACTTTGTTCTCCAGCTCGGGCGGCTCATCGAGGCCCATGACATAGGCGAGGCGCTGGCGCGTTTCCGGCAGCTTCACCGAGTGGACCAGGGAGAGGCCCTGACCAGCCTGGCCGATGGCTTTCAATTGCCGTTGCTGGACGGTCTCTCCCCCGCGGAAACCGCGGACATCCTCGAGGAGATGGACCCCGAGGCGGCGGCCGGCATCTTCCAGGAGCTGGAGACGGCGAAGCTGGCGAAAATTCTGGACCAGGCCCGGCCCGACGCGGCCGCGGACCTGCTCCGGTTCTTCTCTTCGGAAGCCCTTGAAACGACGATCCACGAAATGATCACCGCCGACGAGGTTGCGCCTCTTCTCCCCTACCGCACGGATAGCGCAGGCCGCCTCATGACCCTGGGTTACCCCGTGGTGAGGGAGACCAGCACCACGCCCAACGCCCTGGACCAGCTCCGGCTGCTGGGGACCGAGGCCGACAACATCAACTCTATCCTGGTGGTGGACGAGGAGCATCGCCTGGTGGGGTCGCTCAGCATCGCGCGCCTGGCCCTGGCCCGGCCTACCTCCCGGGTGGGCGATCTCGCCGACCGGGACATCATCACGGTAACCGCCGAGCACGACCAGGAAGAGTGCGCCCGCTTGATGGAGCGGTACAACCTGAGCCAGTTGCCCGTGGTGGACGACGAGGGCCAGTTGACCGGGGTCATCCTAGCCCAGGACATAGTGGACGTGGTGGAAGAGGAAGCCACCGAGGACATGTACAGGATGGCCGGCGTGGCCGGAGAGCGGGTAATGGGGTCCTTGACCAACTCTTTACGGCGCCGCCTGCCCTGGCTGTACCTCAACCTGGCCACAGTAATGCTGGCCGCCCTGATGATCAGCATCTTCGAGTCCACCATCGCCAGCGTGGCGGCGTTGGCGGTGTTCCTGCCGGTGGTCGCGGGCCAGGGCGGCATCGGCGGGACCCAAACGGTGACCCTGGTGGTGCGAAGCATGGCGCTGGGGGAGGTGCCCCGGCACCTGGGGCTGCGGCTCCTGGTCCGGGAAGTGTCGTTGGGCCTGATCAACGGGGGACTGCTGGGCGTGGTAGTGGGGTTGGCGGCCTACGCGTGGAAAGGCAGCGGAACGTTGGGCATCGTCCTCGGGGTAGCCATGCTGGGCAACATGCTGGTCGCCGGCCTGGCGGGAGCGGGTGTGCCATTGCTGCTGCGGCGCCTCAGAATGGACCCGGCCGTGTCGTCATCGGTGTTCGTCACCACCTTCACCGACGTGATAGGGTTTGTGCTGTTCCTGGGATTGGCCGCGGTGTTGTTCGACTTGTGAGCAAGGTCCTGAAGCCGCCGGCAACGGCCCGCCATGAAAGACCATGAGCCGCGGCGTTCGGGCGGTTTGGATCCGAACGCGATTGACGAGACCTCCAAGACGAGGAGAGACGGAATGAACGGGCAAATTGCGCTGGTGGGCGGAGAGGAGTTCCGCTCCCGCTGCGAAGAGATGGACTTGGAGATCATGCGGACGTCGGGTCAAGACCCGGCCCGGGTAGTGATCATCCCCACGGCCGCGGTTTCCGGCCCGGCTAAAGCAGCTAACGACGGGGTGACCCACTTCCGCCAACTGGGCGCCGACGCCAGCGAGTTGATGGTGCTGGACCGGTCGCACGCCGACGACGCCGGCCTGGCCGAGGGCGTGCGCACCGCCGGGGTCATTTACTTCACCGGCGGCAGTCCCGCCCACCTGCTGGCCGCCATAAGGGACTCGCGGCTGCTGCGGTCAATACTGGAGGCGGTGGAACGCGGGGCGGTGTTGGCCGGCTCCAGCGCCGGAGCCATGATAATGGGCTCGGTCATGCGGCAGCCCGATGGCGGAGATTGGATCGAAGCTCTGGGCATCGTGCCCGGCGTGGCGGTGCTTCCCCATCACGAGAGGAGCGATCCGGAGGAGACGTCCCAAAGGGTGCGGTCCCAGGCGCCGCCGGGTATCACCGTGCTGGGCATCGACGCCCGCACCGCGTGCTTAGGCCGTCCGGGAAGCTGGCGGGTGACGGGGCCCGGCAACGTGACGATGTACCGCGGCTCGGAGTGGCAGGTGTTCGGCCCGGGGTCGTCGCTGCCCCCCTAGTCCCAGGCCCTGCGCATCTCAACCCCGCCTGTTCCTGAGCTCTTCCCACACCGCCTCCGGCTGCACGCCGGTTGCCGCCAGCAGGACCATGGAGTGGTACAGCAGGTCGGCAATTTCCTTGGGCAGGCCGTCCTCGTCCTCCTGGACCGCGGCGATGGCCGTCTCGCCGGCCTCTTCGATGACCTTCTGAGCGATGCGCCCGACGCCTTCCTGAAGGAGCCGGGCGGTATAGCTTCCCTCCGGCGGGTCCCGTTGCCGGTCCCGGATCACGCCAAAGAGCTCGTCCAGGATGCCCGGCCCGCTGTCGGCGACCTCGTACTCCTCGGGAAGCTGGTCCATGGGGGTGAAGAAGCAGGAGGTGTTACCGGTGTGGCAGGCTGGGCCGTCCGGCTCTACCTTGAGCAGAATGGTGTCCCCGTCGCAGTCCAGCCACGCCTCGCGTAGGTTCAAGTAGTGGCCCGACACCTCTCCCTTGTGCCACAGGTCCTCGCGGCTCCGGCTGTAGAACCACACCTGAACACCCTCCACGGTCCGCTTCAGCGACCCCGGGTTCATGTAGCCCAGCATCAACACCTGGCCGGTGTTGATGTCTTGGGCGATGGCCGGGACCAAGCCTTGCTCGTTAAGCTTAACTGTCATCGCGTCTCGTCCTCACCAGCCGTCCTCAGCTTGGCGGCCATGTCTTCAGCAGGCCAGGCAACTCCATCAAACTGCGTATCTCGAAAGTCGGCGCGGGTAATTCGGGGTCTGCCGGGACGCTGGCCCGGTTGATCCAAACGGCGTTCATTCCCACGGAAGCGGCGCCCTGAACGTCCTCGAACTGCTGGTCTCCCACGTAGACCGCTTCGTCAGGGGCCGCGCCCAGCGTTTGCAGCATCAGGCGGAACAGCCCGGGAAGCGGCTTGTAAATCCGGGCCTGCTCCGATGACAACACCGCTTCGAACTCCACCCCCAGGTCTTCCAGGTTGGGCAACAGGTAGTCATCGTCGGCGTTGGACAGGAGGGCGATGCGCCATTCCCGGCGGAGGGCCGCCAAGGCCTCCACCACCTCGGGGTATGGGTCCCGGTGGGATATATAGCGAACGAAGCTGGCCGCCGCCGCCTCGGCGTCCCCGGGGAGGCCCAACCCGGCGAAGGCCCGGTAAAACCCGTCTCGCCAAGCCTCGTAGTAATTCCTGAAAGGCGTCCCCTGCTTGATGCGACCGGCGCGGAACTCAGCTTCGTGGGGGGCCCATTCCTGCCACAGCCGCTGCGGGCTGACGTCCAGGGACTGCTCCTCGATGATGCCCCGGAAGCCCACTTCCCACAGGTAGTGCTGGTTCTGCACCAGCGTCTCGTACATATCGAAGATTACAGTGGTAATGCGCGTCATGCCCTGGGTTTTTCTTCCTTCGCGGCGAGTAAGCGGGCCGCGGCTCCCAGCCTCAGACCGCCGGCGCGGCCCGGGCGCTCACCCGGGACCCCCCTCCAACGGCCGCACGGGTATGCCGCGGCCGGCCAGATACCGTTTGGCTTCAGCAATGGAAAAAGTCCCAAAATGGAAGATGCTGGCGGCCAGCACCGCGTCGGCCTGCCCCTCGGCGAAGGCCTGGTATAGATGGTCCAACTCCCCCGCCCCGCCGCTGGCGATCACGGGCACTTCCACGGCTGCCGATATTGCCCGGGTCAGCTCCAAGTCATATCCCGTCAACTGCCCGTCGGCGTCCATACTGGTCAGCAGGATCTCCCCGGCGCCCAGCTCCACAACACGGCGGGCCCACTTGACGGCGTCCAGTCCGGCCGGCGTGCGCCCCCCGTGAGTATAGACCTCCCAGCGGGATTCGCCGTCCAGCGTCAGGCCGTCCCCGGCCTCCCGGCCCGGCCTCTCAGACCGTCCAACCCTCTTGGCGTCGATGGCGACGACGATGCACTGGTTGCCAAACTGGGCCGCGCCCTCCCGGACCAACGACGGCGTGTTGACGGCGGCGGTGTTGACGGAAACCTTGTCCGCGCCGGCGTGGAGCATCCTCCGCATGTCGTCGACGCCTCGGATGCCGCCGCCCACGGTCAGGGGGATGAACACCTGCTCGGAGACCCGCCGGACCACGTCCACCATGGTGTCGCGGGAGTCGGAACTGGCCGTTATGTCCAGAAACACCAACTCGTCACCACCCTGACGGTTGTAGTGGGCGGCCAACTCCGCCGGGTCGCCGGCGTCCCGTAGGTTCACAAAGCTGGCGCCCTTGACCACTCTCCCGGCGTCGACGTCCAAGCAAGGTATGATGCGCTTAGTCAGCATAACCCCCGCGGCCACTCACCATCTTATGCTTATTCATGCTTGCGCCGCCGGGGGTTGCTCCAAGGGAGTCCGCGCCCCCGAGCCCCGAGAAATCCTCCGGAAGTATATCACCCCGTGCGGGACTTCCCATGGGCACACGCGGCACGGTCCCGTCGCCCGCGGGCGGAAAGACCCCGTCGAAAGAGCCCCGTTCCCGGGGGGTGCGCCCCAAGATTTTGCGGGGACTGGGCCCGGGTTGGATTCGTTTCTTTGTTGGAACGAATAGGGAACGAATCGGTCGTGGGGCTGGATTTGTTTCTTTGGAACGAATAGGGAACAAATCGGCCCTGGAGCCTGAAACCCTCCCGCCCCTCTTTTGGGGGCGCCTGCAGCCAGCGGCTAATGGCTGGTCACTAATCACGGACCATCGAGGGGGTTTTTGGCTGTTGGCGCATCGGCGACATGATTTCAGTTTGTGTATTGGCTTTCGGGCCTGTCAAGGGAGAGGCGGCATTGGGGCAGGGCTATCGCATGAGGGAATAGGGGATGATAAGAATAGTAAAGGGCTGCCGAGGATAGGCAGCAGAAGTGCGGCAATTGGGTGGAGGAAGGGATGATGGGGGAAATGGGGAATGTGTTTGAGGGTCTGAACGACCCACGGAGGGTCAGCGGCCAACAGCACTCGTTGCACGACATACTGGTAATAGCCCTGTGCACTCTGTTGTGCGGTGGGGAAACATGCACCGACATGGCCTTGTTTGGCCGGGCGAAGCGAGAGTTTCTCGAGGGCTTTCTGAAGCTGGAAAACGGAATTCCCCGCCACGATACCTTCTCCCGAATATTCCGGCTGCTGGACCCGGAGGCATTCCACGCCTGGTTCCTGGGCTTCATGGAACAGTTCGCCCAAGCTTGCCAGGGAGTGGTGGCCCTGGACGGAAAGACCCTGCGCCGGTCCTACGACCGGGCGGAAGGGACCTCCCCGTTGCATCTGGTCAGCGCCTGGGCGGCGGAGCAACGGCTGGCGCTGGGCCAACTGGCCGTGGAGGGCAAATCCAACGAGATCACCGCCGTACCCAAACTCTTGGAACTGCTGTCTTTATCGGGGACGGTGGTCACCGCCGATGCCATGCACTGTCAACGCCAGGTGGCCCAACTGGTAAGGGAGCAGTCGGCGGATTACGTGCTGGCCCTCAAGGGCAATCAGGGGACCTTGAACGACGAGGTGCGTTTGTTCCTGGACGACCCAGACACTCCCTTGGCTGAGGCTACCGAGGTGAGCAAGGGGCACGGCCGGGTCGAGACCCGCACCGCCGGCGTCAGCGGCGACGTGGCTTGGCTGCAGGATATACACCACTGGCCCGGCTTGAAAGCAATAGGCAAGGTAACCGCCAGCCGCCATCTGTACGACCAGACCAGTGTAGAGACCCGTTACTACCTGATGAGCCAGGTCTTTAGACCGGAGCGCTTCAATGACATCGTGCGCAGCCATTGGGGCATTGAGAACAGGCTGCATTGGTCTCTGGACGTAGTGTTTAACGAAGACCAGGCCAGAAACCGCAAGGGCAACTGCGCCGAAAACCTGGCTTTGCTTCGTAAACTGGCGCTCAACCTGGCTCGCCTGGAACCCAGCAAGGGGTCAATGCGGGGCAAACTCAAACGGGCTGGCTGGGACAATGCATTCCTGGCTACCATGCTAACTCAATTCGCCAACCTTCCCACGCGATAGCCCTGGGCATTGGGGTGTGTCCCAAGAATATCCTGACTCAATTTGGAAGCACGCTGTTGCTATGGCCATTCTCGTATCCGGGCGAAAGAATCCAGGTGGAAGTAGCGGCGCAAAATCCTGGGGGCCACCCTGTTCCGGGGTCCCGGTTGGAACGAGGGGCTGCCTGGGTTAAAATGGGCCAACTCGAACAGGAGGAGAGACCATGGCAATCTCATTGGCGGACGCAAACCGGATCGTGGAGGGCGCCATCGCCCTCGCCCAGGAACTCAACATCAAGGTGAGCGTAGCGGTCTGCGATGCGGGCGGGCGGCTCATCGCCTTCAACCGCATGGACGGGGCCATCTGGGCCGGGGTGTACGGGTCCCAGGGCAAGGCCGTGGCGTCGGCAGCCTTCGGAAGAACCAGCGGGGTGCTGCAGGAGCGCGCCGACCAGCCTACCCCCCGAGGCATCGCCATAGCCGAGGGAGGCCACATGATCATGGGGCAGGGAGGGGTGCCCATTATCCGGGACGGCGAGGTGCAAGGGGCCGTGGGTGTTGGCGGAGGGACCGGCCAAGAGGACGAGGAGTGTGCCCAGGCGGGGGCTGATAAGCTGTAGACCCGGCTTTGGCCTGCTGTTGCTGCGGCCTGCCCCGCCGTCGGCAGCGGTCCGCCGGAGACACAATCGGGTCTGACGCGGCGGCCGGTCACCCGTGTCAACCGGCGCCATGGAAACGCGATGTTTTAGTGCGGGCGGGGACTAGCTAAGAGACCTGGGCCAGAAACTCCGCCAGAGGCCGGGTCTCCTGGGTGGACGCCTCCATGTCCCGCACCACCACCTCGCCGAGGGCTATTTCGTCGTCGCCCAGGATTAGCGCGTAGGGAATTCCCAGGGCGTTGGCCTGGCGCATCTGGCCGCGCAGCGCCCTAGCGCCGCTGCTGAGGATGGCGCTCACCCCCGCCGAGCGCAGCTTGGCCGCAAGCTCCAAGGCAGCGGGCCGGGCGGCGTCGCCGACGTTGGCCACCAGGTAGACCGGAGACGGCTCTTCGGGCACCGGAACACCGCTGCTTTTCAGGTTCAGGGCCAGCCGCTCCATGCCGGTGGCAAACCCTATGCCGGGCGTGGCTTGGCCCCCCAGTTGCTGGACCAGCCCGTCGTAGCGGCCGCCGCCGATGATGGTCGACTGGGCGCCGCCATCCCTGGGCTGCACCTCGAACACGGTGCGGCTGTAGTAGTCCAGCCCCCGCACCAGGCGGTGTTCGGTCCGGTAGGGTATGCCCAGCCCGCCCAGGTATCCTTGCAGGGTGCTCCAGTGATTCCGGCAGTCGTCGCATAGCCGGTCCGTCGACTTGGGCACCGAGTCTCCCAAGGCCCGGCAGACCTCGACCTTGCAGTCCAAGAGGCGCAGGGGATTTCTTTGCAAGCGGACCCGGCACTCCGGGCATAGGCGTTCCCGGTGGTCGGAGTAGTAGGAGGCCAGGTCTTTCACGTAGTCCGGACGGCACTTGGCGTCGCCAATGCTGTTCACGTAGAGGACCACGTCGCGGAGCCCCAGGGAGAGCACCAACTGCCAGGCAAACTCCACCACCTCGGCGTCCACCGAGGGGTCGGCGTCCCCTAGCACCTCGGCCCCAAACTGGTGATGCTCGCGAAAACGGCCAGCCTGGGGACGCTCGTAGCGGAACACGGGGCAGAAGTAATAGAGACGCACCGGCTGGGGAAGGTTGTGCATTCCGTGTTCCAGGTAGGCCCGGCAGACCGGGGCGGTGCCTTCCGGACGCAGGGTTATGCTGTCGCCGCCGCGGTCGGCAAAGGTGTACATCTCCTTCTCGACGATGTCGGTGCCTTCACCCACGGAGCGGACGAAGAGGTCCGAGTCTTCGAAGACCGGTGTGTCAATGCGGCCGAAGCCGTACCTGCGGGCCAGGTCCACCGCCTTGGATTCGATGTATCGCCAGTATTTTTGCTCCACGGGCAGCAGGTCCGTGGTGCCTCGGGGCGCTCGGTACAACGGAGTTACTCCTTGGGGGGTCGGTGAGTCTGGGTTGCGCTACTGAGGCGGGGTGGGATTGGGCATCTAGGAGACACCATAGCTTGCCTTAAACCCCGGGCTTAGACCAACTCCCCGGAGCACTTAGGCCCTGGGAATCCCCGTCAAGGTATTATAGGTCCCATATAACCCGAACGAAACGGCAGAGTTGGTAGAGGGGGAGACTATCGGCGAGGCACGTCCCCCATGGGCACCCCGTCGCCGTAGTGGTCTCCCCGCCTGAACATCAGAAGGCTATGGGGAGAATCGCTGGACGATGGTCTCCGCGTGGTCACATATCTCCGTTGAGGAACTCTTCCGCCACTCAGCTAGCAACTCGCGGTAGGTGCAGGCGACGAACCGTACTTCGTCCCCTGCCACATCCCTTGCAAACGCTTTGATCTCCTCTCGGTGCTTGGCCTTCGCTTGTTCATCGACCCTAGCGCTGGTCCTAGGCCAAGACTCCGGCTCCGCATAGAGGTAGAAGAGGACGGGTGACAGCCCTTCATAGCTTTTACGAGCGCCGACACTGGTCCTTATGGCCAGAGCGTGTTTCACCAGTTGTGTCGCGTCGAGGCTGACATGAATTGCGTTGTCTCCCTCGAGTTCATGGAGTTTGTCCCTGACGCTTTGGTAGCCGTTCATCCTGTCTCCCCAAATGGGCCGCCAAAACGCATCCGAAAAAGCGTCGATTCTCTTTTTCCGAAATGGCTCGAATCTCTTGGACTCGACGCAGATGAGAGTTGAAGGGGTGGTTATAATAACATCTAACCAGGGATGTTTCCCTCCTCTCCAGGGGAAGCGAAGCTCCTTCTCCAAAGCCAAGGAGCATGCCGGCCAGGTCTCATCCCTGCATCCCGGAAGAGGAGGCAAATCCCAAACCCGGTCAAGGAAGAACCCGAAGGCATTGGCCGCGAGGGCAGCAGAGGACTCTGGGCTGTCGAACTTTCCCGCGGCTATTTCGTTGCCCGGGGCGGAGTCGTATATATGCGCGATTCGGGATCCCGGAACGCCGGGCAGGAATCGCTCAACCATCGATATCCCCTAGGCCTCTCGCATGTTCAGATAATCTATTCCAGATTTCCCGCCCACCCTAAACCGCCCCCTGGCTCCGGAGTTGGTCCAGTTCCTCCGGGGACAGGCCGCCCATGCCGCAGAGGACTTCCCGGTTGTGCTGGCCCGGCGCCGGCGGAGAAGCCGCGGGCAGGTCTACGCATCCCGTCAGATGGATGGGGGTCCTCACCGATCGGAACGACCCGCCCAGCGTGTCCCCGGCGTCGACGATCATGTTCCTGGCCTCCAACTGGGGGCACCGGTCCAGGTCGGCCTGGTCCTGCACCACTCCCATGGAGAAGCCGATCCCGGTCAGCTTCCAGGCCACCTCCCACTTGGAGAGTTGCCGGGACCAACCCTCAATGGCCGGTATGAACCGGTCGAAATAGAAATCGCCGGCTATGCCCCGGCCGAGGAACCGCGGGTCCTGGACCAACTCTTCCCGCCCGATCAGCCGCCAAAGATTGGCCCACTTCTCCTCCGCGTCGGTCCCCACGCCCGCCCCGGCCAGCACCACGTGACCGTCCCTGGCCTCCAGGGTTAGCTGGGCGCTGATCATGTTTTCCCGGGCCCGGCCGGTGGTCTGACCCGTAGCCTGGTAGTGGGGCATGCTGCTGGTGGTGTGGGCGGCCATGCAGTCGTACATGGCCATGTCCACGTGCTGGCCCAGGCCGGTCTTGCGCCGGGTCTCCAGCGCCAACACCACTCCCAGGGCAGCCCAAACCCCCGGCACCGAGTCGCCGATGTTGTCCCCCACCATCTGGGGAGGCCCGCCGGGAGCCCCGGTCACCTCCATCCACCCGCCCATGCCCTGGACGCACGGATTGTTGGCCGGCCAATCGGAATAGGGACCCCGCCGGTCCTCGCTGTCACCGTAGCCGGTGATGCTGGTGTAGACCAGCCCGGGATTGGCCTGCCGCAGCACCTCGTAGCCCAGGTCAAGACGACGCAGCGCCCCCGGTCCCCAGTTGTCCAGCAGAACGTCGGACGTTCGCACCAAGTCCAGCAGCGCTTGGCGGCAACGGGAATTCCGCAGGTCCAGGGTGATGCTCTTCTTGTTGCGGTTGATGCCCAGGAACCGGGCGCTGACCCGTTGCCCGTCCGGTCCCGGGATGAAAGGGCCGTTGCTTCGCGCCCGCTCGCCGGTCCCGGGCCGCTCGATCTTGATGACCTCGGCGCCCATATCCGCCAAGACCACGGAGCAGTAGGGCCCCGCCACTATGTGAGTGACGTCCAACACCCGGACTCCTTCCAAGGGCAAGGGGAGTTTTTGAGCCGGCTCAACCATGGCCGGGGCCTAGTCGGGCCCCGCGGGAATTTGCAAACCGAGACCGGCGTCGATGAAGCGGCGGGCGTTGCGCACGTACCCCGAGGTGGGGTCTTCCAGGCGTTTGGCCTGCTGCTCGCTGAGGGGCCGGGCCTCGGCAGGGAGGCCAACCACCAGGGAGCGGTCCGGAATCCTGGCCCCGGCGCGGACCACCGCCCCTGCTCCGACCAGGCAGTAGTCACCGACCTCGGCATCCTCCAGCAGCACGGCGTTGACTCCAATCAGGACGTTGCTCCCCACCCGTCCCCCGTGAATTACGGCGCCGTGGGTCATCAGCACGTTGTCCCCCAACTGGAGGAAATCGTCGGTATGGAGCACGCAATTGTCCTGGATGGAGCAATTCTTGCCCACGATTATCTTGCCATAGTCCCCTCGAATCACCGCGCCGGGCCACACGCTGCTGCCCTCCCCTATCTCCACGTCACCCACCACATACGCCGCTTCGCTGATGAAGGCGGATGGATGAATCTTGGGGCCTTTGCCGTCAATGCTGCGTATCACGCGAACCTCCGCCCGCCGCTATGAGATGGCGCCGGGTTTTCGCCTTACAGAATACACGGAGGGGGAACAGGGCGCCAGTGGCTTATGCGGCCGGTAAGTGTTCAGAGGAGAGAACCGACTGTCCGCGTGCGGGAAGAGCAGGGTTTTTTATTTCAGTGCCATTGTGAGCCATTCTGGTACATGGGCCTAGTACCGCGTCAGTCTAAAACCGATGGATAGATATGCTGGAGCTTGTGCCGGGCGTCGGTGGTAGTGAACCGCCACTCGATAGTTGCCCCAGCTTGATTTCGTTCGGTCTCCAATGCGGCGATCTCGCGTTTTAAGGACACCCCATCTTCAATCCGGCGATTCAAACATTGGTTGCTGAAGACGCTGAACTCAATCTCTGCCATGTTGAGCCAGCTTCCATGCTTGGGAGTATAATGAAACTCCAGCCGTTGGATCACCCGTCTGGCCTCTTTCGGCTCGAAGGCCTCGTACAGGGAGGCGGGTCTATGAGTGTTCAGGTTATCGAGCACCACCCGGACTTTCTCTGCCTCAGGGTAGGCGGCATCCGACAACCAGCGCATCTGATGGGCGAAGTCTTCCATGGTCCGACGCCCGGTCACTGCCACGTGCCTCCAGCCCGCCAGGGGCTCGCAAGTCATGAACAAGTTCCGGGTCCCGTTGCGCTGGTACTCATAATCAAATCGCTCCTCCCGTCCCGCCCTGGCCGGGATGGGAGCCCGCTTCTCGGCCACCAACTGCTTGGAGGTCTCGTCGAAACAGACTACGGGCCGCTTGGGGTCATAGGGTTCGGCGTAGAGGTCCAGCACGTCCTCCATGCAGGCTACGAACTCGGCGCTCACCTTGGGGATGCACCACTCCTTCTTCCGCCACGGCTTGAGTTCGTTTTTTTCAGCACCTGTCTGACCGTCTCCCTGGAGATAGATTCGGTCAATTCCAGCTTCACTGCCTCGTCGGCGAGCAATCGCAGCGTCCATCTGGTGTGCCCTTCCGGGGCCGCGCTGCAGGCCACGGCCACCAAGTGGGCTTCTTGCCTTCCATCAAGTTTGCGCCGTTGCCCCGGGCGCGGCAGGTCATCTAGGGCGCGCTCCAACCCGCCTTCTACGAAGCGCTGCCGCACCCGGCCGACCGTGGCGGGGCCTACCAGCAGAGCTTTCGCCACCTGCTGGTCGGTAAGACCTTCATCGGCTTTACACAAAATCAGGGACCGTTTCACTTTACGTCCCGAGGATTTGCCGCGTCGGGTAATACCCAACAAATGTTCCCGCTCAGCTTCGGTCAAGTTCACTCGATATAGCTTGGCCGGCATTCCCTACACCTCTCCACAACCAAAGAATGCCTCCATTATACCAATTCTTATATTCGTCAAAAACAGCCGGGCGCGGTACTAGGCGGCGGTTGATAGATATGGTAAGGCGCTAGTAGCTGCCCATTAACAGCGTAGGGAGTGGGCACCGGAGGAGGCAAGGGGGAAGTGTCGCAAGTCGAGGAGGAACCAACTCTGAACAGTTACATGCGGCCCGCCCCGGACCCATCAAGCCGTCCCGGGGCCGGAGCCGGGAAGCGCGCCGCGTTAAAGGCCAAACAAGCCAGTCAGCCAGTCCACGCTGTAGGCGCAGGCGTAGGCGAAGACCAGGAACTTCCCCAGCTTGCCGAACCACACCACGATGAAGAAGCGCCAAACCGGGTAGCGCAGGGCTCCCGCGGCTATTCCCACCACGTCGAACAGGGGGTTGGGGATTAACGCCACCAGGAGGAGAACGAGCCAGCCGCCGCGGCGCATCCACCCCTCCATGCGGATGTAGAGCCAGTTCTGGGCCAGCACCCCTCGGCCGCTGTACCCCAGGAAGTAGCCGGTCAACTCGCCCACGGCCCCCGCCGACCCGGCAACGAGGGCCACGTAGAGGGGGTTGAGAAAAGCGCCGGCGGCGCAGGCCGTGGCTAGGCTGGGCACCGGTAAGACCAGACCGCCGCTGGCCACCAGGACGGTCAGGCCCAGCCCAGCGTAGCCGACCTTCTCGAACTCGATTTTGTCCCCCACCAGGAAGGCAAGGCCGATAATGATGAGGACGGCTACGAATGCGCCAAGCCGCAGCAGGTTTTCGGGGCTGCGCCACCAGGGCCGCGTGACCAGCACGGTCACACGGCTGATGAGCTTCATCCTTGGGAGTCCCCGGGGTCGCGGGAGCCCCCAAGGCTGCGGCGGTCCCCAAGGCCGCGGCGGTCCCCAAGGCCGCGGGAGTCCCCGGGGTCGCGGGCCGGGCCGTCTCTGAGGAACTCGGAGACCAGCCGGTTGAACTCGCCGTCTTTCTCCATTTGGGGCCAATGCCCACATCGGGGGATGACGCACACCTCGCTGTGGGGCAACTCCCTTCGCATGGTCTCCGCTTGACACGACGGAACAACCGGGTCTTCCCGTCCCCAAACGGTGAGCAGCGGCACGGGGGAATCTTTCAGCCGCTCGACCATGCGGCGCTGCGGCGTCCGGCCCAGGCAGCCGATGCTAGACCGCACCGACCGCAGCAAAGCCCGGCCAGACCCGGGCAGTCCGCGCACCCGGCGCATCTCGGCCAGCAGTTCGTCGGCCAAGGGCGGCGGTTCATAAAACACCCGCGTGCTCAGGCCCACGTGGTAGTGAAGCCAGGGAAGGTAGACGAGCTCTCCCACCACAGGCAGGGCAACCAGCCGGATGAACCATGACACCTGCCTGCTCAGCCAGCCGGAAGCCACCATCACCAACCGTTCCACCTTGTCCGGATGCTCCAGGGTCATGAGCGCGGAAATCAGGCCTCCCGCGGAGCTGCCCACCAGGGACACCCGTTCGATGCTCAACTCGGTCACGAAATGGTGCAGCAACTCGGCCGCGCTATGGGGGTCGTAGCTGCGATCGCGGGGCCGGTCCGAGTCCCCGTGACCGGGCAAGTCCAACGCGAGCACGGTGAACCCGGCGTCGGCCAAGGGGGCGATGTTGCTGGTCCAAGTCGCGAGGGAGGAGCCGAGCCCGTGCACCAGCAACACCACCGGCCCCTGTCCCGCCTGAACGTAATAGACGTTCAAGCCGTCAACGGCCAAATTCCTAGGTTCCGCCCGTTGCACCAACGCGGACACCGGCGCTTACGCAAGCTGGGCTGCGGGCTGCTTGACCACGGCTAGGCCGGACTCTCCCAGGTCCACGACGACGTGGTCCCCGGGCTCAAATTCATCGCTGAGGATTCCCCTGGAGAGCAGGTTCTCCAGGTGGCGCTGGATGGCGCGGCGCAGCGGGCGGGCGCCATAGACCGGGTCGAAGCCCTCCTCGGCCAGCCGGCGCTTGGCGGCGAGGGTCAGTTCGAAGGTGATGCCCCGGTCCGCAAGGCGGCTCTGGACGTCGGTAACCATCAGGTCCACCACCTGAAGGATTTGGTCCTGGGTCAAGGGATGGAAGATGATGGTGTCGTCGATGCGGTTCAAGAACTCGGGCCGGAAGGCCTTCTTCAGCGCCTCGTTTACCGAGTCCCGCAGCCGGTCTTCGCCGGCGCCGCCGTCCCGTCCGTCGGGCCGGAAGCCGAAGGACTGACGCCCCAGGGCGTCGGTGCCCAGGTTACTGGTCATTATAATAACCGTGTTGCGGAAATCAACCGTGCGGCCATGACCGTCGGTCAGGCGACCGTCCTCCAGGATCTGCAGGAGGATATTGAACACGTCGGGATGGGCCTTCTCGATCTCGTCGAACAACACCACCCGGTACGGCCTCCTCCGCACCGCCTCGGTTAACTGACCTCCCTCGTCGTAGCCCACGTAGCCGGGAGGAGCCCCGACCAGCCGCGATACGGCATGCTTCTCCATGTACTCCGACATGTCGATGCGCACCATGTTGCTCTCGTCGTCAAACAGGAACTCCGCCAAGGCCTTGGCCGTTTCCGTCTTTCCCACCCCGGTGGGGCCCAGGAAGATGAAACTGCCGATGGGGCGCCTGGGGTCGTTCAGCCCGGACCTGGCTCGGCGGATGGCCTCGGACACGGCAACTATGGGCTCGTCCTGCCCCACTATCCGCTGCCGGAGGGTATCCTCCATGTGCACCAGCCGTTCCGATTCTCCTTCCAGCATACGGCCGGCGGGAATGCCGGTCCACTTGGAGACCTGCTCGGCGATGTCCGCTTCCCGGACCACCACGTTCACGTCGCGCCCGGCCATGATGCGCCGGCGCTCCGGCTCGAACTCTTGCTCCAGTTTGAGCCGCTCGGTGCGGAGTTGCGCCGCCCGCTCGTAGTCGGACCGCTGGGCCGCTGCCTCTTCCTGGTCGGCCAACCTGCGGATCCGCTCTTCCACGTCCTTCAAGCTACCCGGCAGGCTCTCGGCGTCGATACGCAGCTTGCTGGCCGCTTCGTCGATGAAGTCCACGGCCTTGTCGGGAAGCTGGCGGCCGGTGATATACCGGTCGCTCAGCCGCGCCGCCGCGGTCAAGGCGGAATCATCGATGCTCACCTTGTGGTGCGCTTCGTAGCGAGGGCGCAGCACCCGCAGGATCTCCACGGTCTCCTCCACCGACGGTTCCTCCAGAAAAATGGGCTGAAAGCGGCGCTCCAGGGCCGCGTCTTTTTCGATGTACTTACGGTACTCGTCGGAGGTGGTGGCGCCCACGCATTGCAGCTCTCCCCGGGCCAGGGCGGGCTTCAGCAGGTTGCTGGCGTCTATGCCCCCCTCGGCGGCGCCGGCGCCCACCATGGTGTGGATCTCGTCCAGGAACAAGACCACCTCCCGCTGCGCCTGTTTGATCTCGTCCATCACGCTCTTCAGCCGCTCCTCGAACTCGCCGCGAAACTTGGACCCGGCCACCAGCGCGCCCATGTCCAGGGCCAGCACCCTCCTGCCTCGCAGGGAATCGGCCACGTCGCCGGCGACGATGCGGGAGGCCAGACCTTCCACGACGGCGGTCTTGCCCACGCCGGCTTCGCCGATGATTACGGGATTGTTCTTCTTGCGCCGGGTCAGGGTCTGCATTACCTGGCGGATATCGTCGTCTCGTCCCACCACGGGGTCCAGCTTCCCTTCCCGGGCCAGCTTGGTAAGGTCGACGGTGTACCGCTCCAGGGACCGGTAGCGGCTCTCCGCCCGGGGGTCGTCCACCCGGTGGGAGCCCCGCACCTCCATGAGGGCCCGGTACACCTTCTCCTGGTCGATGCCAAACTCCTTGAGCACCTGGGCCGAGTCCCCCTGGTCCTCCCTGGTGGCGGCGATAAACAGGTGCTCGGCGCCTATGTAGTCGTCCCTAAGCCGCTCCGCCTCCTGCTTGGCGTTGTCCAGCAGGCGGGAGGCGCGGGGGGTGGCGTAGATCTGATTGCTCTCGTGGGCAACCTTGGAAGCAGCCTCCAAGACCCTGTGCATACGGGCCTTGACATGGTCCGCCGGGACCCCGAGTTCGGCCAGGATCTCGCCGGGCAGGCCCCGTTCCAGTTCCAATAGGGCCAACAAGACATGCTCCACGTCCCATTGACTGTGACGGTACCGCCGGACCAGTTCCTGGGACTCGCGGAGCACCTCCTGGGCCTGTTCAGTGAATTCGTCCGGTCGCAGTACCATTTCTTGTCCTCCTGGGCACATCGAGCCGGGGTATTGAGCCGCCTCGACGCCGTTTGTCTTTGGAGCCGCACCGAGACCAAGCGTCACGGGGTTTGGGCCGGGCCGGAAGGCCGGCTGCCCGTCGCCGGCCGGCCGGGCCGCAGACGTTCGATCTCTCGATTGAGCCGCTCCACCTCCACCTCCAATTCTTCGACGCGGCCCATGAGCTTCAGGGCGACCTCCGCTCCGGCCAGGTTGAGGCCCAGGTCGTCTATGAGGGTCTTGACCCTGCGGATCCGGTCCAGGTCGGCCACCGAGTACAACCGCTGCCGGCCCTGGGTGCGGGAGGGCCAGATGATGCCCACCCGCTCGTAGTAGCGCAGGGTCTGAGCGTGTACTCCCACCATCCGAGCCGCCACGCTGATGACGAAGCAGGGCTCCTCGCGAAACTGGTTCTCCAATGTCATCATCAGCCTCCCTTGCCGTCCTTTGACTCCTTGAATTGCCGGAACAGATTCCTTTGCTCGGCGGTCAGGCCGGTGGGCAGCACCACGTTGACCGTTGCGTACAGGTCGCCCCGACGGCCTGTTTCGTTTCCGCCCGCTTCCTTTGCCGAGGTGTCGAGGGCGGGCATACCCTGCCCGGCCAACCGGAACCGCTGCCCATTTTGAGTCTCGGGCGGTATGTTCAGCGCCACGTTGCCGGTCAGGGTCCGGACCGTGATCTCTCCGCCTAGAACGGCGTCTTCCACCGGCACGTCCACGTTGGTGTACAGGTCTCGCCGCTGCCGCTGGAAGCTGGGATGGGCTTTCACCGAGATGGCGAGGTTGATATTCCCCGTCTGCCCGTCCCCGGCGGCCACTCGGACCCGGGAGCCGTTGTCGACGCCGGGCGGTATCTTGACTTCCAGGCGCCGCCCGTCCGCCAGGTTCAGCAGGCGGGCGGACCCGTTGAAGGCCTCCTGGAGGGTCACCTCCACCGGTTGCTCCACGTCCCGGGGCCGCGTCCGTCTCGGGTCCTGCCCCAGGTTGAAGAGCAGGTCTTCAAGTGAACCGCCCGGCCCGGTTTCGAAGCCGACGGGGCGGCGGCCGCCGCCGAAAGTGGACCACCGGAACGTTCCGCCTTGGGGGCCCTGGGGCCCTCCGGACTCCTCCATCTTCTCCCAGTGGGCCCAGTTATCACCGTAGCGGTCGTATTTCTGCCGCTTTTCGGGATCGGACAGGACGCTGTACGCCTCGTTTATTTGCTTGAACCTGGCCTCGGCGGCCGCGTCCCCGGGGTTTACGTCGGGGTGATGCTCGCGGGCCAGCTTGCGGTAGGCCTGGCGAATGTCCTTGTCGGAGCCGTCCCGGGCCACACCCAACGTTTCATAGTAATCAGGCACTCCGGAACCTCCTTAACCCATGCTGTTATTTTAGCTATACTAATGTCACTAGTCAAGAATATGTTACGTTGAACACTCAGATATATGATGTCATTTGCTGAGTATACTTGACAGTTATCACTCAACTATATATAATTCCGGTTGCAAGGTCTGGACACACCGGCGTCAACACTCAGGCCGTTAACACTGAGACCACATAGGAGGAAGCAGCATGGCACTAAGGAGATGGGATCCATTCGGCGACATGAGGCGTATGCAGGGAAGCATGGACCACTTGTGGCGGGGCCTCTATCCTCACGACAAGGAGGCCGCGGACACGGACGCGGGCCGGTGGCCGGCCCCCCTGGACGTGATGGACCGGGGCGACAAGTTCGTAGTCGAAGCGTCGCTGCCCGGCGTCACCCCGGAGGACATCGAGGTGTCCATCGAGGGCAACGTGCTGAGCATCAAGGGGGCCGGCAAGTCGGAAGAGGAGCACAACCGGGGTGAGCACATCATCCGGGAGCGGCGCACCGGGTCCTTCCACCGCTCCCTGCGCTTGCCCAACACAGTGGACACGGACCGCGCCGAGCCCCACTACGAGAACGGCGTGCTGACCATCACCCTGCCCAAGGCGGACGCCGGGAGGGTGCGGCAGCTCAAGGTCACCACCGGGAAGACGCCGGAGGGCGAAACCAAGTAAGCCCGCCGCGTTGGGGGAGCCGGAGGCCCCGCAGTCTCCGGTTTCCCGGCCTCCGGTCCCCGGCGAGAGCTCCACAACTTGAAAAAACACGTTTCTAAAGGGTTTCAACTATGTCAACAAAATTCGCGCAAGGGTATATAATACAGGGCCAACATTTCGCATCCGGCGCCCCTGAAGAAGGCATTACCCCCCGAGTCAGGGGAGAGTTGGCCGGCATACTAGAGAGGAGCGTATTCGCGGACGATACGGACGGCCCGGCAGGAGGGATCTGGTGCTACTCCATACCAGCCCCGGGCGTTCGCTACTACGGCTTCCAGGCGCCGGAGCGAATCAGCAGCACGGCCGGAGCCGCCTAATCTTTGCCATCCCGGAGATAAAGCGATTGGTGACGAGGTTGAAGGTCCGGCCCGGCAAAGTTTGGTCAAGGGGGTTCTGAGATGTTTTGGCTGAAGGGGTGTCCTAAATGCGGCGGTGACCTTTACAAGCAGGTCGACCAGTTCGGCGTTTACGTGGCGTGTTTGCAGTGCGGCCGGCATCTGGTCCCGGACCCGATCATCGACGGCCTCACGCCGCTGGCCGACGTGGTGTACGATCCCTCCTTTATGGAGCCGGCTCTCGGAGAGGCGGAAGAAGCTGCCGTGTAGCTGGCGGCCGGTAGGGCATCCTGCAAGGGCCCCGAGGGAGAAACCTCCTTCGGGGCCCTTTTGCGTCAGGCGCCCGGGGGTGGGGCGCCCGAGCTGTTGGGGCGGAAAGCGCGACAGAGGGGAGCGCCAGGGTGTTTCCGCCTTACCGGGTGCTACGCTTGGATCCCGCCAACGGATTTGGCGCAGTTGACCGGGAGGCGGAGGCGGAACGTCCCTTGAGAGTTGAGGCGGCCAATGCTACAATTCCAAGCGCCACAAGGCCAAATGTTGCCAGCCCCCCTTGTGCGGAGGCCCATTTCGCCAGAGGCAGGCTAAAGCGCCCCAATCCCCCTCCCCGGCACTCCCCAGTAGCTCAGCGGTAGAGCGGGCGGCTGTTAACCGCTAGGTCCTAGGTTCGAATCCTAGCTGGGGAGCCAAGACACCCCACTTTAGCTACGCAAACGAACATGGAACCCCATGTTGATGCAATGCTCGGCTAAGGGGGGCCGTTGGTCCGCTTGAGACCCTCTCTCCGTCTTTTGCCCAGATACTATGAACAGATCCTCTTGACGGGGAGTCCCGCGGTCGCTGCCCTCTGTTACATCCAATCTCAACGCCCAAGAGTAGCGGAGGCCTCGGTGTCTATTGGCTAATGGAGACGGTCGGGTCTACTTCAGGAGCATAGATGAGTTCACGCATACGGCGGAGATGAAACATGGCAACCAAGGTAGAGGCAACAGCGGTCCATCGTAGGCTCGGACAGGCAATCGCCAAGAGTCTCGGGAGAGGGGCCTTACTCCTGCTGCCCCTCATGGTCACCATTTGGCTGGTCCAGTTCACGTACGAGAAGATGGACGGTCTATTGCAGCCCATTATCGCGGGAGTTGCGGGCAGGGAGGTAGCTGGTCTGAGCTTTGGGATCATCGTGGTTGCCCTCCTCGTCGCCGGCGCCGCCGGCTCAGCTCTGGTCTTCCGGACACCGGGCTACTTGATCGAACGGGGTATTATGGCCATGCCCGGCGTGGGGCCGATCTACAGCACCACAAAGAAGCTGATGCCCGGTTCCGACTCCGGGACCGGCGATACGGGTTTCAACACCGTGGTGAGAGTGGAGTATCCAAGGCGCGGGGTCTGGTCCGTAGGCTTTCTGATGGCCGTTATCGAAGACGACCAGGGAACGAACCACGGGGTGGTCTACATGCCCTCCACGCCGATGCCTCAGTCGGGCTGGCTCGTGCAGTTTCCGATGAGCGAGATCCAGTCCATCGACTGGAGTTCCGGAGAAGCGATGCAATATATCGTGACCGCCGGCGTAACCTGTCCGACCTCGATGGCTATTGGCAGGCTCGCAATCTAGGTGGGCGAGGATGTTCTGCCAGGCGCCTCGCTATGGTACCCCTATATCGAAACCTCACAACGAAAAGTTCGCAGTAGAGCCTGTCTCAGAAGTCTGATCTGGCAACGGCTAGGTGGTTAGGTGTACCGTCGAAGCGACATTCGTTGGGGAGATGTTGAGATGCCACTTCGACCGATGGGCCGAGAGCAGATGTGGATGTTACCGCCAACCCTAGACGAACTGCTGCCCTTGGATCATCCAGCCCGATTCGTCGCCGAGTTTGTTGACGCTCTGGGCCGTGATGGCTGGGCGGAGCTCGGCGTGGACATAGACAGGGAGGTGGTGGGAGCGCCAGCCTACCATCCCGGGGCACTGTTGAGCGTTTGGCTGTATGGCTTCATGACCGGTGTGCGCTCGTGCCGGAAGCTGGAGGCGACCTGCCGGGATCAGATACCGTGCCTGTGGTTGACCGGGTGGCAGCATCCCGATCACAACACCCTGTGGCGGTTCTACAAGAGCCATCGGCAGGCCATGAGGAAGCTGTTTGAGCGGACCGTGCGCACGGCGGTGGCCATGGAGTTGGCGGACCTAGCGGTCCAAGCCGTGGACGGAACGAAGGTGGTGGCCAACGCCTCAGTAAACAGGAGCTACGATGCTGCGGGATTGGGAAGGCTATTGGAGCGTCTTGAGCAGGCGATAGACGACCTTGAAGCACAGAACGAAGCGGGAGAGGATGCTCCTGTTGCCCATCTCCCCGAAGAGTTGGCCGACAAGGAGATCTTGCGGGACCGGGTGAGACGGGCGATGGCCGACCTGAAGAGTCAGAGGCGTCACAAGCGGATCAACCTGACCGATCCGGAGGCCCGGCTGATGAAGGGCAGGCACAGCATCGTGGCCGGCTACAACGCCCAGGCTATGGTCTCACCCATGGAGACCGCCAAGGGAGCATCCGGCATGATGGTCACTGCCGTGGACGTAGTGGATGCGGCCAATGACAGTGCCATGCTGGTGCCGATGGTCGAGCAGGCGGAGGAGACAACGGGGACGCGGGTGCCGATGACCTTGGCCGACGCGGGCTACTTTGCTGCCAGTCACCTGGCGGAGTGCGACCGGCGAGGCCAGCAGGTGGTGATGGCAGAGGCACGGCAGCGGTTCCTCACCGATCCCTATCACAAAGACCGCTTCACCTATGATGAGCGGAGCGACAGCTTTACGTGTCCACAGGGGCGGAGGCTCAGGTTCCTTCGCATCCAACAGACGAATGGCGTTCCGCTGCGTCTGTACCGAGCCTCTGGCACCATCTGCCAGGCGTGCCCAGCCTTCGGCGTCTGTACCAGGGCCCGCGAGACTGGCCGCAGTCTGGCCATAGGGCCCCATGATACGGTGCTCCGCCGCCACCGCGCTTGGAGGTCCACCCCAGCCGCCAAAGAGGCATACCGGCTGAGAAAGCACCTGGTCGAGCCGGTCTTCGGCATCATCAAGGAGCAGCAGGGGGCACGGAGATTCCTCCTACGCGGCCTCGCCAACGTGACTGCCGAGTGGGTCCTGTTGGTCACCACCTTCAACCTGCGCACGCTCTGGAGGGTGTGGAGCTCCTCCCTCCATCTTCAGCCCTCTACCTGACGGTCACGAACCTCGTCCTGTCTCAGGTTTCGTGAGCTGAGGCATTCACCCCTTCACCCCTTCGTCTGCATCAGACCTTCGGGTCAGCGCAAACTGACAACAATGGCCTTCTGAGACAGGCTCAGTACACTACGCTTAGGTCCACCAAACTTGACAAAATAGAGAACCTTCACCATTACTTTCGCTTTGGCGGTGTAATCGTCCATCTACCCTGCTTCGCCCGGTGTGGAGACCAGCCAGGCGCCACCGGGCAGCCCCTCTGGTACAGTACGAAGTCGCCGAGCCCCTGCCGTATCAGCAGGGTCTCTTCGTTTGTGCAGGCGCGTGGCTGGCGCTCGATAGAGGCAAAACACCCTTCCAACGCGCCAGCCATTGCGCTCTCTTGCGCGCTATTCGCGGTTGGCCCGTCGACAACGAAGGGGCTGCACCCACACACTTTGCCCGCCCTGATCTTGCGACGGCCAGTACCACGGGCGGCTCGCAACGCCTCAATGGAGAGGGTCGCCAGCCTGGCGCAGGCAAGGTATTCGGCGGCGTAGCCATACGCCTCTGCCAAAGTAACCTGGTCCCGACAATAACTGCGACCCGGCGAAGATAAGCCCGGTCCGTGCTCACCCCATCAGAATCCAATCCCTCAATCATATTGACAAAAGGCCGGGCTGTCGGGTAATGCCAAAGGCGATGATCTGGGCTGATTTCGCTCCCTGAGCGGTAAGAGGTGTATTCTATTTGGTTCCGATTGGAGGCAAACAGCGATGGCGTCCCGGCGACCCCTGTCGCCGCCGCGCGGACCGCGCTTGGGGCCGCCGTCCACGGCGGTCTAGTGCAAACGTCGCCCCCAGATTTTCCTTCCGGCCTAGCCCCACAGCCGCTTCCGGCTCCCTCCACATCCTTCCGTGACATAGATGGGCGCAGGCCGGAGCCTGTGGCAGGACCTTCCGGCGGCAGGCCAACTACTATTAGGAACGAACATTGAGAATCCACTCCCAACCCTTTCTGTTTATCGCCATTCCCCTTATGTGTATCTTGGCGTCCATCCTGCTCTTGGCCGCCTGCGGAGGCGGCGAGAGCAAGGAGGACATCATCGCTCAGACCTGGGACTGCTGGGCCCAGGGGGACACTGAAGTCTTCGAGCAAAGCATGCTCATGACGTTCCCCACCGCCGACGATATCGACGACGCCAAGGCGCAGTTCATCTATGTGAGTTCCGTCGCTCCGATCGAAGACCTTAAGGCGAGCCGCGACGAAGCCTGCGGTGTCTCGCCTTCCTAGCCTGCCACCACGCTTCCAACGGCCCCGGCTACCGCTCCGACCGCCACCCTCGCAGCTACGCCAGTGCCCAGCCCCACCACCACCTCCGCTCCAACCGCCACACCTATCCCAGGTTGGTTCAGACCGGCCTCCACCAGACCGGCTTCCCGACCCTCTGCTGGTCTGAAACAGACGGGCCCAGGATGGGCGGTGTCGTGCGCCATACCCAACACGCGTCAGGAACACCGCTTTTGGTATTCCCGGGTGTTGGCTATTGCGCATGGGGCGCCCGCTCAACCCCGCGGAAGCCGACATGCCAACACATATTTGGGAGTGGCGAAACGGGTCGAACCGGGTGTCTCAGCATTGACACCCATAGCGACTCCGCTATAGGATACGTGTGAATCTGCGGATATTTGGCGCTAGTCAAGACCGGGAGAGAAGGAAAATTACCCGTACACGCACGACAAGATACGTGACCCTGTTGAGCGTTGTCCTTACGCTGGCCCTAACGGCGGCGCTCGCGGCCTGCGGCGGCGATTCGCCGGACGCCGACGGAGAGCGGGCCGCGTCCACGCCCACACGGGAAGCCGCAGCTGCCACGCCAACGTCAGGGGCCGTGGGGCCGACCTCGGCCGAAACGGACCGCGAAGTGCTGGTTGCCCTCTACAACGCAACAGACGGTCCGAACTGGGTTGACAATGATAACTGGCTGAGCGACGCGCCCCTTGACGAATGGTTCGGCGTCACCACCTACCACGACGGGCGCGTTTAGAGAGCTGAGCCTCAGAAGCAACCGCTTGAGCGGCGAGATACCGGCGGAGGTGGGCAACCCCGCCAACCTGAGGCGGCTGCTCCTCAGCGGCAACGAGTTGCGCGGGGAGATACCGCCGTGGCTGGGCAACCTCGCCAACCTGACAGAGCTGTCCTTCGACGACAACTGGTTGAGCGGGGAGATACCGGCGGAGCTGGGCAACCTCGCCAACCTGACAGGGCTATATCTCAACTCCAGCGGGTTGAGCGGCGAGATACCGGCGGAGCTGGGCGACCTCGCCAACCTGACAGAGCTATATCTCAACTTCAACGACTTGAGCGGGGAGATACCGGCGGAGCTGGGCAGCCTCGCCAACCTGAAAGTGCTGGCCCTCAACGACAACCAGTTGAGCGGGTGCGTGCCAGGCAGCCTGGAAGACCAGGTGGGCAGCTCTGGCGGCCTGCCCTTCTGCTGAAGCCGCGCGCCCTCAGCCGGGGACGGACGGCATATCGTCCGGAAGGCGCTCCCAGCGCGTGTTGGCTATAGCGCATGGCGCCGCTGAGAAACGGGTATCAGCCTCTCCCTTCGTCGGCCTCCCGGTCGACGGCGGTTTGACCGCTCCCTGGCCTAGGCGAATGGCGTCCGCTGCCTTCCCACACACCGGCACTGACACGTGACGGCTGACCACAGCGCCTCTTCTCTGCTACGCTCGACACATGGCATTCTCCGACCGACAGTTGCTCGACTCTCTCAGCCGGATGCCGTTCATTGACTCGGCGGAGTCTGCGCTCATTCTCGGCGAGCCACACGCGACCGTCCACCGCGGGCTGACCGACCTGCTGTCAGACGGCATCGTCGGGAGGGTGAACCACGGCACCGCCCACCTGACGTCGAGCCAGAGGTACCACCTTACGGCCCAGGGCATCAGAGAGACCGCCGAGGTGCTCGGCTGCGACACGCCCTCGGACTTCGTGCGGGCCTACCCCATGTCCAGGGAGTGGCTGACGCTGCTCATACGCAGAATGGACGCAGTGGCCGCCGTCTACCGCCTCGCCTCGTCACTCTCCCCCGGCATGGACGGCCTCCGGTCCCGCGTGGAGTTCCACCGCAGGGGGCGCTTCGACGCCACCATCACCCTCCACGACGGCCGCGACTTCGGCGTGGCCAGGGTCTCGCCCTACACCGCCGGTCACTCTACGACCGGCTGAGGGCCATAGCGGAGTACGACTACAGCCGACGGTCCGGTACCATTTTGATCCTTGTGCCCAGCGTCTGGGAGGAGAGGCTGACGACGAGGTTCTGCATAAACCTGAACCTCGATGACTGCTTCGTCTCCGTGGAGTCCAGGGACGCGCTGGAAAGCCGAGACCGTCGCCTCTGGTGTTACACCTCGTGGGTGATCGGCAGCAGGTTCTTCACGCTGGAGGCCGTCAGCTCCCACGGCAGCCCCGGCGGAAGGCCCGCCACCGAGTGGCCGGAGCGAAAGCGGGCCTCAATACCCAACCCGGAGCGGATGGTGAACGGAGCGCAACCTGGGCCGGCGAGGGTTTGTAAAGCATCCAACAATGCCATGCTTGCGCTCTCCTGCGGCGAGACTTGCCGCATCTCGCCTGGCGTGTTCTTACCGAACTGCGTCCTCCAAGGTTCTCCGCACCTCGGACAACGCCAGTCCAGATCGATTAGGCGAGGCCCTAGCTGATAGAGCGTCTCGCCGTCACATAGCTTGCCTTGGTTCTGATACCCGCAAACGATGCGTAGTTGCAGGATCTCGCTAGTATCAAACAGGTACCCGCTTTCCTTGACCATTGGCATTGCGTCCCCCTTCTCAGGATGGCCTTATCCTACCATCCGGGGTAATTGGGTATATAATTCCCTATGTAATCACCTGACGATTAGCCCCAGGGGTCGAGTCAAAACCGTCCAAGGAACCCAGCCTGGCGTGACCACCCACGGGCGTCGCGTTGGTTGACGCAAACAAAGCCTGGGCCTCGTGAAGCCATAAGCCGGATGAGTTTCCCCGCGTCTCCGGGCCGCCGCGCCTGGGCAGCCCTGGGAGTGGCTACGGGTCTAGCGCTATTCCTGTCTCTCAGTGTATCTCCCGCCTTCTCCCAGAATAATAACGACGACCCCCCGCCCATCCTGTCCGTCGCGCACGCCAGCGCCGAGGAGGGGGCAGACCTGGTCTTCACCGCTACCCTCAGCCCTGCCAGCGACCAAACAGTCACGGTCAGCTACTACACCGTCGACGGCCCCGCCGTCTCCGGCGAGGACTACGAGGCCATCTACCCAGACCTCCTCCTGACCATCGAGCCCGGGGACACCACCGGGGCTATCACCGTGAGAGGTTTGGAGGACGACGTTGACGAGCCGGATGAGACCTTCGAGGTGTGGCTGGACGGCCCGGTAGGCGCTGCCTTCGCCGACGGGTCCGACACTCTCACTATCACCGGCACCATCACCGACGACGACGTTCCGGCTCTCGCCATCAGCGGCCCGGACCCGGTGGACGAGGACACTCCCGACGCTACCCTGAACTTCATCGTGACCCTGTCCATCGCCAGCCATCAGGAGTTCACGGTGGACTACGCCATCGGCGGCACCGCCCAGCCCGGCGCCGATTACACCGCGGCCGGCGGCTCGCTAACCTTCGTCCAGGGCGACACCACGGAGACAATACAGGTGCCGGTCACCGAAGACACCCTATACGAGGATGACGAAACCGTGACCGTCACCCTGAGCAACGTCAGCGTAGAGGGTATCGACATCACCGGCGCCCAGGCCGACGGGACTATCTCCAACGACGACCCATTGCCCACCCTGTTGGTCGCGGACGCCAGCGCCGAGGAGGGCGAAGACCTGGTCTTCACCGCCACCCTCAGCCCCGCCAGCTACCAGACGGTCACAGGCAGCTATGTCACTGCCGACGCCTCCGCCACCTCCGGCGAAGACTACGTGGCCGAAGACGAGGGTGTCCTGACCATCGGGCCCGGGGATACCACCGGAAGTATCACCGTGAGGGGCATGGAGGACGGTGTTGATGAGCCGGATGAGACCTTCGAGGTGTGGCTGAGCGACCTGGCGGGCGCTGCCTTCGCCGACGGGTCCGACACCGTCATTGGCACCATCACCGACGACGACGGCCCGCCAATCGTGTCCATCAACAACGCCAAGATCTACGAGGGCAGTTCGGGCACGGTGACCCTCAGGTTCGGCGTGAGTTTGAGGCCCCAAAGCGGCAAAGAGGTCACCGTGGACTACGACACTTCCGCCGGAGAAGGTGGCCAACCCGCCACCGTTGGTGACGACTTCATTGCCACCGAGGGGACTCTGCACTTCAGACCGGGTGACACAAGGGCCTATGTTGACGTAGCCGTAATCGCCGACGGGGTGGCGGAGGCAGACGAAACCCTGAGCGTAACCCTGCACAACCCATACAACGCCTCTTTCGCCCATGGGGCTTCCACTATCACCGGCACGGGGACTATCACCGACAAGCGGACGACCCCGCCGAGGCCTCCCCGGAGGCCCAATCCTACCCCGAGGCCGTATGTTGCGGAGGTTCCGCCTCCACAGGCTATTCCCGCCGAAGTGGCCTCGGGGATGGTGGGAGTGGAGCACGATCCCGCCACCGGGGAGCATACCCTGGTGGCTGTGGCTGCGGGAGATACGCAAGTGGAGATACAGGTAGGAGGCGAGTCCAAAACGATCAAGGTGTCTCTGAAGTCGGACGAAACCGTGGGAACGCAGATCACGTTCCCGGGCTCGACCGGCACCCTCGCCAATGTCGAGAGAATCGAGATCGAGGCAGTCTCAGAGGACGCTGGCTGGGACCAAGATACCGTCGCCCAGCACGGCGGGTCAGACCGGAACCCGCTACTCTACGGATTCCGTATCCTCGACGCCAAGACCATAATCAACATCACTCTGTACGACGACGAGGGCAACCGCATAAACCAGGTGGACATCCCTCTGAAAGTGTGCTTGCCCGCAAACGCAGCCATCAGCCTGGCCGACCGCCCGCATCTGGTGGTCTTCCACTACGACCCGTCCGACGGGTGGCATCCGCTGCCCAATCCCCAAGTCAGCACGACGCCTACCGGGGAAATCCTGGTTTGCGGCGATGCCACGAGATTTACTCTCTTCGCTGTGGGTTACGTGCTGGCCATCGAGGTGGCGCCAGAAGCCGTGAGAGTGCCCGAGGGGGAAACGGCAAGCTACGCGGTAGCGCTCACCGGGCCGCCCGCCGAAGCTGTCACGGTGACCCCGGCCTCCAGCAATCCCGACGTCGCCACAGTCGGCGAACCGCTGGTCTTCAGGCCTAACAACTGGGACACTCCCCAGAGGATTACGGTAACCGGAGTAGCGGACGATGACGCCGTGGTAGAGTCGGTCACGGTGACTCACGTCGTAGCCGGCGGAGACTACGACGGGGTGACCGCTGCTGACGTGGCCGTCAACATCACCGAGAGCCAGCACGCCGGACTCACGGTGACCCCGGAGGCCGTTTCGCTGCTCGAAGGAAGTAGCGTTGGCTACAGTGTGGCCCTGACCAGCGAGCCCACCGATGGGGTTATAGTGAAGGTTGAACCGCAGGGGGCCGGAGTAATACTGACTCCCGCGACGCTCACCTTTACCCCCCAGGACTGGAGGGCGCCACAAAAGGTGCTCCTGACTGCCATGCCAGACAGCGACTCCAACGATGAGACTGTGAGGCTGACCCTGACGGCGTCCGGGGCGGATTACGAGGGTGTTGTCTCGACAGTGATAGCAGAGGTGTCAGACGTCCCGTTACCCGTCCCGGCGGTTACCCCCGTTCCTACGCCGACTCCCGCGCCAACGGCGTCCCCGACACAAGATCCGGCGCCCCGCTTCATCCCGACCCGGACGCCAAGTTCTACGCCTGGGCCCACCCTGACCCCGGAGGCCGAGCCAACCCCCAGTCCAACCGCGACTCCGGCGGCCGCGAGACAACCTGCTACGGAAGCTTGGCCAGCACCCGCGGTCGCCCAACCAGCCACTCAGACACCTGAGGCACCCGAACCGCCGGTTCCAACGGTCACGGAACCGGTGTCATCGCGGGACGGAGGCGACTCGCCAGCCTGGGTGGTGGCCCTTTTCGCTGCCGTTCTCGCGGCCGTAGGCGTGCTGGGTATCCGCCTCGTCGTGGGGAGACAGTCAGGAGATGGTCCCACGTAGCGCTGGCGGCGGGAAGCAGCGACTCTTGCGCCTCACCCAGACGCTCCAAGTATCGGCGCGGGCCCGCCACGCCCCTCAGTAACACCACTCGTTGCTTTGTACCTCGCCCGGTGCGGCGGGCCCGGGGAGTAGATGGCCCGATCTTCCTCGCCATCAGGCTCCAGCAGAGAGTCCGTGCCGCCGGGGAAGAGCTTTTTGGTTCACCCACAAAGCCTACCACCTAACCTGGGCGGTCGCGGCGGGCCAATGACCCCAGTACATGGGGTCGCGGTTCACGTCCAGAGCCAGGGCCGGCAGGCCGGGTCGCTCCAAACGACCGGGCGGTTCCGGATTAGCCAGGGGAATTTTGGTTTGGCCAGGTCATCAATTTAAGGATGGGCGACGATTGACGTACATCATCAATGTATGCTAGGATAAACCCGACGTGATTCTCAACTACAGGGACAGGCAGACCGAGTTATTTGCTGGTGGGCAATTCGTGGCCGCATTCCAGGGGTTCGAAGACCAGGCGGCAAAACGCCTGTCAATTCTGAATGCGGCCCCTTCACTGGACACCCTGAGGCAATTGCCAAGCAATCGTCTGGAAGCGCTTAGGGGAGCGAGGGACGGTCAGTACTCCATCCGGGTCAACCGGCAGTGGCGTATCTGCTTCACTTGGCCCCAAGGGTACTCTGGCCCGTCCGATGTTGAGATCGTAGATTATCACTAGTGGGCAGCAAGGGGGCAGCCATGTTCATGAGAGCCGTTCATCCCGGAGAAATACTAAAAGACGAGTTGACGGAGGTGGGTGTCACGCCAACCACCTTCGCCCGTGAGATCGGCGTGCCGCCCAACCGGGTCAGCCAGATTATTGCCGGCAAGCGGTCGGTCACCGGAGACACCGCGCTGCGGTTCGGGCACTGGTTCGGTGTAGACCCTCTTTTCTGGTTGAATCTCCAGACGCAGTTTGACCTCGTTGCCGCCGACCAGAAAATCGGGGCCGTGGTGCGGGAAATGCCCACCTCGTACCGGGCCAAGTAGGGATCCCCGCCCAACGCCGGAGGAAGCAGCGGTCCTGGGGCGCGGAGAGCCACGAGATCAGGCGGGTCACACTGCTGCCCTCCTCACACGCTAACCGGCAGCGGCGAGTCAACACCGGCAGGGGTTTCGTCTCCTGGCGGGCCTGACGGGCAGGAGGCCAGCGTAGGACCAAGGTGTGGCTCATCGGATTCGTGCGGCTGATTTCCACGGTGGCACGAAGGATGAATCGCCCTCAGCTGGAGCGGGCCCCAACGGTAGTATCACAACTCCACGGGCCTTCACTGAAGGAATCGGCGTACAATCTCTTCCTCGGTCAAGCCTTCCCTCGTGAACCAGACCTCTTCCACTATGCGAAACGTTGCGGTCATCTCGTTGAGCATCCTGGTAGCGAAATCGTGCAAGTCGGACGGCCTTGAGGGAACAAGATCAACAACGTCGAGCCACCGAATTACCCCGTTGAGCGCCGTCATTAGTTCCAGGGGAGCTACCTGGTGGGCATTGTCCCGGGCCCGCTCCAGACTCATCCGCACGGAGGATGCGCCAGGCTGGTTTATGATGGCCGATAGAGGGTCCCCACGATCTTGGGGCTCGATACCCCAGGCCAAGGCCACCGCAAGCAACCATTCCGAAATGACCGCCTCGGATTCCTGCCCTTGGAGGGATGCCAGGGCCGCACTGTCGACGGCGCGAATGAGGCTCTCCGCACGCTCAATCCACCTCCCCATCCATATCAGGTTGTAAACGCGGGAGTTGGTCAGCCACAAGCTGCTGTCTTGGGAAAGCGACCTCGGGTCGGTAGTCATCGGACTTTCCTCAGCGTCCTGTGCATCCGGTAGGGTCCTGCCGGTGTATCCACAGGCTAGTATTGACCTCCATGAGCATCGCCTGCCCCGACGACAGGAAGGACCCCGACACAGGAGGCACGTCGGAGTAGTCTCGGCCCACGGCGAAGGCCAGCAGGTCATCCGGAAACGGCGTCACCTTTCGCCGCGTCGGGTCGGCGGGCAACCAGCCCTCCGTTAGGTGATAATACTCGATCCAGGCGTGGGTCTCCCCGGACTGGGAAGCCATCAAGCCAGAGACGTACCGCGCCGGTACGCCAATGGCGCGCAACATTCCCGCGGCCACGTGGGCGAAATCCTGGCAAACCCCAAAGCCCAAGGACAGAACGTCTTGTGCCTGGGTCGCAACCGAGGTGTAGCCCCGTTCGTAGCGGATATGGTCATGGAGCCACCCCACCACCGCATCAACTATTTCCAGCACCGAACTGGCGCCCGCCGAGGCTTCCAACGCGGCGCCCATCAGCGCCGAAGGGCTGATCAGGCTCGTCCCGGCGAGGTACTCCGCCTCCACCTGCTCGCGCCCCCAATACAAGGCCATGGGGAGATCGGACACCAACCCGGGCCGTTCCACCAACTCCGCCGTGCCATTGACCCGTATTTCCAGCGTCCGGTGGGCGGCGACGATGCTGGACCGGCGGACCCTGTTGCCGAAACGATCGTCATACTCCACGTGATAGTCCCCGGGAGTGATGGAGATGTGGTACGCGGGATTGGTCTGCCCGCCGTCGGACCGGGGGAAGACCCGGAGGACATTGTCGTTCTGGACCACATCGCGGCTATAGGCATAGCAAGCCTCGTAGCTAAACTCCGCGGTGGTTACCGGGGCTATCTCGGCGAAACTACCCACGTTGGCTTGCACAGACCCCCGGAGGAGTTGTTGGTAATGCGGGCGGCTGAGGGCGAGACCCGAGTCAAAGGACTGACCGGGACCGTCACCACTCCGTCGCCGTCCTGGATCGAGAACACCCGGAGATCGACGTAACGTTCCACCACCTGGCCGGACGCGCCATCGAAGACAAGATGTTTGGAGAAATCAATTATCTCCTGGCCGACGTAGGCCTCAGGGTGGTTGGAGACCTTGAATTCCACCTCTTCGCGCTGGCCGGAGCTAAGCTCCGGACCAATGGCTACCCCGAATCCGCCGTAGCCGGCGCGCGACTTTATTACCAGGCTGTCCAGGTTGCCCAGCACGTGGCGGCGAGTGGACTCGTCCAGAAGATTATGGGTCTCGGCCTGCCGCAGAATGGGCTCCTCGCCCAGGTAGTGCCGGATCATGTCGGGGACCCACCGGAAGACCAGCTTGTCGTCGGCGGCGCCGGTGCCCAAAGCGTTGACCAACCCCACGCGGCCCTCGCGGTAGGACTGGCGCATACCTGGAACGAACCTCTCGATGTCTTCCACCCGGCGGTACACCACGTCTACTACGAAATCGCCGTCCAACGTCCTGGCCCGGATGCGCCCTTCCGGGTCCCGGTAAAGGTCGTGCCCTTCCACCAGCGGAATCTTGAGCAGTTCCGACAGGTAGCGATGCTCGAAGAAAGCCGCGCCGTACTTGCTGTCGGTGAGGATGACAGCCGGACCTGCGTACTCGCTCTCCAGGGTGCGGAAAAGCCGTCGAAACCCCTCGGCGAGATTATACTGCTCTATTCTGTAGATGTCGGCGAACTCGGGAAAGGTCCGCGCCGCCAACTCGGAGGTCTTCAGTTGATAGCTGATGCCGGACGGTATCCTCAGATTGTCTTCCAGCACCACGAACTGCCCGCTAACGTCCCGCACCAGGTCTGCCCCATATAAGTGGACAAAGACGTCTTTCCGGGGCCGGATCCCGGACACCTCCGGATAGAAGTGATCGCAGGAATAAACTACCTCGAGGGGCACTACGGGCTGCTGCGCACAGTATAGGTCCAATAGGAAGAGGTTCAGCGCCCTTTGCCGCTGCTCCACGCCGGCCGTAACGTGGGCCCATTCATTGGCCAGCAACAAACGGGGCAGCATGTCCACGGGCGTTGCCCGGAACGTCAGCGGGTCAAGCTGGAAGGTGAAGGACTCCATGGCCCCCATGGTGGCTGCGGCGGAAGTCCGGGCGGCCACCTCACGACGCCCCGAGGACTCCATCCAATCCAGCAGCGGCGCGTAAAGCTCCCTTGGGCTGCCGTTGGGCAACAGGCACTCGTTGGCCATGGTGTTGTCGATTAGAGAAGACACTGATCCCCTTACGGTCACTGGGTTGTGCCGCGACGTATGGTGATGCATGGTAGTACAACCAGTATAACCACTCTGCCACTCCGGTGTTTCGGTCTTGTTGCGGACGTATTACGGCAGGATTACGGCTCGGCAGGCCCGGTATACGGCCGCCGCTTCTCGTCTGCGGCGCGTGCCGGCAACTCCGGAACGTCCTGACCGCCTCAACGTTGCCCGGCACCCCCACGCGAGCCAGAGCAGTTTCCAGCAACCTCTCGGCGCGTATATGGCGGCGCGCCGACAACAGCCCATTGAGAAATGGTCGGGCTTGCCCTACTATGCCGTGGCGCAATTATTGTCTTCAGGAGGAATACCATGCCAAAGGTCACCGGCCACATCCCCGGCGCCCCTTCCTGGGCAGACCTATCGACTACCGACGATGGGGCGGCGCTCCAATTCTACGGGTCTCTCTTCGGTTGGACCAACAACCCCCAGGAGATAGGCCCCGGCTCCTTCTATCACATGCAGATGCTGGAGGGTGAGGTGGTTGTTGGGATATTCACACAGCCGGAAGAAGAAAAGGCCCAGAACATTCCCCCTCACTGGAACACCTATTTCACCGTCGCCAACGCCGATGAGACGGCGCAACAAGCGAAGGACGCCGGGGGCACGGTGTTGATGGACGCGTGCGATGTGTTCGACGCCGGGCGGATGGCGGTTATCCAGGACCCCCAGGGAGCCGTCTTCAGCGTGTGGCAGCCCAATACGCACGCGGGTGCAGGCCTGATGCAGGAGTCCGGGAGCATCATCTGGGCAGAGCTCACCACCAAGGACAGCGACGAGGCAACGGGCTTCTACGAGAAGGTGCTGGGCGTCGAGACCGGGCCGGCGGAGGGCGGCATGCGCTACACCATCATGAAGGCCGGCGGAGCGGACGTGGCCGGGGTGATGGACATAGCAGACCTCGGGCCGGACGGATCGACCACTCCCCCTCACTGGTCCGTGTATTTCGGCGTGGCCGACGCCGACGCCATCGTTGCCAGGGCCACGTCTCTGGGCGCCTCGGTAATAGTGGCCCCGCAGCACATCCCCAACGTGGGTCGGTTCTCCATCTTGCAAGACCCCCAGGGGGCCATCTTCAGGATCTTCCAGCCGTCCTGACCTATCGGGCTAGGGTTACAGCCGGAACCGGTCCATAAGTCTGCTTTGGAGACGGGCGCTATGAGTCCGCCCGCGGCCCCAAGTACGCGGCGCGACCGTTAGCGTCCGTCGGAGGTGACATGACTCAGGAAGCCGGCTCCTCAAAGGGCAATATCATTCCCACCCTTCGGTACCGCGACGCGCCGGGCGCCATCGAGTGGCTTTGCCGCGCCTTCGGGTTCGAGAAACACCTGGTGGTGGCGGGCGATGCCGGCTCTATCGCCCACGCCCAGCTAACCCTGGGCAATGGCATGATCATGGTGGGGTCGACTCGGGACGATGAGCACGGCCGGTTGACTACTCCCGGCGAGGCGGGCGCAGTGACCCAAAGCCCCTATGTGGTTGTGGGCCGGATCGACGAGCACTATCGGCAGGCCAGGGCCGCCGGGGCCGACATCGTCGGAGAAATCAAGGACCAGGACTACGGAGGACGCCTGTATTCCGCACGCGATCCGGAGGGCCACCTCTGGCACTTTGGGTCTTACGACCCCTGGGCCTAGCGCTCGAAGGAGCCAAACGCCTATCGGCGGCGAGGGCCTAACCTTCCAACCGCCGCTGCAGCCTGTTGCGCAGCAACACCGCACCGGCGTTCAGCACCAGCAGCAATGCCAGCAACACGATGATGCCGGCCGCGGCATTCCGTCGGAAGTCCTCATCGGGCTTGGAAGTCCAGTCGAATATCTGTATGGGCAGAGCAGTAAACCGGCTAAGGGGGCTATCGGGAACGAAGGACATGAAGGTCGCCGCTCCTATGACGATGAGGGGCGCCGTCTCTCCCGCTGCCCGGCTGACGGCCAGGATGGAGCCGGTGAGGATTCCGGGAAACGCCTGGGGCAGCACCAGGGTCCGTATGGTCTGCCATCTGGTGGCTCCCAGGGCGTAGCCGCCTTCCCTTAGGGAACTGGGCACCGCGCGGATGGACTGCTCGGCGGCGACGATGACGATGGGCAGGATCAACAACCCCAGGGTAAAGCCGCCGGCCAGAACGCTCTTCCCCAGGGACAGGCTGCGCACGAATATCTCCAGGCCAAGGATGCCGTAAACGATGGACGGCACGCCCGCCAGGTTGGAGATGTTGGTTTGTATAATGCCGGCGATCCAATTTTTGGGAGCGTACTCCTCCAGATACATCGCGGCCGCGATGCCCAAGACGAAGGACGTGATGCCGGCCACGGCAACCACGTACAAGCTGCCCAAGACCGCGGGCTTGATCCCGGCCAGGTCAGGGGTCCTGGAGGGAAAGCTGTTCAGAAAGCCCCAATCCAGCTGGCTCCAGCCTTTCGCGACGACGGTAGCTAACAGGGCTCCGAGCATGACCAGGCCCACGAGGACCGCCAACAAGCACAGGCCATGGAAAGCGTAACCCCAGGCCCGCCGCCGAGCCTTCCTGCGGGCAAACTGGTAATCGGAGATGACCGCCACTACTCGTACACCTCCCGGAACCGCGATATTACCAGCTGGCTCAGCATGTTTAGCGCCAAGGTGATGATGAACAGGGCAAGCCCCACAGCGAAGATGGCCTTGAAATCCAGGGTGCCGGTGGCCGCGTCACCTGAAGTGACCTGAACGATGAAGGCGGTCATGGTCTGTATGGACACGAAGGGGTTGAAGGTAAAGTTGGGGCTCTGCCCGGCCGCAATGGCCACGATCATCGTCTCTCCGATGGCGCGTGACATGGCCAAAATGAAGGAGGCGACGATGCCGGACAACGCGGCCGGGACCACAACCCGGCTGGCCACCTCGAACTTGTTGGCCCCTAGAGCGTAGGCGCCCTCCCGCAATGACCGGGGCACCGCCTGCATAGCGTCCTCGCTGAGGCTGGACACCATGGGCAGGATCATTATGCCCATGACTATGGAGGCACTCATGCTGTTGAACACCAAGACACCACCCCAGATGTCCTGCAGCAGCGGGGTTACGAAGGTCAGGGCAAAGTAGCCGTAGACCACCGTGGGAATGCCGGCCAGAACCTCCAGCACCGGCTTCAGGACTCTTCTTACGCCGCCGGGGGAGTATTCGCTGAGATAGATCGCGCTGAGCAGGCCCAGGGGCAGCGCAACCACCATGGCGCCGATGGAGGTCAGCATCGTGCCGGCGACTAGGGGGAGAACGCCGAAGTGGCTGGAGGAAAACCGGGGCGTCCAGCGGGTGCCGCTGATGAATTCCCACACGGACACTTCCTCGAAGAATACCGCCGCCTCGGTGACCAGCACGGCCACGATACCCACGGTGGTGAAAATGGTTAAGGCGGTGCTGATCAGCAGGGCGACCTGAATAGCCCGTTCCACAGGCCTTTGCCATCGCCACCGCTGCATGGGGCTGGAAACCATTGCCCCGATGGGTGGGGAGCCTGCGGCAGCACGGCGTCTTCGGTTATTCAAGTCCCTCCGCTACTTTCCAAGGCTGGGAGGACCCCGGGGTTTCAACGTGCGCATCGGGGTTCCCTGACGGGCCGCTTAGGCGAGAAGAAACGAAAACTATCCCGGGCGCGCCCATCCCACTACTCCCTGGAGTCGCGGCCGTCCTGGCTAAGCAGGAATTTCTCCCCAGTGGTTCCCGGAGAGGCTATTGGCTAGCTGCCAGTATCCCCTCTACGGTACCACGCATGGGATTCTCGCCGCCAAAGACCGAGCCGGTGGTCCCGGCCTCGAACTTGGCCATCCCCAGCTCATAGACCCGGTCCGGGTAGGGTATGTACCCTGTCTCGAATATCAAGCCCCGCGCTTCGCCGCTCAAGTAGTAGCGGACGAACGCCCCCACTTGGGGCTGGTCCATGGCGTCCTTTCGGACGTAGATGAACAGCGGCCTCGACAGCGGCGCGTAGCTGCCGTTGTTGATGGTCTCCTCGCTGGGACTCACGCAGCCCTCGCCCCCGTCGATGGGCACCAGCTTCAGCTTGTCCCGGTTCTCCGCGTAGTAAGCATATCCGAAGTATCCCAGGGAGTCCTTGTCGCCCGCGATGCCCTGGACGAGCACGTTATCGTCCTCGCTGGCGAGGAAGTCGCCTCTCGAAGCCTGGGCCTCCCCATTCACGGTCTCGGTGAAGTAGTCGAAGGTCCCCGAGTCCACTCCGGGGCCGTATAGCCGGACCCCGCGGTCGGGCCATTCGGGGCGCACCTGGTTCCACCGGGTGATCGTGTCTTCCGCTTCGGGGGCCCATAGGACGTTCAATTCTTCTATGGTCATGCACTCTACGAAGTCGTTCTCCGGATTTACCACCACGCTGAGGCCGTCTATAGCTGCCACCAACTCCACGAACTCGATACCGGCCTCGGCGCACTTGTCTATCTCTGACTGCTTTACCGGCCGGGAAGCGTTGGTAATCTGGGTTTCACCGTTGCAGAACTTTTCGAACCCGCCGCCGGTGCCCGACACCCCCACCACGAGTCGAACCTTGCGGTCGGTGAGGTTGACAAACTCTTCGGCCATAGCCTCGGTGATGGGAAACACCGTGCTGGAGCCGTCTATTTCTATGGTGCCGCGCAGCTGGGAGAGATCATCCGTTCCGTCCGTTTCAGTCGCGTCCGGCGCTCCATCCCCGGAGCCGCCCCCGCAGGCCGCCGCGACGACCACCATTGCTGCGACTATGATCCAGATATGGAACAGAAATCTTTTGTTGAGGCGGACTATACCTGGGCCCATCGTGTCTCCGGATTCCGCGTTGGGGTAAGGACTTCGTCGCATTGTCAGGGTACTCGCCGCCCTTGAATAACGGGTTATAAAATTGTTAAAGGAGGATTAAAGCCCCGTTAGGCACTCATTAACCCGTGGCCGGACCCTGCCGTCTGATAAGCGGAATACGGCCAGTTATTCGCTTAATGGCATCGTAATTCGGAACACACTGCCCAAGTTCTCCCGGCTCTCCGCCCTTACGTCGCCTCCATGGGCGGTTATGATCTGCTTCACGATGGCCAGTCCCAACCCAGTGCCTCCGTCCCGGCGGGCCCGGTCGGCCTTGTAAAACCGGTCGAAGACATGCGGCAGATGCTCCGCCTCGATGCCGGGGCCGGTGTCCTCTACCGTCAGGGTGACGGCGGAAGGGCTGTCCTGAACGGTCATCAACACCTGGCCTCCCTCGCCGGTAAACTTGAGGGCGTTCTCGAGCAGGTTCACCAGCACCTGCCGCAGCCTTTGCCAGTCGCCCAGGACCCTGGGGGGCTGGCCTTCCGCGCGCACCTGCAAGTCAATCTTCTTGGCCCAAGCCAGGGCATCGAACTGGCCCCGGACCTCGTAGACCAGCGATAGCAGGTCCACGGACGCAAGCTCCAGCACCGGCTGACCGCTCTCCAGGCGGGAGAGGTCCAACAAATCGTTGCCCAGGGCGGTCATGCGGTCGATGTCCTGATGGATGCGTCGCAGGAAGTCTCGGGCCACCTCGCCCTCGGTCAAAGCGCCGTCCTCCAACGTTTCCACCATGGCTTTCATGGAGGCTAGTGGATTTCGCAACTCGTGGGATACGTTGCTGACGAACTCCTTCTGGCTGGACTCGATCTGCCGCATGGGGGTCAGATTGTGCAACGTGAGCAGAACACTGGGGAGACTGGCGCCGTCATCCAGGGGCGTAGCCACCGCGCTGATCACCCGCTGCGGCCTGGGAAGCTCAAAGTTGGCCTGCTGGCGGGTCTTCCGTGTCCGGCAGGCTTCGACCAACCTCGTGATATCGGGATACAGCCAACCCCAGCGCATCGCCGGGTCGCCGGCCGCCGTAACCCCCTTGGCAGTCTGCCCGGGGCCAGTCCCATCACCAGCCGGTTCGCCGGCGCCCAGCAGTTCTCGGGCCGCGTCGTTGAGCAGCACGGCCTGCCGGTCCGGCCCGACGACCATCACTCCGTCGACCATCGTGTCCAGGACTATGGAAAGCTTATTGCGTTCCGCGTTCAGGTCCTGAATGGAGGAGTCCAGCCCCTCAGCCATGGAGTTGAGCGCCCGGGCAAGCTCCCGAGGCTCGTGCAGGGGACTATCGAGCGCCCGGTGACGCAACTCACCGGCCGCCAAGCGCCGGGCCGACTCCCGCAGCGTCCTCAGCGGCCGGAAAGACCGTCGGGCCAGGAAAAGCGCCGCGGCTGCCGAGACGACGGCGACGGCCAGGCCGGAGAAGGCCACCGCGGCGATGATCCGATGCAGCGCGCCTTGAATTTCCGAGGTGGGCGCCGCCAGCCGGGCCACCCCGACGAGGTCCCCGTTGACCTCAATGGGAACGGCTATGAACATCATGTCCTGGCTGGTCGCTGGGCTGAACCGCGTGCTTTGCCCCACGGCGCCAGCCAAGGCCGCCCTTACCTCCGGCCGCCCGCCGCGGCTCTCCGCCGGCCCCCCGACTTCCCAACTATCCGCCAAGACCAGGCCGTCGCTGCCGATGATGGTCGCCCTGGCCTCCACCAAGACGCCGGCCTCAGAGGTGAGAGCGCCGATCCCGGGGCCGAGGCCATCGCCCTCACCTTCCAGATGACCGGCTGCCGACCGGGCCAGTAGCTGCGCCTCCTGGGTCAGCCGGGTCTCCAGGTTGGAGAGGTAGGCGCCTTTCACCACGGTGAACAGATAGTAGCTGATGACGCCAAGGGCCAGGAGGATGAGCCCTGTGTATGAAAGGGCAACCCGCCACTGAAGCGAAGCTGGCGGCCTCACGCCTCGAACCTGTAGCCGACTCCCCTGATGGTGATAATACGTTGGGGGGCGCCTGGATAGGACTGGATCTTCTCCCGCAGCCAGCGGACGTGCACGTCCACCGTGCGGGCTTCACCAATGAAATCCGCCCCCCAGACCCGGTCGAGGATCTGTTCCCGGGTGAACGCCCGCCCCTTGTTGGATGCCAACATCACTAGCAGGTCGAACTCGCGGCGGCGGAGTTCCAGCGCCTCGCCCCGCAGGCTGGCGCTGTGGGCCTCCAGGTCCAACTCCAGGTCTCCCGCGGTCACGAACCTGCCGAGCTTCGCATCGGCCGCACCGGGAGCGGAGTGGGCCCGGCGCAACAGGTTCCGGATGCGGGCCTGCAACTCCCGCATACTAAAGGGCTTCGTAACGTAGTCGTCGGCGCCCAATTCGAGGCCGACAACCCGGTCGATCTCCTCCCCCTTGGCGGTCAACACCAAGATCGGCACGTCGGTGTCCCGCCGCAGCAGCCGGCAAAGCTCGAAGCCGTCCAAGCCGGGGAGCATGATATCCAGAACGACCAGGTCCGGCGCCAATTCCTTGGCCGATTTCAAGCCGGTGAGCCCGTCGTAGGCGTGGACCACCTGGTGTCCCTCGCGCTCCAGGTTGTAGCGGAGGGCCTCCACCAGGTTCTGCTCGTCCTCGATTATGAGAATCTTGTCCTGAGGCAAGTCAGATGCCGGTGCCCTGAAGTTCTCTCACGTTATCCGGGGGAAATTGGGCGGCTCCGGGCGTATTCCGGCATACCGGCATCTTGTCCACTCCTTCCTTGTTACCGGTTTAGAGCCCGCGTGTCAACCATGACGTGGTGAATCAACAGGGTCTATCGATTTTCCCGTCATAACGGGCATCCCTCCCAACAGCAATGGAATCGCCCTGAGTGGCTTAGGGACAAACGTGAGCGGTCAAGGCGAGGCGGGGACTCGGCGAAGTTTGGCCCACAGTGGCTGACGGCACTCCCTTACTTGGGCCCGAAAGATTGCCGGTCCGGCGTTGAGCGCCGGTGTCGGTGACTCGGCGAGGGGAGAAACGAGCGCCGGAGGGGTCTGCATTCCTCCGGCGCCCGGCTGCAACAAGACTAGAGGAGACCGCCCTGGAAGAGTGCGGTCTGCTTGCGGAAGACCTGGAGCCGGTGGCTGGCGACTTCCAGTACGAAGACCCGGCCCTCCTCATCCACCTCGACAGCGATGGGACCCCGGAATACCTTCTCCCGCTCGTGGAGGCCCTGGGCCACCTCTCGTCCGCGCAGGGCCACCGGGTCCAACTCCACCCGTTCCCGACCCCACTTGGACAGCGTAGCCTCGCCGGTCAACTGGGTCAGGTATGCCCCATCGGCATCAAACACCTGCACCCGGTCGTTCTTGAAGTCGGCCACGTAGATGGCGCCCTCTTTGTCGACGGCCACTCCCGTCGGCCGGCTGAATTGCCCTTCGGCCTGGCCGGACGAGCCCAACTTCATGAGGAACCGGCCGTCCGGAGCGAATTTTTGGATGCGGTCGTTGCGCCAGTCGGCGACGTAGACGTCGCCCTGGTGGTCGATCTCGATGCCCCAGGGGCAATCGAACTGGCCGTCGCCGTCGCCATGCCCGCCCCAGCCGAACCGGAACTTGCCGTCCTTGGTGAACACCTGGACCCGGTGGTTCCGGCTGTCGACCAGGTAAAGATTGTCCTCTTTGTCAAAGGCCAGCCCCGACGGCCGGTTTATCTCACCGTCGCCGTCGCCCGGCCTTCCCCATTGGTCTATCCAACCCCGGTCGTTGTTGTAGACCGAGACCCGGTTGAGCCACTCGTCGGACACGTAGGTGTTGCCCTGGCTGTCCAGGGCCACCGAGGTGGGCCACATGAAGCTGCCGTTGGGGGCGACCGAGTAGGCGTCATCCGGCGGAATCTTTTGGCCGTAGTCCCGCACGAACTCCTCGTCTATGGTGAAGACCGTGACCCTCTTGCACGGAAAGAAAGCCGGGGTCTCGGTGCCGCGGCTCAGCACGTACAGCAGGTTGTCCGGGTCCCGGGCGATGGCCACAGGGTTGAAGAACCCGTTGCCGCTGCGGACCTCCTGACGCCCGATGGTATGACTATATTCGAAAGTTAACGGCGCAATTTCAGTAACCATTTCCTCCTCGCAACGGCGACCCGCCGTTCCGGCGGCCGCGTAGTGGCGCAAGGACGCCAGGCCTCAGGGGCCGGCGCGTCACTTGATCAGGTCGAACTGCTCGTAGGTCCCGCCCAGGATCGCCTTGGAATCCAAGCCCATCCACTGATCCAGGATGGAGGCGTAAGTGCAACGGAAATCGTTGTTCCACCGCAAGTCGCCCTCATCCAGCTTGGCCGGTTCCAGGGACGGGTACTCTCCGTAGGCTCCGCCCTTGACCGAGTCGCCGATTACGAAGGCCACGCTGCCCGAGCCGTGATCGGTGCCGGAGCCGTTCTCCCGCACCCGGCGGCCAAACTCGGTGAACATGAAGACCACCACCTCCTCGTTGGCGTGGTGCTCTTTCAGGTCCTCGTAGAGGTCTCCCACCGCGTTGGTGACCTCGGCCCACAACTTGGGGAACGCGGCGCCCTGGTTGGCGTGGGTGTCGAAGGCGCCGGGGTTGAGCCCGGTGTACAGCACCCGGGTGCCGAACTCCGCCAGGTGCACCTGGGCGATGTTTTTCACCCACTGGGAGAAGACGTCGCCGCCATACTCCACCGACGACGAATAGTTCGCCGGGGCAGTGCTCAGGATGTCGGCCCCCTTCAGCGCGTCCAAGCCGGTCTGGGACAGGTAGTCGTTGGTGACGCCGGCCCCGACGGCAGGGGAGTACATACGGGAGAATATATCCAGGGCCTCGCTCCTCTCGTCCTCGCCGTCGATGCCCGTCAGCACCCCGTAGGAGTCCAGGTCGCCCACCGACGCAACGGACACCCCGGGAGCGGCCAGGGCCCGGGGCAGGCCGCGGCCGAAGTTCACGGCGGTCAATACGTTCTCCTTGTGGGGGTCGATGTCCCGGAGGGCCCGGCCCAGCCAGCCGTCGGTGACCACCTTGGCCGGCTCGGCGGTGTGCCAAATGTCCATGGAGCGGAAGTGGGAACGGTTGGGATTGGGGTACCCAACGCCCTGGACCACCGCCACCTTGCCCTGGTCGTATAGGTCCTTGAGTGCCTGCATCGACGGGTGAAAGCCTACCTGTCCGTTGATGGGAAGGACCTCTTCCGGCTCCACCTTCAACACCGGTCGGTAGTCCTGATATAGCGGGTCGTTGTAGGGAATCACCGTGTTGAGGGCGTCGTAGGCGCCTGACATCTGCAGGACTACCAGGACCGGCTCTTTCCTGTTGGAGGTCATCACTATCTCCTTCCGAATCGTGTGTGCGTTGCTGAGTAGGGAAGCCGCCAGCGGCGGGTCAGGCGTACAGGTACTCCTTGGTCGCCACAATCATCTGGAGCATCTCGCCAACCCTCTCGGGAAATTCCCTCGCTCCAGTGCGCAGCTCCCCGCCCTTTTCCGCGTGGGCCACCATCATCCGGCGGGTCTCGCCGGCCAACTCGTAGTGGCCCAGCAGGCGCAGGCAGCCGTCCACCAGGTCCTCAGCCGACAGCGTGGGGCCTTGGTCCGCCAGCTTGGAGACTATCTCACGGATGCCCGGGAACTTGTCGTCGGCCACCAGGTCGGCGGTGAAGTTGATGCGGTGCACCAGGGTCCCCCCGTCGATCCACTCCCGGCCGGTGTGCCAGCCTTCGACGGAGGGCGGGTTGAGCAGCTCCTGTCCCATGAACTTCATCTCGTCGAAAATGATCTCGAACCCGGGCTTGGGGTCAGTCCAGTCGCCGATGAGGCGTAGGGTGCCGATTACCGTTTCCACGGGGCTCTTTATCTTGGCGAAGCGGGCGTTTTTGAAGGCGTCCGATAGAAACAGGACCCGCAGCATTGACCTTATGTTGTACCCGGACCGGAAGTACTCGTCTTCCAGCTTTTCTATGGTCTCCGGGTCTCGCACCGGCGTGTCCATCCAGGCCGGCACCTGGGCCTCGTCGGCCACGAAGTAGTCGTACAGATGCCGGGAGAGGAACCGGGCGGCGGCGGGCTGCTTCGCGATGATGTCGATGATGTCTTCGCCGTCGAACCGGCCCGTCTCCCCCAGGAACGTCTTCTCACCGTCGTCGTGATCGTCGGGATTGTAGAAAAACTTGGCTTCGTAGCGTCCGTAGGGCTGCCCCGGCACGTTGTTGGTGATGGTCCAGCCGGTAAAGGCCCGGGAGCACTCCTTCACGTCTTCCTCGGTGTAATTGAAGTCGCCGTCCTTGCCTACGCCCAGGGAGAACAGCTCCAATAGCTCGCGGCCGTAGTTCTCGTTGATGGCCCCATTGTGGCTCAGACAGTTGTCCAGGTAGTAAATCATGCCCGGGTCTTTGGAGACCTCCAGCAGCAAGTCCCGGAAACTGCCCATCCCCCGGCGGCGGAACATCTCCAACTCTTGGTAGTGGGTCGGGTAGCTCTGCAGCTTGCTGTCAGAGGTGCAAAAGATGCCGTGCCAGAAGAGGACCATCTTCTCTTCCAACTGGGCCCGGGAGTTGATCATTCGCCAGGCGAAGTACTCGGGGACCCCCCTGGTGAAGTGATTCCACTCGATGAAGTAACGCTCGGCCAGGTCCAAGTCCAGACCGTTGGGGTTGCCTTCAGGGTCCAGGAGTTCCTCGACCGTAGCCTCGTACCCCTTCTCGGCCCGGGCCGCCAGATCATCATATTGGGCCCCGAAACCGGCCCGCCGCATGAGGTGGGCCATTAGGGCAACGTCATTGTCCGCCATCCATTTTCCTCCTTGAATCAAGGACGCCAATTGCTGTGACGTATCGTAGCATTTAAGCGTCTGTTGGTGTCAAGCTGGCGCGCCTTGAGCAGCCGGCCAAAGTTGGATTGCTAGCGGTCCATGCCCTCCAGCGTAGCCCCCACCCGCTGCTGCAGGGTCTCGAAGACCTCCCGCACGCTGCGGCGGGCGTCAATGGTCTGGAACCCATATTGGGCCGCCAGGTCCCGGAACTCCAGCAGCAGAGCCTCCTGATACCGGACGAAGCTGGCGTGGCGGTCCGGCTCCCGCAGAAAGTCCTCGCCGGACTCCCAGTGGTCCAACTCCCGGGTGGAAAGCACCCTGGGGACCAGGCTTTCCACGTCGATGTCCAAGTAGAACACCTGGTCCGGCACGATGGCGAACTCCAGCACGTCGGTAAGCCAGCGGCTGGGAATGCCCCGCACCCGGGCCCGGGCCATGATGGAGAAGATGTAGCGGTCGGCGAGGGCCACCTTGCCCGACCGCAGCGCCGGGACGATGCTCTTCTCCATGCGGTCCCAGAAGTCGGTGGCGTAGAACAGGTTGAGGGTCAGGTGGTCCAGGGTGTGTCCCCGGAGAGCCCGGTCGATGCCGTTGCCGGTGAGCTCTGATCGCCGGAAGCCGGTCTCCATCACGGCGTAGCCCTCCGCTTCCAGCCACTCCTTGAGGAGGGCGATCTGGGTGGTCCGGCCCACGCCGTCGGTGCCCTCGACGACGATGAGCCGCCCGGGCACGGGGGCCTCTCCCAACCCCGAAGGAGTGTGCCCATAGAATCGCGTGACGTTCATACGCTGGTCTCCTTGGTCCCTTGCTCGGGTCCCTTCTCGTCGGACCGGCGGTCCCGCAGGGAGCAAGTCCCTACTCGTCGGGTGCCCCAACCGGCTCGAAGGTCTTGCGCGACACCCGCGGAACAAGGTAGCGTCCGGTGAGGCCCGATCTGTTGAGCGCCTCCGGGACGCTGTGCCCGTGCATCTTCATCATCCCGGACAGCAGGGGAGTGACGAGTTGCCGCACCATTTGCTGCTGGGTGGAGATGGGCAGCGTCGCGTCGATGACAACGAGGCCGAATTCTTCGGTGAGGCCCTCATACTCCGACAGCAAACGCCCTTGAAAAGCCCGGAAGGACTTTTCCCGGTTGGGCTCCAACCCCAGGTCCTGGCCGGACTCGTAGTAACCCGGCTCCTCGCGGCCGGACATAATCCGGCGAATGGACTCCTCGAGGGGCACCTTGAAGTACAGCCCCAGGGAGGGGCGGACGGCGAAGGAGTACACCCGGCGCAGCCAATCGGGGTTCACCCCCCGGGCCGCGTCCCGGGCAAAGGCGGTGTACACGTACCTGTCGGCCAATACTATGGTCCCCGATTTGAGCGCCGGCATGATTTGGGTGTAGACGCGGTTGGCAAAGTCGGCGGCGTGAATCAAGCTGAACGACATCGGCGTGAGCAGCCGCTCGTCCTTGCCCCTCTTGGTGGTGCGGCGCACTATAGGCGAGGAGTTCCACTCGGTGAACACCGTCACGTAGCCAAGGCTCCTCAGCCACTTGCCCAACAAGTCCAGTTGGGTGCTCTTGCCGGAGCCGTCAATCCCTTCCACGATGATCAGGCGCCCCGGATACTCGCTGTCATCGGGATGGTCCCCGAATCTTTGGCCTACTTTGAAGCTTGTGGTCGGCTGATGGTTTGCCATGGCTCTCCCTCTCCCACGTGAATGGGCTGGTTGAACTCGGCCTCCCACCGGAGCAGGACGCCGGGAGCCGACGTATGGGACCAGGCCGGGGTGACCACGCTGACACCGTCGCCGTCGCCTGCGACGGCCACCGACCCGGAGGGGCAACCGGGCGGCAGGCGGCGGTCCAGTTCATCGGCCATCAACAAAATGGCCGCCGCCTGCCCCAGGCGCTCCTTGTCCCCGTCGCTGAGCAACGACGTTTTCCGGTACCGCCCGGGTAGCCTGCCCCGTTGCGCCATAACGAGGGCGCCGGCAATCTGGGCCGACTCCCTGTGGCTGAAGCCGGGCAGGTCCGACCGCGCCACCATCGCCGCAGTCCGGTCGAGGCGGTTGTAGAAGTCTACGGCGCTGCCAATGTCCAGGAGCAGCGCGGCACACTGCACTGATGAGGTGAGACTACGGTGCTTTCGCTGCCAGGCGGTCTCGGCCAGGCGGCGGGCCAGGTCAGCCCGCCGGGGGCCCCGCGCCCAAAACCGGGATGCGAATCTCCGCGCCAGGTCGGCCAGGCCTTCGTCGCGCACCAACTCCGGTGAGGGAAGGCGGATTTGCCCGTCCTCCGGCAGCGCTTGCGGTTGGCGGGCCAACCCTTCTCTCAAGCCCTGGCCTGACACCATGATGCCGCCGGCCCCGGTGTGCTCCAACAAGGCCTGGGCCGTCACCGCGCCGCCGAGAACGGAGTGGGTGCGCTCCGGGTTCATGCCCGGCATACCGGCCCGTTCCTCGGCGGTTGCCGCCGCCAGCCGTCCCGCCAACGCGGCCAGGCGGTCGGCGTCGATGCAATAGCCGTGGAGCCGTTTTATGGGGTACCGTCGACCCTGTCGGTCCAGCTTGGCCAGGAGGCGCATCGAGCCGCCCGAGGCCACCAGGGTCCCCTTGGCGTCCAGTTTCGGGATTCCCGCCGCCGTCAGGCATTCCCTCACGTACCGGGAGGCCGCGAGCACGTCTTCCGCTGCGGGAAGGCCGGTGAGCCGGAACCGGTTGGCAATGCGAAGGCTCCCCAAGGGAAGGGAGTGTATGGCCTGCAGCGAGCGCTGGGCGAAGCGGGCCGCTTCGAGGCTGCCGCTGCCGAAATCGGCCATCAGGCCGTGACTGACCGGCAGTCCGTGAACGGCCCCGATAAAGCAATAGGCGGCCTCCTCGTAACCGCTGATCACCCGGAAGGACACCCCGAAGTCGCGGGCTGCCGACTCCACGACGTCCGCGGCGTTGCGGGACTCCCGCAGGGCGGCCGTGCCTACGGCGTGGATGGCGGCGACCCCGTACCCCAAGCAGACCTTGACGAAGTCCTCGACGGCCTCCAGCGTGCGGGTCACGCCCTCTGATTCCAGCAACCCCTCGCGGTTGACCTGGCTGATAAGGTCCAGGCTCATCCGCTGCTGGGCGATGATCTCGGCGCCGCCGCCCCGGCTCACTCGCATCACCACGGCGCGGGCGGACCCGGAGCCAACGTCGATGATTGCGGTGGGCGGGCAGTCCTCCGGCGCGTCTAGGAGGCCGGGAGCCAGGCATTCCGGCCCGCCAGAGGTCCCAGAGGTCTCAGAGGTCTCCAAGGGTTCAGGCGGTCCGGGCAGGGGAGAAGGCCGCGGCCGTGGCCGCCGGTCCAGGGCGCCGCCGTATTCGTCTGGGTTCGAGGGCATCGTCCGGCGCACAACTCCCTAGCGGATCATCCCGGGGCCAACCCGGATGTGCAGGCCGTCCTGGGGCGCCACCGGGCTTGGGGTGAAGGGGCGTCCGAGGCGATGATAATACACCGGCGAAACCCACGCAACGGCGACGCCAGGGAGGCCAGGGTCATTCGATTATCATGGCGTTTGAGGCATTTCTCCACCAAGTCATGCTGAGCCTGCCGAAGCATCTTAGACCCTTGGGCTACGCTCACGGTAGCAGAATAGGACAGTCGAAAGGTCCGGGGAACCGGCCCTGGATAGCCTCGTAAATGCTGCGGCCCGCGTCAAGCCGCAGTATCTTGTCGAAGTAATTCCGGAAAAAGCCCCTTTCCGGCGTCTCGACGTTTTCCCTGGTGTCCTCGGCGGGCGAAACAAGGAGCGCCGGTCAGCAATCCGGAGGTGAGAGGGGGCGCACAGGGATCGCGGGCCAACTTCAGGGGAGGGGAATTAAGCCTATATCAGGTGGTTGGTGGAGACGGGGGAGAGTCGAACTCCCCGTCCAGTAGAGCCCATGACCAGATATGCTACAAGCTTGTCCGGCGCATTTGGTCTCGCGCATTGGAGCTTCCGCCGGCCGAATCTCCCCTGCGCCAGCTGATCTTACTTTGGCCGCCCTTTATCAGCGTCGGAGCGGCCGCATCCCGGACTCTTGGCGCCTGCATCCCCGTCTCCGGGAGTAACAGCGAGCAGACGTAGCCGCGCTCTAGGCGGCTAGTGCTAGTTCACGTTCGCCAGTTAATGGCTGCCACCGGTTTAACGAGATTGATGGCGTCCTCGGCTTGCGATCTGCCACGAGACGCTCCTGTCGAACCCGCGCGTCCCCATGCGTCAATTATCCCATACGCCTATGGTCAGGGTCAACGAGCGCAGGCGCCGTGTTGCGGACCAACCGGGGAGCATTTTCCGGTCCCGCCATCCCGGGAGTTAGACGGGCGACCCACGGCCGGGGAGCAACACCCGCGGCGTGTTGGGGTAAAATAGTATCGGCAGATGCCAAATTCCACTTTGCGGATGGGAGGGCGACATGCCGGACCTGAGCGGCCTGGCGGCGCCGGTGGGAGCGCTGCTCAAGGAGACCCAACAGACCATCGCCGTGTCCGAGTCCGCCTGCGGCGGCGTTATTTCCGCCGCGCTGGTGGCCATACCCGGCGCCTCGGCCTACTACACGGGCGGGGCAGTGGTCTACACCAGGGCAGCCCAGCGGGGACTGCTGGGGGTGGCCGACGCCGCCATGGAGGGCATGAGGGCCAGCAGCGAGCCCTACGCGCTGCTCAACGCCCGCACCGTGCGCGAGTCGCTGGGGACAACCTGGGGATTGAGCGAGACCGGCGCCAGCGGACCCACGGGCAACCGCTATGGCGACGCCGCGGGCCACGCCTGCATCGCCGTCGCCGGCCCGGTGGAGCGGGTGATCACCCTAGAGACTGGAGACGCCGACCGCGAGGCCAACATGTGGGCCTTCGCCAGGGCAGCGTTGGAATTGCTGGAGCAGTGCCTGCGCGAGGCCCCGTAGTCGGGCCGACGGCTAGGACCGCTGGATGGGGCCCGGGTCACTCAACCATCATATGGCTTACGCAGTTGGCTATGAAAGTTCTTCGGATAACGGGCCGGCCCAGATACGAATTTGCCTGCAACTGCGTAACTCCTATGTCATCCTGGAAGGGCGCAGCAACCGCCACCTCCATATCGTCCCGAATCCAGCTTCCCTCCCATCCCGAGCCCGGCTTCCCTGTCATTCCGAACCCGCCGGAGGCGGGTGAGGAATCTCAACCCGCTATCACGAGCTGAGGTGAGTCAACCAGAGGCATTTGAGATTCCTCGGCCGCGCTCGGAATGGCATTTGCTAGCGGTTAAATGACCCTGCCCGGCCTATGGGCGGCTTGTGATTGGGAAGCCCCGCGCCCGTATGATCACATGCACTAGCTATTATCAACGAGGTGCATCATGCGGATCTCTGAACGAGGCCAAATCACCATCCCTAAGCACCTGAGGGAACGGTTCGGGATGGACCACAACGTCGAGGTCGAGATCACTCCTACGGACCAAGGACTGCTCATCCGCAAGCGAGCGGCCTCGGAATATCCGGTAGACCGGGTGCACGGCATTCTCGGTAAGGACGCCCTGGGCAAGGGTGTTAGCGTCGACGACTACATCGAGGAAATGAGGGACCGGTGATCACCGCCATTGACGCCTTCCTCGCCAGAGACCGTGGGTTCTTCTCCACCTATTTCCTGGAATTGAACGGTCCCGGAGCCCCATGATCCCTCGGGCCAGGCCGGTGGGCTGAAACTCTGTCAAAGAGCCGGTGGCGGGAGCCGGGGGGACTGGGGTTACGGCAGGGGCCCGCGGGTGCCTCAGGGGCTCGCTAGCCTCCCGCGGCGGCCGCCCCGAGAGCGCCCAGGAACTCCTGGGTGGTTATCACCGCGCCCTGGCGGGGATAGACCTTCTCGGTCAGGACCCGGTGCACCTCCGGGTCTGCGTCAGAGCAAGCGTCGGCCACCACTATGAACTTGTACCCGATGTCCACCGACCAGCGAATGGTGGACAGCACGCAGCCGCTGGTGGCCACCCCCATGATGACCAGCGTGTCTTTGCCCATGTCCCGGAGGGTCACGTCGAGGCCGGTGGTGGAAAAGGGCCCGGGCTTGGTCTTGGTGATGACGGTCTCCCCGGCCCCCGGTGTGACGCCGTCATGTATTTCGACGTCGGGAGCGTACTCCTGCAAGGGCCCGCCGCGGTGCACCACGTAGATGACGGGAACGCCAGCTTCCCGGGCCCCGCTGAGGACCTGCGCCGCGTTGGCGACGACCCCCTGGGGGTCACTGGCAAAGTTGGCGACGATGCGCTTCTGGAAGTCCATGATCAACACGGCGGTGCGGGCCGGGTCGATGACTGCCTGTTGGGTCATGGGTAACTCTCCTCTCTCGCATTGGTCTCCGGCGGGCAACCCGCCACTCCCGCAGGGGCGGTGGGCCGCGTCATATCAGGGTGGCGGGAGTCGCGATTCCCTCCAAATCGGCCTCCGTGGCCGGCTCCTCAGGGACAACTGCCAGGTTGGTCTCCATGTGCCAGTAAATCTGCTTCAGGTGATGCGTGCTGTGGCTGAGGATTATGTTCAGCAGCTCCAGCACTGTAACCTCGCCGCCGTAGTGGGCCGGGACCACCCGGTCGTAGCCGGCGGTGTCTCCGGAGCGAAGGAAGTCCCGGATGCCCTGCCGGACGCCCTCGCCGTACCGGACCAGCGTTTCCACCGTGGTCACGTCCTTCAGCCGCAGGTCGGAGGCGTTCATGTCGTCGGTGCTCATGCTGCCGTGGACGTGGCTGCGCCAGGCCAATTCCGGGAAGGACATCACGTGGCGCATGACCTCGCCCAGGGTCCAGTCCCGCCACGGCACCAGGTCCGCCAGTTGCCCGTCGGAAAGCTGGCGGGTGGCCCGGATAGCCGCGCCCAGGACCGCGTCGTACTTGCCGGCGAGCCAGTCGGTCTTGAACGAGAGGTCCACGCTCACGTCCAGTTTCAAGGCGGGGACCAGCTTCTTGGGGTAGTAGCCGATGATCACCTGCTTGCCGTCCACGATGGTGACGGGAAGCGACTTGATCCCGCGGCCCTTCAGCCAGTCCTGGGCCGCCTCATTGGTGGCTACGTCGTAGTGCTCATACTGAACACTGTTGGACGACAGGAACTCTTCCAGCGTCCGGCAGCTAAATCAACCCGGGTGGGTGTAGACCTCTACTTTCAAAGCCGCCTCCATGGTGTTCGAGTGCTCGCAGTGATTTGGTGTTGCCCCCAAGGTCACCCGTGGCTCCGGGTGGAACGACCATCGCGCGGGGTTCTCCGGGCGTGGAATATCCGGAGGGCCCGATGGGGGCCTTTCCGAGGGCTGGTCCTGGGCCGATACCGGCATGGTAACCCCTGCGCGGGGCCCTGTCCATAACCGCGTCAAGGGGGCAGTCGCGCGGTCTCGGCAGGCGGAATCGCGGGGCCGCTCAGCTCTCAACACTTGCCCATGGCGCCGGTTGGACGGCGTTCGCGGGGGTAATCTATAATCAGGCCGAGGAGGGCTTCAGCCAGTATGGTAGACCTGCGACCCTTTAGAGGATGGCGCTACGATCCGGCGGTGACGGGCGACCTGGGGTCCGTCCTCTGCCCGCCCTATGACCTGATCACACCCGATACGCAGGCGTCCCTGCGGCAACTGAACCCCTACAACGTGGTGCACCTCGAGGCGGGGGAGGGGCTGGACTGGGACTCGCCGGCCCAGGACCCGTACTCCCGGACCGCGTCCTTGTTCGAGGAGTGGACCACCAGGGGCGTGCTGAAGCGGGACCCGGAGCCTGCCTTCTACCTGTCGCGGCAGGTCTTCGAGCGCGGCGGGGTGGAGCGGTCCCGGCTGGGGATCACGGCCTGCGTGGGCTTGGAACCCTACGAGACCCGCCGGGTGCTGCCCCACGAATACACCGAAGCGCCGGCCATCAGGGACCGGCTGTCCCTTATGGAGTCCTGCGACGCCAACTTCAGCCCCATCATGGGACTGTATGGAGACCCGGAGGGGCGCCTTTCCGGGACGCTTCAGGAGGTGATGGGCGGGGCGCCCGAGGTGGACGTCCGGGACGCCCTGGGGCACCGGTACAGCCTGTGGCGCGTGGCCAGGCCGGACCTGGTACGGTCTTTGCGCGATTTCTTCCGGTCCGCTGCCGTATTCCTGGCCGACGGGCACCACCGGTACGAGGCCTCGCTTCAGTACCAGGCGAGGAGGAAAGACCGCGGGGCCGAGGGCGCCCACAACTACGTGATGATGACCCTCATCTGCTTCGACGACCCGGGACTGCTGGTGCTTCCCTATCACCGCGTCCTGGGAGGGCTGTCCCCGCAAGAGTTGGCCACGGTGCAAGAGCGGTTTCAGGACGCCTTCGACTTCCATCCGCTTACCCCCGGCGACGGGTGGAACGCCGGCCGCCTGGTGGAGGAGGTCGCCGCCCAAGGCCGGGGCCGCCACGCCCTGGCTATAGTGGCACCGGAGGCCGCACACTTGCTAACCTTGCGGGAAGGCGTGGACTGGCGGGAGTGGGGCCCTTTGGCCGTCTCGGAGGCCTGGATTCTGGAGGAACGGGTGCTGAAGCCGGTCTTGGGAGAAGCCACCCTGGACCACCTGGGCTACATCCACGAACACCAGGAGGCCGTGGACCTGGTGGCCTCGGGCGCGCGGCAGCGGGCGTTCTTGCTGAAACCCTTTCCCATGGACCAATTCGAGGAAATCGTGGGCCGGGGACACCGCTTGCCGCGAAAGTCCACCTTCTTCTATCCCAAGCTGCCCACCGGGTTAGTGCTGAACCGGCTGGAGGGGACGTTGTAGGCGCGGGCCGTGTCTAGCCGGGCGGACCGGGCTGGCCTTCCTGGCGCTCCTGGTAATCGGCGGTAATGGCCAATTCCGCCCGCTTGCTGTTCTGGGCGATGAACTGCTCCAAGCGGCGCACTTCCGCCGCCGTTTCTTGGTCCTGCTGCGGGTCCTGCTCCGAGCCCGGCGTCCGCCGCTTCAAGTCCTGCAAGGACCGGCGGGCTTCGTCCAGTTGCTGGACCAGTTGCAGCGCCTCCATCTCCTGCGTGGCCGCTCTCTTGATGGCCAGGACCCGCCGCCGGTTGGCCAGGGCGTCGGCCAGCCGCTCGTCAATCTCTCCCATGGCGGCCAGGGAAGAGTCCAGGGCCGCGGCGCCGTAGATCACCTGTCGCGGCAGCCGCCGCAGTTGGGCGCGGAACTGGGCTATCTGGGCATCCAACTGCTCCTCCCTGACCTGGATTCCCGCCAGGGTAAGGCGCAGGTTGGCGACGGCTCTTTGCAGTTCGGAGAAGGCCACAGAGCTAACCTCCCCAACTATGACTTTGCGGCCGAGGCCGCTGCATGGAGGGCCTCAGCGCCGGGTGTGGCAAGAATACGGGTTGTCCAGCCCGGCCGGGGTTAAGGGGCGCTGAACCCCACCTTCGCCAGGCCCTTCTTCAACGCCTGGAGCACTTCCTCGATGTCGCCCTGAGATACGTGTCCCAGATGCCCGATGCGGAAGATCTCGCCGCTCAGCTTACCCTGCCCTCCGGCCAAGACCACGTTTTCCTCGGTGCGCGCCAAGGTCACCAGCCTGGCCCCGTCTATTCCCTCGGGCATCTTGATGGCGGTTACGGTGTTGGAGGCGTAGGCCTCGTCCCGGACGAACAGCTCCAGCCCCAGGTTCTTCACACCTTCCCGGGTGTACCGGCCGACGTCCTCGTGGCGCTGGTACACCTCTTCCATCCCTTCTTTCAACAGCTTGTCCAACCCCAGCGACAGCCCGTAGAACACGGAGACGGCCGGAGTCCACGGGGTCTGCCCCCTCTCTAGGTACCGGTGGGCGGCCCGCAGGTCGAAGTAGAACCGGGGCATGGAGGCGGTCTCCTGGGCCCTGAGTCCGGCTTCGCTGAGGCTGATGAAGGCCAGGCCCGGCGGAACCATGAACCCCTTCTGGGAGGCCGTGCCCACCACGTCGCACTTCCAGGCGTCCACCGGCAAGGGAATGCAGCCCAGGCTGCTCACCGCATCCACCAACAGCAGCTTGTCGAACTCCCCCTTCACCACGGCGGCGATGTCCTCCAGGGGGTGGGTGACCCCGGTGGACGTCTCGTTGTGGGTGACCAGCACCGCCTTGATTTGAGGATCGTCGTTCAGGGTCCGGCGCACGGCGTCGGGGTCCACGGGGGTCCCCCACTCGAATTCCAGGTGCGACACCTGCGCTCCGTAGGTCTCGGCGATGTCGGTGAAGCGCGACCCAAAGGCTCCGGCGGTGGCCGACAGCACCTTGTCCCCGGGGGAAAGGGTGTTCACTACGGACGCTTCCAGGGCGCCCGTGCCCGATGCAGTGAGGATGTAAAGGTCGTTGCGGGTCAGGAATACCTGCTTCAACTGGTCCGTAACCCGGGAGATGAGTTCCTGGAACTCCGGGCCCCGGTGATTGATCATGGGATTGGACATCGCTTCCACGATGTCATCGGGGACCGGGGTGGGGCCGGGAACTCTGAGGTTCTGCTTGGGGTATTTCAGCATGCCTTATTCGCCTCGCCGGCGCCGGGCCGAGTCCACGCACCGCAGCCCGCCTTGTCGTCGCCCCCGTTGCCGGCTCTCGACAAGATCGAGACAAGGGGCGGCCTCTTGAGTCAACGGAAAACGGGTCAACAGAAAGCGGCCAAAAAAGATGCCCCGGTCGGGGCTTTACGAGGTGGGATTATAGCATCTAACCGGCCTAGCGTCACCGGCGCCCGGGCGGCGGCGAGTACGGGGGAGAACCGACTGTCCGCGTGAGGGAAGGCCAGGGTTTTTTATTTCAGGGCCATTGCGGGCCATTTTAAGCCATGGGCCTGGGTGGCGGTTGATAGACATGGCAAGGCGCTAATAGCTGCCTATTAGCAGCATAGGGAGTGGGCGCCGGAGGGGGCAAGTGGGAAGTGTCGCGAGTCGAGGAGGAACCAACTCTGAACGGTTACTGCGCCCAGCCATTGCCGCCTTCCCTGCGCCGGGGAATTACGACGCCGGCACGATTGCTCCCGGCCAGGCCGCCCCCCTGAGGCCGGAGGCGCGCCCGGCCCCATGCTATAATTGGGCCATGATTCCAGGCACGGAAATCCTGGAGGGACTGAACCCAGCGCAGCAAAGGGCCGTCGAAACTATCGACGGCCCTTTGCTGATTATCGCCGGGCCCGGCAGCGGCAAGACCCGGGTCATCACCCACCGCATCGCCTACCTGGTGGGCGTGTGCGGCGTCAGCCCCTACCGTATCGCCGCCGTTACCTTCACCAACAAGGCGGCGCGGGAGATGAAAGAGCGACTGCAGCGGCTGGCGGGGACCCGGGCCGACGCCCTGACCGTGGGGACGTTCCACGCCTTTTGCGCCCAGCTCCTGAGGCACGAGGGCAGCCGGGTGGGCCTGCCTTCCAACTACACCATCTTCGACGCAGACGACCAGTTGGACTTGATCAAGCAGGCCATGACTCTGGCCGAGATAGACCCCAAGCAGAGTCCTCCCCGGGCGGTGAGGAGCGTCATCTCCCGCGCCAAGAGCTTGCTGGCCGACCCCCAGGCCCTGACCAGGAACGCTCGGGACTACTTCGAGGAGCAGTGCGCCCGGGTCTACCACCACTACGAGGAACTGCTGGCCCGCAACAACGCCGCCGACTTCGACGACCTGCTGATGCGATCGGTCCAACTGCTGCAGGACTACCCCGACGTGCTCCAACGGCGCCAGGAGCGGCACCAGTACCTGATGGTGGACGAGTTCCAAGACACCAACATCGCCCAGTACCGGCTGGCCCAACTGCTGTCCCAAAATCACCGCAACATCTGCGTGGTGGGCGACCCGGACCAGTCGATTTACTCCTGGCGCTCCGCGGACATCCGCAACATCCTCAACTTTCAACGCGACTATCCCGACGCCGCCATCATCTCCCTGGAGCAGAATTACCGGTCTACCGGCCGCATTCTGGACGCCGCCAAGCACCTGATCGCGGCCAACGGCATGAGGCTGAACAAGGACCTGTTCACGGCCAACGCCGCGGGCACGCCGGTGCAGGTCCACGAGGCTTACGACGAGGGCGAGGAAGCCTCCTATGTCGTCGACGAGGTGTCCCGTCTCGTGCGCGAGGAGCGGCTCCAGCCCGGTGACTGCGCCGTGATGTACCGGGTCAACGCCCAGTCCAGGGCCCTGGAAGAGGCCTGCCTGCACCGCGGGATGAAGTACCGGTTGGTGGGGGGGATTCGCTTCTACCACCGGCGGGAAGTCAAGGACCTGATCTCCTACTTGCGGCTAATATACAACCCCCTGGACGAGATCAGCCTGGGACGTGTGGTGGGCATTCCGCCCCGGGGCATCGGCGCCAAGACGCTGCGGAGCCTTGCCGACTGGGCCGGGCGGAACAACCTAGCCGCCTTCGAGGCCATGCAGTACGTGGCCGCCTGCCTCGCCTCCGGAGAGGCGTGCCCGGTGGCCCTTGCGCCCCGCGCGGCCAAGGCCATCGCCGACTTCGCCAACCTCTTCGGCAACCTGGTGCGATTGGCCGGCGAACTGCCCATCGTGCCCCTCATCGATCGGGTGCTCCACGACGCCCGCCTGGAACAGCACTTCCGTACCATCGAAGACGGCGGCGAGGAGCGCTGGGAAAACATCCTGGAGCTTAGAGAAACGGCCCAGGAGTTCAACGCCGAGGAGCCGCCCAACGGCCTCTCCTCCCTCCTGGAGCGGCTGTCCCTGGTGGCCGACGTGGACAACTACGAGGAGTCGGACGACTCCATGACCCTGATCACCCTGCACCAGGCCAAGGGGTTGGAATTTCCGGTGGTGTTCATCGTGGGACTGGAGGAGGGCCTGCTGCCCCACAGCAGGTCGGTGGAAAGCGAGGAGGGCCTGGAAGAAGAACGGCGGCTGTGCTACGTGGGCATCACCCGGGCCGGGCAGCGGCTGTACCTGCTGCGCGCCTTCCGGCGGGGATTCATGGGCCGAAGCGGCCCCACCCTGGCCTCCCGGTTCCTGCGGGACGTTCCCGAATCCGTTACCGGCAAGGCGGCGGCGGCCCCGGCGGTAATGTCCCGGACCGGTCCAATGCGCCTTCCCGCGAGGGACTACGGCGGAAACGCCTGGGAGGCCGCGGCTGCTCCCGGGCCCGCGCCCGGCAAACCCTCCCTCGGCGTGGGCGACCTGGTGCGCCACACCGCATTCGGCGAGGGGGTGGTCATGGCCTGCGAGCCGGAGGCGGGAGACCTGCAGGTAACGGTCGAGTTTGGCGGGGGTGTGGGGCCCAAGCGCCTTCTGCTGAGCTTCGCGCCCCTGGAGAAAATCCAGGAGTAGATGGGTGTCGCGGGCCCGCGTCGGAAGTTGACAGGACCCCTGCCGGAGGGCATCATTAGCTCCCATCCCTAGATAGGAGGCTGGACTGAAGACATGAAGAACAAGGCGGCCGTCCTGTATGAAGTGGGCCAACCCCTGGTCATAGAAGACGTCGAGCTGGACGACCCCAAAGAGGGAGAGGTGCTGGTCAAGGTGGGCTCCGCGGGAATCTGCCGCAGCGACCGCCACTTCATGACCGGACACGCCCCCATCAGCCTCCCGGTGGTGTTGGGCCACGAGGGAGCCGGGACCGTGGAAAAGGTGGGGCCCGGGGTTACCGCGGTCAGGCCGGGACAGCAGGTGATCATGTCCTTCGTGCCCTCCTGCGGCCGCTGCAAGTCCTGCCTGTCCGGCAAGGGCAACGTTTGCGACAACCACATGGCCACCGGGCCCAACATGTTCGACGGCACCTGCCGCCTGCACAAGGGCGACCAGGACATTCATCACATGGGGAAGGTGGCGTGTTTCGCCGAGTACTCGGTGGTGCCGGAGATGGGCTGCGTGCCCACCCCGGCGCTGCTTCCCATGGACAAGGCGGCCATGATTGGGTGCTGCGTCCCCACCGGGGTGGGCGCGGCCATATTCTCCGCCAACGTGCAGCCGGGCAGCAGCGTGGCGGTGGTCGGCTGCGGCGGCGTGGGCCTGAACGTCATCATGGGCGCGGCCCTGGTGAACGCCACCAAGATCATCGCCGTGGATATCCGGGAGAGCCAGTTGGAGTTCGCCATGAAGTTCGGCGCCACCCACTCGGTCAACGCCGCCGACGGCGACCCGGTGGAGCAGGTCAAGAACCTCACCGACGGCCGGGGGGCGGACTACACGTTCGAAGTGGTGGGGTCGCCGGAGACCCTCAAGGCCGCCTACGAGATGTGCGGCAAGAGCGGCACCATGACGGTGGTGGGCATTGCTCCCTCCGGCGTCGAGGCCCCCATCAACGCGGTGGACCTGGTCCGCAACGAAAAGACTGTCAAGGGCACCTACTACGGCTCGGCCCGGTCCCAGGTCGACTTCCCCACGCTGGCCAATCTGTACCTGTCCGGCAAGCTCAACCTGGATGACCTGGTGGTGCGCCACTACACCCTGGACCAGGTCAACGAGGCCTACGCCGACATGACCCAGGGCGAGATCGGCCGCGGCGCAATAATGTTCAACTAGGGCGTGTTCACCCTAACGCAGGGCATCGAGTACCAGGGCTCGCCGCCGCGGAGGTAGCCTGCGGGGCGGGTAATCACCGGTAGGGGCGAAAAATCTTTCGTCCCTACATCAACGTCTACTCCCTACTTAACCGCCGGAACAATCCAAGTCAGCCCTAAGGGAGAGCATTTGAAAGGCCTTGCTGCCCCTTGTAGCAATCGCCATCATCGGCTTGTTCGCCGCCGCGACGGTCGCCTGCCAAGCGGGTAATCACCGTTAGGGGCGAAAAATATTCCGCCCCTACATTGACGTCTACTCCCTACTTAACCGCCGGAGCAATCCAAGTCAGCCCTAAGGGAGAGCATTTGAAAGGCCTTGCTGCCCCTTGTAGCAATCGCCATCATCGGCTTGTTCGCCGCCGCGACGGTCGCCTGCCAAGCGGGTAATCACCGTTAGGGGCGAAAAATATTCCGCCCCTACATCGACGGCCACCCCCCGCGATACAGCAACACCCGAAGCCAGCGGCGGCGACGCCACCAAAGCACCTGCTCCTACCACAACCATCTTGCCAACGGAAACGCAGACGCCTCCACCAACAAGGCAGTTTGATCGGAAACAGGCGTTCTTGTGCCTTACCGCCGCTGAGGCAACCCGAGCGAAACGAAGTGCAGTCGAAGGGCCTGTCCTGAGCTTGTCGAAGGGACACCCCAACTGACACCCCTCCCTTCCCAACGCCATATGCGCCCCCTACCATGATAAAGGTCAAACCAGAACGTCCCGCTGGGACACGAACCAAATCCAACCCGCCACCGAGGCGTCACGGTACCCGAATGGCCGGAAGCCCCTCCAAACCCAACCGCCCTCAACCTGCCCCCAGCCCCAAACCCGGCCAACGGGCCGGAATGGGAGGAAATGAGAGAGAATGAGAGAGAATGAGAGGGAATGAGAGGGAAATCGAAAAAATACAACCTCATCTCTCGCCAGTTGCCGGCCGTTCTTGGGGGCTAGCGGGCTGACAGGAGATACAGCGTGTCCAACTCCGTTCCGAAATCCGGAGGGCGGCGTGAACGATAAGCAGGCCCTGCCGTTGGACAGTCAAGGGCAAGATCCGAACGCCGGGTTGGGCGAGTATCGGGCCGGCGTGGAGGCTTCCCTAGCCCGGCTGCAGCAAGACCGGGTCGTAGACCGCATCTGGGACGGCGACCATACCGTGTGGAAGCCGGACCCCGCCGAGATCACCAACCGTTTGGGTTGGCTGAGGATGGGCCGGGTGATGCGGGGGCAAGTCCCGGCGCTGGAGGCGTTTGCTCAAGAGATAGTAGAGGCGGGATTCCGCCACGTGGTGCTGCTGGGCATGGGGGGCAGCAGCCTGGGGCCGGAGGTGCTTGGTCAGACCTTCGGCCACGTTCCCGGCCGCCCCAAGCTCATCGTGCTGGACTCCACGGTGCCGGCTTGGGTGGAGGCGACCGCCCGGGCCGTCGAACCCTCGCGCACTCTATTCCTGGTGTCGTCGAAATCGGGCGCCACCACCGAGCCGAACATGTTCTACGCCTACTTCAGGGGCCTGGTGGACCGGGAGGTTGGGCGCGAGCGTGCCGGGCGGCACTTCGCGGCGGTCACCGACTCCGCGACTCCCCTCGACGCGCTGGCCCGGGACCAAGGGTTCCGGCGGGCTTTTTCCAACCCTTCCGACGTGGGAGGACGCTACTCGGTGCTGTCTTACTTTGGCCTGGTCCCTGCCGCGTTGATAGGGGTCGACCTGGGCCGCCTGCTGGACCGGGCCGACACCATGGCGCAGTCCTGCGCCGCGGGCGTCCCGACCCATGAAAACCCGGGCGCCCAACTCGGGGCGGCCATGTCCATGTTGTGCAGCCGCGGGCAGGACAAGCTCACCGTGGTTACCTCCCCTGCCCTGGACAGCTTTGGCCTGTGGGTGGAGCAACTGATTGCCGAAAGCACCGGCAAGGAGGGTAAGGGAATCATCCCCATCGCCGGGGAGCCGGTGATGTCCCCCGAGCACTACGGGGCCGACCGGCTGTTTGTTTACCTTAGACTGAACGACGACGATAACGCGGAGCGGGACGCCGCCGTCGAGGCTCTAGTCCGCGCCGGTCATCCGGCGCTGCGGTTGGACCTGGCCGACCGGTACGACCTGGGGGCTGAGTTCTTCCGGTGGGAAATGGCGACTGCCGTAGCCGGTGCGATGTTGGGCATCAACCCCTTCGACCAGCCCAACGTCCAGGCAGCCAAGGACATGACGGAAAATGTTCTGGAGGAGTACCGGGCGGTGGGGCGCCTGCCCCCGATGGACGCGCCGGGGTCCCTCGATGAACTGCTGGCCGGGTCCCGCCCGGGGGACTACCTGGCCATAATGGCGTACCTGCACCGGACGCCCCAGGTGGACGAGGCCCTGGACACGCTGCGGCGGAAGGTGATGCGGACGCGCCGCATCGCCACTTCGATGGGCTACGGCCCCCGGTTCCTGCACTCCACCGGCCAGCTTCACAAGGGCGGCCCCGCCTCCGGCCTGTTCCTTCAACTGACGGCTGAACACGTACGGGACTTGGACATTCCCGGCCAGGCCTTTACCTTTGGGGTCCTGGCGGATGCCCAGGCCCTGGGGGACCTGGAGGCCCTGGGGGACCTGGAGGCCTTGAAGGACGGGCCGCGGGGCGCAATCCGCGTGCACCTGAGGGCGGACCCGGCCGCGGCGATCGAGCAACTGGCGGCGAGCATCGCATAAATCGGCCGCACGGGGTACACTCCGGGGGTCAGGCTGCCGCCGGCGACCGGGGACGCGCGGGAAGGTCAGGGGCGCGGACCAAGAAACGGTCCGGCCTTGGCGGGGGTCAGGCGGCCAATACCTTAGGGGGCAACGTCCATGAGGGTTTCAAAGCCGGGGTACGACAGGGACCTCTTCATACTGCCCTTCGACCACAGAAGCTCCTTCGAGGCCGGCCTGTTGCGCATCATAGGCAGAGAGGCGGAACCTGAGGAGGTGACCCAACTGGCGGCATACAAGCAGGTCATCTACGAGGGGTTCCTGCAGGCCGTAGACCGGGGGGCGCCTGCCGAGACCGCGGCCATACTGGTGGACCAGAAGTACGGCGCGCATATTCTAGTCGACGCCAAACAGCGGGGCTTCACAACCTGCACTTCGGTGGAAAAGAGCGGGCGGGACGAGTTCGAGTTCGAGTACGGCGACGAGTTCGGCTCGCGCCTCCGGGACGCATCCCCCGCCTTCGCCAAGGTTTTGGTGCGCTACAACCCCGGCGGCGACGTCCGGGTCAACGAGAGCCAGCGGCAGCGGCTGGAGGTACTGTCGCGGCACACCCATTCGGAGGGCTACAAGTTTATGTTCGAGCTGCTGGTCCCCGCCACCGAGGACCAGCTGAATTGGGTCGATCAGGACCGCCGCCGCTACGACGCCGAGGTCCGGCCCCAGTTGACCGCCCGCGCCATTCAGGAGCTTCAAGACGCCAAGATCGAGCCCGACGTATGGAAATTGGAGGGTGTGGATGACGCCGCCGCCGCCGGCAGCGTCGTGGCCCAGGCCCGGGCGGGAGGGCGAGACGGGGTTGGAGTCATTGTCCTGGGCCGCGGCGAGGACGAAAGCCGGGTCCGCGGCTGGTTGTCGGTGGGCGCGGAAACCGAGGGTGTCATCGGGTTTGCAGTGGGACGGACCGTATTCTGGAGTCCCCTAGTGGAGCTCAAGGATGCGGCCATATCCCGCGCCGACGCGGTAACCCGGATAGCGGACACCTACCTGGGGCTGTACCGGCTCTTCGTCGACCGGCGCGCCGCCGTCCGGGGAGGTTGACCGGGCGGGAGGCGGAAACGCCGGGGGGCGCCGGTTGGAGCTGGGTAGCCGGCCGGCAACAAGGCATGATCTCGGCAAGGCGGGATAGAGAACGGCAGCATGGAAATCGGTATGGTGGGCCTGGGCCGCATGGGCGGCAACATGGCGCAGCGCCTGCTGCGGGCCGGGCACCGGGTGGTCGTCTATGACCTCAGCCCCGACGCGGTTAGCGCCAGCCAAGCCCAGGGAGCTGTGGGCTCTTCTTCCCTGGAGCATCTGCCGGCGCTGCTGTCTCCACCCCGGTCCTTTTGGGTGATGCTGCCCGCGGGGCCGGCGACCGAAAACACCATCGAGGAACTTGCCCCCCTGCTGTCGCCCGGGGACGTCATCCTGGACGGCGGGAACTCCAACTACAAAGACAGTATGCGCCGCGCCGGCCGGCTTGAAGGCTTGGGGATCGACTTCATGGACGTGGGGACCAGCGGCGGAACTTGGGGTCTGACCGACGGCTACTCCCTGATGGTCGGCGGCAAGGCGGAGACCTACGAGCGGTTGAGGCCCATCTTCGAGGCTCTGGCTCCCGGCGAAGGACAGGGCCTCAGCCACGCGGGGCCCGCCGGGGCCGGCCATTTCGTCAAGATGGTGCACAACGGCATCGAGTACGGCCTGATGCAGGCCTACGCCGAGGGCTTTGAAATCATGGCCGCCAAGGAGGAGTTCGACCTGGACCTGGCCCAGATCGCCCGCGGCTGGCGCCATGGCAGCCTGGTCCGGTCGCGGCTGCTGGAATTGACCGCCGCGGCCCTGGAGGAGGACCCGGGGCTGGAGAGCCTCCAGGCCTACGTCGAAGACTCGGGGGAAGGCCGCTGGACGGCGCAGGAGGCCGTGGACCTGGCCGTGCCCGCGCCCGTCATCACCCTATCGCTGCAGGCGCGGTTCCGCTCCCGCCAGGTTGAGCCCTTTGGGGCCAGGCTGCTGGCGGCGTTGCGCCACCGGTTCGGCGGCCATGCGGTGAAGAGGGCGGAGTGAGCGCCGCCCCCGGCTAGGTCAGCCCACCATCCACCAGGGGTCTTCCAGCAGCCTTTTCACCGACTGGAGGAAATCGGCCGCCGGGGCCCCGTCCACCACCCGGTGGTCGAAGGTGAGGCTGAGGTACATCATGGAGCCCACGGCTATCTGGCCTTGGGCCACGATGGGCTTCTCCACCACCCGGCCCACGCCCAGTATGCCCACCTGCGGCGGGTTGATGATGGGCGTGAAGGCATCGATCTCCTGGGCGCCCAGGTTGGTAATGGTAAAGGTGCCCCCGGTCACGTCCTCGGGCCGCGCCGTGCCGTCCCTGGTCTTGGCGGCCAACTCCCTGCCCTCTTGGGCCAACTCGGACAGAGTCTTGGCGTCGGCGTTGCGAATGACCGGGGTGATCAGCCCCTCGTCCAGGGCCACGGCCACGCCTATGTTCACCTCGTTCATCAGCTCCACCCGGTCCTCGGTCTGAAGGGCGTTCATGCGGGGATGTTCCTTCAGCGCCCGGGCCGCGGCCTTGATTACCAGGTGCAGCGGGCTGATGCCGCCCTCGGTCCGGTGCCGGGAAAGGCCCCTTCTCAGGGTTTCGCCTTCCCTCAGGTCGGCCTCGGTGGTGAGGGTGACCTGGGCCATGGTCTGCAGACTCTGGAGCATCCGGGTGGCGATGGTGCGCCGGATGCCGGTGATGGTCACCGTCCGCGGTGAGGCGGGGCCGTCACCCTGCCCCGCCTTCTCCACGTCCTCCACCAGGATCCTGCCGCCGGGCCCGCTGCCCTGAACCAGGCACAGATCGACACCCCGTTCCCGGGCCAGGCGCCGGGCGGCCGGCACTACTTGTATCTTGGCGCCCGGTCCCGGTGTTTCGATCGCCGGTTGAGTCCGGTTGCGGACGGCCTGCTCCACGTCGGCGATCAGGACCCTGCCCCGGGGGCCGCTGCCCTGGACCGACGCCAGGTCCACGCCCTGCTCCTGGGCCAGCCGCCGGGCCGCCGGGACTACCTGAAGCCCGGCCGCGGGAGATGGAACACTCGAAGCAGTCAGAGCGGCGCCTGCGCTGGGCCGCTCTTCCGTAGCGAGACTGGAGGAAGCAGGGCTTGGGGCCGTCGCGGGACGGGCCACCTCTTCACCGGGACCGGCTATCACGCACAGGACGCCCCGTATGGGGACTATCTCCCCTTCTTGCGCCACAATATAGCTCAAGGTGCCGGAGGCGGTGGACTCCAACTCCGTCTGGAGCTTGGCGGTCTCCACCTCCACCAGGGGCTCGCCCTCCTGGACGGTGTCCCCTTCCTTCTTCAGCCACTTGATGATGACGCCGTCCTGCATCTCCATGCCCCACTGGGGGAGGACTATCTCTGAAGCCATGCCCTTCTCCTAAGGGTCGCCTGGTGCGGCCGCGGCTGGTCACCAATTCGACGACTGGCCGGGGACGCCGCCGCCTCCATCGGATGGTGCGGCGGAACTGGCGGAGCGCCGGCGCGGCTGCGTGGTCGTGTCGCCCACCGCAAGGGACGGGCCCCAAGCGCCATGACCGCCGATGGGGCCGCGCCGCGGGCTACCGCAGGGTTGTCCGCACCGCCTCGGCTATGGTCTCATCGGTGGGGTAGCACAGGGGTTCCAGCGCCGGACTGAAGGGAATGTGGACGTTGACGGTGCCCAGGCGTTGGATGGGGGCCTGCAAGTCCCAGAAGCCCTCCATGGCCACGATGGACGCTATCTCGCTGGCGGCGCTGCAGGTCTTGTGGGCCATGTCCACCACCACCAGCCGGCCCGTCTTGGCCACCGACGCCAGGATGGTCTCTTTGTCCAGGGGCACCAGGGTCCTGGGGTCCACCACCTCCACCGAGATTCCCTCTTGGGCCAGGGTCTCGGCAGCCGCCAGGGCCCGGGGGACCATGCCGCCTATGGCGACGATGGTGGCGTCGTTGCCGTCCCGTTTGATGTTGGCCACCCCCAGGGGGATGGAGTAGTCCTCCTCCGGCACGTAGGCCCTGGAACCCAGGATGGTGCGGTCTTCGCAGAAGATCACCGGGTCGTTCTCCCGGATGGACGCTTTCAGCAGCGCCTTGGCGTCGTAGGCGTCGCTGGGGAACACCACCTTGAAGCCGGGTATGTGCATGAACACGGGGTAGGAGCGGTCCGAATGATGGGCCGCCATGCTGCCGCCGTAGTACATGGAGGAGCGGTAGACGATGGGCAGGTCGACCTGGCCGCCGAACATGTAGCGCATCTTGGCGGCCTGGCTTATCAGGGAGTCCATGGCGACCCACATAAAGCAGAACGCGCTCTCCACGATGGGGCGCATCCCGACGGCGGCGGCGCCCACGGCGGCGCCCATGAAGGCGTTTTCGGAGAGCGGGCAGTCCCTCACCCGCTCGCCGCCAAACTCGGCGAACAGTCCACCCGAGGCCCCGTATACCCCCTTTTGGATGTCTTCACCCATGATGAAGACCCGCTCGTCCCGGCGCATTTCTTCCCGCATGGCCTCGTTGAGCGCCTGGGTCAGGGTGATGTTGCGCGTTTGAGTCTCGGTCGCGGTCTGGGTCATGGCCCGGCCTCCTCGGTCAACGTGAGGGATCAACTTGGGGTCCGCGTCCGCCCCGGCCTTGAAGCTCCGGCCCTGAAGCTACGGGGCTGGGGACGCCGGCGACGCCCTGCTTACTCCAGGGCGATGGGGTCGGCGAACATGTCGCTGAACAACTCCGACGGGTCCGGGTAGGGGCTCTCACGGGCGAACGCAACGGCGGCTTCGATCTGCTGCTGGACCTCGGCTTCCATGGCGTCTATCTCTTCCTGGGTCGCCACGCCTTGCTCCAACAGGCGCTGCTTGTGGATGGCTATGGGGTCCCGCTGCCTCCACTGCTCGACCTCGTCGTCCTCGCGGTAGGGAACCCTGACGATGCGTCCAAGCCCCAGCGAGTGGTCGTAGTAGCGGTAGGTGCGTCCTTCGATGAGGGAAGGCCCCTGGCCGGCCCGGGCTCTGGCGACGGCCTCGGAGACGGCCTCGTACATGGCGATGACGTCCTGCCCATCCACCAGCACCCCGGGCATGTTGTAGGCGGCCGAGCGGTCGGAGATGTTGTCGGAAGCCACCATTTCCTTGAAGCTGCTGGTGACGGCGTACTGGTTGTTCTCACACAGGAACACCACCGGCAGGTTCCACACCGCGGCCAAGTTCATCGACTCGTGGAAAGCGCCCTCGTTGCTGGCGCCGTCGCCGAAGAAGGGCACCGCCACCCGGTCGTTGCCCTGCAGCTTGCTGCCCAGGGCCGCGCCTACCGCTGTGGGGATGGAAGACCCCAGGATTCCCGACTCTCCCAGGATGCCCACGCTGAAGTCGGCCAGGTGCATGGAGCCGCCCTTGCCCTTGCAGAAGCCGGTGCTCTTGCCCAGCAACTCCGCCATGGCCTTGTTCACGTCGCCGCCTTTGGCGATGGGATGCCCGTGGGACCGGTGGTTGCCCGTCATCCAGTCGTCGTCCCTCAGGGCCAGGCAGGCCCCCACCGCCACCGCTTCCTCGCCTATGTAGGAGTGGGCGGCGCCGACTATTTCGGCCCGTTCCACCATGCCGAGGACTGCCTCCTCGAAGTGCCTTATGCGCAGCATCCGCCTTAGCATCTCCAAGAGCAACGGCCGTTCTAACATGCTCTCCTCCTTGGCATCCCTTCGGGCCGGTCTAGCGCGTAAGGATGTTCATACCCGTTCATACCCCAGGGTTCGCCCGCGTCGGTCCAAGCCTTCTACCGGGGAACGACGGGGAGGGTGATGTGGGACGGGTGCTCGGCGTCGTGAAGGATGGTCTGCATCGCCGGCTTGGACTTGGCGTCTTGGGCGATAGTGTAGCCAGTATTGGTGTTCCGGTCAAAGCGGGGGAAATTACTGCTGGATATCTCCACCCTGATGCGGTGTCCCGGCTTGAACACGTTGCTGGTGGCCCACAGGTCTATCGTGTAGCGGTAAGCGCCGCCCGGCGTCAACAGGCTGGGCGAGGACATGGACTCCCGGTACCGGGCCCGTATGATGCCGTCGGTGAGGTTGCGGGCACAGCCGTCCTCGCACACGTCCACCAGCTTGGCGGTGAAGTCGGTGTCGGTGGCCGAGGTCGCGGCCCAGAGGGTGACGGTGATCGGGCCGGTAACCTCCACTTCCTGCTCCAAAGGCGGGGTGGTGTACACCAACACGTCCTGCCGGGCCTCGATTTCCCGCTGCTCGAAGGCACCGCTGGCGGCGAAGTACGGGTTGCAGCACAGCGCGCCGCCGACGGTGGGAACCGGGTCCTCCGGATTGTAGAGGTACACGTCCGGCGGTTCGCCGCCGGGGAGGTCCGTGCCCAGGACGCCATTGCCGTGCAGCGAGTTGGCCTTGCCCTGGCTGTGCAAGTAGTAGTCGGTCGGCCTGGCGCGGGCCAGGGGCCACTCTTGCTCGTCGCGCCACACGTCGTCGCCCATGACGAAGACGCGCACGGGCGGGTCTTCCATTACGCCGTTGTCGATGCCCTTGAGCCAGTAGTCGTACCAACGAAAGTGCATCCCGTCCACGTCCACGGACATGGCGTCGGCAGCCAGGCCGAAGTAGTGAGAGCCCGCCATGCTGGTCCCCCTGACGGCGTGCAGCCAGGGGCCGATGACCAGCTTCTGGCCCCTCCTGGAGTCCTCGGTCATTCCGCTCTCCCGCATGCCCAGGTAGTTGCGGATGGTGCCTCCCAGGAAGATGTCGTACCAACCCCCGATGTTGAGGGCGGGCACGGAAATGCGGGAGTGGCGGTCTTCGATGCTGAGCTTTTTCCAGTAGTCGTCATAGTCCGGGTGGGCCAGCCAGTCGTAGAAATAGTCGGCCAGACCTCCCTTCAAGTAGGGAAACTCCTGCAGGGGAGCGGCGCGGAAGGCGTCTTGCATCGCGTCCACCGCCTTGGCCAGCTTCTGCCGGCTGCCGGCCGGCACGTCCTTCCCCGCGGATATGTTGTCGAAGTTGGCCAGCGCCAGGATGAGCATGGTCCAGGACACGTTGAAGCCAAGCTCAAAGGCGCCCCCCTGATAGGTCCAGCCGTCATGGTAGTTGGACGCCGTGAGGTTGGGCACGATGGTGACCAGGTGGGGAGGCTGGGCGATGGCGCTGAGCCACTGGGTTGCCCCCACGTAGGAGGTGCCGCACATGCCCACCTTGCCGTTGGACCAGGGCTGCACCGCGGCCCACTCCACCGTGTCGTAACCGTCGTCGATGTCGTCGAGGAAGCAGTAGAACTCGCCCTCGGAGGTATAACGGCCCCTGGTGTCCTGGATGACCAGGGCATACCCCCGCATAGCGGCCTGCATGGGGTCCAGCATGCCGATGGCCAGCGGGCTGGACTTGTCGTAGGGCGTGCGTTGCAGGATGACCGGAAAGGGACCCGGCCCTTCGGGGCGGTACACGTCGGCGTAGAGGGTGACGCCGTCCCTCATGGATACGGGGATGTTGGTTTCCAGTCTTACCACGTCGGACTTGGGCATGGCTGACTCCCTGCTGGATAGGCTGTGGAGCGCTTGAGTGAGATTGAGGGGATTTTACTCCATGGCGGCGCATCCCGCCATAATAGCGGCGGGGACCGGACGGCATCCGCAGGCCCGGTCCAACCGGGCGCGGCGGCGCTAGGGGCGGAAGTGGGGCAGCACCCGGCGGGCGAACATCTCCATCTGGTCCACCAGCCCGGACGGGTCCGAGGCCAGGAAGCTGAAGTTGAAGTCCGTCACGCCGGCGTCGATGCGTTCCTGCACCGCCTTGACACAGTCCTGGGGCGTCCCCGCTATGCACAACGCCCCGGCGATATCCTCGGCGCTGCGCTCCGGCGTTACATACCTTTGGCCCACGTTGACGGCGGCCAGGGCCAGCGCTTCACCGGGAGTGTCGCTGATGGCCGTTGGCTGGTTGAGGCCCCATTTGAAGCCGGAAAGGTCCCGCCCCGCCTCCGCCGCGTAGTTGCGCACCGCCTCGTTGCTGCTCTTGAGTCGGCGCAAGGTGAACAGGTAGGGGTACCAGCCGTCGCCGTGGAGAGCGGCGCGGCGCATGGCCGCCTCGCTGCGGCCCGCCACCCAGATGGGCGGGTAGGGCTTTTGCGCCGGCTGGGGCAGCAGGGTCACGTCCTGGAACTGGAAAAACCGCCCTTCGTGGTTGACGTGTTCCTCCGTCCAGAGGCGCTTCAGCACCTGGAGCATCTCGTCGGTGCGGCGGCCCCGGGTGCTCACCGGGATGTCCAGGGCGTCGAACTCGATGCGGGTGTCCCGCTGGCCGCTTATCCCGATGCCGAAGTCCAGACGCCCGTTGGAGACCAGGTCAAGGGTGGCGGCCAGCTTGGCCAGCATCACCGGGTGGTACAGCGGGGCTATCACGATGCCGGTCATGACCCGGATGGTGCTGGTGGCCCCGGCCGCGGCGGCCATGGCCGGAACGTTGAGCAGCGTGGGGCGCGGCGGGTTGCCGTCCATCACGTGCTCGCCCATGGTCACCCGGTCGAAGCCGAGCTCCTCGGCGCGCCGGGCCAGTTGGGCCACGTCCCAGAAACCGTCCAATCCCAGGCTGCAGCCGAAGGTGACTGGCGGCGGCGCCATGCTGGCCCTCCTCTGAACTTATCGTCTGAACGTATGAAAGTGCGGCTGAGGCCCGGTCCGGCGATAAACCCCGGCGTCAGGCCCCGTAAGGGTACTCCCGCCGGGCCGGCCTTTCAAACGTAGCCCCCACCGCACGGGGCCTTTTAGTTGTCATTCCGAGCGGAGCGAGGAATCTGAGATTCTTGGGTCCGGGCGACCTTGGCCTTGGGCAGAGATTTCAGATTCCTCCCGTTGGTTCGGAATGACCGGTAGGGACCAGGTTCGGGAATGACCGGTAGGGACCAGGTTCGGGAATGACCGGTAGGGACCAGGTTCGGGAATGACCGGTAGGGACCAGGGTGACAATTAAAAGACCCTGCCCAAGCGCAGGGGGACGCCAACGGCCCTTTCCCCAGAACCGTCTCATTCCGCAGGGGCCGTCTAAAGCAGCTTCTTCAGGCTGGACAGGGCCTCGTCAATTTCCCGGCCCCTCTCCTCTATGATAGCGATCAGCTCCTCCGGGGTCCGCGTGTCCACTGGCGCGGCCCGGTGGGGATTGACCGCCTTCAGGTCGTAGTTCCGGGCCTCGACTTCCCCTCTGGTGACGGTCCAGCTATGGTCTCCGCCGCCGCGGCTGGGCAGGAGTTGAAAGAACTCGTCGAAGTGAGCCAGGGTCAACGGCCTTCGCTTGGTCACCTTGACGCCGGAGAGGTCGTAGTACCAGATGCTCTCGGTGCTACTTCCCTTGGTGAAGAACAGCAGGTTGGTCTTGACCCCGGCGCCGGCCTGGCCAAACACGCCGCCGGGCAGGCTGACCACGCACCAGAGGTCGCACTCGTCCAGCAGCTTGCGCTTGGTCTGAACGAAGGCATTCTCGTTGGTGCGGAACAGCAGTCCCTCGTCGACGACGATGCCGGCCCGTCCGCCGGACGTCAGGCTGGCGATGACCTCCTGCAGGAACAGCACCTGGGTGGCGCCGGTCTTGTAGGGGTACCGGACCTGGGCCTCCGCGCCCTCGCGGCCTCCGAAGGGCGGGTTCATCAGTATGACGTCGAAAAGCTCGGGGGCGCCTCGGAACAGCCCGCCGTAGGACTCGCTGCGGGTGAGGGTGTTGCCATGGCAGATGTTGGGTTGGTCTATCCCGTGGAGCACCAGGTTGGCCAGGGCTATGGGATAGATGAGGTTTTCCTTCTCGCGTCCGTAGAAGGTCTCATTGCGCAGTTGTTTCAGTTGGCCTGCGGTGGCAGACTGCCCCAGCTCGCCGGTCATGTAGTCGTAGGACTGGGCCAGGAATCCTCCGGTGCCGCAGCCGGGGTCGTAGACGGTCTCGCCGAGTTTGGGGCCGATGGTCTTGACCATGGCCCGGACTACCTCCCGGGGAGTGAAGAACTGCCCGCCGTCGTTGTTCTTTTCGCCCATGCGCAGCAGTAGCCCCTCGTAAGCCCGGGACAGCAGGAAAACGTGGGTGGGGTCGGTGGCCTGGTTGCTGATTCCGTGGACCGCGTCCACCACGTCGAGGAAGTTCTTCTCGGTGTCGATGCGGACTGCCTCCACCGCTTGCATGATCTGGCCGATGACGCCCTGGCGAGGTGTTGCGCCGGCGCGCCCGGTGAGGGTGCGCAGGTGGGGAAGGAGGTCCCGGTTGACGAAAGCGAAGGTCCCGCCCAACGCCCCGGACTGGAGCTCTTGACGCTTGACCCCGCGGGGAGCGGCCCAGTCCTGCCAGCGGTAGGGGGACTCCAGGGACGGCTGGAAAGGAGCACCGACGGCGGCCGCCTCTTGCGCCTCCAGCTCCTCGCGTTCGTCGAGCACCCGCAGGAAGAGCAGCCAAGTCAACTCCGGTATGTACTGCAGGGCGGAGGCGCAGTTGGAGCGCCGCATGATGTCGCAAACGGCGTATATCCTGGCGTCCACGGCGGAAGGGGAGGCGAGGCTCGTCATCAAACCTCTCCCGAAAAGGCGCGGCGGAGGAGAGCGGACGGCAGGCTGTTTAGGCTTTCAAGGCCCTGACTAACAGACTTTTCGACCGTATCACGAGTTTCCAATCGCATATTGATTTCCGAGGATATGCGGCGTTGTATTTCCAAAGGGGGGACCTGAATCTCAATCATAGAGAGCTTAGATTTGTTGACGATATTCTGATTCGTGCTGGCCGCCAACTCTTCAAGGTTGTGCTTTATCGCCAAGAGATGGTAATAAAGAAACTCCGATTGCACATGAGTCCCGGGGATCACTGAATTAATCTGCTGATTGGTAGTCAATGGCTGTTGTGCGATGGCGGCTTTGCCAATGTTGTTGCGGGAACCGCTAATACACGTCAACATTACAGTTCCCATCGGAACCAACCTAGCGGACCGCAGTCCTTCAGATGTTAGGTATTCGTCCGAATCGCTCACGTACTTGGAAGACCCCAGATGGCTGGGATTAACCCAGGGTATCGAACCTCCATAGAATTTAGGGTAGGACTTCGACGGTGTATTGCCCGTCACAATGGTACATACTTCAGCAAGCTTAGCATGAGGGTACCCGGCTCGGGGTTCTTCAAAATAACGCCGAAAGGATTGTTTGACCATCGCCTCCCGCAACGCCAGCGCCGCCTCCCGCTGCTCCTCGGCGGCCTTTTTGGCGCGGGCGACGGCGGCCATCTGCTCGTTCAGGATGGCGACGATGCGTTTCTGCTCGGGGAGGGGTGGAAGGGGGATGCCAATGCCTTTGACAACGCTTGCTTTAATTGAGGGCAATGCCTGAATGTTGGCTAGTGAAGCGAGTTCTATCTGCTGTAAGCACAAGAACAGCCACCCTGAAAGTACGCCTGTCGGAATCAAGCCCATGACGTTGTTGTCGAAGGCTGAAGGTGTACCAAGTATCCGTTTCTTGTTGGTATATACCGCACCGCCAACTTTGGGGAAAATCACTGTACCTTCAGGACAAACGCGGGCTCTCATAGCAGCCAGAATAACATCGTCAACTGTATTCGCCGCACTCTTTATGAAGATGCCGTTATCGGGGGCATTCATGTCACTAACTTTTACGAGTGGAAAGGTCAAAGAAGTGTGCCCTTGGTATCGAGTAGGGAATCCAGACCCATTGACCACATTGCAAACACTTCCCAACTGGGCCCATTTCCAGCCGGGGGGAAGGTAGTGACTGTGAAGGCTCTGGTTAGCCATTCCGTTTGCCTTTAGAGTATCCTCTGCGCACCTTCATCTGCTTCCTGGTGAACCTTGGTGCGAGCTTCGCCGCGCCGAACCGGCGATTGCCGGACCCAGATGACTACTGCCATCATGTTTCTTGAAAGGCCTTCCAGTCTATGCCCAACTGTTGGATTGCTGAGCGCAGGGTTCCGATTTTCAATTCGGGCCCACCCCAGTCCGGCAGCACGGCATCCATCTGTGTTTGCGGGTTGAACCATTTTCGCGGGTTGAACCATTTTCTATGAGAACCACTTCCACGCCTGGGAATCTCGTAACATCCAAGCTCTGCCAGCTTGCGTGCAACGTCCCGGTATCTCACGGCAGGGAGACGATGGTCTCGACGGATACCGGGCCGTTGGCTTCGTCCACGTAGATGCTCGATGGCAGCGCGCGCCCCCGGTCCTCGTAAATCTCCACCACCGCCGCAAAGGCGTCCTCGGCGTTGGCCATGGCCTCGGCCGGGGTATCGCCCTCGGTTATCAGCTCCGGTAACAATGGCGAGGCAACGGTGTATCCTCCCTCGGGCTGGGGCTCGAATACCAAGGGTATCTTCACTATCATCTTGCTCTCCGCTGACGGTTTTGAGTGTCTCCAACGGCGATATATCGTCAATTATAACCGGTCGCAGGCCTCGATGTACTGGATGGCGGCTTTCTGGTTCGGAAAGCTCTTGAAGAACTGATATAGGTTGTTGTTGATGCCGTTCTGGTGTGATATTCGTTACTCAACTCCGATTTTATGATATAATACTACCCAAAATTGGCACGAAAGTCCAGGATTGTGGGATTGACAGGCTGCACCAAGTTTGTCAAATTGTTGCTAATTATGTAGGCTCTAGGCAAGATACTAGGGCTGGGATAGGGAGAACAAACTCATGGGAGCGTTCAAGAAGAAGATCCTTGTCGGTGGGCGGGAAGAACATATAGAACGGACACAAGAAGTTGAGGTATTGGTGGACACAGGCGCTCATCACTCGGCGCTTCCGGCATCTCTCCTACATAGCCTAAATGTGAGCCAAGCATGGATTGAAGACTTTGAGTTGGCTGATGGTGCGGTGCGACGATACCCCGTGGGCTACGCGATGTTCTATATTGGTGATAAGGAGCGGGAATGTCCAGTTGTCTTTGCCTCGGACGACGCTTTTCTGCTCGGAGCCACAACTCTAGAGAACTTTTCGTTTGGCGTTGATCCGGTTGGTCAAGACCTAATCCCCCTTCCGCCCCGGGCTAGACCGTTCTAGATACCACTTGATCTCGCCACAGAGCGGGTCGTCGCTGGTTAGCAACCAAGCGAGGCGCTTGCGGAGGAGGTCAGATAGTCAGTTGAGCGGGGATTAGGGTGCGGTTCCTGGCGTCGGCGGCCAAGGCGAATGATTCCAAGGCCATTGCTCCCAGCAGGACCGGGCCGCCGTTGCTGCCGAATACGACGTAGACTTCTTTGGTACGGCCCTGTAATTCCATCTCCACCATCCCGACGTCCAGGTCTTGTTGGGAGCCGTCGGCGATGGTAAAGGTCAACGTCTCCTGTCGCGGCACGCCCAGTTCGTCCAACATCCGTGCCGGAATGACGGTATAAGAAGCGCCAGTATCCACCACGCCGGTCAGGGAAAGCCCCAGCGCCGCGACGGTCCGGTTCCTAATGACGAAGCCAACGCTGAAAGTCCCCAATTCCCCTCCAATCGTCGTGCCGGGCAGGACCATCCGGCGTGGCTTATGATCATACTTCGATTGAGTCACAATCACGAACTCCAGCTATAGCCGTTGTTTGCTCGGACGGCGTTGCTTAGGTATTTTGTCAAGCAGCGAACATCCGGCGCTTGGTCTCGGCCACGGTGTGGGCGGGCGGGCCGTATTCTCGAAGGGCCCGCAGGCCCCCGGCGGCGGCCACCTCGGGGGTGCTGAAAATCTGCGGGTTTTCCAGGTTGTCGGTGCCGCCCCGGGCGAACTGGGAGTTGATGGCCCGCACGGTGTCGGCGGCGGGGCCGGGCATCTCCGATAGCCAGGCCCGGTGCTTGTACTCGAAGGCGGCGGCCCGGTCGGCCCGGGTCTTGGGGGCCTGCCCGTAGCCCACCTCGGCCAGGACGTCGTACAGGTCGTATTCCCCGGTGTAAGCCAGCTCCCGAACGATTAGCGGGGCACGGCCGCTGTCGGGCAAACGCCCCATCATCTCCTGTCGCTGTTCGGGGTCGATCCAGGTCGAGCGGAAGCTATCCAAGGCGGGGATGTCCTCCACCAGCTTGGCCGCCAGGCGTTGGGTGTACTCCTCCAGGGTGACCAGCACCGCCTGCCCGTCGGCGACGACGGTCATAACGTAGGCGCCGGCGGCATTGATCCGCACGTCGATGCCATGGACGACAATGGCCCTGGTCCCGCCTCCTTGGTCGTCGTCCTCCGGTTCTTCGGGTTCCTCCCTCTTCTCGGGGTCGGGCTGCGCCGGGGTGACGCTTGTCTTGAAGTCCTCACCCAGGAGGCGGGTGGCGTCGGTGTAGTCGTAGACCCGGAACATTAGCTTGTTGGTCTGGGGATGCAGGCGGGTGCCCCGGCCCACCATCTGGTAGAAGGCGATGGGCGAGTTGACGTAACGGAAGAAGACGATGTTGTTGACGCCGGGCACGTCGACCCCCGTGGTGAGCAGGTCCACGGTGGCGGCGATGAAATGGTGGACGGTGCTGCCCCGGAAGTCGGGCAAGTAGTCGTTGCCGCCGCTGGCGGCGGTGCACCGGAAGGCGTAGTCCTGGGCCGGGGACTGGCCATTGCCGGCGCACCACTGGGCGTAGAGGTTGTTCATCTCGATGGCCACGTCTTCCGCGTGGCTGTCCCTGGCGCAGAAGACGATGGTCTTCTGTTCCGGCCCGCCGGTGTCCAGCAGATACTCGAACAGGCTCCGGCACATCTCCCGGACCCGTTCGGGAATGCACAGATACGCTTCGAAGGACGCGGCCGGATACTCTGGGCGGGTCTCCGTGACGCTCACTGCCTCGCCGGTGACGGCGTCGGTCAACTCCCTCCCTTCCAAGTCGGACCGTAGGAGGCCGGTTACCACCTCCGACTCCCGGTAGCCGTTCAGGAAAATGTCGTTCTTGCGGACCTCCATAGCGGCGAGGTAGCCGTCGTCGATGCCCCGGCCGATGGAGTATTCGTAGGCCGGTTCCCCGAAGTACCGGAGGTTGTCGGCGGTGATCTGCCGATCTTGCATGGCCTCGGCGGAATCGGTTGAATAGTCCAGTTCCCGCGGCGTAGCCGTCAACCCAACCTGGACTGCGTCCAAGTTTCGCCTCAACACTTCCGACCACTTGCCCCAGGCGGAGCGGTGGGCCTCGTCGATGACGATGTGGCTGAAGTAGTTCTCCCGGTAGTGGGTAGTCAGGAACGACGCGTCGCCGTCGTCCGTGTCCACGCCCAGGGTCTGGTAGGTGGCCACGACGACCCGGGCGTTCAACTGCGGGTTCCCGGCGGCGGCCTCGGCGGCGTCGTTGCCAAACACCGCCTGCAGCGCGGCCAGTCCCTGCTTGCGCAGCTCGTCGCGGTCGCAGAGGAACAGGGCCCGCCTCAGTTGGCCGGCGTCGGCAAACTTCCTCAGGAGATGGGCCGCGATGAAGGTCTTGCCGCTTCCCGTGGCCAGGGCCAGCAGCGCCCGGTTGCCGCCGGCGGCGACCTTTTCCAGGACGGCCCGGACCGCGGCGTCCTGGTAGTAGCGGCGCTGGCTCTCGCCCCCGGAATAGGGCCGGAGCAACGGCTTGGCCTCTTCCGAGTCCAGGGCAAAGCCCTTGATTTGCTCGTACCGCTGTCTGAGCTCGGCGGGGGATGGGAAGCCGTCCATCGGCGCCGGGCGGCTGGTCAGGCCGTTGGAGGAATCGAACTCCACGAACTGATGCCCGTTGGAGGAGTAAACGAAGGGCACGTTCAACCGCTTGCTGGAGGCGTAGACCTTTGCCTGCTGTAGGCCGCGATTGGCTCGGTATCGCTCGGACTTGGCTTCGATTAATGCCACGGCCACGGGTTGGTCGCCGGGTTGCACCGGCAGCCGCAACGTGTAGTCGACCCGGCCCTTGGCCTGCCGTCGGGGTTGCCCGGCGACGATATAGACTGCGCCGGCGGACTCTTCCCGCTTGATCAGGTCTTCGGTCCACCCCCGTTGGTGGAGGGCGGGGTCGATTAGCTTGGCTCTGGTGTCGGACTCGTTCAGGGGCACGGCCAAATTATATCACCGTGACGGCTATGGACACCGACAAACGCACCCCCCACCCCTCCGGTTGGGTGCGCTCGCCGCGCCCGGTGAGTTATTATTCGGAAAATCCGCGGGTCGCTTCCGGCGGGACGCAAGCGGCCCTGGAACAGGGCGCAGCAGGAGCCATGAAGGACAAGACCTGCCTGATAACGGGCGCCACCTCTGGCATCGGGAAAGCGGCCGCGGTGCAGTTGGCCGGACTCGGCGCCACCGTGGTGCTGGCGGGACGCAACCCGGCCAAGATGGAGGCCGCGCTCCGGGAGGTCCGGAAGCGCACCGGTAATCTGCAGGTGCACTCTCTGCTGGCCGATCTGTCCGTCCAGCAGGGGGTCCGGCGGCTGGCGGAGGACTTTGCCGGCCGGCACGACCGTCTGGACGTCCTAGTCAATAACGCGGGGGCCATCATGCTGTCCCCGCAGAAGAGCGCCGACGGCATCGAAATGACTTTCGCCCTCAATCACCTGAGCTATTTCCTGCTCACCAATCTCCTCTTGCATATGCTGAAAGCCGCCAGTCCCTCCCGCATCGTTAACGTGTCTTCCGCCTCCCACCAAGGCGGACCCATCGACTTCGAGGACCTGCAGTCGCGGCGGGAATACGGGGCCTACCGGGCCTACGGCCGCTCCAAGCTGGCCAACCTGCTGTTTACCTACGAGCTCGCCCGGCGGTTGGAAGGGACGGGGGTAACCGTCAACGCGATGCACCCGGGCCTGGTGGCCACCAACTTCCTGGCTAACAACGGCCCACTGGGACGGGTCTCCAACTTCTTTCTGCGGATGGCGGGAAGAAGCGTCTGGAAAGGCGCACGGACTATTACCTATCTGGCCAGCTCAGCCCAGGTTGAGGGGGTTACCGGCAAGTACTTCGTGGACGAGGAGGCGGTGGCCTCCTCACCCGATTCTTACGATGCGGACACCGCGCTGCGCCTGTGGCGGGCCAGCGAGGAGCTCACCGGCCTGAAACCGCCGCTCGGCTCACGGTCGCAGGACCTCTCCCCTAAATAAACCGGCGAATCCACCGGTCCCCGCTGAGCCTTTCCGAAACCGGTCGCCCATTAGTCGAGGCCCGCCTCCGTGGGACGCCGAGCCGGGGGTGGGTATGGAGGCCTGTGCCCTCGTTGACACGTTGGTGGGTTCCTACCATAATCGCCGCAACGCTGCCTGGGCGGCTTGGCGGGCCGGGCGGCTGCCCCAAATTCGGCTGAGGATATGATGATGAAGCGAGAGGTGGAGTTCTACAGTGAAGGATTCAAGCTCCGCGGCGACGTGTACGTCCCGGACGACTTGACTCCGGGGGAGCAGCGGGCCGCCGTACTCCTTTGCCACGGATATACCGGGGTAAAGGACCTGTATCTGCCGGACAACGCCAGGGTCCTAAACTCGGCGGGTTACGTGGCCATGGCTTTCGACTACAAGGGTTGGGGAGAAAGCGAGGGCGCCAGCAGCCGCCTGGCGCCCTACAGCAGGGTAATGGACGTGCGGGCGGCCATGACCTTCCTGGGCCTGCAGGCCGAGGTGGACCCGGAGCGCATCGGTATCTACGGCACCAGCTACGGAGGCGCCACCGTTTCGTGGGTGGGAGCCGTCGACCAGCGGGCCAAGTGCATCGTCAGCGTGGTGGGAATCGGACATGGCTCCCGGTGGATGAGCCGGGTGCGGAGAGTGGACGAGTGGTGCGACCTTCAGGAACGGTCCAAGGGCGACCGGGAGAGGCGGGCCGTCACCGGGAAGTCGGAGATGGTCGACCGCAGCGAGATTCTGCTGCCCGACCGGCAGTCGGCCAAGCTGGCCGAGGCGGCCCGGCGCAACAACCCGGCGGCCGTGGGCGCCATCCCCCTGGAATACGTGGACGACACCATAGGGTTCAACCCCGAGTGGATCGTGGGCCGGATATCCCCGCGGCCCATCCTGTTCATTACCACCGATGACGACCGGCTGGTGTTGCCGGAGGAGTCGGAGCAGCTCTACGCCCACGCCGGGGAGCCCAAGAAGCTCGTGGTGCTCAAGGGCTATGGCCACTACGAGGTGTACGCCGAGCCCGCCTTCAGCGAGGTCATGGCCGCCACTCTGGACTGGTACCGGCAATACCTGCCGGCGCGGGCGTGAGCGAGGGCCTCTCCGCAACCTCCTCGCCCCCCGGAGCCCTAAGGTTTTCCAGCCATGGGGGCCGTACTACTCCAGGTTATTCCCAGCGCAGCCTCCCCGGCGTACCGGGTGGGGCGTCCCCATGTCACTCCATACCTCCTGTCTTTCCGAGCACAACGGGGAATGTAGAGTCCTCCGCTAGAGGGCGGCCCATCGGCCCGGCTGCGGGCTAGGAGTTCGGATTCCTCGTCGCTACGCTCTGTCGGAATGACAAAAAGGGGGGAGCGCTCCAGCGGAATGGCATTGGGGGTGCTCCGCGGTAATGGCAATGGCTGCGCCGCGGTCAGCCATCGAGAGATCACGTCCGAGAGACCCCGCTGTCGCTCACGTTGACCTTGACACACTCACCCGCCAACCTTACGATGTTAGGCGTACGATTGTGATTTGCGCCTGAATCTGGAACCAGAGGAGGGATGGACATGCCCACGAAAGAAGACATCGCCTTGATGGCGCACTTGATGCGGCGCGCCGGGTTTGGCGCGTCCTATGAGGAACTGGAGGCCCGGGCCGCCAAAGGGTACGAGGCAACGGTGGAGGAGTTGCTCCATCCCGACGCCCAGCCGCCCATAGACGAGGCCCTGATGTACCGGACCTTCCCGGGCTACGAGGGAGCCCTCGCCCCCTTCATCAACCAGGCCGATTGGGTCTACCGGATGATCAACACCCAGCGGCCTCTGGAAGAGAAGGTGGCCCTGTTCTGGCATCAACTGTTCGCCACCGGCAATTCCAAGGTGGACAACCCGCCCGAACTCACACGGCAGATCGTCATGTTCCGCAAGTACGGCCTGGGCAGCTTCCGCGACCTGCTGGAGCAACTGGCCAAGTCCCCCGCCATGATCTACTGGCTGGACAACAACGGCAACCACAACGGGGCCATCAACGAGAATTGGGGCCGCGAGTTGATGGAACTCTTCTCCCTGGGCGTGGGGAACTACTCCGAGGACGACATCAAGGAAGCGTCGCGGGCTTTCACCGGCTGGACCGTCGCCCCCAAGATACCCCGCAATCCCCTGGGTCGCTTCTACTGGGAGTTCGAGTACAAGCCCGAGGACCACGACGACGGGGAGAAAGCCTTCCTGGGTCACAACGGCCGGTTCGACGGCGGTGACATAATCGACATCATCGTGGACCAGTCGGCGTCTCCCCAGTACCTGGCGAGACACCTTTACAACTTCTTCGTGGCCGACGAAGCCCAGGTGCCCGCCTGGAACATCACGCCCCCGCGGGACCCCGCGGCCATAGAAGCGTTGGTCGACGCCTATAAGCAATCTAACGGCGAAATCCGTGCCATGCTGCGGGTCCTATTCAACTCCGAGTTCTTCAAGAACGCCAGGTTCGCCCGGGTGAAGAGCCCCGCGGAGTTGGTCGTGGGCACGGTGCGCATAGCGGGGAACTACGGCCAACTCCGGCCCGGATTCGACGCCCTGGCTTTCGAGTGTTCCTACCAGGGACAGGAGCTTCTCAATCCGCCCAGCGTCGAAAGCTGGCACACTGGCGCCGAGTGGATTGACGGGGGCGCCCTGGTCCGCCGGGTCAACTTCGCCGCCGGGCTGCTGGGCGACACCTCGCTGCCCGGCGTCCGCTCCATCATCCTAAGGCTCAAGTCTCAGGGAAACCTCTCCCCGGAGGAATTCGTCGACGCCTGCCTGGACGCCGCCGGCCCCCTTGAGGTCAGCGAGGCCACCCGCGCCGAGTTGCTGGCCCAGGCCAGGGAGAGCGGCGAGGTCCGGTGGGACTCCGCCGCCGAGAGCGAGGCTTCGGAAAAGAGGACCGGCGTCATGCTGGCCCTGATCGCCGCTTCCAGGGACTACCAATTCGCCTAAGAACATACTACCGTACTCGACGACTAACTCAGGAGGAGTAGGGATGGCGACTACGAAGAAGGACCCGGCGCTGGTCGTGTTGCAGCTGACCGGGGCCAACGATTATCTCAATACCATCATTCCGTACACCAACGGCCACTACCGGGACGCCCGGCCCAGGGTGAGTATCTCCGAGGACGAGGTGCTGCCCATAGACGGGGAGCTGGCCTTCAACCCCAACATGGCCCCGGTGAAGCAGCTATACGACGAAGGGAAGGTGGCCATCATCCACGGCATTGGGTTTGATAACTCGCCGCGCTCCCACTTCCGGACCATGGACATTTGGCACACCTGCGAGCCGGACAAGGTTGGCACCGAAGGGTGGGCCGCCAAGGTCATCCGCGACCTGGACCCCAAGGCGGAGAACGTCCTGAAGGGAGTCAACTTCGGCCAGGGGCTGCCCCGGGCTCTCGCCCTGCGCGGCGTGCCCGTGACCTCGGTCTCCAACCTGGAGTCCTACGGCGTGCTGTCGGGAGTTCCCGGCGTCGCCGCCCAGCAGGAGCGGGACCAGCTCCTGGACCGCTTTGCCCGGATGTACGCCCCGGCGGTGGGCTCCGGGCCGACCATGGACTACCTGGGGCAGACCGGCCGCGACGCCCTCGTCGGCGCCGACATCATCAAGGCCGCGCCCCAGAAGTACTCCTCCACCGTAGAGTACGCCGAAACCCCGGTGGCCAAGTATCTCCGGGACGCGGCGCGGGTGTATCTGGCCGACCTGGGCACCCAGATGTTCTACACCGCCCACGCCAGCTGGGACACCCACTTCAACCAGATGCCGGCTCACCAGAAGCTGTGGAGCGACACATCCCGGGCCATAGGCGATTTCTTCGACGACCTCAAGGAGCACGACACCGGGGACAACCTGGTAATGATGGTGTTCACCGAGTTCGGCCGCCGGGTGCGGGACAACGGCACCGGCACCGACCACGGGGCGGGCGGGGTGGCCTTCGTCATTGGCAACCGGGTCAAGGGCGGGATGTACGGTTCCTATCCCTCGCTGATGCCGGGCGACTTGGTGGAGGGCGACCTCAAGCCCGATTATGACTTCCGGGGCTTCTACTCCACCATCGTGGACCAGTGGCTGAGGCTGGACCCCGTGCCCATAGTCGGCGGGCAGTTCGAGCAGTTGGACCTGTTCTAGCCAGGCTGCGGAGGCTGGCGGCGCGTACCGCAGGTCTCCCGGTGACAATAACAACGCGCCGCCGTTAAGCGCAGGACACCGGCAGCTTCAGGCCGTTAGGAGAGCTACCATGCTAACAACCGTGGCCGCGGGACGGGTATTCGACTTCAGTCACTGCATCGGCATGTACGGCATGGCCGGGCAGGGGTTCTGGTCGCCCCAGGACTTCGCTATGGGGCCCGGCAATCGCATGTACGTGATCAACCGGGGCGTTGAGGAGTTGGGCCAGCGGATTACCATAATCACCCTGGACCACGAGTTCATCACCCAATTCGGCGGTTACGGCGCCGGAGACGGCCAGTTCGTCTGGCCCCGTGCCGTGGACCTCGACAGCGACGGCAACGTCTACGCCTCCGACGAGTATCTCAACCGCATATCCGTCTTCGACGGCGAGGGCCGCTTCCTATCCAGTTGGGGCCGCGCCGGCGCCGCGGACGGTGAGCTAAACGGGCCCTCGGGCTTGGCCTTTGACTCAGAAGACAACCTATACGTGGTCGACAGCCTCAATAGCCGGGTCCAGAAGTTCACCAAGGACGGCGCCTTCATCACGGCCTGGGGACGGCAGGGCCAAGGAGACGGCGAGCTGGACTTGCCCTGGGGCATATGCGTCGACCGCGAGGACAACGTGTACGTGTCCGATTGGCGAAACAACCGGGTGCAGAAGTTTTCCCCCGGCGGCACGCTTCTGGGCAAGTTCGAGGGCTCCACTGGCGGGGTGGGCGACCTCAACGGACCCGCCGGTGTGGCAGTGGACTCGGAGGGCGACGTGTACGTCACCGACTGGGGCAACCACCGGCTACAGGTCTACGCCCCCGACGGTCAGTTTATCACCAGCCTGGTGGGGGACGCGCAGCAACCCTCGCCCTGGACCCAGACCTACATAGACGCCAACCCGGACATTATCAAGGCCCGCCGCAGGGCCAACATGGAACCGGAATGGCGCTTGAACCGACCGGTGGCGGTAAACGTGGATGCTCAGGACCGCATATACATCCTGGAGGCGTCCCGGCACCGGCTCCAGGTGTACAACAAGGAGAAGGAATACGAGGAGCATCCGCTGAACTTGTAGGCAGGTGCGGGGTCTAGGCCCCGGCGCTGGTACCCACCTACCGGCTTAGTCCAGACGACACACCCGGCGCGCGCCGGGTGTGTGTTTTTTGCCGGCGCCCCGGTCCGGGGCTTTTCCCCATGGTCATTTAATTGCTAGCTAATGCCATTACCACGAAAATAGACGGGCGAGGAGGCCTGGGCATGACTGGGAGGGGGCTAGCAGCCGGGCAAGAGCCGTCCTACACCCCGCTCTGTCATTCCGCTGGAGCACAGCGACGAGGAATCCAAAATGCCTCCGGTCAACCCGCCTTAGCTCCTAATTGCAGCTTGAGATTCCTCACCCACCTCTGGCGGGTTCGGAATGACAGGAGAACCGGGGCGAGAATGGCAGCCAAGCCAGGCTCGGAACGACAGGGAAACCAGGTTCGGAATAGCGGGCAAGTGAGGCTCGGAATGGCAGGGGAGCCGGGGCGGGAATGACGGGGGAGCGGCGGTTGCTGCGCCCTTGCAAGGTGACAATTGAATGACCCTGGGGGCCTGGAAGAAGTGAGTTGACGAAGTATCCGAGAGTTCGGGGTCCAACGCTTGGGTCAGTTTTCAGGTCGCCGGCGCGGGTTATATCACGGGCCACCGCTGGGGGAAGGACGTGCCCGTGCGGCGCAGCATCCGCTCTCCCACCTCCTGCACCTCCTGGATTAGACGCCACTGGTCGACGAACACCGGGCTGCCCGCGTCGATCACCACCCGCCCGTCCACGATGACAGTGTGCACGCTCCGGCCGTCTGCGTTGTACACCAGATTGTTGACGGGGTTGAAAATGGCGCGCCACTCGGGGCGGCGGGTATCGAACAGCACCAGGTCAGCCTTCTTGCCTGCCTCTATGGAGCCGATCTCCCCGTCCAAGCCCAAGGCCGCGGCGCCCTGAATGGTCGCCATCTCCAGCGCGGTCTCCGCCGGGACCACGCCGGTGGTCTGCCTGGCGTCTTTGAACAGGACGGCGATCAGGTACATGGAACGCATGGTCTCGATGAGACTGGAGTTGTTGGCCGCGTCGGTGCCCAACCCCACGCAAACCCCGCGGTCCAACATCTCCGGGAGCATCCCCTTGGCGGAGATGCCGTGCCCCATTTTCAGGGCCGCCGTGGGGCACATTACCGCCTTGGTCCCGGAACGGGCCAGGCAGTCGACCTCGCTTTGGTCCAAGCCGATCACGTGGGCCAGCAATAGATTGGGGCCCAATACTCCAATCTGCTCCAGGTATTCTACGGGGCGCTTGCCGTACCGCAGCAGATGGGCGTCGATGCTGGCCGGGGAGTTGGCCTGGTGCAGCGTCATGCCCGTGTCGCACCGGTCGGCGATCTCCTTGGCCGCCGTCAGCAACCCCGCGGTGCAGTAGTCGGCGGCGAAGGGCATGGTCCAGGCGCGGACCCGGCCTTGCAGCCGCCCGTCGTAGTCCCGCACCGTATCCTCCATCAATTTGGCCGCTTCGCTCAGGGTGTAGACCGGCAGGTTTAGAGGGTTGGGCAGGTCGGTCACCTGCTTGCCCACCACTATGCGGCAGCCGGACTCCTGGTAGGCCTGCAGGCAGGAATCCAGGTACTTGGTGCTGCCGGGGTCCACGAAGCAGGTCGTCCCGTACCGGAGCGCCTCCGTGATGGCAAGGAGGGACGTCAGGTATTCCTCCTCCTCGGTCATCACAGACTGCAGCGTAAACACGTTGGCTAGGTACTCCCCGGGGTCCAGGCTGTCGGGGAATATCCCCCTGGTGGCGTGGGCGTAGCTGATGTGCAGGTGGCCGTTGCAAAACCCCGGGGTGACCACCATTTCCCGAGCGTCGATCACCCTGTCGGCTTGGACTCCGGCCAAGTCCGACGCCTTACCCACCTGGCTAATGCGCTGGCCCTCGATGAGGACCGAGCCGTCGGTGATGATGCGGCGCTCCGGGTCCATGGTGAGGATGAATCGGGCGCCCTCCAGCTTGAGGGTTGCTTGAGGCATAACCGCGGGACCTCGCTTGAAAGTCGGCCGGCAGGTATCAGCGGGCACATGGCCCCACTTACGCCCAGGGCTGGCGCCTCCCCGTCGGCGGCTCCAGGAGAGTCCCAGGCCCTGCGGCGCCGGGGCAGAGCCGGCGTGGCCCTTATGGTACCCCTTGGAGGTTGCGGTCGGCCACAGAGCCTCGAGGCCCAATCCTCCGGGCCGCCGTTCTTGAATGGTCTTATGGGTTGTTGTATGCTGCCGATGCCAGGGGCGGCCTTGTAGTCGCGGGCGGCGCACGGGCGGTGTACCCGCGGCCACCAGGGTCAAGGGCAACGAGAATGACAGCACGCCGGCGGCGCAGCGGCGGGTATCACAGGGATTACTTCCGTGGCAAAAATCGAAGGACTCAGGATACGTAATTTCCGGGTGTTGAAGGATATAACCCTCGGAAAACTATGGAATACACAGGACGCTCTCCCCCTGACCCCCATGACGGCGGTCATCGGCAAGAATGGCGTGGGCAAGAGTTCATTGTTTGACGCCTTTGGTTTTCTCGCCGATTGTCTGAGACTTGGCGCGGTGGAAGCCTGCGACGCCCGCGGGCGAGGCGGATTCCGGAGGGTGCGTTCCCAAGGGACCGGTGCGCCGGTCGAATTCGAGGTTTACTACCGAGAAGACTCTAGAAGCCGGCCCATCACGTATGAGGTAGCCATAGATGAGGACCATTCGGGCCGTCCCTACGTCGCGCGGGAACGGCTTCGCCAGCGCCGGAAAGGGCAGAATCGCGGCTGGCCGTTTTCGTTCCTAATGCTGAACAATGGCGAGGGAGTGGCTTGGAAGGGGGAATCGTCAGGACGGCAGGTCAACGAAGGAGAGCAGTCAGCGTTCGACCTGGGGGCCTTGATTGACCAATTCATGCGGGGCCTGCCCGGGGAAGAAAGCGCGGAAACGGAAATCATCGAGTTGCAGGACAAACGTAGGCTCGCCATAGCAACCTTGGGCGCGTTGAAGCAACATCCCCGGATATCGGACTTTCGCCAGTTTATCGAAGGGTGGTACCTGAGCTACTTTACACCGGACGCCGCCCGCAGTTTGCCGTTAGCCGGTCCCCAAAGGCGCTTGAGTATTCACGGAGACAATCTTGGCAACGTAGTCCAGTTCATGGAGCGTGAGCAGCCCGATAGATTTCGCGGCGTCCTTGAGCGAATCGCCGCTAGTATTCCCGGAATTGACCGCATTGACACCGAGCAGAGTCCGGATGGCCGACTGCTTCTGCGCTTCAACGACCGGGGGTTTTCCGACCCTTTCTACGCCCAGCAAATGTCCGATGGCACGCTGAAGGTCTTCGCTTATCTTCTTATGCTGGAGGACCTGTTGCCTCCACCGTTTATTTGCATCGAGGAACCGGAGAACGGACTATATCACAAGCTGCTCGAAGTTTCGGCTACTGAGTTCCGCAACCACGCCACGGGAAGACGGGACGCCCCCCAGATTTTTGTCACCACACACCAGCCCTACTTTGTGGATGCGCTGGCTCCGGACGAAACGTGGGTCCTGGAAAAAGAGTCTGACGGCTTCTCCAGCATTCGCCGGGCCAGCGACGACCCCGTGGTGAAGGCAATGGTAGATGAGGGGTTGCCGCTTGGAGGTCTCTGGTATAGTGATTACCTGGACCGGAGATAGCCTGCGTGCACTTCGAAATACTGGCGGAGGACCAATCCGGAAGCATCGCGCTTGATCATATGATGGGGAACATTCTTGGCCCCAACCCTACGCACCATTCATAGCGGGTGCACACGTACAAGGGTGTCGGGCGCTTACCAAGGGACTTGTACGCGGCGCCAGACCCGAGGAAGCGCCTGCTCTTGGACCAATTACCCCGCTTGCTCAGGGGGTACGGGCAGAGTCTCGGGAATTCTTCGGCGGTAATCGCGGTAGTGGACTTGGACGATAAGGATTGCAAGGAGTTCAAGCAAGAACTGCTGGACGTGCTGGACGGGTGCAATCCCCGTCCCAGAACGCTGTTCAGGATCGCCATCGAAGAGGCGGAAGCTTGGCTGCTGGGGGACCGTGGCGCCGTAGGGACGGCCTATCCCGGTGCCAAACAGGCTGTCCTCAACGGCTATCCTCAAGACAGTATATGCGGCACCTGGGAGGTCCTGGCCGATGCCGTGCACCCGGGCGGTGCCGAAGGGCTAAAGAGATCGGGATACCCCGATATTGGCATCGCCAAATGCGAATGGGCCCGGGAAATAGGCCCTCACGTGGACGTGGACAAGAACCAATCAAAGAGTTTCCAGGTGTTTCGAGACGGGGTAAGAAACCTGGCGGGTGCGGGCTGGTGACAGGGGTGCAATTCAGCCTCGACGGGAAGGGTCCCTTCCGGCTCAATTGCCGCGACCGGCGCCCAGGCCAGCAACCCGCTAACGCACACAGGAGCGAATAATGGATATTGGGATGTTTACCGACTTTCACGTCCGGCAGGGCATGACCCAGCCGGAAGCCTTCGACGAGTCGTTCAGCCAGGTGTCCTACTCCGAAGACCTGGGCATCGATACCGTCTGGCTGGCGGAGCACCACTTCAGTCCCGACCGCTCGGTGTTGGCCTCCCCCATGGTGCTGTGCAGCGCCCTCGCCGCCCGCACTGACCGCATCAGGATTGGCATGGCCGTGCAGGTGCTGCCCCTGACCAACCCGCTCCGGGTGGCGGAAGAGGCCGCCACCGTGGACCACGTGAGCAAGGGCCGGTTCGAGTTCGGCGTGGGGCGCAGCGGGCTGACCAAGTACTACCAGGGCTATAACGTTCCCTACTCGGAGAGCCGGCAGCGTTTCTATGAGGCCCTCGAAGTGATTATGTCCGCTTGGAAGGAGGACCGCTTTTCCTACGAGGGGGAGTACTACGCCTATCAGGACGTAACGGTGGTGCCCAAGCCCTTCCAGGAACCCCATCCGCCGACCCGGATTGCCGTGGCCAGCGAAGACAGCTTCTCCATGGTGGGGAATCTAGGCTACCCCATACTGGTAAGCGCCAATACGCCGGTGCCCCAGCTTCAGGAGCGGCTGAAGTTGTACCGTCAGGCCCGGCGGGACGCGGAACACCCCGGTCCCGGCGAGGTGTCGCTGCGCATCCCGGCCTACCTGGCCGACACCCCGGAGCGGGCGCTTTCCGAGCCCCAGGCCAGCACCGTGCACGGTATCCGGTACCGGGCCGTCGAGCTCAGCCAGACCGCCGCCACCGAGGAGGCGGCCAACCGGATGCGGACCATGGCCGAGGTCCCCTACGAGGATATTCTCCGGACCCAGGTCATGTACGGCACTCCGGACGCGGTCTCGGACCGGATCCGGGAGTACCAGGAGCAGTTGGGTATAACCGGGGTGGTCCTGGAAATGAACTACGGGGGACAGAACCCCAACGACAAGGTGGCCCACTCTATCCGGCTGCTGGCCGAGAAGGTGATGCCCCAGTTCAAGTAGATGGTTTGACAGCGTGGAACCGGCCCCATTACACTCGATTCGGCACTGCCTTAGGTTGGGAAACCCGGACTCAAGGCAACCGGCCCGGGGCAACCAATACCGTCTTTGTCCCTTGGGACGCCATGATTTCATAGGAGCCTGTCGCTATGAACGACCGTTACGGCCTCGCGGTGACCACCAACTCTCCCACCGCCTTCCAGCGGTATGCGGAGGGTCTGGACCTGGCGCTGACCCAGAGTTACGGCGAGGAGGAGAAGTTTCGTCAGGCCGTAGAAGCCGACGAGGGCTTTGCTCTGGCCCACAGCGCCATGGCCTTCATCCGGATGGTCCGAGTGGCGGTGCCGGAGGCCAGGGAAAGCGCCGATCGAGCCCGGTCCTTTTCTTCGGGTATCACCAGGCGGGAGCGGCAACAGGTCGAGATAGTCGCCCACTATGTGTACGGCGAGAACGCCAAGTCCTACGCCCTCCTGCGCGAGCACCTGGCGGAGTTTCCCCGGGATGCGTTCTTGCTGCGGCTGGGACAGCGCCTGTTCATCCTGGGGTGCGGCGGCGCGGGGGTGCCCAACTATCCCCCGGTGTTTTTCGACCTGATCAAGGGCCTGGAACCCTCCTACGGAGACGACTGGGCCTTCATGGGCACGTCCGCCTGGGCGCATCACGAGGTCGGCCTGATGGACGAGGGGATGCGCCGGGCCGAGAGGTCCCTGGACCTCCGCCCGGACAATGCCGTCGCGGCCCACTCGGTGGCCCACGTGTTCTTCGAGACCGGACAGCACGGTCAGGGGTCGGACTTCCTGGGCCCCTGGCTGGAGGGGTTCGACCGGCGCGCGCAGTACAGGGTCCACCTCTCCTGGCACCAGACCCTGTTCGACCTGGCCAACGGCCGCTACGACGCGGTGCTGACCCGTTACGAGAACGACATCAGGCCTGCGGTGGCCGCCAAGAGCTACGCGTCCCTGGCCGATAGCGCTTCCCTGGTGTGGCGGATGCACATCTACGGCAACAATCCTCCGCCGGCACCCTGGGAAGAACTCCTGGCCCTGGCCGCTCCGGCTGCCCAACAGCCGGGCCCTGCCTTCAGAGACGCCCACGCGGCGATGGTGTTTGCCGTGGCCGGCGATGACGACAGCCTGGCGCGGGTCGTGAGCGGCCTCAAGGATGCCGCCGACGCGGGCAGCGCGGTGGCTAAAGAGGCCACCCTGCCCATGGTCCAGGGAATCCAGGCGTTCGCCCACGGCGAGTACGCCGATGCGGCGGCGTACATGGAGCCGGTGTATCCTCAGCTTACCCGCATCGGAGGCAGCCACGCCCAGCGGGAGGTATTCGAGGACACCTTGCTGGAGGCTTACCTGCGGGCGGAGCGGTTTGATAAGGCCGAGGAGATGCTGAAGGCGAGGCTCCGGCAGCGGAAGACGGCCCGGGACGCCTTCTGGCTGGGACGGGCGCTGGCGCCCATGGGGCGGGCGGAGGAAGCCAAGGCCAGCTTGGACGCCGCCAAGTCCCATTGGCGCGACGCCGACCGGACGTTCGCCGAAGTGGCGTCCCTGGAAAGCCTGGCCGGACGAACGGGGTAAGACGATGGACCTGGAAGGCCGGATCGCCCTGGTTACGGGCGCAGGCAGGGGCATGGGCCGGGCCATCTCCCTGGCCCTGGCCGCCGAGGGCGCTCACGTGGCGGCGGCGGACATTAACGCCGGCGAGGTGGAGGACACCAGCGTGGAGGTAAAGGAGCTGGGGCGCCAAAGCCTGCCGCTGCACGCCGACGTGGGCGACATGGCCGACATCGACCGTATGGTGCGGCAGACCGTCGACGCCTTTGGGCGGGTCGACGTCCTGGTGAACAACGCCGGGGTGACTCGCTACCTGAATATCATGGACGTGCAAGAGGAGGACTGGGACCGTATCCACCGGGTCAACGCCAAGGGCGCGTTCTTCGTCATGCAAAGGGTGGCGCGGGAGCTGATTCAACAGGGCCAGGGCGGGCGGATTATCAACATCGCGTCCATCGCCGGCAAGGGCTACTCCGGCACTTCCAACGCCGCCTATGCCGCCAGCAAGGGAGCGGTGATTGCCATGACCTACATCGCGGCCCATCAACTGGGCGGCCACGACATCAACGTCAACGCCATCTGCCCGGGGTTAACGGTTACCGCCATGTCGGAGGCTTCGTTGGCCACCCGCGCCGAGACGCTGGGCGTCCCTCCGGACGAGCTGCGGGCGCGAAGGAGCGCCCAGATTCCCATCGGTCGGCCCAACGAACCCGAGGACGTTGCCGCCATGGCGGTGTTCCTGGCCGGACCGGGCGGCCGCAACATCACCGGCCAGGCGCTGAACGTCGACGGCGGACTGGTGACGCACTGATTCGGTCCAGACCCCGTTCCTCGAGCCGTAAGATAAGATTGACCGCTGGCGGTCCCGCCGGCGCCGGGATAAACTAGAGTCTTCAGGGGCGGCGCAAGCTGCCGACGGTATCGTTGGGTGCAGGATGGACTTAACCGTCAGATTTTTTGCCTTATACCGCGAGAGGGCGAAACGGAGCGTGTGCCAGGTTACGCTGACCGAGGGAGCGACGGTGGGCGACCTCACCGCCGAGGTCCGCCGCCAGTTCCCCATGCTTGCCCCTCCCCAGGTGCAGATAGTAGTGGCGGTGAACGCCGATTACGCCGAGCCGGAGACGGTGTTACGTCCGGGAGACGACGTTTGCCTGATACCGCCGGTGAGTGGAGGGTAGACCCATGGCCATGGTCCAGCTAACCCACGCCGCGTTGGACCCAGAAGGTCTGACGGCCCAGGTGCGAAGGGACACCAACGGCGCGGTGGTGACCTTCCTGGGCGCCACCAGGGACAACTTCCAGGGGAAACGGGTCCTCAAGCTGGAGTACGAGGCCTTCGAGGAGATGGCCCTGGCCAAGCTGGAGGAGGTCCGCGGGGAGGTCCGGGCCGAATTTCAGATCGAGGATATCGCCATAGCCCACCGCATCGGCGCCGTGCCCATCGGGGAGATCAGCCTGGTCATAGCCGTCGCCTCGCCGCACCGAAAAGAGGCTTTCTTGGCTTGTCATCAAGCCGTGGACCGGGTCAAGGAGATCGTCCCCATCTGGAAGAAAGAGGTATACGAGGACGGGTCCCGGTGGGTTGCCTGCGAGGACCACGAGTTCGAGCCCGAAGGCGCCGCCAGCCACATCCAGCAGAGCTAGCCGGGAGAGGTGACTCCCTTCGCCGCGCGGTTCCCAACCCCTTCCCCCGCCCTGCCATTGCCACCGCTCCTGGCGCCACCGAAAGCGGCCCCAAACGCCTGCCGCAGCGTTCTGGCCGGGACCAGCTCCATACCGGCGGGGGCAGCCAGGCTGTTCATCGCGGTTTCGGGAAGCAGGCACCGGGAGAAGCCAAGCCGGGACGCCTCGCCCAAGCGCCGCTGGGTTTGGGACACGCTCCTTAGCTCCCCGCTCAGTCCCACCTCCCCGACGGCCGCCAGGCCGGGGTCGAGGGGTGCATTGCGCATACTGGAGGCCAGGGCCAGCGCCACCGCCAGGTCGGCTGCCGGCTCGCTAATTCTGAAACCGCCGGCCACGTTGACTATGACGTCCTGGCCCGAGAGGTCCAGTCCGGCCCGGCGGGACACCACGGCGGTCAGCATTATCAGCCGGTTGTGGTCCAGCCCGTTGGCCACCCGGCGCGGCGCGGGCAACTGGGTGGGAGACGTAAGTCCCTGAACCTCCAGCAGCAAAGCCCGGCTGCCTTCCAATATCGGGGTTACGGCGGCGCCCACGGCCTGGTCGAACCGCTGGGACAGCAGGGCCCGCGACGGGTCCGGCACGTCGGCCAGTCCCCGGTCCGTCATCTCCAGCACCCCCACCTCGTTGGTGGAGCCGAAACGGTTCTTGCTGGTGCGTACCACCCGGTATTCGCTAAACTCCTGGGCCTCCAGGTGGGCCACCACGTCCACCATGTGCTCCAGGACCCTGGGCCCGGCCACGGAGCCGTCCTTGGTGACGTGGCCCGCCAGTATCAAGGGCGTTTGGCGCTGCTTGGCCCACTGGATCAACCTTAGCCCCGCCTCGCGCACCTGCCCCGCGCTGCCCGGGCTCGAAGTCGATTCGGGGCAGTATAGCGTCTGTATGGAGTCCACTATTCCCAGGCCGGGCCGCTGTTCCTCCAGGGCGCTGAGTACTTGGTCCACGCCGGTCTCGGAGAACAAAAATATGCCCTCCCCGGACAGACCCAGGCGTTGGGCCCGGAGCTTGATCTGCTCCGGGGACTCCTCGCCACTGACGTAGAGGGTACGCCGCCCTTCGGCCCGAGTGGATTGAGCGATCTGCAGCAGCAGCGTGGACTTGCCCACCCCGGGCTCACCGGCCAACAGCACTACCGACCCCGCCACCAACCCGCCGCCCAGCGCACGGTTGAACTCCTGGGATGGGGTCTGGGTCTTGGGGTGGGTTTCCCAGTCGACCTCGGCAAGCTCCCGCACCAAGGCCCCCCCGGTATCTACCCAGCCGGAACGGGAGGGATTGGCCCGCTCTGCGGGCTTCTCCAGCAGTGGAAGGGTGGAGCCGCAAACCGCGGAAGGGCAAAACCCCATCCACTTGCTGCTCTCTCGCCCGCACTCCCGGCAGGCGAATACGCTCCGAGTCTGTCCTGACGGTGTTGCCATCTCCGGCCCCCCAAGTATGCCCTTAAACCCCGAATGAGCGATAGCCGATTATAACAACAGAAGGCCCCGCGTCGCGGGGCCTTCCTGTCAGTAACCAAGTGTATCCTGAAACTTGTGCTTCAGGCCGGGGCCTCGGCCGGGACCTGGGTACGAACGACGATCTTGCCGTCCTCCAGGTCGATCACGGCTGTATCCCCCTCGTTGATGCGGCCGCTCAGAAGTTCGTCGGACAGGGTGTCCTCCACTTCGTTCTGTATCAGGCGGCGCAGGGGCCGGGCGCCCAGCACCGGATCGAACCCCTTCTCCCCCAGATAGTCGCGGGCCGGGTCGGTCAACTCCAAGGCCACCTGTTTTTCCTGCAGCTCTTTCCGCACCTGGTCCATCATCAGGTCGACGATTTGCAGGATCTCCGGGCGGTTCAACTGGTGGAACACCACGGTGGCGTCTATGCGGTTGAGGAACTCGGGACGGAAGAAGCGCTTTACCTCGTCCATCACCTTGTCCTTCATCCGCTGGTAGGAGCTTTCCTCGGTCTGGGCTTCGTCGGACTTGATGGTGAAGCCCATGGCGGTCTCGCGCTTGATCAGGTCGGACCCCAGGTTGCTGGTCATGACCAGCACCGAGTTGCGGAAGTCCACCTTGCGGCCCCGGGCGTCCGTCAACTGCCCCGCGTCGAAGATCTGGAGCAGGATGTTGAATACCTCCGGATGGGCTTTTTCGATTTCGTCCAACAGGACGGCGCAGTAGCTCTTCCGGCGCACGCCCTCGGTCAACTGACCGCCCTCGTCGTAGCCCACGTATCCCGGGGGGGCGCCGATCAACCGGGCTACCGTGTGGCGCTCCTGGAACTCGGACATGTCCAAGCGGATCATGTTGTCCTCGTCGCCGAACATGAACTCGGCCAGGGCGCGCACCAACTCGGTCTTGCCCACTCCCGTGGGGCCCAGGAACATGAACACGCCAATGGGACGGCGGGGGTCCTTCAGTCCGGAGCGGGCTCTGCGCACCGACTTAGAGATGTTTATGATGGCTTCGTCCTGGCCGATGATCCTCTTGTGAATCTCCTCTTCCATGCGGAGCAGGCGTTCGGTCTCTTCCGCCGCCAGGCGGGTCACCGGTATGCCGGTCCACATGCTGACCACTTGGGCGATGTCGTCCTCCGTGACAGACGGGCGCTCGGCCTCGCGGCCCTCCTGCCACTCCTTTTCCAGGTTGTCCAGGTCCTCGTTGGCGTGAAGCTCCCGGTCCCTCAGCTCTGCCGCGGCCTCGTACTGCTGGGAGGCGATGGCCTCGTCCTTCTCCTTGCGCACTTCTTCCAGCACGTTCATCGCGTCTTTCAGCGACGACGGGGTAACGCTGCCCCGCAGGCGGACCCGGGAGCCGGCTTCGTCGATCAGGTCTATGGCCTTGTCGGGGAGGAACCGGTCCGCGATGAACCGGGCCGCCAGGGTGGCCGCCGACCTGAGGGCCTCGTCGGTGATGCCTACCTTGTGGTGTTCCTCATAGCGTTCCCGCACGCCCTTGAGGATCTCGACGGTCTCTTCGCTGGAAGGCTCCTCCACCTTTACCGGCTGCAATCTGCGCTCCAACGCGGGGTCCCTTTCCACGTACTTCCGGTAGTCGTCCTGGGTGGTGGCCCCTATGCACTGCAACTCGCCCCGGGCCAGGGAGGGCTTGAGGATGTTGGAAGCGTCGACGGCCCCCTCGGCCGCCCCGGCTCCCACTATAGTGTGAATTTCGTCTATGAACAGAACGCAGTTGCCAGAGCTCTTGATTTCCTCGATGACCTTCTTGAGGCGTTCTTCGAACTCGCCTCGGTACTTGGTCCCCGCCACCAGCGCGCCCATGTCAAGGGTGACCAGGCGTTTTCCCTGGAGGGTTTCGGGCACCTCGCCCTTGGCGATGCGCTGCGCCATCGCCTCCACTATGGCGGTCTTGCCCACGCCGGGCTCGCCCACCAGCACCGGGTTGTTCTTGGTCCTCCGGCTGAGAATCTGGACCACCCGCTGGATCTCCTGGTCCCGGCCGATGACCGGGTCCAGCTTGTCCGCCCGGGCGGCTTGGGTCAGGTCTACGCCCAGTTGGTCCAGGGTGGGGGTACGGCTGGCGGTACGGGCGCCGGCGCTGCTGCCACCGCCGCCGCCGGTCTGACTCAGGATGCGGTGGGTCTCGGCCCGGACTTTGTCCAGGGTCACTCCGAGGCTCTCCAGAACGCCCGCGGCAACCCCTTCTCCCTCTCGCATCAGGCCGATGAGCAGGTGCTCGGTGCCAATATAGGTGTGGTTCATGCGGCGGGCTTCGTCCACCGCCAACTCCACCACCTTCTTGGCCCGGGGCGTGAGGCCAATATCGCCCTGGGGCGGCTTTTCTCCGCGGCCGATGATGAACTCCACGGCGGAGCGGACCTTGGCCAGGTCTACGGTGAGGCTGGACAGCACCCGTGCGGCCACGCCCTCCGACTCTCGCACCAATCCGAGAAGTATGTGCTCAGTGCCGATGTAGTTGTGGTTGAACCGCTGGGCCTCTTCCTGGGCCAGTGACAACACCCGTCTGGCACGCTCGGAGAACTTTTCGAACCTGCTTCCCATAGTTCCGCTCCCAGTGGGTGACGGTCTGGGCCGATTACCGTCCCGAGATTCTCTAGACCGAGGTAGGGTTGCGTCCGCCGGTCTTACAAGGTGACAGTTTCCGCTCTAGACACTGTTTTCGTGGCGGCTGTGCTTGGATGGGGCCGAGAGCCAGCCTGTGAACCACCGTAGTCTATAGGACTAAATTGTAGGTGTCCCATTGGGTAATGTAAAGGTCAAGGGGTGTGCTCTAAAGCCGGGAATTCGACGGTTGGCTGCGTTGGTGCCTGGGGGTACCGGCCTCCTGGCGTTATCCCGCGACGCGAGCTTGGCCCGAGTAGAGTCCCTGAAATAAGCCGGGAAATCAGCGGGCCGGCGGTATCATTGCCTCCCGGCGGTGACCTATTTTCCCACCCCGTTGCCAGAGCAGTATCGTCGGCGCTGAAGCGTTTCACTACCGTGTTCGAGATGGGAACGGGTGGGGCCACTTCGCTAGAACCACCAGGAAGCCAATGAAACCCAGTATGCACTATTTTTCACAAGTGCGCAAGGGGTTATCAAGGGGTTATTCGGTCTTGGCGGGCGGCAATTCCCCGCGCCGGGGCGCGGGCCCGTCAACCGTATCACCGGCTTGCCGGCAGAGGACGATTTCCCCGGGCCTTGGGGTGGGCTTGGGGCCGCGGTTCTCGATTGACTTTTGTTTCCCGTTCCGTCAACATTCAGTCACTAGGCACAAGAGGGCTACGGGCAATTCCGGTAAACGCCAGGACCAATCCTGATTGAGAGGTCGCAGGGATGGGCAGACGGCTTTTCAAGGAGTTAGAGCGGGCTTACGGCTTCGACGAAGTCGCGATTGTTCCCGGCCAGATTACCATCAACCCGGACTTGACCTCGACCAAGATGACCATAGGAGACTTGGCCCTGGAGGTCCCCGTGTTGGCCTCGGCCATGGACGGGGCTGTCTCCCCCAGGTTTGCCACTCTCATGCACCAGATGGGAGGCCTGGGAGTGCTCAACGCCGAGGGACTGTATACCCGTTACGAGGACCCCTACACGGTGCTGGAAGAGATCGTGTCAGCAGACCAGGCTGACGCGACCCAGTACCTGCAGCAGGTCTACTCCCAGCCCATCCGCGAAGACCTCATAGCCCAGCGGGTCGAAGAAATCCGCGACTCCGGTGCCGTGTGCGCCGTATCCTTCACCCCCCAGAACACCAAGAGGATGTCTCCGGCGGCCGTGGAGGCGGGGGCCGACATCATAGTCGTCCAGTCGACGGTGACCACCGCCAGGCACGTGTCCCGCAGCTACCGGGGATTGATCTTCTCCGAACTGATGAAGTCCCTGAAGGTGCCTGTGGTGGTGGGCAACTGCGTCAGCTACGACGTGGCCCGCGAGTTGATGGAGTCCGGCATCCACGCGGTGCTGGTGGGGGTGGGCCCGGGCGCCGCCTGCACCACCCGCGAGGTGGTGGGCATAGGCGTCCCCCAGGTGACGGCGACCCTGGAATGCGCCGCCGCCAGGGAGGACTACTTCAAGGAAACGGGGCGCTACGTGGCGGTTATCACCGACGGAGGCCTGCGCACCGGGGGCGACATCTGCAAGGCCATCGTCAGCGGGGCGGACGCGGTGATGCTGGGCACGCCCTTCGCCCAGGCCGCGGAGGCGCCGGGCCGGGGGTATAACTGGGGTATGGCCAACGCCCACCCGGAGCTGCCCCGGGGCACTCGCATCAAAGTGGGGACCAGGGGAAGCCTGCAGCAGATACTGTACGGACCCACTTCCGCCACCGACGGGACCCAAAACTTGATCGGCGCGCTCCGGGTTGCCATGGGCATGTGCGGGGCCTACACCATCCGGGACATGCACAAGGCCGAGATGGTCATTGCGCCGGCCATCAAGACGGAAGGCAAGTTTTTCCAGTTCGCCAACTGAACTTGTACCAGCCCCGGTCCGCCGGGCTCTCGCCTATGTTCAAACCCCCGGGGCAGCCGGCAAGCCTCACACCGCAACGTTCCTGGCCACGCTGCCTTCCCCTGAACTAACGTATCAGGCAAACTGGCAGCATCTCCAATCGGGAGGCCAACATGACCGCAGACCTGAAGACGATTCAAATCCTGGACCCGACCGCCGAGGACGTGCCCGAGGAGCTGGGCCTCAGTCCCAAAGTGGCCAGCCTGCAGGGAAAAGTGGTCGGCCTGCTGGAGAACCGGAAGTACCACGCCGACTCCTTCCTGGAGGAGTTGCAGGAGGTCCTGCTCCGGGACTACGGCGCCGAAAGGGTGGTGTACGCCTCCAAGTTCAGCTACAGCGCCCCCTGCGCCCAAGAGACCATAGACGCCCTCGCCGCGGAGTGCGACGTGGTGGTGCACGGGGTCGTCGATTGAGGCTCTTGCACGGCGTGGGGTCTCCACGACGCGGTTGTCACCGAGTCCAAGGGTGCGCCCTCGGTCAGCGTAATCACCAGCGCGTTCACCCGGGCCGCCCGGGCGCGCGCTACCGCTCTGGGTATGCCCGGCGCGCGCATAGTGGTGGTCCCCAGTCCCCTGGCCGTCCGCAGCGCGGGCGAGGTCCGGGAGATGGCCCACCAGTACGCGCCGGAAATAGTGGCCCTGGTGGCGGGCAACTAGCGGCATTGGGGCCTGTAGCTCATTTTTATGGCCACCCAATAACCCGTGCTCAGAAAGCCGCGGCGGGAATGTCCGCGGCCAGTAACTGCGGAGGGCAGCCTGGGAAGAGTCGAAACATTGGCCCCGGAGAGAAGCGGTAATGGCCGCTAATACAACCCTGCGGGCCCGCCGGGTCGACGTGCCCAACAGCTTCGAGGCGGTGCAGGACTACTGCTGGGAGCAGGGATGGACTGACGGGCTGCCGGTGTCGCCTCCCACCGAGGACGCGGTGCGCAAGATGCTCTCAGCCTGCCGCCGAGATCCGTCCGAGTCCCTGGGTGTGATCCAGCCCCGCAATGCCCAGGTGATCCTGGAGAAGGTGGCCATTAACGCGGTGATGGCGGGCTGCCGCCCCCAATACTTCCCCGTAGTGGTCGCAGCGGTGGAAGCGGTGCTTCAGGACGAGTTCAACGTGGCCGGGGTGTCTTCCACGACCGGCGGAGGCACGCCGGTGGTGATCGTCAACGGCCCGGCGGCCCGGGAGCTGACCGTCAATGGCGATACGGGCTGCTTCGGCCCGGGCTACCGCGCCAACGCCACCATTGGCCGGGCATTGCGCTTGGTCATTCGCAATCTCGGCGGCTTGGTCCCGGGGGAAATGGACAAAGCCACCCACGCCCACCCCGGGCGGTACAGCTTCTGCTTTGCCGAAAACGAGGAGCGCAGCCCCTGGGAGCCCCGGCACGTCCAACTGGGCTACCCCCCCTCGGCCAGCATTGTGACCGTCATGGGGATACGGGCGGTCTACCACGTGATGGAGACCACGGTGGCCACTGGCTCCGAGGTCCTGCGGACGGTGGTGGGGACCATGACGGCGACGGGGATTGCCAACTACTATCAGATCGGTAGCGGCTCCCAGATTCTCCTGGTGTTGTGCCCGGAGCACGCCGCGGATATCCACGCCTCGGGACTGTCCAAGTCCGACGTTAGCCAGTTTGTCTACCAGAATGCACGAATGCCGTTGAAGCGGCTCAAGAACGTAGCCCACTACGGCAACCGCAACTGGCCGCCGTGGATAGACCAGGCCGATCCCGAGGCCCTGTTGCCCATCGTCCGCGCGCCGGAGGACGTGGTCGTGGTTACGGCGGGCGGCGACGGCCGGCACTCCGCGTGGCTGGCCGGTTGGGGCGTAACCCGGATGGCCACCCGGGAGATAGAAACGCCCGTGTAACCCGCGGTCCGCCCGGCCCTTGCCCGTCCGCCCCTTCAGTCCCATGGCCCCTCGGCAATTACCGTTCCACCTTTGCAGCTTGCACGAAGGCCTCGCCCTCCGCGGGGCCGTGGGGCAGCCGGTTTGAACGGTTTCGTTCATCCCGCGTATGTTTGATGGATATGTCTCCGTAACTGTTGACGAATCATGGCTAACGAGGCTACAATTATCGTAAAGTCAACAGAGGTCTATTCGGATGGCACAGCAGACCGCGCTTCCAGAATCCGTCGTCGTGGACGACTCCGCCCAGTGCATGCATCACTGGGTCATACAACCCGCCACCGGTCCACTGAGTCCGGGGACGTGCGTGATTTGCGGAGAGGGCAGGGACTTCAAGAACTACGTAGAGGGCGCGGCATGGGGTGACTCCAAGCTATCGGGCCGCTCTCGGACCGAAGCGGCCGGCGCGCTGGCCAACGCGGTGGCAGGCCAGTCTGAAAGCTATGGCTGGGAGGATGAGTAGGCCGCGTTCCATCCGATGAGTTGGGACGCTGCGGCCGCGGCCAGCGGCGCCCTCAGTTGCGGTTGCCGCTCCGGCTAAAGCAGGGACCCATCCCTTCGGCAGTCCGGCCTGCCAATAGCCCGGGCTCCATTCGTAGCCCGGGCAGCCAATACCACGGCCATCCAGTTAGGGGTGGCCGTTTTTCGTTATAACGCCCCCCCATAGATGCTCTTTCCCGCCCATGGGTCGGGCCGCATCGACCGGGAGTAGGGACCGGGAATGGATTAGGGCATTTCCGGAGATGCCCTGCCAGACCGCTGTTGCCAGTCCGCGTTACCTGTTCTGGTAGTTGACCCGGCAACAGTTACCACATCTGGTGTTTTCTACTTGACAAGACGCTATTTGGCCAGGGTTTATAATAGGCCCCTAGCGGAGGTCCTATGTCTCAACCTGGTCCAGCCACCGGCTTCACCCACCTGCACGTCCACACCGAGTACAGCATGCTGGACGGCATCAGCCGCATCCCCAGCTTGGTGGCCCGCACCAAGGAGCTGGGCATGGACTCCCTGGCCATTACCGACCACGGCACCTTTTACGGGGTGGTCGATTTCTACTCGGCCTGCAAAGAGGCCGGCGTCAAGCCCATCATTGGCTGCGAGGTCTACGTGGCCCGCGGCAGCCGCTTCGATAAGACCGGTAATGAGCGCAGCCCCCACCACCTGGTGCTTCTGGCCCGGGACAACACCGGCTACAAGAATTTGATGCGCCTGGTCACCCAGGCCCACGTGGAGGGTTTTCACTACCGGCCCCGCATCGACGGCGAGTTGCTGGGCGAGTACCATCAAGGCCTGGTAGCCCTTTCCGGATGCCCCTCCGCCGAGGTCCCCCGGTTGTTGGCCGACGGCAACCCGCAGGAGGCCGCCCGGGTGGCGTCCTGGTACCGGGAGCGGTTCGGCGACGGTTATTTTTTTGAGCTGCAGCGCCACGAGCACGTTCCCAATCTGCCCGAGATCAACAGCGCCCTGGTTGACCTGGGCCGGGAGCTGAACATCCCCCTGGTGGTCACCAACGACGCCCACTACGTAAAGCGGGAGGAGTCCCCCCTCCAGGACCTTTATATTTGCATCCAGACCAACACCACGGTGCACGACGAGAAGCGCCTCCGCATGGAGGACGACTCCTACTACATCAAGAGCCCGGAGGAGATGGCCCGGCTATTCCCCGATTTCCCCGGAGCGCTGGAGAACACCCGCCTGATAGCGGACATGTGCAACGTGGACCTGGACTTTGGCCAGACCCACCTGCCGAAGTATGCCACCCCCGGAGACGTGGACGCCGACCAGTACCTGGCCAAGCTGTGCTGGGAAGGGTTCGAGCGCCGGTACCCCCACCCCACCTCCGAAGCCAGGGCCAGGCTGCAGTACGAGCTGGACGTGATCGGCCACACCAGCTTCGCCAACTACTTCCTGGTGGTGTGGGACATCATCGATTTCACCAGGCGCAACAACATCATGTTCGCCGTCCGGGGGAGCGCCGCGGGCAGCGTCGCCCTCTACTGCCTGGGCATCACCGACGTGGACCCCCTGGAGTACCGGCTGGTCTTCGAGCGTTTCCTCAACCTGGAGCGCAAGGAAATGCCCGACATAGACCTGGACTTCCAGGACGACCGCCGCGACGAGGTGCTCCAATACGTCATAAGCCGCTACGGCAGCGACCGGGTGGCCCAGATTATCACCTTCGGCACCCTGGGAGCCAAGGCCGCCCTGCGGGACGTGGGCCGGGCCCTGGGGATGCCCTACGGCGACGTGGACCGGGTGGCCCGCATGGTGCCCTTCAAAGCCCGGACGCTGGACGACGCCCTCAAGGTCAGCCCCGACCTTCAGGACGCCTACCAGAGCAACGACGCGATACGGACCCTGGTCGATTCCGCCCAGGGGCTGGAAGGGATAGTGCACCACGTCAGCACCCATGCCGCGGGGGTGCTCATCGCCGAGGACCCCCTTACCGAGACCGTTCCACTGCAAAGGCCCGTCCGGGGGGGCGACGGCGACCAATTGCTGATGACCCAGCTATCCATGAACCCGGTGGCCAGCTTGGGCCTGCTCAAAATGGACTTCCTCGGCCTGACCAACCTCACCATCCTGGACCGGGTGATAAAGCTGGTGGCCGAGAGCCGGGGCGTCCACATAGACTTGGACCGGCTGCCCCTGGACGATGCCAAGACCTTCGAACTGCTTTCCTCGGGCCATACCACCGACCTGTTCCAACTGGAAAGCGCGGGGATGCGGAGGTACATCAAGGGGTTGAAACCCTCCAACCTGGGGGACATCGCGGCGATGATCGCCCTGTACCGGCCTGGGCCGATGGAGAATATCGACACCTTCATCGACGCCAAGTTCGGCCGAGTGCCCATAACCTACCCCGACCCCAGCCTCAAGGAATTGCTGGACGAGACCTACGGGATCATCGTGTACCAAGACCAGGTGCTCCTGATACTCCAGCAGTTCGCCGGCTATACGCTGGGAAACGCGGACATAGTAAGAAAGGCCATGGGGAAGAAGATTCCCTCCCTCATGGCCCAGGAGCGGGACCGGTTCGTGGCCGGCGCCCTAGCCAAGGGGTACGAAGAGAAGCTGGCGGTGGACATATTCAACCTGATCGAGCCCTTCGCCGGTTACGCCTTCAACAAAGCCCACAGTGTCAGCTACGCCCTGATCTCCTTTTGGACCGCCTACTTCAAGGCCCACTATCCGCTGGAGTACATGGCCTCGGTGCTCAACTCCCGGATGGACCACCCGGACAAGATGGTGTCATCCATCAACGAGTGCATCAGGTTGAAAATCCCGGTGCTCCTCCCCGACATAAACCGCTCTGAAGAGCTGTTCACTATTGACAGGGAAAACGGCGATGGAGAAAACGGCGACGGGGAAAGCGGGGCCGCACCGGGCTTGAGGGTGGGACTGGCCGCCGTCAAGACCGTCGGCGGAGCGGCGGTGCGCCCCCTGGTGGAGGAGCGCAAAGCCGGCGGGCCTTACGCGTCCATCGACGATTTTTGCCGCCGGGCTGACTCCAGGGGACTCAACCGCCGCACCCTGGACAGCCTGGTGCGTGCCGGGGCCTTCGACAGCCTCGGTCCCAGGGGTGCGGTGTTGGACGCGCTGGACCGCATCGTTGCCACCGCCCAGAGGGAGGCCCGCACCCGCAGTTCCGGCCAGACCAGCATGTTCGACGGCGCCAATGGGGACACGGAAACGGGCCCGGGACCGAGCATACTCCTTGCCGGCGCCGACGTGTCCCACCAGCAGAAGGCGGCGTGGGAGCGGGAACTGCTGGGGCTGCCCTTCTCGGTCAATCCGTTGAGAGAACTCGCATCCGTCGACCCGGGCGACGCCGTCACTTCCGTAGAGCAGCTTGACGACGAGACGGAGGGCCAGGCCCTCACCCTGCTGGGCTACGTGTCCAGCTCCGGCGAGCGGTACACCAAGGACCAAAAGCGGTTCCTGGTGGTTACCCTGGACTTGCTGGGCGGACCGGTGGAGGTTGTGGTCTGGCCCGACGTTCTGCAGCGCACCCGGGAGCTGTGGCAAGAAGGCCTGCTGGTGCGGGCCACCGGGAAAGTGCGCATCCGAGATGACCGGTTCTCCTTGGCTTGCGACCAGGCGGAGGAATACGCCATCGATGAACACGCAGCCGCTGAAACGCCCAATGGAGGTGGCCGGGACACGATATCCGGCAACGGCAAATCCGCCCACGCTCCAAATGGGCGGGCCCCGGCCGCCGCCCCACCCCAGGAACGTCAGGCGCCCGCCGGTTCCCCAGAGGCGCGTACGCGGGTGCTGCGCCTGGGGGTCACCGAGTCGGACGACCCCGTGGCTGACGCCCAGTTGCTTCGGGAAGCCGTGGGCATCCTGCTGGAATATCCCGGCAAAGACCGGGTCAATATGGCGATTCGCGCCGCCGGACGCACCGTCCTGATGGACCTGCCGGTGGTCAGCACCGGGTTCTGCCCGGAGTTGCGGACGCGCTTGGAGGGCTTGTTGGGGGCCGAAGCCGTGGCCCTGGAGTAAAGCCCGGGTTTCAGTCGACGGACTCACCTGTCTGAACCGGGATCCGTGTTATTATGCTCGCGCCGTCCGGCGGCGTGAGAGTCCGCTGCCGCGCCGCCCTGAGATTGCCTTCCGGCCTGCTCGGCCCAACGGAGCGGTGCAACCATGCAAGCCAAAGACTTTTGGGACGTCCTGAAACAACGGGGCCTGACCTTCTTCTCCGGGGTCCCTGACTCCACCTTCCAGAACGCGTACCACTGGATGGTGTCGGACCCGGAAATCCGCTACGTTCCGGCCCCCAGGGAGGACGCGGCGCTGGGTATTGCTAGCGCGGCCTACTTCACGGGCCAGCTTGGCGGCGTGATGATGCAGAACTCCGGGGTCGGCAACATAGTCAACCCCTTGACTTCCTTCAGCTTGATGTATCGCGTCCCCGTGCTGTTGGTCATAGGCTGGCGTGGCTACGGCGGCCCGCCCAACGACGCGCCGGAGCACTGGATCATGGGCGCCAAGACCCCAGAGATCCTGGACTTGCTGGAAGTGCCCTGGGAAACGCTCGAACCCGAAAACCTGGAGACGTCCCTGGACCGTCTGCTGGAAACCATGCACGCTCAATCGACGCCGGGAGCGCTGCTGGTGCGGGCCGGAGTAATAGAGTGATCGACCGTTACACAGCCATCGGAAAGATCCTGGAGCACGTGGATAGCTCCGGCCTTGTGGTGAGCACCACCGGCATGATATCCCGCGAAGTATTCGCCACCGAGGACCGGCCGGGGAATTTCTACATGATTGGGTCCATGGGCCTGGCGTCGGCCCTGGGGCTGGGCTTGGCCGTGCTCCAGCCTGAGCAGCGCGTCTTCATCCTCGAGGGGGACGGCAGCGCCCTGATGAGCCTGGGCAACCTTCCCCTCATAGCCTCGGAAAGTCCCGGCAACCTGGTCCACGTGGTCTTGGACAACGAGGCCTACGAGTCCACTGGGGCGCAACCCTCCATCAGCTCCGCCTTCGAGCTTGTCCAGGTGGCCCTAAGCTGCGGCTACCGGACGGTGGTCCGCGCCGACGACCTCGAAGGGCTGGAGACTGCCTTGCTGGACTGCGCCCGCCGGACCGGCCCTCATTTCATCCTGGTCAAGGCAACCATCGCGCCGGTGGCGGGAATTCCGCGGGTGTCCCACCCCCCCACCGAGATCCGGGACCGGTTCAAGGGCAGCGTGGCCGGGCAGGCGTAGTCCACGCGGCAGAGACGCGATAGCTCCGGGGCCTGTGTCGCGCTAAAGCCAGAATGGAGCGATACCGCCGCCATTTCACCATTTCCTTGGCGTATCGGACTATTATTCGCGCCCAGCAAGACGAATCGCAGTCTTTCCGCTTAAATTAGGCGTCGACAACCTCATCCGCGGCGCCGGAAAATATTTGACCTCGCCGTTGGCTGCTGGTACACTCCCAGGCGCAGCGAAGAGGCTTACCAGAGACACCTCGGGTGACGGTCTGCTGCATCCCGTGGCCGTTATCCCACCAGGTGAGAGTATGAACCACCCACACCTGTCCGCCACCCACATAGAGCCTGGAGGCTACTGGTCTTGGCTCCGCAGCCACGGCCGTCACGGTCTGCATAGCACCCACCGGGCTGAGGCGCGCTCCGCCCGTTGCTACGCCGCATCTCGCTCCCCCGCGACCACGCTCCAGACCACCGTTCCCTAGCATACTTCCCCGATTTCGCTCCAACCCCACGGGCCCAAGTTCCGGGCGGATGGACTGCGTGTGCGTCGTCACGCCGCCGGACGAGGGGAGAGGCATGTTGAGCCGCGTCTAGCCGGCAGGTTTGACATTCAGCTTCCACCCTTGCTGGAGGAGAACAACGGCTGGGCTCTGGGCGTGGGGAGCGTGACGGGCGAGACAAGAACATTCCCCAGGGGACCACGCTGGGCCGGAATCCCGGGTTTGCCCCCTACACACCTAGACGTTAAGGGACTATAAGGAAGGTAAAGAAGACATGAGAGAAGTACTGAGATCGAAGATTCACCGGTCGTTCGTCACGGCCAAGAACCTTGACTACATTGGCAGTATTTCCATTGACAGCGCCCTCATGGAAAAAGTGGACCTGTGGGAATACGAAAAGGTGTTGATCTGCGACGTGACCAGCGGCAACCGCTGGGAGACCTACGTCCTAGCCGCCGAATACGGTTCCGGAATCGTATCGGTGCAGGGCGCCGGCGCTCACCTGTGCGAGGTGGGAGACTGCCTGATCATTCTCTCCTTCGAAGTAAGTGAGGACCCGGTCGAACCCAAGATGATACTGGTGGACGGCGCCAATAGGTTCGTCGAGTACCTAGAGGGGACCAGGCATGTCCAGCAAGTTCACTGAACAGGAAACCGAAGCCTTCTACGACTCCGAGGATGCTCTATACCGGTCCTTTTGGGACAAGGAAGGGAGCCTCCACTGGGGAATCTTCGACGGCTCCACGGGGCGGGACTTCCTCAAGGCCTGTGCCAACCTGAACGCCATCATGGCGGGCAAGGCGAATATAGGCCGGGAGTCCCGCGTGCTGGATATGGGGTGCGGCAACGGCACCACCGCCACCTGGCTGTGCCGGACCCAGGGCTGCCGCGTGACCGGGGTGGACCTGAGCGGTGTGCGCATCGGCAACGCCATCGAGTCCCTGGGAGACCAACCGGAAGACGTCCGGCAGCGGCTGGGCTTCGAGAAGGGGTCGGTCACGGCTCTGCCCTTCGAAGACGGTTCGTTCACCCACGTCTGGAGCCAGGCCACCTTTTACCACGTGCACGACAAGCAGGCGGCCTTGCGCGAGGCCTACCGCGTGTTGGCTGAGGGCGGGACCCTGGTCTTCGACGACTTGATCAAGCCCAAGCCCCAGGTCAGCGAAAACGCCAGGACCTACGTTTACAACCGGCTGCTATTCGACACCGACTTCAACTTCCACTCCTATCAAACCGCCCTGCAGGACGCCGGCTTCCAGGTCGCGGAAGCCCTGGACCTGTCCCCTCACCTCCGCACCAGCTACCAGTGCCTGTCAGAGGCAGCCCAAGCTCACGGCCAGGAGCACGGGGAGCACTACCTGCAACTGTCCGCGGCCTACGACCAGATGGTCAGAGCCATCGAAGACAACGAACTGGGTTGGGGTTTCTACCTGTGCCGCAAGTAGTCTGACCGCGGCCGGGCGGGTAGCCGGGCCGGTTGCTTGGTTACTTAGGGAACCTCTATAACGAAGGGAGGACCGAGCCGGTGCAGGAGAGCGAAAACAGGGTCCAGTGGGTCTACGCCTCCTCTAACAACCAAGAGCTCCAGGAGCGGTACGACCAGTGGGCCGAGGCTTACGACCAGGACCTGGAGGCCGATTTCGCTTGGAACGCGCCCCAGACGGCCGCCCGGCTGTTCGCCGCGCTGGTGCCCAGGGAATCACCCGTCCTCGACGCGGGGGCTGGAACGGGGCTGGTGGGGCAAGCCCTCGCTGAGATGGGGTTCACCGACATGGTGGCCATGGACCTGTCGGAAGGAATGTTGGAACAGGCCCGCGGGAAGGGAGTCTACCGGGAGTGCCGCCGCATGGTTCTGGGAGACCCACTAGGCTTCGATAGCGGACAGTTCGAGGGGATTATCAGCGTTGGCGTCTTCACCCTGGGTCACGCCCCGGCCAGCGCCTTCGACGAGCTGATCAGGATCACGAAGCCCGGCGGGTTCATAGTGTTCAGCCTGCGCACCGACGTGTACCTGGAGGGGGGATTCAAGGAGAAGCTCGACGGCCTGGTATCGGAAGGCCGGTGGACCCTTGCCGAGGCCACGGAGCCTTTCCAGCCCCTGCCCAAGGGCGAGCCGGAAGTCTACCACCAGATCTGGGCTTACCAAGTTCCCGGCTAAAAGATAAGAAGCAGGCCCGATAGGCCCGCCTCTCGGTAACCGGCGGTTGGTGGCGGGAGTCTCCACAAGACCCCCCATTAACTCTTTAGAACTCGAATGCCGCCATCAGGGACTCCACGGTCCTGGGCTTGGCCTGCTCCCACATCTGTTCCAGCCGTTGGTCCAGCGACGGCCTGCTGTCGTCTTTGTAGACCACCCCCACGGGCACCCCGCCCTGCCGGAGAAGCTTCTGGGCCGCCCTGCCGTCGGAGCTGTCGTGGTCGTCGGGAACGGCCCACAACATCGGCTCTATGCCCTTCTTAGGGTCCCCCTTTAGCTCTTCGAATGTGTCGTTGTAGGTGGTGCAGGGCGACTGGATGTGGACTATGGAGAACCCGGGGTGTTCCATCCCCTGCTTGATGAGGTTGGCCAGGGGCCGCGGCTGGCTGGAGAACCCGGAGGCGATGAACGAGACCCCCATGGCCAGGTACAGTTCCAGAGGATTGATTTGCGCTTCCAGCTTGCCATAAGGAGTCGAGGAGGTGACCTCCCCCAGCTTGGTGGTTGGCGAGCTTTGGCCCTTGGTCAGCCCGTACACGCCGTTGTCCATAATCACCGCGCAGATGTTGAGGTTCCGCGAGGCCTGAGGGCCGATGTGCTCCGCCCCAATGCTGAGGAAATCACCGTCGCCGGCCACGACCACCACGTTCAGCTCGGGGCGGGCCATCTTCACGCCCATGGCAATGGGCAATGAGCGGCCGTGAATGCCGTGGAACCCGTAGGGCTGCTCGCCCTCCACCAGGTGGACCAGGTTGCCGGAGCAGCCGATCCCGGCCACCACCACGTTGTTTTCGATGGGCAACCCGGTGGTTTCCAGCCGGTCGATCATAGCGAATTCCAAGGCGCGGCGAACGCCGAAGTCTCCGCAACCGGGGCACCATTTGAAGTCGTACTCGGGGTTCTTCTTGCTCATACCTGGGCGGTCTCCTTGCGAGCGGAATTGACTATTTCGCCAACCAGGTCCACCACGTCCCGCACCCTGAAGGGCAGGCCGGTGTACTGAGTCACGGCCTGCGCTTTGACGCCCTGAGAGCGGAGGATGCCGGCAAATTGCCCCTGGTAGTTGAGTTCCGGCACTATCACCAGCTCTTTCGCTCTCAATTCCTCCAGCAGTTGGGGCGGCAGCGGATTGAGCAGCATGGTGTACCGCCATCCGATGGGATGCCCTTGGCCGCGCAGTATGTTGTAGGCCTCCTGGGCCGGCCCCTTGCTGCTCCCCCACGGCATGAGGACTATGGACTCATCGGCGTGGTCAGCCTCGTACTCGTTCTCCTCCAGCAGCTTCAGCTTGCTGAAGCGTCGCTCGGTCATCTGGATGTGACGGCTGGGCAGGTGAGTGGTGTCCCCCATGTCGTCGTGCTCGCTGCCGTTGGCCACGTAGGCCCCAGGCCGGCCGGGGATGGACATGGGAGATATTTCGAACCCGGAGTACCTGCGGTACCCGTTGGACCCCCGGTACATTGACCTCTGCTCGACCTCGACCTTGTCCAAGTCGGGTCTGAGGATATTCTGGGCCCGGTCGGCGATGGATATGTCAGACATCAGGATCACCGGACCCTGGTAACGTTCCGCCCAGTTGACGGCCTTGGCAGCGCCGTAGAAGCACTCCTCCACCGTGCCCACGCTGATCACCGGCAGCCTTACGTCGCCGTGGGCGGGGAACATGCAGGCCATGAGGTCCGATTGCTCGGTCTTGGTGGGAAGACCGGTGGCTGGCCCACCACGCTGTACGTCGACCACCACCAGGGGAATCTCGGCCATCCAGCCCAAGCCCAGTCCCTCGCTCATCAGCGACAAGCCGGGGCCGGCCGTGGCGGTCATGGCCTTCTTGCCGGCGAATCCCGCTCCCAGGATCCCGGTGATGGACTCAATCTCCGAGCTAACCTGAAAGGCGAACTTCCCGGGCCCCACCAGGTTCCGCTCCATGTAGACCAACATCGTTGTGGCCGGAGAGATGGGGTATCCCACGTAGAAGTCGAGGCCGGCGGCCAGGGCGCCCAGCGACATGGCTTCGTTGCCCTTGAGCATTAGCTGCGCGCCTTCCGGCGGGTCGGGGGAGGCCAACTCTCCCAGGGACAGGCCCTGTTCGGCCAACTGGTCCTTCCCCAGGGTCATGGCCTGGATGTTGGCGTCGATGATTTCCCGGTCTCCGCTGCGGCCTCGGCTGAAGCGCTTGGTCACAAAATCGTCCAGATAGCTTTGGGGCATTCCGAACAGTTGGGCCAGGGCGCCGATGACCACCATGTTGGCGGCCCGCACGTTGCCCGTAGACTTGGCCAGGTCGTCAAGCGGCAGGCCCAGGGACCTGGAATCGTCCCCCAACTGGAACTCGCCGGAGTCGTAGATAACGAAACCGGTGTCTCGAACTTCTTCGCGGTGATTGTCATAGGCTTCCCGGTTGAAGGCCACCAGCACGTCCACCTGGTCGCCGGCGCTCAATACGGGCTCCACCGATATGCGGGCCTGGGTCCAAACGGGGCCGCCCATGATCTGAGATGGGAAGGTGGAAAAAGTAAGGGCGTGATAGCCCACCTGGGCGGCTGCCTGGGCCAATAGCTCTGCAGCGGTGACGATGCCTCCCCCGCCCTCGGCGCCGAAGCGGACGACAAAATCACGCAGTTCCATCTAGGGACCTCCCTGCTGGATGATCATCCGAAACTAATAGGAGAACGGGGCGCCGTGGACGGCGTCAGGACCCAAGTGACAGCCGCGCCGTCTGCGCGTCACAAAAAGGGGGGAGGAAGCAAAGACCCGCGGAGATGTTTGGGTGTAGGTCATGGCGGCTGTTGGGACTAGCGCTCAGGCGGTAGGCTTGATTTCCAGGGTCACGCGTCGGGCTCACCGGTATGGGGCGCCTCCCCTAGCGGAAACGTCTTTGAGGCTGCGCCTAACTGTTGGCGGGTTGGCCTACGGACTATATCACCCTGCCTTTAATGGTGTCAATTGAATTCGGCGCAGGCAACAGGGCTATCGCATGGGAAGGTTGGCGAATTGAGTTAGCATGGTAGCCAGGAATGCATTGTCCCAGCCAGCCCGTTTGAGTTTGCCCCGCATTGACCCCTTGCTGGGTTCCAGGCGAGCCAGGTTGAGCGCCAGTTTACGAAGCAAAGCCAGGTTTTCGGCGCAGTTGCCCTTGCGGTTTCTGGCCTGGTCTTCGTTAAACACTACGTCCAGAGACCAATGCAGCCTGTTCTCAATGCCCCAATGGCTACGCACGATGTCATTGAAGCGCTCCGGTCTAAAGACCTGGCTCATCAGGTAGTAACGGGTCTCTACACTGGTCTGGTCGTACAGATGGCGGCTGGCAGTTACCTTGCCTATTGCTTTCAAGCCGGGCCAGTGGTGTATATCCTGCAGCCAAGCCACGTCGCCGCTGACGCCGGCGGTGCGGGTCTCGACCCGGCCGTGCCCCTTGCTCACCTCGGCAGCCTCAGCCAAGGGAGTGTCTGGGTCATCCAGGAACAAACGCACCTCCTCGTTCAAGGTCCCCTGATTGCCCTTGAGGGCCAGCACGTAATCCGCCGACTGCTCCCTTACCAGTTGGGCCACCTGGCGTTGACAGTGCATGGCATCGGCGGTGACCACCGTCCCCGATAAAGACAGCAGTTCCAAGAGTTTGGGTACGGCGGTGATCTCGTTGGATTTGCCCTCCACGGCCAGTTGGCCCAGCGCCAGCCGTTGCTCCGCCGCCCAGGCGCTGACCAGATGCAACGGGGAGGTCCCTTCCGCCCGGTCGTAGGACCGGCGCAGGGTCTTTCCGTCCAGGGCCACCACTCCCTGGCAAGCTTGGGCGAACTGTTCCATGAAGCCCAGGAACCAGGCGTGGAATGCCTCCGGGTCCAGCAGCCGGAATATTCGGGAGAAGGTATCGTGGCGGGGAATTCCGTTCTCCAGCTTCAGAAAGCCCTCGAGAAACTCTCGCTTCGCCCGGCCAAACAAGGCCATGTCGGTGCATGTTTCCCCACCGCACAACAGAGTGCACAGGGCTATTACCAGTATGTCGTGCAACGAGTGCTGTTGGCCGCTGACCCTCCGTGGGTCGTTCAGACCCTCAAACACATTCCCCATTTCCCCCATCATCCCTTCCTCCACCCAATTGCCGCACTTCTGCTGCCTATCCTCGGCAGCCCTTTACTATTCTTATCATCCCCTATTCCCTCATGCGATAGCCCTGGGGCAGGCAAGTGTTCAGATGGGAGAACCGACTGTCGGCGTGAGGGAAGACCAGGGTTTTTTATTTCAGTGCCATTGTGAGCCCATCTGAGCCATGGGCCTGGGTACCGGTTGATAGACGTGGTAAGGCGCTAGTAGCTGCCTATTAACAGCGTAGGGAGTGGGCACCGGAGGGGGCAAGGGGGAAGTGTCGTGAGTCGAGGAGGAACCAGCTCTGAACGTTACTGGCGCAGGGTAAGTATTCAGTGTCAGGGGAGTCGCATTTTGATTTTCGTAACATGGGCGTGGTTAAAACGCGATTGCCCTGGCGTCGGCTGGCTGGGCGCGGCGGCGTGGGGCTTGGATTCGTTTCTTGGTTGGAACGAATAGGGAACGAATCGGCCATAGGGCTGAAATCCTACAGGCCGCTTTGGGAATGGCCGCCGGCGCGTGGGCAATGTAGTGTCAGTTCGTTTACCGGCTTTCGGGTGGGTCCAGCGTTAATAGTTGCCAACTAATAGTAGTGTAGGGAGTGGGCACCGGAGCAGGCAAGGAGGAAGTGTCGAGAGCTTTTAGTGGTTAGCGGCCGGGGCGACGAGAATGGAGGCACCCCATCGAAGTCTGAACAGTTACGGCGCGGGTTCGTCCGTGGGGCCGCATTGGCTTCCCCCCAAGGCCCTCCTTGAGACGCCGGTGTTGGGAGTCTTGGGCGGTGTTGGATGCCACAGGCGACGCCCGGGATTCGAGTAACCGGCGTTCCCGCCTAAAGAGGGGCGTCGAGGCTCCTTGGAGACGCGGATCCTTCTTTAGAAATTGGGGCGAATCTGAATCTCCCGCAACCGCCTTACACGCTCCGCCATGGGGGGATGGGTGGAAAACAGACTCGCCGCGGCCGCGGCCTTCAGCGGATTCACGATGAACAAGTGGGACGCCCCCTCAGCCACCTTCATGGGACGGACCCGCGCCCCTTGCTCCAGCTTCTCCAGGGCGCTGGCCAGGGCGTAGGGGTTCCCGGAGGTATGGGCGCCGGTGGCGTCGGCCTGGAACTCCCGGGTTCGGGATATGGCGGCCCGGACCAGGGCGGCGGCCAGCGGCATTACGATGGCTATGACCAGCAGTCCCACGATGCTTCCCCCGCGGTCCCTGCCGCCGCCAAAGCCGCCGAATAGGGCCGATATCTGGGCCATGAACGCCAGCATGGAGATGGCGCCGGCGATGGTCGCCACCACGGCCATAATCAAAGTGTCCCTGTTGCCCACGTGGGCCATCTCGTGGGCCATCACCGCGCCCAATTCCTCACGGTTGAGGATGCGGCGTATCCCAGTCGTAGCGGCCACCGTCGCGTGACGCGGGTCTCGCCCGGTGGCAAAAGCGTTGGGAGAATCGGATTGTATTTCGTAGACCTTGGGCATGGGCAGTCCCGCCCGGTCCGCCTGCTCGGCTACGATGCTATAAAGCTCCGGGTCCTCGTCCACGGTTACCGGGTGGGCGTGGGCCATCTTCAGCGCAATCTTGTCGCTGGACCAGTAGGCGAAAACGTTCATGGCGAGGGCAATTACCAACGCGATGATGAGTCCTTGGAGCCCGCCCATGCCGACTCCTATGGCCAGCAGAAGGCCCGACAGCACCATCAGTAGAAAAAACGTCTTGAGGGTGTTCATCTCGTCCGGTACGCTCCGTGGGTTGTCGATTGCAATGCCGTTGGTTCAGGCCCGTTATAGTCCGCCGTGGGCCACGTGACGCGGCGGCGCGGGGTCCGGTCCCGTAGCCCGTATTATAGCATCCCGTAGGTTGAGCCGGGAGAAAACCGGGCCAGAGTGGGCGCCAATGATCTTCGTTGACACTCCAGTCGGCCTAGTGATATGTTTCACATAGGGTTGCCGGGGAAGGGGTCCGAGGAGAAGCAGCGATGGCCCTGAGAATCGCCGTCCTGGCCAAGCAGGTCATAGACCCGGAGATGCCCCTGGCGGCCTTCCGGGTCGATGCCGAGGCCAACCGGGTGGTCACTCCCCCGAATATACCCCCCGTGGTAAACGGATTCGACGAGAACGCCGTGGAAGCGGCGCTGCGAATCAAGGACGTTCAGGAAGCCGGCATCACCGTCATATCCTGCGGCACGTCTTTCGCCCTGGACGTCATGAAGAAGCCCCTGTCCATGGGCGCCGACGAGTTGGTCCTGCTTCAAGACGACGCCTTCCACAATACCGTGGACAGCTTCTTCACCGCCCAATTGCTGGCGCAGGCGATACGAAAGCTGGACGGGTTCGACCTGATAATCTGCGGCCGCCAGGCCTCGGATTGGGATAACGCCCAGGTGCCCCTGGGCCTAGTGGAAATCCTGGGGCTTTCCTGCATAGCCCTGTGCCGGAAGGTGGAAGTCACCGATGGCAAGGTAGTCGCCGAGTGCAACATTCCCGACGGCTACGAGGTGATTGAGGCTCCCCTCCCCGCCCTGGTCACGGTGAGCAACGAACTGGGCCAGCCCCGGTACCCAACCCTGAGGGGCATCATGGCGGCCACCCGCGTGAAACCCACCATCTGGACCGCCGGCGACCTGGGACTGGACTCATCCCAGCTTCAACCGCGTCTAACCCTGCGGCGACTGTTCGTGCCCGAAAGCGGCCAGGACTGCGAGCTCATCGAAGGGGAGAACGAGGCCGACGCCGGGCGGCGCCTGGCGTTGAGGCTACGGGAAGACAAGCTGATCTAGGCTGTTCTTCGCGGGCGCCGGCCGCTGGTGAATCGGCGGGCGCTCCCACACCAGTCCAAACTTGCGGGAGTTTTCCACCCTCACCCGCGTGTAGGAGGCCGAAATGCCGGAGGCCAGGGGTGTATTGGTCCTCGGAGAGCCGGCGGACCGGGAGCTGGCGACGGTTTCCCGGGAGCTGCTGGCCGCCGGCCGTAAAGTGGCCGACGACCTGGGAGAAGAGCTCTCCATTGGGCTGTTGGGGGCCGGTGTCGAGGGCGCGGCCCAGGAGGCCATCCGTCACGGCGCGGACCGGGTCTTCTCGGTCACCCACCCGCTCCTGCAGCAATACCAGGTGGACCTGTACCTGTCGGCGCTGGAGTCTCTCTGCCGGGAAGCCGGTCCCAACGTCGTTCTGATCGCCCGCACCGAAGCGGGCCGGGAATTGGCCCCCCGCCTGGCCTTCCGGCTGGGAGTGGGGCTGGCCCAGGACTGTTTGGAGGTCTCGGTGGACGCCACGGCCAGGCGACTCCTGGCCAACCGGCCCGTATATGGTGGCAACGCGCTGGCAGTGGTCAGTTGCGACTACACCCCCCAGATAGCGGCGGTGCGGCCCAAGTCCTACGAGCCCTTGGAACCCGACCCCGGCCGCCAAGGCCAGGTGGTGTCCTTTCCCGTGGACCTGGACGAGTCTCAGATCAGGAGCGCCCGGCTGCAGCGCGTGGAGGAAGAGTCCCCCGGAGTCAAGATAGAGGACGCCAGGGTAGTGGTCTCCGGGGGCCGGGGCCTGGGCGGCCCCGACCCCTTCCAGTCGCTGGAAGTGCTAGCCAAGGTCCTGGGCGGTGCGGTGGGAGCTTCCCGGGCGGCGGTGGACTCGGGCTGGGTGCCCGCCCACTACCAGGTTGGGCTCACCGGCAAGACCATCACTCCCGACTTGTACATCACGGTGGCCATATCCGGCGCCAGTCAACACATGGCGGGCTGCTCCGGCGCCAAGGTGATCGTCGCCATCAACAAAGACGCCGAGGCCAACATCTTCAAGGAGGCCCGGTACGGGGTGGTGGGAGACTGGGATAAAGTATTGCCGGCTTTCACCGAGGCAGTCCGGGAGCTCACCGAGAGCTAGGAAACCGGCTGGAGAAGCCCCTGGGCGCTTCAAACCTCCGGTGGGGCCTCCGGCGGGGCATCGTCGGCTGAGGGCAAGATGATGGGCAAGGGCTCCACCAAGTCCAACCCGGGCGGGTTTATGCGGTCCATGGCTTCCAGCAGCGCGTTGAGGCTGTACATGACCTCAGTCAATTCCGGCTCTTCGATCTCCAGTCCGACGGCGCGTCCCAGGCCCCGTATCTCGTCCCTGATGAGGTCCGCCATTCCAACCTCCGGCCACGCCGAGTTGTGCTAGTATTCTAGTTGCGCCGCCGGGGCGCATCCAGTCCGGGAGCCGGGCTCCGTGGCGCCCCAGGCAACCCAAGACATAGTCAGTAGTTGAGTCCCAACCTATGTGTGCTCTATCGGATCCGCAAGCAACTTCCCAGGGAAGCGCCCGCGTGGACCTGGGGCCCGAGTCGTCTTTCACCAAGTTTCCGGCGGAAGTATTCGTCGACGGCGAGTCATTCTACCTGGTCCACGGGAGAAAGGGCTACCTGCTCCTCTCCAGAGAGTGTCCCCACCAGGGAGGCGAGGTGGCGGACCGGGGGGAGGCATTCGCTTGCCCGGACCACGGGTGGCGGTTCGAATACACCCAAGGCGAATGCGTCAACGGCCCTCTGGCTCGCATGTTCTCCTACCCGGTCACCGTCCTGGACGGTCGCCTGGTGGCCGAACTGGATTGAGGAGCATCGGGCCCGCCTTCCCGGGGCGCCGCCGCGGTCTTAGCAGCTTTACTTCCTCAACCGCCCCGGGAAGGCGGGCCCGATGCTCCCCGAGTTGGACGGAACGCCTGATCCCGCGCCGACAGCGAAAAGGAGGCTGAGCCATGGAAGACCTGAGCTTGTTTGAGGCTATGTATAGCCAAAGGTCGTTTACCCGCTTCAGGCCCGATCCGGTGCCCAAGGAGGCCATCGACCGCATCATCGAGGCCGCCACCAAGGCCCCCAGCGGCGGCAACCGGCAGCACTGGGAGTTCATTGCCATTACCGATCCGGAGACCATCGCCCAAGTGGGCGGCGTCTATCGGGACGTTTGGCTGGGGTTGATGGGCCACGAGCCCCGGCCCGACGAGACGCCGGTGTACCGGGCTGCCCGCTACCTGGCCAATCATATGCCCGAGGTCCCTGCCATGGTGCTGGCCTGCGTGGACCACAGCCAGGGTTACGCCGCCCGCGATCCGGGGGAGCCCATCACCGCGGGGATGTACGCGTCATCCATCTGGCCGGCAATCCAGAACCTCTTCCTGGCGGCCAGGGCCCTGGGGTTGGGGACTCGCCTGACCACGGCCCACCTTCGGGGTGAGCAGCGGATCAAGGATATTCTGGGCATCCCCGACCACGTGGAAACGGTGATGCTGACGCCCCTGGGTTATCCCCGGGGCGGCTTTGGCCCCACCCAGCGCCGATCCGCGGCCGAGGTTACTTCCTACAACCGTTACGGCAACCGCTAGGCAACCGGGAACTGTGACGCTGCCAGGGGGAAGGTGAAGGGCGCCCACCCGGTTGAGGGTGTGCCGGCCACCCGGTCTATGTCGACCAGGGCCTGGATCTTCGACCCGGGCCCCATGGCTTGATGGCCAGCGGTCAAGAACTGGGCTGCACCAACTCGATGCGGACGTCGTCCGGCCCCTCGATGTAGGAGATCCTGCTGCCGGAGGCCACCTCGGTTATGGGCAGCAGCACGTTCACCCCCTGGGACGTCATGCGGGCCATCACGCCCTCGATGTCGTCGGTGTCGAAGCCGAAGTGCTCCAAACCGTAGTGGGACTCCGCGGTGCCCTGGGGCAGGGACTGTCCCGCCGGGGCGCTGGTCACGTTTATGCGAGTCCCGTCGATGTCCAGCCGCACGGTCTGAGAGCCCCCCAGCCCCTGGCCCTCTCCCACAAGTTGGGCCCCGAACATGTCCACGTACCACTGGGCCGTCTTTCGAGGGTCCGGCGCCTTCAAATGGATATGATTGACTCGGAACATGACGCTTACCTCCCGTACATCTTAGGTGGGCGCCCCTCCCGGGAATCCCGCCGCTACCGTCTCCGGGCGGATCCGGGGCGCAAGCCAGCATAACACACGCCTGTCCGGCTCCCCCAGGGCGCCATAGTTTCCCTGGTCATTTTTCTCACCAAGGCTGAACATCCACGTCACCGGCGGGTGCGCCTTAGATTTTTGCGGGGACTGGGCCCGGGCTGGATTCGTTTCTTTGTTGGAACGAATAGGGAACGAATCGGCCATGGGGCTGAAGCCCTCCGCTCCCCCCTTTTGGGAGTGGTCGGCGGCCAGCGGCTAATGGCTGGTCACTGGTCACGGACCATCGAGGGGGGTTTTGGCTGTTGGCGCGTCGGCGACATAGTTTCAGTTTGAGTATTGGCTTTCGGGCCGGTCAAGCGAGAGATGGCATTGGGGTGTGTCCTAAGAATACACTCACTCGATTTGGAAACACGTTGTTGATATGGCCATTCTCGTATCTGGGCGAAAGAATCCAGGTGGAAGTAGGCGCGCGAAACCCTGAGGGCGACCCGTCCCCGGCTCCCGCGTTGACACCCCCCGGAGGCGTATATAGAATTGGGCTGCCGCCCACCGGCAGCGGGGGCGAGCGGGACTTCACGTTATTCCCCTCACGTTAATACAAGGGATGGGCCGCTGGGATCTGATGTGGACCGAGACGGCCGGTGACAACCTAGCAGCAACCGGTAATGCCCCGGCCCGTCGGGGCGTTTGTTGTTATTGGGGCCGGCGGCATTCTCCAGCCGGCGGAGACCCCTGGTGAACCCCACCATCACTGCTGTCGAAGGTCTGGAGGCCGGGCACTACACCGACCTGGACCACGGCACCGGCTGCACCGTCTTCATCTGCCGGCAGGGGGCGGTGGGGGGAGTGGACGTGCGGGGCGGCTCACCCGGGACCAGGGAGACGGACCTGCTCAGGCCGGTGCACCGGGTGGACCGCGTCCATGGCCTGGTGCTCAGCGGCGGCAGCGCCTTCGGGTTGGATGCGGCCTCGGGGGTGGTGGACTACCTGGCCGGGGAAGGCATCGGGTTTCAGGTTGGGCCCGTCGTAGTCCCCATAGTGCCCGCCGCCATCCTCTTCGACCTGGGCCTGCTGAGCTCCGGAGTGCGCCCCGGGGCGGCGGAAGGCCGGGCGGCCTGCCTGTCGGCGGGACCGGCTCCCCTGGAAGAGGGCAGCGTCGGCGCGGGCACCGGCGCCACGGTGGCCAAGGCCAGGGGGATGGACGCGGCGGTCAAGTCCGGGATTGGTTCCGCCTCCATGAAGCTCCCCGGCGGCCCGGTGGTTGCCGCGGCGGTGGCCGTCAACGCCTACGGCGGCGTCTTCGAGCACCGCACCGGTCTTCTACTCGCTGGACCCAGAAAAGAAGACGGCCCAGGCTTCGACGACCCCGTGGCGGCTGCCCTGCTGGGTTGCGCTCCCCTACGGGGAGCGAGGCTGGGCAATACAACCATCGGGGTGGTCGCTACTGACGCACCCCTGAGCAAGGAAGAAGCCAATTACCTCGCGTCGGTCAGCCACGACGGTTTGGCGCTCTCCGTCCGCCCCTGCCACACCATCTTCGACGGCGACACCATGTTTGCCCTGGCCTCCGGCACATCCTCCGAGCCGGTGGAGCTTACCCGCTTGGGCGTGGCGGCGGTGGAGGTGACGGCCGAGGCGGTAGTGAGGGCCGTAAAGACAGCCACGGGGCTGGGGGGAATACCGGCGGTTTCCGAGGTAGCCCGTGGATGACCGCAACCGCACCATTGGCATTATCGGCGCGGGAGTTATGGGGCGCGGATTGGCCGTCTCGTTGACTTGCCTGGACTACCGGATAACGGCGGTCCACAGCCGGAGGTTGACTTCCGCCCAGGAGTTGGCGAACAGAATTCCCGGCTGCCGCGCTTACTCCACCACCCAGGAGCTGGCCGACGCTGTGGACGTGGTGTTCCTCACTACTCCCGACTCGGCAATTGCTCCGGTGGCGGCAGGGATCACGTGGCGCCCCGGGCAAGGAGCGGTCCATTGCTGCGGGGCCTACTCCACCGAGGTGCTGCGGCCGGCCGCCGACCAGGGCGCCCTCACCGGCGCGTTCCACCCCCTGCAAACCCTGGCCGGCGTGGTGGAGCCTGCGGACGCGGCGTCCAGATTGTCCGGCGTCACCTTCGTCGTGGACGCGGAAGGCTGGCTGGACCGGTTTCTCCGGGACCTGACCCACCAGTTGGGAGGGCGCCCGGTGTATATCCCCGCCCCTCAGCGGGCACTTTATCATGCCGCCGCGGTGCTGGGGTGCGGGTATCTGGCCGTGGTGCTGCAGGCAGCGGTGGAATTGTGGGAGGCCATGGGATTCACCCAGGAGCAAGCGGTCCAAGCCCTATACCCGCTCTCCCGGGCTACCCTCGAAAACCTGGCCCAGCAAGGAGTGGCATCCGCCATTACCGGGCCTGTAATCCGTGGGGACGTGGCGACCATCCGGGCTCACTTGGAAGCCCTCTTCCAGGCCACTCCTCACTTGACGCCCCTGTACGGGGCCCTGACCGCCGCGTCGCTGCCCCTGGCGGCGCAGCGGGGGGCCGGACCGGACCGGCTCCTAGACATCCAGGAACTGGTGGACCACTACTTCGCGACGACGTGACCGCCGCCTCGCCCCCGTTGGGCGGGGCCAGTGCTAATGAGGCGGAAGAGTCCATTCTCGAACAACCGGCCACCGGGCGGTAGCCGGGCCTGGGACCGGAGGCGCTGAATATGCAGGTTGTAGAGAGCAGCCAAGATATTGCCCAGGTATGCCGCCGGCTTCTTCAACCGCTGGCGTTGGTCCCCACCATGGGAGCGTTGCACGAGGGCCATTTAACCCTGGTCAGGCGCGCCAAGCAAGACAACGAGACTGTGGTGGTGAGCATATTCATCAACCCCGCCCAGTTCGGCGCCGGGGAAGATCTGGCCGCCTACCCGCGCGACCTGCCCCGGGACTTGGACCTGCTGCGCCTGGAGGGGGCCGCCCTGGTGTTCACGCCCACGGCGGAGGACATGTACCCCCCGGGGTTCGACACCTGGGTGGACCCGGGGAGCTTGGCGGACAAGCTGGAAGGGGCCCATCGCCCGGGTCACTTCCGCGGCGTCGCCACCGTGGTGGCCAAGCTCTTCAACCTGGTGCGGCCCCAGCGGGCTTACTTCGGGCAAAAGGACGGCCAGCAGACCAGGGTGATTGCCCGGCTGGCGGACGACTTGGCCACGGACGTGGAGATCGTGGTGGTCCCCACCGTGCGGGACTCCGACGGTTTGGCCCTCAGCAGCCGAAACGTGCACCTGAGCCTGGGGCAACGGGAAGCCGCGCCGGTGGTCTACCGGGCCCTGTGCCGGGCCCGGCAACTGTGGCGATCGGGCGAGCGGGACGCGGGACTGCTGCGACTAGAGGTGCGCCGCATGCTGGAGGACGAGCCCTTGATCGAGACCATCGACTATGTCAGTGTGGCGGACGGTCCGACGCTGGAAGAGGCGGAGGTAGCGGAAGCCGGCGCCATGGTGTCGACCGCAGCGGTGCTGGGCCGCACCAGGCTGATCGATAACCTAGTCCTGGAGTAAGACGCGGCGCCCGGCTCCCCATTGCACAGAGTGTAGACAGGCCTGCCCCACCCGTGAAACCATAAGGCCCGGCCGCGGGTGCACCGACTGCCCTCCCAGCAACAGGAAGACCCCCCGGCAACAGGCCGTCCTACCGCCCACTTCCGTCATCCCTAGCACCCCACCCTGTCATTCCGCTGGAGCGCAGCGACGAGGAATCTCCAGCCCTCGCCGGCACGCCAGGCCGCGTGTGCACGAACCGCGCTCCCGCGGCGCGACTTAAGGAACCTCTGAACAATCCGCCGGATGTGGCATACTTAGGGATAAAGCAGCCATGCCGGGGGACAGCCATGACCGCACAGCCGACCTTTGCCGACCTTTGCCGACCTGGAGTACCAATACAAGAGACGGGAGACCCGCCGGGAGGTTTTCCTGGAGAAGCTGGATGCCCTGGTCCAGGCTGGAAGGGCGGATTGAGCCCTACTATCCCAAGGCAGGGAAGGGGCGCCGGCCCTATCCCCTGCCGGCGATCCTGCGCGTGCACGTGGTGCAGGTATGTTACAACCTGAGCGACCCGGCGATGGAAGACCTGTTATCTGAGGCGGAATCGGTGCGCCGGTTTGCCGGTCTGCGGCGGTCGGAGCCGCTGCCCGATGAGAGTACGATACTGCACTTCCGCCACCTGCTGGAGAAGCACGAGCTAGGGGAGGGGTTGTTTGAGGAAATCAACGGGCATCTGGAAGCCCAGGGGCTGCGGCTCAGGGAGGGAACCATGGTGGACGCCACCATCATCGAGGCGCCGTCCTCCACCAAGAACCGGACTGGGCAGCGGGACCCGGAGATGCGTCAGGTGAAGAAGGGGAACCAGTACCACTTCGGGATGAAGCTGCACGTCGGGGTGGACGCCGGCACGGGACTGGTGCATAGCCTGGCAACCACCCCGGCTGGCGTGCATGACGTGACCCAAGCCCATAGATTGTTACATGGGGAGGAGCGGCAGGTATGGGGCGACGCCGGGTACGTGGGGGTACAGAAACGGGAGGAGAACCTGGATTTAGCCGTGGAATGGCGGGTGGCGCTGAAGCCTGGGCAGCGACGGAAGCCGGAACCGGACAGCCGGGAGGCTGTGGCGGAAAAAGATAAGGCGTCAGTGCGGGCCAAGGTGGAGCATCCCTTCCTGAAGGCAAAGCGGTTGTTCGGCTACAGCAAGGTACGCTACCGGGGCTTGGCCAAGAACACGGAGCGCCTGGCCCTGCTGCTGGGGCTGGGGAACTTGTTGACGGCCCGGAGCCCCCTGGTCCGGTGACCCAGGGGGCTCCGGGCCCAACGCCCGGTCTGACCCCGAAAGGGAGGTGAGGGCCCGGCTCCAAGGGCCTCAAAGGGAGCTGGGAAAGGGTGAAAAACCCTTCTCAAACACCGGCAAGGTCCGGAAAACCGGTTGCGGTCAGTGATTCAGAGCTTCCCCAAAGAGCTTCAAACCCAGGGACGGCGACCCACCCCGGACAACCGACGCCGACCCGGGCAACCCCTCGGTGGACTTTCATGGGGAACGGCGTAGCAATGCCACCCATCAGAGCACTACGGATCCGGAGGCCCGGTTGCTACGCAAGGGTAAAGGCAAAGAAGCCAAGCTGGTCTTCATGGCTCACGCCCTGATGGAAAACCGGCATGGAATGCTGGTGGACTTTCAGGCCACCCACGCGACGGGTACGGCGAAGCGGGATATTGCGCCGGAGCTGTTGAACCAAACCCGGGAGCGGGGCTTTCATCCCCGAACGCTGGGCGGAGACAAAGGCTACGACACTCGGGACTGCGTGGCAGACCTGCGACGGCGCGGGGTGACGCCTCACGTCGCGCAGAACACCAGGGGCCGGTCTAGCGCCATTGACGGCCGGACCACCCGGCATCCGGGGTACGCGGTCAGCCAGCGGATTCGGAAACGGGTTGAGGAGGTCTTTGGGTAGATGAAGACGGTGGGCGGGTTCCGGCGGACCCGGTATCGGGGGTTGGAGCGGACTGGTCCGGCGGGGCACCTGGTGGCCACGGCCTACAACCTGGTTCGGATGTCCAAGCTGCTGGGGCAGGCGGCGGCAACTCCGGAAGCCCGGATGGCATGACCTGACACCGGGCTACCTATGCCCCGTGCCCCAAGAGGAACGGTCGGCGAAGCCAAATGGGCTAAAAGTCTCGTGTGAACGGCACGATTTCCTCCAACAGGACCCAGGCTCCAACGACTTGAATCGTCGATTTCCGACCTGGACCCCTTTCTTCAGCAGCCTGCTAGTATTACAACGTCAGTTCAGGGAGGGATGTGGGGTGATGCCCGCATGGCGGCGCGGCGCTTAGCATGGGAGCGTCTGGCCCGTTCGTTACTGTCCTGCGTATCCTCCAGCCACCGCAGCAACTCTTCAGGTCCGAACCGTTCCCGGGGCAGCATCTCCCGCACCACCCGGTAGACCTGCGGCCTCGTGATCCGGGGCATCTTTTTCCCCCCAAGCCTGTTGCAGGCTCAGCAGAAAAGCTCCGCCCAGCAGGCACAGGGCCACGTGGTGATGCCAGCCAGCCCAGGTGCGTGTCTCGTACTCGTCCAGCCCCACGTCGCTTTTCTCCGTCTCGAACTCCGTTTCTATACGCCAACGGGATCCTCCCACGTATGCCAGGGTCTCCAACGGGGTATCCTCCGGAGCATTGGACAGATAGTAGCGGGGTTCGCTGCCGTCCAGATTCCGGCGGTAAATGGCCCAGTGGATTTCGCCGGGCTTACGCCTGCTGGTTGGACGCACCCTCTGGGCACTGAACAGGTAGCTGCGTGGTCCCTGGCTTCCCTCGGCCACCGTGAGCTCATGCCAGGCCGCCTCCGGCAACTCGTCGCTGCGCTCCTGCATTGTCCGCCGCTGCCCGCTGCGGAGCCTCGGCTTGCGGGGACGCCCGAATCCCTGATACTCCACATTGGTCCAGGCAGGCTCCGGCGGCCACACCGTAAAGCCGGACGGAACGTCCAGCACGTACCACATCCCCAAGGCCGCCAGGCCGTCGCGGAATGACGGCGACATCCCGAAGGCGTCGTCCGCCGCGACCCATCCAGCCTTCAGGTGGCCCCGCTCCTGTGCCCGCCCCACCATCTCCAAGGCCAACTCCGTCTTGGACCGGTAGCCCCGCCTATCCTCCGGCACACCCGCCGCCTCACACCGGTCTTTGTCCGAGGTCCAACTCTCCGGCAGATACAGCCGTTTGTCCACCAGGGCCCGTCCCAACGGGCTAACATAGGCCAGGAACATCCCGGCCTGGCAGTTGGCCACCTTCCCCAGCCTCCCGCAGTACTGCCGGGCCACTCCCGCTGACTTCCGTCCCTGCTTGGGAAAGTCACTGCCGTCCAGCACCCACACACCTTCCGGATGCTCCAGCCGGGTTCCCAGGTACTCCTGCAGCCGTCCGATAATCGCCTCATCGTCCCAGGGAGAATCAGTGAGAAACCGCTGCATCCCTCGGGCTGACCCCGGAACTGTCTCCGACAGGTTCTCAGCGTTGCGCCGCTCCCCGGACTGTACCAGCAGGGCCTGGAGATAATGACCGCTGTGCTCCCGCGTCTCCCTGCGGCCAAACAGCGGAGCGAAGTAAGCGTGAAAATCCCCAAAGGCCCCGTACACCTGTTCGAAAGCTGCCGCATCCACATCCCCACCTCACCTGCCTGTTCCCTCTCCAGCTACACAGTCATCCTATCAAACTAACTGACGTTGTAATACTAGACCCAGTACCCCAATCACTACCGATAGAGAACGGCGAAGCGTGCTTCTTCGCCTCGTTGACCAGCGTAGGGTAGACTTTCAGTCCGGTCTCGAGTTCTACGCTACACGGCCAATCCCTTATGGTCGGAATGGGAGGCGACGCAAGGATATTGGTTGGAGCCGACGTGTTGGTCGACGTCTCCGTTAAGGCGGGTGGTGATCCGGCGTTACATGCCGGCAGCATTGCGACGACTAGCAAACTTGCCGGTCCAGTACATACTACTCGTCGATTGGACTCCCCCAACAATTCCCCTAACGAAAAATAAATGCCAACGGTCCCTTCTTCTTTGGTCCGCTGCTCGAAAGTTCAATGCTGGGCGGGTTGGGCTATATATTGCGGGTCTGACTAATCTATAGCGCCAATGTGAACCTCAACGTGGCTTTGCACCAAAACTGCGGATGGAATCAGAAGTTTGATGTCTGCGCGGCTTTGCACCAGAAATCCGTCTTGAATCAAAAGTCGGGGGCCTGAATCAAAAGTGTATCATGGGGAGAACTCATCATTCTCAGGTGGTGTAGCATGGCTAATATCATCCATGAAGCTATTGATGACAGCGGCGATGACCTGGATGGAAATCATGCCGTCGCGGACGCCCGCGGTAAATGCGCCCCTGTGATCGGGGAGGAACGTTTGCATTTCTTCCGCAAGGCCCTCGCGGAGGCGATCAGTATCCCGGAAGACAACCTCAATGGGCGTATTCGTTCTGAGAGCGTAGAGCAACATCCCATTCATTACACGCGACGCCCTGACTTGGCCTTCCAGGTTCGCAAGTCCACGCAGGATTTCATCAGTGCCAAGAGGCTCTTGAGGCATTGCAACCTCTGCCGGGTTCCTAGTCTCCGATGCGGACGAGCCTTCCATGGCAAGAGCTGTCCCATGGCCCAAAGTCCATGGTGCTGAGCATGACTGTCCCATGGTACGTGTAAAACATGAACTGGAAGGGCTCGCCGTATGTTAGCTGGATCGTGGACTCATTGTCTTCCCCGACATTCAGCGCCAGCTTGCACGCGCTTTCCGTCACCCTATTGTCACCGTCACTTGCCCAATATTTGTAGGTGCCGGGAAGCAATTGCATTGCATCTGTTCCTACCACAACTGGATAGGCGGAATGATAGGATTCCAACTGCCCAAGTGGAAATGCGATGATGCAGATGCGTTGTGCCTGATCAGTGGATAGCTGAGGATGATCCGGCACTGATGGGTTCCTGACCCCAACCCCATCTCTGTGAGAGTAGATATTCCCACCACGTATCCAGTCTAGGACTAGCGCCTCCCACTCAACGCAATATGTGCTGGGGTGCGGTGTGGGAGTAGGTGTAGGTGGCGCCGGCGTCGGAGTTGGCTCAGGCGTTGGCGTCGGGGCCGGAGTAGCCGTTGGCAACTGGGCAACCCGGGTGGCTTCCAGAGAGCCGGCGTACTGCTCCGCTTCTTGCTGGGCCTCAATTGCTGTCCTGGTAGCCTGGGCCTCCAGCCGCCGTTGTGCGTCCACAGCCTCGATAGCCGTTGTGGTAGCCTCCAGATCCGGGGTTGGCCGGATGGTGGGGAAAGGTGTCGGGGTTGGCAACACCTGTCCTTCCGAAGATACCGCGCCGCCCAGGTTGGCTTTTACTGCGTTGATCGGAATGGCGAATCCAATGCCGGCGACAGGTCTCCCAGCATCACTGGACTCCACCCGGGAAACAATGACGCCGCAAACCTGGCCGAACATATTTAGGAGCGGCCCCCGGAGTTGCCCGGGTTGAGCGATGCGTCGGTCTGCAAGTAGCCTTCCCGTTTGGCCGAGATTATCCCTACGCTGACTGTGGGCTCCGCGCCCAGGGATGCGCTGAGCGGAAAGCCTATGACGATAACGTCCTCACCAATGCGTACCGTGTCGGAATCCCCTAGCGCGATGGGGATGAAGGTCCTTGCGCTGTCTATCTCGATGTAAGCCAGATCAAAGTTGGGGTCCACCTGGGCCACGTTGCCCTGGTATATCACCCCATCGGTCATGCGAACGCCAACTTGGGTCTGTCCCGTCACTACATGGCAGTTCGTGACCACCATGCCAGCCTCGTTGACGATGAATCCGGCGCCGTTTCCTTGCCCGGTCTGAATCTCCACCACGCTTAACAGGGCGTTCTCCACAACGTCCGAGACGGACAGACCGGAGGATAGGGGTTGGCTCAGTTGAACGCTGACCTGTGACAACGGTATAGGGGTTGAGTGGAACCGCGGGCCGGCATCCTGGGAAGGCCGCGTGATTACCGCGGTGTTGGATGTGTCCGAAGAGCTACAGGCAAGAATTGCCAGGGACAGGGCCAATAGTCCGACAAACAAGAACCGTGACATGGCGGGTGCCCCCTGCGGCCGAGACTGGCTACTTGCGACAGCCGCCGGGTCCCATACGTAAGCCGATGCAGGGGGCATGATGCCACCCCCGGCGATATGGCTCACGCTAAACTTCGGTCTTTAGGACCATGATTCCTTCGGCCTGCCGCACCCTGACCCCCACACTTTAGCGCTTCCCCATCACACAAGATTCCTCGTCGCTGCGCTCCAGCGGAATGACAGAGTGGGGCGCTCTGTCGGAATTGCAGAAGCGGGCGCAGCACGGCCATGCCCAGGGCGGCCGGGCACTTTTCAATCATGTCCCGGCCTCTTCCCCCCAGGGCTATCGCATGAGGGAATAGGGGATGATTAGAATAGTAAAGGGCTGCCGAGGATAGGCAGCAGAAGTGCGGCAATTGGGTGGAGGAAGGGATGATGGGGGAAATGGGGAATGTGTTTGAGGGTCTGAACGACCCACGGAGGGTCAGCGGCCAACAGCACTCGTTGCACGACATACTGGTGATAGCCCTGTGCACTCTGTGTTGTGCGGTGGGGAAACATGCACCGACATGGCCTTGTTTGGCCGGGCGAAGCGAGAGTTTCTCGAGGGCTTTCTGAAGCTGGAAAACGGAATTCCCAGCCACGATACCTTCTCCCGAATATTCCGGCTGCTGGACCCGGAGGCATTCCACGCCTGGTTCCTGGGCTTCATGGAACAGTTCGCCCAAGCTTGCCAGGGAGTGGTGGCCCTGGACGGAAAGACCCTGCGCCGGTCCTACGACCGGGCGGAAGGGACCTCCCCGTTGCATCTGGTCAGCGCCTGGGCGGCGGAGCAACGGCTGGCGCTGGGCCAACTGGCCGTGGAGGGCAAATCCAACGAGATCACCGCCGTACCCAAACTCTTGGAACTGCTGTCTTTATCGGGGACGGTGGTCACCGCTGATGCCATGCACTGTCAACGCCAGGTGGCCCAACTGGTAAGGGAGCAGTCGGCGGATTACGTGCTGGCCCTCAAGGGCAATCAGGGGACCTTGAACGACGAGGTGCGTTTGTTCCTGGATGACCCAGACACTCCCTTGGCTGAGGCTACCGAGGTGAGCAAGGGGCACGGCCGGGTCGAGACCCGCACCGCCGGCGTCAGCGGCGACGTGGCTTGGCTGCAGGATATACACCACTGGCCCGGCTTGAAAGCAATAGGTAAGGTAACTGCCAGCCGCCATCTGTACGACCAGACCAGTGTAGAGACCCGTTACTACCTGATGAGCCAGGTCTTTAGACCGGAGCGCTTCAATGACATCGTGCGTAGCCATTGGGGCATTGAGAACAGGCTGCATTGGTCTCTGGACGTAGTGTTTAACGAAGACCAGGCCAGAAACCGCAAGGGCAACTGCGCCGAAAACCTGGCTTTGCTTCGTAAACTGGCGCTCAACCTGGCTCGCCTGGAACCCAGCAAGGGGTCAATGCGGGGCAAACTCAAACGGGCTGGCTGGGACAATGCATTCCTGGCTACCATGCTAACTCAATTCGCCAACCTTCCTATGCGATAGCCCTGCTCTTCCCCCCTTCTTTCATGGTAATCACGGAAAGGGGCGTTCACGAGGATGGCAGCAAGGAGCGTTTCTCCAAATGATATAAGAGCGGGAGGGACGTGGGGGAGCAGGTCCGGCGTGAGGGCATGATCAAAACGCCAGTCGCACCACAGCGGCTTGTTGAGCGCGCGTGCCGGACGCGCTATCATTAAGCCCTGTCGGCGGTCCGCGTCTCCCCACCATTGGCCGGCAGGAGGTTGGTGTTGGCAGACAAGTATGACGTGGTGATAGTCGGGGCGGGCAACGCGGCGTTGAGCGCCGCCCTTGCCGCCAAGGAAATCTGCGGGTCCGTCCTGGTGGTGGAAAAGGCCCCCGAGTACTTCCGGGGCGGCAACACTTACTTCACCGGCGGCATAATCCGGGTCGCCTTCGACGGCATAGAGGACATCAAGACTCTGATCCCGGACATGTCCCCCACGGAAGAGGCGGCCGTGGACGTGGGCAGCTACACCCAGGACCAGTTCTACGCCGACATGATGCGGGTGACCCAGGGCATGTCCGACCCCGAGCTGGCCCAAATACTGGTTAGCGGCTCCCTTCCCACCATGCAGTGGCTCAGGGAAAAGGGAGTGCGTTTTGTCCTCTCCTACGGAAGGCAGGCCTTCAAGGACGGCGACAAGTATCGTTTCTGGGGCGGCCTGTTGGTGGAGGCGGTGGGCGCGGGCAAGGGCCTGTCCGACCAGCAGTTCGAGGCGTCACAGCGCGCAGGCGTCGAGGTCCGCTACGCCACCCAGGGCGTTAGCCTGATACGGGACGAAACGGGGAGGGTGAGCGGCCTGCGGGCGCTGGGCCCTTCCGGGTTCGAGGATATCCCGGCCCGGACCGTGGTCCTGGCCAGCGGGGGCTTCGAGGCCAACGCCGAGATGCGCTGCCGCTACCTGGGGCCCGGGTGGGAGATGGTGAAGGTCAGGGGCATCCCATACAACACCGGCGACGGCATCCGCATGGCGCTGGACGTGGGGGCCCAGTCTCACGGCCACTGGAGCAGTTGCCACGCCGTGGCCTGGGACATGAACGCTCCGTCCTTCGGCGACCGCACCATTACCGAGCTTTACCAGAAGCATTCTTACCCCTTCGGCATCATGGTCAACCTGGACGGCAACCGGTTCTTGGACGAGGGGGCCGACTTTCGCAACTATACTTACGTGACCTACGGCCGGGCCCTGCTCACCCAGCCCCAGGGCTTGGCCTTCCAGATATTCGACGACAAGGTCAAGCACCTGCTGCGGGACGAATACCGCATTCCCCAGGTGACCATGGCCGAGGCCAACACCATAGAAGACTTGGCGGCGCGATTGGACATAAACCCCGCCGGTCTGGTTCGCACCGTGGCCGACTTCAACGGGGCGGTCCAAACCGGCGTGCCCTACAATCCCACCATCAAAGACGGCAGGGGGGCCGTGGGCATCGAGCCGCCCAAGACCAACTGGGCCCAGACCATCGACACCCCGCCCTACCTGGGCTACGCAGTGACCTGCGGGATCACCTTCACTTTTGGGGGGATCAAGATCAACAACCGGGCCCAGGTGGTCACCAACAGCCAGGAACCCATTCCCGGCCTCTACGCCGCCGGAGAGATGGTGGGCGGCCTGTTCTACCACAACTACCCCGGGGGGTCCGGCTTGTCCGCCGGCATGGTGTTAGGGCGTTTGGCCGGCGCCAGCGCGGGCCGGGACGCCATGGCGCTCCGAGACTAACGGCCGCCGTCCCCGGAGGGACCGCGGGCAGAGGCAGCCTCCATCAAAAAAGCCAACAACAGGGTCTACTTCGGGTGGTACGTCGTAGGTATCACCCTTTTCATCGCGCTGGTCTCCATCGGGGCCCGCAACGCCATAGGCGTGTTCGTCCTCCCCATGAGCGAGGAGTTCGGCTGGAGCCGGACCGCCATATCCCTGGCGGGAGGCCTGGGAGTCCTGGTCAACGGGGTCACCCAGCCGTTCCTGGGGATGCTGTTCGACCGCAAGGGACGGGTGTCCATAGTGGTCAGTCTGGTCGTGGTGGCCCTGGCCACAATGGCCCTGAGCCTCACCTTCCACATCATTTTCCTCGCCTTCATGTTCGGCATAGTGGCCTCCACGGCCCTGAGCGGGGCGTCCCTCACCAATACCGGCGCCCTTCTCTCCAGGTGGTTCCGCCGCCGCCGAGCGACCGTCATCGGCATCAACGCCTCCGGCTCTTCCGTGGGGGCGTTGTTGCTGGTCCCCTTCGCCACCTACTTCATGCAGGCCACCGATAGCTGGCGGGCCACCTGGGTGGCGCTGGGCCTCATCATCCTGTGGTCGGTCCCCTTCGCCTGGATGTTTCTCCGCAACGACCCGGCGGAGATGGGCCTGGAACCCGACGGCGACCCGACCCCGGGCTCCTCGACCGGCGCGCCGCAGGGGTCCCTCGGCGCCGGCCCGCTGGAAACCGACCGGTGGTCCCAGTCCATGCAGTCGGCCCCGTTCTGGCAGATGTCCATGGCCTACGTGGTCTGCGGGACGACCACCTTCCTGTTGTCCTTCCACTTCGTCGCCTTCGCCCAGGAAGACCGCAATATGTCCCCGGCGCTGGCCGCCTCCGTCTTCGCGGTGATGGGCGGCCTGAACATACTTGGCTCAATAGGCGCGGGGGTGATCTCGGACCGATTCAGCCGCAAAAACCTGCTGGCCCTGGTCTATCTCACCCGCGGTGTGGCCTACATGATCCTGCTCATCCCGCCGTTGGTGGGAATCCCGGTCCTCTCCGGTGACCTGGGGGTGTGGCTGTTCGCGGTGGTGGCCGGCATCTCCTGGATCGCCACCGCTTCCCTGACCACCACTCTCACCGCCGACGTTTACGGCCTGCGGGCCCTGGGCACCATCGCCGGGTTGACCTTCATGTTTCACCAGTTCGGAGGCTTCTCCATGGTCCTGATCGCGGGGATCCTGAACGACGTCACCGGCTCCTACACGATCCCGTTCCTATTCGCCGGCTCCTTGCTGTTCCCGGCCGCCCTCACCGCGTTCTTCATCAAAGAGCGCAAGTACTCCGGCAGGTACCACTCTTACGCGGCCGTAGAGCCGGCCCCGGGCGATTAGGCAGTCATGCCGTGGCCCGTCACAGGATCCATGGCCCGGCACCAGGGGGAGCCGGGCGACGCTGAGCTGATGCACTGGATCAAGGACCGCATCGACAGCCTGGTGGGGCTGGACCCCTGGGCCATCGTGGGGCTGGCGGGAGCATTGATCCTGTTGATTCCCGTGGTGCCCCTGGTGTTCTACCTGTTCCAGCAGCGGAGCCGCTCGGTCTCACGCCGCGACGACCAATGATAAGCGGGGCGGGCCCCAAGGACCTATTCGAGGTCTGCGATAGAGCGTCGTAATTCCCGGCAAAGCGGGTTGTGAGGGTCCGCACCCGGTTCTCAGTCGATCCGTGCTATAACGGAGACATCCGGACCCTATTCCCGTTCTATAATATGCAAAATGTCTAAATTATCCGTGGGGGGCAGGGACCGGCTTGCACGGCCGCGCCGAAGGAGAAAACACCTCAGATGTACTTCTTGGTCAAACTCGCTGGGTTGGCCTTTTGGCTCTTGGCCACCGGGGTGGCGCTGCACTTCGTCTTCTCGGCATTCTACGATGATTTGGTGGACGTCTCAGAGGTGTGGGAGATCATCGACTGGTTCATGGCCGCCGGCACGGTGCTCGCCCTGATGGTCCACTACGCCCGCAAGAGGATGACCGACAGCCAAAACGGCTACGGCCAGATCAGCCGCGAATACTTGGAAGTGAACGCGGCGGTCTATGCGTCGGTCCTGCTAACCCTCTGGTTCTTCTGGAACTGGTTCGACTTACTCACCACCGGGAGAGCCGGCCAGGACACAGTCAATTCCATCATATGGACGTTGGTTGACCCGCTGTTTGTAATCGTGATGGGCGTCACCGGCTGCTACCTGTGGCGCAGCGCCCGCGAGTATTAACGGTATATTCTTGCTCGACAGCCATAGCTTGTATATGGAAATCGTCAATGGCGGTCGTGTAGTTGTGCAGACGATGGAGTGACACCGGGCGGCGACTAGGTCTAATTGAGAACGTTCCTGATAGGCCGAGGAGCCGTATGCAGAGATACCGGATGACCGTGAGTGGAATGCGAAAGCGCGATCTTCAGACAGACGGTGACGGCTGAATCAGACGCACAGAGTGCTATCGCAATACGCATGGATACCAAGCATGGTCGTGCCTGATGACGCCGTGCAGGGAGACGGTGATAGCTCCGCCTCAACTCCAGTGATTCAGCGCCCCGAACCATGGCTGGGATACATACTGTTTGTCTCCGTACTCTTCATGTTGAACGCCACGCTGTTCTTCACGCTGAACACGGGGATGGACATGTACGGCTTCTACACGCTGGAGCCGGTGTCCGCCCACCCTCTCCCCGCCGTGCTGTCCACCCTGCTGAGCTGCGTCATGGCCGTGGCGGCCTATGTCCTCTACCGCTGGCTCTGTCTGCGGCGGGCATGGTTCAGCGGTGACGGGTGGGGGCCGTTTACGAGAGGGGCAGTGCTGTCCGGCGCTCCCGTACTCCTCGCCTTCGCGCCGGGCATCGTCCTCACCTGCGTCGGATGCAAGCCCAATCTCATCGCCGTGGCCGGACTCATCGCCGGATCGCTGTGCGTCATCCACGCTCTAAGGGACGCGGAGATGAGGCTCGATCCTGACCTGGCCCGCAACCTGTTCATCGGCGCGATCGCCGTAATCCTGGTGTTTCTAGTCCTCTCTATCGGCATGATGATGGTCCTTTACACCACGGGGGAGCAGCCGACAACGGGAAACCTTCTCTGGAAGTGGGAACACGAGTGGTCCGGTCTGGGCTACCCGCCTGAGCAGTTCCAGCTGCGCCAGCGCGAAGCCCTCGTGGCGTACACGCTTACAGGATCGGGCTTCATGATCGTCGTGCTTGGCGGAAGCATGTTGGGAGCGATCCTCCCGTGGGCGCGCAGGCCTCGGCACGCAGACGATTGCCTGCCGTCCACCGGTCCATCCCAGGATGCCCCCGCGTGGGTCGCCCGGATCGCTGGACTACTGGAACCGTACGGCCCGTCCACGCCAGACGAAGCAGAGTACGTCGCTGTGTTCGACGGTTATGAGATCGACATCACCGGCAGTCAGTACGAACGCCTAATCACTGAAAAAGACGATCTGCTGCGCGACATCGGGTTATTCGTCGACAGGGTGGCAGGCAACGTATTCCTGCGGACAGGGGAGATGTGGACTAGGCTCGACTTCCGAGTCGGAAACAGGGCGGACGGAGTCCACAGCGGCCCCTTCTCCCTGCTGTCCTTATACGCCCGCAATCCCGGTCGACGATTCACCAACGGTGAGATCCAGGCGCTGCTAGAGCGGGAACTGAGCAACCGCGAGTCATTCAATGTCCGGGATTTCATCTCACAGCTTGTGCGGAGGCACCCCCATCTCCCCCTGGAAAGGGATGACTTCGGGACGTTCCTCGACGATTCCGTGAGGGTGTGTCTCGTGGAGCACCGACAATCGCCAGGCGACGGCGGAGGCTCACAAACTACCCCCCCAACCCAGCCGAGTTAATCGCAGCGCCTGACCCTCTTCATCGCTGTATAACCCGCATTCGCTCTCTATTCGGCCCTATCCTACGCCTATTCTAGTTGCTGCTCTACGCGGCGCGGCGCGAAGCTAAGTGCGGTCGCGGCGCTTGCAGGGCTCATTCCCACCCCGATCGCAAGTCAACCGGCAGATCTGTGGACTCCTTGTCAGTTGCTCATGCCCAGGCTCATTGCCCTCAATAGGGAGGTAAGACGTGGAGATAAAAGCCAACGTCAGCAGCGTACTTGTAGGACGCGTTCTGGCCTTGCTGGTCATACTGATTGGCTTCATTGCGGCCATCTGGGCGGGCGTGGAGGCGCAGCGCGACCGGTTCTGGATCTTCCTACAGATGAAAAAGACGCTACTTTTGGCGATACTGCCGATGGTGTTGGTCCTGGCCGTAGGATACGTCGGCGGCCCGACCGCGGTGTCGGCGCAAGAAGTAAATCCTCCGACAGCGGAGATCGAGGTGGGAGGCCCAACAGGACGGAGCGTTGACGTTGGAGAGAGGTTCCTGCTGTCGTTCACGTTAGGAGAACTCAGCGGAAGCGGCGATCATGGAGGAATCACGATTTCGTTCCCTTCCCTGACCGATCCGGACGAGTCGTCAGCCCAGCATGTATATTCGTCTTCCCAAGCCCACGTCGACGTCAGTCTTTACTCCGGGGATAGATCCAACGTCCACTTTAGAGAAGTCGGCGACACGATTTACAGTGCTTCGGGACGGACGATGCCCGCAGAACATCTGCTCGTCGAGTTCGACGAGCCAAGCTGGACAGAGTCGTCCAGCATCACCATTGTTCTGAGGGTCACTCCAAAACAAAACGGGCGCTTTGACGTGAGGTACCGCCAGTGGGTTTGCTCGGACGGGTACGACAACTGCTCACGGGCCGATCGCAGCGCGACCGTACTTGATCAGCAGGGCTGGCGAGCGCACGCGATGACCGTGGACGTCACGGAGCCTCCAGCCGACGATAGCGGGGGTGCCCAAGAAGACGACCATGGGGACAGCCGCGGCGGATCAACCGTCATCCGTGAGGGGTCAACCACCGCTGGGGACATAGAACGCTCCGGAGACTGGGACTACTTCCGCTTCCGGGCGGAGCGGGGTCGGGAATACACCATCGAGATCCGCACGGACTCGGACACGGAGATCGAGCTCTATGACGGGGATGGAGACTCGATAGACAGTGACGACGACGGAGGGCAAGGCTACGGGTCGCGTTTGGTGTGGAGGGCGCCGTCTTCGGGGGACTATTACGTGGCCGTTAGGGGCTACGCCAATGAGGTCACCGGGAGCTACACGCTGTCCGTTACCGGGGAGGAGCCAACCGACGATAGCGGGGGTGCCCAAGAAGACGACCATGGGGACAGCCGCGGCGGATCAACCGTCACCCGTGAGGGGTCAACCACCGCTGGGGACATAGAACGCTCCGGAGACTGGGACTACTTCCGCTTCCGGGCGGAGGGCGGCCGGGAATACACTATCGAGACTCGCACGGACTCGGACACGGAGATCGAGCTCTATGACGGGGATGGAGACTCGATAGACAGTGACGACGACGGAGGGGAAGGCTACGGGTCGCGTTTGGTGTGGAGGGCGCCGTCTTCGGGGGACTATTACGTGGCCGTTAGGGGCTACGCCAATGAGGTCACCGGGAGCTACACGCTGTCCGTTACCAGGGAGGAGCCAACCGACGATAGCGGAGGTGCCCAAGAAGACGACCATGGGGACAGCCGCGGCGGATCAACCGTCATCCGTGAGGGGTCGACCACCGCTGGGGACATAGAACGCTCCGGAGACTGGGACTACTTCCGCTTCCGGGCGGAGGGCGGCCGGGAATACACTATCGAGACTCGCACGGAGTCGGACACGGAGATCGAGCTCTATGACGGGGATGGAGACTCGATAGACAGTGACGACGACGGAGGGGAAGGCTACGGGTCGCGTTTGGTGTGGAGGGCGCCGTCTTCGGGGGACTATTACGTGGCCGTTAGGGGCTACGCCAATGAGGTCACCGGGAGCTACACGCTGTCCGTTACCAGGGAGGAGCCAGCCGAGCCCAGCCGGCAGCCGGACTTGGCGATTAGCGACATACGGTGGTCGCCATCCAGTCCCAGTGCCGGAGCGCAACTTACCTTCCACTACACCGTGCATAACCTAGGCACGGGCGACTCCGGAGAATTCGGCAACGAGCTAGTAATTGACAACGCTGCTATTGACATCTCAGCCAGAAGCTCGCTAGCGGCCCGTTCGTCGCGGGATCGCTCCTTTACGTTCCTCTGGACTTGCCCCGCGGGCACGCATTCAGTACGAGTGCGGGCGGACGAGGCCAACGAGGTAGCGGAAACCAACGAAAACAACAACGATGGGTTAGAGTCGCTAACCTGCGCGGCCGAGGCCCAAGAAGACGACCATGGGGACAGCCGCGGCGCATCAACCGTCATCCGTGAGGGGTCGACCACCGCTGGGGACATAGAACGCTCCGGAGACTGGGACTACTTCCGCTTCCGGGCGGAGGGCGGCCGGGAATACACTATCGAGACCCGCACGGACTCGGACACGGAGATCGAGCTCTATGACGGGGATGGAGACTCGATAGACAGTGACGACGACGGAGGGGAAGGCTACGGGTCGCGCTTGGTGTGGAGGGCGCCGTCTTCGGGGGACTATTACGTGGCCGTTAGGGGCTACGCCAATGAGGTCACCGGGAGCTACACGCTGTCCGTTACCGGGGAGGAGCCAGCCGCCCCGATACTGACCGGCTGGGAGGACGACTTCTGGGAGGTCCTGATTGACGCGCCTGCCTCCGACTTTGCCCACACCGGCTATATGACCACCGACACGAGGGTCAAGGTCTCAATGGGTCCCGTCCTTGGTGACGGTGGCCTCCGAGAGCTGGCAATTGATATAGTGCACGAGGATGGCATCGATGGCCACGGACATGTGAACCTTCTCTTACCCCAGGGTGCGTGGGTCAGCTACGATCACATTCGGAAATGGATCAGAGTGCCCACAGACCGTGACTCCGAGGACTGGCAGTGGGTCTACTATCATCCACGCCAGGAACGGGCCGCTTTGGGGATCAACGAAGGTCTGTTAACCCTTGTGGGCATGATCCCGGTGATTGGGCCGCTGATGGCGACCGCCGAATACTTGGAGTTTGCATTCCCCGATGAACAGCGCCGGCCAGAGGCTGTCGAGTTCTACGGGAACTATCGAAACTGCTACAGGTCTGTCACAGTCCCCTGGTTTGTGGCGGGGTATCCGGCTGGAGTGAAGGTCGTGATTCCCGTCATTGTCGCAACAGACGAATTCGTTGCGCTGGCCTCCGAGTTCACGGCGCGGCGGCTAGAGCGGGGTGCAACGGCCCGTCAGCGCGAAGTCACGTTTGAGCTCGGTTCAATCGAGGTCACGGATCTGCTCGGCGCCGGTCAGCCTACCTCTTGCGGACCCCGCTAGTACTCCCCGAGCACCCGTTACTGCTCGGAGGTAGCGGGGGCGTCCAGCCTCCGGGCCACCTCGTCGCGCAGCGATGCCGGCAGGGGGCCCTTGGCGGCGGCGTCCAGATTGCGGGCCATGTGGTCCGGGTCCAGGGTGCCGACAATCGTGGTGTGCAAGCCCGGGTGGCTGATGGTGTGCCGCAGCAGGAATTCGAACCGGTCCATTCCCTCCAACAATTCCCCCAGTCCGGCTTCTTCCCACCTCTGCCACCGGGACGGCTCGGCCAGTCCGTGACCGGGCTCGCCCCGGGCGATGCCGCCGCGGCCCACTACGCCTAGGCCCTCCAAGGCCGCCTGGCCGATAAAGGCCTCGTGCTCCCGCTCCAGGGCCGAATACGGCACCTGGACCGTATCGAAAGCTCCCGTCTCCACCAGACCGGCCACCTCGGGCAGTACCGCCGACACGCCAATGAACCGGGTCTTGCCCTCTCGTTTCAACTCCAGCATGGCCTGGATAGCCTCGTCCCGCGTTTCAACGGGGGGAGGCCCGTGGAACTGGACCAGGTCCAGGTAGTCGGTCTTCATGCGCCTCAGGCTCAAGTGCACACCCTCCCTTATGTTGTCTCGGGAAAAGGTGTGCCCCCGGGCCGTGCCGGAGGCTATCGCCTCGAGGTCGGCATTGCAGCCGCACTTGGTGGCCAGGTAGTACTCGTGGCGGCGATGAGAGATGGACTCCCCGATGCTGTCTTCGCTGCGGCCGTAGTCGATAGAGGTGTCGATGAAGTTGATGCCCCCGTCCAGCGCGGCGTTCAGCACCTTGCCGGCCTGGGCCGGGTCTACGGGACGCCCGCTTCGAATGGCCGAGCCGGGAGCCCGGAGCTCCATGGCCCCAAATCCCAGCACGGTCACGTTCAAGCCGGTCCGTCCCAGCTTCCGCAATTCCAAGTCTGCCACCGGTCCTCCCTTTTCCCCTGGTTTGGGCTCCGGCCTGCCGCGCCCTGGCGACGCGGGGTCTAGCCGATACTCCGCTAGGCCCCGGGCAAAATGGCCCGGCTGGCCGCCTCGATAGTGTCCAAGAGCGGGGCCGGGTACACCCCGATCCAGAAGGTAGCCGCCAGACCCACCGCCAGCACGAACATCAGGGGCGCGGAAATGGTCTTGGCCCGGGCGAGGGCGGGAAATCCCTCAGACTCCTCGCCGGAAGGCGTCTCCTCGGATTCCGCCGGGGGCTGGATGTACATTTGGCGGATGACCTGCAGGTAGTAGTAGAGGGATATCACGCTGCTGAATATGGCGAGTCCCGCCAGCCAGAGCAGCCCCTCGTTGGCCACGGCGGTGAAGAGGTAAAACTTGATCGCGAACCCGGCGAAGATGGGAAGGCCGCCCAGGGAGAACAGGCCAATGGAAATGGCCGCGGCGAGGAAGGGGTTCTTGTCCGCGACGCCGGCAAAGTCGGAAATCATCTCCCGCCCGCTCATGTTGAAAAACGCGATCAATCCCCCGAAGACCACCAGGCTGGTGACGGAGTAGCCCACCAGATAAAGCATGATGCCGTTGGACGCCAGGGTGGAGTCCTGGGAAAGAGCGGCTACGCCCGCCAGGATGAAGCCCACATGGGAGATGGAGGAGTATGCCATCAGGCGCTTTATATTGCGCTGGGCCAGGGCCACCAGGTTGCCCACCAGCATGGTCACGGCGGCCAGCACGGCCACGATGAGCTGCCACTCGTCCCAGCGGCCCGAGGCGGGGACGAAACCCTCGGCCGCCAGGCGCAGCACCAGGGCGAAGGCCGCCGCCTTCGACCCGATGGCCAGGTAGGCGGTCACCGGATAGGGGGCGCCCTCGTACACGTCGGGGACCCACATGTGGAACGGCACCGCCGCCACTTTGAACCCCAGACCCACCAGGATGAACGCCACGCCCACCCACAGCGACGGGCTTACCTCGGAGACCGTGGTCAGGGCCAGGCTTATGTCCTCGAACCGGGTCACGCCGAGGGTGGCGTAGACCATGCTGATGCCGTACAGCAGGATGGCCGAGGAGAAGGCGCCGACGATGATGTACTTCAGACCGCCCTCGTTGGCCCGCGGGTTGCTCCGGCCGTAGCTGGCCATCACGTACAGGCTGAAGCTAAGCAGCTCCAGGGCTATGTAGGCGGTGAGCAACTCCCGGCCCTGGGCCATCACGTTCATGCCCAGGATGGAAAACAGCAACAGGCCGTAGAACTCGCCCGGGTGGTCCAGAAACTGCCTGACGTAGTCCACGGAGCTGAGGATGATGAAAACCCCGATACCCATGAACAGGACCTTGAAGAACAGGGAGTAGTTGTCAATGGCCAGCAGGCCACCGTACAGGGTTGCTTCCTGCTCCCACAGCATCACCAGGGACACCGCGATGAGGCCCAAGAGTCCGGCGATGGACAGCCAGGGCAGCAGGACCTTGCGGCCGGCGGGCAGCACCAGGTCGACGCCGAACACCAGCAAGGCCAGGCCGGCCAGGGCGAACTCCGGCGTCAGCAGGTCCAGATTTGAGGTCAAGCCCGGCATATCAGCTCTACACGCCCGGCAGGACGTCCACGCCCACGTTGATGACCCGCATCAGGGGCTCGGGCCAAACGCCGACGAAGATCAGGATCAGGACGAAGGCGCCTCCCACCGCCTTTTCTATGGGGCTGGCGTCCGTGAGGTGGGCCCACCGGCCGTCGGACTCGCCCAGGAAGGTGCGGGCCAGGAGGCGAAGGATGTACACCGCGGTCAGGGCAGCCCCCACTACCGCCAGCACGGCCAGGGGCAAGTAGGTGCGGAAGGCCCCGGTGAACACCATGAACTCCGCTATGAAGCCGCTCAGGCCGGGCAACCCCAACGAGGCCAGTCCGGCAATGGCGAAGAAGAAGCTGGTAACCCTCATGCGGCTGGAAAGCCCGTTCAGGACGTTGATGTCCCGCAGGTGGGCCCGCTCGTATATCGCTCCCACCAGCAGGAACATGAGGGCCGTCATGATGCCGTGGGAGAACATTTGCAGCACCGCGCCTCCCACGCCGATGCGGTCCAGGGTGGCGATGCCCATTAGCACGTAACCCATGTGGCTCACGCTGGAGTAGCCGATTACGTACTTCAAATCGGTCTGGGACATTGCCGCTATCGCGCCGTACAGGACGTTGACCGTCCCCAGGCTGATCAGCACCGGCATCCAGGTGTCCGCCCCTTCCGGCAGCAAGGTGACCCCCACCCGGATAATGCCGTAGGCCCCCAGCTTCATCAGCACCCCGGCGTGCAACATGCTCACCGCGGTGGGGGCGGCCACGTGGCCGTCGGGAGACCAGGTGTGAAAGGGCCACAGGCCGGCCAGGATGCCGAATCCCACCATGAACAGCGGGAACACCCAGGTCTGGAAGGTGGAGCTGAACTGGCCCTCTTCCGCCAGGGCGCCCAGGGTGGCTATCGAAAAGGTGGGAGACCCGATATCGCTGGCCTCCACGTAGACCGCCAGGATGGCAACCCACACCAGGACGCTGCCGGCGATGAGGAAGATCATCAACTTCATCGCGCCGTATTCCTTGGTCCGCAGGAAGGTCCCGAAGTCGGTGCTGCTGCCCCATACCCCGATGAGCAGGTACATGGGCAGGACGGCCAACTCGTAGAAGAAGAACAGGAAAAACAGGTCCTGCACGGCGAACACGCCGTACACGCCCGCTCCCAGGGCCAGCAGCAGGACGAAGAAGTCCCGGTTGCGGTGCAGTATGGTCTGGGAGACGAGCACGCCGCCGAACAGCACGATGCCGTTGAGCAGTATCAGGGGGGCTGATATGCCGTCGATGCCCAGGGCCAGGCCGATGTTCAGGGGAGCGTCCAGCCACTGGAAGGTGTGGCTGAATTGGAACCCGCCCTGGCCGTAGTCGTACCTGGCGAATATGACCATCGACAGGACGAGCGAGACGGCGGCGATGGCAACGGCGAAGTACCACACCGCCTTGGGGTGGCTGCGGGGCATGAACATCATCAGGATTGCGCCCAGCAGGGGCACAAGAATGATGATTAGGAGCGACGACTGGTCGAAGTCGTTCATCGGCTGCCTGTCACCGGGACCCGGTCATCAGGTGGACCTCAGCCACCAGAAAATGGCCAGCCCCACCGACCCCAACACCATGGCCAGCGCGTAGCTGTACACGTGGCCGGTGACGTGGAGGCGCAGCACCACTCCCAAACGGCGAATTGAATTGGCTGGCCCGTTGACCCCGATATCGTTCACCACCGCCCGGTCGAAGAAGGCAATGAAGCCGGAGAACACCAGGACTATCCGGTCTATCACCCACTGGTAAACCTCATCGAAGTAGTACTTGTTCTCCACCACCCGCAGCACCGGGGCCAGGGCGGCCTTGCCGCCCTCCAGGGAGATTCTTCCCCACACGTAAGCCGCCGCCGCCAGGACGAAGGCGCCCACGGCCAACACGGCGGACAATACGCCCAGCCACCAGGTGAACTCGAAGCCGTGGCCCTCGTGATAGAAGAGGAACCCGCCGAAGCCTTCGAAGCTGCCGGGCCAGTTGAAGCTGATGAACCCGAACCCCACGGCCAGCACGGCTAGGAGCACCATTGGCACGGCCATCAGCGCCGGAGCGTCGTGGACGTGCTCCAAGCCCGCGCCTAGCCGGCCGAAGAAGGCCAGGAACACGGCCCGGGCCATGTACAGCGCGCTCAAGAAGGCGGTCAGCAACGCAAACACTATGAACACCACGTTCCGGTGGTCGTTCACCGCGGCCAGAATCTCGTCCTTGCTCCAGAACCCCGAGAGGACCGGTATCCCCCCAAGGGACAGGGCCCCCACGGAAAACACCAAGGTGGTCAGCGGCATCACCCGGCGCAGCCCTCCCATGTTCCGCACGTCCTGGTGTTCCGTGCTGTGGAGAACGCTGCCCGCCCCCAGGAACAGCAGGGCCTTGGCGAAGCCGTGGGCCAGCATGTGGAACACCGCGGCGGTGTAGCCGAAGGCCCCCAGGGACAACATCATCAGTCCCAGGTGGCTGATGGTGGAGTAGGCCAGAATGCGCTTCAGGTCGGTGGCCACCAGCGCGATGGTGGAGGTCATGACCGCCGTGACCAAGCCCACGATGGCCACCACCACCAGGGCGTCACCGTCGTGGGCGGAGAAGATGGGGAACGCCCGGGCCACCAGGTAGACCCCGGCAACCACCATGGTGGCGGCGTGAATCAGGGCGCTGACCGGTGAGGGCCCTTCCATGGCGTCGGGCAGCCACACGTGGAATGGGACCTGGGCCGACTTGCCCATGGCCCCCAGCAGGATGAGGATAGCGGCAGTGGTGGCGACGCCCTCGCTCATGGCGCCGCTGCTGGCGGCGTCGAAGGCGGCGGACATGCTGAAGCTGCCCACCTCTCGCCACAGCAGCAGCACCCCCACCAGGAGCCCCACGTCGCCGATGCGGGTGACGATAAAGGCCTTCTTGGCCGCCTCTCTAGCCGACGGCCGTTCGTGCCAGAACCCGATGAGCAGGTAAGAGCATATCCCCACCAACTCCCAGGCTACGTACAGCAGCAGGAAGCTGTCGGCCAGGACTAGGGTGAGCATCGCCGCGGCGAACAGGGCGTGGACTGCGAAGTACCAGCCGTACCGCGGGTCGCCCTTCATGTAGGACAGGGAGTACACCTGGACCATCAGCGCCACGAAGGTGACGAGGCCCAGCATGACCACGGTAAGGGGGTCGATGACCATCCCCCAGACCAACTCTAGGCTTCCGGCGTGGAACCAGGAGCGATCGTAGCTGCAGGTCAGCGCTTCAGTCTGTTGGCCGGTGAAACAGTCGCCCGCCCCGGGAGAGGCGGATAGAAATCCCCCGAGGACCACCCAGAAAACGGCGAACCCGCCGGCAATGGCCAGGACCGACAGGAAGGAGCCCTTGCCCGGCAGCTGATCGCCGAAAACCACGATGAGCGGAACTGCCGCGAAGCTGAATACGGGGATGAGCCAGGCCCACTCCATGAGTCGGTCAGCTTCTCGCCGGGGGCGGGGCCGGCTTCCCGGGGGCGCCCCCGGCAACGCAGATGCGGGAACGAGCGCCGTCCCCCCGCGTCCGAGGGGTGAAGCGGTAAGGGTCCCGCCTGAGGATGTGGGTGTTGGTGCAGTGCATCGTCCGGAAAGAAGGTGGTGCGGCTACCACTTCATGATGTCGATCTCGTCCACGTTTATCGTGGACCGGCTGCGGTACATGCGCAGGACTATGGCCAGCGCCAGGCCCAGCTCCGCCGCGGCGATGGTGATGACGAAGATCGCGATGATTTGCCCGTCGAACTGCACGAAGCTGCCGATGCCGTTGCGGTGAGCCGCCGCCGCGATGAGGTTGATGTTCACCGCGTTCAGCATGAGTTCGATGGACATCAGAATCAGCACGGCGCTGCGCCGCGCCAGCACTCCGTACAGGCCTATGGCAAACAGCGCCGCGCCCAAGGCCTGAAAGTAGAACAGGGGGACCACAGTCAGCCTTGGTCCCGGGACCGGGCTATGACTATGGCGCCAACCAGGGCCACCAGCAACACTAGAGAGGCTACCTCGAAGGGGATGGCCCAGCGGGTGAACAGGGAGTTGGCCAGGTCGGCAAAGGCCGGGCTCTGGGCCTCGGTGTCCTTGACGGCGTTGATGAAGAACGAGGGTATCAGCACTCCCAGCAGGCCCAGGGCGGCAACCGCCGCCAACGGCCATTGGCGATTGTCGGAGATGCGGGGATACTCGCTGCCCCGGGTGAGCATGATGGCGAAGAGCAGCACGATGATGACGGCGCCGCCGTAGATGAGCACCTGGACCAGCGCCAGGAACTCGGCGAACAGGATCAGGTACACGCCGGCCACCGCGATGAGGGACAACAGCAAGGCCAACGCGGAGTGGACCACGTTCCTGCTGAGGACCACGCCCAGGCCGCCCCCCAAGGTCAGCACCGCCAGGAGGATGAACAGGAACCAGGACATGCTCAGCCAGCCCCGCCAAACAATGCGTCCCGCTTAGCGGGACGGCGGGGGGAAGACCACCTGGGGGTCACAGTGTCTGCGCGGACGGCCACGGCTACACCGCACTAACCCTTGCCGAACAGCTTCTTGATGAGGCCCGATTTGGGACCGCCGCCGGCTTCCGGAAGGTCTGCGGGGCCCGGCTCTCCGCCAGCCGGCAGTACGGAGCCGAGCAGGCTGCAACTGGTGCAGTTGCAGCCTGCCGGGTGGCGCTTCACCGCCTCGGCGGCCCGCGTTTTGGACTTCTTGCGCTTGTTGGCCGACTTCAGGCCCTTCTTCTTGAGGAAACTGTCCGTGCAGTCCTTGCAGGTGCACGCCGCCGGATGTCTTGGGGACAGGTTCAGCCGCCGTTCGTCTTCACGCCTTGGCATTCGGGTCAACCTTTGTCTGTTCCGCCGCCTGGGCCGGTGGCGTTTTCAAATTTTGGACTCACTGCTTCTCCGCCGGGGCCTCTTCGCCGCCGCCGGCCGCCTGGCCTCCGGACTCCCCCGCCTGCTGCTTGGCCCGCTTGGTGGGAGGAATCCAGTCGGTGGTCTCCTGGAAGCTCTGCCCTTGCCGCAACAACTCTGGCAGGTCCATCCGGGCGCCGTTGCGCTGGTAGGCGCTGAGCTCGTGTTCGTGGCTCATGACGATAGCGTCGAAGTTGCAGACCTCAACGCAAATCCCGCATAGTATACACCGGTTAAGATTGATTTCGAAGCTGTCGACTATCTTCCTCCGGTGGCTGCGGCCCTCCTGCTGCGCCGGGTTGTCCATCATGGTGGCCGACATGCACTGGGTGGGACAGTTGCGGATGCACACCATGCACCCGGTGCAGTAGGGCTCCTCTACCTCGCCATCCCAGGTCAACGCGGGGAAGCCCATGAACCGGTCCTGCACCGGCGTCGGGGCGTCCACCCTCTTGAAGAAGTTGCCCGTGGCCGGATACTGCCGGGTCACCGGCTGGCGCAGCCCCTTCATCGTGGAAACCAGGGTCACCCATAACCCTTTTACGCTATTAAGCACAGGCCACCCCTTAGGTGCGGGCCCCTTCCGCCGTGTCGGCTTCCGGGGAAGCCGCGGCTTGGCGGGCGCGCAGGCTCCGCTGCCGGTTCCAGACCTCGGCCACCCGCCGGGCGGGGGCCACCAGGCGACGGTAGATCACGTAGGATATCACTATCAGTCCCAGCAGCGACATCAGGGTCAGGGACCACGCGGGCAAATCGTAGAACTTGTAGATGCCGGTGATCAGGACGGTGTAGAACGACAGCGGCACCATCACCTTCCAGGCGAAGGCCATCAACTGGTCTATGCGCAGCCGGGGATAGGTGCCCCGCACCCAGAAGATGGCCATGACCACGGCATACGCCTTGAGCAGGAACCAAACTATCCCCCAGTTCCCCGACAGCCATGGGCCGGACCAACCCCCAATGAACAGCAGGGTCACCAACGCCGCCACCGCGAAGGTGTTGATGTATTCCGCCAGGAAAAACACCGACCAGTGGGCCCCGCTGTACTCCACGAAGGGCCCGCCCACGATCTCCGACTCAGCGAAGTATATGTCGAAGGGCGTGCGCCCCACCTCGGCCAGGCCCGCGATGAAGAAGATGACCAGTCCCAGGGGCTGGATTGCCAGGTAGGGATAGTCGCTCTGACCGTTCACCAGCTCCCGCACGTCCAGCGACTCGGCCAGCATGGCCATGGCGATGACCACCATGATGATAGGGATTTCGTAGCTGATTAGCTGGGCCGCCGCCCGAAGACCGCCCAGGGTCCCGTACTTGTTGGCGGAGCCCCAGCCGGCCAGCACCAGGCCCAGGATGCCGACGACGGCGAAGGCGATGATGTAGAACAGCCCCAGGTCCAGGTTCTTCAACACCGCGGCCTGGGTCCCTGGGATGGTGACCCAGATCATAAAGGCCGAAACTATCACTATGAGCGGGGCGGCCCAGAAGATGGCCCGGTCCGACGACGCCGGGATGATGTCCTCTTTCAACACCAGCTTCACGGCGTCGGCGATGGGTTGCAACAACCCCATGGGGCCGGTGCGCGTGGGCCCCAGGCGGCGTTGCAGGCGGCCCAACGCCTTGCGCTCCAGCCAGACCAAAGACAGCACGACCACCGACAGCGCGGTGAACATGACCAGCAGCCCCAGCAGTATCCAGCCGAAGTCGGCGCCGCTGACGGTCAAAGGCAGGACGGAGAAGCTCAACGGTCCACTTCTCCCATGACGATGTCCAGGGAGCCCAGCACCACCACCGAGTCCGCGACCCAAATGCCGGTCAGCAAGTGCTTGATGGCGGACAGATTGCAAAAGGACGGGGGGCGAATCTTCACCCGGTAGGGCTTGTCTGTGCCGTCGCTCACCAGGTACACGCCGAGCTCACCCCGGGGGTTCTCGGCCCGGAGAAACACTTCGCCCTTAGGCGGGCGGACCAGCCTCCGGCCCAGCGACGACGCCACGTTGCCCCCCGGCATTTGCTCCAGCGCCTGCTCTATGATGCGCACCGACTCGTACATCTCCAAGACCCGCACGTAGTAGCGGTCCCAGCTGTCTCCGTCCAGTCCCAGGGGCACGTCGAAGTCGAAGCGGTCGTACACCGAGTAGGGCGCCGCCTTGCGAAGGTCGTAGTCCACGCCGCAGGCCCGCAGGCAGGGCCCGGTGAATCCGAAATCAACGGCGTCCTCGGTGGAGATGGCGCCCACGTCTTTCATCCGGGCCAGGAAGATCTCGTTGAAGGTCAGCAGCTTGTCCGATTCCTCTATGTCCTCCCGGACCAAAACCAACAGGTCGGTCACCTGTTGGCCGAAGTCGTCCGGCACGTCCTCTTTGAGGCCGCCGATGCGGAAGTAGTTGTGCATCATGCGGGCCCCGGAGACCGCCTCGAAGAGGGACTGGATGCGCTCCCGGCCGCGGAAGCAAAACATGGACGGCGTCATGGCCCCGGCGTCCAAGCCCATGGCGGCCACAAACAGCAGGTGGCTGGCGATGCGGTTCAACTCGCACAGTATGACCCGCACGTACTCGGCGCGCTCAGGGACCTGCAGGCCCATGAGCTTCTCCACCGCCATGCAGAAGGCCAGCTCGTTGTTGAAGTTGGCGATGTAGTCCATCCGGTCGAACAGGGTAATTACCTGGGCGTACTGCTCCCCTTCGGACAGCTTCTCCGACCCGCGGTGGAGGTATCCGATGTGGGGTTCCAGGTCCACGATCTTCTCCCCGTCTACCCACAGGACCAAACGGAACACCCCGTGGGTGGACGGGTGCTGAGGGCCCATGTTGAGAAGCATCTCGATGGGTTCCCCGGTGGCGGACCTCATGCCCTGGCTCTCAATACCCTGATTTACCACCAAACAACGCCCCTTTTCCGTGGTGCGGCCCCGCCCGGCCTGCGGGCCGGAGGAGAACGGCCGCTACAAGATCACTATGTCGGGGTCCTTCACGGGGACCACCTCGTTGCTGATCCATGTGTCGCCGTCAAAGTAAAATCCGGCCTCTATGAGGACCTCGTCCAGCACTCCCAGGTCGTCACAGTCCTCCAGGTACATGCTTATGTGGGACCGCAGCGCCCGCCGGGCCGCCGCCGGGGTGTCCCCAAAAGCGGTGATGTCCAACTCCGGACAGACGGCTTGATACCCGTCCGCTGAGGAAGACTCTTCCATTCGATAAACTATGTGCCCCCGCCACCCCCGGCCGGCGCCCGCGGCTTCTCCCGAAGGCGGGACCTCCGGATCACTGTTGTTGTCTGCCGTGTTCATAAGGGCAACTCGGGATATGGGTTTCGCGCCGTCACGGGGCGGCGTCCGCTACGAATTCCAACTGCAGCTCGGTGTCCTCTTCGACACCGGAGAAACCGGCCTGGGCCAAGACCCGGCCCAGGTCTTCCAGCCCGTCATGGGTCTCGATCCAGGCCCGGGTGACCAGGATGAGGTCGTCCTGGGCCTCTTGCACCGATCCCCCGGAACCCTCCAGCGGCAAATGCTCCACCCTGGCTACGAAACAGCCGTCCTCCTCAGCCACCCGGGCAGTCAGCACGACGTGGTCCATGCGCCGCTAGAATTCCTGGTAGTCGTTGAACGGGAAGTCCCTACGGCCCGGATACCCCTCGAACCCTTCGTAGAGCAGCAAGGGAGAGAGGTCCGGATGGCCGTCGAAGGCCACCCCGTAGAGATCGTGGGCCTCCCTCTCGTACCAGGCCGCGGCCTGCCAAACGGGCGCCACCGACGGCAGCCTGGGGTCATCGACGGGGACGTTGGCCTTGATTACCAGGACGCGGTCCGGGTCCAGGGAGTGGAGGAAGTACACGACCTGCAGTGTGTCCTTGTAATCGACACAGGCCAAACACAACAACTGGCGCATGGCCAGCCGCGGGTCCTCCTTGGCCCGGCGGCACACCTTGGCCGCGTCACCGGGCTCCACGGTCAGTTGAGGCAGGTCGTCCAGAGCGCCGACCTGGGGCTGAAACTCTTTGAGGACCTCTTGAGAGACCGCCAGCACTTCCCGCCCCGAGGGGGTCAGCGAGTCCAGCTCAGCCGGCCCGGCGGAGGACTCGCCGGACTCAGGGGCCGAAGGAACGTCGTCTTCAGCCACGTTCCTTGGCGTCCTGCATTATCTTTTCCTGAAGCTTGAGAATGCCGAACAGTAGCGCCTCGGGCCGGGGCGGACAGCCGGGAACGTACACGTCCACCGGGACGATGTGGTCCACTCCCATGACCACGGAGTAAGACCGGTAATAGGGGCCGCCGTTGGTGGCGCAGCTGCCCATGGCGATGACCCACTTGGGTTCCGGCATCTGCTCGTAGAGCAGCCGTATGGGCTCGGCCATTTTCTTTACCACCGTCCCGGCGACGATCATGACGTCCGACTGCCGGGGCGAAGGCCAGGTCACCACGCCGAACCGGTCGAGATCGTAGTGGGCCATGTAGGTGGAGATCATCTCGATGGCGCAGCAGGCCAGCCCAAAGGTGAGGGCCCACAGGGAGGACTTGCGCGCCATGGCGAAAAGCTGATCGGTAGTGGTGGTAATTATGCCGGGAGTCCTGGGGGCCACGGTCTGGTCGAACAGGCTGAGGGCCGGACGATTTCCCGTCCCCGTGGTCAGTTCTGCCATTCTAGGGCCCCCTTCTTCCAGGCGTAAACGATGGCGAACAACAGCACGCCGATGAACATCAGCATGGCGTAGAAGGGAATCGCGTTGGCCTCGGTCACCTTCTGCTGCAGGTAGATGACGGCCCAGGGAAACAGGAACACCGCCTCCACGTCGAATATGAGAAACAGGATGGCGAAAACGTAGAAGCGGACGTTGATGTTGGACCAGCTATACCTGGTGGGGGGTATCCCGCACTCGTAGGACGTCAGCTTTACGTCGGAGTGGCGACGGGAGGACAAGAGGCGGGAAACGGCGAACATTCCGCCAATAGCCAGGGCCGCCAACAGCGCCGAGATGGCCACGACGGTCCAGTTCTCGGAGAACAGGTCTGGGTTGAAGGCTTGTAGCTGTAAGTTCGGAAGGGACGGCATGCTAATTGGAGGGGGAGGTGGCTCCTTGGCATACCTTCGAAGTGCGATGGCTGAACGACCTCAATATATCACCGGCCCAAGAGCGGTGTCAATTGAAAGAAGCCGGCGCAACGGGGCTTCGCGAGCTTCCCGTCATGGGAACGCACTCCCCAAGCCGTTCCCAACTCACCCCACATGCCATGCCGGATACCCCTCGTCAGCACCATGAAGATAGACTTGGGGGAAAGGGTCCCGGCTGGCGGGCGCGAGCCGTTCTTCGCCCCGACCTGTCATTCTCACCGAGCGCCCTGACCTGTCATTCTCACCGAGCGCCCTGACCTGTCATTCCGCTGGAGCGCAGCGACGAGGAATCTCAAGTCCTTCGCGACAGGACGGTCCGTTCTCCAGCAGTGCTGTGAGGGGGCGACGAGTTTAGCTTCCTCCTCGGCTACGCCCGGAATGACCATGGCCTTGGGGAGGCCACATAAGGGCAATGAAAACGAGGGGGTGCCGGACGGTCCAACAAGGCGGGAGTTATTGGCGCTACAGGCCTTTACTGAAACCGTCTATTTCCATGGTGATTGCTGAGGCGGGCGCTGAGTCTGCCTTCAGGCGGGCGAGGGGTCTAAAGTCCGGGTGATGGCCGAGGTCCATAGTTCGCACCGTGGTTGGCGCATGAGGGCTTGAGATTCCTCGTCGCTGCGCGCCCACGGAATGACGGAAAGGGGGCGTCCGGAATCACTACGGCTTTTGGAGGCCACATAAGGGCAACGAATATGACGGAGCGCCGGGCAGTGACCGAAAGCGGTGAGCATGGCCGCCCCGGCTCCTCCGTAGTACCGCGGGGCCACCAGCCGCTCAGCCGTGTCCCGTTATCGCTGAAGACCTACACGAAAAGGCGCAGAGTGCCCACAGAGGGCTTTCGGAGGTGTGCAGGGTCATTCAGTTGTTCCCCTGGAACGGCGCCGGCGCCGTTTGGGCGCGACGCCCCCGACTCCAAAACTGACACCCCTCCCTTCCCAACTCCGGATGCGCCCCCCTAACCTGATAAACGACAGACCGGAACCTCCCGCCGAGACACAACCCGAATCCAACCCGCCCCGCAGCCCCATAAGTCCACCCCCAACCCGGCCCACGAGCCGGAATGGGAGGAAATGACGGGGAAATCGAAAAAATCCAACCTCATCTTTCACCGGCAGTCGGCTCTGCCCATCATCGCCGCCTCCCCTACCATCTCTCAAGCCGTCCGCACTTCCGGCATCGGAGAGAGTACCTTGCGCCGTTGGCTTGAAGACGATCACTTCCTCGACGAGATGACCCGCCTTCGCCAGGAGTCCGCCAACCTCACCCGCCGTGGCGGCCCCAGAACTGTAAATGACATTTGGAGACAACTGAAGGACCCTGAGATACCGCCCGAGTTGGGAAACCTCGCCAACCTGGAATCGCTACTCCTCCACGATAACCGGCTGAGCGTGGAGATACCGCCGGAGCTGGGCAATCTAGACAAACTGGAAGTGCTCGCCATCAGCCGCAACCAGTTGGTCGGGTGCATACCCGGCTCTTTGCGAAGCCCATTGAATATGGAACGCTCCAACCTGGGCGGCCTGCCGTTCTGCTGAGGCCCTGCCCTCAATCGGCAGCAACCCGAAGTCCACCTTCGCCGAGCATCGCGCCAGCTATCGTATGGCGAAGGATTCATGCCTTCGTGCCCCGGGTCTGCGGGTGCAATGGCCGGGGACAACCGGCTTTTCATAAACCGGATCCCGTGGGTGCTGCTCGGCGGCGTTCATTGGAAAGACCTGGGGAAAGACCTGCCCGCCGAATGGTGCATCAGGACGCCACCGGCGACGCCGAGGCTGGCGTGTTGGAGACTGCCATAAAGAACGAGACCGAGAGCAACCCGTCAGGGGAGTGGCCGCCTTGGTCAACGCGGCCTTCGAGACCACGGTGGAGGCTGGATACCCCCAAGGAGATAGCCTGCTTCGAGCGCCTGCGCGAGTTGAAAATGATTGTCTGTCTAATGTAGCATCCCTGGCACAACGACGCGTGCTTTTCGGCTAGCATCACCGGGAAGTACCTCGAGGGCCGGCCCGGGTTCACTCCGGTGCGGGAGGCGGGCCAGAACGGTCCCATCGAAGGCTCTACCGAGGACCCCGGGCGATGGCGCCCTGCATGGACCCCAAGTAAGGTCGATGGGCGTTGAACAGTGGCCGGTTGGGGATAGAGGCGAACTTTCTCAAGGAGGCAGCACGATGGCGATGCGGGACAAACGAAGCATGATCGACGCCCGTTGGGGAGAGCTGCAACCCGGCTGGGGCCCGAAGGAGCACGACGCAGAGCGCAAGATACTCCATGACGTGCTGCAGGACAACGAGAGCATCGAGGCCCTGGTGGGCTGCGTATGGGGCCCGGACAACGCGTTCCGCGCCAACGCCAACCGGTTGGACAGGATGAAGCAGTACGACGGCATTGCCGTGGTCACTGGGCGCCGGGTTGTTTTTGTCAAAAGGTCCGGCATGAACAAGCTATCCACCGAAATGCCGCTGAACAATGTCGAATCGGTGGACGTGGACGGCGACGGCGAGGTGACCCTAACTGGGCGGAGCTACAGCAACTGGGTCGGCCACGGCGACCCGGCAGCCTTCAAGATACGGGACGTACAGGCAGGCTACAGCCGGTATTTCGCCGACCGGGTGCGGCAAGCGCAGGACGCGCCGCCGGCCGCCTGGTCGCCGGTATCGCCCGGGGCCGCCGCCGAGCCAGTTTCGGTCGCCAACTACGGCGGGATGAGCAGGGCGGAGCGGATCAACGCCCAGTGGCGGGAGCGCTCCACCATGTGGGGGCGGAACGAAGCCAGCGTTCCGGAGCGCTTCATAGCGGGGCTGTTCAACTTCTTCAACGGCGAAAACCTCACCACCTACCCCGGTGAACTCGGGATCCTCCACGAGGTGTTGGAAGACGACGAGAGTATCGAGTATTGGATGGGCGGACGCTGGGGGGATGCCGCGGAATTCAACACCCTTGCGGAGACGGTGGGCCGGGTCGCGGTCCGCGCCGCGATAGGAGCGGCCACGGGCATGGGAGGAGGCATGGGGCTCCATGAATTCGGCGTCCACAACGGGGTTGTCGTGGCCACCGACCGGCGCATTCTCCTGCTGAACTCCGGAATGGTGAGCAAGGACGTAATCGAGGTCCCTTACGAGGGTCTGCAGGTGGAGTACAACGAGGGGTTGATCGCCTCCGGTCTGAAGTTCTCCGGCAGCACGGCCGAGGACTACGCTTACTACCTCGACCACAAAGGCAAGGGGCACATCAAGAGCCGGGCTAGGCCGCTGTTCGAATGCGTGCATCGACGCGCCGCCGCGTCGGGCTAGGCTTGGCCGTAGCGGATGACCTGTCCTCGCCGCGGGCGCAACCATGTCGGGACCACCAGGGAAGAACCACACTGCCAACGAAAGGAAAGAGCTAATCAGCCCCACCGACGCCCAATGGCAAACCCTGCGGTCGGCCGGGGTAGGCGATTACAAAGGCTGGCTCAAGATGCGCTGCTGTCAAGGCCGGCGGCAAGGGCCTGCAGGGTCATCCGATTATCCCTGAGGGATTAATTAATCCCTTGGCCCTGAGCTTGTCGAACGGTCCCCGGTGTGTGTTTCGACAGACTCACTACAAACCGACTATTTTGCCTGGTGAGAATAATCGAAAGGCCCCGAGGAGCAGTCCATGCCTCGGCGGTCGGCCGAGGCGGCAAGAACGTCGAATTCCCCTTTGCTGCGCTCCGCCGGAACGACAATGACTGCTCTCTCAATGATCTTCGGATGACTCCGGCAGCCGCGACCGCAGACTCCCTATCCGCCGGACCGGAGGCTGGTGGAGGACACGTCCTCGCGGAAAACCGCTTGGGGTATGGCTCGGAACATCCCCTCGAACCCCGGCGGCACCGGGACTTCGCCCAGGGTGTGATAGACGCCATCGATTTCCCGTCCGGCCACCAGGAAACTGCAGCCGGCCGCCCGTATCTCGGCCAAAGCGGTGAGCATGGCCGCCCCGTCGCCTCCGTAGTACCGGGGAGCCACCAGCCGCTCCGCTGTGTCCCATCCGATGACAAAGGCGCACCCGGGGAATAGCCGGGCTTTCTTCAGGTAGGTCTCGGCGCGGGTGAGCACCACCTCAGCCTTGCCGAGAAACTGGTCCAGCCGCGCCCTGATTTCGCCGTCGTTCAGGGTCGGCTTGTCCACGTTGGTGACAGATAGTTCATAAGTAACGCCGGCCCCCAGAATCCGGGCAGCGGCCCGGGCCAGTCCCTCGTGGCCGTGGTGCAGCGGGTTGAAGGACCCAGGCAGCAGGGGAGCGCGCACCGGATGGCCGGCGGCCATCCGGCCGTCTAACCCCACCAGAACGGAAGCACACTCGCCCGACAGCAGGCGGTCCAGGGGGCTGCCATGCACGCCCCGGCCCGCTTGGACGCTCTCGCCGCCGGCCAGCCCCAACAGACTCTCCAGGTCCGTTCCCCCGCCGACGCCGCAGGCCCGGGCCAGGGCCTCCATCACCAGCACGCTTACCGCTTCCTCCTCTCCGGCCCGGTCCCGGCGTCCCTTGGCCAGGTGGAGGGTGTACCAGGCCCACCCCTCGTCGTCCCAGGCGGCCACGTGGGCCCGGTGCTCCCCCCGCTTGGGCCGGTCGCTGGCGATGGCGGCGGTGCAGGCCAGACCCAGGGCGGGCCGGCCGTCCTCCCGCAGCAGCAGCGCCTTGCTGAAAGCGGCCTGGGCCATGCTCAACGCCGTCTCCTGGGATACGAACTGCCCAGGCTCGAACCCCAAGAGGCCAACCATGGAGAGCCGGCTGTAGGGGACCACCACCTCCAAGACGGTGCGCGACGCCCCGGCAATGCCCAGTAGCCAACCGACGGCCCCGGACCCGGCGCCGGACACGGCCAGGACGCCCTGGTGGGGGGCGTCGTGGATTTGCCGGATAAGCTGCTCCGGGACTTTCATGCTCCAAGCCTGCCTGCGTCGGCGAATAGGCCGGGCGTCCGGGCGTTCCAGGTCCGGATGCCCGCCGGGCCTAGCCTCGACGCTCCCAGGGGGTGTGGTCGATACGGTCCATCCGCGCCGTGGAGAACGCGATCTCTTCGCCGATTTTGCGGTCCCACTCCTCCATCACGGCAGCCGGCAGCCGGGTCCGGGCGTCCCGCCACCACAGGGGGCCGCCCTCGTAGAGGATATCGCCTTCCAGGACCTCCCCCAGAAAACAGGTCATGTCGCCGCCGTCCATGGCGTTTACCACCCGGCAGTCCAGGTATCCCCAGGACTCCTCCAGCACCGGGCAGCCTGACGGCCCAGCCCGGTGGGGCACCCCCGAAAGTTTCTCCCGGTCGCGTCCCGACACCAAGCCGAAGTCCGCTATGAGCGGCAACTGGTCCTCGCGCAAGAAATTCAGGGTGAAGGCGCCGCCGGAGTAGACCAGCTCGTGGCTCAGGTTGCGCTTGTAGATCTGGAGGATGACGCGGGGCTTGGTGGGCACGATGGACGCCGCGCCCATGGCGACCGCTATCTGGGCGTTATTCTTGCCCCTCCAACTGCTGGTCACCGCGGCCAGAGGAGACCACAAGTTGGACATTAGGGGGGCGATGCGGCTGTAGTCCATTCCGTTTCCGGCCCGTGCTGCTGTTCCGGGGCCCGTCACCACGCCTTGGGTACGGTCCGCCGGCCGGGTCCTCGACTGGGCCATGGCCTCACCCACAGGCTGAATGGCCCGTAGTTCCAGTTTAGCATTTTCCAAGCGCACCAAGGAGCGGGGGATCGACGGCCCTGGCGAGGGTCACCAGTCGGGCGAGTTGTCTTCCGCCTGGTTGTTGGTGAGCCGCCGCTGCTCGGTCCCGTCTTTGTTCATGACGATGATTTCCCCGGAGCCGTACAGGTAGGAAACGAAAGCCAACCGTTTGCCGTTGGGGGACCATACGGGGCCCAGGTCGTCGGCCTCGTTGTTGGTTAGGGAACGCTGGTCGGACCCGTCAATCCGCATGAGGTGGATCTCGGCGTCGCCGGCGCGATAGGAAACGAAAGCCAGCGTGTCGCCTTTGGGCGACCACGCCGGAGAGATATCGTCCGCCTTGCCCTCAGTCAGGCGCGTCAGCTCGGTGTTTTCCTGCCAGTTGCCATCTTTGTGCCGGCTGATGAGGTAGATGTCGGCGCCGTCGTCGTCGATGCGGACAAAGGCGATGTGCCTGCCGTCGGGAGACCAAACCGGGTCCGAATCGCGCCCGTTGGTCAAGCGGAACAGGTTCACTCCGTCGGGGTTGCGGAGCCACAACCCCCGGTCGGGCTCGCTCTCGCTCTGGCTGTAAAACACCAGCCACTCGCCGTCCCGCGACCAGCCGCCTATCTGCTCCCAGCCGGCGTTGGCGGTAATCCTGGTGGTCTTGGTCCCGTCCTTGGCCATCAGGTACACGGCCGCGGGACCCTCCGCGCTGGACAGAAACGCCAGCCGCAGCCCATCGGGCGACCAACGGGGGTGTTGACCGCCGTCCACGGACCGGGCCAGGCGGACGGTGGGCTCACTGTGCCAATCGAGCCGGTTGATTTCCACCTCCCCGCCGTCCTCGCTGAGGTAGGCCACGCTCTCGCCGTCGGGCGAGACGCGGGGATTGAAGTCGCGGCTCTGATTATCTGTAAGCGGGGTGACCTCGCCGCTGTTGGGGTCCAGGGCGTAAATCTCGGCGTCGCCGCCGATTTGGGAGACGAAAACCAGCCGTTCTTGCGGGGAAGAGCCGCAGGCGGCCGCCAGCAGCGCCAGTGTCAGGAATAGTCCCAGGCCCCCTAGTCTTGCCCACCCCGTCATTCCACGCCTCGCGTCCCCTCCCCACGTCTCCGCGCTGAGAGGGCCTTGACCCCGCCCGCACGGCGGCCGGGGCCATCCTTGCCCGGTACTCATTATAGACAAAGCGGCCCGATGCCTCGCTAGGCAGGGAGAGGGTGATTTGGATGGAAATAGCCCCCTGGGGACCGCCGCCCCGCCCCGGTCGGCGACGGGGTCGAGGATCGCGCCTGCGCCGGGGCAGGCCCTGGCCGCTACATTTTCTTGACAAGCCAACCGCCCTTGATTAGCATCACCGGAGGTCCCAGGGGTGTCCTCCCCGGACTGCAACCCCCGGGAACCACCGCAAGAGCTGGCCATCATCGCAGCGGGAGGCGCTCCATGAAAGCTCTCGTCGGCGCCAACCTCATCGACGGCACTGGCGGGCCGGTGCTGCGGGACGCGGCCGTCCTCATCGACGGCGAGCGGCTTAAGGCAGTGGGACCGGCGGTCGCCGTGGCCCTCCCGCCCGGCGCCGATGTCATCGACGTCTCCGGATTGACCCTCCTGCCCGGCCTCATTGATTGCCACGACCACCTTGCCTCCAAGGGCTACGACCTCGCCAGCCGCTGGGGCCTTGCCGAGCCGGGCTCCCTGCAGCACCTGCGCACCGCCAAGGTGTTGGAGCAGACCCTGGCGGCCGGATACACCTGCGTTCGAGACGCCGGATGGCTGGACGCCGGCTTCAAGGAGGCAGTGGAGGAGGGCCTCTACCCCGGTCCCCGCCTGATGGTCTCAGTGAGCATCGTCTCCCCCACCGGCGGCTTGGGCGACCACGTGTGTCCCGCCGGGCACCGGCGTCCCTGGGAAGACGACCCGCTGCTTCCCTCCGGGGTGGCCAACGGAGTCGACGGCGTTCGGGCCAAGGTCCGCGAGCTGGTCCGGGTTGGGGCCGACGTGATAAAGTTCGCCACCACCGGCGGGGCCAGCTCCCGCCGCGGCCACGGCCCCAAGGACGCCGCCTTCGGGGCCGACGAGATCGAGGCGCTGGTGGGAGAGGCCCGCGCCCTGGGCCGGAAGACCATGTGCCACGCCGTGGGCGGGCCGGGCCTGCGGCGGGCCATCGAGGGCGGCGCCGGCTCCATCGAACACGGCTGCTACCTGGCCGAGGAACCGGACCTGCTCAAGATGATGGCCGGCATGGGCACTTTTTTCGTGCCCACCTTCGAGGTCTACGACTTTCACTCCAGGGTCAGCCCGCCCCACGTAGTGGAGCGGACCAAGGCCCTGATGCAAGTGCACGAGGAGAGCCTGCACCTGGCCTTGGCCGCCGGGGTCAAGGTCGTGGCCGGCACCGACGCCGGTGGCTTCGTCCACGGGGACAATGCGCGGGAGATAGAGCTTCTGGTGGAGCGGGGAATGTCTAACATGCAGGCCCTGCAGGCCGCCACCGGCTGGGCCGCCGAGTGCGTGGGTCTCGACCAAGACATCGGCACCCTGAAGCCGGGCAAGCTGGCCGACCTGCTGGTGGTGGACGGCGACCCCCTGAGAGACATCAGCGTCCTGCGGGACCGGGAGCGGATCAAGCTGGTCATGAAGGGGGGCGAGCACTTCGTCGACAACCTGCCTGCCGCCGTCCCCCAGCCGGTGGGCTAGCGCGCCCCGCGGTAGGGGGCGCCGCTGCCAGGCTGACCCTACGGGCCGGCGTCGCGGGCCATGCGCTTTCACCTTCTAACCCTCTTCACCGAGGCTTTCCACGGGCCGTTGCAACACGGCATACTGGAACAGGCGCAGCGCAGGAATATCATCTCCATCGACCTCACCGACCTGCGGCATTTCACCCACGACGCCCACGGCACCGCCGACGACTACCAGTTCGGCGGGGGCAGCGGCATGGTGATGAAGCCGGAACCGGTGTTCGAGGCGGTGGAGCACGTGCTGAGCGCCTATCCTCCCCAACAGCAGGCGGCCATTCCGGTGGTGCTGCTCACGCCTCAGGGGGAGCTGTTCAACCAGAGGGTGGCCCAAGAGTTAGCGGAGAGTCCCGCGTTGGTGCTGATTTGCGGCCACTACGCCGGCGTGGACGAGCGGGTGCGGGAGGGAGCGGCCACCCGGGAGTTGAGCATCGGGGACTTCGTGCTCACCGGCGGGGAGCTGGCGGCGATGGTGGTGGTGGACGCCGTGGCCCGGTTGGTGCCCGGCGTCGTGGGCTCCGCGGCCAACGTGGAGGGAGACTCGATAACCTCCGGGCTGCTGCAACACCCCCTCTACACCCGCCCCGCCGAATTTCGGGGTATGGCCGCACCCGACGTTCTCCGGTCCGGCAATCACGCCGAGATCAATCGCTGGCGCCGCCGCGAGTCCCTGAGGCGGACCCTGGAGCGGCGCCCCGACCTGCTGGAAGCCGCCGAGCTGACCGCCGAGGACCGCGAGTTTCTATGGTCGCTGGGTTACCCCGGCCTTCGAGACCGGTGACGCCCGGGACGGGGACGATACCGATGGCGAAGTCCGATTTCAAGTTTCACACCTCCCTCCGGGTGCGCTGGAAGGAGTGCGACGCCCAGGGCATCGTCTTCAACGGCGCATACATGGACTACCTTGAGGTGGGCCAGTCGGAGTACTTCCGCAACCTGGGGTTCAGCATCTACCGGGTGGGCCAACGCAGGTTCTTCGACACCGCGGTGGTCCGGGTGGTCCTGGAGTACAAGCGCCCCGCCAGGGTCGACGACGTGCTGGACTTGTGGGTCGGCGTGGGCAGCTTCGGCAACACCAGCTTTCACCTGAACATGGAGATTTACCAGGAGGGCTCCGACGTGCTGCTCACCGCAATCCAGGGGGTGTACGTGGGGTTCGACGCGGAGACTGGGACCAAGCGGCGGGTGCCCGACGAAATCCGCGAGCTGGCGGGGCACTTCGAGGCCACGGGGGAAGTGCTTCCCCTTAGCCGCTTCCCGGCCCTGGCCGAGGCCGCCGGCTAGACCTTGGTGGGCCGACGCGGGTGGCCGCCAGGATTTTGCGCCCGACTTCCACCTGGATTCTTTCGCCCGGATACGAGAATGGCCATAGCAACAGCGTGCTTCCAAATTGAGTCAGGATATTCTTGGGGCACACCCCGATCCCGCCTCTCCCTTGACAGGCCTGCAAGCCAATACACAAACTGAAATCATGTCGCCGGTGCGCCAACAGCCAAAAAACCCCTCAATGGTCCGTGATCAGTGACCAGCCGCCTCTGGCTGCAGGCGCCCCCAAAAGAGGGGCGGGAGAGCTTCAGGCCCCATGGCCGATTCGTTCCCTATTCGTTCCAACGAAGAAACGAATCCAGCCCGGGCCCAGTCCCCGCAAAATCTTGGGGCGCACCCGGCCGACGCAAACCCATTGACGATATTCGCCAACCTCGATAGACTTACCTGCGTCCAGCCCCCGGCCTCGCCGGCCGGGTAGCCCGTCCCCCCTCTATTATGAAATGCCACGGGGGGCCTTCGCCGGAAAGCCGGTTGACCGCCAATGGCCAAACTCTTCGATCTCCACATCCACACCACCAAAGGGAGCAGCGACAGCAGCCTCAATCCGGAGGAGTTGGTCCTGGAAGCGGACCGACTGGGCCTCCGCGGGTTGTGCATCACCGAGCACAGCGGGCCGTGGGAGCGCCATGAGTTCGAGCGTTTCGCCAGCCGGCACAGCGTGGTGTTGGTCCGCGCGATGGAAGTGGAGACCGACATGGGCCATATGCTGGCCTTTGGGATCGACCGGTACCAGCCGGGCTTCCACAAGGCAGAAGAGCTGCGGCGGGTGGCTGACGCGGTGGGAGGTTACGTGGTCACGGCCCATCCCTTCCGGGCGGTCCTGAGTCAGAAGCTCAGGACCCGCGCCCTGCTCTACCAGGCAGTCCCCGACCCCCTGCCCCAGAAGCCTGAAGAGGCCTTGGACCATCCGGTGTTCAAGCTTTCCCACGCGGTGGAAGTGGCTAACGGCGGGACGGCGGATGAGGAGAACGAGTTCGCCATGCGCGTGGCCGGCCTGCTGCGGATGCCGGTTACCGGGGGCAGCGACGCCCACTCGACCCACGGCATAGGCCGGTGCGTCACCGCCTTTGGCGACGAAATTAGCAACGAAGAGCAGTTCCTGGCCGCTCTGCACTCGAAGAAGTTTTTCCCGGCGGTGGGGCTGCGCTCCGGGGCGCTGCGGCCCTACACCACCTAGTCCGCCCCCACCGGGAAGGCGCGCCGCCGGCGAGCGGCTGAGGGTGCGGCGGACCGGCTGCGCGGCGGTTTACGACAATGTCTTTACGATTCCCTGCCAGCTCTCCCTTCGAACAGGTGCACGTGGCCCTGGACCTGGAGACCACGGGTCTGGAACAGTCCAGGGACACCATCATCGAAGTGGGGGCGGTGAAGTTCCTGGGCGCCGAGGTTATCGACACCTTTCAGAGCCTGGTCAACCCCGGCCGCCCCATCCCGTCATTTATCCAGCGCCTGACCGGCATCACGGACAACCAGGTCAAGCGGGCGCCCTTCTTCAACAGCGTCTCCGACCGGCTGGCGGACTTCGTCGAAGACCACCCCGTGGTGGGGCACAACGTGAGTTTCGACCTGGGGTTCCTGTCCGTCCACGGCCTGCCCTTGAGCAACGCCGCCTACGACACCTGGGACCTGGCCTCCGTGTTGCTGCCCCGGTCCCGGCAGTATTCCCTGGGATATCTGTCCGACTTTTTCGAGGTGTCCCACTTGGACCGCCACCGGGCTCTGGGGGACGCTAGAGCCACGTACCAGGTGTTCGTGGAGCTGTTGCGCCGGGCCGAGGCCCTGGACGGCGGCCTGCTGGCGTACATGCTGAACCTGTCCAACCGGAGCCGCTGGTCTATCGCGCCCATCCTGGCCGGACTCCAGGGCGCCGAGACCGCCGCAGGCCCCACCGCCTTTGGGTTGACCGGGCTGGACCTGGACAACCTGGGAGAGAGGCTGGGCCGGCCGGAAAAACGCCGCGCCGCCGGGGACCTCGCCTCCCTGGACGAGAACCGGATAAGCTCCTTCCTGGGGCGGGACGGCCCCTTCGCCCGCAGTTTCTCCGGGTTTGAGCATCGACCTGAGCAGGAAGAGATGCTGGCCGGGGTGACCCGGGCCATCCACCGCAGCCGGCACCTGGTGGTGGAGGCCGGCACCGGCGTGGGCAAGTCCATGGCCTACCTGCTGCCCGCGGTGCTGTTCGCGCTGGCCCGCGGTCAGCGTGTGGTGGTGTCCACCAACACCATCAACCTGCAAGAGCAGCTTTTGAAGAAAGACATACCCGCCCTCTTGACGGTACTAGAGGAGGCCGGACTGGCCGAGCCAGGAGTGGTCAAGGCTACCCTGCTCAAGGGACGCAGCAACTACTTGTGCCTGCACCGCTGGAACTACCTGGCCAGGAGCGAGAACCTCACGGTGGACGACGCCCGGCTGCTGAGCAAGACGGCGGTCTGGCTCCAGGACACGGTTTCCGGAGACCGGGGCGAGATCAACCTGTCGGGGAGGGACGCCTTCACCTGGAGCCGGGTCTCCGCGGGTGAAAAGGGGTGGTGCCCCGGCCTGCGCGACGGAGGCCCCTGCTTCCTGCGTTCGGCCCGGGAGCGGGCCGAGCAAGCTCACGTGGTAGTGGTGAATCACGCTCTGCTGCTGTCCGACTTGACCCACGGCGGCAGCCTGATTCCCGACTACCGGTACCTGGTGATAGACGAGGCCCACAACCTGGAGGACGAGGCCACCCGCCAGCTGGGCTTCGAGATTGGGCCGGAACGGCTGGAAGAGATCACTGAGCTTGTGGGACGGTACTTTACCCAGTCGCGCTTGGCCCTGGCCGCCGAAACCCTGGAATCGGCGGTGCGGCAGGAGGGGGACCGGGCGGTATCCGACGCCGAGGCTTCCATTCCCGTCGTCAGGGAGCTGTGGGCCCGCCTGTGGTCGGCGGCGGCGCCGGTCTTCGAGGGGAGAAGGCAGGACAACTTCAATGAACGCACCCAGTTGCTGCTGGACCACCAGGTCCGGGGCCAGCAGCCGTGGTCCAACTTCTCCCTGGAGTGGGAAAACCTGGAGGTGAGGTTCACCCAGGCCATCCAGGCCCTATCGAGGGTGCAGCGGTACCTGGAGTCCACCACTCTCCGGGGGGCGTCCGACCAACCGGCCCTGGTCATGGAAGCCGCCAACCTGCAGGACACCCTGGACGTGCTGCGGAACCAACTGGCCTCCATCCTGGGCCCCCAGGATGGCAGCACCGTCCACTGGATGGCCCGGGAACAGGACAGCGGGGATATTTCCCTGCACGCCGCGCCGCTGGACGTGGGAGCCACCCTGAAGGAGACCCTCTTCGACCACAAAGAGTGCGTGGTAATGACCAGCGCCACCCTGAGCACCGACGGCAACTTCGGCTACTTCAGGAGAAGGAGCGGGTTCCCCGATGACAGCGATGAATTGCTGGTAGGCTCCCCCTTTGACTACCCCAAAGCGGCGCTGCTGCTGATACCCGACGACATGCCGCCTCCCAACGCCGAGGGATATCCCGACGCCCTGGCCCAAGTGCTGGTGAATCTGAGCAGGTCCCTGGGCGGCCACACCATGGCCCTGTTCACCTCGCACTCTTCCCTCAGGGGAGTGGCTAACCGGGTGCGGACGCCCCTCACGGGGGATGGAATCCAGGTCTTGGCCCAGGGCGTCGACGGGCCTCCCCAGCAACTCATAAGCCGTTTCGCCCATAACCCCAAGAGCCTGCTCCTGGGCGCCTCGAGCTTTTGGGAAGGTGTCGACCTGCCCGGCGGCGTGCTCAAGGCTTTGGTGCTGGCCCGCCTGCCCTTCCAGGTGCCCACCGACCCGGTGGTGAAGACGCGGTCGGAACAGTACGAGGACCCGTTCAAGGACTACTCTATCCCCCAGGCGGTCTTGCGGTTCCGCCAGGGCATCGGGCGCCTGATTCGCAACAAGGGAGACAAGGGGGCGATAGTGGTCCTGGACCGCCGCGTAACCGGCCGGTCCTACGGCGGGTCCTTTCTGAAGTCCATACCCCCGTGCACGCTGAAGCCTAGCAGTATAGGTACAGTGGGCCAACTGGCGGCCCAGTGGAACGCGGACGGCCTTGGAGCTAGTCACTAATCAGCCGGTGGACGCGGCCGGCTCCCTGCTGGGGGGGCAGGCCCACCGCTGGCGCCGCGACGAGGCCGGCGACGGCTGGCTGTCCGGGGTCGTGTGCGGCCACTTCATAAAAGTCCGCCAGAGCGGGCCGAGCGTCGAGTTTCGCAGCAACCCTGGCACGGAAGAGATGGCGTCGGCCCTGCTCCGGTCCCACCTCCGGCTGGACGACGACCTCCCCGCCATCTACGCCGAAATCTGCCGCGACTCCCGGGTGCGGGCCATGGTGGCCCGCCACCATGGGCTGCGGGTGCTGCGGATCGAGCCCTGGGAGTGCCTGGTCTCCTTCATTTGCTCGGCCAATTCCAACATCCGGCGAATCCATAACAACGTGGAGTCACTGGCCCGGAGCTACGGCGAGGCGGTGGACCTGGATGGGCAAGAGCGCCACGCCTTTCCAACTCCGGAGAAGCTGGCCCAGGCCGGCGAAAAAGCGTTAAGAGACCTTGGCTTGGGCTTCCGGGCGCCTTACGTGGACCAGGCGGCCAAGACGGTGGCCGCCGGCAGACTGGACCTGAACGCCCTGGTGGGGATGCCCTACGACGAGGCCAAGGCCGTTCTAATGGAGTGCCGGGGCATCGGGCCCAAGGTCGCCGACTGCATCGCCCTCTTTTCCCTGGAGAAGACCGAGGCGTTCCCCATCGATGTGTGGGTGCGCCGGGCGCTGGGAGAGTGGTACTTTCCCGGACAGAAGACGCCCACCGACCAGGCGCTGTTGCAATGGGCCCGCGACTACTTCGGGCGCTACGCGGGATACGCCAACCAGTACCTGTTCCACGGCAAGAGGTTGGAGAAGCAGGCTCCTCGGCGCGGCGCCTCCCGACGGCCGGCGGAAGAGGGTGAGGCAGTCCCCTAGGGCGTCAGCACCAGCTTGCCGAAGAAGTTGGTCTCCTCCATGGTCCGGTGGGCCGCCGCCGCGTCACGCAGGGGAAAGGTGCGGTCTACCACCGGCTTGATGACCCCCCGGTTCAGCACCGCCGCGATCTGTCGCATATCCTCCGTGTTGCCCATGAAGACGCCGTGAATTTCCTTTTGCTGGCTGAACAGCAGCCCCAGGTGAAGCTCGCTGCGCAGGCCGGTGGTGGCGCCGCAGGTCCCGAACCGGCCGCCGGGCCGGAGGGCGCTGAAGGCCGGGCCGAAGAAGTCCGCCCCCACGTGGTCTACCACCGCGTCCACGCCGACGCCGCCGGTCAGGGCCCTGGCCTGCTCCGCGACGTCTTCCTCGTTGTAGTTGATCACCTCATCGGCGCCCAATTGCAGGGCCTTGGCGGCCTTCTCCGGGGTGCTGGTGGTGGCGATAACCCGGGCCCCGATGACGTTCTTGGCCACCTGGATCGCCGCGGTGCCCACCCCGGCGGAGGCGGACAACACCAGGACGGTCTCCCACGACTTGAGCTGGAGCCGCCGCATCAGCATGTTCCACACCGGCAGGAAGGTGGTGGGCGCGGCGGCAGCCTCCTCGTAGGTCACGGCGTCCACGATGGGGTGGACGTTGGCCGCGGGGACGGAGACCATCTCCGCATAGCTGCCGTCGATGGCGCTGCCCATGAAACGCTGCCTGGCGCACAGGTCGTCCCTTCCCGCCAGACATGCCGGGCACTGCCGGCAAGTCAGCCGCGGGTTGATCACCACCCGGTCGCCGGGACTGAACCCCGACACCTCGGGGCCGACTTCGGCCACCTCGCCGGCGCAATCGCCGCCCAGGATCAACGGGGGCGGGAACTCCCGCCGCAGGCCGCGACCCCCCTCCCTGGTGTACAGGTCCAGGCGGTTCAACGCCGCCGCCCGGACCCTGACCTTAACCTGGTTGGACCCCATCTCCGGGTCGGGTCGCTCGCCGAAAGTCAGTACCTCCGGGCCGCCGTGGGCTTCGATGTATACAGCCTGCATGGTGTCAGCCTTCCGGGCTTCGGGCTATGAGCCGTCCCCGGTTTTCTCGGATTTTGGTCTCCGGCGTCGTGATAGGCACCGCCGGGCCGCCGGCTCCTCCCGGGGAGGCCGGACCCTCTAAGGCCTGCGCCCATAGTAGCAGTCGTCGCACAGGAAGACGATGGCCAAGGCGTCCTCGTGGCTGCCGATGCGGCCGCACTGGGGAATGTCGCTGTCCCGGCTCCAGGGCTGGTGAAACCGGCCCCCGCACATCTGGCAGGACGTCTGGTGTACGCCGTCCAGCGCCTCACCGCAAATTACGCACGATTCCTCTTGCAGGTCTTGCTGGACGTCCTCAGCCATGGCCTCCCGGTCCTTCCTGTTGGTTGAGCAGCCGCCGGACCAGCCCGCGCTCGTCGTCCTCGGTGGCGACAATGCCGTCCAGCTTGGCGTCTCGGAGCCGGCCCAGCAGATGTCCCAGCGCCGGGCCCTGGGGGACCCCCATAACCAGCAGGTCGTCGCCGCTCAACGCGGGTTTCAAGAATCTCAGCCCAGTCAAATACCGTTCCAGCCTCAGGGCGACCGGCGGCGAGTTGGTCAAACGGCAGACGGCCGCCACCGCCTCGATCCGCAGATTCCCCACGGCGCCTGCTATCCGGGACTCCGGCAAGCCGTCTGAGGCCAACTCAGCTTCCCGGGCCACCAGCAGCACCACGTCCCGCACTACCTGGGCCCAGTCCTTGGTGAGGCTGAGCCGGCTGATGACCGCCTCGGCCTCTGGCGGGGAGAGGCGGTACGACAGGGCGGCGATCAGCACCAGCGGCCCGGCCCCGGATTGGGGCGTCCCATCCCGGCCCCAGGACGCAACGGCGTCGAGCCTGGCGACAGCTTCCCTATCTCCCCAGGAGGGATGGACCAGGGACATCACCCCCAACACCGCCGCCCTCTTCAGGGCCAACACCGGCCGTTCCTCTTCGAGGAACCGCTCCAGTTCATGCCTCAACCGGGCGGCAGACAACGCGGTTACGTGACCCCGGGCCACCGCATCGTCGAGAAGCCGGCGGGTCCCGGCTTCCATCCGGAGTCCCAGGCGCTGCTCGTACCTCACCGCTCGGAAGACCCGGGTGGGGTCGTCGGCGAAGCTCTCGGGGTGCAACACCCGCAGCAGCCCGCAGCGCAGGTCCTGGAGACCGCCGTGAAGGTCCATCACGCCGGGGCGGAGTTCCCCCAATGGCACCGCCATGGCGTTGATGGAAAAATCCCTGCGCGCCAGGTCGTCGCCGATGGCCCCCGGCGACACCTCCGGGAGGACTGCCGGGCGGGGGTACGTCTCTCGCCGCGCGGTCGCAAAGTCAACCCGGTCGCGGTCCTTGAACACCGTCGAGGTCCCGAATCTGGGGTGTCTGCGGACCCGGCCCCCCACCTCCTCCGCCAGCCACCCAGCCACCTCAAAGCCGTCCCCTTCTACCACGAAGTCTAGGTCCTTGGCGGGCATTCCCATCAGGAGATCCCGTACCGGTCCGCCCACCAAGTACACCGCCGGCGGCCGCTGCAGGGCGCGCTGGCGTAAACGCCGCAGGATGGTCAGGGGATGGCCGTCCAGACTGCTTTCCAGGGCGTCCAGGGGTGCGCCGATGTGCTGAAGCTGCCGCGTGGAGGGCCTCCTGTAGGGCAGAATTATAGCACAGGGATAAGTTGCGGCCTCCCGGGCGGGGGCGAAGCGCCCCTTTTGGGGCGGCAGGGTCATTTAATTGTCGGCCTCTAAACCTAGTCATTCTAGGCGTAGCGAAGAATCTCCGCTACAGCGGAGAGGCCCTTTACTTGGTTCGGGGTGACAATTATGAGACCCTGCTTCCTCCCAAACTCCCGACACTTCCCCCTTGCCCCCTCCGGTGACCACTCGCTATCCTGTCAGTAGGCAACTATAAACAGGCAGCTATAAACGCCCTGCCAAATCTCTCCCGCGGCCAACCAGGCCCATGGCTCAAAATGGCTCACAATGGCCTTGAAATAAAAAACCCTGCTTGAGGCCAAGCCCGCTTTGACAACGCAGGCGCCCCTAGATACAATCCCTTAGTGGAGCCGCGGCCGTGGGTCGGCTGTGGGTCACACATTCGGGCCAGGAGGTGACGAAATGCCTGATGCTGAGATAACGAGCTACTACGATTTTCGTTGACCCTTCGTGTACAATGCCGCCGTGTGGCTGGCAAAAGTGGAAGAGTCAACCGGAGAGCCCGTCGAGATTGACTGGCAGCCCTTCTCCCTGAGCCAGGTCAACAGCAAGGAGGGCCCCGACTACAAGGTCTGGGAACAGCCGGGAATCCTAGACGGCACGGACCACACCCTGCTGGCCCATCAGGCCGGACTGGCCGCCAAGCGCCAGGGTAAAGAGGCGTTCCAGGCCTTTTTCATCACCCTCCTCAGGGCGCGGCACGAGGACAAAAAGGACCTCAACGATCCAGACGTGATATACGACGCGGTGCGGAGTTCCGGCTTGGACCAAGCCCGCTTCCGGGAGGATGTGGCCGACCCCGAACTGCTCAGGGAACTCGCGGAGAGCCACACCAGGGCCGTCGAGGAAGTGGGAGCGTTTGGAGTCCCCACCTTCGTGTTTCCCAGCGGCAAGTCGGCGTTCCTGAAGATGTTCGTTCCCCCAGACGAGCAGGCCAAGGACATCTACGACACCATGTTCAAGGCCATGAGCGACTTCCCTCACGTGGGAGAATTCAAGCGGCCCCAGCCGCCTTGGCCTCACGGGGTCATTTAGGCGGACCGGTTGGGGAGCGGGCAACTGGAGGCGGTCTTGGGGGTGAAGTTCCAGGACCGCCGGCTCTTGGAGCAGGCGTTGGTGCATCGGTCGTTCGCCAACGAACGAGGGTGGCCCGCGTCGGACTCCTACGAGAGAATGGAGTACCTGGGCGACGCTGTGCTGCAGTTGGTCATCTCGGACGAGCTGTACCACCGTTGCCCCGGCCTGAGCGAGGGAGAGTTGACCAAGGGGCGCTCCACGCTGGTGTGCGGAGAGTCCCTGGCCGGCGCGGCGCGCCGCCTCCGCCTGGGGGACCATGTCCTGCTGGGCAAGGGTGAAGAGGCCAACGGAGGACGGGACCGGGACTCTATCCTGGCGGCCGCCTTCGAGGCCGTGACCGCCGCGGTCTACCTGGACCGGGGTCACGCTGAGGTCCGCCGTTTTATCCTGAGCGTGATGGCCGAGGAGCTCCAACAGTTTTCCAGCGAGGGCGTCCTCCAGGAAAACCCCAAGTCCTGCCTCCAAGAGTACGCGCAACGCCAGGGAAGCTCGGTCCCCCAGTACCAACTGGTATCCAGTGAGGGTCCCGACCACGACCCGGTGTTCACCATGGAGGTCCTGGTCGATGGCGAGGTGTTGGGCGTGGGACACGGCGGGAACAAGGTGGGCGCGGAGCGGGCCGCGGCCCGAGAGGCCCTGCGGCGGGTAGCGTCCCAGCTTCCGGGCGAGTGAAGCGCTCCGCGTCTCCTCAGGCCCCGATATCTCCCTGACGCCGACGGAGACCTTCCCCGGAGGAGGCCCGACGCCGGGCGACCCTCCCGCTTCCTCCGCCAGCACCTACGCCCTTGTCTAGCCGTTATTCCCGCCATCGCCGCCGGAGGCCCGGCGCGACCCGGGGGCGCGGAGAAGCCCAATGCTGAAATTCTTCCGGCGCGACCGGGAAGCTGAACAGCGGCGCACCGAAGATGGGGTCAAGGCCAGCCGCGACCGCTGGTTTGGACGCATCCTGGGAGTGCTGCGGTCTTCCAGGCTGGACGATGCGGTGTGGGAGGAGCTGGAAGAAATCCTCATCTCCTCCGACGTTGGGGTTGACGCCTCCCTGAGAATCGTGGCGGAGCTGCGGGCGCGCTCCAGAGCGGACGGCTTGGATAGCCCTGAGCAGCTGTTCGAACTCCTGCAACAGACCCTGGTCCGGGACCTGGGGCAGGACGAGACCGATACCCCGCCGCTGGAGCCGGAAGCATCCGACGGCCCCTACGTCATCCTGATGGTGGGGGTCAACGGGGTTGGCAAGACCACCAGCATCGCCAAGCTGGCCCACCACCTGCGGTCGTCGGGTCACAGCGTGATTCTGGGCGCGGCCGACACCTTCCGGGCCGCCGGCGCCGAGCAGTTGGAAATCCTCGGAGAGCGCCTGGGCGTAGAAGTGGTGAGCCATCGCAGTGGCGGGGACCCCGGGGCGGTGGCCTATGACGCCTACCAGGCCGCCAAGGCCCGGGGCGCCGACGTGCTGATCATCGACACCGCCGGCCGGCTGCACACTCGCTCCAACCTCATGGAGGAGTTGCGAAAGGTACACCGCGTCCTGAACCGCCAGGAACCCTCGGCCCCTCACCAGGTCATTCTCACCCTGGACGCCACCACGGGCCAAAACGGCCTGGCGCAGGCCAAGTCCTTCAAGGAGGCGGTGGAATGCACCGGGATCTTTCTGGCCAAGCTGGACGGTACGGCCCGGGGCGGGATAGTCCTGGCCATCAAGCAGGAACTGCAAGTACCCATCCTGTTCATCGGCACGGGAGAGGGCCTCAGTGACCTGGCGCCCTTCGATTCGCGACAGTTCGTCCAGTCCCTCCTCGCCCCCGTCTCCTGAGCCTCCCGGTCCGGCCCGCGCACTTTCGGGCCGCGAGGGCCGTCCGGGGGCAAGGCCAACACAGGTCAACTTTCCATCAGGCCTGCTCTTGCTGAATCCCTCCGGCCCCCCACCTTCCCCGGCGGTAGACCTCACGCCTCCCCGGTGACCCATGATTGACATCCTCTCCTGGCTGCTCGCCATTGAATTGCTGGGCGTCCTGGCCCTCCCCATTTGCCTGGTCCTTTTCCGCAGGCTCCCGGACCGGGGAATCACCCTGGCCAAACCCCTTGCATTGGTGCTGTTTTCCTACGTGCTTTGGGTTTCCGGGCTGACCCACGTCATACCCAACAGCCAGACTACCATCATAATCATCCTGGTCCTCGGCGCGGTGGCGGGCCTGCTGCTGCTCCGCGGCCGCACCGCTGCCATCCGGGGGTTCTTGCGGGAGGAGTGGCGTACCCTGGTGGTGGCCGAGGTGCTGTTCCTGGTCTTCTTCTTCCTGTGGCTGGGCGTCATCTCCGAAACGCCGGCCATCAATCACACCGAGAAGCCCATGGACTTCGGCTTTATGAACGCGGTGTTGCGGAGCCGTTACTTCCCGCCCGAGGACCCCTGGCTGTCCGGCCACTCCATCAGCTACTACTACTTCGGCCACTTCATGATGGCCTTTCTGACCAAGCTGGCCGCGGTGCCTTCCAGCGTGGGCTACAACCTGGCGGTGGCGCTGGCGCCCGCCATGCTGGCCTCGGCATGTTTCGGCCTAGTCTACAACCTGGTGCGGTTGTCCGGCGGCGCCCGGCGGATGGCTATAGGCTTCGCCGTGGCGGCCCCGGCCCTGATAATCCTGGTGGGCAACCTGGAGGGGATTCTGGAGTTCGCGCACGCCCAGGGCTGGGGTGGAAGCGGGTTCTGGGAGTGGGTGGGCATCAAGGGCCTCGAGGAGGGGCCGGGCGGCTCGGGGGCCTACCCCAACCAGTCGTGGTGGTGGTGGCGCGCTACCCGGGTCATCGATACTTTGAGGGACGGCCAAAGCCTGGACTACACCATCACCGAGTTCCCCATGTTCAGTTACTTGCTGGGGGACCTGCATCCCCACGTCGTCAGTCTGCCGTTCCTGGTGCTAGGCTTGTCGCTGAGCCTCAACCTATTCTTGTCCCAGGACCGCCTGGGGCTTTCCTGGCTGCGCCGCCATCCCTGGGAGTTTCTGGCCGTCGCTTTGTTCACCGGCGCCCTGGGCTTCATCAACGCCTGGGACCTGCCCATGATGGCCGGGTTGCTGGTTGCCCTGGTGCTGGTCAAGGGCTGCCGCGACTACGGAGGCGGCCTGCGGGCGGCGGCGGTCAACGGCGCTGCTGTGCTGGCGCCGGTCCTGGGCCTCGGTGTGGCGCTGTTCCTGCCCTTCTACCTGACGGTAAGCGGGCAGGCCTGGGGAATTGTGCCTCTAATGGAGGTCAGCACCCGGCCCTTCTTGTTCTTCGTCGCCATGGGCCTGTTCTCCGTGCTGGCCGTCTCCTTTATACTGCGGCAACTGCCCAGGCCGTTGCGGCCGGCGGCAGCAGAGGCGCCGGCGGCGAGGCTGGTCCTGGCGGTCACCCTGGCCCCCCTGGTGGTTTGGGCAGTCGCGGTGATAGTCCTCAGCGCCGCCGGACATGGCGCCTCTCCCGCCCAGCTTGGGGGCCGGATGGCGCTGGTGCTGCCCGGTCTGGCCCTGGTGGCCGCGGCCGCTTACAGCGCGGCCCTGAGGCTGGGCCGGGACAACGATACCGGCGTCTCGTTTCCTTTGCTGTTAGCAGCCTTGGGCTTCTACCTTTTGGTTGGAGCCGAGCTGTTCTACGTGGCCGACGTGTTCGGCAACCGCATGAACACGGTGTTCAAGTTCTACTACCAGGCGTGGCTGCTCCTGGGGCTGGCCGGGGTCTACGGGGTCTATCACTGGTGGAGCCGCCGCTCCGAGTCCGGGCGCACGGCGGAGGAGCGGGCAGCCTGGCGGCGACGGGCGGCCGGGGCGGGAAACCTGGCCTGGATGGCCGGGGTGGCTTTTCTGGTCGCCGCCTCGGCCTACTACGCCTTAGGGGCGGTCTTGGACCGGACCGGGCTGCTGAGAGACGACCATACCCTGGCCGACAATACCGCCAACGGCCTGGCCTTTGTGCGAGACAGCGACCCCGGGGAATACGCCGCGATTACGTGGCTGCGGGACGAGGCCCCCTGGGGGCGGATCGTGGAGGCGGTGGGGGACGACTACTCGGAGTTCGGCCGGGTCTCCGCCAGCACGGGTCTCCCCACCGTGCTGGGCTGGCGGGGACACGAGGTGCAATGGCGAGGCGGCGGCGACATCTATGACCGGCGGACCCGGGACGTGGCCCGGATCTACCGCGGCGGCAGCGAAGACGCGGTGCGTCCGCTGCTGGAAGCCTACGGGGTGCGCTACGTTTACGTGGGGAAGAGGGAGCGGGCCCGGTACGGGACGCAAGGCCTTGCCGCTCTTGACGGCTTTCTGAAGACCGCTTTCGACCGGCAGGGAGTGAAGGTCTACGAGGTGGCCGACGGCGGCGGCTGAAGACGCAATGGCAGCGATTCCAGAGGAAAGAAGGGGTTTATTGGCCTTAGGCGCTTTGCGGCCGCGGCTCGACCGGCTTGCCGCCATGCCATTTAGATGGCGTTTCGGGCCGTTGGAGGCCGCTTTCCTGGCGTTGGTGGCCTTGGCCTTGGGGATGCGGCTGTGGGAATTGGGCGCCCGCGCGATGCACTACGACGAGGCGATACACCTTCACTACGCCTGGCGGCTGCTCCACAGCGAAGGCCTAGCCGGAGGCTTCCCCTGGGTCTTCGGGACCGATTTCATCCACTCTCCGTGGATGCACGGGCCATTCCAGATCGAGCTGGTCGCGCTGACACTGCGAATCTTCGGCGACACCGATCTCGTCGCGCGCCTGCCCTTTGCCCTGTTCGGCGCGGCGCTGGTGGCGCTGCCCTATTTCCTGCGGGACTACCTGGGCCGCGCCGGCGCCCTGATGGCCGGGGTAATGCTCACCCTATCCCCGGCCCTGCTCTACTTCAGCCGCTTTGGCCGCAACGACATCCTCATGGCCGTCTGGACCCTGGCCCTGCTGATACTGATGTGGCGGTACATGCACGAAGGGAAGCACCGCTATCTCTATCTGGCGGCGGTGGTCCTGGCCTGCATGTACGGGACCAAAGAGACGGCATACATCGTCACCTTCACCTTTGGCCTCATAGCCCTCCTCCTGTCGCTGCCCACGCTGCCCTCGCTTATGCTGGGGCGCGACGCCTTGGCCCGGATGGCGGGCCCCACCGGGTTTCTGCTGCTGCTCGTCACCCTCACGCTGCCCCAGTGGGTGCCAATCGTCAGCCTGGCCCAGGGCGCTCTGGGCCTCGGCCTGGTCAACGAAAACGGGGCGGCGGGCGGCTTGGTGGGCGCTCCCCAATGGGCCGGTCCCGTCGTGCAGCTTCCCGTCTACCACGCCCCCTGGCCCCTTCATCTAGCGGCGGCATTGGCACTGGTGGGAGCGCTGGCGTGGCCGGCCTGGAGGCGGGCCCGGACCTACGGCGGCGCATGGGCCCGACCCCTGGCCGTCAACCTCGGCGCGCCGCTGATGGGCGCGGCGGCCGCCGCCCTGGTGGTGTTCCGGCCCGCCGGCGGGGCCTCGTCCTCCACCGGCGGCCTGGTGTTGGATTTCGTCTTGGCCGGGGTCCTGGTCGGGAGCGCCGTGGGCCTTCTGGCGGCGGCCAGGCATCCCTGGCGGGCGGGCGCCATGCTCCTGGCGGTCCCCGCGCAGTTGACCGCTCTCTACGCGATATTGCTGACCGATGCGGTGAACGTGGCCGCCGTGGTAAATGGCGTGCTTCCCTCCGGAATTTCGGTGGACGTCACCGGCAACGGCGTTCCCGTCAACTACGTAGTGGCCGGGGTGTTGCTGCTGGCCGCTCTCAACCTGTCCATGTATCTGGGAGTCCGCTGGCTTGGGGGCCGCTGGCTCGTGATGGCCGCCCTCTTTTACCTGACCTGGGCCGCCATCTACACCACCCTGTTCACCAACGCCGCAGGCCTCTTCAGCGGCGTTTGGCAGGGCATGGGTTACTGGATCGCCCAACAGGACGTGGCCCGGGGCAGCCAACCCTGGTACTACTACTTCGTGGGCCTATCCGTCTACGAAGTCCTGCCGGTGGTCTTTGGCATAGCCGGCGCCGTGTATTTCTGGCGGAAGCTGGACGTGCTGGGTCTGGTCTTGGCCCTGTGGGCGGTCTTGACCCTCATCATTTACACCGTCGCCAGCGAAAAGATGCCCTGGCTGCTGGTCAACATCACCCTGCCGTTCATCCTCCTGGCCGGCAAGTATCTGGGCCACTTGGTGGAGGGAATAGACTGGCGGCGGGTCATAACGCGGGGACAGGTGCTCCTGTTGCTGCTTCCGCCTTCGCTGGCGGCGGGGGTGGTGTATTTGGCTTACACCTACACAGACCCCGGAGGGGGGTTTTCCGCGGCGCACTGGGCCCTGTTGTTCGGCGTCGCCCTTGCGGCGGTCCTCACGGCGGGGCTGGTGCGGCTGGCCAAGCCAAGAAACGGTCCGGCCCTGGTAGCCCTGGGACTGGCGGGTCTGCTGCTGGGCTTTGGCACGGTGACCGCGGTGCGCGCGTCCTATTCCTATGACGACAGCCCCCAGGAGTTGTTGGTCTACGCCCAGGGCAGCCAGGACCTGCGAAAGTCCTTTCGGCTAATCGAGGGCCGGGTCCCGCCCCGCCCGCCCTCCGAGCCTGTCGTTCACGTGGACTACGACCTGTGGTACCCGTTCAACTGGTACGTGAGAGACCTGGAGAGGGCCGGCGCCATGGATTTCCGGTGTTTTAAGTCACCTCACGAGGAGGACTGGCACGAGGGGTGCATCCCTGCGGAGGTCCGCCCGGAATCGCTCGGCTGGATGCTCACCACGGGGCACACCCAGGGCAGCGCGGACGCTTTGTCCGGGTTCCAGCGCGACGGACCCCGGCGCAACCTGCTGTGGTTCAACGAGGAAACCTACCGCCGTCCCGGGGAGCAACGGTTCCCCTGCCCGCCCAGGCGCGCGGCGCTGTACTGCGCTCCGGAGGGCCAGGAGGCCGAGGGCCATCCCTGGCGGTTCAAGGGGCTGCCCAACGGGGTGCAGTTGCGCAAGGACTTCAGCTACTTCAAGTCGGTGGCCGCCAACCGGCGGTCGTGGTCCGACGCCCTGGACTACTTGCTGTTCCGCAAACTTGAGGGCGACTGGCTAAACTCGCAGTACTACAGCTACCTCGCCCCATGACGGGCGCCATGACGGCGCCGGGCCGCCGCCCCGCATCGAGCACCTTCCGCCAGCCCGGACCGTCCGGCCTATCCGGCCCGACCGGGCATAGGTTCCGCACCGGCTGACCGCCCGCAACCGGGCTCGCAAGTGTTCAGTGTCAGGGGAATCGCATTTTGATTTTCGTAACATGGGCGTGGTTAACACGCGATTGCCCTGGCGCCGGCTGGCTGGGCGCGGCGGCGTGGGGCTTGGATTTGTCTTTTGTTGGAACAAATAAGGAACAAATTGGTCACCGGGTTGGATTCGTTTTTCCGTTGGAACGAATAGGGAACGAATCGGCGATAGGGCTGAAATCCTAGAGCTGAAATCCTACAGGCCGCTTTGGGCAATGGCCGCCGGCGCATGGGCAATGTAGTGTCAGTTCGTTTACCGGCTTTGGGGTGGGTCAGGCGTTAATAGCTGCCAACTAATAGTAGTGTAGGGAGTGGGCACTGGAGCAGGCAAGGGGGAAGTATCGAGAGCTTTTAGTGGTTAGTGGTTAATGGCCCGGGGCGCCTTGCCTGAAGTGTAGTCGAGGGATTAAGCCGGGACGACGAGAATGGAGGCACCCCATCAAAGTCTGAACAGTTACCACGGTTCCGGCCCGCTTGTGGCCCCGGAAGCGGGGACTTTATACTGGTGGCCCGGCGTGGCCGCCCCGTTTTTTGGACCAGTTCCCCTTGGCCAGGACGCCGGATTGCTTACGCGGCAACGCAGGTTGGAATCTATTGGTGAGCCATCAATGGCAGTTCTGGCTAGGCCTGGCAGTGAGCGTGCTGCTGCTGGTGGTCCTCCTGTACCAGGTGGACGTGGGCGAGGTCAGGGACGCGCTGGTCCGCGCCGACTACGCGTACCTTGCGCCGGCCATCCTGCTCTATTTCGTGGGAGTCTACTTCCGGTCGGTGCGGTGGCGTTACCTGCTAACGCCGTTGAGCCTGCTGCCGGTGGGCCGCCTATACCCGGTGGTGGTGATAGGCTACATGGCCAACAACCTGCTGCCTGCCAGGCTGGGGGAGGTGGTCCGCGCCTACTACCTGGCCAGGCGGCAGCCCGAGGTCAGCGGCAGCTCCGCCCTGGCCACCATCGCCGTGGAGCGGGTCTACGACGGCCTGACCCTGCTGGCTTGGGCCGCCATCGCCGGGCCGCTGCTGGTGCTCCTGGGCGAGTTCGACAGTTCCAGCCAGACCTCCCGGACCACCTGGATAGTCGTGGCGGCGGTGGTGGCTTCGCTGTTCGCCGGAGCCCTGGCGGTCCTCACCTGTTTGGCGGCAGTCCCCAGGTCCCTGGAGTTCGTAGACCGGCTCCTGGGCCTCGTGCCGGCCCGGCTGCGGCCCAAAGCGCGGCAACTGGTGCACGGCTTCGTGGACGGATTGAAGGTGCTGACCTCTCCCAGGAAGCACCTGGGCCTGTTCCTGCTGTCTCTGCCGGTGTGGGCGTGCGAGGCCGGCGTGTACTACGTCATAGCCCGCTCCTTCGGCATCGACGACCACTTCAGCTCGGCCGGGGCCCTGGTGCTGGTGATAATGCTGCTCACCGCCACCTCGAACATGGCCACAGCCCTGCCCAGTTCCATTGGCGGCATCGGCCCCTTCGAGGTGGTCTCGCAGCAGACGCTGATAGCCGTGGGCGTGGGCGGCTCCCTGGCCGGGGCTTACGCCGGGTTCCTGCACCTGGTGGCCCTGTGGATCCCGGTGAACGCGGTCGGGCTTGTGCTGCTGTGGAAGCAAAACCTATCTCTGCGCGGGTTGGCCCGGTGGCGGCCGGCGACGGACGGAGAGAGCAGGCGGGAAAGCCCCTTGGGAACAGGGTGAGTGATGGAAGAAGGACGCCGGGCGCAGGGGCGTCGGAAGGACGAGACACGGTGAGAGTCGGCATCATCGGCGGTGGCGCGGCGGGGCTGGCCGCCGCCTACGAGTTGACCAAGGGCGGCCACTACGCCGAAGTGTTCGAGCAGGCCCCTTTCCTGGGCGGCCAGGCCTCCACCTTTCCGGTGGGCGGCGGCCAACTGGAGAGAGGGTACCACCACCTCTTCGTCAGCGACTCGGACATGACGGAGTTGATCCACGAGTTGGGACTGGGCGACAAGCTGGCCTGGCTCGAGTCCAAGGTGGGGCTGTACCACGGCGGCAAGGTCTGGGACTTCAGCACGCCCATGGACCTGCTGCGCTTCAAGCCGCTGTCCCTGCCCCAGCGCCTCTGGCTGGGGCTGTGGACATTCCTGCTGCAGAAGACCACCCACTGGCAGAGATTCGAAAACATAACGGCCAGGGACTGGATAGTGCGCTACATGGGGCAGCGGATCTACAGCGTCATCTGGGAGCCGCTGCTGCGGGGCAAGTTCGGCGAGTATCACGACCAGGTGAGCATGACCTGGTTGTGGGGCAAGATCTACCTCCGGGTGGCGTCCCGGGGCAAAGGCCTCCAGAAGGAGCGGCTGGGGTACCCCATGGGAAGCTTCGGCGAAGTGTTCGACGAGCTGGCCCGGCGCGTCGAGGACCAGGGCGGGCGGGTGCACCGGTCGGCGGCGGTCAATCGCGTGGTGGTGGAGGACGGCGCGGCCACCGGCCTGGAGGTGCAGTTGGCGGGAGAGGACCCCCGGCCCCTGGCCTACGACGCCGTCATAGCCACCACTCCGTCGTACGTCTTCACCCGGCTGGCGCCTCCCATGCCGGAAGACTACCGGAGGAAGCTGGAGGAGGTCGAGTACCTATCGGCGGTGTTGATGATCCTGGTCCTGGACCGTCCCCTGACCGCCAAATACTGGATCAACATTGCCGACACCGGCCTGCCCTTCGTAGCCATCATCGAGCACACCAACATGATAGACAAGTCGCTATACGGCGGGCGGCACGTCGTCTACATCAGCAACTACCCCAGCCGGGAAAACCCCCTGTACCGGAAGAGCGCTGAGGAGTTGCTGGACGAGTTCACTCCCCACCTGAAGAACATCAATCCCGATTTCGACCGTTCCTGGGTCTTGGAGTACCACCACCACCGGGTGGACGGCGCCCAGCCCGTCATTGGGGTGGGCTACAGTGAGCGCATACCCTCGCACCAGACGCCTTTCCGGAACCTGTACCTGGCCAACACCACCCAGATTTACCCGGAGGACCGGGGCACCAACTACTCGGTGCGGATGGGACGGCGCGTGGCCCGCATGGTTGTGGAGGACGCGGGTTGACGCTTCCGGGCCCGTATTCTAAACTCGTGCCGGTAATTCCCCCGAACCGGGGCCTCTCGCCCCACTGAGGCCGCCGCAAGCCGACGGCGACGGACGATGGACCAATGGAGCTGAAGTCGTTCATAAGAGACATTCCCGATTTTCCCCAGCCCGGAATTCTGTATCGCGACATCACACCCCTGCTCCGGGACCCCGGCGCGTTTAGGCACACTATCGATCTGCTGGCGGACCGTTTTGGCGGCGATGACCTGGACCTGATAGTGGCGGCTGAATCCCGGGGCTTCCTGTTTGGCGCTCCCCTGGCTTACCAACTCGGCAAGCCCATCGTTCCCGCTAGGAAGCGGGGCAAGCTGCCGGCGGCCGTCCACCAGGCGGAATTCACCCTGGAATACGGGGCCGATGTCATGGAGATGCACGTGGACGGGGTGACCCAGGGGCAGCGCGCCTTACTGCTGGACGACCTACTGGCCACCGGGGGCACGCTGCAGGCCAGCGCGAGGCTGGTGGAAATGGCCGGCGGCGTCGTTGCCGCCGTGGGCGTCGTCATAGAGTTGACCCAACTGCGGGGCCGGGACCTGCTGGAAGGCTATGACGTGTTCTCGGTGGTCCAGTACTAGCGCGCCAGGCCGGGGGCCTTTACGGGACCCGCCCGGTCCGGTCGCGCGGTGTCCAGAACAGCAGCACCTATGGCCGCGAGTAGCCGTTGGTCCGGCGTCGATCCCCGGGGCATCGGTCAACGGGGCAGATACAGCACCAGGGAGGCAGCAATGGCGGACAGGATTTCAGTGGGCAACGTTGAAATAGTGGCGGTGCTGGACATGATACCGCCGCCCCGGGCCCCCGAGGCGATGTTCCCCGAAGTCTCCCCGGGGGAATGGGGCCCCCATCAAGACGTCTTGGAGAATGGGCAACTCCAGTTGTACTATGGCGTGTGGCTGGTGCGCTCCCAGGGCAAGACCATACTGGTGGATACCGGCATGGGCCCCGGGCCGCATCTGACCCGGGGAAACGTGGAAGGCCACCTCTTCGAGAGGCTCCGGCCCATTCTGGTCCCCGCCGACCGCGCCAACAACACCAACGTGGGGCCTTCCGACGAGGTGGACATCGTGGTCCATACCCACCTGCACGGAGACCACGTGGGCTGGAACATCCGGTACGCCGGAGGTATGCCCGCGCCCTACTTCCGCCGGGCCAGGTACCTAGTGCCCAAGCTGGACTGGGAGCACTTCAGCCGGCCCGAGGTGTTGGAGGCCCATCCGTACATCAAGACCCAGGTCGTTCCCCTGCAGCGGCTCCGCAAGATGGACCTGATAGAGGGCGAGCATAGCGTTACCGGGGAAGTCACCACTCTCCCGACGCCGGGACATACCCCGGGCCACCAGGCCATCCTCATCAGTTCCCAGGGCGAAAAGGCGATGATCGTCGGGGACGTGCTGCACAGCAAAGCCCAGGTGTATGAGCCGTCATGGACGGCCGGCGTCGACGTAGACAAGGAGGCAAGCCGCCGTAGCCGGGAAGGCCTATTGGACCGAGCCGAACGGGAAGGCTACGTGGTGGCGGCGGGCCACTTCCACCCTGAAGACAACCTCGGCAGGGTGTCCCGCGAGGACGGGAAGCGCCACTGGCAGGCGGTCTAGGACCCCGGCGGCTCCCCGTCCCGGCCCCTTCACCCCGGCCGATCACCCAACGTCTGGGGCAGGCCTCTTCCGCCGTTGCCTCCAACGGAGCGAGGGCCGGCCCCGTGTTATAATTTCACGGCGTTCACCACCGCCTTACTTCGAGGAGAGCCGTGACCACCCATCAAGACCTCGAGCACCTGAGACAGGCCGCCGCCGACTTCCGGCGCAGGTACTACGGCCCCCGCAACAACCCCGGCCCGCCGGCCGCCATGGCCGAGTTGGCCCCGCAGGTCATGGAGTTAGTGGATTCCGTGGTCTACGGGGAGATTTACAACCGGCCGGCGGTGAACCTCCAGACCCGGAGCCTCTGCACCATCGCCGCCCTGACGGTCTTGGGCCACAGCCCCGAGCTAATACGGCGTCACATCCAGGGAGCCCTCAACGTCGGCGTCACCCAGGAGCAAATAAGCGAGATCATCTCCCAGATGGTGTTCTACGGCGGGATGCCCGCGGCGGTGAGGGCCTTCCAGGTAGCCAAAGAGACCTTCGACGAGCTGGCCGGGCCGCGGCGGGAGGAGTCCGGGGACGGCGATTCGGCGCTCCCCGCGGGCGAGACGCCCGTCACCGAGGCCCCGGCTCACCCCCCAGGATACTTGCAACGGAGATACGCTCCCAGGAGCAGCACTAATGAGACTCGGGTTCATCGGGACCGGCAACATGGGCAATCCAATGGCGGGCAATCTGGTCAGGGCCGGGCACCAGGTGACCGTCCACGACCTCCGGCGCGAGGCCGCAACCAGCCTCCTGGAGATGGGCGCCCGGTGGGCCGACAGCCCAAGGGAGGCCGCCCAGGGAAGCGAGGTGGTACTAACTTCCCTCCCCGTGCCCCGGGACGTGGAGGCGGTGGTCCTGGGGGAAGACGGAATCCTGGAAGGCGCGGCTAAGGGGACCGTCTACGTCGACCTTTCCACCACCTCGCCGACTGTGGTCCGGCGCCTCCATGAGGTGGGCGCCCAGAAGGGGGTCAGCGTCCTCGACGCGCCGGTCAGCGGCGGGGTTTACGGCGCGGTGGCGGCCACCCTGGCGGTAATGGTGGGAGGGGACGAGGCGGCGTTCCGGCAAGTGAAGCCCGCCCTGGACGCCATTGGACGTCACGTGGTCTACTGCGGCCCCAGCGGCAGCGGGGCCGTCTGCAAGATCTGCAACAACCTGATGGCCATGGGCTCCGGGGTCCTGCTGTCGGAAGCGCTGACCCTCGGCGTAAAGGCCGGCGTCGACCTGGAGACCCTGGCCGACGCCATCTCCAATAGCTCCGGGGGTTGCTACCTCTTGGCCGAGAAATTCCCCAGGTACCTGTTCAAGGGCAACTTCGAGCCGGGGTTCTCCATTGCACTGGCGGCCAAGGACGTGAGGCTGGCCACCGACCTGGGCCGGGAGTACGGCGTTCCCATGGACCTGTCCAACCTCATAGACCAGCGCCACGTGGAGGCGATGCACCGGGGCTGGGGCCAGGAGGACTCCGACGCCGTGGCCAAGCTCCAGGAAGAGAAGGCCGGGGTCCAACTCAGGCTGGCCGGGATTTAGGTTGTCTGGAGCCGTGCTATGACCGCGAGTTTCGAAAGGTCCAGGATGGTGGAAGCCAGCGACACGGTGGAGGCCATAGAGGAGTGCTATCGCTACGGCTGGAGCGATGGGCTGCCGGTGGTGCCGCCGGTGGACTACAAGGTCCGGGAGATGCTGGAGTCGTCCGGGATGACCGGGGAAGAGGAGCTTCTCTCGCTGGACATGCGCCGGCGGGTGCTGACTTCCGAGAACGCGGCGGCCAACGCGGTGATGGCCGGCTGCCTGCCCGAGTATTTCCCGGTGCTGGTGGCCACCCTCTCCGCCCTGGAGGAAGAGAAGAACTACGTCAACATGGCCGCGTCCTCCACCAGTTCTCCCTCCATACTGATGATAGTGAACGGGCCCATCCGCGACCGGATCGGAGTCAACTATAGGGACGGTCTGTTTGGGCCCGGATTCCGCGCCAACGCCTGCCTGGGACGGGCCGTGCGCCTGTGTTTCATGAACGGGTTCGACGCCCGCCCCGGCACCCTGGACCGGGGCACCCTGGGCAATCCCAGCAAGTACACCCTGTGCATCGCCGACAACGAGGAGGAGTCCCCCTGGGGCCCCCTCCACGTGAGCCGCGGATTTAGGCCCGAGGACAGCTGCGTGACCGTGGCGGTGGCTTACAATCCCATCACCGTCAACAACTCCTACGGACATACCGGGGAGAGCATTCTGGCGTCCCTCGCGGACACCATGAAGTCGGCCTGTTTGGCCTGGCGTTTCCCGGCCCAGTGGGTGGTGGTGTTCGGGCCGGAGCACGCCCTGACCCTCAAGGAAGACGGTTGGAGCCGCCGGGATATTCAGGACTATTTTATGGAAAACGCCGCCCGTCCCCTGAGCGAGTTGGTCCGCCTGGGCGTGGTCCAGGGACCGGAGAAACCGGGGGACGACCGGCTGGTCCGCCGCTGCTCCCGGGACCCAGACGACATTTGGCTGGTAATGGGCGGCGGCTCCGGGGGCCGAAATAGCGCCATCATAGACACCGTCGGTTATAGGATACGCACCCGCAAGGTGCAGGGGCCGGTCTGAGCCCCATCTTCCGCTCAACAACCGCCCGGCGAATTAGGCGGCCCGGCGGCCAACCGGCATCATCCAAGGCTGGCTTGAATCAGTCCAATACGGTCCAACACAGGAGGGAACATGGCTGACACAGTGACGGTGCGAAATATGCGCCTAGTGAGCCCGGAGGGGACCGCCCTGGCGTCCACCGCTTTCGAGTTGAACTCCCGCCCCGCCAGCCTGGCCGGAAAGACCTTGGGCTTGCTGGAGAACACCAAGGCCAACTCGGACAAGGTGCTCTTGGAGTTGGGGAATCTGCTTACCGAAAAGCACGGCCTGAAAGAGGTGGTGTTCCTCAGCAAGCACAACGCTTCGCTGCCCAGCAAGCCGGAGGTGGTCCAGCAGGCCATGGATAGGGTGGATGTGTTGATCACCGGGGTGGGTGATTGAGGGTCCTGCAGCTCGTGCAGTGTGCACGACGGCATCGAGATGGAGCGGCTGGGCATTCCCACCGCTTCCATTATCACCCACGTCTTCCTGAACACGGCCAAGGCCATGACCCGGATGATGGGCGTGCCCGATTACGAGTTCGTGGTGGCCCAGCACCCTCTCTCCAGCCTCACCGATGAGCAGTGCCGCGAGATGGCGGAGGGCATCGCCCCAGAGGTGGAGCGCGTTCTGCTGGGAAGCAACGCCAACCCCGGGGGCTAGGGGGCAGCGGCAGGGGGGGTGCGGCTGCTGTCCTAGATGCGAGGGTGAGTTCTTTTTGGCAAACTCGTTGCGGGAGGGTACGGATGTGACTGAGGGTCGGCCCATGCGGGTCGAGAGCATTCGAATCAAGAATTACCGGCTTTTCCGGGACATCACCTTGGCTGACCTGCCGCGAATGACCGTGGTGGTTGGCGCCAACGGCTCGGGCAAGTCCACCCTGTTCGATGTGTTCACCTTCTTAAAGGACGCCCTTGCCGAGAACGTTGCAGCTGCCGTGGCCCGGCGGGGCGGCTTTACAGAACTGGTCAGCCGTGGCGCGGAGGGACCCATAGAAGTAATCATCAGGGTCCGAGAGAGCGGAAGACGGCTGGTGACCTATCAGTTGGCTATCGGCTTGGAGAATAGACGAGTAGTCGTGGAACGCGAGGTCTTGCGGTATCGTCGGGGCCAGCGAGGTCAACCATGGCGGTTCGTGGACTTCAGCCGCGGCGCAGGGAAAGCAATAACCAACGAGTCAGCCTACGGGAATCAAGGTGCGGTTGAGGAGCGGATGGATTACGCCCTGGACGACCCCAGCATCCTTGCCATCAAGGGACTGGGGCAATTCCGGGAGTTCCGCGTCGTCTCCGAGTTCCGCAGTCTAATTGAAAACTGGTACATCTCCGACTTTCACGTCGCGGACGCCCGCCCCAGCGTCGACGCCGGTTACGCCGAGCATCTCTCCACTCGGGGCGACAACGTTGCGTTGGTCGCCCAGTATCTTTACGAGAGCCATCGGGACAAGTTTGATCAGGTGCTGCAGGCCATGCGCCGCCGAGTTCCGGGCGTGAGCAACGTTGAGGCCAAGCCAACCGATGACGGGCGTTTGGTCCTGCGTTTTCAGGACGGCAGCTTTAAAGACCCATTCATTGCCCGCTACGTGTCCGACGGTACGGTCAAGATGTTCGCCTACCTGGTCCTGCTCTATGATCCCAAGCCCCATCCTCTACTAGCGGTTGAGGAGCCGGAAAACCAGCTATACCCCCATCTGTTGCTGGAACTGGCCGAGGAGTTCCGGGGCTACGCCCAGCGGGGCGGGCAGGTCTTTGTGTCAACCCATTCCCCGGAGTTCCTCAACGGCGTGGAATTGGACCAGGTATTTTGCCTCGTAAAAAAGAACGGTTTCAGCGACCTGGTCCGTCCGAGCGACAGCGAGACCCTGCGCAATTTGGCCCATGGCGGGGATCCGCCGGGACGCCTTTGGAAGCAGGGCCTACTAGAGGGGGTGGTGTGACTACGGGCCGCCTGGTCTTCCTGTTGGAGGAGAGGTCCATGAAGGAGCTTCTCGATGGGCTCTTGGCGCGACTCTTTCCCTACCTGGAGTTCTTGTGTATCCCTCATGAAGGCAAGTACGACCTTGATGGTAGTATTCGGCCCAAGCTTCAGGCATGGCGCACACCGGGCGACCGGTTTGTCATTGTGCGGGACAACGACGGCGCCGATTGCGTTGCCCTAAAGGGTAGGCTTCGTCAGCTTTGCCGGGGGACTGGGCACGACGACGCTCTGGTGCGCATAGTTTGCCAGGAATTGGAGTCCTGGTACTTGGGTGAGCCGGAGGCCTTGGCCAGTGCTTTCGGTGACGAACGTCTGCGGGGCATAGCGACGCGGCGTCGCTTTAGCGACTCCGACGCCCGGCCCAAACCTTCTGGTGACATTACCCAGCTCCTGCCGGGTTATCAGAAAACCGGCGTTGCTCGCGCTATGGCACATCACATGACCAAGGAAGGAAACCGGTCCGCCAGCTTCAATACCTTCCTGGCCGGTATTTCTCGGCTGACTGAGCAGCTCGACGCCAATTCGCCAGCGACTTAGCGGGCGCCGGCCACCTCAGCCGGCCTACGTGTTATCCGCGAGCGTCTTCCGTTGGGCAAAATGCCGGGCACTACGGGGGCGTTGCCCCAACAGCGGTGTGGCAAGGCGGCAATGCCGCGTTAACCACCAGCGGCAGTGCCAGAACATGACAGAACCCTGCTTGCTAAGACAGGGCTTGGCCAGCTCCCGATAATCCGGTTCACTGGCTGCCGCCTACAGGACCATTCCTGCTTTGGGCCAAGCCCGCGTCGGCGGCATTTTCGTTGAAACCGGAAGGGGCGTGTGGTAGTATGGTGGAGGATTGTTACCAAATTCACGAACCGCTTTTCTCGCCTCCAACCGCCGCTGAGGACCCCAACGGATGGACGGGCTGAAACACCGGATCGCCAACGCAGTCCACGGCCAGACCCAGCCCACGGTCACCGTACTGTCTTCGCTTCTGGCGGTCGAGGACGAGCTGGGGTACATTCCCAAAGAGGCCGTGGCGGAAGTTGCCGCCATTACCCACTCTACCGTCAACGACGTGTGGGCGGTGGCGTCTTTCTACCCCAATTTTCGCTTCCAGCCCCCTTGCCGGCACCAGGTGGAGCTATGCTGGGGCTCGACCTGCCACCTGGTGGGAGCCATGGACCTCATCGGCCGGGTGTTCGAGGCCTCGGGGTTGCAGGACGAGGGGGACACTCCCGACGGCAAGCTGACGGTGCGGTTGAATACCTGCCTGGGAGCCTGCGCCCAGGCTCCCGTCATCTCGATCGACCACCGGCTGTTGGGCCGTATTTCGCCCCAAGAAGCCGCCGGAAAGGTCGCCGATTTGCTGGCCGAAGAGGCCCCGCCCTCGGACCAATCCTAGAGGCCGGAAGACGTTTTCCCGGGGCCGTTCCTGGGCGGCGGGTCGCGGCCACTGCCCCTCGGAATGCGGGCCGGCGGCGGATAGCCCGCCACGGATGTTGAAATGGTGACTGGCTTTCAGGACATCGCCGGCGAGGCCCGGAGGCGCTGGCAGGAGCTAACTGCCGGGGACCGGCCCTGGATACGCGTGGGCAGCGCCATGTGCGGGAAGGCGGCCGGCTGCGACGAGGTCATCGCCGCGGTGGAGAGCGCCCTAGAGCGGCAGGGTGTCGCGGCCAACGTCAGCCGGGTAGGTTGTCTGGGGCTATGCTACGCCGAGCCCCTGTTGGACGTCCAGTTCCCGGGAGGCCCCCGGGTGTTCTACGGCAACGTCTCTCCCGAAAAAGCGGACCGGATAGTAGCCTCCCACGTCGCCGGCGGAGTCCCGGACAGCGAGTTGGCCCTGGGTTACCTGGGCGACCCGGCTGCTCCGGCGGGCGGCCCGCTCGATCCGGGCGTTCCCGACCTGGACCGCCATCCCATGCGGGCCATGGAGACGCGCATTGCTTTGCGCAATACGGGCAGCATAGACCCGGGGGACATATACCAGTACGTGGCCTCCGGGGGTTACGGGGCCCTCCAGAAAGCTCTCACCGGCATGACGCCGGAAGAGACCCTGGAGGAGGTGGCCAGGTCCGGGCTGAGGGGTCGCGGCGGGGCCGCTTTCCCCACCGGGACGAAGCTGAAGTTCCTAGCGGGGTCCTCCGCTCCGGTGAAGTACATCCTGTGCAATTGCGAGGAAGGAGACCCCGGGGCCTTCAACGACAAGGCTATCCTGGAAAGCGACCCCCACACCTTGGTGGAGGGCCTGATACTGGCTGGCTACGCCTGCGGGGCCAGCAACGGCTACATCTTCATTCGCCACGGACACGACGGCCCCATAGACCGGTGCCGCGCCGCGGTCCGCCAGGCCCAGGAGTTGGGATTCCTGGGGGAGAACATACTGGGCTCCGGCTTCAGTTTCGACGCTGAGGTGGCCCTGACCGGCGACTCCTACGTGGCCGGCGAGGAGAGCGGCCTGATGGAGGCCATCGAAGGCAAGCGCGCGATGCCCCGGTTCCGGCCGCCCTTCCCGGCCCAGTCGGGCCTGTTCGGCAAACCCACCAACATCAACAACGTGAAGACCCTTGCCTACATTCCCGAGATTGTTTCCAGGGGCGGCGAGTGGTTCGGCGCCATAGGCCACAATCAGAGCACCGGGACCGCCATCCTATGCCTCACCGGCTCGTTGAACTACACGGGCATGATCGAGGTGCCCTTGGGGTCGAACCTCAAGGACGTGCTGTACCAGGCGGCCGGGGGCGTGCCCAACGGCAAGGCGCTCAAGCTGGTGCAGACCGGCGGGCCGCTGGGCGGCGTCTTGGGGGCGGACAGCGTCGACGTGATTCTCGACTTCGAGGTCCTGCGCAGCGCCGGGGCGATTCTGGGGTCGGGCGGCATCATCGCCGCCGACGAGGACGCTTGCGCCGTCGACCTGACCCGTGCGTTAATAGCCTTTTGCCAGTACGAATCGTGCGGCAAGTGCTTTCCCTGCCGCATGGGCATGAGTCACTTGTTGGAGGTGCTGGAACGCATCTGCCGCCTGGAGGGCGTTCCCGAAGACCTGGAGACTATGCGCAAAGTCGGGGAAGACATGCAGGCCGGCTCCTTGTGCGGGCACGGCCAGCTGGGGTTCAACCCGGTGGCCTCGGCGCTGCGCCACTTCGGGGGCGAGTTCGAGGTGCATATCATGGGCCGCACCTGCCCCACGGGCCGGTGCCTGGCGCCCAGGTTCTCTCCCAAGCTTAACCGGAGGTGAACCGGGCCGGAATCCCGCCGGATGGAGGGCGGGGCTGAGACGGCCCGGCTGGCTCCCCAAGTTATTCCGCCAAGTGATCCCAAAGGACCAAGGTTGCGCGCCATGGCCGACGAAATAACCATCAGCTTCGACGACGTAGAGGTCAAGACCCGGCCCGGCAAGATGGTGCTGGAAGCTGCCATAGAGGCGGGCATTTACATCCCCTACCTCTGCTACCATCCGGGCATGAAGACCTTCGCCGCCTGCCGCATGTGCGTGGTCGGCGTGGAGGGCGGCCGCGGCTATCCGGCTTCTTGCGCCCTGCCAGTGCAAGACGGCATGAAGGTCCGGAACGAGACCGACGACGTGCAGCAGTTGCGGCGCTCCGTCATGGAGATGCTCGTGGCCGAGCACCCCAACGGCTGCCTCACCTGTCACCGCGTCGACCTCTGCGGGCCCTCCGACGTATGCCTGCGCAACGTGTCGGTCAACGACCGTTGCGTTACCTGCCCCAAGAACGAGCGGTGCGAGCTTAAAGACACCGTCCGTTACCTCAACGTGGACTTGGAGTCCCCGCTGCAGTACAAGTACCGGAATATCCCCCTGGAGCTGGGCGATCCCTACTACGACCGGGACATGAACCTGTGCATCGTCTGCGGCCGTTGCGTGCGGGCTTGCGAGGAGCTCCGGGCCGACGACGCCATCTGCTTTGTCGACCGGGGCGGCGGCGCCCTGGTGGGCACCTCCTTCGGGTCGTCTCTCCTGGAGTCGGGCTGCGAGTTCTGCGGCGCCTGCATCGACGTTTGTCCCGTGGGCGCGCTGGTGGAGAGCGAACACAAGTGGGAGAAACCCGCCCGCGCCTCCCGGGTCGTGTGTTCCCTGTGTCCTGTGGGCTGTCAACTCAACCTAGAGACCGACGCCGCAGGCCGCTTCATCCGGTCCGTCGCCGAGTTGAACGCGCCGGCCAACCGGGGTCAGGCGTGCTTTAGGGGCAAGTTCGGCCTCGAGTTTCTGAACCGCCGGGACCGCATCCAAACTCCCCTCGTCCGTCGCGGCGGCGTCCTCCAAGAGGCCACCTGGGATGAGGCCTTGGACCACGCGGCGGCGCGGCTGGCCGCACACAAGGGGGAAGGCTTCGCCTTGCTCACCGCCCCCGACAGCACCAACGAAGAACACTACCTGGCGCAAAAATTCGCCCGGGTGGTCATGCAGTCCAACAACGTCGACCAGACTTCCAACACTCATCCGGAACTGGTGCTGAGCCTGGAGAGGTCCCTGGGCTACGCCGCCGCGACCAACTCCATCTGGGACCTGGAGCGGTCCCAGTGCATCCTGGTGTTCAACTGCAACGTAACCGAGGAACAGAATGTGGCGGCGGTGCCCATCAAGAAGGCAGCCAAGGAGTCCGCCAAGCTGGTGGTGATAGACCCCAGGGAGGTGGAGCTCACCCGGTACGCCACCCTCTGGCTGCGGCCCACGCCTGGCGCAGAGCTCCTGCTTTTGGGTGCGATCTTGCGCTCTCTGATCGACCAAGGACTGGAGCGGACGGAGTGGCTGGAGGAAAACTGCGAGAGTCCCGCCACCCTGGTATACGCCCTGCACAACCTGGATATGGAACAGGCCGCACAGGCCACCAACGTTTCCCTGGAGTCGATCGCGGAAGCCGCCAGGCTCTTCGGTCAGGCGGGAGCGGCGGCTGTCGTGTACGCCCTGGACAACATTCCCGCCGCCCTGCAACGGGACTGCGTCCGGGCCCTGACCAACTTGACCCTGTTGACCGGCAACCTGGGCAGACCCGGATCCGGCCTCTACCCCCTGCGCCAGGGCGCAAATGAGCAGGGCGCTTGGGACGTGGGGTGCCTGCCGGACCGCTTGCCCGGATACGCCGCCGTTGTCGACGGCAGGGCCCGCGAGGCCCTGGAGTCGGCCTGGGAGTGCGCCCTGCCCGTTGCCCCCGGTATGGACACCGCTTCGGCCCTCGAGGCGGCCGCGGACGGTCGCCTGCGGGCCATGCTGTTGGTCGGCGACACCGCTGACCTGGAAAACGGGGCCTATGGGGACGGCGCCAAGGCGTTGGAAGCTCTGGAGGCACTGGAGTTTCTGGTGGTGGCCGACGCTTTCATGGGGCCGGCGGCCCAACGGGCCTCGGTGGTCCTGCCTCGGGCCGCCTTCGCCGAAAAAGACGGCACCTTCACCAACCTGGAGCGGCGCATCCAGCGGCTCAAGCCCGCCATGCGGGACGAGAGCTCGCAGGCCCGCCCGGAGAGTTGGGTGTTGTGCCAACTGGCCCAGCGCATGGGGCACGCCGGCTTCGGCAGTCCTTCCGCCGCGGAGACCATGGACGAGATCGCCCGGGTGACGCCCATTTACGGCAGCGTTTCCTACCAACGGCTGGAGGCTTCGGGAGGTCTGGTGTTTCGCACCCACCTGGACAGCCCGCAGCCCACGCAAGTCTTGTATTCGGGCCGGGAGCACCGGGGAATCCAGTGGCCGTGTCCCTCTCCCGACGCTGAGACCACCCCCACCCTGTACGCGGGCGGCTTTCCCGGGCAGAAGGCCGATTTTGAGACGCCCCAGTTTCGGGTCGCGGAACCCCCGCGGGACGCCAGCTACCCTGCTCTATTGGTCCCGGGCCGGGTGCTGCTCCAGGCCGGCCGGGAATTCGAGGTGGTCAAGGGGCAGCGCAACCGCATCGTCAGGGAAGACCGGCTGGAGCTCAATCCCGGGGACGCCGCCGCCTGGGACATTCAGGACGGCGACCGGGTGGAGGTCTGGGACGGCGGCCACAGCATCACCGGCCGGGCGGTGGTTCTGCCGTCTATACCTCCCGGGGTCATCGGCGTGACCTCCCTTTTCGGCCAGATGGTGCTGGAGCTCCAGGACAGCACGCACCCGGTGCCGGCCTCCCGCCTCCCCGGGTTGCGGATACGCCCGGCGCGAATTGCCAAGGTCGAAGCCTGAGCGTGAGGGGGGACGGGGAAGGTCTATGGTCGATATTCCGGACCGCGGCGCTAACGGCCGGGAGGCCTGGTGAGGCGGCCCGGAAAACCGCCCGAAATCACGTATTGATAGAGTGCGCCGGCCAGGAGTAACCTATGGTAAACGAGGCCATGGTCACGAACACGAAGCACTCGGAGATAAAACCCAATCCCGGGTTGCCCACGGCCAAGCTGGTCTCCAGAAGGGACGTCAGCGAAGACCTGATGGTCATCAAGCTGCGGCCCGAAGACGGTCCCTTGAGGTTCAAGCCCAGCCAGTACTGCACCCTGGGGTTGAACGGGATCGAGCGGGCCTATTCCATCGCCTCCGCGCCCCACGAGCCGCTGCTGGAAATCTTCGTGGAGTTGGTGCCCGACGGGGAGCTGACCCCGTTGATGTTCCGGATGGAAATCGGCGATTGCATGTCCATACGCCCCAGGGCCAAGGGCATTTTCACCATGGACCAGAAAGTGCATCACCACTTTCAGTTGGCCACGGTGACCGGAGTCGCCCCCTTCATCAGCATCATCCGCGACTACTTCCACCACGGGGGGGAGGGCCACAAGTTCTACCCGCTGCTGGGGGCCAGCTACGCCGATGAGCTGACCTACGACGAAGAGCTTTTCGCGTGGGCCCGGGAGCATCCCGAGGTGGTGGAGTTCGTTCCCACGGTCAGCCGCCCCAACGAAGAGCGCAACTCCGGGTGGCAGGGGACAAAAGGCCGGGTCAACCAGATCGCCGAGGAGTACCTGGCCAAGTTTGACCTGCCTCTGGACGACGCCATGGTCTACGCCTGCGGCCACCCGGGCATGATCGAGGACGTCAAGGAAAAGTTCCTCCCCCAGGGCTGGAAGTTCAAGGAGGAGCGGTTCTGGAAGCAGTAGCACCCGGCCGAAAGAGGGCCGCCGGCAAGTGACCGCCGCCGGAGCCCGCTGAGTTGACCGCCAGACTGGAATGGCTGGGCAATTCCTCCGTAACGCCGAACAGGTCAGGGGTCATTTAATCGCCGGCCTCTAAACCGTTTCATTGTGATAAACCTTGTCATTCTGAGCGTAGCGAAGAATCTCAACTACGGCTGATAGACCCTTCACTTCGTTCAGGGTGACAACCAAAAGACCCTGCCGAGCAGGTGGGTGGGCCTTGACGCCGATTCGCCGTCAGTACCTAAAGATCAAAGCGGTCTACCCCGACGCCATCCTCCTCTTCCGCTTGGGCGACTTCTACGAGACCTTTGACGACGACGCCCGCCGGGCCTCTCAGGAACTGGACATAACCCTTACCTCCCGAAGCATGGGCAAGGACCTGCGGGTGCCCATGGCCGGCGTCCCGGCCCACTCCCTGGACAGCTACCTGGGCCGCCTGGTCAAGAAGGGTTTTCAGGTGGCCATCTGCGAGCAACTCACCGATCCCTCCACTTCCAAGGGCCTGGTGGAGCGGGACGTGGTCCGGGTGGTAAGCCCGGGAACCGTAACGGAGACGGACCTGCTGGAGCAGGACGTAAACAACTACCTGGCCGCCGTGGTGGAGGAGGGCGCCCAGGCGGGGCTGGCCTACGTTGACATAAGCACGGGGGAATTCTACGCCTCCCAGGTGGCATTGGACCGGCTGGGCCTGGAGTTGGAGCGGGTATCCCCCGCCGAGGTCCTGCACCCCAAGTCGGACACCCCGCCCTCATGGCTCGTTCCCGGCGTCGATGCCCCGTCCTATCGGACCATGCCCCTAGACCCGGCGGTCTTCGATGGCGAAGCCGCCGCCCAGGCCCTCCTCTCCCACTACGGAGCCCTGTCCCTGGAGTCCTTCGGCTGCGAGTCGCTGCCCCTGGCCACCAGGGCCGCCGGGGGCATAGTGGACTTCTTGGCCACCCGGAAAGTGGGCAGGCTCCAACTGGCCAACCTGTCGGTTTACGTCACGGACGGTTTCATGGCCCTGGACGCCCAGACCCGCCGCAACCTGAATCTCTTTTCTGCCCCGCGCTCCGATAAGAAAGAGGACTCCCTGCTGGGAGTCCTGGACCTCACCAAGACGCCCATGGGAGGCCGCCTGCTGCGGCAGTGGCTGGGGCGGCCGTTGTTGGACCTGGCGGAATTGACTCGGCGCCAGGAGGCGGTGGCCTGGTTCTTCGAGGACGGGTTCCGCCGGGCCGGCGCGGTGTCCCTGTTGGACCGGATGCCCGACTTGGAGCGGATAGTGGGCCGGACCAACGCGGGTTCCGTGTCGCCCAGGGAGCTGAAGTCCCTGCAAGCGGGACTGGAGACCATCCCGAAGCTGGCGGCGGAGCTGAGCGGGGTCCCTCCCCAGGACGGCGACCGAGATGCGTCCCCAGCGGCAGGCGCCGTGGACTGGCTGTCGGCCCAGTTGGCCCCCCTGCCTTCCCTGGCCGGCCTCATCGATCAAGCCATCTCCCCAGACCCCGAGGGCGAGGTGGGCGGCGGGGGCGTCATCCGTGACGGCTTCTCCGCCGAACTGGATGAGTTGAAGCGAGCTTCCCGGGATGCCCGCGGCTTCATAGCTGGTCTGGAGCGCAAGGAGCGGGAGCGCACCGGCATCAAGGGGCTCCGGGTTGGCTACAACCAGGTTTTCGGCTACTACATCGAGGTCAGCAAGGCCAACATGTCCCAGGTCCCCCCGGACTACGTGCGGCGGCAAACCCTGGCCAACGGCGAGCGGTATGTCATACCCGAGCTCAAGGAGTACGAATCACAAGTGCTCAGTGCCCGGGAGGGCCTGGAGGAACTGGAGCGTTCCATCTACCGCCGCGTCTACCGGCAGGTGGGCGACGCCTCGGCGGAGATCGGCAAGAGGGCTTCAGCCATCGCCCACGTGGACGTGTTCGCCTCCCTGGCCGAGGTGGCGGTGCGCCAGGGGTACGTCCGTCCCACGCTGGACCAGGGCAACGCCATTTCCATCACGGCGGGGAGGCACCCCGTGGTTGAGACGGTCCTGGAGCCCGGGGCCTTCGTGCCCAACGACGTCTCCCTGGGCGGCAACGACCCGGGAGTCATAGTCCTCACCGGGCCGAACATGGCCGGCAAGTCCACCTACATCCGCCAGGTTGCCCTGATTACCCTGATGGCCCAAATCGGCAGCTTCGTGCCGGCCGCCCAGGCCGGCATCGGCCTGGTGGACCGCATCTTTACCCGGGTGGGGTTGCAGGACGACCTGGCCGCGGGCCAGTCCACCTTCATGGTGGAGATGGTGGAGACCGCGGCCATCCTGAACCAGGCCACGTGCCGCTCGCTGGTCGTCCTCGACGAGATAGGCCGGGGCACCAGCACCTACGACGGCCTGGCCATCGCCAGGTCGGTGGTGGAACACCTGCACAACGACCGCCGGCTGGGATGCAAGACGCTGTTCGCCACCCACTATCACGAGCTGACGGAGCTGGCCGGCGCTCTGCCCGGCGTGCGCAACTTCAGCGTCGCGGTTTCCGAAGAAGCCGGGAACGTCGTGTTTTTGCACCGCATCGTGCCGGGAGGCGCCGACAAGAGCTACGGCGTGCACGTTGCCCAGTTGGCCGGGCTGCCCCAGGGGGTCATCAGCCGCGCCTGGGAAGTGCTGGCCGGCCTGGAAGGCCGCGGCGTCAAGCCCCGCGGGGTCCCGGGCAACGGGTCCCACCTGCCCGAAGGCCAGCAAATACCTCTGTTCCACCCGGCGCAGCCGTTGCTCCGGGAGATACGGGGGCTGGATATCCCCAACATGACGCCCCTGGAGGCCATCAACGCCCTGTACAATCTCCAACGGGAGGCCATGGACCAGGGGGAAGACCTTCAATAACGGCTTCAAAAACTTCAATGGCTTGGCGGCGTCTTGCGTCGCCGCCCTGCCCCCATCGATTAAGATGGGAGTAGCAAACAAACCGGCCGCGGCGCGCCGGGTTGCCGCCGGCGGCCAAGGGGGGCGCCCATGAGCGAGAAAGCGGCGTTATACTGGTGGCCCCGTTGATCTTCCTGCCGGAAAGTAAGAGAGTTGCTCTTGCAAAGCGGTGTCGAGATTGAGGAGCGGGACTTCTTCAAGGACCGGCTCACCGAGGAAGAAATCCGGGGCCTGGCGGCAGACGTGGGCATTTCCCAGTTGTTCGCCCGGCGCAGCCCCAGCTTGAAGCAACTGGGGCTGGCCGACCAGGAGCTTTCCGAGGACCGGATGGTGGAACTGATGCTCCAGGAACCTCGGCTGGTCCGCCGCCCTCTGGTGCTGCTAGACGGCCGGTTGCTGGTGGGGGCCAACCTGAAGGCGGTCGAAGCCGCCCTGGGCCGGGCAGGGTAGGCGTCGCCGGCCCGGGCCGGTCCCAATATCGCGTTCCGCAATCGTGGGCCAAGTGTATTATCGTAAGTGTGTTATTGGCGGCATACTTGCTATATAATTAATCCCCGGCCTTAGGCGCAACCATCCGCGTGGGCAACCCACGCCGTCGGGACCGGTGCATGAAGATATTTTTCGACGTCGACTACACGATTCTGGGCTTGGACGACAGTCTCCGCCCGGGCACCAAGGAGACCCTGGAGCGTCTCAAAAGCGAAGGCCACGAGCTGTACATTTGGTCCGGGATGGGGGAGCGATGGGAAGTAGTGGAAAAGCACGAGCTTACCCCCCTGGTCAGCGGGGTCTACGAAAAACCCACCCACCACTTTCACGAACGGCTGGAGGAACTGGGAGTGCCCTTCGAGCCGGAGTTTGTCATCGACGACTACCCGGAAGTGGTCTCCGCGTTTGGCGGCGTGTGGGTGCCCCCTTACTTCTTCAAACGCAGCATCGACCAGGAGATGGACCGGATCTACCGGATAGTCTGCGACTTCGTCCAGACCGGCGCGTCCGAAGACCGGCAATACCGGGCGAAGGGGTCCATCGTTCCACTGTTCTAGGCCGGCCCCATGTCCATTAGGGTCCTCCCTCCGCAGCTGGCTGCCAAGATCGCCGCCGGCGAGGTGGTGGAGCGTCCCGCCTCGGCGGTCAAGGAGTTGGTGGAAAACTCCCTGGACGCCGGCGCCTCCCAGATATTCGTCGACATCGCCGGCGGCGGCATGGAGCGGCTGAAGGTAGTCGATGACGGCCAGGGCATCCCCGCCGGGGAAGTAGAGCTGGCCTTCCAGCGGCACGCCACCAGCAAGCTGGATGACCCCGGGCAACTGGAAGCCGTCACCACCCTGGGATTTCGCGGCGAGGCCCTGCCCAGCATAGCCGCGGTGTCCCGGCTGTCCATGGCAACCCGCACCCCTCGGTCGGAGGCGGGGCACCGGGTCGAGTTGCGCCACGGCAGCTTGGCCGCTTCCGGACCACACGGGTGCCCGCCGGGGACAACCGTAGAGGCCTCGGGCCTGTTCGGCAACCTGCCCGCCCGCCGGAAGTTCATCAAGTCCTCTTCCGCCGAGACGGCCCGGGTCCACGAGCTGGTCTCCCGCTACGGGCTGGCCTTCCCCCACGTGCGCTTCCGCCTGGTGGCGGACGGCCGCCAGGTGCTGGCCACGCCGGGCAACGGCAAGCCCCGGGAGGCCCTCCTGGCCGTGTACGGCTCCGAGGTGGCCGGCGCCATGCTGGAGGTAGCCGGCGAAGACCCGGAGACGGGGTACCGCGTGGAGGGATTCGCCAGCCCGGCCAGCCTGCACCGGGCCAACCGCACCTACATGACCTTTTTCGTCAACCGTCGCTGGGTCCAGAGCCGGATGCTGTCTTTCTCCCTAGAGGAAGCCTACCACGGCCTGTTGCCCGACAAGCGCTATCCCCTGGCGGTACTGGACCTCTCCCCGCCGTTTGACGAGGTGGACGTAAACTTTCATCCGGCCAAGAGGGAGGTGCGGTTCCACAAAGAGGGAAAGGTGTTTTCCCTGCTGCAGCGCGCCGTGAGGGCGGCGGTGGTGGCCGAGTCGCCGGTGCCCCGGATGCAATTTCCCGGCCCGGCCCCGGCGGTCTCCGCTCCGTACCGGGGGCCGTCCCCCCAGGGCGGCGGCGCTCCATCCTACTTCGCACCCAGCCCCCTCAGCGGTCCCGGCGAAACCGCGTGGGCTCCTCCCGACGCCGCCGCTCCCCGGCCAGCGCCTCCGGCGCTCAAGGTGGTGGGCCAAGTGAAGCTGACCTATATCGTGGCCGAGGGGGAGGAGGGCATGTTCCTGGTGGACCAGCACGCCGCCCACGAGCGGGTGTTGATGGAGCAGATCCGGCGTCAAGCGGCCGAGCGGTCGCCCCAGAGCCAGCCCCTCCTGGAGCCGGTCGCGGTGGAGCTAACGCCGGCCCAGACCGAGGCGCTGGGGACTCACGCCGAGTTTCTGGAACGCTACGGGTTTCAGGTGGAGTCCTTCGGCGGCAGCAGCTACCTGCTTCGAGCGGTCCCCAGCGTCATGGGCGGACGCGCTCCGGCCCAATCGCTGCTGAGCGTGCTGGACATGGTTTCCTTCGAGGGGTTGCTGCGCCATCAGGAGGACATGCTGGCCGCTTCCATCGCCTGCCACGGCGCCATCCGGGCCGGAAAGACGCTGACCGAGGCGGAGATGGAGGCCCTTCTGGAGCAACTGGAGCAGACCGATAATCCCCACACCTGTCCCCACGGACGCCCCACCATGATCCACTTTAGCTCCTACCACATGGAGCGGGGCTTCGGGCGCCGCTGACCGCAGCCCCCAGAGGGTGTCGCGCTTTCCGGGGCGGCTTAGACGGACCGGGCTCAGGTGTCGACGTCAAGGGTCCCCGGCCAAATTTCCCGGCGGCCCCCCTGGCGCAAGAGCGACGGTACTAGCTGTGGCGTCTGGGGTCCAACCGGGGGTCTACGGCCGGGTGAAAGATGGAGTCCTCGCCGGGGAACTCGTCGTCGGCCCCGGCAGCAGCGCCGCCGCCGTTGCCCCGGCCTAGCAGGGGAACGCTGGTGGCGGCCAGCGCCGCCGCGCCCAACCCCAGCCTAGCGAGGAAATTCCGCCGCGACTGGCGTTGGGACGCCGGTTGCTGCGGCTCTTGAGATGGCTTTCGTGGCATTGACTACTCCTGACCCTGGGTGGACCTGAAGCCGGGTGTCTCCGGGTGTGGGTCTCCAGTGTAGATTGTACCCCAGGAACCCGATGCTGCGATAGCCGCCCCGGACCCCCGCCGGGGCCTCCCCGACAATAGTCGATTGGCCCTGACCCGGCTCGGAAGTGGTTGACTCAAAACGGGCCCGCTGTATAACATCTGGGCCATGGCAATGCAATCTAGAGAAATCGCCGGAGAACGCGCTAGGACGCAGTTAGCCGACTGCCACACTCACCTGGACCAATACCCGGCCGAGGAAATCCCTCAAATCCTGGAGAGGGCCGGCGATGCCGGCGTGGGGCTGGTGGTCTGCGCCGGCACCACGGTGGACTCCAGCGCGGAATGTGTTGAAATGACCCGTCGGCACCAGCCCCTCTACGCCGGGGTAGGTGTCCACCCCATGGAGGCCCACCAGGTCATGGACGAAGCCGCCTATGGCCAATTGGAGGGGTTGGCCAGGCAGAACCCCAAGGTGGTGTGCATCAGCGAGATAGGGCTGGACTTCCTGCCCACGTCGCCGGACCGGGACATCCAGTTCCAGGTGTTTCGAGAGCAAATCCGCCTGGCCTTGGCCTTGAAGCTGCCCATCATCTTTCACTCCAGAGAGTCGCACCCGGAGGTTTTCCGGACCCTGCGCGAGGAAGGCGCCGACGCCGTGGGCGGCGCGATGCACTACTTTCAGAGCGACGAGGCCACCGCCCGGGAGGCCATCGACTGCGGGTTCTTCATATCCTTGGCGCGGCCCCTGCTGCGCCTTCCGGAGTTGCAGGAAGCGGTGCGGTCGATTCCCCTGGAGAACATTGTCCTGGAGACCGACGCCGCGCCCCAGCCCTTCAAGAAGCACCGCGCCAATTGGACGGAGCCGCGCCACGCCCACGACGTCGCCGCCCGGTTGGCGGAGTTGAAGGGCGTTACTCTGGAGGAGGTGGCCCACACGACCACCGGGAACCTGGCCAATCTCTTGGGACTGGACCCGCCCCGGACCTCACTGCGGGACGCCCGTAGCCAGGGATTGAGACCGGCGCCTGCCGGGTGTTAACATCTAGCCTGCGCTAAGTACCCTCGCCCTGGGAGGAGCAGCCCATGCCGCCGGAGCACTGCCAGCTAGCCCTGAAGGAGTGGGCGGTCACAGTACAGGCCTTGGCCCAAGGGCAGCAGGTCTTTCTCCTGCGCAAGGGAGGCATACACGAGCCGGGAAAGAACTTCCAGGTGGCCGCCGCCGAGTTTCTCCTCTATCCCACCTACGAGCACCAGCGGGAAGACCTGATAAAGGACCAACACCGGCCCTCCTTGCGGGAGACCCTGGAGGGGCCTCATCCGGAAGACCGGATCACCTTCCGTCATTGGGCCAGGGCAGAGGAGACCATCGAGGTCAGCCAGCAGGCGGACGTAGAGCACCTGTCTCCTCACTTCATCTGGACCGTCGACTACGCCCAGTCGCGGCTGCGCTGGAAGCCCATGCTGCCCCTTTTGGTGCTGTTGCTGCGGGTCTACGCCTTGGAACAGCCGGTGACCGCGCGGTTCTTGCCGGAGTATCGGGGCTGCTCTTCCTGGGTGGACGTGCTCGACCGGGTCTCCCTGGGCCGCCTCGAGCCGGTGCTGGACGACGAGGACTTTGGGCGGAGGGTGCGTGAGATCAAGGAATGCCTGAGCACCGCCGTTTCCCCGTGACGACGAGCCGTTTTCCGGCAACGCCGGCCCGACTGCGCCGGAGCGGCAGCCCGCCGCCAGGTTGGGTCCTGGTAGACGGATCCCCGGCGCGCCTGATCCTTGTTTAGGCCCCGGCTCTAGAGGACACAGCCTGTATGCAGTACCGCCGGTTACCCCGCACCGACCTGGTCTTGCCGGAGGTGGGGTTTGGAGTGTGGACGGTAGCCACCAACTGGTGGGGCCGGATACCCGAGCCCCAAAAAACCTCCCTGCTGGAAAACGCCCTGGAATTGGGCGTGACCCTGTTCGACACCGCCGATACTTACGGTGACGGGTACGGGGAGCAGATCCTGGCCAAGACCCTGGGACATCACCGCCCGGAAATCGTGATCGCCACCAAGTTCGGGTACGACTTCTACGACCGCACACCACGGGAAGGACACCAGGAGCGCACCCAAAACTTCAGCAGGGAATTCGTTACCTTTGCCTGCGAGCAGAGCCTGCGCCGGCTTGGCACAGACTACATAGACATCTATCAAATCCACAACCCCCGCCTCGACGCCTTGGAGCGGGACGACTTGTTCGAAACCCTGGAGCAACTCCGGGCCGCGGGCAAGATCCGCTACTTTGGCGCGGCCTTGGGCCCGGACATCGGCTGGTTCGAGGAAGGCGAGGCCTCCATGCGGGAGCGGCAGGTGGACAGCCTGCAAATCATCTACAGCATCCTGGAACAAGAGCCCGCCAGGGACTTCTTTCCCATCGCCGGGGAGGAGCAGGTGGGCCTCATCTCCAGGGTGCCCCACGCCTCCGAGGTGCTCACGGGACGGTTCACCAAGCCCCCGGAGTTCGACCCCGGCGACCACCGGGCCAGCCGAAAGGCGGAATGGATGGAGCGGGCCCTGGCCAAAGCCGAACGGGTGAAGTTCCTGGCCGGGGAGGATACGGGCCGCACCATGGGCCAGGCGGCCATCAAATTCTGCCTGGCGCAACCGTCCATCGTATCGGTGCTCCCCAACTTTACCAATACGGAAGAGCTCCGGGAGTATACCTCGGCCCCGGAGACCCCCGACCTGACCGCGGAAGAGCAGTCGCAGCTCGACGATCTGTGGCAGCACGGGTTCGACCTGGAAGACCCGGTGCCCGAATTCCGGGAAGTATAGGCGTCATCCCACGGTGGGGCCGGACCTGCTACACCATGGGAAGACCCGCAGGATGAGTGAAGTTTATGTCTACCGCAGTACCTTCAATCGGGAAGATGGTGTACCGGTTCGACGAAGGCGACGCCTCTATGGTCAACCTCCTGGGCGGCAAGGGCAGCAATCTGTGCGAGATGGTCAGCCTGGGCCTCCCGGTGCCCCCCGGGTTCGTGATCTCCACCGAGACCTGCCTGGACTACTTCGCGCGCGACAACCGGTTGACCCCGGGACTGGCCGACAGCGTGCGGGAAAACATCCGGCACCTGGAAAAGGCGCAGGACCGGGATTTCGGCTCGGTGCGCCGGCCCCTGCTGGTGTCGGTGCGCTCCGGGGCCCGGATCTCCATGCCGGGGATGATGGACACCATCCTAAACCTGGGAATCAACGACACCATCGCCGAGGGATTAGCTGCGGAAACTGGTGATGCCCGTCCCGCCTACGACGCCTATCGCCGCTTCTTGCAGATCTACTCCAACATCGTGATAGGGGTTGACGGGGACATCTTCGAGGAGATTCTCTCCGAGCACAAAAGACGGGCCGGGGTCTCCTTGGACCACGAGCTATCGTCCGATCAGCTTAGGCAGTTGGTCGCCGGCTTCAAAGACGCCATCAAAAAGGCCTCCGGGGCGTCCGTGCCCGAGGACCCGTGGGAGCAGTTGATTAACGCCGTAGAGGCGGTGTTCCGCAGTTGGCACAATCCCCGGGCCGTGTTCTACCGGGACCAAAATGGCATCGACCACGGCTGGGGCACCGCGGTGACCGTCATGGCCATGGTGTTCGGCAACCTGGGCCCCACCAGCGGGACCGGAGTGCTCTTCACCCGGGACCCTTCCACCGGGGCGCGCAAGGTATACGGGGAGTACCTGGCCAACGCCCAGGGCGAGGACGTGGTAGCCGGCGTACGCACTCCCCAGCCCATCGCCACCCTGGCGGAGTCTATGCCGGAGCCGTCGCGCCAGTTGATGGACCTAGCGGCCAAGCTGGAAGCCCACTATTCCGACGCACAGGACGTGGAGTTCACCATCGAGAGCGGTCGGCTTTTCATCCTTCAGACCCGCAGCGCCAAGCGCACTCCCTCGGCGGCGGTGAAGATAGCGGTGGACCTGGCCGAGGAGGGGTCCATCAGCAACTACGAGGCGCTGCTGCGGGTGAACCCTGAGGACCTGAACCAACTGATGGTGCCCCACTTCAAGGCTGGCTTGGACGCGCCCGAGGTCCGGTCTGCCTTCCTGACCCAAGGCTCCGGCGCCTCTCCCGGGGCGGCTACCGGCAAGGCGTTCTTCGACGCCGCCAGGGCCGCCAGGGCCGCGGCGGAGGGCCAGCAGGTCATACTGGTGCGGCCCGAAACCAAGCCCGATGACATCCACGGCATCGCCGCCGCCGTCGGCGTGGTGACCACCAGGGGCGGCGCCACCAGTCACGCCGCCGTGGTCACCCGGGGCATGGGCAAGCCCTGCATAGTGGGCTGCGAGGCCATGCAGGTGGACCCCCAGGCGATGAGGCTGACCGTAAACTCCCGCACCGTGCGGGAGGGGGAGGACCTCAGCATCGACGGCAGCAGCGGCAGGGTCTTCGCCGGTCTCCTGGAAACCGAAACGCCCAGCCTGGACGAGTTGGGCGAGGCCACCAGGCTTCTGAGCTGGGCCGACCAGACCCGCACCATGGAGGTCTGGGCCAACGCCGACAACCCGTCCGACGCCGCTAACGCCGTGGCCCTGGGCGCCCAGGGCATCGGCCTGTGCCGCACCGAGCACATGTTCCTGGACCCGGAACGATTGCCGGCGGTGCGGAGGATGCTGGTCAACGCCGACGCGGGCGAGGAGTGGCGGCGCCGGAACCCCGAGCTGAAGGCCAACCCCATGGAAGCGCCGGAGCTGTCCCGGGACGTGAAGGAGTTCTTTGACGCCCTGGCCGAGGTGAAAGAGCTACAGACCCGGGATTTCAGCGATATCCTGCGGGTGATGGGGGAGCGGCCGGTTATCATCCGCCTGTTGGACGCTCCGCTGCACGAGTTCCTGCCTCAGCCGGAAGTCCTGCTGGAGGAATTGGCCGAGCTTCGGCGCGAGGGCGCCAGCCAGGGGCAGCTGAAGGAAAAAGAAGACCTGCTGCAGTTGGTGGACTCGCTGCGTGAGGCCAACCCCATGCTGGGCCACCGGGGCTGCCGTCTGGGGCTCACCTTCCCGGCCATCTATGAAATGCAGATCGAAGCCATCATCACCGCCGGGGCCAACCTGATAAAGCAGGGAGTGGCGGTGCAGCCGGAAATCATGATTCCCCTGACGGTGGACGTGGAGGAGATGCGGCGGTTGCACCGGGGCCTGACCGCCGTGGCGGCGGCCGTGCAGGAGCAGTTGGGGACTCCGGTGGCCTATAAGTTCGGCACCATGATCGAAACACCCCGCAGCGCGGTGACCGCCGGGGCCATCGCCCAGGAGTCCGACTTCTTCAGCTTCGGCACCAACGACTTGACCCAGATGACCTACGGCTTCAGCCGCGACGACGCCGAGGGCAAGTTCCTGAGGTTCTACGTGGCAGAAGGGATTCTCCCCGCCGATCCCTTCGCCACCATAGACCCCGACGGCGTCGGCGTGCTGGTGGAGATGGCCGTGAGAAGCGGCCGCCGGACGCGGCCGGGCCTGGAGATAGGCATCTGCGGGGAGCATGGGGGAGACCCGGCTAGCATAGACTTTTGCCACCGCATCGGGCTCAACTACGTAAGCTGCTCGCCCTTCCGGGTGCCGGTGGCGCGACTGGCCGCCGCCCAAGCCGCTCTGTACCAAGAGCAAAGGGGGCGCTCCCCCGCGTCAACCGCTTAGGTCCGGCTCCCGGTACAACGTCCAGGAGTTGGCGAAGGCGGTGATGGTTTCCAGCGAGGTGTGCCAGAAGCGGTAGCCGATCGTCTGCCGTATCCTACTGGTGTCCAGTACCATGGGGTAGCGTACAAAGTCCAGGCCGCAGGCGGTGGAGTCCCGCTGGAGGCCTAGGTTCCAACTCAGCTGGGCTAGCGGATAAGCCAGGGCCGCTGGCAAGCTGAGCAGCTTGCTTCCTATGATACGGGCCATCTCGTGGTAGAAGACGATGCCCTCTCCGGCTACGTTGAACACCCCGGCCAGTTCCCGGTCGATCACTAGGGATATGATCCGGGCCAGGTCGTCCTCGTAAAGGAATTGCAGCGGCGGGTTATGGCCCAGCACCCCCAGTAGAAAGCGCCGGAAGAACGCCCTGGAAATGGGCGACCCGGCGAAGGGTCCCAGCACGACGCAGGCGCGCAAGATAGTGACGTTGGTCTCCGGATGGGCGCCGGCAAACTCATCGATCAATTGCTCTGACAGGTATTTGTCGTACCCGTAGGGAAAGTCGGGCAGCGGCCGGAGGGGTGCGTCCTCGGTGATGGGTATGGGGTTACGGGGATGCGGCCCATAAACGGAGTGGGAGCTAAGGTAGATGAAGTGGCGCAGCCCTGCGCGAGCGCAGGAGTCCAGCACCTCGCGCAGGGTATCCAGGTTGCGCTGCCGTATAGCGGCAACCTCGCGGCGGTTGCGGCCGCGGGAGGGATCGAAGGCCAAGTGGACTAACGCGGCCGTCTGGTGGCGCAACAGAGTTGCGTCGATGGGCTCCGACACGTCCTTGCGGTAGGCCGAGACGTTGTGTATGGGCGAGGACAGGGGCCGAATATCGAAAGCGACGAGCCTGCGATGCCCCGGCCTCTCTTCCAGGTTCTGCAGAAGCCGGCTGCCCAGGTAACCCGCGGCGCCGGTGACCGCCACGACCCTGTCTTGTTGCTCCATACCCGCTATCCCGGCCCAGCCCCCGCGAAACTCCCCGGGCGGGCCCACGCGCCGCCAAGGGGCCGTGAGTCTCTTCCGCCAGAGGCGCCGGTCTCCAGCCCCTCGGGGAATTCCGGGCAGAGCCGGGCCGGTGAAAAGCGGAACCCAAGCTCGAAGGGCAACCGGGCAGCCGCCGCGGGGCCGGGTCTCTTAACGTCGGCCATTTGGGGGTTGGCCCGGAACGGTCAGGGCCAAGACAGCCGGACACCGCTTCAGCGGCTCCCGGGCAGGGGAAGCATGCTGCCGGCCCAGGTCTTGGCAGTCAGCCGCAGCTTCTGGCCCGTGCTCAGGGAGACCCGCCGGCTCAGGACGTCGTAATTGGCGTCTTCGATGCCCTCCAACACCTTCTGGTACAAGCGCCCCAACACCGCCGGGCAGGCCCGGGAACGCCGCGAGAGATAGGGTAGGAGCTTGAAGCCGCTGTCGAAGTACTCGCGGGCCCGCTGCGCCTGGAACCGCATCAATTCAATGAAGGCGTCGTTGATGCGGCCTTCCTGCAAGTCGTCTTCCGAGTAACCGAAGCGGGCCATCTCATCCTGGGGAAGGTAGATGCGTCCGAACTCCCAGTCCTCCTTCACGTCCCTGGCGATATTGGTCAACTGCATGGCGAGGCCCAGGTCGGCGGCGTATTCCTTGGCCTTGGGGTCCTGGTATCCGAAGATCTGGATGCAAATCAGGCCCACCACCGAGGCCACCTGGTAGCAGTAACGCTTTAGCTCCTCGAAGTTTTCGTAGCGGGTCTTGACCAGATCGCTCTCGACACCCAGGATTACTTCGTGGAAGTAGTCCTCGGGGATATCGTACTTTTCGGCTACGTCGGCCAGCGCCAGGAACAGCAGCTTGTCCGGCTCTCCGGCGTAGGTCTGGCGCAACTCGTCTTTCAGCTCGGTCAACGCCGCCAGCTTCTCTTCGTGGGAGGCCGCCTGGTCCACCGCGTCGTCGCAGTAGCGGCAAAAAGTGTACGCCACGTATATCGCGCGGCGCTTGGAAGCGGGGAGGGTCAGAAAGGCGAAATAGAAGTTCTTGGCTTCCTGGCGAGTTACCATCCGGCACTCGTTGTAGGCCAGTTGCAAGTCGTTCATGGCGTGCCTCCGGAAGAGACGGAGCCGGGAATTGGTGCTGGTCTTGGCTCGTGCAGTTTACCCTGACGGGCGGCGGGGGCGTCAAGTCCCGCCGCGGCTGGGACCGCCCCCGGGAGGGTAGCGGGCGGCGGTCCCAATCATTACTCTCCTACCACCTGCACCATGACCTCCCGGGGCCTGGGATGGTCCAGCTCGATGAAAAAGATGCTCTGGTAGCGGCCAAACTGCATAGTCCCGTCGATCAGCGGGACAGTCTCGCTGGTCCCGAGCATTAGATGCTGCAAATGGGCATGGCCGTTTGGCGCCTCATCGGGGGTCATGTTGACGGTGCGTATGCTGAAGTCGTTGTGAGCGTAGCACCCGTCCCGGGGAGAAAGCTTCTCCAGGAAGCACGCCATGTCCCGCAGCAACAAGGGCTCGTTCTCGTTGATCTTCACCGCGGCGGTAGTGTGCTTGGAATACACCACCACGAAGCCGTCGCTGACCTCCGCGTCGCTCACGCATTGCCGGACCCAGTCGGTGATGTCGATGAACTCCGGCGCCGCTTGGGTGTTCAAGCTGAGGCTAAAAGACTGATGTTTCATGATTACCGGCACCCCCTACGAAGACGGATGGCCCTGAAACCCAGCGGAGCAGTTTTAGTTACGCCGCGGGTACTTAGGAGATTTTCCATTAGATTTTTCGTTCGAATTCCCGTTGGAATTTGCCTGGTTGGAACTCCCGTTCCGGTCGAACAATTGGGCGTACCGCCCCAGGGCCGCCAGCGGCCAGTAGTTGCGGTAGAGGTGATAGTTGATCATGAATCCGGCGGGCATGTCCAAGCCCTGGTATCCCGAGTCTCCCGGCTTGGGCGGGGCGCCGGGCTTTTCCCCCACGCCGTAGCCGGGGAATCCGGTGCCGGTGAAGTAAGGTTCGTCCCAGCAGCCGTCTTCGTTCTGAGTAGTCAGCAAGTAGCTGACGCCCCTGGCGGCGGCGCCGCCCATGCCGTCCCCGGCCGCTATCAACGCCAGCAGGGCCCATGCGGTCTGCGACGCGGTGCTGGCGCCCACCCCGTGGAGCTTGGGGTCCACGTAGGACCCGCAGGTTTCCCCCCAGCCCCCATCGGCGTTCTGGTGGGACATGAGCCAGTCCACCGCGCGGCGGACGTGGGGCACGCTCATGTCCTCCCCCAATTGCGCCAGCGCCGGCAGCACCGCTCCCACTCCATAGATGTAGTTCACTCCCCAGCGCCCGAACCAGGAGCCGTCTTCTTCCTGTTCCCGGCGGAGGTAACGGTAGGCGCGGCTCACCGGAGGATGGTCTCGTCCGTAGCCCAGCTTGCCGAACATCTCGACTATGTGGGCCGTTACGTCGGAACTGGGCGGGTCCACCACCTCTCCAAAGTCCGAAAAGGGGAGTTTGGTCAGGTACTTGGCGTCGTTGTCCTTATCGAAGGCGGCCCATCCCCCGTTCCGGCACTGCAAGGCCGACACCCAATCGACCCCCTGCCGGATGGCGTCCTCGCACTGTTCCTGCATATCCGGTTGGAGCCGGGACCCTTCCAGGGCCATAATTACTTCCGACGTGTCGTCGATGTCGGGATAGCAGTCGTTGTCGAACTCGAAAGCCCAGCCGCCCGGCTCCGCGTTGGGGGCCTTGATCTGCCAGTCTCCTCCGGCTCGGATCTGCTGGCTGATCAGCCACTCCGACGACTGCCGAATCATGGGGTCGCCGGGGCTGATTCCGGAATCCAGCAGGGCTATCTGGGCCAGGCAGGTATCCCACACCGGGGACATGCAGGCCTGGAGACTGTAGGTGTCCTCGTCTTCCACGGCGTAGCGGTCGAACGCGGCGAACCCTTTCTCGATGGCCGGGTGGTCCGGCGGGAACCCCAGGTAATGGAGGGCGATGAGGGAGTACACCCAGGGCGGCTGGATTCCGGCCCAGCAGCCGTCGGCCTCCTGGTGGCAGAGTATCCAGTCGGTGATCTTCTTCTCGGCCAGCTTGCGGAACGGGTGGATGGGCAGCCGCTCGTAGAGCCCGATCAGCCGGTCCAGGTAGTGCAACATCCAGGCCAACCCCATGCCGTCGGCGGGGGCCGGAATGGAGTAGTCGGTCTCGTTTCGGGGCTTGGGATAAAGCTCGTCGATGCAGTACTCCGGGCCCACGTGGCTCACCGGATGGCGGGTAAGGATGACGATCATCGGAACGATGGTGGCCCTTACCCAACTGGCGAACCGGTATATGTTGAAGGGCATCCACGGGGGCAGGAAGATCACCTCCGGGGGCATGTTGGGAGTCCCTTGCCAGTCCCACTGGCCAAAGAGCGCCAGCCAGATTTTGGTGAAGATGCGGACATTGGGGACACCGCCGCGGGAGAGGATGAAGCGGCGGGCTTTCTCCAGGGGCGCCGAGTCGGACTTGTACCCCGCCAGCTTCAGGGCGAAGTAGCACTCTACCGAAGTGCTCAGGTCCCCGGGAGCCTCGTAGTACTGCCCCCAGGAGCCGTCTTCTCCCTGCTTGCTCAGTATGTAGTTGCCGACCTTCCGCCACCGTTCCCGGTCTACCCGCCCCAGGAACTGGGACAACATGATGTACTCGGCCTCCATGGTGGGGTTGGACTCCAACTCCCCGCACCAGTAGCCTTCCGTACTCTGGGTTGACCGGAAGTAGTCTTGGCTGCGTTTGATGGCGCTCTCCACCGCCCGGCGGGGCGGGGATTCAACCGCGGCTATCTGACCAAACACCATCTTGTCTGCTATCCCAATTTATGGTTGGAACTGCCGGCGAGGCCGGTTACAGCCCTTATAGTTGTCCGTCTCTATAGCTCTCGATGACCGGTCCCGGCCCCATGGACCCGGACCCTGAGGCTAACGCCCTGCCGCCGCCATCCTGCCGGCCCGGCACTTGACGTAGCCGTACTCCTCAAACCACTTTATGGACTTAGCCAGGGCGTCTTCCACCGAGCTTTGAGGCTGCCCCAACTCGGTGACCGCCTTGCGGCAACTCACGTACATCGGCGTCTCGGACACTTTGACGCCTTCCAAGGGAATCCTGGGCTCCCGGCGCAATAACCCGCCCTCGACCCACTGGTCCAGGTACCCGGCGCCCTTGACCAGCCAATAGGGGGCCCGCCACCTGGGGGCCACCACACCGGTGGCCTCCTCCAGCATGGCGAAGAGCTCTTTGAGGCTGACGTTGCGGTTGCCCAGGAGGTACCGTTGCCCCGACTCCCCCTTCTCCATGGCCAGGATGTGCCCGGCCGCCACGTCCTCCACGTCAACCAAGTTCATTCCGGTGTCGATGTAGGCCGGAATCCGCCCCCTCATAAAATCCAGGACCATGCGCCCGGTGGGTGTCGGCTTGACGTCCCACGGGCCAACCGGCGTCGTGGGATTGACCACCACTACGGGCAGTCCATCGGCCGCCTTGCGCAAGGCCAGAAGCTCGGCCTGGTACTTGGACTTCTTGTAGTGGCCGGCCAGATGCTCCGGGTCGGTCAAGGTTTCCTCGGTGGCAACCTCCCAACCGGGAAGTCCTATGGTGGACACTGTGCTGGTGTAGACCACTTTGGACACCCTGGCGGCGTGGGCCGCCGCCAGCACGGTGGCCGTGCCTTCCACGTTGGTCCTGTAGACCAAGCCGGGGTCCGGAGACCAAAAGGTATAGGCGGCGGCGCAGTGGAACACCCCCTGGCAGCCCTCGACGGCCCGGTCCACCGAGTCCCGGTCCAAGATGTCCCCTGTCACCGGCTGGACACCGGTACCTTCAATCGCCAGGGTGTTGCCGCCGGGGCGCACCAGGGCCACGACGTCGTGGCCGTCTCGCCAGAGCGCCCTGGCTAGGTTGCCGCCGACGAATCCGGTAGCCCCCGTCACCAGCGCTTTCATCCGCGTCCCCTGCCGCTAGAGCCATTTTCGCCGCGGGCCGCGGCCCCGGAGCTTTCCCCGGCCGCGGAAAGCTCTGCCCACTCTTCCACAGCCTGCTCCGCCGCGTGCAATCTGTCCAAGAAACTCAGGGCGAAGCTCGTCAATACCCGTTGAGCGGGCCCCAGTTGGCAGGCCAGCCGCACCAGCGTGGGAATGCGCCACGGCGCGGCCACGGCCGTCAGGGCTGCCCTGGCCCGCGACCCGCCCAGACCCAAAAGGTAGTGGGGCAGCGTCTGCCGGGCCGGGTCGAGGACCACACGGGCAGATAGAAAGGCCGCGCCCGTGTCCCGCGCGGCCGCGGCTATCCAGTAGTCCTCCATGTTCACAATGCCAACCGGATGCCGGCGCGCTATCCGCTGCTTCTCTTCCCTGCCGCTCACCAGGCGGTCTGTCGAGAGGGAGTCAGTGTAGGTCGGCGCCAGGCCCGCTCCTTCCGCGGCCCCCACGGCGTAGGCCCACAGCGCGGCGTCCGGGGACAGGTAGTCCCCGGCCCCGTCGCCGTCAGGGTCCTCCCGGTAGTAACGGGAAGACAGGACCAGGTCTCCGCAACGGAGCGCCGGGCCCACGGCGCCGGCGAATCCCAACAGCAGCAGGGGGCGCGGAGGCGGCATACCGGCGGCGCCCGCAGGGGGGGCCAGCAATCGCCGGACCGACTCCACCGCTTCTTCCCTTCCTACGCCCACTACGTGCAGGTCGGCGGCCGCTTTGCCGGAACCGGCGAGGGCGGCACGAGACAGTGAGGCCGCGGCCTTCAACTCCCTCCGAAGGCGGGCCAGCTCGTAGTCCATGCTAGAGATTACTGTTAGCAAGGCTGCTCCATGCTGCTCAGGCGGCGGTGATGCCCGATTTTCCGGCGGCGCCCGACTTGATCAGCGTGACCCAGTCCTTGGGGGTGCTCACCGCCTGGAATATGGTCGCCGACTCGAATCCGCAGTGCATCATGCAGTTGGCGCATCTTGGGTCCTTGCCCACGCCGTAGCGGTCCCAAAGCTGCTCGTCGTACAGCTCGTTGACGTCTTGGGTGTGGCCGTCGGCCAGCGGATAGCAGGGCTTGCGCCAACCCATGATGGTGTACGTGGGGTTGGACCAAGCCGTGCACTGGTACTCGCGCGACCCCTGGAGAAAGTTCAGGTACAAGGGGTTGTTGTAGAACTTCATGCCGGCGGTCTTGGCCGGGTCCAGCAACCGTTTGAACATCCCCTGGGACTCATGGCGGGTCAGGAAAAGCTCCTGGTCCGGGGCGTCCTCGAACTCGTACCCCGGCGAAATCATGGAACCCTCGACACCCAGGTTGCCTACCAGCCGGAACATCTCCCACAGGTCCTCGGTGTCGCTGTTGCGGAACACGGTGGTGTTGGTGCAAACGCGGTAACCTCGGTCCAGGGCCAGCTCTATGCCTTGCACCGCCTTCTTGAACACGCCGCCGCGGGCCACCGATTCGTCATGCTTCTCTTCCATGCCGTCGAGGTGCACCACCCAGCAGAGGTACTTGGAGGGCGGGACCTTGGCCAGGAGGCGCTCCAGGAGCAGCCCGTTGGTGCAGCAGTAGACAAAGTACTTCTGCTCCACCAAGCCGTTGAGAATTTCGTCTATCTTGGGGTGAATGGTCGGCTCGCCGCCGGCCACCGAGACGATGGGCGCTCCCGACTGGTTTACGGCGTCGAGGGCGTCCTGGACCGACATCATCTTATCGATGACCGGCTTGTACTCGCGGATACGGCCGCAGCCAACGCAGGCCAGGTTGCACATTTCCAGGGGTTCCAGCATGGTGACCAGGGGGAAACGGGTCCTCCGCCGCAGCCGGTTCCTCACTATGTACCCCGCCAGCCTTACGGAAAGCTCCAACGGGCGTTTAGCTCTTTTCATGTCGCTCATGTCGCGTTACCGCTCCCAGGGCCAGTAGCCCGGTCCGTCTTCGGTAGTCTTGGAGTGCTGTGTTATCCCTAGTGCTCCCGCCGGGCGACAAACTCCACCAACTCCTCGGCTTCCTCCCTGGCCCAGGCGGGCAACGATATGCCCTGCAACGCCCCGAGCGCCTCGCCGGCGCTGGCGTCGGTAAGTCTCTGGGATTCCTCCCGGGCGCCCACTTCGTCCAACACCGCCAGGACTCTGGCCAAACCCTGGTCGTCGACCTCGGGCCGCCGGTAGATCTCCAGCAGGTCATCCAGGGCCTGCCCTCGGGCCCGTCCCATGGCGAAGACTATGGGGAAGGACTTCTTCCGGCGGCGTATGTCGTTGCCGGCCGCCTTGCCGGTGGCGGCCGGGTCTCCCCATACGCCCAGGTGGTCGTCCCTCACTTGGAAGGCGCGTCCCAAGGCGTTGCCGAACCGGGAAAACACCTCCGTCGAGGCCGGATCTCCCGTTGCCAGCAGGGCCCCTATTTCCAAACCGGAGCGTATCAGGGCCCCTGTCTTGCCGGCGATCATGTCCAGGTACTCGGCGGCGGTGATCCTGCTTCTGCCTTCAAAGACCAAGTCCATGCACTGGCCGCGGATCATTTCCAGGTAGCTGGCGGTCAACAGCTGGGACACCTTCAGGGCCAGCTCGGGACGGCCAGTCCCGAGGGAAGCTGGGCCAACGGCTTCGAGAAGGGCCAAATCCCCCACGCACTGCAGGGCGTTGCCGGCCGCCAGGGCCCTGGGTACTCCCCACAGGCTCCAGACCGTCGGTTGATGGCGGCGCTCCTCGTCCTGGTCCTGGATGTCGTCGTGAATCAGCGAGAAGTTGTGGATTAGTTCCAGGGCCGCCGCCGCCGTCGAGGCGCGGCCCGCGTCTCCGCAAAGGGCGTCGCAGGCGAACAGGCACAGAGTTGGGCGCAGTGCTTTACCCTGGAAGGAGGGCGAGACCGCCCTATTTCCGGTCTCGTCCACCCAACCCAGATGGTACTGCACCATGATGTACAGGCCGGAGCCGCCGGCGTTGGGCACCGAACGCGCCAACCCGTGTTCTACCCAGGGCTTGTAGCGGGAGAACATCGGAGGAAGCGCCGCTGACGCGTTCTCTTTTGTTGCGGGTAACTGCCTCATGCTGCGGTCACTGGGTTGGCGTCAAGGGCCCCGGTGGACCACGCGAAAAACGGCGCACTCCGGCTGCCCCATACATCGTATCCCGATGCCCAAGATGCTAGCAAAGCGAGCGCAACGGTGTCAAGAGTAGAGCGGGGTCTGATCAGGGCCTTTCGCATTTGACGTGGGTAGGTGAAGGGCTATTTCAGTAGTAGATAATGAGGGGGACCGGGAAGGGTGTAGCATCGAGGTGTGCGGAGGAGATGGTGATTGAGGAATTGGAACCCTTGGAGGACCCTCGGCACTGAAACGCCGGGCGTCATTCCCTGCATGACATTCTGGTCATCGCCTTATGCACCATGTTCTGTGGCGGGAAACCTGCGCCGACATGGCTCTCTTTGGCCAGTCCAAGCGGGAGTTTCTGGAATCTTTCCTGCCGCTGCGCAATGGAATCCCCAATTATGACACCTTCTCCAAGGGTGTTCCGGCTCTTGAACCCGGAGGCGTTCCAGAAATAGTTCCTTGGGTTCATGCACCAGGTTGCCCAAGGCTGCGAGGGGGTGCCGGCCCTGGATGGCAAGACGCTGCGCCGCTCCTATGACCGTGCCGAGGGCAAGTCACCCCTGCACCTGGTAAGCGCCTGGGCCGCGGAGCACCGCTTGGTGCTAGGCCAACTGGCCGTGGACGGCAAGTCCAACGAGATAACCGCAGTGCCCAAGCTCCTGGAGATGCTGGCCCTGCCGGGGATGGTAATGACTGCCGATGCCATGCACTGCCGGAGGCAACGGTCCCGGCAGATGCTGGACCAAAGGGCCAATCACGTGCTGGCCTTTCAGGGCAATCAGGGGTCTCTCAACGATGATGTGCATTTGTTTCTTGACGACCCTGACACGCCTCTGCTTCAGGCAACCCAGACGAACAACGGGAAGGGACGCGTTGAGACCCGGACGGCCGGCACAAGCGAGGCTGTGGCCTGGCTTCAGGAGAGACACCAGTGGCCGGGACTGGTGGCAATGAGGAAGATAACCGCCGGCCGCCGGAAGGGAAGCCATGCCAGCGTCGAGAGCCGGTACTACTTGCTGAGTCAGGCATTCTCGCCGGAGTGGTTCAACTACACCGCCCGGGAACACTGGGGCACAGGAACCAGCTGCACTGGGTCCTGGACGTGGTGTTCAACGAGGACCAGTCCCGAAACCGGAAGGACAATGGCCGCGACAATCTGGCTCTGTTGCGGAACTGTCCCTAAACCTGGCCCCGCTGGAACCCTCCAAAGGCTCCGTAAGAGGCAAACTCAACCGGGCCGGCTGAGACAACGACCACCTAGCCACAATCCTGTCCCAGTTCACCAAAATCCAAATGCGATAGCCCTGGCTTATAATGCAATGGCTTTCTACATGGCCCGTGGCCTTCGATTCTACGGCCTTTTCCGCGGGTCTCGACCGCTCGGTATCAGCGCTCCGAGAGACCGGCATCCACGATCACGCACCTCTGCTGGCTAGCCGCCAATGCGAGAGGGCTTTCAGGGCGGGCGCTGGGGATAAACGTGAGGACCGGGACTGCCCGCGTATAGCTGAGAGCTATTTCCGGCGCCGGGTGTACACTACACGCAGACCCGCCCAGGCTTTGGGGGGACGCCCGGGGCCTTAGCTAGCCAACGCCGCCCGGCGAGCTCCGCACGAGGATGTCGGGAGAGGTCAAGTAAGCTGAAAGGAGCAACCAATGTTGATCGTCGACGCGCAGGTGCACATCTGGTCAAGCGGCCTGCCCACCAATCCGGCCCACCGGCAGGTAACCTCCTTCACTGCCGACGATCTGCTGAAGGAGATGGACGAGGCCGGGGTGGACGCTGCGGTGATCCATCCGCCCGGATGGGATCCCAACTCCAACCAGCTCGCCATGGACGCGGCCTGCCAACACCCCAACCGCCTGGCCATCCTGGGCAATTTCCCCCTGGACCGCCCGGAAAGCCGGGACCTGGTGGAGGGTTGGAAGCGGAACCCCGGAATGCTGGGGCTGCGGTTTTCCTTCTTGCAGCCGCACCAGCGGGACTGGCCCTTCGACGGCACCATGGACTGGCTGTGGCCCGCCGCGGCCCGGGCCGGCATCTCTGTGGCCCTCATGGCGTCGGCCTTCCTTCCCCTGGTGGGGGAGATAGCCGGTCAGCACCCCGAGGTGAAGCTAATCGTGGACCACCTGGGGAGGCAGCGGGGCGAGCAAGACGAAGCCGGCTGGGCTGGCCTTCCCGACCTGCTGGCCCTGGCTAGGCACCCCAACGTGGCGGTCAAGGCCACCGGGGGGCCCAGCTACTCCAGCGCTCCCTATCCCTACGGCAACATCCACGACTATCTGCACCGGATCTACGACGCCTTCGGCCCGGAGCGGATGTTCTGGGGCACCGACATAACCCGCATGCCTTGCTCCTGGCGGCAGTGCGTCACCATGTTCACCGAAGAGCTTCCCTGGCTCTCGGGGCAAGACCTGGAGCTGGTGATGGGCCGCGCCCTCTGCAACTGGCTCGGCTGGGATATAGGGGGATGAGGGTGTCATCGTCGCAAGGTCCGCTCTAATCCGAACAGGCCGAATAGCTCGTCGCTGTTCAGGCTAGTGGACAAGTCCATCGACACGTCGTCAATCAGTTCGTCGAACAACGCCTGTTTACGTTCCAAGATTTCATCGATTCTTTCTTCGATGGTCCCAACGCAAGAGTAATTGATTACGTTTACTTTAACGGTCTGACCAAGTCTGTGGCTCCGGTCGTCCGCCTGATGTTCCACCGCGGGATTCCACCATCGGTCCAGATGGAATACATAGGAAGCCGCTTGCAAATTTAGGCCAACACCGCCGGCGCGTAGAGAAAGCACCAGGGCTTTATATTGTTCGTCACTCTTGAAACGGTCAATCACGGAGGTCCGTTCGATTGGGGTGAGGTCTCCCGTGATGGTCAATGGATTGAATTCTGCCAGGTATCGCGCTGCTGCGGCCACGCCTGCGGTGTCATTGATGTACTGAGAGAATATCAGTGCTCGGTGACCCCGGGCCGAAAGGAAACCTAGCCTCTCCCAGATGTCTGCCAACTTGCTGGATTGGCCAGACTCGGGGTCCGCGTTGCAGATTTGCTTCAACCGGGAAATCAAGTCGAGCACGTTCCGGACGGTGACTTCGGCTCCAAGCGACTTGAGGTATACGATGCCATCCTGCTCGGCCTTGTCATAGCTAGCTTTCTGCCGGACGCCCAAGTCTATAGGGACTTTGGTCACCTGTTTAGGAGGCAGATCATCCAGGACATCGCTCTTCTTGCGCCGGAGCTGTAGCTGCTGGTGCCGTTCCAGCAACTCACGGCCCGGGTGATAGCGTCCTGACGAAGTGAATGTATCCTCGTCGTGGTCAATGAACTCCACGATCGAGGCCAGCTCCTCCTCACTATTCTCGATGGGGGTACCCGTCAACGCCCAGGAACGCCGCCTTCGTAGTCCCTTAACCGCCATGCTGGTGGGATTACGGTTCTTGATGCGTTGGGCTTCGTCGGCAACGACTACGTCCCAAGTCTTTCTGCGGGCGGGGGCGTGGCCGCCACCCTCGAAGTCTGAACGCAGGGTGTCATAGCTTATTAGGGTAAGTTGAACCTGCGCTTCCCATTGCCAAGCGCGATCTGATGCTCCACCCCGTATGATGATAGCGCCAAGCTCCGGAGCCCACTTGGCTAGCTCTTGCCGCCACTGGATCAAGAGGGTCGCCGGCGCCACTATCAATGCTGATCGGATGGCGCCACGCGCAAATAGAATACGAAGAGCCGCGATAACCTGTATGGTCTTGCCCAGGCCCATATCGTCTGCCAACAAAAGCCGGTCGTTGTTGATGAGTGTGCTCACACCTTCTTGTTGAAATCCCATCAAGTCCCCGGCCCAATCTAAAACGACATCATGGTCAGCCGACGGAGACTCTGGCGGAGCAGCCAACACCTTGCGCAGTCGTTCAGCTAGCGAACGAGTGGGCCCGCTAGGCCTGAGGCTAGGGATGGAGGGCGACTCTGACAGAGGATTATCGTCCCGGGATCCGGAAGTCTCGGGAGGCTGGACTAGGCGGGGGGAGACGTCTACCACTGTCGCCGGCTCAGCCAGCATGGGAGCGGGAATGGTAAGAAAGCCCACGAGAGCTGGCACGGGCAGAGTATCGCGGCTGACTACGTAGGGATCAGAGGCTTCCGAAATGCCCCGAAACCCAGTCCGCGCCGGAAACATTCGCGCAATAAGGAGGCGCCACCACCGCCGCTCTATTTGCTGTCCCACCTGAATTACCCGTCCCCGTATGCCTCAATCAATCCTAAAGCGGCCCTTTCAAACAGCTCTGGAAGCGCTTGTTTGCCAATAAGAGCGTCCACTACTCGAAAGGGTTCTGAATCTCGAGGCGGTTCTTCCGTAACCCAAGTGATTACCGCGGGTTGGGTCGTTGACATGGCTTCGGACCCGATTCCGCCTTCTTGTGACAAGTCTATGGAATTGATAAACAAGCAGACAGGCGTTTGAGACTGGATGTCTTCGACGAATACTTGTAGGGGGATTTCTTCGGCCAGTCCCAAAACCACAACTGGGTTCAGTTTGGTGGCCTCGAACAGGGCTTTCACCAACGATGATATCGCCTGCCGCCGGGTATCCCCCGCCCGCCACAGGACAGAATCGTGGACGTCTACTCGGGTGAAACTAAACTCAAGAGGGTCCCCATTGCCAGAGGTTAGGAAGAGGGCGCCCCGAATTCCCGCCGTGTCTTCCTCTTCGACGAACCGCACATAACCCACGACGACGAGATCATCCTCATCTTGTATTTCAACGAATGGGACAGGCAAAATGGAGACCGTCAGATGCGCAGATCACCTAAAGCCTACTCCCGTTCTTCGTCAACCTTGGGACCCTCATCAAGTTCCGGGATTTCGCCGTAGTCGTACTGGAACTCCGTGTCAACCGTTTCCGGACTGGCGCCAGGAAAGAGACGCTGCAGGTCCCACTCGTTGATCGCAGCTCTGATCTTGTATCGCATCCGAGCCTGGTAGCCCCCTCCTCGGGCTGTCACACCTGCCGGCGGCGCATCCCAATCATAAGCGGCGGAGTAGACTCGGCGTAGTTGTTCAATGGTGCCGTTCACTCCTTCGTCGGTCAGCGGTTCCAGGAGAGTGGCATCTCGTTCCAGGGAACGCATCCCCGCTTCGGCCCGCGCGGCTACAGCGTCGTCGGAGCGGGCACGGAGGCGGGGCCCCACGTAGTCATGATCGTTTTTTCCGCTTGGTTCTAAGATTCTCCCGACGTAGTCTGCGGTCACCGTACCGACCACTACCAGGCCCGGATATTGTTCGTCAGTCAACTTACCTAGCCAACGGGCTAGCTCGGCGTAGGAGCGAGCACGTTGCAATAGGCTGTACGAACCAACCAGTTCGATCTCGTCCAGCAACACGACCCAGCCCGGATAGCCCGCTCCCTTAATAAGCTCACTGGCGAATTTCAGTCCCGATGCGGCCAACTCGCCAGCCTTGGGAGCCTTGAAGTTGAAATTTTGCAGTTGACTCACCTGCCTCAGCCCGTCCTTTATCTCCGAGACCTTGATCCGGTCTCCAGACCAGAAAGCCCTGATTTTGCTGTGCAACTCCGGGTCGTCTGACCTTTCGTGAACCACCAGGGAGGCCGGAAACATGCGGCTAAGTCCGTTATTCTCGAAGTCAGCCCATCGGAAGAAACGCTCGTATTCATCGGACCTAGGATCGAGTCTGTTCCCAAGCTCCTCCATCAATTGCCCAGTCTGGTTGGGAATTCGTCCATTGTCCACCGCGGACTTGAAGACCCTATCCAACCGGTACAGCGGCGTTTCTTTGCTGATTACAATCCTGCTGCACACGAATCCCTGTGACACCGCTTGGCTCTCCAGGTAGGATAGCAGATGCGATTTCCCGGCGCCAAAGTCCCCTGAGATCAACATCCCCAGAGAATTGGACTGCAGCTGGTCTTGGGCGACAGCTGCGGTCAACAAGTCTCCGAATTGCTTTTCCGCTATGGGCTGGTTGCATCCCAACAGGCTCACGGCGCCTTTGTTGGGCACACCGTTTCGTAGCGCCTCCAACGCCCGGCGGGCGGTCTGTTGGTCTATGTCGCTAGTCATATCGCACCATGTCTTCGTCAGACAATCTGACTAGGGAAGCTATGGGGTTCACCATATTCTTGTCTCGGATATCGTCCATAACCCTTGTCTTGAGAGCGGGATAAATCTCGAATCCCCTGGCAGCTTGTGTTTCATCAAGAAAATCGTTGCTGGTCACTACGATCAGCAGAGCCCCGGTCAATTGGTCCGTGGTGTCGATAAACTCTCTCAGCAACTCATAGTGGTCTACAGCCATTGCCTTGGTGTAGAATCGTAGGCCATCTTGCGGCTTACGGGCAATAGTAACCCGAGAATTGTCCAGCAAGATCACCGTTCCCGCATGTCCGGTGAATTGAAACCAAAAGAGGGCCGACTCAATAAAATGCCTGGCCGTCATTCGGTTTATCGACGTGTAGATGTAGAACTGCCTGACGTGGCCAACTCTACTCTGGACGCCGGTCAGCCAATAGATCAGGGGTTGGCCATGGTACTCGAGCTCTTTCGTGTTCTCGGTTAGACACAGCTGGGCCATGGCAACCCTGAAGTCTTTGGCCATTTGGTAGTTGCGGGCTATGTTGTTGTCAATCCGTGGCCTGAGTTCACGTAATACAGATTGGGCTGGAATCTTATTTACCATTCCGATTGATTCGAAGATATTAGCCGAAGCGTGAGGATCGATACTCTTTGTCTCGAGACTTGCTTCCGCGGCAAGCCGCAGGACCGCCCGCCGGGCGAGTTCACGCCAGTCCACTTGCTTAGCAATACCCCAAAATATGTCCTGAGGCATGTGCACGCGGTTATCTACCGCGTTAAGTTCCACGCTTATGTAACCCGAGTTGGCGCAATATTCGGCGACACTTAGGCACACCCTTTGGCGCTCTCTTTCCGGGGTCACCACAAATTTTATCGATGCTCCACCCTGCCTTATGAACGACGCCAGATACTCCGAGTCGAGCAACTTCAGCCAGGAATTGAACGTAATAGTGTTTTCCATTATGTATTCTCGGAGAACTGAATACCGTAATACGTCACGACTTGCCCGTCAGGGGCAACGAAAGGAAAAGCGCCCCGGCCACTCCGCGCAGCGGTGGAGGCCGGAAAAGATACCCGAGCCCCAGTCTTAGTGAACAACTCCCCCTCAGATTCCAGAAAGTACAGGTCCCGAGCGAAGTCCGTCTTGTTGTATTCTTGACTGCTGCCCGGCAGAGAAGTGAACTGGTCGTAGATCTGGGAGAGAGGCACCACCGGGTCGCGGATCAAACGCGAGACGGACTGCTCTTTGGCAAACACCCTGTAGACCCTGTACAATGCCTCCAGGAAGACGCCTGACCTGAACCGGCGTGGCTGCTTCTGGTTCTTTGCCAAGGTCTCACTCAGGTAGGATGGACGCAAAGTTGATATCTGCTTCTTGTCAACTCTGACTCTTCGTGAGCCGGGCACAACGCGGACTATAGACGGGTGCGAGATCAACACTCCGTCCCTTTCGTGAATGTTCAATCCATGTTTGGCTGCTACGTCCCGCAACTCGGCCCTGTAGTGTTCCCGGAGGTACTCCTCTTCTTGTTCGGCTTCAAATGGCCAAGTTTCTACCGCGTTGGCTACGCTCTGACGCACCGAGCCTACGGCGTCGTTTAACTGTGATGCAGCCCTCTTCATGGCGGAGATGTTCCCTTCCTTAGCTGCCTTCTCCATTTGTCTTGCAACTTTGGCCAAGTCGTTCACGGATTTGATCGTAGACGCGGCCGCCTTTTCTGTGTCGCCAAATGCCTGCTCAAAACTGGCCATGGCCTGCTGCCTCCCTTCTGCGTCTCATCTTGTTATTGTCCCTAGGAAACCAACCTATCGTAAATACTAGACTAGATTATACGCCAACCCAACACTCCCCTATCCCCTCCCGAACCAGTCGGGGTGGACGGCCTGGAGGCCCAGCTGCGGCCACGCGGCGGGGGCGCTGCACTTCTCCAGCCGTTCCTCCAGGGGCAGCGATTCGTCCCAGTGATAGGCGATGATGCGCCGGCCGTTCCAGTGGGCGGCGTCGTCGGAGGCAATCCACACCACCGGCGGCTGCATCACCTCCGGCTGGATCAGGGCGTCGGCAGTGGCCCCCTCCGGCGGCAGCACCATGTTGGTGGCGGTGGCGCCGCCGGGGGTGAGGACGTTGGCGGTGACCCCGGTGCCCTCCAGGTCCTGGGCCATAATAGCGACCAGGGCCTCGTGGCCGGCCTTGGAGGGACCGTAGGGCGCGCCCCCCTTGCGCCACATGGTGTCCATGCTGGTGGTGACGCCAATGATGCGGCCCGACCCCTGCCTTACCATGTGGCCCGCCACGGCGTGGGACATCAGAAACGGCCCGCTGAGGTTCACGTCCACAACCCGCAGCCAGGCGGCGGGCTCGATGTCCCAGAAGTTGGTGTTGCTGCCCGATACGCCGCCGGTGGTAAACCCTCCCGTGCGAGGGTTGATGCCGGCGTTGTTGACCAGGATGTGGAGGCCCCCCATCTCGCTGATGGTGCGGGCCACCGCCTCGGCCACCGACTGCGGATCGGTCACGTCGGCAACGACGGGCAGCACCGCTTCGTCGCCGCCCAGTTCCCGCATGTCGTTGGCCGTTTGGTCCAGCCAGTCCTCGTTGACGTCCAGCATGGCGACGCGGGCGCCGGCGCGCACCAGGCCGGAGGTGATGGCGCGGCCCATGCCGATGGGGCTGGCAGCGCCGGTCACGATGGCGACTTTTCCCTGCAAGGTGTCTGACTGCGTGGTCATGGGTCTACCCTCTCTGACATTTCTTGGGAGACTTCTTGGGAGATTTCGGGAGGAACGTCCGGGGATACGTCAGCGCCAATTATACTTTCGGCCTCCATGGCCAACAACGCTTTTTTGCGGTCCAGCCCCCAGCGGTAGCCCGCCAGGCCGCCGTCTTGGCGCACCGCGCGGTGGCAGGGGACGATGAGGGCCACCGGGTTGGAGGCGCAGGCCCGGCCCACGGCGCGGCTGCCCTGGCCTTCCAGGCCCAATTCCACGGCCAACTGCCGGTAGCTGCGGGTCTCGCCGAAGGGGACCGACCGCAGCAACTGCCACACGCGGCGCTGGAAGGCCGTGGCCCGCACGTCCAACGGCAGGTCGAGGCCCGGCTGCTTCCCGTCCAGGTAGGCCAGCACCGCGCCAACCCATTGCTCGAGGGCCTCGCCCCCCTCCCGGTGGACGGCCGCCGGGAACTCGCCCTGTAAGTCTCGGACCAGCGCCGAAGGCTCGTCTCCCAGCTTCACCGCGCACACCCCTTGGACGGTGGCCGCCACCAGCAGGCAGCCCAGGGAAGACTCGGCCACCAGGTGGCTGATGGTCATGCCCGCCCCTCCTTTCTTGTACTTTCCCGGAGTCATGCCCAGGTGGTCCCCGGAGCCCTCGTACAGGCGGCTGGAAGAGCCGAACCCGGCGTCGAACGTCGCCTCGGACAGGCCGTTGCCCCGGCGGACCAAGGACTTGAACCGCTCCATCCGCTGGGCCTCGGCGTACTGCCTGGGCGTCAGGCCCAGCTCTTTCTTGAACGCCCGGAGCAGGCGCCAGGGGGTGACGAAAAACGCCTCGCTCAGCTGGGCCAACGACGGCAACCCCTCGGGGTGATGGTCCAGGTGGTCTTTGATGTGGCCGCAGACTTGCCACACCAACTGCGACGGCGCGCCCTGCGATGACGGGCGGTCCGGGAGGCAGCGCCGGCAAGCCCGGTAGCCCTCACTCTTGGCGTCCCGGGTGCTATCGAAGAAGCACACTTGTTTCCGGGCAGGCCGGCGGCTGGGGCAGGTGGGCCGGCAGTAAATTCCGGTGGAACGGACGGCGTAGACGAAGCGTCCGTCGTAGCGCCGGTCGCGGCGTTGCACCGCCCGCCAGAGGTCTTCAGGGCTGGCCGGGTGAGGGTCCTTTTGCAGCGTGGTCATGGTTTCCTCCTGCTGGGCTTAGAAGTGGGTTGGCGGTATCCGCCGCGCCAAGCCGGCTGCCGCCATCCCCTTGCAGCAAGGCTAACCCAGCCCGCCGGACGCTTCTATCCGTTTCTTGGCGTCAAAGTGGCCCGTCGTCGGGGCAGAGGCGGTCACCCAGCCCGTCCGCTCGCTTCTTCGGCGCCGGGCAGCTCGGCGGCCAGGAGGCGGCGTGCATACTCGCCAATCTCGTCGCGGACCCGCCGGAACGCCCCGATCAGGTCCGCCTCGCCGGTGTCCGGACGGTCCGGGTCTGGGAAGCTGCGGTGAAGGAGCCGCCTGGCGCTGGGGAAGACAGGGCAAGCCTCCCTCGCGGCGTCGCAAACGGTGAGGACCACGTCGAATTCCTCGCCGGCATAACGGCCGACGTGGTCGGACGTATGGCCCGAAAGGTCAACGCCAACCTCGGCCATGACCCTGACCGCCAACGGGTGAACGCCCTTGGGGTCCGTGCCGGCGCTCTCCACCTGGACGCGGCTGCCCCCCAGGAGGCGCAACCAGCCCTGGGCCATCTGCGACCGCGCTCGGTTGCCGGTGCAGACCACCAGAACTCGAAGTGGACCAGGGTGACCCACGGCTGCCCTCCGGGGACGCCTCTTTTCGGACCGGCGGAGGACGAACCTACGCCTGTCTCACGTACTTGTCGATGGCGTCGGGCACGCCGGCCAGGTAGATGTCTCCCCGGGAGTCGATCCAACTGCCGTGGCCGGAGCCCCGGCACTCGAAGCGGGAGAGCACCCCGCCCGCGGGGTCCAGGACACTGATGCGCGCCGAGGCCCCGTCCACCTGCCCCTCGCTGACCACGAAGTTGCCTTCGGAGTCCCGGGAGATGTCCATGGGCCGCTTGATGTCGTTCCAGAAGCCGAGAAACTCCCCGTCCAGCGAGAACAGCTGGATGCGGTGGTTTTCGCGGTCGCACACGATGACCCGGTCGCCGTCGACGATGAGGCTGTGGGGCAGGTGGAAGTGGCTGGGTTCCGACTTGCCGGGCTCGCCCCAGGACTGGAGCAACTGGCCCTCCGCGGTAAACCGGTGCACCCGGGAGTTGCGGTAGCCGTCGGACACGTACAGCTCGCCCGAGGGCGACGGGACCAGCTCGCTGGGGTAGTTGAAGGGGCCGGCGGCCCGGGGGACCAGGTCTCCGGGGTTCTCGCAGCCGGTGTCCGAATGCCTGCCGTGGCGCCCCAGCATCTGGATGGGCTTGCCGTCCAGGGTATACATGATGCACACCGAGGTGTCCCGGTCGGTAACGTAGACCACGTCGTCCTCGATGTAGAAGCCGTGGGCGAAGACGAAGGAGCCGTTGCCCCAGGAGTCCTGCAGGTTGCCGTCGGGGTCGAAGACCAGCACCGGCGGCTCCTTGCGCTGGAAGGCGTATACCCGGTCCTGGGAGTCGGTGGCGATGGCGCTGACCATGGCAAAGGACTCGCCTTCGGGCAGCTTGGCCCAGTCCTCTTCCACGGTGTAGGTGTACCTGCCGCTGCCTACTGTAGCCATAGGTGGCCTCCTGATTTGTCCTCCTTCCTGCGGAAGAGAGACAGGTTATGGGCCCTGGTGGTGTCCTCCGGCTAGTCTAAAAGCTGGCCCGGTGGCAGTCAAATTGAGGGTATCGCCTGGAATCAAGGCGGCATCAATCCCCCGGAGAGGGCCGAGACATACGCGGTAACGAAGCTGGAGAACGGCCTGCCCGGAGACATAAACTCCACAAGGACACCCGCCTTCAGGTCAGGGTCCTGCATCTCGTTCAGGCGTAGTATCAATTGGTCTCTCAGGTCCAGGCGCAGATTCCAGAGGTGACCAGGGTCGTTTTCGCTCCGGCCACTATCGTTCAGGTCGATGTCCCGGATGGTCCGGCGGGCTAACGACCAATCGGGCGGGTCGAGTCGGGCTGAAGGTTTCATTTCGCCGGTGTCGACGTCATAGTCGAAGTACTCAGACGCTGGGCGCCGACTGTCACATGCGTTTGGCGTGACGTATTCTGAGACACCCACGTACCGGGAGTCCTCGGCTGTCAACCACCGGTTGGTTGCCGCGTCGTCGTAGCCCGGCCAACCGCTGCCTTTGGCCTGATTGCAGCGGCGGCAAGAGTGGACTAGGTTCAGCCAGTCGAGAGTAAGGTGAGGGAACCGGCTCTGGGGCCGGAAATGGTCGACAGTCGCCTCTTCCGGTAAGCCTTCACAGTAGGCGCACACACCCGCGAAGTCCACGGCGAGGGCCTCTCGAAGTTGGTAACGGTCTGGCGGAGTCAGATCGCGGTAAGCACTATGGACAGCTCGGAGTCGGGGAAGGAAACCTGGTTCCGGCGAGCGTCGTACCGAGTGGATGGCTAACCGTCCTCCTGGTTGATTTGACGTTGCTGCCTTAGCCTTTCCAATGTTTCGGCGAACTGTTGCTCGAATATCTCCCGCTGTTTCCTCATTGGGCCTCCCGCGAGCAAGTCCCGGTCGACCAGGTTCCGCAATTCCCCGATTCTCTCCTGCCGCTGTTCTTCTGCCTGAGGGGTGTCTTGCGGGCCTTCCCCGCGGAGTTGCCGCAACTCGCGGGCGGCGTCGGCGGTCCTGTCGTCCGTCGGGTCTTCCACGCCCATCAGGTTGCGCAGGATTTCGTCGGCGGTCCAGCCGATAACGTTCTCGGTGTGGGTGGTGTGCGTGACCTGGCCATGGTCGTCCCGATTCAGCAGGTGCACCTGCCCCGCCTTGAGGCCGGCGACCACGAAGGGCGAGTGGGTGGTGGCGAAGATCTGCAACCCCGGGAAGTGCTCCAGCAGCGCCGGCATGACCCGGCGCTGCCAGGTGGGGTGAAGGTGATTCTCTATCTCGTCGATGAGCAAGATGGCCGGCTTATCTTCCCAGCCGTCATGCCAATCATAGTGAAGGGCCAATTTGAGAGCTAAGGCATATATCCAGAGTAGGGTGCCTTGCGTGCCGGAGCTCAGAGCGCCGACGAATAAAGGCTCCCCCACAACGTCGTCGCTAGTCACTATCCCTACGCCATGGTGTACAGCTCTTTCTATTTCACCGGCAGTAGAGGTATCTACATCAATCAAGGGATGCGGCGAGTTGCCGGCTATGACCTCGGAGCAGATGCTCTTCGAGCAGGAGTATCCGAGTTGGACCGCTCGCGCCAGTTGGTTTTGCTGTTGCCGATCCATATCATAGATTGTTGCAGCCATTTCAATCCCCCAGTCGACCAAGTGGCCATAGAAAATCCCCCTCCGGCAGAGGTGCGACATGTCCTCCAATGGGCCGTCGACTAGTCCTGGCTGGGGCCCGTTGTCGTCAGCCACGACGGGAAACGCTGGCGGAAGGGTTACTCGCGTCGAAGGCATGTAGACCAATGGAATCCTATTCCAAATCGGCTCATCATCGTCGTTTCTTGGCCAATCGATGCTAGCCCCCAATTTGCAATAGGGCGATTCTAGAGCAAAAAAGTCGTGCGGATTGGTGCGAAATCGCGGATGAGGAGAAGGTACGTGGTCTATGGCCTCGCCTTGATTTCTCACGTGGATATATTCAATCAGACGAAGAATGGTGCTCTTTCCGGAGGCATTGGGGCCGACGAACAGATTCACTCGCTCATCGCAATAGAAATCCACGTCCTCTATCGGGGGTATCGATGTAATCTGAAGACTTTCAATGTGCAACTGTGTTCTCCGGTCGCGGGCTGAAGCTCGCTGGGACTTGTCTCGTAATCTTACCATCATACGATTTGCCCTGTCGTCTCAGGACATAATGATGAATGGAATCCCCACAGGGTCAACTCGGAAATCGTCTCTTCCCCGCAGGCGTTGGCGGCGCCCCGCCCTCCAGCCTTACTCGGCCCGTCCCTGTGCTGATATGATGGTTGCATGGTGGAGAGTGCCCCCACAGACCGGCTGCCGGCGGACGTGCGTCGTTGGCTGCTCACCGGCTTCGCCCTGGTCGCGCTGGCCTTGCCACTGTTCGGGCCGGTGCTGGACCATCACTTCGCCGAGAGGCAGCCGCACCACGTCCACGTTTACCTGGGCGGACCCGTCCCCGACCACGCGCACCCCTACGAGACGAGCGGCCATCGGCACCACGGCCACCAACACGTTCACGCCCCCCATGACCCCGGGCAGAACGACGGCATCCTCTTTCTGACCGACCACGAGGGTATAGGTCATGGGCTGGCCACCGTCGTGTCGTCCCCGGGTCAAGACACCCCAACCTTTCCCGGTTCCAACGCTGTCATCAGGTTGAGCATCCCCGGCGACGGGCCGACGCCTGGGGACGCGTTGGTCCGGCTTCCCAAGAGGCCGCCTCGAGTCTAGCTCCTTCTCAGCACTGGTCTACCTGGTCCCGGCGGGCTAACGGCTCCGGAGGCGCGGCACGAAAGCGCCGTCGCACCCGTACGCCTGACAATTCTTTGGAAGGAGCACCCATGCAATTGATATCGCACAACAAGGCGTGGCTCGTGGCGGCCCTGGCGGCTGTCTTGAGCTTGACCGCAGGCGTTGCCCTGGCCCATGAGGGGCGGGACGTGGGACCGTACCGCTTCGTCGTGGGCTGGGTCGAAGAACCGGCATACGAGGGCTTCAAGAACGGCGTGGAAGTACGGGTGACCAAGGTGGCGGGCAATGACCAAGAGGGCCACGACGATGACCAGGGGTCCGTGGCCGGCGAGGATGGACACGGGGACGAGCCCATGGACGAGGGTCAGGGCCACGTGAGCGGCGGCGAGGAGCCGCCGGCGGAAACCCTCGGTGACCCGACCAACGGGCACGGTGGCGGCGGAATGGTCCCCGTGGCGGGGCTGCAGGACACCTTGCAGGTGGAGGTGACCCACCCGGCTACCGGGGTGTCGAGGGTGGCGGACCTGCGGGCCGTGCCGGAGGCGCCCGGCCACTACACATCAGACCTCATACCCACCGCCCCCGGGATCTACGTGTTTCGAGTCTTCGGCTCCATCGAAGGCGCCGGCGTTAACGAGACATTCCCCTCCATGGGAGCGGGAGGCCAGTTCGACGACATCCGATCGGCAGCGGACTTGCAATTCCCCCAGGCGCTGCCCGCGGTCCGGGAGCTGGAAAGCGCCGTGAGGGGCGCGCTGGATACGGCGCGGCAAGCCCAGGACGCGGCGCTGGCGGCGTCGGCTGACGAAGGCGGCGGCTCCTCCACCAACATCCTGGCCGTCGTGGCCATAGTCCTGGGGGCCCTGGGAATCGCGTCAGGGGTGGGGGCGGTGATGCTGGCCCTCAGGAGGAGGTGAGTATGGTTTCTCGAATCCGGCCCGCTCAGTCCCGGCCTGCTGAGCCAACGATACTGCCGGGTGCCCAAGGGAACGGCAGACCCCTGAGGCGCTCGGTGGTCCCAAGAACCCTAGCGCTGGCCTTCATCATACTGGCCGTCCTGGGAGCAGCGGCTTGCGGCTCCCAGGGGCCCGAGAACGGGGCCCCGGACTTCACGCTGCGTGACGCGTCGGCCCGGCCGGTAACCTTGCACCAAGTGCTGCAACACAACGAGGCGGTGGTCATCGTCTTCTACCGGGGCTTCGGCTGAGGGATTTGCCAAAGCCAACTGGAGCAGTTGGCCGGGGCCTATCCGGAGTTCCGCGACCTGGGAGTCGAGCTAGTCGCCGTCAGCGTCGACGACGTATCGAGAGCGGCGAAAATGGCGGCGGGGACCGGAGCCGCCTTTCCCGTGTTGGCCGACCCCACGGCGAACACGGCCCGGGACTACGGAGTCTACAGCCTGCTGGGCGATGGAGTCGCCGCTCCCGCCACCTTCATAGTGGGGAAAGAGGGCGTTATCCTCTGGCGCCACGTGGGCGAGAACATCGGAGACCGTCCGCCGGTCGCGGAGATACTGCGGCGAGTCCGGGAGGCTACCGGCTAGGACCGGGGGCAAGGAGCCGCCGCCGTAGGCCCATATCTGTTGCAGACTCGTCCGGCGACACGACACACCGTTAGCAAGCTGCTGGCCGCTCTTCTGACCGCGCTTGTGGCCGCCGCCGCGGTGGTGCTCGTCATCGCGGCGTTGGAGACCGGCGTTGCCTTGGGCCACGCGAATCAGGTGCGATCAGAGCCTGCTCCCAACTCGGTTGTGGACGACCCTCCTAGCACGGTAGCCGTCTGGTTCACCGAGCCCATCGAGTCCAGCCTGAGCAACATACGCGTCCTGGACTCCCGAGGCGCGAGGGTGGACGACGGGGCGAGCCTGGTGGACCAAAACGACCCCACCGCCATGTCAGTGGGCCTAGAGGCGGTCCCCGAGGGCGCCTATACCGTCGCGTGGAAAAACGTCTCCACCGTCGACGGCCACCTGGTTCGCGGCTCCTTCGTATTCTCCGTCGGGCAGCCCATATCCGGGGGGCCCGTGGAAGCTCTACCGGAGCCGCTGCTCCAGTCCCCGGCGGAACCGTTCCTGCGCTGGCTGTTGCTGCTGAGTGTGCTGGCCCTGGTGGGAGGAATGGTTTTCGAGCTGGTGGTCTCGCGCCCCGTGTTGTTGGCCAGAGGGGCCGCCGAGGCTGTCAGAAACGTGGGGGCCGGGTTGGCCTCCCGCACCCTCAAGCTGCTGTGGCTGGCCGTCGGCCTGTTCCTGGCGGCATCCATCGCGCAACTGCTGCTCCAGACCACCATAGTCCACGAGGTGTCGCTGGGGGGCGCGTTCGGCGACCCCCTAAAGTCCACCTTGGCGGATACCGAGTGGGGAAACCTGTGGATTTGGCGCGTGGCCCTGGCCCTGGGCTTCGCCGTCACCCTGGCCTTGGGAGCCCTGGACCGTCGCCTGGCGCGGGCGGAGGAAACGGGGCCCCGGCAGCTCATGGTCCGTGTCGCCGCCCTGGGGTTCGGCGGAGCGGTGTTGTGGACTCTGAGCCTCACCAGCCACGGCGCGGCCACCGCCGGAATACGCTCCATGGCTCTGTTCGCCGACTACATTCACCTGCTGGCGGCGGCCTTTTGGATTGGGGCCCTGCTCCACTTCGCCCTGGGCCTGCCCCTGGTGCTCCGGTCCCTCTCCCCGCGGGAGCGGCTGACCTGCACCACCGCCATGCTCCCCCGCTTCTCCGCCGTAGCCGCCCTGAGCGTAGGGGTGTTGGTGGTTACGGGCGCCTTCAGCGCCTGGGCGCAGGTCACGGTGGTCCTGGCACTGGCCACTCCCTACGGGCTGACTCTGGTGGCCAAGATAGCGCTGGTCCTGCCGCTGCTGTTCCTGGGCGCTCTGAACTTCTGGTGGGTCAGACCCAGGCTGGCCCGCAACGACGACGCCACGCCGTGGCTCAGACGCTTTCTGCTGGGTGAGGCGCTGCTGGCGGTGCTGGTGCTGGCTGCGGTAGGCGTTCTGATCAGCCTGGAGCCGGCGCGCCAGGTGGCCGCGCGAGAGGGGAAAGGGGTGTCGAACTCCCTGGTCTTCAGCGACACCGTCGAAGGGACGGCCATGACCCTGGAGATCGAGCCGGCCCGGGTGGGGCCAAACGACCTCTCCGTGGCGCTGCGGGATAGGCTGGGCAATCCCATCGCCAACACGTCAGAGGTTTCCCTGTGGCTGAGCTACCTGGACGCCGACCTGGGCGAGGAGGTGGAGCGCGCCACGGCGGTGGGCGACGGCAAGTACGTCTTGGAAGGAAGCCAACTGGGCATAGCCGGACCCTGGCAGGCCGAGCTCCTGGTGCGCCGGCCCGATGCCTTCGACGCCCGCACCGCCTTCCGCTTCGAGGTCGGGGCCGCCGGCACGGGAGGGAGCGCCTCGATAGCTCCATCCCCGGATACCGCCAGGCTGTTCCTTGGGGCGGGCCTGGCCCTGTTGGGCATGCTGTTCATGGGGTCGGCGCTGCCGCTGGGCGGCTGGTTCACCCGGGCCGGCGCCGGCGTCATGGTCCCCGGGGCTGCTGGGTTCCTGGCCGGAATGGTCCTGCTGGCCAACGTCCAGCTTTTCCAGGGGGGCGAGGCGCTGCGGAACCCCTTTCCGCCCACCCCCGAGTCGCTGGAGGCCGGGATGTCGGGCTATGGGCAGAACTGCCAGGTCTGTCACGGTCCCTCGGGCCGGGGAGACGGCCCGGCCGGGGCGGGGCTGGACCCGCCCCCGGCAGACCTGGTGGTCCACGTGCCCCTTCACGCCGAGCAGGACCTGTTTCGCTTCGTGCGCGACGGAATCCCCGGCACGGCCATGGCGCCCCTGGGGGACACCCTGGCCGACGAGGAGATCTGGCACGTCGTCAACTACATCAAGACCTTCGAGGAATGAGGTCTGACGCGCGGGCGGCCAACGCCGGGGCGCGCCGCCCGGCCTGTCGGCGGCGCTACAGGATGGCTACGGGGTTGACCGGCGAGCCGGTGCCCCCGACGACCCTCAAGGGGTTGACGGTGAGCATGAACTCGTAGCGTCCCTCCTCGGCGCAGGCCTCGGCCAGAGGTTGCAGCAGCGCGTTGTCCAGCAGGCCGATCCCGTAGGCGAAAATGGAGCCGTGGACTGACCAACCCAGGTCGTAGCCGTTGGGCGTAAGGTCCATCATGTCCCAGGCCAGGAGGCAGCAGTCCGATTCCCGGATGAACCTCAGACAGGAAGCATGGAGGCCGGGCCGGCGGTTGGGGTCGCTTCCCCACAGCGGGTTCCCGTCCTGGTCCCACTTCTCCCGGCCGCTGTAGACCACCACGGCGTCCCCCGGCTGCAGGGCAACGCCCTGCTCCCGGGCGACGTCCTCCAGCTCCCAGCCGTGGACCGGAGCGTCGAAAGCCACGTAGGGCTGTCCGCGGTGCTTGGGGACGTCCAGCAGGACCCCCCGGGTGATGATGCCCTCTTTCCAGTGGTCCACGGCGCCCCAGGTGGCCCCTTCCATGGTGACCGTCTCGTCGGGGTCCCGGCCGTTCCACATGCCGTCCTCGTTCCAAACGTGGCACAGGGCGTCTAGGTGGGTGGTGCAGGTGCCGTGGTAGGAGATGCCGTAGAAGTCCGCGGAATAGCCGCACTCCTGGCCTCGCTCCACGCGTTTCATGTAGTGGAGGGCCGGCGACGGGTTGTTGGGCGCCGGCGTCTTGGGAAACTCGCGGCTCAGGGACACGGCCCGGCCCGACTTCACTGCGGCGGCGGCGGACAGCCGCTTCTCCGGGGTTACCATGTTCACGGCGCCTATCTGGTCGTCGGGGCCCCAGCGGCCCCAGTTGCGGTCCTCTCTCAGGTAGGCCAGGACCTCTTCCTTGGTCGGCACGCGGCGTTCCATGGGGTTCCTCCTTCTATTCGGGGCAGAGATGGAGCAAGGGCTGGGCCACCCCCTACATTATGGCCACCGGATTGACCGGCGAGCCGGTCCCGCCGACGACCCGCAGGGGGTTCACCGTGAGCATGAAGTCGTAGCGGCCTTCCTCGGCGCAGGCTTCAGACAGCGGTTGGAGCAGGGCGTTGTCCAGCAGACCGATGCCATAGGCGAATAGGGAGCCGTGGACCGACCAGCCGATGTCGTAGCCGTTGGGGGCCATGTCCATCATGTCCCACACCACCATGCAACAGTCCGACTCCCGGATGAACTTCAGGCAGGAGGCGTGCAGACCGGGCAGGCGGTCCGGTTCGCTTCCCCAGATGGGGTTGCCGTCCTGGTCCCACTTCTCCCGGCCGCTGTACACCACCAGGGCGTCCCCGGGCTCCATGGTGACGCCCTGTTCCTTGACTATGTCTTCCAGTTCCCAACCGTGCACCGGCTGGTCCAGCGTCACGTAGGGCTGGTTGCGGTGCTTGGGCACGTCGAGGAGAACGCCCCTGGTGATGATCCCTTCCTTCCAATGGTGAACGCCGCCCCAGTCGGCGCCCTCCATGGTAACCGTCTCGCTGGGGTCGCGGCCGTTCCACATGCCGTTTTCGTCCCAGAGGTGACACAGGGCGTCCAGGTGGGTGGCGGCGAAGCCATGATAGTAGACGCCGTAGAAGTCGGCGGAGTAGCCGCACTCCTGGCCCCGCTCCACCCGCTTCATGTAGTGGAGGGCCGGAGTGTAGTTGTTGGGCGCGGGGTTCTTGGGGAACTCCCGGCTTAGGCACACGGCGCGCCCCGACTTCACCGATCGGGCCGCGGTTACCCGCTTCTCCGGCGTCACCATGTTTACGGCGCCCACCTGATCGTCGGCGCCCCACCGGCCCCAGTTGCGGTCCTCCTTCAGGTACGCCAGGACCTCATCCTTGGTCGGCACTCGTCGTTCCATAATGCTCCTCCTTCGATTCCCAGGGCATAAACGTTCCCGGATACGATACCAAACCGGCCGCCGCCGCGCAAAACTCGCCCCGGCCCGCGCCGGGTCTTTTAGTTGTCACCCTGAACGAAGTGAAGGGTCTCACCGCCGTAGGTGGGATTCTTCGCTACGCTCAGAATGACAAGGTTACGCTTAGGATGACAAGGTTTAGAGGCCGGCAATTAAATTACCCTGGGCCCGCACCGGCCGCTTGAGGCCCGAGCTCCGGTGGCAGCCAGGTTAGCCCGGGCCGTCTACGTAACCGACTCCTGGAGGCAGCCAAAAAAGCGGTCCATCATCATCTTGGCCACGCTGCCCATCATCCGCTGTCCCACGCGGGCCACGACCCCTCCCACCTGGGAGTCGCCGTCCACCTCCACCACGGTCCTGCCCTCCTGCTCCTTCAGGGTGATCAACGCCTCGCCGTTGACAAAGCCCGAGGAGCCGGAGCCCTCCACCGCCAGCCGGTAGGAGTGATTGGCCGCCACGTCCCGCATGCTGATCTTCGCGTTGTACTGGCCCCGGATGGGGCCGACGGAGGCGGTCAGCAGGGCGACGTACTCGCCCTCGCCCTGCTCCCGCAGTTCCTGGCAGCCGGGTATGCACTTCTCCAAGTGTCGGGGATCGGTCAGGACTTCCCAGACGGCGGCAGGGGCGGCGTTGAACTCATAGCTTCCCGCGATTTTCATAGCGTTCCTTCGCCCCGAGGCGGGGCCGTCCCCGGACCACCCTCCCGGCCCCGGCCGGAGAAGGCGACTATATTGTCACCACCATGATAATGGATAGATCCAACGGAGGCTCCTTGGGTTGTTTTGCTCCGCTATAATCCACTCCCAGAATTGTCCACTCTGGCAACCTACGTCCTCCGCGCTGGATTTGGCCGAGTATCAGCCGCATCATAGCATTCGTACCGGCAGACCTCGCCGCCTCTCGTTACGAGGAGCGGAGCGACACGGCATCCAAGTCATCTCTGAACAAACCCCCCGGATCATGGCATACTGGCTCCGACCAGGCCTATGCCTGAGGAGAACACGAATGACCGCCCCGCCTACCCCTGACGACCTGAAATCCCGGTACAAGAAGCGCCGGACCCGCTGGGCGCCGTTCCCGGAGCGGATGGGGGGACGATTCCCCGGCAGGAACTGGGGGAGCACAGCCGGCCACGCCGGACCACTTTCCCAACGGCCCGTCCATCTGCGTCAGCCGTCTGCTGAGGCGGCAAGCCAAGCAGGCGGTCGAGTAGAGGCGGCGCGTTGACGATTCTGCTGGTGGGCGCCGGCGGGTTCCTGGGAGCGGCCCTCCGCTACCTGGTGGCCAGGTGGGTCTACGACGCCGCGGGTCACCCGGGGTTCCCCTATGGGACCCTGGTGGTCAACGCCGCCGGGTGCTTCCTCGCGGGCTTGATCATCGGCTTGGTGGAGGCGCGGCAACCCCTCAACCCCGGCATTCACGGGTTCCTGGTGGTCGGAGCGTTGGGCGGCTTCACCACCTTCTCGGCATTCGGCGTCGACACCATCCGGCTGTTTCGTGACGGCGCCGTCGCCGCCGGAGCCCTCAACGTCGTCTTGCAGATGGCCGTGGGCTTGTCCGCGGTGGCCGTGGCCATCGTCCTGGTGCAATGGGTGCACGGGCGACTCTCGTCAGGGTAACCCGGCTGGAACCTGGCGCTGCTGACCTCCGCTGCGCCGGGCCTTTCTCGCCTTCCTGTCGGTGCCACGAAAATAGATGGCTCATGCCGGCCCTGAGATGACTTTCTCCCGCATATCCGCCCTCCGCAGGGCCATTCGCAATTCCGGCAAGCGCTCCTTCACGTCGCTCCGGAGGACCGCGGCGACCTGCAATCGATTACCCGCTGCGCGGGGGAGGTGAGCTTGATCATGGGCTGGCAAGCCGTAAGGAGAGTCGCCGGTGGAGCGGTGAGGAGCCACCTGGCCGCCGCCCTCTTGATAGGCGCGGGGGTAGTCGCCGCCGCGGGCTGCGATCTCGTCGGCAGGGAGGCCGAGCCCACGCCGGCGTCCACACCGACTCCAAGCCCGGAGTTGCCCACGCCAACGTCCCAGCCTACGGCAGTGGCGGGCGCCCCGGTCCTCAGGCTGGACCTAACCGTGGCCGTACCGCCCGGCGACCTCCCGGACTACGACCGGGGTGACTGGCGCCATTGGAGGGACGCTGACCGGGACTGCCAGGACGCCAGGCAGGAGGTGCTTATAGCGGAGTCCGCCGTTCCGGTCGCCTTCGAGTCAACTGAGCGGTGCCGGGTGGCCGCGGGAAGCTGGGTGGGCCCATACACCGGCGAGGCGGTGACCGACCCGGGGAAGTTGGACGTCGATCACGTGGTCCCCCTGGCCAACGCGCACCGCTCCGGCGGTTGGGACTGGAGCAAAGACCGGAAGGCGGCCTACGCCAACGACCTGGAATACGAGCATCACCTGATTGCCACCACCGCCAGGGCCAACCGGTCCAAGGGCAGCCAGGGACCGGAGGACTGGCGGCCGCCCGAAGAGGACTACTGGTGCGAGTACGCCACCCACTGGGCCGCCATCAAGAGCCGGTGGGAGCTGACCGTTACCGAGAGGGAGTTGCAAGCTCTACAAGGGATGCTCACGACCTGCGCCGAGCCCGTCGCGCTGGAGGCGACTTACCGGTAGGGGGCTGGGCGGTTAGCTCCCGACGCTGCCAGGAGCAGACCGTGGCTTACCACTGCGGGTGCCCTCGCGTATACTGTAGTGGCAACCCCACGCGACCCTAAGGGCGTTATAGAGTTTCTTGAAGACCGGGGTGATTTCTACGATGCCAAAGTATCGCGTGAAGCTGGAACGGACGTTTTTTTGCGAAGTCATCGTTGATGCGGATGATGTAAGTGCGGCTTGGGATAAGGCCGATTATACGGACCCAGAGACACTTAACTGGCAAGAAGCTCAATACGAAATTTTTGAGGTAGAAGAGGTTAATTGACGGGCGAGGCGAGTATGGTTGGTCTGCAGGTCGTCACTACCCCAACCTTCAACTGGCTGGGCGAACATGCTTCAGCTTGCAGGTCACGCATGCTTATCTGCAGCCCCTATGTCAACGATGGCATCATCAAGCTGACCGAAATGGTGTCTAAAGACGTGTCACGTACGATGGTTACCCGAACGGACCTGCGGGATTTTGCCGCCGGGTCTTCCAACTTGGGGACTCTTTACACCCTCGTAAAGGGAGGCGTGACGCTCTACAGCTTGAGTGCCCTTCACGCCAAGATGTACATTTTCGACGACACGTCCGCATTGGTGACGTCCGCGAATGCCACGACCTCCGGTATGTGGCGCAATCTCGAATGCGGCCTCAGCACCGACGACCGGAGCACGGTCCGGAAACTTGCCAAGTTTCTTCTGCAAGGACTCGGCGCCAATGCCGCTCCTAGCAGGATGACCCTCAAGGACCTTGAGAATCTATATGGTCCATTGGAGGCCATCAAGGCGACCCTTCCGGAGCCGGCCGGCGTCGCGTTGGATGACGATGGGCCAGCAAGTGAAATAACATACTCCCTATCCGATAAAGACACCCTGCTGAAAGGGTTCACCGGCTGGCGCAGACTCACATTGGAAGGGGTGCTGGCGATGCCGGAGAGCCGGTTCTACCTCAAAGACCTGGTTGAGGCATGTAGCCCGGCAGCGGCAAAGAGGTACCCCAAGAATCGCCACGTGCCTGATAAGTTGCGCCAGCAGCTTCAGATGCTGAGGACCCTCGGCATAGTCGAATTCTTGGACCCCGGATGCTACCGACGCACAATGGACTAGCGGCCAGCAGCATTTGACCAGCGGGCCCCGTCGCCAACCGCGGCATCGTCTGTGTTCAACCGCTCAATAGAGGTTGGCCCGGCCCTCGGGCGGTCCGCTGAGCGAGCGGAGGGCCTGGTTGCATAAAACGGGCTTGCAGGGAGTATCCGCCCGTCAAGAGAACTGCTGACGAGACCTTCTCTCTGCCCCGGTTACGCCAGAATCTGGGAGAGGAACAGCTTGGTCCGTTCGTGCCGGGTGTGATTGAAGAAGTCTTCCGGCGTGGCCTCCTCTATGATCCTCCCCTCGTCGAACATGATCATGCGGTCGGCGACTTCCCTGGCGAACCCGACTTCATGGGTGACCACCAGCATCGTCATGCCCGAGGCGGCAAGCTCTCGCATGACGTCCAGCACTTCTTTGATCATTTCCGGGTCCAGGGCCGACGTGGGTTCGTCGAAGAGCATTATCTTGGGCTGCATGGCCAGCGCGCGCGCGATGGCAACCCGCTGCTGCTGACCGCCGGAAAGCTGGCTCGGATACTTCTCGGCCTGCTCGGGAATGCCCACCCTTTCCAGAAGCTCGTCGGCGGCGGCGTCCGCTTGGGCCCGGGGCCATTTCCGGACCTTCATGGGCGCCAGCGTAATGTTTTGCCTTACCGTGATGTGGGGAAAGAGGTTGAACGACTGAAAGACCATGCCCACGTCCCGGCGAATGGCGTCGATGTTGCGGGCGTCGTTGGTCATGGGGACTCCGTCGACTACGATGTCCCCGCTCTGGTGCTCCTCCAACCGGTTGATGGTGCGGATGAAGGTGGACTTGCCCGAGCCCGACGGGCCGAGGATCACCACCTTCTCCCCCCGGGCTACGGAGGTGGTCACTCCCTTGAGCACGTGAAACTCGCCGAACCACTTGTTCACGTCCCGGCACACGATAATATCGTCCGAGGCCCCGGTTTCGCCGTCCCTTGTAATCATGCTGGCAGTCACGTTGTGCTCCTATTTCCCGGCGGTTACCGCTGGCCCACGCCCAGGTTCAGCTCGATCCGCCTGCTGACGTAGGACATGGTGTAAGTGAATATCCAGAAGATCAGGGCCACAGTGATCAACAACTCCTGGGTGTTCGGCAGGTACTGGGTGTTGCCCTGAATGAACGATCTGCTGTAGGCCAGGATGTCCTGCATGCCGATGATGTACACCAGAGTTGTGTCTTTGAACAGAGCGATGAACTGCCCCACTATGGCCGGTATGACGTTGCGGATGGCCTGGGGCAGGGAGATGAGCATCATGGTCTGCCATCCGGCCAGCCCCAGCGCCCGCGCCCCCTCCGCCTGGCCGGGATGAAGCGCCTGCAGTCCGCCCCGGATGTTCTCCGCCATGTATGCCGAGCTGAACAGCGTGATGACGATGGCGGCCCGGAGCAGGGAGTTAACCGGGAAGTTCTCGGGGAAGGCCAAGGGGGCCAGGACGTGAGACATGAATAGCAGCGTGATCAGAGGCACCCCTCGGAATACCTCGATGAACACTACGCACAGCAGCTTCACCACCGGTAAGTTGCTTCGCCGTCCCAGGGCGAGGGCGATGCCGATGGGCAGGCTGATGACAATGCCGGCCACGGCCAGCACCAGATTCAACATCAGGCCGCCCCAGTAGATCACCGGCACCGGGTCAAGACCGGGAACACCCTCGATGCCGCGCAACAGCAGCAGGGTCGCCAGGAATGCCCCCACCCCGGTAACGGCGACCCACTTCACCGCGCCCAGCGGGGTGTAGCGGGCAATCAGCCACCCGGCTCCCACGGCGGGCAGGTTGGCGGCGAGCAGCAGGCGCACGTCCCAGCCCATCCGGTCCAGGCCATAGGGAAGCAGGGCGAACGCGGCAAGGACCGTGGGCACGGCAATGGCAATGCGCTTGGTCAGGCCTCCCCCGGCAATTCCCCACCCCATCCCCAGCAAAACCGTCACCAGGAGCAGGGCAACCTGCGGCCTCCACAGGCAGTTCCCGCTAGAACAGGCGGCGTCGGTGTTGTACTGTCCAATGATCATCTGCCCGCCCAGCGTCTTGATGACGGTCCAGTCGGCGTCGAACAGGACCCACTTCATTCCAAACCATATGACCAGCACCCCGATGACGCCCCCCACGACGCTCAACGCGCCGTTGAGCTTGGAACTGAACAGATTGGCGCGCACCCACCCCACGGCGCCTCTCTCCAAGCGCGGCGGAGGCAGCGCGTCTATCCGGTCTGCCCGGTCTGCATCCACGTTCGTAGCCATCAGCTCAAGAGCGCAATCGCCGGTTGTACAGGTTGCCTATCAGCGAGTAGGTCAGGCTCATAGCCAGGTAGGCCAGCATGATGAGGATGAATATGGACACCGCCGGAGCGGTCTGGGTCATGGTCCTGGCAACACTGGTGAGGTCCGAGTAGCCGATGGCCCCGGCAAGGCTGCTGTTCTTGGTCAGGTTGAGACACTGGCTGATCAGGGGAGGAACGATCACGCGCAGGGCTTGGGGAAAGGTCACGTGCCGCAGCGACTTGCCCTGGGACAGGCCCAGAGCGCGGCCGGCCTCGGACTGCCCGCGGCCGACGGACTGTATCCCGGCGCGCACAATCTCGGCGATGAAAGACGACGTGTAGACCACAAGTCCGGCCAGAAGGGCAATCAGTCCTCCGGGCATGGTGAATCCGCCGGATATTCGCCCGAATGTGCCCTGCGGCTCAGGGTTCGAGACCGCGAGGGGGGCTTCTCCGGAGACCAAGCTGACGGCCAACCAGCCGACTGCTCCCAGGACTGCGGCGGAGGCGCACCCCAGCAGCAGCGGGTAGGACACCGACCCGGTGTGGCTCTCCCGCCAGCTTAGCCAACGGTGGGCCGCTATGCCGGCCGCTATGGAAGCAACGGCCAGGGCAATCCAGACCGAGGCGGCTACGGAGCCGCTGGGCGTGGCCATGGGGATCGACAGGCCGCCGTTGTTGATGAACAGCCCGCCGCCGATGACGTACCCTTCGCGAACGGGCGGCAAGGCCAGCACGATGTAGAACCAGAAGAAGAGCTGCACCAGCAGCGGGACGTTGCGGAAGAACTCGACGTAGACCAGCGCCGCTCTGGAGACGATCCAGTTGCTCGACATCCGGGCGACGCCCACGAAGATTCCCAGGATAGTCGCCAGAATCACTCCGACGACCGAAACAATCAGCGTGTTGGTTGTGCCTACCAGGAAGGCGTACAGAAAGGAGTCCGACGACTGGTAGGGCAAGAAGTGGTGGCCGATGGGCGTCTGATATTCCCGGTCCAGGAAGCCGAATCCGTGGGGGATCTCCCGGTCCTGGACCGCTTCGGCGATGTTGGCGAAGAACCAGACGACCAGCGCCACCACCAGGACCCCTGACACGATCTGAGTGACCCACTGGATGACCCGGATGTGTCTCCAGACCGGTATGCCCTGGTAGGTTAGGCTACGAGGCGTTGACGCCATAGCTGCTCGCCGACCGGCGACATAGAACTCCCCAAACAAACTCCGGGAACTCCGCGTGATTGTACTCGATAGCTATACGTTTGGCGATTTGCCCGGGCTCGCCTAGAAGCAAAAACGGGCGGTCGGCATCAAGCCGACCGCCCGTCAATCTTTGCCGGTGAGTACCGGCCCGCCGGGCAATCCTGGTCGAATCAGTCGCCGGACTTACCGCAGAGGCGCCGAGTAGATCTGGCCGCCCTTCGGGCAGTCCATGCACGGCGCTTCGTTCCACAGGGCGTTGCGGCTGTTCTCGCGGGGCAGGCCAATACCGTCGGGACCCAGGTTGCGGGCGTAGATCTCTCCGTAGTTTCCAACGGCACCGATAACGTCCTGGGCCACGGTCTGGCTGAGCCCCAGGCTCTCCTGGCCGAAAGAACCCTCCAGGCCGAATAGACGGTCAACCTTGGCGTCGCCGGTCTTGGCGGTGGGGACGTCGCCGGAAGCGACCTCATAGGCCTCGGAGTAGATCAGAATGCCCATTACGGTCTTGACTAGGTCGAACCACTTGTCGTCGCCGTGAGGGACCACGGGGCCCAGAGGCTCCTCCGAGATCGTCTCCGGCAGTGTGACGTGGGCGTTCGGGTCCTGGAACCCGCTCCCGATGGCGGCTAGCTGAGACCGGTCGTTGGTGAACGCGTCACACTGGCCGCCCTCGTAGGCCGCGACCACCGAGTCAGTATCCTCGAAAGTCAGTGCACTTATGTTCAGGTTGTTCTGCCGGTTAAAGTCCTCTAGATTGAGCTCGGTGGTGGTGCCCTGGGTGACGCAGACGGTCGCGTCTTTCAGCTCCAGGGCGCTGGATATCCCTAGGTCCTTCCTGACCAGGAATCCCTGGCCGTCGTAGAACATCGTTTGGGTGTAGTTACCCCACTGCGCATCACGGGAGGTCGTCCAGGTAACGGTGCGGACCAGCATGTCGACCTCTCCCGTCTGGATCGTCGGGCCTCGCTCCGCGGCGGTGATCAACCGGATCTCGATCGCGTTGGGGTCGCCCAGCACCGCGGCGGCCACCGCGCGGCAAAGGTCGATGTCGAAGCCCACGTTATTGCTGGACTCGTCAATATAGCCGTAGCCGGGCACGTCGTTGCGGCTGGCGCAGACCACGGCCCCCCGGTCCTTCACGGTTTGGACCCGGTCCTCTACTGTCTCTTGCTGGGTCATGCTGCCGGCAGAAGCCTCGCTTTCCGCCTTCATAGCCTCCGCCTCGGCCATGGCGGACTCGCTTTGGGCCATCATCGCCTCAGCCGTAGCCATCGTTGACCCGGCTTCGGCCATCGTCGCCTCGCCTTCGACAGAGTCCGCTCCGTCGCCACCGCAGGCGCCAAAGGTCAAGAGCGCCGCCAAGGCTGTCACCAAGATAAGGATGCCTGGTCTCATTCCTAGTCCTCCTTAGAATTGTGAAAGAGAATTGTGAAAGCAGAGTTGGGAGCGCCGGCAACCGCGTTTGACGGCTATTGCCCTGTGCCGACCGGAGCCTGTCACCACTCCCCAAGTACAGCAAAGCCCGGCATATTCATCCCCGGCCGCCCAGTTGCCCTCGTCCGAAACCCACCGCATAATACCATCGAACATACGGCGGTGCTACCCGCCCTCAGGGTCTTTCCATTGTCCTATTCCGGTGTCCTGAGCCCTTCGGCTACGCTCAGGATAAACTCCGCCGAAGGGATTTAGATGCATTGGCAGGCCCAGCATGACGCGGCGGAGAAGCGCTTCAAGCGCCAGGATCATCCAGTGGCCTCGGCGGTGGCCGTGGGCCACACTTGGGGGGGTAGATAGTAGGTGACTGTGGGATTGTATTCGGCCCAGGGGAGGAGGGCGCGAAGGAGGAGCGGCGGGCTGGGCTCCTGGCGGAGCGAGGCGCAGCGTTCGAGGTAGCGGACGACGCCGGCGAAAGTGTGGAGACGGAAACCCGACGCGGCGACCCGGCGGACGAAGGCCCAGGGGGAGGGTGTGGGCTGTTTATCCGCCTGGGCGCGGGCCCATTGGGTGCAGAGATCGTCGGAGGTGCATTGGAGCATGAGGTGGGCGTAGGGCAGGGCCAATTTCCGGCGAAGGGAGCGGACGCGGGCGCGCAAAGAGGCGATGGTCATGGGGACTTCTCCTTTGGATTGATTTGGGTGGTTAGAGAACGCCGCCACGAGCGGGGATGGGGCCCCGAGAGCTGAGGCTACCTGGATTTCTGCTGGGTGATCCTAAGGGGCAGGGCGGCCTCCAAGGTTTGGACTTGGTCATGCAACTCCTGGATTTCGCCAAACTTGGTGGAGTAACTGAGGATGGCGCGGACGGCGCGGAGGCGGATTTCCGGGTTTGGACTCTCCAGGAGGTCGCCGAGGCAAACGACGGCTTGGAAGGCGAGGCTCTGGAGGCAGCCTTTGGCGAGTCCGGCGGACTCGCGCTGCAGTTGGGCAAGCTGGCCGCGGAAGTCGGGGTCCTGGAGCCAACGGTGCAAAGTGCGGCGGCCCACCTTGGAGAGGCGGGCGGCTTGGGCGATGGAGGGGGCGGCGGCGAGTATGGGGAGAGCAGATTGTTGGCGCGGGGAGGGGCTGGGGTTTTTTATTTCAGGGCCTTTGCGTGCCATTTTGAGCCATGCGCCTCAGTGGCGGTTTGATAGATTTGGCAGGGTGTTATTGGCTGCCTATGAACAGGGTAGGGAGTGGTCATCGGAGGGCGCAAGGGGGAAGTGTCGTGAGTTTTGGAGGAAGGGGGTCTTTTAGCTGTCGCGCCGAACGAAGTGGAGGGTCTCTCCGGGGCGGCTGAGATTCTTCAGCAAGCTCAGAATTCAGAATTCTGAATGACGTGGGGGGGTGACTCAGATGCCGTGGGGGCGGGTGGGCTCAGCATGAGATGGTGGATGCGCGCCTCAAGCGCCAGGATAATCGAATGACCCTGTACCCGCCCTGTCGCTCGGTTGACAACCAAACCTCCTGGATTACAATGGGCGGGAGTCCCCCGCCTCCCTTGGGTTAGGCATAAGGGCCTCGAGTAATGAGGAAGGGCGATACGAGATGATCAAGAGCTTCGGCAGCCTGTTTGCCGGCCACGTGGACTTGGACAACATAGGCTTGGACGGCACTCCGGTCAATGATCGCTGGTTGTCCGACGAGCACCTAGCGACGGTCTTCGACAAGAGCGAGGCCATCGCCAAGCTGATGGACCGCACCGGCTACGACATCTTTTGGGGGGCGGAGCACCGGTTTCAAAGGGAGGGCTACGAGTGCCTGCCCAACCTGCTGATGCTCTTCGTCCACCTGGCGCAGCTTACCGAGAACCTCAGGTTCGGCTGCGGCTTCAACATCACTCCCATGTGGCACCCGCTGCGCCTGGCGGAGGACTTCGCCACCGCCGACTGGCTGACCAACGGGCGGGTGGTGTTCGGCGTGGGCCGCGGCTACCACTCCAGGGAGACCGAGAGCCTCGGCGCTCCCAGCACCGCCACCGACGATGCGGCCAACCGCGAGCTGTTCGAAGACCAGGTGGAGATCATTCTGAAGGCCTTCGACAACCGGTCGTTTTCTCATCACAGCGAGTACTACCAGATACCCCCGGACGTCCCCTACCGGGGCTACCAACTGAAGGAGATAACCCTGGTCCCCCGCCCCCGCACCCTGCCCGTTGAGTGCTGGCAGCCGTTGGTCAGCGGCAGCCAGCGGCAGATGGACTTCATGGTCAAACACGGCATCAAGGGGCTCATCGGCGGCGGAGCGGCCGCCGGGGGCGCCACGGACCAGGTCATGGAGGCGTGGCGGGACGCCAACGCCCGGGCCGGGAAGGAACTCGAGTTGGGCGAGGGCCTGGCCATCGGCTACAGCTTCCACATCGCTGAAACCGAACAGCAGGCCATTAAAGAGGCCACCCCCTTCTTCGAAGAAAACATGAAGATGTTCGCTCCCCTTGGTTTCGTCCGGGGGCTCAGCAGCGAACAGATTGCAGCCATAGCCGACCCCAGGCGCGCCCGGTCCGCAGGTCTGCCGACCTTGGACCAAGCGGCGGCGGCCGGCTCCTGGCTGTGCGGCCCCGCCGAACTCATCACCGAAAAGCTCATGAATGTCCAGGACCGGTACCCTGGCTTGGAGTCGGTCAACGTGGGACAGGTCATTGGCACCCCCCAGTCGGTCATCCTGGAGCAACTCCAGCGTTTCTCCGAAGAGGTAATGCCGGCCTTCAAGAGCCAGGCTGCCCAGCGGGCGCCCGCCGGCTGAGTGCCGCCGTCACCACGTGCCCCGCTTGGACCTAAACTCCCAACCGGGCGGTTGAGAAGCTCATAACCCGCGCCCACCCGCTGCATAGCCTGCTTTACTCCCAAGCACGGTCCCTGAGCATGGTTAAAGAAAGTGGTCCCCGGCTGGGCCTCAGGCGGAATGCAAGCGGGTGAGTCCAGACCATAACTGACTAGGCCATAACTGATTAGGACGAAGAATGATAACTAGATTCGGCAGCCTGTTCGCTGGAAACGTCGACCTCGACAACATAGGCCTCGAAGGCACCCCGGCCAACGACCGGTGGCTGTCCGACGAGCATCTGGCCACTGGGTTCAGCAAGGCCCAGAACATGGCCCAGCTAATGGACCGGCTGGACTACGACACCTTCTGGATGGCGGAGCACCACTTCCAGCGGGAAGGGTATGAGGTCATCCCAAACCTCCTGCTGTTCAACGTGCACCTGGCCCAGATGACCGAAAAACTCAAGTTTGGTTGCGGCTTCAACATTTCCCCCATGTGGCACCCGCTGCGCTTGGCGGAAGACTATGCCACCGCCGACATCCTCACCAATGGGCGCGTGATCTTCGGCGTGGGCCGCGGCTACCACAGCCGCGAGGTGGACACCTTCGGCGCTCCCAGCACCGTCACCGATTCCGACGCCAACCAGGAGTTGTTCGAGGAGCAGGTGGAGGTCATCTTCAAGGCCTTCAACAACCGCTCCTTCTCCCACCACGGCAAGCACTACACCATCCCGCCCCGGGTCCCGTACCGGGGCTACGAGCTGGAGGAAATCACCCTGGTCCCCAGGCCGCGCACCATCCCGGTTGAGTGCTGGCAGCCCATCGTCAGCGGCAGCCAGCGGCAGATGGACTTCATGGCCAAACACGGCATCAAGGGCCTCATCGGCGGCGGCGCGGCCCTGGGCGGCGGCAGCCTCGAGACCGTGACCCGTTGGCAGGAGACTTTGGCCCGCCACGGGCGGGAGACCGAACTGGGCGGCGACCTCATAGTCACCTACAACACGTTCCTGGCGGACACCCAGCAGGACGCCATGGACGAGGCCGCCGTATACATGGAAGAGTTCATGAAAATGTTCGGGCCCCTGGGGTTCGTTCCGCTGACCCCGGAGCAGATCGAGGCCATGGCCGACCCCAAGCGGGCCCGCAGAGCGGGCCTGCCCACCATGAAGGACGGCGTGGACGCCGGCCGGTGGCTTTGCGGCCCCCCGGAGCTCATCAGGGAGCAGATTCTGACTATTCAGGAGCAGTTGCCCGGGCTGGAGGAGATCAACATCGGCCCGCCCAGCGGCGGGGTGCCGGAAAAGGTCTATCTGGAGCAACTGGAGTGGTTCGGCCGAGAGGTCATGCCCACCTTCAAGGCCCAGGCCAAAACGGCGGCCCTGGCGGACTAGCCCTTCGCGGCAGGCCCCCGGTCCGGCTTGGCAACGGCGGCGCCCTGACGACGGCCAGCCTACGGACGCGCCAAGCCTCTGAAGCGGGAGGGGCGCCGGGCCCCGCGTTTCTCGGACCAAGCCCAATGCCTGATGGGCGGCGCGGGGCATTATTAGCGGCCCCGCGTACTGCCTTCACGCCCCCGAGGTGAGACCCATGGCCGGTCAGCTTAGCGAAGAGGAGCTTCTGGGCCTGGCCCGCCGGTACAGCTTCCGCAGCCGGATGGACCGGAACGAGGTCTCCGGCCCCATCATGGTCTGGGGCCGAGGGTCCCTGGTCCGGGACATCAACGGCAAAGAGTACCTGGACTTCAACTCCGGCCAGATGTGCGCCGCCCTGGGGCACAATCACCCCCGCATTGTTCAGGCCCTTCAGGATAGCTGCGACACCATCATCCACAGCCACATGAGCATGTTCAACGACCGGGAGATAGTCCTGGCCAGCCGTATGGCGGAGATATCGCCCCCCGGCATGAACCGCAGCATGTTTCTGACTTCCGGCAGCGACGCCAACGAGGCCGCCATGGCCATTGCCAAGCGTTACACCGGAGGGTATGAGATCGCCAGCCCGGCGGCCAGCTTCCACGGCATGAACGACTCCACCCGGGCCGTCACCTACTCCGGATGGCACGAGGGTCATGGTCCCTACGCGGCGGGAAGCTACGCTATCTTTGCCCCCTATCGTTATCGCTGCGCCTTCTGCCGCGAACGGCCGGCCTGCGATTATAGTTGTCTCGACTCCAGCTTCGAGCTATTGGATGCCCAGCTGGACCGGCAACTGGCGGCCGTCATTACCGAGCCGCTGTTCAGCGCCGGCGGAGTGATCGACCTCCCCGAGGGCTGGTTGAGGGAGTTGAAGCTCCGGTGCGAGTCCAGGGGCGCGCTTCTGATCCTGGACGAGGCCCAGACCGGGTTGGCCAAGCTGGGCTCCATGTGGGCCTTCCAGCAAGAGGGCGTGATCCCGGACATATTCACCGTATCCAAGCACTTTGGAGGAGGAATCGCCATCAGCGCCGCGGTCACCACCGACGCCATCGAGAGCGCCGTGGCCCAGACCGGACTGGTGGTGGGGCACTCTCACTCCAACGATCCTCTTCCCTGCAACGCCGCCATCGCCAGCATCGACGTTATCCTGGAGGAGGCGTTGACGGACGTGGCCAAACGCATCGGCGCCTACTGGAGAGGCCACCTGGAGCGATTGGCCCAGCGCCACGAAATCGTTGGCGACGTTCGCGGCCGCGGCTTGCTTCAGGGCGTCGAGCTGGTCAGGGACCGGGAGACCCGCGAGCCGGCCCCCCTGGCGGGCCAGCAAGTAGGGCGGCTCTGCCTGGAGAACGGCCTCATCTTCAGCCTGCGCCGCGGCGGCTCGGTGCTGCGGTTTGTTCCCCCGTTCACCACCACCGAAGCCCAACTGGACTTGGCGGCTGAGATACTGGACCATGCGATAGGGGCGGTGATCTAACCCAGACTTGTCTGATTCCTCAAGCAATCCAGCCACTGGTATTGTCACCGGGCAAAGCAAACCGTACCCTGATGGAGGCATCATGGTCCGACTTGGAGGCTCCGCGAGCGCTTCCCATTTGGCTGCTTTCCAAGGACTGGAAGCTCATTTCGAGCGCAAAGGCATTGACATCGAATATGTCCTCTACTCTGACGAATACGCTGTGGTGGATGCCTTCGTCCAGGGAGAGATTGACCTGGCCTGGAACGGGCCATTGAACTACTTGCGCATACGAACTAGGTTGGACCAGCCTTGCCAAGTGATCGCAATGCGGGACGTGGACTTTGACTTCGTTACTCACTTCATTACCCAGCCCGACTCGGAGATAGCTACCGTTGAAGACCTGATTGGGAAGAAGTTTGCGTTCGGAGACCGTGGGTCGGTCGAGACCGGTCTATTGGCTTACTACTTCCTGAACGAAGCAGGAATAGACCCCAAGAACGACCTCGCGTCCTTCAGCTTCTTCCAAGACCGTCAGTCCGGCTTCTCTTGGGACCAGAGGGATGTGGCGGAGCAGGTTGCTTCGGGCCAATGCGACGCCGGCGCGGTAAGCCGCCGGGCCTTGGAGGAGATGAACGACCGGGGGCTACTGCCTTCGGACAGCATACGCGTTTTCTGGTCCAGCCCCGGCTACAGCCACTGTTGCTTCACCGCCCAACGAGACATGGACCCGGCCTTGTACCGCCAACTAGAGGAGGCCTTTGTTACGGTGGACAGCAAAGACCCCATCGGCAAGGCGATTCTGGAAGCCGAGGCTTGTGACAGCTTGGCTCCGGGCATTTTGGAAGGTTGGGATATACTGGAAAAGGCGGCAACACAACAGGGCTTGCTTTAACCCATCGACCTTGGCAAAGCGATTGCGCGGCCAGGTGTTGACGCGCCGCAAGCCTCTAACCAATCTAAACGGTGGTTCAGTTATTCCCAGGTTGGTCGGGGAAGCCCCTGAGGATGTCCTCGAGGGTTTGGTCCAGACCCGGGTCCAGCTCCACCGACTCCTGGAAGGGCTTGTAGTTGTAGTCGTTGACTGCTCGGTCGATGATCTCTTTGGCAGCCTGGTTGGACGACGCGAACTTCTCCAACGCCTCGGCAAGCTGGTTGGACTCGGTGTCGCCAAGGGTCATCAGTTCCGCCAGGTTGACGTCCAACTGGAACATAGCCCTGAGCCTTCGCATGATGTCGTAGAAGGCCCGGTGGTCCCGGGTTATGCCCACCGGGTCGCTGTTGGACGTGAGGAAGGGGTACATAGGCGCCATGGCCCCCAGCCGGAACATCTCGTGTTGCTGATATTGGAAGTGGGCCATGGTCACCAGGGCCATTCCGATAGTAGGCCCATTCCGGCCCTGGGCCCCGTAGTTGGAAAACCTGAGCCCAAACTTGTCCAGCCACTCCTTCATGTGAGCGTGGCTGTAGATGCAGGAGACGCTCCGCTCCATGTTGGGGGGAGATGGGCCATTGTATCCCTCTACCGCCGCGGTTTGAGATATCCCTAACTCCTCTATCGCCCGGAAAAACGCCTGGGCGTAGATGTCGATGCGCGACCAGGGCTCCTCCCCGAGAAAGATGATCAGGCCGTTGCCGGCGTCGTAGTAGCGGTTCTCCCGGCCCATGGCTTCGGCGGGCAGACCGTCGTTATATGATGCGCCGGGGCGGTACATGTCGTGGGTCCCCGGCACCTGGAACGGGTAACACATCCGCTCCACCTCGGCCCCCATGTATCCGATGGGACTGGCCTTGAGCGAGTCTATCAAGTACCTGGGCAGACCGCTGGAAATCTCTCCGCCGTCGGACCACTGCAGCCGCCAACCGGCAATCAGGTACTTGGCCTGGGGCTTGTCTTGGAATACGACGAGGTCGTCGGTCATTGGCGTCACTCCCGTGCTGAGATGGCCGGGCCGGTGCTGAAATGGCCGGATAGAAGCTGACGTGAGGAACGCCCTTTATTTTGACAGAGGGCCGGTCCCGGCGCAAATTGGTCTGGCCCGCCCTTTGGCGCCGGGATGATTTGCAGGGTTTGCCCCGCGCTCCCAACCGCTAAGGGCCGCACGGCAGGGGACGAACGGGCGGGGGCCGCGACAACGCCGCAGACAGCCGCCTTGACACCCCAAAAGGCCATTCGTAAGATGGAGCTAGCCCCCGCTTGGTGGGGGCATCGACGGGCACATACGTCCCAGTAGCTCAGGGGATAGAGCGGCTGCCTTCTAAGCAGCGGGTCGCGGGTTCGAATCCTGCCTGGGACGCCATATCAGCTACGAATTAGGCTCGGTTCGAGCCTGAGGCGCCTCCCTCATCGGGGCTTCTTCTTTAGCCGTAAACCCCTATCCGACTCGCTGCCTGAATGGGTCTTCTTTTTCCGTCTCCGCTTGCTTGTCTGACAGACAATTCCCACAAGGGAGGCAAGTACGTACCATGAACACCACACGGCTCGAGCGGAGAGGACGCGTGGACCGCAGCAGATTGGACCTCAAGATGTTGGCCCGGCACTTCGAGGTTCATAACCAGTCGGAAGGCAAGTCCGCCAGGACGGTAGAGTGGTATAACCAGGCCCTGGAACTTTTCCAAAACTGGCTGGAGGCCGGGAGGATGTCCACCTGTCTAGAAGACCTTGGAGAGGACGAGGTCAGGGAGTTCATTCTCCATCTTCAGACCAGGAAGGGACTGTGGGGACCGGCTTCAAGCCATACGGTGAACGGCAGGGTAAGGGCACTGAGGGCTTTCTTCAACTGGCTGCATGGCCAGGGATATACCGAAGACCACCGGCTCAAGGGCCTGAGGCCTCCCAAGGTCAAGGAAAAGGTGATAGAAATTCTCACCGACGAGGAGGTCAAGAGGATTTTCGCCAGCATCAACCCGAACACGCTGATGGGAGCTAGGAATACGGCCATTATCGCCCTCATGCTGGACACCGGCCTGCGGCTCTCGGAGGTGGTCACTCTGAAATCCGATGACGTCCATCTGCAAGACCGGTACATCAAAGTTCTGGGCAAGGGCAATAAGGAGCGCCTTGTCGCCTTCGGAGTCAAGTGCCAGCAGTCGCTCCTTCACTACGCCCACCACTACCGGACTGAATCCTTCGAGCCGGAGACAGGTCTCTTTTTTCTATGCATCGACGGGTACCCAATGACTCCCGATGCTCTGCGTTCCCTCACAGAGAGGCTCTCGAAGGCTGCGGGGGTTCCCAGGCTCCATCCTCACCTGCTGAGACACACATACGCCACCCTATTTCTGATGAACGGCGGCAACGTATTCCTGCTCCAGCAGAACTTGGGCCACACCACCCTGGCGATGGTTGAACACTACGTCCACATAGCAAGCCAAAAAGCCGCCTTGGTCAGTCAGAGCTTCTCACCGCTGGACAGGCTCGATGTGCAGGGTACCCGGAGATTCCGGCATGGTTTCAATCCGGAAAACGCCAAGGGGAAGATTTACCCCAACTCGGGCAAAGCTTTGTCGGAGAGAGGGTCAAGGACCAACCGGCCGCACTCCAAGCGGTGAGCTGAGCGGGGGTCATAGGTCAGGTAACGGCTCGCCCCGGTTCCTTAGAGGAGCGTGATCTGCGGCCATAAGGAGTTCTTGTACATCGTGGATCGTTACTTCCTCGCAACCGGCAACCAGAGCCACTGCCAATTTGAGCACGACATCCCGCGTGGGTTTCTGCCGCTCGCCCGTTTCCAACCGCGAGATGTAAGCCTGGTTTAGGCCGCTGTCCTGGGCCAGTTTGTACTTGCTCTTCCCCGACTTGGACCGCAATTTCTTGAAGACCGCAGCGAATTCCGAATCGTTGCGTGGCATATGCGCTCCTGCTGCATAACTTCGTGAGTAACTCCGGTGAGACATTGGTCAACCGGTCAACCAAGGGTGGATAGTCCATCTGGCGCGGGCTGAAGTATTTGACTGTGCCCCCATTGGGGACCTCCTCCGGGAACCCGTAGACCCTCCGGAACCCTGCGCTGCCGCGTAACCGCCCGACCAGCCCGCGGTTGGAGCGCCCGGGCTGTGCTGAGAAAGCCGGGCCGCGAAGATCACTTGGGCAGGCTCCTCGTGGTCTAGAAGCCGTCCGACCCAGTTCAAAAGCTCAGCCGGAGGTTCCGTCTGCTTATTGGTCATGCCCATCTACTCCGCCTGTCTTCCTGAGGCTGGTCCGCAGCTTGGCGTAAGGGCGGGGCTCCCGCGAGTATTTGCGGAGGCTTGTCGTTGTCAGAATCAGCCGCGCTTTAGGCGAGGCCAACAACGCGGTCTGGTGCGTCGGCAAATTCGGCTGTAGAACCCTGAGCGTTGATAATGGCCGCGCATCCTCCGCCTGCTCTTTATAGAATGTGTATCCGCGGCCTTTAGCCATCGGGGAAAAGAGGACCGGCGACACGACCAAGATGATGATCCCCGCCACGACGCTTGTCATAGCGTGTCCGTTTATCATTAACGGAACCTCCCAGGGCCTCAATATCGGGATAGCCCCGTTATGCACTAGTTTCCGCCCTTTTACCGGAGCCGTCATTAGACGAAATGAGACGAAATGAAAATGAAACCAAAATACATGGACTCGGGTGGCCCATACCCTATGAGCAAACGGAACCTACGTGGCAGACCTGCGACGGCGCGGGGTGACGCCTCACGTCGCGCGGAACACCAGGGGCCGGTCCAGCGCCATTGACGGCCGGACCACCCGGCATCCGGGGTACGCGGTCAGCCAGCGGATTCGGAAACGGGTTGAGGAGGTCTTTGGGTGGATGAAGACGGTGGGCGGGTTCCGGCGGACCCGGTACCTAGGGTTGGACAACAACAAAACGGCGATTGAATACTGTACCGCCTATCACCATCTATAGGTTTGAAGTCGAGCCTATGGATGGTGGGACGGATGTACAAGGTGAGCCTGTCTCAGAAAGACACTGGGAGGGGAGAAATCCGGGCTCGCTTGAGGGGTTCTGGCCCGGCGGCTCCACTGGTGAGCGATTTGTGGCAAGATCCGAGGGGATCCCGCCTGTCCTGGTACGGTTCAGGAGACCGGTCGAGCCTGCCTGCCATTTGGCTTGAAGGTGAAGGCGCCTGATTGCCACGCCCGCCACAGGGTGCGCAGGTTGAAAGCCGTGGCCAGCGTAGTCCATTCCGCCGCCACGTTGGCCAGACCGCGCAGCAGGAATCTGGCGACCCCCATCTGTTCCTTGATAATCCCGAACACCGGCTCGACCAGTTGCTTTCTCTGTTCGTACGCCTCTTTGGCCCCCGCGGTCGACATCCAGGCCCGGTGGCGGCGCAGCGCAGCGTCATAGGGACCTATGGCCATGGTGCGGCCCAACCGAACTTCCGTGGTGCAGACTCCGAAGGCAGGGCATTCCCGACAGATGGCTCCTGACGGCGTTCGGTATACCCGGTTCCAGACCCGGTTGACGAATTGCATCCGAAAAAAGTGGAGTTTCCGTCCCTGGGGGCAGGTGTACGTGTCGGTGGCCTCGTCATGGATAAACCTGTCTTTGTGATACGGGTCGTCAAGATGCCATTGCCGCTTTTCCGGCACCAGAACCTACTGACCGCAGCGGTGGGATTCCTCCAGGTCTCTGCCGGCGAAATAGCCAGAGTCGGCCAGGGTCATGGCTACTCTGGCCCCGGTGGTCTCCTCCGCCTGTCCCATCATGGGAATCAGGAGTCCGTGTTCAGTGGTTTCATCCACCAGGTTCACGGCAGTGATCAACATCCGAGTCATTCCGTTGCCGCAGGCCAGGGGAGAAACCATGGCCTGGCCATTGTAGGCAGGTAAGATCCCCAGACGAGTCCGCAACAGCCGGGCGTCTTTGTCGGTCAGATTGATGCGCTTGGCGCGCTTGGTGCGACTGGGGCGGTGCCTGTCGGGCAGCTCCCCCATAGCCTGCCTGACCCGCTCCCGCTACGCTTTCCGGCTGGCCAGCCTTTCCGGGAGTCGCGCCGGCGATTCCTCCTCTCCACCCTGGTTCTGGGCTTCCAGATCCTCTATGGCCCTGCCCACTCGCTCCACCAGATTGGACAAAATCAAGAACCTTCACCATGTCCTTCACACTGTTGCTATAAACGAGTCTCTTCCCTTCGTTGGTCCGGGACTCGCTGGGAAACCAGTTGGCAGTCTTGCGCCGAAGGTTTTCCATCGCCAATTGCGTTGGTGTCCGGCGATCGTCCGCCCAAGTGACACACCTTAGCTCCGCCTCTGCACGACCGGCGCCGAGGCGGCCGGGGACTGTGCGGGAGCACCCGCTGGCCCATAGAGAGGCAGGCAGGTAACGAACAGGCCCGACCCTCTCCGGCGAAGCGCCCCGATCCGCTTCGCCAATCCCCCGACGTCCCACCTTGAACCACCGTTGCAACCCTAAGACATACCGGCGGCCGACCGAAACATTGCTGACGAATTGCCGTAACGGCGCAAAGCGGCGAACCCAAACTTGCCGGTGGAGAGAGCGAGAGCGAGAGCGCGAGAGAGACAGGTGCCCCACAAGGTGTGCCACATATATATCATACGTGTTAATGGAAATGTACTTGACCCTCCTCCGGGATGACGCCCAGTCCGATGCCCGCGGCCTGGCGCCGGAGTGGGAGAGGTGAGCCGCAGATGAGACATAGCCCCTCTGCTGGAGCCGCCGGGCCTCGGGGCCGGTGGAGGTGGGACAGTTTGACCTTACCCCCTGGCCCGGTCCGGGTCCGCCTCACTTGGTGGGTGAACAACGACAATTAACTTTGCCGGCACACCGAGGCCAAACTCCCAACGTTCCCTGCTTTCATCTACGTCCCCCCATCGCTAACGATCTACACTGCCTTAAAAAATAGCATTTTCGGTTCGCACCAGGGAATAACTGATGATGCTGATCCGACTCGATGCTAGTTGCTGGCTGTCCCGTGGGTCCTGATCTATCCGAAGCACCCATTCGTTCCTGGCTCGGAAGAGTCACCGCGAGTCGAATCAGCCGACTTGCGGGACTATCCAAAGGCCCCATGAAAGGGCCTCAGTCTCAGGGTGTGGCGCTTGCTGCAATAGACAGCTTCAGTCTATGATACTTTGAACCCAACTTCACCGGAGGACTTGAACAAACGTGCCAACCCTCGAACTCGTGTCGCTCCAAGACGCACAGCTTGAACTGTCCCTGTCGGGAAAGGGTGGCGCGATCATGCGTCAGTACATGGACTACATCAGCCAACTCGAAACCGGCCGGGCGGGTAGACTCACCCCGGACGTAGGCGAAACTACGGCGGCTGTGCGCCGCCGCCTCGGCGCCGCCGCTCAGCTGCTGGGCAAGAACCTCTCCGTCAAGCGCCAAGGGAATGTAGTCTTCTTCTGGGAAGAGGACAGCGCTCCCGAGCCTCGCCGCCGCGGCAGGAACGCTCCCAAAGCCTAGGGGGTCAATGCGTCGGGATGTTGCGCCACTGGGGCACTGGAATCGTGTACCACTGACATGATGACCGGCGGACGCAAGGCAGGTGGAGTGGCACCGTTCCAGGAGAATGAGAGGGCAGCGTTGGCGGTAGTTTAAGCGGCTTCCGATTGGTCCGCGGCCTGGTAGACCCCTCTTCTACGACTCGCTGCTCCGCCGGGAACACCTCGGCCGGGGTCTGGTAACCCAGGGCCCGATGGGGCCTCAGGTCGTTGTAGAACCGGACGTAGTCTTCCAGCCCCCTCTGGGCCTCGAGGACGTTGGCGTAGGCTTTCAGGTACGCTTCTTCGTACTTCACCGTCCACCACCGCATACGGTAGATACCACTGCCTTCGAGATGTGGCTCGGCAGTCTGTCGGCGCACCGAGGTCTCTCGATTCCTGTAGTGTGACGCGTAGGGACGGAGGAACGTAAGGAGCGTCTCGCCATTGGGGCTTCACTCTCTCTGCTTCTCCCCCTTCGGGGCATCCGGTAGCCGACGCGGACCACCCAGCGGAGTCTTCTCCGCAGCCGTGGCCGGCACGATAGGAGGACTTCAGTCCACCGGGAGCGGCAGCCTGACCCACAGAGGCATGTGGTCGCTCACCTTATGCTCGAACCTCGCCGTGAAGCTCGACCTCTCAGCGGACGACAGTTCCTGGTAGGGCTGACCCAATATCGCCTCGCTGAAGAGGTTGCCGAACTCAAACACCCCGTAGTCCGGCCCTCTGGCCTCGGTGCCCATTACCGTGTTGTCCATGTACGTCGGCAGACGCGAGTCCCGGTTGAACAGGCCAATCTGGTCGAAGGTCTCCGACATCCGGGCGTTGGTCCGGAAGACCTCCTGCCGACCTGGGTGGACATCGCTGAACGGGAAGTTGACGTTGGCCCCGTCCAACTCCCCGTTCAGCGACTGGATGCGCTCCTCTATCCCCCCGGTCCCTGGCGGGATTGTCGTAGTCCAGGTTGAGGTCGCCCAGCAGCACGAAGTTGGGGTAGTAGGCGTGGCTCTGGGTCCTGAACCGGCTCATGATCCAGTCGACCAGGGCGTTGAACTCCTGGCGGCGGTCGTCGATGTAGTTCCCGAAGTAGAGATGGGCGTTGACGGCCATGAATTCATACGGCCGGGTGCCGGGATGCCCGGGTATGCGAAACGCCACGCAGAAGGGCTGGCGGATGAAGGACAGGAAGACGCTCAGCTTGAGCCTCGGCTTGGTCTTGCGCCTTCCCGACCGGTAGTCCGCCAGCCTCTTCGAGTAAGACCCAAGGTCGCTGGTAAACGCCTCGTAGTTGCCGGCGATGGAGTCGATGACCTTGGTCCGGTCGTAGGTGACGTCGCTGGCGACCTCCATACGTTCCACCGTATTCCAGCGGTAGATGAATCCAAGCCGCTCCCCCAGTCCCGGCTCGCCGGGGAACACGCCGGTCAGGTCCGAGACCACCATGCTGAACTCCGGCCCAAGCAGGGACATCAACCGCCGCAGGCCGCCGAGGTCGTCCATGATCTCCTGGATGGCCAGCAGGTCGAAGCTGCGGCAGACGTCGGCCAGGAACTCCCAGGTGTCGGCGTTGCGGCTCCGGGATGACCCCAACTTCCGTATGTTGAAGGACCCCAGGAGCACCGAGCCGTACTCCCTCTGCGGCAGACCGTACCGCCGTGGGTCCTCGTCCAGTCGAGCCCTGATCAGTTTCCAGTCGGCTGATGTGAATTGCCTGGCCATTCTGTCCTCTATTCAAGTCAAGATATGTCGTTAGCGCCGTCAACGTGAGGTGTGCCCTCGTGCGGGGTTGTGATGTCCCCCTCCTGCTCGTTACCCTGCTCCATCCGGTAGCCGACGCGGGGCACGGCGAAGATGAAGGCCGGGTTGGACGCGTCCTCGCCCAGCTTGCGGCGCAGCCTCTTGACGATGTTTCTCACCGGCCCGGAGTCCTCGCCCTTGTCCGGTCCCCAGACCCGGTGCAGCAGGCGCTCGTGGGTCAGCGCCCGGCCTGCGTTGACCGATAGCTCGACCAGAATCCGGTACTCGATGTCGGTGAGCTCCACGGGGCGTCCGGCCACCGTCACCCTGCGCTGGGGATAGTCGACGGTCAGGTCTCCCCGCACATAGGGCTCGGAGGGCTGGGCCAGTTCCGGCGCCGCACGCTTGCGCAGGGTCGCCCGGATCCTGGCCGCAAGCTCCGTCGGCGAGAAGGGCTTCACCACGTAGTCGGCCGCTCCCATGTCGAAGGCACGGGCGACGACCTCCTCCTGGCCGTTGACGGACAGGAAGATGACCGGCACGTCGGAGACCTCGCGGATGTCCTTCATCAGCTCCATGCCGTCGCTGCCCGGCAGCATCATGTCCAGCAGCACCAGGCGGGGTTGCTCTTCCGCCATGAGCCGGGGGACCTCCTCCGGGTCTCCGGTCACGACGGGCGCGTAGCCCGCCTTGGTGAGGGCGTCCCGCACGTGCCGGAGCGTCTGCGGGTCGTCGTCCACGCAGAGAATACGGGGCCACTCCCTGGTCTTCGTCCTGCGCCGGCGTGACGGCTGAGGGGGGAGGGCGACGGCCTCCTCCACCGCCGGAACGGTAAAGGTAAACCGGCTTCCCAGGCCAAGCCCGTCGCTCTCGGCCCGGATACGGCCGCCGTGGGCCTCCACGATGCCCTTGCAGATGGCGAGTCCCAGGCCGGACCCGGCGATCTCCCGTCCCCGCTCCTCGCCGTCGAGCCGCGAGAACTTGCGGAACAGGTGCGGCAGCCGCTCGGCGGGCACGCCCACCCCGTCGTCCACCACCGAGAAGGCGACATGGACGCCATCCCGCGCCGCGGCCACCCGGATGGGGGACAGCGCGTTCGAGTGCCTGGCCGCGTTGGAGAGCAGGTTGCCCAGCGCCTGGACGATGCGCCGCCGGTCCGCCATGACCCGGGGCAGGTCCGGCGGCAGGTCGATGACCAGGTTGGCCCGGCCGCCCCCGCTCTGGAACCTGCTCCTGGCCTCGTCCACCAGGCTCGCCACATCGACGGGTTCGGGGGAGACCGGCAGGGCGCCCGTCTCGATGCGGGCCACGTCCAGCAGGTCGCCTATCAGGTGGCGCATGCTCTCGGACTGGTCTCGGATGATCCTGAAGAACTGGGTCATCTCGGCGGAGTCCAGGTCGGAGGCGGATTCCAGAAGGGTATCCACCGATCCCTTGACGGCGGCCAGGGGGGTCCGCAGCTCGTGGCTCACCATGCCCAGGAACTCGGCCCGCAGCCGCTCCAACTCCTCCATCGGCGTCATGTCCTGCATGGTCACGACCACCGACTCGACCTCGCCCTCCTCCCCCTCCTCCGAGAAGATGGGCGTGGCGTTGACCAGGGTGGTGACGCTCTGCCCGCCGGGGGCCTGCAGGACGATCTCCTCCGCCCGCACCGTCTCCCCCGTGCGCAGCGCCAGGGCCAGGGGGAACTCCACCAGGGAGACCTCCCGGCCGTCGGCCCGCCGGAAGGTCAGCACTTCGAGGAGATGCTCCGCCGATCCGCCCGGCGCGCACAGGCCGCTGACGATCCGCCTGGCCTCCCGGTTGACCGACGTCACGCCGCCCGTCTTCGCGTCGAATACCAGGACGCCCACGGGGGTGGTGTTCACCAGGGTCTCCAGGCCGGTCCTCGTCCGCTGCTCCTCCCGGTGGCGGCGGGCGTTGGCGATGACCAGCGCCGCCTGGGAGGCGAACATCACCAAGGTCTCTTCGTCTTGGGGGGTGAACTCCAGCTCCTTCTCGCCGACGTAGAAGGCCCCGACGCTCTCCCCAAGGTGGCGTATGGGCGCGGCCAGAAAGGGAAGGGGCGAGCTCACCGCCATCGGCGGGCGGAACTCGGGAAGCCCCAACTCCCTGACGTGGCTGTGGAAGTCCCGCAGCCGCAGCGGCTCGCCGATGCTGCTCAGGTACTCGAAGAACAGCATCCCGTTGGGAAATTCGGCGAACCGCCGGCTCTCCTCGGGAGTCAGCCCGGAATATAGGAAGTCCTGTATCCGCCCCGATTCGCTGAGGAGGGTGATGACGCCGTAGCGCGCCCCGGTCAGCGAGCAGGCTGAGTCCAGCACCCTCTGGAGCACCGTGTCGAAGTCCAGGCTCTCGTTGATGCGCAGGCTGGCCTGGCTCAGCCTGGAGAGGCGGTCGCGCAGGGCCTCGTTCTCCCGCTCCAGCTCCCCGGCGTCCTTCATCCTCTCGACCTCCATTCAGGCATGGACGGCCCGCGGTTCCCCCTGGTCCCGCACGGCCCGGTGCGCTCATTATAGAGGCCATACAGCATATTACACAAGCAAGATTGGTCCTAAATTGGCGGCAAAAGTGCACAGATTACACTGACCTTCCACAGCTTCCTCCGTCATACTCATGGGCACTTTGCCCCAACGTACGGCGGGGAGGCACTCATTTGGGATTCGACAAGCTGTCATATGGAATGGGTCCAGCCGTCGCGGCGGCCCGTGTTGCCGTGAGTTCCGCGCCCCAGTCCGCCTCCCATTCGATGAAAGGTCAAGTGATGAGGAGCCAACAAGCTTCAAGTTAGGGAAGTTGAGGACATGAAATCAATGCCCAAGTCAATCATTGGTCTGCTGTTAGGCATCGCGGCACTCGCCATCCTGCTGACCGGGTGTTCCGATGAGGCAGACCTCATTCCTTCAAACGGGACTGATTCCAGTACCACCACCTCATCGGAGCAGGGGGTCAATCCTGAGCCAACACATGCTCCCACATCGGCTGTGACAAACATCGCCGCATCAGAAGCGGCAACGCCCACACCTGCCGCTCTCCCTACCGCCACACCAACGCCCGCAGCCACGGCGACTTCCGCCGCACCAGAGACCAGGTCCGCCGGGGAGTTCGCCTCGGTCAGCGCCGGGGGCAAACCCACCTGCGGGGTGAGGCACGACGGCTCTGTCGAATGCTGGGGCAATGATGATGCACCTGGCAAGGCCACACCGCCGTCCGGGGAGTTCGTGTCGGTCAGCACCGGGTGGACCCACACATGCGGGGTGAGACGCGACCGCTCTGTCGAATGCTGGGGTTATGGTGGCTATGGCGAGACCACGCCGCCGTCCGGAGAGTTCGCCTCGGTCAGCGCCGGGGGCGGGGGCAGTCACACCTTCTGGGGCGGTCACACATGCGGGGTGAGGGCAGACGACGGCGTGGCATGCTGGGGGCTGAATGAGAATGGCCAGGCCACACCGCCGTCCGGGGAGTTCGTCTCGGTCAGCGCCGGGGCGTTCCACACCTGCGGGGTGAGGACCGACGGCGCCGTCGAATGCTGGGGGTTAAACGAGGATGAGGACGGCAATGTTCTTGGTCAGGCCACTCCACCGCCGGGGGAGTTCGCCTCGGTCAGCGCCGGGGCGGTCCACACCTGCGGGGTGAGGAACCACGGCGCCGTCGAATGCTGGGGCTCCAATGAAGATCAGGACGGCAAGGTAGTCGGCCAAGCCACGCCGCCCGGAGGTTCCTTCGCCTCGGTCAGCGCCGGGTGGTTCCACACCTGCGGGGTGAGGCGGGATGGTTCCGTAGAATGCTGGGGCTATGATGGCTATAGCCGGGCCACGCCCCCGTCCGGAGAGTTCGCGTCGGTCAGCGCCGGGGCGTTCCACACCTGCGGGGTGAGAGCCGACGGCTCCGTCGAGTGCTGGGGCATACAGGCCCGCGGGCTGACGGCTCCGCAGGAGGCCGAAGCGGTGCAAGTAGAGTTCGTGTCGGTCAGCGCCAAAGGATTCCACACCTGCGGGGTGAGAACCGACGGCGCCGTCGAATGCTGGGGGCTCAACGAGGACGGCCAGGCCACGCCGCCGTCCGGGGAGTTCGCCTCGGTCAGCGCCGGGGCGTTCCACACCTGCGGGGTAAGCATCGACGGCGCCGTCGAGTGCTGGGGATTCAACGGGGATCCTGATGGCAATGTTGCTGGCCAGGCCACGCCGCCGTCCGGGGAGTTCGCCTCGGTCAGCGCCGGGGCGCTCCACACCTGCGGGGTGAGGACCGGCGGCGCCGTCGAATGCTGGGGGTTAAACGAAGATGGCGAGGGCAATGTTGTTGGCCAGGCCACGCCGCCGTCCGGGGAGTTCGCCTCGGTCAGCGTCGGGGTGTTCCACACCTGCGGGGTGAGGACCGGCGGCGCCGTCGAATGCTGGGGGTTAAACGAGGATGGCGAGGGCAACGTTGTTGGCCAGGCCACTCCACCGCCGGGGGAGTTCGCCTCGGTCAGCGCCGGGGCGCTCCACACCTGCGGGGTGAGGACCGGCGGCGCCGTCGAATGCTGGGGCTCCAATGATGATTTCGGCGGCAATGTTCTTGGTCAGGCCACTCCACCGTCCGGGGAGTTCGCCTCGGTCAGCGCCGGGTGGCTCCACACCTGTGGGGTGAGGACCGGCGGCGCCGTCGAATGCTGGGGATTCAACGAGGATGGGAACGGCAATGTTGTTGGGCAGGCCACTCCACCGTCCGGGGAGTTCTCCTCGGTCAGCGCCGGGTGGCTCCACACCTGCGGGGTGAGGACCGACGGCACCGTCGGATGCTGGGGCAGCAGTAATGTTGGCCAAGCTAACCCACCTAATCCAAAGGTCAGGTGATGAGGAGCCAACAAGCTTTCAAGTAGGGACGTTAAGGACGTGATAGCAACGTCAAAGTCAATCATTGGTCTGCTGGTGAGCGCCGCAGTGCTCGCCAGCCTGCTAACCGGGTGTTCCGATGAGCCGGATCCCATTCCTTCGAACGAGATCGATTCCAGCACCACCTCATCGGAGCAGGGGATCAATCCGGAGCCAACACATGCTTCCACATCGGCCGTGACAAACACCGCCGCACCAGAAGCGGCAATGCCCACACCTGACGCTCTCCCAGCCGCCACTCCAACCCCAGAGCCGACTGCAACGGCGACACCAGCGCCCACTCCCACACCGACTCCGGTTCCCACGGAAACCCCCACACCAACGCCTACACCTGCGCCTGAACCTCCCGATCTCTCCTGGGCGATTCGTGAGGGTAATCGTGACGCTGTTCGTAATCTCGTGGCCGCCGGCGTGGATGTTAACGCAACAATTCGAGAAAGTTCAGGCGTCTTAAATCCCTCGAGCCAAACCGGGCCGCTCCTCTACTGGGCGATTCGGAACGGCGACCCTGAAATTGTCGGGATTGTCGTGGACGCAGGCGCGGATGTTAACGCAACAGTTCGAGAGAGTTCAAGCAGCCTGTTCGGCTCAATCCATTCAAGCACCACGGTCACCGCACTCCTTGACTATGCGATTCGGGGAGGCAAGGTTGAAATTACCCGGATTCTCGTGGACGCAGGCGCGAAGTACGACGATGGCGTGGACCCTCTGCATCTTGCGGCTGAATACAAACAAGCTGAGAAACAAGATGCGCTGAATTGGGCACTGCTGAATGCGGTGGAAGACATGGATCTGGCAAAGGTCCAAGCGCTACTGGTCGAAAGAGCCGACATAAATGGGAAGGTCCATGGCCAGGCGCCATTGCACATAGCTGCGGAAAGCAACGAAAACCCGCTGGTGATGATCCAGGCTTTGCTGGACGCCGGGGCCGATATCAATGCGAAGGACATATGGGGCCAGACGCCACTGCACATAGCTGCGGAAAGCAACGAAAACCCGCTGGTGATGATCCAGGCTTTGCTGGACGCCGGGGCCGATATCAATGCGAAGGACACATGGGGCGGGACGCCTCTGCACATAGCTGCGGAAAGCAACGAAAACCCGCTGGCTGTGATCCAAGCACTGTTGGACGCCGGGGCCGACCTCCATGCGAAGGACGACGATGGCTGGACGCCTCTGCATCATGCGGCGGGAAGAGACCAGAACGAAAATCCGGCGGTGATCCAATTGCTGTTGGACGCCGGGGCCGACACAAATGCGAAGGACAACGTTGGCAGGACGCCTCTGGAAGTAGCAAAGGACGAAAGAAATTCTGAGGCCATCAAGTTGCTTGAGGAAGCGGCTGCTTCTTGAAGCAACCTGCCTTTGCCCATCATCACTCTATTTCAAGCCACTGGCCCCCGGCCGAGAGGGTCTGCAAGCCATAATGGTGATCGAAGTCTGAGGTGGACCCGGAATTTCGGACAGGTGGCCAAGTGAGAGTTCCGCTCCTAAACTAAGGGCAGCTGGTGCTGTCAGGAAGGGGTGGGAAATGTCGCAAGGAAGAAGGAAGCACAGCCCGGCCTTCAAGGCCAAGGTAGCTCTCGAGGCGGTGAAGGGCCAGGAGACAGTGGCCCAGTTGGCGGCCCGGTACGAAGTCCACCCGGGCCAGATTCAGGCTTGGAAGAAGGCTCTGGTGGAGGGCGCCTCCGGCGTCTTCGGCAACAGCCAGGAGAAGAAGGCCAAGAATGACGCCGCCCTGATGGCCCGGTTGTACCAGGAGATCGGCCAGCTGAAGGTGGAGCGGGATTTCTTGGCGGAGAGGTCCGGTTCATGAGTCCGGGGCGGCGGCGGGAGATGGTGGACCGGGAACACCCGAAGTTGCCGGTAGTGCGCCAGTGCGCCCTGCTGGGGGTGGCCCGTTCCAGCATCTGCTACCGTCCCAAGGCTGCCTCGGAAGAGGACCTGTCCCTGATGGGCGAGATCGATCGGCAGTACCTGGAGACGCCCTTCTACGGGTCGAGACGGATGAAGGCCTGGCTGGGGAGGGGTGGGATACAGGTAAGCCGGAAGCGGGTGCAGCGACTGATGCGCGCCATGGGGCTGCGGGCCATCTACCGGCGGCCCAGCACCAGCCGAAGGTCGCCGGAGCACCGGATCTATCCATACCTGCCCCGAAATGCCAGGATCACCCGGCCCAACCAGGTGTGGGCAGCGGACATCACCTACCTGCCCATGGCCCGGGGGTTCCTCTACCTGGTGGCGGTCATGGACTGGCACAGCCGGTACGTGGTGTCCTGGCGACTGTCCAACACCTTGGAGGCCGGCTTTTGCGCCGGGGCGTTGGAGGAGGCCTTGGGCAAGGGCAGGCCGGAGGTGTTCAACACCGACCAGGGGAGCCAGTTCACGAGTTGGGAGTTCACCCAGGTCCTGCAGGACCGCGGCGTGAGGATCAGTATGGACGGGAAGGGGCGGTACCAAGACAATATCTTCATGGAGCGGCTGTGGCGGACGGTGAAGTACGAAGAGGTGCACCTGAAAGCCTACGCCAACGTCCTGGAGGCCCAGCGGGGGCTGGAAGACTACTTCAGGTTCTACAACGACCTGAGGCCCCATCAGGCCCTGGGCTACCGGACCCCGGCCGAGGTGTTCCGTGGGGAGCAGGGAGTCGTGGAAGGTGAGTTTGATGGAAGGAGGTGTTCACCCGGTGCTGACACAGAACTACTGGCAGGAGCTCAGGGACTCTCGCTTAACTCCGCCTTGATTCTCTCTAAATGACCGGGTCCACCTCAGTCCATCTCTCATATCTGCTAGTCTGTGATATCCGCTATCATAAGTTGACACTGTCCGCCGTGAGGAGTACTGATAAAGAATGAAATTGACAGAACTCATCGCCCGCGCCCCTTGGGGGGAAGCGGTCACCTACCGGGACACTTGGCCCCATGAATACGTCCTCAGGGAAAAGGATGGACAGCGGGAACTGTTGAACGCCATCTACTCCCGCTTCCAGGACGGAGAGGGCGTGGACTGTCGCTTCTTCCGCGTAAGCAACAAGTACCTCTTCATCGGTGACTTCAAATACTGGTTCAATAGCCAATGGGACGGCTTCGACCCCAACGGTGAGAACGTGATTAACCGCGCCCGCCTGTACAGGGACCGACGGGACTTCGTGATTCAGCCAGGCGACAAAGGGAAGCCGGAGGACTATCCGACCAGTCCGGCCCACCAGAACCAGTAGGCGCATTCATAGGCCCAGTTCACCATGCCTCACGAATCCACCTTACTCGGTTTCATCGCACAACGCCATGCCCAGGGACTTGAGGACGTAGTCACAGACGCCCTATTCTTTATCGTGTCTCGCTCTACCTCTGCCAAACAGGCGTTGTCAGAAGTACTGGGGAATGAACATGGGCCAATGCCTATCGCACAGGCTCAGCCGTGGGTGACGGACGAGCATGGGGCCATACCTGATCTGGCTTGCCTAGACGAAGATGGAAAGCTCGTCGCACTGATAGAGTCAAAATTCTGGGCACCACTGACCCATCACCAGCCCGTCACCTACTGGCAGGGACTTCCCGCTGACAGACGTTCCGTGCTTTTGTTCATAGCTCCAGACTATCGCGTCGGCCAAGGGACCCTGTGGGACGAACTGGAAGCTAGGTTACGTGATGCGGGTCACGAATTGCGCCCTGCCGACAAGGACCATGGACTGATGACCGCGCGATCCAAAGACGACCAACGTCTCCTGATGCTGACCACCTGGCAACTGCTCCTTGACAGGATGGCGCAGAGGGCAAAGGAAGACGGCGATACGCAGGCTTGCTTCGAGATCGCCGAGCTGCAAGGGCTTACCACCAGCGCCGTTGAGGGGGACAGACCGACACGCGACGAGAATCTGAAACAGCTGATCGCGGAGGCCGTGAAGCGCGTGGAGCAATCGAAATGGGCCGACACCAATGGACTAACGGTGGGACATGGAATTGACTACTACGGAAGATATCTTCGCCTCGCGGGCGCCTTCGCTTGGCTTGGCATCGATTACAGAGCCGTGAAGCAAATGCCGGGAAAACCGCTGTGGCTATGGTTTTATGGAGACTACGAAGTCGATGTAAGTGTAAAATTGGAAGAGGTTCGCAGCAAGCTAAAGGGCCTAGCCGAGACAGGACTGGAGTGGCGTAGCGGGGAGGCATATTTACCAATTGTCTTGCCAGCGGGTGCTGATCGCAACAAATCCCTAGACGCCATAGTTACTCAACTGGAACGCATAGCCAAGCTTATTCACCCCAAGGGTCCAACCTACCGATAAGCGCGCTGTTCGTCGGCGATTGCCCTACGGATGAAGGGCTAGGAGTTGAGTGTCACCGTCCCTCAGACTCTGGCAACAACTGGTCGCGAGCAGTCAGGAGCTAGGGATACTCTGAATAGGGTCACTTTGGTGTGAATTGTATTTGACAGAACGGTGCAGGGAGTGAGAACTACGGTCCGGGCGTTGCTGGCCAGCGTTCAGCCCTTGGTGTTTTGCCTCTGATGGGGCCGCTGGGCAATTGACCCAAGCCTGAGGGCCACTGCTAAATGCCGCAGGGCCCACTACGCCCTCAGTTGACCCGCCGCCGTCAGCAGGTTGCCCAGTCCGAACAGCAGCGCCAGCCGTTGCGTGTTCTTCATCAGCCCGCGGTAACGCACCTTGCCGTATCCGAACAGACGCTTCAACCTCAGAAACGGATGCTCCACCTTCGCTCTCACAGATGCCTTCGCCCTCTCCGCCAGCGCCTCCTCGCTCTCAGGTTCCAGCTTCCGCCGACGCCCAGGCCGCATCGCCACCTGCCATTCTACCTCGAGTCCGAGGTTCTCCTCCCGCTTGTGAACTCCCTGATAGCCCGCGTCGCCCCACACCACCGTCTCACCCCCATGCAGCAGGTTGTGCGCCTCCGTAACGTCGTGCGCATTGGCCGCCGTGGCGCTCATGCTGTGGACTATGCCCGTCTCCGAGTCCACCCCGATGTGCGCCTTCATCCCGAAGTGCCATTGGTTCCCCTTCTTGGCCTGGTGCATCTCCGGGTCCCGCTCCCCGGCCCGGTTCTTGGTGGACGACGGCGCCTCGATGATGGTGGCATCCACGATGGTTCCCTCCCGCAGCTTCAGTCCCTGGGATTCCAGGTGGGCGTTGATTTCCCCCAGCAGACCCTGACCCAGGCTGTGCTGCTCCAACAGGTGGCGGAAATTGAGGATGGTGGTCTCGTCGGGCAGGGGGCCTGAGAGCTTCAGACCCACGAAGCGGCGCACCGGGTCGGACTCGTAGAGCAGGTCTTCCATGCCGGGGTCGCTCAGGTTGTAGAAGAGCTGGACGCAGTGGGTTCGGAGCATGACCGGCAGCGGGTAGGGGTGGCGGCCCTTGCCCACCCTAGGGTAGAAGGGACGGATGCGGTCCTCCAGGCTCTGCCAGGGAATCTGTCCGTCCATGCGCTCCAGAAAGAGTTCGCGGCGGGTCTTGCGTTTCTTGCCCTGGTATTCCAGGTCGGCAAAAGTGGGCTGCTCCATGGGACTTACTCCACCAACAGGCATCGGCTCGCACACATACTACTATTTCACATCGCCGCTGACTTGTTCAGAGGATTCCTAGGTATAGAGCCGAACGTTTAACGGTCAACGCTGAGTTACTCTAGCCCCACCAGCGCATACGGTAGATACCACCGTCTTCGAGATGTGGCTCGGTAGCCTTTCAACGCACCAAGGCCTCTCAATTCCTGTAGTGTGACACCTCGAAGGCGGAGGGATTGCAGGCGGTGCCCTCATTGAGATTTGGCGGGGGGACCTGTGATCCTTAACACCGCGATGGCATGCGGAGTGGTTCGACCCTCTTCAGGTGGGCCGACGTGGACGGAAGCTAGCACCATCTTCGAGATGTGGCTGGGGGAACTGTGAGGCCCCCCAAGGCCCTCTCCGGCAATTGTGGTGGGCCGGGGCAAAGCGACTCAAGAAAGTCTCCGCCGGAACCCTGCCCTCCGTCCCTTACAATCATGCCTCCGCCTTTTCCGCCTCCCTCCATCTGGCATCGGGTAGCTGACGAGCGGCGTGGTGAAGATATAGTTGAACCGTGGGGCTGTTACCGATGTCCGTGTAGACACCCCTCCCCAATAGCCCGACCTGGAGAAGGAGTTGGCTGATTTCCCAGACCGCTGTTCATTCCCGGCGGAAGAGGAGTGGTCTCACCGAAGAGCCAGGAATCGAAAAGGTCGTCCAGTTCCCTGCTCGCAATCTCCTCAGCCACGACCACAAAGTCTTCGGTGGTCACGTTACCCCCGGCATGGCGGGACACATACTCACGCAGAGTCTTGAAAAACGCCTCGTCGCCGATTTCAATGCGCAGTGCGTGGAGGGCCATTGCGCCTCTCGCATACACGCTGCCGCTGAAAAGGGAGTCGGGGTCGGGATTCGCCGGCGGCCCATAGACAGGTCGCCAGACCATCTCCCAGAACTGCTCGAAACAGCCGCCGCCGGACTTGTGGTCTAACCACAGCCACTCAGCGTAGGTGGCGAACCCCTCGCTCAGCCATAAGTCCTGCCATGACGCGGGAGTAAGCAGGTTCCCAAACCACTGGTGCGCCAACTCGTGGGCTATCAACCTGTCGCCGAAATTCTCCAGGGCCCCTATCCCGTAGACGGGCCGGGGTTGGGTTTCCAGCGGCGGAATTGCCTCGTCAATGACGACGGAGCCGGTGAACTCGAATGGATACGGCCCGAACAATTCATTGAAGAAATCGACTATCAAAGGGACGCTATCCAGAATACTTCTTGCGGATTCGTCTACTGACGCTTCAACCGAGTCAACGACGGTTATCCCCCCAGGACTTTTGCTGGCGACGTCGTCAAACTGAGCCACCGCCAGGAACGCCAGATAGCTGGCCATCTCATGGACACTTTCCCATACGTATGTCACAGTCTCCCCGTGGTCGGTCGTGCTGGTCAATTCACCGTTTGAGGCCGCTTCATAGGGGTCAGGCACCGTGATAATGAAGGTGTACAAGGCTTTATCGGATGGATGCTCATTGACCGGGAGCCAGTGCGACGCCCCCCAGGGTTCGCCGTACGCGATTATCCCGGTCTCGTAGTTTATCCAGCCGGTCAGGAGACTTGTTCCAGGCACAGAGCTGGTCGAAGGCTGACCCTCGTAAGAGACCGTGGCACTGAAGGTCGTTCCCACAGGGATCGGCGCACCGGGCTCGATTGTCAGCTCGTGTCCGGCGCGAGAGTGGTCGGCTGGGAGGCCATCCACGGCAACCTGCGTAACCGTCAAGCCTCGAAAGTCCAGATTGAATGAGGAGAGGTCCTGTGTTGCGTCGGCCTCGATTTGAGCCCAGCCCGAAATCTCGTTGGCGTCCACATCGATGTCGAGGGTCACCGTGTAGCGGGAAACGTCATAACCGCCGTTGCCCAGCCCGGGAAATAGAGGATCGTCCAGCCCTGCCGCGCCGGGACGAGCGGTCCGAATCGGCGTGGGCGTCGGTTCCCGCGTCGGGGTGGCTGTTGGCTCCTGAGTCGGAGCAGGTATATCTCCGTTGTCACATGCCGTAATCACGGCGACGGCCATCAAACTCGACAGCGCAATCCGCGCGGTCCGGTGAAGGGTTTTTAGCAGTCTGACTCGCAAGCCGAAAGCGAAAGCCAATTGGCGGCCCTTTCGTGGGTATAGCTTGAGAAGCTTGCTCAAAGGGGGCGACCCATCCGGCTCCGGGCCATCAATTGCCCCCTTGCACGAAAGTCTGCTCGATCCCGGCAAGCGTCATAAGAACCGCATATTTGGAAGCGGCGGGCCTGAGTACCGATTCGGACCTTTCCAGGTAGGTCGACGTGGATGACAGGTAGAAGGGTTTCGGGATGTGGCTGGGCAGCCCGTGAAACTGCCGAGCCCCTCGGCTTCGGCATTGACAGGGTCCTAAAGGATGTCTGAATGTGTGATGTGGCTCCTGACCTCATAAGGGACGATGGCGGGACGCGAGTGAGGTTGAGGGTGACCTCGCGAGACCTTGGGACGGCTGTGGGGGAAAGTGGGCCGGTGGCTATTGTCGGAACTGATGCTGGACTCCGGGGATGGTGCCCACGGTGACATCTATTCCGATGGGCGCTAGGCAGTCTCAGCCAGTTCCTGACCTTCGTCAATGGCGTCCACCTCCGTCGAGGCCGTCAGCATGACCACGCGGGTCTCCGGCGCGGACTCCATGATCTCCGGCACGCCTCCACTCCATCCTTCCCCGGCATCATCACGTCCATCACCACCACGTCCGGCGACATCGGGCGGCCGGAGCCGTCTGCCAGCGGTGTCCGGCATTTGGAGTTTGCACAGTGCAACCCTCGCACCTGGACCTGCCGGGTCTGGAAGGTTCAGGACAATCCTTGCACAGCCCGGCGGCCTTTCGTCTCTGACGTTGCCTCTGCTCATTGCTGAGGCAGGCTTCCTCTTGCTCGGAGCGCCGACTCTTGGGAGGTCTGTACTCCTGGGTTCGCTTTTCTTCTGACAGCTTGGCTGCGGCCCGGCGTCTTCCGTGGCGAGGGAGCCGTTGAGGGCTGGAGACGCCAAGGAAAGACAGACGAAGGAGTAAGTCACAGGGACGATAAATTGGCCCTATATTTTGAGCGTTCCCATAAGGCGATGCAAAAGACCTCCCTTTTTCCCTCTATAAACTTCTTTCCCAATGCCAATTTCGGACCATTTCACATTGCCGCGGTATATCCAATAATGCGAGCGACATGGAAAGTTCCAATTCCCGATCGAAGGACTAAGTGAAATTGACTGCCCGTCAAACGTTAACTCCCATTGGCCTGGATCTAATGGAGTAACGACCTTATTTCCGCATCCACAGCAACAATTATGAATCGCAGTTGCGTATCTTATTGACACATACAAAATCCCCTCTAGAAGTGTTTCAGGAACTAAATCCACAAACTGATGATCGACATGAGTTATTCGTTTCAAATTTTATTCTCATTGACGATGTAGTTTCCATCGATTTGGTAATAGCTAGAATGTTCCTGCTCAATATCAACATAAAACCCTAAGAATTTTTTCCACTTAATAACCGCTAGTGCGGCGTTTAACGCATTTAATTCAGCTATCTGAATGTTTCGGGAGTAATCGTTGTCTAAGTCAATGTCGGACAGAGGCAATGATGCCATTATAGAAACATCCTGTGGCTTTCCTGTGAATAGTGTGCTCCTGATTTGACCAAACAGGGATGCCCTGGATTCGTTAACTCCCATCCCGACATCAATGAATGGGATACCCCACTCGATCAATTTCAATATAACCAATTTTCTGCTGGGACCATTATCTACCGATACAAAAACAAAATGCATCGAACGGAGACAGGTGATCGTCTCGGCGTCTATGTGCCCGTGGTCGAAGATTTTCAAATGCATGCGCCCATATAATTTCTTGCAATAGGACGCCTTTGTAGGAGTGGATTTCAAGATATCTAAGGACGGTGCGCCAGGAGATCGGAAAGCGTTGTGTTGCCCGAATATGTCTCCATCGAATAAATGGATCTCCGGAACGGGTGTCTTGGCAACTAGATCCAGAATGTACGATCCGGTACCACCAATGCCAACTATCGCCACAGGCCCGACCTTCAATTTGTCTGATATTGCCCCAATACCGATTCGGCTTGTCGCCGTGTCTTCGTATGCGAACACGGATTCAAAGTCCTGCGGTTCCATTATGGCGAAAGTCCTGGCGGTCGCGGTGGGATCAATTGACCTGGCGTACCCGCAGATTATCCCTTCGTAGACCGTCATCTTATGGTAGAAATCGGAGTAGCCATCCATCGGCTTTCTCGAGAACATGCGGTCAACAATCAGCCCTCCTCCCAACTGTTGACGCCGACCAGAGGCTTGAATATGGACCAAAGGTCTCCCGTCACTATCACAAGGCAAATCTCCCGCGAACATCACAACATGATCTTCTGGTTTTGTTGTGACGTCTCCTGCCAGAGTTAGTCTGGATACCAGAGTGCCATATTTGATGCCTTTGCCCTTGGTTACATACGGCACGTGCCGCAAAAGCAGATGTCCAGATTCAATTTCAACTTCGTAGCCTTCGTCCACAAGGCGCTTTAGATCCGGGCTACGATCTATCAGTTGCTGTGACGTTGAAGATAGTGCCATTTTGAATTTTTGTGCTTTCGCCCTCCATCAGAGTACCATCCGTCGGCCTGCCGGCTTCATTCCTGTATGTGATCGTAAACATCAGATCCTGCTTAGTAGGCAAGTCTCCAGCGTCGAAAGCTAGCGTTATTAGTTTTTCGTAAGAGATCTCTCCGGTAACCGAAAGTTGGTTGAACGGGATGATTCTCTCCTGGGCATTAACAATTATCCCCACGACGTCTTTTTGCTGCATCTTTGCCTATACTCCTGATTTACCCGTCTAGAACTTTGGCAGCCCAACCATGCCCCTCCAGCGCCAATGCGCTACAAAAGCACTCCCCATCCTAATTCATGACGCCGATGCTGGGAAAACTATCCGTCACAGGAGGGGTCTTTCCTAAAAGTTAGCAGTTTATTTATGTGAATTTGGACCATAATGATTCCAAAATGTTTGGCTCAACATCCGATCGCTGGTTTGCAAACGAACTACGGAATTGGTCAATTCGTCTTTAAGAATAAGGTATCCAGGCGTTGCCGGATATTCCTCGAGAATGTATCGCATGTTGTTTCTGAAAATACGGGATAGGAGCGTCGCCAATTCATTGAGATCAGTGGTCACCATTGCACCCACAGCAACTCCGGTCTCGAATTGGATCAGTCGAGAGAGCGGGTGAACATCTCGATAGATATTGGCCCTCTCTATGGCTTCTCATCCACAATAAAAAATTACGGGCTTCCCAAGGCTGAGTGCCATTGCGGCTTCTACATCTTTGCCGTAACTTTCCTTACTTCCTGCGACGTACACGAGTGCCTTTGCGCATTTCACCATAAGACACTCGATTAACCCTTTGTCCTCGGGGCCCGATGCTGCACTTAGCGTCGGATCGAAATAACGCAGGTTTAGATCCATCAACCTGGAATCATTGAACAAGTCGCCACAAAAGCGAGCCATTCCCCGAAAATCCTCACGGGTCCGCATGCTGGTTGCCACGTAGACATCCAATTCATTCACAACCGACAAGTACATGGTTGTATTTCTTAGCGCAGCCTGGCGAGCACTGTGAAATCTATCATACACGGCACTAAATTTCTCATCAAAATCCGCGCGCGATGTGATTGAGTCATCAAGCACATCCTCCATTATAAATCGGAACTCTCCCTGAATAGCGGAAGAGCCGCTCGGACGACCGCCTCTAATCAGCTGGTTAAAGGTCGTGGTTCGCCCTCCGGCATTGACATGTTCATCATACGCTTGAATCAATGTTTGATGGAGAGTTCCTTCAACATCAGGATTACTCCCCAGCGACTTGTGAACGCTTTCAGAGATATAGTATCGATCATCTCTAGAAATCTCCTCTATTGGTAATGCTGTGCCGCGTTCTTCGAACGATTCCGAGACAATGCGTTTTCCTCGGAAAAAAAGAGCCAACTCCTCCCTACTCAAATTCCGAAGGAATCGATACGCCTTGTCAATGTTTCCGAAATACAGAAGGCCATCCACAAATATTCGATGCAACCCCCATTCAAGATGTGACAAAGACTTTATGCGACCGCTTCCAGACAACCAATCTTGCCTGAATGTCGGAAGTGACTGGACGGGGTAAGGGTGGTCTGGAGGACTTTCAAGCCAATAGTAATAGAAGTAACCGTCTGAAACAGTAGGTTGTTGAGCTAGCGCCAGAAGTTGATTCAGTTGTGCTTGAGTTAGGGGCTCATTGTCAATGCTGTCCAGCCTGTCAAAAATCTTGGTGTCAATGCCCTCTGTCAACCATCCAGCAATTCCCTCTCCATTCGAGGAATAAAGCTTGAATTGATCCAGGATGGTCTCCTTTGACATGGTTCCCCCTATGGCTCCTGAATAGGTGTGCTCAGGTTTGAATCATATCACGTGCTCGGCATTTGACGCAGGCCGGTAGCTCCCGGTCTAGTGGTTCAACTACTTTGGATTGATGGTTTATTCTCCCGTTCGTTGAGCTTGTCGAACCATGGACGGGCGGCCCTTCGACAAGCTCAACGAACGGGCTCACGGTTTATCCATCAATACAATAAAGCTGGACTACTAAACCAAAGCCAAGATGGGATGTACATTTCCGGGAGGGCGGGAATCGGGTCGGGAATCTCGCTGGAGTGTCTCGGCCCTTGATTGCAGCACTGTCCGGCAGCGCCGTCTCACCTCATCTTGCCGGTTGGCCAGCCCGGCCAGGAAGTCACCGACCCTCTCCTGCACTGCCTCTCTGGTCCCCAGGCACAGGTTGCCAGTGGCCTCCTCCCTCGCCCATCCCCAGATAGCCTCGTCGGCGTTGAAGTCCGGACTGTAGCCCGGCAGGTTCACCAACCTCAGGTCCAGCTCAGGCGTCCGCAGGTATTCCCGCAACGCCTCACCGCGATGGGGCGGCGCATTGTCCCAGATCACGTTCAGCCGCCCTCTGTGCCTCCCCCGTAACTGTTCCAGGAAGGCAACCGAGGTTCCGAGTTGCTGTTGCCCTCCAGTCCCATCCACTCCACCTCCCCCGTCTCCAGGCACACCGCCGAGTAGTAGCTGGCCTTCTCCCCGTACTTGGGACTGGTCGAGTCCACCAATGCCGGTTCTCCCCTGAGCACCCATTTGCCCCGCAACTCCGCGTCGGCCCGGAAGTGGGCCTCGTCGGCAAAGAATACCTTGGCTCCGGTCCGCCGGGTCTCCTCGCTAAGGGCGGCATACTCCGCAACGAAGGCCTTCCGCTTCGACTCATTCGCCTTCACCAAGCGCTTCTTGGGACGCTTGTAGGTGAATCCCAGCCGGTGCAGGTAATTCAGGCAACTGCTACGGCTCAGGTTGAGGCCGAACCGTTCCGAGACAAACCGCCGCACCACCCGCCAATACCAGTTGGCCAGTTCCAGGCCCGATGATGACGGCGGCAGCTGCACCGCTCCTGTCAACTCCGCCTGCTGTGTCTGGTCGAGGGCGGGGGGGAACCGCCCGTCTGCTCGAAGATCAGGGCTGCCGGACCATCCTCGCCGAAGGCCGAGGCCCACCGTCCAATGGTGTGGGGATCCCGCTCCAGTGCCTCCGCCGCGGCCACTGCCGTCCAGCCTTGGGCCAGCAGCCAGACGGCGTACCACCTTTCCCGCTCCCGGGGTGTGGGCGCCAGGATCATTCTCCGCCGCAGGTCCTTCGCGCCCATCTGCCGTTGTTCCAAAGACTGGCCGATATCTCTTACCCCCATCATCAACCCCTCCCAAACTACCTACCCCAACTGCCTCCCAATTTACCCTATCCTTATGCGCATTTCACCTTGGCGTTGGTTTAGATCCGGCTGACTGAGAAACCACCCTAATAGCTCTGCAGCTCTTACATTACGCATCCCTTGACTGGCCCTGCGGCGCAACGCCCTTCGCGGTGCCCCCTTGCGGCATCGGCGATTCTGCGTTCTCCAACTGGCTCATCCAATCTTAGGCCCAACCCCATCGCGTCATCCCCGACACGCCGCCAATGGCCATCCGCCATACGGGCCTTATTAAGACGGGGCGCGCACGTCCCCGCTTACGGGGCCATGGCCGGCCGAGCATTGATTTCTAAGGCCGCAGCACTTATCGTATCCCAAAACCCCAGTCCAACCGGCCGCACCCATTAGTCTTAGCCGGCGCACAGAGGAGGAACACGTCATGCCGTCCAAGTTGCTGTTACCCCCGCGCGCTCCCCGGCTCCCGTTGCCCCTGCAGCGACGCAGCAGCGATGAGTACACGCCGCTGCCCCATCATCCGAAGAATGTGTCCGTAGTCGCCCGGTTGCGGGCGGAGGGGCCGGACCACGCCGCCCGGCTGAGCATGTCCCTTGGCGACTACTGGACCAGCAGGCGGGGCACTGCCGCCGCTTTGAGGGCCTTGGACGAGGCCTGGGGCGGCGGCTTCTACGACGTCCCCTTGGAGGCTGCCCTGGACCGGGACGCCGCCGACGCCGGCCTCGGCGGGGACCAGTTCGTGATCGACGTCCAGACCCACTACACCTCCGGCAAGGTGGACGCCGTGGCCAGGACCCAGTTGGCGCCGGCCCTGTTGGCGTCGGGAGAGTTTGTTTCCGGCGACCTCTTCCAGGGCCTGGACCGGCTGGCCCAGACCCAGGCTCGGGCCTTCTACTCCTTCGCGGAGTACCTGCGCTGCGTGTACGCCGAGAGCGAGACCACGGTGGCTGTCCTCAGCTCCTCGCCTTTAACCGAGGGAATGACCAGGGTGAACCTCTTGGACAACTCCGAACTCATCGGTACGCGGGAACTCGTCGAGCGGCTGAGCGGCGCCGGCCGCCTCATCAACCACTGCGTAGTCACCCCGAACGCTCCCGGCGAAATCGAAATGATGGACCGCTGGACCGACTGGTGCCGCCCGGCCGGCTGGAAGGTCTACACCCAGTATGGCGCCCAGGGCGAGGGGTTCATGCACACCGACGCCGCCGGCTGGATGCTGGATGACGAGGCCACCGGCGAGCCCTTCCTCAACCGGGTCATGGCGAGCGGAGTGCGCACCATATCGGCCCACAAGGGGCTGACCTTGGGGCCTGACCAGGGGTGGGACGGCCCGTCGTCTCCCAAGGACGTAGGCCCGGCCGCCAAGGCCTTCCCGGGTATCAACTTCCTCATCTACCACTCCGGCTACGAGCCCCGGGGTGGGGCCGTAGACGCGGACGGCGGAGAGGACGGGACGCCCTTGCCGGGGGCTTTCTCCCCGCGCCAAGGGTCGCAAGAAGAAGGCCCGTACACCGAGGAGACTTCCCACTACGGGGTCAACCGGCTCGTAAAGAGCCTGAAGGACGCGGGAGTGGGGTCCAATTCCAACGTCTACGGTGAAATCGGCAGCACCTGGTACCTGATCATGGCCCACCCGCGGGAGGCGGCCCACGTGCTGGGTAAGCTTCTGCTGGCGTTGGGGGAGGACAATATCCTGTGGGGCACCGACTCCATATGGTACGGCTCGCCTCAACCCCTCATCGACGCCTTCAGGGCCTTCCAGATCCCGGAAGAGTACAGGGAGCGGTACGGCTACCCCCAACTGACGCCCGCAGCCAAGGAGAAGATACTGGGGCTGAACGCGGCGCGGATCTACGGGATAGACCCGCAGCAAACCCTGGAGGCGACCCGGAAAGACGACCTGTCCTGGCTCAAGGCGGCGCTGGAGGAGTACGCGGCCAAGGGAGGCCTCACCGTCGGCTGATTCCCGGCCGCTCCCGGTCCCCGCCACGTCGCGTCTCCCGGTCCGATCCCGGCCGTGTGACGAAGCAGGCGGAGACCCCGGTGAGCCCGGCCGTGACGGCTGCTGGCGTACGCCGAAGCAGGTCGGCGGTCTTGGCCCGACGCCCACTCCCGTCATTCCGACAGAGCGCAGCGACGAGGAATCTAAAGTTCTCGCCCGCCGCGGCGGGCAATAGACCGGACACAGATGGGGGTCTTAGATTCCTCGCTGCACTCGGAATGACGTCTAGGGCGCCCGAAATGACGCAGTGGGGCGTTGGCAATGATTTGACAGGGCGCCTGGAATGGTCCGTCGGGGCAGCCTACTGCTGAGCTAAGAGGTGGATGGAGAAATGAAGATCGTTTCAGTGCAGGCCTACCCGACGTCGGTGCCCGTGCCGCCCGAGGCCGCGGTTACCCTGGGCATCGGCCGCACCGTAAAGCGCGACGCCGTCGTGGTCAAGGTGACCTCCGAGGACGGCCTGGTCGGCTACGGCGAGTCCCACCACGCCCGCTCGCCCGGCGCCATTGGGCACCTGATCAACACCACTCTCAGCCAACTGGTGACGGGGATGGACGCCCTGGACGTTGTAGGCGTTTGGGAGCGCGTCTACAAGATGCAGCTAGGCAGCCACGGCATGGGAGCGGCCGCGGCCATAGCCATGAGTGGTATCGACATGGCCCTGTGGGATATCCGGGGCAAGGCGGTGGGCTGGCCCCTGTACAAGCTGCTGGGCGGCGGGTCCCGGCCAATCCCGGCCTACGCCGGAGGGGTCTCCCTGGGCTACCAGGAACCCGGCGAGCTGGTCCAGGAGGTCAGCGCCCTGGTGGAGTCGGGGTACCGGGCGGTGAAGCTCCGGGTGGGCGATTCCCCCGAGCGCGACACGGCGCGGGTGCAAGCGGTGCGCGACGCCTTCGGCGACGGCCTGGCCATTCTGGTGGACGCCAACACCGGCTACCTGGTGGAGGACGTCAGGCGGGTGGCGCCGGTGTTCGAGGCCGAGGGAGTGGAATGGCTGGAAGAGCCCTTCCCGGCTCACGATTACCGCAGCTACGCCGTAGCCTCCACCTTCAGCACCGTCCCCCTGGCCGCCGGGGAGAACCACTACACCCGTTTTGAATTCATGCGGCTGATCGACGACGGGGCCATTCGCATTCTGCAGCCGGACCTTTCTAAGACGGGAGGCATTACCGAAGCCCTGCGGGTGGCCGCGTTAGCCTCGGCCTGGAAGCTCCCCATCAACCCTCACACCTCTATGACCGGCATCAACATGGCCGCCACCATCCATTTCCTGGCCTCAATCGGCAACGGCGGCTACTTCGAGGCCGACGTTTCCAAGAATAACCTGCTGCGGGACCAGTTGGTGAGCGCGCCCTATATACTGGACGCCGACGGGTGCGTGAGTCCCCTGGAACAACCCGGGATAGGTGTCGAAATCGACGAGCAGTTCCTGGCCGAACACCCGGTGATCGAGGGGCCGGCGTACGTTTGAGGCCGCCGCACCATCTCCGGACCACCGGGGGGCTACCGGGAGGGTAACCGGTTGAACCACCAGCCAGAGGCCGTTTCCATCCCCTGGAGGGAGTGGAGCGAGGACGCCTTTTCCGCCTGCCGCCAAGAGGAAAAGCCCATCCTCCTGGCGCTCACCGCCACCTGGTGCCACTGGTGTCACGTCATGGACGGTTCCTCCTACTCGGACCCGCGGATTATCGATCTCGTCTCTTCCCGGTTCATCCCGGTCAGGGTGGACGTGGACCAGAGGCCGGACGTTTCCCGCAGGTACAACCAGGGCGCGCTGCCTTCAATGGTCGTCCTGAACGGCGGCGGCGACGTGCTCCTGGGACGGGCTTACACCCCGCCCGATGAGGCGTTGGGCCTCTTGGAACAGGCGGCCGGCGCCTACCCTGGCCCCCCCGGAACGGCGGCGCGCCCTGCCTTCGGTGGAGGGGCCTCCGGCCTGTCCTCACAACCGGAGCCAGGCTCTGAAGCGTCGCCGGTCGAAAGGGTGTTGGACCGGCTCCGGCAGCTCTGCGATCCGGAGTTTGGCGGGTTCGGGCTGGAACCCAAGCAGCCGCCGTGGGAAGCGCTACGGCTCCTCATTGCCTGGCACGGCCGTTCCGGAGAGAAGTCCCTCCCGTCCATCGTGCTAAATTCGCTGGACGGGATGCGAAACGGGCTGTACGACTTCAAGGACCAGGGCTTTTTCCGCTACTCGGTGTCGCGGGACTGGAAGACGCCGCACTACGAGAAAATGGCGGCGACCAACGCCAATTTGGCCATCTTGTACCTCGAGGCGTACCAGGTCACCCGGCGAACGGCCTACAGGGATGCGGCCCTGGGAGCCATAAACTACCTGCTTGGCGTCCTGTACGACCCGGCAAGGGGATTGTTCCGTTCCAGCCAGGACGCCTGGGAGGACTACTACCGCCTGCCCTGGAAGGACCGGGATGCGGCGGAAAAACCTACGGTGGACCCAGCCGCCTACGCCGGATGGAATGCCCTGGCCGCCTTGGCGCTTGCGAGAGCCTACGGCGCGTTGGGAACGCCCTCCTACCGGCGCATCGCGGAGGCGGTGCTGGAAGTGCTGTGGCGGCAAAGCTGGAACCCGGGACGTGGCATAGCCCACGTGGCCGGCGGCCCGGGAGACCAACCCGGGGTGCTCGAGGACCACGTCCTATTCGTCCGCGCCTGCCTGGACCTTTACCAGGCCACCGGCCGGGACGAGCATCTCCGGCGGGCCGCCGAGGTTGCCGGCTATGTCGGGGTAGCCTTCGGGGCCCCTGACGGAGGCTACTACGACATCGCGGACGGGGCCGGCGCCGCCAGCCAGCCGTTGTTTAGGGAGAGGCCCGTCTTGGAGAACTCGTTGCTGGCCGAGGCCCTGGCGACTCTTTCCTGCCTGACCGGGGAAACGGAGTATCTGCGGGACGCCGGCAGGACGCTGGCTGCGTTCGAGGCCATCGTCCCCGGCGGCACCTACCTGGGCCCCAACGAGTCCCGCCGCATGGAAGGCGACGAGGAGCGGCTGTTCCTGCCCGCCGGCTCGGCCTGGGCCCGGGCGCGGCACATGGTGTCCTGCGGACCGGTCCACCTGGTCGTCGTCGGCCCTTCGGACCATTCCCAAACGAAGAGGCTTCTGCGGGCGGCCCTGAAGGTCGGCGCTCCCCACCGGGTCGTCCAGGCATTCGATCCCGGAGAGCACCGGCAGCGCGTCACGGAATTGGGATTCCCGGCGGGGGTCGAACCGAGGCTCTACGCCTGCATGGACGGCATGTGCCTGGCGCCAATCACCTCTGCAGCCGAGGCCGCCCGGCTGACTAGGGACCGGCCCTGGGCGGCGGGATGACGCCCCCATTTTACGCAAGGCCCTGGTCGGCAATCATCGGATATACTTACCGAGGCGGCCGTAACGCCGGGCGTCGGCCACGCACCACGAGACCCGCGAGGTGCTCCCATGGCCCAGGAGCTAGGCCGGATATCTAGGCCGACTTCGGCCCAGTACGAGGGCGTCAGAAAGCTGCTGCTGGCGCCCCTCGTGTACGGGCCTCCCGGGGAGGTGCCCGAGGGGGTCTCGGCCTTGCAGAACTACTGGGACCAGATGAAGGTCCAGGTGAAGTCATTGTCTGCCGCCCTGGGGGGCCTGCATCGGCTGTACCACGAAAGCCTTTCCCAGGGCGGAGAGGAAGGCCTGGAGTTGCTGGAGCAGGCGGACCGGCGCAGCCACGCTTTCTTCAAAGCCGAGTGTGAGTCAGGGGCGGTGCTGGAGGCCACCGAGGACGGCTCCGCCTTGATAGAGACCCTGGACCTGCAGCGGTGCCTGATGCTGCCCCTGGCCAGCGAGCGGGTGGCCGCCCAGCTGCATCAGTGGTTCAACGAGGCCAACAAGAGCCGTTACGAGCACATCGCTGGCCGCATCGACGCCACCCTGGGGAAGAATGAGGTGGGCCTGCTACTGGTTAGCGAGCGCCACCAGATCCAGTTTCCCCAGGACATCGAGGTGTTCTACGTCTCGCCGCCGGCCTTGGACGAGTTCCGCCGCTGGTTGCAGAACTGGTTGGAGCGTCAGCAACAGGCCCGGGGGGAGCCGCAGGGCGAGGCGGACCCCTGGGAGTCCGATGACTCCCCCGGCGAGTCTCCCTAGCTCATTTAGGAGGCAGCCGGAGCGCCGCCGGCGCTTGGTCCGGACGCCGGACTACAACCCCGTTCTACAACCCCGCTTGAGGAGGCGGCCATGGCAGAGATGCTTCGACAGGGCGACCGGTTTCCCCAGCTTACCCTTAAGACCGTGGACGGGGGCGTTCTCGACCTTCCCGGCGGCATCGACACCCGTTATGCCGCGGTCCTCTTCTACCGGGGGCACTGGTGACCCTACTGCATTCGGCAGTTGGCCGATTGGGAAGACGCCAGGGCCGAGTTGGAAGCGGTGGAGGCTTCGGTGTACGCCGTCAGCGTAGATTCCTTGGAGCAGGCCCGGGAGGTGGCGGCCCGGGGCATCAGCTTCTCGCTGGCCTACGGCGCCACCAGGGAGGATGGCGGCAAGGTGGGCGCCTGGTGGTCGGAGGACCACGGGGGCCACATCGAGCCTGCTGAGTTTCTGCTGGGCCGCGGCGGTGTGGTGCTGGGCTCCATGTACGCCTCCGGTCCGGTGGGCCGCATGAGGGTCACCGAAGCCGTAAGCCTGATCAATTACCGCGAGGGCCGCGCGTAGAACACCGCCGCCGGGTTGCCGGGCCCTCCGTCACTCCGTGTCCAGGAACTCCCGCACCCAGTCGGTCATCGGCTCCTTGTCGTACATGCTGTTCAGAAGCACCGCGTTGCGGGACCGGTCTCCCTGAAAGAACCGCTCGTATAGGACTTGCCGGGACCCGAAGGCGCTGCAACAGGCGTCCCAGGCCAGCCGGAAAATCTTTACCCGCTCCTCCGCGGAGGCGGCGTCGGTCTCCAGGTACCGGTCGATCTCCGGGGCCAGAGGACCGGCCAAGTCCGCCTCCGTGGGCAGGGCCATCAGGCTGCTGGAGCCCAGCAAGTGCAGTATCTCCGCCATGCGGGGGTACATCCGCATGAACAGGTGGCGAGCCACCATCAACGGAAATTCGGCGGGGCACATCACGCCCCACTCGTCCACCTGGGCGTCCGCTTCGGCGGCGCGCAGGCAGGCCTTGGTCACCTCCAGGTTCTCGATGATTTCCGACATCATCTCCTGCACCTGGGGAATCTGGCCTGAACCCAGCGCTCTGACCATGAGGTTGGCCAGGCCCAGGACGAATTCGCCCTTGACCACGTTCTTGGACACCACCTGGTGGCCCGAGTGTATGTACTGGTGGGTGTACATCGACATGTTGTTGCCCAGGTCCACGTCGCCCAGCAGAAAGACCCGGTCCCAGGGCACCAGCACGTTATCGAAGAACGCCACGGCGTCCATCTCCTCGAAGCGGGAGCCCAGGGGATGGTCGAAGTGGGAGCGGTCCAGGTCGAAGCTCTCCCGGCACATGAACTTCAGCCCCGGCGTGCTGCAGGGGATAGCGAAGGCGAAGGAGGTGCGGCTGGGCGCTCCGCCGGGCAGCGTGTGGGACCGGGCGGGGTATACGGCTATCTCGTCGGCGATGGGCAGGGTGGCTAGCACCCTGGCCCCGTGAAAGACCACCCCGGCATCCGTCTCTTTGACCGCCGACAGGGCGATGTCCGTGGCGTCTTCGGTGGGGGTGGCGCCCGGAAGCCGGCTGCGCTGCAGGTTGATCAGGGTGTGGGTCAGCACCAAGTCGTTTTCCCGGACGTGCTCGTAGTACGCGCGGATGTTTTCCCCGAACTCGGGCCGGTTCCGGGCGTAGTAGTCCCCCGCCGAGGCCATGGCCATGATGCTCACGTTCAGGAAGTCGGGAGTGCGCCCCATCATGCCCTTGGTCATCCGGGCCCAGTGGGTCATCATGGCCCGGCGGCGTTGGAGGTCTTCCAGGCTGCGAGGGGTGACGAACGACAGCCCCACCCGCTCTCCCGAGGTGGGCGACACGTAGGTCATCTCCTCCCGCAGCGCCGGGTCGTGCTGCAGATCGTAGAGTCGGGCCAGCGTGGCCGCGCCGTTGCGTATGCCGGGATGCCTGGTGACGTCCTCGATTCGCTGGCCTCCGATGTAGATTTCCGGGTGATTGTTTCGAAGTCTCTCGATGTACTGGGCCCCCGTTCTGGCCGGCATGGTCATTCCTCCTTGGCCGATGGCTTGCATTTTCTTGCGGGGGATTGGTCCGGGTCTACCGCCGGTGACCGGCGCGGCCTGTGCGCCCTCGCGGGCTAAGACCGGGCCCAACACCGGGGCATCCAGGCGGGCCCGGTAGGCGGGTTTACCCCTCTCCGGCCGGCGGGAAGGCCCCTGCTGCGTAGCTGCGGCCTCCGGGGGATGGGCCGCTTGTTCTACTTGACACCCCCAAAACGCTGTGATATTTTTCACTTGGCGCCGTCAGGGCGCTTATCGCCTTGAATCGAAGTGCGGAATGGCGCCGGTATGTTTGAAGACGCCAAAGCCCTAACCAGCGCCAATTGGACCGACATCCACGTCTGGCTCGTCTGGTTTTGGACCTTCGCGCCCCTTGTTCTCACCTTTGTGCTGACCATGTTGACCGCGCACGCGATAATACCCTCCCTGATCTATACCAGGCATCTTCCGCCCTCGGCGGCCCGGCTGAGGTATCCGCTGACCGGATTCGCCGCCGTGGTGTTCGTGGCCACCCTGGTGGTCTTTATCTTGGGCATCCGGCAGACGCTGTCTATTGAAAAATTCTGGGACCGGTGGCTGTTCTAACCGGCGATGGTCCCCGCGGTTCCCATCCCACACGGGCGGCCTTAGAGCCGCCCGGTGCGCGCCTTTGCTGCGCATCGGCGCGGGGCGCGGACAGGTAGTGCGTTGAGGAGACCCAGGGGGAAAATGCTGGCCCTGGCCTTCGCCGGGTCGGGTGTCACCATCATACTTGTTTTTGTCTTGGTGGTGTTGCTCATCTCGTGGTTTTCCAACCCACCCTTCGGCTTGGGCAACGCTCCGAAACAACCGGTTGCCTTTCCCCATACCGTCCACGTAGCCGAGAACGGCATACAGTGCGAGTTCTGTCACCGGAACGTGACCAAGGGAGAGCCCGCCACCGTACCTGCCGTGGAACAGTGCCTGTTCTGCCACAAGAACATCGACGGGACCACGCCCAGCCAGCAGGCGGAGATTTCCAAGGTGCGGGTGAGCTTCGACACCAATCAGCCTATCGACTGGGAACGGGTCCACCGGCTGCCCGACCACGTCAGGTTCGTTCACGAGGCCCACATCCGGGCCTTGACTGCCATGGACGTCTCCGACAGCACCTCCGCGGAGAAGGTGCAGCGGGCGTGCTCCATTTGCCACGGCGATATATCCGCCGCCACCGAGGTCAAACCCAAGCGCTTCCAGTCGATGAAGATGGGCACTTGCATGGACTGCCACCGCTTCCTGTCCTTGGTCCCCGCCGGCGACGGTTACCAGGTCCCCGAGGTCACCGATATCCCTACCGATTGCATGGTGTGCCACAAATGAGTCCCGCCGCTGCCCACGCCGGCATGAATCCAGCCTCCGGCCCGGGTTGGAAGCCATGAGGGTCTCGCGCCGCCATTTCCTCACCTGGGCGGGCGTTGCCGCATTGGGGGCGGTAGCCTGCGAGGGCTTCGGCATTCGGGAAGGAGAGCTGAGCATCCAGAGTCCCGTGAGACTGCCCGAGGACCTGGTCAAGGGCCGGGACAACTGGTACGCCACCCAGTGCCGCAATTGCAACGCCGGTGAAGGCATCGTGGTGCGGGTAATGGAAGGCCGTGCGAAGAAAGTGCAGGGCAACCCCCACTTCCCGGTGAATAGGGGAAAGCACGGCCCCGCCTGCGAAGCCGCCCTGCAGGTCCTCTACCATCCTGATCGCATCGCCGGCCCCATGCGCCGGTTCGGCCCCCGGGAGACGGGCCAATTCGCTCCCATATCCTGGGACTCGGCCATGGACGTTCTCAAGCGGGAGTTGGAGGCCCGGGGCGCCTCGACCCTCATGGTTACCGAGCCGGTGCGCGGCCACCTGGGAGCGGTGGTCGGCCGTTTTGCCCGGGCCCTGGGGGGCAGGCACCTGAGCTTCGAGGCCTTGGACAAGGTTACCTACCGGACCGCCGTCAAGAACGTGTTCGGCCAGGACTACCTGCCCGATTTCGACTTGGCGAATACCCGCTTTTTGCTGTCCTTCGGGGCGGACTTTCTCTCCACCTGGCTTTCCCCGGTCCGCTGGGGGATCGGTTACGGCGAGTTTCGCGACTCCCGCGACAAACACCGGGGTACCCTGTACCAGGTGGACTCCCGGTTTTCCATGACCGCGTCCAACGCCGATCGGTGGCTGCCCGTCGAGCCGGGTTACGAGGGCCACCTGGCGCTCAGCATCGCCTACGTCATCATATCCGAGGGCCTGCAGGCGCCGGGGGTGGACGTGGCGGCCCTTACCGGCGGGCAAGGCGCCGCCGCCCTGGAGGCCTTCAACCCGGAAAGCCTCGCCCCCAGGCTGTTCTTGGCGGAGAACCTGCGGGGCCCGGAGGGCGCGCAGTTGGTCCGGCAGGTCGCCAGGGAGTTCGCCGGCAAGCGGCCCAGCCTGGCCATCGGAGGCGGATCGGCGGGGGCCCACAACAACGGCCTGGTGAACTTGGAGGCCATCTACGCGCTGAACTACCTGGTGGACAGCCCCGGCGCCCGGGGCGGCATCCGGTTCAACCCCAAGAGCCCCCTGGAAGGCGTGCCCGCCGCTCCCACCGAGGGGACCTTGAGTGACTGGATTCAGGTCAAGCAGGACCTGGAGTCCGGCGACGTTCGCATGTTGATGCTGCACCAGGCGGACTTGGTCCACGGCCTGCCCGGACGCATCCGTTTCAAGGAAACCTTGGAGTTGTCCAACGATGTGTTCATCGTCAGCTTCTCTCCCTTTCTCGACGAGACCAACGTCATGGCGGACTTGATTCTTCCTGACCGGGCCTCGCTGGAGGACTGGGGGGACGACATTCCCGAGCCCGGCCCGGGACACCAGGTGCTGGGGTTCCAGCAGCCCGTGGTCAACCCCTTCCACGAGTTGGACCCGCGCAGTTTCCCCAACGTTCTTCTGGCCATGGGCGAGGAACTGGGCATGGAAGACCAAATGCCCTGGCCCAACTACCAGGCGCTGCTCAAGGAGGCCTCCGACGAACTGTTTGCCCTGAATCGCGGCTCCGTTCAGGCGTCCACCCCGGAGGAGTTCTGGAATAAGCTGCTCCAGCGGGGCGGATGGTGGGACGAAAGGGCCACGGGGCCTCAGTCGGTCTCTCCGCCGGACGGCCTTTTGGGCCGCATTGCCGGCGGAATGACCGCGCCCGCCTTCACCGGGGCGGCCCCTTCGGACTACACGTTCAATCTGGTGCCGTTCCTGCACAACAGTCTGCGGGACGGCCGCCACGGCCATCTGCCCTGGCTCCAGGCCGCTCCGGACCCGCTCACCACCATAGCCTGGCAGACTTGGGCCGAGATCAGCGACACCGACGCGCAGTTCCTGGACGTAAGAGAGGGAGACATACTCCTGGTGGAGTCCTCCCGGGGTTCCATCCGAGTGTTGGCCTACCCGACGCCGGCGGCGCCCCACGGCACCGTGTCCATTCCCCTGGGCCAGGGACGGCGGCAGGGGTCCGAGTTTGCCAGCGCCCGCCCCGGCACCGAGAGCGCCAACGTCATGGACATACTGGAGCCCAACCAGGTGGATGGCACCGGGGCGCTGGCTTGGGGCAACACCTGGGTGCGGGTCACCAAGACGGGGGAAAGCGTCAAGGTGGCCAAGTTCGAGGGGACCGTGCGGGCGGTGGAGGTGGGCATACTGCCCACCGAGCGGATTATCCACACCATCACGCCCGAGGAGATCTAACCTGCGCCGGCCGTCCGGGCCGAGCCGCGATAGGCTGAGTAGAGAATGGTAACGTCGAGGGTAGACCACAAGTGGGGCATGGTTGTCGATTTGGACCGGTGCACCGGTTGCCAGGCCTGCGTGGTTGCTTGCCAGGCCGAAAACAACCTGCCCATCAACACCAAGGACTTCTTCCTGCAGGGACGGGCCTACGAGTGGATACGCGTCGAGCGCTACTGGGAGGGGGAATTCCCCAACGTCAAGGCCCGTTACATCCCCATGATGTGCCAGCACTGCGAAAACGCTCCCTGCGAGCCCGTGTGTCCCGTTTTCGCCACCTACCACAACGACGAAGGGCTGAACGTTCAGGTGTACAACCGGTGCGTCGGCACCAGGTATTGCGCGGCCAACTGCCCCTACCAGATGCGGTTCTTCAACTATTGGGAGCCGGTGTGGCCGGAGCGGCTCAGGAATCAACTGAACCCCGACGTGACCGTGCGCAGCCGGGGCATCATGGAGCGGTGCAGCTTCTGCATCCAGCGCATTCGCCGGGCCGAGCTGACCGTGGAACGCCAGGAAGGCAAGACCCTGGACCATCAGACCATGGGGGAACGCAACAACCTGCCGGCATGCGTCATGTCCTGCCCCACCAACGCGCTCCAGTTCGCCGACCAGCAGGACACCACGGGGCCGGTCTACGAGCATTTCAAAGAGGCCAACCAGCAAATCAAGGACCGGCACGCTGGGGTGGAGGAGGAGCACGGGTCCACCTCCAGGGTCTACCGATTGCTGGAGGAGATGGCCACCAAACCCAACGTGTTGTACCTCAAGAAAGTGGACCTCTACCCCTTGAAGAAGGCCTAGGATAGGGACGGCGGACAACCTTGGCGGCAAGCGAACACAGTCACTCGAACGAATCGGCGATGTGGGTCTTCCCCGAAGTAGGGGGGATGACCCAGGACATGGCGGCCAAGACCTCCGCCGTGCCGCGTCCCTTTGCCCTCGTTCTGACCGCGGCCGGCGCGCTGTTTGTGCTGGGTATTATCGGGTTCGTCTTCAGGGCCGTGAGCGACGGCTTCGACAACCACGCGCCTTGGGGCTACTACGCGGCCATATTCTCCTTCATCTTCATGGTGACCGGGGCGGCGCCCCTGGCGGCCGTTGCCTTCAGGTTTACCAAGAGCCACTGGAGACGGCCGCTGTCCCGCGTATCGGAGATGTTCGCCTTCATGGGGCTGCTCTCCACTCTGATGCTCATTCCGCTGCTGGTAGTGCTGCCGTCCATCGGCAATCCTCACTACTCGGGGACTCCCGGGGAGGAGCTGGAGATCCGGCGCACCATTTGGTTCGAGGGGCCCATCGGGTCCCCCATCTGGTGGGACCTGTTTGGCGTCATCTTCCTGGCCCTGGCCAGCCTTACGATTCTGTGGCTGTCCGCCCTTCCCGACCTCGCCGAGGGCCGGTTGACGGCCACCGGATGGCGCCGGAGGGTCTACTCGTTGTTGGCGGGGGGCTGGTACGGCACCAAACGGCAGTGGAACACCCAAAAGGCCGGGCTGGCCCTGCTGGGCGCTTTGTACTTCATGCTGCTCATTTTCGTGCAGTTCATCGTCGGCACCGACTTCGCCATGAGCCTGGTGCCCGGCTGGAAAGACGCCATCTTCCCGCCCCTCTACAGCTTGACTGGCTTCCAATCGAGCCTGGGCCTAATCCTGGTAGTCCTGTTCGTTCTCCGGCGCTGGGGCGGTTACCAGGAGTACATCGGAATTTCCACCTTCTGGTCCGCTAGCAAGATACTCCTCGGCCTGACTCTGCTCTGGGCCTACCACACCTTCGCCTTCTTCATCACCTACTGGTACGGTCGCCTGGAAGTGGAGCAAAACATCATCAAGTACCTGTTCACTGGGTCTTACGGCGGAGCCTTTGGCGCCAACTTCTTCTTCAGCTTCGTCATGCCCCTGGCGATCCTGCTGTGGAACCCCCTCCGCAAGACCGCCTGGGGCCCGGCGCTGGCCGGGTTGGGCGCGCTCAGTGGCGCGTTCATATTCAACCTGCGGGTCTTCGTGGGGTCCTTCAACGCGGGCCATATATACGCCGTGGGGCTGGAGGCCATTCCCGGGCCGGCTTGGCCCGATGTTTGGGACGTGTTCATGGTGGTCGGCGGCGTGGGAGCGGTGGCGTTCCTGTACCTGGCCGCCACCCGGGTCATACCCATACTATCCGTGTGGGAAATCAAAGAGGGCGCCAAGTACCAGCGAATGGACACCCTGATAAAGGGGCGGTACCTGGTCTTGGCCAAGCCCGAGTAGCCGGACTGGCGGCGAAGCCCAAGAGGTGCGCGGGATGCTAAGGGGTCTGGAAATGCACAGGAGCTTAGATGCAGGAAGGTAGAGTCCTACCGGCCAGGCAGGTCAACGCTGACCTGCTCAAGGGCGTGCTCAATTCCCCCCGGTGGTTCTGGATCGCCATAGCGGTCCTGGCCATCTTCGTGCTGGGGGCAATGTCCGCCGCCGGACTCATGGTCAACAAGGGCATGGGCGTTACGGGACTGAACCGACCGGTATTCTGGGGCTTCTTCATCACCAACTTCGTGTTCTGGATCGGCATCAGCCACGCCGGAGTGATGCTGTCGGCCATCCTGCGCCTCTCCAAGGCGGAGTGGCGGCGCCCGGCGACCCGGGCCGCCGAAGTCCTCACCGTGTTCTCCCTGATGACGGCGGTGTTGATGCCGCTGATCCACGTGGGGCGGCCCTGGCGGCTGCTGTATTGGGTGTACACGCTGCCCTTCGTGCCCTACGACTTCGCCCGGGGCATATGGCCCAACGTCAGGTCTCCCCTGGTCTGGGACCCCAGCGCCATATTCACCTATCTGACTTCCAGCATCCTGTTCGTAACCATCGCGTTGCTCCCCGACTTTGCGGTGCTGCGGGACCGGACCACGGGCGTACCCCACCGCATATACGCGGTACTGGCCATGGGCTGGCAGGGGAATCCCCGCCAGTGGAAGCTGCAGATCATCGCCGGAGTGCTGCTGTCGGCGCTCATCCTGCCTGTTTTCGTTTCGGTGCACAGCATAGTGTCCTGGGACTTCGCCATGGCGGTGTCCGTGAAGTCGTGGCACTCCACCATCTTCGCCCCCTACTTTGTAATCGGGGCCGTTCACTCCGGGGTGTCCGCGGTCGTGTTCGTGATGATTCTGCTCCGCTGGGCCTACGGCTGGCAGGACTACATCCGGCTGGAACACATCGACGCCCTGGGCAGGCTGCTGATCGTGGTGGCCACCGGCTGGTTCTACTTCCTGTGCATGGAGATCATCTTCGGCTTCTACGGGCAGGAGGTGGACGAAATCGCCCTGAGGAACTTCCAGTTCACCAAGGAGCCCTGGAACCTGTGGATGATCTTCTTCGTGGGCTTGACCTACTTCCTGCCGGTGACGCTGTGGCTCACCCGCAGCTGGCGCCGGAACCTGTGGCTCATGTCCATAGCCTGCATCTCGGTCAACATCGGAATGTGGCTGGAGCGGTTCCTGATCATCGTGCCCGGCCTGGCGCGGAAGCAGGTGTTCACCTTCGACTGGTACACCTACGCTCCCAGTATCGTGGAGATCGTCATCATCATCGGCACCTTCGCCCTGGTGGCGATGCTCATGCTCCTGTTAGGCCGTGTGGTGCCGTTGATACCCCTGTACGACGTCAAAGAGGGGGACATTCTCAAGACCCAAATACAGGTGGGCCGGCGCACCGTGCCGGCGACATTCCGGGAGGACTGACGGCCCCGCCCAAACCAGGGTGGGACCGGCTGCCGCAACCAATCGGAGTAGCGGCCACCGGCCGAACTCCGCTGGACCGCTAACCCATAAGAGGGGGCCCAATCATGGCGAGAGCGCCGATACTGGGGTTGTTCGAGGACGCCAACTACGCCGCCGAGGCCGGGGACGCCTTGCAGCGGGCTAACATATCTTCGGACGACTACGACTTTCTCACCGACGCGCCCTATCCGGAAGGGGCCTTCGGCGAGCGCCACGAGCGTCACCGGCTGTACGTGTTCCCCCTGATCGGCGCCCTGTTCGGCATCACGGTGGGAATCATCCTCACCTCCATGACCCAGTTGGCCTACCCTTTGACGCAGGGCGGGAAGCCCATCCTCTCCCTGCCGCCCATGGCTGTGGTGACCTACGAGACCACCATGTTGGGGGCCATCATCTTTACCGTGCTGGGCATCATCTTCGAGTCCCGGCTGCCCAAGGTGAAGATGGGGCTGTATGACACGAGGATCACCGAGGGCTACATCGGAGTCCTGGTCAACGTGGAGGAGGAACAGCTTTCCCAGGTTTCGGGCATCCTCACCCAGGCCGGGGCAGTAGACGTGGTCCGGCAGAGCTAGGGACCCTCGACCTGATGGACAGTCTCACGTCAATCAAATCTGGCGAATCCGGCCTATCCGGGGCGGCGGGCAAGACTCGCAGCCGCCGCGTGCCCTGGGGAAAGATGAAAGCCGGCCTATTGGGCCTGGCCCTGCTGGGAGCGCTGGCCGCCTTCGGGTGCAGCCAGGGGTCCTATCCGGTGGACATCTTCTACGAAATGCACTACCAGCAGTCCCACAAGGCCCAGGAGCCCCCCAGCTTGAGCGCTCCGGCGAGCTCGGTGCCCTGGTATCCGCCGCCCGTGTCCACGGCCTTCACCGACGGGCAACACCTGTATGTGGTCAATTGCTCCATGTGCCACGGCGACGCGGCCGCGGGTGACGGGCCGGTGGTGCAGATGCTCAAGGAGGACTACGGGTACAGGCCCGTAATCGACCCACCAGACCTGACCGACAATCCGGTGGACAACATCGTGTTCACCATAAGCTCCACCACCCGCGTGTTCGGCCCCGATTCGGTGATGCCCCCCTTCGGCAAGCTGCTCAGCGAAGCGGAACGGTTGGCCATTGCCGAGTACGTGGACAGCCTTCCTTTGTCCGCCCAGGCGGCCAGCGCTGCGGCGGAGCCGCCCACCGCGGCCCCGGAGCAGGCCGAGCCGCCCGCCGGCGCCATCGCCGTCTCCGTCAAGGGCGACTCGCTGGAGTTCGACACCGGCCTTATGGAGGTGGAGGCGGGCTCCGAGGTGGCGCTGTACCTGGACAACGTGTCTAGCCTCTACGAGCACAACCTGATAATCGTACGGCAAGGGGAGAAGGACGCGGTATCCGAACGCGGCGCGGCGGCGGGCCCCGCCGACGGCTGGCTCCAGGCGGATGACCCCGACGTAATCGCCGGCGTCGAGTTGGTGGGCCCGGGCAGGGCGGGGGAAGCCTCCTTTGCCGCTCCCGAGGCGGGCAGCTACCAGTTTGTGTGCACCTTCCCGGGACACAACGCCACCATGTTCGGGGACTTCGTAGTCAACCCGTAGTGCGGTCCGGTGCGGGGCCTTTTGGTTGTCACCCTGCTTTTAGTTGTCACCCTGAACGAAGTGAAGGGCCTCTCTGCCGTGGCTGAGATTCTTCTATGCGCTCAGGACGGCAAGGTTTAGAGGCCGACGATTAAATGACTCTGCACTCCGGTGTATGGAAGGCGGGCTTTCCTCTTTGTTCGCCGCGTTGGAAAACGCGGAGCCGATGTGGGACAGCCGCCCGCCAGGCAGGCTCCACCTTGATCACGTGTTGATCATGCTACGGAAATCACTCACCAACCCTCGAGGCGGCGCGGCAATCCCTCTCCGTCTGCCCGTGGTTACGCCCCATGCGCCGTCGAAGGCACCAGGCCTGGCTTCGCTCCCCGGCCTCAATCCTGCCGCGCTGAACCTCCGCTCCCTTGGCAGGGGAGCGCTAGCGACCTACGCGCTGGCCTTGGCGCTTGCCGTGGTCATGGCCTTAGCGCTGTCCCCCGGCGGCGCCCTGGCCCAGGAGTCCGAGCCGCAGTTGCCTTACGACGAGGACGAGGCCTTGGCCATTGACCGCATGCTCATCTGTCCGGTGTGCCCCGCCGAAACTATAGACCAGGCCCAGGTGGAGATATCCCGGCAGATGCGCGCCGTGGTCCGCCAAATGCTGGCCGACGGCGCCAGCCGGGAGGAAATCCTGGACTTCTTCGTCGCTCGCTACGGCCCGCAGGTCCTGGCGGCCCCTCCGAAGTCCGGCGTCAACTTACTGGCGTGGCTGCTCCCTCTCGTCGGCGTTATCGCCGCCCTGGGGGGCGGGTTACTGGTCATCCGGGCTATGGCGTCCCGCGGGGCCGGGAGTGCCGCGGCCGCCCCGGCCTGGGAGGAAGAGCTGGACCCCTACCTGCAGGCGGTGGATGCCGACCTGGCCCTCCCTGCCGGCGGGGAGAGCGCACAAGATCGAGGTGAGGACGGATTGACCGGAAATGGCTGACCTGGGCGCCATGTGCCTCTGGATAGCCCTGGCGTTGGCGGCCTACGCCGCCATCGGCTCGGTGGCCGGCAAGGTGCGGGCAGAGGCCGTGCTGGTGGAGAGCTCCCGCAGCGCCGTCTACCTGCTGGTGCTGGTCCTCTTGGTGGCGACGGTCAGCCTGGTGGCCTCGTTCATCAACCAGGACTTCGAGGTTGCCTACGTTGCCGCCCATAGCGACCTGGCCATGCCGCAGCGGTACACCTGGGTGGCCTTTTACGCCGGCAACGAGGGCTCGCTGCTGTTCATCGCCTTTGTCCTCTCCGTTATGTGCGCCCTTGCGGTCCGGCTGGCTCCGTTGAAGGTGCGGGACACCATGCCCTACACCACGGCGGTCATGATGCTGGTGTTGACCTTCTTCCTGGCCGTGACGTCTTTCATGGCCAATCCATTCGACAAGCTGCCGTTCATGCCGGCCGATGGCCAGGGCATCAATCCCTTGCTGACCCACTTTGGCATGTTCTTCCATCCGCCCGCGCTCATGACGGGGTTGGTGGCCATAACCATCCCCTTTGCCTTCTCCATGGGGTCTCTGATTGGCGGCAAGACCGGAGACGAGTGGGTGGACCCGGGGCGGAGCTGGGGACTATTCGCCTGGGCCCTCTTGGCCGGAGGCCTGCTGTTGGGGTCTTGGTGGGCCTACACGATCCTGGGTTGGGGCGGTTTCTGGTTCTGGGACCCGGTGGAGAACGCGGCCTTCATGCCCTGGCTGGGCCTCACCGCCTTCGTCCACTCCATCATGGTGCAGAAGCGCCGGGGAATGTTCCGCATGTGGAACGTGGTCCTCATCAACGTGGCTTTCGGCCTGGCCCTCTACGGTATGTTCATGAACCGCGGCGGGGAGGTGCCGTCGGTCCACTCCTTTGGCGCGTCTTCGCTCGGTTGGATATTCCTCATGTTCCTGGGGGTGGGCCTCCTGGCGCCTTTTGCCGTCTTCTTCTGGCGCTATCCTCGGCTGAGGAGCGCCCAGACTCTGGACTCGATGCTCTCCCGGGAAGCGGCCTTTCTGGTGAACAACCTGCTGCTCCTGGCCATCGCCTTTGTTACCCTATGGGGCACGGTGTACCCCCTGGTCTCCCGGCTGACCGCCGGCGAAGAGATATCCGTGGCCCGCCCCTTCTACGACCAGGTCAACGGTCCGTTGCTGCTGGCCCTGGTCTTCCTTATGGGACTGGGGCCGTTGCTGCCCTGGCGGCGGGCCACCCTGGCCAGCGTCCGCCGGGCCATAGCGCCTCCGGCCGCGGCGGGGTTGACCACCGTGGTCGTCCTGCTGGCCCTGGGGATGCGCCAGGAATACGCCCTGGTGGGCTTCGGCCTTGGCGCCATGGTGGCCGCCGGCATCTTCGCCGAGTGGTGGCGCGGTACTAGGTCCCGGCGGAGCTCCTCGGGGGAGGCCTATCCCCTGGCATTCTTGAATCTCATTGCCTCCAACCGGCCCCGCTACGGGGGATATATCGTCCACCTGTCCATCGTCATGGTGGCCCTGGGCGTGGTGGGGACCTCCTTCTTCAGCACCCAAAGGGACGTGATCATGCAGCCTGGAGACCGCGTGACCGTGGAAGGCTACGATCTCCGGTATCTGGGCACCACCTCCGAGTTCAAGGGCAACCGCACTGACTTCGTGTCTACCGTCGAGGTGTACCGGGACGGCGAGCTCCTGACGGTTATCGAGCCCCAGCGGTCTTTCTACCCGTCCTTCAACCTGGCGTCCACCCGGGCCGCCATCCGGTCCACGCCGGTGGAGGACCTATTCCTGGCGCCCAGCGAGAACCTGCCCGACGGCGGCGTAGGATTCAGGATTCTGGTGAATCCGCTTATCTGGTGGATGTGGGTGGCCGGACCGGTGCTGGTGCTGGGAGCGGTGGTGTCCCTATGGCCTCAACCGGCGCCCAGGCGGGCCGCTGTGCCCGCCCCCGGCGGGGAACCGGCGGGGCAGGCTCCCCGGGCGGTATGAAGGCAAGCCCGGGAGCCCGGCGGCGCAGCGCGTTGCGGGCCGGTAAACTGCCCATCGCCCGGGCCGGCCGTTGGACTATGGCGCCCGCCCGGAGCGGGGCGCGCCGGTGCGAGTTGAGACCGTGGCGTTGATCATTGCCGCCGCGCTGGCGGCGCTCATCGCCGTCATCCTGGTCTATCCCTTCCTCAAGCCCCGCCTTCGCCCTCGGCCTGGCGAAGAGGAGGCAGGCCCGGACCCGGTCTCCTCGGAGCTGGAGCCCATCTACGACGCCATACGCACGCTGCAGCTTGAATATCAACTGGGGAAAGTCCCGGAACCCTTGTATCGTGACCAACTGTCCGGTTACCGGCTGCAGGCGGCCGACGTCCTGCGCCGGCAGGCCGAGGCACAGGCCGACGCCAAACTGCGGGTGCCGGAACAGGAAGGGCGTCCGGCGCCAACCCCTTCTCTAGCCACTGACGGCCCGGAGCTTCAATGTTCCAACTGCGGGGCCGTCGTGGACCCTGGCCTGACCGCCTGCCCCGGGTGCGGGGTTGCGCCGGGCCTCGGGGCCTGAGCTTCCATGGGGACCCGCCGGTTACGATGGTTCGGTGGAGGGAGCCTTGGCCGGATTTGCCTGGCGTCTTCCCAACTGTCCTGTGTTGCCCATGATGAGGGCGGCGGTGCGGCAGTCACGGAACGTCTTGGGTGATTTCGGCGGCGCAACTTCGCGTATGCTCTCCTCGAATCGGCCTGCCAACAGACTTATTTGGAGCGCCCTGGTGGGAATGGCGTTGGCCGTCGCTTTGACCCTATCCGGGCTTGGAGCGGGCCGTGCTCAGGAGCAAGTTACGGTCACCGGGACGGTGGTCAATGGCACCCAGGGCGGGGCCCAGCCGGAAGGGGCTCAGGTATTGTTGCTGGTCACCGGCGCTGACGGCGCCCTGCTCGCCACCAGCCAGGCCGCCGCCGGGGCCGACGGCGGGGTTCAGTTCCAAGCAGTACCCAGGGTCGACGGCGGCTCCTACGCCTTTAGCGTGGACTACGCCGGCGTATTCTACCGCGGGGCCTTTGGTTTTGAGAACTTGGCCGGCGGAATACGCCTGACCGTGTATGAGCCGACCCAGGACAACTCGGTGATCACGGTGACCAACCAGGTGATGGTGATCACCGGCATAGACGCCAAGGACCGCCGGGTGTCGGCGGTGGAGTTCGTGCGCCTGTCCAACACCAGCGACCGGACCCTACTCCCCGACTTGGCCAATCCGCAGCTGTTGAGTTTTCTGCGCTTCGCCTTGCCTCCCATGGCGGAAGACCTGGACGTGGGATCGGACATATTCGGTGGAGACATCGTGTCCATCGGCACCGGGTTTGCCCTGACCTCTCCCGTGCCCCCGGGCGACCATTCTGTGGACTTTTCCTTCCGCTTCCCCTACCAGGGAGACGCCGTTTCCTACCGTCAGAGCTTGCCTCAGGGGGCGGAGGTCTACCGGGTAATGGCCCCGCCCCAGATGGACGCCCTTCGCGTCGCCCCGCTGGAACCGCTGCCCGACGTGGACGTGGAGGGTGTCCCCTACCGGGCCTGGGAAGCCCGCGGGGTGAGGCCGGGCCAGGGGTTGCAGCTCGAGTTGACCAATCTCCCTCAACCCAGCCTGGCCCAGCGGCTGGAAAAATCGATTTCCGACGGCTCCTTCTGGCAGGTCGCTATTCCCTGCGCCCTGGGGGCGGTGTTGGCTTTCCTACTCTTGTGGGGGTCCTTGGGCCGGCGGCGACGGGAAGCTCTGGCGTCCCGTATCTTGCCAGGCCGTCGCCCGGCCCGTACCGAGGAGGACCATGGGGAGTAGCGGGCGCGGGGTCTGGCGGCGGAGTCGACAGGATGGACCACGCAATTGACTAGGCGTGGCTGGGTCATGGTGGGCGCGTTGACGCCGATTCTGGCCTTGATTGCCCTGTTGGCTTGGGCCTCTGCCAGGTCGCCGGACAATCCGGGCGGCTTGGGCGTAAACAGCGACTTCGGCCGGCTCGCCATCGATGTGGAGCCGGCCCGGGACTTCAGCCTGGAGTTGGTGGACGGGACAACCTTCCACTTGCCCGAGCTCAGGGGCCGGGTAGTTCTGGTGGACTTCTGGGCTTCTTGGTGCGGGCCCTGCCGGCAGGAAGCGCCTATTTTGGCTCAGGTGTACCGGGATTTTCAGCAGTCCGGGGTGGAATTCGTTGGCGTCAACATCTGGGACGGAAGGCAGGACGCCCTGGACCACCTGGCCCGGTACGACGTGCCCTACCCCAACGGCTTCGACAGCGAGGGCACCATCGCCATCGACTACGGGGTGAAGGGGATACCCGAGAAGATGTTCATCGACAGCAACGGGCTGCTGGTTAGAAGGTTCGTGGGACCCATGAGCGACGCGTCGCTGCGCTCGGAACTGGAAGCGCTGCTGCCTCCGGACAACCCGTCGCGCTGAAGCCCGGCGGTGAGGGGGCCGGTCTGCCGTGTGCTATACTGGGCGCCATTCTCAGGAGGGCTTGCAGCATGGCGCCCGACTACACGAAGACCTTGCCGCCTGCCCGCGCGCTGAGTCCGGCGTCATGTCTCGAGGCTGGCTTTGATGATAGCGCTCCCCTGAGCGCACGGCCCGCGGCGAGGCTGCCCCGATGACTGCCGCGCAGCCGGTGGTGGCGGCGGTGGACTGGGGCGGCACCTGGCTTCGCGTCTCGGTCATAAGCCGCGAGGGCCGGGTGCTGTGGCACTCGCGTCTGGCCCACCCCAAGGACGCTGCCCTGGCCGCGTTGCTGGGGACGGCCGATGGGCTGCTGCAAGAGGCCATAGACCACTGCCCGGGCGGTGATGTGGCCGGCATAGGCGTGGCCGCGGCCGGGCCCGTGGACAACGAGACCGGGACCTTGTATGACCCCCCCAACCTGCCGGCCCTGCACGGGTTGTCCCTGAAGCGCCACTGGGAAACCAAGACCGGCTATCCCGTATGGGTGGGCAACGACGCCACCCTTGCCGCCCTGGGAGAGTTTCACTTCGGGGCCGGCTTGGACGCCGCCCGTCGTGGCGCCCCGCCCAAGACCCTGGTCTACGTGACCATAAGCACCGGCATCGGCGGCGGTGTGGTGGAAAGGGACCGACTGTTCTTGGGGGCCAACGGACTGGCCGGAGAGGTCGGCCACATGATCATCGATTCCAGGAGAACGGCGCCCAAGTGCCAGTGCAAGAACCGGGGATGCCTGGAATCCCTGGCGTCGGGCACCGCCATCGCCCGCATGGCCCGGGCCGCCCGGGGGGTGGGGGACTCGTCGCTGGCCGCGTCGGACGTCCAATCGATCACCTCGGAAACCGTGTTCCGAGCCGCGGCTCAGGGTGACAGCCTCGCCTCCGGCATTCTGGACCGCGTGGTGGAGTCGTTGTCCCTCGGCTTGGTCAACGTCGTGCACCTGTTCGACCCCGACCTGCTGGTGCTGGGCGGCGGCGTGACCATCGGGCTGACCGAGATGGGCTGCCTGCCCCGCATTCGCCAGGGCATACTCCGGTATGCTATGAGCGAGCGCCACAAGGACTTCCGGTTGGAGCCCAGCCGCCTGGGGGACGAGGCGGGAATGGTGGGCGCCGCCGCGATGGTGTGGGAGGCGGTGGACGCCCGCTGAGAGACGGGCCCCGTGCTCGCCCTCCGGCAGGCCCCTTGACCGGCCCGTCCGGTCGGTAACCGGATCCGGGCATCCTGGACCTGAGAGTCAGCGCTTAACCTTGAGAGTTAGTGCTTAACAAGGAGGCTTAGCCATGAAGTGGTGCCGGTTCGAGGCGGCAGGGGAGGTATCGTACGGAGTCGTGGAGGGCGACACGGTGGTCAAGGTGGAGGGAAGTCCTTTCGAGACCCACTCGAAGACGTCCACTACCCATCCGCTCAGCTCCGTAAAGCTGCGGGTGCCGGTCATCCCGCCCACGTTCTACGCCGCGGGCATCAACTACCCTGAGCACGTAACTTGGGCGGCCAATAAGGTGGGCACTCAGCCCAACTTGCCCAAGAAGGCCGACGTGGGCTATAGGGCCCCCAACGCCCTGATAGCTAACGATGAGTCGATCGTCGTGCCCAGGGACGCCACCGAGGAACTCCAGTACGAGGGCGAGCTGGTGGCGGTTATCGGGAAGAAGTGCAAGAACGTGTCCGAGTCGGAGGCCCTGGACTACGTGCTGGGCTACACCATTGGCAACGACGTGAGCGAGCGGACCTGGCAGCGGAACGACCGGACTATGTGGCGGGCCAAGAACACCGACACCTTCAAACCCATGGGGCCTTGGATAGTGACCGGCCTGGACCCCGACGACCTCAGTTGCACCATCACCCTCAACGGCAGTGTCGTCTGCCAGTACGACGTCAATACGGCGATTTTCGGCGTGCGTACCTACATCAGCGAGATGAGCAAGTACCTGACCCTGTACCCCGGCGACGTCCTGTGGATGGGGACTGAAGGCGAGACCCAGAACATGAAGGACGGCGACATGATCGAGATTGCCTTCGACGAGATCGGCACCTTGAGAAACCAGGTGGTGTGGGAGAAGTAGCCCTGGCCCTCCGCGGCGCGGGGTTCCCGCCAGCTAGTTGGCCTTCCGTCCCATACCCGGCTGCTTCTCTACCCTGTCATTCCGCTGGAGCGCAGCGACGAGGAATCTTAACTCCTTGCCCCTACGCCCCTCCTAAAGGACACAGGCCGGCCTCCGGACAACAGCCCGCCCTCCAGCAGCGCGTTGTAGATTCCTCGGCTGCGCTCGGAATGACAAGGGGAGGAGGCCAGAGATGACTAACAGCGGGCCCGGGCGTGACCCGTTGGTGGCCTGGCCCATGACCCGTTGGTGGCCTGGCCCATGACCCGTTGGTGGCCTGGGCCATGACCCGCTGGTGGCCCGGGCCATGACCCGCTGGTGGCCCGGGCCATGACCCGCTGGTGGCCCGGGCCATGACCCGTTGGTGGCCTGGGAGTCACATGAAGAGCGTCCTACATGACGTGGCTCCCGCCATGACTCGTTGGTGCGCTTCTGGCGATGGCGGCCTAAGGGTCCTGGTTGCGGCGCAGGGCCGCGCCGCCGACTCCGGCCCAACCTCCCCGCAAGGGGAGGGGAGGCTACACGTCGACCATGGCGAGGCCCTCCAGGCCCAGCCCGTAGCCCAGCATGTCCTGCATCTGGCGCTTCAGTTGAATGGTCAGCGCCACCCGGCTGTAGCGCAGGGTGAGGTCCGGCTGCTGTGCAAGCTGTTCCGCCAGTTGCCAGGCCCGGGGCAGCAACTGGTCCCGGGGCAGGACCTCGGCCACCACCCCAAGCTGGTGGGCTTCCTGGGCCGACAGGGTTTGGCCGGTCAGCAGGAAGTACCTGCCGCGGTTCTGGCCCAGCAGCAACGGCCAGACCACGTGCACGCCGTCGCCGGGGACCACTCCCCTGGGAAAGTGGGGCGCATCCTGAAAGGTCGAGTTCTCCGACGCCAGCACGATGTCCGACAGCACGGGGATTTCGGCGTGGATCAGCGCCGGGCCGTTGACGGCGCCGATGATGGGCACCTCGATCTCCAACAGATTGGTCAGGAGCCGCTTGCCCTCCCAGTAGACCAGGTCCCACATAGCCGGCGTGCGGCGGGGCCGGACGCCCTCGAACTCGGCGCAGAAGTCGTCACCGGTCCCGGTGAGAATCACCACCCGGTTCTCCGTGTCGCTGCCGATGTCGGCGAAAGCGTAGCCGAACTCTCCATGGGCCGGCCCTCCCCACTTCAGGCTGCCCCCACGACTGTGGAAGGTCACTTGAAGGATGCCGTCGCGGCGTTCGAACTTAACCGTCTCGTACTTGTTGGCGTACTCTTCCAGTCTGGCCATGCCGTCCTCCTCGCTGTTTGTTGGCGTTCCCCTGGACAAAGGCTCCCGGTGAGACCGGGGCTTCGGCCCAATATATCCCGCCGCAGGGAGGCGGGGCAACGGTGGGGAGCATCGCCGGGATGCTCGCGCCCTCTCCGGCTCGGCAAGAGGCCCCGGGGGCTATCTGCAAAGCGCCGCCGGCCCGCCTTGGTTAGTCTTGAACCGGCGGCTGCCTTCCGATATGCTCGTTGGTACCCCGTGCTTAGCGGGGCCGGGCCGGTAGGGGAGACCAGACAAGGGCCGGCATCCCTGGCCCGATACCGGGCCGTCCGTAACCGGGCGCCCGCGTCCGGCCCCAGGCATGGAAAGGAGCGCTGTAATGGACTGTCCCAGGTGTGGCTCGAACCTGAAGGCCACCAAGCACAAGGGCATCACCATGGACCGGTGCGAGGGTTGCCAGGGCATGTGGCTGGACTACCCGGAGTTGGACCAGCTGGAAGACCGGGTGCTGGATGAAGACGAGAAAAAGGGGTCGATGATGACCAGGCCGGGCGCCAGCGAGATTTCGTGCCCCCAGTGCCGGGGGCCCATGCAGCAGTTCCGCTACCGCTACGACGAGCTATGGCTGGACGTGTGCGCCGCCGAGCACGGGTTTTGGCTGGACAAAGGCGAAGAGGACCGGGTGCTGGAGCTGATGACCCAGCGCGTCCGCAGCCTGGATCGCTCCGGCAACGCGGAGCAGGACTGGGCCCGGCTGCTGGGCCGCGTACGGAACAAGTCCTTTCTCCAGAAGATCAAGGACACCTTCCTGGGATAGCCGGCCCCGCCGGTTGACGCCGAGAAGTCCTACCTGCCCTCTTTTATCCAGTCCGCCACCCGCTCCGCGATCATGATGGTGGTGGCGTTGGTGTTGGCCCGTATGACGTCCGGCATGACCGACGCGTCCACCACCCTGATCCCATCCAACCCATAGACGTTGCAGTACTGGTCCACCACCGCCGCGGGGTCTGAGGCCGTCCCCATCTTGCAGGTGCCCGAGGAGTGGTGTTGGGTGCCCACGTTGCGCAGCAGCCAATTGTCCAAGGCCTCGTCGGAGACCAGGTCATCGTCGGTGGGGTTGAGCCGCTCCAGCACCCATTCGCTGAAGGGGGGCTGCTCGATGATGCGCAACGCGGTGCGAATGCCGTAGCGCATGCGGCTGAGGTCATAGGGGTCCGCCAGGTAGTTGTAGTCCAGGTCCGGCTGGACCTTGGGGTCCGTGGAGGCCAGGCGCAGGCGACCGGCGGTAACGGCGTTCTGCAGGGCGGTGCTGATGCCAAAGTGGAACTCGTCGCCTTCGATGCGGACACCCGCCGGGGCGTGCTCGCTGGACATCAGCAGCGGGCTTAGCTGAAGATCGCCCCGGGTGGGAGAGTCTTCGGGGCTGATGCGCAGACCAATCTGGATGCTGGGCGCCAGGTCTTCCGGGGGGTCGCCCCGGCCCCGGAGCAGCATGAAGGCGGCGGGATGGTCGCACAGGTTCTGGCCCACTCCCGGCAGGTCGTGGACCGTATCGATGCCCATCTCCCTTAGATGGTCCGCCGGGCCGACTCCCGAGAGCATGAGGATTTGAGGCGACGCGATGGCGCCGCCGCACAGGAGTACCCGGTCGCTTTCCACGAAGAAGGTCTCGTCGCCGCTTTCGGCTTCAATCCCGATGGCCCGCTTTCCCTCGAACCGGATGCGCCGTACGGTGACGTCCCCCCGCACGGTGACGTTGAGCCGGTGGCGGACGTTGGCCAGGTAGGTGAGGGCGGTGCTCATGCGGACGCCGTCTATGTTGTTCAGGGGACGGGCCGCGATGCCGGAGGAGTCCGGGTGGTTCTGATCGGGGTCCTCGCGGAACCCCAGGGCCACGCAGGCGTCGTAGTAGGCGCCGAAGTAGGGGAGCCAGTCCTCCCGCTTGTACCGGCGGACCGGGATGGGGCCGTCGTTGCCGTGGAAGTCCCCGCCGGGAAAGTCCAGGTCGGTCTCCAGCTTGCGGAAGTAAGGGAGGACGTTGGTGAACGCCCACTCGTCGTTGCCCCACTGGGCCCAGTTGTCGTAGTCCTCGGGCAGCCCCCGGAACAGCACCTGGCCGTTGATGGCGCTGGAGCCGCCGGTGGCCTTGCCCCTGGGGATAACCACCGGCTCGGTCTGCCGGGCCGAGCCCTTGGCCCTGAAGTCCCAGCTGTGGGGGCCGTAGGCGGAGCGCCACACGTGGTTGCCGCCTTTGATGTCTTCGGGCAGGTGCTCGAAGACGGGATAATCGGGGCCCGCCTCCAGCAACAACACGCTGACGCCGGGGTCATCAGACAGGCGGGCGGCCAGGACGCAGCCGGCGGACCCGCCCCCGACGATTACGTAATCGTACTTCATTTACCTTCTCCGGTTGGCGGTTGAAACCCGGTTAACGATACCAGCCGACGGTCGGTTTCTCAAGCGCGGTCCCGGCTGTCCCGCCAGGACGATTGCAAAGTCAGGAGGCTAGTCCGTAGAGGCGATTGATGGTCTGGGTTGGGCGAAAGGCGCAGGTTTTGGCTCGCAGGGGCAAGGACATCCGGGAAGGAAACCAGCCTTCCAGGCGCAGGGCGTTCAGCCCGGTGTTGACGAGGGTGGCATATATCTCACCCAGGCCGGGACGGCGAAGTGTGTGGACGTCCTCATCCCAACTGCGGTCCTTCACGTGATGCAGGCTGTTCTCAACGCTCCAGTGGTTGCGGAACGCCCGGAGCAGTTCTGCTGGGCCGCACTGCCGGGAACTCAGACTGGTCAGCAGATACCAGCGCTCCCGGCTTACCTCCCCGGTGGCTATAGCCACCGTCTCCTTCTCCACCATCACCCCCTGCCTCGCCCCGGGAAACTCCAACTCCTCCCGGATGTAGTCGGCCAGTACGTCATCAGTCCAGATCCGCCGCCGCTCGATCACACCCGCTTTTTTTCCAGGGTCTCCGCCTGCGGCTCCTCCAGTTCCTCCCCGGCAAACCCGTCTTTTATTGCAGCCAGCGCCTCAGGCTGGTTGCCCTTGATTCGCACCAGATAGTCCCGCCGGTGGCTGACTATGGCTCGGCACAAGTCCCGCTCCGCATACAGGGCGTCCATGGTCAGCAGCCGCAGGCCAGGATAGTCCCCGAACAGCCGGCCCAGTTGTTCCCGCAACACCCCAGGTTCGTACCGCTTCTTCGACGCCGGCCACTGGGCTAAACACAACTTCAGGTCATGGGCCAGCACGTTCACCATCACCAGGGGATTCCCGTTGGCGTCCTCGGACTGCTTGGCCCACTTGCCGTCCACCGAGGCATTGAATTCCTGCTCCGCCACCACGTGGGACACCCAGCCGGTCAGGGCTCCCTGCAACTGCTCATAGGGCACCCCTGCCAGGGTGCGAGAGATGGTGGTGGCGTGGGGCGGATGGTCCCGAACAAACCCCAGAGGCTCCCTCAGCCCCGGCCAGTGCATCTTGGCGAAGTGGGCGATGTGGGCCATGGTAGTCTGACCACAGACCAACCCCAGCAGGGTCAGACGCAGTACGGCTTGGAAGGGATGGCGGACTCCCCTGGCTCTCCTGGGGTCCGGCACTTGCTCCAAGCACTTGAACAGAGATTCCGCCGCCTCCATATCCTCACCCTCCCCTATCTCTTCTATCTCTTACCTGCCTTATATAAACCTCCTTCTCTGACTTTGCAATCGTCCTGGCTGTCCCGCCGCTTCCACTTCTGTTTTGAGGAGCCACCGGCTATACTTAGGCGGCCCACCACCGGGCCTGCCCAGGAGGACGGCCATGGCGCCTGACCGAGCACCCCTGCAGTCCCAGCAGTTCGGCCCCTTGCAAGGGATCCGCATAGTCTCCACCGGCACCATCATTGCCCAGCCCTTCGCCGCCGCCATGGCCGCCGAAATGGGGGCCGAGGTGGTCCAAGTCGAACGTCCCGGCGTGGGGGACGTCTGGAGAGGCCTGGAGTTCCCCATCGACGGGCCGGACGGCGCCAAAGTTGCCGCGGGCTGGGTCCAGGACCGGCGCAACACTCACCACGTCACCCTGGACCTGAGCGCTCCCGAGGGACGGGAGCTGTTCCTGCGGCTGGTCTCCGACGCCGACATCTGGATGGAAGCGTCCATTCCCGGGACCTACCCGGCGTGGGGCTTGGACGACGACACGGTCCTACAGGTCAATCCCCGCCTGGTAATCGCTCACGTGTCGGGCTACGGCCAGGACGGGGACCCCGGCTACCTGCGCCGGGCCTCCTACGATTTCATCGGACAAGCCTTTGGCGGCATGATGCACCTGACCGGCTTTGCAGAGCCCGAGCCTCCGGTGCGAGCGGCCCCCTGGATTGGCGACCGCATAACGTCCCTTTTCTGCCTGTGGTCGTGCCTGGCCGGCTACATCCACTCCCAGCGCACCGGGGAAGGGCAGGTAATCGACCTGTCCCAGTTCGAAGCCGTGCACCACATCCTGGCGGGCACCACGGTGGCCTACTACGAGCTGGGGCTGGAGCGGGGGCGTTCCGGCAACAAGGCGGGGCTGTTCCAGCCCTACGACGTGTTCAAGGCCCGGGACGGTTGGGTCATCGTCGCCGCCGTGGGCAGCGTCTTCGACCGGGTGTGCCGGGTGCTGGGCCTCGACCCTGCGGAGGAGCGCTGGGCCAACGCCCGCACCGACGTGGAGTCCGTCGAGGGCGTCGAGTTCGACGCCATCCTGCGCGGCTGGGTGGAGGAGCGGACGGTGGAGGAGGTGGTGGAGATCATGAACGCCGCCCAGGTGGCCTCCTGCCGCATCATGACGCCCAGGGACACCGCCGAGGACCCCCACTACCGGGAGCGCGAGGTCCACGTCGAGTGGGAAGACGTGAACTTGGGCCGCAAGGTGAAGGGCAACGGCATCACTCCCAAGTTTTCCCGGACGCCGGGGAGGGTGTGGCGGGGCTCCGTGCCCCTGGGGTACGACAACGAAACGGTGTACGGCGGCCTGATGGGGTTGAAGGCCCAGGAATTGGCCCGGCTTCAGGATAAGGGCGTGATCTAGGACGGCGCCAAGCGGGTGCCGCTGCGTTACGTCCACGTCGGGATTCGAAGGCGCGGCGCAACCCCGGCCCCGCGGCCGGATAGGCCGATAGCTTGATAGAAGGGGGAGACAGTGCCCGAGGCCCCCGACTTGGAGGTGGTCAAGGAGTTTCTCCGGCGGGAAGCGGCGGGACGCCGTATCGAGGCGGCCGCGGTCCCCAGGCCCACGGTGTTGCGCTCCCTGAGCGGTGACTTCGCCGGCGACGCTCCGGGCCGCGCTATCGAGGAGGTGCGCCGCCGGGGGAAGTTCCTCCTCATCGGCCTGTCGGGAGAGCGCTGGTTGGCCGTCAATCCCATGCTCACCGGGGCCCTGCAATACGGCGACAGCGGGGACCGCAGGCTCAAGAAGACCTGCGTGGTACTGACCCTGGACCACGGGCGGGAGCTGCGCTACCTGGACGACAAGCAGATGGGCAAGGTGTATTACCTGGGAGAGGACCAGTGGGACCGGGTGCCCGCGCTGGAAGAGCAAGGGCCGGACGTTCTGGACGCCGTCCCGTTCGAGGAGTTCCGGTTGGGTCTCAAGCGGTTCCGGGGTGAGATAAAGGGGGTCCTAACCCGGGGCGCGTTCATCTCCGGCATTGGCAACGCCTACGCCGACGAGATCCTTTTTGCCGCCGGGCTCTCCCCTTTCCGAAAGTCCGGCTCCCTGAGCGAGGAGGAGTTGCGCCGCCTGCACGCCGCCGGGCCCCGGGTGGTGGAAGACGCCATCGAGGTGCTCCGGGGGCGGGTGGGCGACCGGATCCATCACAAGATCAGGGACTTCCTCAAGGTGCATAACAAGGGCGGCGAGTCATGCCCCGGTTGCGGCGGTCACATTAGCCAACTAACGGCCAACCGGCGGATCACCAGCTACTGCCGGCGGTGCCAGCCGGGCATGCTGCTCAAGAACTGAGGCCCGCAGTCAACAGGTCCGGCGATATTGGTCCTGCTCTCAGAGCCGGACGGGAAGCAACACAAATAGTATCGGAGGGTAGCTATGGCCAGTCCTGAGCTCGACACGGTTTTGCGGATGATCAATGAGTGGGGTGAAAACTTCGGGACCACCATCGAGGACAACCGGTTGTCCTACGAGAAGCTGGTGGAGTCGTTCTCTTGGGACGAGGACGTGAAGACCGAAAGGGTGGGCGCCGGAAGCGCTCCCGCGGAGTGGATAGTGGCCCCGGAGGCCCAAGACGGGCGTGTCCTCCTCTACCTGCACGGCGGCGGATACGTCATGGGCTCCATGCGGACCCACCGGGTCATGCTGGCCTACCTCTCCCGGGCCGCCCGGGCCCGGGTGCTGGGCCTGGACTACCGCCTGGCCCCCGAATTCGCCTTTCCCGCCCAGGTGCACGATTCCATCGCCGCGTACCAGTGGCTGCTGAGCAACGGCACGGACCCCAAGAAAATCGTCATCGGCGGAGACTCGGCGGGCGGCGGCCTGATGCTAGCCACGCTGGTGGCCCTGCGCTACCTGGGAGAGCCCATGCCGGCGGCGGGAGTGGGCCTGTCCGTCTGGGTGGACATGGAGGCCACCGGAAAGACCTTCACCACCAACGCCGAGGTGGACCCGCTGGTGCAGAGGGACCTGATCTTGGGTATAGCCGGCATGTATCTGGGCGGCAAGGACCCCCGGGCGCCTTTGGCGTCGCCGATCCACGCCGACCTGACCGGCCTGCCGCCCCTGCTGCTGCAGGTGGGTTCCATAGAGACCCTGCTGGACGACTCCAACGAGCTGGCCGGCAGGGCCAGGGCCGCCGGCGTGGAGGTCGAGGTCGAGGTCTGGGACGACATGCCCCACGTGTGGCAGGGCTTCGCCCCCATTCTGCCCGAAGCGCAGCAGGCCATCGGGAAGATCGGGGAGTTCATTCAACAGCATACCTCCTGAACCGGAGCCCACTGCCGGAGAAGCCAAGGGCGCGGCGGGGCTGGCCCCGCCGCGCCCCTCCCTGTTGAACCCGTCGCCATCTTTCCCCACTTAAGGCGCTTTCCCGCCGCCGCCGGGGCGCCTATGCCCCACCCGGAACTCTCGGTCCGCCCTGCATCACCCAGGCCGCCGGCCACGGCACGGTTATCGGCCCGTAATTGGAAGAAGTATAAAAATCGGCTAAATAATAGCCGTGAAAGTCATTGACAGGCGCTGCGCCCTGCGGCTAAGTTCAGTACAGGCCTCGATACGAAACGTCGAGGCAGTGCGAGGCTGGACCTCCGAAGGATGGGGCCGCTCAACAATCGTTCCAGTTGGGCCCATCGATCCGAGGGACCCAAAGTCTCTCGGGTAGCCGCCGCAGCAAGGGACTTGGTCCCTCCCACCGGCCGGCATGACCGGCGACATTGGGGGTGACAGCTCAAACACCCGGTCGGGGGATGAGGGAGGGTTGACATGACGACCACCCAGGAGATAAGCCAGGCAGGGTCCGAGACAGGGGCGTCCGTTGGTTGCCGCCACCACTGGCTCATCGAGGCGGCCAACGGACCGGTCAGCCGGGGCGTGTGCCGCAACTGCCTGGAGTCCCGGGAGTTCCGAAACTCCGTGGTGGGCAATGAAAAAGAGCCCGCGGACCTCTCCCTTGCTCTGGAGCCGGTGGCTGGTGGGATAGCCGAGGCGGCGGCTTAACCCCGCCGGCACCCTGGGTGCCGACCCCAGCCCGCCTGTCTCCCCAAGCTCGTTGCCCATCCCCATTCATCCTTCCAACACGGCTGCCGTCGACCACTCCGGCGTGTGGTAAGATTGCCGGAGGCGGCCACCGGCGCCGTACCGCAAGCCCAATGAGGTCCGGAGACCCATGGCTGACGCAAAAGCCCCCGGAGCCCCCGACGCGTCGCAATTCCCGTCTCAATTCCAAGAGGCGAGACGAGCGTACCAGCAAACCCTGGCCGACGCCGCGGCGCGGCAGGCAAAGCCCGGGGACCGGCCGGGGGCCGAGGACCAGCCTGCTCCCGGTTCCAGCTTCGACGCCGCCCCCAAGGCCCTCTACGGGCCCGACGACGTCGCCGAGGTTGACTACCTAAGAGACCTGGGATTTCCCGGTGACTACCCCTTCACCCGGGGCATCCGCTCCGACATGTACCGCGGCCGCCTGTGGACCATGCGCCAGTACGCCGGTTTCGACACCGTCGAGGAGACCAACGGCCGGTTCCGGCGGCTGCTCCAGCAGGGCCTCACCGGTATGAACGTGGCCTTCGACCTGCCCACCCAGCTTGGCATGGACCCGGACCATCCCCAGGCTGCCGGGGAAGTGGGGAAGGTAGGCATTTCCTGCCCCTCCGTCCTGCAGATGCAAAGCCTGTTCGAGGGGCTCCCCCTGGAAAAAGTCACGCCTTCCCTCACGGTCAACGCCGCCGCCCAGTCCGTGCTCTCGATGTACCTGGTGACGGCGCAGGACCGCGGCGTGCCGCCGGAGCAAATCGGCGGCACCACGCAGAACGACATCCTCAAAGAGTTCATTGCCCGCGGCAACTACGTGTTTTCGCCGGGCCCCTCGCTCAGGATGACCGTGGACCTCTTCGAGTACTGCGTCGGCCACCTGCCCCGGTGGAACTTCATCAACATCTGCGGGTATCACGTGCGGGAGGCCGGGGCCACGCTGGTGCAGGAGTTGGCCTTCGCCTTCGCCAACGCCCGCGCCTACCTGGACGAGGCGTTGTCCAGGGGCCTGGCGATAGACGACTTCGCCCCTCGCATAGCCTTCAACTTCGCCGTGTTCAACAACGTATTGGAAGAGGTCGCCAAGTTCCGGGCGGCCCGCAGGCTCTGGGCCCGGCTGCTCAAGGAACGGTATGGGGCCAAGAACCCCCGCTCTATGACCTTTAGGACCGGCGCGGGCAGCGGCGGCAGCACCCTCATGGCGCAGCAGCCGGAGAACAACATCGTCCGGGTGACGCTGCACACCGTCATCGCCGCCATGGCTGGGGTGCAGTCGATGCACACCGCGTCCATGGACGAGGCCTACGCCCTGCCCTCGGAGGACGCGGCCACGCTGGCCCTCCGCACCCAGCAGATAGTCGCCTTCGAAAGCGGCCTGGCGGAGGTGATCGACCCACTGGGCGGTTCCTACTGTGTCGAATCCCTCACCGGCCGTATCGAGGAGGAGGTCGAGGCGTACCTGCAGCGCATCGACGCCCAGGGCGGAATGCTGCGGGCCATCGAGACCGGCTGGGTGGTCCGGGAGATCGACGAGGCCGCCCACCAGTTCCAGCGGGAGGTGGAGAGGCAGGAACGGGTCATCGTGGGAGTAAACCGTTTCACCACCGAGCCCCCGCGGCCCTTCGCCCTGCACCAGCCCGACCCGCGAGTGGCCCTGGAGGCCCAGGCCCAACTGGAAGACCTGCGGAGAGGACGGGACCCGGCGGCGTGGTCCAGGCGCTTGAAGGACCTGGAGGCCGCCGCCCGCGGCGGCGAAAACCTCATGCCCTACACCCTGGAGGCCATCCGGTCCAAGGCCACCGTGGGGGAAGTCTGCGAAGTGTTGCGCCGGGTCTTTGGGGAGTGGCGGGCGCCCACGACGGTCTGACCCATCCGGCGCGGCGATAGGACCGCCCGAGGACCCAATACCCGCGAGCTAGGGAGACAAGCATGACTCAGGAACCGCAACTGCTGCTGGACATGTACCGGAGAATGGTCACCATCCGGGCTTTCGACCGCCGGGCCGTGGAGGAGTTTCACGCCGGCAACATCCCCGGGGTGGTGCACGCCTACATCGGCGAGGAGGCGGTGGCGGTGGGCGTCTGCTCCGCCCTGCGGCGGGAGGACCGCATCACCAGCACACACCGGGGACACGGCCACACCATCGCCAAGGGCGCGGAGCTCAAGCCGATGATGGCGGAGCTCTTCGGCCGGAGCAACGGCTACTGCCTGGGCAAGGGCGGCTCCATGCACATCGCCGACTTCAGCGTGGGAATGCTGGGCGCCAACGGCATAGTGGGGGCCGGCCTGCCCATCGCCACCGGCGCCGCGCTGGCCGCGAAGCTGGAGGGAGGCGACCGGGTTGCCGTGTGCTTCTTTGGCGACGGGGCCTCCAACGAGGGAGCGTTTCACAGCTCCCTGAACCTGGCGTCCATCTGGAAGCTGCCCGTCATCTTCGTGTGTGAGAACAACGGGTGGGCGGTGTCGGTGCCTTCCACCTACGCTCTTTCGGTGGAGGACGTGGCGGTCCGGGCCGTGAGCTACGACATACCCGGAGTGACGGTGGACGGCTCCGACGTGACGGCGGTGCTGGAGGCGGCCCGGCAGGCGGTGGCCCGGGCCCGGGCTGGTGAGGGCCCCACCCTGCTGGAGTGCAAGACCCAGCGCTGGCGCATCCACTCGGAGCAGCGGGGAGATCCCGAAGACCCCCGGCCCCAGGACGCCAAGGAGTTGGCGGCCCAGCACGATCCCATAGCGGAGTTCTCCCGCCGCCTGCACGAGCAGGGCCTGGCCGACACCCCGGCGCTGCGGCGGATAGACCAAGAAGTGGAGGCGGCCATCGAAGAGGCCATAGAATATGCCAAGAACAGCCCGCTGCCCCGGCCGGAAGACGCGCTGCTGAACGTTTTCTCGGCGTGACACAGGCTTGCGGGTCCGTATTCAGGCCGCCGGACCGGCCCGCCCAACGGCCGTCCTCCCAACCCTATGGCCGTCGGTCCGAACGACTGGAGTCCCACTATTGAGCCCGCGGCCCGGGCGGTAGACGCCCTGCCGGAAGTCATCTGACGGCATAGGTTTGGACGGTACTGAGTCCCGACGCGACACAGGCGGAGAAGGACCATGAGAGAGATAACCTACGGGGAAGCGATGCTGGAGGCCTTCCGGGAAGAGATGGCCAGGGATGAGACCGTGTTCCACCTCTGCGGGGCCCTGGGGCCACTGGCAACCCTCATACCCGACTTTGGCGAGGAGCGGGTCCGCGTCTGTCCCATCTCCGAGGACGCCTACGTGGGGGCTAGCATCGGCGCGGCGGGCAGCGGGTTCCGCCCCGTGGTCAGCCCCGGAATGATGACCTTCGCCTTCAACGCCATGGACCAGATAGTCAACCAAATGGCAAAGATATACTACATGTTTGGCGGGCAGGCCCCGTTTCCCATCGTTTTCCGCGCTTCCACGGGAGGCGGCAGGTCGGCCGCGGCACAGCACTCCCAGAGTCCCCATCCCATGTTCATGAACCTGGCGGGGATCAAGCTGGTGATGCCTTCGACTCCCTACGACGCCAAGGGACTGATGAAGAGCGCCATACGGGACAATAACCCGGTGGTGTTCTTCGAGGACCAGATCCTGGCCGCGGCGTCCGACAAGAGCCCCGTTCCGGAAGAAGAATACACCGTCCCCATCGGCGTGGCCGACGTGAAACGCCAGGGGAGCGACGTTACCGTCATCGCCATCTCCAAGATGGTCCACCGGGCCCTGGCCGCGGCCGAGGAGGCGCAGGCGGAGGGGATTTCCGTGGAGGTGATAGACCCGCGTACGCTGGTGCCGCTGGACAAGGACCTGCTCCGGGCCTCGGTCCGGAAAACGGGCCGGGTGGTCGTCGTGGACGAGGCGTGCATCACCTGCAGCGCCGCCGCGGAGGTTGCCGCGGTCCTGACCGAGGACGCAGAGACCTTCCGGGCCCTGACGGCGCCGCCCAAGCGGGTTTGCGCCCCCGACGTGCCCATTCCCTACAGCCCGGTCATGGAGCAGTTCTGCATTCCGGACAAAGACCGGGTGATGGCCGGAATAAGAGAGGTGCTGTCCTGACGTGGCGGCGGGCCGGGACATAGAGGGCGAGGTGATTAGCGCCCTGGACCGGCGAGGCATTCCCTACCGGATCATCGAGATCGACCCCGCCTTCGCCGACACGGCTGATTTTTGCCGCGAGTACGGCTACACCCTGGACGTTTGCGGCAACACCATAGTGGTGGCGTCCAGGCGGGAGCCCAGGCAGTTCGCCGCCTGCGTACTGCTCGGCTCAGACCGGCTGGACGTGAACAGGACCGTGAAAACGCTGATGGGGGTATCCAAAGTGTCTTTCGCCTCGCCGGAAGACACCGTGGCGCTGACCGGCATGGCCGTGGGCGGCGTTACTCCCCTGGCGCTGCCTCCGGACCTTCCGGTGTACGCCGACGAGAAGCTGCTCACTGTCGACTACGTCATCCTGGGTTCCGGCAGCCGGAAGTCCAAGATAACGGTGGAGCCCCAAGAACTGAAGAAGCTGCCAGCGTTGCAGTTTGTGCCGGGGCTTTCGATGACAACCTCCCCGCCCTAAGCCCGTTGGCCCGGCCCCGTCCTTGACTTCCCGCCGCGCCTACTCCAGCCTCAGGTTCATCGCGTAGAAGGCCTCGGCGGCCTCCCCCCAAACGGCATGTACCGCTAGGGTATACTCTCCCGGCCCATAGGCAAAGACGTGAGAAACGTCCCGGACCGCCCCTAAGGTGAGCGACTCAACCGGCTCCGGCTGGCCGGAGGAATCGTCGTCGCCTCCCTGAGGTAGATAAAGCCTCACTTCAACGGAGCTGGGAGCTTGTTCGGCGCCAAAGCGCAATTCGACGGGATGGTCAGCCGGGGTTACGAAAAAGGCCTGCTCGGCAAGATTGGACCCGGCGACATCCAGGTAGGTATTCAGGCACCTGAAAGAAGTGACCTCAGGAGTGAACTCGCCCGCGCCGCCGGAGACAGTCAGATCGAAGAGGGTCGCACAGTGTACCTCTGCGCCGGCGGGAATGTCCGCCATCAATTCGGGCGCCTCTATGGAGACCGGAACTCCATAGTCCGACAACCACACTTCAAACGATATGGACGCGCCTCCGGCCCCATCCGTGAGGTCCCCAAGAAACCCGATATCACCGTTCATGGTCACGCCGTGTATGAGCAGGTCATCCACGCCTATCCAGACTTCGGCGTTAAGCTTCAGTCCACCGTCCCCGGTCAGAGCGTCCGCGGACCCCGAACCGGACAAGCGCCAGGTCCGCACCCCGCCGAGGACCTCCTCGCCGGTCAACACCAGGTCCTCTAGCCCTTCCAGGCCTTCGGGGGACACCAAGTCCGGGGGGAAAATCGCCGGTCCCAACGCCGGTCCCAAGGAAGACTCTTCGTCCCTGGCCCACTCGCCCGTCAGAGGGTCTCTCATGTAGAAATCAGGGCCGATGATCACGAACTCGCTCTCGATCTCAAAGCCTGGTTCAAGGATGCTGGACAGCTTGCCCTTGGCGCGATCGGGGGCCTGGAAATCGCCGGTCATGCCTATCGGAATTTCCAGGGCCTGTCCCTCGGCGTCGATGGACATGACCAACTCCACATCGAAGTGGAAGGAGGTCACGGCTGCCATGGCCGCGGCCGCGGACTCGAGGAGGGAGTCCGGGTCTGGGAGGTCGCCGCCGGGCGTCGGCGGAGGAGCCTCCGTGGGCGCCGGGGTGGGCACGGGCGCGGACGTGGGTGCGACGGTGGGCGTGGGCGCAACGGTAGCCGTGGGGACGGGCGCCGTTGTCGGGGACGAAGTTGGGGAGTCTGACCCTCCACAGGCCGCGATTGACAGGACCAGGATGCCGAAGAGAAGCGCCGCTACCGCCCAAACCCTCATTTCCACGCTCCTTTGGAATGAAATTTAGGGGCCCATCCTACTAGGGTTGACCGGCAGCGACAAGGTATTTGCCGAGCGTTTCCGGGGCAAAGTGAGGGTGCCCTGATCCTTGGGGCCGGCGGGCGCGTTTGCTTCCAGAGAGGCTAGTGTGTTACCGTGAACTCTGAAGACTTCATCCTAGCTATCCGGGACTTGGAGATAGTGATGAGCTACACGCCGACTCACCTGGGACACGTGAACATCTACGTGCGGAACGCCGAGGACGCCCGGCAGTGGTACGAGGATATTCTGGGGCTGCACACCTACGACGTCATGCCCGGCCGCGCCGCCTTCATGTCGGCCAACCGGGACGAGTCCCACGAAGTGGCTCTCATGGAAGTCGGGGAGGACGCCATGGGGCCGCAGGCAGGCCAAGTGGGACTGAACCACATGGCCTGGCGCATGGGGTCGTTGAAAGACCTGGCAGACTTCTACGATAGGCTCCACGAGAAGAACGTCCCCATCAACCGGGTGGCGGACCACGGCATATCCCTGGGCATCTACCTCCAGGACCCCGACGGCAACGGGATCGAGGTGTACTACGAGACGCCCCGGAGCGAGTGGCCCACCCAGGAGAAGATATTCTCCGACGGCCGGCCCCAGGGCCGGTTCCCCGGCCCCTGGGAGAAAGACCTGGCTCCCGACGCCGTGGCCAAGACCAAGTAGCCCCCAGGGGGCATCGGACCGGCCCGATACATTCGGAGGTGCGTGGGCGCACCTCCGAATCTTTTTGCCCGCCGCTGGTCAGCAGCGATGATGCACACGAAGTCCCCCCTGGCCCAATCGATAGAAACGCCAGGCGGCGTTTCTCCCCGGCCAGTCCCGTGTTACCATGAGCGCGCTCCGGGACTGCGCTCCCGCCGTCCCCGGATCGGCGAGGAGCGGGAAACCCAGCCAGTGCCCATACCGGCCGGACCTCCGGGTCTGGTGAGCACGGAGAGGGACCATGACGGCGCCAAGGCTCATCCGCAACGACAGCGTAAATCACGTAGAGCGCGTCCCCGGCGTAACCGTGTCCCCCATGGTTGGCGAGGACGAGGGAGCGACCCAGATCTCCAGCGGCATCACCACTTTCGCTCAGGGGTGCTCCAACACCACCCACTACCACAACGCCGAAGAGTCGGTGATCGTCATCCAGGGCGAGGGGACCATGATCATCGGCGGCCAAGAGCACCACGTCAGACTACACGACGCCGCCTTTATTACTCCGGGGACCCACCACCGGATAATCAACACGGGGACCGAGCCCTTCAAGATTGCCTGGTCCTACGCCACCATTCACGTCTCCCGCACCCTGGTGGAATGAGGGCGGCCACCCCGGGTCTTCTCAGTCGCCTCCCGGATCGGCCCCTGAGGAAACCGCCGGGCCCGGCTCCGTCTCCCGCTCGGTCTTGAGGGCCGACACCGCCAGTCCAATCAGCAACAGGCCCATCATGGTCAAGAAGGCATGGCGCAGGCCCGCCGAAAAGGCGCGGGCTACGTCCTCGTTGGCCGACTCCCGCACCACGTCCAAGCTCGGCTCGAACCCCATGGACCCCATGGTGGCCGTAACGATGGCCGTGGACATGGCGAGGCTGATGATGTTCCCGCCGTTGCGGGCCAGGTTGAGCAGCGCCGACACCACGCCGTACTTTTCCCGTTCCACGGCGCTCAGCACTGAACTGGTGTTGGCCGAGTAGAAAATCCCCATCCCGCCGCTGGTGAGGATAAGGGCCGGAAACACGCTGACCAGGGACGAGTCCACGTTTAGCTGGGACAGCAGGAACAGTCCCGAGGCGGAACTGGCCAGGCCGCCCATGGTGAACCAGCGCCAGCCAAAACGGTCCGAGAGGGCGCCGCTCACGGGCCCCAGCAACGCCATGCACAGGGCTCCGGGCATGACGATGAGGCCGGCAGTCCCGGGCTTTAGGCCCAGCGCCCCCTGTAGGTAGAAGGGCATCAGGAACAGCACCGAGGCGCTGCCCAGGAAGGTAAGGAAGGACGCCGATACTCCCAAGGAGAAGGGTTTGCGTCCGAACAGCTTAAGGTCCAGCATTGGGTTGACGGTGCGGACCTCCCACCAGATGAACGAGCCTATCAGCACGACGAACCCCAGCAGGGCCAGCACGATGGGCAGGGAGGTCCAGCCCACCCGGTGGGCGTTGGTCATGGCCAGCAGCAGGGTCAGCAGTGCGGCGGCGGACAGCGCAGCCCCCGGCCAGTCGAACTTGGTGCCCCGGTGGTGGGCCTCCCGGCCGAAGGCCCCCTCCCGGAGGGCAACGATCACGGCGCCAATCCCCACCACTCCCAGGGGGATGTTGATCCAAAACACGTAGGGCCAGTCGAAGGCCTGCACCACCAGTCCGCCGATGGCCGGGCCGGCTATTCCTCCCGCCCCCACCACGGTCATGATGAAGCCGATGGCCTTGCCCCGTTGGTTGCCGGGGAAAACCGAGGTAATGATAGCCATGCCGGTGCCCTGGCTCATGGCGGCGCCAACGCCCTGTATGACCCGCGACGCGATCAACATCTCCAGGTTAACGGAAGACCCGCTCAATCCGGCCCCGCCCATGAACAGCACACTGCCCAGAAGGTACACCTTGCGGCGCCCCACCAGGTCGGACAGCCGGCCCATGGGCAGGAGCAAAGCGGTAATGGTCAGGGTGTAGGCTATGACCACCCACTGGACCGTGGGGATATCCGTCTCGAAATGGTCCGCAATGGTGGGCAGGGCTACCAGGCTGCTGCCGTGGTCGACCACCGAGCCGAAGGTGCCGACGGCGATGGCGCCGAAGACCCAATACTTGTAGCTGGGCCTCGCGGCGATGGCCGATTGGAGGGAGTCAAGCAATGGTTGCCTTCTTTTGGACTCGTACGAACGGGTCTGCCGCCGGCCCAACGGCTTGGTCCGGGCCCTCGGGGGCGGGGCCCCTGGACCGAATAGGTTGCCAGCTCAATTGTCCGCGCGTTCCGGGCGCGGCCCCGCAGTGGCGTTACTCTAGGGCAAGCCGGTAATCAACACCCACATGGGCCTGTTTCCCAACGGGCAGGACTCCAGCGGCGTGAGGTGGCCGTTGTCTCCGTCGACCTCGTAAGACGTCAGGCGGCCCGATTCCAAGCCCGCCACGAACAGGAAGTTTCCCGCCGGGTCCAGGCTGAAGGCCCGGGGCACCGGCTCCGTGGGGACCTGGCCCAGGGACGTCAGCCGGCAGGTGTCGGGGTCTATGGCGAAGCAGGCCACGCTGTTGTGGCCCCGGTTGGGGGCGTACAGAAAGTTGCCCTGGGGGGTGATTTGAATCTGGGAGCAGGAGTTGCTGCCGTCATAACCCTCGGGGAGAGTCGATATGGTCTGAAAGGGGGACAACGTGCCGCCCGACGGGTCCAGCCGGTACGCCGTGACGCTGCAGCCCTGCTCGTCGGAGAAGTAGAGGACGGGTTCCCTGGGGTGGAAGCAGAAGTGCCTGGGACCCAGGGTTTCCTGGGGCCGGTAGGCGGGCGGCGAGTTGGGGGAGAGGCGTCCGGTGGACTCGTCGAACCGGAACTGGAAGATAGCGTTGGGGCCTCTCCCGGCTATGTGGGGCACGAAGACGAACTGGTTGGAGGGGTCCGGCTGGATGGCGTGGGCGCCTCTGGCGGTGTAGCACCACTCCACCGGGGGAAAGACGGGGACGCCGATGCCGTCCACGGAGTGGACCGCCGCGGTGCTCTGGTAGTAGTAGGCCGAAAGCACGTAGTTTCCCGTCCGGTCCGTGGCCAGGTACACGGGCTCACCCTGCAGGGGAACGGCGCCCAGGAGGGACAGGCCCCCGGAACGGGGATCGACGGCGTAGCTGGCGATTTCCTGGGAGCCGCGGCGGCCCACGTAGAGAAACCTGCGCCCGGGGTCCATGGCCAGGGGCGCCGGACCGCCGGGAACGGCCACGTCCTCCCGGTGCTCGACCGCGCCGGACCCGGGGTCCACCCGGAATATCGATATCTTGTCGTCGTCCTGCAGGGAAACGTACATCAGATAGCCGGTCGCTTGGGTGGTCATACCTCAACCCCTCCTTGGCGCTGTCCCAGAGGCGTGACTCCGGGCCAGACCCGGAGACCCGGCTGACGGGTCGGTGGCATTTTTCCGGCAGAACGGTTAGAATGCGGCAAAGCTCATTTATCCCGCCCGGGCATAGGACGCTACCCATATTATCATTAACACGGGCCAAGGTGACCACCGTGGGGTAGTGGCGGACAACGCGACAACATTAATCGACCGGGTCGGCGGCTATTTGCCCGGTGAGGCGACCAACCTCATCGGACAGGCCTACTCCTACGCCGACGAATGCCACACCGGGCAAGTACGAAAGTCGGGCGAACCCTACATCGCCCACCCCTTGGAGACCGCCCTCTTCCTGGCTGACCTCCACCTGGATTCCCACACCATCATTGCCGCCTTGCTCCACGACGTGGTGGAGGACTGCGGCGTGACTCTGGAGGAGGTGGAAGCCCGCTTCGGCGCCGAGACCGCCAAGCTGGTCGACGGGGTTACCAAGCTCACCCGCCTGGACGACCGCCTCCACGGTTCTCTCAACCCCGGGCCGGACCACTACAACGACGAAGACAGCCTCTACGCCGAAAGCCTGCGCAAGATGCTGGTTTCCATGGCGGAAGACATCCGGGTAGTGCTCATCAAGCTGGCGGACCGCCTGCACAACATGCGCACCCTGGAGGCCCTGCCCCCGGAGAAACGCCAGCGGATCGCCCAGGAAACCCTGGACATATACTCCCCCTTGGCGCACCGGCTGGGCATCTGGGAAATCAAGTGGCGGCTGGACGACCTGGCTTTCCGTTACCTGGACGAGGTCAGCTACCGGGAAATCTCCAAGATGCTGGCCGCCAAGCGGGAACAAAGGGAAGCCTACGTGGAGGAAATAGCCTCCACTCTCCGGAATGAGATGGAGTCCTTCAACGTGCGGGGCGAGGTGGTGGGGCGGCCCAAGGGCATCTACAGCACCTACCGGAAGATGCAGAAGTACGCCACCCAGGGCAAGGAGTTGCAGGACATCTACGACCTGTACGCGCTCCGGGTGCTGGTGGACACCAAGGAGGACTGCTACAAGGTCCTGGGCGTGGTCCACCAACTGTGGCACCCCATTCCCGGCCAGTTCGACGACTACATTGCTACCCCCAAGGACAACCTGTACCAGGCCCTGCACACCACGGTCATCTGCGAGGGCGGGAACCCGCTGGAAGTGCAGATCAAGACCCACGAGCTGCACCAGATAGCCGAGTACGGCGTTGCCGCTCACTGGCGTTACAAGGAGGGAAACTCCACGGACCGGCGCTTCGAGGAGAAGATGACCTGGATGCGCCAGTTGCTGGAGTGGCAGCGGGAGGTGACCGCCACCGACGAGTTCATCGAGTCGGTCCGGCAGGACATCTTCCGCGACCAGGTGTTCGTGTACACCCCGAAGGGGGACATCGTGGAGCTAACCGCTGGCTCCACCCCGGTGGACTTTGCCTACAAGATACACACCGAGCTGGGCCACCGGTGCATGGGCTCCAAGGTCAACGGGCGTCTGGTGTCCCTGGACACCGTGCTGGAGAATGGAGACACGGTGGAGGTGGTGGCGTCCAAGTCAGAGCGAGGCCCCAGCCTGGACTGGCTCAACCCCAACCGCGGTTACGTGGCGTCGGCCAACGCCCGGCAGAGGGTGCGCCAGTGGTTCCGGAGGCAGGCTCGCAGCAGCAACATCCAGCGCGGGCGCGAATTGCTCCGCCGGGAGCTCCGCCGCCTCAACCAGCGTCTGGACGACGATGAAGTGGTGGCCATCTGCAAGTACGACAGCATCGACGAGCTGCTGGCCAACCTGGGCTCCGGGGTAATCACCGAGAGCCAGGTGGCCCACCGCCTGGCGCAGGCCCGCCAGGGGACCGAGGCCCCGGTGGAGCGCCCCAAGACCCCCATGCCCCTCTCCAGCCCCAGCTCAGGGATAACGGTGCTGGGCGTGGGGGACTTGCTCATCCGCGTTGCCCGGTGCTGCAACCCTATTCCCGGGGACGAAATCCTTGGGTTCATCACCCGCGCGCGGGGGGTCACGGTCCACAAGAAGGACTGCCAGAGCCTCCGCAGCGAGGACGAGCAGGAGCGCATCGTAAACGTGGACTGGGGGGTGGAGAGGACACTGTATCCCGTTCGCATCAAGATGAAGGCTTACGACCGGGTAGGGTTGCTTAGGGACATCACCACCGCGGTATCCGAAGAGCACGTAAACATCGCCTCGGTCATCACCCGGGAACTGGAGGACGGGACCGTCACCATCGAATTGACCCTGCACACCACCGGCCTGGAGCAGTTGGGCAAGCTGTTCGCCAAGCTGGAAGGAGTGCGGGGAATAACCTCCGTCACCCGGGACCGCTCCAGCATCCCCGCCCCAGCCCGGTCTTGAAGCAACCACCCGCGGGGAACCCGCCCGCGCCACCCGGCGGAGGCACAGTCGCAAGCCCTCCCGCCGCCTTCCAAACCCAGGGCCGCCGGGCCCCGGCATCCGTGTACCCGGCTGGAACCATCTCCCCCGCAACTTCGATTTACCGACGTCAATCCACCGACATCAATGGAGGTGACCCCATGCCAGAGAGGACCCCTGTCAATCCCCAGGGCATCAACCCCAACCCGGCGCTCTCGCCCGGCATCCGGGTGGGCGGCCTTCTCTTCGTGTCCGGCAGCGTGTCCGTGGACGCCAACGGCAACCTGGTGGGCGCGGGCGACTGCGAGGCCCAGGCCCGGCAGGTTATGAGCAACATACGGACCATCGTCGAGGCCGCCGGGGCCGCCATGCAGGACACGGTGAAAATAACCTGCTTCCTCACCGACGTAAGCAACTATGCTGCCTACAGCAAGGTGCGGGGAGAAACCTGGCCCAGCAGCCCGCCGGCCAGCTCCACGGTGATAGTCGCGGGACTGGTGCGGCCGGAGTACCTGGTGGAAGTGGAGGCCGTGGTCCGGGTCTCGGACTAGCCACCGCCTGCGGGTTTCGGAGTCAGGGATGCGGGCAGGGCCGCTCTGCGCCCGCTCCCGTCATTCCGACAGAGCGCAGCGACGAGGAATCCAAAGTCGTCGCCCCCACGCTTGGCAGCCGGGCAATGAACCGTCGTGCCGCTGCGGACTATAGATTCCTCGACTGAGCTCGGAATGACGGGGGGAAGACGTAAGAAATGGCTGGGAGGCTCCGTCCGGCCTGACCGTGGGGGCCTGCTTCCGGCATGACGGGATAATCGAGACGCCGCAATGACGCGGGCGGCGGCTATACCTGGTGGAAGCGGTTGACGATGGGAAGCCGCCGGTCTTTGCCAAAGGCCCGGGGGGTGATTTTGACCCCCGGCGGGGCTTGGCGGCGCTTGTACTCGTTGCGGTCTACGGCAGATATGACCTGGCGTACCACAGCCGGGTCGAACCCGCCGGCCACCATGTCGTGGTAGCTCCAGTCTTCCTCCACGTAGGCTTTGACCACCGGGTCCAGCACCTCGTAGGGGGGAAGGCTGTCCTGGTCCAGCTGGTCTTCCTTGAGCTCAGCCGAGGGAGGCTTGTCCAGGATAGCCTGCGGAATTACGCCGGAGGACTTGCCGTTCTCGTTGCGCCAGCGGCATAGCCGGTAGACCAGGGTCTTGGGCACGTCCTTGAGCACGGCGAACCCGCCGGCCATGTCTCCGTAGAGCGTAGCGTAGCCCATGGCCATCTCGCTCTTGTTTCCCGTGGTCAGCACGATCCAGCCGAACTTGTTGGAGATGGTCATGAGGACGTTGCCCCGTATCCTGGCCTGAACGTTCTCTTCAGCCACGTTGGGCTTCGTGCCGCGAAAGTGGGGCTCCAGCATGTCCGCAAAGGCGGTGTGGGCCGGCTCTATGGGCACCGTCCACAGGTCTATCCCCAAATTGTCCGCCAGCTCCCGGGAGTCGCCGACGCTGCCTTCCGAGGAAAATCGCGACGGCATGGAGACGCCCACCACGTTCTCCGGCCCCATGGCGTCCACCGCCACGGCGGCGGTGAGGGCCGAGTCGACGCCGCCGGACAGCCCGACCAGGACTTTGCGGAAGCCCGACTTGCGCAGGTAGTCCCGGGCCCCCAGCACCAGGGCGTGATAGACCTCTTCCTCCTCTCCCATGGCGCGCGGCGGCACGGCCTCCGGGAGGGGTGGACGGGGCTCCGGCTCGCCGCCGGATACGTGGACCACCCGGGACTCGCCGATCTCCTCCAGGACGGCAGGACGCTCCCTTTGCCGTCTCGGGCCGCGCAAGCGGTCGCGGCGCACCGCGTCGACGTCCAGGTCTGCGATCAGCAGGGACTCCTGGAAGGCCGGACCACGGGCAACCACGTCCCCGTCTACGCCGCAAATGAGGCTGGCCCCGTCGAACACCAGCTCGTCCTGGGCGCCAACCGTGTTGAGGTAGGCGACGAAAAGCCCGTTATCCGCGGCGCGGGTGGCGATCATCCTGTCCCTCTGGGACCTCTTGCCGGCGTGAAAGGGCGAGGCGTTGATGTTGACGATGAGCTCGGCTCCGGCTTCCCGCTGGACTGCTATGGGGCCCATTGGATACCAGATGTCCTCGCAGATGTTCACCCCCACGCTCGCTCCCCGGACCACGTAGACAGGGCAGGCGCTTCCCGGGTGGAAATAGCGGTCCTCGTCGAACACGCCGTAGTTGGGCAGGTGCATCTTGCGATAGGTGTCCACCAATTGGCCGTCGAAACCCACGGCCGCGGCGTTGGAGATCTGCCGGCCGGAGTGAACGTAGCCCACCACGACGGCGATGCCCCGCGCGGCGGCGACAATCCTCTCCATGGCCGCGACGTTGTCCCGCAGGAAAGAGGTCTTGAAGAGCAGGTCCTCGGGCGGGTATCCGGTGGTGGCCATCTCGGGAAACGCCACCAGGTCGGCGTGAGCCTCCCGGGCCCGCTCCAAGTAGTCCAGCATGAGGGCGGTGTTGCCGGGGATATCGCCCACTGTGGGGTTGATTTGCGCCAGGGCCACCCGAAAGATTCGTGTCATAGACCCACCAGTCTTTCGGCTAAGTATAAGGGCTGGGGACGGGCGGTGCACACGCGTAAGGATAACTGCTCAGCCTCGCGGGATGTCCCGGCCGCGAGCTTTCCCGGTCTTTCGTCGGGGTTTTTTTATTTCAGGGCCTTTCAGGGCCATTCTGAGCCATGAGCCCAGGTGGCGGTTCGATAGATTTGGCAAGGCGGCAATAGCTGTCTATCAACAGGGTAGGGAGTGGTCACCGGAGTGGGCAAGGGAGAAGTGTCAGGAGCTTAGGATGGAGGGGGAGGCCGCAGCCCACGGGTCTCGTCGCGCAACTTCCTCACCTTATCCGCCAACCCCTCGACGCGGGATAGCGCCTGGTCCAGCGTGCCGGACAGATCCAGGGCGACCACATCCAGTCGTTTGTTGGAGCACCGCACTACATACGTAGCAACATCCGCCTCTCCCGCTGCGTAGACCAACAGCCCGACAGGCAGGTCGAGGGCGGTCGTGTAGGCGAGAAGCTGGTACAGGTCGCCATTGGGGACACGCTCCCCGGTGATGTTCTTGTACTTGGCGTCGCCGACGAATACGCAGGATGAGCCGTCCCACCAAGTTAAATCAGGTTCGAGTTTCACGCGGCTGGTCTTATCGAGATATATTCGTCGACGGTCCTTCAGTTCCTTGTCAGAGCAAAGCGTGTCCGCGGAGACACCCAGCGCCTCCCGCAGTGCCACCGTCAGGAACTCCTGGAACAGGACGTTCATGTCAACCAAGAACCCTGACGCCCGCACCTGCCCCCGCTCCGACTTGAAGGCGCTATGGCGCAGGATGAGCCGCGATAGCTCCACGACGCCCCGGTAGTGCTCGTTTAGCCGGTCGAAAGTGACCTCTGGCACGCTGCCCGGCGGGAACTCAACAGCCGAGACGTTGTCCAGCATCCCGGCAATCCAGCCCAAGCCCCGGCGCGTTTGCGGCGCGCGGAGGTGAAATCGGCCAAGCCGGTAGGCCGCCGCTTTCACCAGGCGGTTCGCCAGGACGTCCTCCGTAAACTCGTCGTAGCGCAGCTCCACGGGCAGGGGGACGCCAAACCTGCGTCGTATCTGCTCGTCGAACCGGATGCGGCCGCGTACCGTGTACAGTGTTTCCTCCTCGGTACGGTAGCCGTGGATCAGACCCCGAGAGAAGGCGCGGCGGGCGTGGGAAGCCAGCGCAAGGGCCAGTACATCGGGCAGCGCATACTCGTCGGGAAAGTCGAAATCGTCCTTCCGAAATCTGACATTGCCGATGGCATAGCAAGCCAGTGACAGCAGCTGCGGGATGCCTATCTTGGGCCGAATTAGTACCGACAGGTCGCCAACCTCGATTGCGCCGACGGTGGAGCCGGACTTGAGCGTGTACGCGCTGCTTTCGCCGGGGATTGGAGTGACGGATAAATCGAGAGCTTTCGCCTCACCCAGCAGCGTTTGCAACTCAGCCGCGGAGAGCGGATACGGCTTGCTCGGCTGGTGCTCTTGCAGGTCAATCCGTGGCATTGCTCATATTGTCGTTCTGATTTCCGTTGTTAACGCCTTCTTCCGGAGGGTAGTCGGACGAATCCTCCCGGCGCATCTTGGCGAGACCGAATTCGTCAGTAGCCTGCCCCCCCCCCGAAACGGCGCTCCTCGACAGCGGGCCGCTCTGTCGTTCACGGCGCTTCCCGCCGTTTGGATAGGTCACAGACGCTCTGCAACGACACCGCGACGTCCCCAGCGCCTTGCAGAATTGCATTGTCCGAGGTAGCCAGCGGGACGCCCAGCGTTCGCGCCAAGGCGACGGACTCCGCATCGTACGCGGTGAGGCCGCACTCCAGCGCAATGTCGAGGGCCTGGGCGCTGGCTACAGTTGCAACACGGTCTCCCAGAATGACGGCTGCGTCATCGCTCATAGCTTTGGCTTGATCCGAGGCCAGTGTGCCCCGGCGCACCAATCCAACCAGGACGTTGCGCAACTCGCTCATTAGGATGACGGGCGCCGCCCACTCAGGGTCCTGCTCGAACAGCAGGGCGGCGTCGGCGCCACCTACTCCACCCACCAAGAGGCGCGCCATGACGTTCGTGTCGACGACTATCACGGCCGCCCGGCGTCTCGCATCTCCCGGAGGGTCTCCTCGCTGAGGTCTACCTGTCCCAAGGTTTCGCGCCGCAGCCGTATCCGTTCAAGAAGCGCCGCGGGGTCTACGAGTCCGCCGTGAACCGACGCCGTCAACCTCGCTAGGATCTCCCCATTCAGGCTACGGTGGTTCCGACGCGCGGCTGACTTGAGCTCTCGGTGCAGCCGCTCGGGGATGTCGCGGAGCGCTAGATCGGGCACGTCAATCTCCTTGGGAGGTGTGATATCATAATAATACCATAACCGTGTCATCGCCGCGCCGCTGGGCGCGGCGCGCTCAGGCACTAAGATCGTATGAGGCCCGCTCGGCTGGCGCTCTTGCAGGTCAATCCGGCGCATAGCTCATATATCTTTCTCGTTCCCGTTGTCGCCGCCGTTCTCCCCATCGCCCCTCTGATCCCTTCGTGAGTTGCCGGACTCAACTTGCTGGCGCAGTCTATCGAGGCTGAAATCCTCGCCTACTTCGTCTCCACCGAAACGGCGCTCCTCGATGTAGGGCAGCACGCTGTGCTTCCAGATACGTTCGACGGCAGCGTCATCGAGGCCGTTCTTCATAAAATAGCTGGGGCCGATGGCGGCGTGCCGGTCGTCCTTTAGCTTCTCGTTGGCCCGATCCACGACATCCGCCAGCCATGCCATATGGCCAAGCTCATTGGCATCCAGCCAGCGACGAAGCACACCCTTCACCGGCTCCTCGTCCGGGTGGAACTCTACGAAGTAGAACCGCCGGCGAAGGGCCAAGTCCACCAGCGCAATGGAGCGGTCGGCAGCGTTCATCGTCCCGATGATGTACAGATTGGCGGGCAGCAAAAACGACTCATCCGAGTGGCCTTGTTGCAAAAACCCTAGAAGCGGGTGAATTTTGCAACACCCCGCCCCTCTGTTGCAAAAACCGGATTCAAGCCTAGCTCATACATGGCGGCGACCAACACGACGATGTTATGACAGAGAATCTTGACCAGCACTTCATTGGCCTGGGCGACGGGGGTCTTGCTCCGCACCGCGCCGCCGAATTTGGCCTTTACCATGCTGAAGGCGGTCTCCACGTTCGACCGCTTGTGATAGCGGGCCAGGAACTCGGCCCGGTTCAGGTGGAAGTAGTGGAAGGCCCGCTCCCAAAGCCCGTCACGCGGCTGGGCGCTGTTCTTGACCACGGAGTTGGACTTGAAGGGGATAAGGGCCTCTCCGCCCACCTGGTCCACCGCCGCCAGGTTGCGCTTGCTGAGATACGCCTTGTCCGCCGATACCTCACTTACAGTGAAACCCCGCGCCGTGGTCTCCACCAGGGTGGGGAAATAAGGCGAGTCATGGGCGGTGCCCTCGCTGACCTCGGCGGCGGTCACGATGTTGGTCTGGACGCCGCACATGACGTGGGCCTTGACCCACTGGGCTTCCTTGATTTCCCTGCCCCACTTGTGGTCAAACCAGCGGTGGTAGACGGAAGAACTGAACCCCGTCCCGTCGGCGGCGAAGTCGGTTTCCACGGCCTTGAGGGGCAACGCGCTCCGCTCGATGAGGGACTTCAGGACCGGCGTCAGGCTGGGATTCTCCAGGTAGCGGGCGACACTGGCGAAGGACGGGGCCTTGTCCATGAGGCCGTCCCGGTGGGCGTTCCGAATGTCCGTCATGGCCCGCCGCCCGCTCATGGTGCTGTAGACCTTCACGCCGATCCCGAAGACCATATCCGACAGTGGGAGCCTGGGCCGTCCCCGGCCCTGCTGGGGCTCCTGCCGGATGGTGTCGGCCAGCTCCCGGAGCAGGGTCACGAAGTGCTCCTGTTCGTTGACCTGGGCCGCATTGTACTCAGCCCAGGACTGGCCCTGGGCGGTCACCCGCATGGCCTTGGTCTCGATGGTGGTCCCGTCGGGCCTTTCCTCGCGCCGGATGATGTACTCCACGGCGACGACGTGCTTGCAGAAGCGCCGGCGCTTCTCGAAGTCGGCGCAACTGCAAAACACCGTCTCCCCGACGCTGACCATGTAGGAGCCGTTGCCGGACTGGGACGGGACCCGGTAGCCCAGGGGAGTCTTGTCAATGCTGGTGATGGCGGCTATGGCCATTCCCCGCGCCTTGCGTCCCTCGTCGCCGTCGTCGGGGTCACCCGGGCCGAGGGCGGTGGGAATGTCGAGGCTGAGTTGGCCGTCCAGGTTGAGGCTGAGCTGCTTAGTCATTTCGGTATCCCCTTGATTCTTAAACTATAGCTAGTATAACATACACTGTACATGATAGGAAGCACGACGGGAAATGACGCAATGGCCTGTACAGGGATAGACACCGTATGCTACGATGCGCACCGCATGAACGCGGTACGGGTGCGCATCGCTGAGCTTGAGGGAAAGGGCTGGACCCTGGCGGCAATCGCCCGCGAGCTGGGGGCGGCCTACAACACCGTCCAGAAGTGGAAGGCGGGGGACCGCCAGCCGTCCAACTACCAGTTGGTGCTGGAGAAGCTGGAAGAGCTCTGCCGCCGGAAACGGGTGCCCAAGAAGCGTCTGGCTGGGGTTGGTTAGGTTAACTCACGGGCCGCGTAGGGAGTGAGCCGTCTGAATCTGAAGTAACCGCCTCGAGGATGCTGTAATGACTGTCGGCAGTGAGCTATTCGCACCGCCTTATCGAGAGCGCATCACCAGGGTCTTGCCCACGCTTTTCAACATGAGCCCAGGGTGTTGTAAAGGGACGGCGATACTATGGTTTCGACCGGAGACCCGCGAGAAGCACCTTGGCCGGTACGTCCAAGAGTTTGCCGGACGGCGCAACGCCTGGAGCCTCGACACCGGCGACCAACTCGGCAAGATGGTGCGGGACTCCAGCGACAAGCGATTGACCTACTCCACGCTGGTTGGCCCGAAGATGGTCAGCCAGCGGCAGATGTTGTAAGGGGGGAGGGCTCAGATATTGCGAGGAGTTGACCTGTTTTGTGGCGTAGGGGGGCTCAGCGCCGGACTTCAAGCCGCTGGCATAGAGATAGTAGCGGCCTATGACGACTGGCCTTTGGCCGTCGAGACGTACAACCGCAATCTGCCCAGCCACGCCGAGACGCTGGACCTACGAGACGTGGACAGGGCCGCGGACGAAATTGCCGCTCACGCCCCCGACATCATCGCAGGCGGACCTCCTTGCCAAGACTTCTCCACGGCGGGGCTTCGGGTAGAGGGGCAACACGCCAACCTCACCGTGGCCTTTTCGCTGATTGTCGCAAGGTGCGCTCCTTCATTCGTGTTAATGGAGAACGTGCCCGGAGCCAAGCGGAGTTCCGCTTACGAGTTCATGCGGGAGGTCTTGGAAGGGGAAGGGTATAGGTTTGCCGAACTAATCTTGGACGCAAGCCGGTGCGGGGTTCCCCAAGCCCGGAAGAGGTTTTTCTCTCTCGGCGTACTTGACGGGGAAGCCGTCTGTTCGGCGTTCGATTCGTGGCCCACGGAAGCCCAATCCCCTGGTCGACTTACCGTCAAGGAGTACCTGGGCGACGAAATAGACATAGACTACTATTACAGGCACCCCCGCAACTACTCTCGCCGGTCGGTTTTCACGGTGCACGAGCCGTCTCCGACCATCCGCGGCGTTAATCGGCCGGTGCCGCCCAACTACGCCAGGAACCACCTGGACAGCGCGCCGCCGGACGAGGTTCGCCCCTTGTACTCGTGGGAGCGCAGCCGGATACAGACCTTCCCGGCTGAATGGCAGTGGCCCGCGGGCGACCGCAACTCGGACGCCGAACTCTTGATAGGCAACGCCGTGCCCGTGAATCTAGGCAAGTTCGTAGGGGAAGGGCTGCTCCATGCAATCGAGTAACCCCTCTCTTTACGGCTTGACCGAATCCAACTCCAGTCGCAAAGGCAAGGCTTTATGGGGAAAGAATCAGTTCAATTCAACGTTTCCCGTCGCTCTTTGCCTATTCATGCGAGACCAGGGAGTCGGCCCTGTCGCGGTGACCGTTCGAGGCGGCAAAATCGTCGCCGGGGATGGCACTTGGACGATGGCGGACGTAGTCGGCAAGAAGGAGTCTCTCCCGTTCTACCACTTCGAGAAGGAATTTACGCCGTATGAGGCGTACTCCCGGAACGTTGTCGAAAAGATAGACTTGGTGGTTGGCGTCGACGGGAGCGATTCCATGCCGTTGGAGATAAAGTTGACGGTGATTCCCGACATTAGCACCGCAGCCAAGGGAGAAGAGGACTGGGCGCCGGAAATGGTGATCCGCCCCGTGAGTTCCGCCCATGCCATGATGGGAGTCGCCAGGAGTCTAGACGCTTCCGGGAATGAGGGCTTGAAGCAGGAGGTCGTCGAGGCGTTGAAACCGACGTACAATGCCGTGTCCGGGTGGGAGAACGCGGCCGAAATACTGAAGAACGCTTCGGGATTGCGGGATGCCTTGTCCGCCGCTCTTGCCGTCGCGGTGAACGTCGAAAAGCCCTTCCTGATTCAGCCGATATGGAAGACCGAAGGCCAATCCATCAAGCTGAAGGAGCAGTGCTTCGACGTATTTGTGTGGTCGGACGTCGCCGTGATGCAAATCCCCGTTGACATGACTGCCGCCCTGGACGGCTCCGAGGTTTCTCGCCATTTGCGAGAGGTCGCTCGCCACGTCCGAGCTCTGTACGACATTCTGTCCACCGGGGACCACGATTATCAAGGAACCTACGGAGGCATGGCGTTGGGCAATCAGACCGACAAGTCGTTCGCGCTTAGCGGGCAGGTTACGAAGGAATACCTCAAACATCCTCGGTTGCTAAGCCCGCACTTCGGCAGAGACGTACTACAGCAATTGATATTGAACGGGGGCGAGCAGAAGCTCCGGCCTGAGAGACGCTTTGATCTAGCCGTCGCGTTGCACATGACGCAAGGGCTTGCGTAGGGGTGCGGGTCATGGTTGACAGCGTTACGGCGGAGACGCGCAGTCGAATAATGACGGCGGTCAAGTCGAAGGGAACCAAGCCGGAAATGAGCGTGAGGAGATTGCTTCACGGAATGGGATACCGATACAGGCTGCATCGGTCGGACCTGCCGGGTTGTCCCGACCTCGTGTTCCCGGCTAGGCGCAAGGCGGTCTTCGTGAACGGCTGCTTCTGGCATAGCCACCGGGGGTGCAAACGGGCTGCCGTGCCCTCTACGAATCAGGACTTTTGGCTGGCCAAGCTGCAGCGCACCCAAGACCGGGACGCTAGAAACTTGGCATCGTTGGCGGCTCAAGGATGGTCGGTGAACACGGTGTGGGAATGCCAACTGAAGGATCTGGAATCGGTAGCTCGCCGGTTGTCGACATTCTTGGATGAACGCCGGAGCGATAAAGGAGTGGAACCATACCGCGGACCAAGCGCAATTCCGCATAATTCCTAAACCCAAAGCGACTCTAGGTTGTATGGACAAATCAATTCTGCGCCGACCATCAGCGTAAAGAGGTTGTATGCCACAACGAATGCGAACTGAGCTTGCCAATGAGGTATCACAGAACTTCCCGCGGGAATTGCTTCATTGCATCGAAGAGTATTGGAGTGAGTGCGAAAGTTCCCGCGTTGCTGACAAGACCATGAATCAAAGCATCAAGCCTCACCTAGCGATGTTCTTCCGCTGGGTTATGGATGACTACGCTCCCAAAAGCGGATCGCGCGGTCGCAACGACATTCGGACTTTACGTAGCCTTGTCTAAGGATTCAGCCTGTTGGCCTATTTCCACACACCCTGCCAACTACAAGCAAACGGAACCCTGAGAGCCACACATACCGCGCTCGAGGGAGGCGTGGTGGGCGAGGCGGGGTCTGAAAGCTAATCGTTTTTTGGAACAGAGCGCCGATTATTGGAACAAGGCCGCCCGCCCGTCGATTTTTGCAACAGAAACCCGAATTTTGCGACAGACACCATTTTTGCAACAAGGCCCATCCGAGTACTGGAGCTGCATCGGTTCGTCGCGGTACTCCAGGAGGAAGTACAATTCCCCGAACACCTTGGCGATGTTGCCCCGGTTGATCTCGTCTATGATGAGGCAGTGAATCGCGTCCGGTTCCTTCCGCGCTCGCTGCGCAGCCCTCAGCAGGGGCCCGTTCCGTAGCTCGAACCCGACCTGCCCCTCTCCCTCTCCGCCCCCGCGCACGGGGCGGAAGCCCTGTATGAAGTCCTCGTAGGCGTAGGACGGGTGGAACTGTACCAGGGTAACCCGGTCCTTGGACCCGGCAAGGTGTTTCGCCAGCGCCTGGGCAACATAGGTTTTGCCTGTCCCCGGCGGCCCCTGGAAGATGACCTGCTTCTTGTCTTCCAGGAGCAGCGTTTTGATGTTTTCCAGGAATTCGACGGGAAGATAAACATCGTCGGCGAGGGCTTTCAGGTTGGGCTCGGTCTGCGTCTGGTGGTCAATCTCGGGTGGTTCGTCGTCATCGTCCTTGATTGCCCAAGCCACCGATTGCGCATCCAAGCGATGCCGCAATTCCAGCCCACGTGCCGCTGCCTCCTCGATGAACCGGTCAAGGAAGCCGAGGGCGTGTTCATACAACGCCGCCTCGTCCGCGCCGCGCTCCGGTTGCGGATACTCGGTACGCTTGTACGTGTCCTCGGAAAAAAGCACTCTGAACGGGGGATACTGCTCGGTATCCACTCCCATTAACAACACGGATATGATGTTCATTCGGGTCCCTACACCGCTGGTCACTAACGCCGGAAATGCGTTGCTAAAGGCACGAATACGCGCGGCTATGGATACGTCATCTTGCGTCCACAACGCTTGGAGGCCTATCAAGGCGTTGTCTGTAGACTCATTAATCCAGTCCCGAAATCTGGCCAACAGGATATAGTGTATGAGGTTATTGTGGAAGCTAACGATTCCACTCCTGACTTGGGCGACCTAGTCGTCTGCACCTTCAAGCACCGCCTTCCTAGCCACCGCGAGCTCTTGACCTATCCTAACCTTATATTCGGTCTCCTCACTTTCTAGTTTTCCGGTGGCGACAAATGCCTTGGCGCGTCTGACGTACTCGTCCCATAGGTTGGCCTCGGTGATACGCCCATTGACTAGCTGTTCAAATTGGTCATCTCGCACTGAGTAGAGAGTATGCATACCGAATGTGATCTTCGGGAACTCTCTTTCAGAATCATTCCATTCCACTGGAAGGAAATATGCATGATCAGCCTTGAATGAGCCCGCCTGCTCGACTCTCATGTTGGGGCTATAGAATGGGGCCCCAGTGACGGTGCCGACGCCAACGATTTTCTTCCGTCCACCCCGGGCGATAATTCGGTCTCCAGATTTGATGTCATACCAAAACTGGATTAATTGAGACAAGCCAGTTTCCGTCCAGCGTTCATTGACTCTAGCCGTCTCCCGATACTTGCTCTCCAATTCCTGCCGCGAATCAAAAGCTTCTACGTCCCATCCAATGGATATGACATTATTCTCGCGATCGTACTTCCAAACCTGATCGAAGTTCTTTCGTGCATCGTAACTGAACGGGGCCATTACCCAATTCTTCGCCATCATCAACTCCTCGCTGAGCATTTGCCTGGCAATCTTATAACGAACCCGCGGCCCCACCATTTAACCTCGGCTCTATGGTTCTCCTTCCGCGGCTGACTCACACCTCAACCGCCGGGCGCGATGCGGGCAACCCTACCCACACTTTACGTTTACGCTACTGTCGGGGCTCCACAGGCCCTTTGCGGCAGGTAACGGCGAACAGCGGGTCCCCAGGTGGGCTGGTCTCCGGGTTGACGAACCCGGACCGGACGTCTACGAAATTGCCCGCGGCCTCCATGTAGGAGATGACCAACTCGCCTCGCCCCCGGTCCGAGGACTGGCGCCAAGCGCGCACCGCTTTCGTGGAAAACATCCGGTTGGAATAGGTGACGATAAACACGCCTCCGGGCCGCAGGACTCGGTTGACCTCCCGGAAGGTTTCTACCGGCTGAGTCAGATACTGGGCCGAAACGGTGATGACCACGGCGTCGAATGAATCGTCGTCCCAGGGCAGCACCGGGTCGAGATTCAGGTCATGAACAACGGACTCGTCCAGGTCGGGGTTGTCCTCCATCTCGGCGGCGTTCAAGCCGAGCCCGGCCATCCTCTTCTTGGGGTGGTCCTGGGGCCAGTGGGAACGCCAACTGCTCATCAGGTCCAGGACCACCGAGCCCTGGGGTATCAGCTGCCGGAACAGCCGGCCCACTGACTCGATAGCCTGGTCGTCGATGTGGACTACCAACCGGGGAAAGTCGTAGAACTGGCTGTCGGGCGCCTCGTCGACGCGTTGGAAGTATTCCGGCGGATATGAAGAAGCCGTGGCGCACCTCCGTGGGCCGGTCCGGCACGGGCTGCGACCAGCGCCAAAGCCCTACTGGGAAGCTAGGGTTGATTTTAACACGATCCCGCCCGCAGCCTGCGGTTGGCCTGGTGGGGCTGCTGGCGCCCGCGGTGGCGACGGGATAGAATTCGGTTGGCGGTCGACCCGTTTCCCGCTCCGAGCATGTCGGCCACGGAAGGAGCCAGGTCCATGTCAACGGAAGAGGCCCAAGAGTTCCTGGAAGCTACCCGGCAGAACCGGGGGTACACCCTGGAGATGCACCGCATTATGGCGGCAGCCGATCTGGAATGGGCAAAGAAGTACGGCGAGTTCATCGAGGCCACCTACACTGGCCAGCGGCTGCTGGACCGCAAGACCAAGGAGTTGTTGCAAATCGTGGTGGAGGCGGCGCTGCGGGCCGACGTAGAGCAGATCCAGGCCCATATCCGGGTTGCCCTCCAGGAAGGCGCCACCCCGCAGGAGATATTGGAGGCGCTGGAAGCGGTGATAATGCCCATGGGGGGCCTGGCTTTTCGCCGCGGCCTGCAGGCCTGGGCCGCCGAAACGGGCGCCCCCGGCGCCGAGCCTGGGGGCTAGTACTGGGTCAAAGCCGCATTGTCAGGCATTACATGGTGCCATCCTGGATGCTACCTTTTGGACTGAAGTCGTGTTGTGGGAGGGGCATCCATGGTTCAGAAGAAGTATGGCGTCCGGCTGAGCACCCAGGAGAAGGGGCGGCTCCGGCAGATGATCCGGGCCGGCAGGAGTTCGGCCCAGGCGATCACCCGGGCCCGTATCCTGCTCAAGATAGATGAGGGTTGGACTGCCGCCCAGGTGGCCGCTGCCCTGGACGTGTCGGAGCGGACGGTGTTCCGCGCCAAGCGGCGGTATGCCGAGGAGGGATTGGATGAGGTGCTGCGGCACCGCAAGCTGGATGACCGAGGCGAGGCCCACCTGATAGCCCTGGCCTGCAGCCCGGCCCCCGAAGGCCACGACCACTGGACGCTGCGCCTGCTGGCGGGCAAGGCGGTGGAGCTGGGACTAGTAGAGTCCCTGTCCCACGAGACGGTGCGGCTGCGGCTGAAAAAAACGCGCTGGGGCCGTGGCGGAAGCAGCAATGGTGCATCCCGAAGGTGAGCAGTGAGTTTGTGGCGGCCATGGAGGACGTGCTGGACCTCTACGCCGAACCCTACGACCCCCAGAGGCCGGTGGTCTGTTTCGACGAGACCTCCACCCAGTTGCTGGCCCACATCAGGGAACCGCTGCCGGCAAAGCCTGGCAGGCCCAGGCGTCAGGACTACGAGTATCAGCGTGCAGGCACCCGTAACCTGTTTCTCAGCTGCGAGCCCCGCCGGGGCTGGCGCCACGTGGCAATCACCCAGCGGCGCACCATGCAGGACTTCGCCCACCAGATGCGCTGGCTGGTGGACGAGGCCTATCCGGATGTCCCGGTGGTCCGCCTGGTGCTGGATAACTTGAATACCCATCGCCAGGCGTCTTTGTACGAGACCTTTCCGGCGCCGGAGGCCAGGCGCATTGCCAAGAGACTGGAGTTCCACCACACGCCCAAGCACGGGAGCTGGCTGAACATGGCCGAGATAGAGTTCAGCGTGCTGGCCCGAGCCTGCCTGCGGGGGCGCAATGCCGACGAGGACAGCCTCGAAAAGGCCGTCAATGCCTGCGTGTCGGAACGCAACGGCATGTCAGCCAGCATTGACTGGCGCTTCACTGCCAAGGACGCCCGAACCAAGCTCCGCCGCCTCTACCCCTGCCATTCTTGATTTGACCCAATACTAGGCCCAGCTGCCCGGACGGGTCCCCGGCGCCAACCCGTCTACCCGCCGTTGCCAGAAGCGCACCAACGAGTCATGCCGGGCGGCCCCCGCGCCTGTCACTCCGCCGGACCGCGCCCACCCTGTGATTCCAGCGCCCCACCTGTCATTCCGAGCCTAGCCGAGGACTCTAAGGAAACTCTGAACAACCCAGCGTGACGGACATTTCGACCTGGGGACTGTTGGAAGGACTCTGTAGCCCTGCGGTTTGCCTCGAATTTTGACCTGTTTGGCGCCCTTGAAGTCGGGATTCGAGGTTAGGGGAGCCTGGGAGGCGCACCACCCCCTGGGTCAGGCCCTCAGGATTCCCTGAGCCCGCTTCAGGTTGGACAGTCCCAGCAGCAACACCAGCCGTTCGGTGTTCTTGGCCAAGCCCCGGTAGCGTACCTTGCTGTAGCCGAACAACCGCTTTGCCTTCAGGAAGGGATGCTCCACCTTGGCCCACACTGACGCCTTATCTTTTTCCGCCACAGCCTCCCGGCTGTCCGGTTCCGGCTTCCGCCGCTGCCCAGGCTTCAGCGCCACCCGCCATTCCACGGCTAAATCCAGGTTCTCTTCCCGTTTCTGTACCCCCACGTACCCGGCGTCGCCCCATACCTGGGTCTCCCCGCCGTGCCGCAACTGGCGGGCTTGGGTCACGTCATGCACGCCGGCCGGGGTGGTTGCCAGGCTATGCACCAGGCCCGTCTCCGCGTCCACCCCGACGTGCAGCTTCATCCCGAAGTGGTACTGGTTCCCCTTCTTCACCTGACGCATCTCCGGGTCCCGTTGCCCCGTCCGGTTCTTGGTGGAGGACGGCGCCTCGATGATGGTGGCGTCCACCATGGTTCCCTCCCTGAGCCGCAGCCCCCGGGAGGCCAGATACCCGTTGATTTCCTTAAACAGCCCCTCCCCCAGCTCGTGCTTCTCCAGCAGGTGGCGGAAGTGCAGTATCGTACTCTCATCGGGCAGCGGCTCCGACCGCCGCAGACCGGCAAACCGGCGCACCGATTCCGCCTCAGACAACAGGTCTTCCATCGCCGGGTCGCTCAGGTTGTAACATACCTGCACCACGTGCACGCGCAGGATCGCCGGCAGGGGATAGGGCCGGCGCCCCTTCCCTGCCTTGGGATAGTAGGGCTCAATCCGCCCTTCCAGCCTGGACCAGGGCACCAGGGCATCCAGCTTCTCCAGGAAAACCTCCCGGCGGGTCTTCCGTCTCTTGTATTGGTACTCCAGGTCGGCTGTGCGGTCATGGCTGTCCCCCGGCATGGCTGCTTTATCCCTAAGTATGCCACATCCGGCGGATTGTTCAGAGGTTCCCTAAAGTGCCCGCTGCAACACGGTTTATTGCCCGGCAGCCTGGTTAGAAGGTGAGGAGTTAAGATTCCTCGTCGCTGCGCTCCAGCGAAATGACAGGATAGGGACGCGCGGTCGGAGGGTGGGAGCGGAATGGCGGAACCTAACGGAGGGCGGCTCGTGCCCGGCGGCCGCAGTTGGCCGCCTTGCCACCGCATCCGGCAGGTAGTATGCTGGCGCCAGCGCTGTTATGGGGTGATTGTCATGGCAAAGATCAGCAGAGTCGGCCACGTGGTCCTCAACGTCAGCGACCCGGAGGCCTCAGCCGAGTGGTACCGGGAAGTGCTGGGTATGGAGATCATGAACTACAGCCCCGGTATCAACATGGCCTTCATGTCCTTCGGGGCCAGGGACCACGACATCGCCCTCATCAAGGGGCCCGAGGGCGTGGAGTTGGGCAGCCCCGGCCTCAGCCACACCGCCTTGGCCCTCGAGGGCGGCGAGGAGGAGTTGAAGGAGATCTACCAGAAGGTCAAGGACAGCGGGGCCAAGATAGATTTCCTGGCCGACCACGGCCTGACCAAGAGCTTCTACTGCTTCGATCCCGACGGCAACCGCCTGGAGATCTTCTTCCAGGTCTTGCACGGGGACGACGCCATGGACTACATGCGAGAGGCCGGGGCGGTCCTGGACCCCTACGAGCTGGAGCCTTCGGCTTCCGCATAGAGGGCCTTCGGAAGCGGGCCCTCCGGCACAACGCTCTTCAACTTTCCCCAGCACGCGGTACGCCCGGTCCGCCGCCTCTGGACAGGGTTCCCCCGCGTTGCGGGTTCGTCCTGAGTTGCCCCTTGCCGTAACGGGGGCCGAACGGCCGACCCGGTTGCGCGGGAAGTTCCGGCCCGCTGGGACGCTCTCCGACTCTACCCTCGCCCAGGCGTGAGGCCCCGGGAATGGACAAGCAAGAGATACCCTTTCTTTCCGTCGCCGAGCTGTCCCGTCTTATCGGGGACCGGCAGGTCTCGCCGGTGGAGGCGGCGGAGGCTTACCTCGAGCGCATCGAGGCGGTGGACCCCGGGCTGAACTCCTACGTCACCGTCTGCGCCGAGGAAGCCGTCCGGGCCGCCCGGCAGGCCGAGGAAGCCATCGCCCGGGGCGGGTACCTGGGGCCGCTGCACGGGATTCCAGTGGCGGTCAAGGACCAGTTCTACACCCAGGGAATTCGCACCACCGCCGGCTCCAACCTCCTGTGGGACTTCGTGCCCGACGAGGACGCCGCCGTGGTGTCCGGCCTGAAGAACGCCGGGGCGGTATTGCTGGGCAAGCTGAACCTCAGCGAGTTTGCCCTGGGGGAGAGCTTCCACCATCCGGCGGGGACGCCCCGGAATCCCTGGGACCCCGACCGCAACCCGGGGATTTCTTCCAGCGGCTCGGCAGCGGCCACCGGGGCCTTCCTCTGCGCGGCGTCCCTGGCCGAGGACACCGGCGGCTCCACCCGGATACCGGCGGCGTGGAGCGGCCTGGTGGGCCTCCGGCCTACCTGGGGCCTGGTGAGCCGCTACGGCGTGCTGCCCGTTTGCTGGTCCATGGACACCGTGGGCCCTATCACCCGCACCGTCGAGGACTGTGCCATCACCCTCCAGGCGACCGCCGGTTACGACCCCCGGGACCCCTACACCCGCCGCGCGGCCGTTCCCGACTATCGCGCCGCTCTGCAGGGCGACCTGGGCGGGGTCACCGTGGGGGTGCTGACTGAGAAGGTCCTCGGCGATGACGTTGACGGCGAGGTCCGGGACGCGGTCCTGGCCGCGGTGGAGGTGCTCCGGGAGCTGGGGGCATCCGTGCGCCAGGTGGCCCTGCCCCTGGCCCACGCCGCCGGCCCTGTCTCCAAGTGCTTGACCGACATGGAGGGCGCCGCGGTCCACTACGAGGGGTTGAAGCATCGGGCAGGGGAATACGACCACAACACCAGGGTGAGGCTGTTGACTGCCATCCTCACCCCGGCCCAGGTGTACTACAAGGCCCAAAAGCTGCGGGAGTTGCTCCGCCGGCAAATGCTGGAGCTGCTGGGGGACGTGGACGTGCTGGCGCTGCCCACCTCGCCCATTCCGGCCCCCAGGATAGCGGAGGCGCCGGGGATCAGGGACCAGGACGACGCCCACAGCCGGATATCCGGGGTCAGGAGCTTCACCGGGGCCTTCAACCTGGCCGGCGTGCCGGCCATCTCCGAGCCCTGCGGGTTTAGCTCGGATGGGCTTCCCCTGGCCTTGCAAATCGCCGGCCGGCCCTTCGACGACGCCACGGTGATGAAGGTGGCCCACGTCTACGAGCAGAACACCCCGTGGCACACCCGCAAGCCCCCGGTGTGACTCGCCAAATGCCGATGGCGGTTTCCCCGCCGAGCTTCCCAGGAGAACCCCCCCCATGCAACAACTGGTGGCGCGCGCCCTGGACTTGGCCCGGCTGAAGGGCGCCGGGTACGCCGACGTCCGGGTGGTCCAGACCGAGCAGGAGCTATACACCGTACGCAACGGAGCCGTCGACAATATCAGGGCCGACCAGTCCCTGGGTTTCGGAGTCCGCGTGCTGGTGAACGGCGCCTGGGGATTCGCCTCCGGCCGCGACCTCTCGCCTTTGGAAGTAGACCGGGTCACCGCCCTGGCGGTGGACGTGGCCCGAGCGTCGGCGTGGCAGCCGCCGGCCCTGGGCGCCGGCGGGAGAGGCCCGGGGGCACAGCCCAGACCCGGCGTCAACCTGGGGCCGCCGGTGACCAGCCGCGGGACCTATGTAACGCCGGTCCAGGTGGACCCCTTCACCGTCTCTCCCGAGCAGAAGCTGGGCCTGCTCCTGGATGCCGACCAAGGCATGGGCCTAGTCCCGGGCATCACGGCCCGGCAGAGCAACCTGGTTTTCATCCGGGAGCGGAAGACCTTCTCCAACACCGACGGCGCCTACGTGGAGCAGACGATTTTCGAGTCGGGAGGCGGAATCCAGGCCACCGCCGTCGGCTCCGGCGAGGTGCAGCGCCGTTCCTATCCAGAGTCCCACGGCCGCAAGCAGGCCTGCGCCGGCTGGGAGTACGTTCGCGGCCTGGACCTGCCCGGCAATGCCCAGCGCACCGCCGAGGAAGCGGCGGCGCTGCTGACGGCCGACCCCTGCCCCCAGGACGTTACCACCTCGGTCATCCTGGGCGGCTCCCAGCTCGCCCTGCAGGTCCACGAGTCCTGCGGCCACGCCATCGAGCTGGACCGGGCCCTGGGCTCGGAGGCCGCCTTTGCCGGCACGTCGTTTCTAACCCCGGATAAGCTGAACAACTTTCGCTACGGCTCCGAGCAGGTCAACATCACCGCCGACAGTCTGCGCCTGCCCGGGTTGGGGACCTATGGGTGGGACGAGGAGGGAGTTCCCGCCGCGTCGACCCCGGTGGTGAAGGACGGCCTCTTCGTGGGCTACTTGATGTCCCGGGAGAGCGCCCACTCCCTGGGGCTGGAGTCCAACGGCTGCATGAGGGCTTCTTCCTGGAACCGCATCCCGCTGATCCGAATGACCAACGTCAGCCTGGAACCGGGAGACTGGGCGCTGGATGACCTCATCGCCGACACCGGCGACGGAATATTCATGGAGACCAACCGCTCCTGGTCCATCGACGACCGCCGCTACAACTTCCAGTTCGGCGTCGAGGTGGGCTACGAGATCAAGAAGGGCAAGCTGGGGCGGCGGCTGCGCAATTGCACCTATACTGGCATCACCCCGGAGTTTTGGAACTCCTGCGACGCCGTTTGCAGCCGCGACCACTGGGACATGTGGGGTACCCCCCAGTGCGGCAAGGGCCAGCCCGGCCAGGTGGCCCACACCGGACATGGGGCCGCTCCCGCCCGCTTCCGCAACGTGAGGGTGGGAGTGATGCGTTGATTGGCCGGGAAGGGTGCGACGCCATCTTGGACCGGGCCGTGGGCCTGGCCGCCGACGGCTCCGCCGACTTCTACCTGAGCGCCCAGGACCTGGGATTGACCCGGTTCGCCGGCAATGCGGTCCATCAGAACGTGTCCCACTCCGACGCCCAGCTTCACGTGCGCGCGGCCGCGGGCCGCCGCCTGGGGCGCGCCGTGACCAATGACCTCAGCCCCGAGGGGATAGCCTGGGGCGTGGAGCAGGCCCGGCGCAACGCCCTGCTGATGCCCGAAGACCCCGACTTCCCCGGCCTGCCCCTGCCGGGTCCGGCGCCGGTGACCCCGGCGTTCGACCCCGCCACCGCGGCCTATACGCCGGAGGACCGGGCCCGGGCCGTCAGCGCCGTGTGCCGCGCCGCGGCGGACCGGGGGCTTGACGCGTTCGGCGCCTGCCGCACCGGGGTGCAGGAGACGGCCGTGGCCGGGACCCACGGCGTCCGGGCCTACCACGCGGGCACCTTCGCCGGGCTGCTGATCACCATGATGAGCGGCACCTCGTCCGGCTGGGCCAAGGGTGGGTCCTGGTGCGTGGGCGACCTCGATCCCCGGGCGCTGGCGAAGGAGGCTGCCGCCAAGGCCCTCGATGGAGAAAATCCCCGGGCCCTGGAGCCGGGCCGGTATCCGGTGGTCCTGGAACACTACGCGGTGGACGACATACTGTCAGCGTTGAGTCTCTACGGCATGGGGGCCCAGGCGGTGCAGGAGGGCCGGAGCTGGATGAACGGGCTGATGGGGCAGGCCGCCTTGAGTCCCCTGGTCTCCATTTGGGACGACGGCGCGGACCCCGCCGGTTGGCCGGCGCCCTTCGACGCCGAGGGCATGCCCCGCCGGAAGGTGGAGATAGTCACCGACGGCGTGGTGGGGGAGCCAGTGCACAACTCTTACACCGCGGCCAAGGAGGGCAAGGTCTCCACGGGGCACCAGGTCAACTTTGGCGGGGCGCCCTATGCCTCCAACCTGTTCATGAGGGAGGGAAGCCACACCCTGGAGGAGCTCATCGCTTCCACCTCGCGGGGTCTTTACGTGACTCGCTTTCACTACACCCGCCTGGTCCATAACCGGGGCTGCGTCATGACCGGCATGACCAGGGACGGCGTCTTTCTCATTGAGGAGGGACGCCTGAGCGGCCCGGTAAAGGACCTGAGGTTCACCCAGTCCTACGTGGACGCCCTGGCGGGGGCGGAGGCCGTGGGAGACCACACCAGGCTCTCCTTGAACGAGGCGGGGTTCGCCACCCGAGCCCCCCGGCTCAAGCTGGCCGAGTTCAACTTCACCGGCGTGACGGCGTAGGGGGCGGAACATTCCTGATGTCTGATCAGCTCGACTACCACGACCCCCGGTATACCAAGAGCGCGGCTGAGATCCTCCGTCGGCACAACAACGCCGAGCCTGAGGCCAACCTCACCAGCGCGGTGCGTGACTTCACTCCTCCATCTCCGAGGCTGGCCAAGCGGCGGCCCACGGCGCGGCCCGCCAACTGGAACGGTTGCGGCAGAAAAGGGAAAGGCTCACGGTGACGGTGGCCCGGCGGGAGCTGCGGACGTGGCTGCGGGGGTCGGAGGAGGGAGCCGCGGTGGAGAGCTTGGTGGCGCGGCTGCTGGAGGCGAGGCCGGAGGACGGGCGGGCGACGATAGGGGGTGACTGACAGCAGACCGTAGCATTTCTCTCACGAACATGGAAAGATGTTGGGCGTAGGCCGAATGGCGCGGAGACGGATGCCAAGTGCTGCGAAGTGTCCGGAGAACCTGTGCCGTTTTGGGTTTCCTGGTCCTCTTGGCGTTGGCGCTGCACTTCGCCTTGCCGGACATGGGCCGGGCCCGGGACGTGGGTGGAATTGTCCAGGTCACGGTGACCGTTCTCGCCATCGTGGCTGGTGGGGTTTTCGCCTATGACAAGCTACAGATATTCCGAGACTTCGAGCCTCACCTCACCATCTCGCACTTGATTACGCATCGGACCATCGGCGAAAGTTACGTCCACGTTGCCGTGACCGCGAACCTCATCAACAGTTCCAAGGTTGAAATGCAAATTTTGGATGGGTTATTCCGCCTACAGCATATCGCTCCCTTCTCGGATGAAGAAGTCGAGTTCATACTGTCCGAGAACAGCCGGCTAAAGGATATTCAATGGCCGACTCTGATCGAAGAACGGCGTGCGTGGAACGGGAGCGAGTTCCTGATAGAACCCGGGGAGTCGCATCAAGAGACTGTCGAGTTTGTTATCGGTAGAGACGTGGAGTCAGTGCTAATCTACACCTACTTCTACAATTCGAGGTACACTTCCGCCTCTCCTTCGGCTGAAGGCTGGGGCGCGGCGACCGTTTCTGATATGCCCTCCATGATATAATTGGGTCTAATAAGGGCGGGGAGTCTTCTGAGGTATACGGATGCTCAAGCGTGGCAAGAATAAGGTAGATAGAAGCCGTCATCCCGACTACAAAGGGACGGCTCCCAGGACCGCGCCGCCCGCGAGGGAGCCCTCCGCCAAGCCTCCGGGCAAGCCTGATATCATTAAGAAGCCGCCTGCAAAAAGCTGAATACGCTGACCCTTTCCCATGGCTGCAGCCGGCTTCGGGTGGCCACCGGACCGCACCCAACGCCGGTGCTCAACTGGTTGCGATTCATTGGGGCGGCCCTGTCTAGCTTCTCCAGGTAAGCTGGCAGACCGGCTCGGCGCCTGTACGCGGCCTAGTAGTTCCAGCGGGGGTCGCGCTTCTCCAGGAACGCGGCGATTCCCTCCTGAGCGTCCTCGGCCAGCAGGTTCTCCACCATGACCTGCTGGGCCACCTCGTAGGCCGCGGGGCGGTCCAACTCCACCTGCCGATAGAAGGCCGGCTTGCCAATGGCCAGGGTCTGGGAACTGGCTCGGGCAATCTGGCGGGCCAGTTCCATCACGTGCTCTTCCAAGCCGTCCGCGGGGGTGACCCGGCTGATCAGGCCGAACTCCAGGGCTTCCCGGGCTGATATGGGGTTGCCGGTGAGCAGCATCTCCATGGCCTTCTTGGGCATAACGGAGCGGGCCACGGCCACGCCGGGGGTCGTGCAGAACAGGCCGATCTGCACCCCGGGGGTGGCGAAAGACGCGGTATCGGCCGCGACCGCCAGGTCGCAGGTAGCCACCAACTGGCAGCCGGCGGCGGTGGCCAGGCCCTGGACTTGGGCTATCACCGGCTTGGGCAGCAATCTTACGGCTTCCATCACCGACGTGCACTCGGCGAATATGGCGGCGTATTCTTCTTCGGCGCCGTCCACCATCTCGCGGAGGTCGTGGCCGGAACAGAAGACGGGGCCTTCAGAGCGGATGACCACCACCCGGGCCGCGGGGTCGTCCCCGATGCGGTCCAGGCGCTCCCGGAACTGGGCCAGGACGGCCCGGGACAGCGCGTTGTGCTTGGCGGGGTTGTTGAGGGTCAGGACGGCCACGCCGTCCACCAAGTCGCACAAGACCCAATCGTCACTCATAAGTTGGCTCCTTTGGCCCGCGGTGCGGCTTGCTCGCAGGAGGGGCAAGCCCCGGTGGGCGGCGCGGCGGCGCAGTCGCCCCCAGAGGCGCCAGGCAAGGGCGCTGCCGCTGCCGCGCGGGCCGCCATGCTCTACGCCAGCAGCCTGGCCTTTTGCGTTTCGAACTCCTCCAGGGTCAGGTAGCCCTGCCGGTGCAGCGCGGCGAGGCGTTCCAGGTTTCCTACCATTCCGACCACTCCGGCCACTCCGCCGTCGCTGCCGGGAGACTCCCGATGGTCCACCAGGCCCCGGTCCACCTGCCGCACGCTGGTGACCCCGCACAGTCCCATGGCGACGCTGAGCTCGTCGCGCAGGATGTCCAGCACGTCGACAACCCCGGCCTCGCCGTTCACGGACAGACCCCAGAAGATGGGGCGCCCGATGAACACGGCTTTGGCTCCCAGGGCCAGCGCCTTCAGCACGTCCGTACCCTGCCTGATGCCTCCGTCCAGGTACACCTCCAGCCGCTCGCCCACCGCGTCGACGACCTCCGGGAGCATCTCGATGGTCCCCCTGCTGCCCTGCAGAGCGTGACCGCCGTGGTTGGAAACGATCAGCGCCTCCACCCCGTGGTCGGCGCAGAGGGCGGCGTCCTCGGCGGTCTGCACGCCCTTGACCATCAGCGGCATGGAGGTGATGGAGCGGAGCCACTCCAGGTCGCCCCAGTTGAGGGAGCTGTCGAAGCTCTCGGCGAAGTTTTCCCGGGTGGGCAGATTGGGCAGCTCGATGCCCTCGAAGTTCTTCAGCGTCCGTTCCGCCTCCAGAATGTAGGCGTAGCGGTACTCCCGTTCCCTGGAGTTGGCACCCAGGTTGTCCACGGTCAGCATCAGCCCCGTATAGCCCGCGTTCTCGGCCCGGCGCACCAGGATCTCCGTCAGCTCCCGGTCGGGAAAGAAATATAGCTGAAACCACAACGGGCCGGCGGCGGCGCCGGCCACCTCCTCTATGCTGTAGCTGGAGGCGGTGCTCAGGCTGAGGATGGTGCCCCGGGACCCGGCGGCCCGGACCGACGCCAGCTCGCCCAGCGGGTGGGCCCGCTGGTGGGTGCCGGTGGGGGCCAGCATTATGGGAAGGCTGATTTCCTGTCCCAGCACCTCGGCGGAGAGGTCGCGCCGGCTCACGTCAACGAGTACCCTGGGCCGGAGCTTCACGCGGTCGAAGGCCGCCACGTTGTTGGTGTTGGTGGTCCAGTCGGCGGCGCCGATTTCCCCGAACAGGCGGTCGAACACCGCCTTGGACATGGTCTCCTTAGCCCGGCCCTCGTAATCGGCGATGCTCAGCAGCGATGATTGGCTGGTCAATTTACTCGCACCTCCGGTACTTGAGCAGGCGCTGCCCCTCCAGGTTCTGGTTGATGTACAGGTCGCCCCGGGAGTCCACCCAAATGGCGTGGGCCCCGGCGTCGGTGGGACCGGCCCAGCGGGCCAGGACTTCCCCTTCGATGCTCAGCACGGTCATGAAGGTGTCCAGTTCCGGCACGAAGACGGCTTCGTCGGCGTCGATGTAGATGTCGCAGGGGCGGGCGAGGCCGGTCCACTGGGCGAGAAAGGCGCCCTCCGGGGAGAATATCTGGATGCGGTTGTTCTCCCGGTCGGCGACGAAGACCCGGCCGTCGGTGTGCACCCATACCCCGTGGGGCACGTGGAACTCCCCGGGGGCGGACTTGCCCGGCGCGCCCCAGGAGAACTCCAGGGACCCTTCCGCGGTGAACCGGTGCACCCGGGCGTTGCCATAGCCGTCGGAGATATACAGCGCTCCCTCAGGGGAGAGGGCCACGTCGCTGGGCCGGTGGAACGGCCCGGCGGCGCGCTGCACCACGTCCTGGTAGTTGCCGGACCATCCGGTGTCCGAGGGCTGGTCCCAGGAGCCCAGGGTCAGCAGCAGATTGCCGCCGGAGTCGTACTTCAGCACCACGTGGCTGTTCTTCACCGGCAGGTAGAGGTTCTCCTCGGCGTCGATGTACATGCCGTGGGCGTCAGTCAGCACCCCCTCCCCCCAGGAAGAGAGGTAATTTCCCTCGCGGTCCAACACGATCAGGGGATGATCGCCGCGGTTGAACAGGTAGACCCGGTCCGCCGAGTCGGTGACAATGGCGGTCTGGCCCAGGGTCCAGCCCGCGGGCAGCTTGGCCCAGTCCGCCACCAGTTCGTAGGTATACTTGCCGGCGCCTACGGTTGTCATCTCCTCTACCTCCAAGACGTTAGTCCGAGTGCCCGTTGGCTTCACGGGCCGGAGTCGTCGCCTCTCGAATGCCGCCGGGGAGATTACGGCGCTGGGCTTCGGCGGGAAGCCGAGGTCCCCGGCGGAGTGCGGCCCGCGGGGGTTGGCCCCCTACGGGGTCCCGGTGAGCGCCGCGATGACTTGCGCCTCTGCGGCGGCGGCCCTGGCCGTTACCGCCTTGAGGTCCAGGCCCCCCAGGGGATGGGGAATCCTGACCGGCTGGAAGCCGGGCTGGCCGAAGGACTTGGCCTGGAGCAGCGCGGAGTCGAGGAAGGGCTCCGTGCAAATCACCACCGTGGGTATGCCCCGGTTCTCGAAGGTCATTGCGTCGCGCACACTGCACGCCGTGCAGGACCCTCAATCGGCTATGGCGGTGATCACGAAGTCGCACCGCTCGGCCAGCGCGTCCAGCACCTCCGGCTCGGCCGGGCGGGAGTACACCAGCTTGTCACGGCTGAGGGTGTCCCTTAGCTCGAAGCGCTTGTCCAGCATCTCCCGCAGGCCGGCCAGCAGTTCGCCGGCGTTGTGCTTGCGGTTGCCGAGGAAGCCGCCGGTCTTGCCGTGCAAGTCCAGCAGCCTGGGCGCGGCGTTCCACCGGTTGCTCGCCTCCGGGTCCACCGGCGACAAGATGTTGAGGCTTCTCAGCTTGTCCTGCAGGGTGGCCGCGTTCAAATTGCCAACGGGGGCAGTCATGGCTTATACCTCGGCGGGCGGCGCGCCGCCCGCGTGGTCTAGGGTGTGCGGATGAGCTTGGTTATGCGGGCCGAACCCCAACCCGGCAGGTAGGCGGAGTGGGACCCGCCCGGACCGCCGGCCACGATGATGTTGATGTTCTCCGGGCGGCGCACCGGGGGCACCAGGTGATCGTCGTCCTCGGGGTCGACGAACCTGGGCCAGAACAGCCCCCGCTGCGCGTCGCCCTGGGGCGGTCCGCCGCGGCGCAGGAGGCGCACCGGCTTCCTGGCGTGCTCGAAGAGGAACAGCCGGACGTCGCGCTTCCTCCAGCCCGCTTGGGCCAGCATGGCGGCGTGTTGGGGGCTGAGCGCCACGAAGGTGTCGCCCATTACGTACATCTGGACATTGCCCAGGGTGCACATGGAGTCGGCCAGCACCATGAGGAAGTCCCGGGGGTTGGCCGCGTGGTACATGACGTTGTGGGGAGCCTCGGCGGGGTAGACGGTCACCGTGCTGTCGTCCGCCGAGAAGCCCGCCTCCACGTGGAACGGTTCCCAGGGATTGGATTCCTCGTCCTCGGCGATGCAGTAGGTGAAGGCGCCGGGGTGCCCGAAGGTGGACTTGTTGATCTCGCCGGGAATGGCCCCGCCAAGGTTGACCAGCGCCAGCTTGACGGCGCGCCCGATGGTGGCGTTGGCCCGCCATCCCTGGCCAAAGCAGTTGTACCCCGCGTTGACGCCAAGCTGCTTGGCGATGGGGCCGTTCACGATTATCAGCGGGCAGTGGATGCCGGTGGAGCACTGGACTCCCCGCAGGTTGAACCGGTCTTCCATCATGGCCTCTATGGCCGCCACGACCACCGGCATGTGCTCCGGGAGACAGCCCGCCATCACCGCGTTGACCGCGAGCCTCTCCACCGTTGCCCGACCGCCCAGGGGCGGTATCTCGGCGACCAGCTCGCCGGGGGGCCGGCCCAGGTACGACGTGAACTCGTCCACCCGCTCTTGAGTGGGCGGAACCACCGGCAGACCGTCGGTCCAGCCGGTCTGGTACATCAGCTCGATGGTGTCGGTAACTTCGGTGTCAAGCATACGATTGCTCCTAGTCGGCGGGGACGGGGGCTTCCACCCGTTTGGTGAAGGCTGGCATCACCTCCTCGGCGAACCACTGCATCTGTTCCAGGATCACCGACTCCGGCGTGCCGACGGGCTGACCCACGTCGACGTGGGTCAGGCCCGGATACCGCTCCTCCACCGCCATCAGCTGCTCGATGACCTGGTCCGGGGGGCCGCAGAGGTATGCCCCGGTCCCGACGGCGTCCTCGATGACCGGGAGGCTGGCCTTGCGAGTCGGGTTCCGGGTGCTGATGTCCCTGATCTGTTCTTCGCTTAGCCCCCGGGTCAGGCGGAGGGGGCCGAACATCTTGAGGTTCTCCTCGAAGTACCCGGCCGCCTCCCTCATGCCCTGCTCCCTGGTGGGGGCCAGGTGGCAGTGGAAGCCCACGATCAGGTCTTGGCCCAGGGCCGCGTCGCGGCCGGCCCTCACTAGGGCGTCCCGGTAGCTGCCGATCACGTCGTCCATCGCGCCGCCCTCGGCGACGCCCCCGCCGATGATGCCCTTGATACCGTGCTTGGCCATAAAGTCCAGGGCCCTGGGAGTGCCGCCCTGGATGGGCTGCCAGCACTCCACGGGGCGGTTCGCCGGCCTGGGCACCAGCGTAATCTCTTCTAGCTCGTATCCCCGGTAGGGCACTCCCCGGGGCGGGATGTCGTAATGCTTGCCGTGGTGCGAGAAGGACGCCTGGTTGAAGGCCTTGAAGATGATTTCGACCTGTTCCTCGAACATCTCACGGTTGGCGGCCTGGTCCCGCAGCGGCGCCCCGAAGGTCTCAACCTCCCGGGTGTGGTAGCCCCGGCCCACGCCGAAGATGACCCGGCCCCCGGTGAGTATGTCGGCGGTGGCGAAGTCTTCGGCCAGCCGCAGCGGGTGCCACATGGGGGAGATGTTGAAGGCGCAGCCCAGCTTTATGTTTTTGGTGAGGTGGGCCAAGTGAACGTTCAACATCACGATGTTGGGGATGCACTCGTATCCCTCGGGCTGGAAGTGGTGCTCGGCCATCCAGAAGGAATGATAGCCGGTGCGGTCCAGTAGCTGGGCGATGGCCGTCGCCTTGGACAAGGCGGTGGCGAGGCGCTCGTCGGAGAGGGAACGGTCGTTGACCGGCGTGCCGGCGTACCCGATGTCCTCCAGGTCCACGTGGCCGGCGTATAGGGTGCTGAACTCGGTGATCATGGGTTACTCCTCATAGGGTTGGAGTTGGATCTCGTGCAACGCCGGTATCACTTCCCTTCCCAGCAGCTCGATGGAGCGCAGCACGTCGTCGTGGGCCATGTCGCCCTCGTTGCCGTAGATGTGCAGCCAGCCCGGATTGAGGCGCTGCACGATTCCGGCGAGCTTCCTGGTCACCGTCTCCGGGCTGCCCACGATGAGGTTGTCCACCTCCTGGAGCTGCTCGTAGGTCATGCGCTGGCCGAATCCCCCTGCGCCGGGAAGACGGCGTTGGATTTGCACCGCCTCGCGTGACTGGTACCCGGGCGGGTCGTTGTGCTCCCGGGGCCCCTTGTTGCGGTGGGCCTCGGTCCACATGAAGGTGCGCCCGATTTCCTGGGCCTTCTCGTCGGTGTCCGCCACTAGGACCCGCAGCAGGTAGCCGAAATGCTCCGGCCCGGGATGGAACCCCACCTCGTGGGCGGCGTCGATATACACGTTTCTCAGCTGCTCCGTGTAGTCCAGCAGGGAGCCAAGGTTCATGTAGGGGTGCTTGTGATGGGCCGCCCAGACCACGCTCTCCGGGCTGGACAGCCCGGGGAACCACACCGGCGGATGGGGTTTTTGCATGGGAAGCACCCAGGGATTCACCGCCCGGTAGTGGTAGTACTTGCCCTCGTAGCGGAAGGGACCCGGCGTGGTCCAGCACTTCAGGATCAGGTCATGGGCCTCCTGGAAGCGCTCCCGGTTCTCGGCGGGGACTATGCCCCCGACCAGGCTCTCCACCGCCGTGCCCCGCACGAAGCCGGAAATGACCCGGCCCCCGGAGAAGCAGTCCAGCATGGCGATCTCTTCCGCCATCCGGATGGGGTCGTTGACCGCGATGACGTTGCCCAGAATGGCGATTTTGGCCCTCTTGGTCACCTTGGCTATGACCGCGGCGTCCAGGTTGACCGCCGGCTTCATGCACCAGTAGGACGAGTGGTGCTCGTTGGACATTATGCCGTCGAAGCCCACCTCGTCGGCCCAGGCGTACTGCTCGTGGTACTGGTTGTAGAGGACGTGGGCTTTCTGGGGATCGAAGAAGGTGTTGGGAAACCCCAGGCGGCCCGACTCGTACCGCTCTAGGTCCTCGTCGGTGATGTGGCTGTAGGGCTGCTCGGAAAACCAGAAGACGTCTATCTTGTCTTTCACGCGTTCCTCCTCGTTGCTCCGCCTGCCGCAACCATGGCCTTAGCGGCCAACGTGGCAGGGCTGCGTATGGTTGTTTCTCTGTGCGCCTGGTCCCCGGCCGGGGACCCGCTCCTTTCACCGGTGTCGCGCGCCAGGTGATTTTCGTACTTTGGGTCGCCGGTTTCAAGCTGCCGTTTTCGATAGGAAGGGCGCGTTCTCTCCGCACGTCCCCCCGGCCGGGGAAGCGCGCCGGGGACCTACTCCGGGTCCCGGAGCTGGAACTGCCGGAGGCGGTCGTCGATGACCAGCTTGGCTTCGGTCTGCTCCTGAATGTCCTCGGGACTCCACCCCGGCGCGTGCTCCCGCAGCATGAATCCCCCGGGGGTCACCTCGAAGAGGCCCAGGTCCGTGGCCACTAGGGTGACCACGCCCGGTGCGGTAATGGGCAGGGTGCACCGCTTCAGCAGCCGGGGTTCACCCTCGCGGGTCACGTGGTCCATGGCGATGAAGACCCGCTTGGCGCAGGCCGCCAGGTCCATGGCGCCGCCGATGCCACCTCCCTTGCGGGAGGGAATCCGCCAGTTGGCGAAGTCGCCGTTCTCCGCCACCTCGTAGGCGCCCATGACCGTCACGTCCACCATGCCCTTGCGGATGAGGCCAAAGGAGTCCGCGTGGTGGACGATGGCCATGCCCGGGCGCACCGTCACGTGCTGGCTGCTGGCGTTCACCAGGTGGCGATCTTCCTCGCCCTCGGGAGCCAGGGGCCCGAAGCCGATGACCCCGTTTTCCGAGTGGAAGATTATGTCCTTGTCCGGGTCCACGTAGTTGGAGCACAGCGTGGGGATCCCGATCCCCAGGTTGACGATCCACTCGTCCTGGAACTCCATGGCCAGGCGGTCGCACATGGTCTGGCGGTCCAAGCGGGGCTTTTCGGTTGATTGCTCTGGCATGGAGCACTCTCCTCGGTCAACTGCGGTCGACGGCGTATCCTGGGACTGGCCGGGCGCGGGGGCGGGCCGGAGCTGCCCGCGCCACCGGCGCCGCAATTATAATATGCCGTCATGCCGCGGGCCAGTTTACCCGTGGCGGCCCCAGGGTAATCGCGGCTTAGCTATCTCCTAATTGAGCAAAAGCTCCTTCACGAAGAAGATATGTCACCGCGTGTCACCCTGAGCCTGCCGAAGGGTCTAAAATCGTCGTGGCAAGTCGCGGTTTGAGACCCTAGACAAGATTGCCGGGTGCCAGTCTAGATTCTTCGACTTCGCTCAGAATCACCATGGCCTTGTGGAGGCCATATATGGGCGATGAAAATGGGGCAACGCCGAGCGGCCCATCACCAACGGCCGGGGCTTGCAGCTATGCATTGTAGATTCCTCGTCGCTGCGCTCCCACGGAATGACGGGGTGGGGCGCTCCCACGGAATGACGGGGTGGGGCGCTCCAGCGGAATGACAGGGTGGGGCGCTCCCACGGAATGACGGGTTGGGGCGCTTCAGCTGAATGACAGATTGGGGTGCTCGGTGGGAATTACAGGGTGGGGCGTAGGGCGGCCCAGGCCCGGCTGCTGGCCCCCTGCCTGTCATGCCCGGGCCCGTCCTCCGTCTATTTTCATAATAATGACGTTATTTTGAGCCGCGATTGCCCTTGGCGGCATGGCATTTTATTGGCGCTTCCGGCGTTGCCAGTCGGCCGCAACGACGGGCGGCGTTTCTACGCCTTGGCCTTTGCCGTCCCTCTTCCGGGGCGCCTGCCTGCGACGGTACGCGCTAGTCCATGGTGAGGACGATCTTGCCGAAGTTGGCGTTGCTTTCCATGTACTCGTGGGCCTCGGCGGCCCGGTCCAGGGGGAAGCTGCGGTCCACCACGGCTGTCATGCGGCCGTCGGCCAGCAGGGGGAGCACGTGCTTCCTGAACTGGCCGGTGAGATCGATCTTCTCCTGCAGCGTCCTGGACCTCAGGGTGGTGCCCTGCACCCGCAGGCGCTTGGGCATCAGCAGGCCCAGGCTGGTCTCCAGGCGGCTGCCGCCCATGGCCCCCACCAGGACCATCCTGCCCCAGAGGGCCAGGGAGGCCAGATTGCGCTCCCAGTAGGGCGCGCCCACCATGTCCACCACCACGTTCACCCCGGCGCCGGTGGTATGCGCCAGCACCACCTGGGAAAAGTCCTGGTCGTGATAGTTGATTCCAACGTCGAGGCCCAGCCCGGCGGCCTTGGCCAGCTTGTCCGCCGAGCCTGCCGTGCCGAAGACATAGGCGCCCGTCCGGTGGGCCAGTTGTAGGGCGGCGGTGCCCACCCCGCTGCCCACCGCGTGGACCAGCACCGATTCCCCCATCTTCAGGTCGCAGTGGTTGAAGAGGGCGTCGTAGGCGGTGAGGAACACCTCGGGGATGGCCGCGGCTTGCACGAAGTCAAGGTTGTCCGGTATGGCGACGGCCATGAGGTGATGGGTCGTCACGCGGGTGGCGTAACCGCCCCCGCCCAGCAGGCCGAAGACCCGGTCTCCGGGCGCCAGCCCGGTGGTCCGCTTTCCTACTTCCAGCACCACACCGGAGAACTCCAGCCCGGGAACGTCCGGGAGGGCGCCGGGGGGAGCGGGGTATTGGCCCTGGCGTTGCAACAAGTCCGCCCGGTTCAGGGCGGAGGCCCTTACGTCTACGAGCACTTCCTCCGGCCCGGCCACGGGGTCGTCCACCTCCCGCACGTGCAGCACCTGGGGACCGCCCGGCTCGGTTATGACTGCGGCGCGCATGGCGTTTGCTCCTTTAAGATAACCGGCTAACCCAAGCGTCTAATCCAACCGGCCGCTGGCGGGGCGGGATCTCGCCGCCTGTCCCGCCGGGGCCCACTTGCCGGGGATGCCCCGGCGGGACCACGGCGGGGGATGTCTTGCGGGATTTATCAATGGGCCACGGCCACGCCCTGACCCGGCAGGCGGCGTTCCGCGATGGAGAAAACCGTTGCGGTGGCCAGGAGCAACAGGGCCACGTTGGACCAGATGGCTATGTCATAGGTGCCGCGGGAGTCGTGCAACAGCCCTCCCAGGTAGGCCCCCAGACCCGAGCCTAGGGGCATCACGGCGAACATCGCCCCATAGATGGCCCCCAGGTTGGCGATGCCGAAGCGGTCTGACGCGTAGGCCGCGGTGATCGAGACCACCGCGTTCCAGGAAAACCCCACCAGTATCACCCCGGCCACCAGGGGTCCAACCCCCAACGCCGGTATGCCCAGGAAGGGGACGCCCATGGAGAGCAGCACCACGATAAAGCCCAGCGCCCTCAGGTTGTAGGAAAAGGTGAGCAGCCGGCGCCGGCCGTGCTTGTCCGACAGGTGGCCCAGCAAAAGGGCGCCTGTGATCGCGAAGAACCCGATCAGTGAGAAGGCGGCGGCGGCCAGCATTTCATGATAGCCCAGGTCCGTTGCGTAGGTGACGAAGTGAGCATTCACGAAGCTCATCGAGTAGCCTCAAACGAAGTACCCGAAGGTTAGCTTCATGAACACCGGGGTACGGACCGCCTCCCGGAACGTGGCGTCCCGGCCCACCAGCTTCTCAGGGTTGTCCTGGGCTGCACCGGCGCGGGCCGCGTCAATCCCCGCTTCGCCCAGGGCCTTGAAGCCCAGGTCCTGGGGCCGGTTGGCGATGAGCAGGTAGCCGGCGGGCAAGACCAAGGCCAGCAGCAGCAGTCCCAGGAACAAGTAGGCCTCCCTCCAGTCGAAGACGACCAGGAAGGCCGAGGCTCCCGGCACCAGGATCATGGCGCCGAAGGCCCCGGCGCCGCTGACCAACCCCAGGGTCAGGCCCCGGCGCTGGTGAAACCAGGAGCTGACCACTTTGACCAAGATGGGGCCGGTGCCCAGGGTGATGCCGATGCTCATCACCGTGAATATCAAGAAGAGTTGCAGCAGATTGTCGATGAAGGGCACAAACAACAGCATCGCGCCCATGACCAGCACGCCGCATAGGGCGGCTGCCTTGGGACTGTACCGGTCGGCCAGGTAGCCTGCCGCCGGGCGCAGCAACCCGGAAAGCATAAAGGTGAGTCCGAAGGCCAACGACAGCGTGCCCCGGCTCCAGCCGAAGTCCTCGGTCATGGGTTTCAGAAATACCCCGAAGGAAAACTGGCCGCCGGCGACGCCGAACATGACCAGCACGCAGCCGGCCAACACGAACCAGCCGGGAAACGTGTTCCATCGGGTCAGAAATATCTTGGGGGGCATTTCGCCCCACCGGCGCAGCCGTTCCATGAAAATTCCTCGGAATCCCTTGGAAAACCCCCGGACCCCCCCGGGAAAACCCGTCGAAGGCCCAGCCTGAGTCCTCGACCTCCCAAGTTCGCCCCCCGGCTGACCCCCCGGAGCGGCGTCCCCTAGTGTACCACCGGTCCGCGGCGCCGGCGGGGCCCTGGGCTAGATGCCCAGGAGCTTCTCCAGGTTCTTGTAGAGGATGGCTTCCTTCTCTTCCTGGGTCAGGCTTTCCAGGCCCAGCAGCCAGGACACCGGCCAGTCGATGGCCATGTCGAAGGGCCAGTCGGTGCCGAAGACCACCCGGTCGATGCCCACGCTGTCGATCAGCATTCGCAGGGCCGCCTCGCTGTGGGTCAGGCAGTCGTAGTAGAAGCGGCCCAGGTAGGCGCTGGGCGGCTGGGCGATATTGACCCGGGCTTCCTGGCGTACCTGCCAGCCGCGGTCCATCCGGCCGATTCCGAAGCAGGTGTACCCTCCGCCGTGGCACAAACACACCTTCAGGCCGGGACAGGCGTCCATGACCCCGCCGAAGACCAGGGAGGCAAAGGTGACCGCCCGGTCCGCTAGGTTCCCGATGGTGTTGGGCAGGTGGTAGGACTCGGTGCGCGAGCTGACCACCGTCGGTCCTCCCTGGTGCACCAGGATGACGGCCCCCAGGCCCTCCGCAGCCTTCCAGAAGGGAAGGAATTGGGGGTCGTCGTAGTTCCGGCCGTTGACGTGGTCGCCAATCATGGCGCCCTTCAGTCCAAGCTGGGTCACCCCCCGTTCCAACTCCGCGACGGCGGACTTCACGTCCTGCATGGCCAGGGTGCAGAAGCCCGAGAACCGATCGGGGTAGTCCTGGGTCATCTGATAAACGTAATCGTTGGCTTCCCGGGCCATGGCGGAGATGGCGGCGGGTTCCTTGTCGTAGCTGTAGAAGTAGGAGTTGGTGGACAGCACCTGGACGTCTACCCCCAAGGAGTTCATGTCGGCCAGCCGTTCTTCCGGCGTCCAGGAGGTCTTGGGGTTGTTCCGGTGTATGGCCAGGGTATCGGCGCTGAGGCCGTGCCAGCTTTCCCCCCGCCCGGCGGCCCGGACGAAGCCCTCGGGTGTGACGTGGGCGTGGATGTCGATAGCGCGCATGACGACCCCTCTCTTGGACTAGGGCGCCCGGTCCGGCGCCCTTGCCTGCCCGGCGCGTCCGCCGGCTTCCCGCATCATGGGACATCCCGCGGCCCCTTGGTCGGCGAGCCGGATTCCGGCCCCCTGGGCGTGGCCCCGTGCCGCAGCCCCTCAGCCGGGTGGGAATCAAGCGGGACGGCGGTGCGCGTTGTCCCGGGGCGCTCCCGGCGGCGCCGTCAGCGGTACATGGGACGAAAGAAGCTGTGCAGGTAGTTCCGCCGGTGGGCCCAGCTATGGACCCGCTTCACGGCGGAGATGGGAATGGGGTCCCCGGCCCGGTGGGTGATGCGGATGGCCTCGTGCCGTTCCAACTCCGGCGGCACGTCGGGACTGACCACAACCAGGCAGTCCTGGCTCTCCAGGTAGGACTTGAGGCTTTCGTAGCCCTTGGGACGGGTGTTGGGCGTCTGGTACACGAACAGTTCCGTGCAGCCGAACATGCCGTCCACGTGGTCCTCTCCGGTGCCCCGCCCCCCTCCCTGCCGGATGTGCCGGCGCGGGATTCCGTGGTCCCCCAAGGCCAAGGTTGGTCCCTCCTGGCGCCGCCTGCCCGCCCTGGGGGAAGGTCAGGGAAACATGGCCCAGCCCACCCGGTCGGTCTCCGCCCGGAACAGGTGCCCCTGGGTGCTGGTGACGTACAGGGTCGTCATGTCCGGGCCGGCGAAGCAGCAATTGGTGGGCATGTGGCATTGGATGGGGTGGGTCTGGATGACCCGGCCCGCGGGAGAAAACACGTAAAGCAAGGGGCCCGGGCCTGCCGAAGTCCAGCCGGCGGTGGCGATGATGTTGCCGTCGACGTCCAGGCACATGCCGTCGATGCCGCGGTGGACGCCGCTCGAATCCTTGCTAAAGGCGTGCAGCACCCGGTGGGGCCCCAGGCTGCCGTCATCGTTGATGGGGTAAGCCCGCAGCTCCCTGTCTATCGCGGCGTCGGCGCTGTTGCTTTCTGCTACGTACAGGGTGCGCTGGTCGATGGAAACCAGGACCCCGTTGGGCATGGTGGTGTCGAAGGTGGCCCGGACCACGCGGTAGCTGCCGTCCTCCAGGGGATCGGCTCGCAGCACCGAGCGGTGGTCCAACTCTTCTATCTCAGTGTCGTCGATGTTGCCCGCGTTCCACGGGTTGGTGAACCAGATGCGCCCCTGGCGGTCGACGGCCAGGTCGTTGGGGGTGTTCAGTTGCTTGCCGTCCAGCCGGTCGGCAACGGCGGTGGTGGAACCGTCCGGGTCGAACCGCACGATCGTCCGCCCCCCGGAGCAGCAACCGAAGAGCCTGCCCTGGGCATCGAAGCACAGGCCGTTGGTGCGGTTGGTGTCCCCGCGCCACTGGGTTATCTCCGCTGTCTTGGGATCGCAGCGCATGATGCGGCTGGTGGGTATGTGGGTATAGTAGATGGCCTCTCCGTCCCAGACGGGCCCCTCGGTCACCCCTCCCCAGGGTCTATTCAGCAACTGGAACCGCCAAGTCATGGCAACCTCGCTTCTCCGGGCGCGCTGATCCTGGGATGGCCGGTGATGCCGCGTTCAGGCCGAAAAACAGGCGGGCCGGGGGCCGGGCGGGACTGCTGGACCGCCTGGCGCGGATTGTACCAGGATGCCCAGCCGGGTACAACGGGCGCTCCCCCGGGGGGCAGGACGATTGCAAAGTCAGAGAAGGAGGTTTATATAAGGCAGGTAAGAGATAGAAGAGATAGGGGAGGGTGAGGATATGGAGGCGGCGGAATCTCTGTTCAAGTGCTTGGAGCAAGTGCCGGACCCCAGGAGAGCCAGGGGAGTCCGCCATCCCTTCCAAGCCGTACTGCGTCTGACCCTGCTGGGGTTGGTCTGTGGTCAGACTACCATGGCCCACATCGCCCACTTCGCCAAGATGCACTGGCCGGGGCTGAGGGAGCCTCTGGGGTTTGTTCGGGACCATCCGCCCCACGCCACCACCATCTCTCGCACCCTGGCAGGGGTGCCCTATGAGCAGTTGCAGGGAGCCCTGACCGGCTGGGTGTCCCACGTGGTGGCGGAGCAGGAATTCAATGCCTCGGTGGACGGCAAGTGGGCCAAGCAGTCCGAGGACGCCAACGGGAATCCCCTGGTGATGGTGAACGTGCTGGCCCATGACCTGAAGTTGTGTTTAGCCCAGTGGCCGGCGTCGAAGAAGCGGTACGAACCTGGGGTGTTGCGGGAACAACTGGGCCGGCTGTTCGGGGACTATCCTGGCCTGCGGCTGCTGACCATGGACGCCCTGTATGCGGAGCGGGACTTGTGCCGAGCCATAGTCAGCCACCGGCGGGACTATCTGGTGCGAATCAAGGGCAACCAGCCTGAGGCGCTGGCTGCAATAAAAGACGGGTTTGCCGGGGAGGAACTGGAGGAGCCGCAGGCGGAGACCCTGGAAAAAAAGCGGGTGTGATCGAGCGGCGGCGGATCTGGACTGATGACGTACTGGCCGACTACATCCGGGAGGAGTTGGAGTTTCCCGGGGCGAGGCAGGGGGTGATGGTGGAGAAGGAGACGGTGGCTATAGCCACCGGGGAGGTAAGCCGGGAGCGCTGGTATCTGCTGACCAGTCTGAGTTCCCGGCAGTGCGGCCCAGCAGAACTGCTCCGGGCGTTCCGCAACCACTGGAGCGTTGAGAACAGCCTGCATCACGTGAAGGACCGCAGTTGGGATGAGGACGTCCACACACTTCGCCGTCCCGGCCTGGGTGAGATATATGCCACCCTCGTCAACACCGGGCTGAACGCCCTGCGCCTGGAAGGCTGGTTTCCTTCCCGGATGTCCTTGCCCCTGCGAGCCAAAACCTGCGCCTTTCGCCCAACCCAGACCATCAATCGCCTCTACGGACTAGCCTCCTGACTTTGCAATCGTCCTGCTCCTAAGGAACCTCCGAACAATCCACCGGAATGTGGCATACTTAGGGATAAAGCAGCCATGCCGGGGGGCAGCCATGACTGAACAGCCGACCTTTGCCGACCTGGAGTACCAATACAAGAGACGGAAGACCCGCCGGGAGGTTTTCCTGGAGAAGCTGGATGCCCTGGTGCCCTGGTCCAGGCTGGAAGGGCGGATTGAGCCCTACTATCCCAAGGCAGGGAAGGGGCGCCGGCCCTATCCCCTGCCGGCGATCCTGCGCGTGCACGTGGTGCAGGTATGTTACAACCTGAGCGACCCGGCGATGGAAGACCTGTTGTCTGAGGCGGAATCGGTTTGCCGGTCTGCGGCGGTCGGAGCCGCTGCCCGATGAGAGTACGATACTGCACTTCCGCCACCTGCTGGAGAAACACGAGCTAGGGGAGGGGTTGTTTGAGGAAATCAACGGGCATCTGGAAGCCCAGGGGCTGCGGCTCAGGGAGGGAACCATAGTGGACGCCACCATCATCGAGGCGCCGTCCTCCACCAAGAACCGGACTGGGCAACGGGACCCGGAGATGCGCCAGGTGAAGAAGGGGAACCAGTACCACTTCGGGATGAAGCTGCACGTCGGGGTGGACGCCGGCACGGGACTGGTGCATAGCCTGGCAACCACCCCGGCCGGCGTGCATGACGTAACCCAAGCCCGCCAGTTGCGGCACGGCGGGGAGACCCAGGTATGGGGCGACGCCGGGTACGTGGGGGTACAGAAACGGGAAGAGAACCTGGATTTAGCCGTGGAATGGCGGGTGGCGCTGAAGCCTGGGCAGCGGCGGAAGCCGGAACCGGACAGCCGGGAGGCTGTGGCGGAAAAAGATAAGGCGTCAGTGTGGGCCAAGGTGGAGCATCCCTTCCTGAAGGCAAAGCGGTTGTTCGGCTACAGCAAGGTACGCTACCGGGGCTTGGCCAAGAACACGGAGCGCCTGGCCCTGCTGCTGGGGCTGGGGAACTTGTTGACGGCCCGGAGCCCCTGGTCCGGTGACCCAGGGGGCGGTGGCCCAACGCCCGGTCTGACCCCGAAAGGGAGGTGAGAGACCGGCTCCAAGGGCCTCAAGGCGAGCTGGGAAAGGGTGAAAAACCCTTCTCAAACACCGGCAAGGTCCGGAAAACCGGTTGCGGTCAGTGATTCAGAGCTTCCCTAAAATGCATAGCTGCAAGCCCCGGCCACTGGTGACGGGCCGCTGGGCGCTCCCCCATTTTCATCGCTCTTATATGGCCTCTGCGAGACCATGATGATTCCGAGCGCAGCCGAGGAATCTAAAGCCCCCCGGGACCGGGTTCCAGCCCGGAGAACCACTTCGGGGGCAGGCCCCTACATCTTGGGTTCGAGGACTCGGCGCGGGCGGCCTTACCGCGGCGCCCTACCGCTGGACTTACTTCTCCCAGGCCATGGCGCCCCGCATCCTTAACGACAGAAGAAAGACAGGCCGTGACGTGCGGCGGAGCGGCAACCCCTGGCCTCGAAGCTGATGCCCCGGAGTGTCGCCGGGCTAGTTGGGCCCCTCGGCGGCGCGTCCCGTCCCAGATCGGGTCAGGGCGGCGGGCGGCTCAGGGACGCCTGATCAGCGCTACTTCCCGCTGCACCGGTGAGGTGGCGAAGGGTCCGGACTCGGACATGAAGACGTCAATCTCGGAACGCACGCCGAACTCGGGCAGGTAGATGCCCGGCTCTATGGAAAACCCCACGCCGGGAATGATGCGCCGGGTGTCGTGAGTCTCGAAGCCGTCCAGGTTCGCCGCGTCCCCGTGGACCTCCAACCCGATGCTGTGGCCCAGGCGGTGGGTAAAGTATTCGCCGTAACCCCGTTGCGCTATGTATTCCCGGGCCACCGCGTCCGCCTGCCATCCCTCGACCCAGGTCCCCCGTTGGCAGGCATACTCCAGGTACTGCAATGCCGCGTCCCGGGCCCCGGTGACAACGTAGAAAATCTCCTGGCGCCGGGGCGGCACGGCCTCACCAACCTGGGCTACCCAGGTAATGTCGGCATAGATGCCCCGGCCGCTCTCGCCGTGAGCGCCGGCCTCCTTGGCCCACAGGTCTATCAACACCCAATCGCCATCCTGGACCACGCTGCTGCCCTCCGCTTCGGGCTCGTAGTGCGGGTCGGAGGCGTGTGCATTGGTGGCCACTATCGGGCCGTCCCCGGTTTCCAGGCCCTCCTCCCGGAACCTGCGGCGAATGAACTCGGCCACCTGGAACTCCGTGGGGCCCAAGCCGTCCGCCGCGCCAAGATGAGCGCCGGTATAGACAAAAGCCTCGTTGACTATCCTGCCCAATTTTTCGGCGGCGCGGCGGTGGCTGGCCAGTTGGTCCTCGGACCAGCGCTGGGTCGTAAACTGCATCAAGTCGGCGGAAGAGACCACCTCTACGTCCAGACCCCGGACCATCTCGAGGGTGCCGGCGTCGACCTTGGATACCCTGGGAAGGGCATTGTTGGGCGAGTACTCCATGGCCACCGGGGACGCGCCCGCCAGCAGCCGGGACAGCGACTCCACCATCTCGGCGCGGCTGCGGTAGACCATGAGCCCGACGTCCGATTGGGCGAACTTGCCCGCGTCCACGTGGTGGACCAGCAACTGCGGCGGAGACGATGACGGGACGTGGAGAAAGCAGGGCCGGGTGACGTGGCCTGACGGCGTGATCAACTGCCGGAAGATGGGATTGGACCCCCGGTAGTCGTAGACCAGCCACGCAGCCAAGCCCTCGGCGGTCAAAAACCGGCGGGCGGTGTCGAACAAAGTCGGGTCTGAGGCCGTCATGCCGCCGTCACCTCACCGGGCAGTGTTGGGCGCCCCCGTCCAGGACCACGCTGGCGCCCGTCAGGTATCCCGCCCGGTCCGAGGCTAGAAAGGCCACCAGATCGCCCACTTCCTCGGGTTTGCCCAGCCGGCGCATCGGGATCCCCGACGCCATCTCTTTGACCAGATCGCCCACGCCGTCGCCCGTAGCCCCCAAGCGGGACTCCCCCAAGCCGGCCAGGAACTCGGTCTGGACGGGGCCAGAGAACAGGTTGTTGACGGTAATGTTGAAGGGCGCCAATTCGGTGGCCAGCATCCTGGAGTAAGTCACCAGCGCCTGCTGGCCGACGGCGGATAGGGCCATGCCCTGGGAGCGGTCGGCGGTCCCGATGGGGAAAAGGTGGATGATCCTTCCCCATCGCTGTTGTTTCATGTAGGGCACGACCTCGCGGGTCATGCGAATAGCGCTAAAGAAGCCCTCCTCCAGGGTCATCATCATGGTCTCGTCGGTAGCTTCCGAGGGCCGTCCGCTGGAGCCGTACTTTACGGGCGTGACCATAATGCCAATCTGACCAAACCGGTTGAAAGTGTCCCGCACCACGCGGCGGATGTCCCGCACCGCCGTCAGGTCGGCGGGGATGGCCAGCACGTGGTGTTGGGAGCCGATGCGGGCCAACTCCATTTCGGTGCGGCGCAGGTCCGCCTCGGAGCGGGCCGCGATGGTAACCCCGGCCCCCTCCTGGGCAAACGTCAGCGCAATCGCCCTCCCCAGCCCCCGGCTGGAGCCTCCCACAATGGCCACCCGGTCCTTCAACCCCAGGTCCACGGGCCTTCAGCCTCCTGGTTCCCCCCAAAGGTGTCGCGACGCGGTACGCGCCGCCGTTGCCATCTCGCAGCCGGCTAGATCACAGATTGATCCGCCAGGCTCTTGACGCCGGCCTCATTGTACCCCAGCTCCCGCAGTATTTCATTGTTGTGCTCTCCCAACAGGGGCGGCGGCCGGTCCAAGCCCCCCGGCGTGAGGGAAAACTTGACGGGTATGCCGGTCTGCTTTATCGACCCCAGCGTCGGGTGGGCCATCTCGAGGTACATCTCGCGGTAGAGCAGTTGCGGGTCGGAGAACACGTCCGCCAAATCGTTGATGGGCCCGCAGGGTACGCTCACCTCCTGCAACGCCTGCACCCAATGGGAGACGGGGCGGGTCAAGAAGTGTTCTTGCAGGAGGGGCGTCAGCTTGTGGCGGTTGCGCACTCTATCGCCATTGACGGCGTAATCGGGGTGGTCCCGCAGGCCGGGTTGCCCGGCGCCCCGGCAAAAGCGGTCCCAAAGGCGTTCCGAGCCCACCGCCACGTTGATGTACTTTCCGTCCTGACACATAAACGCCTGGTAGGGCACCAGGGTGGGGTGAGCGGCGCCCAAACGGCCCGGGGCCTCGTCGTTGGCGAAGTAGTAGGCCGCCTGGTAGGTCAGCCAGGCTACCTGGGCGTCCATCATAGAGATGTCTATGTTCTGGCCCTCGCCGTGGCGGCCCCGGTGGTGCACCGCGGCCATAATCGCGAAGGCGGACCACATGCCGGCGCCGATGTCGGTTACGGCTATGCCCACCTTCTGAGGCTCGCCCTCCGGCTCCCCGGTGATGCTCATAATCCCGCTGATGCCCTGCATGATCTGGTCGTAGGCGGGGCGGTCCCGGTAAGGGCCGGTCTGGCCGAAGCCGGATATGGAGCAATAGATGATCTTGGGGTTGACCCCCTTTACCGTCTCGTAGTCCAACCCAAACCGGGACATGACGCCGGGAGTGAAATTCTCCACCACCACGTCCGCTCCCTTCACCAAGTCCAAGAAGATCTCTATGGCCTTGGGCTCCTTGAAATTCAGGGTGAGGCTCCGTTTGTTGCGGTTGACGGAGAGGAAATACGCGCTCTCTTCGCCGATAAACGGCGGGCCCCAGTGGCGGGTGTCGTCCCCGGACCCCGGCATTTCGATCTTGATCACCTCCGCCCCGTGGTCGCCCAGCATGAGGGTGCAGAAGGGACCGGCCAGAGCCCGGGTTAGATCGAGTACGCGTAGTCCTTCCAATGCCTTCATGGTCCTGTCGCCTCCTTGCTCCTTGGGGTCCTGCGGACGCGCCGGCTCTTCAGCGCGGTCACAATATTAACATAGCCCTGCCGCCCCAAGGTACGGCCCGCAGCTTTTAACGCCCAGGCGCTTTGGGGATGCCGGGCCGTTGGGCCCGCTACCCCGGCGGGGTAATCTGGGCTAGAATGGGGAGCGAGATGCGGCGGCGCAAGACGGGTCTCCGGGCCCGACGGCCGTTGCCGCTACGCTATCCGGCTTGGGGAAGTCATGGACCTCCAGGGTGGGGCAATCATAGTCACCGGCTCGGCAACCGGCCTGGGGTCTGCGGTGGCGAGACTGGCGGCGTCCCGGGGCGCTAACGTCCTCATCAACTACACCAAGAGCGAAGCCGAGGCCGGAGAAACCGCCGACGCCTGCCGCGAGTTGGGCGTGGAGGCGCTGGTGTGCCAGGGGGACGTGGCATCGGACCAGGATTGCCGGCGCATGGCGGCGGCAGCCTACGACCTGTGGGGCCGCCTGGACGGGCTGGTCAACAACGCCGGTCAGTCGGTGTTTGCGAGCTCCGCGGACCTGGAGAGCCTGTCGTCGGAGGACTTCCTGCGCATCTATTCGGTGAACGTAGTGGGAGCGTACCAAATGGTGCGGGCGGCGGCCCCCCACCTGAAAGAAGGGAGGGGTGGGGCCGTGGTCAACGTGTCGTCTATTTCGGCGCTGACCGGGTCCGGTAGCTCCATCGCCTACGCGGCTTCCAAAGGGGCGCTGAACACCATGACGGTTTCCCTGGCCAGGGCCCTGGCCCCGGAGATCCGGGTCAACGCGGTGTGCCCCGGGCCCTTTCATTCCCGGTGGTGGAGCGACGGCCTGGGAACGGCCCGCTACGAAAAACTGTTCCAGGACCTGGTGGACGCAATGCCCCTCAAGGCCGTGCCAAGCCAGGAGTCCATCGCCGAGACCGTGATGTGGCTGCTGGGGGGCGCTGACCACGTGACCGGCGAGACCGTGGTGGTCGACGCGGGAATGCACCTGCTGGGATTTCAGCCCTAGCGGCTGCGCCGCGCCTCACAACCCGGGCGGCTCCGGCTCCGAAAGCTGCCAACGGAGCGCCGCCGGCGTATCCGGGCAGCAACGGCCCCGGCGGCGCGGCCCCGACACGGCGTTTCGGGGCGAAATTTAGGGCCCCGAGGAGAAGGAGTGTCGCACCTCGGCATTGTTCTCTACCATGGCATCGATAGCGGAGCCGACCTGGCCGCCTACGGCAGGGCGGCCGAAGAAGCGGGGTTCGACTCGCTGTGGGTGACGGAGCGGTATTTCCACGAAGAGACCTTCTCCATGCTGGGCTATCTGGCCGCGGTGACCCAGGACATCAAGCTGGGGCTTGGAGTGGCCAATCCCTACACCCGGAACCCGGCGCTGCTGGCCATGGCGGGCGCTACCCTGGACCGCATTTCAGGCGGCAGGTTCCTGCTGGGCCTGGGCAGAAGTGACCGCTCTGTCATCCAGGGCCGGATGGGCATTCCCTACGACGACCCCCGGTCCACTCTGAGGGAGGCAGTCACCGCGATCAGAGAACTGCTGGCTGGAGGTCGGGTCACCTCGTCCCTCGGGCGGTCCGGGCTGAGAGACGTGCAGTTGGCGATCAAGCCGGTACAAGGGAGTCCGCCCATATACGTGGCGGCCATCGGACCCAAGGCTCTGCGGCTGGCCGGCGCCGCCGCCGACGGGGTGCTGCTCAACGCCTACACGCCCACCGGCTACGTCAGTTACGCGGCGGCGGAGATCAGGACAGCAGCGGCGGCGGCTGGCCGGGACCCGGACTCCATAGAGATAGCCTGCATGTTGGTGGTGCGGCTGACCGAGGACCCGGCGAGCATATGGCCCGGCCTGAAGCAGCGCATCGTGAGGCTCCTGGACGAGCCACAGGTGGGAGAGGTGCTGTTGAGGAGCGGGGGCTTCGACCCGTCCATCTTGGGGCCGCTGCGCGCCGCCGTCCAAAGCGGGGACGACCGGACGGCCTCCGGCCTGGTAAGCGACGAAATGGTGGACGCCTTCTACGTAATAGGCGGCCCGGAGCGGTGCCAAGAACGCGTCGCCGAATACCGGGCGGCGGGGGTAACCCAGCCATTGTTACTGCCCCGGCTGGACGACTATCATCAGGTCGCCCTTGCCCTGGGGAGGCGGAACGGCGCTTCCGCAGCGCCCCGGGCCGAAACGTAGGGAGACCGAGCGGCGAAAGTATCGTGCTGGGATGACGCAACCCGCAGCGCAAAACGGCGAGGAAGAGATAAATCAGTCCTTTTGGCTGGACGTTGCCGTTACCTTGCCCGAGCTCGCCGCCGATCCGGAGGGCGCCGCGCACCTGGTGGAACGGTTCGTGGGGCAGTACCTTCCGGCGTTGGTCAGGGCGGCGTCGCCGGAGGCCCGGGAGCGCGCCTGGCTGGCGTTTTGGAGCTACGTGGTGGCCCCTCGCACCGGGCGCAAGCCCTTCACGCTGTCCTCCCGAAATGCCGACTGCCTGATCGGTAAGTTCCGGAGAATCCTAGAGACCTATGGCCAGTCCCCGCCGGGTTCGACCACCGCGTGACTACAACCCCCGTGGTAGAATTGCCCATGGCCCGCCCGTCAAGAAGCCGGCCCCGATAGCCAACTGAGATGACGACCCCCAGCAAACGGGAAATGCTCTTGGTAGGCTTCTTGCAGGCCTCCAACTGCTCCAACTACACCGGCTCTTGGCGACACCCCGAAACCGACCCCAATTACCTGGACCTGCACTACTACCAGAATATCGCCGCCGTCCTGGAGGCGGGCAAGTTTCACCTGGCGTTCATCGACGACCGTCTGGCCATGCCCAGCCGTTTCGGGGACTCCTTCGAGGCCGCCGTGGAGCGGGGAGTGCGCGCAGTCAAGCTGGACCTGGTGCCGGTGATAACCGCCATGGGCTTGGCGACAACGCGCTTGGGTCTGGGCGCCACCTACTCCACCACCTACTACTCACCCTTCCACGTGGCGCGGCTGTTTTCCAGCATCGACCATTTCACCCACGGGCGGGCGGCCTGGAACATCGTGACCTCGCTCAACGATTCCGAGGCCCAGAACTTCGGTCTGGACGAACACGTGGGCCACGACCAACGCTACGACATAGCCGACGAGTTCATGGAAGTGGCCTGCGCCCTTTGGGGTTCCTGGGAGCATGGAGCAGTCCACGGGGACAGGGAGTCCGGCCTCTTTGCCGACCCCTCCAGGGTGCACCGGGTGGACCACCGCGGGCCCGCCTTCCGGTCCCGGGGGCCGCTCACCACGCCGCGGCCGCCCCAGGGACGGCCGGTGTTCATCCAGGCAGGTCAGAGCGAAAGAGGCCGCGAGTTCGCCGCCCGTTGGGGTGAGCTGCTCTTCGTGATCTACCCCAATCCCGGCGACTGCCGCGCCTACCGGGACGACCTTCGCCGCCGGGCCGCCGAGGCCGGGCGCGACCCCGACGCCGTGAAGGTGGCGCCGCCCATGTACGTGGTGGTGGACGACACTGAAGACGCAGCCCGGAAGAAGCTGGCTTTCATCGAGGGCTTGGCCGAGAACATCGACTCCCTTGCGCTGCTGTCGGAAGTCTTCAACTACGACTTTTCGCAGCACCCGCCCGACGAGCCCCTGTCCGACGAGGTCATGGTCTCGATGACCGGACTGCGCGGCTTCCTGGACCGGGTTGTCCGGTCCAGCGGCAAGAAAAATCCCACGGTCAACGACTTCGTCACCTGGTCCGGCCGCGGCACCCTCAACGAACTGCCCCTATTCGTCGGCGACCCCAAGCAGGTTGCCGACGGGATGGAGGAGTGGTTCCTGGGGGAGGCCTGCGACGGCTTCGTCCTGGCCGCCACCCACATGCCGGGGGCCTACGAGGACTTCGTGAGGCTGGTGGTGCCCGAGTTGCAACGCCGCGGGCTGTTCCGCACCGAGTACCGGCCCGGCACGCTGCGCGACAACCTGGGACTCCCGCCTCTCTAGCGCCGGGGGGCCGGCCGGACTAGCTTCAGCCCGGGCCCTGGTCCGCCTTGACGAACCTCATGGACAGGGAGTTCACGCAATGGCGGGCGTTGGTCTCGGTGAAGCGTTCCCCGGTAAACACGTGGCCCAGGTGGCCGCCGCAGTTGGCGCACTCGATCTCCGTTCGCAGGCCGTCCGGGTCGGGCAGCCGTCTTACCGCCCCGGGGACCTCTCTATCGAAAGCGGGCCAGCCACAGCGGGCGTCGAACTTGTCCGCGGACCGGTACAGTTCAGCGTTGCACCGGCGGCAGAGATACACCCCTTCCTGGTAAAAATCGTCGTACTCCCCGGTGAAGGGCCTCTCGGTGCCCTTGGACTCGATGACGTACCGCTCCTCGGCACTGAGCGGGTTGTAGTTCGGGTTGGTCATGGCCAAGCTTCTCCCGGCGATGCGGTTAGGGGTTTCGCGGCAGCGGCGTGAATTTGCGGCCAGCGCCCAGGACTGGCTTGGCGGCGGGGGGTTGGTGCCGGGGGAGGGAATCGAACCCACACACCCGCAAAGGTAGCGGATTTTAAGTCCGCCGCGTCTACCTTTCCGCCACCCCGGCCGGTCCGTGTCGGCTGCGGTCTCACAACCAAGCTGGAGGAGGTGTCTTGGGTCACCGGCTCCAAGCGCCCGGCTTCCCGCGTTAGGGCCGGTCCCGGCTCGGCTGCCTCGATACTGTGGGAGAGAGTTCCATCGGATTGACTCGAGAAGCAGAGAGGCCTGGCCGGAGACCATACTTTACGTGGTGATTGCATGGAGGCGACGGGCGGATTCGAACCGCCGAATAGAGGTTTTGCAGACCTCCGCCTTAGTCCACTTGGCTACGTCGCCCAGCGCACGGAGTACCGCCGAGTTGGTGCCGAGGGCGGGATTTGAACCCACACAGGCATTCGCCCACGGCCCCCTCAAGACCGCGTGTCTACCAATTCCACCACCTCGGCCCCATGGTGAGAGCAACATTATATCACGTCCGTTGTCGGCAACGCCCGCTTCGGGAAAGGGCCGCCAGACAGTGTCCGTGGGTGGAATCGTGGAACCAGCCCCCGGAGCACAGAAAGCCCCATCTGCTATAATTGGCGCCCCCGCACCAGGCCCACCCAAGGGGAATAGTTCCAGGCGGTAGCCATGCCCAACGCTGAAAACCCCGCCCCTGGCGCCACGCCGCCGGGCAACACGGTGACCTTCAGAGACCAGGCCTACCGGGTGGCCACCCAGGTCCCGGGCCTGGGCGACCGCAGCCTGGAGGACGCCAAGCGCCTGGTCGGCGTGGACTACCGCGGGGCCAGGGCCGAAGTCGAAATCACCGAGGACAATGTACGAGACTTCTGCAACTACATGGGCAGCGAGAACCCGCTATTCCTCGACGCCTCCTACGCGGCCGCCACCCGTTGGGGCGGAATCGTAGCTCCCCCGGCCATGGTGGGCCAGGCAATCATCGCACCCGGCCTGCGGGGCATCCAATGGATATACGCGGGCATCGAGTGGGAATTCTACCGAGTGATGCAGCCAGGGGACGTCATCTCCCAGCGAGGCCGCCTGTTGGACGCGGTGGAAAAAAGGGGGAAGACCGTGCCGCGCATGATCCTGCAGATCGGCCGCGTAGAGTGCCGGGACGCCGCCGGAGCGCCGGTGGCGGCGTCTCGCACCTACCACATGCGCACTCCCCGGCGCCAGGCCCCAGGCGGCATGGCCTACGGCGTCAAGCCCCATCGCTGGCCGCCGGGGGAATTGGCCGCCCTGGAGCGGGACATGCTGTCCGAGACCTGTCGGGGCAGCCGGACCAGGTACTGGGAGGAGGTTGAAGAAGGGGAGACCATGCCTCCGGTCGCCTACGGTCCGCTGCGGGTGGTGGAGATAGGCCTCACCGGCAGCTACACCGATTCCGGCGCCGTCAGCGGCGACGGAGTGGCCCACAACGGCGCTCACGTATTCCAGCTTCTCAACCGTCGACGGCACCCCGCGGACACCTACGTGGACCCCGAAACCGGCGGCCAGGACCATCCCCACCGGGGCCACTGGGAGCCCTTCATGGCCCACGAGGTGGGAATGCCCGGCGTGTACGACATGGGGCCCCAGCGCGTCTCCTGGCTCTGCCGCTACATTACCGACTGGATGGGCGACGACGCGTTCCTGGCGCGGCTGTCCGCCCACCTCCGCCGCCCCAATATCGTGGGCGACGTGACTCGCATCCACGGCACAGTCCGGCGCAAGTGGGTTGAAGAAGGGCTTCACCTGGTGGAGTGCGAAATGCAGGCCGTCAACCAGCGAAACGAAATCATCATGCCGGGCAACGCCACCGTCTCCCTACCCACCGTCCACGGGCCCGCCGCCCAGTCCCTCACCCCTCCGGTCCCAGACGACTTTCTCCCGGAAGATGCTGCGTAGCCGCCCATGCCTTCGGATACCTCCCATATCTCTCAAATCACCCCGGAGTCGCTGGCCGAGGCCCGCGCCCTGATCGGCACGCGCTTGCGGAAGCCCCGGCACAACAGGCTGGTCAGCCAGGCCTCGATCAAGCGCTGGGCCAAGAGCATCGGGGACCGCAATCCCTTATGGCAGGACCCGGAGTATGCCCGGCGCGGTCCCCTGGGCCGGGCGGTGGCGCCGCCCTGCTGGCTGTACTCGGTGAACGACACCTGCGTCGCGCCCAAATTCCCGGGCTTGCACATGATATATGGCGGCTGCGCTTGGGAATTCTACCGGTGGCTCGAGCTGGGCGAGGAAGTGGAAGCCGAGTCTCGGCTGACCGGGGTGGAGGAAAAATCGGGCCGCTTCTGCGGGCCAATGGTGTTGCAAACCGGGGAAACGGTCTTCACCGACGGGCAGGGGCAGCCCGTGGCCAAGGCAACGTCACGGGTGTTGCGCACCCGGCGGGCGGAGGCGGCGGACGCCGGAAAATACGGGGACTGGAAGAAGCACGTCCTCACCGGAGAAGAGGCCGACCGCATCGAGGACGCCTACGACTCGGAAGACGTCCGGGGCAGCCAACCCCGCATCTGGGAGAGCGTCGCCCAGGGTGAAGAGGTCCCGGCCATCGTCCGGGGGCCCTTGACCTCGGAAGAGATCATCCAGTTCATGGGCGCCACCAGTCCCAGCCTGGGCTTCAAGCAGTTCCTCCGGTTTCGCCGGCGCCACCCGGAGGCCGCCTTTTTGGACGAGGAAACAGGCTCCTGGGAAAGCTGGGAGGCTTCAATGCTGCGGGACGACGTGGCCCGGATGTTCGGCTTTCCCCTGGCCCACGACGCGGGCATCGACCGGATTTCCTGGCTGTCCAACTTGCTGACCAACTGGATAGGGGACCTGGGATTCCTCAAGTCCCTGGACGTGACCCTGACCCTTCCCAACGTATACGGCGACGCCACCTGGTGCAGCGGCCGCGTGGCGGGCAAGCTCCGTCAGGGCCGGCAACATCTGGTGGAAGTGGAAGTGGAGTGCCGCAATCAACGCTCCCAGCAGACCGCTCACGGTCGGGCCACGGTGCTTCTGCCCGTCCGGGACGGCGTCTGAGGCGCGCCGTGGCTTCCCCGACGCCTTCCCGGGAAAAGCAGGTCCGGTTGACCGCGTTCGACAACGAGCCCATGGCGCGGCTGGCTGAACAACGTCTGGGCCAAATTGGCATCCCCTGTCTCATCCGGCCGCTGCGGGGCGGGCCGGGACTGTGGGGGTCTGCCTACAATTTGCCCCACGATCTGCTGGTCTGCGAGGTCGACGCGGCGCAGGCCAGGGAGGTCCTGGGCCTGGAGCCCGCGCAGCCGGCGCCGGAGTACGACCCCGACCGGGCCGGGGGCTCCGGCTCGAACAAGGGGTCCGCCATGGTCGGCGCCCTTCTGGTGGTTGGCCTGCTCATTATGGCCGTGTTGCTATTCCCGCGCTGGGGGTAGGACCCGGCAATTTCTGCCCAAGGAGGATATTCAGCTATGACCACCGGAGGTCTGGAGTCCGTTCAGGCCATCACGTTCGACATGTACGGCACCCTGTTGGACTTGGAGGCCAGCTTTGGCCAAGGCATAGGCGAATTCTTGAAAGACCGGGGCTCGTCCCAGAATGTCGCCCAAGTCTTGGGCCAGTGGGAGGCCGTCTACCTTCGCGAAAGCATGGCCGACACCATGATGGGCCGCGGCCGCACTTCCTTCGAACGACTCCGGCGGGAAGGACTGGGGGAGGTGCTCTCCCGGCTCGGCGTCGCTCACACTATGGACGACGTGGAAGCCCTGATAACCACCCGGGCCCAGGTGAGTCTCTACCCCGACGTTCTCGCTGGGATTTCCGCCCTCCGGAAGAAGTTTACCCTGGCCATCCTCTCCAACGGCGACCGCGATGCGCTGGAACGGGCGGTGGACAGCCTGGAAATCCCCATAGACCGGATCATCTCGGCGGAGCAGGTGGGGGTCTACAAAGCCCACGCCGCGGTCTACTCGTCCGCCGCGGAAAACCTGAATGTGCCGGTCCAACGGATACTGCACGTCGCGTCTCACCCCTGGGACGTGCGGGGAGCGAAAGCGGCGGGAATGCTGGGCGCTTACGTCAACCGGGAAGGCATCCCATACACCGTTGGAGGGTCGCAACCGGACCTGGAGACGGCGACCATCACCGGCCTGGCCGAGGCCCTCGGAGCTTAGCCGTCCCCCGTCATTCCGAGCCCCCCGCAACAGGACGACCGTTACAATCGCACGTATATGACGTCGTCTTCCACCATTACCCGGTACGCGGGAACGTTCTCCGATATCGGCCCGCTGATCAAATCGCCGGTGCGCACGTCGAATCGGGCAAAGTGGCGAGGGCACTCCACCACGTGGCCGTCCAGCCTGCCTCGGGACAAGGACGCCCTTTCGTGTCCGCACTGGTCACTCAGGGCGTAGAAGGTCCCTTCGACGTTGGCCAGCAATAGCCTGCGGCCGTCCGCCACCACCCATTTCATCTGCCCTGGCGCCAGCTCGGATGCCTGGGCTACCCTAACGAATCCAGCCATGGACTCCTCGCGCGGACCTGACCGGCGCCGCGTCTGAGCTTGCCGCGCCCGGGGCATCGGGCATTATAGACACGCGGCCGGCCCGTGCCAACGCCCGGCGCGGGGGTGGCCCCAGCCCCAGGGTCATTCAGTTGTTCCCCTGGAACGGCACCGGTGCCTTTTGGGCGCGACGCCTCCGTCTCCAAAACTGACACCCCTCCCTTCCCAACTCCGGATGCGCCCCCCTAACCTGATAAACGACAGACCGGAACGTCCCGCCGGGACACAACCCAAACCCAACCCGCCCCCCAACCCGGCCCACGAGCCGGAATGGGAGGAAATGAGCGGAAATGAGAGGGAAGTCGAAAAATCCAACCTCACCTTTCGCCGGCAGGCGGCGCTGCCCATCATCGCCGCCTCCCCTACCATCTCTCAAGCCGCCAGCACTTCCGGCATCGGAGAGAGCACCTTGCGCCGTTGGCTTGAAGACGATCACTTCCTCGACGAGATGACCTGCCTTCGCCGGGAGTCCGCCAACCTCGCCCACCGTGGCGGCCCCAGAACTGTAAATGTCATTTGGAGACAATTGAAAGACCCTGGCCCCATCCCGTAGACCCTGGCCCTGCCCGTTGCGGCGGTGTCGCCGACAAGCTAAACTCGACCTGTGCCTGGACGTTGGGCTTGGCATAGCCCGGCGGAAAACCGGGCAGCAGCAGACTGCAACAAGCGGAGGGCCTGCCATGACAACCGAGAGCGCTGGCGGAGAAGCGGGGTGGGCCGGCAACCGGCCTGCGCCGGTGCCGGTAAAGATCAGCGATGACGACGATCGCCTGGTGTTCGACGTGCTTTTTTCCCCGACCATGGAGATGGAGGGCTTGATCACGCCCACCGATCTGCACTACGTGGTCCAACATTTCGGCATTCCTCAGCCGGTCCGCCCCGAAGACTGGACCCTGACCCTGGAAGGCGAGGTGAAGAATCGCCTGAGTCTCACCTATGAAGAACTGCGGCGATTCCCCGCCCGCACCGTGCGGACCGTGATGGAGTGCTCCGGCAGCGACGCCGGGTTCTTTGCCCATTCCCAGGGCCAAGGATCCAGGCCGTCGAGGACCAGCGAGGGCATGCTGTTGAGCGCCAGCGAATGGACCGGCGCGTCTTTGGCCGCCGTGCTGAACGAGGCCGGCCTCACCGGCAGCGCGGCGGCGGTGCGGGCCGAGGGCTGGGACCGGGGAGTCCCCGCCGACGTCACCGCCGAGGGCAGAGTCGTCTACTACGACGCGGACCCGTTCTACTACGACAAGGGCCTGCCCCTGGAGAAGGCGCTGCATCCCGACACCATCCTCGCCTGGGCCCAGAATGGAGACCTGTTGCAGCACGCCCACGGCGCACCGGTGCGCCTGCTGGTCCCGGGCTGGTCCGGTAATTGGTCCGTCAAGTGGCTGCGGAAGCTGGAGGTCACGGACCGGATGCCCGACTGCTGGTACCACTACAGCTTCTACTACTACGGCGACTCTCCCGACGACCCCAACAAGGAGTTGATCACCACCATAGGGGTGAAGTCCATAGTCACCTACCCCAGGGACGACGGGGTGCCCACCCTGCCCCGCGGCGCCCACGTGGTCCGGGGCTATGCCTGGAGCGGCGCCGGGGCCATAACCCAGGTGGACGTCAGCGTGAACGGCGGGGAGACTTGGCAGTCGGCCCGAGTAGAGGAGCCCCGGGACCGGTTCATGTGGGTTCGTTGGTCCTACGTATGGGACGTTCAGACCCCCGGTACCTACAGCGTCATGTCCCGGGCCACCGACGAGGTGGGGAGGGTCCAATCGAGGGTCCCAAGGTACAACAACATGCAAAAGAACTTCAGCGCCATCGTCGCCAACGACGTGGTCATCCAGTAGGGAGGAGGACAGGATTCCACCAGCCGACACTGGGACTCCGCCGCCAGGGCTCTAAACAGCAACCTCGACGCACCATGAGCGAGCTTGGCCTCCCTTGTCGGCCGTCGCGGGGAACGGCGGCGTCCCCGGCAGCCTTCAAGGAAACCGGCGATTAGGCCCCCGAATATTCGGTGACGGCCGCCCCTCTGTCCTCTATAATCCTCGATGCGCGGGGGGGCGAGATTCCCCGGGCCGCAACGGGGTCCCGGCGTTTGGACCGCCCTAACCGGTCCGGTTCCGCGGTGGCGGTCGGAGGGCAGGGTTTCGGAGGACCCCTAAGCGGAATACTCGCCACAAGAGGTTGGACTGATGACCAAGCAGGCGGCGCGGCTGGGGATCGTAGTGGGAGGCGGCCCAGCCCCCGGCATCAACAGCGCCATCAGCTCGGCGGCCATCGAAGCGGTCAACTCGGGGCTGGACGTGGTGGGCGCCTACGACGGCTTCCAGCACCTGGCCGCCGGGCGCACCGACATGGTGACTCCGCTGACCATCGCCAGCGTGTCACGGATTCACTCGCAGGGCGGCTCCATCCTGCGCACCTCACGGACCAACCCCGCCCGCAGGCCGGAGGACCTGCAACACACCGTGAGGGCCCTCCGTGAGCTGGACGTCTCGTACCTGGTAACCATCGGAGGGGACGACACGGCTTTCGCCGCCGCCGAGGTGGCCAAAGCCGCCGAGGGGACCATCCAGGTGGCCCACGTCCCCAAGACCATCGACAACGATCTGCCCCTTCCCGGAGGCATGCCCACCTTTGGGTTCGAGACGGCGCGACACGTAGGGACCGAGGTGGCGCTGAGCCTGATGGAGGACTCCCGGACCACCAACCGCTGGTACTTCATCGTGGTGATGGGGAGAGAAGCCGGACACCTGGCGCTGGGAATCGGCAAGTCCGCCGGCGCCTCCCTGTCGGTAATCCCCGAGGAGTTCCCCGGCGACCAAGTCAGCCTCAGCTCAGTCTGCCGCGTGCTGGAAGGCGCCATTCTGAAGCGCCGGGTCATGGGCCAACAGCACGGCGTGGCCATCATCGCCGAGGGCATCGCCGAGAGGCTTGACCCGGAGGAGATAGCCGAAATCCCCGGCGTGGAAGTCGAGCGGGACTCTTTCGGCCACATAAGTTTGAGCGAGATCCCGCTGGCAACCCTCCTGAGACGGGGGGTGAGACGCAGCTTCGCCGACCGCGGCCAGCAGGTTGTGGTGGTGGACGTGACTCTGGGATACAGCCTGCGCTGCGCCCCGCCGATACCCTTCGACATCGACTATACCCGGACTCTGGGATACGGGGCCGTGCGCTTCCTGCTGGAGGACAGCAAGGCGGAGAGGTTCCGCTTTGGAGGCTTGGTGTGCCTGCGGGAAGGGCACCGCGAGATAATCCCCTTTGACGAATTGCGGGACGCCACGACGGGGCGCACTCGGGTCAGGAGGGTTGACTGCTCCTCCGAGTACTACGCCGTGGCCCGGAAGTATATGATCCGCCTGGAGCAGCACGACCTGGCGGACCCGGCCATGAGGGCCAAGCTGGCGGAAGCCGGCCAAATGTCTCCCGAAAAGTTTCAAGAGGAGTTTACCCCGGCGGCTTCCTGGAGCGGCCGGGCCGCGGCGGCCTAAGCTTCACCTTTACGCTGCGTCCCCAGGGTCTGAAGCCGCACGTAGCCGGCAGCGGGCCGACCGTGCCGGAACAGGCCCTCGATGAGTCACCCGCGAGAGAACCGGCATGTCCTTGTCCGTCCCGCCTCTATCCGGCAAAGTAGCCATCGTCACCGGTTCCAGCCGCGGTATCGGCAAGGCCATGGCGATTGGGCTGGCCCAGGCAGGATCGAAGGTGGTGGTGGCGGCCCGCTCCGAAGCGGGGAGTCCGGGTTCCCTGGGGACCATCCAGGAGACCGTTGCCGAAATCCAAGGCCAGGGCGGCACGGCGTTGGCCGTCCGGTGCAATCTGCGGGAAGAAGAGGATATCCACTCCATGGTGATGCGCACCGTGGACACCTACGGCCGGGTTGACGTCTTGGTAAACAACGCCGGCATTGGCAGCTACCGGACCTTTCTGGAGACCAGCGTCAAGCAGTGGGACCTGGTGATGGACATCGACCTGCGGGCGCCCTTCATATGCTGCAAGGCGGTGGCGCCCCTCATGCTGGACCAGGGTGGGGGCAGCATCATCAACGTGTCCTCCCACGCCGCAACCAACATCTTTACCTCGACCCTGTCGGCCGACCCGGCGGCCGGCGTCACCGTCATGGGCCAGGAATACGGGGCAGCCAAGGCGGGACTGGAACGGTTTACCTGGGGGCTGGCCGCCGAGCTGGGCCCCCACAATATCGCGGTCAACGTGCTGAAACCCCTCCGCCCGGTCCTCACCGAGGGCTTCAAGGCGCGGCGGCCGGACGCGGACTTCTCGACCTGGGCAACGCCCGAGGCCATGGTGAAGGCCGCCGTCTTTCTGGCCGGACAGGACGGCAGGGGTCTGACCGGAAGTACCGTGACCGACCAAGAGCTAGTGACCAGACTGGGACTATGGCGAGGAGATAGACCTTGGACTTCAACTTCACCGAGGAAGAACGGGAAGTGCGGGCCGCGGCCCGGCGGCTGGCCGAGGAGCAAATCGCCCCCATTGCCGAGGAGGCCGACGAGTCTTACCAGGTCCACCGCGGATTGATGGCCGTTCTGGCCGGCTCAGGGCTGCTGCGCTACTGCGTTCCGGAGGAGTACGGGGGCCGGGGCATCAAAGTGGTGCGCCTGTGCCTAATCCGCGAGGAGCTGGCCCGCGTCTCCGCCCAGGCGGACACCAACTTCATCATGCAGGGCCTGGGAAGCTATCCCATTACCCTGGGAGGGACTCCGGAGCAGAAGTCCCGGTACCTGCCGCCGGTGGCGGCTGGGGAGGCCATTGCCGCCTTTGCCCTGACCGAACCCGGCGGCGGCTCCGACGTGCTGGGCATGACGACCTCGGCCCGCCTGGAGGAAGAGGAGTGGGTGCTGGACGGGGAAAAGAAGTTCATCAGTCAAGCGGGAGACGCGTCAACCTACGTGGTCTTCGCCAAGACCGACCCCGACCTGGGCAGCAGGAGCATCTCCGCCTTCATCGTGGAACAGGGCACTCCGGGCTTCGACGATACCCGGCGCATGAGACTCATGGCCCCTCACCCCATCGGGGAACCCAGGTTCCAGGACTGCCGCATCCCCGCCGCCAACCTTATCGGAGAGCAGGGAGATGGGTTGCAGCTAGCCTTGGGGACCCTGGACACCTTTCGCACCACCGTGGCGGCCGCGGCGGTGGGCATGGGACAGGCCGGCTACGAGGCGGCGCTGGACTACGCCCGCAACCGCTCCATGTTCGGGAGGAACCTTAGCGACTTCCAGGCCACCCAGTTCAAGCTGGCCGATATGGCGGTATCGCTGGAGGCCGCCAGGCTGCTCTGCTACCGCGCGGCCTGGTTGAAGGACCAGGGTGGGGAATCGGTGATCAAGGAGGCGTCTTTCGCCAAGCTCTTCGCCACCGAGGCCGCCTCCCGGATTATCAACGAGTCGCTCCAGGTCCACGGCGGCGCCGGGCTCCAGCAGGGAGCCAGGATCGAGCGGCTGTACCGGGAGGTAAGGGCCCTGACCATCTATGAGGGAACGTCGGAAATTCAGCGGCAGACCATCGCCCGGCAGTTGCTGCGGGAGGCGCCTCCTTAACGCAAGACGCAACACCCGCGACCCAGGCAAAGCCGCGGGACACCGTCCGCCGGCTACCTCTCCAGGGGGGTATCCTCCAGGTTAGCCCACTCCCCCATCGACGCATCGTAGTTCTTGGCGTCGCCGTAGCCCGCCAGCCGCAGGACGAACACACCGTGCGCCGCACGGATGCCGGCCTGTCAATAGGTGTAGACTTTCTTGTCCGGGGTAACCCCCGCTTCGGCCAGGGTTCGGCGTATGTCTCCCGCGGGCTTCAGTCGATGGGTGTCCCAGTCCACCAGGTTGAACCACTCCAGGTGGACCGCTCCCGGTATGTGTCCGGCGCGCTTGTTGCCCCGGTCGTTGGAGCCGTCCCACTCCCCGTCGCTCCGCACGTCCCACACGACGGCATCTTCCAGGCTGCACGCCGCCTTGACCTCGTCTATCTTCGCCAGGAAGCCATCGCTCTCCTTGGGGGTGAAGGTGGCCGGGGCCGGCTGCGGCCTGGCGAAGCTGACCGGCCGACCCTCCGTTACCCAGCGCCTCCAGCCGCCGTCCATCACCTTTACGCTGGCGTGGCCGTAGTGATTTAACGCCCACCAGAGGCGGGCGGCGGTGAGACTCTGGGAGTTGTCGTAGGCTACTACCAGGGTGTCATCGCCAATGCCCAACCCCTGGCACATGGAAGCAAACTGCTCCGGGTCCATGATGTGGGTGCGGTTGGTCGTGGGGTCCTTCTCGTAGTTGTCGGGGACCAGGACCGCGCCGGGAACGTGTCCCCGGTTGTATCCGGCCTCCACGTCGCAGTCCACCACCACGACCCCGGGGTCGCCGTGGTGAGCCTCGACCCACTCGGCGTCAACCAGGTACTCCGGATGGGCGAATTCCTCGTCTTGGGCCATGGTTCCTCCTCGCCGGGCCAGAGTAGGGCAGGCGCGCCTACCCATGCCTGTGGTCAGGGGCCAATGCTATCACGGAGGACATGGGTACGCCACCTCTCCGGACCTCCGCTGCGGGGCAGTCTCACGCCTACGGCGTCCCCCAGGGTACAGCCTGGAGCGGGTGTCAAATACAGGCAATGCTATAATCCAGCCAGGCGTCACCAGGCGACGTCCCTCCTTGGCGAGGCCCCTCTCAACCTTCTCCCAAAGGAGCCCTTAGCATGGTTCAGCAAGGACAGATAGACCATCTGCTTCAGCAAACCGGAGAAATTCCGGCACCGTCCCACGTGGCGCGGCAGGCCACCCTCCAGGACTACGAGGCCGAGTACGCCCGCTCCCTGGCCGATCCCGAGGGCTTCTGGGCCGGCGTGGCCGGGGAGTTGGAGTGGTTCCGGCCCTGGGACCAGGTGTTCCGCTGGGACTACCCCACCTTTCAGTGGTTCCTGGGCGGCCAGTGCAACATCACCTATAACTGCCTGGACCGGCACCTTGGCTCCGAGAAGAAGAACAAGGCCGCCTTCATCTGGCTGGGAGAGGACGGCTCCGAGCGGGTGTTCACCTACGGCCGTCTGGCCCAACTGGTCAACCGCTTCGCCAACGGGCTCAAGTCCCTGGGCGTGGGCAAGGGAGACCGGGTGGTCATCTACATGCCCCTCACCCCGGAGGGGGCCATCGCTATGCTGGCCTGCGCCCGCATCGGCGCGGTGCACAGCGTGGTGTACGCCGGCTTCAGCGTGGGGTCCCTGCGGGACCGGATTGTCGACGCCCAGGCCAAGGCGCTGATTACCGGCGACGCGGGCTACCGGCGGGGCAACCGGGTGGACCTGAAGGGCATCAGCGACGAGGCGGCCCAAGGGCTGGACTTCCTGGAGCACGTCGTGGTCTGGCGCCGGGAGTCCGACAAGCCTCCCTTGGGTCCCAAGGAGGTTGACTTCGACGAGTTGATGGCCCAAGGCGGCATCGAGTGTCCTGCCGAGGTGATGGACTCGGAAGACCCACTGTACATTCTCTATACCAGCGGCACCACCGGCAAGCCCAAGGGAGTGCTGCACGTCCACGGCGGCTACATGGTGGGCATCTACTACCACTTCAAGACCTTCTGGGACATTAAGGACCAGGATGTTTTCTGGTGCACCTCGGACATCGGCTGGGTGGTGGGCCATAGCTACATCGTGTACGCGCCCCTGATTGCCGGGGCGACGACTGTCTTCCGGGAAGGGGCACCCGACTACCCCGGCCCCCACGTCTTCTACGAGGTCATAGAAAAATACGGCGTCAACGTCATCTTCACCGCTCCCACCCTGCTGCGGATGCTGATGCGCTACGGGGAAGAGCACCCGAAACAGTACGACCTGCGCTCCCTGAGATTTCTGACCTGCGCCGGGGAACCGCTTAACCCCGAGGCCCAGCGCTGGGCCTATGAGCACGTCTGTGGCAGCGGGGAGTGGGCTTACCTGGTGGACAACTGGTGGCAGACGGAGACCGGCGGCCCCTGCCTGGGGACCCTGGCCGTTATGAATTCCAAGCCGGGACGGGTGGGCAAGCCGCTGCCCGGGGCCGAGCTGGACATCGTAGACCGGGAAGGGCAGCCCATCGAGGAGCCGAACAAGGGCGGCATCTTGGTCATCCGCAAGCCCTTCCCCCACTTCTTCCGCACCGTCTACGGAGACCCGGACCGCTACGCCGAAAACTGGAACACCATACCCGGCGTCTACCTCACCGGCGACGTGGCCCTGCGCGACGCCGACGGCTACTACGCGGTGGTGGGCCGCGCCGATGACGTGCTGAACGTTGCGGGCCACCGCATCGGCTCGGCGGAGGTGGAGAGCGCCCTGGTGTCTCATCCGGCGGTGGCCGAGGCGGCCGTCATCGGCAAGCCCGACCAGTTGCGGGGCGAGGCCATCAAGGGTTTCGTCACCCTGCGGGTGGGCAACAACCCGTCAGAGCGGATGGTGGACGAGCTGCAACAGCACGTCCGGCGGGAGCTGGGCCCCATCGCCGTGCCCTCGGAAATCGACTTCACGCCAGTGCTGCCCAAGACCCGCTCGGGCAAGATAATGCGCCGCCTGCTGAAGGCCCAGGAACTGGGCCTGGACCCCGGAGACATCACGACTCTGGAGGAGTAAGGGCGCGGCGCCATGGCCGCGGGCCCCGAGGCAGGCCATGCTTGCCGTCGGGCCAACTATGCGTTATCAGGGAGGCGGGACCTTGGGCACTTTTGCCGTACCCATACAACTGGGAAGCCTCACAGGAGGACCCTTCCTTGACATGACCGCCCTGGTGGATGCCGGGGCCACCTACACTACCTTGCCCGCTAGCGTGCTAGCCCAATTGGGCATTGAACCTGAGGGCTTTCGCCGGTTCCGGCTGGCCGACAACCGGCAAGTTGAGTACCGGATCGGCCAGGCCCGGCTGCGCCTGGAGGGGCAGGAACTGATAACGCTGGTAGTGTTTGCCCCGGAAGGCTCTGATCCTTTGCTGGGAGCAACGGCGTTGGAGATATTCGGTCTCGGAGTGGACCCAATCGAACAGCGGCTGATACCGCTGCCCGCCCTGCTGGCGTGAGAGCCGGTGGGTTGAGTTTATGCCTTCGCCGCCATGGTGCAAGCATGGTGCCTGGCCCGAAGTTGCGGCCTACCGCCCCAGAACGGAGCCAAGTAAACTCACAAGAGCCTGACGGGAGCCCCGGAGACATCACCACCCTGGAGGCGTAGGGGCACGGCGCGGGGAGACCCTAGCGCCCCAGGCGTTCCCCGCCATGCCCCTGCCGGTAGAGGGCCTGCTGGGTTAGGCCCGGTGGGCGGGCCAATTTGTTGATAGAGGCGAAACTATGTTGTTAGACGAGTTGGTCCGCGTAATCGAGACCATAAGAACCCGCATCGAACAACACGGCGATTCCCTGCGGGAGAACGAAACGCGCACCCGCATGGCCCTCATCGACCCGCTGCTGTCCGCACTGGGATGGGACACGGCCGACCCGGCCCTGGTCACCCCGGAGTACAGCGTCGGCAACCGTCGTGCCGACTACGCCTTGCTGGACGGGCAAAGCAGCCCGGTGGTGTTCCTCGAAGCCAAGCGGTTGGGTGAAAGCTTGTCCAACCATAGGTCTCAGGTCGTCGCTTACGCCAGTGAACTGGGCATCAGATACCCGGCCCTAACCAACGGCGACGTCTGGGGGGTATACGACAATTCCCAATTGGTTCCCATCGAACAGCGGCGCATCCTGGATGTCTCTATAATGAAACACCCGCCGGCCCAAACCGCCTTGAAGCTGTTGCTGCTCTGGCGGCCCAATATAGCGTCTGGGGAGCCGGTGGCGGCGAATGAACCGGTATTATCTGCAGAGCCAGTCGCCCAAGACTCGAAGGCGCAAGCGGGCGCAGCCTCGCCGACTCCAAGGCCGGAAACCGCCAAGCCCTTGTCCGTCGCCCAAGCTGTCCCCGGGGTTCCTCCGATGGAGGAACCCGGTATTCCAACTAATGATTGGATTCGCTTATCCGATTTTTTCCCCGAAACCCACGACAAGGCACCATCAGAAATTCGCTTCTCTGATGGAAAAGAGTATCCAATGGCGAGCCTTGGATGGTGGAGATTAGTCGAGAAAACAGCGATCTGGCTTTGGTCCAAGAATTACCTAACTATCGACAAAGTGCCAGTGAATTCGAGTCCGCGAAGATATATTGTCAACATTGAGCGGACTCACCCGTCAGGAAAATCATTTAACGCTAAAAAGCTCATAAACGATACGCCTCTTTACACAGACGGCAACGTTGATTGCAAAGCGGCCACTGCAAACGCCAAGAAGCTGCTAACCCACTGTGGCCAAGACCCGTCCTCAGTCTGGGTCAAGCCCGGTTGAGAGCGGGTTGCAACGCTCAGCAGGCGAACGGAGAATTGTGGAAAGGGGCCTGATAAATGGCGTTCATTTGCCTTCACGCCTGAGAGGTCATCATGGCCAGGTCAATAGACCCAAACACAGAAGCCCGTATAGCTGATCTGGCGAGGCGGCTAGCCATTGCCGGTCCGGACGCGGTGGAGCGTGTGCTGCGCATGGCGCTAGACGATATGGAGGGGGAAATGCCCCCACAACCCAGGAAAATGACGCCCGCTGAAATTACGGCGGAGTTGCGGGAACTGGAGCATTTGAGCGCCTCGGAGCGTCGCTGGCGCAGGGACAACCCGGGTGAGTACGATGAAGATAATCCCCCGTCCCTAGCATGGCAAGACCAACTCTACAATGGCAGCGGGCTACCCCAATGATGGTAGCCGACACCTCCGCGATAATCGCGATCCTCCTGGATGAACTGGAACGCGGGCCATTCGCTGAAGCCGTGGTTAACGACGGAGATGTGCTGGTTTCGACTCCTCCGCCCCTACCACCCCACGGCGCAGCCGTCTTTGCGGGGCTCCGACCCGCCGGCCAGGACCCCCGTCTCCGGGTCCCGGCTGATTATCTGACCCCCTCCGAACCCTCCGGTAATGGCCCGCTGGTACCCGGCCACTACCGTGACGCGGTGGCCCAGCCGCCGCAACTCGTCTACCACCGACGTGGGCACCCCTTCTTCCAACGCCACGGCGTCGCCCTCGACCTTAAACCTGAGCGAGTTGAGGGCCGCCTGGGGGTCCATGCTGAAGTCCACCATGTTGCGGACAACCTGTAAATGCCCCTGGGGCTGCATGAACGCGCCCATTACGCCGTAGCAGAGCCAAAGCTCGTCGTTCCTGGTGGCCAGGGCCGGAATGATAGTGTGGTAGGGCCGCTTGCCGGGAGCCAGCGCGTTGGGGTGGTCCGGGTCCAGCGAGAACAGGGCCCCCCGGTTGTGCAGGGCGATGCCGGTCCCGGGCGCCACCAGGCCGGCGCCAAAGTCCAAGTAAATGCTGTAGATGAAGGAGCAGGCGTTGCCCTGCCCGTCCACGGCGGCAACGTAGACCGTGTCGCCCCCACCGGGTACCCTACCCTGGCGAACCGTGTCCATAGCCCGCCCCCGGTCCACCAAGCCCCTCCGCTGGGCGGCGAATTCCTTGGACAGGAGTCCTGCCACGGGAACGGCGGACATGGCGGGGTCGGCCACGTGCCTGAAGGCGTCGGCAAAGGCAAGTCGCATGGCTTCGATGAAGTGGTGATAGGTCTCCGCCGTCTGGGGTCCCATGGCCGCCACGTCCCAGCCCTCGGCTATGTTCAGCGCCTCCAGGGCGGCGATGCCGTGGCCGCTGGGCGGGCACTCCCAGCAGGTCACGCCCCGGTATTCGGTGCTGATGGGCTCCTCCCAGTCGGAGGTGTGGCCCGCCAGGTCTTCCACCGCTAGCCATCCCCCCTGCTCCTGGACGAAGTCCGCCATGGTCTTGGCGATGGGCCCTTTGTAGAACGCCTCTGACCCGCCCTCGGCGATGGCCCTCAAGGTGCGGGCCAAGGTGGGTAGGCGCATCGGTTCCCCGTGGCGCGGCGTTCTCCCGTCCAGCAGGAATTCGCGGCCGGAGGGAAGGCGGGTAAGCTTGTCCAGTTGAGCGGACCACTGGTGAGCGATGATGTCGGAGACCGGAAATCCTTGCTCGGCGTAGTCGATGGCCGGCTTGAGCAACCGCGCCAGAGGCATGGCCCCGCAGGCCTCCACCAGCGTCTCCCAGCCGTGAACCGCACCGGGGACGGTGACGGTGTACGCTCCGCTCTGGGGCATATCGTCATGTCCCTGGGCCCTCAGCTCTGCCAGGGAGGCCGCCGCCGGCGCGCGGCCGCTGCCGTTAAGGGCCAGCACTTTTTTCTCTTTGTTGTCCCACACCAGGGCGAACATGTCTCCGCCCACCCCGGCGGAACCGGGTTCGACCACGTTGAGCGCCGCCGCGCTGGCGACGGCCGCGTCCACCGCGTTGCCGCCCTCCATGAGCACACGCAGCCCGGCCATGGCCGCCAGGGGCTGGCTGGTGGCGACCATTCCGTTTTTCGCCAGGACTGTGGACCGTCGCGAATCGAAGAACATCACCCTGCTGATTCTCCAACGCCCTTGGGCTTGTCTCGGCCCCGGGGAGCTGACGCCCAGAGCCGCGCCATTTTATCATGTCGTCTTGGGCGCCGCGCCGGCCCCAGGGTCATTTGATTGTTGGCAAATGCCATTCCCAGTGCGGCGAGCAATCCAAAATGCGTCTGGTAGGCTCACCTTAGCTCCTAATAGGGGCTTGAGATTCCTCAGCCACATCCTACGGGTCCGGAATCATCATGGCCTTGTGGAGGTCATATAGGGGCGATGAAAATGAGGGAGCGCCCAGCGGCCGAGGCTTGCAGCTATGTATTTTGGATTCCTCGTCGCTGCGCTCCAGCGGAATGACAGGGGTCGGGGCGCTCCAGGGAATGACAGGGTGGGGTGTAGGGCGGCCCGAGCCCCGATCCGGGCGGCTATGATAAGATAACCGAGGCATGGGTTAACCCGTTAGACACACCACTCCGGCGGTCAGCGCAGAGCTGGCGGCTGTAACCTATAGGGAGGTCTACTATGGCGGTTGAAGTTGGTCAGGCGGCGCCCGATATTTCTTTGTTCGACACCGACCGCAGCAAGCGGTCCCTCAGCGAGTTCCGCGGCAAGAACGTGGTCCTGGCTTTCGTTCCCGGGGCGTTCACCGGGGTCTGCACCACTGAGATGTGCGCCCTGAGAGACCAACTGGAGCAGTTCAACTCGTTCAACGCCCAGGTGGTGGGGATCAGCGTCGACCCGCCCTTCTCCCAAAAGGCCTGGGCCGACGCCAATAACCTGAACTTCCCGATGCTGAGCGACTACAACCGGGACGCGGTGACTGCGTACGACGTGGCCCTGCCCAACCTGGCCGGACTGGAGGGCTACACCGCTGCCAATCGCGCGGTGTTCGTCGTGGACAAAGAGGGAGTGGTCCGCTACAAGTGGGTGGCTCCGGCCCCAACCAATGAGCCGGACTACGACGAGATCAGGCAGCAGTTGGGTCAACTGCCCCTGTAGCTGTTCCGGGGTTTCTTCCAGGGTCGAGTGCGCCCGGGTCGCTGCCCCTGTCACTGCCACGATTACCGAAGGAGGCGGGTCTTGACGGCCTTTGTGTTGGTCCATGGCGCCTGGCACGGCGGCTGGTGCTGGGGGAAGGTGGCGCCTCTGCTTCGCCGCCAAGGCGCCATCGTCTACGCGCCGACCCTCACCGGTATGGGGGAACGGGCCCATCTGGCCGCCCTTCTGGACCCGGCCGCGATAGACCTGGACCTGCACCGGCAGGACGTGGCGCAGTTGCTGGAGTACGAGGACCTGAGCGGGGTCGTCCTGGTGGGACACGCCTACGCGGGCATGGTAATAACCGCGGTGGCGGAATCGTGTCCCCAGCGGCTGAAACACCTGGTGTACGTGAACGCGGTGATTCCCGGAGACGGGGAGTCCATGGCGGACCAGGTGGGGGCGGTGCGCGGCCCGGAGTTTGCCGCCTGGGTCAGGAGTTGCCTGGAGAGCAACGAAGGGGTCTTGCCTCCGCCGGCGTCAGCGGACGAGGTGGGCCGTCGTTGGGGCATAACCGACGCCGCCGATCTGGCGTGGGTGGGCGCCAGGGTGACGCCTCAGCCCGCGGCCTCCTTTGCCCAGCCGGTCCGCCTGGGCAGGCCGGAGGCCAGGGAGTTGCCTCGAAGCTTCGTGGGCAGCAGCGAAGCGGGCTTCGAGGCGGTGGCGGACCGGGCCAGGGCGGCGGGCTGGACCATGTACCACATAGACTCGGGCCACGACTCCATGATCACTCATCCCGAGGAACTGGCCGATATCCTGCTAAAGATCGCAGGGGACGGCTGACCACTCAAGGGTTTTAACTTCCAATCAAGGGCCGATAGCATGGACACACTCCCGGTAAAGGCGCTGTTCTTCGACGTATTTGGCACCGTCGTCGACTGGCGCAGCAGCATCATCGAGCAAGGGCGGAGCCTGGGCGCCGCCAAGGGCATCGACGTCGACTGGGAGGCCTTCGCCGACGGCTGGCAGAGCACGTACCAGCCGCTGATGAACTTGGTCCGCGAGGGAGTGTTGGCCTGGACCAACCTGGACCAATTGCGGCGCATTGGACTGGACCAGATGCTGGCCGAGTTCGAAATCGACAGTCTGAGCCAGGAAGAACGGGACGATTTCAACAAGGCCTGGCATCGGCTCAAGGCCTGGCCGGACTCAGTGCCCGGTCTGCAGCGCCTGAAGGCCAAGTTCATACTGGGGACCATGTCCAACGGCACCGTTGCCTGCATGGTCAACATGGCGAAGTACGCCGGGCTGCCCTGGGACTGCATCCTTGGGGCCGAGGTGGCCAAGGCCTACAAGCCCGACCCCCGCACCTACCGGACCGGGGCAGCCCTGCTGGGCCTGCCCCCGGAGGAGGTCCTCATGGTGGCGGCCCACCAATACGACCTGATAGCCGCCAGGGACGTGGGGTTGAAGACCGCCTTCGTGCCGCGTCCCCTGCGGGAGGGGCCCGGCAAGGTCCTGGACCTGACCCCCGATCCGTCGTTCGACCTGGTAGTCGAAGACCTCGAGGACCTGGCCTCCCAGCTTGGCGCCTGAGCAACCCTGCGCCCTCTTGGCCATCCCGAGTCGGCTTTGGTTATCGGTCCAAAGCCAACCGGAGCCAGCACCACCCTCCACACCCAAGGCGCCGGGCCCTATGGTCCTAGCCCACAAGCCTCCGCCACCAGCTCGTAGGACCGCACCCTATCCTCAAACCCGTAGCAAATGGTCACCACGCTCAGGTCGAGAGTCTGGTAGGCCTCGGCGATGGCTTCCAACTTTTCCTTGACCTGTTGCGGGTTGCCGTCTGCGCAAAGGCTCTTGTACTGCCGGACGAACGCCCACTCGTTGGGGCGGTAGGCATAGTCCAAGGCCTGCTCCGGAGGGGGTATCCCGCCGCCGCGCCCGGTCATGGAGAATAGCCGCCCCACGTCGCGGCTGGAGGCCAACCGCAGGGCCTCTTCCTCGGTGTCGGCGCAGAGGACCTGCACGCCGACGTTCATCTTGGGCTCCGAAAGGTACTGGGACGGCTTGAAATGCCGCCGGTAGTTTTCGGCGATGGCCGGACCCTCCTCCACTCCCAAGCCGAAGAAGTGGGCGTAGGCAAAGGGAAGACCCAACTGGGCCGCCATGAGGGAGCTGTCGTACCTGGACCCCAGCAGCCAGACCTCGGGCATATCCGGTGTGGTGGGGCCGGCCTGGACCCCGGCGAACACGTGCCCTTCGTCCAGGTTGCCGGCCAGGTGTCCCAGCAAGTCCAACACCTGTCGTGGATAATGGCTGGCGTCGCGGGGACGCCCCGGGTAACTCAGCGCAGCCGCCGTCAGTTGGTCGCTGCCCGGGGCCCGGCCTACTCCCAGGTCGATGCGGCCTGGGTAGAGAGCCGACAGGACCCGAAAGTTTTCAGCGACCTTAAACGCGCTGTAGTGAGGGAGCATAACCCCGCCGGACCCAACGCGGATTCGGCTGGTCCGGGCGGCCACGAGCCCGGCCAACACCTCGGGGCTGGTGCCCGCGAAGTTGGGTATGTTGTGGTGCTCAGCCAACCAATAGCGTTTATAGCCCAAGGCGTCGGCCGTGGCGGCAAGCTCGATGGTGTCCTTGAGAGCGTCGGCCGCGTCGCCTCCCTGCCGTACGGGCGATTGGTCCAGAACGCTCAGCAGCAGCTTTTGGTCCAAGGCTCCCCCTGAGAATATCCTCGAGTGCCCATCCGGCGGGGGTTGAATAGCGTCCGGCCGCCGGAAGGGCGCCGTCCCACCATACTAGCCGCACCCGAGAAGGACGCGCAAGCCCAGTGCTGCCGTTGGGTGCTTGCTCCTCCTGCCGGAGGCGGCCGGCCCGCCCGTTGCTATAATCGCGCCAACCGGCCCCGGAGTCTGACGATAGGCGCGCCCCCCGCCGGTCTGGAGACCGGTTCCGGGATGCTGTGGTTGGGGGTTATAATCGAGTTGTCGGCGATCTCGCCGGACGTGAATGCCGGCCGCTTGACCTCGTTCATTACCTCTCAAAGGCAACGCTGAAGGTGATACTTGCAGCGAGATAACTCGATCATCCAGACCAGGGACCTGAGCGTCTACTACGGCGCCACCCGGGTGGTCACCGAGGTGACCCTGGCCTTTCTCCGCAACAGGATAACGGCGATCATCGGCCCTTCAGGCACCGGGAAGAGCACGTTGCTCCGGTGTTTCAACCGCATGAACGACCTCATTCCCAGCTTCTCACTGACCGGGGACGTGTTGTTCAAGGGTCAAAGCCTCTATACCTCGGCGGTAGACCCCACTGAAATCCGCTACCAGATAGGGATGGTGTTCCAGCGCCCCAACCCCTTCCCCAAGTCCATCTTCGACAACGTAGCCTTTGGCCCGAGGGTCAACGGGTTCCACGGGGACATGGCCGAGTTGGTGGAGAGTACGTTGCGGCGGGCCGCCCTGTGGGACGAGGTCAAGGACCGGCTCAAGGCCAGCGCTCTTTCCCTCTCCGGTGGGCAGCAGCAGCGCCTGTGCATTGCCCGGGCCCTGGCCGTGCAGCCGACGGTCATCCTCATGGACGAGCCGTGTTCCTCGCTGGACCCCGTTGCCACGCTGGCCATAGAAGAGCTGATGCGGGAGTTGTCCGAGGAGTATTCCATCATCATAGTCACCCACAACATGCAACAGGCGGCCCGAGTGTCCCACCATACCGCCTTCCTGATGTCCGAAGAGGGCCGCATGGGGGAACTAATAGAGTACGGGGAAAGCAGGCAGATATTTACCAATCCCCAAGACGAGCGGACCGAGGCCTACATCACCGGGCGCTTTGGATAGGACACACCCGGTGGGCGGCGCCTTCATTGGATGAGCGTACGGGGATGAGCTTACGGAGCCCTGCGCCAAAGCCTGCTGCCCCATCACCGTCAACACGGGTGCTGTATAATTGAGCGGCCGGTGCATTACTCATGAGGTGCGAGCTTGGTCATGGATGGGTTGGGTGTGGGGCCACCGTCCAAGGCGCCTCTTCCGGTACTTCAATGAAGAGCCGTTGGTCATGCGATGAGTTTGGAAGGGGACGGCTATGCCTAAGAAATACCAGGAAGAAATAGAGGAGATACTGCGCAGGGCGGGCGAGGCGGAGCCGTCCGGTCAGGCGCATGGACCGGAACGCCACTCCGAGGACCAACCCCGTGAACACCGCAGCCCGGTGGGCTTCATCGGCAGCCGCCGGGGCCCTACAGCAGACTACCGGCCCAGTTCGCGGCGCTTCACCATCAACCCCGGGAAGCTAATGCTGGCCGGGGTTATCACCCTCCTCATCGGCATCAAGCTGTCCCCGCTCGTCTGGGTCGGCCTGGCTATGCTGGCCGGGGCTTACCTAATGCACTTCATCTCTCGGAAGTCGGGGCGATACGAGAAACGCTGGCGGGGGCGTTCTATGGACGACGCGCCGGAAGCGGATCAGGACACGTTCAAACACCGGAGAAACGGGTAGACGCAATCCGGGACCGGCGCTGAGCGGCTAGCCAGGCCCAGGTTTCAGGTACTGGGCGAGGGCCTGGACCAGGCTGCCCATGTGAGGGTGCTCCGGCTCCACGTCCACCCGTATGCCCGCCTGCTCCAGCCCCCGGGTGCACACCGGTCCCACCGAAGCCACCGCCACGGATGGGCCGCCGAGGCTCCTCCGGAGAGAGTCCTCCCTGCCCCCTTGGGCCGCTATGGACAACAGGTTGCCCACTTGAGGTTGGCTGGTGAAAGCCACCGCGTCGATCTCGTCCCGGGCGAGACCGTCAATGAGGCGGTGGACCGGAGCGTGGTCTTCGGGAAGTCCCCAGCTATACAGCATAACCTCCTCGACCTCGGCACCCAGGCCGGCTAGCCGGCCGGTCAGGTACCCGTTGGGGGACCCGTAGGCTTGGACCGCCACCCTCTTTCCCGCAAAATCCATGTCCGCAATGGCCTCGACCAACTCTTGGGAGGTGTACGGTTCGGGGGGCATCACGTCGATGTGTATCCGGTGGCTTCTCAGGACCCGGGCCGGCTTGGGACTGCGGGCGATGACCGTCCGTTGGTCAAGGGCGTCAATAAACTCTTGGCCTCGGCCCATGGCCTCGGCGGTCTCCACCAGGGCCTTCGTTCCGACGCCGGTCAGCAGCACCACCACCTCAACCGTCCCCTGGCAAATATCCCTCACCAACTGCTGCACCGTGGGGCTGTCTTTGAGGTATTTCTCCTGAAGCACAGGGGCCGAGTAGGGCACGCCGCCGTGTCGCTGAATCAGCGACCCCATCTCGGAGCGCATCCTGGCCTCGACGTAGGCAATTACCTTTCCGTTAAGGGAAGCGGCCATCCAGGTCCATCACGCCGCGCACTCGCCTTCCCCGCGCTCCAGCTTGTAGATGTTGGTCCGTTCCCAATCGAAGTAGAGGTCGGCCCCCGCTTCGGCCGTCTCCGCGGCCCTCTGGGCCTCGGCGGCCACGGCGGTCACCTCTTCGAGGCCGACCCGGTCGAGGAAGCTGTTGAATGATTCTCCCGCGGAGCGGTTGTCCTTGTAGTAGGCGGCCAGGTCACGGACTATGCGGGGGGCCACTTTGGCCGGCACCTTTACCTTGGGGATCCGGGCCCCGATGCGAGAGTCTTCAATCCGGTTGTCGCCGTAGTTGCCGCCCAAGAACAGCTCGTAGGCCGGAATTTGCTGGCCGTCGGGACCCTTGACCGCCGCGCCGTGGAAGCCGATGTTGGCGATGTGATGCAGGCCGCACCCGTTGGGGCAGCCGCTGATTTTGATGCGCAGCTTCTGGACACCCTCATCTTCCAGCAACCCGTCCCAAGTGTCTAGCTCCTCCGAGATAGCCTTGGACAACCCCATCGAGGCCGTGATGCCCAGCTTGCAGCTATCGGTGCCCGGGCAGGACACCACGTTGGTTATGGTGTGGGCGCCCGGCTCAGCCAAGCCAATGGCGTCCAGGGCCTGCCAAACGTGCCGCAAATGGGCCTCTGGGACCCATCGCAGGGCCAGATTTTGCTCCTGCGTGGTGCGCGCCCTGCCGCCCGTGTAGCGCCGGACGATGTCGGCCAAGGCCCGGAACTGGCTGTGGCTCAGGTCACCGCGGGCCGGCTTCACGTAGACCAGAAAGTGCCCTTCCTGCTTCTGGGCCATCACGTTGGTCTCATACCAGCGGCCGTATCGGCCGCCGCCGTTGGCTTCCGCCTCGGAGGCGGCAACGGCGTCAATGGGCGGCGGCGCCTCCCTCTGGACCTCTTCGGCCTTCATCAAGGGGGCGGGGTCGATGGGGCCTATCCCTTCCAGCTCCGCGTCCACCAACTCCCGGAAGGCGTCGAGGCCGATGCGGTCGATCAGGACCTTGATCCGGGCCATCATGCGGTTCTTGCGCAGCGTGTCGGCGTTGTTGAACACCGTCCATATGGCCAAAGCCACCCGGAGGTAGTCCTTCTCCTCCACGAACTCGTACAAGGGCTTGGCTAGCTTGGGCATAATGGAGGTGCCGCCCCCCACGTAGACCTTGAACCCCAACTGCCGCGCTCCCGACTGTTCCCGCACTTGGGCCACGAAGGTCAAGTCTTGAATGGCGGCGGCCACGCTGTCGTGGCTGTCACAGCCGGTGAAGGCAGTCTTGAACTTACGGGGGAAGCCCTGGGTGATGGGATGGCGGACCCCGAAGCGCACGTAGGCTGTCAGGTGCGGGGTTGGGTCAAACACCTCGTCGGGGCACACCCCGGCAGTGGGGGAACCCACCACGTTGCGGACCGTGTTGCCACAGGCCTCGCGGGTGCTCAACCCAGCGGCGCCCAACAGGCGCAACACTTCAGGGCACTGTTCCAGCGGGATGTGATGAAACTGGACGTTTTCCCGGGTGGTTATGTGCCCCTTGCCCAGGAGAGCGTACTCTTCGGCCACGCGGCCCAGGCTTTCCAGCGCCTCGGAAGTCAAGATGCCGCCGGGAATCTTCACGCGTATCATCTGCACGTCGGCTTGGCGCTGCCCGTAGACGCCCTGCCGGAGCCGGAAGGGGGTGAACTCGGCGACCTCCCTCTGGCCGGACTGGAAGGCGGCCGATTCCTCCTCCAGTCGCTCTATTTCATGCTCCACGTGGGGAATTATTCCCGGGGAGACGGCCGACAGCTCGATGCTCTGCCGGTATATGTCCGCTTGGGTGCTCGTGATCTCCGTGCTCAAATCGGCCTCCTGGGGCAAACGAAGTAAAAAAGCCCGCCAGGCTGACCTTGGCGGGCGCAGGGCTACCTAAACCGTGTCTGCTACAAAATAGCTGCCTGCCCCCTATGGAAGGGGACACCTACATGTGCAGCCGAATTCACCTGCAACCAACATTGAAACCGAGTCTATCAACCCGCTTGTGCCATGTCAACGGCTGTTGCTATTGGCGCAGGGTCATTCGATTGTTAGCTAATGCCCTTCCGAGTGCAGCGAGGAATCTGAAATGCCTCTGGTCAACTCAGCTTAGCTCCCAATAGCGGCTTGAGATCCCTCACCCGTTTCCGACGGGTTCGGAATGACATGGAGGCGGTGGTTGCCATGCCATTCCAGGGTGACAACTGAATGACCCTGGCCATTGGCGATTGAGCTCACCCGCGCCGCCCGGCCTAACTCTGGCGCGTCTTCCTGTTTTGATTGGCGCTTTGCCACGGTATGACTTCGGCGGAGTTCTTGAACTCGCGCGTGCCGCCGCACCGCTGACAGACGCCTCCGCTGGAGGGACCGTTGGCGCTTTCGATCACCCAGTGGTGGGTGCAGGCCAACCCAATGAACTCAGCCAGCCGCTCCTGGTTCCTCGCGGAAGGGGCCGCCCCGCGGTAGACCCAGTCTTCCACCGTCTTCAAAGGGGCCTCCAGCCGTAGGGCAAGCTCCCTGACGCTCAATCCTTGCTCGTTTAGCCAAACTCTCAAGTCCATAGCGCCAGTATATTCTACTACAAGTTGGCAGGCGGCTGCGTTGATATCGCTGGACCGGCCCGGCGCCGTTCATTCTCCTCGTTTGCCCGGACCCAGAGTCCGCACTCGCCGTACGGTGTTGACACCCAACGCCAAGCGTGGGTATCCCACGGCTACTCCGACTAACCGCGACGTTTCGACGTTGATGTCTCCGGATAAGCGCTTGCGAGGCGCGGGTCCAATTTACCCAGCACTGGAAAAGTCCTTCGCTATTCCTCGGAGCCGGGCGACTCACCCGGCCCATCCTGACCCTTTTGCAAGGTCCTTACGACCTCCGTGACCACGAGGATTAAGAAACCCACTCCCAACGGGGTCACGAAACTAGTCAGGAAAATCCAAAACCCGTCGGACCGGGCCTCCACGCCCCAATAGATGCTGTTGGCAAGGGCAATGACGATTACCACACCGGCCAAGATTCTGCCGACCAACACCGAGTCTACTTTTATCGTACCAACGTTTATCTGCATGGCGCTCCTCGTCTACAAGCTTCGTCGGGGTCATTAAATTCGTAGCAAATGTCATCACCAAGAAAACAGGCGGGCATGGGCCACCCTACGCCTGCCCTGTCACTCCGCCGGAGCGCAGCGACATTGGATAACCCTGCTAGCTTCGGGGGTCGATTGAGGGATCGGATTAGCAAAGGTCCTCTATATCCTTGAGTATGTCTTCCGTGTCATCCAAATAGTCCATTTTGTCGCTGTTACTCAATTCACTGCCCCCGCGCCCGACTCGCCTCTCCAATTCCAGCATCTCCTCCCCCAGGCTCATCAACTTGTCCACATCGTCCACGCCGCAGTCACTCATACGTCTCACTACTTGGTCCGAATAGACCTCAATAGCCCGGGCTCGGTCTTCGACTTCGTTATCGGTGGGTTCGCCGCCGCAAGCGGCCAACGACGCCAGCAACACCATCAGGATAACCCCTAGGATTATGGGGTTCATCGTACTCATCTTCCGATCAGGTCTCGGCGTGCCAATGCTGCGGCCCATTCCGGCCAGCCTCGAGCGTTTGGATTTGGGGGTGGCGTTTTGTTTCAGGTGGGCGAGGCCCGCCTTCGACCATCGTTATCACAGCCCTTATGACTTACCCCCGGTGATTCCCAGACACACTGCTAGCCCGGATTACCCCGCTTAGGCTGAACTGGAATGCAGGATTGGGTCCGAAGGGTGTTGAGAACGCGCCGCCACGCGTCCCTCCTCACTTCCGCATCTAACCCAATCCCCCCGGTTCACCCCGGAGCGGCCTTGGGACCCACACCCGGGCCTAGCCACCGCCTGGGAACAATTGCTTGAAAGTGCGCGCAGGTCTAGCCGGCGCCGGCCAGGAAGTCCCGGACCAGTTGGGATACGGTGTCAAGCTGCTCAAGTTGGGGCACGTGGGCGGCCCGGTCGACCAGCTCGGCCCGCGCGCCGGCGATGCGGTTGGTGAACTCCTGGGCATAGACCGAGGGCACCAACTGGTCCTGCCGGCCCCAGATGATCAGCGTGGGCGCCTGAATCCGGCGCATGCGCTTCTTCAGGCCCTTGTCGGGGATGGGCCACACGAACTTCCCGGTGCACCCCAGGGTCCAAATGGTATGGATTTGGGCGTCAACCCGCTCCTCCGGGTCATCGGGCAGCCCCAGCATCTGCTTGGCAACGGGGCCCTCGGGTTCGTAGAAGACGGCGCGAGCCAGGGGTTCCGGGGCCATGGACATCCAGTTCTTTACCGGGGCTTCGTCCAGCCACAGGCCGATGGGACTAACCAGGACCATCCGGCTCACCCGCCGGGGGTCGGTGGCGGCCACCTCGGCGGCCACCATGCCGCCAAAGGAGTGCCCGACGACGACGGGGGATTCCAGTTGAAGCTGGTCCAGCACCTCGTAGTAGTAGAGCACCAGGTCCCAGAGGTCGTCCAAGGGCTTGATGGCGTCCGGGTCACCGGGGGTCGTGCCCGGATGTTCCGGCGCGTAGACCGTGTGGGTTTGGCACAGCGCGTCCAGGAAGGCGTCCCACTGGAGGCCGTAAGCCCCGTGAAAGTAGACCAGAGGAGGACCGTCCCCGCCGATCTTGACCCGGGGCTTTATCGCCCCGCCCCATACGCTCAGGGTACGCTCTTGCTCCGCTGCCATGCTGCTTCTCCTTCAGGCTGGCGTCTAGGCGCTGCTAAGCGCTGACGCCGGCGGGCTGCTGGCGTTTACCCCTTATGCTTTCCGGCCACCAGTGATTCACCCACCCTTCGTCGTCCCAGGTGTCGCGTAGGTGGGGCAGCACTTCCCGTCCAAAGAGGTCTATGTTCTTCAGGGTCAGTTCGTGAGGCATGGAGCCGATTTGCAGCAACACCATCAGGTTGCCCACGCGCAGCTTCTTGATGGCTTCCCGCAGTTGGTCCACTACCGATGCCGGGCTGCCGCCGATGACCAACTGGTTATCGATGAAGTCCTGGTAGTTCCACTCCTTCATGTCCTGGGTAATGGAGGTTATCTGGTCCATGTATCCCTTTTTCATGGTGTTCTCCAGGCTGCGGTAGTCCATGTAGCCCGGAGCATTGAAGAACTCGGGGGCTATGTGCAGGGACTTATCGTAGAAGTAGCGGATGTGCTGGTAGTACTCCTCCTCGGCCTTGGCGTCGGTCTCGGAAACCACCACCAGTTGGAGGAAGCCGGCGCGGTAGGGGTTGGCCTCCAGGCCCTTGGTGTCCACGAACTCCCAGAAGCCGTCCATGACCTTCTTGCCCAGGTTGTTGCCCCAGTAGCTCAGGAAGCAGTAGCAGTGGTCGTGAGTGGTGGAAAAGTCCCAGGTGCTGAGGCTGCCGGTGCCCGGCACCCACACCGGGGGGTGGGGCTTCTGGATGGGGCGGGGCCATAGATTGACCATGGGAAGTTGATAGTACCTGCCGTTCCAGGCAAAGATCTCCTCGGCCTGCCACGCCTTCATGATAAGGTCGTGGGCCTCGTAGTAGCGGTCCCGGTGCTCGATTGGCGGTATGCCGTAACACAGGTTGGCGTCCATGGACGACCCCAGGGGCATTCCGGCGACCAACCGCCCGCCGCTGATGCAGTCCAGCATGGCGTATTCCTCGGCGACCCGGGTCGGCGGGTTGGTGGTGGGCAGCGTGGCGCCCATCTGGACGATGGCCAGGTCCATGCCGTTGGTGGCCCGGGCGAGGGCCGAGCCCATCAGGTTGGGACCGGGCATGAAGCCATAGGCGTTCTGGTGGTGTTCGTTGACGCAGACCCCGTCGAGGCCCGCCTTAGCGGCATAGGTCAACTCGTCCAAGGTCCAGTTGTAGTATTGGCCCACCTTGCCCGCGTCGGCCAGCTCCCACCAGGGCGGGTCTACCCATACCGAGTGATACTTTTGCTCGAAGTCCGCCGGCAGGTCCCGGTGAGGCATCAGGTGAAACATGGATATTTTCATGGTTGCGCTCCTTCCAACTCCGGTGGTGGCGTGAGGCGTCGATTCCCAACCCGCCCGGCGGGCAGCCAAGCCTGACCTATGTTAGCCCGGGACGCCGCCAAATTCAAACAACCCGGAAACCAACCCAGGGTCTTTTGGTCTTCCCGTCATGCCGAGCGCACCCCTCCCCAGGACCATGGTAATTCCGGCAGATGGTATCCTCCCCGTCATTCCGCTGGAGCGCAGCGACGAGGAATCTAAGCTTCTTGGCCGTGTGCCCGGCTGCCGGGCTATGAATTGTCTACAAAGTGGGCCTATAGATTCCTCGGCTGCGCTCGGAATGACAATGGCCGAACTCTTAACCACACGTCGTTGACTACCCTCCCGACGAAAATCGAATGGCCCTGGGAACGGCCAGTCAGCCCCCGGCGGCTGCGGGGGCCGGCAGGCTTTACACACGTTGCGCTCGGCGAATCAGCCGCAGCCGGAACGCGGGCCGTGCGGTCAGCCGCGGTCAGTCTTTGAACTCGGGCATGATCTTCTCGGCGAAGATCTCCAGCTGCCGTTGAAGCTTGTCGAAGGGCATCAGTCCCTGGGGGGTCAGCCAACTGAACCAGGAAAGCTCCCCCTCGCCATGGCAGCGGGCCAGGGACTCCATCTGCCGCTTCACGTCGTCCACAGTCCCGCACAGGGCGAACTGGTGATCGACCATTCTCTGGTAGACGGCCTCCACGTTGGGCAGCATGAGCGGCACGGGGCTTTCCTCGCCGGGGGTGCGGAACGCCTCCAGGAAGCCGAACTGGGCGAAGTAGTTGTAGAAGGCGAAGCCGGTGGAAGCCACGCCCTGGGCAAAGGCTTCCTCGTAGGTGTCGGCTATGGATATGTCCCTAACCGCGCCCACGCCCTCTCCCAATCCCACGTTCCGCCCAGCGGCCGTAGCCTCCTGCTGGTACACCCCGCAGAAGTTCTTGAAGGTCTCCGGATAGGAGGTGAGTATCCAGGGGAGGATCTCCTCTTTAGCGCACCAGCGAATGGTCGACTCGCTCACCGAGAAGGGCTGCCAGAGGGGAGGATGGGGGTCCTGGTACGGCTTGGGGATGACGCAAATCCTGCGGATCACGCCCTCGTCGTCCACCTCGCCCGGGGCTCCGTACTGCCTGGTCCACTCGTGGACCGGCCAGCGCCTTATGCCCTCCTCGTAGGGCTGCGGGATGGAGTAGTACTCGCTGTTGAACTCGATGGACTCCTGGGTCCAGGCCATCTTGATGATCTTGAACACGTCCTCGAACACGCGGCGGTTGTGCAGGTCCACCTCGGACCCGTCCATGGGCGCCCCGGTCACGTGGTAGTGCTGGCCCAAGATGTTGGTCCAGCGGTCCTGGTAGCCGCGGGCGAAACCGGCGATTACCCGGCCCTTGGTGAGCTGGTCCAGCATGGCCAACTCCTCGGCGCAGCGGATGGGGTCCCAGGAGGGCAGGACCAGCCCCAAGGGGGCGAACTTGATCTGCTTGGTCCGGGCGGCCAGGTCGGCGTAGAGCACCAGCGGGGACACCGACGCCTCGAACCCCTCGGAGTGGAAGTGGTGCTCGGTGGTGGAGAAGGCGGAGAAGCCCATGTCGTCCGCCATCACCACGAGCTTGCGGACTTCGTCGAGCATCTCCTGAAACTGGTCGTTGTTGCGGCCGATGGGCCGGAGGTCCCTCCGTTGGTCCAAAGTGCCCGGCACCGTGGGCAGGGCGAACAGGTCGAACTTCATGGCGTCTCTCCTAGCGTGCTATTCCGGGGCCCGGCACCAGCGTTTTCTCCTATACGGCACCAGCGGCCGCCAACATTTTCCCGTGGGGAACGCTCCCGGTTTGTACCATAATCACGCCTGGGTTGCAACTCGGACTCATGTTGCGCCAGGGTCATTTAATTGTCGGCCCCTAAACCTTGGCGCCCTGAGCGTATAAACCTCGTCGTTCTGAGCGTAGCGAAGAATCTCCCCTACGGCGAAAAGACCCTGGGCAGCTACCCCTGCGGCCCCTTGGACTGAGGCGAGGGTTTTTCCAGAAAGGCGAATCCTAGCCGCGACCTTTCCCGCGTCTCAGAAAAGGGAGCGGACGGCGGCGGGGATTTCGGCCTGTTTGGCGTCAGTCAGCCGGCCAACGATACCCCTGAACAGGTCTCCCTCCATGGTATGCAGTTGGCTGGGCCGCACCCAGCTATTTCGTTCCAATACTCCTGCCTGCAAATCCTGTTGAGTGATTGGTATGTTTCCCGGGTTACTCTGCCTCCTGCTGGTAATTTGGCAGACCACCCAATCCCTTGCGCCTGCTCTCGCAACCACCAATACCGGACGGGATACAAAGGAACTGAAATCGGTGTATGGGACCGGGGCGATGACTACGTCTCCAACCATGCCGCCAGCCAGTCCTCATCCTCATCCTCTTCCCTGGATTCGATTCGACGTGACCAGTCGGCAAGCCCCAACATTGCCATTTCGTGTTTGTCACGGTCGCCGAACACTATCAGCCTACCTTGCTCATCCCAGTAGGCCATGTCGTCCACGATGTCCATGGTCTGCACGCTCACGGCGCAGACCCGTTGCAAGAGGTCGATCACCTTTTCTTTGTAATCGGCGAACCGGTAGGTGTTGAACTTTTCGGCGATAGTCGGGTCCTTAGGCTTGCGCTCCTTGTACTGGTCCAGCACCCATTCCAGGGCGGACCGGCTGCCCAGGCGGTAGCGCCAAGCGTCCGGCGGCACCCCGGCCAGGGTGGTCTTGTCGTCCAGGATGATGACGCCGCGCTCTTTATCGGCCCGCAAAATGACCCGCGTGGGGGCCCCGAGTTGATCGTTTCGCCGCAGAGGGTGCGGCTCCACCGTCTCGAACCCGACGTGCAGGTCCAGCAACTCCTTCCCCATCCGCGCCCATACGTCGAAATCGTGGTATAGCGGCAGGCGGGGGAACTCCCGCAACAGGTCCGCCGCGTAGTCATGGCGATAAACCGGGTCGTGGAGCACGGCGTAGGTGTAAGCAAAGATGTCCTCGGCGGCGATGCCTCCGTCGGGGTAGATGCAGTCGAAGTCCTTGCCCCACTCCTTGCGGTAGTGCTCGTTAATGTGCCGGATGCCCCACTCGGTGATGTTGCTCACCCGCTCCCCGCTCTCGGTGTAGCGGTAGAGGGGCAGGCACTGGGTGTCGCCGGTGAAGTGCAGATCGACTACTCTGTCGGTTGACAGCACGAAGAAATCTTTACCGTTCACGCAAAAGCAAATCGCCTCGTTCTCGTTATCAGACCCGTTGGGAAATACGTCTGGCAATTGATACTGCATTTCGTTGAGGGTCTGGTTGAAGTACAGGAATTTGCGCACGAATGGCCGGAACGTAGTTTTACGGCTGCAAGCCCTTTCGAATCTGTTAGTAATATTTGAGCGTAACTGCCGCTTGAGGTCGCGCGTCCATTTGATCTGCGTGCCAAGGACCGCATCGTCAACGTCCTTCCCGCCGTGCTCGGCACGGGCTTCCTCATAATAGTCAACAAACGCTAAAACTTTTTTGTTGAGAGCGCCAAGATCGGAATCGTAAACCCACTCATCCCGATTAGTAACAACTCCCATTGTATATAGGCGGAACACCGCCCGCTCGTCGTCGGCTGTCTTGGCGAGCTTGGTCTGCTTGTTGGCAAGAGGTATTAGCGTGTCAAAGTTGCTGTTGGACTGGTTGAGCCAGTTGCCATCACTTTCAGGAGCAAATTCCCGAAATTCGGTGTCGCCTAAGTCCCGTCCCTTAAGGTAGGTGACTTTGTCCTGAGACTTCACATAGTCGTCAATACTTTTATGGAAGACCCGGAATCCTTCAGCCCCCTTTCTCCGAACCAGAAAATAAACGGCCACGCCAACACGGATTTTGTCGTGAAAGACGTTGCCAGCTTCTTTCCGGCGGCGCTCTCCGCTGGTGCGAGCATTTCCTTGGAGATCCAGCACCCAAAGTTCAGCGAACTCTTGGGCAAGGATCTTACGATATCCATCGTCTTGGCGAGAATCCAAGAATGCATTGTTGCTAACGAACCCAATAATCCCGTCGTCGGCCAGCCGGTCCGAGGCCCAGCGGATGAACCGCTTGTACATGTCGTACTGTTTGGTCTTCTGGGCCGTGCTGGCGGCGACGTAAGTCTCGCTGATGCGGCGGTCTATGGCGGGATATTCCCGGTTTTTGTTGTTGTCGTTTTCGTTCTGTTGGTTAGCGTTGTACGGCGGGTTGCCAATGATGACGCTGATGGGCTTTTCATTTTGCTCCTGGACCCGCACCCAGTTCTCTTCTGATAGCCCGCCCAAGTTGAACCCGGACTGGCGCTTCACCGCCCCTTCGCTTGCGCCCTTCCAGCCCAGGTTGTCCAGCGTGTCCACAAAGCATAGGTTGGGGAACCCCAGGTAGCGGCCGACCCGCTCCTTGTAGCTGTACTCGATGTTCAGGTTGGCGATGTAGTAGGGCAGTATCGCCACCTCGTTGGCGTGAATCTCGTTGAGGTACTTGTACTCCAGCCGGTCGGCGGGCAGGTAGTCGATCAGGCTGGTGATGAAGGTCCCGGTGCCGGTGGCCGGATCGAGAATCTGCACGTTGTCGTCGGCGAGGGTCCGGCCGAAGTGCTTCTGTAGTAGGTGGTCCGCGCCCCGGATGATGAAGTCCACCACCTCGTTGGGGGTGTAGACCACGCCCAGCCGGTCAGCGGCGGCGGGGTTGTAAGTCTGGTAGAAGTCCTCGTAGACGGTCTTGAGGAACTGCTGCTTCTCGGCGTAGTCGGCGATATCGTCGGCGGCCCGCCCTATCGCGCCGTATAGGGGCGCAGGGTGTCGACGGCCTCCCGCCGGAGGTCGCCGGTGAAAAAGGTCTGCTCCAGGGAGTCCAACTGCCTGGCTATGTTGTTCTCCCGGTGAAACTGGTCCTCGGCGAACACCCGCAGGAAGATGTCCTTGGTCAGGATGTGCTGGAGCAACATTTCCCGTACGTCGATTTCCGACACATCGGGGCCAATAGTGCGGTGGCAAAGCTCCAGGAAGAAAGCGGCGGCGTCTTGGTAGCGGGGGTTGCCGGCGGCGGCCTCGTCGACCGCTTCACGCAGGGTAGCCAGGATTGCCAGCAGGTCGGTCTTGAACTGCCGCCACGCCTTGCGGAATTCCTCGACTTCCGGCAGGACGTAATTCAGGAAAGCCAGGACCAGGTGATGCAGGTCGGCGGGCTGGCTCATGTCGACCCGCATCGACACCCCGCCGTGCCGCATCAGGACGGCGGTCTGGGAGTCCTCGAAAATGATGTTGTCCCGGGGATAGCCCCGGTCGAGCTTCCGCTGGATTTCGGTGTCCAGGTCGTCGTGGGTGTCCTTAGCCTCCCAGTAGCCCCGGGCCAGCCGCAGCGAGTCCTTGACCGTGCCGTCGGGCACCAATTGGCCGGGGGCGGGCGGCTCCGGGACCAGGGCCAGCTTCTCCCGGTGCTCGCCGCAGTAGGCGGCCAGGCAGTTTTGAAAGGCGGGCCGGATGTTCAACTCGTTGTCCGAGCCGCCGAACTCGATCAACTGCCGCAAGTCGGCGTAGTAGCGCTCTATGTGGGGGTAGGCGGGCATATGTGGAGGTTTAGCCAGGTCGAACCCTACAGAATTCTGTTAGCGTCCACAGGTAAGCCGGCTTGACGCAGCTCCCTGCTGAGTTGAAGCTGCCAGCCCTGGGCATCGTCCATTGTAATATATACAACCCCTGAGTAGTCTGAGGGTATTTCCAAGTCCCCTTTTATCAGGGCGCAGACCCGTTGCCGGCCTATTTTGCCCAGAAAGAACCCCAGTTCGAGTATTACATTTTGCCTGGGGCGTGATCTCCACCGGTCCGGTTCAACGGCGAGGGCTCCAACGTCGTCAGGCGTGCAGAGGATGACCGCGAATCCGACCCGGGCGTAGTCCTCGAATTTCTCGATGATGGTCCGGCCCTCATTCGGCTGTTCCCGCAGGACCACGGGCTCTAGCTCCAAGGTTCCAAGAAACCTCGCCACCGTGTCCGTGGTCCCTTCATCCCTACCGCTGACCACGAACACCCGGTTGGAGTTTGGGGTTTCGGTGGTGCCTAAAGGCATGGGAGTCAAAGGCGTCGGGTCGTCGCTGGCCCAATACTCCTCGATTTCGTGAAGCATGGACCGTAGGAGCGCCTGTGCGTTACTAAAGCCTTTCAAATATGCGCGCTGGGCGGTCATCATGTTTTCGTTTTCTGATATGGACGACCAGTAATCAAGTGTAAAGCGTATGTCACTAAATTCCCTGACCTGGTCAGTGTCCCGTCCGAAGACCCATATGATGGCGATTCGAGTGTTCCTGTGTCACTCAGAGAAGTCTTGTGCGTCGTAATGCATTTGTTCCAATGGCGGTATCTCATCCAGGACTCTCTGAATGCGCTCTTTAGCCAGGTTTTTGGAAGGTCTCATCATGGCTAGTGTACCAACTGGGCTGGTCTATTTGGTTATCTGCCCCCAATCCGGGCACCAGGCTGGGGTTGCGGGCGTGGCCATTACGGCATCAAGTCTATTAAACCCTAAAACCCCGGTCAAACCAAGCCTTGGGCGCTTTTCCCGGCGCACTCGCCTCAATCCAGGCAGGGCCTTTTCATTGTCACCCCGAGTCCGCCAGCGGCGGGCGAGGGGTCTAAAAATCCTCGCCTGCGCCGTAGTCCTGGTCACTGGTCTTTTTTTGATTCCTCGTCGCTGCGCTCCGTCGGAATGACATCGATGGGGTTCGGAATGGCAGGCGGTGGGTATTGGCGCCCCTGTAACGCCAAGAACAAAGAGGCTCTGTCGACCCAAGTCCACCCGTGCTGACCCAACTGCTCGCTAGGTTATAATAGGGCAAAGCCTTACGGGGGACACGATGCGCATCGGCATATTCTTGGGCCTCAGGGACATCCTGCCCAGCCTCGGCGAGCACCTGCGCCGGGTGGAGGTGGCGGAGGAGGACGGCTTCGACAGCTTTTGGTTCCCTCAGCTCTTCGGGGTCGACGTGTTGACCGCTATCGCCATGGCGGGCGCCAGGACCCAGCGCATCGAGATAGGCACGGCGGTGGTCCCCACCTTCCCCCGGCACCCCGTCACGCTGGCCCAGCAGGCCCTCACCACCCAGGCGGCCACCGGGGGCCGGCTCACCCTGGGCATCGGCGTGTCCCAGAAGTCCACCATCGAGGACTGGCTGGGGCTCTCCTACGATAAGCCGGCCAGCCACATGCGGGAGTATCTTCAGGTGCTGCGGCCGCTGCTGAACGAGGAAGGAGTGGACTTCTCCGGGGAGCGGTTCCGGGTCAACGCCGCCCTGCAGGTGCCCGACGCGTTGCCGTGCCCGGTTCTGGTGTCGGCCCTGGGACCCCGGATGTTGGACATCGCCGGGGAGCTGGGAGACGGGGCCATTGTATGGCTGACCGGCCCCAGGACCATCGAGACTCACGTGGCGCCGCGGATAACCGCCGCGGCTTCCCGGGCCGGCCAGCCGCCGCCCCGGGTCTGCGTAGGCGTGGCCGTGGCGGTTACCGACGACCAGGCCGCGGCGCGGGAGCGCGCCCGGCGCCTGTTCCGCGCCTACGATATGCTGGCCAGCTACCGCCGGATGCTGGCGGTGGAGGGGGTCCAAGACCCGGCCGAACTGGCCATCATCGGCAACGAGTCCGAGGTGGAAGAGCAGCTTCGGTCCCTGGCCGACGCCGGCGCCACCGACCTGCTGGCCACGGTCTTCCCCGTCGACGAGGGCCAGGTCTCCACAGGCCGCACCCGGGCCCTGCTCAGGAGCCTCATCGGGCGCCTATAGCGCCGGGCTTGCGGGCAGGCCAGACCCCCCGGCCGCCCGTTACCGAGGCGCGGTCAGCCTCCGGGCCAGCTTCAGGCCAGGCCCAGTTGGTCCCGGAGCCAGGCAAGCCGGACCACGCCGTGCTCGTGGCCTCCTCCCTCGCCGGCCCCGTCGTAGACTCGCAGGTCGCAGCGGGGCAGCCGCCGGGCTAGTTCCTCGCCGACGGCCAGGGGACACTGGCCCCGGTCCCTCCGGCCCAGGCCCAGCAACACCGGCTGCGACACGTGGGGCGCGATTCTCACCGGGTCCAGGGGAGCGGCGCTCTCCAGTGCGGCGTCCCCGTGGCCGGGGTTGAGCCGCAGGTAGTCGTCGAGCTCCGCCAGGGGGTAGGCCGGGTCACCCTCCAGGGCGCCCGGGTTGCCCAGGACCAAGGGCGTATCCGCCGCCACCGCGCTCACCGCCGGGCGCCGCGCCGCCGCCGCCAGGGCCAGGCTGCCGCCCAAGCCGGAGCCCATCACCGCCAGCGGTCCCGCGGGCGCGTCCGTCAGGCCCGCCGCGGGCAGACCCAACAAGGCGTCGACGGCTCGCAGGGCGTCGGCGAACACGAGGCGCATCAAGTAGCTGCCGGGGTCGCCTATGTTCTCGGTGAGCAGTCCGGGATAGCGGGCCGGGATAGACGAGTCGCTGTGGCGCTGCCCCCGGTGGGTGGCGTTCATCACCACCGCCCCGTGCCGCAGCGGGGTATAAATGACGTCGTGCACGCTGGCATAGTCGGGCATCCGCACCACGGCGGGGGCGGGCGACTCCCGGGCCGGGGCGGGAATGGACAGCCAGGCGAACAGCGGGTAGCCGTCGGCCCCTTTGTAGGCCATGCGATAAACGGTCCACTCCGGCTGGGAATAGAACCGGTCCCGCTCCAGGGACAGCTCCAAAGGCGCCTGCGCCGCGTCCAGGCCGTCCCAGAAGGCGTCGAAGTCCGGCGCACCCAGGATCATCCCGTCACCGCCTGGGCGGAGAAGGCCCGGATTTGGTCCTCCAGCCATCTCGACTCCCTGGCGGGGTACTCGTGGGCGTTGCCGTGCCCGGAGTTGGGAAACAGCCACAGCTCCTTGGGGCCGGACAGCCCCCGGTAGGCGGCCATGCCGGTTTCCGGCGGGCATACCTCGTCCTCCAGAGCAATTCCCACCACCATGGGGCAGGTGACCCAGTCCACGAAATTCACCACGTCGTAATAACGCAGCGTCTCCAGCATTTGGTCGCGGCGGTCGGGGTGGGCCCTGGCGTAGCAGGTAAGCTCGTCATAGGGGTAGGACCGCAGCATGTCCATGGACTCGGGGAAGCAGCACAGGAACGGGTAACCGGCGGCCCCGGCCCGGACCTCCGGACGCAAGGCGGCGGTGATTAACGTCAGGCCGCCCCCCTGGCTGCTGCCGCAGGCGTAGATTTGACCCGGGTCCACCTCCGGCCGGGAGAGAAGAAAGTCGACCCCGCGGACGCAGTCGGCGATGACGCCCTGGTAGCCATAGGTCTCCCGGTCCTCGATGCCGTGGGTGAGCAGCCCAGGATATCCGGGGTTGAACTCCGAGTTGCTCCTTAGCTTGCCCCGCACCGCCACCGATAGGGTGGCCACTCCCTTCGCTCCCCACTCCCGGCGCAAAGCGGGCTCACTCTTGTATCCCGGCAAGTGCAATATGGCGGGAAAGGGGCCTTCCCCGGCGGCGGGCACGCAGTACCAAGCAAAGATTTCCAGGCCACCCAGGCTACGGTAGGAGGCCTGGTACACGTTCACGTCGCGGTTGGAGCGGAGAAGGTCCGCCGATATCTCAGGGTCCAGGGGCACCCGGGCCGTCTGGGCCATAACCCCCTTCCAGAACTCCTCAAAGTCGGCGGGCCGGGTCACCTGGGTAACGAACCTGTCCAGGTCTTCCTTGACTGCCATGGGCCAACCTCTCTCGCGCCGGGTCCGGGCCGAATTGCCGCGTCGCTACGGGAACGGGCGTTTGCCCCGGCCAACGTCCGGTGGATAGCAGGCAACATACCCAGCGGCGGCGGGCCTGTCAAGCACGGGGAGTCTGCGGCAGGGTCATTTAATGGTCGGCCTCCACCCCCCCGTCATTCTGAGCTTGCCGAAGAATCTCAGGCCCTCGGACGCCACCCCCGTCTGCAGTGGAAACGACCCGCCGCCGCTCGGCCTCCGCAGCACCAAGCGCAAGCCCGGCTACGAGGCTGGGCCGCCCTCCGGCCACCACTTTGGATTCCTCGTCGCTGCGCTCCCGCGGAATGACAGGGATGGGGACGTTCCAGCAGAATGACCGGGTGAGGCGCAGGGCGTGCCGGTGCGGCTGGGAGCGCACTCGCCCAAGGCTGCCACAAGGTCGTTGCCCGAGGGCGGCCGGTGTCCCGGTTGCGAGGGCTGGGCCAGTCATGCCCGGGTCTCCTCGCCCGTCTTTTTCATGGGAATGGCGTTGGCTAACAATTCGATGACCCTGCCCTCCCAAGTGGGCCCATCGTGCGCCGGGGCGGGCGGCGGTGTAGAATTAGCCGCAGCCTGCCCAGGGCCACGAGGCCTGTTGGACGCGAGGGGAGTATCGCCATGAAAGCCGCCCAACTTTACCGGTACGACGCCGACATGAACGTGGACCTTGTCATCGAGTCCATACCCGATCCGGTCATCACCTCTCCCGAGGAGGTGGTCATCCGCGTGGGCGCAGCCGGCCTGTGCCGCACCGACTTGCACATTATAGAAGGAGTGTGGCGGCAGGTGATGGACCAGGACGGCGCGCTGCTGCCCTACGTCATGGGCCACGAAAACGCGGGCTGGGTGGAGGCGGTGGGCAGCGGCGTGACTTCGGTGCAACCCGGGGACGCCGTTATCTGCCATCCCCTGCGGACCTGCGGCGTCTGCCTGGGCTGCCGGCGGGGAGAGGACATGTACTGCGCCGACGGCCGGTTTCCAGGCCTGGCCTGCGACGGAGGGTTCGCCGAGTACCTGCTGACCAACGAGCGGGCGCTGATCAAGCTACAGGAGGGCGTTTCGCCCTTGGACGTCGCCCCCATGGCCGACGCCGGCATCACCGCCTACCGGGTGGCCAAGCGGGCCGCCGCGGTGCTGGGGCCGGGCACCTATTGCGCCGTGCTGGGCGTGGGCGGGCTGGGGCACATAGCGTTGCAATGCCTTCACGAGCTTTGCAGCGCCACCACCGTGGCCATAGACCGCAGCCCGGCCGCCCGGGACCTGGCCCGGGAACTAGGGGCCCATCACGTGCTGGACGGGGGTGAGGACGTAGTGGAAGAGCTGAAGGAGTTGACGGGAGGCGGCGCTCACGCGGTGATCGACTTCGTGGGTGAGCTGGGAGCGGAGCAACTCTGCTGGCAGATGCTGCGCCGGGGCGGCACGCACTACATGGTCGGCTACGGCGGCCAAGTCCAGGTGCCCACGGTCAGCTTCGTACTCAACGAGATGAGCATCGCCGGCAGCCTGGTGGGAAACTATGTGGAATTGGTGGAGTTGATGGAACTGAACGCCCAGGGCAGGGTCAAAATGAGCGCCCAGCAATACGCCCTGGACGACATTAATTCGGCGGTGAACGACTTCAAGACCCGGCAGTTCGTGGGCCGGGGGGTGATTGTGCCCTAGCGGCTAACCTTTTCTTACCCAACCCTTTTTTACCCAGAAGAGGCAATAGCGCATGGGCTTGGGATCGGAGAAGTACAGGAAGCCGCCCAGCTCCCCATTTCCGCTGTCTTCCACCAACGAGCAGCCGCACTGCTCCAGCACTTCCAGGAGGCGGCGCTCGTCGTAGAGTTGGAACTCTCTCTCCACGCTTTCAGCGCCGTAGGCCCTGTCGCCCACCGTGACCACCCCGGAACCCACTTTGAACATCAGTTGCAGCACTCCGTTAGGGGCCAGCACCCGGGCCAGCTCGGGAATGGTGGTCCCTTCGGCGGCCTCCGGGGCCAAGTGCTGGATCACGGCATTGCACATCACGAAGTCAAAGGACGAGTTTTCGAAGGGAAGGGCCTTCCGCAGGTCGGCCACCTGAAGCTTGTGGGCAATCTCCGGGTGCAGCTCCTTTCCCAAGTCGATGTTCTCGGCCACCGCATCGATCCCGTAAACGTCGAAACCCCAGGTATGCAGCAAATGCACGTCCCGGGCGCCCGCGCCGCAGCCGGCGTCCAACCCCCGGGGTCCGGGGGCCAGTTGGGCAACCCGGTTGAGAAGGTCCATGTCGGTGCGCAGGGCGGGATGAGAGCAGCCGGTGTACTGGGAGTGGATGAACTCGTGGGAAAGCTCCGAGTAGCGCTGGGCGTGCTCGCGATAGAAGTCGAGGGAATCGAACTGCATCGGAGTCCCCTATCTTCAGGGCCGGATGTATCGCCGCGCCGGTTCCGGAGCGGCGACGCCGGCCAGGCCGAGACGAACCAGACGTCCGGGGCCGCGGGCCGGTCTCACAACACGTCTCCCAGGGCTTCCAGGAAGCCCGAAACGTCGTCCTGCGACATGACGCCGACGGTGCCGAGCCTGAAGGTGGTCTCGCTCAAGGCTCCTTGGGACTTGTATATCACGTAGCCCCTCTCCTTGAGGGGAAGGTGCAAAGCATCGTAGGCAACGCCCTCCGGGAGCATTACCGGCGTCATGGTGTTGGATAGATGCCGCCGCAGGACCGGGAACGACAGCTCGAGGTTGGAGAGACCGTCCCGCAGGGCGCCCGCGATTTGCCGGTAGTGGACGATCCGGTTGTCCACCCCCTCCTCCAGCAGCTCCCGGCAGGCCTCCCGCAGGGCGTAGGTGGCCTGCACGGCTGGGGTAAAGGGCGTCTCCCCGTCTTCCTCCCGTTTCAGGGTGCCGACCAGGTCTGTGGAGTACGCCACCGGCCGGCGGCGGGAGATTGCCTCCAGAAACGGGCTGGACGCCACCACGAAAGCGACGCCGGGCACGCCTCGAAGGCACTTGTTGGCCGACCCGATAATCAGGTCCACCCCCCAACCCTCCGGGTCCAGTTCCTCCCCGCCGATGCTGCTCACCGTGTCGGCCATTACCCATTTGCCGTGGTCTTTGGCCACGGCCGCTATCTCTCGGAGGGGATTGAGAACGCCGGTGGTGGTCTCGTGATGAATTAGGTAGACCGCGTCGTGGTCGGTGGCGGCGATGAGCTCCTCCGCGCGATCCAGGGGGATGGGCGCGGTCCAATCGAACTTTTCCAGCTTGTGGGGAATGCCGAACACCTGGGCTATCTGGGCGGCGCGCTCGCCGTACACCCCGTTGGACAGCACCAACACGCCGTTTACGGAGCCTCCCAGGGAGGTGATGGAAGCCTCGATGCCGGTGGTGCCGGACCCCGTCAGCACGGCGGAGGAGTAATCGCCGGAAACCCCGGAGACCTCCAGCAGCAACGACCGGGTTTCTTGCAACAGCGAGGTGAATTCCGTCTCCCGGTGGCCGATGTCGGGCAGGGTAAGGGCCTGCCTGACCCGCGGAGATATGTTGGCCGGGCCCGGGGAAAAGATGATCATCGGCCGCCCTTTCGGCCGGGCTGCCCCACGGGTACCGCCGCCCGTTCCCATAGGGCATCCTCCTGCTGGCGGGTCTCGGCGCGTTCCCGGTCTTTCTGGGTAATGCGGTGGAATCCCACCGCGGAGAGCAGGTCGGGAACGGGGGCGCAAATGCGGTCAGCCTCGAAACTCCGGCCGTTGGTCAGGATGCTGGCGGCCACCTCGGCCATGCCCTTATGAGCGGCCCGGAGCATGTGATTGGCGTGGATGATTATGTTGAAACCCTTGCTCACCAGTTGGGCGTCGCTAATGGTGTTGTAGGTAGTGGGCACACACACCAGCACCGGCCGCCGGCCCACCCGGTCGCACAAACGCTGGTAAGCGCCGGCGAACTCCAGGATTTCGTCCGGTTCCGGTTTGTTGGAGTGGATCATGATGCCGTCGGCGCCTGCCGCGATATACTTCTCCGCCCGGTGCAAAGCGTCGCCGATACCGGTCCCGGCGATGAGGCTCTCCAAGCGGGCGATGATCATGAAGCCGTTGGTGACGGCCGCCTCCTTGCCCGCGATGATTTTCTCGGCGAAGACCCGGGGGTCCTCCAGGTCCTGGTTGGCGGAGGCGTCCAGGCTATTGCGCTTGGGGTACACCTTGTCTTCGATGATCACCGCCGACACGCCCAGGCGCTCCAGGTTTTGGACCAGGTACTCGAACTGACAGGGCTCACCCCCGGTGTCGCCGTCTACGATGACGGGCTTGGAGGTGACGCTCATGATCTCATTTACCGTGTGAATGCGGGAGTCGAAGCCAACGATAGAAGCGTCGGGCAAGCCCTTGGTCCCCGAGTCGGTCAGGCTGCTCTCCCAGAGACCGTCGAATCCGACGGTCTCACCGGCAATCTCCACCTGGGCCACCTCGGCAATTATCCCGCTCAGGCCACTGTGACATTCCAAGATTCTGGCGTAGCCCTTGCGATCGAGGCACTTCTTCAAGGCAACACGGCGCTTCCCCGGCGGTACTTTCTTTTCAATCATAGCCACCTCCCGTCATATTCTTGATGATGAGAGCTTTCCGGACCATCCCATGGCGCCGCGGTCCGGCCCTTTCCCGTTACCCCGAAGACGGCTTCTCGGCAGTAACCACGGACAGCTGGGTTGGAAGCGGAATCAGTTTGGGGTCTTGGTAGCCGGCGTCCACCAGCCAAGAGGCCACCTCCGAGCCTTGCCTATTACCGGCCCACGGATCGAACGCTACCAGAACGTACAGGTCCTCGAAGGTGTCCAGCTTGTTCCGCTCCGGGCTGTCGTCCATCCGCATGTAGTCCTGAACGATGATCATCCCTCCCGGCTCCAGGTAGTCGTAGGCCATCCGGAACAGCCGGCGCGAGTCTTCCTCCGACTTGATGAGCACCACCCCGGAGATGAGCACCGCGTCGTAGTCCGCCCCTGGGTCGGTGGCGAAGAAGTCGCCCTCCAGCAGGGTGATGCGGCCTCCCAGGCCCTGCTCGTCCACCAAGGGCCTGGCGATGCTCAAGGGCTCCTTCTGGTCCAGCACCACCGCCTTGAGCTGAGGGTTGGCCTGGCACAGGGCTATGCTGTAGCTGGCGGCGCCGCCTCCCAGATCCAGCAGCTTCCGTTTGCCGCCAAGATCCACGCTGTCGACCAACTGCCGGGATTGGCCTGAGGTGGCCCGGTTGTGCTGGCCTACCATGTAGTCGTTCCAGTAGGTGGCGGCGTCTACGTACCCCGTCTGATAGGGAATGAGGGTCTTCCCCTCCCGGACCACCTCGTCCAAACGGCCCCAGGACGCCCAGGTGTTGGTGTGGTGCAGGGCGTGGTCCCCCACGTATTCCTTTTTGCCCTTGACCAGGAACCTGGAGGTCAGCGCCGAGTTGATGTACCGCTCCCCGTTCTTGTCCATCAAGTCCAAGAGGGCGCAACAATCCATGAACGCCTGCACGTACCGGGGAGACGCGCCTATGCGGCCGGCCATTTCGCCGGAAGTCAGTGAGTTGCCCTCCAGTCGGTTGAAGACGTCCAGCTTTATTCCCGCCCGCAGCACTGCTGAATACCAGAAGTTGCGGGCCAGTTCGTTCACTGTCTCGGGGTCCAGATGTCCCTGTGCCTGGGATAGGCCCATAGTCGTGATTCCTCGCTAAAGACGGAATCGCCAATGACAGGGTTTCAAAACAAAAACGGATACAAAGGGATAACCGCCGGGACTGGGTAGCGTCGAAGGAAGGGAAGCCAGGAAGCGAAGGAGGGGAGGACGCTAGGTGGCGGTGATGGGAGGGCCGAAGCTAAGGGCCAAAGAAAGCGGTGTAGCTATGGAGCCAGGGAACATATCGGGCTGGGCGGAAGGCCGCCGAGGCCATGCGGGCCGCGCCGTTCGGGGACTGAATGGTCTGCCGAATATGGCGAAAACCTGATGGGCCGTCTGTACTCATAATCGTCACCGCGATCGGACGGGCCATCATGGCTAGATTCCCCATCCCCGCCTAGCCTCGCGCACCCGCAGCCCATTCCGACTGCGGTAGTCTACCAGCACGCCCCAACCCCGTCAACTCCAAGAATTGGCCCTCAACCGCACCGCCGGACCAAGGCGGCGCGGGGCGAGCTAGCCTTGCTCCCGGCTTTGTGTTGATGGCTGTTAGAGACTCTCGTGTGCCCGTGGGGAATTGGCTTGGCAGCCAAGCTTATTTCGCGGCGCCCCGCCTTCCCAGCAGGAAAACGCCCGCTCCCGCCCAGGCAACGATGGCTCCCAGCCGGAACGCGTCTTGAAAGGCCCCGGTAAACGCCTCTACTTCTACGATACCGGGCGCCAACCCGGAACTCGCCAACCTCAAAGCGTGATAGCCCGTGCTCAAGGCCAAGACCTCCCCTATTGCCGCCACTGACAGCACCGTGCCGAAGGCCTGCGTCAGGGACAACATAGCCGACCCGGTGCCCAGGCGGCCCGAGGGAACGCTGTGCAGCATCAATGCATAGGCTGCCGCTTGAAACAGGCCCAAGCCGGAGCCGACCACGAAAATGCGGAGGCCCACCTGAAACGGGCCCGCGTCGCTGTCCAGGAAGCCCATGTAGAGCAGGCCTCCGCCCAGCACCGTCAGACCGGCAGTCCCCACCGCCCGGGTCCCGGCCCGATCGCACAGCCATCCGCCAACCCCGGCAAACCCGGCGTTGGCAACAGCCATGGCGGCCAGCATCGCACCCAGGGTGAAAGGCCCCCTTCTCAGGGTGTCCTCGACGTAGAAGGGGAATATGAACCAGATGACAAACACACCCAGGTGGGCCAGAAACATGGTGGACGCGGCAACGACGAAGCCATTGACCCGGAGCAGCCCCAAGGGCAGGACGGGCCACTCGGCCCGGGCCTCCACCCGCCAGAATCCGCCCAGCAATACGGGCGTTAGGGACAGCAGCACCAATACCGCCGGGAAAGCCCAGCCATGGGAACCTCCAATCCGCAAGCCGGTCACCAGGCAGACCAGGGCGCCGGTCAAGGTCAGGGCGCCGGCGGCGTCGAAGGACGCCGCCGGCCCCGTGCGGCCGCTGCGGCTCAGGAAGACTACCGCCAGCACCAATGCCGCAACGGCAAAGGGCGCCCTCCCCAGGAAAACCGCTTCCCAACCAAACCAGCGCACCAGCAGCCCAGCGCCCAGCGTACCGGCCAGCATTCCCAGACCCTGGCTGGCCACGGTGAAGCCCATGCTCAGCCCCCGGCGATGCGGAGGGAACACCTGGGCGGCGATGGCCGGGGCCACCGCGTACAAACACCCCGTACCCAGCGCCTGCACCACTCGAAACCCCACCATGGACTCCAGATTGGGAGAGAAGGCAATGAGAAACATGGAGGCCAAGTAGGTGGAGACCCCAAAGAGGTAGACCGGCCGCAGCCCGAAGCGGTCGCCAAAGCTGCCCGCCCCCACCACCAAGCCAGCCCGGGTGGCCACGAAGGCGACTATTATCCACTGGACGGTATGCCGGTCTGTGTCGAAGGACCTGGTAATCGACGGCAGGGCCACGTTCAGCGCAATGTCCATGGCGGCCAGGAACATGCCCAGCCCGGCCGCCGCGGCGACCATGCGTCGCACCCAGACGCCGCAGGACGCGTACACACTCGTGTCGCCGGGCTCTGCCGCCGGAGTAGTCATGATTCCCGATTGTACGCCACCTCCAACCGCGCCGAATAACGTCGGCGCGGGCTGCAGTAACTGTTCGGAATCGGTGAACCCACTGACACCCAACCGTTCGTCCTGAGCGAAGCGAAGTGCAGCCGCAGGCGGAACGAAGCGCAGTCGAAGGGCGTGTCCTGAGCTTGTCGAAGGGCTGACCCCCTCAACTCTGAACAGTTACGAGCCGGCGGCCTCCGTTTACAATACACCACCCTTGTGATACAAATGGCCGTGACGCTTGGCCGTCGGTGCATACCATGTCGGCTGCCGGGAGGTCACCAGTCGAGGCGCGGCCGCGGCGCCGGAGGTATGACCATGGTCGAGGACGGGGGCCAAATCGAGGCGCTCCTTCACGAAGAGCGGACCTTCCCTCCCCCCGAAGCGTTCAGCCGGCAGGCCAACATCTCCGACCCCCAGGTATACGAGGAAGCCCTGAGTGACCCCGAAGGTTTTTGGGCCAAGTTCGCCGAGCAACTTGACTGGTTTCAGAAGTGGGACAAAGTCCTCGACTGGGACCCGCCCCACGCCAAGTGGTTCACCGGCGGCAAGCTCAACGTCTCCTACAACTGCGTGGACCGCCACCTGGCGGGGCCGCGGCGCAATAAAGCGGCCATCGTGTGGGAAGGGGAGCCCGGAGATTGGAAGGTCTATACCTACCGGGACCTGTACCGCGAGGTCTGCCAGTTCGCCAACGGGCTGAAGAGCCTGGGAGTCAAGAAGGGCGACCGGGTGACCATCTACCTGCCCATGGTGCCCGAGCTCCCCATAGCGATGCTAGCCTGCGCCCGCATCGGCGCCCCCCATAGCGTGGTGTTTGGCGGGTTCAGCGCGGAATCTCTGCAGGACCGGATCAACGACTCCCAATCGAAGATATTGATCACCGCCGACGGGGGCTTCCGCAGGGGCAACATTGTCCCCCTGAAAGCCACCTCCGACGAGGCGCTGCGGGGCTCACCCTCCATAGAGCGGGTGGTGGTGGTGCGACGGACCCAGCAGGCCGACGACCGGATAGTCCCGGGCAGGGACGTTTGGTGGCATGACTTGGTGGCGAACCAGTCCATGGTGTGCGAGCCGGAGCCCATGGACAGCGAGGACATGCTGTACCTGCTCTACACCAGCGGGACCACCGGCAAGCCCAAGGGCATCGTCCACACCACCGCGGGCTACTTGCTGGGGACCTACGCCACCGCCAAGTGGGTCTTCGACCTTAAAGAGGAAGACGTTTACTGGTGCACCGCCGACATCGGTTGGGTTACCGGTCACAGCTACATCGTTTACGGCCCGCTGGCCAACGGCGCAACTTCGGTGATGTACGAAGGCTCGCCCGACCATCCTGACCTGGACCGCTTTTGGTCCATCGTGGCCAAATACGCCGTCTCCATCTTCTACACCGCCCCCACCGCCATACGGACCTTCATGCGCTGGGGTGAGAGCTACCCGCAGCGCCACGATCTCTCCACCATCCGCTTGCTGGGCACGGTGGGAGAGCCCATCAATCCGGAGGCCTGGATGTGGTACTGGGAACACATCGGCCTCAAGCAGTGCCCCGTGGTGGACACCTGGTGGCAGACCGAAACGGGGATGATCCTCATCGCCCCGCTGCCCGGAATCACCACTCTCAAGCCCGGCTCAGCCACCCGTCCTTTCCCCGGCATCGACGCCCAGGTGTTGGACCAAGCCGGGAACCCCGTGGGGCCGGGCGGCGGCGGATACCTGACCATCAAGAAGCCGTGGCCCGCCATGCTGCGAACGATCTACGGCGATCCCGACCGGTACGTGGAACAGTATTGGTCCCGCTACGCCGACACCTACTTCACCGCCGACGGCGCCAAGGTGGACGAGGACGGCTACTTCTGGCTGCTGGGCAGGGTGGACGACGTAATCAACGTGTCCGCCCACCGCATCAGCACCATGGAGGTGGAGAGCGCGCTGGTGGACAACTCCAAGGTGGCCGAGGCGGCGTGCATCGGCAAGTCCGACGAGATCAAGGGCCAGGCCATCGTGGGCTTCGTGACGCTGAAGAACCAGGTCCCGGCCTCCGACGCGGTGATCGCCGAACTGAAGCAGCACGTGGCCGCCAAGATAGGGTCCATGGCCCGTCCCGAGGAAATCTACATCACGTCCGAGCTACCCAAGACCCGCAGCGGCAAGATTATGCGCCGGCTGCTCCGCGACGTTGCCGAAGGCAGGGCTCTCGGCGACACCACCACCCTGGCCGACCCCGCCGTGGTGGAGGCCCTGAAGGACCAGTACGGCGAGGAGGAGTAGGGGTACTTTGCAAGCCAAAAACACCACGTTTCAGGAAATTATCAACGGGAATAAACAGTTCCTGATCCCGGTATTTCAACGCGACTATAAGTGGCGGGAACAAAACTGGGAACAGCTGTGGAATGACATTGCCACTTCACGAGATAAGACCGAGGGGCATTTCGTTGGCTCCTTCGTCCAAGTACCCAGCTCGACCTTTGCAGCACTGCCTAGCTACTTGGTGATCGATGGTCAGCAGAGGCTTGCGACGCTGGTCGTTCTGTGTTGCGCATTGCGCGACCATAATGACGAGACCGGCCTGCAGGGGGTAATGGTAGTCCGTCTGGAGATGACATAGACAGATTTTGCATCAAGAATAGCGCCGCAACTAACGACCTCAAATACAAACTAGTGCTTCGACGCGCAGACAATGAAACGCTCCGCGCTGTGATGGATCGTAAGCCACTCGAAAACGCAAACGGCGCAGAGTGGTCTTTGATTGATGAAGCCTACGGATTCTTCCGCGACAAACTGAACGGCAAGGATGTTGATCCTGGTTCTGTCTACCGCGGCGTCATGATGTTGAGGATGGTCGAGATTTCTTTGGATCGCAATGTTGACAATCCTCAGAGCGTGTTCGAGAGTATGAACTCCACCGGAGTCGACCTAAGCCAGAGCGACTTGGTCCGCAACTACCTGCTCATGGAACTTGACGAACCAGAGCAGACTCGGCTCTACGATGAATATTGGAGAAGAATCGAACTCCGATTCCGTACGCATGACAGCGCTTTGGACTCCTTCATTCGGGATTACATCGCCCTCAAGCAGAGGGCCACGAGACAAGCCCGGCAAGACCGCATTTACGAAGAATTCAAGGGCTACCGGCGTTCGTCGTCAGAGGACAATTTAGAAGAACTGCTGAGCGAAATGTTGAGGTTCGCCGGATACTATGCCAAGTTCAGGGGATTTGAGAGCGAACCGTCGAAACCGGTCTCGCACTCCCTGGGCAACGTGCGTTACCACGGAGATACGACAGCGACCTTGGTTATGAGGCTCTACGATTGCCGCGAGCATGGCAGCCTACAGGACAATGACTTTGCGGCGGCGCTGGATGTAATTGAGAGCTATCTAATGCGGCGGGCAGTAGCGGGCTCCCAAACACGAAGTTATTGGGACGTATTCGCTGGATTCGCCAACCGGATAGACGACCAACAGCCTCTGGATTCTTTGCTGCTCACCATGGAACGGCAACAGGGGGCCTACAGCTTCCCAAGGGACGACTCCTTCCGCTGGTGTCTACAGGAGAGTGATCTGTACCGGCTTCGGGTCTGCAAGCAGCTTCTGTCCCGGCTTGAGAATGCCGGAAGCAAGGAGCCGAGTCCTACAGGGACCTACTCCATCGAGCATGTCATGCCGCAGAACGATGACTTGAGGCCAGAGTGGCAAAAGATGCTGGGGAAGAACTGGCGAGAGATTCAGAGTCTTTGGCTACACCGCTTGGGGAATCTTACCCTTACCGCGTACAATCCTAGATACTCCGATAGGCCGTTCGAGGAGAAGAAGACGATTCCCGGCGGATTCAATGAAGCCGCGGTGCGGTTGAGCAAATTCATCAGAGAACAAACTGACTGGACTGAGACCGAAATGAGAAAGCGTGGCTGCATTTTGGCCAACCGAGCTTTGGAGATTTGGCGGTTCCCGCAACCGGACCCGGAGTACGTTGAGGAGGTACGAATACGCGAACTGCGGGCTCGGGAAGCAAGGACCAACGTGATGAGCATTCCAATGAGCGACCGGCTTCAGACCATTTTCGACAGCTTGCATCAAGAGATAAACAAGATGGAAGACGGCATCGTCGCCGTGCAAGAACGTCACTCCGCCTGCTATTACAGCCGTGATAGTGCTTATTTCTTGGAAGTATTGCCCCAAAAGGCGCGTCTTAGGCTTCTTCTCGACCTCGATATCTCCGAGGTGGATGACCCTCAAGGAAGGGCAATGGACGGAAATGACTGGAAGCACGTTCCTATGTCTACCTTTCATCACCCTTATGGCGTAGTTGTGGACGTGGGGTGGGTGAGTCAGATCGAATCAGTCATGCCGATGGTCCGCCAAGCGTTCGAACAGGCCACCATCGAACGCAAGAGTCAGCATATTGAGGCGGCGGCATGACCTCCGAGGCGGCAACCAAAGTCCGGCGGCATCTGGAACATTCCGAGCAGTATTTCGAGAATGGCCTAGAGGCCCTGAGGAACGAAGAAGTCTCGAAGGCCGGAGAAATGCTTTGGGGGAGCGTGACCCAGGCGTTCCACGCCCTGGCAGCGGTGTCCGGTGTGGACGTCGCCCGGCACCGGAGGCTGAAGAATTTCGTGATCCAAGTATCCAACGAAACGGACGATCCGTACCTACTGGCAGGGTTTGCCACAGCGGAAATCCTGCACAAGGGATTTTACGATGTCGATGTGGAACTGGCGGACCTTGAGGCAGCCGTCCCAATCGCCAAACGAACTGTCGAAGCGGTTCGTGGCTTGATACCTTCAGAATTAGGCGGTTGATACGAATCTGATAACACATCCTGATCTGGAGTGTACGTATAATGGCTAACTACAATAAAACCGAAGCCCAAGAGTGGGCCAAGGAGACGCTGAAGGGTCAGTGGACTACCCTCATGACCCCCTTTACTCCCGAGAACGCCGTCGACGAAGAGGGTCTGCGAAGGAACATCCGCCACGTGCGCAAGTTGGGCACCAGGGGCGCGGGCTGCACCTGGGGGATGGGGGAGTTTTGGAGCCTCACCCACGACGAGCGGGTCCAGGTCATGGACACGCTGGCCGACGAGGCCCGGGGCCAGTGGCTCACCGGGGCCCACGTGACCCACTCCTCGGGCCCCGAGATGCTGTCCCTGGCCCGGCACGCCGAGGGCGCGGGCTTCGACCTCCTCATCGTGGCGCCGCCCTACATCGTGACCAAGACCGAAGAGCAGGTCATCGAGTACGTCAAGCTGCTGGCCGACAACACCTCGCTGGCCATCATGTTCTACAACTCGCCGCAGTTCGGCATCGTCATGAGCCCCCTGGGACTGAAGCGGCTCTGTGAGATTCCCAACGTGGTGGGAGTGAAGGAGGCCAGCTTCAACCAGCAGCTTTCCATAGAGGCCCACCTGTCCCTGGGCCAAGACTACGTAATAAGCACTCCCGACGAGTGGATCTTCTGGAAGGGCAAGGAACTGGGGTTCGAGCAGCAGGTCATGTTTTCCAACACCTCCGACTGGCGCTTCGACACCCCGGAATGCAACTACTACGTCCAGTTCATCGAGTCGGCCACCCAGGGCCATCTGGACGAGCCGTTTTACGAGCGGCATCTGCGGCGTCTCAACGAGCTTTCCGACACCTGGTGGACCCGCACCGTGACCAAGTTCAACGGGGCCTTGCCGGTGCCCATGGTCAAGTATTGGGGCGAGCTTATGGGAATGGCCGGCGGCCACGTTAGGCCCCCCCTGATGGACTTGGAGCCCGAGGAGAAGGAGACGCTGCGCCGGGAACTAGAGCCCCTAAAGCCCAAGCCACCGGCGGCGGTCCCCGCGGCTAATTCCCGGGTCTCCTGGCTCACGGGCAACAACAGCTTCTTCTCCGGAATGCTGCTGATGGTCAGCGTGCAGAACGCCCAGGAAGCCCTGGAAGCGGAGCAGGGCGGCGCCGACGTGGTGGACGTGAAGAACCTCCAGGAGGCCTTGGTGGGTTCGGGGCACCCCTCGATAGTGCGCGAGGTGCGGGGTCTGATCCCGATGGAGAAGCATGTGAGCGTTACCCTGGGCGTGGTGCCCAGTCAGCCGGGCACGGTGGCCATGGCAGCCTACGCCGCGGCCGCACTGGACGCCACCTCGGTGAAGGTGGGCTTCTGCAATACCGACTACGCCACCGCCGCGGAAGTCCTGCGCCAGTCCCGTCGAGCCATGGACGGCTTCAACACCAAGCTCATCGGCTCCCTCTTTGCCGATAACATGCTCTACGACGGCTTGGACCCCCACGTGATGATCGACCTGGCCAAAGAGGGAGAGTGCGACGGGTTCCTCATCGACACGCTGACCAAGGACGGGAGGAACCTCTTCGACTTCATCCCCGAGACCAAGCTCAAGGAGATGGTCCTCCACGGCAAGGAACTGGGGCTCAGCACCTCGCTGTCCGGCCACCTGAAGGTTGAAAACCTGGACGAACTGGCCCGCATCAACCCCGACATTGTGGGCGTGCGCGGCGCGGTGTGCAGCAGCGGCGAGCGAGACCGGACGGTGGCCTGGGAAGCGGTGGCCGACTTCAAGCGGGAGTTGGACCTGCGCAAGAGCGGGGAGGTAAGCGTCCATCCCGACGCGGCCGTGGCGGCCGGCAACGGGACGAGCAATGGTTCCGGGAACGGCGCCGGCGGAGGTTGGGTGGTCATCGACGGCCGGGGCAAGAGCTGCGCGGGGGTCATCGCCGCCCTTAGCTATCAACTGGACTCCGACCGGCAGTCCTTCGTGGAGGCCATCCTGGCCGACGCCCTGAATATCTACGACGTTATCCTGTGGACGGAAAACTCCGGGCATCGCCTGCTCACCCAGCGGAAGGACTCGGACGGGACTGTTAGGGTGTTGATACAGCCGAAAGCGTAGTTGGGGGCCGAGAGGGGGTGTGACTGGGGTGGACTAGGCCGGCGGCTTGAGCCACAATGGGCCGGTATCAGACCATGAACACCGGAGAGGCGTCGCGGTTGATGCGCTGTTCTTCCTCTATTCCCAGGCGCAAGAACTTGGGCAGGGCGAACATGCTGCGGTGGCTTTCCCCGTCGTAAAACTCTAAAGGCTTGCTTACCCGCTCCTCCAGCAGACAGTCCAGTTGGACCTCCCAGCCATCAGATTCCAGCGGAAGCGGGTGCTGCGACGCCAGGGTGAAGGACCAAAGGGTCTGGAACGCCGGGACGTGCACCTGCGCCGCCGCGGTGTGGCTGAACACCTTGCCAAGGGTCTTGTAGATGGTCGTGAAGCACTCCTGGTAGCTGAGCAGACCAGCAGGCCCCGATTGAGTGACCAGAATCCCTCCGGGGTTCAGGCGGGACTTGGCCAACCGGTAGAACTCCTCCGTATAGAGCAGGTAGGCGGTCCCCGCTTCCAGGGGGTCCACCAGGTCCATGACCATGACGTCGAAGGTCTCGCTGCTGCCGGCCAGGTGGTTCCTGGCGTCCGCGTGCAGCAGTTGCAGACGGGGATCGTCGAAGCTGCCCTGATGGTGCCGGGGCAGGAAGCTGCGGCATAGTTCCACGACCTCGCCGTCCAGGTCCAACATTTTCACCCGTTCCACCGATTTGTGGGCCAGCACTTCCCTGACCGTTGCCCCCTCTCCCCCGCCTCCTACGAACACGGCGCGAGGGTCCGGATGGCACAGCATGGCCGGGTGCACCAGGGCCTCGTGATAGATATGCTCGTCCCGCTCGGTGGACTGGGTCTTGCCGTCGAGGACCAAGCTGCGGCCGAAGGACTCGGACTCCAGGACTTCGACCTGCTGATAGGCGGTATCTCCCGAATAGATCACCTTCCCAACCTGGATCATGACCACCAGGTCTGGGAAGATAGTCTCCAGATACCATTTGCCAGATGCGTGCATACCCCTATTGGGCCGGCGGGTTAGCTAACAGTCGCCTTCAGGTTGATCCCTCGTTCGACCTCGGTGATGTCCGGGTCTCGACACTCGAGCTTTCGGACCAGGATCTCGGCGGCGTTTCCGGGCCGGAAGGTCAAGCCGCAGGCGAAAATATCGGCTGCCGCGTATTCCAACTCGGGCCAGGTGTGGATTGAGATATGGGACTCGGCGATGGCCAGGATGCCGGTGACACCCTGGGGGCTGAAGCGGTGGAAGGACTCTCCGACCACCGTGGCGCCCACTTCCCGGGCCGTATCTATCAGCGCCTGCCGGATGAACTCAAGATCGTTGAGGAGTGTGGGGTTACATTCCCGGAGTTCCAGCAACAAGTGAACACCTAGTCCATTCAATCACCTGCCCTCCTGCCTTCGAGATTGCCGTGTAAGCAACAGCCACCCATTCTAATTGCATACCGTTGGGTAAGCAATACCCCTATTGGGAAAGCCGCGCCTTCTACGCAGCCGGTCGTAAGCGGGCGCAAGCCAGGTGCGCCGGGCCGGCCGCCTCGGGATGTGCGATGTCAGCCTTGCGGCCACGGCGGACTGCCGGGCGATGAACCACCGCCCGCCGGAGGACTTGAGATTCCTCGTCGCTGCGCTCCAACGGAATGACAAGGTGGGGCGCTCCAGCGGAATGACAGGGTCGGACGCTCCGGCGGAATGACAGGGTTGGGCGCTCCAACCGAATGACAGGGTGGGGAGGCGGGGCGCTACTCAACACTTCATTCCGAACGCAGCACCGAGGAATCTACAGTGGTCGCCGGAGGGCAGCCCAGGCCTCGCGACCAGGCCTGGGGTTGCTGGTGCGGGGGCCCGGGCCTCGCAGCCGGGCCTGAGGTTGCTGGTGCGGGGGTCCGGGTGGCGGAAAGGTATGCGGAGCCAGTCTACTCGCCGTCGCTCCACTCCGTCTCAATCTCGTCTTCGTTTATGAGGTTTCCTTCCTCGTCCTCTTCGTCCAGGTCATCATCCCGGATGTGGCGGACCAGGCTATTCCCCAGGTAAACCCGGTGCTCCTCCTTGGTCTTGCTGGGAAACGAACACACGTGTTGCAGGCTGTGATGGCGGAAGGTCTCCCTGATGATTATTGATATGCCTTCGTTGTTGATGCCTATGACTGTGGCGTCGTACTTGTTGCCCGCGCACATCAGGCGAATCAGCCGCTGGCCCAGCTTGGGCTCCACCTGCCCCAGGTACTCCCAGGACGGTGAGTACACCGACATGGTGTTATTCTCCACCACCAGGGTGGCCCGGTCGCTGGGCGCCGCCCGGGCCACGGTGTCCTTGGAGCCGGTCTTGCGCAGGACGGTGGTGCCTGACTTCCCGCTCTCCTCTATAAAGAGCTGAGGGACCACTCCCGACTTGCGCTCCTTCTTCGCCGCCATGGGGCTGCTAATCAAGCTGTCCAGCCTGGCGAGATTCTTCTTGGCTATGGTGTTGTAGGGGGCGATGCCGGTGACCCGGCACAGGGCCTCTTTGGCTTCGTCCAATCGGCCCGTCTCCATCAGGGCTTTGCTCAGGCGGTTCATGGCCTCCACGTCTTCGGCGAACAGCTCCAGAATAGCCTGGTTCACCTCGATCGCCCGCTCCCACTCGCCCGCCAGGGCCAGGGACACGGCGTCCCGGCTCAAGTCTCGTTTCAGCCTGGTGCTGCTCACCGGCGGTCTCAGGTACTTCTCCATCCCATCTCCGGCTTGAGGCCGGGGCCTCTAACTCGCGGCCCGCGGCGGGCGCGCCTACGTCGGGACACGGCGGCAGCGTCAACCGGCGCGGCTCTTGGCGGAGGCTCCGTCTTTTCGTTCTGGGGAGGCGGTGGAAGACCGTTCGGCCGCGCTACACATCCAGCCGCCGCAACCGGGGCCGATTTGCCCCTCCAAGATTGCTTGTAGTAGTTACAACAAAACCGCGCCGACGGTCAAGCCTTATGTCGACTATTTCTTGGGGAATTTTCGGGGCGGCCGCGGCCCTCGCCTTCTTGATTTAATCCAATGCGCCGCGCCGGCCTCACCGGTGACGCCAGCGTATTCTCAATAGGTCCCAGATCATGGACACGGAATCGCGAAAGGGGCGCACCTTGCTCCGGTTCCGATAGTACCAGTCCACCGCTACCTCCCGCAGGACCAGCCCATTCTTCCGGGCCAGGAACAGGACTTCGACGTCGAAGCCGAAGCCGTGCATGGTCTGACGCTGAAACAAGTCGGGGACCACCTCTTGCCGGAAACACTTGAAACCGCACTGGGTGTCCCGGAGGCCGGGCGTGGCCAACAAGCGGGCCATGGTGTTATATAGCCGCCCCATGAACCGTCGGCGCCACGGCTCGCCAATTCGCCGGGCGCCGGGGGCATCCCTGGATCCCAGGGCCACGTCCACCCCGTGCAGCCGGGGAGGCAGCAGCCGCTCCACCTGCTCTATGGGCACGGACAGGTCGGCGTCGCACAGCACCCGGTACTCTCCGCGGGAAGCCAGCATGGCGTTCTTCACCGCCCACCCCTTGCCGCCGTGCCGCAGGCTAAGCAGGCGGAGGCCTGAGTGGGCCCGGGACAGCTCTGCCACCAGCCGGGGGGTGTCGTCGGTGCTGCCGTCGTCGGCCACGACGATCTCCCAGGTGTAGGGCTGGGAGCCGAGGAAATCGATCACCTGCCGCAGGGTCCCGCCGATGCGAGACTCCTCGTTGTAGGCCGGAACGACTATAGAGAGATAGACCCGATCCAAGGCGATCCCCTCGCGACTCAGTTAGGGGCCGACCAAAAGAGGGAGGTTTTTGCGCGACGAATTGCCCGGCGGACGGCTGCCGCCGCCCGGAGCTAGCCCTCGGTCTCCACGTCCAGCTGAAAGTCCCGGTGCAGCAGCCTGACGGCCTCGTGGGCCTGGTCCTCGCGGATGATGCAGGAGATGCGGATTTCGGAGGTGGTGATCATGTCGATGTTTATCCGGCCGTCAGCCAGCACCCGGAACATCCTCGACGCGTAGCCGGGGGTGTTCTGCATCCCGGACCCCACGATGCTAACCGCGGCCAGGGTGGCGTCGGTCACCACCCCGGCGGCGTCCAGGTCGTGGAGCACCGCCTTGACCTCGGTCTCCGCCCGGGGCAAGTCGGCGCGGCTTACCGTAAAGCTGATGTCGGTGGTGCGGTCCTCGCTGGTGTTCTGCACGATGGTGTCCACGCTGATGCCAACCCGGGCCAGGGGTTCGAACAGGGCGGCGGCAACCCCAGGCCGGTCGGGCGCGGAGCGGATGGTGATTTTGGCCACGTTGGAGTTCAACGCTATCCCGGTTACCTTGATCCTGTTCTCCATGCCAACCCTGTCCCGTTCCTGGTGAATGAGCGTGCCAGTGGCGTTGCCAAAGCTGGAGGCCACGTAAATGGGCACGTTATAGTAGGCGCCCAACTCGATGGAGCGGGGACTCATCTTGGCCCCATAGCTGGCGAGTTCCAGCATCTCCTCGTAGCCGATCTCGTCCAGCTTGCGGGCGCGCGGGGCCACCCTGGGATCGGCGGTGTAAATGCCGTCCACGTCGGTATAGATCTCACAGCGGGCGGCCCCCAGCGCGGCGGCCAGGGCCACGGCTGTGGTGTCCGAGCCTCCCCGGCCCAGGGTGGTCACGTCCTGGTTGTCGGTGATTCCCTGGAAGCCGGCCACCACCACCAGCTTGCCGCCCTCAAGCTCCACTTTCACCCGGGCGGTATCGATGCTATGGATGCGCGCCTTGCCGTACACCGTGTCGGTGCGGATTCCGGCCTGGGAGCCGCTCAAGCTGACCGCGTCGCACCCCAACGTGCGCAGGGCCATCGCCAGCAGGGTGCTGGACACCAACTCCCCGGTGGAGAGGAGCAGGTCCAGCTCCCTGGGGTCCGGGTCCGGGGATACGGTGTGGGCCAGCCGGATCAGGTCGTCGGTGGTCTGCCCCATGGCGGACACGACGGCAACCACCCGGGCGCCCCGGCCTTTCGCTCCAGCGATGCGCCGGGCGACGTTGTTAATCTTATCGGCGTCCTCCACCGACGTGCCGCCGTATTTCTGGACGATCAGCTCCAAACCGCAAGCTCCCTAAAGCATGGAGTACCACCAGGCGGGCCCGTGTTCACTCCTCAAGCAGGTGCGCCCCTTGCATCGTGGGCCGCGTCACGTGGACCCGGCCGGCGACGTTCGCTTGCCTGGCCGTGTCGGCCATCTCGTAGGCCACGGTCATCTCCCGGCCCTGGGCCAGGGCCAGCACCGTGGAGCCGCTCCCCGACAGAAAGACTCCCAGGGCTCCCGCCTTGAGAGCGGCGTTGAACAGCAGCTTCATCGCCGGAAACAGCGGCCGGCGGTAAGGTTGATGGAGACGGTCTTCCGTAGCCACTGCCAGGTAGGCCGGCCTGTTGGTGGCCATTCCCGCCACCAGCAAGGCCGTGCGGCTGATGTTGTGGACCGCGTCCGCCATGGAAACCTTCTCCGGCAGTACGGCCCTGGCGGCCGAGGTGGGTATTCTGTGTTCCGGTATGAACAACACGGCGCTCAGGTCCGCCGGCGTGGCAATGGGCGCGGTGTAGACCCTGTCCTGCTCCCTGACCACCAGTTGCAACCCGCCGTGGACCGCCGCCGCCACGTTGTCCGGGTGCCCCTCGATGGTGGCGGCCATCTCCAGCAGGTCGCTGCTGCCGAAGGGCCTGCCGCAGTAGACGTTGGCGGCGACCAGTCCCCCGGCAATGGCTGCGGCGCTGCTGCCCAACCCCCGCTCCAGCGGTACTTGGTTGTGGCAGCGAAGCCGCAGCGACGGCATGTCCCGGCCGGCTTCCCGGAACAGGAAGCTCATGGCCCGGTACACCAGGTTGTCTTCGCCGGCGGCCAGGTCGCCGGACCCCTCTCCGCTTACCTCAACCAACGGGCCGTCGTCGTCAGGTCTTTGGGATACTTCCAAACGGTTCCACAGGTCGAGAGCCAGGCCCAGGCAGTCGTAGCCCGGGCCCAGGTTGGCGGTGGTGGCGGGAGCGACGACCCGGATGAGGGAGCTATTCATATGGGGAGTCGGGGCCTTGTCTTGAAGGTGGCGCTCACCGGGGCACGCCGGGGCCCTTCAGGCTAGCACCCGCTGGAAGACGTACCGGCCCAGGTCTCGATTTTCTCGAAATTCGAACCCGTCGAAGTCGCCGCCAAAGCCGATAATGGGCACCCGCTCTTCGTACAAAGAGCCGTGAGACCGGAGCCTCTCAGGCATTGCCACCTGGGCCGGGTCCCCGAAGACAACCCCCTCCGAACCCATGACCATGACGTCCCCTATGCGGCTGGGCATCAATCGAAACTCCCGGGCGGCCTCATCCCTGGGCACAGCCCGGTCCACGCCATCCAGGTCGTTGAGGGCTTCCACGGCGTCGGCAACAACCGCATCTTCCAAGTAAACGTAGATGCAGCCGCCCAGGTTGGAGTGATGCACGGTGTACCTGTCCTTTATGATGGGCACCGCTTTGGCCGGGATGCCCCGCTGCGCCAACGCCTCTTCCAGGTTGATCATGCGCGTTTTCGTCGACATCCCATGGTCGGCGGTAACCATTACTTGCACTTCCGGCAGGCTGTCCACCAGCTTGCCGATGGCCTCGTCCAACAGCCAAAGGTGCCGCGCGGACTCGGGTTCATCGGGGGCATAGGTGTGCATGGCGTAGTCGGTGGTGGTCAGGTACACCAGGTCATAGGGCTCCGACGAAAGCACGTAGCGGGCGGCGTCGACAACCCACTGATTGACTTCGACAGAATAGACCGGCGGCGGTTCCCCCACACCCTGGGCCACCCACTCAGGGGGCTGCTCCGAGGAGACACTGAGAGTTGCGCCGTTGCTCAGCAGGCGGCGCAGCTTGTCCTTGGCGGTAACCAGCAGCGAGCGGGCCCCCACTGCCTGGGCCCGCTGGAACATGTTGGGGCTCTCCACGAGGTCCCCGGCCTCCATGTAGTGCTCCACACCGTTTTCCCGGTCCAGCCAGTAGTTGGAGGTGATTCCGTGACTCAGGGGATAGCTGGCAGTGATCAGGGACACGTTGTTCACGTTGGTCACGGTGGGCATCATCGCCTTGCCCTCGACCATGAACCCGCCGGCGGCCAACTCCCGGAGCCTGGGGACGTCGCAACTCTCCAGGTACTCGGGGTCCAGGCCGTCGATCATGATCACCACTGTCGTCAGGGGCACGGGAGTCTCCTAATCATCCTGGAGGGACGGGCCGTTGGCCGGTTTGGAACGGGGAGCCGGGGCAGGCGTATGCCGCTATACGCATGGATTACGGCCTATCTAGACTCTACCCCATCTTGGGCTCAGGGGCAAGGCAGCAGGGGACGGACGCAGGGAACAAGGAGAGAGCCGGCAGCGCCGTTAGGCCCACGGCTGGGCTGGCGGAGCCACCTCCCGGAAGGGAAGCGAAGGGGTCCCGGGAAAGCCAGGGCTGCCCTAAATGGCGACTATCTTCTCGGCTCGCAGGCCGTTGTTCAGGCTGCCGTTGTCGCCCGCCGGCCGGTGCAGATGCGCTTTAGCAATGCGGAGGTAATGTCGGGTTAGCTCAGGCATGAGGAACCGGGCTCGGACGGACTCCCGGGCTGCCTTTCCCATGCCGGCGCGCAACTGAGGGTCTTTGATCAACCGGACCATGTGCGCGGCGCACTCCTCCACGGAGTCCACCAGGTAGCCGTTCACGCCGTCTTGGATTTGGGTGCGGATGCCCCCGACGTTTCCGCCGATGACCGGCTGTCCCTTCCACATGGCCTCGGTAACGCTGAGACCGAATCCCTCTCGCAGCGATTTCTGGACTATCACGGCGGAGGCAACTTGGAACGCGTTTACCAGTTCGTCAATGGCAACCGGCAAGCCGGCAGTGTCGAAGTAGAGGTGAATGTCCGGGTCGCCGGCGGCGAACTCCCTGACGCTGGCCAGCGTGTCCAGCGCCTCGAGATCGTCAGACGCCTGGCTCAGGCCCAACAACGCCAACTGGAGCCCGGGGACGTCTTGGCGGGCCAGCCGGAACGCCTCGATGACGCCCCAAGGGTCTTTCCACAGATCGAACCGGGATACCTGGGAGACCAGGGGCCGGGCCGGGTCTATGCCCATGGCCGCTATCAAGTCCAGGGCCCGGTCCAGTTCGAAGAGGGTGTTCTTTTTGGTAAACGGGTCTATCGCAGGCGGAGCGACGTACACCGGGGGAGCCTGGGGCAAGCCCTTGGGAACGTAAGAGTCCAACGAAAAGACCAGCGCGTCGTAGTGCCGGGTCAACGGCAGCAGGGTTTCCAGCACGTTGGCGTTGGGGTTGGTGAGGTCCAGGTGGCACACCCAGACCCAGGTGTCCCCAAGGTCCCTGGGCAGCATCCGGGCCAAGGGCAGCACCTGGGGATCGTGGACAAACCAAACGTCGGCGCGCAACTGCCGCCGGCGCATGTCCTCGGCCACATCCTCGATGCTCTGGAAGTAGGTCTCCAGCTCAGCCCTGGAAAGGCCGCCTTCCGCTCCCTGGAGCAGGTTATGGATGCGCTTGGTCACCTGGAAGAACTGGGGAGGGGGACTTATCACCACTCGTTCGGTGCGAATTCCCAACCCGCCGGTCAAGGGGACCAGCGACTGTAGTATCTCCGCGACGCCGCCGCCGATGGCGGTGCTGTTCAGGTGGAGGACGCGCAGACCCTTCAGGTCTCGGGCCGCCGCCAGCAACTCCTCCCTGGATTCCGGGGTCATGAGGGACAGGTACGGATCTTGCGCCACCGCCGTAGTGGTAGAAGTGACAAACATTGGGGCAGTTACTCCTCCGGGGCCGCGTGGCGGAGTCTGTTCCATGCGGCGAAATTCGTCTCCATATAGTTGCACCTAATCGCTTTGGACTTCAAGGCTTTCGGAGGCCCTTGGCGGCGAGTTCGGCTCACTCCACGGTTACTGACTTGGCCAAGTTGCGGGGCTGGTCTACGTCGCAGCCGCGCAGTTCGGCCATGTGGTACGCGAATAGCTGCAGGGGCACCGTGGCCAGCAGGGGTATCAGGTTCTCCGGAGCATCCGGGATGTAGAGGGTGTGGTCCACCTGGGAAGAAATCTCCCGGTCGCCCTGGGTCGCCACGGCCACCACTACGCCGTCGCGGGCCTTGACCTCCTTGACGTTGTTCACCACTTTGTCGTACATGCGGTCCCGGGGCGCCAGCGCCAGGGTGGCCATGCCGCGGTCGATGAGGGCAATGGGGCCGTGCTTCATCTCACCGGCCGGGAACCCCTCGGCGTGGACGTAGCTGATCTCCTTCAGCTTGAGCGCGCCCTCCATCGCGATGGGGGCGGTCGCTCCCCGGCCCAGGTACAGGAAGTTGTTGAAGGTGTAGAGCTTGCGGGCTAGCTGCCGGTAGACCTCGGTGTCGGCCAGCATCTCCCCCACCAGACGGGGGCAGTGGGAGAGATCGTCCACCAGCCGACGGGTCCGGGCCCGGTCGAGGACCCCACGGGCCTGCCCCAGGAACGCGGCCAGCAGATTCAGAGTGGTCAGGGATGCCAGGAAGGTCTTGGTGCTGGCGACCCCGATTTCGATGCCCGCCCGCAGGTACAGGGTGTACTCCGCCAAGCGGGTGGCCTGGCTGTTTTCCACGTTGCACAGGGTAATGAGGCGCCCGCCCTTTTCCTGGGCCAGGTGCATGGCCGCCACGGTGTCCGCCGTTTCTCCGGATTGGCCGATGGAAACCACCAGAGTGTTTTGGTCGATATACGGGTCGCGGTACCGGAACTCGGAGGCGCTCTCCGCCTCGGCGGGTATTCCCGCCAACTGCTCCACCAAGCGCCGGCCCACCTGGGCCGCGTGGAGGCTGGTGCCGCATCCGACGAGCACCACCCGTTTCAACGCCCTGATCTCGTCAATGGACAGGGGCACGTCGGGCAACTGGATTCTGCCCTCCTGGAAGTCCACTCGTTCCCGCATCGCGCTGGCCACCGCCTGAGGCTGCTCCATGATCTCCTTGAGCATGAAGTGGCGGTACCCGCCCTTGTCTATCATGATGTCCTCTGGGGAGACCGTCCTGGTCTGCTTTTCGATGGGACGCCCGTCCAGCAGGCAGTAGCGGGCGCCTCCCGGGGTGACCACCGCCATTTCTCCCGAATCGAGGAAGGCGACTCCGTCAATCACCGGTTCGTGCCGGAACAGGGGCATCAGGGCGGGCAGGTCGCTGGCCACTATCCCCTGCCCATTACGGTGGGCCACGACGATGCCCCCGGCATGACCCAGCCGCAGCGCCAGGATCCGGGCCGGCTCACCCTTGAGGGTAGCGGTGATAGCCTGGGAACCTTTGACCGTGCGCCCCATCCGCCGGAAGGCTTCCTCGAAGCCGAGGCCCTGGTCCAGACCCTCCTCTATCAGGTGAGTGATTACCTCGGTATCCGTGTCCGAGGTAAAGGTATGTCCCGACTCTTGGAGAGTGGACCTCAACTCCAGGAAGTTTTCCACGATGCCGTTGTGCACCACTGCCACCCGGCGATGACAATCGGTATGGGGATGGGCGTTGGCGTCTGAAGGCCTGCCGTGGGTTGCCCAACGGGTGTGGCCCAGCCCAACGGAGCCCTGGAGCAACTGCTGCTGGCCGGCCACCGCCAAAGCCCCGATTTTGCCCTCGGTCTTGCGGAACTGCAGCTCGCCGGAGGAGTCGATGACGGCGATGCCGGAACTATCGTACCCGCGGTACTCCAGCCTCTGCAACCCTTCGAGGATTATGGGCCAGGCTTCCCTATCGCCGACGTATCCAACTATTCCGCACATGGCTCCCTTGGCGAAACCCAAGACTGCGCACCGCAGTATATTTAGCGCCCTGGCCCCGTGTCAACGCGAATTCGTAATCCCACGCCGGACTGCGTCTTCCGCTATCCGGGGACGCCGCCTTCCAAGCGTCTCCAGACGCGGCAGCCGCTCAGATGCGGGCCCTTCCGATTATCTCCGCGACGTTCTTCACCTCTTCCAACCGCCAGAGACGCCGCAGCAGGGCTTCCACCCGGTCCTGGCGGATGACGCCTTCGGCCAGGGAGCGGAACTTGGCCTCCACCTCGGTATCGGAAAGGGGATTCTTGTAGTGGCCCTTGTGATAAGCCACCTGGGACCGGTAGCGCTGCCCCGCGTTGGTGACCACTTCCAGATCGCACAACATCGCGTCCGGAGCCCGGCGGTTGGCCTCCTCCGAAACGCCGACCTTGACCTTGCCCACCAAGGCCATTAGCTCGGGGTCGTTGAGGAATGGCGGGTCGAAGTGGCGCCGGTCAACCTCGCCGTAGAGCAAGGCCACGGCGGCGGTGTAGGGCATGCTGTGGTCGGCAGTCTCCCGGTTGGCCGGGGCCCACTTTTGGGGGTCTCCGGCCATGATGTTCACGGCAGTCTGCAGGGTGCTGACGCGCACCTCGGCTATGTCTTGCGGGTTGGGCAACTGGGCCCGCACCTGCAAGGCCGCTTCCGCCACCGTTTGAGAGTACTGACCCAGGGGATAACGCTTAATGCTGCACTCCATGATCTTGAACGGGCGCTCCGGCCCTCCGAACGCCTCCAGGTGAAAGGGGCCGCGGCTCACGGCGGTGAAGTAACCCCCGGGACCCTCGAACACCGGCGCCGGACCGCTGAGGCCGCGGCCGGCCAGCATGACGGCGAAGACTGCGTTCCGGCTGGCGTTGGCAAAGGCGCAGCCCTTCCACGCCGACACCTCGCCGATGCGGGTCTGGTACAGGGCCAGGTTGGCCGCAACCCCCAGATTTATCGCCTGGGCAGTGTGGGCTTCGGACAGGCCCAGCCCCCGCGCCGCCCCCAGGATGCCGGCAACGCAGCCCACGGTGACGTGATCGAAGCCGTTGGGCTTGAGGTCCACGGCGTCGCAGATACGGCAAAAGACTTCATAGGCCAGGACCGTGGCGGTGATGAAACGCTTGCCGCCTCCGCGGGACACCTCAGTGGCGGCCAGGGTGGCGGCGATGGCGTCGCTGGGATGGCCCGACTCCCTGCTGGTGTACCCGTCATTGAAGTCTAGATACCGGAGCATCACCCCGTTGGCGAAGGCGGCCAGGTCCGGGCTGGTGGCCCGGTTGCTCACCAGGATGGTAGCCGGAGTGGCGCTGGTGACCGTGGCGGCAACGTCCATGGCAACCCGGGCAGGCTCACTGTCGTAGCCTCCCAGGGCGCAGCCTATGGTGTCGATGATCATCCGCTTGGCCTGGTGGACAACCTCCGGGGGCAGGTCATCGTAGCGAAGGTTGGCGGCGTAAGAACTTAGCTGCTCGGCAATGGTGGTCATGGAGGCTCCTTCGGGCTGCCAGGTAGTCCGTGAGGCGGGGCAGCAGGGGCGGTCCCAGGGGAGTCCCGGTCTGCGCCCGCCAGTGAAGGTCGACCTACGCCCACTCCCGCCGCCGGCCAGCGCAACGCCGCCGAGCCTGGGAGACCGGCGTCATTATTCCACATTAGCCGGTTATGGGCCAACAAGCCGGAGACGCGGGCTTGACCCAGGCCGGTCGCAGCAGCAGAAGGAGACCGGGAGCGGTGCTATAATCCTGGGCAAAAGCTCATTCACACTCCGGCGCTCCGGAACTGAGGCCAGCTCCGGACACCACTTCGGGAGCGACCCCTTGCCCGCGCACTTACTTCACGGAGACAGCTTCCTAGTGCCGGCAGCGCTGCGCCGCCTCACGGCGGAAGCTGGGGCGGCTGATTCGCTGGAAGCCAACCGCCACCAGGTCCAAGGCAGCCAGGCCAAGCCGGCGGAGTTGCTGGCTGCTTGCAACGCGCTGCCCTTCATGGACAGCCATAGAGTCGTGGTAGTGGAGGGGTTGCTGAGCACTCTCGAGCAGAGAGGCGGGGGGCGGGGGGCGGCCCGCGGGTCCGGGCGCGGTAGAGGACGAAGCCAGGGCGCCACTTCCCTGGGCGGCTGGGAAGAGCTCAAGCGGGCGATTCCCGAGATGCCGGAGTCGACTGTGCTGGTATTCACCGACGGCGCCCTCTCCGAGAACAATCCCCTGCTCGCGTTGCTGCGCCCGGTGTGCCAGGTCCAGTCCCTGAAGGCCCCTGCCGGGGAGGCGCTGGCCCGGTGGATCAAGGAGTCTGCCCGTCAAAAGGGCGCCCAAATTAGTCCCGCGGCGGTCAAGCTGATGGCCGGCCTGGTGGGCAACGACCTTTGGACCTTGGACCGGGAGTTGGAGAAGCTGTCTCTGTACGCGTCCGGGCGTCCCATCGAGGAATCCGACGTGGCAAATCTGGTTGCCCAGGTGCGGGAAGCGAGCGTCTTCGCCGCGATCGACGCCATGATCGACGGCCGGCCGGGGGTGGCGCTCCGGCTGCTCCGCCAACTGCTCCAGGACGGAAGGGACGGCCATAATATCGTCCCGCTGATCGAGCGTCAGCTTCGCCTGCTGGCCCTGGCCCGGGACTCCATAGACCGGGGACTGCCTCAGGCCGGCCTTGGAGAGCGCCTGGGGGTGAACAACCAGTTCGTGCTGCAAAAGACCGTGGAGCAGGCGCGCCGGCATTCCCTACGGGACATCAAGGAGCGCTACCGCCGCCTGCTGGAGACCGACCTGGCGGTCAAGCGGGGGGTCATGGACCTGGACTTGGCCCTAGAGCTGCTGGTGACCGCTCCGGCGCCCACTGCGGGACGGCGCTGACCCGGCCGCGCCGGGAGGCCGCGGCGACGGCAGTCAGCCGTGACCGCGCAGGTCCACGGCTTCGAACCGGCCTTCCCGTATCTCCCGGATCAGGTCGTCCAACCCGGTGATGGAACGCCGGAACCTGGTGGCCGCCGTACCCAACTGAGAGACCCGGTGGGCGTCGCTGCCCCCGGTGGTCTTCGCCGCCAACAGCGCGCTCAGGTCCCCGGAGAAACGGTTGTCCGCAGCGCCGCCCCGGCCGTTTACCCCCTCGATGGCGTGGCACAGCGGGAACAATTCATCCCCAGCCGCCTTGTCCAACATCTGCCGCCGGGCCTGGGGGTCGCGCCCCGGCTCGGCCAGGAACCGGCGGCGATAGGGATGGGCCGCGACCAGCACCGCTCCCCTCTCCTGAGCGACGGCTGCCAACTGCGCCGGCTTATGGAGACCGAAAACGTACCGCTCCAGGCCAAAGACCAGGACATGCCCCAAGTCGGTGTTTATTTCGGCCCCGGCGAACACCGGGAAGCCGTGTTTGCGGGACAGGGAGGCCACCTCACCGGGGTCCCAAAAGGCGTCGTGCTCGGTTAGGCAAATCCCGTCGAGGCCGATAGCCTTGGCCCCCTCGATGAGATCGCCGGCGTCCATGAAGGCGTCGTCGGACTTGGGATAGGTATGGGTGTGCAGGTCAATCAGCAAGCACGATGCTCCGCTCATTCCCCGGCCGGCGCCATCGCCGAGACGGGTTGCTCCTTGAGGGCCGGGGACGGCGGGTATCTATCCGGTCCCTGAGGTTGTTGATACCGGAGACCCCATGAGAGCCGGGGACGGGGGACATGGTAGCAAAGCTACTGACGGAATGGAACGATACGATGGGACGGCCGGCTGCTCACGGCGCGACGGAAAAGGCGGCGCGGCGGCCAGGGCCTGCGGTTGCCATCCGCAGTTAGGGTTGACGCTTGGTCCGGACGGCGGCCCGGGAATCGGGCGCCGTCACCGGGAGCCCAGAAGGTCCTCCTCTTCCAGTGACTGCAGGATCTGGGTAGAGCGTTTTCCGCCAATGTTGAGGCGGCGTTCCAGGTACGACTGGGTCAGATTGGGATTGCGCAGGGCCATGTCCCGGGCTTGGTCCAGCAGAGGGTCCTCTCCGTCGTCTTCATCGTCGCCGTCGGGCTCCGTCATCTGGATGACGGGCAAAGGCGGCCCCGACTGGTTGACCCAGTGCTCCACCAACCGGTCTATCTCTTCGTCGTAAACCAGCGTTCCCTGCACCCTTTGCGGCTTGGGAGAGTCGTTGTGCACTAGGAGCATGTCTCCCCGGCCCAGGAGTTTTTCGGCCCCCACGGCGTCCAGGATCACCCTGGAGTCCACCTGGGAGGCCACGGCAAAAGCGGCCCGGGCCGGCACGTTGGCCTTGAGCAGGCCGGTGACCACGTTAACCGACGGCCGTTGGGTGGCCAGGACCAGGTGGATGCCCGCCGCCCGGCCCAACTGCGCCAGGCGGACCAGGTTTTGCTCGATCTCGAAACCGCCGGAAATCATCAGGTCGGCAAGCTCGTCGACGATCAGCACCAGGTAGGGCATGGGCTCGTCGGCTTTCTTGTTGTAGTTGACGATGTTGCGCACCCCCGCCGCCTCCATCTGCTTGTACCGGCGTATCATCTCCCGCTTCAAGCCCAGCAGCGCCGGGTTGACCTCGTCCACCTCCACGATGACGGGCATGATGAGGTGGGGGATGCCATTGAAAGGGGTGAGCTCCACCCGCTTGGGGTCCACCATCAGCATCCTCAGCTGGTCCGGCGGCTTGGTCAGCAGCAGGCTGGCGACGATGGAGTTGATGCAAACGCTCTTGCCGCTGCCGGTGGCTCCGGCAATGAGCATGTGGGGCGTCGACGCGAGGTCGGTGGCCACGGCGGCCCCCCCGGTGTCCTGTCCCAGTCCAATGGGGAGACCCTTCTTGGCGGCCAGCGCCTCGAAGGTCTGGGTTTCCATCACGGCCCGCAGGTGGACCTTGGTGGGAGAGGGACTGGGCACTTCCAGACCCACCAGGGCCTCCCCGGGCACCGGGGCCTCGATGCGCAGGTAAGGCGTTTGCAACGCCAGCGCCAGGTCCTTCTCGCGCATCAGAATGCTCTGCACCTTGACGCGGCTGCGCTCTCCCTTGCTTTCGTCCTCGTCGCTTTTGGCGGCGTCGCTCCTTTTGGCGTTCCAACCGGGCACTAGACCGAACCGGACGATCCTGGGACCGGCCCTGATGTCCTTGACCTCCACGGAGACACCATGGTCGCCCAGGGATTGCTCCACCTGCCGGGCCATCTGGTCCAGGGCCTTATCGGCGCTGCTGTGAGGCTCCGCGGCAGACAGCGTCTTGACCGATGGCAACTGCCAGCCGGAGGAAGCGCCGGCGGGCGTCGCCCCCGTCCCCCTTTCCGGCCACGCCTCCGGGGGGAAGACCGCGGGGGTTGGCAGCTCGGTTGAGATGGCCAACGCCTCGCCGGCAAGCCCGTCCGAGCCGAAGTTGGACCACAAGTCGCGCTCCCGGCTGACGTCCGCGGGGGCAGCGGCGGGGCGGCCGGGGTCCGCGTCTTGGGCATATTCGCCCCGTTGTTTGCCGGGTCGGCTCAGGCGGCTAAAGGGCTTGGCTTCCTGCTGCCACCGGCGGCAGGCGGCGACGCAGGCGGACGCGGACCGGCCCAGGACCGGGAGGCCGCGTTGGGCGGCCCGGCCGAGGCAGTTCGCGGCGACCTCCAGGCCCGCGGCGGTGCGCCGAAGGGTCCGCGCGTAGGAACCGCCCACCGAGTTGGGATACACCAGCAGCGGGGTTATCAGGGCGATGGCGCCTATTTTGACCACCGCTAGCGCCGCGGGAGTGCCTCCCACCACCTCGCCCCACCGGCCGCTGAGGCCGCTCTCGTCGAAAAGGCCGTAGCTGACCCGGAATAAGGACAACACGGCGATGGATATGGCGCATCCGGCGGCGGTCAAGACCCACCAACGCCAGTGAGTCCGGAAGAGACCGGGCCGGAAGCGGAGGACGGCCAGGGCCGCGACGGCCCAAGCGCCCACCGGGACCCACCCGTAGCGGAGGCCTTCGTAGACCCAGGCACGGGCCTCGTGGGCCAGGACCAGCGCCAGCACCGAAACCAGCGCCACGGACATGAGCGCCAAGACCGTCAACACGAAACCGGGGCTGGGGTGGCCGGCGCGCTGTGTCGACTGCGGCGCGGCGGCGGAGACTGCGGACCGGGCCATGGACACCTCCAGGACGGCAGAGGAGTCGATCGATGAGTCAGGCCGGAGCCTGGACTAACCCTCTAACACTACTGGAATAATCATAGGCCGTTGACCGGTTGCCTTGGCTATGAATTCGCGGGCTGTTTCCCTGACTTTTGACTTGGCCAACTCCGGCTCTACCTGAAGGCCCGGGTCTTCCTCCAGGACCTGCTTCATCACGGCGCTCAGGTCCTGGAAAAGCTGGCCGGTCTCCGAGTCGTTCATAAACCCGCTGCTCACCACCTGGGGCGGCGCTTGCAGCCGCCCGGCCTCGCCCGCGGAGGAAAGGACCACCACTACCACTCCGTCCCGGGACAGCACCCGCCGATGGCGGAGCACCTCGCTGCTGTGGTCGTGGGTGGTTAACCCGTCGATGTAGATGGGGCCCGCGGAAACCCGCTCCACCACCTGGGCGGATTGCTCTGAAATCTCCAGCACGTCCCCATCTTCCATGACGAATATGCCTTTGTCGGCAACCCCCAGGTCCCAGGCCAGTTGGGCGTGGGCCCTGAGGTGGCGGTATTCGCCGTGGACCGGTACGAAGTACTGGGGACGCACCAGGTTCAGCACCATCTTCAGCTCTTCCTGGCTCCCGTGCCCGTGAACGTGGACGGTGGCTACCCGGTCGTAGAGGACCGTGGCCCCCTGCCGCAGCAAATTGTCGATGGTGCGGCTGACCGGAAGCTCGTTGCCGGGTATGGGCGTGGCGGAGACGATGACCGTGTCCCCGGGGGCTATGCGGACCTCCCGGTGATCACTGTTGGCAATCCGCACCAGGGCCGACGAGGGCTCCCCCTGGCTTCCGGTGGTCATCAGCACCACCTGCTCGGGAGGCAGCCGGCGGCTTTCGTTCAGCGGAATCAGCAGGCCCGGAGGCGCCCTCAAGTACCCCAACTCCAGGGCCACGTTGACGCTGTCCACCATGCTGCGCCCCACGATGCTCACCTTGCGGCCGTGCTGCTCCGCGGCGTCCACCACCTGCTGCACCCGGGAGATCAGGGAAGCGAAGGTGGCGACCATAACCCGCCCCGGGGCGTCCCCGATGGCCCGCTCCAGGGCGTCGCCCACCACCCGCTCCGAGGGCGTGTAACCGGGCACCTCGGCGTAGGTGGAGTCGGACAGCAGCAGGAGCACGCCCTCGGAGCCGTGGCGGGCCAAGGTGGCCAGGTCTATGGTGCGGCCGTCCACCGGCGTATGGTCGATCTTGAAGTCGCCGGTGTGTACCACCACGCCCAGGGGGGTATGTATGACCAGGCCCATGGCGTCGGGAATGCTGTGGCAAACGCGGAACCAGGTGACCCGGAAGGAGTCTCCGAATTGGTGGCTAACCCCGGGCTCTATGGCCTCCACCCGGGCCTGCCTGGTTGAAGCGCGCTCCCGGAGCTTCATGGAAATGAACCCGTGGGCCAGGGCCGGAGCATACACCGGGGTGTTGAGTTGAGGGAGTATGAAGGGTAGGGCGCCGATGTGGTCCTCATGGCCGTGGGTGATGACGATAGCCCGCACCCGGTCTGCCCGCTCCTGCAGATAGGACACGTCGGGGATAATCAGGTCCACGCCCGGCATGCCCTCTTCGGGAAACTGGACCCCGCAATCGACGACGATGATGTCGTCGTTGCACTCGAGGGCTAGCATGTTCTTGCCAATTTCCCCCAGACCGCCCAGGGGAATGACACGCAGGTGTGGTCTCATGGTCATAGCAATTCCTAAAAGAGAGATAGCTGCGACGGCTCCGCGGCCGGCTGCGCCTGCGCCCCCTGGCCTGTGCCGGGCGACGCCGGAGATGGGGACTGGAGAAGGCCGGAAAGAATACTCGACAGAATGCCGGGGATTTGGCTAAAGTCTTCGGCTATGACCGCCCTTAGTTCGTGGCGGTGCAGGGCGGCGGCCGGGTGCATGATGGGATAGATCCATCGCCCGTCTTTTTCACGGGCCTTGCCGCGGGCCCGGCTGATGCTTTCCCCGGGGAAGAACCGGCTCAGGGAGAAGCGACCGAGGGTAACGATGAGCTTGGGGTCCAGAAGGTCAATCTGGCGGTCCAGGTACTTGCCGCAGGAGGACATTTCCGCGGGGGACGGATCGCGGTTCTGGGGCGGGCGGCACTTGATCATGTTGGCGATGAACACGTCCTCGCGGGTCATTCCTATGGACGCCAGCAGCTCTTCCAGAAACTGGCCCGCCGGTCCCACGAAAGGGCGTCCCTGCCGGTCCTCGTGGTAGCCCGGCCCCTCTCCGATGAACATCAGGTCGGCACGGGCGGGACCCTCTCCGGGCACCGCGTTGGTCCGGGCCCCGTGCAACGGGCACTCGGTGCACTTCCGTACCAGAAGGGCGACCTCTTCCAGGCTGTTCATAGCGTCCCAACCCCCAAATAGCCCAGCGATGGGCGATTCCCCGGTGGGAATTGCGTCGCTCCATACGCCGCGGACCCGGATAGCCTGGTGGTGAGCCGGCCCGTTGTCGAGAGGGCGCCGGATGGCCCGCGTGAGCGGCGCCTGTAGAGCGGAGGAAGTCTCAGGGCGCGCCAGCCCGCCCGTCCGGGCTGGCGTGTTTAGGTGTCTTCTACGCCGCTGGCCTTGATGTAGGTGACGGCGTCCTGGATAGTTTCAATGGACCCGGCGTCGTCGTCGGATATCTCCAGGGGACTGTCCTCGGTGGAGAACTCCTCCTCGAAAGCCATGATCAGCTCGACCAAGTCCAGGGAGTCGGCGTTGAGGTTTTCCACGAAGGAGGACTGTTCGTTCACCTCGGCCTCATCGACCCCCAATTTGTCCACCACGATGGTTTTTACGCGCTCATAGACCGTAGGCAAACCGTCATCTCCCTTCGGGGGCGGCTTTGTGGGCCGCAACCTCCCCGACTTCAAGCCCCGCCATGACTGAGCCCAGCACACCGTTGATGAACGGGGCGGAACTGTCGCTGCCAAACAGCTTGGCCAATTCGACAGCCTCGTTGATCGCGGTCTTCCGAGGGACCGTTGGGGTGTGGAGCAATTCGAACAGCGCTATGCGCAGCACGTTGCGGTCGATGGTGGGCAACTGGCTGACCGGCCACGCCGGGGCGTACTTGCCGATTACGCCGTCAAGCTCGACCCTGGTGGCGGTCACGCCCCGGGCCAACGCCTGGGCAAAGCTTACCGTTGCTGCCTGCAGAGAGTTCTCGACGCCGAGCCATTCCAAGGAGCCGTCGCCGCGTTCACCCTTGATGTCCGCCGCGAAAAGGGACTGAAGGGCTGCCATCCTGGCTTCCCGCCTTGGGTCCGGCGACCGTACCTTAGGCATCAAGTCGCCCAGGGTGCTAGGCCTCTCCGGCGTGCAGCTTCTCGAGGGACACCGGGTCCGACACCGTTACGGCCTGCACCTGGCGGTCGATTCGCTTGATTAGGCTGGAGAGGACGCCGGCGGGGCCGAACTCGACGAACCGGGACACTCCGGAGTCGATCATGAATTTGACGCAACTCTTCCACTGGACGCAGCGGCACAACCCTTGGATCAATTCGTTCCTGATCTCCTCGGCGGTCCAGAGGGGGAGACACTCGGAATTGGAGATGATGGGCAGCTTGGGGTCGCGGAAGCGCATCGACTCCACGGCGATGGACAGGCCCTTCTCAGCCCCTCTCATCCACGAGGAGTGGAATGCTCCGCTGACCGGCAGGGGCACCGTCTTCTTGGCGCCGCGGGCGGAACAAAGGTCCATGGCCCGGGCCACCGCTATCTTGTCTCCACTGACGACAATCTGGTCGTCGGAGTTGATGTTGGCCAACTCCACCCCGGTCTCAGCGCAGATGTGCTCCAGGGTTATTTCGTCGAGGCCGATTATCGCGGCCATTCCGCCGGGGCGGTCGGCGGCGGCTTCGTGCATGAGCCGGCCCCGCTCGCGGACCAGCTTCACCGCGTCGTGGAAGTCGACGACGTCGGCCACCACCATCGAGGTGTACTCGCCGAGGCTGTGCCCGGCCAGCACGCTGGGACCGACGCTATCGGGCCCGTGCAACTCCTCCCAGGCCCTGACGCCGGCGATGGCCGCCGTCATGATGGCGGGCTGGGAATTGATGGTGTTTTGCAGCTCACGGGCAGGCCCGTGGAACATGAGGTCGGTGAGAGGAAAGCCAAGAGCCTCGTCCGCTTCCTCGAAAACCCGCCTAGCCGCGCTCGATTCGGCGTACAACTCCGCACCCATCCCCACACACTGGGAACCCTGCCCGGGAAAAACGAAGGCGAGTTTGCCGCTTGAATGATTGCTTTCTGAATTATCCATTTAACGACCCCTGAGTCGGTTCGTGCGGACCAATCAGGAAAGCTCGGTTGGGTGATTCCGCAGAGGCCACAAACGCTCCCACTTGGCGCAGAGCTTATCACCTAGCCTGCTTGTTCGTACCCTCCCTCAAAAAATTTGGCAACTAGTCTGGCCCAAGGTTTTACTGCGGCGCGGCCTCGGCTACCTGGCGCCCCCGATAGTAGCCGCACTGGCGGCAGGCCACGTGGGGCATCTTGGCTGCGCTGCAGCGCGGGCAGACGGCGGGATGGACCGGGCTCAGCTTGTGCGAGTTGAGCCTCCGGCCCTTCCTGGCCCTGGTGATCTTCTTGTTCGGTACGGCGCCCATACGTCGGCCTCGCTATTCCAGGACAAGTCCCGCAAGGCCTTGCCAGCGCGGGTCCAGGACTTGGGGTGCGCACTCGCAGCCGCCCAGGTTCTGATCGCTCCCGCAGACCTGGCACAAGCCCTTGCAGTCGTGACGGCACAGGGGCTTCATTGGCATTACGGTGTGAATGTATCCGTTGACCACGGCGGTGAGGTCCAGGGTGTGGTTCCCATCGATCAGCGAGTCCTCTTCGGCGGCCTCGGGAACGGGGCGTCTGCGGCCGGTGTTGGGGTCCACAGTGGGGAAGAACTCCTCTTCGATGGGCAAGTCGAACGCCCCGCCGAATTCACCCAGGCAGCGGGCGCAGGCGAGGGTGGACTGCACGTTCACCGGGGCCCTGACCAGGACTCCCTGGTGCGTACGCAACATGTGGACGGGACCGCAGGCCCGATCGGCGAAGCGCTGCGGCCCCACAAAATCCTCTTCCAATTGGTAAGTGCGCATAGAGCCGATGGGCTCTTTGAGCAGTTGCGCGACGTTGTACTGCATTCACCTTCTACGACCTGCCCTGGCAAGCCGCAGACAATTATCGAGAATACCCCTCTCAAATGTCAAGGGCATGGGACTCGTTCGGTGAGGACATTTTGATGGTCGCGTAAGTCTGCCGCTTCGTCTCGTGGTGGGCCCGTCAGGTCATGATGTAGGACAAGGGGGTCTCGCATGGCCGGGAGTAGGTCTGGCGAGGGTCTTTCAGTGGTAAGACAAAACCAGAGTGCGACGAAACCAGTTCTTGTCATCCCCCATCCACCGTTATCCTGACCCCACCCTCCGTCATTCTGAGCTTGCCGAAGAATCTAAGGCCCTCATGCGCCACCCCCGTCGGCACCGGAAAAGACCCACCGTCGCCTAACCCCCGCACCGGCAACCGCAAGCACGGCTGCGAGGCCTGTGCGCCCTCCGGCGACCACTTGGATTCCTCGTCGCTCCGCTCCAGCGGAATGACAGGGGCGGGGGCGGAATTGAGCTTGCCGAAGAATCTAAGGCCCTCATGCACCACCCCCATCGGCACCGGAAAAGACCCACCGTCGCCCTAACCCCCGCGCCGGCAACCGCAAGCACGGCTGCGAGGCCTGTGCCGCCCTCCGGCGACCACTTGGATTCCTCGTCGCTCCGCTCCAGCGGAATGACAGGGGTGGGGGCGGGAGATGGAATGACGTGGGGGCACAGACGGGCGGAATGACGCGATGGGCGTGGGGGGCGGAGTGACGCGGAGGGGGCGCGCGGCCTGCCAAGGGTTGGGAGCGCGGCTGCGGACGCCACCGGGTGACGCGGTCAGGGCTTTAGCCGGTCCGCCATCGCGCTTTCAATGAACTCCACAATGGCGCCCGTGGCGGCGCCGGGCCCGAAGATCGCGGACACTCCCATGCCGGTCAAGGCTTGGCGGTCGGCCTCAGGTATGATGCCGCCCACCACCGTAACCACGTCTTCCATGCCCTGCTCTGACAACAGGCTGATGATGTCGGGGAGGATTTCCATGTGGGCCCCGGAGAGGATACTGATGCCCACCACGTCCACGTCTTCCTGGACGGCGGCCTGGACGATCATCTGCGGGGTCTGCCGAATGCCGGTGTAGATAACCTCCATTCCGGCGTCCCGCAGGGTCCTGGCTACCACCTTGGCCCCTCGATCGTGGCCGTCCAGCCCCGGTTTGGCCACCAGCACTCGGATGCGTCGGCCCGGTTCAGTCATATTCCCACCCGGTTAACTTATCTTGAAAATGCCGCCCCGCGGAGCCGCCTGCTCCACCCAATCCCGCCGCGGCCGTGCCGGAGTCTACGCCCGGCCGATGCCCGCCCACTCCGGCCCTGCACCTAGTTTTCCACCAGTTCAGTCAAGACGCCGAACACGGAGCCGGGATGAATGAAGGCGATGGAGCCGGACAATCCCTCCCTGGGCTCCGTGTCGATGAGGCGAAACTCCCGGTCTTCCAGGGCCCGCAGCTTTCCCGACACGTCGGACACGTTGAAAGCCAGGTGATGCAGCCCCTCCCCGCGCCGCTCGATGAAGCGCCCCACCGGGGTGTCGCCGGCCAGCGGCTCCAGCAGCTCCAACCGGGTCTGTCCGACCTGGATGAGGGCGCCGCGGACACCCTGGTCCGGCAGCTCCACCACCTCGGCGTCCGGCGCCCCGAAGACCCCCCGGAAGACGGCGAGGGCGGCCCGGATGTCCCTGACGGCAACGCCCACGTGGTCGATGTAGTTGACCGTGCAAGGGGTGGAATCACTCATGGCTCAAGCGTCTCTCCTGCAACCAACCCGGAGCCGCCGGCGCGGGAGCTTCCCGGTAGGCCGCCACACCCGACTGTGCTCGCTGGCCCGGCGGGATTGCCGGCGCCGCCCTCCGGCCGCGGAGCGTCCCTGCCTGGACGGATTCTCCCTGGCAGGGCCTCGGCGCGTTAAATCTGATACTGCTTCAACAGCTGGCGGGCTATCACCATCCTCTGCACCTCCGAGGTGCCCTCGTAAATGGTGGTAACCCGGGAGTCCCGGAAAATGCGCTCCACCGGCGAGTCCTTGAAGTACCCCGCGCCGCCGTGGACCTGGACCGCTTGAGAAGCGACCTGCTGGCACATCTCCGAGGCCATTAGTTTGGCCATGGAGGCCTGGTCCTTGAAGGGCAGGCCGTCGTCCTTCAGGGTAGCCGCGTTCATGGTGGCTACCCTGGAAGCGTAGACCTGGGTGGCCATGTCGGCCAGCATGAACTGGATGGCTTGATGTTCGGCCAGGGGCTTGCCAAAGGTCTCCCGCTGCTGGGCATACCGCACCGCCGCCTCCATCGCCCCCTGCCCGATGCCCACGCACTGGGAGGCGATAACGATGCGGCTGGTGTCCAGGATGTCCATGGCGTGGCGGAAGCCGTTTCCCTCCTCACCCAGCCGGTTCTCGGCGGGGACCGGGGTGTCCTGGAACACGAGTTCGCAGGTGCTGGAGCCCCGCATCCCCATCTTCCCGTGCAGCTGGTTGATCTGGAGTCCCGGGGAACTCCTGGGAACAACGAAGGCGCTGATCCCCTTGTGTCCCTTAGACGGGTCCTGGGTGGCGAAGACTACTATACTATCCGCCTCGGCGGCGTTGGTGATGAAGGTCTTGGAGCCGTTGAGGAAGTAGACGCCGTCCCGTTCCACCGCCGTGGTTTTCAGGGCGGCGGCGTCGGAGCCGCCGCTGGGCTCGGTCAGGGCCCAGGCCGCAATGTTCTTCCCCGCCGCCAGGGGCGGGACGAACCGCTGCAGTTGTTCCTCGTTGCCGAAGCGCTGGATGGTGGCGGTGCCCAGAGAGACGTGGGTGAGGAGGCAGACGCTGGCCGAGGCGTCTCCCCGGGCAATCTCGGATATGAGTATGGCAGTTTGCCGGTACCCGCCGCCGCCGCCGCCGTACTGGGGATCGACGCTGATGCCGGTCAGCCCCAGGGCGGACATCGCCCGCCAGTTCTCCCAGGAGAATTCCTCTTTCTCGTCGATCTCCCTGGCCCGGGGCGCCAACTCGCGGTCGGCAAAGTCCCGCACCAGGTTTTGGAGCATTTGTTCCTCTTCGGTGAGGATCAAGTCGGCCATCTTGGAAGCCTCCCGCTGATGTACTTATGTATCCGGGCTGCCGGTCTTTCACCCGGGTCCCCCTCTAAGAAGGAGGAGGCCCGGCGGGCCGGTCTGCCGGGCTGGTCTACGGGCTGGTCTATAGGGACGTTAGTCCCTGTTCCTCGCCGAACACCTCCCGGAACACTTGGCAAATCTCCCCCAGGGTGCAGTAGCTCTCGACGCACTCCAATATGGCCGGGACCGTGTTGTCCGTTCCCCGGGCCACCTCGGCCAACCGACCGAGAGCGGCTTCGGCCTGGGCGCCGTCCCGCTCCCTCCTCAGCCGCTGCAACCGCTGGGCCTGGTCTTGGGCCGCCTGGGGGTCCACCCGGAGCAGGGCGTCGATGGGCGGCTCGCTGGCGGCAAACCGGTTCACTCCCACCACGGTGCGCTCTCCGCTCTCCACCTCCCGGCGGTGCTGGTAAGCGGCGTCGCCGATCTCCCTGACCTGAAATCCCCGCTCTATGGCGGCCACCGCTCCCCCCATGCGGTCTATCGTCTCGATGTACTGCAGCGCCTGGCTCTCCAGCTCATCGGTGAGGCTTTCCACGTAGTAGGAGCCGCCCAACGGGTCCACAACGTCGGCGGCCCCGGTCTCATAGGCCAGGATCTGCTGGGTCCGCAGCGATAGCTGGGCCGATTCCTCTGTGGGCAGGGCCAGGGCCTCGTCCCGGGAGTTAACGTGCAGGGACTGGGACCCGCCCAGGACCGCGGCCAGGGCCTGGATGGCGGAACGAATGACGTTGTTGTCCGGCTGCTGAGCGGTCAACGTCACCCCCGCGGTCTGAGTATGGAAGCGCAGCATCATCGAGCGGGGGTCCTGGGCGCCAAAGCGGTCCTTGGCTATGCGGGCCCACATGCGCCGCGCCGCGCGGAATTTGGCCACTTCCTCGAACAGGTTGTTCTGGGCCACGAAGAAGAAGGAGACCCGGGGGGCGAAGTCGTCCACCCTCAGTCCCGCGTCGACGGCGGCCTGCAGGTAGGCGATGGCGTTGGAGAAGGTGAAGGCCAGTTCCTGCACCGCGGTGGCGCCCGCCTCCCGCATGTGGTAGCCGCTGACGCTGATGGTGTTCCAGCGGGGGGCCTCCGTCTCGCAGAACTTGAACACGTCGACCACCAGTCGCATCGAGGGGCGAGGCGGGTAGGCGTAGGTCCCCCGGGCAATGTACTCCTTGAGTATGTCGTTCTGGATGGTGCCGTTGAGCCGCTCCGGGCCGACCCCCTGGCGCTTGGCCGCGGCAATGTATAGGCACAAAAGGATGGACGCCGTGGCGTTAATGGTCATAGAGGTGCTGACCCGGTCCAGGGGGATTCCCCGGAACAGCATCTCTATGTCCTGGAGGCTGCAGATGGGGACGCCCACCTTGCCCACCTCTCCCCTGGCCGCGGGATGGTCCGAGTCGTAACCTATCTGGGTGGGCAGGTCGAAGGCGACCGACAGGCCGGTCTGCCCCTGCTCCAGCAAGTAGTGGTAGCGTTGGTTGGTGTCCTCCGCCGTGGCGTAGCCGGAGTACTGGCGCATGGTCCAGACCCGGCCGCGGTAGGTGTTGGGCTGGACGCCCCGGGTATAAGGAAACTCCCCGGGAAAGCCCAGGTCGCGGAGATACCCGGGGCCGGCCTCGTGGTCGCCGGGGCCGTACAGCGGGTCGATGTCGATGCTGCTGTCGGTGAGAAACCTCTCCCTGCGCTCGGGATATTTCTCTATCGCCGGCCTCAGGGTTTCCTCCAGCCACTGTTCCTTGCTATCGCTGGGCATTCCTGCCTCCCGGCACTCTTACCCTGCACACTACACTTTTGTATAGTTGGGACTGGCCCAATTGTACCGTCCCGGCGGGCCTGGCTCAACCGGCCGAAGATTGACACGAGGGCAATCGCGCCTTAAGTCAATGTCATGCTGAGCGCAGTCGAAGCATCTGAAATCCTAGACTTCATGCACGGACGGGAATCAGTAACCGTTATAAAAGGAAGGATTTTAGACCCTTCGGCAGGCTCAGGGTGACATGATTGTGGCTCAGGGCGATGCTCACGTAGGGGTGAGCGACAGAATGGGTTTAAGACGCGATTGCCCTGGGATCGACGCGAGCCGGGGAACCATGAGGTGGCAACCACTCGCCGTTAGGGAGACTTATGGACCGTCACACCGCCAGGCGCCGCCGAACCGGATATCGAAGGCGGCGGTACTCGCCGGGGCACGCCCTTTGCTTCCTGCATCCGGTTGTGCACGAGGCGGCGGCGCCTGCCGGGGCACCCCCTCAAGTCTAAACAGTTGCTGAGGCGTCGTGGCGCGGGAATTTTGCGGCGGTTATAATTGAGGCGCAGCCAACTCTGCGGCGGGTGTAGCTCAGTGGTAGAGCTCTAGCCTTCCAAGCTAGCTACGTGGGTTCAATTCCCATCACCCGCTCCATCTCTCCCCTAGCAGGCAATGAAGACGTGATCTCCGTCGAGGCCCCCCCTTGCTCACGCCGCACCTCGTCCGCCCTCCGGGAGGCTAAGCCCGGGCGGCAACCCGGCGGGCCGCCTCCAACACCTCTGCTTCTTCGAGCGCGATGAACAGCTCGCCGTTCTCGTTGGTCTGGAAGGACGAACCGGCGTGGAACTCTTGCACCAACCCGGCCATGACCTCCCGGCGCGGCCCTTCCTCCTCGGGAAGGAAGTCATCCCCGGCGGCGTTCAGATGGCGTTCGATTTCCTCGGCGATTATCTCCTCTTCCACCGTGCGCCGCTGGATCTCGCCGATGTGCTTGAGGTGGCCGCCCAAGTAGCACCCGCCGAAGTACATGATCTCGGACGGGCGGCCCTCATAGTCCGCCTCCCCCTGGTACTTGGGCTCCAGCTCGTGCTCCGCCAGGTAGTCCTTTATGCGGCGGTCTTCCCCGTCGGGCTTTTCCAGGTCGTAAATCAGGTGGACGCTGTACATGGAGATGCCGGAGGGTTCCACTTTGATGAACACCATGCTCTCATCCTCTACTGCGCGGCCTCGGTTACGCCCCGGCAGTCCCGGCGTTCAGCCGGCGGCAGCCTCCAGGACCCGGTCCACCAGGGATGGGCCGGGCGACAGGGAGCCGTCGTCTACGCCATGCATGGCGTCCACGATGGCGTCGTTGAAGGGGGTCGGCACCGCCACCTCCCGTCCCTTGACTGAGACCAGCCCGTTCATGTAATCGATTTCCGAGCGGCGCCCCTTCTTGACGTCCTGGGCCATGGAGGCCAACCAGTTGACCCTTCCGCCGCGAGTGCTGAGGTAGTCGTCCAACTCCTCGAACACGTCGCCCCGGTCTGCTTCGGCCCAGGTTGCCGCCGGCTTGCCGTTGACGTCCACAACGTTCAAACCCAGGGCCAGGCCCACCTTGGTCCCCTCTTTGGCCAGGTGAATTCGAATCATCCGGCACCGGGGGTCCTGGGCCAGGTCCTGGGACCCCAACCCCGACATGGCGGATATGGCGTTGCCCATGGAGTTCTGGCAAAGCTTGGACCACCGTTCCCCCCAGAGGTTGCCGGTGGCGTAGGCGCCGTCGATGCAGTCCAGGAGTCCGGCGACCTTTTCGACCCTGGGCGTAACCCGGCCGTCCTGCTCTCCCACCCGAAACACGTGGTGCCCGGCGTCGCGGCCCACGGAGCCGCCCCTGGTCACGTGTCCCGGTTCCCACAGGGCCACCTCGATGTGGGAGGCGACGCACCCCATTTGGCGCTCGTTGCCGACTATGGCGCCGATGACCGGGTCGTTCCAGCAGTTCTGCAGCGACACGAAGAAGCCCTCGGGCTTCACGTAGCGCTTCACGAAGTGGGTGGCCCACTCGGTGTCGTAGGACTTGACGGAGATGATGGCGTAGTCGAAGGGGTCTGTTATCCCCTGCGCGTCGGTGAGATGCAGCGCCCGCACGGGCACGGTGAAATCGCCCTGGCTGCCGCTGGCCCTCAAGCCCTCCCGCCGCATGGCCTCCACGTGCTCCGGCCACATGTCTATGAAGGTCACGTCCTCCCCCTCGCGGGTCAGGAACGCCCCCACGTAAGACCCCAGGGCCCCCGCTCCTATGATGCCGATTCTATCGCCCACGGGCTGGTCCTCCTGTTAAGACTGCCTGGCCCTGGCCGCATGAGAACATACTAGGGGAGCCGACGCTGAGTAGCAAGGGCCTCGGTCGTAGGGGACGGCCGTCACATTTTTGCGGAGTCGGTAGTCCGTGCCGTAGCCGCAGCGGACGCACCTGCCTCCGGGCAGAAGGTTCACCCGTAGGGGCGAAAAATCTTTCGCCCCTACCGCTAGGCGGCGCCATCGCGCGAAAAACTGACGGACACCCGGCCGTAGGAGACGGCCGGCGCCCATGTGACTCAAGCGCCGGCGGCTCTCCCGGGCAGGGTCATTTAGTTGTCGGCCTCTAAACTTCGCCCTCACCATCAAAATAGACCGTGGCCGTCACATTTTCGCGGAGTCGGCAGCCCGCGCCGTAGCCGCAGCGGACGCACCTGCCTCCGGGCAGAAGGTTCACCCGTAGGGGCGAAAAATCTTTCGCCCCTACCGCTAGGCGGCGCCATCGCGCGAAAAACTGACGGACACCCGGCCGTAGGAGACGGCCGGCGCCCATGTGACTCAAGCGCCGGCGGCTCTCCCGGGCAGGGTCATTTAGTTGTCGGCCTCTAAACTTCGCCCTCACCATCAAAATAGACCGTGGCCGTCACATTTTTGCGGAGTCGGTAGTCCGCGCCGTAGCCGCAGCGGACGCACCTGCCTCCGGGCAGAAGGTTCACCCGTAGGGGCGAAAAATCTTTCGCCCCCACCGCTAGGCGGCGCCATCGTGCGAAAATCCGACGGGAGCACCCACCCCTGTCATTCCGCGGCCGCGAAGCGGCGAGGAATCTACAATGCATAGCTGCCAGCCCGGGCCGCTGGTGATGGGCCGCTCTGCGTTCCCCCATCTTCATCCGCATACGTGGACTTCACAAGGCCATTAGTAATTCTGAGCCTGCCGAGGAATCTCAGCCGCCGTGGAGAGACCCTTCACTTCGTTTAAGGTGACAGCTAAGAGACCTCCCTCGCCCAAAACTACCGACACTTCCCTCTTGCCATTTCCGATGACCACTCTCTACCCTGTTCATAGGCAGCCAATAACGCCCTGCCAAATCCAACAAACCGCCACTGAGGCCCATGGCTCGAAATGGCTCACAATGCCCCTGAAATAAAAAACCCCGGCCTCTCCTCGCGCCAACAATCGGCCCTCCCCATACTCGCCGCCGCCCCCTCCATCGCCCAGGCCGCCCGCGTCTCCAAGGTGGGCCGCCGCACCTTGCACCGCTGGCTCCAGGACCCCGAATTCCGCGACCAGCTTGCCCAACTGCAGCGCGAGTCCGCCGAGCTTGCCAAAGGCTGCCTCCACAGCCTCGCCTTTCAAGCCGTCGTTTGCCTCGGCGACCTCCTGGAGAGTCCGAACCCGGAAATCCGCCTCCGCGCCGTCCGCGCCATCCTCAGCTGCTCGACCAAGTTTGGCGAAATCCAGGAGTTGCACGACCAAGTCCAGGCCTTGGAGGCCACCCTGCCCCTCTGGAACGCCCAGCGGAAATCCATGTAACTGTTCAGACTCGATGTGTATCCGTTCGTCCTGAGCGAAGCGAAGTGGAGCCGTAGGCGGAACGAAGCGCAGTCGAAGGGGCCTGTCCTGAGCCTGTCGAAGGACCTGTCCCCCTTAAGTCTGAACAGTTGCAAATCCAGGTAGCCTCAGCCCTTTGCGGGGTGCCCATCCCCATTCGTGGTGAGACCTTCCAACCACCCAAAACAATCCAACGGAGAAGTCCATATGAACCTTAGCTCGTTGCGGGCCCGCGTCCGCTCCCTTCGCCGTAAAATGGCCCTGCCCTACGCCCAGGTCATGGTCCAACGCGAGGCCGACGACCTCTGCACACAATGGGCTGTCGCCCAGGCGGATAAACGGCCCACACCCTCCCCCCAGGCCTTCGTCCGCCGGGTCGCCCAGGCGGGTTTCCATCTCCCGACCTTCGCCGCCGCCGCCCGTTACCTCGAACGCTGCGCCGGGCTCCGCCAGGAGCCCAGCCGGGAGCCCACCCCGGAGCTCCTCCTTCGCGCCCTCCTCCCCTGGGCCGAGTATCACCCGGGCGTCACTCTCCCTCCCAAACCCCCGGTGTGGCCCAGGGCCATCGCCAGGGCCACCGGATGATCCTGGCGCTCGAAGCGCTTCTCCGCCACGTCACGCTGCGCCTGCCGGAGTAACTGTTCAGAATCGGTGAGCCCACTGGCACCCAACCGTTCGTCCTGAGCGCAGCGAAGTGCAGCCGCAGGCGGAACGAAGCGCAGTCGAAGGGCCTGTCCTGAGCTTGTCGAAGGGCCGACCCCCTCAACTCTGAACAGTTACCTGCCGATGCATCTGACTCCCTTCGGCCACTCTCCGGGCAGCACAATAGGACAATCGAAAGACGCTGCCCCCAAGTCGCCGCGCATTGTATCGCGCCGGGGGCCATGCTACAGTGGTGACTGCGGGGTGCCGGCGCATGGAGAGCGACCTAAGTAGGCAGAAAAGGAAACTTTTCAGTAGCCTAAGGCGAAATATAAGGTCAGAATCTGTCATCCGGGCTATGGAGCAGGTCCCCCGGGAGAGATTCGTGCCTCCCGAGGTCCGCCACCGGGCCTACGAGGACCTGCCCGTAGGCATCGGTGAAGGGCAGACCGTCTCCCAGCCTTACATCGTGGGGCTGATGCTGGAAGCCCTGCGGCTCCGGGGCGACGAAACCGTGCTGGAAGTAGGCGCCGGGAGCGGCTATCAGGCGGCGGTGCTCTCGCTGTTGGTCCCCCGGGGGCGGGTAGTCGCCGTGGAGCTTCTTCCCAATCTGGCCCGGCAGGCCAGGGAACGCCTAGGCGAGTTGGGGTACGGCAACGTGACCGTGGTGCAAGCCGGTCCGCGCTTGGGGTGTCCTGACTTAGGGCCCTACGACGCGATCATCGTGGCTGCCGCCTCTCCCAAGCTCCCGGAGTCGCTGCTCTCCCAACTAGCTGCCGGGGGAAGGATGATCATCCCCGTTGGACCACTGGACAAGCAGGAGTTGGTGCAAGCCGTCCGCACCGACGAGGGGTTATCCCTGCGCATGATGGGCTCCTGCCGGTTCGTGCCCCTCATCGGCCGGGAGGCATTCCCCAAGTACCGGTGAAGTTGGTGCCGGAGGACGTCGCCCCGGGACGCCGCTGATAACGGGTGTCGAAGTATTCCCCATGACCGCAGACCTGGAGGAAAAGCTGACTCAAGCCGCCGGCGCATTGTCGGCGGCCAGTTACGTCGTGGCTTTGGTAGGCGCCGGCCTTTCCGCGGAGAGCGGCATCCCCACCTATCGGGGGCCGGAAGGCGTGTGGACCAAGCACGGCGAGCCGCCTCTGCTGTCCTACCGGGAATTCAGCCGTGACCCCCGCGCGTGGTGGGAGTCCCGCCTGCGCAGCGAAGTGGAGCCCGGCAATCCCATATACGAGATGAAGCGGTCCGTCGACCGGGCGGCACCCAATCCGGGTCACCGCTCGCTGGTGGAGCTGGAGCGCGCCCGGCTGCTGCGGTGTGTCATTACCCAAAACGTGGACAATTTGCAGCGCCTGGCCGGGGCTGAGGCGCTCCTGGAAATTCACGGGAACCGCACCCGGCTTCGCTGCCTCGCTTGCGAACACCGGTTGCCCAGGGAGGGGGTGTCGCTGGCCGTTCTGCCCCCCCGCTGCCCTCGGTGCGGCGGCGTACTCAAGATGGACACCGTAATGTTCGGAGAGCCCATACCTCCGGCCGTGCTGCGGGAGTGCCGGGACCAGACGGAAAAGTGCGACTGCATGTTGTTGATTGGGACCTCGGGCACGGTCAATCCGGCGGCCATGCTGCCCTTGGCGGCCAGGGAAAAGGGAGCCGTCCTCATCGAGGTGAATCCCGATGAGACGGCCCTCACCCCCTGGTGCCACCTGACGCTGCGGGGCGCCTCAGGTGATGTGCTCCCCAGGTTGGTGGAGCGGGTCATGGAGGGGAGAACGCCTGGACTGGAGACCCCTCGGCCGGCCGGTCCAGCCCGGGACATCCCGCGCTTTCCCGGCCGGCTGGAGTAATCCGGACGCATGAACTCCGTTGCGGCGCGTTTTGGCCTGGGGGACCCGGCGTGGCTGGACCCCCTCATTGCCGTGGGCATCGTCATCGTGTCCTGGCTGGCGGCGTTCCTTTTTTACAAGTTGGCCGTCCCCCTGGCCCTGCATATCGCCCACCAAACCCCCACCGGCCTGGACTCGCGCCTGGTCCAGACCTCCAAGTGGCCCGTCACCTTCGGCATCATGGTGCTGGGGCTCTACCTGGCCCTGACCGTTCCCCTAGACCTGGGCCAAGCGACCCAGCATTGGATCGGCACGGTGGCGCGGGTAATGGCCATCATCTTCGGCATTATGTTTGTGGTGGGGCTGGTGTCGCAGTTCCTGGACTGGCACCTGGAGAGCCTGTCGACCCGGCCGTCCAACGCCATCGACGCCCGGTTTTTCCCTTTGCTGCGGCGCGTGGCGGTGGTGATCATCTATGGCCTTGGGGCCCTGCTGGTGTTGGACGTGCTGCAGATCAACATCAGCCCGCTGATAGCCGGATTGGGCATCGGAGGCCTGGCGGTGGCCCTGGCCATTCAGCCCACGCTGAGCAACCTCTTCGCCGGGACTTACGTAATGACCGAGGGCGTCATCTCCACCGGCGATTACATCGAACTGGACGGCGGTCCCGCCGGCTACGTGGTGGGGGTGGGCTGGCGCAGCACCCGGGTCCGCACCTGGAGCAACAACCTGGTAGTAATTCCCAACGCGCGCCTGGCCGACACCATTATCACCAATTACCAGGAACCCTTTCCGGCGGTGAACTTGTACCTGGTCTGCGGCGTCAGCTATGACAGCGACCTCCAACACGTGGAGGAAGTGTCCCGCGAGGTGATGGACCGTCTGCTGGACACCAACGGCAACGCGGTCAAGGAGTACGGAGCGTGGTTCGGCTACGACTCCTTCGCCGACTCCAACGTGAACTTTTGGCTGTTCCTGCAGGCGAAAAACCGTCTGGCCGGCTTCGACTTGCAGTCGGCCTTGATTCGTGACCTTCACCGGCGGTTCGCCGAGGAGGGGATTGTCATCAACTACCCGGTGCGAACGCTACATTTCCCCAATGGGGCCGCCCAGGAGCCGTGGTGGCGGCGGGAAGCGAGCAGAGCCCCGGACCAGCCGCCGGCGGGGCCGCGCCCGACCGGGCGGCCGCCCGCCGACGGTCCGGGCGGGGAAGCCGGCGGCCCGGACTTTTAGGCGTCGGGCGCCCCCGCATCATGGGCCAGGGGGCTGGTCGGCCTCGAGTGGCCCACCGGCGCCGGTTCCCATCACCGTTGCTCTCCCGCACCTGCTGCGGTGCGTCGGGCGCCTGGGGAGCTGGATGGTCTCGGAGCCGATGGCGGTGCGGCCAGGTCTGTGCACTGAAATCGCCCTGGGCACATTGTAGGCGGGAAATACGGTTCCTTGTGCAACTGCGACCCAGTGGATATAATGCCCCAGCAGAGAATCCGCGAAGAAACACGGCGTAGGCCGGGGCTAGGGCGGAATCGGCGCTAGCCCCAGACCACGCTCCTCAATCCAGGGGTGACGGCAAGTCGCCCCGCCTCTCTCCAGGTGGGCCTGTAGCTCAGGCGGCTAGAGCGCGGTCCTGATAAGACCGAGGTCGTTGGTTCGAGTCCATCCAGGCCCACCAGACTTGATAAAATCAAGAACTTTCACGTTGCGGTTCCGGCTGGAGGTGTAGCAAAGCGCCGTTCCCCACCCCATCGGGCGTTAGCTCTTCGCGGGTGGGGAAAGCCGTGCCGGACCCGCCTGGACCCGCCCCGGCGTCTTGTCGAATGAGCGCATCTTGTGGTAGTGGAATCCTGATAACTTGGGTTTTGTATGCCCCGTGTACAGATGGAGGCGGCTCCATTGCTCTGCGAGCGGAGCGCCCCGATAGAAGAATGGCAGACTATGGCAGACTATGAATGAAGATAGGGACGGCGGGGAGAAGTTCCTGCCATAGTCATACCACGTGACATAGAAGGTATTGATTCCATGAGCCTTTCCGCCGCCTTCTCAGCAACCCTGTCTGCTCCGCGCCGCCTGTTGAGGGCGGACATGCCCCCCACAAACGTTCTAGCAACTCCGGTAAGCCCGGCATGATGCGGGCATCCCTACTCTCTCCCCGAACCCCAGTCCCACGCCCTTTCAGCCCCGTCCGCCCCCCACTTCCCTGCTCAAACGCTCCCCTCAGGAGCAGCGCCATGGGGACAGCGAGCGGAGACTTCCGGACGACCACCAACCGGCGTTGCGCGCCTTGGAGCATGGCTAGACTGCCATGCCTTGGCCTTCTACACCACAGGAAAGAACGTGGGACAGTCCCCCCCGCGTCGTTCACCTAATCTCCGGTGACCTCAGGAGGGCGATATGGATATCAGAGTGCAAGAAAAGTACCTGGTTCCCGTTCTGGGGGCCATTATTCTGCTGTCCGTCTTTGGCTTTGCGTCGAGCGGCGTTTCACTGATCTACCCCGTGGTCCTGGGGATTCTGGGACTGGCGGCAGTGGGAACCTATTTTCTGCCCGCCGCCGTCCAGGTGGAGGCGCGGATAGCGATAGCCGCCCTTGGCTTGATAATCCTGATCTTCTACTTCAGTTCCGTGTCCTTCTGGCTGGCTCTGCTGGCTTTTGGGGCGATTGGAGCGTCTCAGATTCGCTATGCCTCTCTGCTGAACATGCCGCCACACACCGTAGCCTAGGTGAAGACGCTGCTGGGTAAACAGGGCGCGGCGGGGAACGGCAGGCGTTGACGCCGATGCCGGTGATGGGGACGGTGAAGTTCCCCAAACCGCCGCATTGCAGAGCCTTGCCCCGCTGCAAAGAATACTGAGAGCCAACGTTGCCGGTATGGGAGGTTCAGTGCTGGGCGCGTTTATCTTGCTCAGTATCTTCATCGCGCCCTGGATTGGCCTGCTGGTAACCGCAGAGTACGCCCGAGAGTCCGAGTCAGAACTCCAGGGATTCACCTTCCTGGAGAAAATTGCGAAACTCCCGGCCGCATCGAATATCGCCATGTGAGCGGCGGGATTCGTGACTGCTTCCATGCAAGGAATGACAGCCATTCATAGCTAAATCGTAGCTAAACAGGTATAATTCAGGTAGGAAACCATGCTGCGCGGAAGGCGCGGTTAAGGAGCGGCGAAGATGACCAAATAAAAGAGGCCGACATTACTGTCCGGCACTGTCGGCCTCGTAACCACCAGGAAGGTCAGATCTTCCCGTGGTCCAACTCCAATCTACCTCAGGCCGTCAAGAGCCGCAACCCCCGCGAAGCGGTTACGGGTTTTTGGCCTACATCCTCGACGGTCTCCATGAGCAGCCCCTTCTCGACACCCTCCAACAGTACCGCCGCACCGGACGCCCCGGCTACCCCATTCGTGCCATGTGGCGGGCCTACCTGGTCAAGTTCCTACTCAAGATTCCCTACAACAACGAGCTGTTGGAGCGGTTGCGTGGCAGCCGGAGTCTCCGGCAAATCTGCGGGTTTAGTGACGCCATACCCAGCGAGAGTGCTCTGAGCCGGTTCGTCTCCCGCCTGGGCTTTCATACTGACCTGGTGAAGGATATCTTGGTCGAGGTCACCAACAGGCTCCGAGGTTTGCTCCCGGCCAACCCACCTTTGGGCCAGACAGTCGCCATAGACTCCACCTTGTTCCCCACCTACAGCAATCCCAATCGGAAGCATGTTACTGACCCCGATGCCAGATGGGGTGTCAAACACAGCGCGAGGTCCAAGGACGGTGGTAAGGAGTGGGGTTGGGGCTACAAGATGCACCTGCTGTCCGACAGCAATTACGGTCTGCCCCTGGATTTCATCATCACGCCAGCCAACGAGAACGATTCTCCGATGTTGCCTTCGGTGGTCCAAGAGGCACGGGCAAGATATCCCTGGCTCCACCCCAAGTACCTGCTGGCCGACCGGGGATACGACTCCGCAGCCAATCACCAGGCGTTGGTCCAGCAGGGTATTACTCCGGTCATTCACCTGCGGAAGCCCACGAGAGGGGACCTACACGACGGCATTTATACTACGGATGGAGTACCTACCTGCCTGGGCCAGGTGGGAATGGAGTACGTGGAGACGGACCCGGAATCAGGCCATCACCTTTTCCGGTGTCGCCAGGGCAGTTGTCCGCTCCAGTCAACAGGCGGGGGCCTGCATCGCTGTGACTCAGAGGTTTGGGAGGACCCTGCCGACAATCTCCGGGTGATTGGGATGTTGGCCCGGTCCAGCCCCCTCTGGAAGCGGTTGTACCGTCAGCGCATGAGCATCGAGCGGGTGTTTCGGAGCCTGAAGCACTCCAGGGGCCTGGAACGTCACTGTGCGCGGGGGATGCGGAAGATCATGCTTCAGGCCACCATGTCGGTCCTGACCTTCCAGGGGACGGTCCTGGCGCGGCTCCGGGCAGGGGATCTGGCGGATATCCGGAATATGGCGGTGAAGGTGACTTAGAATAAGTAAACCCTTTTCCTGTATCATGAGGTAACATCGAAGTGAAACCGGACAGAGAGATGCTTGCCACCTCGTCAATCCTAACAAACGGCATTACTAACTGACCATGAGAAAATATATTTACGCCGACGAGTCAGGAAACTTCGACTTCAGTCATAATCCCAAAGCCAGTAAGTACTTTATTTTGACCACAGTAATGATGGAAGACCACAAGGTAGCGACAGAATTGTTCGACCTTCGGAGGGAGCTTGTCTGGAAGGGTTTTGACTTAGGCGCGGGCTTTCACGCTACAGAAGATAAACAAGCCGTGCGAAACGCTGTGTTCGATATCCTGCAATCTCATGATTTTAGGGTTGACGCAACTATTATGGACAAGGCAAAAACACAGCCTCAATTACGTGCGACTGCCATGCGGTTTTATCAACACGCGTGGTTCTTTCATATGAAGTACGTCGCGCCTAAAGTCGCCACCAAACAAGACGAAATGTTGGTCATCGCTGCATCTATGACAGTAAGACGTAAAGCGGCCGCATTCGATGCTGCCGTCAAGGATGTAATGGCCCAGGTATCACCAACTAGAGCTTCAAGAACCGCTGTTTGGCCCGCCGCTTCGGACCCCTGTTTGCAGATTGCTGATTATTGTTCTTGGGCTATCCAAAGAAGATGGGAAACTGGTGACGAGAGAGCCTATGAGTTAATTCGCAAAAAAGTGGCGACGGAATACGACATCTTCAAATTGGGGCATAAAGAATACTACTAGGAATGAGGGTGAGCCGACTATCCGGTCGCCCGGAAGAGCCCAGGGGCTCTTATCGTCGGCTCAGTAGAACGGTGTTACTATATCATCGTTATAGTTTAATTGTCTACGCCGCTCCGTCAGATGACAGGGTGGCCACTCCCTGGGGCTTCCTGGGACCCCCTATCTGGCTCAGGGCCTCGCGGCAGTCAGGAACCCCGATTCCCAACACTCTCCTCCCACAGACCGTCTCCACGCTCCCGAAAACGCTACCTCCAATTATCCATCATCCCACATGGTACCTTCTACAATTAAGAGACCCTATCACAAGTTAGATGTTCCACCGGTGCAACTGCCAGGCCAGGTCATCATTCGAGCCGTCGGGCCGGTCAATGTGCCTGACCTGCAACGCCTGCCGCATGAAGGCGTCGGCGAATAGGTCTGCATCGTGGCCCGGCCCCTGAGACGGCCTGTCCGGTAAGTCCTCCATCGTCCTCAGTACCGGCAGCAGTTCCACCAGCACCGCCCGGCGAAACGGAGGTAACGGCTTGGGCCGCAGCCCCTTTCGCCCACCCGCCTTCTCCTCCATCTTTTCCAGTTCCAGGTCGTCCTGACGGAGCGTCGCCGTCACGATGTCCACCATGTAGTTGACCGGGCAGAACACCTTGGCAAACCGGAGCACCCACTCGTTGACGTTGAGACCTGGCTCACCCGGCACCGGCGGATGATGGGGCAGCGTGGACTCCAGGTCCATGCCAGCGGCTTTGATTCTGTAGTCCCGGACGTGCCAGCAGACCCTGTCGCCCACGGCCATGAGGCCACGGCTGGCCCCATACCGACAGGTACAGGTGACCGAGCCATCATCGTACTCGGCAATCTCGTATATCTCGCCAGTCCTCTTTGAAGGCATCTGCGCCCTGTTCACTATCTCAGCCATTGGGGGCCTCCCCCGGGTCCACGGGAGTCCGTGGCGTGGGAGTCAGGTGAATCCGGGGACACACCCTGTCGCGTTGGTCCTTTAGGCTCTGCCAGGACCTATCCTTGCTATTCAGCATAGCCTCGTTTTTGGCTTCTTGAATATCCACCGCATTAACCCCAGTAATGGGAAACTTCCTGAACTGGCAGTCGATGCGCTCGGATATGAGGTCATTCTTGGTCCGAGGGTCGTCTCCGCGAGCCGCGTCATCCCGGCCGTCGCCGCCGCAGGCGACTGTGGTGAGAATGGCGACAACGCACAAGAGTGCGGTAAGGGCCTTGAGGCTAAAGGCTTGGGGACATACGGGGTTGGAAGGGTGGCGGACTGTAGAGGCCATTTGGGAACCCCCTCGCAAAGTAGGCTCGGCCACCTACCACAGTCGCCTTACCCGTACACGCACCTTGCAAGGGGGCACGACGCCGAACCTTGGCTTGGTACGTGTACGTGATCAATGATGGGCAAGCTAGGACTGTGGTAGGGAGGCTAATGTATAAGGGGGGCGCGAGGGGTGTCAAGGGTTTCTCACGCTATATGGCGTCCAGAGAGTAAGATGGACGGCAGGCTGGGCGCGAGGAGAGGAGGTGAAGTTGACGGGCAGTGATGCGCTCCTAGAAGTGCTCAAAGACCCGAAAACGTGACCAAGCCGACTGTAAAGGCGGGTCCGTGCTACACACAGCACGGGCGCGGTCGGTGGTGGCCCCGCCAAGGCTCCGATAACCCTAGCTATCCCAAATGCTGGTCTCTCGCGCCCAGCCTGCTGTTCATCCATCGGAATCCTTCACGGCTATAACGGTCTTCGTCTCTGATTAACCGGAGACCCGAGTTATGCAATTTTCTCCTTCCTGGAGGCCGAGTTCAGAGAAGGTAAACAACATGGGTAGAACCGTAGGTTTTGGCGGACTGGGCATGTTTTTCCGGGTGTCGGTCTTGCTGTTTGCCACACTGCTCCTGGGGGTAGCGCTGGCGGCTTGCGGTGAAGAGTCTCCGGGCAATGGAGGTACGGGGGGAGAGGAGGAGGCGAGCGGCGGCAGCCAAGGTGAAGAGTCTCCGGGCAATGGAGGTACGGGGGGAGAGGAGGAGGCGAGCGGCGGCAGCCAAGAGGAGGCTAGCCAATTGATGGGGCCGACGGAAGTTGCCGGTGAAGAATCGGAGGCTCCGGGAGAGGCGGAGCCCGACGCGACACGGCCGGGGTTTACCGGCAGGGACGGGGACACCTCGGAAAACGGAGAGAAGCAGGCGAGCGACGGAGTAGCCCTGCTCAAGGCCGTCTCGGTCGGAGCCGGATCTAACTATATGTGCGGGCTTTGGGCGGACGGCGGGATAACTTGCAGTGGCGTAGGTTACGCCGGCTCGGCCTCGCCGCCGGACGGGGAGTTCACCTCGGTGAGCGCCGGATGGAGCCATGCCTGCGGAGTTCTACGGGACGGCCAGGTGGAATGCTGGGGCAATGATCGTGATGGCCGAGCCGCACCGCCGGACGGAGAGTTCACCTCGGTGAGCGCCGGGGGAAGCCACACCTGCGGGCTGCGGCGGGACGGTTCGGTGGAATGCTGGGGCAGTGATCACTCCGGCCAGGCGACGCCCCTGCACGGAGAGTTCACCTCGGTGAGCGCCGGGGGAAGCCACACCTGCGGGCTGCGAGGGGACGGCTCGGTGGAATGCTGGGGAGAGGATTACTCCGATTACCCCGATTCGAGAGTCTATTACCGAGGTGTGGCTCCGCCGGGCGGAGAGTTCACCTCGGTCAGCGCCGGGGGGAGCTACACCTGTGGGCTGCGACGGGACGGCTCAATGGAGTGTTGGGGCGGGCATGACATGCACCTTTGGAGTGAATACGACGAGCCAGAGGAAATCATCGCTATCAGCGCCGGATACAGCCACGTTTGTGGGCTGCTTCGGGACGGCTCCGTGGAATGCAACGGCGACGATGGCGGAGGTTCGGCAGGGAGTGCAATCGGTTATTGGGACGAAAAACAAAATGCTCACGTCCCGTATCAGTTCACCTCAATCAGCGCCGGAAACTACCTCACCTGCGGGGTGCACGAGGACGGTCCTGTAGAGGGTTCTATAACTTGCTGGGGAGACGATCCGTCCACCTGGGCGGCGCCCTCAGAAGGGGAGTTCGCCTCGGTCAGCATTGGCATATGGCTCGCCTGCGGGCTCAGGCCGGACGGCTCGGTGGCTTGCTGGAACCCTCAGGGCAGTTTCGATGGTGCGCCGCCGTCCGGGGAGTTTACCTCGGTCAGCGCCACGGATGGCCATGCCTGCGGGGTGCGGCGGGACGGCTCGGTGGAATGCTGGGGAGAGGATTATCACGATTACTCTGACTGGGGAGAGTTAGGAGCCTTCGCCTTCCCGCCGGACGGAGAGTTCACTTCGGTCAGCGCCGGGGGGGCCCACACCTGCGGGCTGCGGCGGGACGGTTCGGTGGAATGCTGGGGCAGGGATTACGACGGCGAGGCCACGCCGCCGAGCGGAACATTTACGGCTATCAGCGCGGGGTTGGAGCACAACTGCGGGTTGCGGGAGAATGGCGCGGTTGCGTGCTGGGGACAGGATTACTCCGGACAAGCCACTCCGCCGGACGGAGAGTTCACCTCGGTCAGCGCCGGGGGGCATCACACCTGCGGGTTGCGGCGGGATGGCGAGGTGGAATGTTGGGGCTATGACGGCGAAGGCCGAGCCACGCCCCCTGCCGGTGAATTCATCGCGATCAGCGCCGAGGGAAACTATTCCTGTGGGCTGCGACGGGATGGCGAGGTGGTCTGCTGGGGCTATGACGGCAAAGGCGAGACCACGCCTTCGGGCGGGGTATTCAGTGAGGTCAGCGCCGAGGAGTTCGACACCTGCGGGGTGTGGTGGGATGGGGTGATGCTCTGTTCGGGCAGGCAGGAGGACAGCATGGCGGTGGAATCCGCCGACCGGGCCGCCCTCATCGCCCTCTACAACGCCGCCGGCGGCCCCGACTGGACGAACCAAGACGGCTGGGGCAGCGCCGCCCCCCTTGGCGACTGGTACGGCGTCGTCACCGGCGACGACGGGCGGGTGATTGAAATTCGCCTGCCGGAAAACGGCTTGGCCGGCGGGCTGCCGCCGGAGCTAGGCAACCTTGCCAGCCTGACCTGGCTGGACCTGGATTACAACGGGCTGACGGGCGCCATACCGCCGGAACTGGGCAAACTGGCCGGCCTGACCGTACTGAGGATGGGAAGCAATCAACTGAGCGGGCCGGTGCCCCCGGAGTTGGGCAACCTGGGCAGCCTGAGCATTCTGGGATTGGGGAATAACCAACTGAGCGGCTCGATACCGCCGGAGTTGGGCGGACTGTCCAGCCTGACTAAGGTCAGCCTATGGAACAATCAACTGACCGGTCCCATACCCGCAGAGCTGGGCAACCTGTCCGATTTGACCAAGCTGAACCTAGGGAACAACCGACTGAGCGGGCCGATACCGCCGGAACTGGGCAACCTGGCCGACTTGGAGGAACTGAACCTCGGCAGAAACCGGCTGAGAGGGACCATTCCCGCGGAGTTGGGGAGCCTCGCCAACCTGCGGTCGCTTCACCTCAACAACCAAAACCCCTTCAGGGGCAGAGATCCATCAGCCCTATCCAGAGGCGACCTTATTTTCGAGGACGACAGGAATTATCTGCACGGAAGTATCCCGCCAGAGCTGGGGCGCCTCGTGAACCTGAAAACGCTGGACCTCAGCCAGAACCGGCTGAGCGACCGGATACCCTGGCATCTGGTCAACCTCACCGGACTGACCAGACTGTACCTCTACGACAACAAGCTGGACGGGCCGATACCGGGGGAGCTGGGCAACCTGAAGAACCTGGAACATCTCAGCCTCAGCCACAATCGGCTGGACGATGAAATCCCAGGCGTGCTGGGCGACCTCCGAGGGCTGAGGAACCTTCGCTTGAGCGGCAACCGGCTGAGCGGCCCCATACCAGCGGAGCTGGGCAGCCTGGACAGATTGGAGGTTTTGGACCTCAGCAATAACCGGCTGAATGGGACTGTACCGGAAGAACTGGATTTCATGGACAGTCTGATCACCCTGGACCTCAGCAACAATGAATTGACCGGCAACATACCGAAGCCTAGGGTATATACCGGCACCCGTTCGAACCGCCTTCCTGAACTGGTCACGCTGAACCTCAGCGGGAACAACTTGGACGGCACGATACCTGTAGAGTTGAACCGTCTTGCCAGCCTGGCGACGCTGGACCTCAGCCGCAACCACCTGGAGGGGGTAATACCGGAGGGGTTGGACCGCCTTGCCAAGCTGAAATCGCTAAACCTCAGCGACAACAGGCTGAGCGGCTGGATACCGTCTTGGCTGAGCAGCCACGGCAACCTGGCCGTGCTGAATATCCAAGGCAACCCTCAGTTGGAGACGGCCTTCCCGCAGGCCCAGTTGAACGAAAACGCCATCGGAAGGGACCGCCAAGCGCTGATAGACCTGTTCAATGCCACCGGCGGCGGCGCCTGGAGGAACAATTCCAACTGGAATACCTCCGTGCCCATCAGCCAGTGGTACGGCGTCACCGTTGCCGCCGACCACGACCCAAATCGGCCAAATCGTACAGGCCGCGTTATTGGCTTGTCCCTGACCGACAACGACTTGGCGGGAGATATATCCGGCTGGGCCAACACGTTGATAGAGGATGGAGAAAAACAGCAGGGCGACGCTTTGTACTGGCTGGAGTCGCTGGGACTCCACGTTATCCCCGATGAGATGGTGCGCCAGGGTGATGATCTGTCCAACATGCTGTGGCCAAGTCTCCCCAGCCTGTCAAAACTGACCGCCGTCGTTTACTACAGTGACGTCTATGGCGTGTCCGAAGAGGTGGTTGAAGGGGCGACTCCCGTAGTCAAGACGTCCATAGCCGGCGCTTCCTGGGGAGTGACAATCCTGAAAAATACCGTAGCAAGTGGCGGAAAAATTCTGGCATGGACAGATTCCCTTTTGCAGACCCCGGTAGGAAAAGTCGCGTCAAAGGCTAACGTGGCCCATACTGTGGTTACGACGGTCCTGGACACAGAATTGATTGCATGCGTCGCCGTGGAAGGGACCCTGGCGACCGGTATCAGTCAGCGTGGTGTGGGACAACAAACTGACTTCGGAAAGTGCTTGCGTGAGGTTGATAACTTTGTTGGCGACGCCATCACGTCGGTGGTTTCGCCCGTCATTGATATCGGCGAGCGCATCGTTTCCTGGTTCTCGTCCTGGTGGTAACTACTGGCTGAGGTGGTTTCCCGATCATCGGGCCTGCTCTGCCTTGTCACAGTGGACAACATATCTAGTAGGAGGGAAAACTTTGCAATGATGGGCAGTTGGGCTGACGAGACTCCCAGGCAACGATTCGAACTCGAAAACTGCGTCCCTGAAATGATGAAGGGTTCAAGTATTCTCCAAGGGAGAGAATCGAGAGGAATGGGTTGTGGGAGGATAGTGATGCCAGCGAAGAAGCGCCAGGGGCAGTTGCGCGGTGAGACACCGGCGGAGCTGGGCAGCCTCTCCAACTTGGCAGTGCTGGTCCTCAGCGACAACGCCTTGAGCGGGTGTGTGCCAGGCAGCCTGGAAGACCAGTTGGGCCCTCCCTCTGACCTTGGCGACCTGCCCTTCTGCTGAAGCCACGCGCCCTCGGCCGGGGACGGACGGCTGGACACTCCCTTGGGGGAAGGGCCGCGCAGCCGTCCCCTGGAAGGACCGACGGCCCACGCCGCATTCCTGCGCATGGCCCGTTTCCACCTGTCCAACGAGTTCCGCGACTGGGACACGGTGCATAACACTCTGACGGCTGCCAACGCCCTGCATCAGGCGCTGAAAAGGACGCCCACGCCGGAGTTGCTGAGGGGCGTCTTCGACGTAGCCATGAGCATATACTTGGACCGGTTCCTCAATATGCCGCCCCAACCCATGCCGGACGCCGCGCCCAGCGAGGCCCCGGACCGCGAGCAGCTTGACCGGCTGCTGGAGATGGTGGACGTCCGGCAGCAGGTGGAAGAATCAGCCTCTGCCGTGTCGGCCTATTTGGCCGGCAATGGTGCGCCGGAGGAACTGCTGGCCACCATGGGGCGGATGATGCTGCGTGAGGACGCCGACTTCCACTCCTTCCAGATCGTCGACGCGGCATTCAAGCAGTTTGAATCGCGAAGTGGCACCGAGTCCGGGCGGCACGTGATGATCGGCCTGTCCCGCTTCCTAGCGGCCCACTCACCCACCCCCCGGGCGCAGGGCCAGACCTTCCAGATAGCCCTCCGGCTCCAGCGCGGCGAAGAGATTTACCAGTGATGTTCGCGCAAACTAGCTAAGCGCCATCTATGCGGGTGGCAATGGTACGGCGGGGACCTATGCGAATTATGCCGTGCCATTACGCCGGCCAACGGTGGGCCTGGTTGACTGTAGACGCGACTATGCTTGAATGGATAGTGTCGGTCTCTAAACTGACGGCGGCTCCCCGGGGTATAATGCCCCGTGGACCGAATGACCGTCGCCGGCAGGCCCAACTTTCCCAACGTTCAATGACGGCGGGCAGTCGACATCTCTACGAAAGGAATCCGACATGAACTCAACCCAAAAGCCGGTTGCCGTTGTGGTGGGGGCGACATCCAAGTGGCAGTCAGACGGCCGCAACACCCACTTAGCCCACGGCAGGGCGCTCGACGACAGCGAGTTGCCCGTCGGCGTGCGCTGGGGCATCGGCGGAGCCGTCTCCCTAAAGTTCGCCAAAGAGGGCTTCTACGTCGTCTTGACCACCCGCAACGCCTCCAACGCCGCGGCGTTGGAGGCAGCGATCCGGGAGCAGGGCGGCGAAAGCATGATCGTCGAGCTGGACCTCGCGTCTCGCGACTCCATATCGGAAGCGTTCGCCCAGGTGCGGGACCAGGCCGGCGACCCGGACGTCCTGGTCTATAACGCCGGCTACCTGGAGGGGCGCGACCTTCCCCCGGAAAAAGAACTGCTGGAACACATTCCCTTCGAAATGTTCGAGACCGCGCAGCACATCTCCAGCAGCGGGCCCTTCCTGGTCGCCAAGGAGGTGCTGCCCGCCATGCGGGAGCGAGGCGAGGGCTCTATCCTGATTTCCAATAACGCCTCGTCGTTGCGGGGGAAGAAACGGTACACCGGACAGTCGCTATACTATCCCAGGGTGTTGATGCGGACCCTGGCGCAGGCGTTGACGGAGGAGTATTCCGAGTACGGCGTGCATGTGGCCAACGTGGTGATCGACGGCACCATCGATTCTCCCGGCACCCGGGCCCTGCCGCGGGCCCAGCAGCAGCCCGATTTGCTGATGAACCCCGTTAAGATCGCCGAGGCTTTCTATTATCTGCACACTCAGGACAAGTCGTGCTGGACCCACGAGCTCCAGCTGACCCCCTTTTCCACCAAGCCGAGCTTTTGACCCCTACTGCCGGGGAGGACGTGTATCTTGAATGAACCGGCCCACTGCCCGGCAGGCGGGTATTTTGAATGCATCGAGAGGAGTGTTTAGATGGATGTCGGAATGATGATGATCTTCTCCAGTTACGGTTGGGAAGACGGCTCGGACGGCCAGACGTGGCAGGAGGAGCTGCGCCTTGCCGAAATCGCCGCTGACGAAGGATTCGATTGCCTATGGTCCGCAGAGCATCATTTCAACGATTATTCCTTCGTCCCGGACAATCTCCAGCTAATGACCCACATTGCGGCCAAGTATCCCAACATCGACGTGGGGACAGCCGCCGTGATACTCCCCTGGCATACCCCGTTGCGGGTGGCGGAAAACGCTGCCGTTCTCGACCTGTTGAGCAACGGCCGGCTCCGGCTGGGGTTCGGGCGAGGTCTGGCGCGGCGCGAATTCGAAGCCTTCGGCATCAGCATGGACGAATCGCGGGACCGTTTCGACGAAGCGGCGCCGATGATTGTCGAGGCCCTCAGGACGGGCTTCATCGAGGGTGGCGGGACTTACTACAAACAGCCCCGGACGGAGATCCGGCCCCGGCCGCAGCATTCCTTCGACGGGCGCATCTACGCCGTTGCGTCCAGCGACGATTCCGTGGTCTCGGCGGCCAAACTTGGCGCGCACATCGTGATGTTCGCGGACCGTCCCTGGGAAATGCGGATGCCGGGGATCGAGAGCGGCCGAGCCCTGCACCGGGAATTCCACGGCACGGAGCCGCCAACCCTGCTGCTCAACGAATTCGTCGTATGCGACACGGATATGGCGCGGTGTGAAGAAGAAGCGCGTCAATACAAGGGCAAATTTGTCGAGAGCAACTTCTATCACTACGAGTTCCTCGGCGATCATTTCAGCTCGGTGAAAGGTTACGACGCCTATCAACAGAAGGCTGAAATCGCGCGTTCGGCCGGTCTCGAAGGGGCGGTCGAAGGTTTTTTGAAGGCCACCAGTTGGGGCACGCCGGACAAGATTCTGAGGGGGCTCGAGGAACGCCGGGACTTGCTCGGCGATTTCGAACTGAACGTCTCCTTCCGCTTCGGCGGCACCCCGCCCGATATGGCGGAGCGAGGCCTGAAACTCTTTGCCAAAGAGGTGCTGCCAGTCCTGAAGTCCTGGTAGCCGCCTTGGCCCCATCCCTGGGAGTGCGTCCGATTCCCGTCTGCTTTTGCCGGGGCATAGCTTCCACAATGAGTCTCCGGGCCATCGTTACATCCCTTCTTGACGTACCGCGTAGTGTCGCCACCCCGGTTGGGGCGAGCATGGCGCAATCGAAGCGCCGCGGACGACCGACTTCAGGAAGGTGGACGCCTGCTGAGCCCGGCCGGTGTCACCCGACCGGCTACGTCTCCCTATATCGAGACCTCCCAGCGAATAGTCCGCCGTACCCCGCAAACCCCAAAGGCCCCGGCATTGGTGGGCAGCGGGCTCGGACGCGTCCGGGGTCGAAGGCGCCGAGCCTCACCGGACCTCAGGGTATGCAACTCCCAAGCCGCCGTTGACTTCGCTGTCCCGCACTTGCATCCCCTCAGGGCGCTCAGGGCCATGTTCCGGGGCTTTCCGTCGTCAACCGTCACAAGCGCCGAGAGCCCGGGAACCAATTTGCGTCGGGCTGCATACCTATGAGGTATAACCCGATCTTATGCTCATCAGCGAGGCTGCCCAATGAAGACCAAAGTCAAGACGGCCCTACTTTCGCTTATAGGCGTCTGGGCCGTCCTGACGGCGGCAGCCTGCCAGGGCGAACCTGCGTCATCCACCATTATATCCCAAGTGGGGTCGGGCCGGACCCCCAACGCATCGGTAAGCGGCAGCGTGACCTACCGAGAACGGTTGGCCCTTACTCCGGGGGCAACCCTCGTAGTCGAGCTAAGGGATGTATCCTATGTCGACGCCTCCGCTCCGCTTATCGCCAGCCAGACCATCTCAGGCCCCGGTCAAGTTCCCATCAAGTTCAAGGTCCAATACAATCGTGAAGACATTGACCCTCGGAGCAGATACTCGATAAGCGCCAGAATCGTCGAATCCGACGGCCGCCTGGCCTTCATCAACGATACGGCGTACGAGGTAATCACCCGCGGTAATCCCGACAAAGTGGACATGGTGTTGGTGCTGGTGCAACCCCCACCCGACCTGGTCGGGGACGGTGGCGCCGGGCCGGACTGGCGGACTTGGGTGGAGGCCCCGGTCCCGGTAGTTTGGGCCAACCTGATTCCCAACGAACCGGAACCCTTGCTGCGAGTTGGCTATTACCAGTCCACGATAGAAGGCTGTGCCCGTCCCGGCAACCAGGAGTTGGACCTGGACGGCTACGACATTATTGTCCGGGTAACGCTGATGCAGCCGCCATCGACCCCCTGGGAGATTCCGTGTCACGAGCAGGTGGTGGAACTGGACACCATCGAGCCCATTGGCAAGTCTCTTGAACCCGGGCAGACCTACCGGGTGATAGCAAACGGCCTGGAGACCACCGCCTTCACCATACCGGAGACCAGCCTTCGGGACACCTTCATCTCCGAGTCGCCCATTGAGAGCGCGGAAGTGGCGACATTGGAAAGCGCTCTGTCCCGGTACCAGCTGCGCGTCGTCTCCGGCATGCCCAAAGGCAGCAGTTGCTCTCAGTTCAACGGCTACGAACTCCGGCGTAGGGAGCCGACCAGGATCGACGTGTCCATAACCCACCATGAGGTAACAGAGCCATTTGTTGCCTGCACCGCGGACTATCCCGTAGTAGAGACCATCGTCCCCCTGGGTTCGGATTTTGAGCCGGGCAAGGAATACACCGTTAACGTAAACTCGGGAACCACCAGGTCATTTGTAGCGTACTAGCCTCGATGGCGAAGCGCGAAAGGGCCTCTTCACGGCATGGCGCCGGTACTGGGTCGATCTCCCATCCGGTTGCCTGTCTATTTTTGAAGTCGGGGTTATTCCCATGGCACAGGGTCCGGCCAGCTGCGTTGATGTCGGGCACGCAAGGGTGCTCCCACGACCCATACCGTGCAAGCAAAGGGACCAGGGCGCCGCGGCTACATGGTCGCGCATCACACCTAGACGCCGCGTTGGCCGGGCGAAACTGTGGCATAATCTGGAAAGTCATGCGCCGTCCAAAACCGGCAAGCGCCTTTCTGCCGCTGTTTGCGCCGATCTTCCTGGCCGTCGTCGTGGGTGCGTGTGCCGGCGCCTCCGACAACTCGCCGGGAACGCCCCCATCCGTAACCCCCGCGCCCGTCTCTACGCCCGCTCCGGCCCCGTCCGCAACCGCGCGTCCCTCACCAACCCCGGCTTCTTCGCCCCGCCAGTCCTCCAACTCTGCGTCCACACCCACCGTCCCCCCAGCCGCCAAGGCGCCTGCGTCGGGCGGCACCGTACGGTTGCCCCACGACGAAGGCGCCCACCTCTCGCCCCTGGAGTGGTGGTACTTCAACGGCCACCTGACAACGGGAAGCGGCCGGGAGTTCAGTTACCACTTTGTCACCTTCCAATCGGTGCTGCCCTCGGGCCTGACGCCCCGCTTGGCGCAGCTGAGTTGGGCCGACCACGACAACGGAGTGCACCTGACCGCGGAGCGGGCCGACGCGCCTCTCCCGGAGGCGTCGTCGGGAGAGTTCGACCTGCCCATAGCCGGCTGGGGAATGACCGGGAACGGGGAGACGTACCATCTGTACTTCCAGGCTGGCGACTACACCGTAGAGCTCGAAGCGGCTTCTCAAAAACCCGCCGTGCTCCACCACGGCGCCGGGCTGGTGGATCTGGGCGCAGCAGGCAAAACTTACTACTACTCGCGCACCAACCTGGAAACCTTCGGCACGGTGTCCGTTTCCGGCGTTTCCCACCCCGTCACGGGAGTATCCTGGATGGACCATCAATGGGGTGACTTTACTACTGGGGGCATCGGCTGGGACTGGCTCAGCCTTAATCTGGACGACGGCTCCGACCTCATGGTCTCGGTGGTATGGGAGCAGGCCGGGACCAAGCCCATCACCACCTACGGCACGTACGTCCCGGCGGGCTCCGCCCCGTCACACCTGCTCGGCAGTGACATTTCCCTGGACTCCACGGGGGCCTGGACCAGCCCCGTCACCGGGGCGGTGTACCCCACGAGTTGGCGGCTGCGCGTCGACTCACTGGCCCTGGACCTGGCACTGACTCCCGTGATGGAAGAGGCCGAAGTCGCCGTTAGCGCTTTCATCCCCGTGGTCTATTGGGAGGGAGCAGTCGCGGCGGCGGGGGCCAGGAATGGAGCGCCGGTAACTGGCAAGGGCTTCGTGGAAATGGTGGGATATGCCCCCACGGCGGCCGCCGCTCAACCAACCTCGCCGGCGCAACCCTGACCGCTCACTCCACAAATAGTCCGGGTGGCGCCTGCGGGCTAGGAGAAGCGTACTTCAACCGACCTATCAAGGGCCCATCACCCCGTAAAGATTGAGGTGGGCCCGGTTGCGTGGACGGAATCGTAGTGTAGTCTAGCGACGGTCCCGCTGCCCCTGGACTGGACTTCGCGCCAAGACTTTCGCCGACCCCCACCCTCGCGCCGTTCCCCATCCTTTGCCTGTTCGGGTGACCTTTCAGTGAGGAACAGGGTGATGGAAAGCCGGCTGGAGCGTTGACTTGGGTAGGACCAGTTGCTAGATTATGGGCGCTCAAGACCGATGCCTGCGATGGCAGCGGCAACTCATGGCGAATTGGCTTCGCGATAGGCCTGATTCTTGGGCCACACACCGGTTGGAGAGACTGAATTGAGGTCCATGGCTTGGAAAACAATCGTCCTGCTTGGTCTTCCGGCGTTTCTGGTCCTGGCGTGCGGTCCAGGCGCAACATCAACCCCGGTCTCGACGCCGGTGGACCCGGTAGCGGTCACCGCTGGACCCGCTCCGACGACCCCGGCGCCCACGCCGACAGATACCCCAACGGCCGCCGCCGAACCCACTCCGGCGACCGGGGAGCCCTTCGTGATCGGCGCAATGGGCGCTCTCACCGGGGTTGCCGAGTCCTACGGCAATCCCCTGCACCGGGCCAAGCTGCTGGCCGTGGAGGAGATCAACGCTGCCGGCGGGGTCAACGGTCGGCAATTGAAGCTCATCGCGGAAGACTCCAAGTGCGCCGCGCAGGACGCCATTACCGCCTATACCAAGTTGACCGACGCGGACGGTGTCAAGATCATCCTGGGCACTACGTGCAGCAGCTCGATGCTCGGCGCGGCGCCCCTGGCCGAAAACGACGGTGTCATCCTATTATCCGCCTCCGCCACCAGCCCTGACATCGCCAAGGCGGGCGACTACATCTTCCGCACCGCCATCAACGACCTGCAGCTTGGCGTCGACATGGGCAGCACCCTCTGGGTCGACGGGATGAGGACGATAGCCACAATCACCGAGACCACGGACTACGCCGAGGGGGCCCGTCGTAGCGCCGTGGAGCAGTTCGAGAAACTGGGCGGCTCCGTGCTGGCGGCCGAAAGCTACCCGTCCGACGTCATCGATTTCCGGAGCCAGCTGACCAAGCTTTTCAACGAGGTCCCCGACGCCCTCCTTCTGGCCGCTCAGGGCGAGGCCTCCGGCGGCGCCATCATCAAGCAGGCCCGCGAGCTGGGCTACGACGGCCCGATCTACTCCGAGAGCGTGCCTGTAGGCCAGGAGGCGCTTAGGATAGCCGGGGACGCCGCCACCGGCCTGAAGGCCATTGTCCCCAACCCTGACCTGACCACCGCCGCCGGCAAGGAGTTCCTGGCGAACTTTAGGGCCCGCTTCGGCGTGGTCGCTTCATTGCCCTGGTTCCAGGGTTCCGCTTACGACGGCGTGTATATCGCCGCCGAATGCCTGAAGCAGACCGGCGATGACCAGGACGCCGACGGCTTCCGGGACTGTCTGTACGGGCTTACGTGGAGCGGGGCCATCGGCGACGGCTACAGCTTCGACGAAAACGGCGACGTGGTTGGACTTTACAACGTGGTCGTCGAGGTACTGGCCACCGCCGAGCGGACCGAGGAAAACCTGGGATACCGCGTGCTGGGACTCGCTCCTACTCCGTAGTCCTCCGGTCCCTTGGGCGACAGCCCGGCGGGCCTGTGACCAACGCAATCGGCCGACTTGCGGGACTATTGGAAGCCCATGCCCCGCTTCGTGGGCGAGTTGACGTTGCCTGGGCCCTGTGCTAGCTTCAAATAGTACGTTGGTCTTGTCTCGTTAGACCGTTGATGCCTTTGCCCTTTGCGCTCCAAGGACTCCCTATGAAATCTTATTACCCCGTGTTCCTCGACCTGCAAGGGAAGCCGTGCAAGGTCTTCGGCGGTGGCGCCGTAGCCGAAGGGAAGGTGGCCGGGTTGCAGGACGCCGGGGCCGACGTCACCGTGATCAGCCCCGAGGCCACCGCCGGCATCCGGGCCGCCGCCCGGCAGGGCCTCCTGCGCTGGCTGGCCCGGGAGTACCGCCCGGGTGACCTGTCGGGGGCTTACCTGGGCATAGCCGCCACCAACGTGCGGGAGGTGAACCGGCGCATATTCCGGGAGGCTCAAGACCTGAGCGTCCCCCTGAACGTCGTCGACGATCCAGCCCAATGCACGTTCATCTCCCCCTCCGTGGTCATCCGGGGCGTGGTGACCGTGGCCATTTCCACCGGAGGAGTCAGCCCCGCGCTGGCCAGAAAAATACGGGAGTCCCTCCAGGAAAGCCCGGCCTTGCAGTGGGCCGACCTAGCCACTGTACTGTCCCGGGCCAGGAGCCAAGTGAAGCAAAGGGGGGCGGCGGTGGACCCTCAAAGGTGGCAATGCTGCCTCACCCCAAAGCTGCTGGCCATGGCCCAGGCCGGGCTGGAGGAAGAATCCCTCGACCTATTGCTCTCCAACCTCTTGGACTGTGGCGCCCCTGGTCTCTGTCCCCACGTGGCCCAATGCGACCCCGGCGGCTGCGCCGGCAAGGACCGCAACGATGATTGACGTTTTGGACCGTCTCTGGGACCGTCTCCGGGGAGGCCGGCCGTGGTGACCGTCCGCCGCGTCGTCAAAGTGGGCACCCGGGGAAGCGCCCTGGCCCTGCGCCAGACCGAGGAAGTCCTGGCCTTGCTGCGGCCGCTGCACCCGGAGGTGGAGTTTCAGGTGGTCACCGTCCGCACCCAGGCGGACATCAACCGCGAGGCGCCGCTGGCGGGGATGGAACTGGGGATGTTCGTCAAGGACATCGAGCGCCAGGTGCTGGACGGGCGCCTGGATATGGCGGTGCACAGCCTCAAGGACCTGCCAACGCAGCAAGACGAGGGCCTGCTGCTGAGCGCCATGTTGTCCCGGAAGGACCCCCGGGACGCGCTGGTCAACCGCTGGGGTTGCCCGCTGGCCCAGCTGCCCCAGGGCGCCCGTATTGGCACCAGCAGTCCCCGCCGCCGGGCCCAGCTGATGAACATGTGCCCCCAGGCGGAGGTGCTGCCCATGCGGGGCAACGTGGAGACCAGGATCGGCAAGACCGTCGGCGACGACTACGATGGCGCGGTCTTGGCCGCCGCCGGTATCGCGCGGCTGGGCCTCACTAACCACGTGGCCGAGTACCTGTCGGCGCAGCGCTTCGTCCCGCCCCCGGGCCAGGGGGTGCTGGCGGTGGAGGTCCGGGCCGACGACGAACCCATGGCTGAGCTCTTGGCCCCTATCGACCACATCCTCACCCGCCTGGCCGTTACCGCCGAGCGGGCATTTCTGGAGAAGCTGGGGGAGGGCTGCCGGCTGCCAGTGGGGGCCTACGCCCGGTGCGAGGGCGAGCTCATGATGATGACGGTGTTCCTTTGTTCGCCCGACGGCAAGAAGGCCTTCCGGTGCAAGCTGGAGGGGCTGACCCTGGACCCGCTCCAGATGGCCAGCGACGCCTACCTGGCAGTGGTGGAGCGGGGCGCCGGACCGCTGTTGGAGGTGGAGTGGTCGGAGTTGAACTGAGGGTTAAGCACCGGCGGCGCGGCCTGTTCATTGTCCGCCGGGAAGGCGGGAGCGGCTGCGCCCCCCGCCTCTGCGGCAGGTGGCCCGGGGACGGGCTGACCGCCCCCGGCCGCACTGGTGTTTCGAAGGGAGCCGACGCGCGAGCCGCCGGCCGGCGGGCCTAGCTGCCGTAGCGGACGGTGGCGTTGGGATCGCTGTACTCGACGTTCTTGGTGGCCCAGAAGGCACTGGCGACATCGTCGCAGGCGGCGACCAAATTCTGGGCGTTCTCCATGTTCACGGTCTGCTTGCACTGGCCGGCCAGCTTCAGGGCCGCGTTGAATTTGGCGGCGATCTCGTTGGAGTCGGTATTGGGCCAGGCATAGTCAGCCCAAAGGATGCGCAACTCCTTCTTAACCACCTCGGCGTGTTCCTCTTTAACTGCCACGTACCTCGACATCTTGTTGGTGTAGTCCAACACGGCGGCAGCATCGGCATCGGGGCCGGGCCGCTCCAGGGCTTGGACCCGCAACACCATTTTCTGCACGGTTTGGGCGGCGATCTTGGCCGCGATTGGATCGTAAATGCCGCAAGGAATATCGCAGTGAGCCTCGGCCTTTCGGGCGATCAACAGACCAAGCGGGTTAAACATCGGCCTCTCCTAGGGTGAAATATTCGAAGCAGGCCCCAGCGTACAAGAAACCACCAGGCTTAGCAAGTCCCGGCCCCGGCTGGCCGGGGGTCTTTCGATTGTCCTATTCCGGCGCCCTGATCCCTTCGGCTACGCTCAGGATAAACTCCGCCGAAGGGCTCAGCGTGACGCGGCGGAGAAGCGCTTCTAGCGCCACGATCATCCGGTGGCCCTGGCGGTGGCCCTGGGCCATACCGGGGGTGTTGGATAGTAAGTGACTCTGGGATTATATTCGGCCCAGGGGAGGAGGGCGCGCAGGAGGAGCGGCGGGGTGGGCTCCTGGCGGAGCGAGGCGCAGCGTTCGAGGTAACGGGCGGCGGCGGCGAAGGTCGGGAGATGGAAACCCGCCTGGGCGACCCGGCGGACGAAGGCCTGGGGGGAGGGTGTGGGCCGTTTATCCGCCTGGGCGCAAGCCCATTGTGTGCAGAGGTCGTCGGCCTCGCGTTGGAGCATAACCTGGGCGTAGGGCAGGGCCATTCTACGGCGAAGAGAGCGGACGCGGGCCCACAACGAGCTAAGGTTCATAGGGACTGCTCCGTTGGATTGTTTTGGGTGGTTGGATAGCCTCACCACGAGCGGGGATGGGCACCCCGCAGAGAGCTGAGAGTAACCGTTCAGACTTAAGGAGAACCGGCCCTTCGACTGCGCTTCGTTTCGCTCAGGACGAACGGATACACATCAAGTCTGAACAGTTACCTGGGTTTCCGCTGGGCGGTCCAAAGGGGCAGGGCGGCCTCCAAGGCCTGGACCTGGTCATGCAAGTCCCGGATTTCGCCAAACTTGGTGGAGTAATTGAGGATGGCACGGATGGCGCGGAGGCGGATTTCCGGGTTCGGATTCTCCAGGAGGTCGCCGAGGCAAACGACGGCTTGAAAGGCGAGGCTCTGGAGGCAGTTTTTCGCGCGGCGGTGCCGCCTAGGCGGTAGGGGCGAAAGATTTTTCGCCCCTACGCGTGAACCTTCTGTCCCGAGGTAGGTGCATCCGCTGCGGCGGCCCACCTTGGAGAGGCGGGCGGCCTGGGCGATGGATGGGGCGGCGGCGAGTATGGGGAGGGCCGATTGCCGGCGCGGGGAGAGGCCGGGGTTTTTTATTTCAGGGCCATTATGAGCCATTTTGAGCCATGGGCCTCAGTGGCGGTTCATAGATTTGGCAGGGCGCTATTGGCTGCCTATCAACAGGGTAGGGAGTGGGCACCGGAAGTGGCAAGGGGGAAGTGTCGGGAGTTTCGGAGGAAGGAGTAGGCCGCCGGGGTCCAGGCTCACGCTGCTATAACCGGAATCACCACAGCCTTGCAGAGGCCATATAAGGGCGACGACAATGGGGCAGTGCCCAGCGGCACATCAGCAGCGGCCGGTGCTTCCAGCCATGCATTTTAGATTCCTCGTCGCTGCGCTCCAGCGGAATGACAGGGGTGAGGGAGGGAGGCGGAATGACAGGGTGGGGCACCCGGTGGGAATGACAGGTTGGGGCGCCCGCCAGATTTTCGCACGATGGCGCCGCCTAGCGGTAGGGGCGAAAAATTTTCGCCCCTACGGGTGAACCTTCTGCCCGGAGGTAGGTGCGTCCGCTGCGGCTACGGCGCGGACTACCGACTCCGCGAAAATGTGACGGACACCCCAGAACGGTGGCCCTAGCCGGCGACTCATTCTCAGACCGCCCCCAATCGTCTTCACGCGTTCACACGCATCCTGGCTGCCACTGGAACCACGCGATTGCTGTAGAAACGGATTTCGTGGCTCCTGGCCTCGCTTATCCGAGCCGCCTTTTCCGTAAACACTCTGTCCCGAAACTCGAAGAAGTCAGATTCCTCCCACGACGCTCCAGGCTCTCGCGGGGCCGTGTAACGGTTGCGGAATCCATTGCAACCGGAACAAGCCAAGACAATGTTGCTGTAGGACTCGTGCCAACTCTTGGCTATTCCCAGCCAGTGTCCTTCTTTCCGGTCCTTATCGGAAACCGGGATAACATGGTCCGCCGTTAGCAGCAGCCAATGCTCGTAGCTATCAACGAGGCTCATCCCGCAGTAGGCGCAAGATGTTTGGCCGTTCTCCACCAACCAGTGCCCATACTCTTGTCGAGCATTACCGCCTTTCAATTTGGGCAGAATCGTGTAGCCGCCTCCCGGATAACCGTCAAACGGTTTCATTCAACTACCTCCGAGGCTACCGCCGGCGGGTCCGATGACGCCGCGGCGGCCACGTGCAACCGCCGTCCGATGGCCCCCAGGGCGGCGTCTATCTGGTCCAGCCGCGACCGGTGCTGAACGTCCAGCACCCGATCCACCTGCGGCATGTGCCACCCCAGGCGGCGGGCCAGCTCCGCCTTGCCGACACCCTGTTCTCTCATCCCCTGGTACAGCATCACCTTCACGGAAGTCAGCGTCGGCAGTACGGCGCAGGTCTGGCCATGAGAGGGGACGGGGATGTCCTTGCGGTCGTGGATGCGAGCCGCTATCGCCTCCTCCAGGGCGTGGACGGCGCGGGCGATAGCCTCCTCGCGGTCGTCTCCGAAGGTGGTCAACTCCGGGAAGTCGGGGGAAGTCGCCAGCACGGTCCCGTCGTCATCTTCCAGCATTATCGGATAGGCAAGCATCAGTCCAACCCCAAGTCCTTCTTGATCTTCGCTACGAGTCCCCGTCCCAGCTCCTTGCCGCCCCCGTGCATCGGTAGTTGGCTGGTGCGGTCTCCGAGCCGGACGGTGAGATGTCCGCCGCCGCCTTTGTGGGCCTGAAAGGTGCAGCCCTGCCTTCTCAGCCAGCGTCGGAGCTCTCGTGCGTTCACTCTTTCCTAATCATGTGCAACATTTATGTTGTTGTCAACGTGGGCGTTGTCCTTGAGGGACGCGACGCGGGCTCGGGCCGGGCCTCCTCGCGGAGTACGAAAATCGCGGGCCCCCCGGGTGCGTGACCCGTGTACCGGACATCGAGGCTTTCGGGAGGGGGCCGCTGTGAGCGGTCCTCACCGACACCGGCTCGGAGACGGCCTCACCCGGAAACTGAGTCGTCACCCCATGGGGCGGATGCCGGCGGAACTGGGGACCAGGCCCCGGGGGAAGGAGGCCACTGGGGCCATGGCGATTTCCGTCAGCGAATTAGCCGGCATTTACGGCAATGATAGAGTCGGAGGCTCGAAATGTCGTGTCGGGGAGTGCGTTCGGCATAACGGGACACCCGAAAGACTTGCCGCCCCAATCCGGCTTCTTGTAACCGGCGACAGCCCCCGCTTATAATGGGCCGAACTCGCCGGGCGACGGCCTTCCGGGTTGCCGGGACCGCTGCCGGTAAACGCGGGGCCTGCCCTCTCTAAGGTCGAGCCGCCCTAGCCGGGCCACGCCGGCGCCCGGAGCGGCAGTCCAACAACAACTACTGGTGCGCGTCCCGCACCAACGCGCACAGGAGGGTCGCCATGACCACCGCCACCGAAAAGCAGCTCAGGATGAAGCACCTGAGCCGGGAGATCACCGAGGGCCCGGAGCGGGCGCCGGCCCGGTCTTACCTGTGGGCCATGGGCCTGACCCAAGAGGACATGGACAAGCCCTTCCTGGCCATCGCCAATCTGGCCAGCGACGTGACGCCCTGCAACGTTCACCTGGACCGCTTCGCCCAGGCCGCCAAGCAGGGCATCCGCCAGGCCGGGGGGACTCCCTTCGAGTTCGGCACCATCACCGTCAGCGACGGCATATCCATGGGCACCGAGGGCATGAAAGCCTCGCTGGTGAGCCGGGAGGTCATCGCCGACTCCATCGAGGTGGTGGCCTTCGGCGAGCGCATGGACGGGCTCATCACCATCGCCGGCTGCGACAAGAACATGCCCGGCTGCATGATGGCCATGGCCCGGCTCAACATACCGTCCATCTTCGTCTACGGCGGGACCATCATGCCCGGCCGCTTCAACGGCCAGGACGTCAACGTCCAGGACGTGTTCGAGGCGGTGGGCAAGTACGCCAAGGGCGACATGACCCTGGAGCAGCTGCGGAGCCTGGAAAGCCTGGCCTGCCCCGGAGAGGGGTCTTGCGCCGGGTTGTTCACCGCCAACACCATGGCCACGGCCATAGAAGCCATGGGTATGTCCCTGCCGGGAGACGCGTCGATTCCCGGGCCGGACCCGCGCAAGGTGGAGGTCTCCCGCCGGGCTGGGGAAGCCCTGCTGCGGCTCCTGGAGGACAACGTGCGGCCCCGGGACATCCTGACCAAGCAGGCCTTTGAAAACGCCATAACCGTGGCCGTGTCCATGGGCGGCTCCACCAACCTGGTGCTCCACCTGATGGCCATCGCCAATGAGGCCGGGATCGACCTGACCATGGACGACTTCGACCGCATCAGCCGCAACACGCCCTACATTGCCGACATGAAGCCCGCCGGGCGCTACGTGATGGCCGACCTGGACCGCTACGGCGGCGTGGCCCTGGTGATGAAGCGGCTGCTGGCGGCCGGGTTGCTTCACGGCGACGCCATGACCGTTACCGGCAAGACCCTGCGGGAGAACGTCGAGGCCATCGAGACCATAGAGGACCAGCCGGTGGTCTACCCGGTGGACGCGCCCCGCAACCCCACCGGCGGCCTGGGAATCATCTACGGCAACCTTGCGCCGGAGGGCGCGGTCATCAAAGTCGCCGGCCACCAGGAGAAGGTCTACGAGGGGCCGGCCCGGGTGTTCGATCAGGAGCAGGGCGCCTTCCAGGCCATCCAGCGCCGGGAGATCAAGCCCGGAGACATCGTCGTCATCCGCTACGAAGGCCCCATAGGCGGCCCCGGCATGAGGGAGATGCTGGCGGTGACCAGCGCCATCATGGGCCAGGGCCTGGGAGACGAGGTAGCCCTGATTACCGACGGCCGCTTCTCCGGCGCCACCCACGGCCCGATGCTGGGCCACGTGGCCCCCGAGGCCGCGGTGGGCGGGCCCATCGCTCTCCTGGAGGAGGGCGACATCATCACCCTGGACATACCCGGCCGGCGGCTGGACGCCCGCCTCACCGAGGAGGAGATAACGGACCGCCGGTCCCGGTGGCAGCCCAGGCCGGCCAACTACTCCAGCGGGGTGCTCGCCAAGTACGCCCGGCTGGTCTCGTCGGCTTCCAAAGGCGCGGTGACCGGGTAAGCCCGGCGCTTGCTCGGCGCCGCAGCCCCGGCCCTGTAGGTGCATTTCTATGGCCCTGCCCCTAACTGTTGACGCCCTGGACCCCATGCGGCCCACCCTGTTGTCGTTGGTGCAGGAGCAGGCCAAAACCCTGCCCGGCCTGCGATACTGCGACATCCGCATCGCCATCCGGGAAGAAAAGGGAGCAGTGGCCGAGAACGGCAGCGGGAAGGCCAGCGCCGAAGATTACGCGTTCGGCTTCGGCGTCCGCGTGGTGGCCGGGGCCAGGATGAGCGCCCCCGGCTACTATGGCCGCATCCTCGGCTCCGCTGACGCCGCCAACTTAGGCAAGGTGGTATGGCAGGGCATAACTGAGGCCCATCGCCGGGCGAGGGCCAACGCCCGCCTCAAGGCCGGCGCCAACCGGCGGTTCGGCCCCCTGGGCCAGAGCCTGGCCAACACGGAACTGGCGCCGGTGGCCATCGTCCGAGACCGCGTCCCCGCCGTTTACCGCATCGACCCCAGGGAAGTCGCGCTGTCCGAAACGGTCAAAATGGCGGTGGACGGGTGCCTGGCCCTCCAGGGTCAAAGCGGCGACATTGCCTACTGCGCCACCTCGGCCAGCACCTTCCTGCTGCGGGAGCTGTTCCTCAGCTCCGAAGGGGCCGACGTGGACCAGAGCTTCGCCCAGACCGAGGGTTTCGGCATCGCCATCTGCAACGGAGACAACGGGGCGTTCGAGCACTACGACAGCACAGGCCACCTGCGGGGCTGGGAAATACTGTCCGAGGGTTACGACAACGGCCCCATCGTCCTTCCCGCTTTCGTCGACTTCTGCGCCAAGCTGGGAGCCGACGCCGCCCTGGTGGCCCAGGCGCCGCCCCTGAAACCGCCGGACAAGGAAGTGACGGTGGTCACCGACCCCCACTTCAACACCCTGCTGGTCCACGAAGTGGTGGGGCATCCCTCGGAGCTCGACCGGGCCCTCAAGTACGAGGCGGCTTACGCGGGGCGGTCCTGGTTCCTGAAAAGCCTGCGGGAGAACCAACTGGGCAAGCAGATCGCGTCACCCCTGGTTACCGCCTTTTCCGATCCGTTGATGGAAGGGTACGGGTCCTTCAAGTACGACCACGACGGCACCCCGGCGCGCCGGGCCTACATCATCAACCAGGGCGTGCTGGAGGAGTTTCTCAACAACCGGCAGACCGCCGCCCAAATGGGGGTGGAGCCCAACGGCTCGGCGCGGTCCACCGAGGCCCACCTGGTGCCCCTCATCCGAATGACCAACACAGTCTTCGCCGCGGGAGACCGGGACCCCCAGGACATCATATCCGAGGTAGACTCGGGGTATTACGTCGCCGGCCATCGCACTCCGTCCATCGCCGAGTCCCGGGAGAACTTCCGCATCACCGCCGTCAAGGTCTACGAGATCGAAAACGGGCAGTTGGGCCGGCTGTACCGGGACGGCGGCATCACTGCCGACTCCCGCGACTACTTCATGTCCATCGACGCCGTCGGCAACGACCTGCGGGTCAACCCGATCCCCAACTGCGGCAAGGGTCAGCCCATGCAGGCCAAGCGAATGAGCAACGGCGGCCCCACCATGCGGGGAGTCGCCCGGCTCACCGGGACCGGATGAGCCAAGGTCCTGGGGAGATGCCATGAAGCTCATCGTCATCGCGGTCGTGATAATTGCCTTACTGGTAATCGCCTTCGTCATCAGGAACGCGTTTCGCCGGTCCGACCGATAGGGGCATAGCTGGATGATTCCCCTTTCCAAGCTGCGCACCGCCGCCAGGGAAGGTCTGGCTTACGTCCAGGCGCAGGCCGACGTGGCCGAGGCCGAAGTGTTCGTCTCGGCCACCGGGAACCTGACCGCCCGGCTGAACTATACCTCCCACATACCCAGCAACGGCGTGGAAGAGCCCAAGTCGGTGGAGTCCTTCGGGCTGGGTCTAAGGGTCGCGTTTCCCTCCCCCGGCGGCCTCAAGACCGGGTTCGCGTCCGAACCCGCCGACCTCAGCCTGGAAGGTGTCCGCCGGGCGCTGGACAAGGCCCGCTCCGGCGCGGTGCTGGACACCGAGTTCGTGTCGCTGCCGCGGCCCCTGGGCGCCGCGCCCGGGGCCGCGAGCGCCGCGCCCGACCCGGACATTATGCGGCTCAAGGGACCGGGGCTGGTGGAAACCGGGTGGCGAATGGTGGAACAGGGCCTGGAGGTGTTCCACACGTCGGAGGACCTGCTGAACCTGGCCGGTTCTCCGGAGGAGTTGGCGGGCTTGGGGCTCATCCTTGGGGGCGACGTGGTGGTGTTGCAGCAACGCCTGGCCATAGCCTCCAGCCATATGCCCAGGGTACAAACCGACGAATCCAGCATTATCCTGTCCTTTGCCACCGCCATGGTGGAGGAGGGCCAGGCCAAGGGCAGCGGCTGGTCGGTGGGGGACCGCTTGGCCAGCTTCACCGGCGGCTCGGCGGCTGAGGCGGCCCGCAACGCCATAAGCTCGCTGCACGGCCGGCGCGTCCCCAGCGGCAGCTACCGGGTGGTGCTCGGACCCCAACCCCTGGCGGAAATCCTGGAGTGGGTGCTGCTGCCCGGCCTGCAACTGGACATGTTCTACGCTGGGGCTTCGCCCTTCCTGGGCCGCTTCGGGCAGCAGGTGGCCGGGGAGCAACTGAGCATCGTCGACGACGGCGCGGCCCCGGGCCTGGCCGGGTCCAAAGCCATCACCGACGAGGGTCTGCCCACCAGCCGGACCGAGCTGATCAAGGGCGGGGTCCTGTCCGGGTTGCTGTCCGACCACTACGGCTACCAGCGCATTCTCCACGACCCTCAAGGGGCAACCAAGCTGGGCGCGGATCCGGCCAGGGTCTCCCAGGCGATCGCCCCGCGGAACGGGTTCCGGGTTGGCAGCAGCAGCGGCCGCGACTTCAACGCGGCCCCCAGCGCCACCCCCACCAACCTGGTGGTGGAGGGCGCCGCCGCCCTGAGCCACCGGGAACTGCTGCGGCTGGTGGGGGACGGCATCTACATCGGCCGCATCTGGTACACCTATCCGGTCAACGGCATCACGGCGGGAGACTTCAGCGGCACCATCGTCGGAGACTCCTACCTCATCAAGGACGGCAGGCTGGCCGCGCCGCTGCAACCCAACACGCTGCGCATGAACGACAACGTGCTGAATGTGATCAACAACATCATCGGAATCACGTCGGAGCGGAGGGGCACCGTGCGTTGGTCCTCGGACCAGGTGACCTGGGCCCCGGAGATGGCGGTGGCCGATTTTCACCTTGAAGAGATAAGCGAGTCCATGGACCAGGTCTACTAAGAAAGACCTCTCGCGCCGCTCGCCCCGGACGCCCCGGCTAGGAGGAGAGTCATGGCCAGCAACGCCATCTTGTTAAGCAGGTCGGGCAACGTCGCCACCATCACCCTCAATCGGCCCGAGTCGCGCAACGCGCTGACCCCCGACATGATCGGCGAGCTGGCCGAGGCGGTGCGGTCCTGCGGCAGCCCCGACGTGCGGGCCGTGCTGCTGACCGGGACCGGAGACGCCTTCTGCGCCGGAGCCGACGTCAAGGTCTTCGTGGACCATTTGGAAAGCGGCGGTCCGGAGGGCCTGTCCGAGCACGTCCACGGGGTTGCCGACAAGCTGCACCGGGAGGTGGTCCTGGGGCTGCTGCGGCTGGAGAAGCCCGTCGTCGCGGCCGTGAACGGGGTCGCCGCCGGGGCCGGGTTCAGCTTGACGCTGGCCTGCGACGTGCGAATCGCCGCCGCCGGCGCGAGGTTCCTCATGGCCTATGCCAACATCGGCGCCACGGCCGACGGCGGCTCCACCTACCTGCTGCCCCGCCTGCTGGGCACGGGCAAAGCAATGGAGATTTACCTCGCGGGCCAGCCCATGAGCGCCGAGGCGGCGTTGCAAGCGGGCCTGCTCAGCCAGGTATGCGACCGGGACAAGCTGGAGCAGCACGCCCTGGAAACTGCCGACCGGCTGGCCCGGGGCCCCACGGTGGCCTACGGCAGGGTCAAGTCGCTATTCCGGCAGTCCTGGGCCACCGGAATCGAGGAGCAGTTGGACGCCGAGACCCGGGAAATCAGCAACATCGCTCTAACCAGGGACTTCCAGGAGGGAATCCGCGCCTTCGCCGGCAAGCGCCAGCCCTGGTTTCAGGGGAACTAGACGGGGGACCTAACCGGCGCAACCCGCCGGACTCACCGCAACTCCACCACGGTAACCCCGTCGCCGCCCGGCCCCTCGCCGGGGGTCGCCGACAGCACCAGCGGGTGATCGCCCAGGTACTCCCGCACCGCCCGGCGCAACGCGCCGGTGCCCTTGCCGTGAATTATGCGGATGGGGCTGACCCAGTCCAGGGCCACGTCGTTCAGCCACTCGTCCACCCGCTGCACCGCCTCGTCCACCCGCTGCCCCCGCAAGTCTATCTCACCGGAGGGGTTGCGCCGCGGCGGCCGGCTGAAGAATACCCCGTGCTGCGCCGCGGGCTGATGGCCCTGGGCCGGGCGCTCCAGTTGGTAGACGGGCAGCCTGGCCCGCATGGTCCCCAACAAGACCTCCACCTGGCCCAACTCGTCCGGAGGACTGAGGACCTCCACCGGACGCTCGATGCCCCGTATGAACACCCGGTCCCCGCCCTTTATGCCCTCCTGCCAGGAGCTCCGCCGCACCTCTATGGGCGCCCAATGAGGCGAGCCGAGCTGCCGGCGTTCTTCCCCCAGCTCCCGCCGCAAGCGGCTCCCGTCCTCGACCGGGCTTGCCGGCTCATCCGTGCGTCCCACGCTCCTTTCCGCCTGCCGGAGCCGGGCCAACAGGCCGGAGATGCGGGCCTGCAGCTCCTCGCGGGCCTGCTCCACCAACTCGACCTTGGAGACTTCCACCGAGGCCAGCCTCTCCTCGGCCTCGGCTTGGGCCTCCCTGGCCCGCACCAGGGAAGCTTCCGCGTCCTGGCGCAGCCCGTCCACCAACACCCGCTCCTCTTGAAGCTCCCGCAGCAGGTTGTCGGCGGCTTGGGCGCCGGGGGACAACGACGCCTGGGCTTGGTCCAGCACATCCGGCGGCACGCCCAAACGGGCGGCTATGGTCAAAGCGTAGCTGCGCCCAGGCGCCCCCACGGTTACCCGGTAAGTGGGGGCCAGCGTCTGGGGATGCAGGTCGACGCTGGCGTTGACCATCCCCGCCTGTTCCTGCACGTAGCGGGCCACTCCCCGGTGGTGGGTGGTGGCCACCATTAGCATCCCGCGGCGCTGAAAGTGACTCAGGATGGCCTTGCCCAGCGCCGAGCCCTCCTCGGGGTCGGTGCTGGCGCCCAACTCATCCACCAACACCAACGAATCGGCCGTGGCCCGCTCCATGATGAACAGCAAGTTGCTGACGTGGGAACTGAAGGTGGATAGGGACCTTTCGATGCTCTGCTGGTCGCCGATGTCGGCGTAGACGCCGTCGAAGACCGGAAGCCTGGCTTCATCCGCGGGCACGTGCAGTCCCGCCTGGGCCATCAGCGCCAGCAGGCCCACGGTCTTCAGGGTGACCGTCTTGCCTCCCGCGTTGGGGCCGGTGATCAGCATGACCCTCCGCCCCTGGCCCAACTCCAGGGTTACGGGGACCACTGCGCCGGTGAGCAGGGGGTGGCGGGCGCCGGAGAGTTTGAGGGGGCTGGCTTGGTTTGGAGCGGCAGGGTCTGCGCTGCCATAACCGGGACCTTCATAGACCGAGGGCATAGCGGCCCGCAGCACCCCCGAATAATGGCCCTTGGCCATGGCCAGGTCCAAGCGCGCCAGCAGGTCCAGGGCCAGGAGCAGGTCGGGGCCGGCCTCTCCCGCTTGGGCTGAAAGCTGCCGGAGAACCCGCTCTTCCTCCCGCTCTTCGGCCAGGCGGGCTTCGCGCCAGCGGTTGCCCAACTCGATAGCCGCCAAGGGCTCCACAAACACCGTCGCGCCGCTGTCCGACACGTCGTGGACTATCCCCTGGACCCGCGACCGCAAGTCGGCCTTGACTAACAGCACCAGCCGGCCGTTGCGCTGGGTGATGATCGGTTCTTGGACCAAGTCCTGCCGCTGCAATCGCCGGAGTTGCCTTTCCATCGCCCCGTTGACGCGCTGCTGCGCAACGCGGGACTCCTCCCTGAGCTGCCGCAAGATGGGGCTGGCGTCATCCAGGACTTCGCCGGCAGGGCTGATGGCCGAGCGTATCGCCCTTTCCAGAGGCCCCAGGTCCGGCAATTTCTCGGCTACGCCGGTCAATAGGGGAAGTTCCTCGTGCCGGGACAGGGAGGCCCGGTTGTGCCGGGACGCCTCGGCCAGTCCTCCCAGGGAATGAAGCTCCTCTCCCCGGAGCAATCCGCTCAAGAGGGCCCGGTTGACGTAGGGCCTGAAGTCGATGCCGGGGCCGAATTCCAGGCCGCCGCCCCGGTCCAGGTAGTGCCGGGCCTCGCTGGTCTCCTGCTGACGGCTGGCAATCTCCAATAGATCTGCAGACGGTTCCAACGCCAGGACCGACTCTCCGCCGATCACGGTGCGGGTGTAGCTGGAGAGTTGCTGCCGGATCTGATCGAACTCCAGAAGCTCCAGCGCCGGAGAAAAGGGGCCCCGCTCGTCCGCGGCGGGTCCCGCGGGCGCCGTCCCTTCAAAGCCTTCGACGCCGTCCGTCATGTCAGTACGGCGCACAAGCCGGGCCGCACGCCGCGAGGAACAACGATAAGTTCACGTCACCACTCCCAATGGTACACCCTGCTTAGGCCGAGCAGTCCGCCGGCCCGTTGCAGGGCGTCCAGGTTGGGTTCCCGCACGTTTAGCCGGCGCTCCAGGGTCTTGCCCCGGTGAGAATCAAGATACGGGCAGACCTTCAGGAATCCCTCGAGGGTAAACTTGTCTCCGCCCAATAGCACGTAGTCCAGCTGCCCTTCGAAGTCGCCAAACCGGCTCTGCACCGCCTCGCACGCTTTGAGGTAGAGGCGGTGCGCCTGCCCTTCCCTGACCCGCTCGAAGCGTTTCTGGGAGGTGCCCCCGGCGCGGTGGCGGCCCTTTACGTACCGGGTGTCCGTCTTTGACGCCAGCAGCCTCTCCCCCCGGTACACCCCCACTGCATACCTGCCCAACCGGAGCAAGACCACGCCTATGGTGTACTCGGTCGCCAACAACTTCAACAGCGGAGCCACGTTCCAGCCGGGCGTCATGCCGCTCTCCGGCACCGGGAAGGGAGGCAGGATGACCAGGCCTCGACTTTCCACCCTCAACGCCACCAGGCCGGTGTCGGACCTCAGGATAGCCCTATCCAGCCGGGCCAGGCGCTCCTCCCAGGCGCGGCCCTCTGCGCCCCACTGGGCCGGGACCTGCGGGCCGCCGCCGGGACTAAGGTAGACGGAGGATGCGGCCTGGGCCGGCGAGGGGGCGCAGCCTGCCAGCAGCCGCTCCACGCCGGACTTGCCCAGAAGCTGTCCGGGCTGGACCGAGGGCCAAGGAGATTGCTCGCTCATACGGTGGGCTTAGCCGGGATTTTACCACAGCGGCCATGCTCGCCTCGGCGGCACCCGCAAACGGCAAGGCTCGGGGGTGGAGACAGAGCAATCGGGTCTTAAGATAATGTCATTCCGAGCGATGCCGAAGGACGTTAGATGCTTCGGCAGGCCCCGCATGACGTGGTGGAGAAGCGCTTCAAGCGCCATGATCATCCGATGACCTTGGCGATGGCCCTGGGCCACACTTGGGGTGTTGGATAGTAAGTGACGCCCGGGTGATACTCGGCCCAGGGGAGGAGGGCGCGAAGGAGGAGCTCCGGGCCGGGCTCCTGGCGGAGAGAGGCGCAGCGTTCAAGGTAACGGGCGGCCGCGGCGAAGGTGGGGAGATGGAAACCCGCCGCGGCGACCCGGCGGACGAAGGCTTGGGGGGAGGGTGTGGGCTGTCTATCCGCCTGGGCGACAGCCCATTGGGTGCAGAGGTCGTCGGCCTCGCGTTGGACCATGACCTGGGCGTAGGGCAGGGCCATTCTACGGCGAAGGGAGCGGACGCGGGCCCGCAATGAGCTAAGGTTCATAGGGACTTCTCCGTTGGATTGCTTTGGGTGGTTGGAGAGCCGCACCACGAGCGGGGATGGGGCCCCGCAGGGAGCTGAGGCTACCTGGATTTCCGCTGGGCGGTCCAAAGGGGCAGGGCGGCCTCCAAGGCCTGGACCTGGTCATGCAAGTCCCGGATTTCGCCAAACTTGGTGGAGTAGTTGAGGATGGCACGGATGGCGCGGAGGCGGATTTCCGGGTTCGGATTCTCCAGGAGGTCGCCGAGGCAAACGACGGCATGAAAGGTGAGGGTCTGGAGGCGGTTTTTCGCGCGGCGGTGCCGCCTAGGCGGTAGGGGCGAAAGATTTTTCGCCCCTACGCGTGAACCTTCTGTCCCGAGGTAGGTGCATCCGCTGCGGCGGCCCACCTTGGAGAGGCGGGCGGCCTGGGCGATGGATGGGGCGGCGGCGAGTATGGGGAGGGCCGATTGCCGGCGTGGGGAGAGGCCGGGGTTTTTTATTTCAGGGCTATTGTGAGCCATTTCGAGCCATGGGCCTCAGTGGCGGTTCATAGATTTGGCAGGGCGCTATTGGCTGCCTATCAACAGGGTAGGGAGTGGGCACCGGAAGTGGCAAGGGGGAAGTGTCGGGAGTTTCGGAGGAAGGAGTAGGCCGCCGGGGTCCAGGCTCACGCTGCTATAACCGGAATCACCACAGCCTTGCGGAGGCCATATAAGGGCGATGACAATGGGGCAGTGCCCAGCGGCACATCAGCAGCGGCCGGTGCTTCCAGCCATGCATTTTAGATTCCTCGTCGCTACGCTCCAGCGGAATAACAGGTTGGGGCGCTCCGGCAGAATGACAGATTGGGGCGCCCGGTGGGAATAACAGGTTGGGGCGCCCGCCAGATTTTCGCACGATGGCGCCGCCTAGCGGTAGGGGCGAAAAATTTTCGCCCCTACGGGTGAACCTTCTGCCCGGAGGCAGGTGCGTCCGCTGCGGCTACGGCGCGGACTACCGGCTCAGCGCCGCCCACAAACGGCAAGGCCCCGGTGGGCGGCGACGCGGCGTTTGCCCGCGTGGGGTGATTTTGCTACACTAGGCCGCAGGCCCGACTTGCCCACGCGGCCCCGCGGGGGCGGGCCGGCCCGACGAACCCGTGAAAAGGAGTTGCCGTGATTTACGAAGTCCGCACCTACAATTTGAAGCCCGGCCAAGTGCCCGTGTTCGAAGAAAACTTCGGCAAGGCCCTGCCCGCCCGGGAAAAGTACTCCAAGCTGGGCGCCCTGTGGCATACCGAGTTCGGCCCGCTCAACCAGGTAATCCACGTCTGGCCCTACGAGAGCTTGGACGAACGCCAACGCGTCCGCGCCGAGGCCAGCAAGGACCCCGATTGGCCCCCCAAGAACGACCCGGACATGTACATCACAATGGAGTCCGAGATCTTCACGCCCGCTCCTTTCATGCGCCCCATGGGAGGCGACCAGGAGCTGGGCAACGTATACGAGATGAGGACCTACGTCTACAAAGTTGGGACTATGCCCGAGGTGTTGAGCATCTGGGAGGCTGCCGTGCCCTATCGCGAGGAATACTCGCCTCTGGCGGCGGCCATGTACAGCGAGTTCGGCGGTCTCAACCACTGGATCCACATCTGGCCCTACAAGGACCTGAACCATCGGGCCGAGGTCCGCGCCGCGGCCACCGCCAGCCCCCATTGGCCGCCGCCCACCAGGCAGTTCCTCCTTCAACAGGAGAGCAAGATTCTGGTGCCCGCCGCCTGCTCCCCCATGCACTGAGCCGCCGGCTGGGGCTCCAAGCTGCCGGAATGCCGGTCCCGGCGCTCATCAGGGGGGAAATGCCTTCCGACCAGGAGGACATCGAAGCCGTCAAGGCGGCCAACCAACGGTTCTACGACGCTTTTGGGGCCCTGGACATGGGGTTGATGGAAGCCGCGTGGGAGACTTCTCCCCGGGCGTTTTGCGTCCACCCCGGCTGGGCCCCCCTGGTGGGCTGGGAATCGGTCCGGGAGAGCTGGCAGCGCATCTTCGACAACACCACCCTCATGCACTTCAACCTTCGCTACGTCAACGTGGCGGTGGAGGGGGACTGCGGTTGGGTCACCTGCGTGGAGAACATCACCACCGTGTTGCAGGGTCAGGCCAGCAACTTTGCCGCATTGGCGACTAACATCTTCGTGCGCACGCCTCAGGGCTGGCGCATGACCGCGCATCACGCCTCCCCCGTGGCGTGACCCTGCCCGGCCCCCGCTGTTCCGTTCTCCCTCCGTGAAATGCACCCTCCCGCATGGGGGGCCTGGGCCTTTGGATCATCCCGTCACACCGAACTCGCTCACCTACGGGACCATAGTGATTCGGAAGGGCCCCGCGCACGTCATTCCGACAGAGCGGAGCGACGAGGAATCCAAACTTCCTGGCCCCGTGCCCGGCTGGCGGACAATGAAACGCCTACCAAGTAGGGCCTTAGATTCCTCGGCTGGGCTCGGAATGACAAGGGCAGACCTCATTAACGAGACGCCGTTGGCTACCATCCCGACAATATATCGAATGGCTCTGCATCGGGGCCGCCCCTGACGTCTCTACCCGGCAAGACCGTATACAATATTTACCATAGGCGTTGCCCTTACGCCGCCGGGCCGGGACCAGCCGCCCCAGATCCCGAAGCTGGGACGTTGACCGAAACCGACTCCGGGAAGGACGTCGCAGATGACCTCAGACCCTCAGACCCTCAGCAAGACGGAAAGGAACCTCTGGAGCGCCATCGTTGCCGAGGCTCTGGCCTACCTCAAATATAACGCCTACGCCCACAAGGCCTTGGAGGAGGGCCATCCGGAAGTAGCGCAGGTGTTTCAGGAGGTGGCCGGGGCCGAGACCATCCACGGCTTGAATCACCTCCGCGTATCCGGTGAGGTGGGGACCACCCTGGAAAACCTGCGAACGGTGACCGCCGGGGAAGCCAAGGAACTGACGACCATTTATCCCAGAATGATCCGGGAAGCCCTCGACGAAGGCCGGGGGGAGGCCGCCAGGTCCTTTTCTCTGGCCATGGAACGGGAGCGCCACCACCTGCGGGCCTTCGCCGAGGCGCTGGCATCCCTGCAAACCTTCGAGGCGGACAACCCCCTAAGCTTCCCCACCGCTCCCTCGTTGGCGGCGGTTCCGGGCGCCATCGGACCCGCGGCAGGGCACTCCCCGGACGGGTCCGAAACCGTCTACCTGGGCGGCGACAACCTGGACACCTACGTAAGCGCCGCCATGGAAATAGACCGGGAACGTTGGAGGGTGGCCTCTCTGGGCCGGCTGCGAGAGGTGGTGTTCGGCGCCCAGGACGGCATCTTGAGCACCCTGGCGCTGGTCACCTCGGTGGCGGTGGCGGTGGACCAGACCTCCACGGTGTTGGTGGCCGGGTTGGCCGGAGCTCTGGCCGGCATGATCTCCATGGCCACCGGAGCTTTCCTCGGCTCCAAGGCCGAGCAGGACGTGCGTCAGGCCGAAATCGCCCGCGAGGCGGCGGAGATCGAAGCCAAGCCGGCGGAGGAGTTGGCGGAGTTGATCGTCATCTTCCAGCGGGAGGGCCGCAGCTACGAGGAGGCCCGTCACCTCGCCGACGAGATCAGCCAGGACAAGGACCTGTGGCTCCGCACCCTGGTGGAGAAGGAACTGGGCATCAGCCCCGACGACACCGCGAACCCCACCAAGGACGCCCTGGTCATGGGCGGCTCCTTCGTCCTGGCCGCCTTCGTGCCCATCGTTCCTCACATGGTGCTGAGCGGCTGGACGGCCATCGGGGTGTCGGTGGCGGCAGCGCTGACGGGGTTGTTCGTGCTGGGAGTGGGCAAGGGGCGCCTGGTCCGCAAGTCGGCGGTGCTTCAGGGCCTGGAGATACTGGGCATTGGCGCCGTTTCCGCCGCGATTGGCTACGGGCTGGGAGACGGGATACCGCGCCTGATTTCCTAGGCTGCGCCCGTGGGGGCAACTGTTCAGAGTCGAGGGGGCGGCCCTTCGACAGGCTCAGGACAGGCCCTTCGACTGCGCTTCGTTCCGCCTGCGGCTGCACTTCGCTTCGCTCAGGACGAACGGTTGCGTGCCAGTGGGCTCACCGATTCTGAACAATTGCGGGCGGGGCCCCGGCTTGACCGCGCGTTCATGCCGCCCGTCCGGTGAAAACTTGGCGCTTGCCTGCTCAGCTGTATTCAACAGGGGCCATGATGCCGCGGGTTACAACACCCGGCCCAGCCAGGCCTGGACGGCAGCAACGAAGTCGGCCGGGTTGTCTCCCTGGACCAGGTGTCCGGCCCCGGCTATGGTCACCGTCTCGCAGTCGGCGATGGCCTCCTTCATCTTCCCCATGGTTTCCTCGGTGAACAGGTCGCTTCGGTCTCCCCGCACCACCAACGTGGGGCAATCGATCTTGTTGACGCACTCCCACAACCGCTCCGCCGACCAGCCGGAGGCCTGCCGGTTGGGGTCGCGCATAGCCTTGTCGTACTTCCAGCTCCACTTGCCGTCGGCGCGCTGCCGGATGCTGTACTGCAACGCGCCCATGACCTGCTCCCGGCTGCGGCCGGTGTACTCCTGGACCCGCTCGGCGAATTCCTCGAAGGAGTCGAGCTCGTCAGGCAGCTGTTGGAAGCTTCGAATTCTATCTACGCCCCGCCGCTGCGCCTCCGGCCCCGTGTCCACTATGACGAGGGCCTTGAGGACGCCGGGATGCCGGGAGGCCCAGACGTAGGCGTTACGGCCTCCCATGGAGTGGCCCATCAGGACGAACTCCTTGAGCTGCATCGCCTCCACCAGGGCGTCGATGTCCTGCTGCTGGGCCTCCAGCGAGTAGTCGCCGCCGCTGTGCCAATCGGTATCGCCGTGGCCCCGTTGGTCCAAGGCAATGAGGCGATATTGTTCGGACAGGGCCAGGCTTACGAAGTCCCAGCTATGCGCCTGCTGGGAGTTGCCGTGCAGCAACAGCGCGGGAGTGCCGCCGGCGTCGCCCCACTCCAGGTAGTGGAAGTTCAGCCCGTTGGCTAATATCGTCCTATCGACGGGCCGGTTTTCCCTGGTGAACGGCACACCCAATCGCCGAGCGGCATCGTATAGAGTAAGGCCCGCTCCTGCTGCGGGGGAAGACGCCATGGCGCTACTCCTAGCCGGTTTCGATAGCCAATGATAACCCGCCTGTCAAGAACGACGCAGCCGCAGGGCAGGGTCATTCGAGGCTTGCAGCTATGCGTTTTAGATTCCTCGCCGCTTCGCGGCCGCGGAATGACAGGTGTGGGTGCTCATGAGGAATGACAGGTTGGGGCGTAGGGCTGCCAGCCCCTGCCTGTCATGCCCGGGATCCTCGCCCATCTATTTTCATAACAATGACCTTATCTTGAGACCGGATTGGCCCGGCGATCTTCCCGCGCCGGTTGTCCCGAGGCCAGGTATGATAAGCTGAACGGTGGAAGTGCCGGGGATCGGCGCGTCTCAACCGGGATTCGCCTCCAGGGTGGCTAATGGGCGTCTTATCCGTCCCCACAAGATTACTGGCCAGCCGGTACGGCATTGCTCTGGTCATGATCGCCTTGGGCGTAGTGGCCGGAATCCTGGTTTTTGTCTACGTCTTCCCGGGTAAACCCAAGATAGGCGTAATCGACGTGCCTTACACCGTCATAACGGAGGACTCGTCTTACGTCATCAGCGAGCTTCTCGACTATGCGCGCCGGGATGACTCCATAAGAGCAGTGGTCATCCGCCTGACCTCCCCCGGAGGAGGGGCCGCCGCCAGCGAACGGCTGTACATCGAGACCCGCAAACTGCGAGAAACAAAACCCGTGGTGCTGGTCATGAACGGCTTGGTTGCCAGCGGCGGGTACATGATGGCCATGGGAGCCAGCCATTCCTATGCGCAAACATCGTCTTTGGTGGGAAACGTGGGAGTAGTCGCCTTCTCCGGGCCGCTGATTCCGCCGTTGCCTGAAGAGGACGTCATATTCACCGGTCGCCACAAGTTGGACGGGAGTCCCCGGCGGGAGTGGATCGGGACGATCGACCAGCTAAAGTCGGCCTTCGCCCAGATAGTGATCAACGAACGGGGGGAGAAGCTGCGCATTTCCGAGGAGGAACTGGTCCAAGGCCGCATCTATTCCGGCCTGGACGCCGTGAAACTGGGACTTGCCGACGAAATCGGCGGCGATAGCGACGCCTTCCAAAAAGCCGCTGAACTGGCGGGAATCTCTCACTACGGCACCGTGGACGTGAACCTGAAGGTCTTGGAGGAGTTCATCAAAGACCTAGCGCGAATTCTGCCGCCTTCGGACGATCCGGGAGGTTCCGCCCTGGCCGACGCCCTAGCCCTGCTGTCCAGGGGCTCCCACGGTGAAGACCCGGCCCTGCAAGCTTCGGGAGGAGAGCCCGACGGCAACATGCAAAGACTCCGGGTGCTGCAAGACCTAGCGCTTTATGGAAAGCTGGACGCAGACCTAGATGACCCTCTTCCGGATTTTCCCTTGAATATAAGCCGCCCCAACGTGTATTACCTCTACGTGGGGAATGATCCTTAGACTGGCAATTTTGGCCCTATTGCCAGTCTGCGCGGGCGCCGTTTTCGCGGGCGCCTTCTTTTACTTCTACCAGGGAAGGTACGCCCCGCCGGAACCGGTGGACATCCCCTTTCAAGAGATAACGGCGCCCGCCGCCCCTTCGCGTCCCTTCACCGATTCGCCCGCCACCCAAGTCCAAAGGGGCCTCCTGCTGGTGGACGCCCTCCACGTCAACGGGTTCACGGAAGACGAACTTACCGCGCTTCGCTCGCTGGTGGCCGATCGGGGATACGACGTGGAATTCGTTGGCGATTTTGACGCCGGGGAGGCCGCCGGGGAGGAAGAGGTCCCGGAGGAAGAAGTCCGGCTGGAAAGCTTGACAGAGAAGCTGCGGCGGGCCGACAGTTTCGTGGTCATCCTGCCGCAGGCTGCTTACTCGGGGGCGGAAGCGGCTGTGGTGGAACGATTCGTCCGGAAGGGTGGTAAATTGTTGCTGGTTTCCGACCCGTCTCGCCCCCAGCGGCTAAATAGTCTGGCCGAGAGGTTCGGTCTGGATTTCCAGCCGGACTACCTCTACAACGTAACGGAGTACGACGCCAACTTTCGGCACATTTTGGTTAGAGACTTCCAGCCTGACCAGCTTACCCTCGGCCTGGACGCCATAGCGCTGGACATAGCCGGCTCCATAGAGTCCTCGGGGCCCAGGCTGGCGTTCGCCAGTTCCGAAACGGAGTCTTCGGTGTTGGATACCGGCCAACGTCTCTCTCCCATCACCTGGGGCGACAGCCGCAACGTCCTGGCCATCGCGGACTTCAGCTTCATGGTCCCTCCCAGCAACTCTCTATTGGACAATGGCAGGCTGATGTCCAACATCGCCGACTACCTCACGGACAGTGAACGAACGTTCGACCTGGCCGACTTCCCGTATTTCTACAGGAGCGGCCCAAGCAGCGACGTGGACATCTTGACCGGGCAGCCTTCCCTGTTGAACATAGGCTTGCGGCTGAAGAACGGCCTGGCAACCCACGGCGTGGCTTCCCGGATTAGCGCGGTGGAAGACCTGAGCCGGGACACCGTGTTCTTGGGCTTGTACCAGGACGCGCCCCGGGTGAGTCAATACCTGCAAGCCGCCGGAGTGAGTGTCGGCGACACCTTGGAGACCTCGTTTGCGCCAGACTTGGAGTTGGAAGGGACGGCCATCATCGTGCTCGACCGCGGCCAAGACCGTCACGTGCTGGTCGTCCTGGCAAATACTCCGACGACCTTGACCACCACGGTAACCAGTCTAATCTACGGCGAATTCAGAGACGACTTGGTCAATGACGTCGTGGGGGTGCACAGGTAATTTATGAAGGTCCGGCTTAGCCCACGTTTTTTTCCGGCCATAGTGTTCTTGCTCTTGGCCTCCGCGCTTGCTTGCGGTCAAACCGGCGGCGACGCGTCCGGAACGCCGCTGGCCCCGCCGACCGTCTCGCCCGTGGCGACCGCCACGCCTCTCACGGCCGGCGACCGGATGATTATCGAGGAATTTGCGAAGCAACGGCGGGCCATCGATGAGGAACGGGACGGGTTCTACCAAGAGTTTGACGATTGGCGGGCCGAGCTGACCGCCTGCCACCCCAGCTCGGTACAGGAATTCCTCCAGGACTTCGCCGCCGCTTTCAAGAGCGTGACCGATCAAGCCAGGAATCTTCCCCGGACCTCCATTACCCGAGAGCTTGCCGATTTATTGATAGGGGCGGCCGAGGAGGAAGAGGCGGCATTCCGTCAACTGCGAGACCGCTGGCAGCCCAGCAATGTTTCATTCTTCGAGATGGTGGAGCAGCAGCGTTCCGGGACTGCCCGGGCCCAAAAGAGCGCGGAGGACATGGCGCGGGAGCTACAGGAAGAATTTGAGGATGGTCCCACGCCCGAGGGGGTGGAGGCTGCGAAAGAATTTTCCAAGGCCTTGGATTCCCTCGAGGACGCCTGGGACGAGTTTCACAGCGACTACTCTGCTTTGCTCCAGGAAGGAGACGGTCTGGACAGCGCCGCGCTCATAGCCCGGCATGGACAGCTCATCGACCAGCTAAACGGGATGCTGGAAACTATCGCCGAGTTGCCCTCCACGGGGGCAACCGAAGGGATGATCGCCACCCTTCAAGACGCCGCCGAAGCCGTGGTTGAGGCTCTGGGAAATCTGACCCAATCCTTGTCCGCATCCGCCGGGGCCTCGGCAGACGCCTCTGAGGAAGTGGCGCCCGCCGTTTCTCCCGACTCCGAGCCTGCAGCAACGGAGTCCCCGCCCGCGGAGGAGCCTCGATCCCCGGTCCCCTCCGGCCCGGAAATAGACGATTCGCTTCTTGACGAGGTATCTGCCGCCTTCGGCGGGGTCGAAGCCGCTCTGCTGGAGACCGGCCTGGCCATCGAGGAGATCGTTGGCGATAGACCGGAGGAGAATCTGGCAGACGTCGAAGACTTTAATCTCCACTACCGGGAGCTCTTGGTGGACTGGAACGCTTTCCACCAACTCTACGACGATTGGAGAAAAACCGGAGGGGGATGCGACCGGGTTGAAGTGCTTCAAGCCCTTGGCCGGTTCAACCAGAGCGTTGGCGACCTTGGCGGCAAGGTGCGAGGCCTTCCCCAGTCCGGGTTTCTCCTCCCTATTTATGCCCTGCTGGCGGAAGCGGCGGAGCGCGAAGAGGTTGCCCTTCGGGCCTTGTACAACTCCTGGCGGCCCTTCACCGCTGACGCCTTCAAAGCCGTAGACCAGGAACGAATGAACGCCCGCCGCCTGCGGCGTCAAGCGAATATTGCTCTACAGGACCTCCGCGACCGCCCCTGAGGGCGTCGGCAAGGTCTGCGTCAGCACACAGGGCCCTGACCCCGCGGCCTTACGTGTTTTCTTTGAGAGCGCCCGATGCTATGATTACGCGGTCAAGAACCGCCAATTCCAAGGCCAGCGGGCGTTAACCGCCCGCGGCGCCGGGAGCTGTCCTAGCCATGACCACCGAAACAGTCCGCCTGGAAGCCGAACCGCGCCAGGTCCTCGGCAAGAAAGTGGCGCAACTGCGGCGCCAGGGTATCATTCCTCTTCACCTGTACGGCCCCGGCGAAGAGTCCCGGTCCCTCCAATGCCCGTCCCAACGGCTGATTCAAGTGCTGTCCCTGGCCGGCAACGCGCCCATCGCGGTGTCCATCCATGGAGAGCCGGGGGAGAAACTGGCCTTTGCCCGGGAAATCCAGTGGGACCCCAGGCGGGACACGATCCTCCACGTCGACCTGATGACGGCGGAGGCCTCCCGGCCGGTGACGGCCCAAACGCCCGTGGTCTTAACCGGGGAATCGCCTGCCGCCCGCTCGTCGGGCGGGACGGTGGTGCTCCAGTCGCCCCAGTTGGAGGTGCGGGCCCTGCCCTTGGAGATACCGGTCCAGGTGGCGGTGGACCTGGGCTTGCTCACGGACCCCGGCGGCATGGTCCGGGCGGGCGACGTGTCCCTCCCCCCCAACGTCGAGCTGGCCGGAGACCCCGAACAGGTGGTGGTCCGCATCGAGCTGCCCGCAGCGGAGGAATCCACTAGGGAGCCCGGGGAAGCGTGACCGGGGTGAACTCGACCTTCAACGGCATTTCGGCAGCCCCGGCCCGTAGCTGGCTCCCCGGGGTCCAGGACCATACCCCAACCGGACGCGGGCCCTGCGCCCGGGGGCAAGCTGGGATGGCTGCCTGATGTACCTGGTATACCTCGGGGAATCGGGCAATACGGGCAACAACACCGGCGATCCCGACCAACCCCACCAAGTGCACGTTGGCCTCCTGGTCCATGAAAGCCAGTCCATATCGGTGAACGGCGAATTCGACGCCCTCCACCGGCGCCACTTCGGCAGCCCTCCCGGAGACCCAAGCTCTCTTGGGGCCTTGCGCCCCGCCGACCTTTATCAGGGTGGCGGCGCTTTTGCCTCCTGGACCGTGAGCAAGCGTCACCAGCTAATCCAGGACTGCCTGGACATCCTGATCCGGCGCCGCTTGCCGCTCCTCGTGGCCTATCTGAACAAGCCGGACTTGGAGAGGGCCAGAGCCAACGGCCCCGAAACCCCGTGGGAAAACCCCTCGGAGCCGGTAATCAGCCGCTTGCTGCTGGCCCTGAACATGTACCTGGATGAGCTCAACTTGCAGGGGATGACCCATCAGCAGATAGAATCCAACCAGTGGACCATCCGCGACTTCGCCCTGGTCGTGGCGGGCGAGGGTAGCTCGGTGCGTCCGGCGTTCCTGAGCCGGTTTCTCCAGTCCGAGGACGGGATCGACGCCTCAGGGCTGGTCGAGACCCTTTGCTTCGCCGACAGCCGCCACTCCGTCGGCACCCGGTTGGCCAACCTGTGCGCCTACTTCACCAGGCGCTGGCTCCAAGACCCCTCCGGCTCCCACCCCTACTTCACCGCCCTCCGGGACCAACAAGTAGTCCAGGTGATCTATCCCGTTCAGTTGTGACGGCGGCGAGCCAGGGTATTCGCTTATAGTTGGCCCCGGTCATCCAATTGTCCCCAAATGTTATTCCGAGTCCGCCACGGCGGGCGAGGAATCTAAAAATCTTCTGGTCAACCCACCCTGGCTCCCAATAGCGACTTGAGATTCCTCACTCCGCCATGCTCCGTTTCGGAATGACACGGAGGCAGCGGCGCAGTTCCAGGCCAACAATTGAATGACCCTGATAGTTGGCCCCGCTACTTTACAACGGAGCGACTCCGGGACTACAATCCGCGCCTAGGGAAATGGTGGCGGGCGTCACCATTTCCCATCTGTTATTTTCCGGAATGGCCCCGGAGGGGGAATCATGCCTCAGCCCATTTATCTGTCGAGGGAAGGGCTGGAAAAGCTCCAAAAGGAGATGGAGTATCTCCGCACGGTCCGCCGTCACGACGTCGCCGAGAACATCCAACTGTCTCGAGAGCGGGGCGGGACCGTAAGCAACGCCGAGTACGAGGAGGCGCGCAACGACCTCGCGTTCAACGAAGGGCGTATTCTTACCCTGGAGAACCTGTTAAACAACGCCATCATCATCGAGGAAAGCCGCGGCTCCTCGGATGCCGTGGAGGTCGGATCCACGGTGACGGTACAGGACCAGGACGGGCGAACGTACCAGTACAGCATTACCGGCAGCGCCGAGGCGGACCCCGCCCAAGGGAAGATTTCCAACATCTCTCCCATTGGCAAGAGCCTGCTGGGCAAGAGGCTGCACGAGATAGCTGAGGTCAGTGTGCCCTCCGGCAAGATCAAACTGGACATCCTGGCCATCGAGTAATTCCCGCTGCGGCCTCGGGCCCGCCCAAGCCGGGAGCCGTCGCCGTGGACGCCGGCACAGGCCCGGGGACGGCGCCGCCCGCATCTCAGCGCCTCTCCTGGCCGCCGACACCCTCTCCGGTGACCAGGCCAACCCGCGCGGAGCACTAGCAACGACATGCCCAACCGAGAAGCAAGCCTGTTAGGCAGCCGGCGCGCCAAGCTGGAGCGCCTGCGTCAACAGGGAATCGATCCCTACCCTCCCCGGCTGCCCCGCACTTGCGACACGGCGTCGGCCATAGCCCGCTTCGAAGCTGAGGAGCAGGGTGGCTCGGCGCCCGCCGGAGACCTCAGCCTGGCCGGCAGGGTGGTCTCCCTGCGCGTGATGGGGAAGGCGGCGTTCCTGGACCTGCGCGACGCCTCGGGCGACATCCAAGCGCTGCTGCGCCGGGACCTGCTGTGGGACCAGTTCGACCTGCTGAAAGAGCTGGATATGGGCGACCACCTGGGCGTCACCGGCGCCATGATACGCACCCGCACCGGCCAGGTAACCATAGAGGCCAAGCAACTGACCATAGCCTCCAAGGGGTTGCGGCCCCTTCCGGAAAAGTGGCACGGCCTCCGGGACGTGGAGACCCGCTACCGCCAGAGATACCTGGACCTGATAGCCGCCCCGGAAGTAATGGCGGTCTTCGCCCGGCGCAGCAAGATCATCAGCGGCATCCGGAGATTCCTCGACGGCCGGGGCTTCCTGGAGGTGGACACCCCGGTCCTGGTGCCGGTTGCCGCCGGAGCCAACGCCCGGCCCTTCGCCACTCACCACCACGCCCTGGACCAGCAGCTTTACCTACGCATCGCTACCGAGCTGTACCTCAAGCGCCTCATCATCGGCGGCTACGACAAGGTGTACGAGTTGGGCCGCGTCTTCCGCAACGAGGGCATCGACCAAGACCACAACCCCGAGTTCACCCTGCTGGAGAGCTACGAGGCCTACGCCGACTACAACGACGTGATGGACATGGTGGAGTCCATGGTGTCCTCGGTGGCCCGGGAGGTCCTGGGCGCCACGGAGATACCCTACGGCGACCACCTCATCGACTTCACCCCGCCCTGGCGCCGGGTCAACCTCAGGGAAGAGCTGCGGAGCCGCACCGGCATCGACATCGACGAGTACCCCGGCCACGACTCCCTGGCCCGGCGGGTGGGCCGCCTGGGCATGGCTGCCGACCTTAGGGGCGGCAGGGGGCGGCTGATCGATCAGCTAATCTCAACCTTCGTCGAGCCGCACCTCATCCAGCCCACCTTCTTGCTGGACTACCCCGAGGAAATGTCGCCCCTGGCCAAGTCCAAGCCGGGGGCCCCGGGCTACGTGGAACGGTTCGAGGCCTTCGCCGCCGGCATGGAAATCGCCAACTCCTACTCCGAGCTTAACGACCCACAGGTGCAACGGGAGAGGTTCGCCTCCCAGGAAGACGCCCGGGAGCAGGACGAAGAGGTGGACCGGGAAGACCGGGACTTTCTGCTGGCCTTGGAGTACGGCATGCCTCCCACCGGCGGATTGGGCGTGGGCATCGACCGCCTGGTAATGCTGCTCTGCTCCCAGCCTTCCATCCGAGACGTGGTCTTGTTCCCTCAAATGCGCACCGCACCAGCCGATCCTCCTCCGGAAGAGGACGAGCCGTGAGTCCTCCGGCCTCGAGGGGAGACTATGCTATCCATTGAGCTGGTCCGGCGCGACCCAGACCTGGTGCGCCGGGCCCTGGAGGCCAGGGGCGAGGCCGGCTCCCTCGACGAGCTTCTGGAGTTGGACGCCGCCCGTCGGCGGGCGCTGACCGAGGGCGACGAGCTGCGGGCGGAGCGCAACCGGGTCAGCCGCGAGTTGGGGCTGGGCCGGGCGGCGGGCCGGGAGCCGCCGGCGGGAACCGTCCAAGAAATGCGTCGTATCGGCGAGGACATCGACCAACTGGAGAAGCAACAGGCCGACCTGGAGGCCAGGATTGACGCCATCCTGCTGGGGCTGCCCAACTTGCTCGTCCCGGAGGTGCCCCCGGGAGCGGGGGAGGAAGACAACGTGGTGGTGCGGAGCTGGGGGGAGCCCGCCAACTCCGGGTTTACCCCGGCGCCCCACTGGGAGTTGGGGGAGGCCCTGGGATTGATCGACTTCCAGCGAGGCGTCAAGCTGTCGGGCAGCCGCTTCTACACCATGTTCGGGTTGGGCGCCCGGCTGGAACGGGCTTTGATCTCCTGGATGCTGGACCTGCACGGAGGGGAGCACGGCTACACCGAGGTGATGCTGCCGCTGTTGGTGAAAAAGGAAAGCATGGTGAGCTCGGGGAACCTGCCCAAGTTTGCCGACAACCTCTATCACGACGAAGAGGACGACCTGTGGCTCATTCCCACCGCGGAGGTCCCCATAACCAGCCTGCACCGGGATGAAATCCTGTCCCCCGACTCGCTGCCCATCAAGTACGTCGCCTACACCCCCTGCTTCCGCCGCGAGAAGGCCGCCGCGGGGAGAGACACCAGGGGCATCAAGCGGGTCCACCAATTCGCCAAGGTGGAGATGTACAAGCTCACCACCCCGGAGACCTCGAGGGACGAACTGGAAAACCTGGTGGCCGACGCCGAAGACGTGTGCCGCCGGTTGGAGCTGCCCTACCGCGTGGTGCAGCTCTGCGCCGGAGAGGTGGGCTTCGCTTCCGCCATGACCTATGACATCGAGGTCTGGGCCGCTGGCTGCCAGGAGTGGCTGGAGGTCAGCTCCTGCTCCAACTGCACCGATTTTCAGAGCCGCCGCGCCAATATCCGCTACCGGCCCCAGGACTCCCGGCCCCGGCTGGTCCACACCCTCAACGGCTCCGGTCTGGCGCTGCCCCGGGTCGTCATCGCGGTCCTGGAGAACTACCAGCAGCCCGACGGATCGGTGATAATTCCGGAGGCCCTGCGTCCCTACACCGGCTTCGACACGATACCGGCGGAGGTTTCCAGGTAAGAAGCGGCGCGCCGATAAATCTTCAGACTCAAAGAGCACCGGCCCTTCGACTGCGCTTCGTTCCGCCTACGGCTACACTTCGCTTCGCTCAGGACGAACGGATACACATCAAGTCTGAACAGTTACGCGCGCTGGCTGGCGCTTCCTAGCGCCTCACCTATCCTCTACAATACGTCAAGCTCGCGGCAATCTTCCCCGCGCCCCTCTCGGGAGGCGGCGCCAGCCCACGAGTATCCCGGCCTAGGAGGAAGCGGATGTCCGGAATATGGCCCGGAGACACAGAGTGCGTGGCCACGCTGACCTTCGACGTCGACGGGGTCACTTCATGGCTCAACCGGAACCCCCAGTTCAAGGACCATCCCAGCCTGATGTCCATGGCCGAGTACGGCCCCGCCGTCGCGACCCCGCGCATCCTGGACATGCTGGACGAGCAGGCCATCAAGGCCAGCTTCTACGTCCCCGGCTACGTGGCTGAGACCCACGTGGACCTGGTCAAGGAAATCTTCCGCCGGGGCCACGAGGTAGCCCACCACGGCTACATGCACGAGCCGCCGGCCACCCTGTCGCCGGAGGAAGAGAAGCGGGTGCTGGAGCAGGGCAGCAGCATCCTCAAGGAAATCACCGGTGAGGCCCCCGTGGGCTACCGCTCCCCCAGCTGGGAGCTGAGCGAACACTCCATCGAGCTGATGTCGTCCCTGGGCTTCCTGTACGACACCAGCCTGATGGGAGACGACGCCCCCTACCTGCTGGAGAACGCCGCGGGCGGGAGACAGATGGTGGAGTTGCCCATACACTGGCTGCTGGACGACGCGCCCCACTTCGTGTACGCGCCGGTAGCCAATCGCTTCGGCCCCATGCGCAATCCCGACGAGGTGTTTGTGGCGTGGGCCGAGGAGTTCGACGGCCTCTACCGCTACGGCAGAATGTTCAACCTCACCATGCACCCCCAGTACATAGGACGCCCCGGGCGGCTGCTGATGCTGGAGCGGCTCATAGACCACATCCGCCGGTTCCCCAACGTGGAGTTCATGCGCTGCCGGGACGTGGCCGACATGTGGGTCAACCGCTAGCGCCGCAGCCGCCGGCCGCCAACCAGCGGCCGGACAGGGGCCCATCGCGATAGAGAATCCCGGCGTATCAGGAGGAGACGTGCCGCAAGCCCACGACCGGGGCGGATGGCCCAACAGCGGTCCCATAGACCGGAGCGAGCACCACTACGCCGATTGGGAGCTGCGGGTGGACGCGCTCCACATGGTCCTGGGGGCCAAGGGCATCAGGACCACCGACGAAATGCGGCGGGCCATCGAAAGCCTGGACCCCCGGCAGTACGAGGCGCTGGGCTACTACGAACGGTGGACCGCGGCGCTGGAGTTGCTCATGGTGGAGAAGGGCATCCTCACCGCCGGGGAGATCGACCGCAAGGCGGCCCAACTGGCCCGGGGACAATGATGGCAGAAGCCGCATCTCCAGGCCGGTTCAGCGCCGGCGACCGCGTAGAGGTCCGGGTCGGGTCGCCTACAACCCACTTCCGAACCCCCTGGTACATCCAGGGAAAGGCCGGCGTGGTGGTCGCCGCCTACGGCGCCTTTAGAAACCCTGAGTCGCTGGCCCACGGCGGGGACGGCCTGCCCAAGCAGCACCTCTACCGGGTGCAGTTCTTTCAGAAGCAGGTTTGGGACGAGTACCGGGGCCCGGGGCAGGACAAGCTCCTGGTCGACCTGTACGATCATTGGCTCGAACCGGCTTCAGCATAGGAGGTCTCTCATGTCCGCCGACGTCCAAGCCCACGGCCATCCCCACGAAGACGCCCCCGGGGAGGGCGGTCCGGGGTACTACGCCCGCCGGGCCGGGGCCATCGAAGCCCTGCTGGTCGAGAAGGGCGTGTGCACCCCGGAGGAGATTCAACGGATGCAGGAAGCGGTCGAAAGCCGTGCCCCGTCGGACGGGGCCAGGGTTGTGGCCCGGGCCTGGACCGACCCGGCATTCAAGGCCCGGCTGTTGGCCGACCCGGAAAGCGCCCTGGGCGAGTTGGGCTACAAGCTCCCGGACCCCACGCCAAAGCTGACCGTCGTCGAGAACACCGCCGACGTGCACCACCTGGTGGTGTGCACCCTGTGCTCTTGCTATCCCCGCGCCCTGCTGGGCCGGCCGCCGGACTGGTATAAGAGCCTGGCCTACCGGTCCCGGGCCGTGGTGGACCCCAGGGGCGTGATGCGGGAGTTCGGCTTGGACTTGGAAGAGGATGTAGAAGTCCGGGTCCTGGACAGCACGGCCGACATGCGGTTCTTGGTGCTGCCCCGCCGACCCGAGGGGACCGACGCCCTGACGGAGGCGGAGTTGTCCCCGCTAGTAACTCGTGACTCCATGATCGGGGTTGGCCGCGCCAGGTCCCCGGCTACCGCATCTCCGGCCTAGCTCAGCCGGGACCGGCCTGCTCCTGAGAGCCTAGCAACACGCCGGAGATGCCGGCCAGCAGGTCCTCGACTTCCGGGGCCTCCCGGTGGTTGACCAGGCCGATTTGCAGCGGCGTCACGGAAATGTAGCTGTTCTTTAGCGCCCAAATATCGGTGCCGTCGGGGGACGCGGAGCCGATGGGCCGGTTTCGGGATATGCGATAGCGCTTGTCCTGCCCGCTGCCCTCCTCACGCACCGACTCCCCATAAGACCTGTTGCCCAACTGGGTCATTCTCAACCCATTGATCCGGTCCACAGGCACGCCGGGCAGATTCACGTTCAGGAAAAGGCCCGGGCCGGCTCCATGGTCCCTGAGCCTCCCGGCCATCAGCCCCAGCAACCGCCCGGCCGCGTCGAACTGGGGGTTGGTCACCGAGCCCACGGAAATTGCGATGGTGGGATACCCCCTCACAAAGCCCTGGATGGCGGCCCCCACCGTACCCGACACCAGCACGTCCCACCCCAGGTTGGACCCGGCGTTTATGCCGGAGACCACCAGGTCCACGGCCCCTACCACGTTCTCCAGGGCCACGATGCAGCTGTCCCCCGGGGTTCCCCCCACGGAGTAGGCGGTGACCGGATGGGCCCCGTTGGCGTCACCGGGCAGGCGGGAGTCCACGGGCTCCGGCGTGACCGTCAGCGAGGACCGGAGGGTAAGCGCCGCGCCCACTCCGCTCTGCTCCTGGTCCGGAGCAACCACGAACACCTCTCCCACCTGCCGCAGCGCGTCGGCTGCGGCCCAAAGCCCGCGGGCCCCTATCCCGTCATCGTTGGTCAGAAGTATCTTCAATTATGGTCCCGCTAGGCCCCGCCGTGGACCATACCGACGGCGTGGAAGATGGCATGCTTTATTTCCACCCCCACCACGGCGCGCCGGTAGTCCGCGGACGCGTAGACGCTGTCCCCGAAAACGTTGTCTCCCAAGTCGTCTGATATGCGCTGCACGGCCTCGCCGACACTGTCCGCCGTCAGCTCCTGCCCCACCAGGGCGCTTTCCACCGCCCGGGCCCGCACCGGGACGGAGACCAAGCCGCCCACGGCTACGCTGGCGCCGGTGCACCGCCCACCCTCCACCGTGACCACCACGGCGGCCCCCACCACGGCGAACGAGGTGGCCGGATGCGCCATCTTCGCGTATTCGGCGTGCTGGTTGGGTCCCAGCCGGGGCGCCTCTATGGCTACCAGCAGCTCATCCTCGGCCACGGTGGTCTCCAACACTCCGGTAAAGAATTCCGAGGCCGCCACCGTACGCCCGTTCTCCCCTTGTATCACGAACCGGGCGTCCAGGGCCGTCAGCACCGTGGGCCAGTCGGAGCCGGGGTCGGCGTGGGTCACGTTGCCGCCAATGGTGCCCCGGTTCCTCACATGTGGATCACCGATGCCCTCCGCCACTTCAGCCATCACGCCGCAGGCTTGCTGCACCTGGGCCGAGGTCTGTATCTCGCGGTGGGTGGTCAATGCCCCGATGCGGATGGTGCCGTCGTTGACGGCGATGCCCCGCAGCTCGTCAATGCCGCCGATGTCCACCAGCAGGGACGGCCTGCTCTGGCGGAGCTTCATCAGGGGAATGAGGCTATGCCCCCCGGCCAACACCTTGGCATTCTCGTGGGAGCGCAACAACTCCAGCGCCTGGGCCACCGAGGCGGCCTTTTGGTATTCAAACTCTGTCGAGAACACGTCGGCCCCCTACTGTTGATGAATCGCTTGCCACACCCGCTCCGGGGTCAGCGGCATGTTCAACTTGGTGACCCCCAGGGGCTTCAAAGCATCGATCACCGCGTTGTAGATGGTTACCGTGGAAGCGATGGTCCCGGTCTCCCCTATCCCCTTGACGCCCAGCGGGTTGTGGGGCGAGGGGGTAACCGTGGACAGGGTCTCTATGTCCGGGACCATGCTGGCCCTGGGCAGCGCGTAGTCCATCATTGAGCCGGTCAATAGCTGGCCGTTGTCGTCGTAGACCGCTCCCTCCCACAGCGCCTGGCCCGCGCCCTGGACCACTCCTCCGTGGACCTGGCCCTGGACAACCACGGGGTTGATCTGGAGGCCGCAGTCGTCCACGGCAACGTAGCGCAGCAGCTCGACGGCGCCGTTATCGGGATCGACTTTTACCACCGCCACGTGGGCGCCGAAGGGGAAAGCGAAGTTGGGCGGGTCGTAAAAGGACGTGGCTTCCAGTCCCGGCTCCATTCCTTCCGGCATATTCCAGGCCACGTTGGCCATCAAAGCGATCTCCTGGATCGTCTTGGCCTGGTCGGGAGACCCCCGCACGAAGAACTTCCCGTCTTCGTATTGGATATCCTCCTCGGCGGCCTCCAGCAGGTGGGCGGCCAGGGTCTGGGCCTTGTCTTTAATCTTGCGAGAGGCCAGGGCTACCGCCGCGCCTCCCACCACCGTAGTCCGGCTGCCGTAGGTCCCCCACCCCATTGGCGTGTTGTCCGTGTCTCCGTGGACCACCTCGATGTCGTCCACGGAAACGCCCAGTTCCTCCGACAAGATCTGGGCGAATGTGGTTTCCTCCCCCTGGCCATGGGGCGACGTTCCAACGAAGACGTTTACTTTTCCGGTGGTGTAGAAGCGCACGACGGCGCTTTCCCACAAACCGCCGCCGAAGCCGACGGCGCCGGCCACTTGGGAGGGGCCAAGGCCGCAGATTTCGCAGTAGCAGGTGACCCCAATGCCCATGTACTCCTGGCGTTCCCTCATCCGGGCTTGTTCCTGCCGCAACTGTTGGTAGTCGACGTGATTGAGGGCCATGTCCAACGCCGCCTGGTAGTCGCCGCTGTCGTAGGTAATCCCCAACGCCACGTCATACCCGTCCTCGAACTTGGGAATCAGGTTGCGGCGCCGCACCTCCACGGGGTCCATCCCCAACTCCGCGGCCAGGAGGTCTATCATCCGCTCGACCAGGAAGGTGGCCTCGGGCCTTCCGGCGCCCCGGTAGGCGTCCACCGGAGTCGCGTTGGTGAATACGCCGTAAACGTCGGACTTCAAGTTGGGTATGTTGTAAGGCCCGGAGTACATCAGGCCGTGAAGTATGGTGGGTATTCCGGGGGCGGCGGTGGAGAGGTAGGCCCCCATGCCGGCGTAGACCACGGCGCGGAGCCCCGTGATGATGCCCTCCCGGGTCGCCGCCATTTCCACGTGTTGTATGTGGTCCCGGCCGTGAATCGAGGACACGTAGTTTTCCGACCGCGTCTCAGTCCACTTGACCGGACGACCCAGCTTCATGGAACAAAAAACGACCAGCATTTCCCAGGGATAGACCGGGATCTTGGCGCCGAACCCCCCGCCGACCTCGGGCGCGATGACCCGGATCTTGTGCTCTCCCAGTCCCGTGACCAGCGAGGTTACAAAGCGGGCAATGTGGGGGTTCTGCGTGGTGTTCCAGAGGGTTAGCTCGCCCATGGCCGAAGCGTAGCTGGCCAGCGCGGAGCGCGGTTCCATCGCATTGGGGATCAGCCTTTGCTGGACGATAGTATCGTTAACCACCACTTCGGCCGATTGGAAGGCGGCGTCGGTGTCCCCGCCGGCCGCCACCCAGTGAAAGGCTTGGTTGTTGGGCGCGTCCTCGTGGAGCAACGGCGCGCCGTCCTGCAGCACCGCCTCCGGATTCACCATGGCCGCCAACGGTTCGTATTCGACGTCGATCAACTCCAAGGCGTCCTCGGCCTGGTAACGGTCCTCTGCGACCACCACGGCCACGGCCTCTCCCACGTAGCGCACAACGCTGGAGGCCATAGCGGGATAAGGCACTTGTTTCACGTCCGAATCGGGGACTATCCAGGCGCAGGGTATGGGGTTGAGGACCCCGCTTACGTCAGCGCCGGTATATACGGCCACCACTCCCGGCGCAGCCGCGGCAGCCGCGGTGTCGATGCCGGCAATCCTGGCGTGGGCGTGGGGGCTGCGCAAAATGGCGGCGTAAACCGTGCCCGGCAGGGTGATGTCGTCGGTGTAGGTTGCCTGGCCGGTGATCAACCGGGGGTCTTCCCTTCTACGGATGCCGGAGCCAAAGATTCTGGTGGTCATGGCCTACCCCCTCATCGCTTCGGCTGCCGCCAGCACCGACTTGACGATGTTGTGGTACCCGGTGCAGCGGCAGATGTTGCCTTCCAGCCCCTCGCGGACCTCTTCTGCCGTAGGATTCGGATTGCGTTGCAGCAACTCCACCGAGGCCATGATCATGCCCGAAGTGCAGTAACCGCACTGGAGGCCGTGGTTGTTCCAGAAGGCTTCCTGGAGAGGGTGAAGGTCCCCGTCTCGCGCCAGCCCTTCTATGGTGGTCACCTCCGCCCCGTCCGCCTGCACCGCCAGGCAGGTGCACGACTTTACCGCGTCCCCGTTCAACATGACCACGCACGCCCCGCACTGGCTGGTGTCGCACCCTATCTTGGCGCCGGTCAGCCCCAGGTCCTGCCGCAGGAAATGCACCAAGAGCAGGCGCGGGTCCACCTCCGCCCGCCGGTCTTTCCCATTTACGTTGACCTGTATCGGAATCTTGGCCATATTACCCCTCAACCGGCTGGAATTGGGTCGATTGCACCGGGAATCTTACGGGTTGGACGCAGGCGAGTATATACTTGACCCCTGCGGGAGTCAACGCAAAGCCAGCTTGCGCCAGGCGCGCCCGCGGCCCTATCATGCAACAACCCCGACGGCCCGGGCGGCCCGTTTTGATGGGGCCCGCGGGCCCATTCCCCGCCCCTGGAGGAATCCATGTTTCCCCAGACCGTGTTTCCCGATACCGCCCACGTGGACTCCCAAGGCCAGTTGGTCATCGGCGGGTGCAACGCTTCAGACCTGGCCGCTCAATACGGCACGCCGGTGTACGTGTTGGACGAGGAAACGCTGCGGGCCCGTTGCCGCAGCTTCGTCCGGGAGTTCCAGCAACGCCACCCGGCGTCCCTGGTGTGCTACGCCTGCAAGGCCTACGTCAACCCGGCGCTGGCCCGCATATTCGCCGAAGAGGGCTTGGGGTTGGACGTGGTGTCCGGCGGAGAGCTGGCCATTGCCCGCAGCGTGGATTTTCCCCTGGAGCGGGTCTACTTTCACGGCAACAACAAGACTCCCGAGGAGCTTTCCGAGGCCGTCGAGCACGGCCTGGGCTACGTGGTGGTGGACAGCTTTCACGAGCTTGACCTGCTGGACCGGGCCGCCGCCCAAGCCGGCAAGACCCAGGATATCCTGGTCCGGGTCTCGCCGGGGGTGGACCCCCACTCTCACGTCTACACCACCACCGGGATTCTGGACTCCAAGTTCGGTTTCTCGATTCAGACCGGGCACGCCCACCAGGCGGTGCGCCAGGCGCTGGCCGCCGATCACCTGCGCCTGCGCGGCATCCACTTCCACCTAGGTTCGCCGGTGTTCGAGTTGGAACCCTACAGCGTAGCCGTGGACCTGGTGCTGCGTTTCGCCGCGCAGTTCCGAGAGGAAGGGCTGGACCTTCAACAGTTCAGCCCCGGGGGAGGCTTTGCCATTGCCTACACCCGGGACCAGACCCCGCCCAGTATCGCGGAGTACGCGGAGGCCATAGTTTCCACCATGACCGCCACCTGCCGCGAGCTGGGGATGGCCGCGCCCAGGCTGGTTGTGGAGCCGGGCCGGTCCATCATCGGCCCGGCGGGAGTGGCCCTCTACCGCGTGGGCGCCATCAAAGACATCCCCGGGGTCCGCAAGTTCGTCAGCGTCGACGGCGGCATGGGAGACAACATCCGCCCCGCCCTGTACCAGGCGTCCTACGAGGTGGTGGCGGCGGGGAAGGCGGACCAACCGCCCGCGGAAAAGGTGACCATCGCCGGCAAGTACTGCGAGTCGGGAGACCTGCTGGCGTCGGACGTCATGCTGCCGGAGCTTGAAGCGGGCGACCTGATCGCCATTCCCGCCGCCGGGGCCTACTGCCCCTCCATGGCCAGCAACTATAACTTGAACCCCAGGCCGGCCATGGTGCTGGTAAACCGGGGCGGGAGCCGACTGATACGGCGCCGGGAAAGCTATCAGGACTTGATGGTCTGCGACGTTGAATGAATCGCCGGCCCGGGGACTCGCCGTGCATCCACCGGGGCGGTGAGGGCTGCGCATGTGGCAGGTGTACGGTCAAGACCGGCTTTTGGCGCAGCTCGAGGCGAGCCTGAGACAGGGGCGCCCGGCCCACGCCTACATGTTGGTTGGCCCGGCCCACGTGGGCAAGATGACCCTGGCCCTGAACCTGGCCCAGAGCGTGAACTGCCTCCGGGGGCCGGGGGCCCCCTGCGGCGCCTGCGAACAGTGCGCCCGCATCTCCCACGGCCGGCACACCGACGTAAGAGTAGTGTCGCTGGGCCGCGGCGATAATGGGGGGCCTGCCCGCACCATGGTGGGCATCGACGACGTCAAAGAGGCGCTGCGCCAGGTGAATCTGACGCCCCTCGAGGGGGCCTGCAACGTCGTCATCTTCGAGTCGGCGGACCTGATGAGCGAGGATGCGGCGAACGCTCTCCTCAAGACCCTTGAAGAGCCCCCGGAGCAGGTGTTGCTGCTGTTGTTGACCCCCGGCGAGGAGGCGCTCCTGCCCACCATCCGTTCCCGCTGCCGCTCGTTGCACCTGCTGCCCATGCCCAAGAACGAGGTGGCGGAACGGCTGACCAGGGATCATGGGGTGGGCCCCGACGAAGCGGACAAGCTGGCCCGGCTCTCCCGGGGTTGTTTTGGCTGGGCTATGCGAGCCCTGGACGACGACGGCGACTTGCTGGAGCAGCGGGAAGCGCAACTGGACCGCTGGAACGACGTGTGCCGATCCGGGCTAGACCAACGCTTCGCCCTGGCGGGCGAGCTGGCCGGCCGGTACTATCCCGACCGGGACTCGGTGCGGGAGTCCCTCTTTCTCTGGCTGCGCTGGTGGCGTGACCTGCTGCTGATCAAAGAGGGGGGCGAGGAGTTCGTGCAAAACTCGGGCCGCACCAGCGAGCTGCTCCTGCAGGCGGGCCGGCTGACTACGGAAGAGACCGTCAGGTTCATCAAGGCCATACTGCGAACGGTGGAAGCCCTGGACCGGAATGCCGCGGCCAGGCTGGCCCTGGAGGTCTTGATGCTGGACCTGCCCGAGGGGTTGGCTGCCGCTTAGGCCGTAGGGCGTCGCTCAGCGCCCAGGGTAGAGCAGGGAGGGCAAGCGGAGTCGCCCCGGCCCTCTCACAATCCGACGTTCCAGGGAATGTAGGGCCGCCACTCCTCCAGTATGGAACGGTTCTGCAAAACCAGGTAGGGGTTGGGGTCCGGGGCCCGCGGCTCCTTCACCAAATTCATGCCGGCCTCTTTCGGGGTGCGGCCCGCCTTGCGCAGGTTGCACTTGGAGCAGGCCGCCACCACGTTATTCCAGGCGTGGCTCCCGTTTTGCCGCCGGGGAACGACGTGGTCCAAGGTCAGGTCCTGGTCCTTTTTGCCGCAGTACTGGCAGGTAAACCGGTCCCTCAAGAACACTTCCTTCTTGGAAAGCTTGCGCGGCAGGAAGGGCCGCTTCACCAAGTACACCAGGCGAATGATGGAGGGCGCCTCGAAAACCGCGGCGACGGTGCGGAGCTGTCCCCGGTGGTTCTCCAGAATCTCGGCCTTGCCCTTGGCCAGAAGAATGACGGCCCGGCGGACGGTGCAAACGTTGATGGGCACGTAGTTGAGATTCAGCACCAGCACCGGCGCCCGGGTCAGCCGTCCCTCCCCGGACACAGAGGACGCCGACCCCCCGCCCTCTAGGGCCGGGACCAGCTCTTGCCCGGGGTGCCGCAATTGTGCGCCGTAGAGTGCCACCAGTACCTCGACCTTGCCGGCGGCTAAGGCCTCCGCGCCCTCCTCGCCGTCCCGGCCGATTTCGCCGATTGGGGGACGGCCCGCGTTACCCCTTTCCTGCCCGCCTAATGGTCTCGCAGTTCCCGGCGCGTATTATATCAGCCCCCCGAGAGCGCCAGCCCCACCGCCGCGCCGTGGGTCGGGGTCATTTAATTGTTGGCCTCTAAACCTTGTCATTCTGAGCGCAGCGAAGAATCTCAGCTATGGCGGAGCGACCCTTCACTTTGCTCAGGGTGGCAACCAAAAGACCCTGCGCCGTGGGTCTGGACCCGGCCTGCCCAGCCCAACGGGGACTTGGGATTCCCGTCTCCGGGGACGGTCTTCGCCGGTCCGGGACTCACTCGCCCAAAAATCCAATCTCGTCGTCCCAATCGCCGGGCACCAGCCTGACCGCGCTGATAGCCACGCCGAAGTTGTCGGTGATGAAGGTCGCCAACGGCGACTCGTCTATGGTGTCGTCCGCCCGGTCGGTGTACTTCTGGACCCCGGTGAGCGCCCAGGACAACAGCAGGAATCCCACCGCGATGCCGGCTACGACGCCGCCAATCCGGTTGACCAGGCCCGCCAGGGGGAGAAGCCGCAACAGACGGCCGACGAATAAGTTGACGATTCCCCCCACGATGAAGACCGCCATCAGGATCAGGACGTAGGCCGCAATGGTTTGCCCGTACTCGCTGTCCGTAAGCCCGGAGAAAACTCCGGCCACGTCTTCCACGACGCGGCTGGACACGGCCAACCACACGATGATCACCAGCAGGGGGATAACCATCCCCAGGAACCCGGCCCAGGCTCCCGTCATCGCCGTGAAGGCCCACACTATCAGGACTACCGCATCAATCCAGTTCATCGCGCCCCAATTCCACCCGGGAACCGCACTTATGCCGGCGGCCGGCCCGCCCAGGCAGATGCCAGGGGGCCGGTCTCCGCGTTCACTCCTCCAGCCTTGCGCCGGCGGCTAACCGGGCTGCGCGGGAAACGTGAGCGCTCCCCGGCGCCAGCCTCCCGCGCAGCCACAGCAATCCCAGCAGCGCCATGGCGCCCAGCAGGTATCCACCCAATACGTCGCTGGGCCAGTGGACGCCCAGGTAGACCCTGGAGAACCCAATGGCGAGGACCAACGCGCCGATGCCCGCCTGGACAGCACGCCGGACTCTCCAGGACGGGACTGCCCGCTCCACCAGGTAAATCAGCAGCCCGCCAAAGATAATCGCGAAGACGGCGTGGCCGCTGGGGAAGCTCATGGTGGCGGGTGGCGCGTCCATACCGAGGTATTCAGGCCGGGGCCTTCCCACCAGTTCTTTCAACCAGAAGACCGCAAGCATCGGCCCGGCGCTGATCACGGCCATCCCCGCGTCGGCCCGACGCCGCACCAAGACCAGCCAGAGGACAAGCCCGACAACCAGGGCGGCCGCCACCGTGAAGTCCCCCACGCGACTGACGGCACCCGCCGCCGCGCCCAGCCACTCTCCCTGGATGCCCTGAGTCCGCTCCAAAAGGCCGCGGTCGCCGGGGAAGGTCGAGTAAGCACGGGCCAGAAGCAGCACCGCAACCGTTAGCGAAAGCCCCCCAACCGCCAGGCACGGCTTCCATCGCAACCGTTCGTGGGGCAATCGTTCTTCGGGCAATCGTTCGTTGAAACAAGTCACTGGTCGAGTCTGCGACAGCACCCTCGGCAAGGCCGGGGCATACGGCGAGGCGGGCAGCCGGAAGCCACCGGCCCATTATACAATACGTGACATCACGGCTTGATCCCGAAGGGACGCGGGATATGGCCGGACTATGCCCCCGCCGGCCCACCGAGGCCCCGCCGCAACGGCCGACGGCTCAGTCGCCGGTGCTATAATGGGCTGGGTTCACCCCCTGGAGAAAGGCTGGTTGGGGGGTTTGGTTAGCGCAATCGCGATAGATGGGCCGGTGGCATCCGGAAAAACGGCGGTGGGCCGGTCTCTAGCCCGCCGCTTGGGATTCCGGAGCCTGGACACCGGCATCATGTACCGGGCCGTCACCTGGCTGGCTCTGGAGCAGGGCGTTGGCGTCGACGATGAAGCCGCGTTGGGCGCGTTGGCTGAAGAATACCCGCTCCAACTGGCGGGGCCGGAGGGGGACCGGGTGGAAATCGGCGGCTACTCGCTGGGGCCCGAGCTCCGCGCTTGCGCCGTCAATGCGCAGGTGTCCCGGGTGTCCCGCGTACCGGCGGTGCGCCGGGCGCTGGTGCGCCGGCAGCGGCTGCTGGCCGCGGAGGGCAACATCGTGATGATGGGCCGCGACATCGGCACCGTGGTGCTGCCCGGGGCGGACCTGAAGGTCTTTCTGTCGGCGTCCCCCGAGGAGCGGGCCGGCCGCCGGTGGAAAGAGCTGCAAGCCCAAGGCCGGCAGGTGGAATTTCACCAGGTGCTGGAGGAGGCCAAGGCCAGGGACCACCTCGACTCCCACCGGGCCGACTCTCCCCTGACCCCGGCCCACGAGGCCTTCGTGCTGGATACCGACGAGCTGGGGCTGGAGCAGGTGGTGGAGCGAATACTGGACCGCATCCACAAGTTGTCTGAAACGGCCGGGGCATGAAGCTGCTCTACCGGCTGGGCCGGGGGGCCGCCCGGTTTTGCTTCGGCAACCTGGGCCGGCTGGACGTAACCGGGCAGGAGTGCGTGCCGCCCTACGGCCCCCTGATCGTGGTGTCCAACCATCTCTCCTTCGCCGATTCTCCCCTGCTGACGGTGAGCATCCCCCGCCCGGTATACTTCATCGCCAAAGAGGAACTGTTCGCCAACGTCATTGCCAGGCACGTATTGAACGGAGTGCACGTGTCGCCCTTCGACCGGTCCGGTTCCGCCCTGGGCGCGGTGCGCTTGCTGCTGGGTATGCTAGCGGAGGACAAAGCGGTGGTGGTGTTTCCGGAGGGGCACCGAAGCCCCGACCACGCCATGAAAGAGGGGATGGCCGGAGTGGTGTACCTGGCCCTGAAGTCTCAAGCCCCCATTCTGCCGGTGGGGCTGTACGGCACCGAGAAGGTCCGCGGCTGGCAGATGCCTTTCCCGTTGTGCCGCCTGAGCGCCAACATCGGCCCGCCGTTCACCCTCCCGGTGATAGACGGGCAACCCAGCCGGGAAGTTATACACAGCCTGTTGCCCCTGGTAATGGGCCGCATCGCGGACCTGCTGCCGGAGGAGTACCGGGGCGTCTATTCCGGCCACGGACGCCGCGGCGTCGAAAAAGCCCTGGCCAGCGGCCCCAACTAACGGGCGGGCACTTGGCCCCTGGGCGTAGGACCCCGGTAGGGGCGAAAAATCTTTCGCCCCTACCGATGCGCATAACCCCTGCGCGCCGGACCCCAGGCCCGGACTCCGGCTCAGGACTTCAGGTTCCTCGGCTGCGCTCGGAATGACAGGACGGGAGATGGAATAGCGGGCCTGCGCCGACAAAGCTAAGGCCGGCCAAGCGTGGCCAGGCCCCGGATTAGATTAATGGCGTCATGCACGAGGCCACCCCCTTGGCATATGATACCCTAGCCCTCACGCGCCCATGCCAGTGGGACCGAACCCGTCAGAGCTGCGGGTTTGGTCTCCCCCCCAGCCCGATTGAACGGCCCGGGCCGCCGACACCGGGGCCGGCCCGGGCCGTGGTACCATACACGATAATTGCCTTTATCGGCCCCCAGGAGGACGCCCGTGGCCCTGGAAACCGACGAGTCCCGGCTGGGCCGGCTGGAGGGACAGGTGGGCGAGCTGTCCACCGCTGTTCAGGATCTCGGCCGCCGCCTGGACGCTGGCCTAGCGGAGCTCCGCCAGGAGCTCCGGGCGACCAACGCCCGGATAGACCGGCTGCTCCTGGCGATGTTGGCGGGGGCCGCCGGCATCATCGCCGCCCTGGTGGTCCTGGCCATCCGGGCCGAATAGTCCCGCTGATGGACACGGAGAGACGGCCCCGCCCGGCAGCCGGCCCAAGGCCCTCCGCGGCATAGCTTCTCGGCGCAGCCGCCCGGAAGCTGCGCGAAAAGGCGGGCCGGGTAGGGCTGGCGCGCCAGGGACAGCAGGTAGACTTGCGGCCGCCAAGGTCTAGCGGGAGCACGATATGCAGCAAGCGTCGAAGTTTGGAATATACCTGAACGCCAGGGAAAACCGGGCGGTGCGCATCAACTCGCCCTACTGGATCCCCGAAGAACCGGACTGGGTACTCCTGACCCCCGAGGTCAACGCCACGCTGCTGAGCATTCGGGAGATGGCCAAGGAGACCGGCACCTCGCCGGACCCGGAGTCCATCACCTGGGGGACCATACCCCTGCTGGACTGAGGCAATCCGACCCAGTCGGGAAAGCGCGGGAGAAGCGAGGGCCGGGCGGCTACCCGCTGGGCAGCGGGAGCGGCGCCGGATTCAGCAACTCGTAGCCCAGGGTCACCGGCATTACCCGGACCAACTCCTCCACCGTCCACTGCCCGTCCTTGTTGATGCTCTTCACCGGCTCCGGCTCGTTGAGGAGGCTGATCAACCCCTCGGTAACGTGGAACACGTGGCCGTTGACGTGGGCCGCCTCGTCGGAAGCAAGCCAGGCCACCATGGGCGCTATGTCCTCCGGCAGGCCCCTGAGGATGCTGGAAGCCGCGCTTATGCCCCGGGCCGAGCGCAGCTCGCGGGCCTCCTCGGGTACGCTGACCGTCATCCGGGTGGCGGCGCTGGGCGAGATGGAATTGGCGGTCACCCCGTAGCGCCCCATGTCCCGGGCCACCACCCTGGTAAAGCCCGCGATGCCGTCCTTGGCCGCTCCGTAGTTGGCCTGCCCCGAGTTCCCGTACAGGCCGGAGGTGGAGCTGAAGGTGATTATTCGCCCCGACCGCTGCTGGCGGAAGAGGATGCAGGCGTGCTTGACCACGGTGAAGGTGCCCTTCAGGTGGACGGCGATAACGTCGTCCCACTCCTCCTCCGTCATGTTGAAGACCATGCGGTCCCGCAGGATGCCCGCCACCGTAACCACGACGTCCAGCTTGCCGAAGCTGTCCACGGCGGTCTGAACGATTTTCTCGCCGCCTTCCATGGTGGTCACCGACTCGGCGCAGGCCACGGCCTCGCCGCCCGCCTCGCGTATGTCCGACGCCACCTGCTCCGCAACCGACGTGTCCGCGCCGCTGCCGTCGACGTTCACGCCCAGGTCCACCACCACCACTTTGGCGCCTTCCTCCGCCATCAGCTTGGCCACGCCCTGACCAATACCGCGGCCTCCGCCGGTAACGATTGCTACTTTATCCCGCAACAAATTGGCCATTGGGACGCCACCTCGCCGATATCAACTGTGTGTTCCCGATGCCGCGGCCTCGCCTGGCCTTACCGTCAGACCCCTACGGTGAGTCCCCGGGCCTGGGGGTTGCCGCCTGCTGCCCGCTCCGTTCCCATACCAAGGTGAGGGTTAGCTGGGCCCGCTTTCCCACGAAGGGAGGCGTGATCAGGACAAGCCTGCCGTCTTCGAACCGGAACAACCGTTCCTGCCGGTCGTTGGCCCAGTTGGGGAACAGGCTGCCGTCCACGTGGTGGGTCAGCCGTCCCGCCTCCTCGTCCACCTCGTAAGCGCCGTAGTAGGCCACGTAGCTTTCGAAGGCGGCCTTGGTCTCTCCAGGCGTTCCCCTCAGCGAATTGCCCGACTCGAACAAGGGGCGGGCCCGGCTATGCATCTGGGCGCTGAAGCGGCCTTCGGCGCTGTACACCAACAGGCCTGCCGGGTCTGGGCCGTAGGGATGGGTTACCCTGCCGTCGGACCAGCGGCCCGTGCAAGACACCAACTGCCACACGCCGACGAGCCGGTCCTTGACCCCGGCGCCGTCGTGGAGCGGCGCGGCCTCGGGAGCCGCGGGGGAAACGGGGTCCCTCGAAACGGAGTTGGTCATCCTACCCGGTCCCTATCCGACGGCGCCTACTGGCTGGGCGGAGTAGCCGGGGCCGGATTGGAGATGCCCTTGGTCAGAACTTCCCGGGCCAGCGGCGCTAGTTGTTCCATGGACCAGTGACCCTCGGGATTGTAGATAGCCTGCTGCGGCCTGGGCTGGGACATGAGAGACACCGTGCTCCCGTAGACCAGGAAGGTCTGGGCGTTGATGTTAGCCGCGTAGTCGCTGGCCAGGTAGCACACGAAGGGAGCCACGGCGCTGGGGTCCATCTCCTGCAACTCGTCCTCTCCGGATATGGGGGCCACGCCGCCCCGGGCCCGCACCTCGGCGGCGGTATCGGGTATGGCGCCAATCATGCGCGTGGCTGCCCGCGGGGCGATGGCGTTGGCCGTCACTCCGTAGCGCCCCATGTCCCGGGCCACCACCTTGGTGAAGCCCGCTATGCCCGACTTGGCCGCGCCGTAGTTGGCTTGACCGGAGTTGCCCACCAGGCCCGATTCGGAGCTAAAGGTGATGATCCGGCCCGAACGCTGCTGCCGGAATAGGATGCAGGCGTGCTTGACCACGGTAAAGGTGCCCTTGAGGTGTACTGCGATGACGTCGTCCCACTCCTGCTCTGCCATGTTGAATATCATGCGGTCCCGCAGGATGCCGGCGCAGGTTACCACGATGTCCAGCTTGCCGAAGTTGTCTATAGCGGTCTGGACGATCTTCTCCCCGCCGGCCATGGAGGTGACCGACTCGGTGCAGGCGACGGCGGTGCCGCCCGCGCCGTTGATCTCCCCGGCCACCTGCTCGGCCACGGACTGGTCGAACCCGCTGCCGTCCACGTTCACGCCGGGGTCAACCACCACCACACCGGCGCCCTCCTCCGCCATGAGCTTGGCCACCCCCTGTCCTATGCCCCGGCCGGCGCCGGTGACGATGGCCACCTTGTCCTTCAAAATATCGGTCATCAGCCCTCCTCAGGGGCAGGGAAGTCTTGCGGGTGACCGCCGATTTACGCGGGGACGCCCACGCCGTGCTCCCAAGGACGTGCCTCCGGCGGTTTCGGCGAGCCGGGCGGCGGCAATGATGCCGGGCCGGAGGCTAGGAACCCCGGACCGGAAGGGCAATCGTCGCCGAGCCTGGGGTAGTCCTCTGGGCCTCGGCGTTCTCCAGCCAGATTTCGCAGTCAACCACGTGCTCCCCGTTTTCCTGGTACTTCCTGGTCACGGCGCCCTTGGCGGTAATGGGGACCCCCGGAGCATCCATTCCCCGGTACTGGCAACCCAGGCGCCGCAGCTTGCCCCGCGGCCCCATCCACTGCGTGACCAGTTGCCCCAGGAAGGCGTTCTTCAGGGCCCCGTGGATAATGACCGACTCCAGGCCCGTGCCCCTGGCGAACTCCTGATCGTAGTGGATTTCATAGTAGTCGCCGGAGGCCCCGGCGTACTGGACCAACTGCCTGGTAGTGGGGTGCTTGGTCAGGGCCGGCAGGTCCATGCCCTCACTGACGTCGTCCCAATACACTTCCTGGGCCATCGAGAACGCCTCAGTACCGGATTAGGGTGTTGGTCTGGGTGGCCGCCACCTGGTCCAACTGGTTGCGGTAGGTAACCACGATGGTCATGATCACCATTACGCCCAAGCGCCCGGTCCGTTCCACGATGTCGGTGAGCCGGGCCACGGCGGTGATGCGGTCTCCGGCGCGCACCGGCTCGAAGTACTCCCAGTCGCTGCCGCCGTCCAACACCCGGGCCAGGGGCAACTCGAAGGGCAGGTCCATGCGGCTGGAGACCACAGATCGCAGGAACGTGGGCGGGGCGATAAGGCCGCCGTAGGGGCCTCGCCGGGCGCCTATCTCGTCGCTGAACAGAGGATTGTCGTCGCCGATGGCGCGTGCAAACTTGATGATCGCCCCTTTTTCGATTTCCGTCGTTATAGGGGCGGTCTCACTTCCGATGGCTTGCCGGCGCATCTCCTCGGTGAGCACCGGAGCGGACGTGGACACGGGAACCCTCCCTATGTAGGTGGCAGGGGTAGCTGGCAGGCCAAAGTCTACAGGCGGCCCCAGGAGGTGTCAAGAATCCAACCAGGCCGCACGGGCCGGCCGCCGGGGGTTGGACACGCTTCTTGGTTAAGCTATAGTTGGGACTGCCGGCTCGGTCCCGCCTTGGACGCCGGCGAGGGTGATGATGCGCTTCGGCTTCTACCTGCCCAACTCGGGGCCCACTGCCCGGCCCGACGCCCTGGCCGAGATAGCCCAGCGGGGAGACCGCCTGGGGTTTCACTGCCTGGTGGCGCCGGACCACGTAATCCAGCCCAACCATATCGCCTCCCCCTATCCCTACAGCGTGGGCGGCGGGTTTGGCGGTGGGACCAGGAGCGACGGGGAGTGGCCGGAGCAGATCACCACCCTTGCCTTCCTGGCGGGCGTCACCCGGAACATCCGCCTGGTGACCAGCGTGATGATCGTGCCCTACCGGCACCCCATCCTGACCGCCAAAATGCTGGCCACGGTGGACGTGCTGTCCAAGGGCCGTCTCACCGTGGGTGTCGGCGTGGGCTGGATGGAAGAGGAGTTCGAGGCCCTGGGCGCGCCGCCCTTCGCCCGCCGCGGCGCGGTGACCAACGAGTACCTGCTGGCCTTCAAAGAGCTTTGGACCAGCGACACCCCCAGCTTCGAGGGTGAGTTCTGCCGGTTCTCCGGCCTCACTTTCCTGCCCAAACCGGAGCAGAAGCCCCATCCGCCCATCTGGGTCGGCGGCCAGAGCCGCAGGGCCATCCGCCGCGCCGCCGAGCTGGGCGACGCCTGGCACCCGGTGGGGGCCGTTCCCGCCGCGCCGCTGGAGCCGGAAGAGCTCGCCGAGTCGGTGGGCCTGCTGCGCCGCTACGCCGAAGGGGCGGGCCGCGACCCGCAGCGCATCGAAGTGGCGATGAAAGCGCCGCTGTACGATACCGCTCTCACCACCACAACTGAGCGCCGCCGTTTTAGCGGTGGACCCGGCCAGGTGCTTCAGGACGTGGAAACCTACTCCCGGCTGGGGGTGGGCCACCTGATCTTCGACATCCGGATGCCGGACCTCAGCCAGTCTCTGGAACGCATGGAGTGGCTCGCCTCCGAGGTCATGTCAGAAGTCGACGGGGCCCAAGGTCTCTAGGCCCGCCCCGGGGCTAGCCGGCCGCGCCGGCGCGGGGAGCGAAGCATTGAGCCATCCAACGGGAGGGAATGATGAATCCGGAGGACTTGGACCGCAGGATCAGGGTTCTGGAGGATATAGAGGCCATCAAGCGGCTCAAGCGGCGCTACTGTGCCTATTGCGACGACAACTACGACGCCGACGCCCTCGCCGAGCTATTCACCGAGGACGCGGTGTGGGACGGGGGCGATAGAGGCTACAACAAGGGCCGGGAAGAGATCCGCGACTTCTTCAAGAGAGCGCCCCAGAGGCTGCCCTTCGCCATCCACATGGTGATGAACCCCATCATCGAGGTCGACGGAGACACCGGCACGGGGACCTGGTACCTTTTCCAACCCTGCACCTTCGCCGACGGCGACCGCGCCGTGTGGGGCGCGGCCCGCTATGATGAGGAGTACGTCAGGGCCGGGGGCCAGTGGAAGTTCCAAAGTCTGACGCTGACCTCCCACTTCTGGACCCCCTTCGACCAGGGCTGGGTCAAGACCCGGTTCGCCTAGCGGTACTATCCCCTAGCGGTATTGTCCAGGGAATACACCCGTAACGTGGTCCAGGAGGCGCCGACGTGACAACGCTGAACGACCGGTACGAAACAGGTCTATCGATGCGCGCTCTGATGGCGGGCGGGGACGCCAGCCACTTCAGCTTGCCGGGAATCGACCAGCTTGCCCCCGACCTGAAGCGCATCATAGACGAGTCCCTCTACGGCTCCATCTGGAGCCGACCGGGCATGGACGTCAAGCTGCGCTGCGTTTGCACCATCTCGGCCTTGATGGCCCTCGGGCAACTGCACCTGCTGCGACGGCATATCGAGCGTTGCCTCAACCTGGGCTTGCAGCCGGAGCAGGTGGTGGAGGTGTTCATCCAACTGACCTTCTACGTCGGGGTCCCCGCGGTGGAGGCCGCCATGCGCCTGGCCAAGGAGGTCTTCGAAGAGCGCAGCATACAGTTCAACCCCTCCAACCACTACGACACCGACCAGTCCATAGAAGACCTTTACAATCTCGGGGCCGAGACCTACGAGCAGCACATAGGGGACATATTCGCCTACTATACGGACCATCCCACCGCCGCCGAGATGCAGCGCCTGGTCTACGAGTACCACTGGGGGGCGATTTCCAGCCGTCCCAACCTGGACGCCAAGAGCCGCGCCGTCTGCGTACTCTCCGCCATGACCGTCCAGGGCCGCTACGACCGCCAGATCCGCGTCCGCATCGAGGGCGCCCTCCGGGTGGGAGTGACTCCCGAAGAAATCATGGAAGTGTTCATGCAAGTCATGCTCTACGGCGGGTACATTGCCACCAGCACCGTGATGCAGATCGCGGGGTCGGTGTTCGCCGAGTACGGTCTGACTTCCAAAGCCCCGGGCGAGGGCTAACCCGGAGGCCGGACCCACCCAGTCACCCTTTCGGAGGCCGCTATGAAGTTAAAGTTGGACGACGGCACCGAGCTTTTCTACACCATCGACGACTTTACCGACCCCTGGACCACACCGGCCACGGTGGTCTTGCACCACGGCATGGCCAAAAGCCACAGGATGTGGTTCGGCTGGGTGCTCATCCTGGCCCGCCACTACCGGGTCGTTCGCTTCGACATGCGCGGCATGGGCCAGTCCGACGTGCCCCAGCCCGGCTATCCCTGGTCCATCGACAGCTTCGCCAACGACCTGCTGGGCGTCCTGGACAAGCTGGAACTGGAGAAAGTGCACCTGATCGGGGAGACCGTGGGCGGTTCCATCTCCATGCGGTTTGCTTCCCTTCACCAAGAACGGCTGATCTCCCTGACCACCTGCACCTCGCCGACCACCTTCGACAACCACCACGTGGAGAGCGCCGACCTGATCGACCGGGAGGGCATGGAAGCCTGGGTGGAGCACACCATCTCCCGCCGGCTGGACCCCGACGTGGTGGACCCGGCCTACGTGCGGTGGTACGCGGCGCAGATGGCGGCCACTCCGGCCCACGTGGTGAGCGGGTTCCAGCGCAACGCTCCCGGAGGCGACCTACGGCCCCTGCTCAAAGACGTTACCATCCCCGTGCTGGTGCTGGCCGCGGCCAGCCTGAGGGAAGAGGTCTTGGGGGACTTCCGCGGCGCCGCGGACCTGTTCCCCAACGGCCGTTTGGTGGTGTTCCCGGGCGTTTCGGGGTTCGTACAGCACATTCTGCCGGCGCCCTGCGCCCGGGTGTGGCTGGACTTCGCCGCAAGCTTGGACTGACGCCGGGTAATCTAGGCCCCCAGGAGCCACGATGGCGCGACCGACAAAGAATACTTCCCAAACCCCCGCCGAGCTCACCACCGCGGAACGCATCATCGCCGTGTTGCGCCGCCTGGGAATCACCAGGGCCCACTTTGCGGGGCGCGCGGCGGTGGACTGGTCCGGGATGGCCCAGGGCCACCCCGAGGCGATTGCCTCGCTCTCGTTGGTCTGTCCCCTGAGCTTCGACCCGGCCACCCTGGCTTCGGTGGGGCCGCGGTTGCTGGTCTTCCGGGGCGACCGGGGCCCAGCCGGCGAGATTGCGCTGCGCCATCTCGCCGCCCTGCCCGGCACTACCTTGATCACCCTGGCCGGGTATCACAGCCCCGACACCTACGCCGACGTTATCGTCGAACGCGGCGAGGACATGGCGGCCCACTTGCTGGAATTCCTGGCCAAGATGGACGAGGTCGAAACCGGCTGCCCCGCCTTTGTTCCACCCCAAACCCAGGGAGAAGAGGCTGGCATCTTCTACCAAGTCCGAGGATCGGGGCCGCCGCTGGTGCTGTTGCCCTTGGGAGCGGCCCCCTCCCAGTGGGACCCTCTCTTGTCCCGGCTCGCCGAGAGCTACAGCGTCATCACCCTGAGTGGTCCCCAGTTGGGTATGGTGGGCACTCTGGAGGCCCGCGGCCGCTCCTCGGGGTATCTGGGGGCCGTGGCCGCGCTTATGGACCAGGCCTGCGCGGAGCCGGGAGACACGGTGCTGGAGGTCGGCTGCGGCACCGGGGTCCTGGTCCGTTGGCTGGCCCGGCGCACCGGCGGGCGCAACCCGGTAGTGGGCGTGGACGTAAACCGCTTCTTCCTCCGGGAAGCTGCCGCCCTGGTCCGGAAAGAGGGCTTGGAGGGCGTCGTGAAGTTACACGAGGGCGCCGCCGAGTCCCTGCCCCTGGGCGACAACAGCGTTGACGTTGCCCTGTCCAGCACGGTGATACAGCGGGTCGATGCGGGCCGCATGATGGCTGAGATGGTGCGAGTGACGAAGCCCGGAGGCCGGGTGGCGGTATTGGGACACGCCCACGACATGAACCGGTGGGTCAACGCGCCGCTGCCGCCTGCCCTCAAGGCCAAGATCGAGTCGCCCCCCTGGGCCGAAGACACAGGCGTCTCCCTCGGTTGCGCCGACGCCGGTCTCTACCGTCTCTTCAACCGGGTAGGCCTGTCCAAGATCGTCATGTTTCCCCATCTAGCGACCTACACCGACGCAGACCGGCTGCAAAACCTGCAATACAACATCCTCGCGAGCCTCAGCCGCGAGGAAGCGGAGGAGTGGCGGGTCGCCGTGGCCCAGGCGGAGGCCGAGGGGTCGTATTTCATCTCCACTCCCTTCCACTGCGCGGTCGGTGTCAAACCCTAATGGCCCAACCGGACCCTCCGCGGCTTGTAACACCCGGCAACCCAGGGAACCCGTCGGCGATGCGGGCGTGGGCACAACAACCTTGAGCGGTTGCGCGCCGGCGGCGGCTCCTCCTCCTCAACTCACGACACTTCCCCCTTGCCCCCTTCGGTGCCCACTCCCTACACTGCTAACAGGCAGCTATTAGCGCCTTGCCACATCTATCAACCGCACCCAGGCAACCACCACCCAGGCCCAGGGCTCAAAATGGCTCACAACGGCCCTAGAATAAAAAAACCCTGGCCTTCCCTCAGGCTGACAATCGGTTCTCCCCCGTACTCGCCACCGCCCTCCCCGGGTTACAATTGCCCAAACCCTGCAGGGCGGCGTACCCTGTTGTGGCCCACGCGCGCCTAATCAACACCCGCCTATTGCTATGAGTCAACCGCGTCTTCCCGCCATCAATGAATTCTCGGATACGGTAGCCGTAGAGTCCCCCAACGGCGGACCGGTGGACCAACGCCGCGCTCTGCACCGGCGGTTCCAAGACCGCCTGCGGGTAAATCCGCAATTGACCCGCCGAGCGGTCTCCTATCAGGGCAACCGCGAGGCGCCGGGATTCCGGTGGCTCAAGTACAAGGAGGGGTTCTCCAGCCTGCTGGTGGAGCAGTTGATCGAGGGCTTCAATCCCCGGTCCGTGCTGGACCCCTTCTCGGGCATAGGGACCACCCCTCTCATCGCGGCGGGCCGGGGACTAAAAGCGGCAGGCATCGAAATCATGCCCGTGGGCGTGCTGATGGGCAACGCCGTCGCCTCTGCGGCCAACGGGCTTGACCCCGGGGCCTTCCAGCGTGCCGCCCAGGGCCTGCTGGACTCGACCGGCTCCGGCGGCGAACCGCCCGGCGAGTACGCCTTCCGCCACGTGGCGATAACCGAGTCGGCCTTCCCAAGGGAAACGGAAGCTTGCCTGGCCAGGTCTCGGCAGTACATCGCCGGCATCGAGGACGAGGCGGTCCGCTCCCTGCTGGACCTCGCCTGCATGAGCGTCCTGGAATCGGTGAGCTATACCCGAAAGGACGGCCAGTACCTCCGGTGGGACTACCGCTCCGGGCGAGACCTCCGGGCCCGGCTGCACAAGGGGACTATCCAATCGTTCCCCGACGCCCTGCGCTCCCGCCTGCGGGAAATCGCCCAGGACATCGAGCCGTTGAAAGCCCTGTACGGGAGGGGAAGACCGGACTTCATCGCCGGTTCCAGCCTCCAACACGCGAGGTCTCTTCCCTCCAATTCGTTCGACCTCGTGGTCACCTCGCCACCCTATGCCAACCGCTACGATTACACCAGGACCTACGCCCTGGAGCTGGCCTGGCTGGGGTACGATCAACCCGCTTTCCTGGACCTCCGACAGCAGATGTTGTCGGCCACGGTGGAGAACAAGCCCAAGGGGAAATGGCTGCGGGAAGTCTACGGCGAATCGGACTTAATCGACGCGGCCTTCGGCATGTACGACGGCCAAGGGGCCCTCCACGAGGTAGCAGCCATCCTGCGGGAGCGGACCGCGGAGCTGAGCAACCCCCACGTAGTCCGGCTGCTGGAGGGCTACTTTCAAGAGATGGCGGTCATTGTCCGGGAGTTGGGCCGCGTGATCAGGCCGGGCGGTGTGGTGTTCATGGTCAACGACAACGTGCAGTATCACGGGGAGGAGGTGCCGGTAGACCTTATCCTGTCGGACTTCGCCGAGCAATCGGGGTTCCACTGCGACGAGATCTGGGTGCTGCCCCGGGGCAAGGGCAACTCCAGCCAGCAAATGGGGCGTTTCGGGCGCCGGGAGCTACGCAAGTGCGTGTACAAGTGGGTGCGGCATGGAGAATAGGCTGGAGGATGCGCGGGGGTAGCAGAGAAGGGCCGCCGGAACATCGCCCCCGGCGGGCCGCGCCTTTAGCTCGGGAAACCGCGTTTTTGCCCGGACCAGCGCCCTACTGTATGATTAGGCTAGCCAACAAGAGGATCTCGGGAGGCAAGCCATGGAACTGCGCAGCGTAGTCATCGTAGACGGGGCCCGCTCCCCCTTTGCCCGCGCCAGCCGGGGCAAGCTGGTGGCGACCCGGCTGGACGACGTGGGGGCGGCGGTGCTCCGCGGGTTGCTGGACCGCAACCCCAAGGTGGAGGACCGGATGATCGAGGACGTGGGCTTGGGCAACGTCCTGGGCAAGGGCGAGTTTATCGACCTGGGCCGAGTGGCGCGGGTGGCCGGCCTGCCCTTGGAGGTCTCGACCTTCAACTCCAACCGCCAGTGCGGCTCCAGCATGGAAACCGTGCACCGCGTGGCCCAGTCCATCATGGTGGGCGCCACCGAGTGCGGCATCGCCCTGGGCGCGGAGCGGATGGCCCGCACCATCGGCGGGGATGACGGCGAGACCCACACCAGGGTGACCGAGCCCAGGTCCCTGGCCTTGAACGACCAGCAACGCAGGATGGCCCCGGACCACTTCGACCACTTCTCCGTCCCGTTTCCCGACTACATCCTGGACTCCCCGCCCAAGGTGTCCATGCTTCAAACGGCGCAGAACGTAGCGGAGATCTATGGTCTCAGCCGCGCCGACCTGGACGAGTACGCGGCTCCCAGCCACCGGAAGGCCCATGAGGCCTACGAAGCCGGCGTCTTCAGGGACGAGATCATCCCCCTGGAGGTGGAAGAGCCGGTCTTCGACGACAAGGGCAACTGGCTGCCCGAGGAGTACGGCGGCTCCGTGGTCTTCGACCGGGACGAGTGCATCCGCCCCGGCACCAACTTCGAGGCCCTCATGAATTTGAACCCGGTGCCCGGGGTCGTCAGCTACGGGGACAAAGACATCGTCATCACGCCGGGCAACTCCTCTCCCACCAACGACGGCGTTAGCGCCGTGCTGTTGATGAGCGAGGAAAAAGCCCTGGGCCTGGGCCTGGACCCCTTGGCCCGGATCACCGGCTTCGGCGTCGCCGGGGTGAAGCCCCAGGTGATGGGCCTGGGGCCGGTCCCCTCCACCAACAAGGCCCTCAAGCACGCGGGGATCGCCATGGAGCAGATCGACCGGGTGGAGTTCAACGAAGCCTTCGCCGCCCAGATAATTCCCAGCGCCCGCGAGCTGGGCATCCCCCTCGAAAAGCTCAACGTCAACGGTGGCGCGCTGGCCATCGGGCACCCCCTGGGAGCGACCGGGGGCCGGCTGGTGCTCAGCCTGGCCCACGAGTTGCGGCGGTCGAATTCCGCCTACGGCCTGGCAACCCAGTGCATCGGGGCCGGCATGGGCATAACCACGGTGTTGGAGAGGGTGTAGATAGGCAACCCCGGAGGCATCCTGGCCCGGATACTGCCGGCCTGGCTCACTGTGCCCGTGACGGTCCTGCTGCTGCACGCCGCGGCCTGCGGGTCGCCGGCAGTCCCCGCGATACCGGCGGACGTGGAATTCGGGGGCCCGGAATACTCAGCCATAGTCCTCTCCTCCGACTTGGCCGTCGGCGAGGACAACCGGCTGTCCTTCGCCATCATCAACCGGGACGGCATCCCGGTACAGGCCCCCACGGCGCAGGTGCGCACCTACCTGGGGAACGCGGGCGAACGTCAACACAAGGGTGACGCCACCGCCGACTTCCAACAGTGGTTCGGAGGCGCCAGCGGGGTGTTCCTATCCCGTCAGGCCTTCGACGCCCCGGGCTTTTGGGAAATGGAGGCCGACCTGGTGGTTGACGGGGCCACGATTACGGCCTCCGCCAATTTCCAGGTGAAGGAGACAGCCGATACGCCCAACATCGGCGACCCGGCCCCGGCCAGCGTGACCCTCACCGCCTCCGACGTTCCGGAGCTTGGCCACATCACCAGCGCCCCGGAGCCTAACCCTGCCTTCTACCGGCTATCAGTGCACCAGGCTCTGGCTGAGGCCAAGCCCTTCGTGCTGGTGTTTGCCACGCCGGCCTTTTGCGTAAGCGCCACCTGCGGTCCCCAGCTTCAGGAGCTGGCCAAGGTGCAGGAGCGCTACGCCGGGAGCGCCAACTTCATCCACGTGGAGGTCCTGAAGGACCCGCACCTGTTCCAAGGGGTCCGGCCCACGGAGGACGAACTGGCCCCCGCCGTGTCGGAGTGGGGCCTGCCCAACGAGCCCTGGACCTTCGTGGTGGACCCCCAGGGGCGCGTGGCGGACAAGTACGACCACTTCACGCCCGCCACGGAGATTGAAGCGGCGTTGCTGCGGGCCCTGGAAGGGGCTTAAGCCGGGTCAATCCCTGATGTCCGTGGCCACCAGGCGGCCGTCCTTGGACTCGTAGAGCACCACCACGGGTTGGCCCAGCGCCTGGTGCAGCCGGAGATGAGCCCCGTCCTTGAGCAGCGCCTCCTCCGTGGTGAAAGTCCACACCCTGCCGTTGTCGCCGCGCACCCGAAGAACCTCTATCTCCGCAGGGCTCCGGTCCACCACTTCCAGCACCATGCCCCGCACCACCCCGGTCCCCCCGGTGCAGGCGAGGCCGGCGACCACCACCAGGGCGGCGACGATCAGGGCTCTCACCTGAACCGGAACACGCGCACCGCGGCCAAGGCGGTGACCGCCGCCCAAATGGCCAGGGCTCCCAGGTGCGGCCAGGTGTCCCAGAGGGGCGCGCTGTCGATGGCGACGTCCCGCAGCGCCTCCAACATCGGGGTAAGCGGCAACACCTGCACTGCTTGGGGCAGTATCCAGGGCAGCTTGGCGGTGGAGAAAAAGGCGCCGGCGAACAACATCATGGGAAGCGCAATGGCGTTCCCCATTCCGGAAGCCGCCGCCGGACTCCGGGCCCAAGCCGACAGAACGAAGCCTATGTTGAGGAACACCACGGCGCCCAACAGGGCCACCACAAAAATCCACCCCAGGTTGCCCTGCACGTCGGCCCCGAACACCCATATTCCCACCGCCAGGATAAGGGCCACCTGGACCGCGGCCAGCACCAAGTGCGCCCCGATCTCGCCGGCGAAGTACTTCCAGACCGGCAGCGGGGTAACCAGCAGCCGTTTCAGGACGGCCTGATTGCGGTGAGTGCTGACCCGGACCGCGATGGAGATGATGGAGTTGGTCATAATGCCGAGGGCGACCAGCCCCATCAGCACCTCGTCGAAGTAATCGGCCTCGGGAGCCTCGATCACCTCCGTGACCACCGTCGAACTGGCGGGAAGGCGGCCCGCGTCAGACCGGACCTGCGCCACCAGGCTGCGGACCAAGCCGTCGATCAACTGATTGCGGTCACCGCTCCTGGTGTCGTAGAGCAGCACCACCGGCTCCCGGGGCGCAGCCGCACCGTCGGAGCCAAAGTCGGGGGGAATGACCACCAGATAGTCCAGGTCTCTGTCGGCCACCTGCCGCCGGGCCGCCGGCTCGTCCTCGGGGTCCTCCCTGAAATCGAGGAGCTCTATCTCGCCCAGCTTTTCCCTCAACCCTTGGGCCTCGGGACCGCCGGACAGGTCCACTACGGCGACGCTTCCCGCGCCCACGCCGTTGATCTCGATGAGCCCGAAGACGACCACCAACAGCAGGGGAAAAACGATGGCCCAGAAAGTGGCCTGCCGGTTTCGGGCTAGCATCTTCAGGTTGGCCGCGGTGAGGGCGAGCAACGCTAGTCCCGCAGCTCGTTGCCGGTCAGTTCCAGGAACACGTCCTCGAGGGTTACCGGGGTAACCTCCAGATGCTCCAAGCTGATCTCGTTAACCGCTATCTCCTCGAGGACCGACTCCAGGGCTCGCGGAGTGTTGCGCAATCGCAGCAGGTAAGAGCTTCCCCCGTCGGATTGGACCACGTCGACGCCCCCGTTCAGCGACGCTATCTGGATGTCGGTCAGCGGGTTGGCCACCACCATCTTCACCGTGTAGGCGGCGTCCAAGCGTCCCACCATGGCGCGGGGAGCATCCACGGTGAGCAGCCTCCCCCGGTCCATGATGCCCACCCGGTGGCACAGGGCTTCCGCCTCTTCCATGTAGTGAGTGGTCAGCACCACGGTAATGCCGCGGCCGTTCATGTCGCGGACCATGGCCCAGAGGTTGCGGCGAGCCTGGGGATCCAAGCCGGTAGTGGGCTCGTCCAGGACCACCAGCTCGGGAGCGTTGACCAAGCTGGCGGCGAGGGCGAACCGCTGCTTTTGCCCGCCGGATAGCTGGTTCACCCGGCTGTGGGACCGGTCCGAGAGACCCACCTGCTCCAGCAGGGCGGCGGGCCGGACGCTGTTGGCGTAGAAGCTGCCGAGGAGGGACAGAATCTCGCGGAGGGTCAGGTGATCGTAGTAGGCGGACGACTGCAGCAGGACGCCGATCCTGGCCTTGACCTGAGCCGGGCGCTTCAGCACGTCCATACCCAGCACGGAGACGGCCCCGGAGGTGGGCTTGAGAAGCCCCTCTATAATCTCCAGCGTGGTCGTTTTGCCGGCGCCGTTGGGTCCCAGGATGCCGAAGATTTCGCCGCGGTCTACGTGGAATGAAATCCCGTCGACGGCGGTTACCGTACCGAACCGTTTGACCAAACCTTCTACGCGGACCGCTTCGTCCATGACAGCGCCAGGAATGATACCACACTCCCCCGGCGTTCCCTACCAGCGTTCCCTACCGGCACTCCCTACCGGCGCTCCCTTCCGGCGCCCACCCGTGTCATTCCGCTGGAGCGGAGCGACGAGGAATCTCAAGTGGCTGCCGGAGGGCGGCCCAGGCCTCGCAGCCGCGCTTGAGGTTGCCAGCGCGGGGGGCCCGGGCGGCGTCGCGTTCTTTCCAGGGACGGCGGGGGTGGCGCCTGAGCGGCTTTAGATTCTTCGGCAAGCTCAGAATGACCGGAGGGGTGGGGGAGGGCTCCTAGAGGGCGCCGAGTCTACTAATTTCCGATACTGATACGTCCATGAGGCAACCACACCGGCTACACCTACAATGCGTCACAGTCTCAGCCGCGGAAGCAGCCCCAAGAGCCGTTTTTGCCGCAGGACGGAAAGACCCTTCAGCCTGCGGCCGCTCGATTGACAACCTAATAACCGCTATGTTACGTTTCCAGGCGCGTTGCGGAGCCGTCCTCGAAGCACCACGCGCCGGCGGGACGGACCAGCGCAGGTTGTAACTTAGACGCATACTCCCCTGCACAGCACCCCCCAAGAGTCCGTCAGGATGAACACACTCAGGCTCGCGGCTCCCGGACCGTCTCGCACCGGATCTCGCGTTGGGGCCCGATGGCGGTAGCCGAGACCAGAGACCCCCTCCCCACGACCAGACGAGCTGCACCGTGGTTTCAGCGATTATCCCTAGCGACAGCCGTATCCGCCCTGGCTTTGGTGGTGTTGGGCGGCGTGGTGCGGGTCACCGGCTCAGGACTGGGTTGCCCCGACTGGCCCCTGTGCCACGGCGGGATCCTTCCGCCCTGGGAGCTAAAGGCGGTCATCGAGTACGCCCACCGTATTGTGGCGTCCCTTGTGGTCGGGCCTCTGGTGGTGGTAACGGTGGGCTTGGCGTGGCTGGCCTACCGGCGCCAGCCCGCGGTGGTTGCCTGGACCACCATAGCCCTGCTTCTCCTCATAGCCCAGGCCCTGCTGGGCGGGGCCACCGTGCTGAACGAATTGCCCGGCGCCATTGTGGCCGCGCATCTGGCGTTGGGGGAAGCTCTGCTGGTATGCTTGATTCTGGTGTCGGTGCTGGCCTACCGGGGGCCGCTGCGATCGCCGGGGGGTGGGAGGCTGCCCGACGGACGGGCCGACCGGTTCCCGGTGTTGCTCCTGGCCTCCGCCGTCGGGGTGTATGGAATCCTCATATCCGGCTCCATCGTGACGATCACCGGAGCCACCGGGGCATGCTTGGACTGGCCTCTTTGCCAGGGAGACGTCTTTCCGGACCATAAGCTGCCGGCGATACACATGGCACACCGCATAGTAGCCGGCATCATCGGACTATTCGTGATGTACGTTCTGCACCTGGGCATCCGGCAACGCCACCGGCCCTCCTACGTCCGCCGCCTGTCCATCGTCGCGGCGGCCCTGTTCGCGGCACAAGTCATGGTGGGCGCCGGCGCGGTGTGGCTGGACTTCCCAGTGGAATTCCGGGCGCTCCACCTGGCCGCGGCGACCGTGGTCTGGGCCGCCATGGCGTTGTTGCCGTTGCTGCTGCTGACGCAGGCCCGCCCCGCCGGCGCCGAGACGGCCAATGCTTGATCAACTGCGGCTGGTGAGGCCCGGGCTGGACCGGTCCGCGTTGATCCTGCGGGTACTTTCCGATTACCTCGCGCTGACCAAGCCTCCCATCGTCCTGCTGCTGCTGGTAACGGCCCTGGGCGCCATGTTTCTGGCGGCCCGGGGCGACCCCGCCGTATCGGTGATCCTGCTGGTGTGCGCCGGAGGCGCCCTGGGGGCCGGCGGCGCCAACGCCCTCAACCACTACCTGGACAAGGACATCGACGGGTTGATGACCCGGACCGCCCAACGGCCGGTGGCCAGCGGGCGCATCTCACCCGTAATGGCCCTGTCCTACGGCATCTTGCTAAACGTGGTCGCCTTCTTCATCCTCGCCTACTGGGTCAACATATTCGCGGCGGCCCTGACCCTGGCGGCGACCCTGTTCTACGTGTTCGTCTACACGGGATGGCTGAAGAGGAGTTCATCTCAAAACATTGTCATCGGCGGCGCCGCAGGCGCCATACCCCCCATGGTGGGCTGGGTGGCGGTCACCGGCGGCCTAGACGTGCCCGCCCTGTACCTGTTCGCCATCATTTTCTTCTGGACGCCCCCCCATTTTTGGGCCCTGTCGCTGCTGATACAAACGGACTACGAGCGCGCCCGCATTCCCATGCTGCCGGTGGTGGCGGGCCGGCCGCACACCGTCGCCCAGATTTTCCTTTACACCCTCGTTCTGGTGGCCTTGAGCCTCGCGCTCGCCACGACGTTCGCGGTCGGCCCCTTGTACCTGGGCCTGGCGGCGGCCCTGGGCGGCGTATTCGTGGTCCTGAGCTGGCAGTTGAGAGCGGACCCGTCGGCGCGCCACGCCCGGAAGCTGTACCTTTACTCTCTGCTCTACCTGGCGCTGTTGTTTGTGGCGATGATCGCCGACAGCATCGTACGCCTCTAGCCCCTCCCATCGGCATCGGGGTCCGACCTCCCTCTCTTGGGCACGCCTGCCCGGTCCGGCCGCAGCCGGTTCGCGGGTTGTCCCCAAGTGGCCCGGCGGGGAGTCCCGCCCCGTTTGTTCCCGGCTCGGAGCAATGTTAGGATGGTTGCACCCGGCCCAGACCGGAACGGACCGGAATAGGAGTGACGGCTATGCGGGCAGAGAGCCACCAAGGTTCCGGGCTCAAGTACTTGACGGTGCTGCCGGACGACTACGACCTGGAGCGGCGCTATCCCCTCGTGATCATGCTTCACGGCTTCGGGGCCAACATGCAGGACCTGGCCGGACTAGCCTCGGTCATAAACTCCACCGGCTACGTATACGCTTACCCCAACGCTCCCATAGCCTTCAACCTGGGCCTGGGCCGGCCCGGGTACGGCTGGACGTCTCCCCGGGGCGAGGCCACGCCCGAGGAATTCGAGGCCGCCGAGAGCCTGCTGGGCGCCTTCTTCGACGAAGTGATAGAACAGTTCCAGGTTGCCGCCGGCCAGGCGGTGTTGCTCGGTTTTTCCCAGGGCGGCGGCATGACCTACCGCTGCGGGCTTCCCCGTCCCGACACCTTTGCCGGACTGGCGGTCCTGAGCGCGTCCCTGCCCGACCCTACGGTCCTGGAGGACCGCTTGCCCCAGGGCCGGAGCCAGCCGATTTTCCTGGCCCACGGCCTCTCCGACCCGCTGATACCCGCGGAGACCGCCCGCAACGCCCTCCGCTTCCTGGAGGACGCCGGCTACGCGCCGGAGTTCCACGAGTACTCCATGGCCCACGAGATAAGCAGGGACGTGATCCGCGACCTGACCCCCTGGATGGCGGGCGTGCTGCCTCCCCTCGAGTAACGCGTAACGCGCCGCCCACACGAGAGCACGGAATTGGCTGAGGAGAACCGGCGAACACCCCTCTACCCCACCCACCTGGCCCTGGGCGCCCGGACCATACCCTTTGGCGGCTGGGACATGCCGGTCCAATACTCCGGCATCCTGGAGGAAGTCAAAGCGGTGCGCACCGGGGCGGGTATCTTCGACGTTTCCCACATGGGCCGCTTGTACGTCTCCGGGGTCCGCGCCGCCGAGTTCCTGGACTGGGTGCTGACCGGCTCCGCCGCGGACCTGGCCGTGGGCCGCGCCCGGTATTGCCTGATTTGCAACGAGGCGGGCGGGACGATAGACGACACCATATTCTACCGGCTGGCCGAGGACCGCTACCTGCTCATCCCCAACGCCGGCAACCGGGCCGAGGTGCTGGCGTGGTTCCAGCGGTGGATAGCCGAGAAATTCCCCGGCGGTTGCACCGTGGAAGACCGCACCGGCGACACCGCCCTCATCGCGTTCCAGGGCCCGGCCACGGCCCAAGCCGCGGACCGCATCGGTCTATTGAGCGGGGGCGGTCCGCCTTCCAGCCTGCGTTACTTCAGTTGGAGCGAGGGATCCGTGGCGGGAGCCCCCGCGTTCATCGGGCGCACGGGGTACACCGGCGAGGACGGGTTTGAGATCGTCGTCGACGCCAACGACGCCGAGGCAACCTGGAACGCCCTCATGCAACAGGGAGGTCTGCCCTGCGGCCTGGGAGCCCGGGACGTCCTGCGGCTCGAGGCCGGCCTGCCCCTCCACGGGTACGAAATCGACGCCGAAACCAGTCCCATCGAGGCGGGCCTGGACCGCTTCGTCCGGTTGGACAAGGAGCACGTGGGAGCTCCGGCCTTGCGCCGGCAGCACCGGGAGGGGACCTCACGCACACTGCTGGGCCTCAAGCTGCCGGGCCGCAGCGCGCCGCGCCAGGGCTACGCCATCCTGGACCAGGGAAGGGAAATCGGCCGCGTCACCAGCGGCAGTTACTCCCCTACTCTTGACACCAGCATTGGCATGGGCTACGTTTCGGGCCACTACGGCAACCCCGGCCAGGTGGTGGACGTGGACATCCGCGGGCGGACCGCCCGGGCGGAAGTAACCTCGTTGCCCTTCTATACCCGCCCCAGGAGGCAGCAGTCCTATTGAGTCCCGACGACCGCAAATACTCCCGCGAGCACGAGTGGGTCAAGCTGGAGGACGAGGCCGCCGGCACAGCCGTTGCCGGCATTACCCACTACGCCCAGGACCAACTGGGAGACATCGTCTACGTGGAGTTGCCCAGTCCCGGGTCCCCTGTCACGTTCATGGGCAAGATGGGTGAGATCGAGTCGGTCAAGTCGGTCTCCGACCTGTTCTCTCCGGTGAGCGGCGAGGTGATCGAAGTAAACCGCAAGCTGGAGGAGCATCCCGAGATGGCCAACCAGGACCCCTTCGGCGAGGGCTGGTTGGTCCGGGTGCGGGCTGCCGACGTCTCCGAACTTGACCGGTTGCTGACCGCCGAGGAGTACGAGTCGTTCACCAGCGGGCTGCCGTGACCGCGTCCCGGCAGGTCCAAGACCAACCCCCGGAGGCGGGGTTCCAGTCCCACTATATCCCCAACACCCCCGAAGAACAGGCCCAGATGCTGTCCGTGCTGGGCCTGAGCAGCTTGGACGAGCTGTTTCAGGACATCCCCGGAGAGTTTCGCAATCCTCCCCTGGACCTGCCCGGGCCGCTGTCCGAGCTGCAGATCAAGCAGGAGCTCGCCGCCCTGGCGTCGCGCAACCGGCCGCTAGACAGCGGCCCGTCCTTCCTCGGCGCGGGGGCCTATCACCATTTCATCCCGTCCGTTGTCCGGGCCATCATGTCGCGGGGAGAGTTTCTCACCGCCTACACCCCCTACCAGGCTGAGGCCAGCCAGGGCACCCTGCAGGTCATCTTCGAGTTCCAGACCATGGTCTGCAGCCTGTTGGGCATGGAGGTGGCCAACGCGGGCATGTACGACGGGGCCACCAGCCTGGCCGAGGCCGCCCTCATGGCCTGCCGGGTGACCAAGCGGGACCGGGTTGCCGTGGCAAACACCGTGTCCCCGGCCTACCGCGACGTTATCCGCACCTACTGCCAGGCCCAGGGAATCCAGGTTGCCGGCGCGCCGGCGCAGGCCCCCGGAATCGACGATCGGTACGCCTGCCTGGTGGTCCAGTACCCCAACTTTTTTGGGTACGTCGAAGACCTGGCCGCCCAGTCCGCCGAGGCGCACCGGTCCGACGCTCTCCTGGTGGTGTCGGCCGACCCCATGGCGGCGGCCATGTTCCAACCGCCGGGGCACTATGGGGCGGATATCGTCACCGGAGAGGGACAGACCCTGGGGATACCTCCCAGCTATGGCGGCCCCTACGTGGGCCTCTTCGCCACCCGGCAGGAGCACGTCCGGCAGATGCCCAGCCGGCTGGCGGGCCGCACCGTGGACCGCCACGGAAGGACCGGCTACACCCTGACCCTGCAGGCCAGGGAACAACACATTCGCCGGGAGCGGGCCACCAGCAACATCTGCACCAACGAGGCCCTCTACGCGCTGGCGTCGACAGTCTACGTGGCCGCCATGGGCAAGCGCGGGCTGCGCCAGGTGGCCGAGCTGTGCTACCACAAGGCCCACTACGCCGCCGCACGGATCGCCCAATTGCCCGGCTACTCCCTGCCCGTAGACGGGACCTTCTTCCGGGAGTTTGTGGTCCGGTGTCCGCGGGCCCCGGCCGACATCAACCAACGCCTGCTGGAGCGCAACATTCTTGGCGGGCTGGACGTCAGCAGCCGTCCATACTCGCTTCCCGGGAGCCAGGGGGACAACGCCATGCTGGTATGCGTCACCGAGATGAATTCCAGGGAAGACATCGACTCGCTGGTGGCGGCACTGGCGGAGGCGGCCTGATGCCCGCGGGCAGCGCCAGGGACACCGACAAGCTGCTCATGGACCGCAGCGTGCCCGGGCGGGTGGGAGCGGTGCTGCCGGACTGCGACGTTCCGTTCCAGCCGATGCCCGACGCCTCGCTGCTCCGCGACCAACTGGACCTCCCCGAGGTATCCGAGCCGGAGGTGGTCCAGTACTTCACGGCCCTCAGCCAGCTGAACTTCTCCATCGACACCAACTTCTACCCCTTGGGCAGCTGCACCATGAAGTACAACCCCAAGGTGAACGACGAGGTGTCCCTGCTGCCCGGATTCGCCCTGGCCCACCCATCCCAACCCGCCGGCTTGTCCCAGGGGTCGCTGGAACTCCTGTACCGGCTGCAAGGCTTCCTGGGGGAGTTGACCGGCCTCGAAGCGGTGGGCCTCTCCACCCTGGCCGGGGCCCACGGGGAGTTGGCCGGGATGTTGATGATCCGGGCCTACCACCACGCCAACGGCGAGGTCCACCGCCGCCGGGTGGCCATCCCCGACAGCGCCCACGGGACCAACCCCGCTTCAGCGGCCATGACCGGGTTCGAGGTGGTCGAGTTGACCTCGGACGAGAACGGCAACGTGGACCTGGAGGCCCTGCACGAGGTCTGCAACTCCGGCCTGGCGGGGGCGATGATCACGCTTCCCAGCACCCTGGGCCTCTTCGACACCAATATCGTGGAGGTGTGCCGGGTGGTGCACCAGGCCGGGGGCCTGGTCTACGGCGACGGGGCCAACATGAACGCGCTGCTGGGCCGGGTCAAGCTGGGAGACCTGGGCTTCGACGTGGCCCACCTGAACCTGCACAAGACCTTTAGCACTCCCCACGGCGGCGGCGGGCCCGGAGCCGGGCCGGTGTGCGCCGGGGATGCGCTGGCGCCCTTCCTGCCCGCTCCGGTGGTCGCCCCAGTAGTCACCGGTAAAGGCGACGGTCCCCAGCCGGCCTACGGCCTATCGGTCCCCGAGCAGACCATCGGCAAGCTGAGCGGGTTCTACGGCAACTTCGGGGTCCTGGTCCGCGCCTATACGTACATTCGCACCCTGGGGGCCGAGGGTATGCGGTCCATCAGCGGCAATGCCGTGCTAAACGCCAACTACCTGATGCAAGCCCTGCAGGGCGCATATCTCTTGCCCTACGTCCGCCGCTGCATGCACGAAGCGGTGTTTTCCGCCGAGTGGCAGAAGGCCCGGGGGGTCAACGGCCTGGAGATCGCCAAGCGATTGCTGGACTACGGCTTTCACGCCCCCACCATGTATTTCCCCCTGATCGTCCGCGAGGCGTTGATGATCGAACCCACCGAGTCGGAGAACCGGGAAACGCTGGACGCGTTCGTCAGGGCCCTGCTGGAGATAGACCGGGAGATCACCGAAAGCCCGGACCTGGTGCGGCAAGCGCCCCACACCACCCCGGTGGCCCGGTTGGATGAAGCCAGGGCCGCGCGGCAGCCGGACCTGCGATGGAAACGGCCCGCCGCTTAAGAACGACGGAGGGGAACAACTGAAACGGCGGCGGCGGCGGCCGGTCCGGGTAGTGGTCAAGCGCCGGCGCGTTCGTCCTCCAGCACCTGGGCCAATACCTCCGGAGGGACCCGCACCTGAACGCCGGCGCGCTCCTCCTGAAGCAGCATCGCCGCCCTGGAGTCCCGGTCTCCCCAGCCCCGGTTCATGGCCTCGGTCATTTCCTGCAGCGCTAGGTTGGCCAGCCTCATGGGGACGTCGAACTCCCTGCCCACGGCCACCGCCAGGTCCACGTCCTTCCGGGCCAGGCGCAGGGCAAAATCGGGCGGGTCGAAGTTCCCCGGCAGGAGATGCTCGGCCAGCCCCTCGAAAGTGCCCCGGCGCCCCTGGGCGCCCCGCCGCACCGCTTGCCACAGGGCCAGGGGATCCACCCCGGCCTTGACCCCCATGGTGAACACCTCGGCCAGGGCGGCCTGAACCACGTACCCGGTGCAGTTGTGCACCAGCTTGGCGATGGCCCCGCTCCCGATGGGGCCCACGTAGTAGGCCTTGTCGCCTATGGCGTCCAACAAGGGTTTCCACCGCTCGTAGACGTCCCGGTCTCCGCCGACCCAGATAGCCAGGTTGCGGGTCCTTGCCCCGTTGGGCCCCCCGCTGACCGGAGCGTCCAGCACGTCGATACCCCGGGCGGCAAGCTCCCGGTGGATGCGGCGGATGAGGCCCGGAGTGCTGGTGCTGAGGTCGAAGTACGTCTTGCCGGCGGTCAGACCCTGGGCCACGCCGTCTTCGCCCAGCACCACGGCCTCCACCTCGGTAGGACCCGGCAGGGAGGTGAAGACCACCTCGGCGGCCTCCGCCGCCTCCCGCGGGGTGTCAGCCCATACGGCGCCCGCCTCCAGGTGCCGGGTCGCCGACTCGCGCCGGAGGTCGTGGACCACCAACTCGTGCCCGCCCGCCAGGGTGTTGTACGCCATGTGGCCGCCCATGGTCCCCAACCCGATAAAGCCTACTTTCATGTTTTCCTCCCCGTTGAGCCGGCCGGCGGCGGTCCTGCGACGGGGCCGCCGCGGGAAAGGTTGGCGCGCGACCAAGCCCACCGTCCGAACGTTACTAGAATCGCTTCCCAAGTTCAAACCGTGGTATAGTGGGCCGTGTCCAATTCCTCATACCCCTCCCCCGCGCCACGGAAACCCACCGCGACGGCAACCACTCCCTCCGTTCCCAGGGTGCCGCTCCACCTTGCCCTCCTGCTGGCGGTCCTCCTCGACGCCCTTTACGCCGCGACGGCCCACGCCCAGTCGCCCCAACCGGAAGACGCCCCGGGGCCGGTGGCGCTGGCCGTCGGAGGCCCCGGCTGCGAGCCCCACCTGGTGGAGGCGGAACCGCCCCCAGGCCCGCCGAATCCCCGGATTAGCGGCCTGGAGCGCTGCATCTCGGATGGTTCCAGCGACGCCTTTACCCTGAAAGCCCACAACCTGGTGGTCTCAGGGCAGTACTCCATGGAGTTGGTCCTCACCACCATGGACGGCGGCTCCCTGGGGTTCGATCCCTCCTGTTCCGAGACCACCAAGACCTACAGCTTCACCGGCGACCTCCCCACCGTCACCTACTCCCCCACCCTCTACGGCTGCAATGGTTCCACCCAGGGAGTCCTCCACGCCGTGCTGCTGGAAGCCGGCGCCGAGGCCCTCCGCACCGGGGACTACCTGGTCTTCGTCATCCCGCCCCTCTCGCCGGACGATGAGGTCACGGGCCAGGCCCCCGCGGCGCCCACGGTCTCCATAGGCAACCGGCCCACCACGGTGGGGTTGCGCCAAAGCTCCCCCCTGTTCACCGTCACCGTCTCCGGTCTGGAGAGTTCCCACACCGGGTCGCTGGAACTGGAATCCTCCAACACCAGCAAGGTCGCCTTCAGCTCGGGTTGCAGCGGGAGTGCGACGCGAACTTGGGGGAGCGGCGTGACCCAACGCACCTTCATCTTCGGGTTGTATGGGTGCTCGTCCGGGACCGCCACCATCAGGGTCACGGTGTACCAGAAAGGGCCGTCCCCAGGCGCGCGCACGTTCGTCTACCGGCTGACCAGTTGGCAGGTAACGGTGCCAAGACCGCCCCCGACGCCCCCGCCAACGCCTCCGGTCCCGCCTGCGCCGGCGGGGCTCCGGGTCGCTTCCACCGGCTGCACCAGCGTGGGGTTGGACTGGGACTCGAGGAGCGGGATCAGCAAGTACGAGGTCAGCTACGGGTCCACGACGAAAGAGACGGCCGGCAGCGCCTATACCGCCACGGGTCTCACTCGCGGCACGTCCTACACCTTCAGCGTCAGGGCCTACGGAAACGGTACGGCGTACCGGGCGGCCTGGGGCGCCAGCGCCTCGATTGCAGCTAGCACTGATCCTTGTCCGCCGGACAGACAGCCCACCTTCGGCTCGGCCACCGTCGGCGACCGGACGTATGACAGGGGAACGACCGTTTCGCTGCAATTGCCGGTTGCGAGCGGCGGAGACGGAACGCTCAGCTACTCCGCGGGCGGGCTTCCGTCGGGGCTGACCTTTTCAAATGCCTCCCGCCGTATCAGCGGCTCCCCCACCAGCACGGGTTCGTACCCGGTCACCTACACTGTTACCGACAGCGACGGCGATACCGCAGGGCTCACATTCACAATCACGGTACAATCGCCGCCGCCGCTGCCCACGGTAACGATTGAACGGCACCCAGACACCGATATCGCCATTGATGAGGGCGATGCTGCCAAGTTCACGTTGACATCGGACCCTGCGCCGACGTCGGACCTCCGAGTGTCGGTGAGCATCACTGAGACACCACAGCTAGGGGCCTTCCTACACCCCGACGAGTCGCTGACGAGAAGCGTTCCTATACCTGGCGGGAGCGCTACTGCGGATTTTACCATCCGGACGGTTGATGACATGACGGATGAGGAGGACGGGGGCATATCGTTGCAGATAACAGGCGGCATTACCCGCTATGTACATGGGGATCCCTTCGTTGCGTATGTGGCTATCTCGGATAACGACATACCCGACCCTCCCACCGAGCTGCGGGCCAACGGGAATCTCAACGCCGACGATGAGATCACCGTAAGGTGGGAGCCGGTCTCAGGGGCAACCGGCTACGGCGTGCGCTACCTCGAGGAGGTGTGCGATCCGGATAGTGGCGTATGCGGGACTGGCAGACATCCGAGTTGGCGGGAAGAAGCGGCTACGACGACAAGTGGGGCCACGGTGGAGGAGACGACCTTCGCCGGCCCGGCCCAGGATACCCTCTACCGCCTCCAGGCGCGGTCGACGGTGGTGAGCGATTCCGACTGGTCGACGGAGCCCGTCTTCGTCTACTCGGCCGACTCCCCGCTTAGGGGCGGGACCGTGGCGACGGCCCCCTTCCACGGCTATCAGGCGAAGAATACGCAAGGCAGTCATCATTTCCGTTACGTGATGTGTACGGCGACCATAACGCCGGAGGTCACCACCAGCCCGAACAACCCCAACCTTAGCAGGACCCAAGTGGAAATCGTAGAGGACATCGAAGACGCCGTGGGTAAGTGGGAGGAGACGGTCATTTGGGACAGGGGCGGACACAATATTATAACGACAGAGAGTTACCGACCTCACGGGGGCGAGAACTGCACGCACCCCCTCTTCGTGGTCAAGTTCCTCAATTTCCGCGAAGAGATTCCATCGGAGGATGGCCGGTTCGAGGTGAAGGTCGTCTCAGACGCGAGAATAGAAGCAGCATGTGATCCCACCGACGAGAGGGACGACCCCATCCCCGGATGCTGGCTATCGTTTAGCTGGCTAAGCCCCGGCATTGACAGAATAAAGAACGGCGCCATTCTCATCAACGAGTCCTTGGGGGCGGCCTATTGGAATGCGCAAGTTGCCGGATCCGACAGTTGCACGAGGCTCCATGAATTGGTTATCCACGAGTCGGGACACGCGTTCGGCATCGGGAATGCCACCGCAGAGAACATATTAAGGTTCCGAATCGACTTCAATCGTCATCCCATCAACACGGAGCATTCAGTCATGTCATATCACGACCCGGATAGGGACTGCGAACCGCAGGCGTACGACATCGTCGCCCTGATGGCGCTCTACCAGTCCAGATGAGACGTAACACGACCATGCTCTCCCGGGTTACAACACTTACCCTTTTGGGTGCCGCGCTCATGCTTGCGCTTGTCGCCTGCGACGGCGCTCGGCCAACGCCCATAGCAACCCTCGCGTCCGACCAGCCGTCCACAGCGACCTCTACACCTAATCCAGCACCCACACGGACGCCTCATCCGGTCTATACGCCCGGCCCGACCACAACGCCCACACCGGTCCTCACTCCCACCCAAACGCCTGCGCCCACTCAGACTCCGGCACCATCACAGCAGGCGGGCACCCTCGGAGAGGAAATTCCTCCCTGCACACCGGTGCCCAACTCCCCCGTGGACCCGTGCGCACTGGATGCACCGCAACCAGACAGGACATTAGCGGGTTACATCCCGGAGCTGGGCGATGCGCCCAGCAACCTGCGGCACATGCTCGGGGTCGATAGGCCAGATTCCGCGGTGCATCTTGTGGTGCGGGGCACCTACTTGCCGAATACGGTGCGTTGCACGAGCCATGACCCCTTCCGCCCACCCTCTTATTCGGTAGATACGTCCAACCTCCCGGAGAACGTTCCGGAGAGCGCTGTGGTGGATGTCCTGGAAGGCGCTTACTCGATCAAGTGCTACACCGACATACGCGCGAATGCCTACATTCTTGGCGACGGCCCATCCAAGCTGACCGTGATATTCTACGTACTCGGATATTTTAGGGAAGACTTCGCCACTGCGGACAAGACTTGGCAGGAAGGCGTAGAAGAAATCAGGCAGAGCTTCGAGACTGGCCTTGCCAACGCTTTGGCAGGGCAAGAGCGCGTCGTGTTTCTCATGCCTCCGCCGGATCTCTCGTCCCTGGCATGGATGCTCCGCATGAGTTGGGACATCCAAAGGCAGGAAGACAACACTATAATCGCCGTCCATCCCGACAGTGACTTGTGGCGGCGCATACGACCGGACGACTACCCGACCCATCGCTCCGCACTGGAAATGACCTTGCCCGCCCTTGCGCAAGAGATTACGGCAGCCCATCAGGCCAGGATGGCCGAGCACGGGGGGCGAATTGGCGAAGACCCCGACTCGCCCATGCTGGTGAGTAACGCAAACCAGCTCAGGCAGTTCTACACCGCAGCCCGGATTCCCGGCCTCCCCGACAACCCGGCACAGCCGCCACCGCCTTGCGGGCTCGTGGTGGAAAATCAGGCCGAACACGGTGGATTGATGGCTGACTGCACAGGACTGCTTGATTCCAAGGATGCCCTCCGAGGCACCGGTACCCTGAATTGGGGCACTGGTATCGCTATCACGTCCTGGGATGGCGTGACGGTGGGTGGCACTCCACAGCGGATTACCAAGCTCAAACTGGCGAACAAGAGCCTGACTGGCATTATCCCGGAACGGCTGACCGCCCTGACGGAACTCGAGCTGGCGGGGAACTCTTTCACCGGCTGCATTCCCGCGGCGCTTGGGGACGTTCCTACCAATGATCTGAACACCTTCGGCTTTCCCGGCTGCCTGCCACCGGTGCCCAGGAACCTCCGTGCGGGGACGATTACAGAGCATAGTATCGCCCTGAGTTGGGATGCCGTGCAAGGCGCAAGCCAGTACCGGGTGAGGTACGGCCAGTCCGGATGGGACCAATTGATATCAAGCGGCGATCCGGCTGCTGTCACATCACACACCACTGACGGGCTGGCCTGCGGCGCCAGGCACAGGTTCCGGGTTAGCGCTCTAGGGGACGGCACCGCCTACGCGACGAATTGGAGTGAACCTTCTCCCGTGATAGAGGCCACGACTAGTCAGTGCGTCAGCCCGGTGTTCGGCGCCTCCTCCTACACTTTCGAGATAGCCGAAGGCGCCGAGGTTGGGAGCGTAGTGGGCAGCGTCGCGGCCACCGACTCTCCAGGGGACACGGTGTCCTACGCCATTACGGAGGGCAACGACGACGGCGCCTTCGCTATCGACGAAGCCACGGGCCGGATCACCGTGGCCGGGTCTCTGGACTATGCCGCCGCTCCGGTCTACGCCCTCACCATCGAGGCCACCGACCAGCACGGCAACGCCGCAACGGTCAGCGCCCAGGTCTCGGTGGCCTCCGTGTGCCGAAACGGGACCGTGGTACCCCAGCCACGTGAAAACACAGCCCTGGTGGGCGACTGCATCATACTGTACGGGATACGGAATGAACTGGCCGGCGCCGCCACCCTCGACTGGAGCGCCGGCGCCCCCATCACCGACTGGCAGGGGATACAGGTCCGGGGCACACCCCGGCATTCCAACGTGACCCACCTCTACCTCTCCGGCAGTCAGCTCAGCGGCCAGATACCGCCACAACTGGGGGGTCTCGAACATCTACAGGTGCTCCATCTCCACCACAATCAGTTGACGGGCCCAATACCATCGGCCCTGGGTGACTTGAGCCGTCTGCGCCAGTTGACCCTGGAAGGGAACCGGTTGAGCGGCGAGATACCCTCGTCCCTGGGAGGCCTGGCCAGCCTGACGGACCTGTTTCTCGCGGACAACCGGTTGTCGGGCGGGATACCGGTGGTGCTGGGGGACCTGGGCAACCTGGAGTACCTGGGGCTAAGCGGCAACGGCCTGACCGGCGGGATACCGGCGGAACTGGGCAGCCTGTCCAACCTCCGGGCCTTGTACCTCCCGGACAACCGGTTGTCCGGGGAGATACCGGTGGAACTGGGGCGGCTGTCCAATCTGAAGCAGCTGGTCCTTGACGGCAATGCGCTTAGTGGGCAAATACCGCCGGAGTTGGGCGACCTCAGTTCCTTGGCGGAGCTGTTCCTCAGGCACAATATGCTGACGGGCCAAATACCCTCAGAGTTGGAGGAGCCGGCCAACCTGAGCCTGCTGTACTTGGAAGGAAACCAACTCACCGGCTGCATACCGGCGGGACTGCGGGACACCGAGCGCAACGACCTGCACAGCCTGGGGCTTGCCTACTGCAGCGACGACCTGCCCGCGCCTCAAACGCCGTAGCGCCCAGGCGGTGTTTGCATCTCCCCGCCCTGAACCAAGATACAATCAGCAACCGGCCTTGGGCCGGGCTTGAGGTGCGTATGGCCACGTTGGACCGGCGGGAAAAGCTGTGGGACTACGACGCCGTTGCCCCCGGACAGGGCGGCACCCCCACGGTGGTCGCCCTGACGGACGACCGCGTGGCCGAGTACGCCAAGCTTTCCCAATGCCTAGACTCCCGCTACCAGCAAGGAGGCGCCCCGGAGTACGGCGGGGCCCTGGTGGCCATGCCGACCATGGTGCTGGCCTACGCGCCGCTGCTCCGCGACGACATAGCCGAAGCCAACGGGTTCGTCGCCTTGGAGAACTCCCAGACGGCCCGCAGACAGACCCCCTTCGCCAAGTGCGAGATACGCTGGCGCCGCCCCGCGCAGGCGGGAGACACCATAACCGGCTCCCGCCGGGTGTTGGAGAAATACGAGCGCAGGGGGAGCAAGTTCGTCACTTTCCGGGTGGAGGCAATAAACCAGTCCGGCCTGCCGGTCGCCGCGTACGACTACACCTGCATTTTCGAGTACGCCCAGGGCCAGAAGAAGCCTCCCGAGGACCAGGGCGCACCGCCCCCTGCGCCACAGATGCCGGTGCAGGGCACACGGGCGCCCCGCCTGCTCAACTTCGGCGAAGCGGCCGTTGGCGACCGGCTGGCCGAGCTGTCAATATCGGAAAGCCACGACGTCATCAGCCAAAAAGACAGCTTCCGCCTGGCCGGAAAGACCCGCTCCGGCAACATCCACACGGATGAGGAGTTCGCCCGGCAGAACATCTTCGGCGGCAGGGTCAACGCCGGCCCGTCCACCATGTCCTACGTGGACCAGATGCTCCAGCTTTCGTTTCCTCTGCAAGCCTTCTACGAAGGAGGCAGCCTGCTGATGCGAGCCATCGAGCCCTTCCGGGCCGGTGACACCGTGGTCTTCCAGGGGGAGGTGACGTCCAAGCGCCGGGAGGCGGACCAAGACCTGGTCGAGTGCCGGGTCAAGGGCGTCAACCAGCACGGGGCCTTGGTCTGCCTTGCCGACGCGGTCATGGTGATGCCCGGCTAGGCGGCTACCGCAGCATCCCATAGACCCGATCCGGGTTCACGAAGACCGTCACCGCATCCTGCTCCACCATGGCCTGGTCGTACTCCTCCCAATCGGGGTGCTCCTTGTCCCCGCAAGCCCGGAATACGTCCCGGAGCAGCACCCGGTACTCCTCCGCCGGGGTATTGCGGTAGTCCAGCAGTTGGGCCTGCCCTTCGACTACGGCGTAGCTGCGCCAGTCATTGCTCACCGCCAGCACCGTGCACCTGGGGTCTCGCCGTAGGTTGCGGGTCTTGGCGGACTTGCCTCGCACGATCACGAAGGCCGCGCTGTCGCGAAACACGCCGCACACCACGATGCTGGTGTGCATGGCCCCATCGGGCTGGTAGGTGGTTATCACGCCCCAGTGGTTTTGTTCCATGAACGGGCGAACGTCCTCGAAGTCCATATACAACACCTCGATATATTTCGGCTGGCCCACCGCGTAGGACACGGCCCGCGGGTAGGGCGTATTATAGTACCCTAACGCGGGAGGAGTGAACCACCGAGGGTTGGTCCGGGGCGAGATACTCCAGTCCCCGCCCAGACCCCAATCCCCGGTTGGCCGAGGCCGGACGTTGCCGTGGTTGTACATAGGCGTGTCAATAGCGGCCGGCGCGGCCGCGGCGGGTGTGCTGTGCCTTCTGTTGCTGCTCGCCCTGCGGAAGCGGGAACCCTACGCCGGTTTCCTCCGCCTGAGTCACCGCCGGAAACTCTCCTTCTTCCGGCTCTTGGCGAAGGACAGCCGGGTCCCCCTCTGCCTCAAGCTCCTGTTGCTAGCCGCGGTGGTCTATTTCGTCAGCCCCATCGACTTCCTGCCGGGGATAATAGTTGACGACATAGCATTTGCCCTGGCAGCCCTCATAATCGTGATAAAGTTCATGCCTGGGGACGTACTGCAAAGCCTCCTGGAGGAAGCAGCAGGCGCGGAGCAACCTCCCTCCGCCGAGGGCGTGGAGACCCCCACCTGAATTTACGGACGGACTGAAACGGGACGGCTATGGATAAAACCGAGCTGGGTAAAACTGGAGTGATGGTCTCCGAGATCGGGCTGGGGACCTGGAAGTACAGCGGCGGAGAGGAGCCACTCCGCCGCGGCATGGCGTTGGGCGCCACCTTCATCGATACCGCCGAGATGTACCGCACCGAAGATGTGGTGGGCCGGGCGATCAAGGGCAGCCGCGACCAGGTGTTCCTGGCCACCAAGGTGTTGGGCAGCAACCTGGGATACGACCAAGTGCTGCGGGCGGCAGAGGCCAGCCTGCGGCGGCTGGACGCCGGGGTAATCGACCTTTACCAAATACACTGGCCCAACTCTCGTGTGCCCCTCAAGGAAACCATGCGGGCGATGGCCTCCCTGGTGGACTCGGGATCGGTGAAGCACGTCGGGGTCAGCAATTTTTCGCTGCGAGAACTGCGCGAGGCGCAGGCGGCGATGCCCAACGTGCCCATAGTATCCAACCAGGTGCTGTACAGCCTGAAGCGCCGGGAAATCGAGCGGGAGCTGCTTCCCTACTGCCAGGAGCACGGGGTGACTGTCATTGCCTACACCCCGCTGGCCGACGGCTCCCTCGCGTCGCGGCCTCGGCTGCGGCCCGATGACCGCTCCCAGGTGTTGGAGCAGGTGGCCGCCGAGGCGGGCAAGACTATGGCCCAGGTTGCCCTTAACTGGTGCACTTCGCGGCCCAGCGTGATTGCCATCCCCAAGTCCAACAGCGTGCAACGGACGGAGGAGAACTGCGGCGCGTCGGGATGGCGGCTCTCTCCCGGACAGGTAGCTAGACTGGACAACGCCTTCGGCTGAGACGGGGAGCCGCCCCTGCTTACCGGGCGGTGGATTGGCTTGCCGGTTGCGTCCGGTCCGGGCCCATGGCCAGGGCGGGGACTACCGCCACCAGGGCCACCCCGGCCGCCACTCGCAAGAACATGTGAAACACGGAAAGCCCTGCCTGGCTCACCTGGGCGTAATAGTCGCGCACGCGGGAATCCAACTGGGCCAACGTCTCGCCGGGCTCCACTAGCGGCAGGTCCAAGCTCACGGTAATAGCCTGGAAATGCTCCACCCCCCACGCAGCCAGGGCCGCCAGCCCCAGGGTCATCCCCATCATCCGGGCCACCACCACCAGCGAAGCCGCCGTACCCCGGTAGCTCGGCGGAGCAGCGGACAAAGCGCGGGTCATGATGGGCGTGTTGTTCAGGCCGAAGCCCAGCCCGGCGATCAGCAGGTGCAGGGTCAACCAGGGCTCCGACACGTTCAGGTCCCAGTTGCTGACCAGCCACAAGCCCAACGCGCTCAGCCCCAGCCCCAGGGCGGTTACCGGGCGAATCCCCAACACCCCCACGAGCCAGCCCCCCAACAACGCTCCCACGGGAATCGCAGTGGTCATCCTCAGGAGCCATAAGGCTCCGGTCAGGGGTTCCTCCCCCATCACCGTTCCCGCCATGAGTGGGACGGTCAACATGGCGATGATCAGGGCTATTCCCTCCAGGCCCTGGGTCAAGCTGGCGGCCACGAAGGCCCTGGACCGATACAGGACCGCACTGACTAGGGGCTGCGCCGCCCGGCGTTGCGAGATGACGAAGACCGCCGCCAGCAACAGTCCCGGCGCCCCGATGATGAAGGGAGTCGCGGAGGAGAGGGTGAATACGCCCTGGCGGGAAAGCGCCACCGACAGCACGACCAGAGCGGCCGCCAGCAACAGCCCTCCCAGGAAGTCAACTCGCTCCCTGGGATTGGACACGTTAGGCAGCAGGAACAGCAGCACAAACAGGACGGCACTCTGGGGTACGTTGAGCCAGAATATCCACCGCCAGTCGAGGACCGCGATAATCCCGCCTCCGTAGGCGGGGCCCAGCATCGACCCCGCCTCGGCCGCGGCGATGACTATGCCCACGGCCATGCCCCGGTGGCGCTCGGGCAACGCGGTGCTGGCCACCGCCAGCCCTATGGGCACAGTGGCCCCACCGCCGATGGCCTGGACCGCCCTGGCACCCAGCATCCACTCCAGGTTGGGAGAGAGGGCCACCAGAACGGTCCCGACGGAGAAAACCACTAAGCTGGCCTGGTAGACCCGGGAGTAGCCGTACACGTCCCCCATCCTGCCGACCAGGGGCATGATCGCCGTGTATCCCAGCAGGTAGGCGGTGACGATCCAGGAGGCGCGGTCCATCTGGGAGAGGGGAATTTTCAAGTCCGGCATGATGCTGGGAAGGGCGGTGACCACGACGGTCTGGTCCAGCGCGGTCATGAACGCGCCCAGCCCGATGACGGTCAGCACCAGAGGGGCCGGCGGCTGCATCCGCCGCGGGACTATCATGCGGGTTACGCGCCTATTCCGGGGGAGAAATATCTACCGGCACGTTGATGTCGTACAGGGTCAGTTGGCGGACCGTCCCAGCTGGGTCGCTGCTTACGACCTGTCCGGAGAGAAGGGCCTGGACAAGGTCGTAAGAGGACCGGTCCACCCACAATTCGAACGCCACGTCGAAACCTTCTTCGGCCCTCGGGATTAGGCCTCCCAACTCTTGGGACTTGATATTGCCTCGAACGTGGTAGGTATCCGTGTCTCCCAATTGCTCCGGCCCCACCAGGGTTGGCTGTTCCAGCGCCGCCACGATCTCGGCCATGACGTTGTTCAGGTTCGTTGGCAAGAATGGGAGGGACTCGATGGGCACCTCCCGCCAGCTACCGGTGATGAAGTCGGTCATGTATGCCGTGTCTCCAATGGCTATGACATCGACCTTAACGAACGAAGCCGGGCGGATGGTCATGCCCTCCATGGTCACTTGTACCTTATCCGGGGTGTCCACCACGCCGTAGAACTTATGCACCTCCACCAGGCCGGGGATGAGCTCCGTCGCTCCCGACAGGTGCTCCAGGACGAATCCGGCGGAGTCTACGGCAGCCAGGGCTGCCGACGCCTTCTGCACCACCTCCCCGGAATCAACACGGCGCTCCGTGGGAGGCGGTGTAGGAGTCTGGGCCGGAGCGGCGCCGCACCCGACGGCAACGAGGACCAGCAGCGCGGCTCCCACGATAACTGCCAGGAAAGCTTCGGCCCGTCTTTTCAGTTCCAAGACCAAAACGCCAGAGACCCCCCTGCTATATCCAGGGGTGGAGCGACTCCCTTGACATCCAGCACGTATACCCGATTGCCGACGGGGCTTTGGCCGTTTTGCCGGCCGGCCGCCGGTTCCCGGGTGCCCGCAAAGACCAGGCGGGTGCCATCGGGAGACCACGGGGAGTTGGAGTAGGCGAACTGATCGAAGTAGCTCAACATGGTGAGTACGGCGGTGGACGGCTGGAAGTACATCAGGAGCTTGCCCGGCTCCCCGGTCAGGCCCGACACCATCCAACGGAACCTGCCCTCATCGAAGTCCACCCCCACCCACGCGATCTCCTCGCCGGTGGGAGACCAGAAAAACGCGGCGATGTTGTCCTCCGCAACAGTGCGGGGTTCACCTCCGTCGGCGGGGACCACCCGCAACCGCTGGAAGACAGTGGACGCCCTGGTGAGCCTGTCCGCTACAGCTATACTACCACCGGCCGGCGCCCACGACGCGGCGGCGAAGTCCTCCACCCCCACCAAGTCGACCCCGTTCTGCGGTGCGTCGGCCTCAGCCACTACCACGGCTCCACTCGGGGTGTCCTCCCGGATATATGCGAAACGGGCGCCGTCCGGGGATAGCGCGGGGGCGCGGAAGTCCCCGGGAACTGTCAAGACCCGCTGTGGAGGAGCGTCGAAGGGCGCATGGGCAAGCAGGATATCCTCGCCGTGGTGCAACAAGAGGGACTTGCTATCCGCCGCCCAACCGAAGTAGACGGGCGGCTCCCGTAACACCTGCGCCGGGGGACCCGCGCTCTCGTCGGCCTTGACAAACAGCGCTAGTCCCTCCGGTGTGACCGCAATGAACGCCAGGTACCTGCCGTCGGGGGACCAATACATGTAGTGAGGCATGGTCCGGGCCACCAAGCCGCCCGACTCGCCCACAAAGGCAGTCGTTGTACGATTCGTCTCAGTCTCCACAACCACTATTCCGAAAGTGTTGCTTCCCTCACGGCGCTGCACCCTGGTTGCGGCTATCTTGCTCCCGTCAGGCGACCAGGTAGGCCACGTGTAGAACGATTCCCCATCCCGGGCCTGGGTCAACAGGCCTGGCCGCTGCACCGCGGTCTGCTCCACCTCTGGGGTAAGAGTCCGGAGATTGCCTCCGTCTCGGTCCACGGTAAACAGCTCCCCTGCGTCATTCACAAATGCGATACGGTCCACAGCAGCCACCGGCCCCCCAGAGTCAGCAGGGACGGCGGCGCTCTCGATAGTTTCCCCGTCCGTCCCACACCCCATCAGCCCCGCACCCAGCAGGATAACCACCCCCAGAACCGGCCGGCACTTCTCCAGGCAGCGGCGCCCGCCCGCGCGTACGCTCCAAGTTCCTGGCGACAAGTGTACGCCTCACTCTAGTCTCCGACGGTGGCCACAGAATAACACCCCACCGAATCATACGGCAACGACGGCATGGACGGCGAGAATGGTAAGTTTCCGCGGTGGGAATCATTGAGACCGCCCAACACATCACACCCCCAATATTTCTCCCGTCCCCAGAATGTCACTCCGGACCTGCCCGCCCAAGTCTGTCGACTACGGCGCAGCCAACGTTGACAACTACGCCATCATTATGGACTACCGCCCGATCCACGCTATTATTGACCCGCCCGATAGCAACAACTTCGGCGCGAGTCAGCGGCCATCCCCCGATGGGAATAAACTTTCTACCAGCCAAGGGGACTTATGCACGTCCCGGTGATGCTCCGCCATGCTAGAATAGGGCGAACCGGCGACACCACAGCTTGCGAGAAGACAGTTGTCCCGGGTATCTACCCAGTTACTGCTATCATTACGTGCTACAGAACTAGCCTTGATAGATACAGTCAGACTTAATATCAGCGCGGGGAACGGAGGAAACGGGTGCATAAGTTTCCTCCGTTTGAAGTATAACCCCCGTGGCGGCCCCAACGGTGGCGATGGTGGCGACGGCGCCGCCGCGTATATTCAGGGCGACACCTCCCTGAATACTCTCCTGCACCTGAAGTACAACAGCACCATTTATGCCCCTGCCGGAGCCCACGGCAAGGGCAAGACCCAGCGCGGCCACGATGGCCGCGCTGTCACGATCAACGTGCCTTTGGGGACGCAGGTATTCCTCCGCGCGAAGGGTGGGTCGCTGACCCTGGTGGCGGACGTGGTCGACGCCTCTCCCCACTTGGTGGCCCGGGGGGGCCGCGGCGGTTGGGGCAACGCTCATTACGTGTCTTCGACCAACCGGGAGCCGCTGTTGGCGCAACGGGGTGAGCGGGGCGAGAAAGCAGTGCTCTTCCTCGAACTCAAGCTGCTGGCGGATGTGGGGCTGCTGGCCCGGCCCAACGCTGGCAAGTCTACCCTTTTGTCCCGCTGTTCCGCCGCCAAGCCCAAGGTTGCAGACTATCCGTTCACCACCGTGGAACCGGCTCTCGGCGTGGTGTCCCGGCACGGGCGGGAGTTTGTCATGATGGAAGTGCCTGGCCTCCTGGAGGGGGCTCACCTGGGGGTGGGTCTGGGTCAGCAGTTCCTGCGGCACGCTGAGAGGACCAAGCTCTACGTTCACGTCATCGATGGGCTGTCCGCAGACCCGGCGGCAGACTTCCACATGCTGAATGAAGAGCTGAGGAGGTTCGGGGGGAGCCTGATGGAGAAACGGCAAATCGTGGCGGTAAACAAGCTCGACGTTACCGAGGTCAGAGAGCGGCAGGATGAAATTCGGGGGCGGCTCCTGGAGGCCATCAGTGCTCGAACCAACGGATCCGACACCCCTTGGGACTCCTCCGTGTTCTTCATCTCGGCCGCCACGGGAGAAGGCGTAGACCACCTTGTGGATCGGGTGTCCGAGTTGCTCAGCGTGGCGGCCGCGGATGCTAGTGATACCGCCCCCCACACTATCCCCCCCCTGCGGTCTCGGCGTGGTAAAGAAGTGGAGAGGGTATACAAGGACGGTGAGGTGTACGTGGTCGAGTCCGAAGACCTGGAGAGATTGGCCGCGTCGGCTGATACCAGGGACCAGAGGGTACTACTCCAACTCTGGCGAGAGATGACCCGGAGAGGCCTCGCCCGGCGGCTGGTGGAGGGAGGCATCGAGGTGGGCAACACCATCCGTATCGGAGGGGTCGAGGTCGAGTGGTTCTGACATGCGCGTAGGGGTGTTGGGGGGCACGTTCGACCCCATTCATTACGGCCATCTGCTCGTGGCCGAGGAGGCCCGGCTACAGTTGCAGTTGGACCGGGTCCTTTTCGTCCCCGCGGGTCAGCCGTGGCTGAAGGCGGGGCAGACGGTCAGCCCTGTTCAGCGCCGGGTGGAGATGGTGCGCTTGGCGGTGGAGTCCAACCCTTTCTTCGAGGTCTGTCTCGATGAGGTCGATAGGCCGGGGCCTACCTACACCGTCGATACTCTGAGGTCCCTCAAAGCCCGCATGGGTCCCGGAACCCTGGTGTTCTTCATTCTGGGGGCCGACGCTATGGCCAACTTCCACTTGTGGAAGGAGCCGGAGCGGTTGCTGGAGCTGAGCCGCTGGGTGGTGGTGGAGCGTCCCGGCTACCGGGAATTGGATGTTGGTGAGTTCGTAAGCCGGTACCCGGGTGCGGCGGAGGCTGTGGAATTCCTTTCCGTGCCGGTCATGGGTGTCAGCGGCGCGGACATCCGGCGGCGCGCCGCGGCGGGTATGCCCCTTCGCTACCAGGTGCCCGAGGCCGTCGCCAACTACGTCGAACGGTACAACCTCTACGCCGGCGGCGCGCCGACACTGGTGTGCCCCAGGGGCAAGCTCCTGGAGCTGGCTATCGAACGGGGCGCCCTCAAGTATGGCCGGTTCACCCTTAGTTCCGGGCGCGAGAGCGGATATTACTTCGATGGGCGCCTGATCAGTCTCGATCCGCAGGGTGCCCGCGCCATCGCGGCGGCCATGCTGCCCCTGTTGCGCGCCTCCGGAGTTGAGGCGGTTGGGGGTCTCACCCTGGGCGCAGACCCCATCGTGGCCGCCGTCTCCCTGGCCAGCAGTGTCGACGGGGAGGGTATTCCCGGCTTCATAGTCCGCAAGGAGGCCAAGGCCCACGGGACGGGCCAGAGCATAGAGGGCCCTCTGCGGCCAGGCAGCCGGGTAGCCATCGTCGACGACGTGTGCACCAGCGGAGGCTCGCTGTTCCAGGCCATAGAGGCGGCTGAGGCGGCCGGGTGTAGGGTGGTCAAGGTGGCTGCGGTCCTGGACCGGGTCGAGGGCGGCTCCGAGGAATTGCGCCGCCGGGGCTACGATTTCACCGCCCTGCTGCGGGCCAACGCCCAGGGCACGATAGAGGTGGCGCCGCCGGGGATCGCCGGGTAACGCGGGCCGCACTCATTCCTGGGCTGGGCCGAACAGCTGCGACAGTCGCTCGACTCGCGCCGCTCCCCCGGCCGGGGGCTCCAGTTCCAATTGCAGGCCCGCCACCGCTTGGCCCGGCCGGACGTAGGCGAGACCGATGGGTCTTCCCAAGCGGGGGTCCTGCGCCACCGAGGTCACCTTGCCCACGGACTTGCCCTCGTGGGTAAGGACCGCGCCGGGCCAAACGGCGGCGTTGGGGTCAAAGGCCATCTTCACCAGATACTTCTGGACTTTCTGGTACGTGTCCAGCCTGGCGATGACCTCCTGCCCAATGTAGCAGCCCTTGGAGAAGTCGATGGAGCCGATGAGCCCGGCCTCCAGGGGGTTGTACTCTTCCCCCATCTCGCTCCCGTAGGCGGGAACGCCGCGGTCGATGCGGGCCAGCTCGTAGACCTCCTCTCCAAGGGGCGTCGCTCCCGCGGATAGGAGCCCGCGCCACACCGCTCCGGCAGTGTCAGCGGGGCTGAATAGGTAGTAGCCCGGCACGTCTCCCATTGCCGCGCGGACGACGCGCACGGGGCAACCGGAGACCTCCGCCTCCGCCGTGTGGTGGAGGGGCAGCTCAGCCAGCGAGGCCCCGCAGGCGGACTGCAGGAGCGCTCCGCTGCCCGGCCCCCAGAGGGATGGCACGGCAGAGGACGCAGACACGTCCTCCACCGCCATGTCCTCCATGATAGTGTACTTCTCCAGAAACTCCGTCACCGCCCCTGCCATGCCGGGGCTCGTGAGCAGCAGCAGATGGTCTCCGGCATGAACAACCGTCACCACGTCGAGGATTCGCCCCCGGTCGGTGGTGAGTATGGTCGGGGCGCCTTGGCCGGGTCCAAGGGCTGCCACGTTGTTGGTGGACAACCGTTGGAGCAGGTCCAGGGCGTCGTCGCCGGAGGCCTTCAAGCGGCCCAGGTGCGACGCGTCATAGAGGCCAGCCCCGGTGGTGACGGTCTCGTACTCCGCAGCGGTATCGGCGTAGGCCGCGGCCAGGTCCCATCCGTAGCGCTCTACGAAACGGGCGGCTGCTGCTGCGGTGAGGGGATACAAAGGCGAGCGGTGTAGGGCCATAATAGGCTCCAGCTATGGCGGAATTAAAAAGCGCCACCCACTGCGTGCCCGGGGCGGCGCTGAGTTGGCAAATTTCGGAAGGGTCAAACGCCGAAGGACGTACCGCAGCCGCAGGTCTTCTTGGCGTTGGGGTTGGTGAAGACGAACCCCTTGCCGTTTAGGCCGTCGGAGAACTCCAACTCGGTCCCCACCAGGTATATATAGCTCTTCTTGTCCACCATAACCTTGACGCCGTGCTGCTCCACCACCTTGTCAGTCTCCAGCTCCTTGTCGGTGATGCTGAGGTCGTAAGTGAGCCCGGAGCAGCCGCCCCCCTTGACCGCCACCCTGACGCCGACATGGTCCGTCGCACCGTTCTTGTCGGCGAAATACCGGATTTTCTGGGCGGCCTTTTCGCTGATGGTCACCACCATCTCGACGCCGTTTTGCGTGATTGCCATGCTATACCTCCAAGGTGCAATGCCGGAGGAGCACCGTCCCCCGCGACGAGGTCTACCCCCACATTCTAAGGGCGTACTTCCTGCCCGTCAACAATTCAAGCTCCCGCGCGGGCCCAAAGCGGGAGCCCCGCCCGTTTCTTCCGGTTCCGGGGCATCGTCAACCCAGGGCGGCCGACGTTAGCGCCTCCAGGTCCACACCCTGTCGCAACAATCGGAGAAAACGCCGGACCTTGTGGTCGCTGGCCCCGGGCGCCCAGTCAATCAGCCCTCCCAAGGCTTCCGCGGTATCCGCGGTGTTGCCGTCGACCACGATCATGGGAACGCTCCGCTGCAGGGCCTCGGCCTTGGCATACTCTGCCGGTTCTCCCCCTCCGGTCAGCACCAGGCAGGATACTCCGGCGCTTAGGCTGGCCATCTGGATGTCGGGCCGGGCCGCGCTGGTCACCACCGCCTGGTTGGGGTAACGCCCGAAGTGGGTGGGACCGGCGTCCATAACGTTGCCGCCCAGAATGAACCGCTCCACCAGGGCGTCGGTGTTGTCCGTCTCCTGGGCCCAGCGCCCGTCCAAGTAGCGGGCAACCTGGGAGACGGATACCGCCAGCATAGACCGGTCCTCACCCACCGCGCCCAGGAAGGGCAGGCCGTTGGCCAGCAACTGGGGACCCAGTCCGGCGTCGACGTGGGCGGTCCGGTAGGCGGTGACCCCGTTTACGATGATCCCGGCCAGCGCGGGACCGAAGCTGCGACAAGCCTGGCTGATAGCGTCCGCGGTCAGGTCTTTGGTATACCGGACGACAAGCACGACCCGGGAAGTCGCCGCCGATGATAGCTGGAAGGCGGCGGGGGAGGCTTCTCCGCGGGAGCCGGTCAGGTCGGGTCCCTCCAGCAGCACCGCGTCGGCCTGGCTTGCCAGCCGGGTTAGGTGGGACTGCACCTCTTCCAGCAAGTTGTCGTCTAGGTCGCCGCCGGGAGGGGAGGTAAGAGGAGGTGGGACGGCCGACCCTTGGTGGGGACTCCCGCCGGTCAGAGGGTTCCGGGAGAAGAACTCGAAGTCGGCGTCCCCGTCGCCGTCCGGCGAGAAGGGCTTGTAGTAGGCGGCCGGCCGGCCGGCCTGGACTAGGGCCGGCATCAGGGCCCCGGCCAAGCTGGTCTTGCCGGCGCCGGGGCGGTCCCCGACGATTTGAAGGACAGCCAATGAAACCCTCCGCGACCCTTGCCGGCGCTCATTCTAGCACACAGCCCCGGCGGCGGAACCCGGCCAATGGTATGAGAGACCCCTATTCGGTCACGTCCTTGTTGCCGGTGTTGGCCGGATCAAACCCCGCGGGAAACCGTGTTGTAGCATCGTACTGGGCCAGCATCATGTCCGAGCGGTGGAGGCTCGCCCGGTCGAAGACCGCCCCGCGCAGGTCCGCGGCTACGAACATGGAGTCGCGGACCATGGCCAGGGTAAAGTCCGCACCGGTCATTACAGCCCGGCTCAGGTCCGCGCCGTTCATGTTGGAGGAGCGGAATCTGGTCCCGCACAGGGTGGCGTTTCGCAGGTCGGCCTCGATCATGGTTGCCTGGCTCAGGTCGGCCTGGGTAAGGTCGGCGCCCAGCAGGGAGGCACGGACCAGCCGGGACCACCTAAGGTCGGCGGCAGCAAGGTTGCAGTTCTTGAGGTCGGCCCAGAAGAGGTTCGCGTTGGTGACGGTTGCGCCGGATAGATTGGCTCCGGCGAGGCGAGCGTGGCCCAGATCGGCCCCGTCAAGGTTGGCGCCGGATAGATCGACCCCCTCCAAAGAGCAACGGGAGAGGACGCCCCTCGACAGGTTGGCTCCAGCCATACGGGCGCCGCTAATCCTCCCTCTCCCCAAGTCGCCCCCTGCCAGGCAAGCCCCCTCCAGGTCCAGGACCTCCTGGGGGTGTTCCTCCCGCCACCGGGCGAGGCCCTCCGGGCCCGCCAGGGCGATATGCACGTGTTGAGGATTGGCCAAAGTCATTACACCCGGAGGCCGGGCCTCCCACAACATAAAATACGCAGCCCCGGGAGTGACGTGGGGCTGCACATATTGACCGGTCAAGCCGGCGGCCGGGGGGGTGCGGCTTAGCTGGTCTCCAGGGCTTCCTCCACCTCGAAGATTTTCTCCGCGATGGTCATCTTCAGCTCGTTGACCTTGGAGAGGTCGGGGAAGCCCCCGTCTTCTTTTCGGTCGAAGATTTTCTCCCCGTCCAGGTACACTTCCAGGCGGCCCCTATGCGTGGGGGTGAGCTTAAGAGCGATGTCACCCGGGGCGTCGGAGCGCCAGAACTCGTTCGCCAGCCACGTGGCGACGGGGAAGTAGCCTCAAGAGGAGCAGTAGACGACTTCGACTTCGACTTTTCCGAACTCAGCGCCGGGCATAGCTCTCCCAAACCTCTCGACTAACTCGGGATGCGCCTATGGTAATCAACGCCTCCCCCGAATGCAAGCCGCAGAACCGGCCGCCCTCGGCACGCTAATCCGCGCTTAAACGGATGTTTCCCCGACTAAAGAAATAGGCGGGAGGTCGGCGCGGTAAGCTCAGGGAGTTGGCTCCGGCGGCACCACCGCCGTGCCGGCGCCGATGGCGGTCTTTTCCCCATCTTGGTTCTCGCAGTGTACGGCGACGCTCACCAGGGTGCCGGCCTCGACCTGCTGGTGGTGGCTGACCGCCCCTTGCACAGTTACGGTGTCGCCGGGCCGCACCGGACGCAGGAACTTGAGATTGACCGTCCCGGAGTGGTTGAACACCGCCGGCCCGAAGAACCGGCGCAGGCTCTCCGCGACAAAGGCCACCGACATCCGGCCCGAAGCCAGCGTGTGATCGTAGCCGAGCCGCTGCCTGGCCAGGTCCGGGTTGTTGTGGATGTTCTGGCGGTCCAGGATGCCGCAGGCCTCGAAGAGGTTTATGGTCTCTTGGGTAATCTCCTTGGAAACGGATGGTATCTGCCGGTCCAGCTCTAGCTCGGAGACTGCCATTTCTTTCCAACCTCGTCCGGTTTCTTCATCTGGTAGGTCCGCAGCTTTTCCAGCAGCCGGCCGTCTTCGTCGACCGCCGTAGCCTCGATGACCATGTACGGCTTGTCCCGGCGCAGGTACTTGTCGGCCACCCGTCCGGTGACCCGGACCGTCTTGCCGGGGATGGGCGGGTTGAAGAACTCCACCTCGTTGCCCGCGTTCACTCCCCCGGTGTCGTCCTGGTACACCATGGCGAAGGCGGTGGCGTCGTGCTTGACGGCCAGGGTGGGAAAGGGGGCGTCGGGGTCGTCAACGGCGCGGCGGAAGTCGTCTACCATCTCTTGGGTCAGCACGTATTCGTAAGACCCCAACTCCTCGCCGATTTCCACCTTGTCGTACTCGAACCTCTTCAACGGTTTGCTGCTCATGGACCGCCTTCCAGCGTCGGGTTTGTGAGCGGTGGCTCCCCAGGAAATCCTATACGTCCCGGCGGCAGGACGCAAGAACGCCGCCCTAGCCCCCGGAAATAGGATAACCTATAATGTACCCCCGGTCCCATCCCAATCGCTGGAACAGGCAGCATGGATTTAGTCTTCGAGAGGGGCGACCCGCAGCGGCCCAGGGGCCATGCGCTTCTTTTCTTCCGGGTCAGCACCGAACCCGATCGGGTGTACGCCACCTACGTCGTGACCCTGCCGGTCAAGTCCGACCTGACCAAGTACGTTCCTCCCTTCCTGGCCAGTCACCTGGGCAACATGCCCCTGAGCGATTTTTCGGCCTTCGCCATGCCGCCCGTGCCCGAGGCCGTGGACAGCTACGACGACCTGGAACGCCTGAGCCGGGCGCGGGAGGACGACCTGGTGGCCGGGACCAGCCTTTTCTCCTTCGACCTCCCCCGGATGATGGAAGCCGTCAACGAGGCGGTGCAGAGCTATTCCGAGCTGTATGCCCAGTACTCCGGCGGTCTTCCCGTCGTCGAGCCCGGGTCCGCGGCGGAGCTGGCGGCGCCTGAGCCGGACCGGAGTGAGGACCGGTCCTTGGAGGTCAACGAGGTTCTGTTGGGCCTGATGAGCGAAAAGGACAAGCTGGGCGAGCTTTCCCGTCTCTTGGGGAAGCTGCGGTTTGCCGTGGAGGGTAGGGACGACCGGGAAGTGGACGAAGCGTCCGCGGAGATTAGCGCCCTGGGCCGGCACCTTCCGGAGAGCTTTCAGGTCTCCGCCATACTCGCGGTGGCCAAGGACGCGTCGCAGCGGGGTTCCCAGTTGGCCCAGCTTTACCTGGACCGGTGCTTCCGGCTGTCCGACGGCGACCTCAGCAGCGCCCAAGACCTGGAAGCGAAAATCCGGTCCCTGACCGGCGAAGACTAGCCGCGTCATCCGGCCGGGGCTCCCCCAGGTTAACTCAAGGCCCGGAGGGACCTAGCCGTTGGCCTACCTCTCCCACCTCAGCCTCTCCAACTTTCGCAACATCCTGGCGCTCGAGCTGGACCTACCCCCCGGCGTGGCGGTGTTTTCGGGGGCCAATGCCCAGGGCAAGACCTCCCTGCTGGAGGCGGTGTACCTGCTGGCGATCGCCCGCTCCTTCCGCGCGGAGAATGAGCGGGAAGTGGTGAATTTCGGCGCCGCCGGTACGGGGGGCCAGGGGCTAGTGGGCGGCGCCGTCGAAAAAGGGGACGAGCGGATCCAGGTCTACGTGGGGTACCAGTGTTCACCGGCCCAGGACCCGGAGTTGGGAGAGGTCTTGGTCCGCAAGCAGATACGGGTAAGCCGCACTCCTCGCACGGCGGCGCAGTTGGTTGGGACGGTCAACGCGGTCCTGTTCACCGCCGAAGATATCGACCTGGTGCAGGGGCCGCCGGCCGGCCGGCGCCGTTTTCTGGACGTGCTCATTTCCCAGGCCGACCCCCTATATCTGCAGGGGCTCAAGCGCTACCAAAAGGTCACGCAGCAGCGGAACCAACTGCTGCGGCTGCTCCGAGACGGCCGCGCCGGGGAGAGTGAGCTGGCCTTTTGGGATGGGGAGCTGGTTCGGGAGGGCTCGTGGGTCACCTGGCGCCGCCGCGAGGTGACGGGGGAATTGGCCGCCGCCGCCGCCCGGCACCACGCCGACCTGGCGGGGCCCGACGCCGCGTTTTCCCTCGGGTACCAACCCAGCGTGCCGCCGGGTGATAGCTTGGAAGAGGCGGAGGAGCGGTTCCGCGAATCGCTCGCCGCCGCCGCCCGGCGGGAAAGGGCCACCGCCGGCACCGCAGTGGGGCCCCACCGAGACGATTTCGGCCTCTTCCTCGACGAGGTGGACATGGGCGCCTTTGCCTCCCGGGGGCAGGCTCGAACCCTGGCGTTGGCGCTGCGTTTGGCCGAGGCGTCCTACCTCCACGCGGTCCGGGCCGAGGCCCCCATCGTGCTGCTGGACGACGTGCTGTCGGAGATGGACGCGGCGCGGCGCAGCCGGATATTGGAGAAAGCCGCCCAATACCAGCAGTCGCTGATAACCACCACCGATCCCGGGCCGCTGCGGGCCTTTTTCGGTAAGGATGCCAGCTACTTTCGGGTGTCCGGCGGGGGAGTCGAGCCGTGTCCCCAATAACCCCGTCCGTTACTCAAGAAGTGCTGGATGAGATAGCCCTGAGCCAAGCCGAGTACCAGCTGATCCTGGACTTGCTGGATCGGGAGCCCAACTCCGTGGAGCTGGGCATGTTCGGCGCCTTATGGAGCGAGCACTGCGGCTACAAGCACTCCAGGCGGTTGCTGCGGCTCCTGCCCGGCAAGTCGCCCCTGGTCCTGTCCCGCTCCGGAGCCGAGAACGCGGGAGCGGTGGACATCGGCGACGGCTTGGCCGTGGTTTTCAAGGTGGAGTCCCACAACCATCCCTCCGCAGTGGAGCCCCTGCAGGGCGCGGCCACCGGCGTCGGCGGCATAGTTCGGGACATCCTCGCAATGGGCGCCCGGCCCATCGCTCTGCTCAACTCCCTCCGCTTCGGCCCCCCGGGCGATCCCGAGAGCATGAGGCTGTTCCGGGGAGTAGTGCGCGGCATATCCTGGTACGGCAACTGCATCGGCGTCCCCGACGTAGGGGGTGAGATTTACTTCGACGCGTCTTACGCCCAGAACCCGCTGGTCAACGCCATGTGCGTCGGCCTGGTGTCCAAGGACCGGCTGGCTACCGCGTCGGCGGGAGAGGCGGGCAACGTCATACTGCTGGCGGGCGCGGGCACTGGCCGGGACGGTATCCACGGCGCTTCCGGGCTGGCCTCCAGGACCCTGGACGAGGAGCAAGAGCTGCGGCCTACGGTGCAGGTGGGGAATCCCTTCCTGGAGAAGGTGCTCATCGAGGCCTGCCTGGAGGCCCTGGATACCGGCAGCGTTCTGGCCATCCAGGACCTGGGGGCCGCCGGCCTGACCAGCGCCGCCATCGAATCGGCCCACCGGGCCCGGCGCGGCGTACTGCTGGACATTTCCCGGGTCCACCGCCGCGAGGAGGACATGACCGGGTACGAGGTGATGCTGTCCGAGTCCCAGGAGCGCATGATCTTGGTGGCGTCCCCTGGCGGCCAGGGGACCATCGAAGCGGTGTTCCGCAAGTGGGACGTACCCTGCCACGTCATCGGCGAGGTCACAGCGGAAACCGACGCCAGGGTGTTCGACGGCTCCCGCCCGGTAGCCGACCTCCCCATTGGCCACCTCGCCGCCGCGCCCCAGTACCGGCTGCAGGGGCGTCCCGGCCCGGAGTACAAGCGGCGTCAGGAGCTGGCTTTGTCCCGGCTTCCCCTGCCGGCCCGCGGGCCGGGGGAGACCTTGCTGGGGCTGCTGGCGTCACCCAACGTTGCCAGCAAGGAGGGAGTGTACCGGCAGTACGACCACCAGGTGCAGACCAATACCGTGGTGGGGCCTGGCAGCGACGCCGCCGTGCTGCGTATCAAGGGCTCCGGCAAGGCGATTGCCTTGTGCATCGACGGCAACGGACGGTACTGCTACCTGGACCCGTACCGTGGCGGCCAGATCGCGGTGGCGGAAGTCTGCCGTAACCTGTCCTGCGCGGGCGCGGAGCCGGTGGCCCTCACCGACTGCCTCAACTTCGGCAACCCCGAAAAGCCGGAAGTGTACTATCAACTGGAGTGGTGCATCCGGGGCATGGCCCGGGCCTGCCGGGCCCTGGGAGTCCCGGTGGTCAGCGGCAACGTAAGCCTGTACAACGAGAGCAGGGAGCTTGCCGTCTACCCCACGCCGGTGGTGGGCGGCCTGGGAATCCTGGACGACGCAAGCCTTCACACCCGGTCTTCCTTCCCCGATGAAGGGCTGGAGGTGGCCCTGGTGGGCCGGAGCGGCCTCCGCGGCCGGGGAGTAGACCTGGCGGGGAGCGAGTACCTGCAGGTGGTCCACGGTCTGGTAACGGGCCGGCCCGCCATAGACCTGGCCCTGGAGCGGCGCGTCCAGGAACTGTGCCGCCGTCTCATCAGGGAGGGAGTTGCCGTCTCGGCCCACGACTGTTCCGACGGCGGCTTGGCGGTGGCGCTGGCCGAGTGCTGCGTTCAGGGGGGCGTGGGGTTTCTTGGCGCGGGGGACATTCCGGAGCGGTGGGACGCCGCGTTGTTCGGCGAGGGCCAGTCGAGGATCGTCGTGTCCCTGCCGCCGGAGCGGTGGCCGCTCCTAGAAGAGCTGGCGGGCGAGGCCGGAACGCCCATCCTCCGCCTGGGGTCCACCGGGGGCAGCCGGCTGGCCTGGGGACCGTTGTTGGACTTGGTGGTCGAGGAGATGGCCGGTGCTTGGCGGGGCGGGCTGGAGGTTTAGTCCAAAAGGCGTTTCCGCCGCGGAGTCCCGATCGCCCTTTGGGCCGCCCGAGCGTCCCCGGCGTTGACACCCTGTAGGGCCGGGGGTAGCATGGCCCTACCTCGCACGAGCCCCGGATTGGCGCTGCCGCGGACCCCGCGTCGGGGCGGTCCCCGGCCGGGAATGCAGGAGGCGTCAAGTGGACGGTCGCCCGCTGCGCGTGTTGTTTCTAACCCCCTACTTCCGCCCCTATCTGGGAGGCATCGAGCGGGCCATCGAGCAACTCACCTTCGAGATACAAAAGTCTCCGCGGGTGTCGGTGGTGGGGGTGCTCACCACCAAGTACTCCTTTCCCCGGGTCCCCGAGCCTCACTGGGCCGACCGGGAGACCACCGGCGAGGGCATTGCTATCTACCGCTTGTCCGGCTATCCCCGGAGCTCCATACCGCTGTACTCGGTCCCGTTGGTCTGGTTTTCGCCCCTGCGGGTCCGGCGTTACCTCCGGGAGTTCAATCCCAACGTGGTCCACTTCGTCGGCGACGGCTGGTTTTGGGGGCATTTTTGGGCCTGGCTGTGGTTTCGCCGCCAGGCCCGGTTCGTGTTCACCCCGTCCTTCCACACGCTGCCCCTTGCCCGCTGGTGGCTGCGCCCGATAAACGGGTTCCTTTGCAACGTGGTCGACCGCGTCATTGCCCTCACCCGCCTGGAGAGTGCCCTGGTGCGCCGCGCGTACTGGGTGCCGGAGCGGAAGCTGGGCATTATTGGATGGGGCGCGACGCCTCCCGATTCCGAGCCTGCCCCCCAGTCTGTTGCGGCGGATTCGGCGGGCGCGCGCAACACGGACTCCCCCGGCGCGATTACCGTCCTGTGCGTGGGGCGCTTGGGCCAGCACAAAGGCCAGGGTTGGCTTCTGGACGCGTACCTGGAAGCCCGGGCCCGGTTCCGAGTCCCCGCCCGGCTGGTCCTGGTGGGCCGCGACGAGGGAGACGAAGCCGCTCTCACCCGGAGCGTGGCGGCCCACGGCTTGGCGGATGAGGTGGTGATTACCGGCGAGGTCTCCGACGACGAGTTGGCTGCCTGGTATGCCAGGTCCCATGTGTTCGCCCTGTTTTCGCGCTACGAGGCCTTCGGGCTAGTCTTCTTCGAAGCCATGGTCCACGGCCTGCCCGTGTTGACCCACGACGTGGGGGCCACCGGGGAGTTGCTGGTGCGGGGCGCTGAGGTAGTCCCCCGGTTTCACCGGGAAGCGGCGGTGGAAAAGCTGGTCCGGTTGGTCAACGACGCCGAATACCGTACGGACCTGGGCCGGGAAGCGCGGACCTACGCCATGGCGGAGTTCACCTGGTCCGCCGTGGCCGAGAAGTACCTCCAAGAGTACACCGCCGCTGGGGCGTAAGGCGGTGTGCATGTAATGATCGCGCCAAGAACTGCAGGGGCTCGAACCGGTAGATTTTCGATACCGCTATGACCGGCCCTGGCCTATAGGTGCCGGCATCGAGAGAACAACAACGTTCCACCGGGTCCCCGCGGGCCCGGCGGACTGCTAGGAGCAAGCGCATGGAACGGAGTGAGCTGGAGGAAGCAGCCCGGAAAATTCTCCTGGGCAACCTGCGGCGCGGGGTGGCCGACTGGAACGGCAAGGAGTTCAACTTCGTGTGCCCCTCCCTGACCGGCTACCCCTTCCAGTGGTTCTGGGACTCCTGCTTCCACGCCATCGCCCTGCTCCACCTGGACCCCGAGCAGGCCAAGGCGGAAATGCGGACCCTGATGAGCGCGGCCCTGCCCGACGGGTTCATCCCCCACATCATATTCTGGGAGATGGAGAAACAGCCGGAATTCTTGAGCCGCAGCATCGTCGGCCGCACTTCAGACTACTACAGCTCCACCATGCAGCCGCCCATCATAGCCTATACCGTGGAGCGGATTTACCAGGTCACCGGCGACGACGACTTCCGGGACGCCGCCCTTCCGGTGCTGGTGGCCTACTATCGCTGGCTCCGCCGGGTGAGAGACCCCGACGGCGACGGCCTGATCGCGGTGATCCAGCCGGAGGAGGCGGGCACCGACTGCTCCCCCAAGTATGACCAGGTGCTGGGGCTGGAAGAGCTGTCCAATCAGGGCTTCATCGCCGCCCTGAAAAAGGTCTACGCGGCCTACGAACCGATGCGGGGCGACGACCGGCGAATACTGGCGGCGGACGTCTTCCATTTCGAGGACGTGCTGGTCAACTCCATCTACGCCCTGGGGCTGCGCGCCCTGGGCCGGCTGCTGGGCGACGCCCCCGAAGCCGAGGAGTTCCAACGGGAGGCGGCCCGCACGCGGGACGCGCTGCTGGCCAAGTGCTGGGACGAGGACGTGGGAGCGTTCTTCGACTTGTCCGGCGTGGCGGAGACGCCGGTCAGGGTGGTCACCATAAGCTCCCTCATGCCCCTGGTGCTGGAGGACTTGCCCAAGCCGGTAGTGGGCCGCCTGGTGGAACAGTGGCTCACTGCGGAGGAGCACTTCTGGACGCCGTACCCGGTGCCTTCGGTCCCCGCATCCGACCCCAAGTTCATGCCGGGGAATCCCCGGGGGTTCATCTGGCGCGGGCCAAGCTGGATGAACACCAACTGGTTTCTGTCCCACGCGCTGCGGCGGCACGGGTACCCTGACGCGGCCGACACCATCGTAAGCAAGAGCCTGGAGTGCGTCCGGGCGTCGGGATTCCGGGAGTACTACCACCCGTACACGGCGGAAGGGCTCGGGGCCAGGGACTTCGGCTGGTCCACCTTGGTCCTGGACATGTGAGGCCCGGGGCAGCCAGGTAAGGACGGAGAGGCGGGGTGGTTCAGTCTCGAGGGTGGAACAACCGGGACAGGAACCCCGAGGCCTCCCTGGCCTCGGCGGCCCCTTCGGGAGTCAACTGGCCGTTCTCGCCGCCCGTCAGGTCGGGGTCTTCCGGGGCGCCGGCGGCCTCCTCAAGCCCGGTGGCCGTCACGGGGTCTGCTGGCGGGGACTCGGCGGCTTCGCCGGAGTTCCAGTGTTCCGTCAACACCTGGCTTACCACCGCGTGAGAGCGGTCGAGGTTGAAGGTGCGGCGGCGCCTGCTGTGCCCGGAGACCTCGTCCCGCCACGAGTGCCAGCCCCGCTGGAACAGGTTACCGTCGCTCAGCCCGCGGAACATCCGGCTCACGTAGGCTCGAGAGTAGATTTGGCCCCAGCGGCTGGTGATTGCGTCGTGGCCGCTCTCCAGGCCCTGCTCCAGGGCCTGGCACACCTCGCCCACCAGGAAGTTGAAGGCCACGTGGCTGATTCCCTCGCGGTGTTCCAGCGAGTCGGCCATCACGATGAGGTCGGCTACCCTTGGCGCGTCCTGGTCGTCTCCGGGGCCTTGCGGCAGGTCCAGGCCGGAGGTGGCTTCGGCCAATAATGCCTCCAGGCCGACGGACATGGGCTGGGCCTCTTGCCGCTCCTCGGCCGTATCCGGGGGCCCGGCCTCGGTGGTCCCCGGCGGCTCGGGCCCCGCTTCCGGGGCCGCAGCGTCGGTCGACTCCGAGGACGGCTCCTCGGCGGCATTGCCGCGGCGGACGGACGGGGGCCGCCGGCGCCGGCCTCGCGCTGCCGGGGGCGGGCCCTCTTCCGGCGACTGCTCGGTGGCCTCAGTCTGAGTCTCTTGGGACGCTTCCGAGGGATCGGGCTCGTCGGCCAGGGTGGCCCAGTCCACCAGGCCCACGGTGGTAAGGCGGATGTTGCCCTCCTGGGCCACCCGCGCCATGAGTTTCTTGAATCCGGAATAGCCCAGCTGCTTCTCGTCGAACCGGGGGAACCGGCGCAACAGGCGCTGCTTGATGGAGGTCAGCAGCAGCGAGCCGGCTGCGGGCCGCTCCGTGCGCACGATCTCCTCGACCTCCCGGATCACCGCGGCAAGGTCCGGCCCCCCGTTGCGGGAGGGCTCCCGGCCGTTGCTGGTGGGGGCGGGTTCGGGTTCGGGTTCGGCGGGGACCACCGGGTCCACGTCCCGGTCGTAGAGAATCAGCCCGTCAACCTGGTCGGCCAACCGGCGGGAGGTGGCCCAGGAGACCCCGATGATGACCACGCGCTTGCCCATAGTGCGGAGGGTGTTGACCACGTGGATGAAGTCGGAGTCGCCCGAGACCAGCACGAAGGTGCCGATGTTGGCGTAGGCGTGGGCGCACTCGATGCAGTCCGCGGTCATCTTGACGTCCACGCTGTTCTTGACCCGGGTATGGCGCTGTGGCTCGGTGGGGGAGCCCGCGCCCCAGGACAGACGGGTGGGAACGTAGACGGGTTCGATGCCGGCGGCGTAGAGGGCCGGGGGGTCATTGATGAACTGGCTCGCCCCCCGCAACTCCGGGGCCCGGGTAACCCAGTCCGCGTAGGCTCTGGCGACCACTACGCGACCCAGATTGGACACCTCTTCCTTTAGCGAGGTGACGTTGGGCTGGCGTCGGCCCGTCGCCAGACTGATCTTGAAATTTTCCCAGTCGATGAAGAGGGCTACGTCTTGGCCGGGGGTTATGGGGTCAGCCATAGGCCCGATACGTCCGTAGTGGGGTTGTTCACAGCGTCAGTGTAAGGGCGCTCCCGCGTAGAGTCAAGGTTGTGTGCGGCGCGTTTGGCGTCTTTCCCGTCGCAGGAACGCGCCCCGGGGCGGGTCCGTCCGGCGGGCCGCGCCCTTGTTTGGGGCCCGCCGCCGCCTCGTGGCAGGAGGGCCCTTGGTTATTCCCGGGAGGCCAGTCGCCGGCATGGCGGATGTCATTTTCACCTTCATGCGTGGCTTGGGCAGGGCCGCCCTACGCCTCCACCATGTCATTCCGACGGTGCGTCTCCACCCGGTCATTCCGCTGGAGCGCAGCGACGAGGAATCGCAACTGCTTGGCCGCATACCCGGCCGCCGGACAACGGACCGTCTACAAAGCAGGGCGTTACACTCCTTGACTGCGCTCGGAACGGCAATGGCCAGCCTATTAACGACACGCCATTGGCCACCGTCCCAACAATAATCGAATGACCCTGCCCATCGGGCAGAGGGGTTAGCGTGGGCCGGGAACGGCGGGTATACTTGAGGCTAGACCAACGGCAATAGGACGCTGCAAACCAAGAATTCTCGCTGTCCTCACCGGCGTCCCGCGCCCCGGCAAGGAGCAGGGCATGGGCCTAATCCACAGGGCGTTTCCGTATCTGTTGTTGGCGGCCGTCTGCGCCGGGTTGGCCGTGACGGCAGCCCTTGCGTCTTTCCCCGAGCCCAAGCCAGTGTCGGCCAACGGGCATCTAACCGAGCGGGTCGAGGAGTTCCGGGCCGGACCCTACGCGGTGCGGATGCTCATTGTGCCCGCGGTCCTGCAGCGCGGCATCGTCCACTTTAGCGTCTCGCTAGCCGACGCCGAGACCGGGAGCCCGGTCACCGGCGCAGCGGTCACCTTTGCGGCCAAGGGCCCCGAGGGAGTCCCTCGCCTGGGGCCGCTGCGGGCGGCCGGCGCCCCGGAGGACCCTCAGGTCTACGGCGTCGACCTCGACCTGGATAGGCGCGGCATCTGGATTATCAACGTGGAAATAGACGGCCCGCTAGGTCAGGCGGACTTGGACCGTACCCTGGAGGTCTCGGCCTCCCGAGGCCGCACCTGGGCCTGGGTGCTGTTCGGCCCCGTCGTCATCTTGCTCTTCGGGGCTTGGGCCTGGCGCCGGTCCCGCGGGTCACAGATGCGCGGGGGCGGCCAATCCGGCGGCAGAGGCCCTCTGGCGTGAGTCGATATTAGTCACGAGAGTTGAGCGGCGGCAACTGACGGTGGCGGCCCGAGGCGCTTGAGGATAGCCTTGCCGCTGCTCGGCCTGGGGCTGGCCTTGCCGGCCCGGGGCTGGCCCTGCCGGCCCGGACGGCCTTGGCCCACGGCTTCGGGGAAAGGACCGAGCTCCCCGTCCCCCTGGATTCTTCATCTTTGGCGCCGGGGCGGCGGCGGTCCTGTCCTTCGCCTTGATTGGGGGCTTCGTCCGCCGGGTCCCACCCCGCGTCTCCTACTCGCGGTACAACCTCCTGCGCTCCCGGTGGATCGCCGTCGTTCTGACCAGCCCCCTTCCTGTTGGTACCGCTGAAGCTGCTGTCGGTCTTCCTTCTGGGACTGGTGGTGGCGACGGGGCTGGTGGGAGACCAAGCGCTCACCGAGAACTTCGCCCCCACCTTCGTCTGGGTCACCTGGTGGGTCGGCATGGCCTTCTTCGTGTCGCTGATCGGCAACCTGTGGGCCCTGGCCGACCCCTGGAAGGCGCTGTTCGAGGGCGCCGAGGCCTTGTACCGCGGGTTGAGACCCGGAGGCAGCCTTTCCCTTGCCCTCCCCTACCCCCGGTCCTGGGGCATCTGGCCCAGCCTCGTGCTGTTCGCCTGCTTCGTTTGGGTCCAGGACGCTTTTCCCCAATCGGAGCTGCCCGATAGAGTTGCCTTCCTGGCCCTCGCCTATACCGCCCTTACCCTGGGAGGCATGACGCTCTTTAGCAAGCACCGTTGGCTGCGGCACGGCGAAGCCTTCTCCGTGGTTTTCGGCCTCATGGCCAGGTTCTCCCCAACCGAGGTGCGGGTGGTCGAGCGGGACCTGTGCCGGTCTTGTGACGGGGACTGCCTGGACCGGGACGGAGAGTGCATAGACTGCTGCCAGTGCTTCGACGCGGCTGGCGCCGGGGAGCTGAACGTTAGGCCCCCGGCCATGGGGCTGTCCAGAAACGAGCAAATCAGCAGCGACAAGCTGGTCATGGTGATGCTGTTGCTGGCCGTGGTGACCTTCGACGGGTTCAGCGCCACCTCCGCCTGGGTGGACTTTCAGTCCGTCGTCGCGGGCGCGTTCTCTCGCCTGGTAGATTACGCGGCCTTCAACAGCATAACCGTCGCCGACACGGTGGGACTGTTCCTGTTTCCTTTGGCGTTCCTGTTGGTGTACCTCACCTTCACCCACTTGGTGTCTGGCGCGGTGTCGGGGTCCCGGAGCGGGTGGTCCGTGGCCCGGGCCTTTGCCCTCGCGCTTCTCCCCATTGCCCTGGCCTACAACATCACCCATTTCATCACCCTGTTGCTCATTCAGGGCCAGCTTCTGGTCCCCCTGGCGTCGGACCCTTTCGGCCACGGCTGGGACCTCTTTGGCACGGCCGGCTACCAAATCGTCCCGGGGATTATCGGCGCGGGGACCCTGTGGTTCCTGTCGGTGGCTCTGATCGTCACGGGGCACGTCCTGGCCGTCTACCTCGCCCACCTGGTGTCGGTGCGGACCTTCGGCGACCGGGCGGTGGCCCGGGGCAGTCAATACCCCATGCTGATGTTGATGGTCGTCTACACCATAGTCAGCCTGTGGACCATCGCGCAGCCCATAGTCGCCTGACCGGAGGCCAAGCCCTTGACAATGGCTCCCGTTTCCGGGAATGTACCCTGGTGGGTCACCGCCCACCAGCCTTCAGCAGGAACCTTCCCCCCCGCCGCCGGCGGGGGACATCCTAACCGAGGAGTGGCCTCATGCCAGAACGACGGCCAAGATTGGAAGGCAAGGTGGCGATAGTAACCGGCGCGGGGTCCAGCGGAGAAGGCGTCGGCAACGGGAGAGCGGCGTCGGTCCTGTTCGCCCGAGAGGGAGCCAAGGTCCTGCTCGTCGATTTCGTAGAAGACCGCGCCCGGGAGACCCAGGCCATCATCAAGGAAGAGGGCGGCGAGGCCGAGGTCTTCCGGGGCGACATGACCAAGATCGACGACTGCCGCCGAATGGCCGAGGCGGCCATGGACTACTACGGACGCCTGGACATCCTGGACAACAACGTGGGCGTGTCCCAGCGGGGGACCGTGGTCGAGGTGAGCGAGGAAGACTGGGACCGGGTCATGACCGTCAACATCAAGACCATGATGTTGGCGGCCAAGGCGGCAATCCCCCTGATGGCGCAAAGCGGCGACGGCGGCTCCATCATCAACATTTCGTCCATCGCCGGGCTGCGCGCCCATAGCAGCACCCCCTACAGCACCTCCAAGGCAGGAGTCATTGGCTTGACCATGTCCATGGCCGCGGACCACGCCCAGGACGGCATCCGGGTCAACTGCATCGCCCCCGGCCTCGTTTACACGCCCATGGTGGCGCCCCGCATGGACGCGGACCTGCGGGAGCGCCGCAGGAATTCGGCGCCCCTGGCCACCGAGGGCACGGCCTGGGATATTGGGTACGCGGCCCTGTTCCTGGCCAGCGACGAGGCCAGGTGGATTACCGGGGTAGTGTTGCCGGTGGACGCGGGACTCCTCACCGTGACCCCGGCCACCTTTACCCCGATGCAGCAACAGTCCCGCTTTTAGATTTTCTCCAAGCCGGAAAAGGTGGCAGTCAACCGTGAGACTGGAAAACAAGGTCGCGTTCATTAGCGGCGGCGCCAGGGGCATGGGCGCCATGGAAGCCAGATTGTTTGCCGCCGAGGGCGCGGCTGTCGCTATTGGCGACGTGATCGAAGAGGACGGACGGAGCGTGGCGCGGGAGATCCGCGATCAGGGCGGCCGGGCCCGCTTCGTTTCCCTGGACGTCACCAGCGAGTCCGGGTGGACTGCCGCCGTCGCTGCGACCGTGGCCCAGTTCGGCAAGCTGGACATCCTGGTGAACAACGCCGGCGTAAGCGCCAGCGGCAGGGTGGAAGAAGTCGCCGTTGCGGACTGGGATCGGGTCATGGCCATCAACGCTAAAGGGGTGTTTCTGGGCACCAAGGCCGCGATTCCGGAGATGCGCCGGGCGGGAGGCGGCTCCATCATCAACATCTCCTCCCAGCTAGGGCTGGTGGGAGCCGCCTTTACCAGTCCCCAATACCCCGCCTCCAAGGGTGCGGTCCGGCTGCTCACCAAGTCGACGGCGATTCAGTACGCCGGAGAAGGCATACGGGCCAACTCGGTGCACCCCGGGCCCATCAACACGCCCATGACCCAGGTCCGCAGGGACGACCCGGAAACCTACGAATTGATGGTGTCCCAAATTCCCCTGGGGAGGTTCGGCGAGTCCCTGGAGGTGGCCTACGGCGTGCTGTTCCTGGCCTCGGACGAGTCTTCCTTCATGACCGGCAGCGAGCTGGTGATCGACGGCGGCTGGACGGCCCAGTAGCTCGCGGCGAAGGGCTAGGGCGTGAGCAGGACCTTGCCGGTGGTCTTCCGGCCCTCCAGTTGACGGTGGGCCTCCTGGGCTTCGGACAGGGCCAATTCCAGTCCAACGTACAGCTTGACCTCGCCGTCCTGCACCCACCGCAGCACTTCGGCGGCCCGCTGCAGTAGCTCCTCCCGGGTGGAGCAGTAGTCCCCCAGGCCGGGCCGGGTGAGGAATAGGGACCCGTTGCGCAGCAGGCCGGTGTCCATCTCGGAGACCGCACCCCCGGCCTGCCCGTACAGCACCATGTACCCCCTGGGACCGAGGCAGTTAATCCCCTTGGTGAAGGTGGTGGCTCCCACGGCGTCGAGTACCATGCGGACCCCCTCGCCGCCGGTGGCTTTCCGGACCTCTTCCTCGAAGTCCTGCCGGGTGTAGACCACGGCCTGGTCCGCTCCCGCGCCGGTGGCCAACTCCGCCTTGGCCTCGGTGGACACGGTGGTGAACACGTAGACCCCCATCCGCTTCAGCACTTGGATTAGCCACAGGCCCATGCCGCCGGCGCCGGCGTGGACCAGCACCCGGTCTCCGGGGTTTAGCTGGGTGATGCCGAACGCCAGGTAGTGGGCGGTCATCCCCTGGAGCATCGCTGCCGCGGCGGCGGCGAAGTCCACCCCCTCCGGCAGCCGCACCAGCAGCCACGAGGGCACCACATGCCGCTCCGCGTAAGAACCGGTGTGCATGGCGTAGGCCACCCGGTCCCCCACCGCCACCTCGGTGACGCCTTCTCCCACCGCGCTGACCACGCCCGCCCCCTCCCGCCCCGGCGTCCAGGGCAGGCTTGGCGGAGGGTTGGTCCCGTTGCGGCTGGAAACGTCGGTGTAGTTGACCCCGATGGACTTGATGTCGACCAACGCCTCTCCCGGGCCGGGCTCGGGGTTGGGCACGTCCTCGTACCTCAGGACTTCCGGGCCGCCGATGGCGTGAGCTCTGACCGCTTTCATGTTCGACCTCGCCGGGCTGCGTTATTTTGGCCTGATCGCCCGCTCTTAGGTTACAACAACGGGGCCTTCGACGGAATGTAGTGGCGAGGAACGACCATGTCGGCCTTCTCAACAGGGGTCGAATGGCCCGGCGCCCCGGCCTTCGCGGGCGGCCCCCAGGGTTTTGCGCCCCTACTTCCACCTGGATTCTTTTGCCCGGATACGAGAATGGCCATAGCAACAACGTGCTTCCAAATTGAGTGGGTATATTCTTAGGACACACCCCAATGCCATCTCTCGCTTGACCGGCCCGAAAGCCAATACTCAAACTGAAACCATGGTGTCCACACCTCAACGACCGAAAGCCCCCCTCGATGGTTCGTGACCAGTGACCAGCCATTAGCCGCTGGCCGCCGACCACTCCGAAAAGGGGGAGCGGAGGGCTTCAGCCCCGGGACTGATTCGTTCCCTATTCGTTCCAACGAAGAAACGAATCCAGCGCGGGCCCGGTCCCCGCAAAAATCTAAGGCGCACCCGGCCTCCGCTGTTTACTTTGGGAGGCGTCTATGGTTAATTTACCACTGACAGCTCGAATGCAAGGAGACGTTAGGCCGATGAGTTTTGAAGCTATCAAGACAGACCGGGTGGACCGCGTGGCTATCGTTACCCTCAACCGGCCCGAGGTGCTCAACGCCCTCAGCTTGAAGCTGGTCAGCGAGTTGGACCAGTTCATAACCCAGGCCGCAGAGGACGAGGGCGTGGGGGCGGTGGTGATCACCGGCGCCGGGGAGCGGGCCTTCTCCGCGGGCGCCGACATCCACGAGAACCGGGAGCTGACTCCCCAGCAGCGGGACGAGGCCCAGGCGGCCCGCGCCGAGTATACCTGGCGGCTGTTCACCAGCCCGAAGCCGGTCGTCGGGGCCGTCAACGGCCTCTGCTACGGCGGCGGCACGGTTATGGCCACCAGCCTGGACCTGCTCATCGGCTGCGAAAAGACCAGTTTCCGGTTTCTGGCGGTGAACTACGGGCAAATGAACGCCACCTGGAGCTTGCCCAACCTCATCGGATGGCCCCGGGCCAAGGAGCTGCTCTACAGCGGCCGCGAGGTGTTCGCCGAAGAAGCCTACCACATGGGCTTGATCAACCACTTGGTGCCCTCGGAGCAGTTGATGGACAAAGCCGTGGAGGTGGCCGCCGGCTTCGCCAAGAACCGGGTGGAGGGGGTGGCCAACATCAAGCAGATGCTGCTGGAACACCGCGGCCTGCCCATAAGAGAGCAGTACTGGAACGAGCAGGAGGCCAGGAACGGGCGGTTCCAGGGTTTGGCGGTGGAAGAGGGGTTCAAGGACTTTCTCGATCGCAAGGGACGCAAGCCGGCCGTGTCTTGAGCCGCCCCCACGGCACCCGGGCGGACCAGGGCTGACGGGTCGCGGTGTCCGGAGGGTCATACGGCCCGCCGCTCCGCGCCCTCGGAGGATGATCGTGGATGGCGGTGACAAGACGCGGGCCCGCCGGGGCGCTGACCCCGACGCCGTTGCCCCCGACGGCTCGGAGATACGGCTGCTTCTCCAGGACGCCCGCAGCAGCCTGGTGGAGGTAACTCTTCCCGCCGGCCAGGTATCGCGCCCGGTCCGGCACCGGACCGTCGAGGAGGTGTGGTACGTCTTGGGCGGCGGCGGCCGGGTCTGGCGTCGCCCTCCCGGGGACGGACCCGGCGCGGCGGTCTCCGTATCTCCGGGCGACGCTTTGATCATCCCCACGGGCTGGAGCTTCCAGTTCGCCGCCGCTCCCGACACCGCGCTACGCTTCTTGTGTCACACCGTCCCGCCCTGGCCTGGCGAGGGCGAGGCCGTCCCGGTGGAGCAGGGCGGCCTGGGGGAAGCCACGGTATAGAGGGCCTGCTGGTACCCAGGCGTCGTGTCGATTGACACCGGCGGGGCCAATCCTATACTCTGCGCTTTGAAAAGCGAATAACCGCAAAGGCCGGGAAGGGGAGTAGTAGTCTTCCAGCGGGGCCCAGCGAGCCGGAGGTGGTGTAAGCCGGCGCCAGGCGCGGAAGAACGAATGGACCCCGGAGCCGCCGACCGATCACCAGTACCCTCCGGAGTCTCCGGGCGGGCCGGTGCTAGGCTGGGACGGTTGGGCCCCGTTACAGGTTCGCGGCACGGGGGCGCGTAGACCTTGGCCCCTCTGCCGGCTGAGATACCGGACCTGCCCCGTCTACGCCAGCGTCCAGCAGGCCGGAATTGAGGGTGGCAACGCGGCCGCAACCCGTCCCTTTGGGGGCGGGTTTGTTTTTTGCCATTTGGCTTGCCACAGAGGAGATATGCTTCATCCCAGCCTCGACGAGGTCAAGGCGATGGCCGGACGGGGAAACCTGGCGCCCGTTTACCAGTCCATCAACGCCGACCTGGAAACCCCGGTCTCCGCCTACCTGAAGGTGGCGCGTCCGCCCTATTCCTTCTTGTTGGAAAGCGTCACCGGCGGCGAGCGCATTGGCCGCTACAGCTTCATTGGCACCGATCCCTACCACGTTATCAAGACCGGCCCGGGCCAGCCGGGGGGGCCGGTGGACCCACTAACCCTGGTGCAGGCGGAAATGGACCGGTACCAGTTGGCGCCGGTCCCGGGCCTGCCCAGGTTCCACGGCGGGGCCGTCGGTTACGTCGCCTACGATGCCGTCAGCTACTTCGAGCCGCGGGTGCCCATGATGCCCGCAGACCCCCAGGGGCTCCCCGAGTCGGTGTTTACCTTCGTCGACACCCTGCTGGTGTTCGACCACCTCCGCCACGACATCAAAGTGGTCAGCCACGTCCGCCTCGACGGAGACATCGATCACGCCTACGCCGAGGCGGCCAGGAAGATCGACGACATGGTCAGGCGGCTGTCCTCGCCACTGGAGGTGCCCCCGGAGTTGCGGGGTCCCGGGGCGCCGGACCCGGAGCCAACGGAGGTCCAATCGAATTTCACCCGGGAGGAATACTCCCAGGCCATCGCCAAGTGCGTGGACTACATTTACGCCGGAGACATCATCCAGGTGGTCAACTCCCAGCGATTTTCCCGCAAGACCACGGCTCATCCCTTCCTGGTGTACCGCTTCCTGCGCGGCGTGAATCCCTCACCCTACATGTACTACCTGGACCTGGACGGCTTTCAGATAGTGGGCGCGGCTATCGAGACAGTGGTCCAGGTGCAAGACGGGATTGCCGCCACCCATCCCATCGCCGGCACCCGGCCCAGAGGCAGCACCCCCGAGGAGGACGCGGCCCTGGAAGATGAGCTGAAGTCCAGCGAGAAGCAGCGGGCCGAGCACATCATGCTGGTGGACCTAGGGCGCAACGATATTGGCCGGGTCAGCGTGCCGGGCACGGTTTCCGTGACCCAACTCATGGACGTGGAGCGCTTCTCCCACGTCATGCACCTGGTGTCCCACGTGGAGGGTCGCCTAAAGCCGGAGCTCACCCCCTACGATGCCCTGCGGTCTTGCTTTCCCGCCGGGACCGTCTCCGGGGCTCCCAAGATTCGGGCGATGGAGATCATCGCGGAGATCGAGGGAGAGAGGCGGGGCGCTTACGGGGGAGCCGTGGGTTACTTCGGGTTCTCCGGGAACATGGACACCGCGCTGGTGCTGCGGACGGGCATCTACAAGGACGGCACCATGTACATACAGGCGGGCGGAGGCGTGGTGGCCGACAGTTCCTCCGAGGACGAGTACGAGGAGACCAGATACAAAGCGCGGGCGATGCTGCGGGCCATCGACCTGGCCGAAGGCATAGAAGGGTAGGGGCTGTATTCGGTAGTAGCAGCGGGGGCAACATACGGAAACAACATTATGGAGGCGGCGCCATGTTGAGGTCTTTTTTCCACACTGGTTTCGTGGTCGACGACCTGGAGGAGTCGTTGGACTTCTACGTCAACGTCCTCGGGATGCGCATCGCCGGGCGCATGGAACGCCAGGGTGAATTCATAAACCAACTCCTTGCCTTTCCCGACGCCCACGTCAAGGGCGCTTTCGTGGACAAGGGGGAGGGGCATCAGCTAGAGTTGATCCAGTACATCAACCCGGCCAGCGGCCCCGGAGGCATCGCCCGCAACGACCTGGGAGCCACCCATCTGGCCTTCTTCGTCCAGGACATCGACGCCTTCTACGAAGAGACCCGCCAGCGGGGACTGCGTTTCAACAGCCCGCCCGCGGCCCTGGCTGATGACCACGGCAACCTGCAGCGCAAGGCCCTTTACGCGCAGGACCCCGACGGCAACTGGTTGGAGTTTGTGGAGCTCTTCTGATGTTGTTGATGATCGACAACTACGACAGCTTTACCTATAACCTGTACCAGTACTTGTCTGAGTTGGGCGCCGACGTCGTGACGGTTCGCAATGACAAGACTACCCTGGAGGAGATGGAGGAGTTGGCCCCCCAGGGCATCGTAATTTCCCCCGGTCCCTCGACTCCCCTGGAAGCCGGCGTCTCCAACGACGTCATTCGCCGCTTCGGAGCCAACACCCCCATCCTAGGGGTCTGCCTGGGGCACCAGTGCGTTGGACAGGTCTACGGCGCCACCGTCGGCCGGGCGGGGGAAATTCGGCACGGCAAGACCTCCATGATTCACCACGACGGCGAGGGGGTATTGGCCGGGCTGCCCAGTCCCTTCGAAGCCATCCGCTACCATTCGCTGGTGGTCTATCCGGAGACGGTCCCCGACTGCCTCAAGGTCACGGCCTGGACCGATAATGGGCTGGTCATGGGCCTCCGGCACAAGGAGCACCCCGTGGAAGGGGTCCAGTTTCACCCGGAGTCCATCATGACTCCCCTGGGGAAGCCGTTGCTGCGAAACTTCTTGGACCGGTTGGAGAGGGGCGACAGTGATCCGTGAGGCCATCGGCGCCATCGTCTCCGGCCGGGACCTGGATATGGAAATGGCCGCGGCGGTGATGCGCGAGATTATGAATGCAGAGACCACGCCCGGCCAATTGGGGGCGTTCCTGACCGCGTTGCGGCTCAAGGGTGAGACGGTGGAGGAGATCGCCGGCATGGCCACGGTCATGCGGGAGATGGCCCTCAAAGTGCGGGTTCCCGGCAAGGTGGTGGACGTGGTGGGCACGGGCGGCGACGGCCACAACACCTTCAACGTTTCAACCGCCGCGGCGTTTGTGGCGGCGGGCGCGGGGCTGAAGGTCGCCAAGCACGGCAACCGGGCGGCGTCCGGCGCCTGCGGCAGCGCCGACGTGCTGGAGGCCTTGGGGGTGAAGTTCGACCTGCCCCCGTCCGGCGTGGAGCGGTGCATCGAGGAGGTAGGCATCGGCTTCATGTTCGCGCCGGCCTACCACGCGGCCACCCGCCACGCCACGCCGGTCCGCCGCGAGATCGGCATCCGGACGGTTTTCAACGTCTTGGGGCCGCTGACCAATCCCGCCCAGGCCCAGTATGCCCTGGTGGGCGTGGCCTATCCCGAGCTGGGAGAGAAGGTCGCCGAAGCCCTCCGCCTCCTGGGGGCCCGCCATGCCATCGTCGTCCACGGAGAGGGCGGCCTGGATGAGATCACCCTGTTCGGGGCCACGTCGGTATGGGAACTGGCCGGGGGCGAGGTGAGCGCCTGGAAGCTCGAGGCCCGGGACACCGGGCTGCCGGAACGGTCCATCGCCGATATACGAGGCGGCTCCCGGGAAGAAAACGCCTCCGCCATGCGGCGGCTGTTCGACGGCGAGCCCGGCCCCATCCGGGACGTGGTGCTGGTCAACGGAGGGGCGGCGCTGCTGGCCGGCGAGTTGGTGTCCCACGTTCGGGAGGGCATCAGCTTGGCCGAGAAAACCATCGACAGCGGGGCCGCCCGGGAAAAGCTGGATGCCCTGGCCCGGCTGAGCCGTCGCCTGGGGTAGAAGCCCCGCCGTAGGGGAGAGGCAAAGCGGGATGCCCAACATTCTGGACGAAATAGTTGCCGCCAAACGGCAGGAACTGCTGCTGCAGAAGCAGGCCGTGCCCCTGGACGCGCTGCAACAAGCCATTGACGGGCAACCCCGGCCTCTGAATCTGTCAGGGGCCCTGCTGGGCGGTGGCGTCCGTCTCATCGCCGAAGTAAAGAAGGCCTCCCCGTCCCGGGGCCTGCTCTGCCCGGACTTCGACCCGGTGCGATTGGCGGACGCCTACGCCGCCAACGGAGCAGCCGCCATCTCGGTCCTGACCGACCCCAGGTTCCAGGGGGAGCTCGCCCACCTGGCCCGGATCAAGACCACCGGGGCGTCGCGGCGGCTGCCGGTGCTCCGCAAGGACTTCATCTTCGACCCATACCAGGTGTACGAGGCCCGCGCCGTCGGGGCCGACGCCCTATTGCTCATCGCCGCAGTTCTCTCGCCCCGGGAAATGGAAGAGCTGTTGGAGCTGAGCCACCGGCTATGGATGCAGTGTCTCGTGGAAGTCCACGACGAGAATGAGTTGCAGGCCGCCCTCGACGCCGGCGCGGAGATAATCGGCATCAACAACCGCGACCTGCGTACTTTCACGACGGACCTGGCCGTGACCCGTCGATTGAGCCCGCTAGTCCCCCGGGGAAAGCTGATCGTGAGCGAAAGCGGCATCAGCGGCCCCGAGGACCTGAGGCAACTGGCGCAGGACCGGGTCAACGCCGTCCTCGTCGGGGAGGCTCTGGTCACCGCCCCGGACGTGGGGGCCAAGGTGCGGGAGCTCACCGGACAGGCGGCCCCGTCGGCGGGTCAGTGACCAAGGTAAAGATTTGCGGAATACGGCAACCCGGCGACGCCGTGGCGGCGGCTGAGGCCGGCGCGGACTTCATCGGCCTGGTTTTCGTACCCCGGCGGCGCCGGCGCTTGGACTGGGGCGCCGCGGCCGGGATAACTCGGGCCCTGAAGGGGTTGGACTCGCCTGTTGTCCCCGAGGTCGTGGGCCTGTTTGCCGGCCAGCCGCTGGATGAGGTGAACCGCACTATCGAGGCCTGCGGACTGGACATGGCGCAGCTTTGCGGGCAGGAGCCCCCGGAATACTGCCGCAAAGTGAACGCGCCGGTGATAAGGGTAGTCCACGTGGACGGCTCCGGCCCCCCTGACGTGTCCGCCCTGGGGAAATTGGCCGCGTCTTATACCGACGCCGGATTTCTGGTTACCTTGGACCGCCTCGTCGAGGGAGTACAGGGGGGCACCGGACAGAGCTTCGATTGGGACGTTGCCGCCAAGCTGGCCCAAGATGGGCTCTCATTCATGCTGGCCGGCGGGCTGTCCCCGGACAACGTGGCCCAAGCGGTGGCGCAGGTCCGGCCTTGGGGAGTGGACGTGTCCAGCGGGGTGGAAAGCGACGGCGCCAAGGACCAGGCCAAGATTGCCGCCTTTATCCACCGGGCCAAGACGGCCAAGGTCGTGGAGCGGTCGAGGTAGGCGCAATGGCAGCGGACGCAGCTCGGAAATTGCCCGATGAGCGGGGGCGGTTCGGAGACTTTGGCGGCAAGTTCGTGCCCGAGACCCTGATGGCGGCCTTGGCCGAGTTGGAGGCCGCCTATGGCGAAGCCCAAGGGTCTCAGGACTTTCAAAGCAACCTGGAACACCTGCTGCACACCTACGCCGGGCGGCCTACGCCCCTTTACTACGCCGAGAACCTCACCCGGCACTGCGGCGGCGCCAGGATCTACCTGAAGCGGGAGGACCTGGCCCACACCGGGGCCCACAAGATCAACAACGCCTTGGGACAGGCCTTGCTGGCCCGGCACATGGGCAAAGAACGTATCATCGCGGAGACCGGCGCCGGCCAGCACGGCGTGGCGGCCGCCACCGCCTGCGCCATGCTGGGGTTAGGCTGCATCGTCTACATGGGCTCGGAGGACGTGGCCAGGCAGTCCCTTAACGTCTTTCGCATGAAGCTGCTGGGTGCGGAAGTTATCCCGGTGGAGTCGGGCACCCGCACCCTAAAAGACGCCATCAACGAGGCAATCCGGGACTGGGTGACCAACGTTGACACCACCCACTACCTCATCGGCAGCGTCGTCGGGCCTCATCCCTACCCCATGCTGGTCAGGGACTTCCAGACGGTAATCGGCAAGGAGGCCCGGCAGCAGGTCTTGTCGGCGGAGGGCCGGCTGCCCGACTACGTGGTCGCCTGCGTGGGCGGCGGCAGCAACGCCATCGGCGCTTTCCACCCCTTCGTTGCCGACGAGGCCGTGTGCTTGGTGGGGGTGGAGGCCGGGGGAGACGGCCTGGACAGCGACCGGCACTCGGCCTCCCTCAGCGCGGGTCGGCCCGGCGTGCTCCACGGGTCAATGTCCTACTTGCTGCAGGACGAACACGGCCAGGTCCACGAGACCCACAGCATCTCCGCTGGGCTGGACTACCCCGGCGTGGGACCCGAGCACAGCTTTCTCAAAGACTCGGGCCGGGCGGAATATCTCTCCGTCGACGACGCGCAGGCCCTGGAGGGGTTCCACCTACTGTGTCGGACCGAGGGGATCATACCCGCGCTGGAGCCGTCCCACGCGGTCTTCCACGCCTCCCGCCTGGCGGCCCAACTGCCTTCCGATCAAGTCATCCTGGTCTGTCTCAGCGGCCGGGGCGACAAGGACATCCAGATCGTGGCCGAGGCGGCGGGCATCGAGATTTGACCCCGGCTCCCGCTAAGGCCCGGCCGCGCCATACCATACCGCACCATGCCATACCCTACCATGCCGCACCTTGCCTAGCCTAGATGTCCTCGCCCTGCCATGCCGAGCCGCGCCATACCGTACCTTGCCACACCATGCCAGGCCCTGCCCTGCCTAGCCTAGATGTCCTCGCCCTGCCATGCCGAGCCGCGCCATACCGTACCCTGCCACACCATGCCGGGCCCTGCCCTGCCTAGCCTAGATGTCCTCGCCTCGCCTTGACACTCACGCGCCTAGCTCTTGCACATCATCGACCTCGAAGCGGCCGTAGTGGCCAGACTTGGCCGGGCGCCAGTCCCCCAGGCCGATGCGTTGCCCGGCGATGGACAGCCAGTTCTTCAGCTGAGCCTGGTCCACCAGGTCATCGTCGCAGTCGGCGATGAAAGTGCAACTCCATTCGTCGAACTTGGCCCGGGTCCGCAACAACCGGGCCTGCCCCACCACCACAGGAACGGTGAAGGCCGTGGACTTGCCGAGTTCCTCCAAGCTGACTCCATACCGCTCCCGGTCGTAGTCGAACTTGCTGTCGGTGATGATCAGCCCCTCCCGCACCTGAGATCCCTGCTTCAGCTTTCGGGCGGCGTTCTCGATACAGGCTCGGATGGCGCTGACAGGGATTTCAGGCGCTCCGTCCGGGTTGAGCCAGAGCGCGGTCTGGCACTCGAGCTCGGCGAGACGCTTGGTGTCTGGTTCGGTTCGGTTCGGTTAGATCCGCGCTTCTTTGCGATCTCCGCGATCTCTCGCTTCGCCGGGCTACCGGTGTCGAGTCCGGCGTAGCCGGAGTGGTGGATGATCGGCTCAACGCTCTTGATGGTGACTTCGTATCGCATTGCTCTAAGACTTCTTCGAACAGTCGCTGGAACGCCCAGGTGCTGCCGCCATAGCGGGTGTGTCGACGCAGCGAGGTCGCCACGTGGTGGCAGACGCCGCAGAGGGACGTCAGGTCCTCCGGAGTGGTTTCCTCCTCCAGCGGGTACGAGGGATAGGCCCAGTGGTGGGCCTCGCTGGCGCCGTTGACACCACAGAACTGGCAGTGGCCGCCGCTGCGCGCCAGGGCGGCGGCTTTCGCCTGGAGGTAGACCGGGTGCCGGTAGTTGAAGCCCATGCACACCCCCCCCGGATGATCCCGAATTCCGAGCCCTGCGCTCAATATTATATACTCCCGCCCAACTCTCCCGGCAAATCCAGCTGCGGGGGCCTGCTATAATGGGCGGGAAACGTGGGCCGATGAAGCCTTTGGCTGGTCGGCTATATCTGAGGAGGGGTCATGGACCTGGGACTGCGCGACAAAGTGGCCATTATCACCGGAGGCAGTGAGGGCATCGGCAAAGCCGCGGCCTTGAGCATGGCCCAAGAGGGGGCCAAGGTTGTGATCGTCGCCCGCCGCGCCGACGTCCTGGAACAGGCGGCCCAGGACATCAAGGCCGCCAGCGAGGGCGTGGTCCTTCCCGTGGCCACCGATGTTACCGCCCCGGACGCCGCCGACCGGGTGGTCCGCACCGCCCGCGACAACTTTGGGCGGGTGGACATTTTGGTCAACAATGCTGGGACGGCGTTGGCCATGCCCTTCGAGAAGGTAACCGATGAGGAGTGGGAGGGGGACTTCGACCTGAAGGTGTGGGCTGCCGTCCGCTTCATCCGAGAGGTTATTCCCCACATGCGCGAGGTGGGCGGAGGGCGGATCATCAACGTCACGAACTTGGGAGGCCGTACGCCGGGCCCTTCGTCCATGCCCACGTCCATCTCCCGGGCCGCCGGCATTGCCATCACCAAGGGCCTGTCCAAGGACTTGGCGGAAGACAACATCCTGGTTTCCACGGTATGCATAGGCTTGGTCAAGAGCGGGCAACACCAGCGGCGCTACGAGGTCCGAAGACAGTCCGACCCGGGGTTGACCGAGGACGCCTTCTACGACCAGATGGCCCACACCAGGGGGGTGCCCCTGGGCCGGGTCGCCGAGGCCGAGGAGGCGGGCGACGTCATAGCCTTTCTGGCCTCGGCCCGCGCCAGCTATCTGACCGGTATAGCCGTGAACCTCGACGGCGGCGCGTCCGCCGTGGTCTAGCCGGCATCGAGGCCGCCCGCCGCGGTCGTCACGGCCCGGGGCTCGGCAACTCCCCCGACCGGACCAGGGGCCGGGTTGCGGCTCCCGTTGGTTAGCCGAGGCCGGGGTTTTTGGCCCCAAATTGGGGTGGTCACGGGCGGCCGTTATGCCGACCAGGGGTGACGAAAGGAGACTATTGGCTGAATTTCACGCCGGCAACACGAATATGCCCCAACGGGTCCTGTTGGGACCCGGCCCTAGTTCCGTACACCCGCGGGTGCTCCAGGCGATGACCATGCCCATGGTGGGCCACTTGGACCCGGCCTTCTTCCAGGTGATGGACGACGTCTGCGATATGCTTCGCGGTGTGTACCGAACGGAAAACTTCATGACGCTCCCCATATCCTCCACGGCCACCGGCGCGATGGAGGCGGCCTGCGCCAACATCATCGAACCGGGAGACACCATGGTGGTGTGCCGCAACGGGTTCTTCGGCCACCGTCTCGCCGACATTGCCCAGCGCTGCGGCGCGGAGACCCACTGCGTGGATGCTCCCTGGGGCAAGCCCCTGGACGTCGACAGCCTGGCCGCCGAGTTGGCCAAGCACCGCCGGGTCAAGGCGGTGGGGGTGGTCCACGGCGAGACCTCCACCGGGGTGTTGAACCCCATCGAGGATGTCGTCCAACTGGCCCACGCCCGCGATGCGGTGGCCATAGTGGACGCGGTTACCACCCTGGGGGGTCACGACGTGCGAATGGATGACTGGGATGTGGACGTGTGCTTCAGCGCCACCCAGAAATGTCTGGGCGGGCCCCCGGGACTCGCTCCCATAACCCTATCGCCCCGGGCCGTAGAGGTCATCAACAATCGGAAGACCGTGGTGCAGAGCTTCTATTTCAGTCTGCAGGACCTGGAGGAGTACTGGTCCCAGCGAAGGGCCTACCACCATACCGCCCCCATTTCCATGACCTACGCCCTGCGCGAGGCCCTGCGGATGCTGACCGAGGAAGGGCTGGACAACCGGATAGAGCGCCACGCGAGGACGGCGGCGGTGCTCCGGGCGGGACTGGATGCCCTGGGGATCGGGTTGCTGGTCGGTCCAGGGCACCGGCTGAACCCGTTGACCACCGCCTTGGTGCCGGAGGGCGTCGACGAGGCCGAGGTGCGCCGCCAACTGCTCCAGGACTACAACATCGAGATTGGAGCCGGGCTGGGAGAGTTGCGCGGCAAGGCGTGGCGGATAGGACTGATGGGGGAGTCGGCCCGGGAGAGCAACGTGTTCGCCCTGCTGTCCGCTCTGGAGATGATCCTATCCCGGCTGGGCTACGAGGTGGCTTTCGGGGCCAGCCTGTCGGCTGCCCAGCGGGAACTGTCCGGCGCGGTGTCTTAGGTCCGCTCTCCCGGCTGCTCCTCTTCCTTCCTGTAAGCCTCGTCCAACAGGTCGACGACGTGGGCCACGCGGCCCGACATGCCTATCGAGGGCAACGCCCTATCGAGCTGCATCATGCAGCCCGGATTGGCGGTCACCACCTGCTCCACTCCCGCCGCGGCTACGTGCTCCATCTTGCGGGCCAGGATTCTTTCCGCCAGGTCTCGTTGGACCACGGCGTACAACCCGGCCGCGCCGCAGCACACGGAGGCCTCCTCCATCTCCACCAGTTCGAGCCCCGGGATCGACCGGAGTATCCGGCGCGGGGCCGACGTGATTCCCTGTACGTGGGCCAGGTGGCACGGGTCCTGGTAGGTCACCCTCCGGCGCACCGGCGCCCGGGGCGGATCGAAGGGAAGGGACACCAGAAGCTCGGTCACGTCCAGGGTTATCCGGCTGAATTCCAGGGCTTTAGCGGCGTATTCCGGATCGCCGGACAGCAGGCGTTGGTACTCCTTCATGGCGGAACTGCACCCCGCCGAAGACACCACGATGCGGTCGACTCCGGCCGACAGGAACACGTCGATGGTCCGGCGGGCCATAGCCCGCCCGTACTCCAAGTCCCCGCCATGGATGTTCAGCGCCCCGCAGCAGCCTTGTCCCACGGGGACCATCACGTCGCAGCCGTTGCGGGTAAGGGTCCGCACCGTCGCCTCCATGGAATCTCCGTGCACCAGGGGCATGACGCAGCCCGATAGGACGCCGACGGTCAGCTTGGCCGGCGCGCCGGCCGGTAGGCCCCGGGCCCGGTGGACCTGGGTGCTAGGGCCGAAAAAGCGGCCTCGCATCCGCGGAAGCTGGGCTTCCAACTCGGCCAGGGAGCCGGGTAGGAGGCGGAGCACCCCGGACCGGCGCACCAGCCCTTGCAACCCGGAGCGTTGGTAGGCCCGGACCAGTTGGGCGCCCCAACGCAGGCGCCTCGTGTGGGGCAGTACGGCTCGGAGGAACAGGCGGCTGACCCCCGCTTTGGGGCCGGAGTTGCTGCCCCGGGTCAAGAGCTGGGACCGGGTGGCCTCCATCATCCGTCCGTAGGGAACGCCCGAGGGGCAGACCGCCTCGCAGGCCCGGCACTGCAGGCAGGCCTCCCAGTGGGACGCCACGATGGGATTGACTTCCAGCCGTCCCTCGCTGACCGCCTTCATGAGAGCAATGCGCCCCCGGGGCGATTCGGTCTCCAGGCCCGTTTCCAGGTACGTGGGGCAGGAGCTGAGGCACAGGCCGCAGTGTACGCAGCGGTACATGTCGGCCTCGGAGGGAATGTCCGGTCCCTGGAACCCTCCCTGCGAGGAGGCCGCGGTCCCCGCTGTCGGGCCGCCGGCCCGGGGGTCCGCCGCCGGAGGTTCCTGGCTGCCGGAGTAGGACACTAGACGCCTCCCACGAACCGGCCAGGGTTGAGAATGCCCAGGGGGTCGAAATTCCGTTTGATGCGGTGCATGACTTCCAGGCCTTGGGGATCGCCCCCCCAGACGTCGGTCCGCCTCTTTAGAGACGGAGGACAGTATTCTACCAGCGCGAAGCCCCCCGCTGAGCTTGCGGCTTCCCGGGCCCGGGCGATGGCGCCCAGGGCTTGCGCCTCGCTTAGCCCCACCCCGTCTGGACCCGGCCACCACAACATCCGGGCCGCGCCGAACCCCGGGTCCGCCACCACCCCCGGAGGAAAAGCCGGCGGGGACTCTTCTCGAAGGCGTTGGAGGGTCCCGGCCAGCGAAGCCGGGGGCAGGTTCAGCTTGATGACCAGGTCCGGGGCGCCGTCCCCGCTCCAGGCCACGCCGTTCAAGGCTTGGACCAGCTCGGAGCTCTTCGTGTCGTCGAGGGCCAGGGGCCGGGACTCCCCCGACTCCTCAAGGATGCGGGCACACTCCTCCATCCGGCGTTGCAACGCCCTGGGGCGGCCGGCGAATAGGGCAAGCGTCAAGGCGTCGCCGGCTCCCTGGAAGTTGAGGACCCCGCCGGGGCCCGCCAGGCGTTGGGCCACCTGCCCGTCCACCACCTGCACGGCCTGGGGAGCGCACATCTGTTGCAGCAGGGCGCGTCCGGCGGTTATCGCCTCGCCGAGGGTCCGGAACGCCGCGGCCAACGCGCCGCGCCCGACGGGGGCGGGCGAAAGCTTGAAGGTAGCCTCGACTATAATTCCCAGGGTGCCCAGGGAGCCGGTGTACAGCTTGTTCAGGTCATACCCAGTCACGTTCTTGACCACCCGGCCCCCGGCCTTGGTCTCCCTTCCGTCGGCGCCCACCACGGAGACTCCGATGAGCCAGTCCCTAGGCTGGCCGTAGGAGTGCCGCAGGGCCCCCGTGGTGTTGGCCGCCAGCACCCCGCCGATGGTGGACTTCCGGGGCAGAGGAGATTCCAGGGGTAGGAATTGCCCCCATGCCGAGAGTTGCTCCCAGAGCTGGGCCAGGGAGATTCCGGCCTCCACCGACGCGGTGAGGTCGGCGGGTTCGTAGTCCAGCACGCGGGACTGCCTTCCCATGGCCAGGACCAACCCCACCTCTCCGGGCGCGTTGCCCAGGCCCATCTGGGTGCCGCCGCCCCGGGGAAACACCGGCAGCCGCCGGTCCGAGGCCCAGGCCAACAACTCCGCCACCGCCTGCCGGTCCGGGGCCTCCACTACGGCTTGGGGCGTGACTCCGTCTATCGCGTATTCGGCCAGCCGGTCTTGCGGCGTCACCGCCTCGGGACCGATTAGGTCCGCCAGTTGTTGCTGCAGCGAAAGAGTCAATTTGGCTTAGTTTGCTTATAGGGTATGACCTGCGAGCGCCAGAGCATAAGAGTACCCGAAACCTTGCCGCCTATGGAAGTGCCGGGGCGGCCGCCCAGCCCGGCCTCAGCTCGATCTCACAGAGTTTCATGCGGACTAAACCGGTTGGCGGCCTTCGGCGTATTACCAGATGCCGCGGCCGTGGGACCGGCGGCAGGCGTTCTCCCGCGAGAGCGGAGCACCCGGTGGTCATGATAGAGTAATGCCATGGTTGGGGGAAGAAACATGGAAGCACACACCGGGCCGGAGACTACGGCCTTGCGGCGGGGAGGCAGACTTGCCTCCGGGCTGGCAGGCCGCGCCGCCGTCGTGTTGGCGTTGCTGGCCATAGTGCTAGCCGCCTGCGGGGGAGGGGCCGGCGCCGGGGGGGCGCCGGCCTCCGGGCCCGAGGCGACGGCAACGCCTGCTGCTGAGGAAGCCGCCCCCGAGTCCGGGACCGAGGCAACGGCCGCGCCTGCCGCTGAAAAGACCGGCCCCAATTTCAGTTTCACCCTATATCAGGGAGAGAACGAACTAGGCGCCGGGGAACTGGACCTCCACCGGCTGCAGGGCAAACCGCTGGTCCTGAACTTCTGGGCCGGCCTCTGTCCCCCTTGCCGGGCCGAGATGCCCGACTTGCAAGAGTTTTACGAGGAGTACAAGGACCGGGTGACCCTGCTGGGGATAGACCTGGGACCTTTCACCCAGTTGGGGTCTAGAGACGACGCCAAGGCGCTGCTGGAGGAGTTGGATATTACCTACCCTGCCGGATACACCGATGACAATGCCGTGATTCCCAGGTTCAGGGTGCTGGGCATGCCCACCACGGTGTTCGTCGACGCCGATGGGGGCATCGTCAGCGTCTGGGGCGGGGTTCTGACCGCGGACACCCTTAGGGAACGGGCCAACCAAATGCTGGGGCAATAGCAGCCCCAGCCTCTCCTGGCCCGTCTTAGGGTATAATGTCCATGGCCCTATCGGAGTCGGCCCCGGGTCACCTGCCGCCTCCGGGCCCAATGACTGTCGGGGTGTAGCGCAGTGGCTAGCGCGCTACGTTCGGGACGTAGAGGCCGGTGGTTCGAATCCACTCACCCCGACCATATCCTAGCTGGGCATATCCGCTTTCCCCGCCTGCTCCTCGAAGTCCCGCGGCCGCGGGACTTCCCTCCCCTCCTCCCCAGGGGGCGTCTGATTAGATCCAGGAACGGAGACCCGGGAACGCCGTCCCGCGCACCGGTCGACAAAGCATACAGGCGGCGGTACCATTGGCCGGCCAAGCCCGCCGATCCGCAACCGGGCGCGGGAACGAAGACGCCGGAGAGCGTATGTTTCTGCCCAGACGGCAGGCAATGACCATAACGACGACCATAACGACGAAAGGAGGAAGGTAGCTGCATGCCTTACTACGTTTACGTTGCGGTGCAGGGCGACGACAAGATCGCAGTATTGACCATGGACGCCGATACCGGGAAGCTTACCCCCAAGTCGGAGGTCCCCGTGGCGGGCGGGCCGGCCCTCCTGGCCATTAGCCCCGGCCGCGAGGCCCTCTACGTGGGACACCGGGGCGTTGCGGAGCTATCCAGTTGGCGCATTAACCAGGACGACGGCGGGCTCACCCGGAACGGGACCGTATCCCCGGATGACGCTCCCGTCTTCCTTGCCACCGATCGCACCGGGAGGCATTTGTTGTCGGCCTGCTATCAAAGCGGCCACGCGGCGGTGCATCCCATCGGGTCCGACGGCTCCCTGGGGGGTCCGCCGACGGAATGGCTGGCCACGGACACCGGGGCCCACGCCATGCAGACCGACCGTGCCAACCGCTTCGCCTTCGTCCCTCACATCGCCCGCTTGTATGACAACGTGCTGGAGCCTTTCCAGGAGTCCCACGGGCCCAACGTCATCTACCAGTTCAGGTTCGACGAAAGCACTGGCCGTCTCACTCCCAACTCGACCCCCAAAGTAGAGCCTGCCGAGCGGCTGGGGCCCCGGCACTTCTGCTTTCATCCCTTCCTGGACGTGGTCTACTTCTCCGACGAACAGGGCTGCAGCGTGACCGCATACCACCTGGATACGTCGGAGGGGACTCTCTCCGCGTTCCAGACCATATCCACCCTGCCCGTGGGCCACGGGGAGCGAAACACCTGCTCCCAGATTCAAGTCTCGGCTTCGGGCAAATTCCTGTACGTCCCCAACCGGGGCCACAACAGCATTGCCGGTTTCTCCGTAGACCCTTCCAGCGGACGCCTAGCCCCCAGCGGCCACGTGGCGACGGAGGCAGTGCCCAGCTCCTTCAGCCTGGACCCCGAGGGCCGCTTCATGTTCGCCGCCGGCTCGGCTTCCGGCCGGCTGGCGTCGTACCGGTTGGACCAGGACACGGGCGAGGCCCACCCCTTGGAGACTTACCCCGTGGGACGCCGGCCCATGTGGGTACTGGTGACCAGCTTTGGAGACTAGCCCCCGGATGGCCCTGTCGGGGAAAGGGCCGTGGAATAACTCGAGGACCGCCGGCTCGGGACTCTTTTCCGGCGCCGGTCGGATGACGGGCATTTCCTCGGGCGGGGATTAGATACTTATGTCCACCTTCGGGGACATCGAACGGACCTTCGCGGACCTGTACGAGTACCGCTGGGCCATGCTGGCGGGGATACTCGTGCTAACCTCCGCCGTCTTGGGCTTCGCCTACTGGAAAGGGGTCCACCGGTGGATGTGGCAGCACCGAATCCCGGTGGCCATCGTGTCGACGCCGCCCCTGATAGTGATGGTCTGGCTGGGCTGGTCTCTGGGTTCTCCTCTGTTCACCAACAAAACGGTGGAGGAGGAGTTTCCCCTATCCTTTACCGCGGTGCTTCCTTCCAACATGGAAATGGCCGAGGTGGAGCCAATCATGGCGGGCATGGCCAGGGTGACTTTGACGGTCGACGAGGAGATGCCGGCCATGACCGCTCCTGCGGCGACTCCTGCACCTGACCCCACGGAGGCGCCCACCAGCCCGGGTCCCCGCCAGGATCCCACGAAAGTGCCCACTATGGCGCTGGCCGGGGAACCCGGCGCGACGGCTGCCCCCCAGCAGCCCGCGGGCCCGGTGGCTGTAGCCACCGGCAGCTTCAAGGACGCGGACAGCTTTCATAGGGGCAAGGGCCAGGCCACCATCTACCGGGGCGGCGACGGCGCCCTGCTGCTGCGGCTGGAGGAGTTGGACGTCACCAATGGCCCCGATCTGCACGTGGTCCTGTCGCCCCATGAGGACCCGGACCGGTCCGATGAGGTCAAGCTGGAGGGCTACCTGGACTTGGGCAACCTAAAGGGCAATAGGGGGAACCAGAATTACCCCATTCCGGCCGGTGTGGACGTGAGCATCTTCGGCAGCGTGGTCATTTACTGCAAGCCCTTCGCCGTGGTCTTCAGCGTGGCTACCCTGGAAGCGCCGGCCTGACCGTCCCCGCCGCGGTTGCGGCCGTGGTGATTCCCAGCCGGGAGGAGAAACGAAATCGGGTGCGGCTTGTGCCGCACCCGATGCTATTCCCGTCCATTGACTCCACTTATCCGGCCTTCACGGCCTCACGAGCCGGCCCGTTGGAGACGGGCCCTAGGCTTGACGCACTGGCGTGGAGCCTCCGGCGCGCTTGGGCCTCCGCTGGCTACTCACCCGCAATATACCCACCAACGGAGGCGGTAGAAGGGAAGTTCCATACATGATTCCGCACGAACAAGAGAATCACGGTCACCTCCACTGGGCCTTTGTGGCCCCGAAGACTAGGACAACTCCCCTGTCCTAAGTCTGACTCCGGGGACCTTGCGGCAATTACGTTGCCCGGCGCCTGATTGTTACGCTATCAGATCGTTGACACGCTGTCAAACTACAATAAGGGCCCACGTATGGCCATATCAGCCGCGAATCACCTACCTGCAGTACGCTATGCGTAAGCTAAATCCCCAAGAACCAACGAGTGTGTCCCGGAATCACTTTGGTAATTACGAATTATATCCAATTTATGGAGTTAATACATTGTGAAACAAGTCACAATGCTCTCCTGGCAACGATATCGGTGTGAAAATTGGTACAATGTTGACAATCCTGGCAGAGGCATCTAACCTTAGTTTGTGGTGCAGACCACCCACACACCGGCCCCCTGAGCGGGGTGGCCCCATCCGGGGGCCTGGAGTCTTCACCGGCGGCAGCCAGCCCGTCGTACCCAATCGAGTCCTTACGGAGGGATGGCGCCAAACTAGGGTTCGAGGAGACCTGCGGCAGGGGTGGGCGTCACCGGTTGGACCGGGCGCATGGTTGCTGCGGGCCCGTAATAGATACGACGGGGGTGTGAAATGTACCAAAGAATACTGGTTCCGTTGGACAAATCGCACGAATCCGAGGGGGTGCTTCCGCTGGTCCGGGACCACTGGGGGGCGGAAGGGGAGGTGGTGCTGTTCCACGTGATCCCGCCGGACCCGGAGAGGACGGCTTTTGGCAGCAAAAACGAGGACGAGGCGCGCGACAACGCCATGGCCTACCTGCAGGGGTTGGTCGGCGGCATGGGAGAGGCGGGCGGCAGGTGGAGCTGTGACGTGATGGTCCACCAGTCGGTGGTGGACGGTATAGCGGAGTACGCCGCTCAAGGGGACGTGGACCTCATCGCCATGTACACCCACGACCGCAAGGGGTTGGCCAAGATGATCCGGGGCAGCGTGGCCGAGAAGGTGTCCAACAAGGCCAACATCGAGGTGCACGTGTTCAAGCCCAGCGAGTTGGCCGAGGTCTGACCGGCTGCGTGCTTCCCGCGTCGGCGTCCGGCCGGCGGGGAGATCGGTGACTCGGCCCTTGGTCTTGGCCCGGATCGGCTGGGGCATTGGCGGCGGAGGGTGTGCCCCTGGCGCCGATAGCCCCGGATCGCTGGAGATGGGGAGGGGTGGAAGATGACGAATTCTCCGTGTGCCGGCGCCCGCTCTCCCCCGCGGGCGCCGGCGGGATGGGCGTAGTCCGCCCGGGCAGTGTCCCGTCGCCTCGGGCGGCTTCACCCAGCGGCCAGCCAAACAACGCCCTCCGGGAATCCTCGGGGCTGGCCGCGGTTTCGAGCACGCGGCTGCTTGTTTTGTCTATTTCCGGGGACTTTAATTTAGGCGGGCTGGGGAGTAGACTCGAAGCCCGTGGCCGGCGACCGGACCCGCGGGGACAGTGGTGGGTTCTCATCTGTGACGAGAAGGAGGCCCCGTGCCAGTAATCACCATCAACGGCCCCATAGGCTGCGGATCGGTCACCATCGGTCGCATGGTTGCCGAGAGCCTGGACATCGAGTTCGTCGACCGGCTGGTGTTCACCCAGGCTGCCACCATGGTGCGGGCTCCGGTGGAATCCCTGATCAGCAAGGAGCAGCGGATTGCCCGCTTTAGGGACCGCCTGGGCAGCTTCGTCCACAACATGCTGGAACGCTCCGCCATGAGCGGCGCCATGTACGCCGGTGGCCCCTGGCCTCCGGAAGCTTATTCGGCCCTGGCCGCCGAGCAGGCCAACAAGGCTGTCGTAGTCACCGACCGGGACTTCATCCAAGCCACCACCACAGTGGTCAACGATCTGTATCGGGCGGGCAACGTGGTGATCATCGGCCGCGGCGCCAATGCTATCCTGACCGACCTTCCCGGCGTCCTGCACGTGGGACTGGTGGCCCCCGACGTGGTCCGAACGGAGACTTTGATACGCTGGGAGAGCATGGAGCGGGAGGAGGCCGAGATCATGGTGGAGGAGCTTGAACAGACCAGGGTCAAGTACTTCCGGAAGTTCTTCAAGGTCCATCCCGGCGATCCGAGCCTGTATCATGTGACCCTGAACATGGGAAGGTTACATCCCGAGACCGCGGCGGAGATCATCGTCCAAGCCGCCCGGGACCTGGAGTCCCTGGGTGAAGGCGGGAGCGATCAGCTAGACGCCTCGGAAATCCTCTTTAGCGGCTGGGGCGAGCAGGGAAAGCAGTGACCCCCGCCCCTGCCGGGTCAGGCAGCGCCGCCGCCGTCGGCCTCCCCTCCAGGGTTTCTCCTATTCGGTTACGGTAGCGAGGTAGTCAATGCGGGGCAATGAACAAGTAATCGAAGCCCTTAACAAAACTCTGCGGATCGAGTTGACCGCCATCAACGTCTACTTCGTTCAGGCCAAACTGTGCAGCAAGTGGGGCTATCACAAGCTGGGGGCCAAGGTGTACGCCGAGGCCATCGAGGAGATGAGGCACGCGGAAGGGGCCATCCAAAGGATCCTTTTTCTGGATGGAAGCCCCAGGGCCGAAACCGAAGAGGCTAGCGTGGGCTCCAACGTAAGGGAGATGTTCGACTCGGCCCTGGCGCTGGAGACCGAGGGAGTAAAGTCCTACAACGACGCCATCGCCGTCTCCCTGAGGGTGGGAGACGCCGGAAGCAGGGAAGTCTTGGAGCACATCCTGGTCCAGACCGAAAGGCACGTCCAGTGGCTGGAGGCCCAACTCCACCTGATCGACGAGATCGGCTTGGACAACTACTTGGCTGACCAGATAGGGGAAGAGCCCGCCGAGGAGGCCTAGCCGGCGCCCGGCCCCGGGACCGAGTGGGGTGAGCGCACCATTATTTTTGCCGCCGCTTGGTACCCGACGGAAATGCGGTCCCGGGCCGTGGCGATGGTCATCACCCCCAGGTAGGGAGTGGCCTCTACGACCTTGATTTCCTGCTCGGGGATGATCAGAGAGTCCACCAAGAAGCGCAGCAAGTCCATGTTGTCCTCGGGTACCCGGTCCACCACGTAGGTCTCGTCGACCGTCGCCGTGTCCAGCGGGACGACTGCGGCGGTTTCACCGGTCCCCCCGGCCCCCGGAATGGGCCGCCCGAAGGGTGACCTGGCGGGGAAGCCAAGGCGCTCCATCAGCCGCGCCTGGACCTCCGCTGACATCCCGTGCTCCAGCCGGTGCGCCTCTGCGTGGGCCCGGTACAGGTCCATCCCTATCAACCGGACCACTAGCCACTCGGCCAGCCGGTGCCGGCGGGCCATGTCCTCCCCCACTTCGATCCCGCTCTTGGTCAACTGGATGCGCTTCCCGGCGTCCAGGTCCACCAGGCCCTGCTTTTGCATCCGCCGCACCATGCCAGCCACCGAGGGCACGGAAGTTCCCAGGCTTTCGGTGGCCGGCAGCTGCCGCAGGTAATCGGTCAGCCCGGTGATGGTGGGATATTCCCGGTCCTCGCGCATCTTGTAGAGGCAGAGCAGGTAGTTCTCCGTCGTCGGGGAAAGCCGGTCGGCGGCGGGTCCCGGCGCGGTGGCCGCGGTGGTCTTGCCCTTGCTTGTTGCTAGCGCCATCTGGCCTCTCCTTGGGACAGAGTTGGGGGGCCGCCCGCATCAGGGAGGACCCGGATGCCCGCCGGACCGTGTGACTCCGGATGGACCGGAACGCCACTTGAAGCGATTATATCACAGGGCTTACCTGCAATAATTCGACGCGTCATGCATTGATAATAGTGAATCGCGGCACCCATGTGGGCAGAATAGTACGAGATTTATTTCACAAATACGAAATCTATTGACATCGAAGTTCGTGATACCATATATTGTGATGGTGCCGCTGGCTTTGTCTCCCCATCACGTTCCCGGGAGACCCCCGGCGGGGACTTGGTGGCGTCCAGGCTATTCCCCAGGCTATTTCTTGGAGGTGCGACATGGTAACGGCAGTGTTAGCGGCGGAAGTCGAGGCTGTTCACACCGAGGAGGAGACCGGCGAGCCCACGGCTTTGACCTGGGGCTACACGATACCGTGCCCTGGCGTGAAGTACTACAGCTACCGCCTGGCGCCGGCTGCCGCCGGGGGCGCCGATGGTCCGGGGTTGCCCTTCGACCTCTTCGATGCCGTTCACGAGGGGTACTGGGATTTCCTGCTGTAGCCCGGAGTCCCCGGCCCCCCCCGGCGCTTCGGAGCAATCTGCCGCTTCACCATCCCATGCCTTTGTGCTTATAATGCGTAGGCGGCACGGGGCTGGACCCGGCGGCCAGGCTGCCGGCGCGGGCGGATAGAGGAATCGAAGAAAGGCTTGAGCTATGTTCGTAATGATGGCGTGGGGAACCATTAGGGCCGGGGCGTGGGACGAGTTCCGGACGTATTACGTGGAGCAGGTGGCCCCCCAGACCGGGGAGATGCGGGGGTTGCAAGAGCGGCAGCTGTGGCGCGGGACCACCGATCCCCAGGAATCGGTGTCGTGGAGTTTGTGGGACAGCCTCGAAGCCCTGCGGGCCTACGAGACCAGCGAGGCCCGTCGTGATCTCGCTCAGAAGGCCGACCAGTACTACCAGCCGTGGGCCTACTCCACGGGTGAGTTCTGGGTGAAGCATTTCGAGATCGTCGCCAAAGTGGCGCGGGACGATGATTCCCGGTCCACTTAAACGGCCGCGGGAGGGATGTCAGAATGCACGTCATGATAGCCTGGGGGAAGCTCCGCTTGGGGGCCTGGGACCAATACGAGAAGTTCTACCGGGAAAAGGTGGAACCTACGGTCAACACCGTCGACGGCCTGCGCACCCGCCAGCTTATGCGCAGCACGGAGGACCCGGATGAGGGGATGACGGTGAGCGTCTGGGACACCCAGGAGGACCTGCTCAACTACGAGCGCAGCCCCCTGCGGCAATCCCTGGCCGCCGAGGTGGAGCAGCTATACCGGGGAGAGTTCTGGGTGAAGCACTTCGAGGTCAAGGAGAGCAGCCCCTAGTCCGGGCCCGTACCGCCGGGGCTGCAGCAACCGGCCCTTTACCCATAGAATGATGTCCAGGAGAGATGGCTGAGCGGACGAAAGCGCCGGTCTCGAAAACCGGTATACCCTCCGGGTATCGTGGGTTCGAATCCCACTCTCTCCGCCACCATCCATTTTCCGCTCCCTTCCGTCCCCTTCCGCCGCCGTCCGTACTGTTCTAATTTATCGCTTCTCCAGCTATAATGTCATAGAACAAAGCTGTCCATCCGGGTATTGTGCCATCCGCCGCCGCCTGCTACAATCCATGTCAATACTTGGGATAAACCTTGGGTTATCCCAAGAGGGATAAGGGACGGCATAGGCATGGCGGCTGGAAAGCTCAGCGACAGGAAGGTCAAAGGCCTCCGGGAGCCGGGACGCTACGGCGATGGGGCTACGCTGTACCTGGTGGTGGCTCCCGGAGGCTCCAAGCAGTGGGTCCAGCGACTCACCGTCCGGGGCAAACAGACCGACATTGGGCTGGGCGGCTATCCGGTAGTGGGACTCAGGGACGCGAGGGAGAAGGCCCATGCCAACCGGACCAAGGCCCGGTCCGGGGCCAACCCCCTCTTGGAGAAGCGGAGAACGGCCGTACCGACTTTCCGCCGTCTGGCCGCCCAGCACATCGAGGCCCTGCGCCCATCATGGCGCAACGCCAAGCATGCAGCCCAGTGGGGGGCCACGCTGGCGGCATACGCCTACCCGTTCATCGGGGATAGGCCGGTGGACCAGATAACCCGGGCCGACGTGATAGGCCTGCTATCGCCCATCTGGACGGAGAAGCCGGAGACAGCGCGGCGGGTGCGCCAGCGGGTGCGGGCGGTGATGGCCAGGGCCATTGCATTGGAGTACGTCGAGCACAATCCCGCCAGCGAGGGCATAGACGCGGCCCTGGCGAGATTGCCCAGGGTCAAGGCGCACCATCCTGCGTTGCCTTACCCTCAGGTTCCCGCTGCCCTAAAGGCCGTGAGAGAATCGGCTGCCACGCCCACCGTGAAACTGGGCTTCGAGTTCCTGGCCCTGACCGCCTGCCGCTCCGGGGAGGTCCGGGGCGCCCGGTGGGAAGAGGTTGACCCGGAAGCTGCCGCCTGGACCGTGCCGGCGGCCCGAATGAAGGGGGGCCGGCCCCACCGGGTCCCACTGTCCGCGGAAGCAATGGCGGTGCTGGCCCAGGCCCGGGGGCTCGACAACGGCTCAGGGCTGGTGTTCCCGGCGCCGCGCTCAGGCGGGGAGCTATCCAACATGGCTTTCGCCGAGCTGCTACGGCGGCTGGGGCTGGACTTCGTACCCCACGGGCTGCGGTCCAGCTTCCGGGACTGGGCCGCCGAACGGACGGGCGCGCCCCACGCGGTGATGGAGGCGGCCCTGGCCCACAGTGTCAAGAACCCAACAGAAGCCGCCTATTTCCGTTCCGACCTGTTCGACCTGCGGTGCGGCTTGATGGCGGAGTGGGGGAAGTTTCTAGGAGGGTGCCGTGATGGACTGCCGTAGAAGCGAGGGAGAAGATGCCCATAGGGAGATTGTGCGCAGCAACCTATGGCTCTATATGGACGGCCGCAACTTCACACCGGAAGACCTCCTCAGCGTGGCCTGGTATGGGGGACCACCCTGGATGGTTAAGCTAGAGGGGGAGGCCCTGCAGGGTCTGGTGAAATTGGCTGCGTTGGAGGTACCGTGGAGGAAGGAAGAAGTCTACGCAGCGTGGGAGTCGATGAGCTTTGGCGCCCGCCGGAAGCTGCGCAGGCTGGCTATGGAGGGAGGGTGGCACGACGCTATGTACATGATCCGGCACCCGGAGATGTTCGGCCCCGTGGGTGACGTGCTGGACCTCGGCTGGACGCTGGAGGGAGAGCTCTGCGTATGGATTGCAGGGTCGGAATATCACTGGAGCGCTTACGAAGGGGTTCAGCGGCTGCTAGCCAGCCTGTGCAACCACAATAAGCCCATACCGGATGCCCTGCTCAAATGGGCGATAGAGGTGGCCATGAGTGTCCGCAGCCAGCCAACCAAGGGCAACCGGCCGGCTTCGGAAACGTACCGGGACGGGACCATAGTGCAGATCATCCGGGACCTGACCGCACTCTCCTCAAGGCGCAGAGCAGGAAGCAAGAAGTTGACCCGTGATATGGCTTGCCAGCTGATAGGTGAGGAGCTGCACCTGGAGCCGGACACCATCCAGAAGATTTGGCAGAAGGGCAAGTCCATCAACAACCCGCAGTTTATCGCTCCCGCTGCACGTCCGTTTTAGGAGTAAAGCTTGACCTTTTATCCCTAAAACTGGAGCGCGTCAGCCCGTAACATGTAGCCATCATGTATGGAGAAACCCGCTGATGGCTACAGAAGGACCGTCCGACACCCGCATACTCAGGCTCCCCGAAGTGCTGGCCCGCGTGGGCCTGAGGCGTTCCGCCGTTTACCAGCTGATGGCCGCCGGCCACTTCCCCGCGTCCGTGCGGCTGACCCCCAACTCCGTGGGCTGGCGCAGTGATGACATAGAAGCGTGGATAACCAGCCGGCCCCGGACGAGCTGAGGGTGTGCAGCGGAGCTCGTGACGCCGCAGGCAGGCAAGCATACTCCCTAGGGCGAATCGACAATTGCTAGCCCCAGATGACTGAGGAGACCAGATACAGGGCCGACAGGAGGTAGAGACTTCTGCGGTCGTATCTGGTTGCGATTCGCCTCCACTGTTTCAATTTGTTGAAGGCTCGTTCAATCAGGTTCCTTTGCTTATACAGTTCCCGGTCGTATTCCCAAGGTTCCCTCCGGTTTGACTTGGGCGGTATGACCGCCTCGGCTCCCGAAGCCCTGACAAAGTCCAGCACGCGGTTGCTCTCATACCCCTTGTCAGCGATGACAGCTCCGGCCTCGAGGCCGGTCAGCAGGGGTATGGCTTGAGAAACGTCCGCCTTCTGACCGCCGGTGAGGGAGAAGCGCACCGGCCGGCCCTGAGCATCGGCCACCAGATGAATCTTGGTGCTCAGTCCACCCCGGGAGCGGCCCAGAGCCTCACTTTGGCCCTCCCTTTCCCGCAGACTGCCTGCTGGTGGGCCCGGACTATGGTGGAATCAATCATCACGTATCTGTTGTCCGGGTCATCCAGCAACACCTGGAAGATTTTCTCCCAGATTCCGGTCTTGGCCCAGCGGGTGAATCGCTTGTGAACGCTTTTCCAGTTGCCGTACCCAGGGGGCAGGTCTTTCCAATGGGCTCCACTGCGCAGCACCCACAGGACGCCGTTTACGAATTTCCGGTTGTCCTTGGCCGTAACGCCAACCCAGCCGGGACGCCCGGGCAAAGAGCCTTCTATCCGACGCCACTGAGCAGCGCTCAACTCACAACGTTCCACGCCAATCCCCTCCACCGCACGTCACTTCTCAGGGTTACACTCTATCCTCCTCTAGTAAGCTCCTGCCCTATTTCCTCAGCCGAGTTTCACCCAATTGTCGATTCGCCCTAGTATTCCGTCAAACTCGTATGTCAGATGTTACACAGGGTGAGCCGAGATGCTACCGTCGCGGAGAGAGTTAAGTTGTGGGAGGGGTGGCAACCAGCAAGATTGGGACACTCTGAGACCCGAGAGATCAGGCGGCTGATTGAGGTCTAAGCTAGCTCCCTTAGGGCCCTGTTGTGTCGTCTTCGCCGTTGGATTGTTTGGGCCTGCACCTCCTTCCTGCGTCGTAGAATCTCCGGGCGCCTTCCTTTGAGGACATCTGAGGGCGTCACGTTCCCCAGGGCCTTGTGGTAGCGCCGGTAGTTGTAGTAGCTGACGAAGGCCACTATGGCGGCCTCCAAGTCTGAAGGCAACTCGTACGGCAGTTGGTTCACGTCACGCTTGAGGGTCTGGTGGTAGCGCTCCAGCTTCCCGTTGGTCTGAGGGTGGAAGGGCGCTGCCAGTATGTGCTTGATGCCCACCATGCCCAGGTAGTCCCTGAAAGCCCGGGATACATAGCCGGGACCGTTGTCGCTCAGCAGCCTGGTCCGGTCTTCTATCGGCACCTGATCCATACCAGTCCTGTCCACTGCCTCCTGAACCACTTCTATGAAGGAGTCCGATGTCATATCCCTCTGAAGCCTCCAGGCCAGGATGAATCGGGAGTAGTCGTCCATGACGGTGACCATGTAGTAGTAGCCCCATCCGACCACCCTGAAGTAGGAGGCATCGGTGGCCCACATCTGGTGGGGGCTGGTGGTCTTCCGATGGTACTCCTTGCCCGCAGCCAGCCGCATCTCAGGCCGCTTCACCAGCCCCTCCCTGCGCAGGATGCGGTAGACCGTAGACTCTGATACAGAGAAACCCATGTTGTCGGTGGTCCATGCGGCCAATTGTCGGCAGCTCAGGTCTGGCATATCCCTGGCTGCCGACAGAATCCGGTCGACTTCCTGGGAAGTCAGCTTGTTCCATGGGGGATTCCCACCTCCCACGTCGTCATCAAGTCCTTGCTGCTCCTTCCGCCTCAGCCACCGGTAGTAGGTGCTCCTGGGGACTCCAAGCTCACCGAGCGCCTTGCGTTTGGGGAGAGCGGAGGATGCGACCCTGGCCAATATCTCCGCCTTCTCCGTGCCACTCATCCGCTGGTACCGGCGTTGTCTTGCGGCATGGGTATGGACGTTTTTTTGAGACGATAGACCTCAAGGGACAGATCGGCGACCAGATGCTTGAGCTCTCCGTTCTCCCGCTTGAGCTGATGGACCTCCTCCTGGGTGGCGTCCCGCACGCTGTCGCGGGTAAGTCTCTCCTTCCCAGCTTCCATGAACTCCTTGGTCCACGAGTAGTAGGAGTGGGGCTTGATTCCCTCCCGCCGGCACAGGTCACTCACAGTGACCTCGCGGCGGAAGCCCTCCAGGACGATGCGAATCTTCTCTTCCGGGGTGTACCTGCGCCTGGCAGCAGTCTTAACGGTGCGGACGAATGGTCTGGTTGCCTCTGTGCGTTCATCAGCGGCGGTAGCTTTACCTGTTTCTGTCTGGACCATATCAACTCCTGCATCTGAAGTAATCTACCTCATCCAGGGAGCTGACCTCACCTCACATCTCTCGGGTTTTTCTACCCCCTCAGGTGTCCCATTGTCGCTGACAACCTACACGCCGATCAGAGATGCCTCACCCCTGGTGATGCCGTCGGCGACCCAGGGGTAGTCCACCAGCTTTTCCACGACGCCGAGTGTCCCGTCCCCTGGGACTTCAAGCATCGCACGAAACGCCCCGATTGCCTGTCTTTCCTCCAGTGAACTGCGGTCCGCAACCCAGGGGTAACTCGTCAGCTTTTCCAGGATATCTGATCTCGCTGCCTTCGCGACCTCGAGCATCCGGAGGAGGTCCTGGATTGCCTGCCTTTCATCGAAGTAAAAAATACCGTCGGCAACCCAGGAGTAGTCCATCAGCCCTTCGAAGAAACGGGAATTGTCGGCCCTTGCGGTACTCAGCAGGCCACCGTACAACAGCAACTCATTCTGGTCGATCCTGTCGATGCCGTCGGCGACCCAGCGGTAGCTGGCCACCTTTTCCACCAGACCGATGTGATCAGCCCCGGCGATCACCAGCAAGTCGCGGAAACGCCTCAGCCCCCCCGATTCGTACTGGTCTATGCCGTCAGCAACCCAGGGGTAGCCTGCCAGCTTTTCCACGAGACCGAAACCATCAGCCCCGGTCATCTCCAGCATGAGGCTGAGTACCCTGATAGCTTCTCTTTCATGGGAAGAAAGGTCGTCGCCAACCCAGGGGCGGCCCGCCAGCTCCTCGGCCAGCCCGGAGTTCCCCGACTCAGCGGCTTCCAACAACTGCTGAAACATTCGGATGTCGTCGGGCTCAGGAAGCTGAATGCCGTCGCTGATCCAGGAGTAATCCACCACTTTTCCTGCGAGACCACTGTTGAGTGACTCGGGCGGCGTCATTAGTTCACTAATGATGTCCAGCGCCCCCACTTCAACGTCGGTGATGCCGTCCAGAATCCAGGGATAACCCGCAACCTTTAGACCCAGGGCAGGATCGCCTTGGAGAATGCGAGATATACTGCCGGCGGCCGTCGGAATGTTCCGGAGAGCCCTCTCGGCAAACCCACTCGCCGCGGTTAATGACCTGGCTATACTCACCTCCTGCCCGGCTAGGTCTGCTATGGCAGCGAGAGCGTCGGCTTCGACGGTCTGAATGCCGTACTCCAACCAATGGTGACCGGCCATCAGGTGGGCCAGGTCCAGGTCGGTTGCGGCAGCAGCCCGGATGGAACCTATTGCTCGCGGAGCGTCACCGCCGACTCCGTCCAGAGCGTGAATCCAGCGGTACTCCGAGACCGTACTTGCCAGATCTGGATGAAGTCCGGCCAGACCGGCGATCTCTTCCAGCAGTTGGCGTTCCCGCTCAGCGATGCCGTCGCCGACCCAGGGCAGCCGGACCACCAGGAAGCCCAAATCCCTGTCTGCGCCCCAAATGGTCTCGATGGACATCCGGGCAGAGGAATGAAGGTAGTCCTCCTGGGAGTCAAACCAATTCAAGTACAGGGACGGCGATGGTACAGGAGAGGGGGTCAGCGAAGGGGTTGCCGCGGGCGTGGGCGTACTGGTGGGAGTGGGCGTAGGTGAGGGCGTAGGGGTCGGTGTCGGCGCCGTAGTTGACTTAGGCGGGGGGGCATGAGTGCCAGCCTGCTGCGGCGTGGGTCCGGCGACGGGCTGGTCGCTGCATGCCCACAGTAACGTCACGACGAGCAAGCACAACAACCCTAGCCCACGGGTCATGTGGGGAGAACCTCTCACTTTCGTGGCATTGCCGTGCGCCAGCATGGCACGTGACCTCTACCAATGTCCCAGGAGGCTGACCTATGGCATCAACACGAACTCCAAGACCGGAGTTGAGGTCGATCCTGTTAGCTTGGAGAGGATGGCTGGACTACCGCGGGAGGGTTCCGTCGACCCAAGCTGATGCCCGCACCAGTCTTAGTACCCTCATCTTAACTCTCATCGGAGGATTCCTCCACCTTGCTTATTTTACCAGGTATAACGCGGTTACCCTGGTACGAAGGTCTAAACTGAGGTCGAAATCGACGCCGGCGAGCATGTGGAATTCGAAACGCGCACCTCCTGCCAGGCGGGGTAGTGATCATAAGCGGAGGCACGATCAGACAGGCGGAGGACACCATCAGCAATCTGAGGGAGGCAGAGGTGGCGATAGGCGCTGGCAGCACGGTAGATGAAGCCAGCCGGCGCATGGACACCATGTGGCACGAGACGCCGAAGCGGTTCAGGGGCCACCAGTTTATGACAACTCAAGAACCTTCGTCGTAATCTTCAAGTTAGCACTATAGGTTTGTGAGGCGGACCCCGTTAATTGGACCGAGTTGGAGCAGAGTTAAGTGAGGGTCCCGTCGCCCCGCCGGCGACGCCCACGCCGGGTCCGTCAAACACCTCCGTTCCTTCGACTCTTCTTCCCGGACGGCCTGGTCTCCCTGGAACACGTCGGCCGGGGTCAGATAACCTGGGGTTTGATAAGGCCACCTGTTGCCCCGTGTCTTGGTTCATCGGCGCCCGCTGCAACCTCGACCGGGCATCGCCGGTTCCGCTCCCCCATGAGTCTGTAGCCCGGTAAGTCCTTTGACCAGAAGAGCAGGAGCGACCATACCGTGACGCCCACCGGGGGCGGGCGGTTTGCCGTCAACTGCCAGCGGGTCCCGCCAATGCCTCGATGATCTCTGGGCCGCCATTGGCCGTGGAGTTGACCAGAGCAGAGACCTCGTAGGCATCCATGGCGTCGGCGGGATAGGGAATCAGGACGCCGTCAAACGCGACGGGGTCGTCGACACTTTGGTCCAGCCAGAGCGCTTCCATCTCTCTGGGCAGCACCACAGGCATCCGGTTGTGGATGGGCCGGAGCAGGTCGTTGGCGGCGGTCGTGATGATGGTGCACGATGGCACGGTGTTGTCCTCCGGGTCTCTCCACACCGACCACAGCCCCGCGAAGGCAAAGGGTTCCCCCGACCTCATGACGACACGCATGGGTCTTTTGGCTCGCCCCACTCGCTGCCACTCGTAGAAGCCGTCCGCCAGCACGAGGCACCTTCGCCGTCTCAGCGCGTCCCGGAAGGCCGGCTTCTCGCCGACCGTCTCCGCCCTGGCGTTGATCATCCGGCTTCCGATGGAGGCGCTCTTCGCCCAGTGCGGTATCAAACCCCAGCGCATGAACCCGCCGCGGCGGGTTTCTCCTCCCACGACGGTCAGCACGTCCTGGGTAGGAGCGACGTTGTACGCGGGTTCGAAGGTCAGCCGTTCACTGTCGAACTCGAATCGCAGTGCCAACCCCCAAGATCGGTTGTCAAGCTGTATCTACCGCACATGGCGGCTCCATGATGGACCAGTGGGCGCTCCCATGCAATCCCCGGCCGCCTCGGCGTCGGTCGTACAAGGGCGGAGTTGAAGTGTGCCACTCGGGCGGACGATCGCCGGACACCAGCAGGATTGCCGATGGAAAACCTTGGGCGGAAGACTGCCCACTGGTTTACCAAAGAGTCCCGGACCAACGAAGGGAAGAGACTCGTTTATACCACCAGTGTGAAGGACATGGTGAAGGTTCTTGATTTCGTCCAGTTTGGTGGCCTGAGCCTACCGAATTGCGAACTATTCGGTGGGAGGTCAATATATGAGGAATCCAGTTCGGGGGAGGTGTTCTCGGGATCATGAACGCCCAATGGGCAGAAGCGAGGGCAAGGGAAACCTAACCTGAACCGATACTGGTTTCATTGGCATAAGCATCGGGGCTCTCGCCTAATTCTACTTCGACCCTGTCCAATAATCGGGTCCACCTCAGATCTGAGATGGACCCAAGAAACTGGACAGGTAGCTAAGTGAGAATCCCGCTCCTAAACTAACGGCAGCTGGTGCTGGCAGGAAGGAGTGGGAAATGTCGAAAGGAAGAAGAAAGCACAGCACAGCCTTCAAGGCCAAGGTAGCTCTTGAGGCGGAGAAAGGCCAGGAGACGGTGGCCCAGCTAGCCGCCCGGTATGAAGTCCACCCAGGCCAGATTTAGGCTTGGAAGAAAGCCCTCGCCGAAGGCGCTGTCGGCGTCTTCGGCAAGGACCAGGGGAAGAAGTCCAAGAACCACGCCGCCCTGATCCCCCGGTTGTACCAGGAGATCGGCCAGCTGAAGGTGGAGCGGGATTTCTTGGCGGAGAGGTCCGTTCCATGAGTCCGTGCCGGCGGCCCGCCCAGCCAGCCGCCCAAACCCTACGCCCCGGCCTCCGCGGTTGCCACGGCGTCCATGGCCACGGGCGATGGGATGGCTACGGTCGGTTCCGTTTGCTTCTAGAGGACGGCCTTCCTGTAGCACCATAGGCCATACGCTACAAGCAAACGGAACCGCCGGGGACGACTTCACGGGAGGGTTATCCCCCATGCCGGCGCCGCACTGTTGCCAGACTATGCCCGTATGGTCTCCGGCCAGCAGCTCCCCTTCGGTGGCGACGAAGATGGTGCGGTGTTGCATCGGGTGGCCCAGGGTGCGGACGGCCCGGCGGGTGGCCTGGTCTGCGTGGGTCAGGACGAGGGTCACTGGGGGGCGCTGCTTCGACAGCAGGTTTTCCATGCTTCTCAGACGGTAGCGCAGGTTGGCCGAGGGCAGCGTCGGCCCCTGGCGCAGCAGGCCCACGGAGCGGCCACTGGAGAGCGTGAGCAGGGCGTCGTAGGGACCCTGGCGATAGTGATCGACTCTCACGGGCTGTTTATGCGGCTCGGCGTCGGCGACCAAGGCGGCGACGCGGTAGAGGACAGCCACGGCGTCCAGCCGCTCCACCAGTAGCTGGAACCATCGGCGAGACACCGGGTATTCGCTGAGGAAGCGCTCCGTGCCGTGTTCGACCCTACCTCCGGCGACGATGCCTGCTCCGTGGGGAAGTACCGGCGCTGTGGGTGTGGCCCCAGGACACCCAGGCGGTGCGCCCGGAGTCCGCCAGGCCCCGCTCGGCGAGCTTCCCCAGCCGCTCGCGCAGGGTGGACGCGGGGACGCGGCCGAAGCCAGCCAACTCCTTCACCGTCGCCAAGGGCGTGGCACACAGCAACAGGAAGGCGTCCTCGAGTCCCTGGGGCAGGGGACGAACCCCAGCGACCGATTCCCTGGCGGTTGCACCGGCGAACAGCCGCCGCGTGGCCGCGTTCAGGGCTACCTCGCTAACCACCAGCCGTTGGGTTGCCGCTTCCACGGCCTCGACGCTCCCGCCCACGGCGTTCAGCACCGCGTCGGGCACAGCGCGCCCAACGTAGGCCCACTCCAGGAAGCGCCACAGGGTATAGCGGGAGACGCCGAAGGTCTCGGCCGCCAGCAGGCGGCCGTGCCACAGGACGTAGGTCCGCACGTAGCTACGGATGGCGTCGTTGAGGTCGTCGTCCGCAGATGCCGCCCTGTCCAAGAATAGTGTCCCGCGCTCCGTCGTAATCAATCATTGTCCTCCAGAGGCTATGGTCAACTTTCCATTGTGAACAGGAGGAACGGGGAACATAAGGCCTTGCAAGCCATTGTTTTGAAGCCGGATTTGTGGTGGGGGCGAAGGGGTTTACCCAGCAGCTCGGCGGCGGCCCGGCAGCGGGAGTGGAACCAGGCCCTAGAGCAACGCGTGGATGAGTTGGAGGGGAAGCGCCGACGCGGCCTTGAAGAGATACGCGCGGCCCTCAAGGGTGGTGTCAAGGCTCTGCGGGAGGAGCACGCCCAGAGAATTCGGCAGTGGGAGCGGAAGCTGGCCTAGGTGGAGGCCCATCAGGACACTCAGGGCACGTCGGGAGCGACCAGCGTGGTCAAGGGCAATCAACGGGTACCGCGCAATAGGCCGCTTTGCAAGAAGTCGAGGGCTGCGTTAGGCACCTCCTTGCGCAGCAGTTCCAGGTCGTCCATCCCGTCCTTAGTTCTCGTGGTCACACCATTTCCGGGGACTCTACCTGAGATTTCCTGGGCAGCGCGTGGTATCATTGCTGAAGTTGGGGCCCGGTCCCTAGGAAAGCGGCAAGCCTTGTCCAGGTGATCTAGAATGAACGACGAGATGACTGAAAACGGGCAGATGGCAATCCCCGAAGATAGCGAGTCACCGGAGTTGATTGACATCACTGAACTGGTCGTGGGTAGCCCAGTGCTCGCCAGGCTTGTCGAAGAAGTGCGTAACGAACAAGTAACCGAGCACTACGCCTATAACCGCATGCACAACAGACACAACAGGTCACGATGAGTGGCAGGTCGTTATGCCTAAGATTGACACAGTCTTGCTCAAAGTCGCAAGCCGCTGCAACATCGACTGTTCATACTGCTATGTTTACCATTTGGGAGACTTGGGGTGGTCCCGACAGCCTAAGCAAATGTCACCCGAAACGTGCGTGGCGGTCGCTGACGAACTACACGAGCTTGCGGTCACCGAGGGACAACAGTTCGCAGTTGTGCTCCACGGAGGCGAGCCCTTGCTCCTTGGTAAGGGTGGCTTAGGATACGTGATCGCCACGCTCCGACGTGCGCTACCACACGGGTGTGCAATCAGTATCCAAACCAACGGAACGCTGATCACTTCCGAGATACTCAATTTGTGCGCGAACAACAGCGTAACGATGTCTCTGAGCTTGGACGGACCGCGTCATATTCACAACCAAAACCGTGTGGGATTCGATGCTCGGGGAACTTTCAATCGCGTGATGGAGGGACTTGAGTGCCTTCGGTCACACCCGGCAGGGCAACAGCTATTCACGGGCGTGCTTGCGGTGGTTGACCCTACATCCGACCCCAATGAGGTCTATTCGTTCTTCAAGGAACTAGATCCCCCGAGCCTGGACTTCATATACCGGGATGGCAACCACTCCCGCTTGCCTCCGGGCAAAGCTTCGTTTTTGACAACCGAATATGGGCGCTGGATGGCACGATTGTTTGAAGTTTATGTGGCCGATGAACACCCAATTCGAATCCGAATCCTCGATGATATGGTTAAGCTAGTCTTAGGGGGATCAGGAACGAAAGAAGGAATCGGTCTAACTGACTACGGAATGCTCGTGATAGATACTGACGGATCGATAACCAAGAATGATACCCTTAAGAGCTCGTTTGATGGAGCGGATCGCTTTGACGCGCCCTGGTCGGTGCACACGCATCGGCTGAGAGACATTCTCCGATCGACTGATTTCTCCAGATCCCTGGCAATGCAGCAGCCAAGCAACCCCACGTGTTTAGGTTGTTCCGAACTAAGTGTCTGCGGAGGAGGGATGACTCTTCATCGCTGGAGCGATGACAATGAATACGACAATCCTTCGGTGTATTGCGCTGATCAAAAGCTGTTGATCTGGCGTATCCGGGACACCATCAATGCTTTCGTCTCTGATCTATGATTATATCATGCTAGCACGACTCATCAAGCCAGCTTCGCTACAGGTGTACCAAGATCCTTTCCCATACTTCACAGGCATGTCGGCCTTGGACCCAGAGTTGATTGCGTCTTCGCTCACGTGGCTTGAATCCGAGACCCACTGGAAGCTTGTACAGGCGGAGTTCTACGAACAGCATGAACTGCGCTGGACTGAGGGACAGCTACCAGCATCAGTTTCCTTCTTGATAGATCGAGTCTTCTTGGACGCAATGCGCCAAGACGTTGGGGATCTATTCCATAGATCATTCACAGCCCGCGTAGACTGGTCAGTCCACAAGCTACTGCCTGGGCAGCGAATCCGAATTCACAATGATCTGCTCACGACGGGGGAGACTCACCGCGTGATACTCCACCTCAACCAGGGGTGGAGTATCTCCCAAGGCGGTTTTCTTATGCTGTTCAACAGTACGAATCCTGTTGATGTCCACCGGGTCCTGATGCCGCTGGCCGGGAGCGTCGTTGGGTTCGAAATATCCGAGAAATCGAACCACGCCGTGTCGCTGGTCCTCGATGGAGAACGGTTCGCGGTTGTGTATTCCCTTTATGCCGACAATGGACATTAACGACGTCAACTCACGTGTCCGAGCGGCCCTCCAGGATAGGTCTAAGCCCCCCTGGTTCCCTGGACTCGCGGAGCCACTCTCGGGAGTCGCTTGGAATCAGCTAGTACGTGATGTTGGGATGACGCAAGCATCTTATGGAACTGCGCGGTTACTCCGAAGGAACCCTAGCGAGGCGCGCTTGATTGTAGCCCGATGTGGCGCAGGGCCGAACAGGGGAGCCGACGCCGATAGTGGGGAAATACCAGTTGAGATACTTCCCGATGACCTAGCCCGACAGGTGGCAGGACACGACGTTCGGTTTTTGGATACGAACAGAGTAGTGGGAACCGTCGCCCACCAGTTGGAAGAAGCACTCTCCGTATTGAACCTTGTACCTACAGTGTGGCCGACGGTCTCTACGCTCGTAGGGTCACTTCACATCATCGATCCTGGCGGAGACGAAACGGATGTGAGTTTCAGCGACCCAGCTGTGCCCTTCTCTGTTTTTGTTTCGGTGCCACCGACGTGGTCCGAGGTGGCCGCGTTGAGAGTTGCGGAGGCTATTCTTCACGAGGCGATGCACCTCCAACTGACGTTGGTTGAACGAGTGGTTCCCCTGGTGCTTCCCAACAGTGGCCTGTACTACTCACCCTGGCGTGACGAACGACGGAATTCAGAGGGTATTCTCCAAGCCCTGTATGCGTTTTGTGTTATTCGCTCCTTCCTAAGAGCAATCCTAATGCAGCGACCTAGTTCAACAAATGATTATCTGACAGAACGTATAACGCAGATTGACTGTCAGATTAAGCAGGCCCAGGAATTCCGAGAGTGTGATGAGTTGACCCGCGATGGATCCACCCTTGTTGCCAAGCTGCTCGATTTTGCAGATTAAAACCCTCGTTGTTCTACGAGGTCCATCACCATTGAACTGAACTTGGAGTCAACTTGCATAGCTTGTTCTACGAATCTAGCTGCCTCACCTTGAAGGGCTTCAATGTCAGGAGATGGCATAGCCTTGACAATATCGATGTGCATTTTAATTATTCGAAACCACTGCAGCCTTTCTTCAGTGAGTGCGGCACGACGTAGGCCAAGTCCTTCGATGGTATGACGGCCGCGTTCGGTCTGCGCAACAGGGAGATCGTCTACGAAGCGGATGTGGCCCCTGGGATCTTCTGCTGTGGGGTCCACGAATCGTTGACGCTCCTTTGTGAGGTCGTCGTTGTGTGACCGCGCACGTTGTGCTGGGTTCTCCAAAGGGAACACGGTGTCTTTATACGTCGTGTTACAGTCGAAACACGCCAATAGAAGGTTCTCCCAACAATAGGCCAGCCAGTAGTACCCGGGGAATTCGCTATCCTCAGCACGACTTTGGCGGACTGCTGCTTTTGGCCTGAAGTGCTCGACATGAAGGTAGGCAGGCGTGGCTAGCTTCGTCTCACAGTAGCAACACTTGTCGTGATGCATCTTCCTGAGGACATCTTTGACGGCCTTCTTGCTGTAGTGCCGCTTGTCTGAAAACCGCTGGTGGCCGGATCTGTACTCTTCGGGAGCTTCCTCATAGGCGGCGCAGTCAAGCTCCGTCTGAGGTGGACCGAGTCGCCTTAGCACAGCAGGCGCAGGTTTAGTTCGGTGAATACGGATCACAGCCCGTTAGACTCCCGATCTTCAAGACGGGCCGCGAACTGGCGGATGAGGTCCATGGCAATCTGGTCGCTACCGTCCTGCGTTGTGGGCAACTCATCAATCTGTCGACGGATATCTCTGAGGCGATTCTCCTCCTCCGGCGACCGTTCAGTCTTGTCTGTTAGCTCCGCCCTCTGGGCGAGCAAGCGTTCAATACGTTCGTTACGTGAGCTCGGCACTTCGAAGAGTAGACTCGTTAGGATCTGATCGACTCGGAGGTCCCTCGATACACCCGGATTGTTCACTATTTCGACTTTATCATCCCGTTTTTGCAGCAGAACCAAGTTCGCTGTTTCCGCGGCCTGTACTATTAGCGGACTGTGTGACGTGGCGATGAACTGCGTCGCTGGGAACAACGAGCTCAGATCCTTCATGATCTCCCGCTGCCAGAGGGGATGCAGATGTAGGTCGATTTCGTCGATGAGTACTATCCCGGGCTCCCCAAGCGGGTTCGGACTATCTGGGTATCGGTTTAAGAACCGCCACGCCAAGTCCATTACCCAGCCTGCAGTGGTCCGATAACCCAGGCTCAGTGCAGACAAGCGAACTAGACCGGAGAACGTCTTGACGTAAACACCGCTGAGCCGGCCGGTTTCCAGCACGTCGGGAGGATGGATATGGATTCTATCGCTATTGTTATCGTCAGGGAGTATCCTGGATATCACTTCCTTTACCCGCTTAAGACTGAGGTTTTCGGGTGCCGCGGAATTAACAGTAGCTGCGTAGTCGAGGCTCATAAGTATTTCTTCGGCATCGTAGAGTTCCGTGCTTCTAGAAAGGCGGCCATGATCCCATGGATCCGGCTCGTCGCCGCCAAGCGAGTTGCGTTCACCGAGGTATCGGTTCGCGCCGTAGGAGACTATCAGTAGCGGGTCATGAAATGAGTCGCCCAACCTCTTGATTTGGGCTCTCTTTGGTACAAGGTCAAGGAGCTGTGCATGCTCATCGAAGCTGAGTCTCACACTAAGGCGAATATCTTTTGCTTGGCTGGGCACATTCTCCGGCAAGAAACCGGCACCACCAAAAGAGAGCTTGGCATCTAGCTTCACTGCCCGCGAACCAACACGTGGCAGCGTCTCAAGTACTTCGTTCTCTTCGATGGTCAAAGCAGAATTTAGTCGGCCACTCGAAAAGGGGACATATCCTCGCGGGCGCTCCAGGCCTGCTGGGACTGCAGAGACTTCATTCACCTCTGGCACCGGACGCATCCACGCCAGGCACTCTAGGAGGGTCGTCTTCCCTGCTCCGTTTTCCCCGATGAGCAGGGACCACTGCGCCGGCTGGCCATTAGTGGTCAGATCGAGCAGCTGGCGCTCTCCGAAGCATCGGACGTTCTCTATTTCAAGAGTGGCGAAGTAGATGGGAGGGGTTTCAGGCATCGCACGAATCTCCGAGCCCACAGAGTAGCCTCGCTCCCCTAACTGTACCCCTACCCGAGCGGATTTGTCCATATTCTCTGTGAGAGGGACAGGGTCTTTCGGTTATTGGCTGGGGTCTCTTGAGAGAGCGAGGGCTTCCCTGAGGTGAGCGGCATGATGGTGGAGGGCAGCGGTTACGCTGGGGTTGGCGGCGATCCGGGTTAGGCTGGTGGGTTCTGTTTGCTTTGAGGGCGCGGCCTATTGAGCCATAGGAACCCCACACCCTAAAAGCAAACGGAACCCCGCGTCCCTGTTGGCAAGAGATAGCCTATCACTCGGCCACCTATCCGGTTCTCGAGGACCGATTAGACTACCTGAGCGACCAGTTCTCTAGGCGATGACTGACCTGCGCTGACTGGCCGCCCGAACAGACGCTTGTGCCCCGACACCAGACTCTTGAGCATAGGGGCGAAGTCCTCGTTTCTCCCCAACCGGTCGGACTTGAGAAACCTGAATACGTCATCCAGGAATTCTGGCTCCCTGTATACAGAATCGTCAGCTTCACGATTCATGTATTCGTCGATCACCTCGATCGCTGCGTGTAGTAGGCCTTCAAGCGCACGCCGATTTTCCTCCCGGGCAAGGATAAGGAGTGCCTTCGTCAGGTCTGAGTCCGAATGTGTCCGGTTCGCTCTGATAAGAACCTCCCGCAAGAGCTCAAGAACTACGTAGTAGAACAGGTATTTGGTCAGACCACGACTGGGACTCTCGGCTCGCCTGCCAAACTTGAACCGGTCGCCCATCTGCTGTAGTCGGTAGACGGCATACAGGTCATCAACGTCAATGGGTTCGTCTCCTTCTGTGATGCGCTGGAATGTTCTGCCGCCGGGATGGAAAGTTTGGCGGGCGCCGTTGGCGGTGCCTGGCTCCCGTAGCCATCCTGCAGCGTAAACCTTCAGCAGGTCAAAAGCGTTGACCGCCTCCGAGAACTGCCGCGCGTTCGGATGAGATTTTTGGTAAGCCTTCCGAGCGTCCCATCCGCCTCTCTGGATCTCGAGATATAAGCCAAAGCGGTCTTCTGCAACCCGTTGCCAGCTTCGAAAATCATCCCGTAATGCTATGAAATCCTGCTCCCTGACGGCATTCTGCGAATTCGTAAACCGGGTAATGTCGGTAATTTGGGCACTGTCGCCTTTGACTATCTTAGCCACCACCACCCCCTGGTCAGCACGCTCTCGCCAAGCATCGAGGTCTTCGCTCTTCCCCGTCCCCCCGGAGTCGAGGTGCTGACGCAACACATCCCAAATCGTCCTGGTCGTCTGGCAACCGTTGACCACGTAAGGGTCGGACAGCATGCAGGACCCGTCTGACCTAGTGGTGTAGTCGGACACGACTATAGTGATGCCGTTGTTGTACAGGCCGAATAGCTCTGGGGTGTCTCGGAGAGTGTCGGCTATTTTCCGGTTGATTTTCCGGCGGCTGCCCAGGAACTGCCGAACGTTTTTCTCGTACAACTGGTCGAGATTGCCAGTCTTGTCTCTGTATGCCGCCAGGAATCGATACATTTGGGCCAACGGTATAGTGCCCACTCGGACTCCAGGGGCAGGGTCTACGAAGTTGCCGACGACTGGCAGGGACAGCGCCGGCGCCTGGACCGTGTCCCTATTCTCCCAGATGGTCTGCAGTGATATGTCCTCTACGTCGAAAATATTCAGGAATCTGTTGGAACCGAGCAAGCGAATCTCGGCCAGTGCCTGTCGGTCCCATTCGGTGAGCGGCTGTTCGGTGGCAAAGACCAGCACGATTCTGTCCCGGTCGGATGCTTGTTGTCGGAAATGAGCCAGTCGCTCTACGAGCTGGCTTGCCGTTTCGGATAGACGGGATTTCTCACCAGCAATGGTGGAGATCACCTTGAGACCTTCATCAACGATGGTCTCCTGGCCCTGGAATGAGGTGCCGTACTTGCTCTGCACCAAATACCAGGTATCCCCTTCAACCGACTGGCTGCCCTGTAGGCCGTCCTCAATATCGGCGCGATGCAGATAGGCTATATCGATCCCTCCGTCCCCGGCCCCATCGCAAATCAGCAAGTCGTCATCATCACCTTCTACGCCCAACCATTGAGTGACGATCTTTATAGCAAAACGCTGCCCTTTCTCAAGGGAAGTGAGGGTGCCGTGCCGGAATTCAGCTAGCCACTCCTGGCAGAACTCCTCGTAGGTGATGTCATCCTGATTTTCGATTTCGGTTATGCTGCTCATAAGCTCCTGTCTTAGCAACCCGTCCGGTTCTTGGGGTCCACCTCAGTCACGCTCAGCGTCGCGTGGCCCAGCCGCTTGCTCACCACCACGATATTCTCCCCCGCTTGGAGCATAACCGAGGCGTTGAAATGGCGCAAGCGGCGAGCCTTTATACCCCAGGGCTATCGCATTTGGATGTTGGTGAACTGGGACAGGATGGTGGCCAAGTATTCATTGTCCCACCCGGCCCGTTTCAGCTTGCTTCTCATAGAGCCTTTCGAGGGTTCCAATCGGGCCAGGTTTGGTGCCAGCTTCCGCAGCAAGGCCAGATTGTTCGGGCAGTGGCCCTTCCGGTTTCTGGACTGGTCCTCGTTGAGCACCACGTCTAGCAGGCTGCGGAAAAACTGATTCTATGAGGTAGGATATCACCACAACGCGATGGAGGTATCCGGGTCATGCGTGGCAGACGCGATCCACAGGCAACGATGCTGGCATTCGTGGACATGGAGCAGCGAGTTCCGAAGGGCCATCCAATCCGAGCCATCAAGGCCGTGGCCGACGAGGCGCTGGAGCGCCTGTCCTCAGAGTTCGAGCGCATGTACTCGAAGGTGGGCAGAGCGTTGGTGCCGCCGGAACTACTGCTGAAGGCATCGCTGCTCATATCCCTGTACTCGGTGCGCAGCGAGCGAGCGTTCTGCGAGGAACTCGCATACAACCTTCTGATCCAGCCTGATGCTCCTATAGACGTCAAGCCGCGCAGCGAACGATCCCGGCCGAGTTCAGCAGGGCGGAGAAGACTTCGCGGGAACCTGAGGGTAAGGCAACGCAGGATGGTGCGCCTTGACCCTGGGCAATCTCGCCAGGGCCGCGTCTATGCCCTCGCTGGCGGGATTGTGCTCGACGTACTCCAATGCAATGGCCCTGGCCATCACCGCCCGCACCCGCTGGCGCACCCGCCGCGCTGTCTCCGGCTTCTCCGTCCAGATGGGCGATAGCAGGCCTATCACGTCGGCCCGGGTTATCTGGTCCACCGGCCTATCCCCGATGAACGGGTAGGCGTATGCCGCCAGCGTGGCCCCCCACTGGGCTGCATGCTTGGCGTTGCGCCATGATGGGCGCAGGGCCTCGATGTGCTGGGCGGCCAGACGGCGGAAAGTCGGTACGGCCGTTCTCCGCTTCTCCAAGAGGGGGTTGGCCCCGGACCGGGCCTTGGTCCGGTTGGCATGGGCCTTCTCCCTCGCGTCCCTGAGTCCCACTACCGGATAGCCGCCCAGCCCAATGTCGGTCTGTTTGCCCCGGACGGTGAGTCGCTGGACCCACTGCTTGGAGCCTCCGGGAGCCACCACCAGGTACAGCGTAGCCCCATCGCCGTAGCGTCCCGGCTCCCGGAGGCCTTTGACCTTCCTGTCGCTGAGCTTTCCAGCCGCCATGCCTATGCCGTCCCTTATCCCTCTTGGGATAACCCAAGGTTTATCCCAAGTATTGACATGGATTGTAGCAGGCGGCGGCGGATGGCACAATACCCGGATGGACAGCTTTGTTCTATGACATTATAGCTGGAGAAGCGATAAATTAGAACAGTACGGACGGCGGCGGAAGGGGACGGAAGGGAGCGGAAAATGGATGGTGGCGGAGAGGGCGGGATTCGAACCCGCGAGAAGCTGTTAACCTCTACGCGATTTCCAGTCGCGCCCGTTCGGCCGCTCCGGCACCTCTCCGGCAACAATGAGGGGCCTGGCACGGGCCGGCGTTCGTCGGATCCCTCGTTCCAGGCGGCGCGTAAACGCCGGACGCCATTATATTCAACGGCCCGCGGGACTGTCCACCGCCTTGATTTTCAATCCCGCCCCCAAGTACCCTATAATACTCCGAAGAAGGACAGCGCGCCCAAGCGCGACGGCCCGTCCTCAGGGCCTTTTCGTCGTCACCCTGAACAAAGTGAAGGGTCTCTCCGCCGTAGCTGAGATTCTTCGCTACGCTCAGAACGACAAGGTTTAGAGGCGGACAATTAAATAACCCTGGGCCGGGCCCGGCCCGAGCGGGAAACGGGCATCAGCTCCCGGCGGCGTATTGTCCCGGGCAAACCCCACGAGCATTGGAGGGCTCTATGGCCGAGTCAGAATTCGTGAAAGTCGCCGAGACGGGCGATCTTTCGCCCGGCGAAATGATGGCGGTGGACGTGGGAAACCGGCGGGTATTGCTGGCCAACGTGGACGGGCAGGTGCACGCCATCGACGACACCTGTTCCCACGCCCACGCTTCTCTGTCGGACGGCGACCTGGCGGGCGAAGAGGTCGAATGCCCCCTGCACGGGGCGACCTTCGACCTGCGGACCGGCGAAGCCCTTACACCTCCGGCCTCAGACAACGTCACGGTGCACCAGGTGCGCATCGAGGGCCAGGACATCCTCCTGGGCCTGTCCCAGGCCTAGGTTGCCGGGCCCGGCGGGGGAGACTAGCGCGGCAACACCCGGCTGAAAGACGCCGCGGCGTCCAGCAGTTGAAGCTGGGAGAAGGGCCAGTAGACCATCCACACCTTACCCAGGATGTTGCCTTCGGGGACCCCGCCCCAGGCCCGCGAATCGTTGCTGTTGCGCCGGTTATCCCCCATCACGAAATACTCGCCGTCTCCCATGCGGCTTGGAGCCATGTCGGAGCGGCCGCGGGACGTCAGGTACGGCTCTTCCAACCGTGTGCCGTCCACGTAGGTCACCCCGTCCCTCAGCTCCACTTCCTCTCCGGGAAGCGCGATTACCCTCTTCACAAAGTCTCTGGGCGGGCCGCCCCCGGGGAAGCGGAACACCACCACCTCACCCCGCCGCGGCGGGCGTGCCGTAAAATGACGGGACGGAGTCTCCCGCTCCCAGAAAGGGATAACCTTGGAGAAGCGCTGCATATCCAGCGTGAAGTAGACCAGCTTGTTTACCAGCAGATACTGACCGCTCTCCAAGGAGGGCTCCATGCTGGCCCCTTCCACCTTGTAGTTCCTCACGGTCCCCTGGATGATCGTGTACACCAACAGGACCAGGAACAGGGCTTCCGCTATTTCCTTGGCTACACGGGTCATACCACCCCTTGGGGAAGCAGGCTGGGCCCACCACCCGCCGGTCCTCCATGCAAAACGCCCCGGCACGGCCCATGGCCGCCGGGGGCGCCGGGCAGGGGACCAACCCCGCGCATTATAGCACCGGGGCCCCCCGGAGCAGGACGATTGCAAAGTCAGGAGGCTAGTCCGTAGAGGCGATTGATGGTCTGGGTTGGGCGAAAGGCGCAGGTTTTGGCTCGCAGGGGCAAGGACATCCGGGAAGGAAACCAGCCTTCCAGGCGCAGGGCGTTCAGCCCGGTGTTGACGAGGGTGGCATATATCTCACCCAGGCCGGGACGGCGAAGTGTGTGGACGTCCTCATCCCAACTGCGGTCCTTCACGTGATGCAGGCTGTTCTCAACGCTCCAGTGGTTGCGGAACGCCCGGAGCAGTTCTGCTGGGCCGCACTGCCGGGAACTCAGACTGGTCAGCAGATACCAGCGCTCCCGGCTTACCTCCCCGGTGGCTATAGCCACCGTCTCCTTCTCCACCATCACCCCCTGCCTCGCCCCGGGAAACTCCAACTCCTCCCGGATGTAGTCGGCCAGTACGTCATCAGTCCAGATCCGCCGCCGCTCGATCACACCCGCTTTTTTTCCAGGGTCTCCGCCTGCGGCTCCTCCAGTTCCTCCCCGGCAAACCCGTCTTTTATTGCAGCCAGCGCCTCAGGCTGGTTGCCCTTGATTCGCACCAGATAGTCCCGCCGGTGGCTGACTATGGCTCGGCACAAGTCCCGCTCCGCATACAGGGCGTCCATGGTCAGCAGCCGCAGGCCAGGATAGTCCCCGAACAGCCGGCCCAGTTGTTCCCGCAACACCCCAGGTTCGTACCGCTTCTTCGACGCCGGCCACTGGGCTAAACACAACTTCAGGTCATGGGCCAGCACGTTCACCATCACCAGGGGATTCCCGTTGGCGTCCTCGGACTGCTTGGCCCACTTGCCGTCCACCGAGGCATTGAATTCCTGCTCCGCCACCACGTGGGACACCCAGCCGGTCAGGGCTCCCTGCAACTGCTCATAGGGCACCCCTGCCAGGGTGCGAGAGATGGTGGTGGCGTGGGGCGGATGGTCCCGAACAAACCCCAGAGGCTCCCTCAGCCCCGGCCAGTGCATCTTGGCGAAGTGGGCGATGTGGGCCATGGTAGTCTGACCACAGACCAACCCCAGCAGGGTCAGACGCAGTACGGCTTGGAAGGGATGGCGGACTCCCCTGGCTCTCCTGGGGTCCGGCACTTGCTCCAAGCACTTGAACAGAGATTCCGCCGCCTCCATATCCTCACCCTCCCCTATCTCTTCTATCTCTTACCTGCCTTATATAAACCTCCTTCTCTGACTTTGCAATCGTCCTGCCTTAGGAAGAGGGAAGTGCAAAAGTCCCCTGGCCGCGGGCGAGGGTCTTTCAACGCGCCCCTACCTGTTCCCTGGGGAGCAGTAGGGATTAGAAGGAAACGGAACCGTCCCGGACTTACAGAATGGCTATGCTCAGCCCGCGTCTGTGGGCTCACCAGCGAGGGCTTCGGCGAACTTTTCGCAGTAGTCCATGACTTTCAGTACATCCATCCCCCGGGTGATTTCCTTCCCTTGGTGGTGCCCAGACCAATGGGTGCCATCCAGCATCGCCCGCCCACTTATCTGGAAGTCTCCCCAAACGTAGTTGCGGTTACTCGCCTCTCCCTGGGTCTCCCATTTTTGCTTAGGCATGATTCCTCCGATTCCGTTGATTGCATTCCTTCCTGGGTTGGCCATCCCAGCCAGTGAACTCTTGAGGCGGTGCAAAACTCTCTCGAGTTTCAAAACCTAGCCTGGCGTCCCCAACATTCGGCGGCGCCACGTGCGAGGCTGCCGCCGGAACCAGTTGCCGATACGAGTCCGCCAAGGCGGCTTATGGCTTGTCCCATTAGCTCTGACCTGCGACTGCCCGGAACTGATGCGGGCTGAACCCGCCACTGTTTTAGTCAGGCCCAATTCATCCGACACGGTCTGGAGCGTCTCATAAATGTTATTAACCTGGTGTTGTAGCCTAGCGCCCTCCCTTGCAATGTCCTGACCTAACTCTCGCCTAACCGCGTACGTGGCTGCTTTCACCTGCTGGTCAACGTGTTGGCTTGCGATGGCGCGTTCGTGCATGATCATGCGAAAGGCCAATACGACAGCCACAGCTACGCCCAGCACTTCGGGCAGTATGGACGGTAGCACCAGCCCGAGGGGGCCCAGGCAAATGGGCACCAGGGCCGCCAGCAACACGTTCGCTTTCTGTTGGCCGGAAACGCTGGCCCAGAGATTCCGTAGGCGGCGTCTCATTAACGCCGTGCCCTTCCAAGCCATTTCGGCCAAGCCCAGCGATTCGCGGCAGTAGTCCTTTTAGGCTCCCCGTCACGTCCTAGCAACGCCCCAACGAATAACGCCAGCATCCACCCGGTGAGGCTAAGGCTCGCTGGCAATAGGGCCAAGATGTACCAGCCGGGATGAATCTCCACGTCTGAAGATAGCCAATACCATCCGGCCAGCACTGCCGTAAACCCGCCGAGAAGCCGTAAGGCAAGGTCCGCATCCCTCTCTAGCGGCCAGTTGGTGCTAGAGAGTACCCCTGGAAACAATGCGACCGCACTAGCGATTGCGAAGAGCGGCGCTTTCACTTCATCCAAGTATTTCACGTCCGCCACGCTTGGTGCGATCCTTCGCATAAGGTCAATCGCGTCATTATTGAAGTCGTTGAACATAAGAGCGGTGGCATTGCCGCTAATGACCAGAAAGACCAAGTATTTGACGCCGACGCGGATTTTTCGACGCCTGCCCCCTCGTGGCAAAGCCGGCCCGGTCCACCGTGGGGGCAACTCGGCTTGCGGCGGGCTTGGGCTAAACGGCCGCCGCTGGAGAGTTTGCCACGGGGCGCGGCCACGTGCTACAGTGGAGTTCAGTAGACCTTTGGGCTGGAGGTGCATAATTGACCCCTGAGTTCCTTGTCTACTCTATAGGGGTATTTTTGATCATCGCCACCCCATTAGCTAAGCGATACCTGGAATCGCGCCGATGGCGCCCCCGGAAACCCAAAGGGGGATAGTTGCAGGAGGCGGGCCCATCTGGCCCGCCTCCTGCTTGTGCCTCCCATCATCACTCTCCTTGTCCATCAGAGCATACTCAAGTTGTACGGTGAGCTGCTCTCCCCGGAGCGGCTTTCCCGTCCTGGCGATGATTATGGGCCGAGGGTCCCCGGCGGTCAACCGTCCCCGCCCTCGCCGCCTCACTTCAGGTGTTTGGCGGCGTCGATCCCCGCCACAACGAAGTCTTCGTATATCCAATTCCCGGCGGCGTCGAGAGTGTAGGCCCAACTCCCCCACACCGGCCCGACTACCTCACCGTCAGTGTTGATGATCGGTGAGCCTGACCCTCCCTGAGTGACAAGCCCTAGAACCAAGAAGTCCAAAGTCGAGCCGGTATCGACGTTGATGACGTGGCCGGGTACTGCCGACAAGTTGCTGTCCGAGCCGAAATCAGAGAACCCAACGATTAGGACGGCTTCCCCGACCTGCAAGGGCCTGCTTGCCATAGGAAGTGTCTGGCAATTGACTGAACGTGTCGGCTTCAAAAGGGCCAGGTCTTTGTCGGCGAGTTCATAGTTCACCCTGGCCTGAATCACCTGCCCATCCCGAAACGTGATGGAAGCTTGACGATGTATGTCCTGGTCGTTGGTGCCTTTCCCCAATAGATGCCGTGCCGTAAGAATAGAGCAGTCCGGTTCTACGAAGACCCCGGTTCCAATCCAGTCCGGCGCGTCCACCGAGACCACACTATCCTGAACCCGGCTGGCCAACTCGCTAAAATCGGCAACCTTTCCGGGAGACCCCGCCAACCCCCGAGGTCCTTGTGGTCCTGTTTCGCCGCGGGGCCCCCGTGGGCCTTCTAAACCTTCCACGTCTCCCTGTGGTCCCTGCGGCCCTTCCGCTCCCCGTGGTCCCTGTGGCCCTTCCTCTCCCTGTGGCCCTTCCGGCCCCTGTGATCCTGCCGGTCCCTGCGGCCCAGCGGGGCCGGGGGTGCCCTGAAGCCCTGCCGGTCCAACGGAGCCTGCTACCCCGGCGGGGCCCGGGTTGCCCTCGGAACCCGCCGGGCCGTCGGACCCCTGCGGCCCTTCGCAGGCTAAGCCAACTAAGGCACAAACAAGCATTGCCATAAGTCCCAAGTGGATACGCAGCTTCATCAATGTTCGCATCAGGTCACTCCTAATTTAGGTTGGAATGGTGCGGGTGCTCAACGGTTGCCGTCAGAGGTCCGGACGGTGGCCGCTACGAAAAAAGACCCCGGCCCGATTGCACATCTGGCCAGGGTCCATTTGACAGAGCTCAACTGTGAGGGTTATTCTGGAGTTGCTTTACACCAATCACCCCTTGGCCAGAAACCTCCGGCGCAACACACACGCCGGGGGTTTTTATTTTGTGCTGAACAGAAGACGGGGACTTGCTGGGAAGTGGGAACCCCCTTGTTTCCAGGATGTAGGCACCTGCTACAGTCACCCGATCCGACAGTCAACAAGGGGGCACGAAGAGGTGCCCATCGAGGAGAAACTGTCGGAACCTTGGGTGTCCGCCACGAATCGCAGCGGGACTGTAGCGGGGGGATTGTCGCCCATAGGCGGGGATTTGTCAAAGGCCAGGGTTCAGCCGTGGCTCAAAGGCCCGGGCGACCCTAAAATAACGATGCGCCGGAGGTAAGCTCTCCGGCGCATCTACGGCAAATAGGAGGACGGGTTTATGGAAATGGTGATGAACGGGCTGTTCTTACTTGGAGCCTCGGCTATGACTCTGGGGTTGTCGATTCTCTTGGCGATGCAACTGGATACAGGGCCGCAATCTCCAATGGAGCATCGCATTGTGGGCAGTTTAATCTGGGGAGGTTTGCTCCTAGTCGTGCCGACCGTCGTTGGTTTAGTAGCCTTAAAAGCACGTAGCTGGTGACGGCCAATAGGAAGACTAGGACCACAGCTATTGCGTCCATGCTCATGTTCGCCCTCGCCATTCCGGGAGCGTGGTCATAGCTGAGTTTACCACGGCCACCACCTTTACCGTCAACGCCACGGCCGAGGTGCCAGGGCTACGCCACCTGCCGGACCATCCACCGCATATTCTCCACCTCGCCCGCGAGGACCCAAGCTAGGGCCGTCGCCTGGAAAGCCAGGACGCTCATCATGGCGTGCAGGGTAATCATGGGCAGGCCCCGGACAAAGTGCCGCTCCAGGCGGCGGGACTCCTTCAAGGTCTTGAACACCCGTTCAATCGAGTACCGCTGGCGATAGTAGGCTTTCCACTCGGGGCTATTCCGCCGCAGCTTCCCGAACAGCCGCAGGTCCTGGGCCGGGTCCTCCCAAACCTCGTCGCCGCAGTAGGCCGTCCCGCCCTTCCTCGTGTCCTTCAGGGGACACCCCCCTTCCCGGCAAATGAACAAGTGTTGGCCGGACGCCGCATCCGTGCCGGCGTACTCCATGGGGACCATGCCCAGGCAGGTGGGGACGCCTTCCTTGGTATAGATGCCGCCGTAGAGCTGCCCGCCACGGGTGGGCTTGCGGATGTGAATGACGGGCAGGACACCTCGGTCGTCCAGCCAGTGATGATTCTTGCTGGAATCGTAACCCCGGTCGGCGGTGGCCACCCGGGGGCCCCACCAGTCGTAGAGGCTGGCCGCCTGGTCCATGATCGCCGGCAACATCGGGGAATCGGCGCGGTTGCCCGCCGTCACCACCTGGGCCAGGGGCACGCCGTAAACGGCGTCCGCGACGGCATGGACCTTGTAGCCGAAGAAGAATTCCGTCTTGCCGTCCTTGGCCTTGGCGGAGTGCTTGACGCCCCACTTGGCATCCTGATCGCGGACCCTCGACCGGTTGGGGTTGGAGTGCGTGCGCATCGCGGTAGAGTCCACCGCAACGATATTGCCCAGGCCGGGGAGCTGCTCTTTCAGGCGGTTGGTGACACCGGCTAGGGCCAACTCCACCAGGTCCGGGTGACGGGAAAGGCGTTGGACGAACCGGTTGAAGGTGGTCCGGTGCGGGAGCGTGCCGCCGAAGCCGCACAGGGCGCGGAGATCGGCGTCGTCTTCGAGCTGGCGGATCAGATGATTGGTGCTGGCGAGGTTGAGAACAAAGGAAGCGAGATAGGCCCGCCACAGGGGGAGAACCGGGTATCCCGGCCTGCCGCCGTTGGCTCGGTAGCTGTGGAGCATAGCCAGGAGCGGGGAGGCATTGACGGCCTCGAAGACGGCCGCCAACTCGTCGAGGGCTGGGCCGGATTGCGGACAGGGTTCAGCCTGCGTAGAATGGGAAAGGGCCACTTGGGAAAGAGTCTCCCTTGCGGTCTAGGGCCTGTCAGAGTATCCACCTCTGGCGGGCCTGTTGCTTTTATACTATGGCACAGGCGCCGTGTGCAACGGCTTAGGACGGAACCTCGAACAAAGCTGCCAGCACGACAGCCACCATACCTATGACGGCCAACGCCTCTCCTTGGGTGTGGGAGGCCGCTGAATGGGCAGCGGTCCCGCCTGCGGTCCGTATGGCCTCGCAGCAGTACGAAACAAACCCGCGAATAACCCCTCGGTCCCTAGCCGTTTCGATCATGGTGGCGCTCCCGGCATCGGCAATGCCGTGTTGCCGGAGAGCCTCTTGCATCGCCGCTCGGCACGGTACCGCCACGGACCCGTATTCCCCGCCTTCGTAGTGACGAATGGCGGCGTCCGTGTGGTCCCGGACGTTATCGGGGATATTCTCGTGCCTGATGCTACGCAGAAGTGCATGGGGGATGGTGGACGGGTCCGGGCCTTCTATCAGCACCGGGGTCCCAAACAGCCTTCCACCTGCCAGCCCGCGCCGTGGTGCACCGGTGAAGCTGCTGCCGAATATCCCGGAAACCATGTCCCCGAGTACCACATGGAATGAGGCGCGGCAATGCCGACACATCACCAGACCTATGTAGAAAGCGTAGGTCTGATCGCTCAGCTTGATTTCGTTCCCGCAGCCGGGGCAGTAAATATCCGGCATGGACTCTTGCCTCTCTCCCGGACGCTCCTCGACCGCTACGACGTACATCATGGCCCTAGTCTACCACGGGTGAGACCCGAGTTTTGCACTTGCCTCCTTAGGAACAGGACGATTGCAAAGTCAGAGAAGGAGGTTTATATAAGGCAGGTAAGAGATAGAAGAGATAGGGGAGGGTGAGGATATGGAGGCGGCGGAATCTCTGTTCAAGTGCTTGGAGCAAGTGCCGGACCCCAGGAGAGCCAGGGGAGTCCGCCATCCCTTCCAAGCCGTACTGCGTCTGACCCTGCTGGGGTTGGTCTGTGGTCAGACTACCATGGCCCACATCGCCCACTTCGCCAAGATGCACTGGCCGGGGCTGAGGGAGCCTCTGGGGTTTGTTCGGGACCATCCGCCCCACGCCACCACCATCTCTCGCACCCTGGCAGGGGTGCCCTATGAGCAGTTGCAGGGAGCCCTGACCGGCTGGGTGTCCCACGTGGTGGCGGAGCAGGAATTCAATGCCTCGGTGGACGGCAAGTGGGCCAAGCAGTCCGAGGACGCCAACGGGAATCCCCTGGTGATGGTGAACGTGCTGGCCCATGACCTGAAGTTGTGTTTAGCCCAGTGGCCGGCGTCGAAGAAGCGGTACGAACCTGGGGTGTTGCGGGAACAACTGGGCCGGCTGTTCGGGGACTATCCTGGCCTGCGGCTGCTGACCATGGACGCCCTGTATGCGGAGCGGGACTTGTGCCGAGCCATAGTCAGCCACCGGCGGGACTATCTGGTGCGAATCAAGGGCAACCAGCCTGAGGCGCTGGCTGCAATAAAAGACGGGTTTGCCGGGGAGGAACTGGAGGAGCCGCAGGCGGAGACCCTGGAAAAAAAGCGGGTGTGATCGAGCGGCGGCGGATCTGGACTGATGACGTACTGGCCGACTACATCCGGGAGGAGTTGGAGTTTCCCGGGGCGAGGCAGGGGGTGATGGTGGAGAAGGAGACGGTGGCTATAGCCACCGGGGAGGTAAGCCGGGAGCGCTGGTATCTGCTGACCAGTCTGAGTTCCCGGCAGTGCGGCCCAGCAGAACTGCTCCGGGCGTTCCGCAACCACTGGAGCGTTGAGAACAGCCTGCATCACGTGAAGGACCGCAGTTGGGATGAGGACGTCCACACACTTCGCCGTCCCGGCCTGGGTGAGATATATGCCACCCTCGTCAACACCGGGCTGAACGCCCTGCGCCTGGAAGGCTGGTTTCCTTCCCGGATGTCCTTGCCCCTGCGAGCCAAAACCTGCGCCTTTCGCCCAACCCAGACCATCAATCGCCTCTACGGACTAGCCTCCTGACTTTGCAATCGTCCTGTCCTTAGGAAGAGTTGTCCTTGACAGATATTTATTTGTATGTACAATACCTTGTATCTTCCGATATGAGGCCCAATTGAAAAGGAGGTCCATCATTAATAAGAAGGAAAAGAAAGCCTTGAGCTTACAGATTTTAACTGAGCAGGCTCACCGCAAGTTCATTGATCGCCGCGACTTCATGAAAGCGACCATGGCCTTGGGTTTGTCTGCCACGACTGCCTTGTTGCTGTTCCAGGCCTGTGGCGGGGATGGCCCAACTCCGGCGCCGACAACAGCAGGACCGGCAACAACAGCGGCTCCTGCTGACCCGGCGGTACCAGCAACGGCGGTACCGGCAACCACAGCCGCGGAGGTTCCGGAGGTGGTAGCTACCTCGGCTCCGGCGCCAACGGCGGTGCCGCCCACGCCTCCTCCCGCTGAGGAGATCGGCCAAAGCCTCGATCATTTAGTAAAAAGGTTCCCAGAGGTCAGTGAGTTACCGCCCGGTAAAGACCTCCATACCATGTGGGCGTCCCTAGAAGGTAAGTCCGTTTTTTACGACGCGATATTCTTGGCCCACCCCTTCGTGCAAAACAACAGTGATGAATTCGAGCGGCATTGCCTGAGGCTAGGGATGACGTACCAGGTGGTAGATGCCGCGTTTGATCCGGCGAAGGAGATCGAGATCGCTGACCTGGCGATCTCCCGCGGGTTCGATGTGATCTATCTGCACCCCACCAATCCGGCGGGGCTGTCCCCCAACGTCAAGCGGGCCAGGGAAGATGGCCGCATAGTCATGAACTATGACACCGATACCTTCGTTCGCCCCACAATTAAATGGGGTCGGGGCTTCGCCATCGATGGGTATCTGGCAGGCAAATGGCTGGCCGAGCGGCTGCCGGACGGGGCCAAGGTCGTCTCCGGGGTGGGCGAGAGGATTACGACGGCCGGAAACGATCGCCCAAGAGGCTTAAAACAGGCGTTGGATGAGGCTGGCAGGGGCCTTGAGTTGATAGCTGATGAGGACGGGCACGGCTGGACCCAGGAGGGCGGCTACGATATGGCCCGTGCCATGTTCCAGAGATTCCCCCAGATTGACGCCATGTTTGGTGGTGATGACCAGGGGGCACTGGGGTTCAACAGGGCAGCCGTAGACTTAGGGCGGCGCGACCAGCTACTCATTGCCGGCGTCGACGGTCTTAGGGAAGGACAAGAGGCGGTTAGAGACGGCCGCTTAGACGTGTCGACCATGTTCCGGCGCGGGCACGGACCAGAGGCCGAGTCCTGCATACTTTTTACCGCGGCTTTGCTCCGGGGCGAGGTGCATGGGGACCTTACCCAATCAATGCACCTGTTCAAGCTGTTGGCGGTAGACAAAACGACCATCGACGACCAGTGGCAGTCCACGGTCTAGACGCGGATCAAGTGAATGCAGAGAGGGTTTCGATATGAATAGAAAAGAGAAGAAAGCCCTGAACTTAAAGATGCTCACCAAGAGGATAGAGCGCAACATGATAGACCGCAGGAGCTTCATCAAAGGAGCTGTTGCTCTGGGCTTGACTGCATCTACGGCCATGCTCCTCTACCAAGGCTATGAGCACGGCTCCAATGGGGTGGGCACGGCCTTCGCTCAAGAGGGTTTGGTCCGGAGGCTGTGGCCGCTGGAAGAGATGGCCTTAGACACCTACGATATGTGGGTACGAACCGAAGGCAAGTCTATCGTCTACCTCCCTAGATTGGCAGCCCACCCTTACCATGTACAACAAGACATTGTCTACAGAAGGGAAGCTGAAGAGGCGGGCATGGACTATTCCATGTTCGACTCGCAGTTGAGCGCTGCCGTGGAAGTCCAAAACTTGGAATTGGCCATCGCCCGCGGGTTTGACGTAATCATAGATGGCCCCATGGACCCGGCGTCATCGTCGCCCCCCGTCAAGCGCGCTCGCGAGAGGGGCATAATCTTTGAGAGTTACGAGAGCGAGACCCTGCAGCGCCCCACTGTCAGGTTCGGCAGGATCTTCTATCAAGAGGGGGTTGCAATCGCCAAATGGATGTCTGAGAACCTGCCCTCGGGCGCGAAGGTGGTTGGTGGCGTGGGTGAGTTGAGCTCAAACATCGGGTTCGACCGCAAGGCGGGCTTCGTTGACGGGTCGGCCCAGTTCGGTCTAGAACTGCTAGGCTTCGAGGATGCCAACGGATGGATTCAAGAAGGCGGCTACGTCACGGGAAGGGCGATGCTGGGGAGATTCCCCGACATACAAGGTGCGTTCTGGGGCAACGACGAAGCGGCCATCGGATTCTCCAGAGCCGCCTCAGATCTGGGCCGGAAGGATGAGATACGCGTTGGTGGAGCGGATGGCCTCAGGGAGGGGCAAGAGGCGGTCGCTGATGGCCGTCTGGATGTGTCGAATATGATGGTCTTCGGACACGGGCCGGAGGCCACTCTCTCTATGGATTACGTTCTCGCGCTACTCAGGGCAAATCTCCACGGCGACTCCATGTCAGGGATGCACATTACGCCGATGATTGCCGTGGACAGGACGAACATTGACGCTCAGTGGAAGTCTCCCGTCTAGCGCGGTTTGACCAGGGCCTAGAACGCCTGGGACAGTTAATGAAGATAGAACCCCTAATAGTTGAACTCGATTTGGGACGTCAGTAATTAGGGAGGGGAGGATAGTCCAAGAACTATGTCCGATTCCCGAAGGGAAGAGAGACAATGAACATCGTCGGCCAGTGGCGGTATCCACCCCAGTGCTGAAGCACATCAGCAGGAAATCAAATTGGCCAAGGGATCTGGTTGACGGGCGTCGGAAGCCGACTGATTGTAGGCGCGACGAGGCTGTTTCGTCGTGCTAAGGTATGCCGAGGCACTCAGGCCCCTAGGCCATGTAAGGATCCCGGCCTTCCTCCTTAGCCACGAAGGGGCATTGATGGTGGGAGTGGGCGCGCTGTTTGTGGTTTTCATATTTATTTCTGATTCCTTCCGTACCTCCACCAATCTCCAGGACCTGACAATTCCCATCACTACCCTCGGCCTTGTCTCCATTGGCATGGCTTTCGGGCTGATCTGTGGCACCATTGACCTCTCCGTGGGATCGATCATGGGAGTCTGTGGGGTGTTCACTGCGGGGCTCATCGACCAGGTAGGGTTGGGGGCTCCCATGGCCATCGTTCTCGGTTTGATTCTGGGGATCCTCTTAGGGGCGGTCAACGGTCTATTGGTGACCTCACTGCGGATTCCCTCCTTCATCATCACCCTAGGGACTCTGACGGCGTATCGGGCGCTAGCCGAGCGGCTGCAGATCGACTTTTTCGGCAAACTCCAGAGCAAAGCGATCGTCAGCGAAGCGCTGGACTTCTTTGGAAGTGGGGAAGTGATCGGTCGCGTGCCAGTCTCGTTCTATATCTTCCTCGGTGTAGCCATCGTAGGGTACTACGTCCTCGCCCACTCCAAGGCAGGCATTTGGTTCTTCGCAGTGGGGGGGAATCAGCGTGCGGCCCACGCTGCTGGAATCACGCCCGACAAAATACGGTTCCTCGCCTTCCTCATTTCAGGCTTTTGCTCGGCCATGGCGGGAATCGTGCTAACGGCGCGCTTCCAGGCGTCTCTAACTGCTACGGGTACCGGCTTCGAGTTCGAGGCAATCACTGCGGTTATCATCGGCGGCGCCAGCCTGTTTGGAGGCGCCGGTTCCATGATAGGGACCATGCTGGGCGTGTTGCTGCTGCGGGTTCTGATCAACGGGCTCACTCATCTGGACGTGGTATTTTACGACCAGCTTCTCATCCGGGCAGGAATCTTCATCCTGGTCCTGTGGGTAGACGCCACCTTCCGGCAGGGGCGGCGCGCCCGGCTGGCGACCTTCGGTGGATAAGGCGTGTAAAGGTATGGCTGGCTAGCAGTGAGTATGTTTAGGCAAATGCAAGCGCGGGACATGGTGCGGGCCCTGCGTTTTAACTATGTGTGGGTATTCTTGGCCATCCTGGTGCTCGTCTTCTCGCTGGCGCTCGCCACGTTCCCCAACGGAGAAAACTTCATAGGCATCGTCCGGTCGGTGTCCATCATCGGCCTTTTCGCTTTGGGCAACACCCTGGTCTTCTTAGGCGCGGGGGTCGACGTGTCGGTGCTGGCCCTGGGCTACTCGACGGGTATGTTGTTCGGCAAGCTCTTCCACGCCGGGGTGCCCAGCCAAGCAGCCCTGGCCATAGTTTTCGTGTATTCAGCCGGAGCGGGATTGGCCAACGGCATCCTGGTGACCAAGATCAGGATAGCGCCGTTTATTGCCACGCTGGCCACCGGGTCGGTCTTTGCCGGCATTACCGAGCGGCTCAGCGGCGGTGCCTCGATTTTCAACCTGGGGGAGCAGCACACGCCACCCGATACGTTCTTCGCTACGATAGGTAGAGGCACCGCGGGGCCGGTGCCGGTCCAGGTTATCATCTTCCTAGGCACCGCGGTGGTGGCATTCCTGCTCCTAAACTTCACCCTCTATGGCCGCTACCTGTATTCGGCGGGAGCCAATCCGAGAGCGGCCCGGCTCTCCGGGGTCAACGTTGACCGCGTTCTCATGGCCAGTTATGTAATCTGCGGCCTGTTCTCTGGCATGGCCGGCCTGATTCGCACATCGGACTTGGGCCTTGCTACCCGGACCGGGGCTACGATCCAAAGCCAGGGCGCAGGGCTGCTGGAAAGCATTGGCGCCGTTCTCATCGGCGGCACCGCCCTCTCCGGGGGTGTGGGGACGATTCAAGGGACCGTTGGCGGAGCCATGGTCCTGGGTGTCATTGCTAATGGCCTATTCCTTTATGCGGCACCGAACTGGGCAAGGCTGCTTGCCAACGGGGGGGTGGTGATTGGGGCCGTGGCCATAGGCTCACTGATGGCGGGTACGCTGGCCTTGGAGGCTGAAACGGTCCGGGAGCGCCTGGCGATGTTACGGGAGCGGGCCCTGAGCGTTCTCTGGCGAAGGCCGGTAAGCCCGTAGGACCCGATGGCGGCGGCCTTGCTAGTCCATCGCATCTACTAGGTGCCCCACCTGCGGACGCGGTGTGAGCTTTCTACCTAAACTAAAGCCAAAGTGAGATGCGCATTTGCGGGTCTTTGGGAATCGGGCCAGAGGTTTGGCTGGAGTCCCTCGGCCGTTGCTTGCAGGGCAGTACGACAGCGCCTTTTCACTTCCTCCCTGAGACCGGACAGCTCAGCAAGGAAATTGCCGGCCCTCTCCTGCACCAAGGTCCTGCTCCCCAAGCACAGGTTTCCCGCCGCCTTCTCCCTCACCTAGCCCCGGACAGCCTCATCGGCCTTGAAGTCCGGGCTGTAGCCCGTCAGGTTCGCCACCCGCAGCCGCAACCCAAGTGTCCGCAGGTACTCCCGCACTGCCTCGCCGCGGTGCGGTGGGGAGTTGTCCCAGATCATTTTCAGCGGCCCGGCATGCCTCTCCCTGAGTTGCCCCGGGGCGGCGGCTGAAGTCTCCGCGTTGTTGTTTCCATCTATTCCACCTCGCCGATCTCGAGGCACACCGCCGAGTAGTAGCAGGTCTTCTCGCCCCGGCGCGGGCTGGTCGCGTCCACTAAGGCCGGCTCTCCCTTCAGCATCCACTTGCCCCGCAGTTCAGCATCCGCCCTGAAGTGCGCCTCATCGGCGAAGAAAATCTTCACTCCCGACCTTCGCGCCTCCTCCGTCATGGTGGCATACTCCGCCACGAAGGACTCCCGTTTCCCCTCGTCGGCCTTGACCAGGCGCTTCTTGGGCCGCTTCAAGGCGAACCCCAGCCGGTGCAGGTAGCTCAGGCAACTGCTACAGCTCAGGGAAATGCCGAAGCGTTCCGATACAAACTGATGGAGCGTTTTCAAGTTCCAGTTGGCCACGCCGATGCCCGACCTTGCGGGAGGCTCCTTGACCGCCATACTCAACTCTGCCTGTTGCGCCTCGGCGAGGGAGGGGGAACCCCCGGACTGTTCCAAGACCAAGGCCGCAGGGCGCCCCTCGCCGAAGGAGGCAGCCCACCACCCGACGGTGGGAGGGTCCCATTCCAAGGCCTTGGCCACCCCCGTGGAGATCCAGCCTAAACTGCCATAGGAGTTGCGCAGTTGAGAAGACTTTGGGTGGAGAGAGAAAAGGGACAATATGAAGGGGTAGTGCGGTGAAGTGGGGTGAGGCAGATGAACCCGGCCAAGTGTGATGCTGTGGACTACACTCAGTTTCTGGTGGCCACCCAAAAGAGCTTTACCTGTAGTGAAGCGTCCCGGTGTCAGCTGGCATCGCCGCAAGCCCCAGCCCATGACGCTTTCACCCGGTTGCTGCGGAGACAGCCTCCCGACGCGGAGGCGCTGTGGCAGGAGACTCAAGGACTGGTGCATGGGGAGGAAGGGGTGCTGGTGCTGGATGACACCACTTTGGACAAGCCCTACGCCCAACGGATGGAGTTGGTACCCCGCCATTGGAGTGACATAGGACTCACGCAGTTGGATGGAGCACGTAATTGGGATGGGCCAGGTAATCCCGTAAGGCAGAGCGGATGATGTTGGCCTTGGCCTCGTACCAACTGACTCCGCCGCTCAGACGGTGGGCTTCCAGCCGTAGGAAAGCTTGGAGTGCTAGGCGAATGTGATTGCGTTGGCCGGGGGCCGTACGCACCTGGCATTATTCTTCACCACGACATTGCTTGATGCCCCGATGGTAGACTTCAATGCCTCAGGCTTGCCGGGCCAGGCTTGCCGTCCTTCCGCCGTCAGGCTCAAGTCATTGGTGGCCCAGTGTTCCACTTCCCCGTCTGTGGAGACTGTCCGAACACCCGGATGTAGCCATAGCCCCGCAAATGTACCTGCCGGTCGGCCTCCGGTATATCCACCATTTCCAGCTTCATGTTGCCTTGCCCTTCACGATTGACCCGCCGGTTGCTTCGCAATTGGCTCAGCCAGAGCCACCCTTTGGCCTGGATGGCTTTCAAGTTGTTCAGGCTGGTGTACCAACTGTCGAGCAGCACCCAGCGGGGCTGAAAGCCCTGGCTCTCGGTTATCTCCAGCATCTGCCGGAAGTGGCCGTTCTTGCTCAATCCGCTAAGGGGCCGGTCATAAAGCCGAAAGTCGCGGGAGAAGACTCCGCGCCGGGGCCATGGCGCTTGGCAAGCCCGGCAGGCCGGGGCCAACGGCTTAGGGATACACCGCCAGGGCGTCCAGGGATTCGGTCTCGTCGAAGCCGTACATGACGTTCATGTTTTGGATGGCCTGTCCCGCCGCCCCCTTGACCAGGTTGTCCAGGCAACTGATGACGATGAGCCTGCCGGTGCGCTGGTCCACCGTGGGATGAATGAGGCACCGGTTGTTGCCCAGGGTCTGCTTGGTCTGGGGAGCCGCGGCCGTGACCTCCACGAAGGGGTGGCCGGCATAGTAGTCACGGTAGAGGTCCGCGATGCGCCGCGCCGCGCCTTCTCCGGCCTCGCCGGGGTTCAGCTTGGCGTAGCAGGAGCTGAGTATGCCGCGGGTCATGGGTATGAGGTGGGTCAAGAAGGTAACGGCGGGAGCCTTGCCCGCCAACAGAGAAAGCTCCTGGGTTATCTCCGGCAAATGCCGGTGCCCCCCCAGGGAGTAGGCAAACACGTTTTCGTTTACTTCCGAGAAGTGATTGGTCATGTTGAGGCTCCGGCCGCCCCCGGACACGCCGGACTTGCTGTCGATGACCACGTCGGGCTCGATCAGATCATGCTCTACGGCGGGGGCCAGGGCCAGGATGGCGCTGGTGGGGTAACAGCCCGGGTTGGCCACCAAGCGCGCCGTCATCAGTTCGTCGCGGTGCAACTCGGTCAGGCCGTAGACCGCCTCCTCCAGATATGCGGGGTCCTGATGGGGGACGCCGTACCACTCCTCATACTCGTCGGCGCTCTTTAGGCGGAAGTCGGCGCTGATGTCTATCACCTTTAGTCCCTGCTCCAGGGCGGGAATCACCGCCTCGGCGCTGGCCTTGTGGGGTAGGGCGGAAAACACCAAGTCCAGGCTGCCCTCCAGCTCTGGAGTGATGGTCAAGTCCAAGGCCGACAGATGGGGAAACACCTGGCCCAGCTTCTGGCCTGCGGCGCTGCGCCCGGTCACCGACGCGATTTCCACCTCGGGGTGCCGGTAGAGGATGCGGGCCAGCTCGCAGCCGGAGTAGCCGGTGACGTTGACTATTCCTACCTTCACTTCTCAACCTCTCCGACGGGCAAAGAGTGGGGCAGCGGCGGCTTGGCGGCCGGGTGTTGTACCGCTTCCGCGGCTCCAGCCGCGCCGGCGTCCGGCACGAACCGGTCCCGCGACGGACAGCCGTGGCTCACCACGCACTCCAGGCACCGGGGCCGTTGGGCTTTGCACACCTGGCGCCCGTGGGTAATGAAGGACACGTGAAAGGGGAAGACCTGCTCCGGCGCCACCGCCGCTTCCAGGATTTCGTGGGCGTCTTCGGCGCTTACCTTGGGCCCGATCAAGCCCAGCCGCTGGGATACCCGGTGGATGTGGGTGTCTACGGCCATGGCCGGCAGTCCCAGGGAAAAGCTAAGGATGATGCCGGCGGACTTGGGCCCGATGCCCGGCAATTGCCGCAGCCATGCCTTGGCGTCGGTCAAGGGCATCTCCCTGAGGAACGACAGGTCCAAAGAGCCGTTCAGTTCCAACACGAGGTTCAATACCTGCTTGATCCTGGGCGCCTTGACTCGGGCCAGGCCGCCGCCGCTGATGGCCGCTTCTATCTCGGCGGTATCGGCAGCCGCCACCGCCTCCAGGCTGCCAAATCGCTCCATTAGCTGCCGGAAGGCCCGGGCCGAGTTGGTGTCGGAGGTGTGCTGGGACAGTATGGTGAGCACCACCTCGTGGGCCGGTTCCAGGCGGGGCTCGTCATCGAAGGGGCCGTAGTGCTCGGACAACAGGCGTATAGCGTCTTCGACTTCGATTTGAGGCCCAACGGGGGGCGCCACCGCCGCGGTGGAGACGGCGTCCGGGGACATCAGCCGCGTTTCTCGAAGCCCGCCAAGCCGGGGCGCCCAGCGCGAGAGTTCCCGCCGTGATGGCCGGAGGGACCGGGGAACGAGGGCCGGGGGAGGACTTTCAAGATTGGCGGTCCTCCGGGCGCCGCCGCTGCTCGGACCTCAAGAACTGCTCCAAGTCCCGCACCATGTCGGCGGGGTCCGGCATCTCCGGCACCGGAGTCGATTCGTCGTACTGGCTCTCCAGCTTGAGCACATAGGCGCTAAGCTGGTCATCCTTGGCCACGGCCTCAGCCACCTGGTCGTCGAAAATTGAAGCGGCGGTCTGCAGCTCGGTCAGCTCCAAAGGCAGGCCCAGCAGCATGGTTATGTACTGGGCCAGGGTGTAGCCGATTCGGTAATTCGGGGCCGCCTGGAGGTAGTGCGAGGTGTGTCCCCACAGGGATAGGTAGTCCATCCCCTGGTTCACGCAGGCCTCCATTACGGCGGAGCTGATGCCCGTGGGTCCCTGGTAATTGGAGGACCGGATACCGTGCTCTTCCAGGGTCTCCTGAAGCTTCTTATGGGTCGACGAGCCGGTGAGCCTCACCTCACGGGTGTGGGGCACCGCGTCCAGCAAAGCCCCCACGTGAATAACCCTGTTAACACCTCGTTCCTTGGCCAGCTCGGTGATGGCGCGGGCGTAGGTGCGCCACCGAAGGTTGGGTTCGATGCCCAGGAAAGTCATGCCGCCGCCGGACTGGTCGGGTGCGGCCCAGTAGGAAAACTCGTTGGCCGGCCAGGTAACTCGGCGTCGGCCGTCCCGGGTCCGAGTGGTGTAAGGGCGGGTCTGGGTAAAGTCGTAGAACTCCTCTGGATCGACTTCGGCGAACTTGGCGGCCCCCATAACCCGTTGGACAAACTTTATCGCCGTGGTGGCGCTTTCTCCAGCGTCGGCCCACCCACCGAAGGCGATGAGCAGGTAGTCCAGCGGGACTTCGGGTTGGCGAAGGGTGGTGACGTAGCTCATGTTGCGAGTGCTCTCGCCAGAGGATTGGCGTGGTTTAGGGTTTGGGCCGCCCATCTATCTATCTGGTCGAGGCCATCCGGTGGAGGCCATCCCGTCGAGGGGATGGCAAACGGGCCCGGCGGCGGCTCGTGAATCGCCCCTAGTGTAGCACCGGTGTTGAGCGGCCACAAGGACAGGAGACCAGCGCGACTCCGCAAGCCGGACCGCCGCTGGCACCAGCTAGGTCAACACCGGAGGCTAGGCCCAGGCCCAGACGCAGCCGCGCCCTCCAAGTCAACGGGGCAGGGGCTACTGGAGCCGGTCCAGCCGGAACATGCTGGTGTCGTAGTCCGTCTCGTCGTTCTGGGCCAGGTCGGCCAATATCTCAGCCGCCACGTTGCTTAACAGCATGTTCCGGCCCGAAAACCCGGCGGCAATGGTGACCTGGGGAAAACCCGGCAGGGTGTCCAATATCAGTGGCGGCTCCGCGCCGGCGCCGACCTCGGTGGTGCTGAAGGACAGGGCGGAACGGGCGGCCTCGGGAACGTAGCGGCCGGCGAAGTCCCACAGCCGGGTCTCGTCGTCCCGGTGCACCTGCCGGTCGACGTAGTCCGGGTCAATTGGCTGCTGCCCTTGGGGCGTGTGGGCAATCTTGAATCCGGCCTGTCCGTAGTCTGGGACTCCGCTGAACCTCCCCTCGGGCGCAGAGACCTCGAAGGCGGGGAAGACGTCCTGACGGACCAGCCAGGGGCTGTTGGCCCTGAACCAGCCGACGGACTGCCTCTGGACCCTGGGGCGGCGGGCCAACTGGGGAAGCAACCGGTCCGTCCACTCCCGGGCGCAGACCACCAGCTTGCGCGCGCTATAGGTGTCCTTGTCCGTGGTGACTTTGACCCCCAGAGCGGTCGGCTCCCACTCCAAGGCGCGCTCCCTGGGCCTGATGTTGGCACCCAGGGACAGTCCCAAGGCGACCTGGTTGATGGCCGCCCGCTCTGAGAGCAGGAAGCCCCCGTCGGCTCGGAACACCGCTTCCATATCCTCGGGCAACTGGAAGCCGGGGAAGTAGTCGTTCACCTCCGACCCGCTGAGGACCTGGTAGGAGATGTGGTTCTCCTCGTAGACTCTCTTGGCCTCCTCGACCGCCGCATCCCCGGCTGCCCCGGCATGCAGCGAGCCGGAGGGGTACAGGATGCGGTGCGCGGCCGATTGCTGCAGGCCTTGCCACAACTCGCCGGCCCGGCTCACCAGCCGTTCCCAGGGAGGGTCCTGGGTGTCGATGGCTGAGATTGGCTGGGTGGCGCCGTAGGACAGGCCTGGATTGTGGGGGACTCGCCTTCGCTCCAAGCCCACTATCCACTCTTCCCGCCGCGCCAGCTCGTACAGCACCGCGCTGCCCACCGCGCCCAAGCCGACGATGATGACCTCGTATTCGTTCATGAATCTTACGTCCTGTGGCGGGCTCCCGTGACGCGGCCCGTGTGGTCCGGCCTCACCTTTGGCCCGACACCGGTACGCCTAACCCGTGCTCCGCCGCTCTAGCAATATGGCGTCCCAGGCAGGATTCGAACCCGCGACCCGCTGCTTAGAAGGCAGCCCGGAGGCGTTGCCTGCCCTGGGAGGCAATTTAGCTACGAATTTTGATGAATACCCCCAGTCCCAACCGCGAGGCAGTGAGCCGGTTCCGATCCCCGTCCGTTGCTTGCTTGCCTAATTATACACTCTTGCCGGTCAGGCAATCACGACCTACATCGGACAAGACAAGAAATTCCACCGGCATTAGCCACAAGCCAACTCAAAACGTCTGACTGGCAAGACTCCGATCTAATCTCTGGCGTCAAGAGGTTGGTCGATTGGCGAAAAGCGACTGTGGTTCGAGTTCAGTTAGGTGGATGTATTTGGACGATAGACAGAACCTTGTTCGAGTAGGCGCTCGCCCCTTGAGCAGGATGGGGAGCGGGAGGCGGAGCCGGTCGGCCCGGGGCGCTAGGCCCCCTTGCACGTCCATGTGTGCGGCCCTTTTTTGTTGCCCATTTTCCGGTGGACCATTGATTCCTCTTCTTCGTTCGCCCTCTTCTGCGTCAGATGGTCCATCTGGGGAAGCGGCAGGCATGGAAGCCAATGAGAGGAAACTCACTCCGGACCTGGCCTCCACTTTTCAACGTCGGCTGAAGGTCAAGGGCGTCAGCATGCGCCGGAGCGGTCAAACCGCCCTCGACCGGGAGGCCGACGAAGGGAGAGGCTGATACCCCGTTTCTCGGCAGCGCCATGCGCCATACCCAACACGCGCTGGGAGCGTCTCCAAGGCGATATGCTGTCCGTCTCCGGCTGAGGGTGCTGACTTCAGCAGTAGGGCAGGCCGCCAAGATCAGACCAGCTGGCCAAATGGTCTTCCAGGCTGCTTGGCACGCACCCGCTCAAGTCGCTGTTCCATTCGAGCTCCAAGTCTCTCAGGTTGGAGAGGCTGCCCAGTTCCGGCGGCAGCTCCCCGCTCAAGTCGTTGCTTTGGAGGTCCAGCGTTATCAGGTTGGAGAGGCTGCCCAGCCCCGCCGGTATCTCCCCGCTCAAGCCGTTGTTGCCGAGGTTCAGAAATGTCAGGTTGGAGAGGCTGCCCAGCTCCGCAGGTATCTCCCCGCGCAAGCGGTTGTCGTAGAGGTGCAGCCTTTTCAGGTTGGAGAGACTCCCCAGCCCCGGCGGTATCTCCCCGCTCAATTTGTTGTAGATGAGGCTCAGCTCTGTCAGGTTGGAGAGGCTGCCCAGCTTCGCCGGTATCTCCCCGCTCAAGCCGTTGTAGTGGAGTTGAAGCGACTTCAAGTTGGAGAGGCTGCTCAACTCCGGCGGTATCTCCCCGCTCAAGCCGTTGCCGTTGTTGCTGAGGGCCAGCGATTCCAGGTTGGAGAGGCTACCCATCTCCGGTGGTATCTCCCCGCTCAAGCCGTTGCCGTAGAGTCTCAGCTCTGTAACGCGCCCGTCGTCGTTGGTGATGACGCCGTACCATTCGCCGAGAGGAGCGTCGCTCAGCCAGTTGTTGCTTTCATTCCAGTTCTCACCACCACCCCAGTTCTCACCGTCCGTTGCGTTGTAGAGGGCAACCAGGGCCTCCCGGTCCGTTTTGGCGGAGCCGGAGGCCGCGGGCGGCGCTGTCGCATCCGCAGGTACAGGCGCATCGGTGCCAGTGGGCGCGGCCCCTGACCCTGTCGCAGACACGGTCCCGCCGGAAGGCTCGTCAGAGCCGCAGGCCGCGACTGCCGCCGTAAGGGCCAGCGCGAGGACAACGCTCAACAGGGTCACGTATCTTGTCGTGCGTGTACGGGTCATTTTCTTTCCCTCGAGTTTTTATTGGTGCCATAGCCAACACGCGCTGGGAGCAACATTTGGGCGATATGCCGTCCGTCCCCGGCTGAGGGCGCGTGGCTTCAGCAGAAGGGCAGGTCGCCAAGGTCAGAAGTGCTGCTCAACTTCCCTTGCAGACTCATCGGCACACACCCCTCCAATTGATTCCCGCCGAGGTACAGTTTTTCGAGTTTCGCAAGGTTCCCCAACTCTTGCGGCAGCTCCCCGCTCAAGTCGTTGTCGCTGAGGTACAGAAATGTCAGGTTGGAGAGGCTGCCCAGCTCCGGCGGTATCTCTCCGCTCAACCGGTTCTCGGCGAGGGCCACCGTTTCCAGATTGGCGAGGTTGCCCAACTCCGGCGGTATCGGACCGCTCAACCGGCTATAGCGGATGTCCAGCGCCTTCAGGTTGGCGAGGTTGCCCAACTCCGGCGGTATCCCGCCGCTGTACCGGTTCAGGGCGATGTACAGATCCTTCAGGTTGGCGAGGTTGCCCAACTCCGATGGTATCGGACCGCTCAACTGATTGGCAGCGAGGATCAGAGTTACCAAGTTGACGAGGTTGCCCAACTCTGGAGGTATCGCCCCGCTCAACTGATTATCCCAGAGGCCCAGATATGTCAGGTCCGCGAGATTGCCCAAATCCGGGGGTATCTCCCCACTCAAGGCGTTTTCTTGAAGGGCCAGCGTTCTCAGGTTGGAGAGGCTGCCCAGCTCCGCCGGCATCTCCCCGCTCAAGGCGTTGAAACTGAGGGTCAACGACATAACGCGCCCATTGTCGTCAGTGGTGACGCCCTCCCATTCGCCGAGGGGAGCGTCGCTCAGCCAGTTGTCGCTTCTGTTCCAGTTCTCACCGTCCGTTGCGTTGTAGAGGGCAACCAGCGCCTCCCGGTCCGTTTTGGCGGAGCCGGAGGCCGCCGGCGACGAGTTCAACCACGGCACCATAACCGATTGGACAATCAACATGGCGACGCCTGGGCCCACGGCACGGCCCACGGCACGGCCCACGGCAGTACCGCAGCCGCCCAAGACCCCCGCCAACGTTCACGCCCTGGGCGACGGCGACGGGACCAAGGCCAAGCTGCGGTGGGACGCGGTTGGGAGCCCCGCCCCGACCAGCTACGAGGCACAGTATGTTGCTGAGGATTGCGGCAACGGGCCTTGCCAGCCAGACGGAACGTGGTCCACGAAAACCCTAACCTCCATCATGTCCATGTCTCCTCCTCCCGGGCAGACGGGACCGCTCGTCACTGAAGGGGAACTGGTGGGGCTCTCCAACAACACCCTGTACCAGGTGCGAGTCCGGTCCGTGAAGGGCAACCTGCACTCCGGTTGGTCAGACTCCGTGTGGGTGTATACGACCAGCGAGGCGCTGGGCGACGTGAAGGTGGCGACTTCCCCCTTCCACGGCTACGTCCGGAAGATCAAGGCGGGGAGCAACCAGGGGAGCTTTGAGTTCCCGTTCGTGATATGCAAGGAGACCATCGAAAGACAGATCACCCACGACGCCAACGGCAACATAGTCCGCACCAAGCTGCGCGTTGCTGCGGACATCAGAGGGGCGGTTAAGACGTGGGCGGACGCGGTGACGTGGAAGCTGAGCGGCGGCAACAACCTGATTTTGACCGCGGAAATCACCCTGGACGCCGACAAGAGATGCAGCGGCGACTGGCCCATCGTCAACCACAATGTGGACCACTACGAGATCAAGTTCGTGGACGACAGCAGCCTGGAAGCTGCGTGTAGCTTCCCCGACCTCTTCCGCCGGTCAATAGGGCCGCCGGCCTGTTGGCGCTCGTCCAGTTGGGAAAACAGTCCCGTCCAGTTGATTCAGCATGGGTCGGTCCTCTTGAACAACGCTCGGAAGACGGTCTGGCACACCAAACCATACGGGTTGGCATGTAACGAGACCCAACGCCTCGTGGCCCATGAAGTGGGGCACGGCCTGGGCATCGGTAAGGGAACAGTGGAGGACTTGAACCAACATCCGGAGAACGGCGGTAGAATGATTACGGGGTCCGAGCAGGGGCAGTACAACCATTGTACGCCGCAGCCCTATGACGTGGTCGCGGTCAAGGCCCTCTACCAGTCGCGGTGACGCCGAAGGAGGACACCATGAGGATGTTGAAGGTACTCACCGGCCCGGCCGTGTTGGGCCTGGCCCTGGTCGTGGCCGCCCTCGCCGTCTCCCTGGCATGTAGAGGGGAGCCCGCGCCTGCGCCAATTGCGGCGGCCGCCACCCCGGTTCCGACTCCCACCCTCGTCCCTATCATCGCCCCCTGCACCCCTATGAAGGGGGCCGACGTGGACCCCTGTGCGCAAAACGCGCCCCGTCCCGCGTTGGGTGGCGGGGGGTCCGGCTGGCCTCTGCCGGCTGAGCCCGAGTCGATGCGCGTCCTGTTAGACCACGAACCCAACGGAACCTGGGTGACCCACCTGGTGGTCCGGGCGACGTACCTACCCGGCACCGTGCGTTGCGACTTGTATCACGGCCTACGCGCCCCAAACTACGACAGCAACTATTACGACAGCGACTTCGCGGCAGCCGCAGCGACCTTCAAGTGTTATGCCGACCTGCGGGCCAACGAGTACATCGTCGGAAGTGGCCCGTCCACCATCACGGTCAACCTCTTTCGACACCTCTACCTATACGGCGAGTACGACTACGCAAGGCATTACCCGTCTTTCGGCGGCTCCACGCTTGAAGAAGACTTGGCGGCGCTCGAATCACGGATTGAGGAGGCGTGGACTCCGGGGAGAGAAAGCCTCGTGTTCCTGGGGCCGCTGCACGACCTGAGTGTCGAGTCCTGGATGCTCCTGGGTGAGTTTGACCTGCAGCGGAAGGACGACGGGACGGTGATCGCCGTCCTTCCCCTGAGAGACCGCTGGCTGAGGGAGAAGCCGGATGAATTCGTCAGGTTCCGCTCCGTCCTCGAACCCACCCTGGCCGTGTTCAAGACTGATTTCAAGGCCGCGCACCAGGCCCGCCTTACCGACTACGGCGGGCGCATCGGCTCCAATACCGGTCTCCCCATGCTCAGGAGCAACGCCAACCAGTTGCCCCAGTATTACCGGGACGTTGGCTCGTATGACCACCCGGACGGGCCACCCGAAATGCCGCCAAAGCCTTACGCCCCGGCCCCCGAGACCCTAACGGCAACGGCTGGGGATGCGGGGGAGGCCGCGCTAACGTGGGCCGCCGTCCCCGGCACCCAGGGCTACTATCTTGAGTACAGGCTACAGGGAAAGGACGAATGGGAGACCCTCACGGACAGCGTTAGCGGGACCACCTACACGGCGGACCGTCTCTGGTGCAACCGCGCGTATGAGTTGCGGGTGGGCTCCTTCGGCGACGGCACGACCTACAACAGCAAGGTGGGGCTATGGTCACCGGCCGCCGCCGTGACAACAGCCGACTGCGCCGCCCAAGCTCCTGTGTTCCGGGGCGGGCCGTACACCTTCAGCGTAAGCGTCGCCGGACTTCAGGACGATGCCATCGGCGCTGTCTCCGCCGACGACCTGAACGCCGACCCCATCACCTACTCCATCACGGCGGGCAACCAGACCGGCAAGTTTGCCATCGACAGCAACGCCGGCGCTATCACGCTGAACGAGCGGCTGCGCGTGGCGGTCGGAACGGTCTACACCCTCACGGTAGCCGCTGCGGACGGAGTGACGGGCGGCGCCACCACCACGGCAACGGTGACGGTGGTCGCGCCCGACTGCTCCACCGCCGAAGCCGTTGCCGACTGTGAAGTCCTGTTGAACTTGCGGGACACCCTGGCGGGCACCGCATCCCTCAACTGGCACGAGACCCGCCCCATGGCGGAGTGGGAGGGCATAACACTGCGCGGCTCGCCCAGCCGGGTCACCAGGCTGAATCTGGAGCGGAAGGGGCTGACGGGCAGCGTCCCGCCGGAACTGGGAGAGTTGGCCGGGCTGAGTACGCTGGACCTCGCCCACAACCGGCTCACGGGCGGTATACCGCCGGAGCTGGGGACCCTGGGCAGTCTGTGGAACCTGGATCTCTCCTCCAACCGGCTGACCGGGGGGATACCGCCGGAGCTGGGAAGCCTGCCGGCTTTGGCGTTCTTGATTCTGAGCAACAACCGGCTCACGGGGGAGATCCCGGCGGAACTGGGCGATCTGCCGGATCCGGCGTACCTCTGGTTGAACGACAATCAGCTCAGCGGAGGCATCCCTCCTGAACTGGGCAATCTAACGGGGCTGGAGCACCTGTGGCTGTACGGGAACCTGCTGACCGGAACCATACCGTCGGAGCTGAGCAGGCTAACGAACCTGACCCTGCTAGGTCTGAACGGCAACAACCTGGTTGGCTGCGTGCCGCCGGGACTGCGGAGCATCCGCACCAACGACATCGGCTCCCTGGGGCTGGCGGACTGCGAGGAGGGCCCGCCGGCGCCCACGGGCCTCGACGCCTCCCTGACGGGGGACACCTTCTCGCTGAGCTGGACCGCCCTGACCGGGGCGGACAAGTACGAGCCGCAGTGGCGCATCGCCGGGTCCGGCAACGCCTGGGAAGCCCTGCTGGAGACGACCGCTGTGTCGGCCACCCACACACCGGCCGGCGGGCCGGTGTGCAGCAGCGCCTACGAGTTCCGGGTGCGGGCCCATGGGGACGGCTTCACCTACCCCACTCATTGGGGCCCGGAGTCCACTGCCGAGCCGGTCTCCACCCCATCTTGCCCCCCGGACTTCGACCAGGACTCCTACACCTTCGAGGTGGCGGAGGACGCCGCCGTGGACGACCCCGTGGGCACGGCGGCGGCCACGGACCCGGACGAGGACACCCTGACCTACTCCATCACCGGCGGGAACACGGGGGACGCCTTCGTCATCGACGATGAGACCGGGGCCATCACCGTGGCCGCGGCCCTGGACCACGAGACCACCGGCGAGTACACCCTGACGGTCCAGGCCGCCGACGGAAACGGCGGGGAGGACACCGCCACGGTGACGGTGACCGTCACCGACGTGGCCGAGGACGCTCCCCCGGTCCCCACGGGGCTGAACGTGTCCTTGGTAGACGGGACCTTCTCCCTGTCCTGGACCGCCCTGGAGGGGGTGGCCAAGTACGAAGCCCAGCACAAGACCGGCGCGGCCGATTCGCAGTGGGCGGCCTTGCCGGAGACCGCCGGCGTCAGCGCCGCCTTCACTCCCGAGGGGGGTGCCGACTGCGGCGCCGAGTACCAGTTCCGAGTGCGGGCCTACGGGGACGGGGTGAGCTACACGGAGATGTGGGGGGCCGAGTCCGGGTTGGAGCTGGTGGAGACGGCCACCTGTGACCCGGAGTTCGGCCAGGAATCCTACGCCTTCGAGGTGGCGGAGGATGCTGCCATGGGGGACCCCGTGGGGACGGTGTCGGCCACGGACCCGGCCCAAGACACGCTCACCTACTCTATCACCGCCGGGAACACGGGGGACGCCTTCGTCATCGGCGGCGGGACCGGGGCCATCACCGTGGCGGCGGGCCTGGACTACGAGACCACCGGCGAGTACACCCTGACGGTGCAGGCCGCCGACGGAAATGGCGGGGAGGACACCGCCACGGTAACGGTGACCGTCACCGACGTGGCCGAGGATGCGCCGCCGGCGCCGGCGGGGCTGACTGTGGCCCTGGCCGACGGGACCTTCTCCCTGTCCTGGACCGCCCTGACCGGGGCGGCCAAGTACGAGGCCCAGCACAAGACCGGCGCGGCCGATTCGCAGTGGACGGCCTTGCCGGAGACCACCGGCGTCAGCGCCGCCTACGTCCCCGAGGGGGGTCCGGCGTGCAGCACCGAATACCAATTCCGGGTGCGGGCCTACGGAGACGGCGACACCTACACGGAGATGTGGGGCCCCGAGTCCGGGGTGGAGCCGGTGGAGACGGCCACCTGCAACCCGGAGTTCGGTCAGGACTCCTACAACTTCTTCGTCCTGGAGACGGCGGCGATTGACGGCGCCGCTGGAACGGTGTCGGCCACGGACCCGGACCAGGACACGCTGACCTACTCCATCACTGGGGGCAACGATGACGGGAAGTTCGCCATCGACAGCGGTACAGGACGGTTGACCGTGGCGGGGGACCTAGACCTGGCAACCACTCCCGCCTACTCTCTGACCGTCGAGGCTTCCGACGGCCAAGGCGGTACCGCCACGGCCAGGGTGCGGGTGGCGCTGACCATTGCCGACTGCGCCAACGGCACAGTGGTGCCGCAGCCGACACAGAATCAGCATTTGGTCCGGGACTGCTCCGTTCTGCTGACCGCCAAGGACACGCTTCGGGGCGCCGCGACGCTGAACTGGGCTGCCGACACCCCCATCAGCGGCTGGGACGGCGTTCGCAGACGCGGTGCCAACCCGCAGTACGTCGGGACGCTGTATCTGACTGGCCTGGGCCTGGACGGGAGCATCCCCGCAGTCCTCGCCGGACTGGCGGACCTACGCAGGCTGGACTTGGACGATAACGCCCTGACCGGGAGCATCCCGGCGGCACTGGGGAGCCTGGAGGACCTGGAGCAGCTGTACCTCTTCAACAACCAACTCACGGGGGCCATCCCCACGGAGTTCGGGAAACTGAGGAGCATGCGAATCCTCTCCCTCTACGACAACGACCTGACCGGAGCCATCCCGCCGGAGTTGGGGAACCTCGAGCGGCTGCGGGAGCTGCTGCTGGACCGCAACGACATCACCGGGGAGCTGCCTACGGAACTGGGAAACCTAAGCCAACTGAGGAACCTATACGTTCGGGACAACCGGCTGACGGGGGCCATACCCACGGAGCTAGGGAGCCTGGCGAATCTCACCTATCTGTACTTGGAGGGCAACAGCTGGACCGGCTGCATCCCGGCGGAGTTACAGGACGTTGAGAACAACGACCTGGACAGGATGGGCCTCGCCGACTGCACCCCATGAGAGGAATAGGGCCACCAGGTCTCGCATCGGGTGGCCCTTGCACCGCAGTAAGCCGAAGGGCCGGCCTGGTGGGACCTTGCCACTGGGCCCAGGGCGAGGAACGCCGTCAGTAGGGAGCAGGATGATGTGTTCGCCCAGGCCAGACAGGCGGCGGCCTGCCCCCGAGCGGTGACGGCCCCCCCGCCGCCCGTTAGGCCCTGGACTTCAACTCCGGTGCCTATTTCCATGGTTTTGTCTTGTGTCACGAAGCCGTTGACGGGCCGCGTGGGCAGCCGGTAGGTTTGATCTAACCCGGTGGCCCCCACTGCCTGGAGTCTCCAAGGGGGGTGAGGCCCTATGCCCAGGAGGGTCAACACCACCGAGCCGCTGGACTACGCTGACCAGGACCTCGAGAAGATGGCCTGCTCCATCAGGGCCATCCTCGGCGCAGACAGCTTCGGGCGCTTCGCTGACCATGTTCTTTGCCTGGCGGCAGACGACGAGAAGATACCCGATCTGGTGCTGATGGCGGACGAAAGTCGGGAGTAGTCCCGGCTTCGCGGTGTCAGCGATTTTGGGTCAGCCGTGTGGATTTCGGGTCAGCAGGGAGATTTTGGGGCACAGCCATAGCTGCGTGACAGGCATCGCCCTCTCCTTCTGGTGTGCGCCCAAGTCTATATCGGCATACCTCAGACAGGATGCCAGCCAGGGTGCCGGGTGCGATTGTAACTGGAGAACACCCTCGGCGCCAGAGTAAAAAATCTGCGCGTGGTATTCCGGTCCGGAAGCCTCAGACTTGGCAGGTCTGTCGTCACGGCGGCCTCTCTTGCCCATTGGGCTCTGATCTGAGGTCGACAGCACCGGCCAGTCCGGTTCGGCCCCGCTCGCGAGTTTCACCAGCCTCTACCTGGCTTGTCCGCCCCGGGCGCCGTACCAGGCCAGGGGGTAAGGTCAAACTGTCCCACCTCCACGGGCCCCAGTGCCCGGCAGCCCATCAGTTGGCGGTTTCACCAGCCCGGCCGACTCCAGTGGAGGGACTATGCCTCATTAGCGGCTGACCTCTCCCACTCCGGCGCCAGGCCGCCGGCATCGGACTGGGCGTCATCCCGGAGGAGGGTCAAGTACATTTCCATTAACACATATGATATATATGTGGCACACCTTGTGGGGCACCTGTCTCTCTCTCTCTCCACCAGCAAGTTTGGGTTCGCTGCCTTGCGCCGTTACGGCAATTCGCCAGCAATGTTTCGGTCGGCCGCCGGTATGTCTTAGGGTTGCAACGGTGGTTTCAGGTGGGACGTCGGGGGATGGGCGAAGCGGATCGCGGCGCTTCGCCGGAGAGGGTCAGGCCTGTTCGTTGCCTGCCTGCCTCTCTATGGGCCAGCGGGTGCTCCCGCACAGTCCCCGGCCGCCTCGGCGCCGGTCGTGCAAGGGCGGAGCTCAGGGGCACGAACACCTCCCGGGTCCGCCGGCGGTGCTCCCTGACGTAGTCCTTGACGATGGTGTACCCGCCGCCAAAGCCGTGCTCGTCCCTCAGCCGCTCGAAGATGCGCTTCGCGGTGTGGCGCTGCTTCTTGGGGACCCGGTGTCGTCCTCAAGGATGCGGCCGATGACGCCGGTATAGGGCTCCTCCTGAGCTTGGCGAAGGATCAGGCCGGCGGGGGCGGACTCTGCCGCATGTAGCCCGGCGGGACGGAGTAGGCCAGCATCTTGCGTACCGTGTCCCGGTGCAACCCGAACGTCCGGGTCACCTCCCGGATGCTCGTCCCCTCCACCATCGCCGCCCGTCGGACCCGCAGGTACACGTCCACCTTGTACATCCGTCCCACCGCCCATAGGCTCGACTTCAAGCCTATGGATGGCGATAGGCGGTACAGTATTCAATCGCCGTTTTGTTGACGTCCAGCAAAAACGTCCTCGCTAACTGGCCAGCGGAAATGTTACATTCACCCCATGGAGAATATGACTTTGACCCAGGGTTAGGGGTCGATGAAAACCCCTCCGTGAAGTTTCCTGTAGAGGTTGTGGAACTCCTCTTCCAGTCCGGGCGGAACGTTCTTCAGGAACGTTTGGTATATTTTCTCTTCGTCGTAGCCCCAGCCCGATTCTCTCAGCATGTATAAATCTCTCAAGGCCGACGATAGTGCTTCCCGTCCAAGTGTATTGAACGCTTGTAGAAGGAAGTTCTCCCCTATGAGGTAGTGGCTGCAACCTCCTGGCCAAGACAGCACCCCCAAGTAATGGGTTACGGCGCTAGGGGGAAGAGTTTCTGCAAGAGAAGTATGCTGCGCTATGTTCTCTATCTTCCATTCGGAACGAAGACATTCCGCTTCGAACATCCTCGATACCTCCTTGCGCCGGTCGGCAAGATCCTTGGCACCCATCACGTGATTGACGTACGCTTCTATGAACTGGGCCGCGCCTTCATAGAACCACTGAGGCCCGACATAGAAATAGTAGTGGGCCGTCTCGTGGGGAATGTTATAGACCATATCGGCATGTCCCCTATTCAATCGCATGTGAGTCCCGAGGTGCCCAGGTTCCGCCTGGTGGCGTTGGTGCGGAATCAGAAGAATGATATCCGTGGTGGGGAATGGGACTCCGAGGAATTCTTCCATGATACGTGCGGAATCCTGGATATTTGATATCAGGTCTTCTCCCCGAGGAAACGGAACATCTTGGAAGACCCATATGTTCACGTCGCCGACCAATGAAAGGGATACGCTCCTGAATTGGGTGTAGTGAGCTTCAAGGAAGTTGGTGAACAGAGTTGTGGCTTCACCGCCTGTGGGTTGGAGAGTGACCAGCAGGGCGGCCTCTTCGTCGTCTAGGCCATCCGCTAACCATGACTGGGCTTTCGCGCGCTCTGAGACCTCTGGAATTCTCAACGCCTGCCTCAGGGAGTTAATCGCGCGGACAACTAGGTATCCTCCTCGAACGTTGTAATACTCCGCTGCTACTAACGCCAACTGCGAGTCCTGACCGGCGATACCCGCCAAGTCGCCGATCAGTGTTGGCGACCAGCAAAAGTGGGACACTTTGAGACCCCAGAGATCAGTGGGCAGGTGGAAGTCTAGTCAACTCCCTTAGGGTCCTGTTGTGTCGTCGTCGCCGTTGGATCGTTTGGGCCTGCACCTCCTTTCTGCGTCGTAGGATCTCCTGCCGCCTTCCCTTGAGGACATCCGAGGGCGTGACGTTTCCCAGGGCCTTGTGGTAGCGGGGGTAGTTATAGTAGCTGACGAAGGCCATGATGGCCGCCTCCAAGTCTGAGGGCATCTCATACGGTAGTTGGTTCACATCACGCTTGAGGGTCTGGTGGTAGCGCTCCAGCTTGCCGTTGGTCTGAAGGTGGAAGGGCGCTGCCAGCATGTGCTGGATGCCTACCATGCCCAGGTAGTCCCTGAAGGCCCTGGATGCATAGCCGGGGCCGTTGTCGCTCAGCAGCCTGGTCCGGTCTGTTATCGGGACCTGGTCCATGCCCGTCCTGTCCACGGCCTCCTGGACCACTTCTATGAGGGAGTCGGAAGTCATGTCTCTTTGAAGCCTGTGGGCCAGTGTTGATTTCCAGAGTCATTGACCCAGCGATTTACAGGGTCTATGACCCACCCTGGGGCATGGTGATCTGAGTATTATCTTGTTGTGGTGTTTCGGTCAATCACCTCCTTCCCGGCCTGCGCCCAGCAGCGCGCGATGGTGCCGTTCCCCCTTGGGAGGTAAATAGTGGGAGCGGATTGCTACTCCCCCCGAATCCTGGCGTACCCAAGGATGTTCGCGTCCTCGCCATCTGGCTGCTTCTGGCTGGCGTCCTCGTATCCCCAAACGAGCAAGACATATTCCGTGGGGTCGGACAACGCTTTGGGGAACGGGAACCTGATCTTGAATTGGTTGGTGCTCGGGTAGAAGAAATATTCGGTGGCTACGGCAGAGCCGGTGTCGTCATCCAGTATCCACTCCCTGCCAGCTTCCAAATTCGGCAGGATATGGCCGACAAAGTCGTGCCCATCGGCCACTGTCAGCGTATACGGCTGGAAGCCGCCCTCCTGGGCCTCGCGCTTGGTTTGTTGTAACACCGCGTTCCCCAGCAACGTTCCTCGAAAGCTCACGCCGCCCCCCTCATAAGCCGGGTAGTCGTTCCAGCGGACCAGGGCCAGACTCTGACGCCGTACCCCCTCGTCAAAGGGCCGGTTCTCCGGGGCGTTCAGATCGCCGGACCAGTGCTTCTCCACGATGTCCAGCCGGTCGTCGAACACCTGCCGCACAATCTCAATTCCCGGCGTCTCGTCTGCTTCCTGTCCCTCCAACGACAGGGCGTAAAAGGCCTGGAGCCGCGCCGCAACCTCCTGTTCGGTCATGCCATCGAGCAACTCCTGGAACAGCCATTGCCCCAGGTAGTAACTGCACTCGTATCTGGGATCGCCGGGGTCAGGGTTCAAGGCGCTCAGTGCCTCGAGGTCCGCGACCTCGCACTCCTCCCGCAGGTTTTCCAGGGCCCACGGCAGGGCCTCTGCTTCCACGGCGTACATATGCTGCACCATGTTGGCCAGACTCTCGTCAACCCAGCCCTGGTTGCCGCTCCAATAGTAGTGAGCAACCTCATGGACAAGCCCACGCTGGAAGTTTATGGCGTCACCATCACGGGCATCTTCTTCCTGTTCGGGCCTGTAACCGATCAACAGGCTGTTATGGTTGGTGCCAGCCGCCTTGCCGAACACTGCGTCGTCGTCCAGAACGAGAATGATATGGTGGATAGGAAGGGCCAAGCCCATGACCCCCTCGACGAACTCAGTCGCCTCCTGCACTATCGCGGCTGTCTGCGGCCAGGGGTCGTCCTTGGTCTCGGTGCGCACGACGGTGACCTTCAGGCCTGGTGTTAGCGCCGTACCTGCGGTGCTGGTCTCAATGCCGGCGGCATCGGGGACCCACAGCCTGCCGATATGCCGCACTTCCTCCACATAGGCTTCGGCGGCTACCACAACTGTTTGCGCATCCGTGAGGCCCGCCTGCATAGCGGGATGGGCCATGAAGAATTGTAGAATCCCGTGGTGCCCCCAAAAGGACATGCCGCGCAGAGCCAGGATGTCGTCGGCCTCTACCGAGGCCAGGAAGGGCATCCCCAGGATTGCGTGGACGGAGGGCGGCTCGAAGTAGTCAATGTCACTCAGCTGAGCCAATGCTTCCACCTCTGCCTCCGACACCCCATCTGCAAGCCAGGGCAATGCTAGGGCAGCCGCTATGTTCCCAGGACTGTCGGCGTTCAGGTACAGCAACTCCTCAACGGCGGTTTCCTCAAGCGGGGATATGCCGTCGTGAATCCAGGCCAACTCCTGCATTTGACGGTATAGTGCCGGGTGCGCCCACTCCAGCCACCTGGCGTTTTGGGTGTCGGAGCGCGCGCAGCATGGGTTCGGAAGTAGCAGTAGGCTGTGGCGTAGGCGTCGGGGCTGGCGTCGGCGTGGGAGTCGGCGTAGGGATAGGCGTTGGTGTCGGGGTGGGAGTGGGAGCATCTTCTCCTGAGTTTTGAAGCTAGCAACCGCTGTTATCGGCACGAAGGCCTTACGGTTCCCACATCTTATACCACATCGGCGATGGGATATTATGGGTTTACTTGGGGCTATACCGCCTTGAGGTCTCACAACTCCATTCGAGGCCAAAATACAGGATTCCCTTCTGCCCCAGCGGCGCCCAAAGCGTCAGGCCTTCGCTGGTTGCCGAGGGTATGACTAAAAGTAGTTGGAAATGGGAAGGAGTTTACGAGGTGGGAAGGGGTGGGAACCGGCAAGATAGAAGGGTGGCGGCGCATCGGCGCCGAGGAGGAGAGGGCCATGAAGCGGGAGCAAGCATTCCGGGGGATTATGGAACAGGCCATAGGGGAAATGCGGGAAGCCTTGAGCCAGGAAACGGCGGGAGACGGGGACGCCCAGTGGGACCCGGACTGCTGGGAACAGGAGGTGCGCCGGTTCACCCGGCGGTTGGGCCAAGAGTTGGTGCAAGTTTGGGGTGAGGTGAAGGCTGAGCAATCACAAGCTCAGCCCCCCTTTGTCCTGAGTGCGGGGGAAGACGCCACCTGCAGCGGTGGCAGCCCCTGTGGTGGCTGAGCGTCTTCGGCCGGGTCCAGGTCCAAACGCCTTACTTGCGTTGTCCTCGGGACCACAACAGCCGCCGGCCCTTCCAGTCGCTGACCGGTTTGAAGTGCCGGGGCAAGTCTGCGGCCTTGCAGCGAGCCCTGAGCGACTTTGGCGCGGAGAAGTCTTATGGACGAGCGGGCGAGCAACTCAAGGAACATTACGGAGTGGAGTTGCACCGCAGCAGCGTAAGGCAAGTGGTAAGAAAGCAGGCGGAAAGAGCCGCCGGGTTTGTGGAGCGGGAGGACCGGGAGGCCACGGATGACTACGAGAGGCAGCGCGGTTTCCGGCCCGGAGAGCCGTGGCTGATAGTACAGAGCGATGGGTCCATGGTGCGCACCGGGGAACTGGAGGAGGACCCGGAAGGAGGGGTGAGTCCGCAGGGCCGCCCCAAACGGAGAAGGCAGACCCAATGGCGGGAGGTGCGGTTGAGTCTGGTGGAGACGGTGGGAGGAGGGGAACGGCGCTACGCTGCAACCATGGACTCTCCCCAAAGAGTGGGAGAGCAGATGTTTGCCCTGGCGCTGAAGTCCGGCTACGGAGACAACACCCAGGTGCATGGCGTCGGGGACGGCGCCCCCTGGATTGCGCAGCAGGTGGCGGCGGTCTTTCCTAGGCAGCGCTTCCTGCTGGACCGCTATCATCTTTTGGAACATCTGCATGACGGAGCGTCCGCCTTGGCGGGCGACGATGAATCCGCCAAGGCCTGGGTAACCGAGCAACTGGGCCGCATCGACCGGGGACAAGCGGGCCGGGTGGTGGCGGAATGCCGGCGGCAATCGGAAGCCGGCGGCGGGCGCCCCCTGGAACAGTTGGCCGGTTACCTGGAGAACCGGCAAGAACATCTGGACTATGCCGCCGCCCGGGAGCAGGGGCTGCCCATAGGGAGCAGGGCGCTAGAAGGGGGCCACCGCCACGTGATTCAGGCCCGGTTGAAATTGCCCGGAGCTTGGTGGAGGAAGGACAGTGTCAACCCAATGCTGGCCCTAAGGACCCTGCGGGCTAACCATCGCTGGCACGACTTCTGGAGCTAATTCCAACCCCTTTTAATCACACCCGGTTGCCGACAGCGGCTTGACACGGTTGTAGGGTCGCCTGTGCTGCTCGGTCAATACATCGCTCCCAACAACGTGGAGAAGGTCTCCCTATACAGCAACTTATCCCGCAGCTTGCCAGAGACACGTTGCTAAATTGTCGGTTCGAACCCTGTTAGGTGGAGTCGACGGCGACCGGCACTGAAGCGGCGATGTCCCTCGCAGTCGGCGTAGCTCGTTCAGGGAAGCGCGCCCACTGTGACTCGCGGTCATCCACTTCGAACGAGACGAGCAGGTACCCGTCTTTGTGGCGAGGAGGATATGGAGTGCTCTTTGGGCGCGCTGCGAGATCGGCAGCGGGCCCGCGCTGAAATCCAAAAACAACGGCAATCTAAAGATCCTTGACACTCGGGGTTCTCCGGGGAGGTCGGACAGAGTCAGAATGAACAGACCGACGGCCCCCGTGCCCCAAGCTCGAATCTCGAGCCCCCGGACTGAGTCGGCCAAGCCGTGAACTTACTCTTACATGAGGAGAAGTCAGAGAAGCGAGGTGGTCGACTGGCGCCGGTGTTGTATCGAGTCCCTAGAAGGATCGTGCGTCTGGCCCATTCCGCCACAACCGTTTCAACTATCCGGGGCGTTTTATAGTACAACATTCGGCCGGTCGAACCGACCCATGGCTAGTAGCAAACGAGACGCCCGTAGGGATGATCTACGTTCTATTGTTGTGGAGTGAGAGACAATGTTCTCCTACGCATGATGGACTACCTGTCTCCGATCCTGCACACTCACCGTCGTCTAGGCCGTGATCGACTTCACCCACTCGACGCACGCCACCTTGATAACCGTCGGCGCGGCCTCCAGCCGCCTCCGCCTGCAGAGGAGTGGGGGGAGGTTCGGCAATTTTCGTAGCGACGAGAGCGTCAATTCGGCCAGCAGACCGCCTCCCCGTTTTCACTAAGCGCACAGACATGGTCGTACCCGCTGTTACCTCGCCTGGCAGAGGGAACACTGATTTCGATGAACTTCGCCCCGTCAGGCGGCGGTAACGAAGCATGAGGCCCCCAGCAGACTGCTGTGCCGTCTGTTCTCAGTCCGCAGGCTAGATAAAGCGAGCCTACACTTATGTCCGTGAACTTCTCACCGGCTGGCGGGGTCAAATTATGTGAGCACTGCGCGGATCCGTCCCTCCGAAGCGCGCAGACAGCACCTATACCTGAGCTGATGGAATGAGAACCCCGTTCAATCTGACCAGAACGGTCTCTGTTGCACCGCATCCCACCGTTCACGAGCAGCCCGCACGCATCGTTTCCTGCGTCTATCTCCCGGAATCTCGACGAGTAAAAGATCTCCTTCCTTAGCTCGGGATTGGAAGACCTTTGGAAAATGTCGTAGCCCCAACACCAGGGTGTGCCATCGTTTCTCAGTGCGCAGGTGTAATCAAGACCCGCGCTTATCTCCGTGAACTTTTCTCCCGCTGGGGGTGAGGACTGACCATGTAGGTCATCTCCCCAGCACACGGGAGTTCCGTCGGCCATCAGGGCACACGTGTGGTGGGATCCGGCGCTGATGGTTGTGAACTTTGCTCCCGCCGGAGGTGAGGACTTGCCATTGGACTTTGATCCCCAACACACGGGCGTTCCGTCTGTCATCAACGCACAGACATGCCCAGTGCCCGCGCTGATTGTCGCGAATATCCCCTCCGGTGGATCACCAAAGGCTCTCGCTTCCTTGGCGCAGACGTATTCCAGCCACGCAGTTCCATCTCGAAATGCTCCTTTTTCACGGTGCAGGGAACAGTGGTCCGGGATGGTGTCATTCTGGACCACTCTCTTGATGTCGGCTTCCATCTCTGTTGCACCGAAGCCAATGTTTCTGTGAATGTAGAGATTGAACGCGGGCAGAAAGATCCCTTCTCTACCAAAGGTTATGGCCCAAAGCTCGGCATTTTCATTTAGGTAGATACCGGACAGATCCTTTACAGCGGGCATGTTCAGCGCCCTGAACTGGGCTGCCAGACGTTCGCCCTTATCCTGTCCGCCCGATTCGTATAGGAGGAAGGTTGCCCATACCGGGGGGACATGCGGACTCTCTGGGAATATGTACTCAACAATTGGCGATACGGTGTCAGCCCAAGCGTACGTGAAGTGAATGTATCGCTTGCTATCCCAGTCCACGATTCCCTCAACCGCCTTCAGGCACAGTTCCATCCCCCTTGCGGTAGGAGGTCCGCCTGTAGCCCGAATGGCATGAGTGAAAGGGCTAAGGATTTCTCCGGGCCGCACCAGAACCTTCGCGGCATTCGCCATCCATTCGTGGAATTCCGAGTGTACAGCGGCGCCTCTATCCGCCGAGTTCAACAGTTCGTTGGTGAGTCGTATCGAGTGAGTGAAACTCACCATTCCCCGGCTGTATAAAAGCCGCCCACCGTGGGCCGGCACCATCACACCTAGCGCAAGCAGTTCTTCTTCCGAAAAGTCGTTGAGATCGCATGGGCTGAGCATGTCGGCTTGGACGGTGGCGTGATGGACTAGGTTCAGCAATTTGGTCCGATGGAATGTGGGGTTCGGGTCCAAACCCCACCAATCCCTCCTCGGGTCCCCATACCTCTGGCCTTTGCAGTACACGCAGCTTCCTGGGTAAACCGCAAAGTCATCCAACGCTCTGGTCATCCTGGCGCCCTCTGCCTCTGGGTCAGCGGGATCTGCCGTGATGTCGTTGACCACCGTGTATGGGTCATAGAAGGAGAGCATGTACAGCGCCGCCTGCACCTCGTTCGGCTCCAACGTATACAGTTCCCAAGCATTGTAGAAAGCTGGGATGCCGAAGACGCTCTGGGCGCGTTCCAAGGCTCGCAACTCGCTTTCTGACAGTTCGCTGTCTGCCAGAAACGCTCTATCTCCTGCCGTGTCCGGTGCAGGGTGGAGAACGGCCTCCTGCAGCTTCGGATGATAGTCCGCAAGGATTAGGAGCACAGGGTCCAGCGTAGCGGTCGGTGCGGGAGTAGGCGTAGATGTGGCAGGAACAGCGTCTACCGTGGTCGAAGTTGAGCCGTCCGACGCTGTTGGACTGACCACTGCCGTCGAACTGGCAGATGGACCGGTCCCGGCCGCGGTCGGCTCCGTGCCGTCACATGCAGCGCCAAGAACAGCAGCAAGGGCCAGCAAAGCCAGTACTATACGGAGGTAAAGCTGCCTCAATCGCACCTCTCAATTCCGAAACGAACTTCAGAGTAGCTAAGGTTGCCTCGTACTGATAGAAAGGTGTGGGATAGGGTCCGTCACTGATTGCTCCATGCTATACTCGCCGGCGCGGAGAAGGTAGGAACGGATGCATCGTAGACCACCATCTGCCTTCCCTGCTCACATCCGTGCTAACTTGGCCCCAAGAGGTCATGCGAGGTATCAGGGAGGCTGCCTCCCATACCGTCATCAAGTCCCGCGCAACTCTATCCATATCTCCTTGCATTCACCCCGTCACTCCGGCGAGGCCGGAGGTCGGCAGACAAGGCTTTGATGCCCTAATCGGTAGACCGCTACCGGGAAGAAAGGGGCTACGGCATCGAGCAGAAAATCACCCCCCCCAAGCGCGAACTCACGCAAATGGTCTCGCAAACCCGTGGGCACACACCCACTCAACCTAGTATGACTTAGGTCCAGCCACGCCAGATTGACGAGGTCATCCAACTCCGGGGGTATCTTCCTGCTCAAGTGGTTGCCGGTGAGGGACAATGATAGTAGGTCAACGAGCTTGCCAAACTCCTGTGGCATCTCCCCGTCCAGTTCATTATAGCCCAAAAGCAAGACTCGCAGTTCCGCCAGATTTCCCAACTCCGGCGGTATCTGTCCACTCAGGTTGTTATAGTTGACTCTTAACACTAGAAGGTCGGCGAGGTTACCCAATTCCGCCGGCAGATCCCCGTTCAAGTCGTTAACATCAATGTCCAGCGATTTTAGGTTGACAAGATTCCCCAGCGTGATCTATCGAACCAGCACGCTTTCCACCTACCGTGCACTCAGGCCCCCAGTCTACTACGGGTATGCCGTTATGTGAGAATAGCACACCCGCGAGGTTACCTTTGTGAGTTTGTAATAGCATGACGAAACAAGAGCAGAGAGATCGGGAGGCAAGGCCACAGAGCCCAGAGGTTGGGCTAGGCAATCAATTCCACCGACATGTTGGTGGAGGCAGGTAATCCCCCGACGTGTGCTAGTATTCGGACGCGCTACCCCACCGCTGCCCAGCAAACGCAGGGACTGGAGTGAGGTGAGAAAGCCACGACTGTACTTGGGCGTCTTTGCCCTGGCACTGCTTCTGCCGTTGCTGGTGCTGGCCTGCGGCGGCGCTGATGAGCCGGAGGGCAGCACCTCCTCTGGACAGTTCACCGCCGAGCCGGCGAGGCAAAGGGCGTCTCCCTTGAGCACTCCTCAGCGCACAGCCGTACCGACGCTGACGCCGGCCTCGCCCGAAACGGACCGGGAGGCGTTGGTCGCCCTCTATAACGCCACCGATGGCCCCAATTGGCGTAGAAACGATAACTGGCTGAGCGACGTGCCGATTAGCCAGTGGGAACGCGTCTCCACCGACAACAACGGCCGCGTCACCCAACTGTTCCTCAGCGAAAATCAGCTTTCCGGGGAGATACCGCCAGAGTTGGGCAACCTCGGCATATTGCAGGAGCTGGACCTCGGCTGGAACCAGTTGAGCGGGGAGATACCGCCGGAGTTGGGCAGCCTCGTCAACCTGTCAACGCTTGCCCTCGGCGAAAACCAGTTGAGCGGGGAGATACCGCCGGAGTTGGGCAGCCTCGTCAACCTGTCAACGCTTGCCCTCGGCGAAAACCAGTTGAGCGGGGAGATACCGCCGGAGTTGAGCAGCCTCGTCAACCTGGCATGGCTGCGCCTCAGCGAGAACCAGTTGAGCGGGGAGATACCGCCGGAGTTGGGCAGCCTCGTCAACCTGTCAACGCTTGCCCTCGGCGAAAACCAGTTGAGCGGGGAGATACCGCCGGAGTTGGGCAGCCTCGCCAACCTGACACAGATGATCCTCAACGAGAACCAGTTGAGCGGGTGCGTGCCAAACAGTTTGTCGCGCCGGTTGAATATGGAATATTCAGAACTGGGTGCTCTACGGTTCTGCCCGTGAGTCTCCGGGCTCACCTTGCTCATCTCCGAGACGAATCCAGCGCGGAGTACGCAGGAGGCGAGGCCCCGTACCCTCTTGCCGGCCTCGTGGCCGTTCGATGGCCAAGACTTATTCTTAATGAGTGAATCGCCACCAATTTCCAAGATGAAATCGTCAGACCGGTATGGAATTTCTGTAGTCGGAACATTGACAGAGCCGCCGTATTGTTCGGAATAATTTCCGGAACATGGAAACTTGAGCACAGCTATCAGAAACCGGCATCCGCTCAGCCTCTTTGGATTCCCGTGAGAGCGGGGATGACGAATAGGAATCGAGAATACCGCATCACTAACACCCGCTGAGAATACTCTTGCTCCCGCTTCGTTGACGAGCCTGCGGGTGGAGACCCCGCTTACTGCGTCACAACCGATTTGACCCAGATAACGTGAATTCACAAGGAACACATGTAAATTAGCTTGAATCCCACAAGTCCCACATATAGCCTGGAGTATCGTTGATTGGTCAGAAGTCTATGTCGGGAAGCCGGTATCACGGAAGGACCCAAGAAGTTTTCGGCATTACTGCACGCGTTGGCCTACGACGAGGCCAACTTGTTGTATCGGCTGCCCAATCAACCGCACGCGGAACGTGGAACGGTCCGGCGCATGTTGACCTCGTAGGCCACATGGCTTGACTGCGCCCCGTTGGGACCATAGTAAGCAATCTCCGCCGCAAGTTGGGCGATGACGCGGACATGAGTGGCATTCTTGGGGCACACGCCGGCCCCCCCATCCCATCCCTTCAGGCCACAATCGCCAAGCAGGGTCGCATGGGCCGGACGTCGCCGCTGTTCTTCTCGCCCCACACCGTTGCAGCAGCAGCTCTTAGGTCAACACCCAGCCGCCATTCGCCGAAAGCTCTGAGAACATCCGGTACTCGATTGCCATCAGCTCGACCGGACCGTGGGAATGCCTAGTGTCGTACTTACGCTCTGGCACGAACATTATCCGGAGCATCAGGAACTGTGTCGAGAGAAAAGCGCAGTTGAGCCGGAGGAAGGTTCACCTGGGCGGTGATGAACGCTATGTCTTTCCCAGCCCCGTCCAGATCGTTCAAGAGGGGCAAAGGACGTTGGAAGAGCTGGGCCTGGGCCTGTCTTCCAGGCCTCGCAGCATCTTTCTGATGGCCCTCCACCTGTCCCACGACCGAGGCGTCTCTCTTGGATCAACCTTGTTGGGCACTTTACTCGCTGACCTTCACGATGTGGTCGATGAGACGTCACATGAACGAGTACCATACAAGCCCGAAGATGCATGAAGGTCGGTGGAACGCCACTCACCACTAAGCCCAAATCCACCGAAGGGATGACTATGCAGCAGCGGAACGGGCGATAGGGGCAAGGGAGGGCGATGGTCCGGGCACGATTTGGGGTAGAGGGGGTCCGGTGTCTGTCTTCAGTTGCCGCGGGGAGACTTTGTGACCGTTTGCGAATGTTGGTCAGGGCGAGATAGCGGGGAGAGGACGCAGCAAGAGGCACTCGCAGACCGGACTGGCGCGAGTTCGCGGGGACGTTCGGTTGGCCGGATGGCGGCCGGTTGCCGCCGCCGTCAGGAGGGGAGTGGCAGGGCACGCAATCGGGCCAGGGCGCCGTTGAACTGGTTTTCCCAGGGCCAGCCCTGGGGGAGATGCAGGGTGAGGCGGCGCGCGGAGCGGGTGAGCCGTCCGGCCAGGGAGAAGAAGCGCCTGCGGAGGGTCTTGGTGGTTGCCACCGGCTCACCCAGACCGATGCGTCCAGTCCAGCGGGCCAGGTTATGGGTCATCACCTGGACGGCCAGCCAAGCGGCGTTAGCTGGGAAGCGTCCCGAGGGGAGATGGTGGAGCCCCACGCCGTACTTCAGGTCCCGGATGGCATTCTCGATCTCGGCGTGGCGGCGGTGGTCGGCCTCCAGTTCCAGGGTCTCCCCGTCCCGGTCGGTGATGAAGGCGTGATAGCTGTAGTTGGCGAACAGGGCCAGTTGGGAGCCGGGCGTGGGCTTGACCCGGCGGACGATGAGCCGCACCGGTGCGGCATCGGGTTCGGTAAGGAAAGGTGTGTATTCAGCCCCGGCCACGTCGGCGGCGCCCTCCATCCAGTAAGGGATGGACCTCCAGTCCGACTCGGGTATGGCCTCGATGAGCCTGCGCAACTGGGCGTGCTGGCGGACGGTGATGGAGAAGCGGACCTTCATCCTGCGGCAGACGGCGACCACGGCGTGGGTGTAGAAACCACTGTCAGCCCGCACCGTGAGTTGCCCTCGGGCCCCGGCGTAGCGCACCCGTCCCACCGTCTCCCGCAGGAAGTGGGCGGAGCCCCAGGCGGTGTTGGAGCAGCCCTCACGTAGCCGGGCCATCAGCACGTCGCCGGTGCCGGCGGCAACGGCGAGGAGCGGGTGATAGCCTCGCTGGCCGGTGTACCCATGGTGGCGGGCCCCTCCTTGGCCAGGCCGTAGGTCTCGCAGATGGTGGAATCCAGGTCGATGGTCAACGGCCAGTCCCTGGGTCCGGCCCGGGCGGCCCAGGCCCGGGCCAGCAGTTCCCGGCTCACCCGGTCCAGCTGGCGGACATGGCCCCACCGGAAGCTGCGCAAGAAGGTCCCCAACGTGGACGGCGCCTTGACCACGCAGCCCAGCACCCGGGCGGTGCTGCCGCAGCGCGGCGGCGGTATCGATGCAGTCGCCCCCGGCCAGCGCGGAGGCCACCAAGGTCAGCAGCTTGTCCCCGGGGTTGGCCCGGCTAGGGGCATCTCCCAGGTCGACGTGTTTGTCCACCAGTTCACCCAGACCCAGGCGGAGGGCCAGGCTGGAGGGCAGCAGCAGCCCAGCATTGGCCACCAGGCGGTGATCGTCAAAGGCGACGTGAATGCGGTCGGAGTGCTCGCGTGGTAGCATCTAACAGGTGCTCCTTTTTCGGGGTCGGTTTTCCGATCAAAAACCATTATCCCAGATTCAGCGGAGCACCCTTTCACCGTCTCAGCACCCCTTTAATCCCCACTCCTTCGGTGGATTCAGGCTAACAGGGTTCGAACCGACTGTTAGGCAAGCCTGTTTTTCCATGAACTCACCTGTCCGCAGGTAAGAATTAGGGGAGCCCTCAAGGCAGGGGAAAGCTATTCAACCTCGGCTCCGTCCAAATCCACCGCCCAAGAGTACCGCAGAGTTTCACCGCTGTTGCCCAACTGGCAAGGACTCGCCGGGAGCCGCAACGTAACCTGGCTAGGTATAAAACTAGGTATACGTAGCGAATAGCCTGCAACTTGGTAGCTAATATTGACATAGTTCGATACCCGCCTCCGCCATCTACTCCAGGCCGCCCTCTCCACCTTCCGCGGCGGCCGGGTCAAAGCCCCCGGGCGGCGTACACCTCCGGATTGGCGCAGTGCTCCAACCGGCGCCCCTGCAGTCCTGCTACCAGGTTGCGGGCGGCCAGCATGCACATTTCCCGCCGGGACGTTACCGAGGCGCTGCCTATGTGGGGCGTTATCACGAGATTGTCCAGGGACAGCAGGGGGTCGCCGGCGGGGATGGGCTCCGGGTCGGTCACGTCCAAAGCGGCTGCCCGGATCCAGTTTTCGCTCAGGGCGGTGTAGAGGGCTTTGGCGTCCACCACCGGACCGCGGGCCAGGTTGATGAGGATGGCGTTCGGCTTCATCAGCCGGAGCTCCGGCTCTCCGATGAGGTGGCGGGTCTCCGGGGTCAGCGGGACGTGGAGGCAAACGAAGTCGGCGGAACGCAGGAGAGCGTCGCGGGTGGAATACTCCAGTCCGTAACGCTCTTCCAGGTCCGGCTTGCGGGTCCGGGAGTGGTAGACGATCTTCATGCCGAAGCCCAGGCCCCGCTTGGCCATCTCCAGCCCGATTTGGCCCAGGCCCACGATGCCCAGGACGGCGTCGTGCACGTCGACGCCCAGCCAGTACAGGGGATGGAAGGCCATCTCCCAGCGGCCGGCCCGCACCCACCGGTCGCTCTCGCATACCCGCCGCGCCGCCGACATCAGGAGTGCGAAACCCAGATCTGCCGTGGCCTTGGCCAGCACCCCGGGCGTGTGCCCGACCAGGATCCCCCGCCGGGACGCTTCGGCCACGTCGATGTTGTCCAGTCCCACCGCCAGCTGGCTGATGGTCCCAAGCCCCGTTACCCGCTCCAGCAGCGGCGCGTCGACCCGGTCCATTATATTGGTGAGCACGCCGTCGTGGCCGGCGATCTTCTCCGCCAATTCCTCTCTGCTGGGAGGCTGCTCTCCGGGCCAGACTTCCACTTCGGCCGCCTGCTCGATGAGCTCGATGGCCTCGGGAAAGATCTGCCGGGTGACAAAGGCCCGGGGTTTCGGCATGGCTACGGCGCGCCCTTCTTTAGGATGACGGGGATGACGTTGACCGCAAGGGACGGGCCCGGGGAGCCCTGAAGTGAGGGCGTCACAGGCCCAGCTTGCCCGGATTCATGATATTGGCCGGGTCCAGGGCTTGTTTGATGGCCCGCACCACGTCGTGGCCGCAGCCCAGTTCCGCGGCCAGCAGGTGGTTCAGCTTCACCCCCACCCCGTGGCAGTACTCCATTATCCCGCCCATCTCCTGGGCCAGGAGCAGGACCCGCTCCACCACCCGGGCCAGGTTGTCCCGGCAGGCGTCTCCGGCTTCGTTCTCCGCAACCATGAGCATGGAGAACATTTCCGGGCGGCTCCAGATGGCGTACTCCACCGTCCTCACGCCGCTGCCGGCCATGATCTCGTCGCAGCGCTGGCGGTACTCCAGCACCCGGGAGGCGGGCAGTCCCAGGTGCAGGTAGTCGAAGCTCCGGCCCCCGCGGTTCCACCGGACCTCCCGGGGCTTGCCCTGGGCCGTGCGTTTGTAGTTTATTCCCGACTGGTGCCGCTCCCGCCAGTAAGACAGGGTGGGCTCAGGGCCGGCGTCCTGCCCGCCCAGCTGGCGGCACACCTGCTTGGCGCGGCCCTCCTGGGCGGCCACTCCCTCCCGAAATCCCTCGAAGAGCAGGTGCAGGTTTATGCCGCCGGGCTCCTCGGTCAGGTCCAGCAGGGCCGGCCGGATGCCCAGGGCCAGGAGCTCGGCGGCGGCATGGAACCCCTGGTCGAAGGTGTCGAAGGAAACCGTGGCGAAGGCCTGGGCTTCGGGGAGCCGGTACACCTTCAGAGTGGCCTGGGTGATGATGCCGAAGACCCCCTCGGAGCCGATGAACATACCGTTGAGGCTGGGCCCCGCGGAGTGCTTGGGCACCGGGCGGGTGTCCAGCACCTCCCCTCCGGGAAGCACCACCTGCAACGCCACCACCTGCTCTCCCATGGGGCCGTGGGCCGCGGCGCGGTAGCCCACCCCGTTGGTGGATATAGCCCCGGCCACGGTGGCGATGGGAACGCTGTAAGGGTCATGCCCCGGCATCAGCCCGTGCCCGGCCAGGGCATCCACCAGGTCCTGCAGCACGACGCCCGCCTCCACCCGGGCGGTCAGGTCGGCGGCGCTCACCTCCAGGACCCGGTTCATGCGGCCCAGGTCCACGATGACGCCGCCCCGGACCGGCGCCGTGCCGCCCATTACGCCGGTGCCGCCCCCGTAGGGCACCAGTGGAGTGCCGTGCGCGGCGGCCAGGCGGACGATACGGGAAACTTCCTCGGTGGACCCCGGACGCACCACGGCGTCAGCCGTCCGCTCCAGGTAATGCTCGGACCCGAAGGCGCGAAAGGGCGTTAGGGCGTCCCCGGAGTAGCGGTCCAGATCGTAGGGGCTGGTCAGGAGGCGGCCCTTTCCGACGATCTTCTCCAGTGATTCGAGGAGAGAACTATCCAGCACGTGCTATCATCGCCGGCACCGGCGGCACAGCCCTCTGGTGGGCCGAAGAGGGCCGGTCACCGCCCGTCTCCCCCCGCGGTCTCCCGCGGCCGGTAGCTCCACTTGGGGCCCTGGGGGGTGTCCTCGACGTTAACCCCCTGCTCCTCCAGGCCCACCCTGATGCGGTCGGCCAGGGCATACTGCTTGGCCCCCCGGAGCTCGGACCGGGTGTCCAGCAACAACTCGATGAAGGGCTGGGCGGCCAGGTGTTCCTCGCTGTCCTCCGCACCCCCCCGGAAGGTGAGGCCCAGCACGCCCCCCAGGCGCCGCAGGGTGGCCTGGGCGCCGTGAACGCTGCCGCCGGCGTCGTGGGCGCGGTTGATCTCCCGGGCCAGGTCGAAGAGCGCCGCCATCGCCTTGGGAGTGTTCAGGTCGTCGTCCATGGCTTCCAGGAACCGGGTCTCGTAGTCCTCCGGCTCCAGGGGATGGCCCTCGTCCCGTCCGTCCCGTTCCGACGCTTGGCGCAGCCTCCGGGCGCTGCGCTCCATGGCGTCGCATCCCTCGCCGCTGAACTGCAGCGGGCTGCGGTAGTGGGAGCTGAGGAAGTAGAGCCGCAGGCAGTCGGGGTCGTGGCGCTTCAGGGCCTCCTCCACCGACACCAGGTTGCCCAGAGACTTGCTCATCTTGTCCTCCCCCAACCGGAGCAGGCCGTTGTGGACCCAGTACCGGGAGAAAGGCTTGCTGCCGGTGGAGGCTTCGCTCTGGGCTATCTCGTTCTCGTGGTGGGGGAAGATCAGGTCCTGCCCGCCGCCGTGGATGTCCAGGGACTCGCCCAGGTAGGTGGTGGCCATGGCGGTGCACTCGATGTGCCAGCCGGGCCGACCCGGGCCCCAGGGGCTGTCCCACGAGGGTTCCCCGGGCCGGGCGCCCTTCCACAGGGCGAAGTCCATGGGGTGCTCTTTGTCCCGGTCCACTTCCACCCGGGCCCCGGCGATCATGCCCTCCAGGGTGCGATGGCTCAACTGGCCGTAGTCCTTGCTGCGGTTCACGCGGAAGAACACGTCCCCGGCGGCGGCGTAGGCAAAGCCCTTGTCCATCAAGCTCCGGATGGTGTCGATGATGGGCGCGATCTCCTGGGTGGCTCGCGGGTAGACGTGGGCCCTCTTGACGTTGAGGGCGTCCATGGTGAGGAAGAAGTCCTCTATGTACCGCTCCGCCAGCTCCTCCGCGGCCACCCCCTGCTGCTGGGCCCGGAGGATGATCTTGTCGTCTATGTCGGTGAAGTTCTGGACGTGGCGAACGACGTAGCCCCGGAACTCCAGGTACCGGCGCAGCACGTCGAACATGACATAGCTGAGGGCGTGACCGACGTGGGTTGCGGAGTAGGGGGTTACCCCGCACACGTACATCTTGACGTTTTTGCCGTCGGCCGGAACGAAGTCCCGGCTCTGGCCGGTGAGCGTGCTGTAAAGCCTCATATCCCCGTGGTCAGCGAGGCCACCGCCACGGCGGCGATGCCCTCTTCCCGCCCGATGAACCCCAGGTGGTCGGTGGTGGTCACCTTGATGCCGATGCGTTCCGGAGGAGCGCCAAGGGCGGCGCCCGTTTGCCCCCGCATTGCTTCCAGAAACGGCCCCAGCCTGGGTTTTTGCGCCAACATTGTAGCATCGACGTTGTTGATCCGCCACCCGGCGGACCGGACGAGGCCCGCCACTGTGGACAATAGCAGCAGGCTGGAGGCGTCCCGGTATTGGGGGTCGTCGGAGGGGAAGTGGGAGCCCTTGTCCCCCAACGCGGCGGCCCCCAGCAGGGCGTCCATGATGGCGTGGACCAGCACGTCGCCGTCACTGTGGCCGTCCAGGCCCAGATGGTACGGGATGCTCACCCCGCCCAGCACCAAGCGGCGACCGGGCGCCAAAGGGTGGGCGTCGAACCCTATGCCTACGCGGAAGTCGGGAACGCCCTGTGTCAAATCGCTATCCCTTTAGCTCTTTGCCGCGCTCTATTTCCCGCGTATGGGACAGGTCAGCAGCGCGGTCCGAGATATAGGCCCGAAGCGTCTGCTCGATCAACTCTATCCAGGCTGTGCCGCCGGTTTTGCCATCCAGTGACGCTTGGGCCTTGAACCAAGCGACGACGTGTGCGGGCAGGGTAATCTGGACGTTCTGAACAACGGCAGCTTTAAGGTCGGCCTTCCGCTGTATAGCCCGCCGGTAGGTCTCGGGGAAGAGCTCTTTGGTGTGCTTGGCGTTCTCGAACCACTGGTCGTCAAGCTCGAAGTCAGCGGGGTCGGCGACAATCTGGTCGTTGATGGCCGCGTCCTCCTCAGGGGTTGGCCGGATGATATGGCTGTCGGCGTTAGCTGGCATTTCAGCTTCTTGCTCTCTCATATCTGTCGGCCTCCCTGTTATTGGCCTTTCTCAGGCTGATGACGCGGATGGAGATTCCTTTGGCTCTTCTCTTCGTCCCATTCGTACCTCAGCCCAGGCCGTGGCGTCATTCTATTCTACAATTCTCCCTCCCGTCGGGGCAGGCAACTTCAGGATTTCCCGTAAAAACGCCTCCGCCACCACCAAATCCCCGGGCGTGGTCACTTTCAGGTTCTCGTAGGAACCCAGGAACATCCGCACCGGATGGCCCAGCCCCTCCACCATGGCGGCGTCGTCGGTCACCGGGTCCGCACAACGCCGGTGGGCGTCCAGCAGCAAGGAATAGCGGAATACCTGGGGGGTCTGGGCTGCCCAGAGCCGCTCCCGCGGCGGGGTGTCCTCCACCTGGCCCTGGGCGGACACGACCTTGATGGTGTCCTTGACCGGCACCCCGGCCACCGCGGCGCCCGACTCTTGGGCGGACTCCAGGCCCCGGAGCAGCATGGCGTGGTCCAGGCAGGGACGAGCGCCGTCGTGGACTATTACCCAGTCGCAGGGTCCCAGGGACTCCAGTCCGCGCCGCACCGAGTCCTGGCGCCTGGCCCCGCCGGCGCAGACCCGGGACACCTTGCGGTAGCCCCGGCTGCGGACCAGGTCCTCGCCCGCCGGCACGCTGGCCTCATCCAACACCAGCGCCACCCGGGATAGCGGCGGGAAGCTCTCCAACTGGTCCAGCGTGTAGGCGACGAGGGGCAGACCGTGGACCGGGGTGAAGATCTTGTCGGCGCCCGCCATCCGGCTGCTCTTGCCCGCCGCGGCCACCACCGCGCCCACGGACGCGCCCTGAGGGATTCCCCGAGTGATTCCGGGCGGGATTCCGGGAGACGGGGCCGCTGCCGAGGCCATGGAAAGGTCAACCGCCCTTGGGCTGGGCGAAGATGATGCGCCCGGCGGCGGTCTGGAGCACCCGGGTGACCACCACGTCGTGAAAGGCGTTGACGTATCGCTTCCCCCCTTCGATCACCACCATGGTGCCGTCGTCCAGGTAGGCCACGCCCTGGCCCGCCTCTTTGCCTTCCTGAACGATGTGTACCCGCAGTTCCTCGCCGGAGAGGACGATGGACCTGAGGGCGTTGGAGAGCTCGTTGACGTTGAGCACCTGCACGCCCTGGAGCTCGGCCACCCGGTTGAGGTTGAAGTCGGTGGTAAGGATCGGGGACTTCATGCTCCGGGCCAGCTGGACCAGGCTGGAATCGACCTCGTCGCCCCGGTCCACGCCCACGTCCATGACCTCCACGGGAATGGAGTTGTCCTTGCGCAGCCGGCCCAGCACCTCCAGGCCCCGGCGCCCCCGGTTGCGCCGTAGGGGATCGCTGGAGTCGGCGATGTGGCGCAGCTCGTCCAGCACAAACCGCGGGACCACCAGTGCGCCCTCTAGGAAGCCGGTGGTGCTCAGGTCGGCAAGGCGCCCGTCGATGATGGCGCTGGTGTCCACCAGGATCTTGCCCTTGCGGGCCGGCCTCAGGGAGCCGTTTCCCGGGGAACCCCCGTCCTCCAGCGCTGGGAATATGGCCTCGACGTCCGTCCTGCGGCCCGCGCCGACCCAGAGGCCGCCCAGGCCCAGGACCGTGCTCACCAGGATAGGCACGCCCCAGCCCTTCCAGCCACCCAGGCTGTAGAGGGGGATGGATATCAGAGAAGCCACCACCAGGCCTACCAGCAACCCGGCGGTGCCGCTGACCAGGGCGGAGCCGGGAATGGACTTGACGCAATCGCCGAAGACGCGCCAGGGGTTGAAGAGCAGGCGGGGCGACACCCATGCCCCGGCGAACAGCCCCGCCGCCGGATCCCGGAGCGGAAACCCATCCCCACGGGAAGAAAACTCAAGAATAGTGCGTATCAATGGCAGGCCGAGAACCCTGAAGCCTCCGGCGCTCCAGGCCTTGAGCGCCTCAAGAGGGGTCACCCGTGGTCACCTCCTTCCCGGCGCCGGAGCGGCGGCGCCCCCTCGTATCCGGTGCGGGGGCTGCCGGCGCAGCCCCTGGGTTCGACTGACGCCGTCCCCGCGGAAAACGGCGGCTTCGGGGCGGGAGGGCCTAACCGGGGACGGCGTCGTACTCGTGGGACTCGCTGACGACTTGGTCAGCCCGCATTTGGGCCACCTCATCGGCCGGGTAACCCAGGAGGCCGGAGAGAATCTCGTCGTTGTGCTCGCCGACCTGGGGCGTCGTTCCCACCACCACCGGGGTGCGGCTGAAGTGCCAGTAGTCGCCGGAGACCGCGATGTCCCCCGCCAGAAAGTCGGGCACTTCCACCATGGTGCCGCGCTCCCAGGGATGGGGGTCCTCGGCGGCCATGGGGATGGTGTTCACGGGCGCGGCCACCACGTCGTGGGCGGTGAAGTGGGCGATGGCCTGCTCCATGGTCATAGCGGCCAGCAGCTCCTTCAGGGCATCGTCCACCAGCGACCGGTGGTTGGCCCGCTCGTGGCGGGTGGTGAAGCGGGGGTCCTCCAGCCACTCGGGCTTGCCCAGGGCATTGCACACCCGGTGCCAGTGGTGCTGGTCCCCGGCGGACAGCAGCACCCAGCCTTCCTTGCAGGGGTAGATGCCGCTGGGAGGGGCGGTGGTCTCGCCTCGCTTGGGGGGGACCTTGGTCCCGTGGTAGGCGGTTATGGGGATCTCGGTCATGCTGTATCCGGTGTCGGCCAGGCACACGTCCATGGATTGGCCCTCGCCGGAGAACTCGCGCTCGTGCAGGGCGGAGAGGGCGCCTATGGCGGCGTGCAGGGAGGTGATGCGGTCGATGATGGGCACCCCGGTCCGGATGGGAGGCATGCCCTCCTCGCCTGTGACCATGGCGATGCCCGACATGGTCTGGCCGATGGGGTCGTACCCGATGTTGTCCCGGTAGGGGCCGAACTGGCCGTAGGCGGAGACGTTGACCATGATGATCCGGGGGTTCAGCTCCTTCAACACCGGGTAGCCGAAGCCCATGTTCTCGATGGTGCCGGGCCGGAAGTTCTGCACCAGCACGTCGGAGACCTCCACCAGCTTGCGCATCACCTCCTTGGCCTTGTCCTTGCGCATGTCTATGCTCAGGCTCTTCTTGCCGGAGTTGTACTGGACCCAGTAGGAGCTCTGCTTGCGGACCCACGGGCCGTGGTAGCGGGTCTCCTCACCGCCGAGCCGCTCCACCTTGATGACCTCCGCGCCCATTCGGGCCAGCACTTGGCTGCACCTGGGCCCGGCCTGGTGACGGCCCATGTCGATAACCCGAATGCCTTCCAGCGGATGTTTTCGGCTTGCCATGGCGCGTGACCCCTCTGCGGCGATTTTGGGCCATTTTACGACCGGTCCGCGGAAAGAGCAAGCCAAAGAGCGGCCGGGGCGGGCCTCCGGAGCTACCGGCCGTCTTGTCGCAACCGGGCCCGTGGGGCGGGGCAAAATGTGTTATCGTGCTAGCTATGTTGCCAGCCATGTTGGTGGAGGAGAGGGACCGGCCTCAAGTCCGGGAGAGGCCTGACCGGGACTACGCCCCGGGCGGGCGGACCGGGCGGGGCAAGGACCGCATCCCCGAGGAGCTGCTGGCCCGCCTGTGGCAGAAAAGGGCGGCCCGCCAGAGGTCCTTTCGCACCGGCGCCGGGCGCGTGGTCCGGGTGGTCTACCCGGGGCGGTCCAACACGTCCGCCGGGCCGGATTTCCTGGACGCGCTGCTGGACGTGGAGGGCGTGGGCCTGGTGCGGGGGGACGTGGAAATCCACGTGCGCCAGGCCGACTGGCAGAGTCACGGCCACGGCCAAGACCCCAACTACAGCGGGGTGGTGCTGCACGCTGCCCTGGACGTGGAGTCGGCCACCACGGAGTTGCGCAGCGGCGGCCAGGCGCCGGTGGTCTCTCTGGCGCCCCTGCTGGAGGTCTCTGATCCGCCGGAGTCCGGCCCCAACTGCGCCCTGTGGGCGGTGCTGGACCTCCTGGGCTATCCCCGTCCCCTGAGCCCAGGCGAGGCCGGCGTCCTGCTGGATGAAGCGGGCGACCGGCGTTTCCGGGCCCGGAGCGGCTACCTGGGCCGCCTGCTGGAGGAGCAGGGGCCGGACCAGACCCTGTACGAAGGCATCATGGAGGGCCTGGGGTACCACTCCAACCAGGCGCCCTTCCTGAAGCTGGCGGGACGGGCCCCCTACGCGGCCCTGGCGGAGGCGTGCCGCCGGGCGGGGCTGTGGGACAGCCGGGCCCCGGCCCTGGAGGGGTGGCTGCTGGACCTCGCCGGGCTGGGGGCAGGCGCTCCGGCGCCGCGGCCCAGGGCGGGCTTCGGGGCCGCCATGTCGCACCGGGAGTGGCACCGCTTTCGGCTCCGCCCCGCCAACCAGCCCCGCCGACGCATCGCCGGGGCGGCCCGGCTTCTGGACCGCTTCCTGGACGAGGGGCTGGTCTGCGGGCTGCGCCGGGCCGCGGACTGCGGCAGGCCCGGCCTCCTCACCGGCGCCCTGACGGTGGGGAGCGGCGCCGAAGGCCCCCCGGCCTACGTGGGCCCAGGCAGGGCCGCGGACCTGGCGGTCAACGTGGCGCTCCCCTTCCTGCACGCCTGGGCCGGCCGGGGTGGGGGCGCCCAGGGCCGCGGCTCGGAGTACCTGGGGCTGTACCGCCGTTTCGGTCGGCTGCAGGACAACACCCTGCTCCGGGAGATGCGGGAGCAGTTGCTGCCTCCGGCCTGGCTCCCCGAGGTGAACGGCGCCCGCCGCCAGCAGGGCCTGCTCCACCTTCAGTCGCTGCTGGCCGGGGCCGGCTGATTCCGGAGCGGCCCCGGGCCTAAGCGTCGGGGCGCCTCGCTGCCGATGTTGTCGAGCGGGTTGGGTCGGGCCGGAGGGCTGTCTGCCGAACTGTCTGGAGGAAGGGGCCGGTTGGGGCCGCCGGGCTGGGCGGCTACTCGGCCAGGGGCACCGCTAGGGATACTCGGGGCTCGTCGCCGATGCCGCGGGCGATGTGGCCATGGCCGGTCACGTCCTCGGCCACCAGCACGTCGCCGGGCGACAGCCGCCGCACCGAACCGTCGGCGGTCTCGAACTCCGCTATGCCGGACAGGTTGACCACGTACTGCCGCCGGGGCGCGGGGTGGTAGTCCATAAACGAGGGGGAAGGCCGCTGCATCAAGGTTACGTCCCCTTCGCCAACCCGGTTGACGATCTCGGCAAACTGTTCCGCGGTCAGGTCCTCGAAGTAGGACTCGCCGTCGCTGCCGGAGTAGACTCTCACTATCTGCATGTAAGTTCCTCCGAATGTATTGGCGATGTTTTGGCCACGCTTTGGATATGTGCGGGGGTGCCCCGCCGGGCCGGCCCCCGCCGTGGCGAACTTGGAATTCCCCAAGGACCTTCTCCAAAAGAGAGGGAGACGCCGGCAAGCAGGCTCCCCCGGGGTCGCTGGTAAGGGGGCTAGTCAGCCAGGGGTACCACCGCGGTGAGGCTGGCCCCGCCGCCCACCACCCGCGTGGTGTGACCCTGGCCGGTGGTGTCCTCCACCAGGCGGGCGTCGCCGGGGCCGTAGCGGTGGGTGCTCCCGTCGCCCAGCCCGATCTCGATCTGGCCCGCCAGCGAGATGACGTACTGGCGGCGGGGGGCCGGGTGCCAGTCGATGAAGTGGCCCGCCGGCCACTCCCGGAAGGTGATGGTCTTGACGTCTTGCTCCGCGGTCAGCTCGGGGTGGGAAGCCAGGTCCAACTCCTCCACGTGAGACTGGCCGTCGGCGCCAGTGTACAGCCGGTAGATTGCCATGATTGCGCTCTCCTCCTACGGGCCGGTGGCGTATAGCTTAGCAGATTTTCCGACGCGCGGGGGCCCTGCCGGCCGGGGCCTACGGGACTACGTTTTCCTAGGGGCGTATATCCAGCCTTCGAGCCTGGCGGCTTCAAGCTCCTCGCTTGGAGGGATGGATTCGCGTGGCGTAATGAATTGGGATTTGTCCTTTGACTTATCCATCGCCCACAGGGCGCCGCCGACGGAGGCCACCAACGAGTCGAGGCGGTCATGGTTGTCGAGACACTTCTTGCGGATGTCGTCAAGATTCTTCAGCGTTACGCCTGACTTGTCTTCTAACCCATCTAGTATCTCCCGGCGCACCATCTTGGGGTTCCCTTTGTTGGTCTTGTTAGGGTTCTTGTAATTTTCAGCAGGCAGGCCGAAGGTGCGAAGCAGAACGCCTGGCATGGTCTCCAGTAGTATCGGCCCATCGCACCCATCGTCCGGTAAAGGTGGAACTCGGAACCCGGCCTTCCGCAGGCGGTGGAGCATCCGCATGCCGTAATATGTCATTTGCAACATACTGGGGTTGACGGCGTGGAGAGGCGAGAAAGGGCCCCCGAAATTCGCGTCGCCGCGCCGCATCACCTCACCGTGACGAGCAACGAAGCGGTTCCTCAAATCGTCGAATTGGCTGTATCGGCTGTATTCGGGGGTCACCACGGAGTTCCACACCTCGGTCATCCTAGACGCCCCGGGCACCAGCCGCTCTGCGAAAGCACGGGGAACCGAGAAAGGGAAATCTATAGCTACTACCGAGTTCTTGGGCAGGTCACACAATTGTTGTTCAAGTTCGTTGAGGGCGACATCTCGCTTGGGGGATAAATGGTCGCACGATTTGAGTTCCAGAACCGTATCCCGCAAAACTCCATTCGTAACGCTGGTGCCGTTAGATTTTTCCGCCCCGCTGAAGTCCACTCCCAAGATGGTCCGCTCTGCCATCCCGTCGTCCCCCGTGTTAGAATTGGCCGGTCTCCCGCCGCATTATAGCAATGCGGCAACCTGAAACGGGTGATTAGGAGCCGCCATGGACCTGACCCAGAGACGCCGGCGCTACCGGTCCATCCTGGAAGGCGATCAGTGCTATTTCCCGGCCTCGGTGTTCGACCCGATCTCGGCCCGCATCGCCGAAGACCTGGGGTTCGAGGTGGGGATGTTCGCCGGCTCCATCGCCTCCGGGACGGTGCTGGGCGCCCCGGACCTGATCGTCCTGACCCTGACCGAGTTCGCCCAGCAGGTCCACCGCATCTGCCGGGCCGGAGACCTGAGCCTCATGGTGGACGCCGATCACGGCTACGGCAACGCCCTCAGCGTGATGCGCACCGTGGAGGAGTTGGAGACCGCCGGAGTGGCGGCGCTGACCATCGAGGACACGGTGCTGCCCCGGAGCTTCGGGGCCGGGGGCGAGGAGCAACTGGTCTCCCTTGAAGAGGGAGTGGGCAAGATGAAGGCGGCCCTGGCGGCCCGGCAGGACCCGCTCTTGGTCATCGCCGGGCGCACCGGGGCGCTGCGGGCCGCCGGAATTCCCGAGGCGGTGCGGCGGGCTAAGGCGTACCAGGAAGCCGGGGTCGACGCCCTGTTCCTGGTGGGGGCCCGCACCAGGGAGGAAGTGGAGGCGGTCCACGCCGAAGTCGGCATTCCCCTGCTGCTGGGCGGTGGGGGGCCGGACCTGGGAGACCGGCAGTTCCTGGCGGCCCACGGGGTGCGCATCGCCCTGCAGGGGCACCTTCCCTTCCAGGCCGCGGTGAAAGCGGTGCACGACACCCTGAAGGACCTTCGGGACGGCGTCCCTCCCGCGGAGCTGGGCCCCCGGCTGGCCCCCGCCGAGCTGATGAACCAAGTCACCCGCCGGGGCAGCTACGACCGCTGGACCGCCGATTTCTTGGGTTGAAGGGGACCGGGGTTGAAGTGGGCCGGCGCTGAGGCGGGCCCGACTGTCGCAGGGCTGCCTCAAGGCCGGGCCGGGCCCGTGTATAATCCGGCGGAGAGGCCGGAGACCGGGCCCGGAGAGAGCGGCCCGGTCCCAAGTGAGGCATTTTAACGAGGAGAGAGTCCCATGAATTTTACCTACAACCACCTGCACTTCCGCAGCGAGGACCCGGACCAGGCCGCCAAGTTCTACTGCGACAACTTCGGCGCGGTCATAACCTCGGAGCGGCCCCTGTCCACCACCAAGTCGATCCAGCTTTCCCTCAACGGCCACCCCCTGATGACCATCTCCGGCCGAGCCGAGGGCGAGGACCCCGTCCCCGGGTCCACCGACCCCCGCTACGGCCTGGACCACTTCGGTTTCGAGGTGGACGACATGGAAGAGGCGGCGGCCCTCATGAAGGGCAACGGCGTGCAGTTCGGATGCGAGCCGTGGACCATGCCCTCGGGCACCACTGTCGCCTTCGTCGTGGCCCCGGACCAGGTCAGCGTGGAGCTGATCCAGCGTCCCAAGGGCTAGGCCTCCGGCGTCAGCCCCTCGAAGAAGTCCTCCGCCACGTCCTCGCCGGGACCCACCGGCGGAAAGGCCCGGATGTAGTACTCCCGGCCCAGAATGTCGGCGGTTACCTCCCTGGGGACCCTGTCGTAGGGCCAGTCGGGGGCGATCTGAGTGCGGTGGCAGAGGATGCAGGCCTTCTTGGCCGCCAGGTGCTCCCCCACGTCCAGCTCGAGGTGGATGTCCTCCGGCGGCGCCCCCTGTTCCGCCTGCTCCGGCGTGGGCATGGGGACGTCTACCCCGGCGCCGCGCAACCGCGCGGCCCACGCCGTCCGGAAGCCCCTGGGGCGGGCGCTGTAGAACAGCCGCCGGGGCCGGTGGGGGACGCCGCCGCTGAGCTGATCGGGGAAGGCCTGGGGGTCCCCGGCCCGGTGAAAGGCCTCGGTGGCGTGCCGGGAGACCGCGATGTGGTCGGGGTGGCCGTAGAGACCGCCCGGGTCGAAGGTGAGCACCACCTGGGGCCTGAAGCGGCTGATTTCGTCCACCAAGCACTCCACCACCTGGGCGTCCGGGGCGTTGACGTAAGCTCTGGGGTGGCTGTTGGCGGGGGAGCCGGCCATGCCCGAGTCGCGGTATTCCAGGACCCGGTGGCCGGCCAGGCCCAGGGCCTGCGCGGCGCGGGCCAGCTCTTCCCGCCGCACCGAGGGCAGCGACTCCCGGGTGGCCAGGCCCTCCTGCCGGATCTCTCCCTCCTCTCCCAGCGTGGTGGTGACCAGGCGGACGGCCACACCCCGGGCGGCGTGGGCGGCGAGGGCCCCGCCCACGGGGAAGGCCTCGTCGTCGGGATGGGCGAAACAGGCCAGCAGCCTAAATTCGGGCATCGTTATTCTCTAATACCCTGTCCATCGCTATACCACACGTGGCTTTTCTCCCCTGTTTCGTTACCATTCAGTAACTACGAGACTCGATTCGGGCCGAGAAACTTATCCCCGTTGAAGTGAATCAAGTGGTCGGAAATCTCGGCAATCTAGACCTCAGTCTCCCAGGCTATCTTGTCTAGATGCTGTTTGAACTGCCGGAAGTCCGGAAAGGCGCTGACATACAGCCGGGTGGCAGTGCAATCCTGGAGGGTGGCTTCGAGTTCCTCGACCCGCTTGGAAGTCACGGGACCATGAGAGGTGACGGCCTCAACCAGGAACAGCCAGTTCCGCTCCTCGTCGTAGAGAACCACATCCGGCAGTTTGTCATGCTCGGCAAGCAGAACGCCAAGCTCGCCCAGCCTCTCCCTGTCCAAATGCAAGAGCTTGTCGGCGGCATCGCCCAGGTACAGCAGGGTTGATCCCGGCGCGAACCTCGGTCCGAAGTCCGTTACCACCTGGGCCTGCAACCTGTTGTGCCTGCCAGGAGACAGGCGAATTGCCTCTCCCGTCGAGGTGCGGATGGGTATCTCCCGCATCCTTCGACGCCGCTGGTATATCTCCAGAAGAGCGCCGTGGCTGGAGCGAAAGGCGCGCACTCCAGAATCCCAGCCGTTGGCCCCGTAGAGTCGGAGTACACTCAGTGCTTCATCAGTGAGGCCGTAGTGCGTCCTGGGGCTGTTGGTGGGAAGGTCTGGATCGTCGGGGTTGCGGTCCACCACCCGCGCCTGCTCCAACTGGTGAATGACCTGACGCCGAACCGTCTCTCGCGTGTTCTCTGCGTACTCCCTGCCGTACGTGTCCCGCATGAATCCAAGCATCTGGTGGATAGTTCGGGACGGCTTGGCGGCCCGGACCCAAGCGTCGTCCTCCGACAGACCGGCGAGGGCCAATATGGTCAGGCAGGAGATGTCGTTGCGCTGAGCAGGAGGCAACCCGATCTGCTCCAGGATGTTCCGCGCCTCGTCTATCTTGCTCATATCGCCGCCGACTCTGGCCCGATGCACAGTTCGGGAGGGATGCTGAGCGTTCTGGCGACAAGGACGTCGAGGCCGGGGAGGTCGATTTTGAAGTCGAGTCGAGCTTGGGCCGCAGCGCCAATCAAGCGGATGTCTCGTTCAACTGGAAATGGCATGGCACGTAACTCCGTGGCGCTTACTTGAGTGTTCCCATTGGACACACGGAAGTACCGGTCCAGGAAAACCGAATTGAGGAGGGTAGCAAGGCCGTAGGCCAACTCCTCATCCAGTTCTCTAGACACCCCACGAATGTAATTCAGATGGTTCTATAAGCCCACCATGTCAGCGTTCAGACAGTCGCGGACCAGAGGAGCAGCCACCAGCCGACGCTTTTCCTCCTTGGCGCTGAAACGCCTTAGAAGGACGTAAGTGTCGTCCTTTACGAGAAGCTTAGCGGATTGAGGAGTGGACCTGACCCACTGTGGCTTGCGGCTCCACCGCGACGGCCATTCCAAACACATGGGCCTCACGTGGTGCATCCACAGGAGCGGGACGGTCGACTCTCCGGACGCAGCATGGACTAGAAACTGGGTTGCCCTGAACGGCACCACCGGGCCGGTTGAGATGTCCAACCCGAGAGAACTCAGGGGTTCGGGCCAAGCTCGGACGACCCGCACCAGTTCAAGATCCTCTGCACAAACGGGAATGCACAGTTCCTTGTTCGCGCTCCCTACGTCCAGCACGGAGTCCAACCCGACTAGAATGCGCTCACGGCAGGGGAGGTCGTCAGCTGTCTTGCTGTGGGATACCAGCACTTGACCTTCATGAAGGGCCTCAGCGTCCGTCCGCCTCTGCCCGGCGAATATCAGGTTCTCCTGGAGCACTGTCTGGTTCTTGAACACGTCCCTTCGAGACTCAAAGAGATGGATGGCCGTAGGAATCACGCGATGAAAGAAGGCCCTCCGGAATCTCCTGAAATACGGCCCCGACGCAAAGCTCCTCGGCACGATGTACACGAGCTTCCCGGACTCCGATAGAAGCTCGGCGGAAATCGCCATGAACAGGGCGTAGATGTTGGGCTGTCCATGTACGACGGACGCCCCTGCTACCGCCCGTGGGTCGTCCTTCCCTATCTTGAAGTAAGGTGGATTGGAAATCACCAGGTTATAGTGGGCCGGCGAGTTGTTGATAGACCTTCGAGGCCCGCTGGAAGTCCACACAGCTTCTAGGACATCCGCGTGCTCCAGAACGAAATCACCACACTGCACGTCGAATGTCATAGAGACGCCGCGCTGACCAAGCCACTCGCGTGAGAAGGCGAGGGTGCGGTGTGTAAGGTTGGCCAGGAGAGGATCCGATTCGTAGGCATCAACGTGCAAGCTCCTGACGACCCGGCTGCCGGAGACCGCTTCGCACACCGCAGCCGACAGGACGCCTGTCCCGCTGCCGGGGTCCAGCACCCGCAGGTTTGGCTCCGAGTAGGAGGAACTCTCCGCCATGAACCTGGCGATAGCGGCAGGCGTTAGATAGTGTCCACCGTTCTTACGGTGGTCGTCCTTCGTGAAGACCAAATACGTCTGTCCCAGAACCTCGGCGTACTCTACCGGCGTGCAATCCCTCGTTGGAGGAGGAGCATCGAGTTCCGGCGGAAACAGATCGAGTTGCATTCCCAGCGGAGCGGCCGCCGAGACAGTCCCACTTGCGGGTTTGAGCGTTGTCATCTTTATCGGCTGGGTGGCCTTCATCTATGCCAAGCCTCTATCTAACCTGTCGTATCTTGCCGGTCTTGGGATCGTAGCTGTTGGCGAAGATTGCAAGAACATCGTACTGAATGAACCATTGGGTCCCCCTTCCCAGTGCCTTTAGCCGCTTCGCTCTGAGATTCCGCCGAACGATCTCCTCACTGACGTTTAGATAGGATGCCGCTTGAGGTACTGTAAACTCTTCAGGCATGGTCATGGCTGTATCCTGAGAATGGAATGAAGGGTGTTGGTGTGTTATAACACACCACCCTTGTCAGAAAGAAGTTCGGTACGCCTCGTCCAACCACACCACAACGCAGGGGATTGCCTGGCTTGCCGACCTTGGCGCGCGGGCCTGCTGTCCCGCGCCAAATTCGATCTGCGCCTGGACGGCTGAGGGAGACTAGGAAACGTCGAGTTTACGGCCCGGCGGCTGCCCCGGAATCGCAGGGCTGCTGCCCGCCGTCCCGCAGCCTGGGCAGAACGAAGTCCTCCAGGGCGACCGCCAGGCCGTCCTCTTCCACCGTCGGGGCCACGTAGTCGGCCGCGTCCTTGAGCTCCTGGGGGGCGCCCCCCATGGCCACGGACAGCCCGCACGATTGCAGGAGGGTGAGGTCGTTGAAGCTGTCTCCCGCGGCCGCCGCCTGGGACACTTCGATGCCCATCATGCCGGCCAGGATCGAGGCCGCGGCGGCCTTGTCCACGCCCGATGCGGTGACGTCCACCGCCCAGAGGCCGTTGTAGGGCAGGAAGACCTTCACCGCGTTTAGTCCGGGCCAGGCCTCCAGCTGCGCCAACAGCCGACCGGCGTCGGCTTCGTCCAGGTCCAGGGCCGACACCCTTATGACTTGCCGGCCGGCCACGGCGGCGGGGCTATGGGCGGCGCCCTCGGGAAGGGTGGCGATGAAGGCGGTCCCGGCGGAGTGCAGGCTCCTCACGAGTTCCAAGCCCAGGTCCGGCGGCAACGGAGCGGTCCACAGGAACCGGCCGCTGCCGGGATCCAGAATAACCGCCCCGCCGTCGCTGATCTGAGGCGACGACAGCCCCAGGCGGCGGGCGTAGCGCACCACGTTGGCCGCTTCCCTGCCGCTGGCGATGACCACGGGCGCCCGCTCCCGGACCAGGGAGACGGCCCGGGCCACCCGGGGGGCAATTGCTTCGTCCCTGCCGATCAGGGTCCCGTCCAAGTCCAGGATGACGGCGCGGATCATCCGGCCTCACGCTGATCGGGGGCGCCGCAGCCGGAGGCCGCGGGTCGGCGCTTGAGGAGACTGAATGCAGGGCCCGGCGCCCCCGGATAAGCCAAGGCCGGTCAGCGGGCCGCCAGGGGGAGAGGACCCGTCATGCCTGGATTCCCGGCCGCGGCTTGCCCGATCGCCACAACCGAGTCGGCCAGGCTCTCCAGCTCGGCCATGGCCCCCTGGTCGGCCAGCTTCCCCTCCTGAAACTGGCGGGACTGGAGATATACCGAGCCGGGCGCAACGTGGGCCCCGAACCAGGCCAGCACCGGCCGCAGTTGGCTATCGACGGCCAGGTAGTGGTGGTCGGAGGCGCCCATGGCCACCAGCCCGCAGGCTTTGCCCATCAGGCCCTCCACCGGGGTCAGGTCCAGCAGGTTCTTCAGCGAGGCGGTGAAGGACCCCCGGAAGATGGGGGTGGCTATCAGGTACATGTCGGCCTCGGTGACCTGCCGCACCACGGCGGCGGTGTCGTCGTCATAGCCGGACAGGGGGCGCCCGTCGGCGAAGGATATCCGGTGGTCGCCCAGGTGCAGCAGGCCGGTGGCCACGGGGCGATCCCGGCCGGCGGCGGACCTGGAGGCGGACTCCAGGGCCAACTCAAGCGCCTGGTGCAGGCGGCCCTGCTGGGTGACCGAGCCGTGGATTCCTAGCAGGGTGGGCAATGGAGGCCTCCAGAAATAGTTGATGGAAGGTCTAGCGTCGAAGGGCCGGCGTTCCCGCGGCTGGCGGCTGCCCCGGCGATGGCACCGCGTCGGGGGTCAGGGACTGGACGCCAGCTCCGCCGGCCGGACCTTCCCCGGCGCCGGGCCGGGCGCGGCGGCGTGGCGGCTGGCCGGAATCGGCAGCCCCAAGTTCTCGTGAAGGGTCTCCGCCTCGTACTCGGTCCTGAACAGGCCCCGGCCCTTGAGAATGGGCAGGACCTGGTCGATGAAGTCGTGAAACCCGTCGGGCAGCACGGCGTTGTTCACCATGAAGCCGTCCGCCGCTCCCCCCTCCAGCCACGACTGCATGGCGTCCGCCACCTGCACCGGCGTCCCGATGAACGGTCCCCGGGGTGTGGTCTCCCGCAGGGCCAGTTGGCGCAGGGTCAGCTTTTCGTCCCTGGCCAACTGCTTCAGCCGGTCGGTGACGCTCTCCCAGCCGTTGCGGGCGAAGTCGCCCAGGTCGGGGAACTGTTCGTCCAGGGGAAACTGGGTGAAGTCGATGTCGTTGAAGTAGCGGCCCAGGTAGTTCAGGGCGTCCCCGATGTCCGCCAGGCCGGCTATCTCCTGGTGCTTCCGCTGGGCCTCGGCCTCGGTTTCTCCCACCACGGGATTGCAGCCGGGAAGGACCAGAATCTCCTCGGGCGATCGGCCGTGCTTGGCGGCCCGGCCCTTGATGTCCCGGTAGAAGGCGGCGGCGCTGTCCAGCGAGGGCTGGCCGGTGAACACGGCGTCGGCCACTTTGGACGCGAAGTCCATGCCAGCCTCCGACGACCCGGCCTGGATGAGCACCGGCCGGCCCTGCTTCGACCGGGATATGTTCAGGGGGCCTTTTACGGAGTAGAACTCGCCGCGATGGTCGAGGGTGTGCATCTTGTCCGGGTCGAAGAACACCCCGGTGTCCTTGTCCCGCACGAAGGCGTCGTCGTCCCAGGAGTCCCACAAGCCCAGAGTCACCTGGAGAAACTCGTAGGCCATCCGGTACCGCAGGTCGTGCTCCGGATGACCGGGCTTGCTGTAATTGAGGGCGGACCCTTCCAGGGGAGAGGTGACTATGTTCCAGCCGGCACGCCCGTTGCTGATGTGGTCGACGGAAGCGAACTGTCGGGCCACGGTGAAGGGGTCGCTGTAGGTGGTGGACAGGGTGGCGGCCAGGCCGACGTGGGTGGTGTCCATGGCCAGCGCCGCCAGCAGGGTCAGCGGTTCGAAGCGGTTGAGAAAGATGGGGTGGGACTTCTCACTGATGTACAGGCCGTCGCCAAAGAAGACGAAGTCCAGCTTGGCCGCTTCGGCCTTCCGGGTCAAGGCCCGGTAGTAGTCCAGGTTGATGGCGCCGTCGGCCACGGCGTTGGGGTGCCTCCAGGAGGCCATGTTGCTGCCCGTCCCGGAGAAAAAAGCCCCCAGGTGCAGCCTGCGCGTCGCCTTCATGCTTGCCCCCGATATTCGTCCATTAGGCCAAGTCTCCCGCCACGTGTCCCGGTCCTGGCCCAGGTCCGGGCGAGAGTCCTGGATCCTTTCACAGGTTACCCACGGAACAGACCGCTTAGCAACTCGTAGGAGCGAAGCCGCTTTTGAAAGTCGTCCACGGCGGTCACGGCGAAGATTTCGTCCAACCGGTAGCGCTCCTGTAGCTCGGACAGCCTCGCGCGCACCGTTTCCGGGGAGCCGTGAATGACGTTTGACTCCTGCGTCTCGTAGCTGAATTTCTCGTTCGACTGCCTCCCGAACTCCCGGGCCGCATCTTCGGAGAATACGGTAAAGGTGCGTCCGCTCTCCAGGCGGACCCGGATCACCTGGACTTGGGACGCGTGGCGCCGGGCTTCCGCGCCGTCGTCTGCGACTATCACCGGCAGGGCCAGCATCACTCGCGGGGACCGGTGCTCAGCGGCGTCGAAGCAGCCGCGGTAGGTCCGGACCGCCTCGTCCATGGCGGCATCGTCGCTATTCAGGAACAGGGCGAAGACGTAGGGCATCCCCAGCTTGGCCGCCAAGCGGGCGCTGGAGGGGGTGGTCCCCAGCAGGTACAGGTCCGCCGGCTGGGGAGGCGTCGGGCTTGCCCTCAACCCGTGGAGGGGATGGGTCTCCGCCAGCCGGCCGCCAAGGATTTGGGACAGGTCGCGCAGCTTGGCCTCGAAGTCGCTGCCGGATGGCGTATCGACGCCGGCCTCGGGGCGCAGCGCCATGGTGGACCGGGGCATGCCGCCGGGCCCGCCGCCGATTCCCAGATCGACCCTCCCCGGCGCCAGGGAGGCCAGCACGTTGAAGTTTTCCGCCACCTTGTAGGGGCTATAGTGCTGCAACATCACCCCGCCGGCGCCGACCCGGATGCGGGCCGTTTTGGCCAGAAGATGCGACACCAGGACCTCGGGTGAGGAGCCCATTACCCGGTCCGAGCCGTGGTGTTCCGCCACCCAGAAGCGGTGGTATCCCCACTGCTCCGCCTTCCCCGCCAGTTCGATGGTGTGCTCGAACGCCACGGCGGCGGTCTCGTCGCCGCTGACCGGGCTCTGGTCCAGTATGCTCAGCTTCAGGTTCAAACCGCTTCAAACCGCCGCCGGAATGCTCCGTCTCAGCTGTTTGGCCGCGCCGCCGCCGGACTAGGCCTGGAGGGCGTCCGGCGGCGCCGGGGGCCGCTCCAGCAGCTCCAGGTAGTTGCCGTCGGGGTCCTGGGCGTAGCAGCCCTTCCGGGCCAGGGGGTAGACGGCGTCGTGTCGGGCCGCCGGCGGCCCGACGAACCGCACTCCCCGGGCCGATAGTTCCTCGTAGAACGAGTCCAGATCGTCCACTATGATTCCCAGGTGCGCCGCGCCCACTTGATGCCGCTCCGGGAGCTCCACGGGCGTGCCCGGGGGATTGAGGTACTGGATCAGCTCCACCGAGTGCTTCATGTCCCCAAGACCCAGGTACACCAGGTGCAGCCGGGCCTCGGGGTAGCCCACCAGGCTGGAGATGAACTCCCCCTCCAGGACTTGGTTCCGCTCCTCTACGAGGCCCAGCAGGTCGCGATAGAAGGCCAGGGAGCGGTCCATATCGCTGACCACGAAGCCGGTGTGGTTCATCCATTCGGCCTTCATTGCTGTCCTTCGGGGGCTGTTCTTCCGGGCGCCTCTCCGCCGCTTTTCGGCTGCCTAATGCGCGTAGAAAGGCCCGGCCAAGCCTCGCCGGTGGGCCTAATTCTACACCGGTTGCCGCCGCGGCGCACCACGGGGCCCGCGACGTAACGGCCCAAGCTCCGCGGTGTGATATGATGGGGCCGCCGTATTTTGGAATGCGACGAAAGGCCACTATCGGGAGGCTGCGCTATGCCCTTCGGCGGCAATGACTGGCACGCGTTGACCCAGGAGTCCATCCTGGAGCCGGAGATGCCCATCTGCGACCCGCATCACCACTTCTGGGACTTTCGGACCGAGCGCATGCCCTATCAGAAGTATCTGCTCCACGAGCTGGCCGACGATATCAACAGCGGCCACAACGTGCGCTCCACTGTGTTCGTGGAGGCCAGGTCCATGTACCGCCGGGACGGGCCGGAGGAGATGCGGCCGGTGGGCGAAGTCGAGTTCGTGCAGGGACTGGCGGCGGCCAGCGCCTCCGGCCTCTATGGGTCAGGCCGCGCCGCGGCGGCCATAGTCGGCCACGCCAACCTGAACCTGGGCGAGGGGGTTGCTCCGGTGTTGGAGGCCCTGCAGGCGGCCAGCCCCAATCGCTTCCGGGGTATCCGCCACTCGGTAACCTGGGACCCCAACCCCGCCGTGGAGAACACCGCCGCCCACAAGATAGAGGGACAACTGGCCAGCAACAACTTCCGGGAGGGCGCACGGGTGCTGGCCCGCATGGGGTTGTCGCTGGAAGGCTGGATGTTCTTCCCCCAGTTGCCCGACCTGGCGGACTTCGCCAGGGCGGTGCCCGACCTGACCATCATACTCAACCACATCGGGGGCCTGCTCCGGGACGGCCCCTACGCCAACCGGGACGACGAGGTCCTGCCCACCTGGCGCAGCGGCATCGCCGCGGTGGCGGCCTGCCCCAACGTCAATATAAAGCTGGGCGGCGTCGGCATGCCCCGCACCGGCTTCGACTGGCACACTAGAAGCAAGCCCATCGGGTCCGAGGAGCTGGCCGAGTCCATGGCTCCCTACATGAACTACTGCATTGAGCAATTCGGGCCGGAGCGTTGCATGTTCGAAAGCAACTTTCCGGTGGACAAGGTGTCCTTCTCCTACCAAGTGATGTATAACGCCTTCAAGCGGCTGTCCCAGGGTTACAGCGCCTCCGAGCGCCGGGCCATGTTCCACGACACCGCGGCCCGGGTGTACCGCGTCGACGTCTGAACGGGGTTGGCAGCCCGCCGCCGGGGTCAGCGGCCCCGCAGACCCGGGATAGTGGCGGGAAGCCGAAAAGAGACGGCCGGCCGGCGGCCGCTCCGCCGCGAGACGCCCGCGCCTCCTGATGCCCTTGGGCACCCCCCCCGGCATGGACGGCCCTTGGCTTGGCAATTCCGCGCCGCGTGACCGGTCTGCGCGCGAATGAGTCCCAACACGGGAACGCCCAGTCCGAGAACGGCTTGCTCCGGACCGGCTAGAGACGGGCGGGCCTGTTGGGGTGACGCGCAATCGGGCCGTGGTAGCCGCCTCCGGTCCGCTGGCCGGTCCCGCAGCCTGTATCCGGTGTTAGCTCGATGAACAACATTCTGAACGTCACCCGTCCCTGGGCAAACCTCAGGGGCGCGTTTTACGGCTGGTGGCTGGCCGGAGTCGGCGCCCTGGTCATGGCCTTGGGCACGGTGCCTCTATTCCAGGGACTGCCGGTGTGGAACCCGGTGCTGCGCAACGCCTTCGGGTGGAGCGCCGGTCAAATGTCCTGGGCGTTTGCGGTCAGCCGCATCGAGGGCGGGCTGATGGGCCCCGTGGAGGGCCTGATCATCGAAAAGCTGGGGTCCCGGCGAATGGTCTTCATCGGAATGTCCATTCTGGGCGCCGGTTTCATCCTGCTTAGCCAAATACGGGAATTGTGGCAGCTGTACGCGGCCTTCTTCGTGATGAGCATGGGCGCGGGGCTGGGGACCTGGCTGCCCATGATGACCGTGATGAACCACTGGTTCGTGCGCAAGAAGACCCGTGCCATGTCCATGGTGATGGAAGGCTTCGCCCTGGGAGGGGTCCTCATCCCCATACTGCTGGCCTGGTCCGTGGGCGGGGTGGACCCCGCGGTGAGCGAGCGCTTTGGCTGGAGAGTCACCGCTTTCGCCGTGGGCATCATCATAATCGGCCTGGCCCTGCCCCTGTCCCGGTTGGTGCGCAACCGCCCCGAGGAGCTGGGGCTGCGTCCGGATGGCGACGCCCCTCAAGAAGCGGAGCAGCCGGTTGCGCACCAGGGGGCCGAGTCCGCGCCCGCCGCCGAGCCGGGATTCACCTGGCAGGAAGCCGTTAGGACCAGGGCGTTTTGGCTGATCAGCTTCGGCCATGCCACCTCGTCCGTCGTGATCGTGACGGTGATGGTGCACCTGGGGCTGATGCTGGACGACCGAGGCTTTTCCCTGCAGATCATCAGCGCCGTGGTGGCTACTTACACCGCCATCAACGCCGTGTTCATCCTGGTGGGAGGCTACCTCGGAGACCGGATGCCCATCAGGTACTCCGCCTTCGGGTTCTCCGCCATCCAGTCGGTGGCCGTGGTGGTCCTCGTCTTTGCCCGCGACACGCCCATGCTGTTTCTCTTCGCCGCAATCCTGGGCGTTGGGTTCGGAGGGCGGACCCCGGTGACCACGGCCATCCGGGGGGTCTACTTCGGCCGGCGGGCCTTTGCCGCCATCACCGGCGTATCCATGGTGCCCATGAACATACTCCTGTTCGCGGCGCCTTTGTTTGCCGGGTACATGCGGGACCTCACCGGCGAGTACAACCTGCCCTTCCTGACCATAGCGGTGGTGTGCCTGGTCGGCTCGTGCCTGTTCCTGTTGCTGGGAGAGCCCGCGGCGGCTCCTAAGGCCAACCCGGCCCCTCAGGTGGCGGACTGAGCCGCTCCGCGCCGGTGGTGCAGCGCAGGCCGGAGTGGGGTGGGAACGCGGGCGTTCTAGCCGCTTCCCAGCGCCAGCAGGATGTCTTGGCCGGAGACGCGCACCCGGTATACCTCGACGGCGTCCGTCGCCGGGGGACGCACCGGCTCTCCCGTTACCACGCTGAACCTGGTGTTGTGGCGGGGACACTCGACCTGGTCGCCCTCCAGCCGCCCGTAGGACAGGGACCCCCGGGCGTGGGTGCACGTGTCGGAGATGGCGTAGTATTGCCCGGCGACGTTGGCCAGTAGCACCTCATCCTCACCCAGCATGACCAGCTTCATCTCTCCAGGGGAGAGATCGCCCGTCTCGGCGACCTTTTCGAATCCCGGTTCGGCCATGGCGGCTCAACCTCCACGGGTGAATGTGACTGCGGGGCGGCAATTTTAACACTTTTGGCCGGCACGTCTGGTCGGCCCGGCGGCACGGCCCCGACACGGGCAGGGGCCACCCGCCTGATCAGCCGGGGCACGGAAGCCACCCAAAGCGACCCCGACCCGGGCAGGGGCCACCCCCGGCCCCACCCTGTCATTCCGCCGGAGAGTCTCCATCCTGTCATTCCGTGGGAGCCTGCGACGAGGAATCTCAAGGGGGGTGTGCGCCCGCCGCGCTGCTGGTGATTGGCCGCGCTCCAGGGGAGGGCCTTAGATTCCTCGGCTTCGCTCGGAATGGTAATGGCCGGCCTCTTAGCAACGCGCCGTCGGCTGCCCTCCCAATAATAATCGAATGACCTTTCGACGCGGGAGTCGCCCTGGGCTCCGGAAGGGCAGGGGTTGCCAGTGTGCTAGAATCTGGTTATAGTGGCCTGGAAGCGGCGCAATCATTGGTCCCAAGAATAACGCTTCCTTCAAGATGATTTCGTCGGCAGGCCTGGAGACTCTATGTTGACTCAGCAAGAACTGGTGGACCGGCTGCGAAAGAGGTCCGTCCGCGTAACTCCCCAACGTCTGGCCATCGCCGAGGCGGTGCTCAACTCTACGGACCACCCCACGGTGCAGCAAATAAACGAGAGGGTGCGGGACCACTTCCCCTCGATGACCCTGGCCACCATTTACTCCACCCTCAGCGTGCTTCAAAGGAACGGGCTCATACAAGAGTTGCCTTTCAACCGGATGTCCCGCTACGAGCCCAACATGGACCCCCACGTCAACCTGGTGTGCATTGGCTGCGAGAACGTGATGGACGCCGATGCGGACCAGGAGGCGGTGATGCGGCTGCGGAACCGCATACTGGACGAGTCCGACTTTCAGGTTGCCTGGCAGCGCGTAGACTTCTATGGTTGGTGCCCCGGTTGCAGCGCTAAAACGCCGGAAGGGGACCCCTCCGGGGCCTAGTCCCATCCGGCCGTCGGCCTCACCATCCTTGCTCCAGCCCCCTTACCATGGGACGCCGAACCGGCTGGCCGCTTCTTCGCGCCGCATCAAAAGGACGCGGGGGACCCATTGTTACCGGGCCGCGCTGATGTTGCTAGCGCTTTGCCGAGGAGGCGGGAGATGATCACCGGCGTCGTGGGCGTGACCATCTGGACCGAGGACCTGGCCCCTATGTTTCACTTCTACCACGACGTGCTGCGGCTGCCCCTCCACTCCCGCCACGACGACTGGCTGGCGTTCCAACTGGGGGAGGTCCGCTTCAACGTGGGGGTACACGACCGGGTCCGGGGACGCAACCCCGAACCGTACCGCATCATGCCCCACCTGGGAGTGGACGACATCCACCTGGAATGCCGCAGGCTGGAGACTCACGGGGTGGACTTCATCCGGCCCCCGGAGCAGGAGCACTGGGGGGGCTGGGTCGCCACCCTCAGGGACCCCGACGGCAATATCGTGCAGTTGCTCCAGTTGACCTGACCCCGGCAGCCGCTAGAGGACCAGCATGGCGTCGCCGAAGCTGTAAAACCGGTACCTCCGGCTGATGGCCTCTCCATAGGCCTCCAGCACCCGCTCCCGCCCGGCAAAGGCGGACACCAGCATCAGCAGCGTGGACCTGGGCAGGTGGAAGTTGGTCAGCAGAGCGTCCACCACCCGGAATTCGTGACCGGGGAGGATGAACAGGTCGGCCTGCCCCGAAACGGCGGACAGCCGCGACTCCCCCCGGGCCTCGGCGAGCTTGGCGGCCTGCTCCAACACCCTGACCACGGTGGTGCCCACCGCGACGACACGGCTTCCCCTGCTCCTGGCCCGGTCCAACGCCGCCGCCGCGTCTTGGCCCAACTGAAAGTACTCCGTGTGTATCTCGTGCTGCGCCGGGTCCTCTCCGCGCACTGGACGGAAGGTGTCCAGGCCCACGTGCAGGGTTACGAAAGCCGGCTCCACGCCCGCGGCCGCCAGTTGGTCCATCAACCCTTCGGTGAAGTGCAGCCCCGCCGTGGGCGCCGCGGCGCTGCCCGGCTCGGCGGCGTAGACGGTCTGGTACCGGCGAGGGTCGGCCAGGGGCTCGCGAATGTAGGGGGGCAGGGGCGTTTCTCCCAGCGTCTCCACCGCTTCGTCGGACCCAAGGGCGACGGTCTTTATGCCGTCCCCGTGGGAGGCCAGGATCTCGACGGCCAGCGGGTCCCCTGTGCCGCCCTCCACCAGCACCTTGCTCCCCGGCCGCAGCCGCCGGGCCGGCTTGGCCAGGGCCCGCCAGATTCCCGGGGCTTCTCGGCGCAGCAACAGCAACTCCACCCTGCCGCCCCCTCCGGCGTGGTATCCCCGCAGCCTGGCCGGGATCACTCGGCTGCGGTTGAACACCATGACGTCGCCGGGGCGCAGGTACTCCAGGATGTCGGGGAAGCGGCGGTGTTCGACCCGGCCCGGGGACCGGCGCAACACCAGCAGCCGGGAAGAATCCCTGGGTTCCAGAGGAGTTTGGGCTATGAGCTCCGGCGGGAGCCGGTAGTCGAAGTCGCTGGTGCGCATGGCTGAGACTGGCCGGCAGTGGCCCCGGTTCAACAAGTCCCCAAGGCACGCTGGGATAAGATCACGCGGGGAGCGCCGGAGGCCCTATCGGCCGTGGATGCTGATTCGGGCGGCGGTCAGGGTATTGGTCAGAAGCATGGCGATGGTCATGGGACCAACGCCGCCGGGCACGGGAGTGATGGCTTCGGCCTTTGGCGCCACGCCGTCGAAGTCCACGTCGCCCACCAGCCGGTAGCCGCCCCGTCGGGTTGGGTCCGCGACCCGGTTGATGCCCACGTCGATGACTACGGCCCCATCGCCAACCATGCCGGCCGTGATCACACCCGGCTGGCCCATAGCCGCCACCAGGATGTCGGCCTGCCGCGTGACCGCGGGCAGGTCCCGGGTCCCGGTGTGACACACGGTAACGGTGGCGTTGCCGCCGGGCTGCCGCTGCATCAGCAGGGCGGCCAGGGGCTTGCCCACGATCTCGCTGCGGCCGCAGATAACCACTTGGCGGCCCTGCGGATCGTACCCGTTGCGCAACAATAGCTGCTGCACCCCGGCGGGCGTGCCCGGCACGAAGCGGGGCCTACCCTGGAGCAGCAGGCCGGAGTTGTAAGGATGGACGCCGTCCACGTCCTTGGCCGGGTCGACCGCCTCGGTCACCGCCTCGAAGTTGACCTGCTCCGGCAGAGGCAATTGGACCAGCACCCCGTGGAACTTGGGGTCGGCGTTCAGCCGCTCCACCAGCCGCAGCAGCTCCGGTTGAGACGTAGCCGGAGGCAGGTGGAACGCCTCGCTGAACATTCCCGCTTCGTCGCAAGCTCGGCCCTTGTTGCGCACGTACACGCCCGACGCCGGGTCGTCGCCTGCCAGGACGATGCCCAGCCCCGGGGTGACCCCGTGCTTCTGCTGCATCTCCAGGACGCCGGCCGCCACCTCTCCCCGCACCTCCTTGGCCAACGCCGCCCCATCCAGGACCTTCACCATGTCCAACTACGGCCTTGAAATCCGGGGTGGTGGGACCTCCGGCTTCGACCTGCCGGGGCGGGCCTGCCGTCAACCGCGCCGCCGTCCCAATTCTAGCACCGCCGTTGGGCGCTCTCAACGGCGGCATACCCGATCAACCGCGAAATGTAGTCGATATGAGGTGGCGGCGCCCCTCAATGCCTCGACACCACCCGATTCACGCCACACGGCGTCTGCCGGCAGTGCCGTAGATGAGCAAGTCCTAAGACGACCGTCGTCACAAGGCCCGGAGCGGTGCCGGAGCGGTGATTGAAGTGGGCATTACCGGAGATTGTTGGAAGAGCGAAAGGCGCCAACTTAGCGGGGACAGCCTCGGATAGGATTCACCCGCCCATGATCGAGGCTCGCTAATGGTTCAGGAAGAATGCGGATACCCTCGCCGGGCATGTTGATAGCTTCGATGCCTCAACGTACCATAACACCACGGACGCGCGCCTCTGCAATCGATCAACTGCAGAGGCGCCTAGGTCGATTTCCGGGCGGCTTACTTCCCCGCCAACCTACCTCTGCACTAGACGGGAGACTTCCACTGTTCGGCGAGGTTCTCCTTGGTCACGGCAACAAGCTCCGATGGGTGCATCGATTCCATGGCGTCGCCGTGGAGGTCCGCTCGCACATAGGCGAAGGTAAGATCCATGGCGATTAAGGCCTCCGGCCCGTGCCCCCAGAGCGCCATGACCGACATGTCCAGACGTCCGTCAGCAACCGCCTCTTGTCCCTCCCTCAGGCCGTCGGTTCCAGCGATGAGCATCTCTTCCCGCCGGTCCAGGCCTCTCGCAGCCCTTTCGAACCCGATGGACGCTTCGTCATTCCCGAAGAAGACGCCCTGCACGTCTGGGAACCTCTGCAGCATCGTCCGGCCCAGGGTATAGCCACCCTCCTCGTTCCAGCCGTGCCCCTCCTCAAAGGAAACCACCTCGATGTCAAAGGGGGCGACTCCGTCTAAGAACCCCGCCTTCCGGTCGTTCCCCGCGCTGCTTACCAGCTCACCCACCGCACCTATCACCCTCGAGCCTGCGGGCAGGTTCTCTCCCATCCATTGGCCCGCCAAGAACCCGTCGGCGTATACTATCTTGCCGAACTTCAGGGTGGGTCGCTGGATGCTGTCGGTATCGTAATTCACGATGATTCGGCCATCCTGCCGGGCCCGCTTGGTGGCGGGCGACGCACCTGCTGGGTCGACTGGGCCGCCCATAATGATGTCGAACCCGCGGGAAATTGCCAGGTCCAAGTTTTCGACCTCCTTGGCCGGGTCGAAAGCCGTGTCCGCCAATGTGTACGACGCGCCCGCTTCTTCACACCCCTCCTTCCACACGATGTCTTGGTGTGCGTGATAGGGATGGGCCGCGGATCTCGAGATGTTGATGAAAGACTTGCCGTCTGTCCGCACCCAATTTTCGTAGGTGTCCAACAATATATCGTCGAGGGGCCACAGCCTTCGAACCAAACTCTCCTGTGCCACGGCTGTCCCCATCCCACTGGGGCCGTGACTAAAGGAGTCGTAGAGGAGCATGGCCGTAGACGCCGTCAAGCCCAGGGCTACAGACCCCTTGATGAAGCTCCTCCGGTCTATCGTATTCCGCTCGACCCGCTTGGTGAGCATTTTTAAGTTCAAGGCTTTCTTCTCTTTTCTATTCATACCAAAACCCTCGCTGCCTTGTCTGTAGCCGGGTTTAGACGGGAGATACCCACTGCTCGTCAATGTTGGTCTTGTCCACGGCCAGCCGCTTGATTACGTGGCAAGCTTGTAAGAGGTCTCCGTGCACCTTTCCCCGGAGCAGGGCCGCGTTAAAATAAAAATTGGCCACGAGCTCTGGCCCGGTCCCGCGCCGGAACATGGTCGACACGTCCAGGCGGCCATCCTTAATCGCCTCTTGTCCGATCTTCAGACCATCGACTCCGGCGATGAGCATCTCCTCCCGTCGCCCCCGGTCTATGGCCGCAGTGGCCATCCCCACCGCCGCACTGTCATCCCCGCCAAACATGGCGTCTATCTGAGGGAACCGCTGCATCCAGGTCAGGGCCATGTTGTAGCCACCCTCGTGGTTCCAGCTGTGCCCGTCGTCATCGGCTATCAGCTCGATGCCCTTGCCGGCGGCATCCAACGCGGCTTTTAACCCCGGCGGCCGGCCGTTCCCGGCCGTGGTAATCCTCTCACCCACCCCGGAGGCTACCTTCGCGCCGGGGGGCAGCCGCTCGGCCAGCCATTGGCCCGCTATATACCCATCTTCGAAAAAGCCCCTGCCCCACTTGACGGTGGGGCGCTCGAAGGTATCGGTATCGTAATGAGAAACGATTCGGCCATCCTCGCGGGCCCGCCTTACATTGGGGGACAGCCCAGCCGGGTTGGTGGGGTGCATGGTAATCACGTCGAACCCCCGGGAGATGGCCAGGTCCGCGACTTCGACCTCTTTGGCAGGGTCGAAAGCCGCGTCCACCACCGTGTATCGCATGCCCCGTTTCTCACACTCCGCTTTCCAAGTGTCGGACGCCATTTGAATGAAGGCATTGGCCAAGAAAATCGCGTCGTAGAAGTATGACTTGCCTTCCAAGGGCTCCCACAGCTTGAGCAAGTCTTTACCCGACGGCATCGTGGAGATCTCGGGAAACCTGTGCACTAAGTAATTTAGGTTTTCAGCGACCTCCTCGACAGGGGGGCTCGTGGGTGGTACTGCGGTTGGCGCCGGAGCCGCGGTCGTACCCGGAGCCGCGGTGGCCTCCGGAGCCATAGTCTCCCCCGGGGCCGCGGTCGGCCCTGGCGCCGCGGTTGGCCCCGGTCCCGCGGGAGCCGCCGTGGTCGGGGTGGGCGGGAGCGGCGTTGCGTCCTCTCCTCCGCAGGCCTGGAAGAGCACCAAGGCCGTGGTGGCCGACAACCCCAGGGCCATAGTCGCTCTCATGAAGTCGCGGCGGTCTATGAACTTGTGCTGGGCCTGCTCGGTTAGCGCCTCTAGGACAAAGGCTCTTTTTCCCTTCTTATTCACGATGGGTCTCCTTGGCTTTCTTAAGCCTACCGCTCCACCGAGTGGCCGGTTAACCGGCTAGGACAATGCGGATTGTTACATAAATAGATAGCCGTTTGTCAAGCGGGAAGTCGGTTCAGACATCCCCATGAAGCGCTGAAAACGTCTAAATGAGCCTCATATATCACTTAATAAGGTGTATTCGCTCTTAGTATCGCTCTACCAGTATATGGCCGGACACTTCTATCTCCCTCGTTAACTGCGTCATCATACGACGGTATTAGTCTCATCCTGCCCGTGCTGCTATGGGACACCGCAAAACCGACTGGTGTCCCGGTTCCGTACGGCGGTCTGCCACTTCCCGGCTCCTTGGAAATCCGGAGTGTGCTCTGGAAGCGGAAACGCCATCAGAGCTCGTGGGTTTCTAGTCTGTCGGGAGGAGCCACAGCAGCTTCTTGGCGAGAATATTGATCACGGTTCGACAAGCTCGCCAAGAACGGACTCGGCGGGCCGATAGCGACAATTGAAAGGCCCCGACGGCAGGATGCCGAGGATTGACAGCGTGCCGTGCCGAGACTACACTCCCACCCGCGATGCGGGGACGGGACTCAAGCCATATGGGAGCGTGTCCCGGAGCCGCTACGGCGATTTCGCCGGATACCGCTGCGAATTCGGTGTCATTGGTCCCTGTTTCGAATCGCCCGCTACCGACTGGGAGCCCTCGAAATATCCGGGGGTGTCCTGGAAGGCCGATAGTTCGTACGCTGCTTCCCACCGCAGGCGTTAGTAGATGAGCGCAGTAGAGCATTAGCCGCCCCGAGAAGGAGGAAGACCAATGCCCCTCGATCCGCAAGCAAAGAGCGTCATGGACCAGTTGGAAGCCTTGGGTTTGCCGCCCAACCATACGGTCACGCCCCAGCAAGCAAGAGCCAATTTCTTGTCCCGGCCCATAGCCCCGGGTCCGGAGGTGGCCAAGGTGGAGGACCGCACCATCCCCGGCAACCCAATCCCGATGCCGCCCGGAGCATACATTCCAGGCGGCGCCGCCCGGGCCCAGGTCCCGGTGCGGGTCTACACCCCCGAGGGCAGTGGCCCCTTCCCGGTGCTCGCTTGGTTTCACGGAGGGGGATGGGTAGTCGGCAACTTGGACAGCGCCGACGGCACCGCCCGGCACCTGTGCGCGGGCGGGGAGTGCGTGGTGGTGTCCGTGGACTACCGTTTGGCGCCTGAGTACAAATTCCCGATCCCCTTCGATGACTGCATGGCCGCCACCAATTGGATTGCCCAGAACGCCGCCGGGTTGAACGCCGATGCGGACCGGATCGCCGTCGGCGGGGACAGCGCCGGGGCCAACCTTGCCGCCGCCGTGGCCCTTAAGGCCAGGGACCAAGGGGGGCCTGCGCTGGCCCTGCAGTTGCTGGTGTACCCGGTCACGGCCAGGGACTTTGGCACTGCCTCTTACTCGCAAAACGCCGACGGCTACCTGCTCACCATGGACGCGATGAAATGGTATTGGGACCACTACCTGAGCAGCGACCGGGACGCGTCCAACCCCTACGCCGCGCCAATGGCAGCCGAGGACCTGAGCGGCCTGGCCCCCGCCCTGGTTATCACCGCCGAATTCGATCCCCTGCGCGACGAGGGAGAAGCCTACGCCCAGCGCCTGCGCGAGGCAGGCGTGGCCGTCACTTCCACGCGATACGACGGCATGATCCACGGGTTCTTCGGCATGTCGGCAGTGGTGGACAAGGCTAAGCAGGCCGTCGCCGAGGCCTCGTTGGCCCTGCGGGCGGCCTTCGCCGCGAAGAAGCAGGCGGCCACCCGCTGACGGAGGGGTACGCGGAGTCTTCACCTCCCCACCGCCGTAGCTCCGAGCCAAGATCGATGATGGAGACCCGGAGGGGTTCCGGGCGGGTCAAGCTCCCGGACCCGCCCGCCCAAGAGGAGGCAAAGCGGTGATATTCGACCTCCGGGTACCGCCCTGCGGGCCGGTAACGGAAGTGGGGGCCTTTGCCCGCCGTTGCGAGGAGGCCGGCTTCGACGGCATCGGCCTGCTGGACTCCCAGTTGCTGGAGAGGGACGTGTTCGTGAGCATGGCGCAGGCGGTGCAGGCAACTTCCACCCTGCGGGTCGCCTCCGCCGTGATCAACCCGGTAACCCGCCACGTGTCCGTCCTGGCCTCCGCCGCCAAGACGGTGGCCGAGCTGGCCCCGGGACGGGTCGAGTTCTGGCTGGGAAGGGGATATAGCTCGGTCCAGACCATCGACGTTCGTCCGGCGTCGGTGGACCAACTAAGGCAGTCCGTCCTTACCCTCAAGCGCCTTCTGGCCGGGGAACTCGTGCCGTTCAACCGCGCCTCCAGCCGCCTGCGCCACGGTGGCGGCGAGCCCCCGCCCATCTACGTCTCCGCCACCGGTCCCAAGGCCATCGAGGTGGCCGGAGAGGTGGCCGACGGGGCCCTGCTGATGATCGGCCTTCATCCCCAGGCCGTCGAGTTGGCGCGTCGCCATCTGGCCATTGGGGCGCAGCGGGCCGGACGGGACCCCGCCGAGGTCGAGCTCATCCTGACCGCCACCACCATCATTCAGGACGACCAGCAGGAGGCCAGGGAGATTGCCCGGCCGCTGTGTGTGCAGCGTCTGATGGAGGACTACCAGGCCAGGTGGCTCCGGGCTTCCGGCGTGGAGCCGGGCGACCTGAACATACCCCGCGAGCTGTGGCAGCTCTACCCGGACGTGCCCCATGCCGAGGACTGGGAGCGGGCCAAGAAGCTGTGCGCTTTCCTGCCCGAGGAGGTGCTGGCCCAGATCTGCGACACCATCGGGCTCATCGGCACTCCGCAGCACTGCGCCCGGCGCATCGCGGAGGCCGAGAAGGCCGGCGTCGACCACCTGTACCTCATGACCGGGGAGACCTACGATTTCCCCCGCCGGGAGCTCAGCGCCTTTCAAAACGAGATATTTCCCGCCTTGGCCGCTCGGGCCTAGCCGGGGGCAGCCTCCGCCTTCCCGGCAATAATCAAGTGACCCCGGGGACCGCCCATGGTTTTCAGTTGTACGACGAAACCGGCTCTTGTAGGTGCTTCCAAGACTGAGACCGTGACGCATCGTCGGGGCAACCCTCGTGGTTGCCCACGGACTATCATCGTCGAAAATCTATAGGCCATGCGCCCCCACTCCTGCACGTTACCCCCCTGCACGTCACCCCCCTACACGTCATCCCGCCCCCACCCGCTCGTCATTCTGGGCTTGCCGAAGAATCTAAGGCCCCCATGCGCCATCCCCGTCGGCACTGGAAAGAACGCGCCGCCGCCCGGCCCCCCAAGACGCCAGAGACCGCAAGTCCGGCTGCGAGGCGTGGGCCGCCCTGCGGCAAGCACTTCAGATTCCTCGTCGCTTCGCTCCAGCGGAATGACGTGGGAGGCGCAGGAGGGATGAATGACGGGGCCGGGTCTTTCAACGGGGGAGAATCTTCTATCTTGGGGAGAATCTTCCTTGAAGTTAAATTTGAGAGTCTCCTACTCCGGGGAGTTGTGAGTGCGGGAGACCAACAGGGTCTTTCGGGTGTACGACGACACCGGCTCTTGTGGCCTCGACGAAACCGGCTGTTGTGGCCGCGTGTGCGACTGAGACCGTGACGCATTGTGGGGGCAATTCCTGTGATTGCCCCGTGGATGTAAGTGTCAGCATCGAAAATAATAAGACCTCCGGGGGACGCTCCCTAGGCCTCCCGGATTCCTAGGCCCGACCTCACCAGCCGTTCACGGTTGCGGTTTGCTCGGCGCTCGCCTTGACCCCTTGTGGTCGCCTAGACAGGCCCCGCTGCCTTATCGTGAGGCTATGAATCCCCCAGGCGGGCCCGGGCGTAAAGAGTCAATGGCGGAGAGTGATAAGGGCGGCCAAGTCTGGCGGTCAACGCCGCGGGGCATCGCCGAAATCTTGGGGAGCAGTCCTCCGTCCAAGTCTGCGAAGGCCCCCCGCCGGGGCGGCCCGGACGCGAGCAGGGCCGCGCCCCCCCGCCGGGATTGCCTCGAACGCCCTGGACCTATATCGTTAAAGATACCCCAACCTGTTCCTTGGAGGCCGGCTGTGTACCGGAGCCTGCCAACGCTGCTGAGGCTAGTCCCTTTCCGGGGTTCCCTGGCGGAGGTCAATCTCTGGCGGCAGGTGCTCCCTCCCCTACTGGTGGCCGGGGCTGCCTTGGCGGCGGCCATCGTTGGGGCCATGATCGTGGGCAGCGGGGAGGGCACCGACAAGCTGAACCTGTTCGTGGACAGCACCCTGTCGGGCAACTCCCAGCGGTGGCTGGGGGGGTTGATCAGCGCTTCGGCGCTGTTCGCCCTGGCGGCCGGGATGGCCTCAGCGGTCAATCCCTGCGGCTTCGCCATGCTCCCCGCCTATCTGGGGATGTACCTGGGGGCCAACCAGGACGAGAACCGGCAGAGGAACGCGGCCCGGACCCTGGGCCGGGCCTTGGCGATTGGCGGGGCGGTGTCCGCCGGGTTCATTCTCCTGTTTGGGGTAGCCGGCGCCGTGGTGGGGCTGTCGGCGTCCTTCGTCAGCAACATCCTGCCCTGGCTCGGCCTGGTCATAGGCATTGGCCTGGTCCTGGTGGGGGCTTGGATGGTGGGAGGCGGCAAGCTATACACCGGGCTGGCCGCCCGGGCGGCCAGCCGCATGGGGAACCCCAACAAGATTGGCGTCAAAGGGTACTTCATGTTCGGGCTGAGCTACGGCACCGCCTCCCTGAGCTGCACCCTGCCCATCTTCATATCGGTGGTGGGCATAGGCGTCGCCGGGTTCAGCATCACCACGGTGGTGGGCAACTTCTTCCTTTACGCCCTGGGCATGGGACTGGTGATCCTGGCCATGACCCTGGGTATGGCCATCTTCAAAGGGGCGATGGTGGCCGTAATGCGCAAGGCGCTGCCCTACATCCAGGTCGCGGCCGCCGGGTTCATGGTGGTCGCCGGAGCCTACATCGTCTTCTACTGGCTGACCCTGGGCCGGGACCTCCTCTAGACTCCTCTGCTAGGTTTCCAAGGCTCCAACGCTTCATCCACCCCCCAGCCCATCCCCGGTGCCCAGTCCGGTCTCTCTTTCCCTTGCTACCCCGCAACGTCGCCAGTAGAATTAGCCGAAGAATTAGCCAAACCAACCTGTGGGGGACCGGACTATGTACGATAAGGCAATGCTCGGCCAGGACCAGGTGCAGCGGGCCATGTCTACCATGATGGCTAAAGCCAACGAGGAGCCGGACCGGCCCCTGGCCATCGCCATAGTGGACGACGCGGGCGACCTGCTCAGTTACAGCCGAATGGACCGGTGCCGGAAGAATCCCCAGCGGATGGCCCTCCGCAAAGCCTACACCTGCGCCATCTCGGGCCGCGACTCCAACGATTACGCCGCGTGGTTGAAGGAGCAGGGCCGCTCCGTGGCCGAGATGGGAGACCCCATGCTGGCCGCGGTCCAGGGCGGCGTCGTGGTGCTGCACCCCGGCACCGGCGCCATCCTGGGCGGGATCGGCGTCAGCGGGCTGGCCGCCCAGGAAGACGAGGACATAGCCAAGATGGGTCGGCAAGCCCTGGGGCTGTAGCGGTACCCCGGCCGCCCCGCCCCGAGTTTCAACGCCGGCCTCTAAGCGCGTATTCGCGCCCCGTAGGCCGGAAGGAGACGCCATGTCCAACCCCCGCGCCGATTATTCGCCCATATTCCGCCGAGAGCCGCTGCGGCTGCCCGGCGGGGCCAGGGTAGCGGTGTGGCCGGTCATCAACGTGGAAGAATGGGACATCAACGCGACCATGGCCCGCACGGTGTTGCCCAGTCCCCAGGGGGTCAGCCTCATACCGGACGTCGCCAACTTCGGCTGGTTCGACTACGGCCTGCGGGTGGGATTCTGGCGCTTCAAGCAGGTCCTGGACCGTCACGGCGTCCGGGCTACGGTCAGCCTCAACGCGTCGGTGTGCCTCAGCTATCCCGAGTTGGTCCGGGAAAGCCTGGACGCGGGCTGGGAGATGCTGGGCCACGGCTTCATACAGCGGGTCATCAACAACGAGCCGGACGAGCGGGCTGTGGTCCGAAGGACCATCAGCACCATACAGGAATTCGTCGGCGCGGCTCCCCGGGGTTGGATGGGGCCGGGGCTGGCCGAGACCTTCGATACCCCCGACATCCTGGCCGAAGAGGGCATCGAGTACGTGGCGGACTGGTGCAACGACGACCAGCCCTACGAAATGAAGGTCAAGAGCGGGCGATTGGTGGCTCTTCCCTATACGGTGGAGCTCAACGACATTCCCATCTACCTGATACAGCACCACCGGTCGCCGGAGCTCTTCGAGCGGGCCCGGGACCAGTTCGACACCCTGTACCGCGAGGGGGCGGACAGCGCCCGCATAATGTGCATTTCCACCCATCCCTACATCACGGGGACGCCCCACCGCATCAAGTACTACGACATGATCTTCGAGTACGTGCGCCGCTTCGAAGGGGTCGTGTTCATGACCGGCAGCGAGATCCTGGACTGGTACAACTCGGCCACCGCGGAGCGCCGGTCACCCGCCAGCTAGGCCAGCCCCTATAGCCCTTCCGGCTTGCGGCCACGCGGAAGCCTCAGCCGACCTCCGCCGTTTTCCCGGGGTTGCGCACTCCCTCAAGCCGCGGCGGACAGGCCCGTAGCCTTCAGCCGCTCCCGCGCCTCGCCGGGGACCTCCCGAAGGCGCTGCCGGAACCCGGTGTTCTCCCGTTGGGGCGCCTCGAGCGCCGCCTGGGTGAGGAGTTGGATGCCGCCCAGGAAGTCGTCCGCGTGGATGTACTCGGCTTCCACGCCGCCGTCGGGGGCGCCGTTGTGGTAATTGCCCAGGGGAAAGGCAATGCCAGAGGCGTTGTAGCCGTAAAGGGCGAAGGCGCTGGCCTCGCACACCCCTCCGCTCATGAGCTGCCGCTGGCACCGGAAGCCGCCGGGCCCGGCCTGCAGCGTCTCCCTGGCCCGGACTAAAGCCGCCTCGGCGTCCGCGCTGAAGGTGAGGCCCGCGTCGCCCACCCGGATGACGGGTCCGCCGCCCTGTTCCGCACCGGGAAGGGTCTTGCTGGACTCGATGGACAGCACCAGGGTTTCCGGAGGCAGCGTCCCCGCCTCGGCCAGCAGCCTGGCGCCGACCAGCCCGACTTCCTCGGCCCGGGTGAACACGCCGTACACGTCCCCTGGCGGCGACAGGCTGGACAGGTCGGACAGCGCCGTCAGTATGGCGGCGCACCCCGCCAGATCGTCGGCGGCGCGCATACGGACCAGGTCCCCGTCCAGCCGGAAGTCGGGGAGGTCGAAAATGACCGGGCAGGGGACCTGGATGGGGACCGGCGCGCTCAACCGGACTCGAATCTGCCTGTCGCCGTCCTCGCCGTGCTTGCCGTTGGACACGGCGGACAGGCGCCTTCCCTCGCCGGCTAGCACCTGCAGGGGCACTCCCGGTTGGAAGCTGGCCGCCGGCACGCCGCCCAGGGCCCTGGCAACCAGCCAGCCGTCTCGGGCTTCCACGGCCTCGAAACCCGGGTGGTCCATGTGGGCCACCAGCGCCAGGGGACTCGCCGCCGGGTCCCGGCCGGGCACCCTGGCTATGATGTTGCCGTAAACGTCCGCCCGGTGGTCTATTCCGGACTCGGCGAGGGTGGACCTGACCACTGAGGCCGCGCTGCTTTCCCAGAAGGCGACGGCCGGCTGTGCCGCCAACCGTGATAGAACGTCCAGCGCCGCTGACTTGTCCGCCATCCTCAGACTCCGGGGCCGGTTGCCGCGATTATAGCAGCGGCCGGGGCGGCGGGCCACGGAGCGAATTGACTGGGGTGGCCCCCAGGATTTTGCGCCCCTACTTCCACCTGGATTCTTTCGCCCGGATACGAGAATGGCCATAGCAACAGCGTGCTTCCAAATTGAGTCAGGATATTCTTGGGGCACACCCCAATGCCGCATCTCCCTTGACAGGCCCGAAAGCCAATACACAAACTGAAATCATGTCGCCGATGCGCCAACAGCCAAAAACCCCCTCAATGGTCGGTGATCAGTGACCAGCCATTAGCTGCTGGCTGCAGGCGCCCCCAATAAGACGGGCGGGAGGGCTTCAGGCCCCATGGCCGATTCGTTCCCTATTCGTTCCAACGAAGAAACGAATCCAGCCCGGGCCCAGTCCCCGCAAAATCTTGGGGCGCACCCAAATTGACTGATAAATATTGTGACCCAAGAGGGTATCGTCGCCTATTGGCGCCGGCGCCGCTGGCCGGCCCGGGAGCCGCGGAGTCCAGCCAAGCATGGGTGGCGGAAGCGCGGCTAATCACCGGCTTGGGCATGGGGTTGGAAAGATGCCGCGGCGGGTGAGCTAAGAGTCCGCTCCCGGGCCCGCCGGTGTGCCGCGGGCGAAGCGCCCCAGTCCCAGGCGCCGCTGCAGCGACAGGCTGAACACCGAAAGGACGCCCCTCACCACCTGTTGAAGACCGGCCTTGCTGCGTCCCCGGGCCCGGCTCCGGAAAACTATGGGAATCTCCTCCACCCTCATGCCGGCTGCCCGCACCAGCAGCAGCGCCTCCGGCACAAACTCGAAGTGGCGCCCCTTGGCCCGGGCCGTTACGAGGGACGCCGCCCGGCGGGAGAATACCCGGAAGTTGGTGGTCGACTCGTGGGGCGCTCCCGCGGCCCAGTGGTAGACGAGGTTGGCCAGGCGGCTGGAAAACCGCCGGACCGGCGTCATTCCCTGGATCCCGCCTCCCGCGACGTAGCGGCTTCCCTGCACGAGGTCGACGCCGGAGGCGGCTATGGCCTCCAGCAGGCGGGGCACGTCCCGAGGATCGTGGGACCAGTCAGCGTCCATGGTGACCAGGTAGCGGGCGTCGGTGTCCAGGGCCCGGGCCAACCCCTCGCGCAGGGCGGAACCCAGTCCCAGCTTGTGCGGGCGCGGGACGGCGGCGACGTTGGGCAGGTCCCGGGCCAGCTCCAGGGCCGCCTCTAGCGTGCCGTCCCGGCTGTTGTCGTCGACGATGAAAATCCGCAGGTCGACGGGAAGGGCTTCCAGCTCCCGGACCAGGGCTTCCAGGTTTCCGGCCTCGTTGTAGGTGGGCAACACCACTGCCGCCTCGGCCACGGGTCTCTCCGGGCGCGCTGTTCGCCGCCGTTCGTCTCGGCATTGCGCCGTCGATTTCGCCGGCGCCTATTATAGAGGGCCTACACTGGGAGCTTCGAGCCGCAGGGAGAGCCGCTGCCCTGGCCGCCGGCTCCAGGGCGGCCTCCGCGGTGACCGCGGGCTGCGGGCAATGCTATACTCGGTTGCGGACCAATAGCCGGGCCTTGGGCCGGGTCTGTGGTGACCGGCAGCCGCCCCGGGACGGGGCGCCCAGGCTTAGCGCAGGAGGAATGTCGTGCTGGAACAGTTTCGGGTCAACCTGGACGACGCGGTGTTCGTGCAGTCGGATGACCTCAAGGCCACCGTGGCCGGCGTATTCGAGAAAATGGGAGTATCCCCCGGCGACGCCCAGTTGGGCGCCGACGTGCTGGTGTTGGCGGACCTTCGGGGCGTCGATTCCCACGGCGTGTCCAACATGCTGAGCGCCTACATCACCGGGTACCAAAACGGGCAGATCAATCCCCGGCCGGACTGGAAAATCACCCGGGAGACCCCCGCCACGGCCAACGTAGACTCGGACCGGGGGTTGGGCATCATCATCGTTCCCAAGGCGATGGACATAGCCATCCGCAAGGCCAAGGCGGTGGGCGTGGGCATGGTCACCGTGGGCAACGCCCGGCATCTGGGCATGGCGTCGTACCATGCCATGCTGGCCCTGGAGCACGACATGATCGGGGTCTGCATGACCAGCTGTCCCCCGGCGGTGCTGCCCACCTTCGGCGCCGAGCCGCGCCTGGGGACCAACCCCATCGCGGTGGCCGCGCCGGCCAAGAACGAGCCCCCCTTCGTGTTCGACGCCGCCACCAGTTCCGTAGCGGTAAACAAGATCCGCATCGCCAAGCGCCTGGGGGCCAAGATGGAGCCGGGATGGCTGGCCGACCCGGAGGGAAACCCCATCATGGTGGAGTCGGACCCGCCCGACGATTACCACCTGCTGCCCCTGGGCGCAACCCGGGAGATGGGGTCCCACAAGGGGTACGGGTTCTCCTGCGTGGTGGACATCTTGGCCGGGGTGCTCACCGGAGTGGGCTACGGCGCCGTGCCCGGCAGGCCCAACTTTGGCCACTACGTGGCCGCTTACAGCATCGACGCCTTCACCGACGTGGACGCCTTCAAAGAAATGATGGATGAGTGGGCGCGGATGATGAAGACCACCAAGCCGGCGCCGGGACACGACAGGGTGGTGGTCGCCGGCCAGCCGGAGGCGGAGGTAGAGGCGGTGCGCCGCGCCGAAGGCATACCCCTGCATCCCGACGTGGCCCGGAACCTGCGGGACATTTGCGCCGAACTGGCCGTTCCCTGCCGGTTCTAGCGCCATAGCGCCGTCACGACTCCTCACTGACCGGACCGCAACGGGCCGGCCGTAGATGCTGGCTTCCCATGTTTTCCGAACACGCGCGGTTCCCGCGCCGACCTGTCGGCCTGGGCCGGCCGCTCTCCGCGGACTCGTTAAGCCGCCGGTTCGGGAGTGACCGTGTGCTATATTTTAGCTAAAGCCCCGGTGCGGACCGGGGCGACCTTAGAGCCAACCCGCCGCCGTTGGCAGGACTGCGATATATGGCCAGAGTGTTAGTTGCCGACCCCATCGCCCAAGAAGGGGTGGACGTACTGAAGTCCCAAACCCGGGTGGACGTGAGAGTGGGCCTTGCGCCGGAGGAGCTGTTGGGGCTGATCGGTGAGTACGACGCCCTGGTGGTGCGCAGCGAGACCAAGGTCTCCGCCGAGGTCATTGCGGCGGGCCGGGGACTGCAGGTGATCGCCCGGGCGGGAATCGGAGTGGACAACATCGACCTCGACGCCGCTACCGCCGCCGGCATCGCGGTGGTCAACTCTCCCACTGGGAACACGGTGGCCGCGGCCGAGCACACCATGGCCCTGATGCTGGCCCTGTCCCGCAACATACCCTACGCCCACCAGTCCATGAGGGACGGTCAGTGGCGGCGCAGCGCCTTCGTGGGTATCGAGGTGCGCAACAAGACCCTGGGCATCGTCGGGTTGGGACGCGTCGGCTCCGAGGTGGCCCAGCGGGCCCGGAGCTTCGGCATGCGCCTGGTGGCCTACGACCCCTTCGTTGCTCCCGACTACGCCCGGCGCTTGGGCGTGGAGTTGCTGTCGCTGCCGGAGCTGTTGGCTGAGTCTGACTTTGTGACCTTGCACACGCCCTTGACCGACGGCAACCACAACATGATAGGGGCCCGGGAGCTCGCTTGCCTGAAACCGGGCGCGCGCCTCATCAACGTGGCCCGGGGCGAGTTGGTGGATGAAGCGGCCCTGCTGGAGGCGCTGGAATCGGACAATCTGGCGGGGGTGGCCCTGGACGTCTTCGCCACCGAGCCGCCGCGCCGCAGCCCGCTATTGGAGCATCCCAAGGCGGTGGTTACGCCCCACCTGGGCGCGTCCACCCAGGAGGCGCAGCGTGAGGTGGCCGTAGAGGCGGCCGAACAGGTGCTGGCCGTCCTCAACGGCCAGCCGGCCCGCAATACCGTCAACTCGCCCTTCGTGCCCCCGGAGGTGCAGAAGGTGCTGGCCCCCTACATGAGGGTGGCGGCCGTGGTGGGGAAGCTGCTCACCCACCTGGCTCAGGGCCAGTTCGTGGGAGTCACCATCCGCTACCAGGGCGAAATCACCCAGCACGAGACGGGGACCCTGAAGGCCGCCCTGCTGTCCGGATTGCTGGGCCCGGTGACCACGGGACAGGTCAACTTGATCAACGCCGCCCGGTTGGCCCAGGAACGCGGGCTCAACGTGATGGAGCAGCACACCCCGGAGGCCCAGGAGTACAGCAGCCTGGTTAGCGCCACCGTGGACACCACCGAGGGCGGCATCACCCTGTCCGGCACGTCGATGCGGGACGAGACCCACATCGTCAGGGTAAATGATTACTGGCTAGACATCGTGCCCTCGACCCCCTATCTGCTCTTCGTGGACAACCACGACCGGCCGGGCTCCATCGGCGCGGTGGGTACAGTGACCGGCCGGCACAATATCAACATCTCCTTCATGGAGGTGGGCCGCGTCAACCTCCGCGGCCGGGCGATGATGATCCTGGGCCTCGACGACCCGGTCCCCCCGCCGGTGCTGGAGGAGATCAGGGCGCTGCCCCAGATCTACAATGCCCGGCTGGTAACTCTTTAAGGCCCGTTCAGCCTTCCTGTCTCGTTGCTAGCCCCGCGCCGCCCAACTTGTCAATCCCGACGCCGGTCTTGGCCGTCTGGCCCATGGAGGGTTCACCCCCTTATCCCCGGGGGGCTTATCACCGCCGCCGGGGTCTGACCAGGCCCGCGCTCCACCGTGGGAGCAGCCCCAGGGCCTTCCTACGTCACGCCAGGGCACCCCGCCATTCTGAGCTTGCCGAAGAATCAAAGGCCCTCATGCACCACCCCGGTCAGCACTGGAAAGAACCCGCCCCCCAGCACCCCGCACCAGCAACCGCAAGCCCGGCTGCGAGACCTGGGCGGCCCTCCGGCGACGACTTGAGATTCCTTGTCGCTCCGCTCCAGCGGAATGACAGGGGCGTGGCCGGGGGGCGAAATGAGTTGCCGCCGGGAATGACAAGTCAGGTTGCGGGCGTTATGCTCTCATCAGCACCGTATGGATTCGGAGGGCAGTTTCTATGTATGACCTCAACGGAAAGACGGCGGTGGTCACCGGCGCTGCCGGGCGCCACGGCATAGGCCGCGCCATCGCCACTCGTTTGGCTCGCGAGGGGGCCGACGTGGCGGTCATCGACATTCCCGCCAGTTGGGAGGCGGTGCGCGCCGAGGACCACGCCGCTGGGTGGAAGGGTCTGGACAGCGTCGTCGAGGAGATCCAGGGCTTGGGCCGCTGCTCCCTGGGGCTATTCTCCGACGTGTCCGACGGCGCCCAGGTCGACGAAATGGTCAAGCGGGTGCTGGACCGCTTCGGCAAGATTGACATTCTGGTGAACAACGCCGGCTCTCGTCCCGGAAAAGATCGGGTGCTGGTGGTGGACCTGGAGGAGGAGGCCTTCGACGAGGTCCAGCGGGTGAACGTCCGGGGCACCTACCTCTGCTCCAGGGCGGCAGCCAGGCATATGATCGCCCGGGGCGGGGGCGGCAAGATCATCAACATAGCGTCGGCGGCGGGCAAGCGGGGCATCGCCCGCTACGCCGCCTACTGCGCCTCCAAGTTCGCCATCGTGGGCTTCACCCAGGCCATGGCCCAGGAGATGGGCCAGCACCGGGTTAACGTCAACGCCATCTGTCCCGGCCTGGTGGACACGGAGCGGGTGGACTTCATCGCCGCGGCCCTGGCCCCCGCGGGGGAATCCGGCGAGGAATACCGGGCGGGCATGGTCGCCGACCGGGCCGTGCGAGTGCCCATGGGACGGGTGGCCCAGGGCGACGACATAGCCCGGATGGCGGCGTTCCTGGCCTCGGCGGAGTCGGACTACATGACCGGTCTGTCCATAAGCGTGTCCGGCGGCACCGAAATGAACTAGCGCCGCGCTTCCCGCTCAGGCCCCGACAGGCCGCCTTCGCCGCTCACCGCCACGTCGTTGCCAGACGCGGCAGTGAGCGGCGAAGGGCCGGAGCCAGACCCTCACGAGGATGCAAATGCAGGCCCGCGGTCAATCACATGGGCCGGCGCCCGGCCCCGGACACGGGGCCATGGACCGGTCGGCCCTGAACAGCCTTAGGGGAATCCGGGCCACCAAGGTGTCGCTGGCCGCCCTGCTGGCCACCGCCGGGGTGCAGGCCGCCATCGTGGTGTTCACCGGCAGCGTGGCCCTCCTGGCTGACACCATCCACAACTTCGGGGACGCGGCCACGGCCCTACCCCTGTGGGCAGCCTTCCTGCTGGCCGCCAAGCCGCCCACCCGGCGTTTCACCTACGGGTACGGGAGGGCGGAAGATCTGGCCGGTCTATTGATCGTGGTAGCCATCCTCGCCACCGGCGTCATCATCGCGGTGGTGTCGGTCAACCGGCTCTTCGACCCCCCGGCCATAGACTTCCTGTGGGCGGTGATCCTGGCCGCGTTGGTGGGTTTCTTGGGGAACGAGGCCGTGGCCCTGTATCGCATAAAGGTGGGCAAAGAAATCGGCAGCGCGGCCCTGCTAGCCGACGGCCTGCACGCCAGGGTGGACGCGTTGACCAGCCTTGCCGTGCTGGTGGGGGCGGTGGGCGTTTGGCTTGGTGCGCCGCTGGCGGACCCCATAGCCGGGCTGGTGATCACCGCCGCGATTTTCCGCATGGCGTTCCAGTCCGGTAAGCTGGTGATGTCCCGGATGCTGGACGGCGTGGAGCCCGGGTTGGTCGACGAGGCCCGCCGGGTACTGTCTTCCACCGGTGGCGTGGAGGAGGTGACCGAGGTCCGCATTCGCTGGCTGGGGCACCGGCTCCTGGCCGAGGCCAACGTGACGGTGGCGCCGGACCTTTCCGTGGCAAGCGGACACCATATCGCCGAGGAGGCGCACCACCGGTTGATGGACCGGCTGCAGTATCTCTCCGGCGCCACTATTCACGTGGACCCGGTGGGCGCTTCCGGGGAGGCGCGCCACCCCCGGTCGGCCCGCGAGCACCACGGGGACCGCGATGAGGGACACGACCGGTAGCGGGTGCAGGCTCCGCCTCCCGGCCGCCAAGACCGGCAAAAGAGCCGGGGCGGAGTCGAAGGATAAAGGCCAAGTTATATTGGGCAGGCCGGACCCCGGGAGTTGGACCCGACCGTGGGTGCCGGGTATAGTGGTCTTCCGCCCGCCGGAATTCTAGCGGCGGTCATGTTCCGGAGCCCGCGGCGCCAGGGTCATGTAGTTGTCGGCCTCTAAACCTTGTCATTCTGAGCGCGGCGAAGAATCTCAGCTACGGCGGAGGGATCCTTCACTTCGTTCAGGGTGACGATTAAAAGACCCTGGCCCGCGGCGCAATTGGGCCCGGTGTCGCCCCGGGTCCACCGTGGGCGCCGGACCACCAAACAAGCACCCAATAGTCTCAAGAGAGGTCACACCATGGTCTTGGACCGATCTCAGGTGGAGCACCTGGCCGCGCTGGCCCGCATTGGGCTAACCACGGAGGAAGTGGAGATGTTCCGCGAGCAGCTTTCCCACATCCTGGAGCAGTTTGAAGTCCTCAGCCGGTTGGACGACGCCGGTCTCGAGGCCGCGGCCGAGGAAGGCCCGGACACCCCGTCCCGCCAGTGGATGCGGGACGACGTGCCGGAAGGGTCCCTGGACTCGGAGGACGTCCTGAGCAACGCCCCCCGGCGGGAGGGGGACTTCTTCAGAGTAAAAGCGGTGTTGGAGGAGTAGCCTCAGTGGGAGACTTGGCCTACTTGAGCATCGCCGAGGCTCGCCGCCGGTTGGACTCCCGGGAGATCGGCTCGGTGGAGCTGACCCGGGCCTGCCTGGAGCGCATCGAGCAGGTGGAGGACCGGGTGAAGGCCTTCGTGACCCTCACACCGGAGGCGGCCCTGCGGCAAGCGGAGGAGGCGGACCGCCGCATCGCGGCAGGCGACGCCGGGCCGGTCACCGGCATCCCCATGCAGATCAAGGACGTCATGTGCACCAGGGGCATCCGGACCACTTGCTCCTCCCGGATGCTAGAGAACTTCGTTCCGCCCTACACCGCCACCGCGGCGGCCAAGCTGTTGGACGGGGGCGCGGTGCTCCTGGGCAAGGGCAACATGGACGAGTTCGCCATGGGCTCGTCGACGGAGAACTCGGCCTTCTTTCCCACCCACAACCCCTGGGACCTGGACCGCGTCCCCGGGGGCAGCAGCGGCGGCGGCGCGGCCGCGGTGGCGGCGGGAGAGGCCGTCTTCGCTCTGGGGTCGGACACCGGGGGCAGCATCCGCCAGCCCGCGTCCTTCTGCGGCGTGGTGGGCCTCAAGCCCACCTACGGCTTGGTCAGCCGGTACGGGCTGGTGGCCTTTGCGTCTTCCCTGGACCAGATCGGGCCGCTGACCCGGAACGTCGCCGACTGCGCCCTGGCCCTCACCACTATCGCCGGCCACGACGCCAGGGACTCCACTTCGTTGCAACTGCCCGGCAAGGACTACGCCGCGGCCCTGGACCGGGACCCGGACTTGTCCCGCTTTCATCAACGGGGGGAAGAGACTCGACTCCGGTTGGGCGTTCCCCAAGAGTACTTCTTCGACGAAATGGAGGAGGGCACGCGCCGGGCCGTGGAGACCGCCATTCAGACCCTGGAGGGGTTGGGGGCGTCGGTGCGGCCGGTCTCGCTGCCCACTACGGAGTACGCCCTGGCCTGCTACTACATCATAGCCCCCTCCGAGTGCTCGGCCAACCTGGCCAGGTACGACGGGGTGAAGTACGGGTATTCCTTCCGCGGCGAGGGTCCCGGCGCCGGCGACATGTGGGACGACATGGAGAAGACTCGCCAGCGCGGTTTCGGACCGGAGGTGAGGCGCCGCATCATGCTGGGCGCCTACGCTCTATCGGCCGGGTACTATGACGCCTACTACGCCAAGGCCCAGCAGGCCCGCTCCCTGATTCGGCAGGACTTTGCCCGCGTCTTCTGGCAGGTGGACGCCCTGGTGGCGCCGGTCTCGCCCACCGTAGCCTTCCGGCTGGGAGAGAAGATGGGCGACCCGGTCCAAATGTACCGGAGCGACGTCTGCACGCTACCCCCGAACATCGCCGGACTTCCCTGCATGTCGGTGCCGTGCGGTTTCGACGAGGGACTGCCGGTGGGACTGCAGATCATCGGCCCCCCGCTGTCCGAGGAGGTCATCCTGAAGGTGGGCTACGCCTATCAGCAGGCAACAGACTGGATCGGGGCGGTTCCCCACCTCTGAGGGCGCCCCGCGGGCAACAGCCGGAACGAAGAGGCGCCGCCGTTCGCCGGAGCGTGAACGTCGGCGCCTCACCAAGGCTCGAACCCAGGGTTAAATCCGGTCAGTTCAGGCGGGGACCAAGGCCCTGGCTGCCGCCAGCAACTCTTCGTCGGAGTCTTCCAAGCTGATGGGGTCGCTGTGAGGCTGGGGCACCTTGTAGCCGGTGCTGTAGTATAGTTCCACCCGGTTGCCCTCGGGATCGAAGAAGTACATCCCAAAGGCGATGCCGTGGCTCACGATGCGGTCTATGCGTACGTTCTCATCCTGCAGCCGCCGGTAATACCCCCGGAGGTCGTCGATGGTGGGCACGGTAAAGGAGATCTGCTGCACCAGCTTGGCGTCTTCCGGGGCCTGACGACCCTGCATCAACACCAACTCGTGGTGTTCGCGCTCCGGATCGGCGCTGGGAAAGACCATGCCCCTGCCTTCCAGGTCCTCGTCAGTTATCTCCAGGCCCATGACCCTGGTCCAAAAGTCTCTCTGCTTCAGCAAGTCGTCGGCGTAGATACCCACATGGCCCAGCGAACCGATCTCCGCCATCTTTTCTGACCTCCCTGTCCGGTTCTCCCTGTCCGGTTGGTGAGACTTGCCCAGTATAGCATGGCGCGGCCACGCATTGGTCAGCGGCCATTTTCGGCCAGCAGGCAAGCTAGCCGGGCCAGGGTGCGGGCCGCCACCCCGGTGGCGCCCTTGACCTGGTAACCCCTGGTCTTGTCCGCCGTGTAGGTCCCGGCGATATCCAGGTGGACCCAGGGATTGCCACCCACGAACTCGGACAACAGCAGCGCGGCGCTGATGGAGCCGGCCTGCCGGCCTCCGGAGTTCTTCATATCTGCCACGTCGCTCTTGATCAGGTCCTTGTACTCGTCGAACATGGGGAGTTGCCAGAACTTCTCCCCGGTGTCCCCGCCCGCGGCCATGACCTGGTCCACCAGCCTCTGGTCGTTGCCCATCACCCCGGTGCACTCCTTGCCCAGAGTGGTGACCATGGCCCCGGTCAGGGTGGCGACGTCCACCAGGCGGCTAAGTCCCTGGCCGCAGGCGTAGGAAAGGGCGTCGGCCAGGACCAACCGGCCCTCGGCGTCGGTGTTGATCACCTCGATGCTCTTGCCGTTCATGGCCCGCACCACGTCGCCGGGCCGCTGGGCGGAGCCGCCCGGCATATTCTCAGTGGCGGCGACGATGCCGGAGACGTTGATCTTCGGCCTGGTCCGTCCGATGATTTGCATGGCGGCGATGACTGCGGCCCCGCCGGCCATATCACCTTTCATCGCCTCCATGCCGGCGGCCTGCTTTAGGGAAATCCCCCCGGTGTCGAAGGTAATTCCCTTGCCCACCAGCCCCAGATTGTTGGCCGGGTCCTCCGGGTCTCCTTCGTAGCGCATCACGATCAGCTTGGGTGGTTGGTCGCTGCCCTGGGCCACACCCAGCAGCGCCCCCATGCCCAACTCCCGCATTTGCGACGTTTCCAAGACGTCCACCCCCAGCTCTTCGGACCGGGCGACCCCCTGCGCAATCTCCGCCATGCGGGTGGGCGTCATCACGTTGGCCGGCTCATTGACCATGTTCCTGGCCAGGGCCACCGCCTGGGACGTTATCCTACCCTGGGCCACGCCGGACTCTATGGCCCGGGCCCGGGCCGGGTCTTGCTCCATAATCGTTAGTTCTTCCATCTCGTTGGGCTCGCGGTCGCCGTTGGTCAAGTAGGAACGGAACCGGTACAGGCCCAATAGGCTGCCCTCGGCTATGGCCTGGCCGGCGGCGGCGGGCTCGAGTCCACCGATGCCCGCGCCGTGGGCTATGGTGACCGCCCGCTTGATGCCCTTCTCCCGCAGGTAGCGCACCACGCCGGCGGACACCTGGCGCACCCCCTGGCTATCGAATTTCTCGCCAGGCCCCAAGCCAACCACCAGGACACGGGACGGAGGGATCTTGCCCAAGGTGTGGACCATGGCTATCTCCCCCAGCTTACCCGTGATCTCCCCCTCGTCGATGAGGCGGCTGATAGCGTGGTCCAGGGCCCTATCCACCGCGCCGGTGGCGCCGCCGGGCTGGGTCACTCCCTTGAACAGATTGACCACCAGGGCCGGGGTGTCTGCCGAGGTAATATCGCCGGTGCTGACTGTAACCTGCATAACGTCCTCCGTGGTGTTGCCTGCCGGTCCTTGCCTAACCGCTGCCGGGCAGGCCGGTTTCCGGGACGCGGTCCGCCGGACCCGGCGCGGCCAACCGGGCGACGTGCCTGACTACGTGGGAGATATCGGCCGAGGAGTCTACCGTAAGGTGCCGGCGCTGTATCTGCTCCTCGCCGCGGGCCAGCCGGCAATAGACCAGCCAATGGGCGTCCGAGTTGTCCTCGGGATGCAACCCCAGCGCCCGCTCCTCCAGGCGGCGCCGCACCACGGCGCGGGGAGCGGTGAATCTCAGCAGCGTCAACGGGACGGACAGCCGCTCGCAAACGAAGTATAAGGGCTGCCGGAAGGACTCGGTGAGATTCGTAGCGTCGAAAAGCACCCGGCAGCCGCGCGCCAGGTAGTCCTCGATGAGCAGGTGGCACGCGCGGAAAACCCGGGAGTGCTCCCCTCGAGTGTACTTGGGGCGGGCCACCAGGAGCTTGCGCACCCGGTCGCTTTCCAGCACCAGGAAGGACACTAGCTTGGTGAGTTCCCGGGCGAAGTGGGACTTGCCGGTGCCCGGCAAGCCGCTCAGGACCACCAGCATGGGTCCGCCCCGGGGGTTTGCGCCAAGGTTGTCCTCGTCGGCCCGCAGGGCCTCGCGCAGGAAAGCAGCGTCACGCAACACCCGCTCCGCTCCGGCAGGCGGGGCGGGGCGGGCACGCCGGTGGACCGTTCTTCGTTGACCGCCGCTTCGTCGTCAGCCCAATTAGGCCCAGCGGCCGGGGCGGGTGAAGTCACGGGAGCAGACCTTGGCGGCGGGAAATCACGCCAGCCCTGGCGACGACCCGGCGTCGGCGTCCCCATAAAACGCTACACCCAGCAGCCCCGGGCCGGTGTGAAGCCCCATCACCGGGGTGAACTGGCTGACAAATACCTCCCGGCAGTCGAACTCCGACTGGATCCGGCTGGACAGAGCCCGGGCGTCCTGCTTGGCGTCGGCTTCCATCACGTTGACCAACACGGGCATAGAGCCAACCCGGCGATGCATGACGGCCAGCAGCCGGTCCGTGGCCTTGGCCCGATTTCTGGGTCTCTCCAGCATCCGAGCCTCGCCCAGGCGCAGCTCGGTCAGGGGTTTGATGCTCAGCAGGGAGGCGGCCCAGGCTTCGAACTGGCGGATGCGGCCGCTGCGTTTCAGGTACCACAGGGTATCCAGAAACGCCAGCAGGTTTACCCTAGGCGCCAGCTTCTCCACACCGGCCGTCACCTGATCGAGGCTGTGGCCCATGGATGCCCAGCGGGCGGCCGCCAGCGCGATCAGCCCCGAAGCTCCTGCCGCCGCCCGGCTATCGACAACCTTGACCTTGGGGGAGCCGTCCCCGTGGGACAGCTTGCCACCGGCCATGTCCACCGCGGCGCAGGCGGAGCGGTAGGTGGCGCTGAACTGGGCGGAGAGGGTTAGGCAGAGGACGTTGGAGGCGCGGCGGCCGGCCTCGGCGAAGGCTTCCAGGAACTCCCGGGGTTGCGGGGCGGCGGTGGTAAACTTGGACGTGGGTTCCTGGCTGAGCAGGCGATAGAACTCGTCCGGGCTAATGTCCACTCCGTCGCGGAGGGAGCGCTGGTCTATTATCAGCTCGTGGGGAACAACCGTGATATTCCATTGGCGCAGCAACTCAATGGGCAGACAACTGCTGCTATCCACCACTACCGCAACGTCGGGTTGCTGAACCAATGTGTTACAACCTCGCCACCGAGTTTGCCCTTCCCTCGCCCGGAGTTACGGTGGTTTAGTTGAGAATCGAGCACGGCGGGACTTAGCAGGAACACCAGCGACGCCACTATCATCAACATTATGGCCACGACGTTGAGGGAGACGGGCAGCGACGTGGCTGTCACCACCACCAATATTGCCGTGGTGCCGGTTAGCAGCGCGATCCGCAGCAGGCGCGGGCCCACTTTCAGGAACGCCGCGGTGGTCACGGCCAGGGCCAGGAAGATGAACGCCCGGGAAGTGTCACTGCTTTGCATTCTCTCCGCGCTGTCGCTCCACAGGCCGCCCTGCCAGTTGAGGAAGAGGACCCAAGAGGTGAGGAAGGGGAAGGGAAGCGCGGTCAGCGAGGCCAGCAGCCAGTCCCGGCGCACCACCTTGCGCACGACCCGGAAAACAATCCACATGGAGAACGGCACGTAACCGATGAGCAGGAAGAAGAGAACGACGTTGAAGGGCAAACCACCGGTAGTGACCAGGGTCCACCCTCCGTATCCGAGGGTGATCAGCGAAAGCAACCAGGAGAGGATCGGCGCGGCCAGCGAATAGCCCATCCAGGTATAGGACCAGTTGCTGGGGTTGCCCGCCCGCCAATTCCGCCAGGTAACCAGGGCCATGCCGATGACCAGGAGCGTTACCAGAAAGTAGTGGCTCCAAAGATGGAGGGCAAAGAGGGCCGCCAAGAGAAAGTGGGGAACGGTGGCCAGCGCCACGTCCCGCCACACCACCGGGCTGTGCACCTTGTACATGCCGCTGGCCACCGGGGCCGGGTCGCCCATCTCGTGCACGGCAAGCTGCAAGGCCGATTCCCGGTCCATCCCTTGGGACTCCAACTCCGCGGCCTTGTCTTCCAAGTGGCCCTCTAGCTCCAAGAGGATCTCCCGCTCCTCGCTGGGTTGCAGGTGAAGCTTCTGGGCCAGGGAGTGAAGGTAGCTGGCGGGATCTAGCGGCATGGATTGCTTCGCAGTCCCTCGGCTCTAAGAGGACATGATGGCGTTCATCGCCTGAGCAAACTGCCGCCACTCTTTGGTGCGGTCTTCCAGGGCCTGGTGGCCCTTGGCGGTAATCCGGTAGTAACGGCGGCGCAGGCCGTTGGGAGCGTCCTGCCAATTGCCCTCCACCAAGTGGGCCTTGGCCAAGCGATGCAAGGCGGGATACAGGGTCCCTTCCTTGAAGGCAAAGTAACCGCTGCTTCGCTGCTCCACCTCTTTCACTATCTGATAGCCGTACATCGGCTCCAACTCCAGCAAAGCCAGGAGCAGGGTGTCGGTGTTGCCCTTGAGCATCTCTTGTTGGTTCATGGGCCGCTATTCGCATCCACCGGATCGTAGCGTAATTCTATGCGCGGATTCCGGACAGGTCAAGGCGACGAACCCCCGGGCGGCGAGTATCGGGGAGAACCGACTGTCGGCGTGAGGGAAGGCCAGGGTTTTTTATTTCAGGGCCACTGTGAGCCATTCTGAGCCATGGGCCTGGGTGGCGGCTGATAGACGTGGCAAGGCGCTAATTGCTGCCTATTAGCAGTGTAGGGAGTGGGCACCGGAGGGGGCAAGGGGGAAGTGTCGTGAGTCGAGGAGGACCCAACTCTGAACAGTTACATCCCCGGGCCGGGCGCACGATTTCCTCCAAGTCATTGGCGCGTATCATAGCTCGCGGGCCACAACGTACTGGATTATCCACAGGACAATCAGGGCCACCATGGGGCTGAGGTCGAACATGCCGAAGTTGGGCAGCACCCGCCTCAGGGGGCCCAGAATTGGCTCGGTGATCTGGTCCACCGCCCTGGCGATGGTCACCAACATTGGGTGGGGGCGCTCACCGGCCAGGGGAACTATCCAGGACAGCACCACCCGGGCAAAAATCGCCACGGTTAGGGCCCAGATAATTGCATCGATGATTTCCGCCACAAGTCCCTACCGGCGGCCCAGCTCGATGGACTTCAGGTAGGCGGCGTTCACGGCGTCGACGAAAGCCCCGGGCACGCCGGCCCGCTCCAACACCTGCAGGCCCTCGGCGGTGGTCCCTCCCGGGGAAACGACCATCGCCTTCAACTCTGCCGGGTGCTTGCCGCTCTCCATCACCAGCTTGGCGCTGCCGTAGACCGTTTGCACGGCGGCAATGCGCGCCACCTCCCGCGGGAGGCCCACGTGCACCCCGGCGTCGATGAGCGCCTCTATGATCAAGAAGGCGTAGGCCGGGCCGCTCCCGCTCAAGGCGGTGGCCATATCCAGATATTTTTCCTCGGCCACGTATATCTGACGGCCCACCGTGTCCAGTATTGACTGGGCCGCGCCGCGAGCGTGTTGGTCAACCTCCTCGGAGCAGGTCCAAACACTCATTCCCTCGCCTATTTGCGCCGGGGTGTTGGGCATGACGCGTATGATGGCCCCGTGGCGAAGACCCCGGGACAGGGTGTCCATGGTCGCTCCGGCCACAATAGACATGACCGGCTGACCGGGCTCCAGCCGCCCCCCAAGCTGGCCAAACAGCTGGGGAAGGTCCTGTGGTTTGATGGCCACCAACACCAACTGGGCGCCTTCGACGGCGACGGCATTGTCGGCGTCGGGCGACACGCCGTAGTGCTGGGACAGGTGGGCGCGACGGGCGGCCACCGGCTCCCCCACTCGGACCTCCTCCGGGGCAGCCAAACCCGCGTCCAACACACCCTTCAGGATGGCCTCGGCCATGGTGCCCCCGCCAATGAACGCCAGCCGCATCGCTTCAACTACTCCCGGGGCCGTTTTCCTCTCGTGCAGCCCACAGCTAGGTGAGTCCAATTATACTCCGCGGCGCTGGGGGTGGGTATCGGACCAAGGGCGGCTCCGGAGCACGGCGTGACGCAGGCCTGCTCCCAAGAGAGCGGCCCGCGGCCGCAGCGCGGGGCCAAGGTTTACTGAACCGGGAGAGACGGCGGAGTGGGTGAGCCGGCCGCGCCTACCAAGGCTAGGGTCCGGTCATCCAAGGACGCCGTCAGCGGATAGGGTCAGAGGCTGGAGAGCCCGTTGCCGTTGGCCAGACCCACCGCCAAACGCAGGGCTTCCCGCATGCTGACGTGGCTCGCCACGCCTTTGCCGGCGATGTCGAAAGCCGTCCCGTGGTCCACCGAGGTGCGGACGAAGGGCAGGCCAAGGTTGGCGGTAATGCTGTCCTCGAATCCGTGGACCTTCACCGGGATGTGCCCCTGGTCGTGGTACATGGCCAGGACCGCGTCATAGCGCCCCTGGATTCCATGGTGAAATACGATGTCGGCCGGGACGGGGCCCTCCACGTTGATGCCCCGCTCCCGGGCCTCGGCAACGGCGGGGGCTATTTCCTCGGCCTCCTCATGGCCCAGCAGGCCTCCGTCGCTGGCGTGGGGGTTGAGGGCGGCGGCAGCGATGGCGGGGCGGTGGAAGCCCCAGTTGGTGAAGCTATCGTGGGTAATCTGCAGGAACTCCAGAATCCGGTCCCTTTTCACGTAGTCGCAAGCCACCCGCAGTGAGCGATGGGTCGTAAGGTGCACCACCCGCAGGTTCTTGGCCATCAGCATGGTGGCAACGGTCTTGGCCCCCGTGAGCTCCTGGAGAAGCTCCATGTGGCCAATGGACTCATATCCGGCCAGGCTGGCCGCCTCCTTGTTGAGGGGCGCTGTGGCCAGGGCCTCCACCCCGCCGGAAAGGGCCAACCGGCCGGCCTGGGTGACCCACTCCATTGCCGCCTTGCCGCACCGGGGACTGATTTGTCCCACGGTGATGTGTTCCGGGTCCAGATTGCCAGCGTCCACGACGTCCACCACGGCGGGATCCCTGCCCGCCGTTTGGGGGTCTTCACAGAGGTTTACCCGCAAAGGGACGCCGGTCAACCCTATCGCCTGCTCCAGGGCGTGGGCGCTGCCCACCACCAGGGGACGGCAAGAGGCGTACACCCAGGGCTCAGCCAAGGCTTTGACCACGACCTCCGGTCCGATGCCGCAGGGGTCGCCCATGGTCACGGCGACGAGCGGCTTTCTGGCCTCATCCATGGCGCGCTCCTTGTCCGTTCTCTGCGGCAGCCCGCGTTACCATGTCTGGGAAAAGACCAAGGGGCGCCGCTGCGGACGATTGTAGCACGGCGGTCCCGGCAAGACTGCCGCCGGCGCACAAGTCCCGCAAGAAAGAAGCCCCCGGCGTGAGCCGGGGGCTATCGAAGGAGGGTAGACCCGTGGCTGAACAACTTACACCGCCACACGCCACGCGCTCCCCGCACACCCCACGTCACTCACATTTGTTCCAGCCGCAAGATATGCACATCAGACACCCTTCCTGGAAAACCACCGGAGTATTGCAATCGGGGCACTTCCTGGTCGAAGTGGTCCCGTTGCCGTTGGACGCCGCCCGTGTGGTCAGCTGGACTTGGACCCCGTTTTTGGGAGGGCCGGAACTTTCCACCTCCGGACCGGCCAGGGAGCGCTCCAAGGCCAGGGCCACGGCGTCGGGACTGGAGCGGACCAGGGTCCCGCTGTCCCACGCGGGGCAACAGGTGATGCCCCTGAGTTGCTGAATGACGTTCCGCGGTTCGATGCCCGAGCGGAGGGCCAGGGACACCAGGCGCGATATGGCCTCCAGTTGGGCCGAGTCGCAGCCCCCGGACTTGCCCAGCGTGCCGAACACCTCGAAGGGCTTGCCGTCCTCGTCGAAGTTCACCGTCACGTACATATTCCCGTGGCCGGTGCGCACCCTCTCGGTTATTCCCTGGATGGTGCGGGGGCGCTCCCGCGGCGAGAGGTGGGCTGGGTCCCGGGACTCGTAGATGGCCTCGCCCGGTAACTCGGCTTGGGGGGGCGTATCGCCGGTGCTGAGGACTTGACCGGCCTTGCTGCCGTCCCGGTAGACGGTAATTCCCTTGCAGCCCTGCTCGTAGGCGAGCATGTAGGCCCTAGACACGTCCCCCACCGCGGCGTCGTGGGGAAAGTTAATGGTCTTGGACACGGCGTTGTCGGTGTGGAGTTGGACCGCGGCCTGCATCTTCACGTGCCACTCGGGGGAAATATCGTGGGAAGTGCGGAACACCTCCTTGACCCACGGGGGCAGGTCCAGCGATTCCAATGACCCCTTCTCCGCCAACTGCTCCATCAGCTCCGGGGAGTAGAAGCCCTCGCTGCGGGCCACGGCCTCGAAGTAGGGGTTTGCCTCCACCAAGCGGGTGTTGTCCATCACGTTGCGCACGTAGCTCAGGGCGAACAGGGGCTCGATGCCGCTGGAAGCGCCGGCAATGATGCTGATGGTGCCGGTGGGGGCCACGGTGGTAGGCGCCGAATTTCGCATGGGGCGGGCGCCGCCCTCATCCTCTTCGCGGTTGTACACACTGCCCGACCAGGCGGGAAACACCCCCCGCTCCTGGGCCAGCGCCGCCGAAGCGAGGTAGGTCTGCTCCCTGACGTGGCCCATCACCTCCGAGGCGACTTCCAGAGCTTCCTCGGAGTCGTAGCGAATGCCCAGCTGGACCAGCAGGTCGGCGAACCCCATCACGCCCAGTCCGATGCGGCGGGTCTTCTTGCTCATCTCCTCGATTTCGAGAATTGGGTACTTGTTCATGTCGATGACGTTGTCCAGCATTCGGACGGTCACCCGGACCAGCTCGTCCAGCCGCCGCCAGTCGATGACCATGGCGCCGTCGGAATAGCTGACCATCCGAGCCAGGTTTATCGACGCCAGGTTGCAGGACTCGTAGGGCAGCAACGGCTGCTCGCCGCAGGGATTGGTGCTTTCGATGACGCCCAGCTGCGGGTTGGGGTTGTCCCGGTTGATGCGGTCAATAAACACGAGCCCAGGGTCGCCGGTCTTCCAGGCCAGCTCGGCCATGAGGTCGAACACGTGCCTGGCGTTTAGCTGACCGGTCACCTTGCCGGTCCGGGGATTCACCAGGTCGTACTCCCGGGCCTCCCTGGCCCGCTGCATGAAGCTGTCGGTCACCGCCACCGAAATGTTGAAGTTGTTGAGGTATTGCCCGTTCTCCTTGGACTTGATGAACTTGAGGATATCGGGGTGGGTGACGTCCAGGATGGCCATGTTGGCGCCGCGGCGGGTCCCGCCCTGCTTCACCACGTCGGTAGCGGTGTCGAAGGTGCGGATGAAGCTGACGGGGCCGCTGGCCACGCCGCCGGTGGAGCCGACCACGTCCCCCTCCGGGCGCAGCCTGCTGAAAGAGAACCCGGTGCCGCCGCCGCTCTTGTGAATGAGGGCGGTCTGCTTCACCTCGTTGAATATGGACTCCAGGGAGTCGCTGACCGGAAGCACGAAGCAGGCCGATAGCTGCTGCAACTCGCGGCCGGCGTTCATCAAAGTGGGGGAGTTGGGCAGCACCTCCAGCCGCCGCATTACGTGGAAGAACTCATCTTCCACCGCCTGCCGCTGCTCTTCGGAGCAGCCGTAGGCCGACTCGGCCAGGGAAAGGTTGTGGGCCACCCGCCGGAACATGCCGTCGGGGCTCTCCAAGACGGCGCCCTCCCGGTCCTTGGACAAGTAGCGCCGCTTCAGGACCACCTCCGCGTTCTCGGTGAACTCGGGCGTCTCCCGCCCCAGGTCCTGGACTATGCCCGCCTCGGTCAGCGCGTCGACTATGCGCCGGCGCCTTTCGGCTGCTAGCTCTCGGTCGGCAACGGACGCCGCCTCCATCACTAACAGCGACTCGGATACCGGATAGTCTGTTCCTCCCGTTGACATGGAGTCCCCCACAATCACGTTAATGAAGCGATACGATGAGCGACGGAAGTTGCGCCCCGGAGGCTCTAGGGAATTCAATTAGCGCCGGATGACGATATGCTAGCATGGCTAGGGTGCTCCCGCCTCTCGGTGCTGACAGCGCGAGGTCAGGCGTGGCGGCGTACATGAAATTGGCTGTATGTCGAGTCCACTACGGAGTGTCACAATACTAAATATTGTAGGTGTATGCGCAGTTACTACAAAACTTGGTAGGTGACGATAATACCCTTGCGGCGAGAATATGTCAACTAGGGTGGAGGCAAATTCCCGTCGGTTTTGCCCGTCGGTTTTGAAGGAGAGGAGAAGGGTGTCAGCGGCCCGCCCGTGCGGCGATAAGGCGTATCCGAAGGTGCTAAGGTTCGTCGCCGTTGGACATTCCCAGCCAGCAAGCGGCCAGGCTGGCCCGGACGCCCTGGGCGATCTCCTCTTGCATGCCGGCGATGGGGCTGGCGCCGCGATCCGGCCCGGCCAGCCCCTGGGAAAGCAGGTCCCCCGGCAGGGGCGCCGCCAGCAGGCGGTTTTCCAGGTCGTGGACCTGGTTGCTCAGGCTCAACAGCCTCACCAGGGCGTAGTAATCGATTTCAGCGCCCATCGATGGAGCTACCTCCGGGATCGTCTGAGTCCGCCCCGTAGGCGTCACGAAAGGGGTTGATGTTGCGGGGCCGGTATCGGGCCGCAGTGGCCGTGTTGCGGCGGCGCTTCCGGGCAACCGGCGCCGCCGGAGTCTCGAGCAGTGATAGCTGCGGGTTGTCGTCCCGCAGGTCTTTGACGGCCTGCTCGAAGCTTTCGATGTCCTGGAAATCGGTGTACACGCTGGCGTACCGGATGTAGGCCACCCGGTCCAGATTTTTGAGGCGGTCCATCACCATGCCACCGAGGATATTAGTGGGTACCTCGGCCTGACCCAGGTGCTGCAACTCGGACTCGATGTCCTCGACCATCTTCTCGATGGTCCTGGAGGGTATGGGCCGCTTGGCGCAGGCCTTGCGTATGCCCGCAACGAGCTTCTCGCTGTCGAAGTCCTCCCGGCGGTTGTCCCGCTTGGCCACCACCAGGGCCGTGGCCTGTACCCGCTCGTAGGTCGTGAACCGGACCCCGCATCGTTGGCACTCGCGCCGCCGTCGCACTCCCCGGTCGACCGTCCGGGAATCGGTGACCTTGGAGTCGGGACACGAGCAATAGGGGCACTTCATAGTCCTAGCTCTTTCTTAGACTAGTCTAAAACAATAACGAGATACTATATGATGTGTTATTGTTAACTAAAACCACAACCTATGGTAGCGCGGATTCTATATTGCGTATGTTGCAAAGTCAATAGCGTACTGATTCAGGCGATTGTCCAGCCTCCGGGGGTGAAATCGTACGGGCTTCCCCCGGTCAGGCGTCCGCCGCCCCGGAGATCGCATCCGGCATGGCGGAAAAATCCCACGGCCCGGCTATTGCGGATGGCCGGTCTTGACAGGGGCGCAGCCCGTGCTAAAATCCGGAACGGCAATCGATAGCAGCAACTAAGGCTCGCATTATGGACCACGAGCAGGCCGTCGGCGTCCTCAGGGACCAGGGCTACCGCCTCACTCCCCAACGGCTGATTGTCCTGTCCATCGTGGCCGGCGGCAACGGCCACATGGGAGTGGATGAGATCTTCCAGCAGGCCAAGGAAGCCTACCCCTACATGGACGTGGCCACCGTGTACCGGACCCTCCACCTGTTCCGTAATCTCGGCATGGTGACCGAGGTCGCCATTGGGGACCGGCTGCACTACGAGCTAACCGACCCCCACGGCGGCCACCATCACATGGTCTGCCGGTCTTGCAAAGGCGCCTTCAACCTGAGTCCCCATTACCTGGAGGAGTTTCGAGATACTCTCACTCGAGAATTCGGGTTCGAACCTGACTTGGACCACTTCGCCGTCAGTGGCGTCTGTGCCGGGTGCCGGCAGGGGAGCGCCGACGCTGAAGCGCCGCCGGCGTGACTCCTGTTCCGACGGGCGGCCCCGGCGGCGTTCCCGGAAATCCATCGGATGGGCGGCCCTTCTATCCCTGGTAACGCTGCTGTTTTGGAGCGCCTGCGGGCCGGGGGCCGCCACCCCCGGTGGCGATGCCGGCGCTCCGATTCCGGACACCGAGGCGGCAGGGTCCCCCGGCGTGCTCAAAGTAGTGACCACGGTGTCGCCCATAACCAGCATTGTGGAGAATATCGGAGGCCCGCGAATTCAATTGGAAGGGATAGTTCCGGAGGGAGTCAACTCCCACACCTTCGCGCCCGCTCCCTCGGTGGCCTTGGTCATCGCCCAGGCCGACCTGATCGTGCTGAACGGCCTCCTCCTGGAGGAGCCCACCCTGGCGCTGGCCGAGGCCAACAGGGACCCCGACGCGCAGATCCTTAGCCTGGGAGACCGAACTATAACCGAAGACCAGTGGCAGTACGACCACAGCTTCCCTAGGGCGGAAGGGCTTCCCAACCCCCACCTGTGGCCGGACCCTCTTCTGGCCCTGGCCTACGCGGAGTTGGTGGAGGGCAGCCTGGCCCAACTAGACCCGGACAACGCCAGCTACTACTCGGACAACCTGGACGAGTTTCGCCGGCGTATCGAATTGCTGGACCGGGGCATCAGGGCCGCCGTGGACACCATACCGGAGGCCAACCGGAAGCTATTGACCTACCACGATTCTTGGCCCTACTTCGCAGACCGCTACGGCATGGAGGTAATCGGCGCGGCCCAGCCCGCCAACTTCTCTCAGCCGTCGGTGCGTGAAGTCGCCCGGCTTATTGACCAGGTCAGAGAGTCGGACCTGCCCGCGGTATTCGGCTCCGCGGTGTTTCCCAGCGACGTCCTGGAGCAGATCGCCCGGGAGGGCGGGGCCGAGTTTATCGACCAGCTTCGAGACGACGACCTGCCGGGGGAACCGGGGGACGCCCGCCACAGCTACTTGGGCTTGATGGTGCAGAACATGGAAATCATGGTCCCCGCCCTGGGAGGGAGCGCCGAGGCCCTGGCCGACTTAGACACCGGCCTTGTGTTCGACGGGCAAAGCGCCGCCAAGTATCCCCAATAGCCCAATGCCTTTGCCCATTTCTTTGTCCATCTCCGGGCAACACCAACGGAGCCACATAGTGGAAGCGTCCAAATGTACCTAGACCCCCGTCTCCTGCTGCTGACCGAAGGGGTGCGGCTGCGAATCCTCGCGGCCACGCTGGTGGGCCTGCTGGCCGTGTCCGCGGGCATCGCCCGCCTGGCGGTGGCGGCGGTCATCATAGTCAGGGTCATCCTGGAGGGCGCGTCTTTCTCGACCCTGGTTTGGCCCCTTCTGGCCATGGCCGGCTTGGTGGTCCTGCGCAGCCTGCTGCAGTACTGGCAGGAAATGATCAGCCACCAAACGGCCAGCCTGATCAAGATCAGCCTCAGGGCCCGGCTATACCAGCAAGCGCTGGCCCTGGGACCGGGCTACTTCGACCAGGCGCGCACCGGCGACGTAGTGACCTCCCTGGCCGACGGCGTGGAGCGGCTCGAGACCTTCTTCGGGAAGTACTTGCCCCAGCTGGTAGTGGCCGCGTCGGCCCCGGTCCTGATCTTCGTCTTCATGACGTTCATAGACCTGGGAATAGCGTTCATATTCCTGGGATTCGCCCTGTTCGCGCTGATTGCTCCCAACCTCTTTCACCGCTGGAACCGGGCCAGCAGTTCGGCCCGGCGTCAAGCCTACGGGGTGCTGGGAGCCGACTACCTGGACGCGGTGCAAGGCCTTGGCACCCTGAAAGCCTTCGGCCAGAGCCGGGCCCGGGGCCGGCTGCTGGCCGACCGGGCCAGACTGTTGTACCGGACCACCATGGGCGTTCTGGCTGCCAACTCGGTGACCAACTCCATCACCATACTGGGCATCTCGGCCGGCGCCGCCTTGGCCCTGGCCGTGGGGGCATTGAAGGTGAGCGAGGGCAGCCTGGAGCTGCGCCCGCTGCTGATCGTGCTGATGCTGGGGGTGGAGGTCTTCCGGCCCCTGCGGGAGCTGGTGATGCTCTACCACGAGGGCCTCATGTCCATGGCGGCCGCCGATGGCATCTTCGACATTCTGAACGCGCCGGTGGCCGTAAAGGACCTGTCCTCTTCCCTGGTCCCTTCGGATGGCGCCGGGCCCGCCGCCAACGACGCGGGAGAGCCCCTCCGGCCTTCATCCGCTGCACTGGACCGGGATGACGCCGGGGAGCCGGCGCCCGGGTCTCATCCCGCCGCGACGCCCCTCACTCCGGAGATACGCTTCGAAGACGTCTCCTTTGCCTACGACCGGGGCCGCCGCTCCGCGCTGGAAGAGGTCTCTTTCGAGCTGCGGGCCGGCGAGACCATGGGCCTGGTTGGGGCCAGCGGGGCTGGCAAGTCCACAGTGGTGTGGCTGGTGCTGCGGTTCTTCGATCCCCACCAGGGGAGAGTCCTCCTGGGCGGCCGCGACCTGCGCGACCTGCCCCTGGACCTGCTGCGGCGGCACATTGCCGTCGTGACTCAGGACACCTACCTGTTTCACGGCACGGTGGCGGAGAACCTGCGCTTCGGCAACCCCGAGGCCACCGGCGGGGAACTGGAGGAGGCGGCCCGATCGGCCAACGCCCATGACTTTATCCTGGGGCTGCCCCAGGGGTACGACACAGTGGTCGGGGAACGGGCCGCGCGCCTGTCCGGGGGACAAAAGCAGCGCATCGCCATTGCTCGGGCCCTGCTGAAGGACGCTCCCATCCTGGTCCTGGACGAGGCCCTGTCCAGCGTGGACGCCGCCAACGAAGCGGTAATTCAGCAAGCCCTGGACCGGCTCATGGCGGGGAGGACGACCCTGATCATCGCCCACCGTCTGTCCAGCGTGGTCAACGCCCACCGCATTCTGGTCCTGGAGGACGGGCGATTGGTCGAGTCGGGCAGCCACGCCGCTCTGGCCGCGGCGGGAGGCCCCTACGCCCGGTTGATGGCGCAGCAGCAGGCCGTTGCTCAGACCGGGCCCGTTGCCGGCCTCGCCGACCACCCGCCGGGCCGGGGACCCGCGGCAGCCGCGGAGACCGCCCTAGGCGCAGGCGCCCACGCCGCTCATCACCAGGAGGACCGCCGGGACCGCCACGGGCAGGCCCGTGGTCATGGCGACGGCCACCATGACCTGCACCACGGGGACGCCCCCGGCCCCGGGGACCCTCCCCACACGTCCGGGGGCCCGGAAGAGGGCGATGGACACGCTCACAGCCGGGAGAACGGCTCCTCCGTGCCGCGTCCCGGGACCCTGGCGGTGTGGGGACGGCTCCTCAGCCTAGTCCGGCCCTGGTGGGGCCAGCTTTCCCTCACCTTCTTCCTGGGACTGGGGCACCACGGCTCCGTCATCGGTATGGGAGTCGTAAGCGCCCTGCTGGTGGGCCAGGTAATAACCGGGGGCGGCCTGACTCTCTTGCTTGCCCTGCTGGGCGCGGCGGTGCTCCTCGTGGCCTTCTTCACCTGGGCCGAGTCGTGGATGGCCCACGACCTGGCCTACCGCCTGCTGGCGGAGATGCGGGTCGACATGTACAACAAGCTGGACCCCCTGGCCCCCGCCTACCTGTTGCGGCGGCGCTCGGGAGACCTGATGAGCATAGTGGGCGGCGACATCGAGCTGGTGGAGTTCTTCTTCGCCCACACCATTACCCCGGCCTTCGTAGGGGTGGTGGCCCCCGCCGCGGTGCTGGTAACCCTCGGCGTCATCTCCTGGCCCCTGGCCCTGGTGCTGTGCCCGTTCCTGGTGGTCGTGGCATTGAGCCCCTTCTTCGCCCAGCGGCGGGCCGAGCGGCTGGGAGAGGAGTTGCGGGACCGGATCGGCGAAGTCAACGCCCACATGGTGGACAGCATCCAGGGCTTGCGGGAGGTCTCGGCCTTCGGGCGGGGGCCGTCCCGGACCGCCGAAATGGTGGCCAACGGGTGGCGGTTCGCCCACTACCAGCTACGGTTCCTCAAAGGGCAGGCATCCCAGGTAAGCTTCATCGAGGCCATGACCGCCCTGGGAGGACTGGCGGTCTTGACCACCGGCTTGTGGCTCATGATCCAGGGCGACATCTCCCGCCCCCGGCTGATCCTGGCGGTGGTCCTCTCCGTGGCCGCCTTTGCGCCCGTGTCGGACATCGCCCGGACCATGAAACAGCTAATGGAGACCCTGGCCGCGGCCCGGCGGCTGTTCGCCGTGCACGACGAGCCCGTTCCCGTTGCCGACGGCGCCGGGGTGGAACTGAGCGCCAACGGCTCGACTCCCGCCGCGCCTTCCATCGAGTTCCGGGACGTGGTCTTTTCCTACGGGCCGGGTGAGCCCCAGGCGTTGCGGAACGTTAGCTTCAGCGCCGAGCCCGGTCAAACGGTGGCTCTCGTGGGTAGCTCCGGCGCCGGAAAGTCCACCTGCGCCAACCTCCTGATGCGCTTCTGGGACCCCAACCAAGGCCGCATCGAGCTGGGAGGCCATGACATCCGGGAGTTCAGCCTGGACCAACTCCGGCAGCAGGTCGCCATGGTGACCCAGGACACCTACTTGTTCAACACCAACGTGCGGGACAACCTGCGCCTGGGGCGGCCGGACGCCGACGAGGCCGAAATCGAGGCGGCCGCGCAGCAGGCCAACGCCCACGACTTCATCATGTCCTTCCCCGACGGCTACGACACGGTGGTGGGGGAACGGGGCATGCAGCTGTCCGGGGGCCAGCGGCAGCGGGTGTCCATTGCCCGCGCCCTGCTCAAGAATTCCCCGGTCCTGGTGCTGGACGAGGCGACGTCCCACCTGGACGCAATAAACGAGCAGCAGGTCCGCAACGCCTTGGAGCGCCTGATGGAAGGGCGCACCACCCTGGTGATAGCCCACCGCTTGTCCACTATCCGGGACGCCGACCGCATCGTGGTGCTGGACGACGGGGACCTGGTGGAGCAGGGCAGCCATCAAGAACTTCTCGAACGGGGCGGCCTCTACGCCCGGCTGGTGTCGACCCAGTTGGTGGGGGCGTCGGCCGGGGCAGCTGAGACCGAAGACACCGGCGGGCATCACCCCTCCCGTCCGGATGGCCAGGGGTGGCAGGGCCTCTCGGCGCAGCCGCGTCACCACCATCACCACTAGCGTTCTTACCAGCGTTCTTCCCGTCCGGTCAACAGCACTAACGTTAAAGGACAATCATGTTACATCCACTCCCACTGAGACGGGAGCAGGGCGACCCGATAATCCAACTGGAGGATTTGTCCTGCGGCTACGGCAAGCAGCAGGTGCTATCCGACGTGACGCTGGACGTCATGCAGGGAGACTTCGTGGGGTTGCTTGGTCCCAGCGGGTCGGGCAAGACCACGCTCATCAGAAGCGTTCTGGGCGTCGTGGACATCTACCGGGGCCGGGCCCTGGTGGAGGGCGTCGCCACCAGCCGGCGGCGTCCCCGGGTTGGCTACGTGCCCCAGTTGGAGACCATCGACTGGAACTTCCCCGTGACGGTGCAAGAAGTGGTGATGATGGGACGCACCATGGACTGCCCCCTCTTTCCCTGGTACCGGCGTCAAGACCGGATGCTGGCGGCGGAGATGATGGAGCGGCTGGGCATATCCCACCTGGCGCGGCGCCACATTAGAGAGCTCTCCGGAGGCCAGCAGCAAAGGGTGTTCTTGGCCCGGGCCCTGGTGGGCAGCCCGCGCATCCTGCTTCTGGACGAGCCCACGTCCGGGGTGGACATCAAGACCCGCGACGACGTGATGCACGTGCTCCACGAACTGAACCACCAGGGCATCACCATCCTTCTGACCACCCACGAGATAAACGCCGTGGCGGCCCACCTGCCCTGGATCGTATGTATCAACGGGAAGGTCCTGGCGGAAGGGCCACCGTCCCACGTAATTACGCCGCAGGTCCTCAGCCTTACCTACGGGGCAGATATGCCGGTAATCCATTACCAGGGCATGACCCTGGTGGCCGAAAGCCCCCACTCCTATGGCAGGCACGGGGCCGGCGAGTCCTTGGAGACGGCCGCCTTGCCGGTCACCGCCGGCGGCGGCGCGCCCGATGGCGGCGGGGAGCCGCTGTTGAGCGCCGCTCCCCGGGACCCGTAGGCGGTTGGGGCAGAGCCCCGTCCCGTCCGGCGGCGGCGAGGGTGGAGAGCCGGTTTCTTCAGCGGCGGCGCTGAAACGGAAAGTGGAGAATGTTCGAACCCTTCGAGTACGAGTTCTTCGTCAAGGGCCTGGCGGCCGCAACCCTGGTTGGGGGATTGTGCGGGCTCATCGGCGTGTACATCGTGCTCCGGCGCATGGCCTACATCGGCCACGGCCTGTCCCATGCGGTGCTGGGCGGAGCCGTCGCCAGCTACGTCATGTCCATCAACTTTTTCGTCGGGGCCACCGTTTGGGGCTTCCTGTGCGCCCAACTGATCACCCTGACCACGCGCAAGCGGAAAATCGGCGCCGACGCGGCAATAGGGGTGATCACCACGGCCAGCTTTGCCCTGGGCATCGTGTTGATAAGCCGCTACAAGAGCTTCACCCGCGACTTCGACGCGGCGCTCTTCGGCGACATTCTTGGCGTAACCAATGGAGACCTGCTGGCAATCTCGGTGGTGTGTGCGGCGGTGGCGGCGGTCCTGTTCCTGGCCTACAAACAGTTTCTGTTCGCCACCTTCGACGTGGAGGTGGCGCGGCTCTACGGGGTCCCCACGGGCTGGATCGAGACCGCCTTTTCCCTGGTGCTCGCCGGCACCATAGTGGTGTCTATGCAGGTGCTTGGGGTGTTGCTCATCGCGGGCGCCACAGTCATCCCGCCCATATCGGCCAGGATGCTGACCGATAGCTTCAAGACCATGGCCCTGCTGTCGGCAGTGTTGGGCGCCCTGTGCGGGTTCGCCGGAATTTACCTGAGCTTCTTTATCGACGTTTCTTCCGGGGCCTGCGTGGTCCTCGTGGAAGCGGCCATTTTTGCCGGGGCCATAGCCTACAGCAGCGTGAAAAGCCAACTGTCGCTGGCGGGGAGGCGGTCGTCGCGGCTGGGGGGCCTGCCCCGGGAAGAATCGGGCTCTCCGGGTTAGCTCTGGTTAACCCTCCTCACCCCCGGTCTTACGCCTACTGCCATCATCTCCGCGGGCGGCCGGGCTTGCGCCCGCGGCCCAACTGACGGCGTGAGGCCGCTCCGGAAGCCTCTAGGCCTCGGTCTGTTCCGTCTGACTCCCCGCGCCGGTAATGGTGATATGGGCCATGGCGGTGTCGTCCGGGGCGCCGTGCCAGTGGTTCTCCCGGGACGGAATCAGGATCACGTCGCCCTGGGTGACGGTAATGGTCTCGTCGTCGGTGGCCACCTTGCCTGTGCCCTCGGTGACGACCAGTATCTGGTCGCTGGAGTGCTTGTGGAACTTGTTGCGGGAGCCTGCGGAGAACTTCACTATGGCAAAGTTGAAGTTGCCGCTTTCCCCCGGCTGCAGGATGGGCTGACGGTAGACCTGGGTTCCGGTCATCAGCCCGCCGGTCATCTCCGCCTCGACAAATGGCACGTCACTCATGGTGATTTTCTTCACGTCGGTACTCCTTGTTGTGAGGGAATAGTGCCGCCGCTTTCGCAGGCCGGACGGGGCCGGACGGCGGACGCTGCCTATGATACCCCGCCCCGCAGGCCAAGTCCACCGGGACCGCAGCCGCCGGTCCCGCGCCCCGTCTAGCGGCGCTCCCGCAGCATGAGGAAGGCCAGCGGCGCCGCCGACGCCAGGATGAGCAGCAGCCCGGCCGCGGCGGCCTGGGCGAAGAACGCCTCCGAAGCCGCCGCCCACACGGAGGTGGCCAGGTTCTCGAAGCCGAGGGGACTCAGGATCAGCGTTGCCGGCAACTCCTTCATGGTCAGCAGGAACACCAGCGCCGCCGCAGACAGGATTCCCGGCATTATCAGCGGCAAAGTAACCGACCAGATCACCCCCAGGGGGGTGCGGCCCAGGCTTCGGGCCGCCTCCTCCATCTGGGGACTTACCTGGAGCAGGGAGGTCCTGGCCGCCCCCACGGCAGGGGACAGAAAGAGGATAACGTAGGCGAAAATGAGCATCGCCGTGGTCTGGTAGAGGGGTCTGGCGTAGTTGACGCCGAAGAACACCAACCCAAGCGCCACCGCGATGCCAGGCAGGGCGAATCCCACGTAGGTCACCCGCTCCAGCAGCCCGCTGAGCAGGCCGGGGTAGCGCACCGTCAGCGTGGCTATGGGCAGGGCGGCGGCGACGGTAACCCCGGCGGCCAGGGCCGACACGTACAGGGAGTTCTGCACCGCCTCCCACCGGAAGAGCAGGGGCTCCCCTGCGGCCACGCCGCGTTGCACCCAGTAGCCCAGGATGGACATGGGGAGGAAGAGGGAGACGGACACTACTCCGGTGCAATAGGCCAGCGACGGCCAGCGCCAGCGTCCCAGCGCCACCGTGGTCCCCGGTCTGGGCGAGCCCGGCCCGCCCCTGTAATACCGGGAACGGCCCCGGGTCACCGCCTCGCCGGCCACCATGGCCAGCGCCAGGGCCACCAGCGCCAACGACATGAACGCGCCCAGGGACCGGTCCAGGGCGGACTCGTACTGGATGAAAATGGCCGCCGTGAAGGTCTCGTAGCGCAGCAGCGATACGGCCCCAAAGTCGCTGAGGGTGTACAACGCCACCAACAGCCCCCCGCCGGCCATGGCGGGCCGCAGTTGGCGCAGCGTCACCCGAAAGAAGGTGGACCAAGGGCCGTGTCCCAGCGCCCGGGAGCTTTCCTCCAGGGAGGGGTCGGCCCGCATCAGGGCTCCCCGGACGTTTAGCAAAACGTAGGGATAGCTGAGGACGACGAGGGTAAGCGTCGCGCCCCAAAAACCGCTGATGTCGGGCAGCCGGTCGACGCCGAAGGGGCCTTGCAGCAACCCCTGCAGCATTCCCTTGGGACCCAACGCCACCACGACGATGAAGCCGCCCACGTAGCTGGGAATGACCAGGGGAAGCGCGGTCAACACCGCCCACACTCGGCGCATGGGCAGGTCGGTGCGCACCGTAAGCCAAGCCAAGGGGACGGCGGTGATGACGGAGCCCGCGGTTACCGCCGCCATTAACAGCAGGGTACGGCCCAGGATTTCCAGGATGCGCAGGCGAAACAGGGCGGCGCCCGCCTCCCCGGTGGCGTCCAGCGTGCGGACTATTAGGTAGGCCGGCGGCAGCAGCAGCGCCGCCGCGATCAACACGGCGGGCACCGAGACAAAGGGTGAGGGCCAACCCGGTCGTCCGAATGCACGCTGCAGGAGAGAGATTCCGAATACCCGTGTTAGAATCGCAGCTCCTCCGGCTGCTCGCGGCTATCGAGCACTCTAGACAGCGACGTTAGCCCCGGCAGGACTAGCTAGACGGAGGCCCAACTTTGCTCTCGCGATAATACGGCCTGCCCTCGAAGGCTTGGCGGACTCGGTCTTCTCCCGCCGGCGCGACCCCCCAACCGGCCGAGTATCCGGCGTTGGCAGGATACGTAGACTGACCGGCGCCAGTTAACGCCCGCAGCGCCAGCCAACTATACTATAATAGTGTCAGGGTATGCGCACACACTATTCCCGGGGTAGCGTATACACAAGCAGGCCTTGCGCCCAAACCTCATCAGCGCCCAGGCGGAGGCCGCCCCCGCAGCCCTAGCCCGCTTGGCCCATAATGGCTCATAATGACCCATGAAAACAAATCCCTGCCGCCACCGAGCCCGGGAGCGGGGGCCCGCTCCCGGGCGATTATGCCCCATGCGGCCGTCGGCGCGCGGCGCTTATTCGGGGAGTTGACAAGGCCCCGGTATGCGTCTACACTACTGCACCGTCGGCATAGAGATACCGGCGTGGCAAGCATAGACGAGACATAAACTTCGGCGGCATTATTCCGGCGGGTATGACGGGGATTCACGGGACCTTCACCCTAGGAGCATATGCCAACTACCGTTAGCGAACGCCTGGGCAACCTGACCAGCTTGTCGGCCAAGGGCGGAGAAGCCCCTGTCCGGCGTAACGGTAGTTCCGGTAGCCCGGCGCTGGAGTGCCGGGGCCTGTCCAAGCGCTTCGGCGGAGCGCAGGCCGTGCAAGGACTGGACCTGAGCGTCGATCAGGGCCGGGTCTTGGCCATCGTCGGCCCCAGCGGCTGCGGCAAGACCACCGCCCTGCGCCTCATCGCCGGATTCGAACAGCCCGACGCCGGGACCGTGGCCCTGCAGGGGCGCGTAGTGGGCCGGGCCGGCAACGGCCTGCCCCCGGAGAAGCGCCGGGTGGGCATGGTCTTCCAAGAGGGAGCCCTTTTCCCCCACCTTACCGTAGAACAGAACATAGCCTACGGCCTTCCCAGGGCGGGGCGGCGCAAGGGCAGGATGGAGGAAGTGCTGGAGCTTACGGGGTTGGCCGGCCTGCGCGACCGGATGCCCTACGAGCTTTCCGGAGGGCAGCAGCAACGGGTGGCCCTGGGCCGCGCGCTGGCTCCCGGGCCCGAGGTGTTGCTGCTGGACGAACCCTTCTCCAACCTAGACCCCAACCTTCGAGACCGGGTGCGCCGGGACGTCCTGGACATCGTGCGGGCCAGCCAGTCCACCACCGTGTTCGTGACCCACGACCAGGAGGAAGCGCTCTTCTTGGGAGATTCCATCGCCGTGATGAACCAGGGCCGGGTGGAGCAAGAAGGTTCTCCCGAGGAGATATTCCACAACCCGCAGACCCGCTTCGTGGCCCAGTTCATCGGCCTAGTGGAATTCCTGCCCGCCTGGAGCGTCGATGGGGTACTGACCACGGAGGTGGGGCCGGTGTCGTGGCCTTCGTCCCTGAACAACCCGGTCGGCGGCCAGAGCGGCCGCGACGGCGGGGTAACGGCCCTGGAGCTCATGGTGCGGCCCGACTGCCTGGAGTGCCGCCCCAGCGACGAGGGACAGGGTGTAGTGGTAGACCGGGAGTTCCGGGGCGCGTTCTACCTATACCGGGTGGCCCTCCCCTCGGGTCGTTCGGTGCGCTGCCTCCTCCCCCACACCGCGGAGTACCCCCTGAGTTCCAAGGTAGAGGTCTCGCTCCGGCAAGGACACAAGGTAAGACCCTTCCGGGACCAGTTGTCCGTCGTCGGTTGACGACCGGGTTAGCCCCGATGAGCGTTCCCCCTCTTGCCGGCCCTCCACCGTCCGGCCCGCTCCCGCCCCGGCTACCCTCACGGGACATCAGTCCCGCAATAGTGCCTCGTTGCCGGCGCCCGTCCCGCCCCCCGGACCCCTATTTGGCCCAATTCCTTCGCCAAAACTTGGGGGAAGCACTCGCGATAAAACTCATGCTTGCCGGACGGCTAGCCTTTGCCAAGTAGCGATGAGGTCTAATCCCTGTTACCATAGGGGCTGCGCCATCATACGTTTCGTTAAGGTAGTCCATGGCTCGCAAGAAGAAAGACGACTCACCCGTCCCGGGAGACCTGAGCCTTCCCGATGACCGACTCTCGCCGGGAACCGAGAACTACCTGCTGTGCCTGTACAAGCTCTGGGAGGACTCGGAGGTCCCCACGGTGACCCAGCTTACCGATACCCTGAAGCAGCTTCCCCACGGCGAGGGCATGGGCACCTCGGCGCCCTCGGTGGCCGGGATGGTCCGCCGGATGCAGCGCCAGGCGCTGGTCGACGTGGGTGCCGACAAACGCATCCGGCTGACCCGCAAGGGACTGGAGGGGGCGGAAAACATCGCCCGCCGGCACCGGCTGGCCGAATGGCTGGTGGTCAGCCTGTTGGGAATGGAGCTTCACCAGGCCCACAATGAGGCCCACCGGCTGGAGCACGGCATGTCCCGCGAGCTGGAAGAGAAGCTGGTGGAGCGGCTGGGGTATCCCAAACGTTCGCCCTTCGGGCGCCCTATCCCCGGGTCGGGGGAGCCCAAGGTGCCGCCCAATGCCCTGACGCTGGACACCGCCGCCCCCGACGTGAAGTACATCGTGGCCCGGGTGCCGGAAGAGGACCCGGAGTTGTTGGAGTTTCTGGGGGCCTGCCAGATCGTTCCCGATTGCGAGGTCGCGGTAACCAGGGCAACCCCGTACCTGGGCGTGGTGCAGGTGGCCACCCAGAAGGACAGCGTGTCCCTGGGCTACAACGTGGCCCGCCAGATCTTGGTGCGCGCCCCGTAGGCTGGCCGCCTACTCTCTAGCCGCCAGGGTCCGGCGCACGGCGGCCCAGCCCTCGGCCATGCTGCGGCCCGGCATGGCCGCCCCTTCCGCGGGCCCCACTTGGAGGAGCACGAACACCGGCCCCGGTTGGGCCATAGCTTCCTCCAGCCCCAGGACCAGCTCTTCCAGGTCGTCGAACTGGTAGGTCCGGGCGTAGCCAGCGCCCCTGGCCATGGCCGTGAAGTCCATCCTGTCCCGTTGCCCGAGGGGAAGCCCTTGTGTTGACGAATTGGAGACGTCGTCGAACACCAGGTGCACCAGGTTTTCCGGCCCCGACTGGCCGACGGTGGCCAGCCCGCCGGGGTCGGTCCGCAGCGTTGCGTCACAGTCTAGGACCATCACTCTGCTGTCCGGCCGGGCGAGGGCCAGCCCCAGCCCCACGGCGGGGGCCAGATTCATGCAGTCCTTGAGGTCTACGTCCAGGTCCCGCCGCTGGGACACCGCGCTCCAATCGCGCAACGCCGCCGACGTGGCCACAACCAGGGCGTCTTTGCGGTGAAAGCTAACCGCCCTGACCGCTTCCATCGAGGGGATCACTGCGTCCCTCCGCTTCCTGGCCCGCCGGGCCTTCTCGTATCGTCGCCAGGTTTCCCCTTCGGGCCAGCACCATCAGGTACATTGCCGCTATGACCGAGGCGGCGCCCGCCACTACCATCAGAGGACTGGGACGGGATACGCCCTGGTACAGCAGCCAGAAGCCCAGCGCCAACCCCCCGTAGCCCAGCAGCCTTCCCAACAGACCTCGGAGCAGGAATTTCAGTATCGTCAACGCCACGGATTAACGACCGTCCGGCGCGCGGGTCTTCGGGGCCCTGTCCGAGGCGAACTGAAGGCCATTCGACTTCGCAAGATACCAGTTGTCGACGCGACAGCGGGTGTTGGTTACAGACCAAGGCGCGGCGTCGGCACTTCACGGGCAGACCGTTCGAACCCTTTGCTTGCGGGAAGGTCAGCCCGCGCCAATGGCCTCCGGCAACTCTTCGATAGCGGCGTGGATGTTGCGCCGCGCCCGGGGGCGGAACTGGACTGGGGTGTTCTCGATTTCCGGCGCCACCGCCAGGCGCACGAACACCGGGCCCTCGGTGGCCAGCACCCGGTCAATGCTGGTGGTGAGGTCCTCCAGGTTGTCGAAGGAGAAGGCGGCCGCGTACCCCGCTGCCTTGGCCAACTCTTCCCAGTCGGCGCGCCCGGCGCCGGGTACCGGCTGCCCGCCGGTTACCGCGTAGACGCCGTTGTCGAAGAGAAAGTGGTAGAGGTTGCGGGGCGCCTTGTTGGACAGGGTGACCATGGTCCCCAGGTTCATCAGCAGGCTGCCGTCCCCGTCCAGGACCATCACCTTCCGCTCCGGGTGGGCCAGCGCTATGCCCAATCCCACGGAGGACGCTTTCCCCATGCATCCGGAAAGGGGGAAATCCAGCTTTTCGTTGGTGGTAATGCTGGGCAATCCGAAGCGCACGTTGTTGGCGTTCATGGTGGGCACGAAGACCGCCCCGTCACGCTTGTTGTCGAGGAGCCTTACGGCGTCGGTGTTGTTGATCATCGCAGGAAACCTCTCAAATACCGGCTAGACGCCAAACTCGGTGCCGACCAGGACGGCCACCGGCTTCTGGGTGCGCTCGGCTTCCGCCGCCGCGATGGTGATGCGGTCCGCGTCCTCATCGGTCTCAATGAGGAAGTAGTCGATGCCCCAGGCGTGTAGGATGTGTTCGATGTACCGGGCTGCCGAATCGGTGGTCACCCCGTGGCGGCTCCAACCCCGGTAGCCGATCAGCATCACCAGGGGCTGGTTCACGTCCAGGCCCAGGCCGCGGATGGAGTCCCCCGACTCGAACACGCCGGTGTTTTGAATCAGGACCACCGGCTTCTTGCCGCCCACCCACAGGCCCGCCGCGATGGCCATGGTCTCCCCTTCGCGGCACACGGGCACCAGGTCCAGGGACTCCTCGTTGGTCAGCAACTGGTACATGAAGTTGGTCTCGCTGTCCGGAAGCCAGACCACGTGGGTGAAATTGTTCTTCTTCAGCTCTTCGACGATCGCCGCTGGGTGCAGCACCACTTCCGGTGTAGTCATCGAGACTCCTTCTGGGCATGGTTCGCGGGGCTGGTCCAAGCATTAGCCTGACTTCGTGCGGCCCGCCACATTATAGGGAAGTAAGGTTTTTGCCGTCAACCGAGCTTGGGCCGCCGAGCAGGGTTATTCAAGGGTTATTCAATTGTCACCCGGGAAGGGCGCTGCAACGGAAGGTAGCAGCAACGGGCGCTTCCATATTATCCCGAACCCGATAATCCCCAACCCGCTGCTTCCCAGTCGTCTCCAACCCGCTGCTCTCCTGTCATTCCCAACCCGCCGCTTCCCTGTCATTCCGAACCCGCCGCTTCCCTGTCATTCCGAACCCGTCGGATACGGGTGAGGAATCTCAAGCCGCTGTTAAGAGCTATGGTGAGCCGACCTGAGGCATTTGAGATTCCTAGCTGCACTCGGAATCACCATGGCCTTGCTGAGGCCATATAAGGGTAATGAAAATGACGGACCGCCGAGCGGCTCATCACCAACGGCCAGGGCTTGCAGCTATGCATTTTAGATTCCTCGTCGCTGCGCTCCGGCGGAATGACCGAGTGGGGCGTAGGGCGGCTCCTGCCTGGCTACTAGCCCCTCCCAGTCATGCTCGGGCCTCGTACTCCGTCTATTTTCATGGCAGTGGCATTTGGTAACAATTAAATGACCCTGGGTAGCTGCCGCCTCTCCCTTGACAGTCCCGAAAGCCCATGCCCAAACTGAGACCACAGCCTCCGCACGCCACCGGCCCCAAACCCCCTTAACGCTCTTTGACCGGTGACTGGGACCGGTGACTGGCCGCCGGCCACTCCGATAGGGGGCCGGGAGGATTTCGCCCCGTGACCGATTCTTTGCCTATTCGTTCCAACGAGAAAACGAATCCTACCCCCCGCCGCGGCGGCCAAGGGTCCTTCATCACGACGTCGGACTATCAGCCCAAAGCATATGACGTGGCTTCTGAGCAGGGCTTCCCGCGCATCGGTCTAATCAACGGCAGCCAGTTGGTCGATCTCCTCATCGAGCACTGGGACTTCCTCCCCGGAGAGCTTCGTGAGAAGCTGGGCCTAAGAAAAGGATTGGTGCGCTCATAACCAAGAGGTCTCAGCACAAAGTAGGGACCTCAGGGGTGAATCTCGCCGGCACTGCGGGGGAAGGTGACTGGCATGACGGAAGACCCGACCCGCGGAAGGGCTGAAAATGACCAAACGGCGCATGGTGCGCTTCGGCGACGCCACTATCGAGTATGAGGTGCGGCGCAGCCGGCGGCGCAAGAAAACGGTCCACATCACGGTGGACCGCCGCGGCGTGCTGGTCGCCGCCCCCTGGACTACGCCCAACAACGAGTTGGAGGCCATCGTGCTCCAGCGGGCCTCCTGGATCCTCCGCCACGTGGCCGGAGAGGTTGCCGAGGCCGGACCTAACAGCCTCGCTGCCGCGGAGACGCTGCCCTACATGGGCCACCAGGTCCGGATGACGGTGGAGACCGCCGACGTGGGGTCACCTGAGGTCAGGTTCGATGGCTGGAGCTTTAGGGTGGCCCTCCCGCCGCACCTGAAAGGCGATGACCGAGACCAGTCGATTCGCGGCGTCATGGCCGGCTGGTACAGAGACCAGGCCGCCCCACGGCTGGCGGCCGACGTCGGCAGCTGGTGGCCTTGGCTGGGTGGAAGCAAGGAGTCCCGGGTTATCATCGGCAACCAGCGCCGGCGCTGGGGGAGTTGCGCCGCCGACGGCACCCTGCGCTTTAGCTGGCGGGTCATGATGCTGGAGCCGTCCCTCATCGAGTACATAGTGGTCCACGAGATGGCCCACTTGACCCATCTGGACCACTCGGCGGCCTTCTGGGGGCTGGTGGCCCAGGTGCTGCCCGACGCCCAGGACCGGCGCCGGCGGCTGCGGGAGACCGAGCGTGGGCTTCCGCTCTAGCCCTGCCGGTCGCGTGATAGAGCGCCCGGAGCCCCTGAACTGAAGAAGCTATCGAGTTGCCCCATGGCCCCGCACTCCTCGATCAGGAGGTTGGCGGCGTGGTCCACGGCGTCCGCGAAGCCCCCTTCCTGCGGGTAACCGGATCCTTTCCGACCCAATACCCACCCCCACGTCTCATCCTCCATAAGCCCTATGATGAAGTCACGGTGTTCATGAGCGCGACACTGGAGATTAACTGTCGCTGAGTCCGGAGAGGTCCGGGTTACCTCAAACACTTCCCCCCGGTGCGGATACATCCGCTTGATAACCATGGCGCTGCCTCCTGTGCTTCCTCTCTTCGCCACGGGGGCGTTGCAGCACCCCCGCCTCGCCTAGAACTCGGCGTTCTTGGGGGTTCGCGGGAAGGCGATCACGTCCCGGATGTTGGCGACGCCGGTGACGAACTGCACGGTGCGCTCGAACCCCAGGCCAAAGCCGGAGTGGGGCGTGGTCCCGTAGCTGCGCAAGTCCAGGTACCACCAGTAGTCGTCCGCCGGGAGACCGGCCTCGGCCAGGCGCCTCGACAGCACTTCCCGGCGTTCCTCGCGTTGACTCCCGCCGATGATCTCGCCGATCCTGGGCACCAGGGTATCCATGGCGCGAACGGTCTTATCGTCGTCGTTCAGCCGCATATAGAAGGCCTTGATTTCCTTGGGGTAGTCGGTCACGATGACGGGCCTGCCCACCTTCTTCTCGGTCAGGTAGCGCTCGTGCTCCGACTGCAGGTCCAGCCCCCAGGCCACGGGGAACTCGAAGCTTTCGCCGGAGGCCTGCAGCAGGGACACCGCCTCGGTGTAGGTCAGCCGCTCGAAGCTGGAATTCACGATGTTTTCCAGGGTGGTGACGACCGAGTTATCGTGCCACTGGTTGAAAAACGCCATGTCGTCCGCGCAGTGTTCCAGGACGTAGCCGAACAGATACTTGAGAAAGTCTTCCGCCAGGGCGGCCAGCCCCTCCAGGTCGCAGAAGGCCACCTCGGGCTCCACCATCCAGAACTCCGCCAGGTGCCGGGACGTGTTGGAGTTCTCCGCCCGGAAGGTGGGGCCGAAGGTGTAGACGTCGCACAGCGCCTGGGCGAATATTTCAGCTTCCAGTTGGCCGCTCACCGTGAGAAACGCCGGCCTGCCGAAGAAGTCCTCTTCCTGGTCCAACGCGCCGTCTTTGCGGGGCAGGTTCTCCAAGTCGAGGGTGGTCACCCGGAACATGGACCCGGCGCCCTCGGCGTCGCTGCCGGTAATGATGGGGGTCTGGACGTAGATGAATTCCCGCTCCTGGAAAAACCGGTGAATGGCAAAGGCAACGGCGTTCCTGATCCGGGCCATGGCCCCGAAGGTGTTGGTGCGAGGGCGAAGATGGGCGATCTCCCGGAGGTACTCAGGGGTGTGCCGTTTCTTCTGCAGCGGGTAGGTTTCGGGATCGGCGGCACCGACCAACTCGATGCTCTCAGCCTGGATCTCGTACTTCTGGCCCTTCCCAGGGGAATCCACCAGGAGTCCCACCACGCTGACACTGCAACCGGTGGTTAGGGTGTCGGCCAGGGCCAATTGGGGCAACGCCGGGTCCGCGACCACCTGGATGTCCCTGATGGTGGAGCCGTCGTTGACCTGAACAAAGGAAACCGACTTGGACGACCGCCGGGTCTTGACCCAGCCCCGCACCAAGACCCGCCCCCCGGCCTGCTCCCGGGCCAGAAGCTCGCTGACTCTGTCGCGGCGCATCGCCTTCCTCCTCAGCCGCTCCGACTTGGCCGCCGACACCCAAACCGGCAGCTTATGAAGCCGGAGGCGATGGAAAGGGGCCGACGGCTGGAGTCGTGCTCGGAGAACCCATTCTAACCAGCGGCCAACCGCCCCGCAATAAAGCGGTACGCCGCGGTGTCAACCGGGCATGACTATTGACAAACATAGAGAGGCCGCCCTCTTCACAGAGGGCGGCCTCGAGGCGATTCCCGGCGCCTGGGTGCTGGGTTACCGGACCAGGGGCAATAGTGCGATTAGGCCTCCGAGAACATTACTCAAGTCTGGCAGGGCGGCGGCGTCTCCCCTACCGTCATAGACCACGCCGGTCCCGCTTAACCGGATTGCAAGAGTCTGTGGAGCGCGCGGCCCCTACCTGAAGAAGCCGCGGCCCCGGTTGCCCTCCTGACGGCGGAGGAAGCTGGGAACGTCGAGCTCCTCCTCGGACTGGGGGACAACGTCGCTCAGCAGGCGTTCCAGCTCGGCCTCCCGCATCTGGTGGCTCTCCTGCAGCACCGGGAAGGCTGCCGCCACCATGGTGATCTTGATCTCGTCTTCCAGCTTGGGGTCCCGGCTGGTGCCAAAGATTATATTGGCTTCAGGGTCGGCCATCTCCTGGATTATGTTGGCCGCGTCTTGGATCTCCTGCAGGGCGAGGGTGGTCCCGCCGCTGACCACGAACAGAATCCGCCGGGCCCCGTCCATGGCGATGTCCAGTAGCGGGCTCTTCGTGGCCATCTTGGCGGCGTTGATCGCCCGGTTTTCGCCCTTGCCGTGGCCAATCGCCAGCCAGGCGGGCCCGGCGTGGTTCAGGATGGTCTTGACGTCGGCGAAGTCTACGTTGATTTCTCCCGGTACGGTGACCACCTCGGCAATGGCCTGAATTCCCTGCTGGAGCACCGAGTCGGCCATCTTCAGCGCGTCTTCCCAGGTGAAGGTCTGGTCGCCCACGTTGTCCATTTGCAACAAGCGGTCGTTGGGTATGACGATCAGGGTATCCACCTGTTCTCTGAGCCGGGCAATTCCCTCCTCGGCGTTCTTGCGGCGGGCGGCGGCCTCGAAGCTGAAGGGGCGGCTGACCACCGCCACGGTGAGGGCGCCAGTGTCCTTGGCAATCTGGGCGACCATGGGTGAGGCGCCGCTGCCGGTGCCGCCGCCCATGCCGGCGGCCAGAAAGACCATGTCCGCGCCCTCCAGGGCCCGCTCGATATCGTTGCGGCTCTCCTCCGCCGCCTGCCGGCCCAGCTCCGGCTGGGCTCCGGCGCCCAGGCCCCGCGTCAGGTTGCGGCCAATGGCCAGGCGGTGGGACACGTCGCACCTAAACAGGTGTTGGGCGTCCGTGTTCATCGCGTAATATTCCACCACGGGCAGCTTTTCCTTGAACATGCGGCTCACCGCGTTGCTGCCGCCGCCGCCTATTCCCACCACCTTGATCACCGGAGCGCCCGCTCCGATCTCGGGCATGCCGCTGTAGGGGTCAGTGTTCTCGATTGGGGATTCCCACGAAGCCGAATTCTCTAGTACCATGTCCTCTCCTTCCGCAACGTCCCAATATTGGCCAAGATGTATGTCCAGTGGTCCACCGTCAAGGGCCGCTTATGCCTTAGTCTGCCTCGAATAAAGCGCCGTCGACCGTTGACTCTTTGCCCGCTGCCTAGGTTGCGCCTGAGCAGTAGTTTGCGGCCTGCATCCGTCGCCCGGCCCCGGGTCGGCGCACCGGGTTTCAACCACCCGGCGTCCGGCCCAGACCGGCTATCCCGCCTCCACCGGCTGGCGGGGCTGCTTGGACCGCGATCGCGAGCCGTTGCCCCAGAGGGGGCGTTCTCCCCTCCGGTACGGCCTCCTTTCCCCCTGGTGCTTGATACCCCACAGCAACAGCCCGATGCCCGCGGAAAAGGTGGGCTTTTGCAGGCTAACTGGCAACCCGGCGATGCCGCGCGGGTGGGCTATCCGCACCGGTCCACCCAGGGTCTTTTGCGCCAACTCCCGGAATCCCGGAAGCTCGGCGCACCCGCCGGTGAGGACCAGACCTCCGGAGGGGAACTCGCGCAGGCCTGATTGGCGCGCCTTGAGCAGTATCTGCTTCAGGATATCGATGGCCCGGGCCTCCAGAGGATCGCTGATCTTCCGCCGGGGGACTACGCGCCGGGGCTGCCCCTGGTAGCTCGGGATCACCACCTCATCGTCGCCAACGACGGAATCGGGAATGGCGTGCCCCCACTTGACCTTTATTTCCTCGGCCAGATAGACCGTGGTGCCCAGCGCTATGGACAGGTCCTTGGTCATCTGGTCCCCGCCCACCGGGATCACGGCGGAGTACCAGGGGCTTCCCTCACGGTAGATGATCAAGTCGCTGGTCCCGGCGCCTATGTCGACGAACACCACCCCGGTCTCCCGCTCGTCTCCGGTCAGGGTGGCCTCCGCCGAGGCCAGGGATTGCATGACCAAGCTCTGCACCGTCACCTTACTGGCTTCGACGGCGTTCACCGTGTTCCTGAGGGCCGCGGCCTCTCCCAGCACCACGTGGGCCTCCACGCGCACCTGTTCCGCCTGCAGGCCCACCGGATTGCGGATTCCCGAAACGCCGTCCACTTCGTAGCCGATGGGAATGATGTGCAGCGCTTCTTGGTTCTGGCGCACGTTGGGTATCGACGACCTGATAAGCTGGTTCAGCAGGTGGGAGCTGATGTCTTTGACGTTCCCGGGGTTGTGCACCACGTCCTTGGTGTTTAGACAGGAAAGATGAGTGCCGCTTACGCCCACGTAAACGCCGCTGTTCACCCCGCGGCCCAAGTACCGCTGCGCCTCCTCCAGGGACGAGCGGACTGCAGCCCTGAGCTCGTCTATCCTTTCGATGCGGCCTTTGCGCATGCCTTGAGATGGCACCATGCCGGTCCCAAGCACCTTTAGCTCACCCTCGGCGCCCACCCGGGCCACGATGGTCGCAATTTTGCTGTTGCCCAAATCCACGGCAGTGTAGAACGCATCCCTAACCAAGACGCCACCATCCTTTCACACGGTATGTGTCGCGATTCCCGTAACCACCGCCCACCTTCATATCCGGCGCGCCACCCGCATCTTGGCGCTTCGGCTGCGTGGGTTCGACTCCATCTCCCCGGGAGAAGGCCGGATAACCCTCCGGTGCACCGGTTCCAGCCTGGGTTGGTGCCGGCATACACAGACCGGGGCCTCCGGGGGACAGATGCAACGGGCGCTCTCCCCGCTGATGAACCTCTTGACCGCCCGGTCCTCCAGGCTGTGGTAGCTGATGACCGCCAGTCTCCCCCCGGGCGCCAGCAGGGAGACGGCCGCAGTCAGGCCGAGGGCCAGGTTGTCCAACTCCCCGTTCACCTCTATCCGCAGGGCCTGAAACGTGCGGGTTGCCGGGTGAGTCCGGCCCCGGCGGCGGGGCCCCATGAGGCCGGCTATCAAGTCGGCCAACTCCGCGGCCGAGTGTACCGGCCGCCTCTGGACTATCCTTCTGGCGATAGCCCTCGACCGGTGCTCCTCTCCGTAGGTGTAGATGACATCGGCCAAGTCCTTTTCCGGGTAGGTGTTGACCACCAGCGCCGCCGTCAGCGCCCCCCGCGGGTCGTAGCGCATGTCCAGGGGCTGGCGGCTGTGGAAGCCGAATCCGTAGTCCTCTTCCCTTATCTGCCGGAGAGAGAAGCCCAGGTCCATCAACACTCCGTCCACCGCAGTCACTCCCTGGTCCCGGACCAAAGCGGTCATGTCCGAGTAGGAGCCCGGCATGGGCACGAATCGGGGCCCAAAACCGGCCAGGCGATGGGCCGCGAAACTCAGGGAGCGCGGGTCCAGGTCGATGCCCAGCACGCGCCCTCCGGGAGAGGAAGCCTCCAGTATGGCCAGCGAGTGCCCCCCCTCTCCCACCGTGGCGTCCAGGTAGACGCCGGCGGGGCCTACGTCCAACTGCTCCACCGCTTCCCGCGCCAGCACCGGCTGGTGAACCGGGGGACCGCTCGTGCCCGCAAACTCGCTCATATAGGGTGGTCGCCACGCCCCTGGTCTCACCGCGCTCACGCGGCGAAACGCCCGTAAAGGTGCCGGCATTATAGCTGCCGGAATTAGGAGCGTTGTCTGTGACGAATGCCATTTGCATCGGATGTTTTTCTTGCTCTTCCCCGTTTTTTCGGCGGGCCGCCGCCCTGGGCTGGCCGCCCAAGCCATCGAGTCCGGGAAGGTTGCTCCCGCCGGGCCTACCGTCATCGGTACGAGAAGCAACGAAAGGGAGGTCCTTGCTCCGCCGCCCTACAGCCATTGCGTTGACAAGAAAATACCAACCCCGCCCCCTTTTTGTCAACGTTATTTAAAATCAGTTTTATGTTTGTTTTATGATTTGGGCGGAATTGGCGACGTCCTTCGACCGCGGCGGGCCGGAGGATTTGGGAGCGTTCACCGGGGGCCGGCGGCCGGGGGGCGGTCGTGAGGGGAGCGCTAAACTCCCCCAGCTAGGGCAAGACAAGGGGCGCCTCTAACTGGCGCCCCTGAGTTTGCGCCGGAGTCCCCTCCCGCCTGCGCGAGCGCCTAGAGACCGGGAAGGCCGCCGGCGCCGCCGATGTTCCCCTCCCAGGCCCGGCGCCCTAGCCACACCGGATGGCCCTACTCCCTCACGTGGTGCAGTCGGTTAGCCCCAGCAGGTCCAGGTCGTTGTTCTCAACGTCCTGCAACCCCGCCGGTATGCAGCCGGTGAAGCCGTTGCCCTCCAGGTAGAGCTGGGTCAGGTTGGACAGGTGCTCCAGGGCGGCGGGTATGGCCCCGCTGAACTGATTATTCCTGAGGAACAGGATGCGCAGGCCTTCCATGTCCCCCACCTCCGCGGGTATGGCCCCGGTGAGGCGGTTGTCGTCCAGCAGCAGCTCCTTCAGAGCGTTCAGCTCCCCAAGCCTCGCGGGCATGCTCCCCGTTAGCCGGTTGTCGTAGAGGTGCAGATAGCGCAGATGGGTCAGGTTGGCCAGCTCGTCGGGTATGTTCCCGCTGAGCCGGTTGTCCTGAAGGTATAGCTGGTCCAGGTTGGTCATGTCACCCAACTCCGCCGGTATGCCGCCCGTGAGGTCGTTCTGGTCCAGGTCCAGCCTGGTCAGGTCCTTGAGCCCGGCGAAGGACGCCGGTATGGTCCCCGTCAGGCCCGCGTCGGTGAGCATGAGAAACCTGAGGTACAGGTCCTGCTCCCGCTCCACCGCCGCTCCTGTCCATCGGTTCATGGCCAGGTTGGCGCTCCAGTTCAGGGCGCCGTCCCCCGCCAGGGTGTCCTTGGCCGTGAGCAGGATAGAGCAGTCGCGCACCAGCCTGGGGTTCTGGGCCGGGCGCGGCACCACGGTGCCGTTGGAGCAAGCGGCCAGGGTCAGGGAGACGCCGACCGTGGCGGTGTCCGTGCCCCCCTTGCCGTCGTCGGCCTGCACCGTCAGGGTGTAGGAGGCGGCTGCTGCGTAGGCCAATGCCGCCTTGACCGTGACGGCGCCGGTGCTCTCGCCGATGGCGAACTTGTCGTCCTCGTTGCCGCCGGTAATGGAGTAGGTCAGCGTGTCGCCGGTGTCGGGATCGGTGGCCAGGACTGTGCCCACGGCGCTCCCGGTTGCTGCCGAATCCGCGATGGAGAAGGTGTAGGTCTCCGGGTCAAACTCGGGCGGCAGGTTGCAGGAGCCGGTGGTGTATGTCTGCACGTCCGACGGCTGCCCCCAATAGGTAGGGTGGGTCAGCCCGTCCCCCCGGGCGCGCACCCGGAATCCGTAGGTGGTGTCGCACGGCGGAGCTTCCTCCGGGGTGTACGTTGCGCTCGTGCTCATCACGGTCGGCAGGGCTGTCCAACTGCTTTGGCCGGGGGCGCGATGCTGGGCCTCGTAGGCGCCCGCGCCGGCTACCCCCGTCCAGGTCAGCGTGAACGTCCCCCAAGACAGAGACGCGGCCAATCCGGACGGAGCGGCTGGCCGCTCCATCGCGCAAGCGGGCAGGTTGAGGCGGTGGAAGTCGTTGACGCGGGCGTCCCCCAGTGTCCCGGGCATGCAGCCCTGGAGTGAGTTGCCGCCAAGGTAGACGACTTCCAGGTCCTCCGGTTCCCCCAACTCCGCCGGGATGGTCCCGCTGAGGCTGTTGTCGTTCAGCCAGAGTTGCATCAGGGCTTCCAGGGTCCCCAGTTCCGGCGGTATCCCCCTCGTCAGTTGGTTGTGAGACAGCCGCAGGTTCTCCAAGCGGGAAAGAGCCGCCAGCTCCGGAGGGATGGCGCCCGTCAGCTTCTTGCGGTCCAGGACTATCTCGGTGACCCGTTGCGGAGAGCCGCCCAGCGTGATGCCCTCCCACTCCGCCATGGGGCGGGTCTCGTGCCAGTTGAGGGATGCGGTGCCCGCCAGGGTGTCCCGCAAGTTCAACAGGACTTCACAGTCGTTCACGGCTTCGGCGGTGGAGCAGTCGGGCTCGACCACCGTCACCGTTGCCGTGGTGGTGGCGCCGCCCGTCACTCCGTCCGCAGCGGCTACCGTGAGGGTATAGACCGTTCCGGCCGCCACGCGCAGCCGCTCACTCAGCGTAATAGCGCCGGTGTTGCTGACGATGGCAAACTTCCCGGCCTCGTTGCCTGCTGTTATCGAGTAGGTGAGTGGGTCTGCGTTGAGGTCGTAGGCGAGGACAGCGCCGATGGCATCGCCCTGGAGTCCCGCGATGCTCACGTGGAAAGCGTAGCCTTGGTCTGGGAAGGTTGGCGGCTGGCCTGGGCAGGCCGGTATGTCAACGGATGTTTCGGTCCAGAAGCCTACTCTTGTGTTGTAGGTGGTGTTGGGCTCGGATTCGTAGCCGCCTACCCGGAATTCGTGTGTTTGGCCGCATAGGAGGTTGGTGGCCGTGGTGGTGTTGCCGGACACCCGGTCCTCTATGGTGGTCCACTTGGTTGCGCCTGGCGGCTTGTGCTGGACCGCATGGAAGTCTGCTGCGGTTTCTAGGGGCCAGGTTATGGTTGCCTGCCCTACGCCGTCTGGCGTTGCGGTGACTGAGCTAGGGGGTAGGACGTAGGGGAGGGGTGCTTTGTTGGGTGGGTTATCGGGGTCTGCATAGGCCCCTATGTCTGCGTAGTATTGGGTTAGCTGGTTGGCGTTGGTGCGGAGCATGGGGAAGTTGGCGTTGGCCCCGATGCGTCCGCCGTAGGCCGTGCGCCTTGCCTGGTCCGCTGCCGTGGCCGCCGTCTTGAAATCTGGGAGTGTCATTTCCAGCCGGGAACGGTGGGTTGCGTACACGTCCGGCCTTTCGTCTCGCCATTCGTCGCGGTTTGTTTGGATCGCAAGGATTGTGCCGTCGTCTTGCCGTTGCACGTCGAAATAACCTAGGACGGCCCATTCTTCTGTTGACATGTTCGGCCAGGGGCCGATAAACAGGATTAGCTCCCGTCCGGCGAATAGTTGGGAGATGGCGGATTCGAGGAATAGGCGGTCGTCTTCCGGTGTTGAGCCGGAGCCGTCGAAATACGTTACGAATTCTTCATCCTCTGCATCGAAGTACAGCCACCGGAAGAATTGGACCGATAGCTTGGCCGGGCCGTTGCCCACTATGTACTCGTTGGCCCGCACGTCGGCATAGCACTTGTAGCTATAGGTGTCGGTGGTATCGCCAAAGTCGCCGTCGATATGGGGAGGCGGGTCGAAGTGGTCGCCAGCCGTGCAGCGGTGCGTGTCGGGTAGGTAGGTGGCCCGTACTACCAGGTGGACGGGCCAGGCCCCTTCTGGTTCATCGTCTAGCAGGTCTCGCATTGTGGCCGGGGCTTCGGCGTCCACTATGCCGCCTGATGCGGCTATGAAGCCGGACGGTGGGTCGGTTTGGGCGCATGGGTCTACTGTGGAACCTTCAACTGGGGTGCATGGCTCTACTACGGGTGGGTAGGGTTGAGCTTCTTCTCCGTTCCCTCTACTGAATTGGGAGAGGAAGAATATGCCTGAGCCCACGAAGGCCGCTACGAGGCCGACTACGAATAGTGCTGGGAATAGGCGCATTAGCATGGGACCTCCTTACCTTGACTGGTAGAGGGCCTTCACGGCTACAACGTCATAGGGTTGTGGTGAGCAATACCGCCAATTGCCAGGCTTGCTCATTATCATCCGTTCGCCGTTTGTTGGGTGCTGGTCGAAGTCTCCCAAGTCTCCCTTTCCCATGCCTAGGCCGTGGCCGACTTCGTGGGCTAGGGTGCGGTGTAGGCGGGTGCACCTGCTGCTGTTTGGTTTGGTTTCTAGGTTGTTCCAGTCTGTTTTCCTGGCGTTGTTGAATAGGATGGAGCCTGTCCTTATCTCGGAAATTCGGCCATTGTCCCATGTCGGGGAACGCCAACATGCGTTAGGGCCAGGTTTATCGTTGAATACGGATAGTGGAGAGCTACAGGCCGCCTTGATCCGCACTTCATCTACGAACTTGACTTCGAAGTGGCCTCTTGCCGACGGGATTGGGTGTCTTGAACATCTTTGGCTCTCCGGCAAAATCCGTTCGGAGACTTTCAAAATGTTGCCGGAATTTTGACGCCAGACCACCTCCGCTGGCCATTTGGCCATTGCCCGTCTCATATCCTGGGTTATCAGGGCCTTGCTGCGGCTAAGTGCTGGGTTGGTGGGGTGGGTTGTGATCTGGGCGGTTATGGTCTCTGTGCATATGCGGTAGGCGAACTCGTGGTTGCCTGCGGCGTTCTTGGGTACGTGGCCGTGGAATTGGGAGGTTGCCACTTCCACGTCGCCGCCGAGTAGGGGCGCTCTGGTGGTGTAGGCCCACACCGGCTCGGACAGGCCGGAGTCTGCGCCTTTGTAGACAGAGAATAGCTTGATTTGGTAGAGGGTGTCGGGGTGTAGGCCGGTTAGCGTTCCCTCTACTACGGTCCCGGTTGGGAGGAATAGGGTGCGGACTCCGATCAGGTTTCTTGTGAACTTGGCTGCGGATGGGTCGCAAGTTCCGTCTTCGCAGTCCTCTGGTGCGAATTGCGCTTTGTAGGTGGTGCCTGTCAAAGACGCCGCGAAGTCCCAGCGTATTTTGACCGTGTGGCCGTTCCCGCCTCCGTTGGTGTGTAGGTTGGTTGGGACCGGCTGCGGCATGGGGACTGGCGTCGGCGTCGGCGTCGGTACCGGAGGCGGCGCGTTCGTCCTCCCGGAGCCGGAGGACGAATAGGGGCCGTCGCCCTCGGCGTTGGTTGCCCTTACCTGCACCTGGTAGAGAGTGTCCGGCCGGAGGCGGAGTATGGTGGCGCTGGCGCCGGAGACGTTCTGCGGGCCGTTTCGGAAACTCCCGGCCGTTCCTCGCCGGTACTGCAGGTCGTAGCTGGTAATCGGCGGTCTGCCATAGTTGGCCGGGGCGGTCCAGCTCACGTCCAGACGCGTGGTCGAGCCGGAGGCAGCCGTTACCGTGGGAGCGCCCGGCGCTCTAGGCGGCTCATCCTCATCACCGACGTTGACGGTCACGCTGATGGAGTCAGTACACTTGCCGTCCGACGCGGTCATGGTGAACGAATAGCTGCTCTTGGCCTCGTGGTCCAGGTTGGCGCTGGTGCGCAGTTGGCCGGTGGCGGTGTTGAGGCCGAAGGAAGCGGCATCGGCCCCGCTGCTGCTGTAAGTCAACCGGTCGCCGTCTGCGTCGGTAGCCGAGACCGCGCTGCCGATGTTGGTATTGGAGCCGGTGTTTTCATCTACGCCTCGCGTGGTGGCGGTCCCATCGGTGAACACCGGACACCGGTTAGGCGGCGCGTTCGTCCTGCCGGAGCCGGAGGACGAATAGAGGCCGTCGCCCTCAGCGTTGGTTGCCCTTACCTGCACCTGGTAGAGAGTGTCCGGCTGGAGGCGGAGTATGGTGGTGCTGGCGCCGGAGACGTTCTGCGGGCCGTTGCGGAAACTCCCGGCCGTTCCTTGCGGTACTGTAGGTCGTAGCTGGTAATCGGCGGTCTGCCATCGTTGGCCGGGGCGGTCCAGCTCACGTCCAGACGCGTGGTCGAGCCGGGGGTAGCCGTTACCGTGGGAGCGCCGGGCGCTCTAGGCGGCTCATCCTCATCACCGACGCTGACGATCACGTTGATGGAGTCAGTACACTTGCCGTCCGACGCGGTCATGGTGAACGAATAGCTGCTCTTGGCCTCGTGGTCCAGGTTGGAGCCGGTGCGCAGTTGGCCGGTGGCGGTGTTGAGGCCGAAGGAAGCGGCATCGGCCCCGCTGCTGCTGTAAGTCAACCGGTCGCCGTCTGCGTCGGTAGCCGAGACCGCGCTGCCGATGTTGGTGTTGGAGCCGGTGTTTTCATCTACGCCTCGCGTGGTGGTGGTCCCATCGGTGAACACCGGACACCGGTTAGGCTCCGGCACCGTGATTCCCCAACTGGTCCGGGTCCCGTGCGCGTGGATGTTGCCGCCACCGGAGTCCTGCTGGTAGGCGGTCACCCTCATCGTGACGCTGCCGTAGGCGCAGGCCTTGAGCCGGAAGCTGAAGGAGCGCGAGGTGTTGCCCGTGCCCCAGGTGCGGGCCAATCCCGCGCTGCAACTGGGGGCGTGGCCCACCACGCTGTTGTTGCTGGATTGGAGCTCCATCCCACCAGCGTGGCCGAAGTCGAGGCCGGAAAGGGTGACGAAAATTTGGCCGGTGGTCTGGCCCCGAGTGATGGAGGTGGGCTTCGGGGAGACGGAGGCGGAGGGCGCGTGGGTAATTCCGGGTCCGCGCGGGGCGTCGCCGCTCTGCGGTGGGGGGATGATGAAGAGCAAGTAGTCGCTGGTGCGGGAAATATCGGTCTGGATCTCAGCCTCGGCCTGGGTAAGGGCCGCGTGAAGGACGTTTATGGCGGTTGTCGTGCCACAGGAGTAGAGCGTGGGGGACTGGGTCATGGTTGTGGCAGAGCCCGAGTCGTAGGTCAGGGAAGCGACGGTGCATCCGGCGTTGAACCCGAAGCGACCAGACACCTGGCCGGTGATCGCCAGGGTGACCGTGTAGTCGGCCCCGGCATCCAGGTTGCTGGCGGTGAGAGAGAATCCGTCGCTCGAATCCGGGGCCAGGCACTTTTCCAGGCCGCTGATTTGAACTTGGGCCGGGTCCCCCTCCAGGGTGAAATCGGCGGCGTGGGTTTCGCAATCCGGGCCGTCTATGGTCATGATGCGGGAGCCCTCCGGTTCCGGGGACGATTGCGCATGGACCTGCACCACCGCAAGGGCCAGCGCGGCCAGCAGGCCCAGGGTGGCGAAAAGGGATAGGCTGATTCGCATTTGCGACCCTCCCGAAGTGCAACGTGGTTGTTTGGCCGCGATTATACAACAGCTTGGCGAAAAGGGCGGCAGAAAGGGGCCGCGGCACAGGGTAATCGTATTTTAGCCTCGGAGGGCTTTCATTAAGTAATCCTCTCGCCTGACCGCTTGCAGACGTTTGCCCTGGATGCCTACTTTCAGGCTGGTTTCCGGTTTCGGCAGTTGTGGGTAACCCGTCGGAGGGTGACGAGGTTCTGCGGTCCAGGACCACGGCCACGGTGCCGTCCCTTAAAGAGGTTAGAGAGGCCAGCGTTGGCCCGCCGGCCTTGCGTTATTAAACGTCGACATGAACAGTCGACCTACACTTCGCAAGGCTATGCTGCAGCCCATCGCTGCGGCTCTCCGGGTTCAGGCTGGAGGCTGCGCCGCCTCCGGCGGGATTGCAGTCCCGGCTGTAGGGCCTGTATACCCGCCAGGGAGGTTTGCCCTGCCCTCGATTGTGAATTATCTTTCAATCACCTTGGGACAACCCCCTTGGGATTGTGCTATACTTGGGCTTACCCCCCAATGGTCGCCTGCCATGTGGTTTGCTGCCCGGATTAAGGCCTGCACCCCGGGATAGGGGCCCACGGAGAAGGTTAGGATTGAACGTCACCAAGGATTCCAGCAATCCCGCTGAGCTTGTCCTGAACGTCGAGTTGGCCCCGGAAGACGAAGAACCCTTCCTAAACCGCTCTTGCCGCCGCTTGGCCGCCAGGGTGCAAATCCCCGGATTTCGTCCCGGCAAAGCGCCCAGGTCCATCATAGAGACCCACCTAGGCCGCGCTACGCTGGTCCAAGAAGCCATTGAATTCATGGTCCCTGAGACCTTGGACCAGGTCTTGAAACAAGAGGACATGCAGGCGTTCGCCGAGCCCGACCTGGAAATCCTCGAGATGGAGCCGGTGTCCTTCAAAGCCGTGGTGCCCCTGGAACCCATCGTCGAGTTGGGAGACCTGAGCTCCCTCAAGCTGGAGCGCCAGTCCACCGACGTTACCGACGAGAACGTGACCGAAATCATCGAGCGGTTCCGGTACGAGGCGGCCCCCTGGGAGCCGGTGGAGCGCCCGGTACGCTTCGGAGACCTGGTTACCCTGGACGTGAAGGGGGTCATCGACGGGGAGGAAGCCATCGACGACGATGGCATCGACTATATCCCCGAGTTGGACAACCCGCTGCCGATGCCCGGCTTCTCCGTATATCTGGAGGGCATGACCGAGGGACAGCAAAAGGAGTTTACTCTCACTTTCCCAGAGGACTATGCCGAGACCGAGTACGCCGGCAAGGAATGCCTGATGAGCGTTTTGGTCCACTCCATCAAAGAGAAGGTGTTGCCGGAGTTGGACGACGAGTTCGCCAAGAGCGTCCGGGACGGGTACGAAAACCTCGACGCCCTCAGAGACTACGTACGTCGGCAGTTGACCGAGGCTGCGGAGAGCGCCTCGCAGCGGAAAGCGGAGCAGGACGGCCTGGAAGAGTTGACCAAGGTCTCCACGGTGCAGGCGTCAGGGCTGCTATACGAACGGGAGCTGGACGCCATGTGCCGGGAGCGGGAGCGGTCGCTGCGCGGCCACCAGTTGGACATGGACACCTACCTCAGCATTATGGGGCAATCCGAAGAGCAGTGGCGCGAGGAGCTGAAGCCCTTGGCCGAACGGCGTCTCAACGTGACCCTGTTGCTGCGGAAGCTGGCCCGAGAGCAGGGAATCGACGTTGACACGGACGAGGTTGAAACTGAAATAGACTCGATGGTAACCGAGCTGAGTCAGTCCCAAGAGTCCCTGCGCCAGGCCTTCTCCTCGGACGCCGCCAAGGACTCCGTACGTTCGTCACTGTTCCGCCAGAAGGTGTTGCAACGACTGCTGGAGATCATCGAAGGACACGGCCCGGAAGCGGCGGCGCCTCCGGGCGAGCCGCCCCTTGCCTCCGAGGATGGCGGCGAGGCAAACCGGGAGGAGGATGACGGGCTGCCCGCCGAGGACCCGGCCGGGGCAGCCTCGTCCCCCTCACCGGAAGCGAATGAAGAAGGAGCTAAGCCCGATGCTGAGTAACCCACACGATTCGCCACTTCACGTCCCCCAAAGCATCATACCCATGGTCATCGAGACCAGCCCCCGGGGAGAGCGGGCCTTCGACATCTACTCCCTGCTGCTGAAGGAGCGGATAGTATTCCTGGGCACCCCGATCAACGATCACGTGGCCAACACTATCATCGCCCAGTTGCTATACCTGGAGCGAGAGGACCCCGACAAGGGGATCAACATTTACATCAATAGTCCCGGCGGAGTCATCAGCGCGGGACTTGCCATTTACGACACCATGCAGTTGATCCAGTCGGAAGTGTCCACCATCTGCTTGGGCATGACCGCCAGCATGGCCACCATCCTGCTGTCCGGCGGAAAAAAGGGCAAGCGGTACGCCCTGCCCAATTCCACCGTCCACATGCACCAGCCCATGGGCGGCGCCCAGGGCCAGGCCACCGACATCGAGATCGCCGCCAGGGAAATAATCCGCTTGCAGGACAAGATCAGGAATATGCTGGCGACGAACACCGGGCAGACCTACGATGACATCGCTCGCGACACCGACCGGGACCACTACCTCACCGCGGACCAAGCCGTCGACTACGGCCTGGTGGACGAGATCCTGGGGGCCCAGGACCGGGGGAACGGGAAGGCGGCCGCCGAGTAGGACGGCGGCTGCGCCAGGCGGTCTCGTTGCGGGGGACAGTGACCGGTGACGGAAACGGGGCCAGGCCTAGCCATTGCCTCCGTCGCGATAAGGCCCGCTCCAGGGCGGCGCTTGGTCGTGACGGGACAAGGTAGCGCCGCCGTTCGCTACGAGTGCATCCAGGTGCTGGGCCAACTGGCGGACTAGCGCCGCCACGCGATTCCCGGGGAGATCTACTCCAACATGGATGCCCGCGTGGTATCCCATGAGAAGGCCGAGCAAGACCCCGAGCGTCACGGTGTATAGCCACTTCAAACGCGCCCGATCCCAAGCGCTCGCACGTAGAACCGCAATAGACTAACATCCGGCGCATTGGCCCCACCGGCTGCGGCAAAACCCCGCCAGTGGAGACCCTGGCCCGCACCCTGGCGGCGCCCTTCGCCGTTTGCGAAGCGACCTCCCTGACCGAGTCTCTCAACATCCCCCTGGGACCGGTGCAGAAGTCGGCTTAGCCCGGCGGATTCCGTCAGGCGGCGCGGGGTCCCGTGGACGGACCCGGCCTCGCCGCGTTGGGAAGACTTCGCCAGGCAGTTTCTACGGATCGAGGAAGCAGAGTATGGCGGGAAATCTGACGGTGACGGTCAATCACGACCTTTGCGTGGGCAACGGCATATGCCCCCGCGTCGCGCCCAAAGTCTTCGCGCTCAACGACGACCGCCAGTCGGTGGTGATCGATCCAGACGGAGAGGACCGGGAGACCGTGTTGGACGCGGCAGAGGCTTGCCCGGTGAGCGCCATCTTCGTGGCCGACTCCCAGACCGGAGAGCAGTTGTTCCCCTAGCAACCCCGGCCGGAAGCCGCCCGGCGTTGGCGCCGCCGGCGCGGCTGCCCAATGCCGGTGTTGAAGGGTGAGGGTAACACGGCCCCCGGCCGTTACCGCGCGGCCCCGTCGGCGGACATACCGGCCGCCACCTCATCGTCCAGGCACAGCCCCCACGGGTGAGACTCGGAGAGGGGACGGCCTTCCCCGTGCCACGCCTGTCCCTGGCCCAGCGTTAGCCTGTCCTCCACCAAGCATCGCAGGGTCTCGGACAGCAGGTAAGGCTCCTTTTGGTATCCGGCCTGGCGTATGAGCTGGAACAGGGCCAACTCCTCTCCCTGCTCAGAGCGAAGCAGGGGCAGGCCGGACCGGGTGACCTCCTCCCGCAAAGGGGCGAAAGCGCCGCCGGTGATGGGGGTCGTACAGTATGAGACCACCGGCCCCCGGTCCACTTCTTCGGTGGCGAGGTGCATCATAGCGCCGGTTTGGGCGGCCTCGGCTTCTATCAGTTGCCAGATGACCTGCTGCCAGGCGCCGATGGGACCGTCAGGCAGGGCGGGATGAAGGTTGAGCAGTGGATAGGCGCGGCACATGGCGGCGCTGACGATCAACATGTAGCCAGCCAGCACGCAAACCCCCGGGCTGTACGAGGAAAGCAGGTCCATGACCCGCAGGTCGTAATCTTCGCGGTGCTCGGCAAACCGCCCTCCCCAGACCCGGCGAAACCTGGCCGAAGAGGAGGTGACCAGGGGCAGCCCGTAGCTGTCGACAAGGCCAAAGTACCGGTCGGAACCCTCCGCCTCTCCCGCTTCCCGGTTGCTGAACACGAACTCGATCTTGGCGTCCAGCCGGCCGTCTAGGATTCGCTCCTGCACGAACTTCAGCAGCCCCAGAGACCCCTCGCCTCGACCCGTGGAGAACCATCCAATGCTAAGCATCACCAGGCTCCGTTTCTATTTCGCCCCGGACTAACCACGGTCGGCGTCTCGGGAGGGCCGACTCGGGTCCTTTCGACCCTCGTTTCCGGCCAGAACAAAGTCCAAAACCTTGCGTGCTTTGGCGTAGCCGGGAGTCATCAAGAGCAGCGGGTGGGGAGGGCGGCTGACCATCCGGCCGGCCCTTACCGCCCGCACCAGCCCCTCAGGAGTGCCGTCGTACACGTCTTCGGGGACCTCGGTGAAAGTCCGGCCCAGTTCCAGGGCGGAGTGGGAGTCGCTGCTGGCCACCACGGGCACGCCCTGCTCCCGGGCGAAGGCCAGGCCCCCGGCGTTGTCCCCGGGGAGGACCGTCCTGGAATTGTAGCCTTCTATGAGGTCGACCCAGGGCAGCATTTCCGCCAGGGCGGCCAGTCCCAGCGCCCGGGGGCGCAACCGGCAGCGCGGGTGAGGGGCCACCACCAGCCCGCCCTGGTCCCGAATTCTTCGGGCGGTTTCCGGGGCCGGCAGGCCCGGAGGCACCGCCTCCTGCAGGAACAGGCCGATTATGTGACCGGCCGCGGAGGTGATCTCCTCGCCGATGATGACCGGGAACGGCGCCGCCTCCCGCACGGCCAGCGCGCCCCGGATGTTGTCGTGATCGGTAATGGCGACCGGTCCCAGGCCCGCCTTGAGGCAGCGGGAAACCACCGAGTCGGGGGACGCGTGGGAGTCCCCGGAGTGGCGGGTGTGGATGTGCAGGTCCAGCCTGAGCAAGCTGCTTCTCCGGGGGCAGGAGACTGGGCGGGCGGCTGCGCAGGGCCAGGCGAGTTACGCCGGCCGCGTCAGGGAAGGAGAGGTCCCGTAGGGCGTGGCGCGTCCGGACCGGATTCGGGTTTCTCGGCCGTCGGCGCGTCCAGGCCGGCACTCTCCCAGGAATCCGGGTCGGAATCCGGCGACTCGTAGGAGTCTTTTAGGGTGGTGATTTTTAGCTGCGCCGAGTCCAGCAGTTGGTTGCAGCGGCGGACCAGCCGCATCCCCTGCTCGTAGCGTAGGGTGGCCTCGGCTAGAGTCAACCCTCCCTCCTCGAGAGACGCCGCCACCTCGCCCAAGCGGCGGAAGGCCTCCTCGAAGGCAACAGAGTCGACGTCCTGGGGCGTTGGCGGCTCTTGGTCCTCGGACAATTCCGGTCCTCGCGTCAGGGAGTGGGTCGACGGCGCGTCGCCGGGGGCGTTGGTGAATTATAGGGGCCGACACCCGTGGTTGGGTAGTGTCAGGCAGCTCTCACAGCAGCCGCTTCATCAGCTGGGGCTGAGGCTTGGTTTCGTCCGCAGGCTTGCGCCTCCGGCGCGGACCGTTGGGCCCCTGGCCAGCCCCCACGGCGGCCGGGATCGAGCCGTCGGCCACGGTGATGGCCAGGGGATCGCCGGGGGCGGTGTGGGCGGTGGAGGTGACCACCACGCCGGAGGCGAGGTTTTCCACCACCGAAAAACCCCGGGCCAGAGTAGACGCCGGGTCCAGGGCGTCCAGCCGGTGCTCCAAACCCTCGACTCGGGACCGCTCCAGGGCGAGACGTGCGCCGGTGGCCGCGGACACGCTCCTCGCCAGGTCGTCCACCCGCCGCCTCCAGGTTTCCAGGTTGGGCAGCCCCGACTCCAAGCGGCGGAGCAGGCTGGCCACGCCGGACCGGCGGCTGTCCAGTTGGTAGACCACGGCGCGCTGGGACGACTCGCCAAGCTGGTAGACTTGGCGGCGCAGGTCGTGCCGGTCGGGGACCACCAACTCCGCCGCCGCCGAGGGGGTGGGGGCCCTCAGGTCCGACACCAGGTCGGCGATGGTAAAGTCGGTCTCGTGCCCTATAGCGCTGACCACCGGCGCCCGGCTAGCGTAGATGGCGCGGGCCACCACCTCATCATTGAAGGGCCATAGGTCCTCCAGGGAGCCGCCGCCCCGGGCGATGATGGTGACGTCGGCCCGGCCATCCCGGTCTATGCGCTTCAAAGCCGCGGCGATCATGGGCGCCACGTCCGCGCCTTGCACCGGCGTGGGCGACAACACCAGTTCCACCAGGGGAAAGCGCCGCTGAATCACGTTTTCGATGTCGTGGAAGACCGCTCCCGAGGAAGAGGTGACCACCGCGACCACCCGGGGAAACGGGGGCAGCGCCCGTTTGCGGCTCGCCTCGAACAGCCCCTCAGCCTCCAGGCGCAGCTTCAGGCGTTCCAACTCCAGGGCAAGCTCGCCCACTCCTTCGGGCATGGCCAGGTCCACCATGAAGTCGGCGGTTCCCCGGGGAGGGTAAAAAGCGATCCGGCCGTGGGCGGAAACCGACCCGCCGTTGGCCAGGACTTGGGCGCCGGGTTGTCCCCGGAACATGACGCAGTTGAGGACGCTTTGATCGTCCTTCAGGGTGAAGTAGGAGTGGCCCGAGGCGGAGACCCGCAGGTTGGAGACTTCGCCGGCGACCCACAGATCGCTGAGCAGCGGGTCACTCTCGATGGTCTGGCGAAGGTGGTTGGCAACTTGGCTGACGGAGAAAACAGGCATGGCGAGCGGTGAGGGAAAACCGGGCGAGGCTAGCTGACCCGCTCGGTATACTCTCCGGTGCGGGTGTCCACTCGGACCACGGTGCCGGTGGTGATGAACATGGGCACGGTGATGCGCAGCCCGGTCTCCAGGGTGGCGGGCTTGGTGCCGCCCTGGGCGGTGTCTCCCCGGAAAGATGGAGGCGTTTCGGCGACCTTCAGCTCCACGTGGGAGGGCAGATTGACTGTGATGACGTTGCCCTTGTAGATGACCATCTCCACGATCATCTGGTCCCTGAGGTAGTCGAGGGCTGCTCCCATGACCCCTTTGGTCAGCTCGTACTGATCGTAGGTCTCCTGGTCTAGGAAGTAGTAGAACTCGCCGTCGGTGTACAGGTACTGGGCGGTCCGGTTGTCCATGTCGGCCACGGAAAACTCGGTGTCGTAGCGCTGAAAGGTGCGCTCCACCACTGCGCCGCTGAGCAGGTTCTTCATCTTGATGCGGGTGACCGGAGCCCTCTGTTGCATCTTGTGGCGCTCGTAGTCCACCACCTGCCAGGGCTGGCCGTCCAATTCGATAACCAACCCGCGGCTCAGGTCCCCAAAGTTGATGCTCACGTGAACTCCACCTCCCGCAATCCTAACCCCGGCGCGCGCCGGCCAAGGCTACTTGGTCGCCTTGCTCAGCACGGTGGCGCCCTGTTCCCCCAAGATGACGATGTCTTCGATGCGGACGCCGCCCCAGCCGGTCAGGTAGATGCCCGGCTCCACGGTGAACACCGACCCCGGTTCCAGCAAGTCGGGCGACCTTGGCCCCACCCGCGGGTTCTCGTGGACCGCCAGACCCACGCCGTGTCCCAGGCTGTGCCCGAAGTTGTCGCCGTAACCCGCTTCCGAGATGACGGTGCGGGCCAGACCGTCGCACTCCTCACCCGTCATGCCGTTCTGCACGGTGTGAATGGCGGTTAGCTGGGCCCCCAGCACGATGTCATAGACCTTGCGGAAGGTGTCGTCAGGCTCGCCCAGCACCACCGTGCGGGTGATGTCCGAGCAGTAACCGCCCACCCTGGCGCCCATATCGATAACCACCGGCTCGCCGGGTCCGATAGGTCTATCCGAGGGCTGGTGATGGGCCATGGCCCCGTTGGGCCCGGCGGCCACGATGGTGTCGAAGCTAAGGCCGTCGGCTCCGAAATCACGCATGGCCTTCTCCATGCGCCAGGCCACTTCGCGCTCGGTCATTCCTTCCTGGATCTGGGGGCAGACCGCCTCCATGGCGGCGTCGGAGGCGTCGATAGCCCGTTGCAGCATGGTTAGTTCGGCGTCGTCCTTGAGGGACCGCTGTTTCTCGGCGCCTCCCGAGGCGGCGACCAGGGAAACCTGCGCCAGGGCCTCCTCCTCCCGCAGCGCCTCCAGGATGGACTCGTGGGTGGCCACGGTCATGCTCTGGCTCTCGAAACCCAGCCTCTTATGCCCGGTTTCTTTCAGCAACTCCACCAGCCAGTCCCACCCGCCCCGCGCCTGCACGACCCGGAATTCGGGGGCCTGGGCCGCGGCCTGCTCCGTGTACCGGAAGTCGGTGGCCAGCACGGCGCCGTTGGAGGAAATCACCAGGTAGCCGGCGGACCCGGTGAAACCGGAGAGGTAGCGGCGGTTTTCCGCGCCGGAGATGAGCATCGCGTCCAACTCCTTATTGGGGAGTTGGGCAATCAGGCCGTCGATGCGCTGGCTCATGCGTTTCCTTCCTCGCAGACTATCCCCGCGATGATGTCCAAAGCCGCAGTATAGCTTCTCCAACCGAACCCCGCAATCTGGCCGCGGGCCACCTCGGAGATGACGGAACGCCTGCGCCACTCCTCCCTGGCGTGGGTGTTGCTCAAATGCACCTCGATGACCGGCACTCCGACGTCGGCCAGGGCGTCCCGGAGGGCGTAGCTGTAGTGGGAGAGGGCCCCGCCGTTGACGATGATGCCCTCGATGCGTCCCCAGTGTTCCTGGATGCAGTCGATCAGCCGGCCCTCCTCGTTGGACTGGAAGAAGGTCACCTCCGCGCCGAGGGCCTCGGCCCTGGCGGCCACCTCCCCGTTGATTTCCTCCAGCGTCTTGGTCCCGTAGACGCCGGGCATACGGCGGCCCAGGATGTTGATGTTCGGCCCGTTTAACACCAGGAACCTGGCCATCACTAAGCGCCGTCGGGGTCATCGGCGCCGGGTTCCGGGGCGCCGCCGGCCCGGGGGTGATGCGCCAGGTAGGCGGCGAGCGCCTCCTGCTTGGTCACGTGGGTGTACACCTGGGTGGTGGTGGGGCTGGAGTGACCCAGCAGCTCCTGTATCACCCGCAAGTCGGCGCCCCCCTCCAGCATGTGGGTGGCAAAGGTGTGCCGCAGGGTATGGGTATGCACGCCGTCCCTGGCGCCGGCCCGGCCGGCATACCGTCGCACGAGCTGCTCTATGCTGCGGCGAGATAGGCGCTCGCCGTAGCGGTTCAGGAACAGGGCCTGGACCTCGCCTGGGGCCTTGGCCTCGGCGGCCAACTGAGGCCGGGCCTCCCTGAGGTACAGGAGCAGCGTCTCCTCGGTGGGCCCCCCGAATACAACCCATCGCTCTTTGGAGCCTTTGCCCAGGACCAGGATCTCCCGCCGGGAGAGTTGAACGTCGGGCAGGTCCAACCCCTGGATCTCCGCCAGGCGCAGCCCGCAGCAATACAGCACCTCCAGGATGGCGCGGTCCCGGATGCCCAGGGGAGTGGTGTCGACCGGGGCTTCCAACAAACGCCCGGTCTCGTTGTGGCCCAGAAACCCGGGCAACGCCTTGGGGACCTTGAGGCGAAAGGTGCGGCCCGACGGCACCGGCGTGGAGCGAAAGAGGCCTTCCTGCACCAGAAAACGATAGAAGGACCTCAGCACCGTCAGCTTGCGGGACACGCTGACCCTGGCGTATCCGTTGCTCCCTTCCCCGGCCTCGGTGGACAACCAGGCCAGGTAGCTGCGCAACATGGTGCGGTTCATATCCGTCACGCTCAGGTCCTCCAGCGACAGGTACTCGCGGAAGGACGCCAAGTCGGCTCGGTACACACGCACCGTGTTTTCGGAAAGCCCTCGTTGTCCCCTGAGGAAAGCGGGATAGCGCTCCGCTAAATCGTCAAACTGCTGAAGGCCCGGCGACTCACGATTTTCGGTTTGCGTTTGTTGCGTTTGTATGGAATCACTCCGGCTAAGGGTCCGGTTAGCTCCCCGCGGGGGCCAGTTCTTCCGTCTCTTCTCCCAGGGCCTCGGTCCAGGTGCAGACCGTACACGAAGCCGTGTTCCGGTTGGCTTGCACCATCAGGCCGCCGCATTCGGGACACTGCCCGGGAAGCGGTTTCTTGTTGGAAATGAAGTCGCACTCCGGGTATCGGGAGCAGCCGTAGAAGGGCGCGCCGCGGCCCCGGGAGCGCCGCTCCACCAGGTCTCCACCGCACCTGGGGCAGCTGATGCCGGTCTTTTTCAGCAGGGGCTTGGAGGTCCGGCATTCCGGGAAACCCGTGCAGGCCAGGAACCGCCCAAACCGTCCCGTCTTAATGACCATGGGGCGACCGCAGTTGTCGCACACCTCGTCGGTCTCTTCCTCCACCTTGGTCCGGGGCATGGACTCCTGGGCGTTGTCCAGGGCCTTTTGGAAGGGGCCATAGAACTCGTCGAGCATGGGGACCCACTTCCGCTCTCCCCGGGACACTTCGTCCAGCTCTTCCTCCATCTTGGCGGTAAATTCCAGGTCGACGATGTCGGTAAAGTACTCGGTGAGAAGATCGGTGACCACGATACCCAGGGGTGTGGGTATCAGCCTGGTCTGCTCTTTGTTGACGTAGTGCCGGTCCAGCAGGGTGGCGATGGTGGGGGCAAAGGTGCTAGGGCGGCCGATGCCATTCTCCTCCATGGCCTTGACCAGCGTGGCCTCGGTGAACCGGGGCGGCGGCTCGGTGAAGTGTTGCAACGCATCGAGCTTGAGGCAGTCCAGCCGGTCGCCCTCGGCCAGCTCGGGCAGGGGCTGGCGGCCGTCCTCCAGGGTCCCGTCGTCCCGGCTTTCCAGGTACACGGTGCGAAATCCGGGGAACTTCAGCACCGAGCCCGTGGCCCGGAAGAGGTAGACGTTGGAGGACCCCTTGCAGGCGGCCTCTATGTCCGAGGTGGTGGCCTCGGACCTGGCGTCCGCCATCTGGCTGGCCAGCATCCGGTCCCAGACCAGCTTGTACAGGTTGAACTGCTCCGCGGTGAGGTGCGGCTTGACCGCGTCGGGTTCGCGGGTTATGGCGGTGGGACGTATGGCCTCGTGGGCCTCCTGGGCGGCCTTGGCCCGCTTGGTGAATACCCGGGCCTTGTCGGGCAGGTACTCCTTGCCGTAGCGCTTTCCTATGTAGGCCCTCACTTCGCTCAGGGCGGAGGCCGCCACCTGGGTGGAGTCGGTGCGCATGTAGGTGATCAGCCCTACCGGGCCGCCCTCGCCCACCTGAAGACCCTCGTAAAGCTGCTGGGCCACCGCCATGGTCCTTTGCGCGGTAAACCGCAGCTTGCGGCCGGCTTCCTGCTGCATGGTGCTGGTGGTAAAGGGCGGTGCGGGGCGCTGCCGGACGTCCCGCTTCTTCACCGAGGCCACGGAATAGCCCGCGCCGGTAAGCTCGGCTTCGTAGACCCGGGCGTCCTCCTCCTTGCCGATGGTCAGGCGCCCCTTCTGCCCCTTGAGCGAGTGGAGCACCCCGGTGAAGACCTCCTTGGCATCCGGAGCGCCCTTCTCTCTGCGAAGCTGGGCCTCCAGGGTCCAGGACTCCACGGGCACGAAGCTCTGGATTTCCCTCTCCCTTTCCACGACCATGCGCAGGGTTACGGACTGGACCCGCCCTGCCGACAGTCCCCGCTGCACCCGCCGCCAGAGGAGAGGGCTAATCTGGTAGCCCACCAGCCGGTCCAGGATGCGCCGGGCCTGCTGGGCATTGACCAGCTGCATGTCGATTTCCCGGGGGTGGTTGAAGGCCTCTTGCACGGCCTCTTCTGTTATCTCGTGAAACACCACCCTCTTGGGCGGTTCGGGCCGCCGCTCCCAGTCGGCTGCCGCCTGCAAATGCCAGGATATGGCCTCCCCTTCCCGGTCCGGGTCCGTGGCCAGATATATCTCGGTCGCCTCGTCGCCCGCCTTCTTCAGGTCTTTGACGATGCTCCGCTTGTCTTGCATGACCACGTAGGAGGGGTCGAACTCCCGCTCGACGTCCACCCCTATCTTGCTCTTGGGTAGGTCGCGGACGTGGCCCCCGGAGGCGGTCACCAGGTACTTGTTGCCCAGGATTTGCCCTACCGTGCGCGCCTTGGCCGGCGACTCCACGATGACCAGGCTCTTTCCGGCCGCGCTGGAGCGGGCCGGGGGCTTTCTTCCGGCAGCGCTTTTTCGTTGTTTCGTGCCTGCCGGGGACTTGGCCTTGCTTCGGCCCTTTGCGGCGCTGCCGCGAGAATTACTAGTAGTCATAGGCCGGGGCGACCTCCCGGACGCGGACGTAGTGCATGCAGCCCACTTGCTTCACCTTACCTTTCAGTTCTAGCATCGCCAGCATACTGCTCACCGAGGTTATGGGCAGGCTGGCGCTTCTTCTAATATCGTCTATGTGCAGCGGCTGCTCCTGCAAGTGCCGCAGTAGTTGGGTCTCCCCTGGGTCTTCCGATGAGTCTTCCGGTTCGGTGTCCAGGGGCATCGCGTACTGCTGGGCCTGCTGAGCGACCGAGTTCAAGTTCAGCTCTTCCAACACGTCGGTGCAGGTGAGCACCAGCTTGGCGCCCTCCTGGATCATCTTGTTGGTAAACCGGCTTGCGGGCGAGAAGATGCTCCCGGGGACGCAAAACACCTCCCGGTTCTGCTCCAGGGCGTGGTACACGGTCCAGCGGGCGCCGCTGCCCTCCGGCGCCTCGATAACCAGGGTGCCCAGGCTCATGCCGCTGATCAACCGGTTGCGGCGGGGAAAGCTGCGGGCGTTGGGTTGGATTCCCAAGGGGTACTCGCTCACCAGCGCGCCCTGCTCCTGGGCCCGGCGGCACAGGCCGGCGTGCTCCGCAGGGTAGATGATGTCTAGGCCATTGGCCACCACGCCAATGGTGCGGCCGCCGTTGTCCAAAGCCGCCCGGTGGGCCACCGCGTCTATCCCCCGGGCCATGCCGCTAACGATGGTGATGCCGCTGCGGGCCAAGTCCTTGCTCAGTTCCGAGGCGGCCTCGCGCCCGTAGGACGTGGGGCCCCGCGTTCCCACCACGGCGACGGCGCGTTCGTCACCGGGGAGCAGGTCGCCCTTGCAGTAAAGCACCGGGGGAGGGTCGGGGATTTCCTTCAATCGCGGCGGGTAGTCGGGGCTGCGCCAGCTGATCGCCCGTACCCCGGCGCGCATCAACCGCTCCATTTCGCCGTCGGGAGTGATCCGGGTGCGCGCCTCCACAATCTCCCGGGCCGGCCGCTCCTCGAGGCCGGCGGCCTTCAGTTCCCCGATGCCGGCCTCCCACGCCTGGCGCAGGTCCCCGAAGTGGGACTCCAAGCGACGGAACCGGACCGTGCCCAGCTGGGGCACCCGGTTGAGGGCCACCCGGAACTTAACGTCGTCCATGTTTTGGATTCTAGCATACGCCTCTACCGGCAACAAACCGGGCCTGGGCCTGGTTTGCCCCCATTCAGGCGCGCCTATCCCCGGAGTGCTGACTGACCCGGCAAGACCACGCGGCGGCGGCGGCCTCACCGGGTCCGGGCCGGGTAGCAGGGAGCAGCTGATTTCGCGGGGCTGACGCCGCGGGACGGCGGGACGGCGCTAGAACAGGGCCACGGGATTGACCGGGGAGCCGGTGACGTTTCGCAGCCGCAGGGGCGCCAGGGTGAGCATGAACTCGTACCGGCCTCGCTCCGAGCAGGCCTGGGCAAGCTGGTCCAGGTTGGCATTGTCGACAAGCCACAAGCCCATGGTCACCAGGCACATGACGTGCATCGGGGAGCCGATGGTGGCGTATTGGCTGGGCCGCACGTCGTTGGGCGTGTCACTGCCCAACATAGCCACCCCGCGCTCCCTCAACCACGGCGCGCAAGCCACTTGGCAGGCAACTCCGGGGGCGGTGTTGGGCGTGGGACCCTTCTCCAGCCTCCTGCGGTAGTTGCCTGTCCTTACCAGCAGAATGTCGCCCTCCCGCACCGTCACTCCCTGAAGCCGCTCCGCCGCGTCCAGGTCGTCGGGCATGACCGGACCGTCCGGGTCCAGCCAGTCAACCCCCCTCACCGGGGGGATGTCCAGCAGTACGCCCCGGGTGACGATGCCCTCGGCTGCTGCCTCTATGGAGTGACTCTGGGCCCCTTCCCGGGACGTGACCATGTCGGCCGGCGTGCCGTTGTACATCTTTCCCTGCCAGGAGTAGTGGGACATAGCGTCGATGTGGGTTATGGTCTGGCCGTGAAACACCATGCCGATGAACTCCGCGGCGCCCCGCCGGCTGAACTTGCGCTCCGGGGGGTCGGTGTCGCGGCCCTCGCCGCTGTCCACCATGAAGCGTTGGACCTGGAAGGTAACGTCGTCGGCCATATCGGTAACGATGGGACGGGCGCAACTCACGGACACCCCGTCGCGGACCAAGCCCGCCGCCGCCTTGCGCTGGGTTGGCGTTATCAGGTTGAGGCAGCCCAATTGGTCCGCCCCACCCCAGCGGCCCCAGTTGCTAAGGGAGGACATCCACTCCAGGACCTGCGCTTCTGACGGAATTTCCTGGGCCGAGATTCCCCGGGTGATTTCTGCTGTCATCTTGTATTGCTCCTCTTTATGATCCTCTGGTCCTTGGGGGCCAAGCGCCGCCTACGTCGGCGGTTGGAACACGGTTTCAGAGCCTGGCGCCCACGAAGTCGGGGCGTCCGCGCACAAACTCCGGGGCGCTCTGGGCCCTCCGGTCCGCCAACTGGAGCGACCTAAGCCCCAGCAGCCCATCCCCGGTTATCACCGCCACCGGCGTCTCCGGCGGTCCGGAAGACACCACAAGGCCGGTCTCGTAGGGACCGTTGGAGGCGCCCACCCCCCCTGCCTGGGGACCCGCGCCGCGCAAATCCTCCGGCAGGGGCAGCGGGACCACGTCCAGCAGCTTCAGGGTCTTTCCCTCCCACTGGGTGAAGAGGCCGGGCCAGGGAAAGTAGGCCCGGCAGCGCCTGTCCAAGGCGGCGGCGGACAGGTTCCAATCGGCCTCCCCGTCGCCCCGCTGGAGCTTGCGGGTCGTGGTGGCCCGCGCCTCGTCCTGGGGCGCCGCGGTGAGGTTTTCCTCCACCCAGGGTCCCAGGCACTCCAGCAGCACCTCGGCGCCCAGAACAAACAGGTCCGAGGTCAGAGAATCAGCGGTCTCCCGGCCGGTCAGGACAAGCTCTCTTTGGGCGATGACAGGCCCGGTGTCCATGCCCTCGTCCAGCAGCATGAGGCTGACCCCGGTGGCCGTCTCTCCCTGGAGGATGGCCGAGGCTACCGGGGACGGCCCCCTGTACCTGGGCAGGAGAGAGGGATGAAGGTTGAGGCACCCTCGCGGTGGAATGCGCAACACGGCCGGAGGCAGCAGCTTGCCGTAAGCGGCAACCACCACTACGTCGGGACGCAGTTGCGCAAGCTCTTCCCGGACGACGCCTGCCCTCAGGCTTTCGGGTTGATGCACCGGCAGCCCGCGTTCTTGGGCGAAGGTCTTTACCGGCGGCATCTCGACGGAGCGTCCCCGCCCTCTGGGCCGGTCCGGGGTCGTGTACACCGCCACTGGCATCAGCCCCGGCGAGGCGAGGAGGCCCTCCAGGACGGGGACCGCGGACCGCGGCGTTCCCATGAAGACCACGCGCACGGGCCCACCGGCCACGGTTAGGGCCGACCTGCGGGCGGGCGGCAAGTGCAATACTCCCTATCAGCGGCCAGGCAGCCAGGCATGGACGCTATTGGTAGCGGCAGCCACGGCAGCAACGATAACTCACGGAATGAGCGGAATAACCCGCAGAAGGCTGCGAGGTTGGAGAATTTGGGGCGGCGGCAAGCCGGCGAACAAGCCTGACAGCGTTGACGCGTCCTTCATATATGCATAAAGTGTCCATACCAAGCTATATACACGCGTATATAGGGATGGAACCATGCGATAGGGTCGTGATGCCATGGCTGTCTCGCGTAACACGGAAGCCCAGGCCATCTTCGCCGATGCCCGCCGGATGTACGATGAGGCCGTTGCACGACTGGAGGCCGGGGACGTTCGGGATGCCGCTGAAAAGGCTTGGTGCGCTACCAAGCGGGCCACGGACGCCCTGATACTGGCCCGGACCGGGGAGGAGCCCGGCCCTACCGGTCGCACCTCCGACGCTTTGGATGGCTTGCGACATGAAGATACGAGCTTTCAAACTTTGGTGGGACGGTACTACAGTCGCATTAGCCAGTTGCACGGCCGATGCTTTTACGAGGGCGTTTGCAACCCCGAAACCGAGCGTCGCATCCGAGAGACCGTCGACTACATCGAAGACGCTGAGCGTATGGCCGGCTAATCCTGACCGCACTAGGGGCCCATCAACCCCGCCAGCCGCGACATGAAGTACTCCCGGGGCCGGTCCACGTCGATGTGGTTGCAGCTTGAGCAAATGGGTCACTCCCGCTTTGCACTAAAAGTCATAGTTGAATCAGGCCGTTAGTCCAGCCAAGCTGCTCGTGATTTGGGACATAGAAGGCAAATTGTTGAGTGGGTGACTTTCCATCGGGGTTCCAAAAGGCCGGTGTTACCAGCACCGGCCTTTTGTTGGCCGGTATTATGCAGATCACGGACTCGGCACGCAAACTATGGGGACGCTTATCCGGTCCTTATCTTGATGGCGTGAGCGTCGGGGGCGGCTCCTTTCTGGCATAAGTGGCAATGGGGTGGCCACGTCCGTAGTGTTCATGCCTGCGTCATGGTCACGGCTGTCCCGGGGTTTTGCACCAGCCTGCGGGGGAGCGGTAGTGCATCACTTTGAAATCGGTCCGGTTTCGTGGCTTAAACGGACTCTGCCACGTGGCACAACATTTGCAGGCCCGGCTCAGCCATGACCGGCGCAATCACGCAGGTGGGCGCCGTGCCGTCCCTTCCTACTTGAATGTTACGGCGCTCTCTTGGGTCTGGCGCTCGGTGGTCCCTCCCGCCGTGAAATGAACGGCATCATTGTCCCGGTTATACCGGACTTCAAAGTTCATAACCTGGCCCTCGAAAGGCGGGTACCCGGTATGTCCCCAGGTCGGCTTGATTCTACGCCTGTGGATTTCCATAGTTGAGTAGGTTGGCGCTCTCATCACAGCCCTGCAGTCCAGCAGTGGGAACTTGAGCGAACCGACCCAAGTAGCAATGTCTATACCGCTATCCGCAGGCGAACCAAACGCCGTCATCTTCGGGGTCGCCGTCCGGCGTGGATCGAACCCGATAATCACCCGCGCCCCGGGCATAGGAACGCCTGACACCTATGAAGTTTCCCCCGTCTATGGCACCATTGTAACAACGCCATCGACCGATTGCCCCCGGGCCGCCGTTTATTCCCCCGACAGCTGACGCGCCGCCTTCTCAAACAGCGCCCGCAGCGCGCCCACGTCCGTGTCGTTCGCGCCGAGCAGCATCAGCAACTCCGGCAGCGGCCACGCTATCAGCGCGCCTTGCCGCGCCATGTAAAGGCCGATTTTCCGAATACGGAAACGGTCTTCTCTATCCAGCAGCGCGTAGCACACCACCTGGTGCAGCATCGCCTGCGACACCTTCGCGCTGACCGTGGCCTTGATATCGATAAGGCAATCGTCCAGGATGAGGTCGCCGTCGGCGCCGATGTTCAGGTCGGCGTGCCTGAGTATCGGGTTGGAGATTACGCATTTCGGCATTCGCCCCAAGAAGACGCCTTCCAGCTTCTTGGCCATCTGCGTCACGTCGCCCGCCAGGGCGTCGGGAATAGCCTCCATAACCCGCTCCGGCGTCATTTTCTCCGCTTCTAACAGCCACTCCCCGACGACGCCCCTTCTGTATACGTCTTCCAGATGGGCGGCGACCACGCAAAGCCGGGCCAGGTAATCGTCGTCGGCCCTCCGCTCGGGCGTGAGCCCCGACCCGGCAAACCAGAGCAGCTCCGCGGTGTTGTGGCACTCCGCGGGAGCCATCATTCCCCGCCACACACGGCCCAGGGCCGCTGTGTCCTCGAAGTTGAGTGCCGGCTCAAAGAACAACCTCGCCCGGTAGTCGAACGCCGTCCCGACCAGCATCCAGGGGTAATTCTCGCGCTCTCCCGGGGGCAGAGCCGTGTCAAAATCTGACAGCTTTTTGTTGGCCGTCCTGGCGGCTGATTTGCTGGGCAAGGCTGTCCGGCATAACCGGCCGACCGGGTTTTGGGGGCTTGCTATCAGTTGGGTTAGGTTTGGCACTTTAGACCCCTTCCCCGGCCCCTCCCCTCGGTGCCCGGCCTGCGGGCGGCCGGTGCCGTTCGGCTCTGTTGGATGACTCAGGGAAGAATATGCAAGTCGTTGGATCGTGCCGTGGCAGGTACGAAGTCCGCCCACTTATTCATTGCTCCAGCAATGTACGTGTGAGCATCACTCTCTACATATTGGAGGGCTGCTGTCTTCTCGACCCGCCCCGAGTTAGCGGGGTTGCAAAGGGTGGTGATGTCACGGTTCTGGCCGGTGCACCACGGCTTCGGTCCCTTCATGGGTGGCTGACTTATTTTGCTAGTTGTGGTCTTTCCTATTCACAGATTACCCCGTCGTCGTCCCGATCGTCCATGTACTCATAAGCGGGGTCCCCACGGTAGACCGGGGTGATGCCATGCCCGCTCGCCTCCGCACAGCTAATTCTCCCATTCCCGTTGTCGTCGTAGCGGTCCAGCGCGGAGGCGGGAGTTGATTCCATTGCGATTTCCCGTGTCTCGCAGAACGCCACCAGCCCCACTTTCAGCCTCAGGTCGTCTGTGAAGTCGTCCACGGTCAGCGTGGGCGCATACTCCCCTGCGACGAGGGCGCACACCTGAAGGGCAATCTCGTCCGCAACATCTCCAAGGTTGCTAAGGTCTACGGACTCGAAGGCATCGGCAAGGGCTTCGCTCAGCGCCTCCACGTCAACAACCGCCCCTGCGTCGGTGACCCTCGTCGCAGGGATGGGAGTGGGAATAGGTGTTGGCGTGGGCGCGAGGGTGGGAGTGGGTGTCGGCTCAGGAGTGGCAGTTGGCACCGGGGTTTCCGTCGGGGTGGGTGTAGGAGTAGGTGGCGGTTCGGACCCGCAGGCAAAGGCCCCCAGTGCGACCACCACTGTCCCGGTTAGGATGCCGAGGATGAGACGGTAGCTCATTGTCCAAGTTCCCCTAGACGACGATTGCTCTAGCGCTTAGTTCTTACAGCGCCCTACCGGGCCGCCGCGCAAGGTCGCGTCACACATTTGACTCACCCCCCAGCCTAGCCTCAATCCCCCTCGGTGGGCCGCCTCGGCGTCCAACCACCCGGCGGCAATATCCCCGCCCGGAACAGTTGGTAGAAGAACCTCGCGAACAGGTACAGGAACATCGGGACACCGCCCCAGGCCAGGACGTGTGCCCACCACACCTCTCCTGGCAATTCGTCGATGATCGCCAGCCAGCTCCCGCTGAATATCAACCATGCCAAGAGGGCTAACACGGGGCCGATAGGGTTCACAAGGCGGACTGCAATGTCCCACAGCCTCTCCGGTAGGGCTGCCACAACCGCCAGCACCAGCGACGCTAGAAACAGGAACGAAGCTACGCCAAATAGCATAGGGTCCGGGAAGTTGGGTGCTGCTAGGCCACCGGGGAGCACCTACCAGCTTCCCGGTGGCCTAGCAGCACCCAACTTTGGGCCAGCAGGAGCGCCCCCATGTAGGCCAGTATCGAGTTGCCGATCAGCCACTCTCTCTTGAGTGTTGATGTGGTCATCATGTCCTCCCTCCCCTTGGTGCCCTGCACGGCTCCAGCTTCTTCTCCATGATGCTCCCCGGTTAAAGCCCCTCCTGTCGGAGTACAATTCCGTCTGCAACAGCCACTCACGTCCCCAGGGGCTCGGTGCGGACTCGGCTCCCCCTGGGGCCTCCCTCCGGCACCAGGCCATCCCCACCTATACGAGGACAACGGCAGCCCCGCGCTGTCCGTCAGATGGAGTATAATGCCACGTAGAACCAAACAGCCGGTCCCAGGAGGACGAAATGGGTGATTGTATCTGGTGCCGCAACAAGGCTGGTTCAGTACCGAGCACAAAGAATGTGTCTCTAGGCGTACCAAGGCAATCGGCGACCTCCGGCAACGGGCTCGGGCGGGCGCGGTTGGGCAATCACCCGTCGATATGTTGAAAGCAAGCCTTCCCGCGATGCGGGAGCAGTACGTCCAGGATAGCGAAGTCCGGGCGGCCCTAATCGCAGGATACGAAGACGCAGTAGACTCGTTGCTTGATGACCACGTTATCAGCGGGGAGGAGCAGTCTTCCCTCGCTGACTATGCGGACGCTCTTGGCTTATCCCGTGCCGACCTCGACCGGAACGGAGCCTATACCAATGTGGCACTGGGGACGGTTCTGAGGGAGGTCACGGCAGGTAGGCTTCCCCACCAGCAACCGGTGCAAGGTGATCTGCCGTTTAATTTCCAGAAGTCCGAGGAGTTGGTTTGGACTTTCCAGGGGGTCACCTTGTATGAGGGGCGGTCCCGCACCCACTATGAGGGCGGCTCTCCCGCCGTACGTGTGCGGGTAATGAAGGGCGTGTATTTGCGCCAGAGCGCCATTCGAGGAGACCCCGTGATCACGACTGAACTTGTGCACATAGACGATGGAATCGTGGCCCTGACGACCAAGCACCTCTATTTCGCAGGTAGACAGAAAAGCCATCGAACTCCTTACACAAAAATCACGTCCTTCCAGCCCTACAGCGACGGCTTGGGGGTTCAACGCGATGCTGCTTCCGCCAAGCCTCAGGTGTACAAGTTGAGGCACGGATGGTTTGCCTATAACCTGATGCGTAGTTTAGCCGAGCGGTGATGAAATAGGGGGGCCAGGGCGAGGGGCACTAGGGGTTGGCGTATGTCACGCCCATTCCAGTAACAACCAGCCCAGAGGAGCCACCGGCAGCAGACCCCCGTAGAACCACCAGACGGAGAACGACCTCAACGTCTGTAAGACGAGCCTAGGCCCGTGGCCTTCCGGTTCCAATGTGGGCAGCGGCGGCTCGCCCGGCTGATCCACATACAACCTCAAGGCCGTCTTGTGGCTCGCCCGGTACGCCCGCTCCAGGGATACGTAATACGCGTCCAGGACTCCGAGTAATACTACGGGGAACAGCACAAACAGCAGGTGCTGCGGGACTCCTGTGCGGGACACGAGGAACAGGACCGCGGCGACCAACGTCACGCACCCCAGCTTACAGGTCCGGCTGTTCTCCGCCAGTCGGTCGATGATGCTCTGGATCATCGCCAAATGGGACTGGGCGGTAGGTGCCCCGGGGTTGAAGGGGTCCATCGACGATTCTACTGGCGGCGGTTCTTTATGGCATTTTCAACCCACCCCTCAAGGTGGTCCTTGATATAACCGTACACATCCTTACTGTCCGTGTGGGGTGGGTCATAAGTCTTGGCGTTTTGAGGGTAATTGGCTATGGTCGAGCCGCTGCTGAGCTTGATGTAACCAAATGGGTTGTTGCCCTTGGTCGCAGCTTTGCCGTCCTGGTTGAGGAGCCTGTGGATGTAGATGCCCAGTAGCCCCTTTTTGTCGTCCCACGCCTTGGCGATTTCGTGATTGATCCACTTCCTATTGGCGGTGTGCGAGCCGATCAGGACTATCACGCAAGACCGGGTGCTCAACTGGTCGCTGATCCACCTTTTGATGGCAGCATCACCACCCCGCTTGACCTGCTCCCACGCATTGTCCGAGACGGGCTCGTCATGCTCGGTGACGCCGATGTTGCGCACTTGTCCCGCTCTCCACGCGTCGTTGTCAAAGTGGAAGCTGTAGAACGTCCGTCTTTTTGGGTGATTGGTTGTCAATTCATTACTCCTTCCCCGCTGTGGCTCCATTCTGGCCAAGAACCGCGACACATATTAGAAGCCAGGAGCGGTCACTGGCGCAAGGAGCAGTTGTCAGTAACTCCCTGACCGGCCCCGGGAACTACCTGACCCACTAAACTCCTGTCCCAGCGCGGCAGCAGGGAAGGCAGACACAATGTAACAGGCAGACACTCAGCAGCAACGATGAAACGGGGGGCCAATGGCAGGAAGGGCTTTGACCTGGGAAGAGCTACAGGATTTGCCCAATGCCGAATTGATTCGGCTGTACAACGAGGCGGCCAAAACTACTGGAGTGGGCATCGATCACCATCGAGACGCGCTGATCTGGCGCTACCAAAAGCGCCAGACCGATGTGATGGTTCGCCTCACTTGGGGGATAAGCGGTATGACGGCTGTGGTGGTCGTCGCCACTGTCATTAACGTGGTGCTCTTCGCCGTGGGCCGCTAGGCCCCGCGCCCTGGCCCCAGCATCCGCAGGTCGTGGCCGCCCCGACCCTTGCGCCGCTCGGACGCAGACAGGTGTTGCTTGGGAGCCCGCCTTGAAGCGGAGACTGAGGCCCTTGCCCTAGCCCTGGATTTGGCTTCGGCCTTTGCATCAGCGTCGGCCTGTGCCAGCATCCGATTGTATGCCTCAACGGCCTGCTCCAGTGCCCGGTAGCTCGACGGCGGGGTGAATCTTCGCGGACTCGGAGCACTTGACGAATTGGTGTCGTCTATTTTTTCGTGGTATGGTGGGCCTGTGGGCTCGTCGTCTGGTGAGGACGAGTTCATCGGTTTTACTCCTAGGGGGCCGGGGGTGTTGTCGGCAAAACTACTGCCCCTGGCCCTTTGTTCTGTTTTGGACGCCTTCCTATTGTACCCTAAGCGATGGTGACGCCGCCTATTATGGCCTTCGCCACACCTCGATAATCTTCCCCAGCACCACGAGTCCCGCCACAATTCCGACTACCCACCAGTACCACTCCCCGGGAATCTCTACGTTCAGGCCGGTGAGTTCTTCCAACCATCCCTTTTTCCTTCGGGCCAGCATTTCCAGCAACGGCAATGTCAGGGTTAGGCCGAGCATTCCCTTACCGTCATTCCCTTACCGTCATTCCCTTACCGTCATTCCCTCACCGTCATTCCCTCACCGTCATTCCCTCACCGCCACCGTCATTCCTTCACCTCAAACTCCTCACTCGCCAGCAACTCCCCGCTCTCCTTGCTCCACACGTCCACCCGGTACTCCCCCACCATCCAGACCGGCCTCGTCTTCGGCTTCTCCCGGTATTCCCAATTCTCCCGGTCGAAGTACAGCCGCGATAGTCCGCCGGTAGTCCTCTCCCCATGTTCCTCACCAAGCACCACGTCCCAGCCACAACCCGACGGCGGCCTACACACGGGGCGGAGGTTTCCCAGGGCCACGCCCCTTGCACTCGGCGGGCGCTCCAACACCACCCTCAGCCGTGCCCCCATCGGCCCGTCCGACGAGAAATGGACGGCCACCGCCACCGCGCCCTCCGCCACCTCAGACTCGGAGAAGGAGTCCACGCACTCCGTGGCCTTGATGCCCGGGGAGCGGGCGATGGCCACGCAACTCTCGTCCAGCACCCAATCCCCGAAATCGGCGGCCAGGCCCGGGTCCGAGGCTGGGACCGGGCTTGGAGACAGCACCCGGGTCGGGTCCAGGGTTGGGGTAGGAATTGGGGTCTCTGTAGGGGTTGGGGTAAGAGTCGGGGTCGGGGTCGGAGTTATGGTAGGGACCGGAGTCGCGGTAGGGACCGGAGAAGCGGTTGCGGCCATAGCGGTGTCCGACGCCGCTATGGTGGACGGGGGGTCGTCCCTGGCAACGGGAGAAGGTGCCTGGGTATGTCCGGGGGTCGGCCCAGTCCCGGGCGGGGCGGTCGCCGTGTCCGCGCCCGCACAAGCGGCCAGGGAGACCAGGGCCACCAAGACGGCGCAGGCCACAAGCGTGGCGCAGGACGCGGAGGCCAGGAGCAACCCTAGCACCCGGCAGAAGGCGGCCCAGGCCCCGGGCTTGGAAGCGGGAGGCACGTCTTGGCGGTAGTTCATGCCTGCACCCCGTTGGGCGTCGGCGGCGTCCCCGCCCGCATGATGAAATGCTGGTCCCAGCCGCCGTTGATCATCCCCCTGGCCCTCGCCACCAGCCTTTCCCGGTGCTCCGGTTGCGAAATGACCAGGAAGAACACCCAGCCGTCCTTGTGTCTGGCGTAGACCATAGCGAAGGGGCGGATGCCCAGCTCTCTTTCCAGCACGCACCGCTTCTCCCACACCTGCCGGATCATGGCCCCTTTCATGGCCGAAGTCTGGTAGAGGATGACGCTCTGCCCCCGCTCCATATAGGGGCGGATCTCGTCCAGGCGCACGTGTCTGGCGTCGATGGTGGGCCTTTGGTTGGGCTTCTTGTTGGGGCCGCCTGCCTTGGGGTCCAGGCCGTTGTCCGGGTCCAGGAACACGAGGTCGCAGCCCTTCACCTTTTTCTGCGCCCCTTCCACCCATTCCCTGCGCCTCTCCCTGGTCTCCCTCCCCAACTTCTCGGGCACCAACGCAGAGTAGAATGCGGTACCCTCGGGGAGAATGCCAGACCGCTCCACCCGCCCCACGTCCAGACGCCCGGGGTTGGTGCGGTAGATGTGCCTTAGCTTGTGGTAGAGGGTGGGGTCGGAGTCCTCGTAGGCGCGGGCCTCGTCGCCTTGGAGGCTCAGGTAGGCATGGGGGTTGTTCCCGTTCTTGGCGTTCTTGGCAGTCTTGGGCTTCTTGGGCTCTTTGTCGTCGTCGTCGGGGGTGAGATACCAGACCACGCCCAGTTTCAGGGGCAGGTACTCGTCCGGGGGGTCGGGGTTGGAGAGGGCGCGGAGTAGGCCGTGTTTTCCGAAGTCTGCGGAGTCAGCCACCCATTGGTGCTTCATCGCGGGAGCCTCCTTGCGGCAAGGATCGAGGCACTCGCAACAGCTACCGCTTTCCCGGCGTAAACCGACCGCAAGGAGGCACGAAAAGAGGGGACCGGAGACGAAGCCCGGGAGCCCGAAGAAGCCCGGGAAGCCCAGGAAGTCGGGGAGTCCGGCAACCCCAGGAAGCCTATCGCGCCAGCGTCCTCACATCTGGCCTGCCCACGCCGGGTGCATTGGGGGTTCGTGGCCCGCGTTACGGGCCACTGGTAGCTGTTGCACCCGCGGTTTTAGCATGGGAGATGATACCGTGACAAGTATCGGTAAGGGAACGAAGCGAAACGGCAGGCGTATGGCGGGCGCGGCGGCGGATTCGGGCAGGGGCGCGGGTGTGGGTGCCTCCTTGCGGAATGAGGACTTTGGCGCTTGCAACAGCCACCAACTCCCAGCACAGGCCCGCAAGGAGGCGCGTGTCGCCTCTGTCCCCGGGTGATAGGGCTGGCCTAATGCTGGAGGCCCCAGGGGGAGTGCGCTGCGGACCCGAGACCCTGGGGGTTGCGATGTGGCTGTTGCATGGAAATTGTAACACGCGGGAGGGAGGGGGGCGGGCGGGCGACTTGCCAGGGTTTGCCCCCCTGGTTTTTAATGGGAGTCTTTTTTTCGGTGGTTGCGGTATACTGGGGGTTGACACGCCGGCAGTTGCCGGCGTGTCAACCCCTCCTCCCCCGTAGCGGGACACAAGGAGACGGCGACATGATAGCCACGGACAAGGTTAGGGTCCAGGCAGTGTTCGAGGACGCCAGGGGCATGCAGGAAGCCGCCCTGGAAAGGTGGGAGATTGGGGACATTAGGGACGCGGCGGAAAAGGCGTGGTGCGCCACCAGGAGGGCAACCGAAGCCCTGATTCTTGCCCGCACCGGGGAGGAGCCCAGAACCACTACCGGGACTACGAATGGGCTTGACGCACTAGCCCGAGAAGACCCTCGCGTGAAATCCCTGGTGGGGCGTTACTACACCCGGATAGGACACCTACACGGCAATTGCTTCTATGACGGTAATTGCAACGACGAAACAGAGCGGCGCATCCGGGAGACCGCCATTTACATCGACCACGCCGAGGCCCTGGCGGGACTATAGCCAAGCTAGCTCTGCCCTTTCCCCACATTACCCCCCGAGATGAGACGACACCCCTGTTGCGGAAGGGGGTTGTAACACGTCCATTTCTTACTTCTTGGTGGCCGCCCCTATCTCCTTTTTGCCGCGCCCACCAGGCCCTCCAGGCCCGCCGCCCTTCCCCGTCTTCTTCTTGGGGTACCCGGCCACTACCGGCGCTTTCTTCCCCTTCCTCCTGGCGCGGGCCTCCTGGATTTCCTTCCATTCCAGGTGCTTGCCCACCGCCTCCTTCACGCTCCCCATCTTGGGCTTGCGCCCCGGTTTCTTCGGCGTCGGGGTGTGCTCCTTGATCTCCACTTCCGCCACTTCCCCACCAATCCGGGTGATGTGCTCCCAGCTATCCCAAGGCACGCGCTCGGCCACCCCTGCCGCCTCAGCCGGAGTCCCGCCCTTGTGCGCCTCGTGGTCCTTGAAGAAGTTGTAATCGAGCACCCACCCGTCCAGGTACTCCTGCCCCGTCCTCCTGGCCTGGAGTCCCCTTTGCGTCTTGGTGCGCTGCCTGAAGCTGCCCTGCAATCTCTCCGACAGGTTGTTGTTGACCGACTCGTATATCCCCTCCGACACCACATGTTTGGTGCCTATGGGAAACACGGCTCTGATGGCGTCCGTGTACGAGCCCAACCCGTCGGTGGTGACGGTCTTGGGCAGACCGGCAGCGTTGTCCTTGGCCTTCTCCATCACGACGATGGCGTCGTTGGTGTCCCTGGTGGGGCTCAGGTGGACGGCCAGGACGTAGCGGGTGTCCCGGTCCATCACGTTCCAGCACCACATCTTCTTGCCACCCACCCTCAGCACCAACTCATCCGCCACCCAATGCTCCCCGACGTTGGCCCGGATTTTCTTCCCCGTCGCAGTCGCAGGGGTGCCATCCTCCCCCACCTTGCCGTCCAGGTATCTCTGGGCTAGGCCCGTGTAGGCTTTGACCCAGGCATGCACCGTGGACTTGCTGGGCTCCGGTACGTCGAACACGTCCTCCATGTTCTCCCCAACCTGCTTGTAGGACAGGCCGGAGTAGTAGGCGTCAACGGCGTGGGCTATCTGGTCGGCGGTGAACTGCTTGCGGAGGGCCTTGCCTGCGGCGAAGAAGTTGTTGCCACATCCTTTGCACTCGTACCGCTGCTGCCCGCCACGGTGCCCGTCCCTGACCACCTTGGCCGGGGCTGGGCAGTCCAGGGACGGGCAGGAAATGGAGAGGGTTTGGACGGCCTGGTACTCAGCCACGGCGGGGCCTCCGCCCAGGAGGGGCAGAGGGGACGGGGGGAGCAGGGAGGCCGAGGCCAGTCATCATCGGCTCATCGGGCGTTGTGTGGAGTGACCGTCGCCCGTCCATTACAAACCACCCCCGGGCAGGGCGTCAACGACGGCCGAGTACACGCGGGCGGCGGCGTCGCGGGCGTCATAGAGCACGTAAGGGTAAACAAACGCCTTAGCGATCCAGGAGAGGTAGTTGCGGGTGTTTGCGGCGGGGGTCTTGGTGGCCTGCACGGCCCGGGCGGCCCAGGCGAATACCGCCGGGATTCGCGGTGTTATCCGGGTGGCGCGACGGATTCCGATACTTGACAGGGGGGCAAACGAGGGTTTTTGATGGTTGTGTGATGATGCCATAACCTCTTTCTACCCCTTCTTTTTCTGAGTGCGGTGTAGTTGGAAGGTCGTGACATGTCGCATCTCCAAGGGGCGGGGGCAGCGTGATTGGTACTCGGGCTGCTTCCGCCCTAAGTTTTGTTGTGGCCCCTAGACTTTGTTAGGGCCACTAAATAAGGTAAGAAACAGCCGGGGGGGTTGTCAAGACTTTTGGAGTATCATCCAACAGAGCCGAACGGCACCGGGCGGCCGGTTATCTTGACAGGGGGGCAAGCTCATTGCTACAATGCGGGCACCGCTTGGCGGAATCTAGAGAAGGAGGTGATAAAGAATGGAAGATAGTTTAACACGCAGGGGCGATGATAGGCATCTGTCTGGACGCGACGAGGTGACCGTCTCCTAAACAGTCCGCTAGACATACGAGCACCCGTTAGTCGGGCCCAGACCAATGTCTATCATCGCCCCTTGCCACCGGAGTATCGAAAGGGGTTTCCCCGGCAGATTGGCTGGGTCCGATACTTTTTGAGACGGCGAAAAGCTCCGGCGCCGAATTGGCAAACGCGCACTGGACCGTCTTCAGACAACGAGAACGCTACCTACTTGGCATTATTATTTCGGTTTCCAGCACCGCGGTGGTCTAATCGGTCGATTGACAACCGGCCGGCCCCGACATAAAATTTCCCTGTGCTGCGCCCGGCATGGGGTACATGGGAGTATAGATGCTTCGAATTCGGCTCAGGAGGATAGGCAAGAAGGGTCATCCGTCGTATCGCATCGTGGTGGCGGATTCCGCCGCGCCGAGGGACGGCCGATACCTGGAATGGATCGGCAACTACGATCCGATGAAGGACCCGCCGGCCATCTCCCTAAATCAGGACAGGGCGGCGCGGTGGTTGGGCCAAGGGGCGCAGCCCTCGGACGCGGTGAAGCGCATCCTGGACAAAGCCGGCGTCCTGGACAGAGCGCAGGCCTTCGGGACCGCCACCGGCTCCGCGACGTCCGAGATTGTCCCCTCCAGCGCCACTATAGTGCGGGCTGAGGCCCCAGAGGAAGACGGCCTGGACAGCGAGGCGGCCCCTGGGGAAAGCGAGTCCCCGGCTGTCCTAGAGGATGGGGACGAGACTGCTGAGGAATGAAAGAGCTCATCGAATACATAGCTCGCTCCTTGGCGAGTAATCCCGACGCAGTGCAGGTAACCGAGTCCGTGGAAGATGGGCGGGTGGTGCTCCGCCTCGAGGTGGCCGCGGAGGACAAGGGCAAGGTTATCGGGCGCCAAGGGCGGGTGGCCCAAGCGATGCGAGTGTTGCTGCGGGTGGCGGCGGTAAAGGACGGCGCCCACGCCGTCCTGGAAATAGTCTAGGCTCCGGATCAGGGCCAACTCAGTTGCCCAATTCCATGCTCCTCAACGCGGCGTGACAGGCGCCGCCACCGGCGAACCTCCCCCGGTCATAGTAGGCCAAGTCGTTGCGGTCCACGGCGTGCGGGGCCAGGTGAGGGCGGCCGTCCTCAGCGACGTTCCCCACAGGTTCAACCAAGGCCAGACCCTGCATATCGGCGGCAACTCCTACACGGTAGCCTCTTCCCAGCGGAATTCCCCCCAGTTGGTGGTCTTGAAGTTCTGCGGAGTCGACTCACTCCAGGAAGCCCGGGGTCTGGTCGGCCAGGAGATCACCGTTCCCCAAAGCGCGGTCCCTGACCTGCCCCAGGGTGAATATTTTCATTTCCAATTGCTTGGACTGAGGGTGGTTACGGAAGATGGGGAGGAGCTTGGTCACCTTGGCGAGATTCTGGAAACGGGCAGCAACGACGTATACGTGGTGTCCGGTACAGCCGGCGAACTGCTGATACCGGCATTGGAGGAGGTGGTCCTGGAGGTCCGCCTCGGCCAGGGAACTATGGTGGTGCGGTTGCCGGACGGACTCCGCTAGTCCCTTGACCTCGGGTCCTTTAGCCGTAACCTTAAGGTAGAATAGTCTATCGCCGGACGGCGGGGCGGCGGCGGCCCGGTGGCTGAAGGCAGGGCACCGGCGCTTAGGCGCATTGCGAAACGGCGAAAGCGGCGTCGGGCCACGGGCTGACGTTGTAATCGCCAACCACGGCTGAAGCTATCGACATCAGGTCCGCGGCTGTAGCACGAGTCACGACCGGGGGCGGCGATCGGATGATATGGACACCATCGTAGTCAAACAGGTGGAGAGCGAGGCGGAGATGGAGTCGGCCGTCGCCGTCCGTTTCCGGGTGTTCGTCTCCGAGCAGTCGATTCCCCCTGAGGAGGAACTGGACGAAGCCGACGCCACCGCCACCCACTCCATCGCCCTGCACGGAGGCCGGGTGGTGGGCGCTGGCCGCTTGGTCCTCCGGGAGGACGGCTACGCCCAGATCGGCCGCATGGCGGTGGACAAAGAGTGGCGACGAAGGGGGGTGGGCAGCCTCATTCTCGGCTTCCTGGAAGAATCGGCCCGCGCCCAGGGCAGGACCCAAAGCCTGCTCCACGCCCAGGAGTACGTCAAGAGTTTCTACGCCGCCCACGGCTACCGCGAACACGGGGAGGTCTTCCTGGAGGTGGAGATCCCCCACCTGGAGATGCGGAAGCAGCTTTAGGGGCACCCTCTGCGGCGGGACACGGCTGCCTGCCCCTCGCTAGGGGTCGGGTGATCCGGTCAGCACCGGCTCGATGACCCTTATCTCCATCTTGGCGATGTGCTTCTGGGGCGTGTCCCCCAGGGCCTGGCGCTCCGGCGAGGCGAAGTATGCCTCTTCCTTGGCCGGAATATCCTCGGGGCTGCGAAAGCTTCGCACCCAGACGAACTCGCTGCCCTCCTCGTTGACCCAGCTTCGCTCCACCGGCATGCCCAGCCTGCTGTGCAACGGGCGGATATGGTCCTCGAAGATTTTCAACCAGGACTCCATCATCCCTGGATTGATCGTGTAGATGCGCAGTTGCGAAACCATGGTTGTCCTCCCCAAGTGTCGGTCGGTGGAAAGCCGATGGGAATAACGCCCGCCGTCCCCGCGGTAACGGCCTGCAAGCCCCGGCGCGGCGCCGGGTTTCTGCGAAAACGGCCGCCGCCATAGCCCTGTCTTGGTTTCAATTGGCCCGGGGTCAACCGGCCCGGGTCAACCAGCCGGAGCCGGGCTCTAGACGGGCTCGATGAGTCTCACGTCCATGGTGGCGATGTGGTTGCCGGGAATATCCCCCAGGGCCTGGCGTTCCGGCGTGGCCCAGTAGGCCTCCATCTTGGCGGGAATTTCCTCCTCGCTGCAGTTATAGTTCCGCAGGTAGATGAACTGGGTCCGGTCCGGACTCACCCAGGCGCCTTCCACCGGCACGTCCGTCTTGGCGGCCAGGGGCCGGATGTGCTCGTCGAAAAGTTGCAGCCAGGAGTCCATCATGCCGGGCTTGATTTCGTAGATGCGGAGCTCGTGGACCACGGTCTCACCTCTCAACTTGTTTGCGTTGGACCACCGGGGAGGGCTGGGCGCCGCCTTACGCTATCACTCGGCCCGGTACTTCTTCAAGGCGTCCTTGTCGAAGGCCAGGCCCAAGCCCGGCTTGTCGGGCACCACTATGTCGCCGTCCACCAACTCCGGCGTCTCCTCGAACAGGCGCAGGGTCCACGGCATGTACTCCACGGTCAGGCCGTTGGGGATGGCCGCCATGAGTTGGACGTGGATTTCGGGTAGCAGGTGGCTCACCACCGGCAGGTTGAACGCCTCGGCCATCCCCGCGACCTTCCGCCACTGGGTTACTCCGCCAACCCGCAGCAGGTCGATCATGACAATGTCGATGGACCTGGCCTCCAGCATGTGCCGGAAGGGGTTGATGCCGTAGTGGTACTCTCCGGCGGCTATGGGGGTGGTCAGGGCGTCGGCAACCCGGGCCAACCCCTGGTAGTCGTCGTGGGCCACCACGTCCTCCAGCCAGAAGAGGTGGTACTCCTCCAGCCGCCGGCCGATCTCGATGGCTTGGTTCACGTTCCACAGTTGGTTGATGTCGCACATCAAGTCGATGTCCTCGCCAATGCCCTCCCGCAGCACCCGGATGCGCTCCAGTTCCCGGGCTGCCGTGGGCTCGCCCCCCAACTGGGTCTTCATTTGCCTGAAGCCCATCTCCACCAGCCGGGGCCCGGCCTCCGACAGGTACTCGACGCCGTGGGTGCGCATCAGGGCGCCGCTGGCGTAGGCCGGCGCCCTGTCCCGGTATCCGCCCAACAGGGAGCAGACCGATTGCTCCAAAGCCTTCCCCTTGATGTCCCACAGGGCCATGTCTACGGCTGCCAGGGCCAGGGTGAAAATCCCGCCGGGGCCGGAGCCGCTCCCCGCCTGCTTCAGGTCCTCGGCGATGGCCTCCACGGGCATGGGGTCCCGCCCCACCACCATTTCGGCCAGGGCGTCCACGGCCTCCTTCAGCGCTGGCGTAAGGGGGCTGGCGCTCAGCGAGGGTATGAAGGTTATCCCTATGCCTGAAATGCCCTCGTCGGTCTTCAATCTCAGGGTCACGAAGGTCCGGGTAGCGTTGCCCTCGGGCAGCCCAACCACCAGCGGATTGTCCGCGGGCGTGCGCAGGACTCGGGTCTTGTACTTGGATACTCTCATGGCTCGACTTCCAACTTTCGCGTTTGATACCGGGAACGCCCGGAATCCCCTCGCCGCCAACGGCCCCGGAGAGGCTGCGCCTCCGGCCGAGCCCCCCGAGGCTGGGTAGCTACGGGTTTGGGGAATTCTAACACACCCAGGCGTTCCGGCTTAGGGAGCACAACGAGGACCACGACGAAGGCCGGACCCTTGGCTCAGGAGATTCACTACGACAGCGTACCGGCGCCATCGCTGCGGCCCCGTTCCTGCCGGGGGCGCGGTGCCGGGAAAAATGCCGGGTGTTGACATCCGCCGAGTCGGCGCGTTATCATACTCAACACGGTTTAGTATATACGCCATTTAGTATTGGCGGAGTCAACAAGGATGGAGCCGGCGCAATCGTGATGCAAACGGAAGCCTACTGGGAAAACCTGGTGAAACGCAGCCTCTGCCGGTTTCTCCTGCTGGGAGAGCTGGCCAAGGGGCCGCTCCACGGATACGGCCTGAACCAGGCTATTCGAAGGGCCTGCCAGGGGTGTTGCGAGCCCACGGAAGCCATGGTGTACTCGACCATGAAGGAACTTCTGGACGGGGGCCTGGTGGAGTGCCGGGAGGAGGAACACCAGGGGCGCCGCAGGCGCGTCTGCTGGCTCACCACCACGGGAGAGGAGGCCTTCCGCGCCGGAGCCCGGGTGTGGGAAAAGATGCTGCCCACCGTGGACCGGCTTGTCGACCAGGCGCTGGCCCGGCCGGCTTCGGCAGACCCTGCTCCCGCCCGCGGCGGGGCCGCCAATTCAATAGCCAGGGCGCAAACAAACCTAGCCTAGGAGAGGACAGACATGACGGCAAATTCACAGGACTCGAAAGAGGACATCAAGAGACTGGTGCGGGAACGCTACGGGGAGAAAGCCCTGGGAGCAAGCGCGGCCGGCAACGCCATCCCGGTCCTGCCAGGTGAGCAGGCCTGCTGCGACCCCGGATGCTGCAGCCCCGCAGACGCCGACCGCGCGATGAAGATATACGCCGAAGGACAGCTAGCCGGACTCCCCGCCGAATCTGTGGCGGCCTCGGCCGGCTGCGGCAACCCCACCGCCCTGGCCGGCCTGCAACCGGGCGAGAGGGTGCTGGACCTGGGCTCCGGAGGCGGCATCGACTGCTTCCTGGCCGCCCAGCAGGTGGGCGAGGAAGGCCGGGTCACCGGCCTGGACATGACCGAAGAAATGCTGGCCCTGGCCCGCAAGAACCAGGCCGCCCTGGGCCTCACCAACGTGGAGTTCGTCCGCGGGGAGATGGAAGACATGCCGCTGCCCGACGCCAGCGTGGACGTGATCATCTCCAACTGCGTGATCGTGCTGTCGCCGGACAAGAACGCCGTTTTTGGCGAGTCCTTCAGGGTGCTGTCCGCCGGGGGGCGCATCCACCTTTCGGACATGGTGTCCCTGAGCGACGAGGGACCGGCCCGCACCGACGCCGAGGCTTGGACCTCTTGCGTCGCCGGCGCCGAGAGCCGGAAAGTCTACCTGGACCGGTTGCATCGCGCCGGGTTCGTGAACGTCGAAATCACCGACGAGCAGGTGCGGTTCGACGAGTCGGAAGGCATTCCCATGAACGTGGCCAGCGTGAAGGTGACCGCCCTCAAACCGGCTTAGGTCCCGGCGTAGGTGTCGGCAGCGCGAAGGGACCTCTCGGTCTAGGGCGCTGCGACGGCTTAGCCCAGCTTACCCCAGTTGGAAGCGCTTGAAGGCCTCGGCGTACTGGAAGCCCACCTTGGCGCCGTCGTGGAGCCGCCACTGCTTCCAGTAGGTATCGATGTCCTCTCCGTCAACCTGGGTAACGTGCTGCCGCAGCGCCTTGACGGCTACGCTCACGTAGCCGCTCACGTCCATGAACTTGTCCGGTTCCTGGTGGTCCATGATCCACACTTCCCTGACCTTATGGGGCTCCAGGCCCTCCTCCAGCAATTCCGGGAAGGTGAGCCGGTCCCGGGCCGAGGGAAACACCGCGGATAGAGCGGCTTCTCCGGAGGCCTGATGGTCCGGGTGCCCCAGGTAGCCCTCGTGGGACAGCCTTCGCACCGGCGACCCGCAGACCAGCACGTCGGGCTTGTGGCGGCGAATCTCGCGGGTTATGTCCCTCCGCAACTGCAGCGTGGGTTCGAGCATGGAGTCTTCGTATTCCAGGAACACCACGCCGGACAACCCCAGCACCTCACTCGCGTTCAGCTGCTCCCGGCGGCGAAGCTTCACCAATTCCTCTGCGGTCATGGCGGGGTCGCTGCTTCCCTTGCTGCCGTCGGTGCAGACCACGTAGACCACCTCCCACCCTTCAGCGCACCACCTGGCCACGGTGCCCGAGCAACCCCACTCCGCGTCATCGGCGTGGGCGAACACCACCATAGCCCGCCGGTATGACTCCTGCTCCTGGACCATCTACTCCCGCCTCCCATTGACCGCCGTGGGGCCCCGAGACTCGGCGCCGCGAGGCCCGCGGCAAAGCTCTCCCTTTGATATGTAAGGGTAGTCCCAAGTCCGGCCCCGGGGAGGGGCCGGCCGCGCCGGCTCGCCGTACCCGGCGCAACCTAAGTTTAGCACAGCACCGGGTCGTAACCCCTCGCGGCGGCCTGCTGCCTATTCCACCCGGTCCCGGCCGTTCCGGGGAGGGCAGGGACCGGGCTATCACGGGGCGCCGCGGCGTCTGATCGGTCTTGAGGCGTCCCTGGGGTCTCCTGTTTAGCGGCGAGACCGGCCCCGCCGCCGCGGCCTGCGCCGGGATGTGGGGGAGGGACCTCGCGCCGCGCCCCCGCGCTGCCGTCTGCCAGCGGCGTGAGGAGAACGTGATGAAGGCCCGTGGTCCCGCCTATACTTGGTCCAAAGCACCTGAATAATAGCGGTCACCACCAACCCGGGAGCCAGAGTGGCTATACCGCGACCGGCGTTATCGCCAATCATTCTGACGAACATGAAGGCGCCCACCCCCAGCATCGCCCAGCCCAGCCCCTTCAGCAAGACGTGGTGGTGCCAGGGAGACCTCAGCACCAGCAGCGCCCACACCGGCCATAGGACGCCAAAAGGGGGGCCAAACACTGGCCACCCCAAGATGAAAGAAGCCAACTGAAACCAGTTTTGGTAGTACCAGGGCCGCTCTAAATTGGGAGACGGCTGCTGCTCTTGCGCCATGGACTTGAACTAAGGCCCTAGTTCCGGGCCAATAACACGTGGAACTCCAGCATGTCGATTAGCCGCTGCTCACGGATTGACGCCGTGGCGTACTCTATGCACATGCGGGCGAATCCGGCGTGGTGGATCACGTTGGCTCCCATCACCACCCGGGGGACCTCCCGGTCCAAATCCACGTCCAACTTGTCGGCGTCCCCATGGTCGATCTCAACGTCCACGCGGCGGCCCGTCGATTGCTCGATCTTCTGGCCGATTCGTTGCAGAAAACTGTCGTCGTCCAAGGGCTGGTCTCCAGGGGCCGCGGGGAGGGCGCACAAAATCGGCGCTCCCGCGGGCCAGGGTTTGTCCGCGTCATTCTATCACCGCCCTTCGTTTCGAAAAACCCGCCGGCTCCCCTGTTCCGCTCGTGAGGCTACCGCCCCCAAAGGGCGCCAGCCTACTCTCGCCGGCAGCCGATGGGACCGCGGCCAATCGGCCCTCTGCCAGTGAAAAGGAACGGAGACGCGGGTTGGAGCCAAAGTTGACGCTGGGGCAGGCCGCATCCATAATGGGTTGCTGCGACAACGGCGCCCGCCGCAAACCCCAACCACGCGGCCGCGTTCCGGGCGGCCCATCACCAAGGTTCAGGAAGATCTATGAGCAGCGTGAAGTATTCCCTCGCCCAGTTTGTCCACGACATGGAAGGCCTGTTGGAAAAGGAATCCGGGCCGCAGAAGATATTCGAAGCCGGGGCGTCCTGGCTGGAGAGGCTGACCGGGGACCCGTCGGCCATTCCGGCTCAGTATCGCGTTCCGGCCGCCAACGGGCGGCGGCCCAACCACGGCTCTTATCTGCTGTACCAGGGGGACAGCGGCCTCTCGGTAACCGCCGTGGTCTGGGGGCCGAGAGAACACCTGGGGCCCCATGACCACCGCACCTGGGGCATGATCGGAATCTTGGACAACACCTTGACCGAGACCCGTTACCGCAGGGTGGACGACGGCGCCACGGAGGGATACGCCCGACTGGAACAGGACCGCCGCGCTGACTACCGGCCCGGAGAGATTACCCTGCTGGTCCCGGGCCAAGACGAAATTCACCAGATGGACAATCACACCAACCTGCCCACGGTGGAGGTTCACGTCTACGGCAGCGACCTGCGAGGCATCGACCGCAGTCGCTATGACCTGGAGACGGGCAAGGTGACCTCCTTCAAGTCTGGGAAGTACGACAACTGCTAAACGCCCTGCTGCGACCGGGGCCCGCCTCGGGCGGCAAGCGAAGCCGGGCCGGTTGGAGGGCAATGACCCATGGCCGATAAGACTACCACCAAGGACCTGGAACGCCTCCTGGCCGGTGGTTCGCAGTTTGCCCTCATAGACGTGCGTGAGACCGGCGAGTACAACAGCTCCCACATCCCCGGCGCCAGCCTCATCCCACGTCGCAGGCTGGAATTCCAGATGCCGGAGTCGGTCCCTTTCCCCGGCACCGCGGTGGTGGTGTGCGACGATGACGGGCGCCGGGCCGCCCTGGCCGCGGCCACGCTGGAGAGAATGGGCTTCACTCGCGTCTCCACGTTGGAAGGCGGGATAAACCGCTGGATGAGCGACGGGCTCCCCACCGAGTGGGGCACCAACGTCCCCAGCAAGGACTTCGGCGAAAAGATGGAGGCGGTGCACCACGTCCCCGAGATCGACGCCGACGAGCTGGACCGCATGGCCCGCCGGGGGGACAAGCTGGTCATCCTGGACACCAGGACGCCGGAAGAGTACCGGCGGTTCTGCATCCCCGGCGGCCGCAGCGTACCCGGAGGCGAACTGGCCTACCGCATTACCGACGTCACCAAGGACCTGGACCCCGACACCACGGTGGTCATCAACTGCGCCGGACGGACTCGCAGCATTATCGGGACCCGAATGCTTCAACGCATGGGGCTGGACAACGTCTGCGGGCTGAGGAACGGCACCTCAGGCTGGGTCCTGGCCGGCCTCCAGGTGGAGCGGGGAGCCGACCGAGTAGCCCTTCCCGAGCCGTCTTCCCAGGGGGTGGCAACCGCGGAGACCTACGCCGCGAGACTAGCCGCCGAGGATGGGGTGCGCTACCTGGATGTGCCCGCCCTCCGTGAAGTCATAGCCAGGAGAGACCGGGAGCCGGTCTACCTGATCGACGTGCGGACCGAGGAGGAATTCCGGGCCGGTCATATCCCCGGCTTCCGCTGGTTCCCTGGCGGACAGGCGGTGCAACGCTCCGACGACGTGGCCGTGGTCAAGAACGCCGTCATCGTCTTTTGCTGTGACGGCAAGGCCAGGTCCACCATGACCGCATCCTGGTACCGCCAGATGGGGCATCCGGAGGCATACGCCGTCGATGGGGGCACGGCTGCCTGGGCCGCCTCCGGGGGCGCGTTGGAAACGGGCCTCCTCCAGGACCGGCCCTTCGGCCTGGAGGAGGCCGGAAGCCGGGTCCGACGGCTCTCCCCCCAGGAGTTGAAGGGCGGCGATTGGGCGGTCACCATATTCGTGGACAGCAGCCAGGACTTTGCCCGGGGCCACACCCCGGGGGGCCGCTGGGCGCCTCGCAGTTGGCTGGAGTTTGAGATCGACGGCCTAGCTCCCTCGAAAGAGGCCCCCATAGCGGTAACCTGCAGCGACGGGCTTTCCGCTCCCCTGGCCGGGGCAGCGCTGCGGGACCTGGGCTACGAAACGGTAGGGGTCCTGGAGGGCGGCATGGAGGCCTGGCGCCGGGCCGGCTTCCCGGAGGAAACCGGACTGGCCGGGGTCATGTCCCCTCCCACCGACGTGGTAATCCTGGGCGTGGACCGCAACCCCGCGGAGATGATGCACTACCTCCGTTGGGAGACGGCCCTGGGAGAAAAGTACCAAGACTCGACGGGTTAACCGCTCGGGCCGTACGCAGCGTTTCCAGCTATTTCGTGTTAAGGTAATTGCCGGCCGGCGGAGCGATCCGGCGGCGCAACCTGATCATCAAGTCGGCTTCCAGAGCCGGGAGAATCTGAGCAATGTCCACGCGACCGGGAGTTACCGGAGTAGAGGTGGTCCCCGACTTCCTGCGGATCGACGAACCCGCGGCGCCCGGCGGCGGTGATGGCTTCTACGGATGGCCCACCAAGGAGTTGAAGCCGGTCAATCTGCTGGACGACCAGGGGCGGGTGATGCGGGTGCGCACGCCGGTAATGGACCTGGAAGGGCTGATCACCCCGGTGGACCTGCACTATGTGGTGCAGCACTTCGACGTCCCCGACGTGGTGCCCGCGGATAGATGGAAGCTTCAGGTCCACGGGGAGGTAAAGCGCCCGTTGACCCTCGACTACCAGACCCTGCGCCGATTCCCGGGCCACACGGTCCGCACGGTAATGGAATGCTCCGGCAGCGACGCCACCTTCTTCGAGTACTTCAAGGGCGAGGGACCCAAGCCGTCCCGCACCCAGGAGTGCATGATTCTCAGCGCCAGCGAGTGGACCGGGGTGCCTCTGGCCGCGGTCCTAAACGAGGCCGGCCTCACCGGCAGGGCCACCCACGTCCGCGCCGAAGGGTGGGACAAAGGGGTGCCCGCCACCGCCACCCCGGGCACGGAGCCCTTCTTCTACGACAAGGGACTGCCCCTGGAGAAGGCCCTGCATCCCGACACGCTGTTGGCCGTGGCCCAAAACGGCCGGCTCCTGGAACACCTGCACGGCGCTCCGGTGCGATTGATGGTCCCCGGGTGGTCGGGCAACTGGTCAGTCAAGTGGCTCTGGAACTTGGAGGTGCTGGACCATGAGCCGGACTGCTGGTACCACTACAACTTCTACTACTATGGGGACTCGCCCGACGACCCCAATAAAGAACTGATCACCACCATCGGCGTCAAGTCCGTCGTCACCCAGCCCAACGACGACACGGGAACGCTGCCCCCGGGCCCCCACGTCATCCGGGGGTACGCCTGGAGCGGCGGCGGCGCCATTAGCCAGGTGGAAGTCAGCGTCGACGGCGGGAACACGTGGCAGGCCGCCCGCCTGGAAGAGCCACGGGACCGGTTCATGTGGGTCCGGTGGTCCTATCTGTGGGAGGCCAACGAGAGCGGCAAGCATCGCCTCATGTCCCGGGCCACCGATGCGGCGGGCCGCGTGCAGTCCACCAAGCCCAGGTATAATATAATGAGGAAGAATTTCAGCGCTATCGTGGGCTACGACGTGGAGATCAAGTAGCCCTGAGGGCGCTGGACGGCCCACGAGAACCGTCGGCTTCGCGCCCCTCTGCGGGAAGACATGCCAATAATCGAAAACACCGACATAGCCATGGTCCCTCTGGCCGAGAAGGGGAGCGGGCGCAACCTAGTGTCCGTTGACACCGGCGCAACGGCCCTGACCATCAAGGAAGTGGAGCTTCACCCCGGCTACGTGGAGCGCCTGCACACCCACGACGTGGACGTGGCGGTGATGGTGATAGCGGGCGCGGTGCAGCTTGTCCTGGGGGACGAAGTCCGCACCGTCCGCGCGGGCTGCACCATGCTGGCCCCGCCCGGAACCCCTCACAAGCTTATCAACAACCTCTGGGCCCCGGTCCAGCTATTGATCACCTATCCCAGCGGCGATCCGGCCATCACCTACCTGGAATAAGCAGGCCTGGAGTCAGCCGGCAGAACTTGTCCGGAGGAATATATGGCAGCCCAACAACTGGCAACGCAGGTCAAACCCCAACTCATCCCCACCAACGCGGGGCTTCGCAGCTATTCCTCGCCCCCCGTGGCCCTTCAGGAGAACGTCGTCCCCAACGATCTCTTCTACATCCGCAACCATTGGAAAGAATCTCCCAACATCGACGCCGACACCTACCGACTGGTGGTGGACGGCCAGGTGGAGCGTTCCCTCAGCCTCAGCTATCAGGATCTCAAAGAATTGCCCCAGAAGCGGTTCCAGGTGACCTTCGAATGCTGCGGCAACAGCAATGTGCCGGAGTACTACACCAAATCGCTGCGCATTAGCTCGGTGATGGAGCCAATAAAGGGTCACGGCATCATGGGCAACGCCAAGTGGGCCGGGGTTTCCCTGTCCGACGTGCTGAGCTTGGCCGGGGTCAAGGACTCGGCGGTGGAAGTGATGTTCCGGGGCGCCGACCACGGCCCCGACGAGGTGGTGGGAGACCCTGCGGAAGTGACCTACGAACGTAGCCTTCCCCTGGCCAAGGCCCTACACCCCGACACTCTGCTGGCCTACGAAATGAACGGGGAACCGCTGCCCCAACACCACGGCTTTCCCCTGCGACTGTTGGTATCGGGATGGTACGGCATGAACTCGGTGAAATGGCTCGTGGGAATTCACGTCCTGGACCACGAGTTCAAAGGGTTCTACATGACCGACCGGTACATGGTCATGAACGAGCCGGGCAACCCCGTCCCCTACCGCTACTTCACCAAGTTGCTGATCAAGTCCATCTTCACCAACCCCGCGCCGGGGGAGACCGTCCCGGTGAGCGGCTACAACCTGGCCGGAGCTGCCTGGTCCGGGGAAGAGCAAGTGGTGAAAGTGGAGATAAGCTTCGACGGCGGCGCAACCTGGGACCCGGTGGACACGCTCCACCCCAGCAGCGGCTACTCCTGGAGCCGTTGGGAACACTACTGGGTCCCTCCCGGGCCAGGTCGCTATACGCTGATGTGCAAGGCCACCAACAACAAGGGTGAAACCCAGCCTATGGAATTCCCCAACAAGTGGGACGGGCGCGGGTACGGCAACAACATGGTGTTCCCTCACGAGGTAGAGGTCGGCTAATTGACGGCAGGGCGAATACCCGTACCGGTACCCTTCATCCTGGTCGTTTCGGCGGTGGTCTTCTTACTGATCTTCTTCGGCGCCTGGGCCGTTTCGGTTGACGCCGCCAGTCAAGGCCGGTCGCTTTCCTTGGAGTTCGCCGGCGGCGTCGAGCCGGAGGCATCGGCGGCAGCCTCCAGTCGGGCTGCGTCCGCGGGAGACGGCGGCGAATGGTGGGAGAAAACCCTTCTCAAGGCGTGTCCGTTCCATTAAGCCACCGGCCGCGACCGTCTGGAGACCGCTCCGGACCCAGCCGTGGGCTTTTAAGCGCCGCCACTTGCCTCTGAGGTCCGCCCACGGTCCGACAAGCCCGCCGGGAACGCGCATCCTTTTCGGCAAGCCCGGACTGACCGGTAAAGGAAAATTCTATGGCCCTGCGGGTCCGCCGGGGGCCATACTCAGGTGGAAAATGTTTCGAATGATCACAGGTAGTTGATCTTTGGCCGTTACCGCTAAGCCCAAGCTTCGATTCGCGGCGCTGCCGCGTTTTGGCAGGCCCCACTACAGTTGGATCATCCTGGGAATCCTGGCCGCGGTGCAGGTCGTTGGACAGTCCATCGGCATGGCCGCCGGAATCATGGTGGCGCCCCTCAACGACCCGGAGGGTGACTTCGGTTGGAGCATCGGCGTTATCGGGGCCGGTCTGGCCACCTACTACCTGGTGGGGGCCATCGCTTCACCCATCAGCGGCTGGCTCGCCGACCGCTACGGCCCTCACAAGACCTTGGTGGGAGCAGCGGCTCTCTACGCCCTGAGCATGGTCTTGCTGGCTTTCATCACCAGCGTATGGCACTTCTTCCTCGTCTTCGGGGTCATGCTGGCCGTCACCCAGTCCCTCTCCATGGTGCCTTTGATCGCGGCGGTAAGCCACTGGTTCCGGCGACGGCACGGGCTCGGCGTCGGCATCCTGTGGGCTGCCGGGGGGCTGGGCGCCGCGGGGCTGGCTCCCTTGATCGGCTTCCTGCTGGAACACGTGGGCTGGCAGACTACGTTCTGGGCGATCGGCGTGGGCGGGAGCGGCATCATATTGCTGCTGGCGCCCTTCTTCCGAAACCGGCCGGCCGACGTGGGTATCAAGCCCTACGGCGCGTCCCACGACGATGCGGCCGACCTCGGCTGGAGCAAGATAGTGGAGGACCTTCGGATCAAGGTCTTCAACAAGCACATCCGGTCCACCAAGGAGTTCTGGAATCTGCCTCTGATTCACGGCCTGGGCTGCGCCGGCCACGGCATCATTCTTATCTACTCGATACCCATTGCCGTCGAGCAGGGCATCAGCCTGACTTCCGCCGCGCTAATCCTCAGCCTCATAAACATCTTCAGCATCGCCAGCCGGTTTATCACACCCATAGTCACCGAGTGGCTGGGCGGCAAGCTGGCGATGACCGCCGCCCTGACCCTGCAGGGCCTGACCGTGCTGGTGCTATTCTGGGCCCACGACACCTGGACCTTTTATCTGTTCGCCATCCTCTTCGGCATAGGATTTGGCGGCGAGATGTCCGCCTACCCCGTGGTGAACCGCCAATACTTCGGCGCCGGGCCCATCGGCATCTTCTATGGCATCGAGATTATGGGCGCCCTGCTGGGACACGCAGTGGCCACGGCCCTGGCGGGTTTCGTGATCTTCGTGACCGGCTCCTTTACGCCGATATTGATCATGTCCATGGGGTTTAGCTTCGTCGGGGTGCTGATGGTCCTGAATCTGGCCCCCGGATCGCGCCTGCTCATCCCGGACTGGGAGGACTCGTTGCCCCCTGAAGCCAAGACTCCCCAGCCGGAGGCGCCGCGCCGCCCGGCGCCAAACCCTCAGCTCGAGGGTCTGGCCCACTTCGAGTAATAGCGGCCTCACCGCGCCCTCCACCGACTTGAGTACGGCATGAGCGAGCCGCGCCGCATCCTGCTAGGCACCGGCAATCCGGCGAAGCAGGACGTGTTGCGTTGGATGCTGGAGGGTCTTCCCCTTACGCCCACCACTCCGTCTCAATTGAACCTTCACACCGCACCCGATGAGTCGGGCGACACCCACGAGAACATCGCCAAAGCCAAAGCCTTGGACTGGTCCCGGGCCGGCTCGATGCTGTCCATCGCTTCCGACGGCGGGCTGGTGGTGCCCGTGCTGGGTCCCCGGTGGGAAAGCCGCTACACCCACCGGTTCGCCGGCCCCGACGCCACCGACGCTCAGCGTCTGGAGCGTTTACTGGAACTGATGAAGCCCTACCGCGGCGCTCAACGGGAGGCCGCCTGGGTGGAGGCGGTGGCTATCGCCGACCGGGGAGAGCTGTTAGCGTCGTGGGAATTAACCGGGGCCACCGGCGTCATCGCCGAAGACGGCGGTGCGCCTCCCCCAACCCCCGGATTCTGGGTCTTCGCCATTTGGTTTATTCCCCGTCTGGGCAAGACCTACGACCGGCTTTCTCCGGAGGAACGAGAACACCTTGGTGACCACTGGGTTGAGCTTCGCCGCGAGGTCCAAGACTTTTTCAAAGACCGCTTGCGCCAGGGGCGATAGACCGGCCTCCGGCATATGGTCTTTCGGAGGCCCTGGCCGGTGGACTACCCGACCGTTACGTTAGGGCCACGGGTTGCGCTACAATGATGCGGCGGCGCCTCCCGGCAAGCCGTGGGAACATTCCGTGACACAGGCGCCGGACCGTCAGAAAGCCGGCCGGAAACATCGAGGAGCCTGACTTGACGACAACCAGCGCAGCGCCGGCTTCCATCGACGACGTGCAAAACATACTGCGCGGCCAGGGCTACATAGCCGACCGGGGCCTGGCCGTGCCCATATTCCTGGCCCTCAAGCTGGAGCGTCCGCTGTTCCTGGAGGGAGAGGCCGGGGTCGGAAAGACGGAGATAGCCCGGGCCCTGGCGGCCGGATTGGACACCGAGCTAATCCGCCTCCAGTGCTACGAGGGGCTGGACGTGAATCACGCCGTCTACGAATGGAACCACGCCAGGCAGCTGCTGGAAATAAGGCTGATGGAAGCCGCCGGCACGGTGGACCCCCAGGCGGCTTCGCCCAACCTCTTCCACGAAGAATTCCTGATCAAGCGCCCCCTGCTCCAGGCCATCGACCACAGCCGGGATAAGCCCCCCGTGCTGCTCATCGACGAGCTGGACCGGGCCGACGAGGAGTTCGAGGGTTTCCTGTTGGAGTTGCTGGCCGACTTCCAGATCACCATCCCGGAGCTGGGCGCTTTCAAAGCGGTGCACCGGCCCATAGTCGTGATCACCTCCAACCGCACCAGGGAAGTCCACGACGCGTTGAAGCGCCGCTGCCTGTACTACTGGATAGACTATCCTGACTTTCAGAAAGAGCTGCAAATCGTCACCGGCAGGCTGCCCGACGCGCCCCGGCGCTTGGCTGAGCAGGTGACGGGGTTCCTCCAGGAGCTGCGCCAGAGTGAGCTTTACAAGGTCCCCGGAGTCTCGGAGACCATAGACTGGACCGCGGCGCTGGTGGCCCTCAACCAATCGGAGCTGGACCCTCAGGTCATCGACGACACCCTGGGCGTGATGCTCAAGTACCAGGACGACATAAACCTGGTGCGCGGCGAGGCGGTGCGGGGAATGCTGGACCGTTCGAGGAACCTGGGCCCCCGCCGGGGACGCCAGGGAGGCGGGGCCGCGTGAGCTCCTCGTCCGTCTCCGGTCGCAGCGGGGAGACCTCGGGGGGAACACCCGGGGAATCATCCAAGGACGGAGCCATCCTCCACAACCTGATGCTGTTCACCCAGGTCCTGCGCCGCGCCGGGCTGGACGTGGCTTCCGGCAACGTGCTGGACCTAGTCCGGGCCACCGAGTACGCTCCCCTGGGGCGCAAGAGGGACTTCCAGGAGGCGGCCCGCTGCCTGCTGGTGCATCGGAAGCAAGACCTCCCCTTGTTCGACGAGGCCTTCCGGGTTTTCTGGCGCAAACCGGCTTCCGGACAGGGGACCCGTGACCTGCGGTCCATGGGAGAGGACCGGCGCTATCGCAATCCCCAGATGTCCCCTCCTCCGTCCCCCGAGTCGGGGTCCGGCGCCGACGGCGGCGAGGCGGACGGGCCTCCCGAGGGCCGCGTGGACCTCACCCGCACCTACAGCGCCCGCGAGGTCCTGCGGGAGAAAGACTTCGCCGATTTCACCCCACCGGAAATCCTCCAGGCCAAGGCCATGATGGCCCAACTGTCCTGGGACCTGGGCCGGCGCAGGACCCGCCGCCTGGTCCCCGGAGGCGCCGGGCCGGTGGACCTGCGCCGGACCCTGCGGCGCAACCTGGAGTACGGGGGCGAACCCCTGGAGTTGGCCCGTCGTCACCGGAAGGACCGGCTCAGGCCCCTGGTCTTCATCTGCGACGTGAGCGGCTCCATGGAGCGCTACACTCGGATGCTGCTGCACTTCATCCATACCGTTGCCGGGGACCTGCCCCAAGTCGAGGCCTTCCTGTTCGCCACCCGGCTTACCCGCGTCACCCGCCACCTCGCACACCGCGGCGTCGACGATGCGGTGGACCAGGTGGCCAGGGCGGTGCCAGATTGGGCCGGGGGGACTCGTATCGGGCAGGCCCTGAGGGCCTTCAACTATCAATGGCTGCGGCGGGTCTCCGCCGGGGGCTCGGTGGTGCTGATCATCTCCGACGGCTGGGACCGGGGCGACCCGGGGATGTTGGGGCACGAAGCGGCGCGCCTGCAACGCAGTTGCCACCGCCTCATCTGGCTCAACCCCCTGCTGGGGGTGCCCACCTATCAGCCGCTGACCCGGGGGATGCAGGCGGCGCTGCCCTACGTGGACGACTTCTTGCCGGTGAACAACATGTCCAGCCTGGAGGCCCTGGCCCGCCATCTCAGCACTCTGGGACCGGGCCGCAGTTTCGGTGTCACCGCTCGCCCTTCCGCCGGCGCGCAACCCCCGGCAGGGACTCCACCCGAGGCAACGCCGCAAGAAACGGGGACCCAGGGTCCTGGGCGTCCGCATGCCGCCGCCGCACCCACTTTTAGGCACCCAATGTGGGGAAAGAGGGGAAGTCTCTAGGGCGGGCCGGCCCGCAGCCGGAAGGGCATGACCGGCGGCTGCGGCGCTGCGGAGCCGGGGGCTGAGCGCTCAGGTATACCGGCCGCCTCCCCACGTGGTGGGCCGGCGGAACACCACCGGCAGCCGGGCCCGGAACCGCAGCCAAGCCACCCGGTAGTACATCCAGTTGCGCCTAACGTCGGATAGGATCTTCTCCTGAGTCTGAGACCACGACCGGTAGTACCTGGCCTCCAGGCGGCGAAATTCCTCGCGCAGGGCTTCCAGTCTGGCCCGGGCGGGAAACTCGTAACGGGATGCCGCCAGGCTCCGCCGCGTGCACAGTTCCCGCCACAACCCCTCCAGCCTGGCCCGGGCCGGAAACTCGTAGCGGGACGGGGCCGGAATGCGCCGGGCGCCCAGTTCCCGCCACAACCCCTCGAGCCTGACCCGGGAGCGGAGCTGGCCGCCGCGTAGTCCCAACTCGACCAACCCGAAGGAGACCAGCGCCAACACCCCGCCTACCGCGGCGTCCAGGAAGAAATGGTTTCCGGTGACGGTAATGGCCATCAAGGTCACTGCCGGGTAGGCGAAGCCCGCTACCCTCATCCACCCCCGGAAGCTCCTGAGGAACAGCACCCCCAGGACCACCGTCCAGCTGAAGTGCAGGCTGGGCATGGCCGCATGGGAGTTGTACAGCGTCCCCATTTCGGGACTGCCGTAGAACGATGGGCCCAACACCTGGATGGTGTTTACGAAGTACTCGGTAACGTTGAACGGAGACGTAACCGGGAAGAACATGAAGATCATCAGGGCGAACACTAGATTGACGGCCATGACGCTGCGGAAGTAGTAGTAGAGGGAACGGTTGGTGAAATACAGCGCCAGGCCCACCAGCACGATGACGGGCCAGTAGGTGAAAACGTAGGTCCAATTGAAGAACACCGCCAAGCCCTGAGCGTGGGTCAAGAACCAGGACTGCAGGCCTGGCTCCCAAAAAATCCCCACGGACTTTTCCGCGGCGATGATGCGGCCCGCATTGGCAAGTCCCACCGAGGCGGAGTCGGAATAGACGAGACCCCTGGTCAGCAGGTAGACCAGGTAAAACCCCAGGACTAGGCCTAGCTCCATGATGTGGGCCCGCTGGGGCCGCAGGGCGGTGACCAGGGGCGTGCCCATAGCCCGCTCCCCGAGGGGCCGCAAACGCTCCAGCACTCGGGAGACAGCCAGGGTGTAAGACCGCAAGGACGGCTTGTTGGCGTTGTCCATATTGGCGAGAGTGTTCGGCAAGAAGCATTTCGACGGCGCTAGTGCGCCGCGGGTCAAGGCGCCAGCGAGTGCCCTTCCTTGGAGTGGGCTCTCCGCTCAGCCGCGCCGGGGGTGAGTCCTCGGCTCCCGGCCCCAGCCCCGAAGGACGCCGACAGCCGGGGCAGGAACAACCTCCGGCGGAAGCCTAGCTCCAGGGCCCCGTAGGCAGCCAGCATCAGCAGCCCGCCGCCAACCGCGTCCAGGATGTAATGGTTGGCGGTCACGGTTATGGCCACGAAAGTCATGGTCGGGTAGATTACGCCGAAGGTCCTAATCCACCGGTTGGGCGTCCGCATGAACAGAATGCCGAACATCAAGGTCCAGCTGAAGTGCAAGCTGGGCATGGCGGCGTAGGGATTGTAGAAGTTGGCGAACTCGCGGCTGGCGTAGAAGGCCGGCCCAAACACCTTTATGGTGTCCACGAACTGATCTGACATCATGCGAGGCGGGGCCAGGGGGAACAGCATGAACCCCAAGAGGGCAAACACGAAGCTGAGCAACACCAGGTTGCGGTAGTACCGGTACCGCTGCCGGTTGATCACGTACAATATGACCCCGGTCACCAGGAGAATGGGCCAGAAGGTCACGATGTAAGCCCAGTTGAAGAACAGCACCAGGGCTTTGAAGACGGAGAGGGTCCACTCCTGCCACTGGGGCTCCCAAAAGAAACCCAGGGACCTCTCCAGGGAGATAATGGCTTCCGCATTGTTCAAAGCGGTGGCGCCCGCGTCGTTGAACACCAGGGACCGGGTGTACATGTACGCCCAGTAAGCGGCGACCACGATGGCCAGTTCCCGGGCGTGGGGCAGCAAGACCCCAAGGGCCGCCCAATTCCCCCATTTGGCGCGTATCGTTGCCATCCGGATGGTCCCCGTCTCTCTTCCCCATTGGAGGGCCGGCGGCGCGTACGCGGGGTGAACAGTAGCGCCGCCGGCCCTCTGCAATACCAAAGGGCTAGATCTTGTCGATGGGCCTCGTTGAGGTCGGAGGTGGGCCACCGCCGGCGGGTCCTTCCAGGTGTCCGTGTCCTTACGGGCTACCGGGGCCTCACCGGTTGGCGTCCCGGCGCATCAGCCCTTCCGCAACACCGCTGCTGCCGCTTCACGCGTCGACGCGTTCATCGGCTTCCTTAGCGCCCTGTACCTGGACCACCTGCTGATTCCCCTCGGACCGCCGCGTTTTGGCGCCGTTTTCTCCGGCGGAGTCGGCGATGGCGGCATAGGCGGCATCGGGCTCCAGGTCCACGGGGCCTCGCCGCCGTGCGGCCCTGCTCCCCAGGTATACGCTGCAGGACATGCAGCCGACCCACTTCTGGGGCACGTACCCATTCTTGAACATGCCCCGGGCCGTGGTGTACTTGTCGCCGTTCCAGATCCGTTGAATGGAGTCGCTGTTGACGTCGCCGAAGTCGTCCGATTTGTCGGTCAGGTAGCAGCAGGGCGCCAACCCCCCGTCCCAATTGACCACGGCGCTGCGCCACAGGCGCCAACAGCGCTGCCCGTCCTCCTGGTACGGCTTGTAGAAGGGGTCCTCCCGCTGGTACTCGGGGTGCTCCCGGGGAAGCCACCGCTCCGCCTCCTGCCGGTCGTCCATTCCGTGGGGGAAGTCCACGTTCTTGAGTATCACGGAGTCCACTCCGAGTTCGGCGCCCAGCTTGCGCGCGTCGTCGATTTGGTGCTCGTTGTGCCGCATGACAATGAACTGCCACTCGATGTGGGGAGTGGTGTAGCCCAACTCCCGTTTCTTCCGCACCAGCAGCTCGACGTTGTCCAATACCCGGTCCAGTCGCCCTCCCACCCGGTACTTCTCGTACACCTCCTGGGTGACGCCGTCCAGGGACACAATCAACACGTCCAAGCCGGACTTGATGATGTCTTCGGCCATTTGGGGAGTCAGCGGCTTGTTCAGGTTGGTGCTCATGATGGTGGCGATGTAGTTGTTGTGAGCGTAGGCCACGAACTCGTGAATCCGTCGGTTGAGGAAGGGCTCTCCCCAGCTATAGAGGGAAAGCCACACGCAGTAGTCCTTGATCTGGTCTATGACCTTGGTGTAGGTGTCGTAGTGCATCGTGCCCTTGTCCCGGTGCACGGTGCCCAAACCCGTGTGACACAAGGGGCACTTGAGTTGGCAGATGTTGGTTGTGTCGACCTCCCACTCGAAGGCGGAGCCCCACACCTTCCGTAGACCTAGGCGCAACTGGAACTCCACCAGAAGCACGTTAAAGAGCTTCTTCCAGGAGAAGTAGCGGAAAGTCAGCCGAAAGCGCTGCTCGCTGCGGTCTCCGGCCAGGGAATCGACGACGCGGCCTACTTGCAGCCGGTCCCAAGACCACGCCAATTTCTTGGCAATTGACAGGGTCTTACTCACAAAGCTCCTTTACCCGCACTAAGGGGTCTTCCATGCTCCCCGCCAACTCCGGTCGGATAAGCGAAGACCCCGCGGCCAGCCGTAATGAAGATGGGCCATATCATACTCCCCGGATTATACCTGATTCAACCACTTGGGTTTCCGGTTAGGCAGTCAATCACGTCCGCGACGTATTCGGGCCGCCTAATCCTTGAGACGACTCCCGAGGGCCTGCCCAGGGCTGGTAGCGGCGCACGGAAAGCCGCCGGCGAAGTCCACCGCCTAAACCGAACCGGCCGATTCTACAGCCGATTCAACTTTGAGCACTGACGAGTTCCTCTCGCTCTGGCGGGTGAGGGGACGAGTTGTCGAAAATGCCCAATATGGCTGCGAAACTCAATCGCATCATCGATCAGCGCGTCGTCAATTACGCGTCGTCAGTCAGACGGTGTATTTGGGACTTTTTCGGTTAATTGACTAATCTCAGCGCAGGGGAGTATTCTGTCTAAAATCCCTCAGGCGACCGGCGGCAGCCGGCAAGCCGCGTTTTCGGCTGTGGACCCACCGGGTGGCGACCTGGGCTCCGGCCCTTGGCGGGCAGACCCCCCCAACTGACAAGGGTGACGGTCCGCGCCGAAGCCGGGGGGAATACCCAAGACCGCCGGGGAAACACCGGCCAGGCCGTCTGGAAGGTGAGGGATAACCCATCGGCCCAGGGGGCGTCGAATGACACAGGAAGGCCGGTTGAAGGTAGTCCGGGAATCCAACGTCATGGTGCCCATGCGGGACGGGACGCGTTTGGCTGCCGACATCATCCGGCCCGACGCCCCCGGTCGGTATCCGGTGTTGGTCACCAGAGGCCCTTACGGCAAGGACAGCTACGTCGGCAATCCGGACCACTCCATCTGGTTCTTTCCCAGCCAGGGATACGTGGTGGTGAGCCAGGACTGCCGGGCCCGGTTCGAGTCGGAGGGCGACTACTACAACCCCCTGTTTCAGGAAGTTCAAGACGGCTACGACACCGTGGAGTGGGCGGCCCGCCAGCCCTGGTCCAGCGGCCGGGTAGGCACCACCGGCCAGTCGTACCTGGGCGCCACCCAGTACACTCTGGCCGCAGGCAACCCGCCACCGCCCCACCTACAGACCATGGCCCCGGTGTCGGCCTCCGCCGACTTCCATCAAAGCTGGGTGTACCACACCGGAGGGGCCATGGAGTGGGGGTGGATGGTCCCCTACGCCATCTTCAAGGGCCGCAACACCCTGGCCCGGTTGGGCCGTGAAGACCTGCTCACCAAGATGGACGATTACGTCCTGCCCGCGGACAATTTCGCCCAGCCCCTGCGGGACGAATGGTACCGTCATCTGCCGCTGACCGACTGGGTGGACCGGCTGCAGGAGACCGCTCCCTACGTCAAGGAGTACTTCGACAACGAGGCCGACGGCCCTTACTGGTGGAGCATCAACCTGATGCGCCAGGTGGAGCACATCACCCTGCCCATGTTCCACGTTACGTCCTGGTACGACATCTTCCTGGAGGGGGCGCTGAACGCCTACCAAGCGATGCGGGAACGGGGCGGCAGCGAGTTGGCCCGCCGCAACCAGCGGCTTCTCATCGGCCCCTGGGCGCATATCCGGCCCTACACCGCCCCCACCTCCGGAGAGACCGGCGACATAGACTTCGGCCCTGACGCGATGATCGAGCTGCACCAATACCTGGTCCGCTGGTTCGACTACTGGCTCAAGGACCTGAACACCGGAATCACTGAAGAGCCGCCGGTGTACCTCTTCGTCATGGGAGAAAACAGGTGGCGCAGTGAGCACGAGTGGCCGCTGGCCCGCACCCACTACACGCGTTATTACTTCCACTCCGAAGGCTCCGCCAACACCCGCAACGGGACCGGCACGCTGTCCACGGTCCCGCCGGGGGATGAACCTACGGACGCCTACCAGTATGACCCCCGGGAGCCGGCGCCCACCCGGGGAGGCAACACGCTGATCATTCCCCAGGGCGTCGCCCACCAGGGAGAGGTGGAAGATAGGCAGGACGTTCTGGTGTACTCGTCCGAACCTCTGGGCCGCGACCTGGAAATCACCGGCCCCATCGTGGTCCACCTGTACGCCGCCAGCAGTGCGGTGGACACCGACTTCACCGCCAAGTTGGTGGACGTGCGCCCCGACGGCTACGCCCACAACCTCCAGGACGGCATTGTGCGGGCGCGGTACCGGACTTCCCGGACCGAGCCTTCCCTGATGGACCCGGGCCGGGTCTACGAGTTTACCATCGACCTTTGGGCCACTAGTCACCTGGTCAAGGCCGGGCACCGCCTGCGCGTGGAAATCTCCAGCAGCAATTTCCCCAGGTTCGACCGCAACCCCAATACGGGCGCGCCGCTGGGACGGGACTCCCGCCTGGACGTTGCGAACCAGACCATCTATCATCGCGCGGACTATCCCTCCCATATCGTGCTGCCTATCATTCCCAGGTAAGTCTTCGCGGGCCGGGATGGCGTGGTCCCGGCCGCGGCGTCCCAGCAGGAATGGCGGTCCGGCAGTTCCCTCCGGTCCGGGACGCCGAGCACGAAAAAAGCAGCGATGGCGCCCGCCGCTAAGGGGCGGGAGAAGGGGGTCAGCCATGCCCAGAGGAGACTTGGACCAACAACTCAAGCTCTTGGAGCAGGAAATGGAAGACCTGGGGGCCTCCGTCGAGAAGGCGATCCACCGGTCGGTGGACGCCCTGAAACGGCGGGACCTGCAGGCGTCCAGGGAAATAATTCAGGAAGACGACTATATCGACCAGAAGCGGTTTGAGATCCAAGAGCGCTGCGTGGACCTGATCGCCACCCAGCAACCCATGGCCCGGGACCTGCGGGCCATAGTAGCCCTGTTGCACATCGTGGTGGAACTGGAGCGGATGGGGGACTACGCCGAGGGAATCGCAAAGATCAGCTTGTCCATGGGTGACGCGCCTCCCCTTAAGCCCCTCATCGACATACCGAGAATGGCGGACAAGGCGACCCAGATGCTCCGCGACAGCCTAGACAGCTTCGTCAACCGGGACATCGTAAAGGCGCATCAGGTATGCGACGCGGACGATGAGGTCGACCAGCTCTACGACCAGGTCTACCGGGAGTTGCTGCTGTTCATGATCCAGGACCCGCAAACTATTCAGCGGGCCACCTACCTCCTGTGGGTGTCCCACGACCTGGAACGCATTGCCGACCGGGCCACCAACATCGCCGAGCAGGCGATATTCTTGGTCACCGGCAAGCAGGTGGAAATAAACGTTTCCAAGTATTAGAGCGGGTCTAGGTTGGCCGCTGCCCTGGACCCGCCGCTGGCCCAGCCCCACGGCGCGAGCGCGTCAGCGGTCCCCTACTCCCCGGGTTTGCACGGCCGGCGGCCCCCAAGGCGCAGGGCCGCTCCCACGCCAAGGCCTCCCCACAGCAGACTTGTCCCACCCACGGCGGTCTAGCCGGTGAGCGCCAGTTGCAGTTGGCGCTGGGGCCGCTGCATGGTGTGGGGCGGGGGTTTAGCCGCCAGACCCCAGGCCCTCCGGACCTCGTCCACCAGGTTCATTACCCGTTTTATGTAGTCCCGGGAGGCGTAGGTGCCCCTGTACAGATTCTCGTACCCCGGCGTCAGGCGGGGGTACGCCTCCCGCAGCATCGGCATGAACCACTCCTTGGAACCGGGCTTGAGGAACAGGAGGTTGGCGCCCAGATACTCCGCCTTGTGGGCCTTGGCGGCAGACACCACCGCCTCGATGCTCTCCTCGCCGTCGGAGATGCCGGGCAGCAGGGGCGCCATCATAACCCCCGCGGAAATGCCGTTCTCCACCAGGAACTGCATGGCCTCCAACCGAGCCGCGGGACTGGGAGCGCCGGGCTCGGTCAGCTTCCACACTTGATTATCTACAGTCCCCACGCTGAAGTTCACCCGCACCTCGGCCGCCTGCCCTAACTCCTGTAACACGTCCACGTCCCGGCGCACCAGCACCCCCTTGGTGGTAATGGAGGCGGGGTTCTCGAACTCCCGCAGCACCTCGAGAATCTGGCGAGTCAGCCGGTACTGGGACTCGGCGGGCTCGTAGGGATCGGAGGCGGTCCCGATGGCGATGGGCTCCCCTTGCCACTTGGGACGCCCAAGCTCCCGCCGCAGCACCTGGGGTGCGTTGACTTTGGCGAACACCCGCTGCTCGAACTCCCTCCCGGCGTCCAAACCCCAGAATTCGTGGGTAGGGCGAGCGTAGCAGTAACGGCAGGCGTGGCGGCAGCCCCGGTAGGGGTTCAGGGTCCAGTGGAAGGGAAAATCGGGAACATCGATGTGATTGATCAAGGACTTGCAATAGATTTCCTGCACTTCGGCGCCAGCCATGACCACCCCCTATGAACAGACACGAAAATCTATGAACATTTGTGCTAATCGTAGAGGAGGGCGCGCGGCCGGTCAAGCGGCAAGTGTCAGAGGGGCATCATGGTGAAGAAGGCGCATTCATGGGTTTGGGCGATGCCCGGGCCGGTCCCTGGAGGCATGTGCTGGATAGAACGTGAAGATCTGGAGTACCTGAAGCGGCCCTAGAATGCCCCGGCGCCGGGCAGTCCTGGCGGGTGGGGCCTCCGCCTCGTGGTCCCTATCGCCGGTAGATGAATCCGCCCTCGCTGCGCTCGCAATTCAACCGCCGGTTCAGGTGCAGTCCCTCCAGCACGAACTCTACGGCGGAGGCGACCACCTCCGGTCGCCGGTCGCCGGTCAGCAGCTTGTCCACCGGCTCCACCAGCTCGGGAACCTGCTCCAGCAACTGCGGATACTCGGCCGCCGGTTTTTCGCTTCCCGTTTCCACCACTTGCCCCAGGTCAAAGGCGGTAACCAGGTCCTCCAGGCCGGTCACGTCGAAGTAATCGCCGAACACCCGGAGCACGGCCCGGCGGGTGAGATCGTCGGTGACCCGGCTCTCCCGCCCCTCCTCGAAGGTCTCCAGCTCGATCTTCCCGGAGAAGGAAGCCGCGATGTAGGGCAAGTCGCTGGTCCGGGGGCAGGTCAACCCGTCTCCGTGGCGAATGCAGCGGCGGAACGCGTTGCCCAGCAGCGTCTCATAGTTGGAGATGGACACCCGCACGCTGACGCCGGACCGCTGGTTGATCTCGTTGCTCCGCCTTGCCTGGGCGGTGATCTCCGAGAGGACCTCCTTAATGTACTCCGGGACCACCAGGCTGTCCTCGCCGGGGAACTGGGCCCGCTCCTGCTCCATGATGGCGATTTCGTCGCGGGGGTCCTTGGGATAGTGCGTATGAATCTGCGAACCGTAGCGGTCCTTGAGCGGCGTGACGATGCGGCCTCGGTTGGTGTAGTCCTCCGGGTTCGCGGTGGACACCACGTACACGTCGATGGGCAACCGGATGCGGTACCCCTTGATCTGCACGTCCCGCTCCTCCATGAGGTTAAACAGGCCCACCTGGATGCGCTCCGCCAGGTCGGGAAGCTCGTTAATGCAGAAAATGCCCCGGTTGGTGCGGGGCACCAGGCCGTAGTGGATCGCCAATTCGTCCGACAGATAGTGGCCCTCCGCCACCTTGATGGGGTCTATCTCCCCGATCAAGTCGGCAATGGAGATATCCGGAGTGGCCAGCTTTTCCGAGTACCGCTCCTCCCGGGGGACCCACTCGATCTCGGTCTTGTTCCCCAGGGTGGCGACCTTGTCCCGGCAGGGGCGACAGATGGGATCGTAGGGATTATCGTTGATCTCGCAGCCGGCAATCTTCGGTATGAACTCGTCCAGCAGGTTGACCAGCGCCCGGATCAGCCGGGACTTGGCCTGGCCCCGCTCGCCCAGCAAGATCACGTCTTGGCCGGCCAGGATGGCGTTTTCGAGTTGAGGGATCACGGTGTCGTCGAACCCGATTATCCCGGGGAAGACCACCTCCTCGGCCCTGATCTTGGCAATGAGGTTCTTGCGGAGTTCCTCTCGCACCGGCAACACCTGGTACCGGGACCGGCGCAGTTGGGCGATAGTCTTAGACTTGTTGGCGGTTGTCATTCTCTACGCTCCGGTTTTCGGTCCGCCGGCGCCGGGATGATCGCGGCAAAGCCGCCGCGTCCCACTGTCCCGGCGCCACCCGGGGGCCATAAGCGCGACCGGGCTCGGCGTCGGCACTAGTATAGCGTATGCCGTCCATGGGCTTCAGCTACCGGCGGCAACCGCCTGGTTCTTTTGCTTATTCATTTGATTCTCCCGTCGTGCCGAAGGTGCTCCGCTCTTTTGAGCCTGGCTATTTTCGTGGTGATGGCAGGGAGGGGCGCCGCTCTGGAACGACGATGGCCGCCCTCCTAACAATGGCCGAAAAGCCCCCAGGCTTACGGCACGTCTTGGCCGGCACTTCCAAGTAGCCCCGGTTTGCATTATAATCGAAGCCCACCACAAGGCCGGGCGGAGACATGCTATATAAACTGGCGCTCCCACTAATCTTTATACTGGCGCCCCGGTTCTTGCCCCACATCATCAGGCTGGTCCGCCTGGTGTGGCGCCTTGTCCGGGACAAGAGAGTCCCGATAGTCTTACGGGCGTTGGTCCCGCTGGCCATCGTGTACGCCATCTCACCTCTCGACTTGATAAGGGACCGTGTTCCCATAATTGGCCGCTTCGACGATGTCATCGTCATAGTGTTGGCGGTGTTGTTCCTGATCAAGTTCTCTCCCCAACACGTCCTCGACGAGCACATGGGCAAAGTCCCGCCCAGCACCCGTCCCGAGGACAACGACCCGTCGAAAGTGGTGGACGGCTCGTCCAAGCTGGTCGACGACTAGACCCTTACCGCCGCCCAGCCGCAAGCCATCGACTCAAGCCGAAGCCGGCGCAGCCCCCCTGGGCGGGCGCGGTTGTCCCTGGCCATGTCCAACGCTGCGCTGTCGGCGAGCATCCGTCTGGGGCCAACTCCAATGTACGTGATAGGCACCGCCGGCCACGTGGACCACGGTAAGTCCACGCTGGTCCAGGCCCTCACCAACATCGACCCGGACCGCCTTCCCGAGGAAAAAGAGCGGGAAATGACCATCGACCTGGGCTTTGCCTGGATGCGCCTGCCCAGCGGCCGAGAGGTCAGCATCGTGGACGTGCCCGGCCACGAGCGGTTCATCAAGAACATGCTGGCCGGCGTCGGCGCCATCGACGTGGCGGTCCTCGTGGTCTCCGCCGACGAGAGCGTAATGCCCCAGACCAGGGAACACCTGGCCATCCTCGACCTGCTGCAAATTCGCCGGGGCCTCGTGGCCATTACCAAGACCGACCTGGTGGACCAAGAAATGGTCGACCTGGTCCAGGCGGAGGTGGAGGACGCGTTGGTGGGCACCTCGTTCCAGGGCAGCCCCATGGTTGGAGTGTCGGCTTACGACGGTTCGGGACTTGACCGGCTGCGGGTCGAGTTGGACCGGATTTTGGACCACACCGAGGCCCGGCGAGACCTGGGCCGCCCCCGCCTGCCCGTGGACCGGTGCTTCTCCATTACCGGCTTCGGAACGGTGGTTACTGGCACCCTCATCGACGGCGTGCTGGCCACCGGGCAAGAAGTGGAGCTGGCCGTTTCCGGCCGCCGGGGCCGGATCAGGGGTCTACAGAGCCACAAGACCAAGGTGGAACAGACCCAGCCGGGGGTAAGGCTGGCGGTCAATCTCTCCGGCCTCTCCCGGGCTGAAGTGCTGAGGGGCGAAATCCTCACCACTCCCGGCTGGCTCCGCCCCACCCGGAGACTGGACGCCCGGCTGCGCATGGTCCGGGCGGCGCCCCACGCCCTGCGCCACAACGAGGGAGTGACCTTTCACCTTTTCACCGGAGAGGCCGCCGCCCGGGTGCGCTTGCTGGACACCGACCGTCTAGCCCCCGGGGCTGAAGGCTGGGTGCAGGTCCTTATGAACACCCCCCTGCCCATGGTGAAGGGAGACTTCTTCGTGGTCCGGTCCTCGGAGGACACCCTCGGTGGGGGCCAGGTTATCGATCCTCACCCGCAGAGAAGGCACCGCCGTTTCAATCCCGAGGTCATCGAACGCCTGATGATGCTGGACCAGGGGACCGGCGAGGACATCCTGCTGAGCGTGGCCGACCAATGGGGGCCCTGCGATCTGACCACCCTTTCCCGGCGGTCCAACCTGCCCGAGGACGAGGTCGTGGAGCGCATAGCCCGCCTCTCCGCCGAAGGCGGCGTGAAGCCCCTGGGGGACCTGGGGCAGGACAACGACGCGGTGGTCTACTCCGCCCAGGGCTGGGCCGTGCTAACGAGCAAACTCCTGGTCGCCCTGCAGACCTACCACAACCAGTACCCCCTGCGCCGGGGGGCGCCCCTTCAGGAGATGCGCAGTCGCCTGGGACTCACCCAACCCGTGTTCACCAGGGCCCTGGCCCAGGTGATCTTGGAGGGAGACGTTGCCGAGTCAGGCCAGTCCCTGCACCTTCCCGGCCACCGGGTTACCCTGACCCCGGATATGGAACGGCGGATAGAATCATATCTGGCCGGGCTGCGGCGGGACCCCTGCTCCCCGCCGGGAGGCCAGCCCCTGGAACCGGAGCTGCTGGCGGTGTTGGTGGACGACGGCAGGGTGGTCAAAGTGAGCGACTCGGTAGTGTTCGACGCGGGGGCGTTCCGCGACATGACCGACAAGATCGTCGGCCACCTCAGGGCCCAGGGGACCATCACCGTGGCCGATGCCAGGACTATGTTCGGCTCCAGCCGCAAGTACATGCTGCCTCTGCTGGAATACCTGGACCAGCAGCACGTGACCCGACGGGTGGGCGACGAGAGAGTGCTGAGGTAGACTCGTGTCCCTGGAACTGGCCGAAGTAGTCCTCCAGTTGGAGCGGATGGCCCGGAGGTTGGGCCGTACCGGGAGCGGCCGGGAACAGCGGCTGACGTCGCTGCTGGAGGCCGGCGCCCTGGTGGACCCCGGGTTGGCCCGAGAGCGCACCGAGGCCGCTGTCGACCGCCCCTATCTCGCCGCCGTTGCGGAAGACGGACTGGTGGGGGCCCACGCTCCCGGGCCGATGCCCCCCGGCTGGCGGGTGGTGGCGGTAGACGGCTCCCACGTCGACGTGGACCGGCACCTACCCGCCGCCTGCTTTCTGGTGAACCTGGGCGGCTGCATTTTGACCTACGGGCCACGTCCCGACGCCGCTTTCTTCAGCCAGCCCCGCCTCTCCGACGAGTCGGACCTGCACCTGGCGGACCCCGCCAACCCCTCCCAGGAAGAGGCGGTAACCGGGGCTCTGCTGGGGCTGATGCGGACGGTGGAGGAGCTGGAACGCCTGGCGGAGGAGGCCGGCGCGCTCCCGCCCGGTCAGCCCACGCTGGCCTTGGTTGACGGCTCCCTGGTCCTGTGGGGACTATCGGGCCAGGGGTACCGCCCCTTCGTCCGCGACGCGGTAATCGAGGACCGCCTGCTCCCCGCCCTCCGGCACTTGCGGGACCTGGCCAAGGAGCGCCCCCTCACCCTGGCGGCCTACGTGTCCCTCCCGCGAAGCACCGAGGTGGTCAACGCCATAAAGTGCTGTTTGTGCCCCCACGACCTGGCCCGGTGCCGCGGCTCTTGCGGCAACCGCCGCTCCGCCTGCGTTCCCTGCGATTTGTCCAATGAGCTCCTGGACCGGGAGCTGTTTCGACTTCTGCTGCCCGCGGGATGGCGGTCCCCCCTGTACCGGACCAACTCTTCCGTGCCCAGGGAGCACTACGGCAGAGAGCAGCAGGTATATTTCTACTACCTGCACGGCGGCGAGGAAATTGCGCGGGTGGAGGTCCCCCGGTGGGTGGCCCAAGACGAAAAGCTGCTGGCGCTGGGCCATAGCCTTATCCTGGACCAGTGCCAAAGAGGCCAGGGATATCCTACGGCTATCTCCGAGGCCCACGAACAGGCGGTGATCGACACTTCGGACCGCCTGATGTTCAAGCGGCTGCTCACGGCGGCGTTGGAGGGCCAAGGCTTGCACAGCTTCACCTCGGAAAAGGACCGGTCCAAGCGCACCCCTTGGGTGTGAGCCGGTCCCTCTTGGCTCCCGGCTTCCGGTCCAACCCCTCGCAGGGGGAAGTAGTCCCGGGCCCTTCCAGCAAGCGGGGCCGGGACTATGCGCGGGGTGATTCGCCCTCCTCTAGTGAGCCGTCGGCTCGGCCCGCAGCGTGTGCAAGTGCTCCACGAACTCCCCGTAGCTGCCGAAAGCGGCAACAGTCTTTATAAACTCCTCCGTCGAATCGCTGCGGTCCTGTAGCTCCTGAAGCTGCTCGTTTATGGGACTCACCGACGCGGGACTGGTGGCGTAGGAGCCGTGGAAAGCGAAAAAGGCCTGGTTGATCTTGCGAATGCGGTACCCATGAGCCTCCATTAGCTGCCTGCGACTTTCCATGTAGGCCTCGGCCTCCTCTACTCTTCCCTGGGCCAGCAACTCTTCCGCGCCCAGCCGGGTCTCGCGCATGGCCGTGTCAAAATGGAACCCGTCGGCCTCTAAGGACGGCGCCGGGTCCTGCCGGGCCGGTTGTCCGGCAGGTTGTCCGGTAACGGCGGTGAAGGCGCGGTCGCCAATGGCCCTGCCTCCGAGGGTGGCGGCCGTCTCGTTCAAGGTGGTCATTTCGGCGCTGTCCCAGAAGTGCTGCCCCAGGGGTTGGAAGAAGAACCAGTGATGCAGCCATTCGTGGGCCGCCGTCACCATGGCGTGGTGCAGACCGTGGGAGGCGGATACTACGCTGGGATAGGCGGCAAACCCGCCGGTGTTTTCCACCAAGGCCGCAAGGTCCTGCTCCCGCAGTATGTAGTCTTCTATTTGACTCCGGACTTGGCCGCTCAGGCCGGGCTTCATGGCCATGGTCTCCAGGCGTTGAATACGGTCCCTGGGCGACGTGATCAGCACCGTGGGGGATTCGGAAAACACCGTATCCACCGGGGGAAAGATGAGGCCGATTCGGGAAGCGAATCCCTCCTGGGAGAGCACCGCGCTGATCTCAGACTCGATGGTCTCTTCGACATCAGCCTGCATCTGGTCGCGCCGCTCCTCCATGGAGGCCATCTCTGCCTGGAGCGCCTCGCCGGCGGCCCCGGGACCTGCCGGCGTTGCGTGGGCAAGCCTGAGCCGGTCCTGCAGCTCGCCAAGGCGGTCTCCCAACCGGAAATACTCCAACGCCTGTTGGACCCGCTCCTCCCGGGACCCTTCGCTGGTCCAGGGCATGAGGTCGGAGAGCTTGTGGAGCCACTTGTCCGGAAACTGGGACACCTCCCAGGTCGCCAGACTGTAGCGGTTAGACCCCACCAGCAGCTCGAACGCCGTGGGCCGGAAGTCACCCTGCCCGGCCGCCAGCACGGCCAGCGCCAGGAAAACCGCCAGCAGGCCCCTGGCCCCTAAACTCATGGAGCGTCACGCCCTCGCTTCGCCCGAATATCCCAGGCCCCCTTTCGATGGGTCTGAATGGGCCGCTCTCGCACCACTCCGAGTCCCGGGGCGCCCCGGTCCCTCGACAGGCGCTGAACGGGGGTCATCAGGCAAGGACCCGGTAGCGGTAGCTAGAGGACAGCAGGTTGCCCTCCCGGAACCTGCTGTACCGCAACGGAGAGATGTCGATGGAGTTGGCCCCGCCCTGTAGCACGAGTTCGGCCATGGTCTTGCCGATCATGGGGGATAGCTTGAAGCCGTGGCCGCTAAACCCGACGGCGCAATACAACCCCTGGATATCCGGTACCCGATCCAGGATGGGATGCCAATCCGGAGTGGTGGTAAACAGCCCGGACCAGCCGCCCCTGAAGTAGGCGTCAGCCATGGCGGGAATGCGCCGGGAGAGCTTGCCCATCGCTTCGGTCATGGCGTCCATGTCCACGCCCTGGTTGTATGCGTCGACAGCCACTTCCTCGTCCTCGCCGAACCCAATCAGGGTCAGGGCGGCGCCGTCGGGACGGCACGAAAAGGACTGGGCGATGTCTCCGATGCTGGGGTGACGCGGCAAGTTTTCCACCGGCCGGGCCAGCGCGGCGATTTGATGGCGCACGGGGACCAGGGGGACGTCGAGACCTATGCCGTGCAGCTCCGACCGGGACCAGGGTCCGGCGGCGACCACCACGGCGTCGGCTTCCACCAAGCCGTCTTTGGTCTCCACCCCGGTTGCCCGCCCTCCCGACACCCGGATGCCCAGCGCCGGAGTGCGCAGCCGGATCTCCGCGCCCAGCTCCCGGGCCCGGGCGGCGTAGGAACTGGTCACCAGGTGGGGGTCGGCGTAGCCCGACCGGGGCTCCCAGGCCATCGCCTCACCTTCGGTCACGGCCACCATGGGAGCCAACTCCCGCAGGTCGTCGGCCGAGACCCGGCTGGTGTCGATGCCCAGTTCCTGCTGCATGGCCACGTTCCGCTCCAGGCCCGCCACTTCTACGGCTTCCACCACCACCACGTAGCCGGTGTTGACGAAACCCGAGGGACCTCCCACAGCGTCTTCAAAATTGGTAAAGACCTTCAGGCTTTCCCAGGCCATGCTGGCGGTGACCGGGTTGGAGTAGTGCATCCGGCAAATTGCCTGGGAAAGCCCGGTGGAGCCGGAGCCCAGGACGTCCTTCTCTAAGAGCACCGTGTTGGTGGTCCCCATCTCCGCCAGGTAATAGAGAATGCTGCAACCCATCACTCCGCCGCCGATAACTACTACGTCCGCTGTGCGCTTCATGTCTTTACCACCCTAGCATTGTTGGAGTCGTTGGGAGTTCTCGAAGTTGTTCTCTAGTCCGCCGGCAGGCCCAGCTGTTCCTCCGGGACCGGCGGGCGTTGGTCTCGCACCGGATAGTAGGTCCGCGTGCGGGTCTTGCCTTCAGCGGCCAGGACCCCTCCCGCGACCATGTCGCCCAGGTCGCGGGAGGCTGTAGCCGGTGACACCCCCGTAATCTCCATGTAGTTGGAGCGGGTAATCCGACCGGCCCGGATAGCGTAGGCCAGCCCATCCATGTAGCGCTTGGGCCACCCGGTGTGGGCCCAGCTATCGCGTACTTCCCCCATCATCCGGCGCCAGTCGGTGGTTTGAGCGACCAGCTGGTCCGAGCATAACTTTACCACCATGGTGCTGAACTCCAGCCAGGGGGTAGCGTCGTAGTCTACGCTGAAGGTCCCGCCCAGGGCCTGCCGGAGGGACGCAAAGTAGTCCTCCTTGAGGCTGAGCAGGTGCGACTCCAGCGACAGCAGCTTGCCGAACCCAAACTGCGACTTCTGGAGCACCAGGGTCTCCAGGCCGCGGGCGGTCCTGCCGTTGCCGTCCCAGAAGGGGTGGACCGCCACTAGATGCAGGTGGGCAATGCCGGCTTTGATAACCGGGTGTATCCCGCCGTCATCGTTCCGGAGCCACAGGGCGAAGGACCGCATCAGGTGGGGAACGTCTCCCCGATCCGGCGTACGGAAATCGCCGACTTGGTTGGACCCTCTGCGATACGCTCCGGGAGTGAGCAGGGGCGGCGCGGTTGCGATGAAATAGCGGTTGAGCTGACGGATCACCAGCTCGTCCACGGGAATGTCCTGCTGGTCGCTGAGAAAGTCGATGAACTCGTAAGCCTGGTAGGCGTTGATGTTGGCCTGCTCGTCTTCGGTGCCGGCCCTGGGCAGGCCTTGCCTGGTCAAGCGGTCTACCGCCTCTTCGTCGAGTGTTGCATCTTCAATTCGGGTCGTACTGGATACCCTGCTGACTCTCACTTCTCGGTGCAGCCAAGCTTCGGGCTTGGGCATGAGCAACATCCGCTCGATCAACCAGGAGTTGCGCTCGATGGACTCCAGGAAGTGGCTGATGGTGGGCGTGATTGTATAATTGGGGGAGAAGATACTATCATTCATGTCATTCTGTCGGTATATATCCCATCAAGCTGATAGTATTGATAGTATCATCGCCTCCTATTCATGTCAACTATCCGCCAAGCCTCTCGTCAGGTCGTTGCCCGCGAACCGCCTTAGCCGGAGCCGCCGCGGTCCTGTCCGCGGCATCTCCTGGCCCTCCGTGCTGGCACGCTGTACCGCCGTACCCGAGGCGGGTATAATCTCTGGCGAACGTCCGGCCCGAGACAAGCCCGGAGACGCCGGCAGTCCGCGGGGCAGGCCCGGTGCACGGCCCCCGACGCCCGTCTCAGGACAGTTTATGGAGCGATCATATGCCAGACCGAAACTACACTTCCTGGGTCCACGGGTCCAGTATGCAAGTAGAATACCCCAATCGTGTCACCTCCGTGCGGCACACTGGGCCCTTCGCGCGCATTGAGGGTTCACCGGGGCAGAATACCTGGGTCCATCTGCCGGTCCCGACCCCTACGGTGGCCGACGGCGCGGCCCTGCGGGTGGGGTCGGCGCTGGTCAGCTTTCGCACCCGGGCCTATGCCAAAGTCCATGAGGTGATAGTCTACGACGGAGAGCGGCGCATCGCTGAGCACAGCGGTCTGGACCTTCGGGACAGCCACCTGGAGACCAGGTTCGACGTCCCGGGTAGTCCGGAGGCCGGCCGGGGCATCAACATCACCCTCGGGGTGTCTTTCGACGATGGCGCTCCCGACGCCCGCTCCATGCAAATCGAGGTCATCGGGGTAGGCGTTGAATTCTCAGCGTGAGCTTGCGCCGACTTCCGGCGGCGCCCTACATACGAACCGATCGGCAAGCCGCCCGGCCCGCTCGGAGAGGTCCGGTTGCCCATAGAGGCTGGCGCGGCGGGACAGCTTTTGGTCGGCCCGGGGCCTACCGGCGAGCAATCCGAAACCCCGAGGTGATGAGTCATGGCTACTGACGAGGCGCAGACCTACAAGAATTACATAGGCGGCAGTTGGGTGGAGTCGGCATCCGGCAGGACCTACTCCATATACAATCCCGCCAGCAAGAGCACCGTGGTGGGCCACGTCCAGACCTCGGGCGCGGAAGATGCCCAACGCGCCGCCGCCGCGGCACAGGCGGCCCTGGAGGGATGGGCCAACACACCCGCCCCGGTCAGGGCGGGAGTCCTGTTCCGGGCCATGGAGATCATGAAGCAGCGGGCCGACGATATCGCCCGCACCATTACCATCGAGGAGGGCAAGCCCCTGGCCGACGCTCAAGGAGAGGTGCGCCGGGCGACCAACATCATAGAGTACGCCGCGGGTGAAGGCCGCCGCATGTTCGGTTACACCACCCCGTCGGAGTTGGCCAACACCGTGGCCTATACGGTCCGCCGTCCCCTGGGCGTCGTAGCCATAATCACCCCGTGGAACTTTCCCATCGCCATCCCCGCCTGGAAAATCGCTCCGGCCCTCATCTGCGGCAACACCCTGGTCTTCAAGCCCGCGTCCGGAACGCCGCTGAGCGCCGTCAAGCTGGTGCAGGTGTTCGAAGAGGCCGGCCTCCCCCCGGGAGTGCTTAACCTCATCACCGGCCCCGGCGCCGTGGTGGGCAACACCCTGGTGGAAAGCCCGGAGGTGCAGGCGATTTCCTTTACCGGCTCCACCGAAATCGGCACGGACCTCTACGCCCAGGGCGCCCGCTTGCTCAAGAAGGTCCAGGCGGAGATGGGGGGCAAGAACGCCGTCATCCTGCTGGCGGACGCTGACCTGGACAAGGCCCTCGGCGGCATCGTACAGGGGGCCTTCGGCTCCACCGGGCAGCGGTGCACTGCCACCAGCCGGGTCATCGTGGAGGAGTCCATCTACGACCGGTTCATGGAGGAGCTCATCGACCGCACCAGCAAGCTGAAGCTGGGCAACGGCCTGGATACCGACGTGGACGTGTCACCCCTGTCGAGCCAGCACCAGTTGGACAAGGTCACCGAGTATATTGGCATCGGTGCCGAAGAGGGGGCCAACCTGGTCTACGGCGGCGGCCGTCCCAGGGGAGGCCACTTTGACGAGGGCTACTACGTCGAGCCCACCATCTTCACCGACGTGGCGCCCGACATGCGCATCGCCCAGGAGGAGATTTTCGGCCCGGTGCTGACCGTGTTCAAGGCCGCCGACATGCGGGAGGCCATTCGCATCTCCAACGACGTCAAGTTCGGCCTTTCATCGTCAATCTATACCAAAGACCTGACCCAGGCCTTCGAGTACATAAACACCGTGGAGGCGGGCATGGTCCACGTGAACGCCCCCACCCTGGGAGGGGAGGTGCATTTGCCCTTCGGCGGCCTCAAAGCGTCGGGGGTGGGACAGCGGGAGCAGGGCGTGGAGGCGGTGGACTTCTTCAGCGAGGTCATCACGGTGTACATAGACCACGCCGGGGCCGCCCGCCAGCAGGCCCGCTTCATTTAGCCGCGCGATTCTCGTGGGGAGGTTTCGCGGCTCGCGGGCTTCGCGGGACAGGCAGGACCGGCGTTCTTCACAGGGGCTTTCGGGAGGCGAAGCCCTCGTTGACGCCGTGCCAGTAGTCGATCCGGTCTTCTCCCCGCAACCAGCACAGGCAAATCTCTTGTCCCTCTCTGTCGGAAGGAAAGTCCACCAGCCCGCGTCCCACGTCCCGAACGATAATGCCCCGGCCGGCAATCTCCTGGAGTTCTCCGCGGATGCGCCGGGTTATCCTTTCCACGGCGCGCTGCTGCTCCAGGATCTCCCGGTCATGGCTGGAAGCTCCGTTGCCGCCGCGCCTGCGCAGCAACTCCAGCAGGTCCTTTTGCCGCTCCTCGTGTTCTTCCCGCAAGTCCGCCAGTTGCGAAAACGCCCCCTCCAGCCAGGGCAACTGAGCGTTGGCTTCATCCAACGTAAAATGGCGTCGTTCCATGTCCAACTCCGCCCGAATACGGGCGCCCTGATTTTATCGCGGGGCAAGGGCGCCGGCCGCCGGCTCGATGTCCCCGGCGTCCGGCCGATAGCGTACAATATGCGGCGCGGCCGGCAGCCGGGTGTTCCCGTGAGCCACTCGCAGCATCGTCCGCCGGTCCCACCGGGACGTCAAACTCCGCTTCGCCAGGCCGGGAGATAGTGAGCGCCGACAAGAACCAATTTCACGAGGGTGACCCCGCGCTGTTGCTGGACCGGAAAGGCCGCCGGTACATGCTGGTGCTGGCCGAGGGCCGGACCTTCCACAGCCACATCGGACGACTGGCCCACGACCAGCTAATCGGCTGCACCGTGGGGGGTTGGTTTCACACCGACAAGGGCCACACCTTGTTGGCAGTGCGCCCCACCCTGGGCGACTTTGTGCGGGAGATGCCCCGGGGCCCCCAGATAATTTACCCCAAAGACCTGGGGAACATCATCAACCTGGCCGACATATTCCCCGGAGCCACGGTGATTGAGGGTGGCCTGGGCTCCGGAGCCTTGACCACCGCCCTGCTTCGGGCGGTGGGACCCCAGGGCCGGGTCATAACCTACGAGGTGGACCAGTCGGTGGTGCCCAAGGCCCTTCGCAACATCGAAACGTTCGTTTCCGACCCCTCGAATCTCACCATCACCATTGCCGACGTCTACCGGGGCATCGAGGAGCGGGAGGTGGACCGGGTGGTGCTGGACGTGCCGGAACCCTGGGAGGCAGTGAAGACGGTGGGGGACGCCCTGGTCATGGGCGGCGTCTTGCTGAGCTTCGTGCCGACCATCCTGCAGGTGCACCAACTGGTGATGGCGCTGGAGCAAGACACCAGGTTCCAACTGGTCCAGACGGTGGAAACCCTCCTGCGTTCCTGGCACGTCACCCAGCGCAGCGTGCGTCCCGATCATCGGATGGTGGCCCACAGCGGGTTTCTGACCACCGCGGTGCGCTGCCAACCCAGGCATGGCATAGCGCCGGGGCCGGAAACTGAATCCGGCCTTAGCGCCCCGGACGCCGCATTGAATGACGAGAGGGACAACGAAGGCTGATCCCCGGTCCTCGGTAGACCGGGGCTGCCATCACCGGGCCTCTTCCAACCACTGCGGCTCGAACTCAAATTCGCCTCCCGGGTAGCGCCCCCGGGTCAGCCAGAGATGCCGGCCGGTGAGCAACGGCAGGTCGAGAGCCTCCGACGGCGTCTCCTCCCCGGTTGCCGGCTCCAGCCCCCACAGCTTGGGCGTTCCCACTCCCTTGCCCTGGACCAACACCTTGAAGTCACCCAAGCCGCCCCGGCGGGCCAAGTCCAACATCCCGGCCCGGTTGGCGTCGGCGGCGTCCTGGGGCAACCCCTGGCTAGCGAGCCGCTGTTGCAGGCGGCCCAACCCCAAGCGCTGGAGGAACTCGGCCTGGGTAGTCAGGCCCAGAAGGTCCAGGCCGCTGCGGCGGCCCGCGTTGGTCACCGACGTAAAGTCCACCTGGGCGGTGATGTCCTGGCGTCCGACGTACCGGAAGGGCGCGTCCAACTGGGTGTGGCGGTAGAAGGTGGTCAAAGTGCCGCGGCCCCTGCGCTCCGGGGAGTAAAGCTCCGGCGCCAAATGCCCGTAATCGATGGTCAGGACGAATCCCCGGTCCAGCGACGCCGCAACCCCCGAAGCCCAGCCCTCCAAGCCCAGGTTGATTTCCGCGGTTTGCCCTTCCGCCAGCTCGATGCCCAGGTCCTCCAGCCGGGACGCCAAAGCCGGAGTCGAGGGACCGCCCAACACAGCGGTCAGCCCGCCTTCCCCCGGGGTCACGTACACCTCCTGCAGGCCCTCAGGACCCATGCGCACCTGGTGCACCGGAAAGGAGTCCAGCAGCTCGTTGGACAGGAAGCAGCCCTGGGTCTGCCTGAAGGGGGTGCCGGAAGCCGCGACGGTGTCTGTTCCGCCCGGAGCCAGGCCCAGAGGCGAGGCGGGCCCCCCGGTCACGGACGGGCGCCGATCCACGCAGACGTAGCGCAGAGACTCGCCGAAGCCACCGGGGAGACACTGCGCGGCGGCAATCAAGTCCTGCCCCAACAGCCCGTTGCCCGCCCCCGACTCCACTGTCCAGAAGGGGGCCGGGCGCCCCAACAGGTCCCACATCTGGAACAACTGCACCGCCAGCAGCGCGCCGAACGCCGGGTGTACTTGGGGGCTGGTGTAGTAGTCTTGCCGGGTGTCGCGGGCGTCGCCCGTCGAATAGTAGCCGCCCCTGGGCCAGAACAGGGCCACCTCCATGAACTCGGCGAAGGTAATGGCCCCGTGCTCCGTTACGCGGCGGCGGACCTCCGCCTCGGCCCCCATTACCTGTTAGCCCGGCGCCAACAAAACAGGGGGCCTATACGGCCCCCTGTCGGTCGGTTGCGGTTGGGGATGGACCTAAGAACGCTGGTCGATGGACACATACTCCAAGTCCATGTCGCCGGTGTACTGGGTCAGGGGACGGATCAGTATGTTGTCGTCGTATTGCTCCAAGCACTGAACGGTCCAACCGGGAATGCGCCCCAAGGCGAAGATGGAAATGAAGAGGTCGTCGGGAATACCCAGCAGGTAGTAGATCGACCCGGCGAAGAAATCTACGTTGACGAAAATCCCCCGGGACCGGTAGGGGACCATTACCTCGTCTTCCAGGTAGGTCAAAATCTGGAACCACTCTGGATGGCCCAGCTTCTCGCCCAAGACCCGGGAGCGGTCTCTCAGATGGCGGGCCCTGGGGTCTTCCGCCCGGTACACCCGGTGGCCGAAGCCCATGATGCGCCCGCCGCTGTCGAGTATCTTGCGGGCGTACTCCACGGCGTTTTCCGGCTGGCCGATGTCCAGGGCCATCTTCATTACTTCTTCCGCCGCGCCGCCGTGCCACGGTCCCTTAAGAACGCCGACCCCGGTGGTGACCGCCGAGTGCAAGTCCGACAGGGTGGAAGCGGCCACCCGCGCCCCGAAGGACGAGGCGTTGGAGCCGTGCTCCGCGTGGAGGATGAAGTCCACGTCCAGGAGGTCCGTGGTCTCCTGGATGGGCATCTCGTCGAAGAGCATCTTCAGGAAGTTGGCCGCATGGTTCAGGCTTGGGTCCGGCGCCACCGGTTCCAGGCCCTTCCTGAGGCGATGATGGGCCCCCACGATGGTCGGCCCCATGGCGGTGAGGCGTATGCCCTTGCGGATAGTGGCTTCTCGGGAGTTGTCGTTGACGTCGGGATCGAAGGCCGCCAGAGCCGAAACGCCGGTGCGGAGGGCATCCATAGGGTGGCTGGCCTTGACCAGGTCCAGGACCTGGATGACCTCGTCGGGGATTCGCCGGTTGGCGCGGAGGGTGGCGTCGAACTCCTCCAATTGGCTTGAGGTCGGAAGGCTGCCGTAGAGGAGCAGATATACTACTTCCTCGAAGGTGGACTTCTCCGCCAGGTCGTGGATGTCGTACCCACGGTAGAGCAGCTTGCCCACCTGACCGTCGATGAAGCTAGACTCAGTGGTGTCAAAGTAGACATCCTTGAGTCCCTTCATGATTTCCGGAGCCATGCTCTAACCCTCCTACTCTGAAAGAAAGGGGGTTGGCCCTTGGTCCAGCCCCTCGGAGATTCGGCGGTGCTGCAACGGCAACCAACGGGCGCGAACGCCCTATGGTTGGGACGGGCCGATTGTAGCATTCGCCTATAGGGGTGTCAACCAAAAGCCGAAGCTGGGATGTGCCCGGCGCACGCCCGGACAAGGCTCCTGAATCTGCGCCAACGTCATGTAGCTCTTGGATGCGCCCTTGCACGCCCGGGCAAGGCCGGCGGCGGCGCCCGGCCTGCCGCCGGCCTCATTCCGCCCCCCTGCCCTCCTCGCCATTCCGCCGTGCTGCACCCCCGCGTAATTCCGGTCCACGCCTCCGCCCTGTCATTCCGCTGGAGCGAAGCGACGAGGAATCTACAGTGCTTGCCGGAGGGCGGCCCCCCACCAGCAGCCGGGCTTGCGGCTGCTGGTGGGGGGCCGGGCGGCCGCGGGTTCTTTCAGCCCTGACGGGGGTGGCGCATGAGGGCCGTAGATTCTTCGGCAAGCTCAGAATGACGGGGGAGAAGGGGTGCAGGGTCTATTAATTTTCGATGCTGACAGCTACATCTATGGGGCAACCACAAGGGTTGCCTCTACGATGCTTCACGGTCTCAGTCGTAGAAGCAGCCACAATGGTTGGTTTTGTCGTACAACTGAAAGGCTCTGCCGCCGCCGACCTGACGCTTCTATACTCTCCCGGCGAGTTATGCTTAAATGGGTAGGCCATTGGCCAAGGCGACACGGCTGCCATCCCAACCGCCACTTGGCAAGGGGAGTTGATAATGGCCGCACAGCGCAACGCTTACGAACTAGAGCAGGGCGACCTAGCCCTTCCGCCCACGGGGCGTCCGGTGGTCCACTCCGCCCAGGGCGTCATATCCAGCGGCCACTACCTCACCTCCATGGCGGGGATGCGCCTGCTGCTCAACGGCGGCAACGCCTTCGACGCCATGGCCGCGGCGGGGTTTGCCGCGGCGGTAGTGGAGCCTACTGCCGCGTACTCTCTGGCGGCGGAAGGGGTTTTCATGATTTACCACGCCTCCAGCGGAGACCTGCTTTCGCTGAGCGGGCAAGGGGTCGCCCCGGGCCGGGCCACCCCAGACTTTTTCAAGTCCCGAGGGATGGACCGGATACCCACGGGGCCGGGAAGCCGCGCCCACTTTTCCTTTACGGTCCCCGGGGTGGTCCACGCCTTCACGTCTTTGCTGGAAGAATACGGGACCAAGCCCATCCATGAGGTGCTGGCGCCGGCCATCCACTACGCCGAAAAGGGATTCCCCAACTACGAGTACATGGTGGAGCGTCTAAAGTCCCCGGCCACTCTGGAGCAGTTTGACCATTACCCGCCCGGAGGCAGCGACGTCTTTTTCGTGGACCGGCAGCCGCCGCAGCCGGCCTCGCTGCTGGTGCAGCCGGGCCTGGCGGCAACGCTGAAAGGCATGGCGCCTCCCCCGTCTTTCTCTCAAGACCGGTTGGCGGGTGTCTGGTTCGCCCGCCAGGCCTTCTACGAGGGAGACATCGCCCAGAGAATCGTGAAATGCGCCCAGGGCGTGGGCGGAATACTGGGCTTGGAAGACTTGGCGTCCTACCGGTCTCAGTACGCCGAGCCGGTAAAGACCGGCTTCATGGGGTACGAGGTATGGGGCCAGGATACCTGGACCCAGGGGCCCCTGCTAATGCAGGCCCTGAACATTCTGGAGCGCTTCGATTTGCGCGCCATGGGTCACAATTCCCCGGAGTACATTCACACGGTGACCGAGGCGGTGAAGTTGGCTTTTGCCGACCGGGAGGCCTACTATGGCGACCCGGACTATGCGGCGGTCCCCATCAACGGCCTGCTGTCCAAAGAGTACGCCGCGTCGCGGGCGGGACTCATCGACCCGGCCCGGGCCTGCCCGGAAACGCCTCCCTGCGGAGACCCCTGGGCCTTCTCCGCCTCGGGCCGGACTCAGCCCGCGGTCCTAGCTGCCGTACCCACCGGGGCGGCGGCGGGAGACGGCTCCGGCGGCGCCGAAGATGGCACTACCCACGTGTCGGTGTTGGACCACGAGGGAAACATGGTGTGCGGGACCATCAGCGGAGGAGCCTTCGCCAAATCAGCCTTTTTCCCGGAGTTGGGCTGCGCTCTGAGCACTCGAATCGAGATGTTCAACTGCGAAGAGGGCCACCCCAACGTGGTGGCGCCGGGCAAACGGCCCCGGACCACGCTGGTCAACTATATGCTTACCAAGGACGGCCAGCCCGTGATGACCGTTGGTTGCCCGGGGGGCGACAATCAGGCCCAAGCCAACCTTCAGCTAGTCCTCAACGTCTTGGTGTTCGGCATGAACCCGCAGCAGGCCATAGAGGCTCCGCGGTTCTCCAGCCAAAGCGTCGTCAACTCGTTCTACCCCCACGTCTACCACCCGGGGCGCTTGGACCTGGAAGACGGTATCCCCGAGACGACCGCCGAAAGCCTGCGCTCCCTGGGCCACCGCATAGAGCGGTCCGCCAACTGCGGCATGGGAGCCACGGTGTCACGCCGGGACCCCGAAACGGGTGTCATGTCCACCGGCGGGGACCCAAGGCGGGCCTGCTACGCCCTGGGGCTGTAGAGTTCCCCGGCGCGCCAGCGGGGCCGCACGCAGAGAGCGTAATGGCGGCGGGTCTTGCTCGCGCCCAAAGGCGGCAAATTCTTTGGACAGCGCCTGAGATAGACCTACGGAGGGGTGGCCGAGCGGCCGAAGGCGGCGGTCTTGAAAACCGCTATCCGCGCAAGTGGATCGTGGGTTCGAATCCCACTCCCTCCGCCACTATCCATTTTCCGCTCCCTTCCGCTGCCGTCCGTATTGTTCTAATATCCCGCTTCCCCAGCTACGATCTCATAGAACAAGGCTGTCCACCTGCGTATTGTGCCATCCGCCGCCGCCTGCTAGAATCCATGTAAGCACTTGGGATAAACCTTGGGTTATCCCAAGAGGTATAAGGGATGGCATAAGCATGGCGCCTGGAAAACTCAGCGACAGGAAGGTCAAAGCCCTACGGGAGCCGGGACGTTACGGCGACGGGGCTACGCTTTACCTGGTGGTGGCTCCCGGAGGCTCCAAGCAGTGGGTCCAGCGACTCACCGTCCGAGGCAAACAGACCGACATTGGGTTGGGCGGCTATCCGGTAGTGGGACTCAGGGACGCGCGGGAGAAGGCCTATGCCAACCGGACCCAGGCCCGGTCCGGGGCCGACCCCCTCCTGGAGAAGCGCAGAGCGGCCGTGCCGGCTTTCCGCAGTCTGGCCGCTCAGCACATTGAGGCCCTGCGCCCGTCGTGGCGCAACGCCAAGCATGCGGCCCAGTGGGGGTCCACGCTGGCGGCATACGCCTACCCGTTCATCGGGGATAGGCCGGTGGACCGGATCACCCGCGCCGACGTGATAGGTCTGCTGTCGCCCATCTGGACGAAGAAGCCGGAGACGGCGCGGCGGGTGCGTCAGCGGGTGCGGGCGGTGATGGCTAGGGCCGTTGCGTTGGAGTACGTTGAGCACAATCCCGCCAGCGAGGGGATCGACGCGGCCCTGGCGAGGTTGCCCAGGGTCAAGGCGCACCATCCTGCGTTGCCTTACCCGCAGGTTCCCGCGGCCCTGAGGGCCGTGAGAGAATCGGCTGCCACGCCCACCGTGAAACTGGGTTTCGAGTTCCTCGCCCTGACCGCCTGCCGCTCCGGGGAGGTCCGGGGCGCCCGGTGGGACGAGGTTGACCTGGAGGCTGCCGCCTGGACCGTGCCGGCGGCGCGAATGAAGGGGGGCCGGCCCCACCGGGTCCCGCTATCCGAGGAAGCGATAGCGGTGCTGGCCCAGGCCCGGGGGCTCGATAACGGCTCCGGGCTGGTATTCCCGGCGCCGCGCTCCGGGGCGGAGCTCTCCAACATGGCTTTCGCCCAACTGCTTCGGCGGCTGGGGCTGGACTTCGTGCCCCACGGGCTGCGGTCCAGCTTCCGGGACTGGGCCGCCGAACGGACGGGCGCGCCCCACGCGGTGATGGAGGCGGCGCTGGCCCACAGTGTCAAGAACTCAACCGAAGCCGCTTATTTCCGTTCCGACCTGTTCGACCTGCGGTGCGGCTTGATGGCGGAGTGGGGGAAGTTTCTGGGAGGGTGACGTGACGGACTGCCGTGGAAGAGAGGAAGAAGATGCCCACAGGGAGTTTGTGCGCAAAAACCTGCGGCTCTGGATTGACGGCTACAACTTCACACCGGAAGACCTCCTCCCTTTGGCTTGGTTTGGCGTGCAACCCTGGATGGTTAAGCTGGAGGGGGAGGCCCCGCAGGTTCTGGTGAAATTGGCTGCGTTGGAGGAACCGCGGAGGGAAGAATAAGTCGCCGCAGCGTGTGAGTCGATGACCCGTGGCACCCGCCTGAAGCTGCGCGGTTCCGTTTGCTTTTAGAGTATGGCATACCTACGGCCAGATAGTCCGTACACCAAAAGCAAGCGGAACCCTAAGGAACATACGGTTTCGTCTGAAAACTGGGTTTGGCGGCCCGCCTTCTGTCCGGGGCTAGTATTGGGTCAAAGCCGCATTGTCAGGCATTACATGGTGCCATCCTGGATGCTACCTTTTGGACGGAAGTCGTGTTGTGGGAGGGGCATCCATGGTTCAGGAAATATACGGAGTCCGTCTGAGCACCCAGGAGAAGGGACGGCTCAGGAAGATGATCCGGGCCGGCAGGAGTTCGGCCCAGGCGATCACCCGGGCCCGTATCCTGCTCAAGATAGACGAGGGTTGGACTGCTCCTCAGGTGGCTGTGGCCCTGGACGTGTCGGAGCGCACGGTGTTCCGTGCCAAGCGGCGGTACGTGCAGGAGGGATTGGGGGAGGTGTTGCGGCACCACAACTCGCCTAACCCGTATCGGAAGGTGGACGAGCGGGTTGAGGCTCACCTCATCGCCTTGGCGTGCAGTCCGGCACCCGAGGGCCACGACCACTGGACGCTGCGGGCCTTGGCGGGCAAGGCGGTGGAACTGGGACTGGTGGAATCGTTGTCCCACGAGATGGTGCGGCTGCACCTGAAAAAAACGAACTCAAGCCATGGCGGAAGCAGCAATGGTGCATCCCCAAGGTAGGCGGGGAGTTCGTGGCGGCTATGGAGGACGTGCTGGACCTCTACGCCGAACCCTATGATCCCCAGAGGCCGGTGGTCTGCTTTGACGAGACCTCCACCCAACTGCTGGCTGAAACCAGGGCGGCGCTGCCGGCAGCGCCGGGACGACCCAGGCGGGAGGACTACGAATACGAGCGTGCTGGCACCCGCAACCTGTTTCTCACCTGCGAGCCTCGGCGGGGCTGGCGCCACGTGGCAATCACCCAGCGGCGCACCACGGGGGACTTCGCCCACCAGATGCGCTGGCTGGTGGATGAGGCCTACCCTGACGTCCCGGTGGTCCGCCTGGTGCTGGATAACTTGAATACCCATCGCCAGGCGTCTTTGTACGAGACCTTTCCGGCGCCGGAGGCCAGGCGCATTGCCAAGAGACTGGAGTCCCACCACACGCCCAAGCACGGGAGCTGGCTGAACATGGCCGAGATAGAGTTCAGCGTGCTGGCCCGGGCCTGCCTGCGGGGGCGCAATGCCGACGAGGACAGCCTCGAAAAGGCCGTCAATGCCTGCGTGTCGGAACGCAACGGCATGTCAGCCAGCATTGACTGGCGCTTCACTGCCAAGGACGCCCGAACCAAGCTCCGCCGCCTCTACCCCTGCCATTCTTGATTTGACCCAATACTAAACCAAAGCCAAGATGGGATGTACATTTCCGGGAGGGCGGGAATCGGGCCGGGAATCTCGCTGGAGTGTCTCGGCCCTTGATTGCAGCACTGTCCGGCAGCGCCGTCTCACCTCATCTTGCCGGTTGGCCAGCCCGGCCAGGAAGTCACCGACCCTCTTCTGCACTGCCTCTCTGGTCCCCAGGCACAGGTTGCCAGTGGCCTCCTCCCTCGCCCATCCCCAGATAGCCTCGTCGGCGTTGAAGTCCGGACTGTAGCCCGGCAGGTTCACCAACCTCAGGTCCAGCTCAGGCGTCCGCAGGTATTCCCGCAACGCCTCACCGCGATGGGGCGGCGCATTGTCCCAGATCACGTTCAGCCGCCCTCTGTGCCTCCCCCGTAACTGTTCCAGGAAGGCAACCGAGGTTCCGAGTTGCTGTTGCCCTCCAGTCCCATCCACTCCACCTCCCCCGTCTCCAGGCACACCGCCGAGTAGTAGCTGGCCTTCTCCCCGTACTTGGGACTGGTCGAGTCCACCAATGCCGGTTCTCCCCTGAGCACCCATTTGCCCCGCAACTCCGCGTCGGCCCGGAAGTGGGCCTCGTCGGCAAAGAATACCTTGGCTCCGGTCCGCCGGGTCTCCTCGCTAAGGGCGGCATACTCCGCAACGAAGGCCTTCCGCTTCGACTCATTCGCCTTCACCAAGCGCTTCTTGGGACGCTTGTAGGTGAATCCCAGCCGGTGCAGGTAATTCAGGCAACTGCTACGGCTCAGGTTGAGGCCGAACCGTTCCGAGACAAACCGCCGCACCACCCGCCAATACCAGTTGGCCAGTTCCAGGCCCGATGATGACGGCGGCAGCTGCACCGCTCCTGTCAACTCCGCCTGCTGTGTCTGGTCGAGGGCGGGGGGGAACCGCCCGTCTGCTCGAAGATCAGGGCTGCCGGACCATCCTCGCCGAAGGCCGAGGCCCACCGTCCAATGGTGTGGGGATCCCGCTCCAGTGCCTCCGCTGCGGCCACTGCCGTCCAGCCTTGGGCCAGCAGCCAGACGGCGTACCACCTTTCCCGCTCCCGGGGTGTGGGCGCCAGGATCATTCTCCGCCGCAGGTCCTTCGCGCCCATCTGCCATTGTTCCAAAGACTGGCCGATATCTCTTACCCCCATCATCAACCCCTCCCAAACTACCTACCCCAACTGCCTCCCAATTTACCCTATCCTTATGCGCATTTCACCTTGGCGTTGGTTTAGTCCCAGCTCCACCGCCTTGCCCGCCAGCAGGCGCAGCGTCCAGTGGTCGTGGCCTTCGGGGGCCGGGCTGCAGGCCAGGGCTATCAGGTGGGCCTCGCCTCGGTCATCCAGCTTGCGGTGCCGGTTGACCTGGTTGTGGTGCCGCAGCACCTCATCCAATCCCTCCTCGGCATACCGCCGCTTGGCGCGGAACACCGTCCGCTCCGACACGTCCAGGGCAGCGGCCACCTGGGCGGCAGTCCAACCCTCATCTGTTTTGAGCAGAATGCGTGCCCGGGTAATTGCCTGAGCGGAACTCCTGCCGGCTCGGATCATCTGCCGGAGCCGCCCCTTCTCCTGGGTGCTCAGCCGGACGCCATACTTCTTCTGGACCATGGATGCCCCACCTCCCACAACTCTGCTTCACTCTCCAAGGTAGCATTCCGCTCCCGCCCATGTAATACCTGACAATACGGATTTGACCCAGTACTAGGAATGGTCTGAATAAGGCTCCAATCAGCTCGGAAGCCAGATACGAAAAGTGGCGTATTCAGCTACTTGTTCAGAGCATTCCTAGGTATAGTCACTCTTGCGGGGTAAGGCGCGACAGCTCCGTAGATTGCTGGGGCAATGATGGATATGGGGAGTCCACACCTCCTTCCGGGGAGTTCACATCCGTCGGCGTCGGATCCGAATACACCTGCGGGTTGAAGCGAGATGGCTCCGTCGAATGCTGGGGCATTGATGAATACGGCGAGACCACACCGCCGTCCGGGGAATTCGCCTCCGTCAGCGTCGGGGGTACACATACCTGCGGAGTGAGGCTGGACGGCTCCGTCGAATGCTGGGGCGAAGACGAAAATGGTGAATCCACGCCGCCGTCCGGGAAATTTGACTCCGTAAGCGCCGGGGCCGGGCACACTTGCGGAGTGAAGACCAACGGTGCCGTCGAATGCTGGGGGTCCAATGTAGGTGTGGGGGGCTTTTATGTTGTAGGTCAAGCCACGCCACCCGATCGGGAGTTCATCTCCGTCAGTGCCGGAGCATTTCACACCCGCGGGTTGACGCTCGACGGCTCCATCGAATGCTGGGGCAGTGATGACGACGGAGGGGCCACACCGCCGTCCGGGGGGTTCGCCTCCGTAAGCGCCGGGTCCGGGCACACTTGCGGAGTGAAGACCAACGGTGCCGTCGAATGCTGGGGCGGCCGTAGCTATTCTGGCGAGGCCATGCCGCCGTCCGGGGAGTTCACCTCCGTCAGCGGTGGGGCGGGATACACCTGCGGACTGAAGCGCAACGGCTCCATCGAATGCTGGGGCCACGACGAACATGGTGAGGCCATACCGCCGAGCGGGGAGTTCACCTCGGTCAGCGCCAGATCCAGCCGCACCTGCGGGGTAAGGAGTAACGGCACCGTCGAATGCTGGGGCTATAATGACGATGGCCGGGCCACGCCGCCGAGCGGGGACTTCGCCTCCGTCTCCGTAAGCTTCGGAGGTTCGCACACCTGCGGGGTGAGGCTTGACGGCTCCGTCGAGTGCTGGGGCCATAGCTATCATGGCGAGGCCATGCCGCCGTCCGGGGAGTTTTCCTCTGTCAGCGCCGGTTCCAGCCACACCTGCGGGGTGAGGAGTAACGGCACCGTCGAATGTTGGGGCTATAATGACGATGGTCAGGCTACGCCACCGAGCGGGGACTTCGCCTCAGTCAGCGCCGGTGATGATCACACCTGCGGGTTGAAGCGCGACGGCTCCGTCGAATGCTGGCGGTCCAACGAGGCCAGCTTGGAGGACGAAATTGTCGGCCAAGCCAATCCGCCATCCGGCGAGTTCACCGCAGTCAGCGCCGGTGAAGCGCGACGGGTTCGTCGTATGCTGGGGTAAACAGGCCCGCGGGCTGATTGCACTACCCGGGGAATGACGGAGATAGGCAGCCCCCTGATGTTCTTTTGGTGTTCGGCGAACCATGAAGAGCAGATTATAGTGGATGGCGCGGACGCTCTAGGAAAGTTGCTATGAGCACGAATCCTCAACCGTTACCCTCGGCGCCGCGCAAACGCTTGGGGGTCAGGAAGCCAGCCTTAGTCGTCCTGCCAATAATCATGGCATTGGTAGTGGGGATTGGCTCGTTCTGTGTAATCCGATATCGAGATACGTGCCACTATGATCCCGTGACCGACGTGTCCGTGATACACGAACGGTACGAACGATTTAATCTCATTGGCGGCGGTGACGGATACTTCTCCACCCGTGCCTTGAGGCCACCACTGTGACTGATACAAGACCGAAGTCGGCCGGGGGATGCCGTGGGCGGGACAGACCTCTTGCGGCCTCAGTCGTTCCAGTATCCCACCTCAACGCAATGCGCACAATCAGCAAGTGCCGCGTTAAACCGGATAGCAAGCTCCCCTAAAACGAAGTTGACGGAATACTAGGGCGAATCGACAATTGGGTGAAACTCGGCTGAGGAAATAGGGCAGGAGCTTACTAGAGGAGGATAGAGTGTAACCCTGAGAAGTGACGTGCGGTGGAGGGGATTGGCGTGGAACGTTGTGAGTTGAGCGCTGCTCAGTGGCGTCGGATAGAAGGCTCTTTGCCCGGGCGTCCCGGCTGGGTTGGCGTTACGGCCAAGGACAACCGGAAATTCGTAAACGGCGTCCTGTGGGTGCTGCGCAGTGGAGCCCATTGGAAAGACCTGCCCCCTGGGTACGGCAACTGGAAAAGCGTTCACAAGCGATTCACCCGCTGGGCCAAGACCGGAATCTGGGAGAAAATCTTCCAGGTGTTGCTGGATGACCCGGACAACAGATACGTGATGATTGATTCCACCATAGTCCGGGCCCACCAGCAGGCAGTCTGCGGGAAAGGGGGGCCAAAGTGAGGCTCTGGGCCGCTCCCGGGGTGGACTGAGCACCAAGATTCATCTGGTGGCCGATGCTCAGGGCCGGCCGGTGCGCTTCTCTCTCACCGGCGGTCAGAAGGCGGACGTTTCTCAAGCCATACCCCTGCTGACCGGCCTCGAGGCCGGAGCTGTCATCGCTGACAAGGGGTATGAGAGCAACCGCGTGCTGGACTTTGTCAGGGCTTCGGGAGCCGAGGCGGTCATACCGCCCAAGTCAAACCGGAGGGAACCTTGGGAATACGACCGGGAACTGTATAAGCAAAGGAACCTGATTGAACGAGCCTTCAACAAATTGAAACAGTGGAGGCGAATCGCAACCAGATACGACCGCAGAAGTCTCTACCTCCTGTCGGCCCTGTATCTGGTCTCCTCAGTCATCTGGGGCTAGCAATTGTCGATTCGCCCTAGGGTCTTCGGAGTCGTATGTGCTGAGCGAACTGGTTATCGACAACGCCGAACGCAAAGTGACCTTCACCGATCGTCCGGTCGAACTGATGGCCATCGAGTACCGGATGCTCTCCGAGCTCTCGGCCAACGCCGGGCGCGGGTGTTGACTGATGAGCATCTGCTGCAACGGGTCTGGGGAAAGGAGTAGCGGCGACGTGCGGTCCATGCGCACCATCGTCAGCAACCTGCATCGCAAGCTGGACGATGATGCGGACGACCACGCCTACACCTTCACCGAGCCCCGCGTCGGGTACCGGATGGCGAAAGGGGGGACGCAGCATCCAGACAGGGAGTGAGATCGAAGCCTTCCCTCACCCTCGTGGCAGGCTCTCGTCAGACGGGGAAGCCTGGGCGTGCGGCTAGAGGTCCAGGGTGAGCCTCATGGTAAAGGTTCTTGATTTTGTCTAGTTTGGTGGGCGGTAGTGGACTCGAACCACTGACCTCTTGCGTGTCGAGCAAGTACTCTAACCAGCTGAGCTAACCGCCCACTGTGCAGGCAAAGGGCAACGCAGGGTGAATACTGCGCTGCCCCCATGGGATTGATAAGTCGTGGCTGCCCCGACGCTAGAGATACGGGCGCCGGAGCATTCGGGCCGGACCGCCCGCCGCGCCGGGGTTGACCTCCTGAGCCCTAGTCCAGATTGTACACCCGGACGGCGTTGCCCCCGGCAATCTTGGTCTTCTCCTCTTCGGTGCAGTCCACCAGTATCTCATTCAGGATTTGCTGCGTCCGGGGCCAGGTGGACTCCACGTGGGGGTAGTCGGAGCCCCACAGGAGATTGTCCACGCCTATGATGTCCCGCATCTTGATTCCCAGGGAATCCTCCTGGAAGCCGCAGAAGACGTTGCTGTGGAAGAACTCGCTGGGAAGCATGTCGTTCTTGAACCGGATGGCCCCCTTCAGCGCCTCCTGGGTCCGCTGGGTGTAGGTGTAGTCCAGGCGGTCCAAGAAGTGGGGGATCCAGGACAACTCCATCTCGACGGAGCCTATCTGCAGGCCGGGATGGCGCTCGAACACCCCGCTAAAGATCATGTCGCCGATGGACATCCGCACCCAGTGGTCGGCGTTGCACAGGAAGGCGGGCCTGATGCGGGCGCGCTCCTCGCCAACTCCGAACTCCTGGCCGGCGCTGGGCCGGTTGGTGGCGATGTGCAGGCCAAGGGGCATGCCCAAACTCTCGGCGGCGGACCAAAGGGGCTCGTACTCCGGCAAGTGATAGGGCCGGTCCTCCGGCGGGTACACGCTTATCATGCCGCCGGCCAACCCCATCTTGGCGCAGCGTTCCAGCTCCCGCACTGCCGAAGACACGTCGTCCACGTTGATCATGGCGATGCCCTTCAGACGGCGGGGGAACGGCTCGCAGAACTCAGCAAGCCAGTCGTTGTAGGTGCCAAAGATTTCCGTGATCAGGGTACTGTCCGGCACGCTGTACAACAAGAGACCCACGGTTGGATAGACGATGCTCACGTCTACGCCATCGATGTCCATGTCTTTCACGTGTTCCTCAGGGATATAGCCCCCGAGGCGCACGTCGTCCTGGGTGCGGGTAATCACCAGCTTTTCCGGCGCTTCGAACCTCATGCCGGTCTGAGACCCAGCGCCGGTGCCGATGACCCGGTGGCTGTCACAGTACCACCAGTCTCCGTCCTCCTCCCGGACCAGCGTGGGGACCCTATCCTTGAACTTGGTGGAGGCTCTGCTTATCCACAAATCCGGGGGCTCGTGGACGTGGTTATCTGACGATATAACCCTGTAGTTACCCATTTCGATGCCTCCAGCCTCCTAGTGTGTTCCGGGTGTTCCTTCGCCGGTCTGGCGCCGAAACACGCCTCCGGTCCATATGTGGGGAGTGTACTCATGCCCGTCAACTCCGTCAATCCCTCGATCTCACCTGGGTGCGCCCCGAGATTTTGCGGGGACTGGGCCCGGGCTGGATTCGTTTCTTCGTTGGAACGAATAGGGAACGAATCGGCCATGGGGCCTGAAGCCCTCCCGCCCCTCTTTTGGGGGCGCCTGCAGCCAGCGGCGGCTGGTCCACTGATCACGGACCATCGAGGGGGGTTTTTGGCTGTTGGCGCAGCGGCGACATGATTTCAGTTTGTGTATTGGCTTTCGGGCCTGTCAAGGGAGAGGCGGCATTGAGGTGTGCCCCAAGAATATCCTGACTCAATTTGGAAGCACGCTGTCGCTATGGCCATTCTCGTATCCGGGCCAAAGAACCCAGGTGGAAGTAGCGCGCAAAATCCTGGGGGCCACCCATCTCGCCTACGCCGTGTTTCGCCCGGAAAACGTCCGGGCGTCCTGATTCTTCCGTGGTGCAGCCCATGGCAGTCCGGCACAGGCCGCACCCGGCGCCTGCTCTTGGCGCGCCTTCAAATGGGTTTTCCCAATCATTGCGTGAGAGATAGGCGGCGGGTTAGGCCGGTGGATTGATCGTCGTTCGCATCTGAAGGTAACGGTTTCGTCAGTCGTCGGCGAGGGTGATAGTCGCAGGTTGGGACGTGAGCCCCAGTGCGGGGGCCTTTGCGGTCAGGACGATGGTTTCGTTGCCCTCAACCAAGTCGTCTTTCACCGGGATGATGATGTTGACGACGCTGTGGCTGCGCTGGCGGGCTTGGATGACGATGCGGTGCAGGCCGAGTAGTTATAGTCCGCGGGAGCGACGGTTTGGCCGGGTATGAGGGTCGCAGTGCCGGAGTAGGCCACGTTTACTATGGTGTAGGACGCGGGCTGATCCCCGCCGGTCAGTGTAATAGTTACCGTTACCTTCGTTTCGCCGTCGAGCTCGTTCAGGCTGCCGGTAGACACCGACAGGGTCAGGCCGGTGGGTGGGGCGGGCTCGGTGATGGTCACGGTGGCCGCATTTGGACGTGAGTCCCAGTGCACCGGCCTCTCCGGTCAGGACGATGGTTTCGTTGCCCTCAACCTCGTTATCTACCACCGTGATAATGAAGATGCTCGCGCTGCCGCTGCGCTGGCCGGCCGCGATGGTGATCTCGGTTGCGCTGGTGAACTCGGTTCCGCAGGCTTCTTCTGTGCAATTGAGTTTATAGTCCCCGCCGCGGACGGCAGTACTGGCGCCGGAGTAGGCCAGGGTTACCGTGGTGTCGGTCGTGGGCTGATCCCCGCCGGTCAGCCTGGCGGTCACGGTCACCTCCCTTGCGCGGTAGTACCAGCCGATCTGGTAGAACTCGGTCAGGCTGTCGGGAGACACCGACAGGGTCAGGCCGGGGGGCGTGGGTTCCGGCGTGGGTTCCGGCGTGGGTTCCGGCGTGGGTTCCGGCGTAGGCTCCGGCGTGGGTTCCGGCGTGGGCTCGGGCGTGGGTGGGGGCGCCGGCTCGTCGTTGTCCTCGACTATTACCTCAATTGAGTCTGCCGCCAGGCTGGTATCGGTCCCGCCGGGCGCGCCGGTCCCGCTGAGGCTGAAGGTAACGGTTTCGTCATCGTAGAATATGGCATCGTCGGTGGGCATCAGGGTGAAAGTAAGTGCGCCGGTGATGGTCCCATCCTGGGCCATGGTGAAAGCGCGGCTGCCCGGGTTGATGGCAACCGGCACCACGCCGGAATTTCCGCTGCCGGCCGCCGTTATGACGCCGCCGGTGACCAGGTTTAAATCTTCAGTAACGGCACTGGGGTCGTCGAACCCGTGGGCCCAAAGGGTGCCGGGGTCGGTTATCTCTACCTGCGCCGTGAACACGATTGCGCCGGCCCCCTCGGACAGCGGCCCGGCCGGCGTTACGGAGAAATCAACCGGGGTGGTCAGGCTGTTGTCGTACAGGGTCAAAGCGATCAGCGACCTGAACTGTGTGCTATGGGCAAACTCGGCAGGAATCTGCCCCGTCAACTGGTTGTTGCGCAAATTCATATTAGTGCCTATCCTAATAACCCGGCGGCTCTGAGAGCAATAAGGGCGCAGGCGAAATGAAGAAAGGCGATGTAATTGTCGGGGGTCTTGTCCCAGCGGACCAAGATGCGGCGAAAGCGGTTCAGCCAGCTGTGGGTCCGTTCCACCACCCAACGCCGGGCCTTGAAGCCGGCTTCCTCTTTGATGGCCTGCGCCTCTTCGCCCCTGCCGCGGATGTGGGCCGTGAAGCCGAACTCCTCCAGAGTTCGCCGCACCTCATCGAAGTCATAACCCTTATCCAGGCACAGACCCTGGGGGTTCTCCTCACTGGGCGGCGGGCGTTGCACCGCCAGGCTCTCCACCGTAGCCCGCACCAGCTTCATGTCGTGGCGGTTGGCCCCAGCCACTGCCAGCCCCACCGGAATGCCTTGGGCGTCGGTCAACAGGCTGCGTTTGACCCCTGTCTTACCCCGGTCCGTGGGGTTGGGGCCGGTTTTCCCCCCCGCCCAGGGGGGACTTGGTCATGGCCCCGTCCATGCTTAGCCAACTCCAGCCCCGACTGCCATAGCCTTAAAAACACTCCGGCAGCGGCCCATTCTTGAAAGCGCAGATGGGCGGTGGAGCCGGAGCAAATCCCGGTGGCATCCAGGGCTTTCCACTGGCAGCCGGTGCGAAGCACGTAGAAGATGCCGTTGGCGCAGGTCCGGTCCGGCACTCTGGGACGGCCTCCACCCAGGGGATGGGTGTTCACCCGCCGGGGAATCAGCGGGGCTAGGGCCTCCCATAGGGCATCGGACACCTGGTAGGCGCCGGTGGTGGGGTTGGCCGGCGTCACCGGGCCGGTCCGCTTTGGCCGAGGTAGCTTGGGTCCTTCGTATTTGGTCATTACCCAAGTCTAACCTCTACTCCCACTCGTTCCCTTTCGCTACTGTCGCGGGTTATTACTAAACCAAAGCCAAGATGGGATGTACATTTCCGGGAGGGCGGGAATCGGGCCGGGAATCTCGCTGGAGTGTCTCGGCCCTTGATTGCAGCACTGTCCGGCAGCGCCGTCTCACCTCATCTTGCCGGTTGGCCAGCCCGGCCAGGAAGTCACCGACCCTCTTCTGCACTGCCTCTCTGGTCCCCAGGCACAGGTTGCCAGTGGCCTCCTCCCTCGCCCATCCCCAGATAGCCTCGTCGGCGTTGAAGTCCGGACTGTAGCCCGGCAGGTTCACCAACCTCAGGTCCAGCTCAGGCGTCCGCAGGTATTCCCGCAACGCCTCACCGCGATGGGGCGGCGCATTGTCCCAGATCACGTTCAGCCGCCCTCTGTGCCTCCCCCGTAACTGTTCCAGGAAGGCAACCGAGGTTCCGAGTTGCTGTTGCCCTCCAGTCCCATCCACTCCACCTCCCCCGTCTCCAGGCACACCGCCGAGTAGTAGCTGGCCTTCTCCCCGTACTTGGGACTGGTCGAGTCCACCAATGCCGGTTCTCCCCTGAGCACCCATTTGCCCCGCAACTCCGCGTCGGCCCGGAAGTGGGCCTCGTCGGCAAAGAATACCTTGGCTCCGGTCCGCCGGGTCTCCTCGCTAAGGGCGGCATACTCCGCAACGAAGGCCTTCCGCTTCGACTCATTCGCCTTCACCAAGCGCTTCTTGGGACGCTTGTAGGTGAATCCCAGCCGGTGCAGGTAATTCAGGCAACTGCTACGGCTCAGGTTGAGGCCGAACCGTTCCGAGACAAACCGCCGCACCACCCGCCAATACCAGTTGGCCAGTTCCAGGCCCGATGATGACGGCGGCAGCTGCACCGCTCCTGTCAACTCCGCCTGCTGTGTCTGGTCGAGGGCGGGGGGAACCGCCCGTCTGCTCGAAGATCAGGGCTGCCGGACCATCCTCGCCGAAGGCCGAGGCCCACCGTCCAATGGTGTGGGGATCCCGCTCCAGTGCCTCCGCCGCGGCCACTGCCGTCCAGCCTTGGGCCAGCAGCCAGACGGCGTACCACCTTTCCCGCTCCCGGGGTGTGGGCGCCAGGATCATTCTCCGCCGCAGGTCCTTCGCGCCCATCTGCCATTGTTCCAAAGACTGGCCGATATCTCTTACCCCCATCATCAACCCCTCCCAAACTACCTACCCCAACTGCCTCCCAATTTACCCTATCCTTATGCGCATTTCACCTTGGCGTTGGTTTAGTGCTCACCGAGGCGAACTCCCCGGACGGCGGTGTGGACTGCCCATCTTCATCATCGCCCCAACATTCCACGGAGCCGTCGCGCCTCACCCCACAAGTGTAATCGGATCCGGCACTCACCGAGACGAATTCTCCATACGGTGGCGTGGACTGGTATTCTGTGTTATCACCCCAACATTCGACGGAGCCGTCGCGCCTCAACGCGCAGGTGTGGTCCCAACCAGCGCTGACAGAGGCGAACTCTGCTTCCGCCGTTCCGGTGACTCCAAGCTTGGGAATGGCTCTGTCGCCGTCTCCGCAGGCGATAAAGGCGGCGGCCAGGAACAAAAGAATGGCCAGCAGGGCCGACTGCCTAGAGTGGCGAATCGCGCCGCCAGGTCCTTCGGGCTGGAGCCGGGTATGTATACTTGCCATTAGTGGTTGCTTCCTCGATGAAGGGACTGAATATGCCGTAGCCATAATGGAAGAGTTCGAGCCGCCCCAAGTATTAGGAATGCTCTGAACAAGTAGCTGAATACGCCACTTTTCGTATCTGGCTTCCGAGCTGATTGGAGCCTTATTCAGACCATTCTTAGGTTCAGAATGGTGGCTTGGCCTGTATTATTGAAGCCCCAGCACTCGACCGAGCCATCGATCCGTACTCCGCAGGTGTAGTCCCATCCGGCCCTGCCTGAGGCGAAGTGGCCGCCGGGGGGTGTAACCTGTCCAAGCAAATTGCCGTCATAATCCCAGTTACTGCCCCAACATTCGACCGAGCTGTGGTCCTCACACCGCAGGTGTGGCCCGCCCCGGCGCTGACAGAGACGAATTCGCCATCAGACACCGTGGCGCTTGGCCGTCTTCGTCCAAGCCTCAGCAGGCGACAGTGCCGTCGCTACGAATACCGCAAGTATGCCCTGCCCCGGCGCTTACTAAGGCGGATTCGGCAATCACCGTTCCGTCAATGCGGTCACCATCTCCCGACCCCGGCTCCTTACTTTCCTATTCAGCAAAGGATGCGCCGAGAGTTTCCTCATCAGTGCAGCCAGCCTCAACCATGCCTGCGATGGCGTCCCGTTCCATGCCTTTAACGATTTCAACGATCTTCGGGAGATGCTGAAAGGCTACTGGTGTCATTATCCGGGAAACGTACTCCTCTACTTCCTCCTGAGACGCACCATCTCCGGGTCCGGGAGCATCGGCCACCACCTTCTCAAAGGCTTTCAGATAGACCACCATAGCATCGTGCCAGTCGGCAAACTCTTCCGGCGGCTCCACGGATTCAAACAGCTTGATGGCAGCTCGCGTTCGCACCGCGAACTCCTTTAGCGTGAATAGCTCTTCAACGTCGTCATCCGCTTCCCCTGCCATAGCCGCTTCTGCTTGTCCACAGATTGCCAGGTACTCGTCGGGAGACCTGTGGGAAGTATCTTGCACCTCGGCAACCGGCGTCACTGTGGGCGTCTCTTCGGTGGGTTTCACGCCGGCGGGCGTACCATTCGCGGGCGCCTTCCCACTCCCACGTGCTCGGGGCGGTGTGGCTCGACCATCGCCATTCCAGCCCCAGCAGGCAACTGTGCCGTCGGCCCGCACTCCGCAGGTGTGGGAAGCCTTCCCGGCGCTGACGGAAGTGAACACACCATCGGGCGGTGTGGATTGCCCATATTCATTCCAACCCCAGCAGGCGACCGAGCCGTTGGTCTTCACTCCGCAGGTGTGGTACCCCCCGGCGCTGACGAAGATGAACACGCCATCGGGCGGTGTGGATTGCCCATCTTCGCCCAAGCCCCAGCAGGCGACCGAGCCATTGGTCCACACTCCGCAGGTGTGGTCCTCCCCGGCGCTGACGGAGGTGAACACGCCATCGGGCGGTGTGGATTGCCCATATTCATCATAGCCCCAGCAGGCGACCGAGCCGTTGGTCTTCACTCCGCAGGTGTGGCCATTGCCGGCGCTAACTGAGACGAATTCACCATCAGGCGCTTTGGATGGTCGGCTGTCCAAGCCCCAGCAGACGACGGTGCCATCGGTCCTCACCCCGCAGGTATGGCAGTACCCGGTGCTGACATAGCCGAATTTTCCATAGGGAGGTGTGGATTGTCCAACGCCATCGTCGCCCCAGCAGGCGACCGAGCCGTCGACACCAATACCACAAGTATGCTCCACCCCGGCGCTTATTGAGGCGAATTCGGCAATCACGCTTCCGTCCTCTCCCAACCCCAGCTCCTTCATTTCCTCTTCAGTGAAGATTGCAGTGTCGATGCAGCCGGCCTCAACCATGGCAACGATTGCGTCCCGGTCCATGTCCTTGATAATTTCAACGATCTTTGGGTAATGCTGAATACCTACGGGGAGGACTATGTCGAGAATGTATTCCTCTAATTCATCCTGAGACGCACCCTCTCCGGGTCCGGGAGCATCGGCCACCGTCTTCTGCAACTCTCTCAGATAGATCACCGTGGCATCGTGCCAGTTGGCAAACTCTTCCGGCGGTTCCATGGATTCAAATTGTTTGGTGATATCCCGCAGTTCCGCTATGGACTCCTTAAAGGTGAATGGCTCTTCAGAGGAGTCTTCGGACGCTAGGCCTATTCGTCCACAGATGGCTAGATACTCGTCGGAAGACGTTCGGGAAGTATCTTGCACCTCGGCAACAGGCGTCGCTGTGGGAGCCTCCTCGGCGGGTTCCCCACCGATGGGTGTGCTATCACTCGGCGCCGTCTCAGCCACTGAGGGGTCGGATGTGACCTGAGCCTTTGCACCGTTGGGTGTATCATCCGCAGGCGCTGTCTCACTCCCACAGGCGACAAGCGTCACCACGATGACCGGCAGCGCTAGCAGGGTTAGTAGATTGAGCCTTCCGACCTTGTCCATGTGTAATCTCCTTAGTCCTGCCTGTTCTTCGGTAAATTCTCATGGGATTTCGAGATTGTGTACCCTGCGGAAGCTCTCCGGCTTCAGAGGGTCGCCAACTCCCAGATCGACCGGATGGGTGGGGCATATTCCTACTAGAGCGGCGACTGGGACGAAAGCAATGGAGGAGCGTCAAGGCAAAGCAAGGGCTGTGGAGGAGCTTGGCGGGTCTCACAGCGCCCCGGCTTACCGCCGTGTGTCGTGAGCTACGCGAACGTAAAAATCGGGGGGGATAAGCGTGAAAGTGCCGCACACATGGGACGCCTCGGGCGGGCGCGTCACGGTAGCCAGCGCCCGAAGTCCACGCTGTTGCAGTCCAAGCTTTCGCTGCACAACTGACAAGCAAGCAACTCCTATTTTGCCGGTAATTCCCTCGCCGCTATACCACTGGGCGTGTGATAACGCCAATGCCCGGCCCTTACGTAACTGTTCAGAGTTGATGAGGTGAATGCCCACTGAGCGCGAGGACATGGCCTTACTCAAAGCTAAACTGCCCTGTTGGTGACGCTGCTGATCGAGGAGATCTCACGAAGTCTGAACAGTTACGCCCTTACGGGTTAGTCTTGGGTGGAGACTTTTTCAGTTCAGGCTCGCTGGCCATTGCAGTGCCGGGTAAGCCCTCGCTCCGACCACAAAACCACCTCGTACACAATGGCTTGCAAGACCTTACCCAGGGCTATCGCATGGGAAGGTTGGCGAATTGAGTTAGCAAGGTAGCCAGGAATGCATTGTCCCAGCCAGCCCGTTTGAGTTTGCCCCGCATTGACCCCTTGCTGGGTTCCAGGCGAGCCAGGTTGAGCGCCAGTTTACGAAGCAAAGCCAGGTTTTCGGCGCAGTTGCCCTTGCGGTTTCTGGCCTGGTCTTCGTTAAACACTACGTCCAGAGACCAATGCAGCCTGTTCTCAATGCCCCAATGGCTACGCACGATGTCATTGAAGCGCTCCGGTCTAAAGACCTGGCTCATCAGGTAGTAACGGGTCTCTACACTGGTCTGGTCGTACAGATGGCGGCTGGCAGTTACCTTACCTATTGCTTTCAAGCTGGGCCAATGGTGTATATCCTGCAGCCAAGCCACGTCGCCGCTGACGCCGGCGGTGCGGGTCTCGACCCGGCCGTGCCCCTTGCTCACCTCGGTAGCCTCAGCCAAGGGAGTGTCTGGGTCGTCCAGGAACAAACGCACCTCGTCGTTCAAGGTCCCCTGATTGCCCTTGAGGGTCAGCACGTAATCCGCCGACTGCTCCCTTACCAGTTGGGCCACCTGGCGTTGACAGTGCATGGCATCGGCGGTGACCACCGTCCCCGATAAAGACAGCAGTTCCAAGAGTTTGGGTACGGCGGTGATCTCGTTGGATTTGCCCTCCACGGCCAGTTGGCCCAGCGCCAGCCGTTGCTCCGCCGCCCAGGCGCTGACCAGATGCAACGGGGAGGTCCCTTCCGCCCGGTCGTAGGACCGGCGCAGGGTCTTTCCGTCCAGGGCCACCACTCCCTGGCAAGCTTGGGCGAACTGTTCCATGAAGCCCAGGAACCAGGCGTGGAATGCCTCCGGGTCCAGCAGCCGGAATATTCGGGAGAAGGTATCGTGGCTGGGAATTCCGTTTTCCAGCTTCAGAAAGCCCTCGAGAAACTCTCGCTTCGCCCGGCCAAACAAGGCCATGTCGGTGCATGTTTCCCCACCGCACAACACAGAGTGCACAGGGCTATTACCAGTATGTCGTGCAACGAGTGCTGTTGGCCGCTGACCCTCCGTGGGTCGTTCAGACCCTCAAACACATTCCCCATTTCCCCCATCATCCCTTCCTCCACCCAATTGCCGCACTTCTGCTGCCTATCCTCGGCAGCCCTTTACTATTCTAATCATCCCCTATTCCCTCATGCGATAGCCCTGGGGGGAAGAGGCCGGGACATGATTGAAAAGTGCCCGGCCGCCCTGGGCATGGCCGTGCTGCGCCCGCTTCTGCAATTCCGACAGAGCGCCCCACTCTGTCATTCCGCTGGAGCGCAGCGACGAGGAATCTTGTGTGATGGGGAAGCGCTAAAGTGTGGGGGTCAAGGTGCGGCAGGCCGAAGGAATCATGGTCCTAAAGACCGAAGTTTAGCGTGAGCCGCCGCACCCATGCTCATTAAAGCCCGAACAGTTGCCCGGGTCAACGAGCCCGAACCTGCAAGAAGGGGATGACATGAGTACAGACGTGGTGATGGGAGTGGATGTAAGGGCAAGTTCCTGGACTTTCACATCTTGCCCCAAGACCGTGCCGGGAGGTTGACCAACGACCCCGACGGGGTCCGGGAGGCGGTGGACTTGGCCCGGGAGTCGGGCGTGGGTCTCATCGTGATGGAGTCCACCGGTCGCCTGGAGACCGCCCTCGCTGCGGAGTGCGGCCTCCGTCAGATGCCGGTGGCGGTAATAAATCCCAGACAGATAAGGGACTTCGCCCGGTCCACGGGCAGACTGGCCAAGACCGACGCTCTGGACGCCCAGGTCATCGCCCGGTTCGCCGCCGCCGTGAGACCCCAGGTCCGCCGTCTCCCTGACGGCGAGGCGGCCCGGCTCAAGGCTCTGGTGGCCCGCAGGCAGCAGATCATCGACATGCGGACCGCCGAGTCCAATCGTCTCACCCGCGCCCCCCAAGCCCTCTGCCCGGGCCTGGAGAGGCACATCGAGTATCTCACCCGGGAACTGGAGGACCTGGACCGGGAGATGGAGGACTTCATCGGCAAGAGCGCCGTCTGGAAGGGGAAAGCCAAGCTGCTGAAGGGCGTTCCCGGTATAGGGAACGTGTCCTGCCTGACCCTTCTGGGGGCGCTCCCGGAACTGGGCAGCCTGAACCGGAGGGAGATAGCCGCCCTGGTGGGGGTGGCGCCGTTGAACCGGGACAGCGGAACACATAGGGGAAAACGGAGCACCTGGGGAGGGAGGGCCGGCGTGAGAAGGGTGTTGTACATGGCGGCCCTGAGCGCCCGGGTCCACAACCCGCTGATCCGGGAGTTTTACCAACGTCTGAGGGAAAACGGCAAGCCGGGGAAGGTGGCATTGGTGGCCTGTATGCGAAAGCTGTTGACCATGGTCAACGCCATGGTGCGGGACGGTACACCCTGGGAACAACCCCGTCACACCGCCAACCCTTCCCTTGGTCAACACAGTTGCTCAACTCCTTGCGCGCAAGCGGGGCTGCTGGTGAATGGGCCGTGCTCCAGCGGGGGAGTTTGGATTCCTCGGCGGTGCTCGGAATGACAGGGGGCGGGGGTTTCGCGATGGCGGGGCCGAGGGTTTCGGAATTGCCGGGTTGTGGAGGAGTCAGGAGTGAAGTGGAGGGAGTGCGCTCGGAGTGGGCGTTGGGGGTGGGGCGTTGGTGCGTTAGGAGTGGCGGGTTGGGAACGACCCGGCGGGGGCCGGGAATGGGCGGGGAGGCGGTCATGGACTTGCCCGCGGACGGCCTGCATACTAATATACTTCCTGAGAAACTTCAGAACCTTATCCTCGGGAGCGACGACAGGGCATGAGAGCAGCGAGACTGGCCGGGCCTAAGCACTTCGAAATCCTCGACACCGACATGCCGACGGCCGGGGACGGCCAGTGCCTCGTCAAGCTGGAGCGGGTCTCCGTCTGCGGCAGCGACATCCGGCACGGCTACCAGGTTCACCCGGAGGAGCACTATCCGATGGACCTCGGGGCCCCCTGTCACGAACTGGCCGGGGTCGTGGTGGAGAGTCGGACCGACGACATCCACGAGGGGCAAAGGGCCATCGTCATCCCCGAGCGCGGCACGGGCGGCCTGATGGAGTACATCGTCTCCAGCCCGGGCCGGATGATCCCCCTTCCGGATGAAGGCTCTCTGGACGAATGGGTCATGTGCCAGCCGTCCGGGACGGTGCTCTACTCCTGCCAGCAGATGCCCAATCTCCTGGGGAAGAACGTTCTCGTTCTGGGCCAGGGCAGCATTGGCCTGAGCTTCACCATGATCATATCGCGGGGCGGCGCGCGAAACGTTATCGGGGCCGATCTGTTAGACTACCGTTTGGAGAGATCCCGGGAATTTGGAGCGACTCACACGGTGAACCCCGACCGGGAAGACATCGCCGAGGCGGTGCAGGAGATTACCCAGGGTCAAGGACCGGACGTGGTGGTGGAGGCGGCGGGCTACCCGGATACCTTCAATATGTGCTTCCGGCTGGTCCGGCAATTCGGCACCATCATCGTCTTTGGAGTTCAGTCGGACGATTTCGTGCCGGTGGAGCACAATTGGCTGCTGGACAAGCAGCCCAGGATCATTCCCACCACTGGAGCGCGCAGCGGCGACCCCACCGCGCACATCAAGGAGATCGTGGGACTCCGGCAGCGCGGCTGGTGCGACCCCGGCGCGTTGATCACCCACCGGATGGGGTTTTCCCAGGTGCAATCTGCCTATGACATGTACGAGCAAAGGCAGGACAACATCATCAAAGTGGTCATGGACATCAACCAGTAACCGGGGGCCCAAAAAAATGAGTTGGGGGGTGGATCGTGGAACCGGCTTTGGAAGTGAGGATGGTGCGGGAAAACCTGGCCTTGGCCATGGCGCAGTGGGCCGGAACGAAGAAGGGCCTCATTACCAAGGACCACTTACCCACCGGCCGGGCCTTTGTGCCCACCCACGACGGCAGGCTGGCTGAGGTATTCAATCCCCTGGAGTTGACGGGCAGCCTGGACTTGGTCCGCTGCGTTAGTAACCAGGTCCGCGGCGCCGTGGCTTTCTCCTCAATGCTGGCCCACGGCGTTCTCAAGCAGGCGTTCGGGGACCCTATGCGGGATGGCCTCGACCCGGACCTAAGCGCCGCTTCCTGCGCCGTGTATTTGCTGAACAACGCGATGCGGCGGAACATGCTGGCCCCGGTGTGGGACTGTCCCAAGGGATACGGTCGCCGCTTTGACGTTAGCCCAATCTCTTTCGTTCTGGACGCGTCGCATCTGGACGAAAGGCCCGTGTTGTGGGAGCACTTTGGCGGCCTCGAGAAGTATCTCGAACTGCTGGAGTATTGCGCCCAGCAGTTGGAGCACCCGGAGGCCCACTTTCTCCCGGCCCAGGACAAGGTCGCAGAGACCGGTCCCAACGGCTCGGCCCGGCTCGTGGCGGCGTCCAACGGCTACTCGGCGGTGGGCGCGTTCCTAGAGGCTTCCTGCGTCGTCGACCCGGAAGCCTACACCATAGCCGGAGAGCTGTACGGTCAATACCTGGCCTGGTGCCGGGAGACCGGCCAACCCTCCCTGGCCCAACGGAGCTTCGGCATTACCCTCACCAAGCTGGGGTTCGTGCGCAAACGCCGAGGCAGGGGACGTCACTGGTGGAAGGGGTTGGAGCCGGCCAAAGCGCCGGTTGGCTGATTCGCCCCCCGGTGCCGCCCGGGCGGTATAGGCTCAGCCGTCCGGCCCGGACGGCTCCGGCGAAGTCTTTCAACATCCCGGTTGGGACAGGTTGTTGCAGCAGAGCTGCAGGCCGCGCACCCTGGCGGCCATGTTGACCACCACCAGGACTAGCTTTCGGCCCAACGGTATTGACCGGCACAAGTTGGCTATAACGGCCACGTCTACTCCCCGTTCTTGGACCCTGGCGATAGGGTCCGGGCGGCTACCGCCCTCGCTCGTCTCCCCAAAGCAGGATGTGAAGCCTCGTGGAGAATCTAAGTCCCTGTTCGATGCAGACCTGGGACAACCACCGGCCGGCAGTCTGTACCTGGTCGGCAGTGCAACCTTGAGGCATCAGCATGACGCGTTCCCTAGGCAGCCCGTAGCAGTCTCTGACCGCAAGCACCTCATCGACGTCCCCAGGCTCCGCCACCACGAACTTGAAGTAGGCGTGGGCAAGCCGGGCGAAGGCCGCCAAGGCCCGGGGCTGTTGCCGCCGCTCGCGAGGGTTGCCCGAATTCCCCAGCTTGGGCGACACGTTCCATTGGTCTACGTGCCGCACTAGCTGGGGAGTGGGCGCGATGGTGCCGTTGGTTTCTACCTCGAACCGGAATCCCCGCTGGGCCAGGGCGCTCACCAGGGGCGCCAGATGGGCCTGTTGGAGCAGCGGCTCGCCCCCGGTTATCACCAAGCTGCGGCAGGGAGACTCCAGGATGCGCCGCTCCACGTCGCCGGTGTCCAGGGACACCACTTCTTTCGCGTAGTCGTGCCGCGACCAGTCCCAGGTGTACTTGGTATCGCACCAATCGCAGGCCAGGTTGCAGGTGGCCAAACGGAGGAACACCGAGGGAGTACCCATGGTGGGGCCTTCCCCCTGTAGCGAGGTGAATATCTCCGGCTGCCCGTTGGGTTGCCTGCTTACCCGTAGCACCTAGCTCGCGGCCTCCAAACGCCTCAACAGGGGGTCCGGCAGGCCCGCCTCTTGGAAGCCCCGGGCCCGCAGGACGCAACTGTCGCAAGTCCCGCAGGGAATGGCCCCGCCGTCGTAGCAGCTCCAGGTGAGTTCCAGCGGCGCGCTCAACTCCACCGCCATCCGCACGATGTCGGCCTTGGACATGTGGATAATGGGGGTCTGGACCTGCATGGCCACATTGTACTCGGTCCACACCTTGCTGCCGTAGCGGATGGCCCCGGACATTTGGTCGAAGAACTCCGGGCGACAGTCGGGGTAGCCGCTGTAGTCCACGGCGTTGGGGGCCATGAACAGGTGCGCGGCTATGTCGCCGGGAGGGACTTGTTCCACCTCGATGGCGTGGAGCAGCCGGCTCTCCAGGAATGCGGCGGCCAGGGTGAGGAAGAAAGTGTTGCGCAGCGGCACGTAGGTGATAGGAACGCTCCCGCCGGTGCTGCGGTCCGGCGGCCCGCCGGGGATGGGAAAGCTGCGCGGATTGGTGAGGGCCGAGTACCAGGCCGCCTCGCGAAAGAAGGAGATGTCCAGCAGGCGGTGCTCGACGCCAAACGCGGCGGCTATCTCGGCCGCGCAGTCCACCTCCTTGCTGTGGCTTTGCCCGTATTTGAAGGTCAGCGCCGTAAGGTCGTCGCAGACGCCCAGGGCGTACGCGGTGACCGTGGTTGAATCCAGGCCTCCCGACAGCAGGGTGACGCCGTAGCTTTTCGCCATTGTCCCTACTTCCCAGGCTACCGGTCTTCCCGATACTCGGCGTACTGGTCGGAGGATTCCCAAAGCCTGACCATGGCGGGGGCCGTTCCGCAGAGTTCGGTCACCTTATGGAACAGCTCCCGGCTCAACACCTCGCAGGAGGGGTTCTCCGAGTCCAACAGGTATAGCCTGCCCTGGGCCGCGGGGGCCAGCCCGGAGATTAACTCGGCGTCTAAGCTGTTTACCAGGAAGGCATGGTCCCAATGGTCGTCGATCCACCGCTTCACCCGGTCCTTGAGGTCGGTGAAGTCGAACACTAGGCCCAGCGAGTCCAGCGACGGTGCCTGCAAGAATATCTCGGCGCAATAGGTATGGCCGTGAGGAAACGCGCACTTGCCCGGGTAGTCCAGCAGCCGGTGACCGCTGTCGAAGCGGATTTCGATTCGGATGGAGTGCATCTGTCGTGGTCGTAGGCGGTTCAGTCCGGGCTGTTGGGATACTTCACCGAGACGGAGGTGTGAATTCCGCCGCGGACTTTGTAGTCGAGGGTGATTTCCATGGACCGGGGTTGGCAGGCCGCCACCAGGTCTTGGAGGATGCGGTTGGCGGCGTGCTCTTGCACGATACCCACGTCACGGAAGGACAGAAGATAGTACTTTAGGGATTTAAGCTCGATGCAGCTGTCCTGGGGAACGTAGGACATGAGCAGAGTCCCGTAGTCGGGCAGGCCGCTCCACGGACACACGGCGGTGAACTCGTCGGTGTCGATGTCTACCCGGGAGCGTTGTTCCGGGTAATCGTACCGGAACGACAGCAGGCACCCCGGGTCGATGGCGCTCTCGTCCCGCACCGGCAGCCGCCGGTCCAGCACCTCGTAATGGCGGCTTAGCTCCGGTATGGTGGCCATGGGCAATCTCCTGGACATCCCGCGCTGCTGCCAAAACATCATAGGCGTGACACCGAGGCTGTGTCAAAGCGCCCTTAACCGCCCTTGGACTGCTTGCCCGAACCGCGGAACTTACGCTAAGATACCGGGACTTAGCCGGTGAATAATGTAACCCCCCGCCTCTGCAGTGGCTGGCGTGGCCCGGACTTCGCGGCCGACTGGCGGAGTAGGAAAGGGGGCGGCCCAGCGCCCCCAAAGACTGGCGGGGCGGCGAAAAGCGAGGTGAGTCATGGCGGAACTGACGTTGGCCAGTAAGGTCAGGGCCTACAGCACGGGCACGTTGGGGCGGGCCATATGCAACGCCCGGACCCACCACTACGTGGCGGATGACGTAGGCGGTGAGGCGGTTGGCGCCGGCGAGCTATTCCTGTCGGGGATCACCGCCTGCGCGGTGAACATGGTGGAGCGGCTGGCCAACGAGGGCGACGTCGCCCTGGACTGGATGGACGTGGGGGCTGAGGCCTGGCGGGACCAGGACAAGACCCCCGGCGAGCGCACCACTTACGACGCCATCCGGGTCCACTTCGAAATGTGGGGGGTGGACGACGACCAGGCCCATGAACTGGTGGAGGCCTGGAAACGCCGTTGAGCCCTGTACGGATCGGTCGCCGTGGCGACCGCCGACACCACCGTGGACCTGGTGGTCCACAACGAGCCAAAGAGATAGCTCGATGCGACTGAGACGCCGAGCCGCCGCCGTCGAGGGGCGCACATGAGAATATGCTCTTTCCTCCCCAGCGCCACCGAGATCGTGTACGATTTAGGACTGCAGGACCAGCTATATGGGGTTACTCACGAGTGTGACTATCCCCCCGACGCCAGGAACAAGCCCCACGTGGTGCGGAGCGTCTTCGACGAGGGAGACCCGCCCAGCAGCGGAGAGATCAGCCGGATCATTTCCCAGCGGTTGGAGCAGGGCTTGGGCATCTACGACATCGACGAGGACCTGCTCAGCGCCGCGGAGCCCGACTTACTGCTGACCCAGGCCATATGCGAGGTTTGAGCCATCTCATCTCGGCAGGTGGCCGAGGCCAGCGTCAACCTCCCCAAAGCACCTCAGGTGTTGTCTCTCGACCCTCAATACCTGGGAGACGTGCTGGAAGATGTGCGGCGGGTGGGCCGCGCCACCAACTGCGAAGACAAGGCCGAGAGCATCGCGGCGGGCATGCAGGCGCGCATCGACGCCGTTGCCCTGGCCGCGGCCAAAGCCGCCTCCCGTCCCCGGGTGCTGCACCTGGAATGGGTGGAACCCCTCATGTGCGGCGGGCATTGGGTCCCCGAAATGGTGGAACTGGCCGGGGGCGTCAATTGCTTCGGGGACAAGGAGAAGGGGTCTTATCGTATGGAGTGGGCCGACGTTGCGGCCAGCCGCCCCGAGGTGGTCATACTGCTCCCCTGCGGCTTCGACGTTAAACGCGGTCTGCAGGACGTGCCGTTGCTGTCCCAGAAAGAGGGATGGAGCGACCTTCCGGCAGTGAAGAACAATCGGGTGTACGTGGTCGACGCCGGGGCCTACACCAGCCGCTCCGGGCCCAGGCTGGTGGACGGCCTGGAAATCCTGGCTGAGGTGGTCCATCCGGAGCTGTTTTCCGGGGGGATACCGGAGTCCGGGGCCATACGGCTCTACGGTGACCTGGTCCGAGCGTAGGATATCGGACGCGCGGGCCGGAGGTTGCCTCGCTAGTTGAGGCGCGGGCCCCGGAACGGGTTGCGCTTGGCAAGCTCTTCTTCCAGCGCCTCGTTGGTCCGCTTTAGAAAAGGCAGCAACCGTTGCAGGCGTCCGGCGGCCGCGGGTGACTCCAGCAACTCTTGGCGGGCTTGCCCGGGAAGTTCCAGGTTGGCAGCCGCGCTGTACGAGAGGGTCACGGGGTCTTGGGGCACGTCGACGTTGGCGCTCCACCCTCCGCCCAGGGTGGACAGCTTGCGAATCAACTCCGTGTATTGGTCCGATACCTCGGAGATCAGTTCCGGCGCCACCTCCCCCACCGGCTCCTCCAGGTATCTGACCCTACCCACCACGTGGGGCCGTTGCTGCACGATCTCCGTCGTTTCGAAACGGCGGTGGCCCCTGGTCAGGATGTTCATCCGGCCCTCAGCTAGGCGCTCGACGCGGGTGATCAAGGCAGAGGTCCCGACCTGGAAGGGCTCGGCCGGCTCGCCCACCTCTTTGCCCTCCCTGATGAGAACAATGCCGAAAGGCTCGTTGCGCTCGACGCAGTCGCCGATCATAGCCTTGTAGCGCTCCTCGAAGATGTGGAGCGGCAACACCATGCCGGGAAACAGCACGGCGTTGAGCGGAAAGAGGGACAGGGTAACCGGGTCGCCGGAGGGCGGATGTCGCGGCTCGGTCATGGTGCTGGGAGTATAGTGTCTCCCCCTCAGATGCACAAGGTCGGCCCCGCGACGGGGCGCCGCTCAGCGCCGGTTGGCGGCCCGACGCACCCGGAAGTTGGCGGTCTGCTGTTGCTTGCGAACCCACCTGAGGTAGTTGGCCATCTGCGGGTTGGCTCGAATACCCTCGATGGAGTTGAGCTCTCGGGCCAGGGTGGTGGTGGAGAACAGGGCGTGCAGCTGCCCGTGACACGTGGGACACAGGGTAACCTTGGGGCCGAACCGGCCTCCCTCGGCGCGGGGCACCAGGTGATGCGCCGTTAACCGCGGAGACTCGCGCCAACACAACTCGCAGGCGGCCTGTTCCCCGGCCCCGTTCCGGTCGCAGCCGGGACCGGCAGCGGCGTAGCGGGCACTCCGGCCCCGGCCGGTCAAGCGGTCCCCTCTCCGCCCTCAGGGTTGTAATGTCGCCAGCCGGGCAGGTCCACCCGCCATTCGCCCTCCTCCAGCAGCATCGGCAGAATAAGGCCGTTCATAAGGCGGCGCTGCGAGGTCCTCTGGGCGACCTTGGAGGCGCCGAAGGGAAGAAAGGCGAAGGCGTGATGATCGTCCAGGTAGCTGGTGGGCGACACTCCCAGGTCGGTGAGGTCTTCCAAGGGCCATAGGCGGAGTACGGTGCTGCGAAAGTCCTCCAGCATGGACTGGCGCATGGGATGGTTGGGGTCGTACCCCGCGCGGTAGGCAACCTGCATGTCGACGTTGTTGCGGGTGGCCCAAACACCCATCCGCATTCCCCTGGTCTCTTTGGACAGCATGGCCCAGGCCATGTCCATCCGGTTGTCGCGGACCGCCTCGGCGAAGGCGCCCGCGGCATGGCCGCACGGGTCGGGGTATAGGCTCCTCTTATCTCCGGGGATTCTCATGAATAGGCCCTACCAACCGATGGCGTAACCGTCACGCCTGGGGTCCGCCGCGCCCTGGAGCACCCCGGTCTCCGGGTCGATCTGGATCATGACTTCGCTGCCCTGGGCTTCCCATGCTGCCCAGACCTGCAGCGCGTGGCCCCTGCCCTCCAACCCGGCGCGCACCTCGGAGGGAATCCGGTTTTCCAGGTAGAGCAAATCTTCGCAGGTATGGGGCAGGGTGGACTCAGTGGGATTTTGAGTATTGCGCCACCGTGGGGCCTCCACGGCCTCGGACACCGTCATTCCGAAGTCCAGCACGTGGGTGATCACCTGCAAGTTGGTCTGCACCTGGGTATCTGCGCCCGGCGTCCCGCACACCAGATGCAGGCTACGGCCTGCCTGCCGGGAGGCGCCCCCGTTGCCTCCGAGGGGAGAGCCGGCGGCTGGACCGGGCGAAGCGTCCTCGCGGAACACCATCACCGGATTCATGGTGTGGCGCACCCTTTTCCCCGGCTCCAGGCGGTTGACGTGGCCGGGGTCCAGGTGCCAGTAAGTCATGCGGTTGTTGAGGAGCACCCCGGTTTCTCCGGCGATCAGGCTGGACCCCCACTGGCTCTGGATGCTCTGGAGTTGGCATACCGCGTTTCCCCATTGGTCCACGATGGCAAAACAGGTGGTGTCTTCCTCCGGGCGGGACGCTCCGGGAGCCGGCCGAGTCACCGCGGCAGCCCGTCCGGGTGCATTGAATCCCCAGGGGTCGCCCGGGCTTACGTGTTGCGCGGCCCGGTCGGGATCGATGGACCGGGCCCGGTGGGCGGCGTACTCCTTGGAGACCAGGGCGTCGAGGGGTACGTCCACAAAGTCGGGGTCGGCGGTGTAGGCCTCGCGATCGCTGAAGGCCAGCTTCTTGGCTTCGACCATGAGGTGAATGCTTTCGGCCGTGGAAGCTCCCATGGCCCCGAGGTCGTGTCTCTCCACCAGGTTCAGCTCTTGGAGCAGAACGTGGCCGCTGGAGTTGGGCGGCGCTTCGTAGACGGTGTACCCCCGGTAGGTGGTGGAGACCGGCTCCTCCCACCTGCAACGGCAGTCAGCCAGGTCTTGGGCGGACAGCAGGCCCCCCTGCTGTTGACTGAAATCGGCTATGGCCCGGGCGACCTCGCCCAGGTAGAAAGCGTCCCTGCCCCCGTTCACGATGGTCCGGAAGGTCCGGGACAGGTCTTGTTGGTAAAGCAGTTCTCCCGGACCGAGCGGACGCCCCTCGCGGGTAAAAACTGCCCGCGAGGTGGGGAACCGGCACAGGAGCGGGTCGGCGGCGATGGCCCGGCTCAAAACGTGGCTCACCGGGAAGCCGTTTTCCGCTAAGTCTATCGCCGGCGCCATGGCCTCGGCCAGGGACAAAACGCCGTACTTTTGGTGAGCCGACAGCCAGCCGTCCAGCAGCCCCGGCACGGAAACCGAGAGAATGCCCTTGGCCGGTATACCGCCGGAAGCGTAGCGTTCCCTGGTGGCGGCATGAGGCGCGGCGCCGGTGGCGTTGCAGACCTCTAGGCGTTCGGCCGGCTTCCAGTAGACCATGATATAGCCGTCGCCGCCGATACCGGACATCAGGGGTTCGACCACGTTGAGGGCAGCCGCCGTGGCGATGGCGGCGTCTACCGCGTTGCCACCTTTTTGGAGGGTGGCTATGCCAGCCTGGGAGGCCAGGGGATGGCCGGCGCAGACCATGCCTCGGCGGCCCATGACCGTGGGCCGGTGGGCTTCGAAGTTGACGCCGTGGGGGGAATCCGTCACCGGGGCCTCCGCAACGACTACGGAGCAGCTTGGCGTCGGGCGATGGCGGCCTCGGCACGGGGGCTGATGGCCCGCTGCACGGACACGTTGAGCAGGGCCGGCCGCCGCGACGCGATAGCCCGCTCCAGGGCAGGCTTGAGGTCGTTGGGGTCTTCCACCAACTCTCCGTAGCCCCCGAGACCTTGGACCACCTGGTCGTACCGGGTCGGCAGCAAGTCGGTGGCCACCGGGCGGCCGTACAGCCCCAGTTGGATCTGGCGGTCGATTCCCCACGCCGAGTCGTTGCCCAACACAGTCACGAAGTCGATGCCGTGGCGCACCGCCGTGTCGAACTCCATGCCGTTGAACCCAAAGGCGCCGTCTCCCGAGCAGTTGATGACCCGGGAGTCGGGATAGGCGAGCTTGGCCGCCATGGCCGTGGGCAGGGAAGACCCCAGCATACCCAGCGAAGAGACGTAATACCAGTGGTGGGGCATTCTCGCCGGCAGGAGGGAGCGGCCGAAGTGGCAGTAGTCGCCGCCGTCGAACACCAGGCAGTCATCGGGGCGGAGCATGGACTCGATGGTCTTGTGGACGAACATGGCGTGCATCGGCGTTTCCGAAACAGATAGGCCATCGCTCCACTCCGCCTGGGCGGCCTGGGCGGCGCGGAGTTCGTCAACCCAAGGCTGCTCGGTCCAGGAGTGTTTGGCGGCCTCCCGCGTAAGCTGGTCCAGTATACCGGTAACGTCGCCGAGCAGACCCACGGCTACCCCGCGGTTGCGGCCGATTTCCGCCGCGGCCGGGTCGACCTGGATCAGCTTCGCGCCGGCGGCTACTGCGGGGGCGCGGCAGAAGCCTATGGAGTAGTCCTGCTTGCGGCCCAGCAGCAGCACCACGTCGGCCTCCGGGAGTTTCCTGGCTGCCCAGTTGAGCCCCCGCTCGAAGAATCCGACGGATTGAGGGTGGTCGTCGGAGACCAGCCCCCGGGCCTGGCCCTCGGTCAACACCGGTATACGAGTGGTCTCGACGAACTGTTGCAGGGCCTCCCCGGAGCGGACGTATCCCGCCGCATCCCCCGCAATGGCCAGCGGGCGCTTGGCCTGGCGCAGCAGGTCCACGGCCTGGCGGACTAGGTCGGGCTGCGCCAGGGCTCCTTCTTGGGCCCGGTATTCGCCGGGCTGGTAGAACGTCACCCCATCCTCGTCGACCTCCTGTTCTTGGACGTCGATGGGGATGGTGAGATGCACCGGGCCCCGGCGTCCGCTGAAGGCCAGGCGGACCGCCTTGGCGATAAAGTCCGGAATGCGGCGGGCATCGTGGACTAGGTAGGAACCCTTGACCGTGGGCGCGGCCATGCCCACTTGGTCTATCTCCTGCATAGCGCCGCGGCCCAAGTCGGCCAGGTCGGCGCTTCCCGCGATGGAAAGGAGCGGGGCCTCGCTGTGCATGGCGTTGCTGAGGCCCGGAATGGCGTTGGCAAAGCCGGGGGTGGTGTACATGCAGACGCCGACTTGACCGGTAATGCGACCCCAGGCGTCGGCCATGTGGACCGCGGCCTGCTCGTGCCGCGTGTCGATGAAGCGGAAGTCCATGTCCGACATGACGTCCAGCACCGGCAGGATGTGATCACCGGCCAGGGTGAAAATATTGGCGACGCCTTCCAGCTTGAGGGCTTTGCCGATCAGGTGGCTGCCGGTGACACGGGCCATCAGACCTCCTATAGGGCAATATCGACCCCAGGGTCCTGTCCATCAGGAAAAACGGGGCAGTGGTGGTGTTTGTGCCCGGGAGCGGCGTCCCGCCGAGGCCGAAGGGGGACTTGGACCCGCTATCCCAGGGTTCGCCGGGGGCGACCGGCGCGGGCCGGTCGCAAGATACGCCAGACGCGCATTTTGGGTTCAGGGAAGTACACCGTCAAGGCGGGCCGCGCCTGTCGCCCTTGGCCGGGGCCTGGGGGGTGCGCTTGAAAATGAAACCGGGGCCTCGGCTTGACCGGGCCCCGGTGATTCAAGGCAAATTGGAAACGACCCGTGGCGGCTCAGTGGCTTCCGCAGCCGCCGGAACCGCAACCCCCGGCGCCGCAGCCGCAACCGCTGCCGCATCCGCCGCCGGCGAACATGGGGTTATTGATAACGAACCCAACCTGACCGCCGAAGTTCTCCACGTAGTCTATAGTGGCCTCCTCGAGAAAGGGCGCGCTGTCGGAGTCCATAAGGAACTTGACGCCTTCCACATCCAGGACTGTGTCATCGGGCTGGGTCTCTTTTTCCACAGTCAGCATGTACTGCAGGCCACCCGTCTCCACCGGCATGGCAATCACGCGCAGGTTGCCGGCCTGTTCCTCCTGTTCGTCCATTACTTCCTTGAGTTTTTCTATGGCCAGAGTGGTTATTTCCATACGTTGCGTCACGCTCCTCGCGTTTGATTTTGGGAGCAACCCAAGGCTTACCTAGGTTACCACAGCGGAAACTACAGGTCAACGACCCCCGCCGCGCGTACAGGGCCATTTAATTGTCGGCCTCTAACCCCTGTCATGCCGAGCGCAGCGAGGAATCCAAAGCCCTCCGTGGGAGGGCGGCCTATGCTCGGCAGCCGAGGTGTGCGGGCATGTAGTTTAGGTCCCTTGTCATTCCGCTCCTCGGAATCACCCTGGCCTTGCGGAGGCCGCATAAGGGCGACGAAAATGGGGCAGCGCCGAGCGGGCCATCACCAACGGCCGGGGCTTGCAGCTATGCATTTTAGATTCCTCGTCGCTGCGCTCCAACGGAATGACAGGGCGGGGCGTAGGGCGGCCCATGCCTGGCAGCCGAGGTGTGCGGGCATGTAGTTTAGGTCCCTTGTCATTCCGCTCCTCGGAATCACCCTGGCCTTGCGGAGGCCGCGTAAGGGCGATGAAAATGGGGCAGCGCCTAGCGGCCCATCACCAGCGGCCGGGGCTTGCAGCTATGCATTTTAGATTCCTCGTCGCTGCGCTTCAACGGAATGACAGGGCGGGGCGTAGGGCGGCCCATGCCTGGCAGCCGAGGTGTGCGGGCATGTAGTTTAGGTCCCTTGTCGTTCCGCTCCTCGGTATCACCACGGCCTTGCGGAGGCCGCATAAGGGCGATGAAAATGGGGCAGCGCCGGCCTCCGGGGGTTGAGGCGAGTGCTCTCCACTATAATAATGAGGTGCGGCGGCACCGTCCGCTGACTTCGCCGCCCGGCGCGCGACGGGAGGGACGCGGGTCTTCTTATGTCTTCAGAGGCTCCGGGCGACCACACCAACTTGGACGATCCCCGGCGGTACGCCTCCCTCGACCCCTCGGGCCTGGGGGACCGCATTGCCGACTTGCCCGGCCAGTGCCGCCGCGCCTGGGAAGCGGCTGCGGCCTGGGCGCCGCCCCAAGAGTGGCAGGACGCGGACCAGGTGGTAATCGGCGGCATGGGCGGCTCGGCCATCGCCGGGGAGTTGGCCGCCGGCCTGGGCGCCGGCCGGGGCGGTAGGCCCATCCTGGTGGTGCGGGAGCCCTGCCTCCCCTTTCCCCTGGGCCGCCACACCCTGTTCATCGCCTGCAGCCATTCGGGCCGCACCCGGGAGACCCTGGCCCTGTATGACCAGGCGGTCTCCTCCGGGGCCATGACCCTGGCCCTGAGCTCCGGGGGGCCGCTGGCCCAGAGGGCGGAGGATTCCGGGACGCCGCGTCTGACCATCGGCTTGGCGTCCGAGCCGCGCTCGGCGGTGGGCTACCATCTGCTGCTGCTGCTGGGGGTGCTGGGCCGGGCCGGGCTGCTGGAGGTAGACGCAGCGGAGGTGGAGGCGGCCCTGGGGGCGATGTCCCAGGCCGCAGCATCGCTGGGTCGGGAGGCGCCCACGGCCGGCAACCGGGCCAAGCAACTGGCGCTGGAGCTGCAAGACCGGTTGGTGGTGGTGTACGGAGGCGGGCTCCTCGCGGGGATGGCCCGGCGGTGGAAGACGCAACTGAACGAGAACGCCAAGGTGTGGGCCTTTTTCGAGACCCTCCCGGAGTTGTTGCACAACTCCGTGGAGGCCTACGGCTCGGGGCTGCCGGCGGGCGGGCTGATGGCGTTGTTGCTGCAGGGGGCCGCCGGGGACCGGAATTCAGGGATCTACGAGGGGCACAACCGGGCGGTGCTGGAGTTGCTGCGGCGCAGCGGGACGCCTCACCTTGTGGTGACGGCCGGGGAGGGATCGCCCCTGGCGCAGCTACTGGGAATGCTGCAGTTGGGGGACTACGTCAGCTACTACTTGGCCCTGCTAAGGGGGGTGGACCCGGCGCCCAACCCCACCATCGACGCGGCCAAGGCGCTGCCGGGGGCCGGGTAGGACATGGGGGAATTGGGACTGGCTACAGGCCGAGATGCTGCCTCCGACTCCCCGGCGCCGGTCCCTCATCCGGGAGGCGGAGCTCCGGATACTCCGCCTTCGTCATCGTAGATTCGAAGCTCCGTGTGGCGGGCCAACACGTCGAAATCGGCGTCGTTATGCAAGACAGCGGCCCCGGCGCGGATAGCAGGGGCGGCGATGAGGCAGCGGTCACGGGCTGGCAGATCGTCCACCGGAAAACAAACCCTGGACCCCGTGTTGCGCAGGAACTCTATCCAGGCCGAGGTATCGACCAAGATCACGGAGAACGAGAGGACCGCATCGCTTCCAGATCGCCCTGCCAGCCGGCCCCTCAAAGGGACCGAGCCTCCTCGATGGACGCGGGTTCCACTGCCAAGGTTCGCAGCGCAAAGTTTATCGCCTCGCGCTTGGTAGCGAACCGGTACCGGCGCATCACCTCGGCACACGCCTGATCATCGATGTCCACGTTGGTGCGTGTCATACACCCACTATACACCAACCATCTGGCGGCGTCACACCCAGGGTGAGGACTCGCAAGCGGCGTCGGGGAGATCTTGCCATGACGTGCGTCGTGGTGCTGTGAGCGCCACGGGAGAGGGTTGGGAATGGCCTGCCCTGCCGCCGTTATTGACTTTGAACCGCCCACTACCTAGAATTCCATCTGATGATCACCCGCCCGATGGTCCCCAGCGCCCTAGCTCCCTCGGCCCGCTGGGGACCGGCTGAACCTCCCGGACCACCCGCCAATACCCCCATGGTGACAAGCTCTCGTTACTCACCTAGCGCAACTTGCGGCATCACGCCGGTCTAAGGGCATGAGGAATATCGCCAAGCGGTTGCTCGGGCATCCGGCGGCCAACTCCCTGCTGATGCTCCTCACCCCCGGGCTTTCCTTGAAAAGGTGGCTGGTGCTGGGCCTCATCGGCCTGGCCGCCATCAGCTTCGGCATAATCTTCGCCCTGGAGCTCTCCCTGGCGCCCCGGCTCCACTCGGCGCTGGGGGTGCTCAGCCTCCGGGACGTCTCTCCCGCCCTCAGGGGCGGGATTTTCATCGGCGTGGGCGTGGCGGCGGCCGGGGCGGCAGTGTCCGGGCTGGTCAACTCCCTGGCCACGGTCTGGCTGTGCCGCCGGGGTCTCTTCCTGGACTCGCTGTACGTGGAGAGGGTCCTCAGCGGGGGCCCCAAGGTGGTGGCCATCGGCGGGGGCAGCGGGCTGCCCATCCTGCTCAAGGGACTGAAGCACTACACCTCCAACATCACGGCCATCGTTACCGTCGCCGACGACGGGGGCAGTTCGGGAAGGCTGCGCTCCGAGCTTGGCATCCTCCCTCCCGGGGACATCCGCAACTGCCTGGTGGCCCTGGCGGACTCGGAGGCGGTGATGCAGCAACTGATGGACTACCGCTTCTCCACCAACGGCCAACTGGACGGCCACAGCTTTGGCAACATCCTGATCGCCGCTCTGGCCGGCATAGGTGGAGACTTCCACCGGGGGGTAGAAGCCGCCGGGGACCTGCTGGGCATCCGGGGCCGCGTGATCCCATCCACCTACATGGACGTGACCCTGGTGGGGGAGACGGTTTCCGGCCGCCCGCTGATCGGGGAGTCGCTGGTGGGCGGGTCGTCGGAGCGCCTGGGGTCCCTGGTGCTGGCCCCCGCGGACGCCCGGGCCCACCCCGGCGCGCTGACCGCCATCAACGAGGCCGATATGATCGTGCTGGGACCGGGAAGTCTCTTCACCAGCATCGTGCCCAACCTGCTGGTGAAGGACATCGCCGCGGCGGTGGCGAGGGCTGGGGCCCTGAAAATGTACGTCTGCAACGTGGCCAGCCAGCCAGGGGAGACCGTGGGGTTCTCGGCCATGGACCACCTGGACATCATCCGCCACTACGCCGGCCCGTCGTCGGTGGACGTGGTGATTTGCAACGATAACATTCCCCACCATGAGGGCACCGATGGGTTGGGGATAATATCGCCCGGCGAATCGTGGGACGACGACTCCGTGCACGTCCTCGCTGACGTCATCGACGAGGGTAGCCCCACTCGGCACGACTCGGCCAAGCTGGCCCGCACCATCGGCGAGGCGTACCAGAAGCACCGTGGCAAGCGGCGCGGACTGCCCCTAGTGAGGCGGGTGCCGGAGGCGTCGCCGGTGGCGGCGGTGGGCAACCCCGCCGGGACCAATTCCCGCCCTCGCCGCTGAGGGCTTTGCACTAGGCTGCTTCAAGTCAGCCAATCCGGGGACGGTGGGCCTTTGAGCAAGCAAAACGCCGTGGACATCGCGAAACGGGCGGCCGCCGTCCGGGCGGCCGGCATGGTCCAGCCCGGCTGGGTGGTGGGGCTGGGCACCGGCTCCACCGCCGCCTACGTCATCGAGGAGTTGGGGCGCCGGATCAGGGAGGAGAAGGCCACCTTCCGGGGCGTGCCCACCTCTCACGCCGCCGAGTTCCTGGCCCGCTGCCACGGCATCCCCATCGCTTCACTGCACGACGTGGACCGGGTACATCTGGCCATCGACGGCGCCGATGAGGTGGACAGACGGAAGAACCTGATCAAGGGCGCCGGCGGGGCCCACACCCGGGAAAAGATCGTGGCGTCCTTCGCCGACAGCTTCGTGGTGGTGGTGGACCGGACCAAGCTGGTGGACGGCCTGGGGCAGGGGACCGCGGTGCCCCTGGAGGTGCTCCCCTTCGCAGTCCCCGCCGTCAAGCGGGGAGTGGACCGGCTGGGAGGCCGCGCCGCCCTTCGCTCAGGCCCCGGGGCCCAGAGCGGACCGGCCATCACCGACCAGGGCAACTTCGTTCTGGACGCGTCATTTCCGGCCATAGCGGACCCCAAGGCCCTGGAAGGCCGGCTCAACAACCTGCCCGGCGTGGTGGACAACGGCCTGTTTCCCCAGATGGCCCACCTCATCCTGGTGGGCCGGGCCGACGGCTCCGTGGACGTCATAGAGTAGCCCTCGCTCCTTCCTCTGGCTCCCTCTCCTGCTCAAGTCTTCCCAACTCCGCCGGCTGATGCTTCCGGGCGCCGGACGCGGAAGTGTTATGATACTTGCCGATTACACGTATCCACCGGAGCGTCTGGAGACCATGGTCGACACCGGCAGCGCAGAGCGGGCCGCCGAGTTGCGAAAAGAGCTCAACTACCACAACCACCGGTACTACGTGCTGGATGACCCGGTGGTCAGCGACGGCGAGTACGACCGGCTGATGAACGAGTTGCGCCGCCTGGAAGAGGCCGAACCGTCGCTGGTCAATGCGGACTCGCCCACCCGCCGGGTGGGGGCCGCTCCCGCCGAGGGCTTCTCCCAGGTGCGCCACGGCCGGCCCATGTTGAGCCTGGGCAACGTGTTCAACCGCGAGGAACTGGAAGCCTGGCACCGCCGCACCAGGAATCTGCTGGACTCGGCCCCTTTCGACATGGTGTGCGAGCTGAAGATCGACGGGCTGGCGGTGAATCTCACCTACGAGAACGGCGTGTTGACCCAGGGGGCTACCCGCGGCGACGGCGGCGTGGGGGAGGACGTCACCCAGAATCTCCGGACCGTCCGCAGCATTCCCGTGGCCCTGATGGACAGCCCGCCCCCCCACCTGGAAGTCCGGGGAGAGGTGTACCTCCCCATAGACGACTTCCGGCGTTTGAACGAGGGGAGGGCCGGTCGCGGAGAGCCCCTCTACGCCAACCCCAGGAACACCGGGGCCGGCAGCGTGCGGCAACTGGACCCCCAGGTGACGGCCTCGCGCAACTTGCAGATTTGGGTCTACTCCCTAGGCGAGCCCGGCGACTACCCCGGGCCGGGAGACCACTGGGAGGCGCTGGAGTGGCTTAAAGGCCTAGGTTTCCGCGTCAATCCCCACAACCGGCGGTGCAGCACCATCGAAGAGGCCGACGACTTCTACTCGGCGTGGCTGGAGCGGCGCCACGACCTGCCTTACGAGGTCGACGGGGTGGTGATCAAGGTATCGCCCTTTGACTTCCAGGACGCCCTGGGAGTGGTGGGCCGGGAGCCCCGCTGGGCCATCGCCTACAAGTTCCCGGCGGAAAGGGCGGTGACCCGTCTTGTGGACATCGGCATCAACGTGGGACGCACCGGCAGCCTCAACCCCTACGCGGTCCTGGAGCCGGTGGTGGTCAGTGGCGTCACGGTCAAGCAGGCCTCGCTGCACAATGAGGAGGACATCCGGCGCAAGGACGTGCGCATCGGAGACTGGGTGAACATCGAGAGAGCGGGGGAGGTGATTCCCCATGTGGTAGGTCCGGTGGTGGACCGGCGCACCGGCGGCGAGCGGGTGTTCGAAATGCCGCCGGAGTGCCCGGAGTGCGGGACCCCGGTGGTGAAGCCCGAGGACGAGGCCATGCACCGCTGTCCCAATGCCTCCTGCCCGGCCCAGTTTCTGGAGCTGCTCAAGCACTTCGTCAGCAAGGGCGCCATGGACGTGGACGGGCTGGGCGAGCAGTGGTGCCGGGCGCTGATCGAGCAGGGACTGGTGCGGGACGTGGCGGACCTCTACCAGCTGCAGAAGGACCAGTTGTTGCAGTTGGAACGCATGGGGGAACGGCTGGCGGCCAAGATAATGGCCAACATCGAGGCCAGCAAGGAACGTCCCCTGTCGCGGCTGGTCTTCGCACTGGGAATCCTCCACGTGGGCTCGGAAGTCGCCGAGTTGTTGACCCAGCGTTACGCCGGGCTGGGGCCGCTGTCCCACGCCCCCCATGAAGACCTGACCCAGATTCAGGGAATAGGACCCAAGATAGCCGAAAGCGTGGTCGCCTACTTCGGCGTGTCCCGCAACCGCGACGTGATAGACAGCCTGCGCCAGGCCGGGGTGGACCCGAGGCAAGAGGAGACCGAGGCCGCTCCCGGCGACCTGCCGCTGCTGAATCTGACCTTCGTGGTGACAGGGACACTGTCGTCCTTCCCCCGGCGGGAGGCGGAGTCCCGGATCAAGGCGTTGGGCGGAAGTGTGGCGTCCTCGGTCAGCCGGAACACGAGCTATCTCGTCGCCGGGGAGTCCGCCGGTTCCAAGGCGGACACAGCCCTGCGATTGAAAACGCCGGTGCTGGATGAAGCGGCGTTCCTGGCGTTGCTGGAGTCGGCGGCCGCCGGCCGCCTGCCGGTGGAGCCGTGAGGTCGAGTCTCCCCGGCACACCAGCGGCGCGACGCCGGGGTAGTTAGACAGCCATGAAGTTGATCGTCGGCCTGGGCAATCCCGGCGCCGAGTACCGGGGCACGAGACACAACGTGGGCTTCCGCTGCGTGGACGCCATGGCTGGCCTGTGGGACATCCCCGCCAAGGAGCGGCGGGCCAAGGTGGTGCTGGGCGTCGGTTACCTGGCGGGCCGCCGGGTGGTCCTGGCCAAACCCAGGTCTTTCATGAACAACAGCGGCGAAGGGGTTTCTTACCTGCTGGCCCGGTTCGGGGGCTGCGCCGGGGACTTGGTGGTCATCTATGACGACATGGAGCTGCCGCTGGGCCAGCTGCGCATCCGGCCTTCGGGCAGCGCCGGCGGCCACAACGGGGTCAGCTCCATCATCGCCGCGCTCCGGACGGACGCGTTCCCCAGAATCCGGCTGGGCATCGGCGCCCCGCCCGAGGGCCGCGACCGAGTGTCCTACGTCCTGGGCCGCTTCTCCGGAGAGGAGGAGGACTTGATTGCCCCGGCGATTGACCGGGTGGCGGCGACGGTCAAGTGTATCCTGGAGGAGGGTATCGACGCGGCCATGAACCGGTTCAATGGCTTGGGGCAGGAGGGATCGGGACCAGCGCAGGACCGGACGTGAGCCGTCGCCTTGGCCCGTCTAGCCAGGCAGCCGACGGCTAACCCCCCACCGTTGGGCGGCCCGGCATGAGACGGTGGGGCTGCATGAGTGTCCTTTTGCTGGCGGCGGCTTGGTTTGGCTGCGCCGGCTCCCTTCCGCCCACGCCAGTCCCGCCTCCGCCGGTGTCGCCTCCGGGAGAAGGGCGAGTCACCGCCAGGGCCGCTGCGTCTCTCCCCTTCGCGACGCCCCCTCCCGCGGCGGCGTTTCCCGACGCCCCCGACAATGATCCGTACCGGTTGGCCTTGGAGTTGCGCCATCTGGAGGGTGTGGACGTTCCCCGGGTGATCAACCAGGAGCCCGCGGCCTACGCCGAGGGGAGGCGGGACGTATTTTGGATCATGGACTTGGTGGACCTGCGCCGGTACTCCGGCAGCTTCGAGTTGCGCCTGGTCACTCCCCACGCCTACTGGTACTTCCAAGAGGGGCAGGCGGTCAGCAGGTCCGCCCTCGAGGCGGCGGCCGCGGCCTTCGAGGAGGACATCTACCCCCGGGTAACCTCGGTATTCGGGCGGGAGTGGACGCCTGGGGTGGACAACGACCCGCGTCTGAGCATCGTGAACGCCCCGTTGCGGGGAGCCGCGGGCTACTACACCTCCACCGACGAATATGCCCGGGCCATCTATCCCTTTAGCAATGAGAGGGAGGCCGTTTACATGGACTCGGGTTCCGCCGGGATCGGCTCTTCCCGCTACTCGCGGGTGCTGGCCCACGAGTTGCAGCACGCCATCCACTGGAACGCCGACCCCTCAGAGGAGCAGTGGGTCAACGAGGGGCTGTCGGAACTGGCCGTGAGCGTTGCGGGGCTGGATCCCGGCGGAACCCGGCGCGTCGGCTCACGCCCCGTGTCCCTGGTGAACTGGCCCCTGGACATGCAGCTCACGAGGGACAGCTACGGGCTGGCCTCCCTGTTCATGCACTATCTGTTGGAGCACTACGGCGATCCCGAAGACCTGCGCCCCTTGCTTCGAGAGCCCCGGGACGGCGCGGCGGGAATCACGGCGTACCTGGCGGCATCGGGCCACGCCGACGATTTTCGGGGCGTGTTTGGCAAGTGGGCAGCGGCCAACCTTCTGGATGAGGACCTGGGGCCTTATGGCTACTCAGGACTGGACGTGAGGGCCTCCATCGGCCGGCGCATTACCGGCTATTCCCAGTTCAATTCCCGGATTCCCCAGTATTCCGTCGAGTACGTGGAGTTACGGTCTTTCCAGGAGCCGCTCCGCTTGCGATTTGCCGGGGCCGCCGAGAACCTACTGATGCCCGTCGACGTTGGGCCCGGAGGGTGCTGGTGGGGAAACGCGGGGGACAACATAAACGCGACGCTGACCGCGGCTTTGGACCTAAGGAGTCCGGACCGGGCCACCCTCACCTACCAGGTCTGGTTCAACCTGGAGAAGGACTGGGACTACGGCTACGTGGAGGTGTCCGCCGACGGCGGCCGGACCTGGGATATCCTGGAGACGCCTCACACCACCGCCGAGAATCCCGTCGGCAGCAACTACGGCATGGGCTATACTGGGGACAGCGGGGGCTGGCTGGATGAGTCGGTGGACCTGGGCGCCTACGCCGGCCGGCGGGTCTCATTGCGTTTTCAGCACATCACCGACGACGCCCTCCACGGCTCCGGGATCTGCGTTAGGAATGTTGCCGTCTCGGGGGCCGGCGGGACCAGCGTGGTCGATGGGTGGCAGCCCAATGGGTTTCTGCGCACCGACAATCGGGTGAAGCAAGAGTACGTGGTGCAGCTCATAGAGATGGGCTCGGAAAACCGGGTGAGACTCGTGGCCCTCGACCGGACCAACATCGGTGAGATCGAGGTGGCGGCTCCCCAGGAATTGGACAGGCTGGTGGTGGCGGTGGCGGCGCTGGCCCCCAAGACCCGCGAGACGGCGTCCTATACTCTGATCGTAGGACCCGCGAGGGCGCGCGAAGGGGCGCCGGCCGGCCGGTGACCCGAGGCCCCGGAGGGTGAACGTGGCGCTATCGCTGTGCGTCGTGGGTTGCGGAGACTTCGCCCGGACCTTCGCTCGGGCCGTGGCGCCGTTGCGGGAGGAGGTGGACCTCTACTTCGCCAGCCGGGAGCTCGATCGGGCTGCCGCCTATGCCGGGGAGTTTGGCGGCAAGGGAGCTTTCGGGTCATACCGGGCGGCGGCCGCATCCTCCGAAGTGGACGCCATGTACTTGTGTACCCCCCATCACCTTCACTGGGAGCATTCCCTGATGGCGGCCGAGGCGGGAAAGCACGTGTTGGTGGAAAAACCCATCGCCCGCAATCTACAGGAAGCCCGGGACATGGTCGCCCAAGCCCGCCGCGCCGGCGTGACCTTCATGGTTGCGGAGAATTACCGGTTTATGGCGGCGGTGCGCGGGGCCAAGAAGCTGATCGAGGACGGCGCCATAGGCCGGGTACGCTGCATCCAGCTCCAGGAGGAGGCCCTTTTTCAGCCCAGGGACTGGAGGCTCGACCCGGGATTGAACGGCGGAGGCGTGCTCATCGACGGGGGCATCCACAAGATGGACATCTTGGTCTACCTGACGGGCATGCCGGAGCAGGTCTTCGCCGCCGCCCTGCCGCCGGCGTTGTCGGAAGCCGGCGGGGAGGACGGGGCGGTGGTGATGACTAGATCGGCCGGTGGAGTGGTGGGCGTGATCAACCACTCCTGGTCCGGGGCAAGCCGCTTACCTCCCCATTGGGTTGCCGTCACGGGCGTCGGGGGGCGCATATACTTCGAGGTAGGCGCTCCATGGCTGAAGATAGACGACGGCAACGGGGAACGCACCCTGCGGTTTGGCGAGGACGCCAACGGGCTGGTCCCCATGGTGCGAGAGTTCAGGGACAGCATCGCTGAGGGCCGCGAGCCGCTCACCTCCGGGGAGGCCGGGATCACCGCTTTGTCGCTGGTGCTGAAGTCCTACGAGTCCATGGAGCTTGGCCGGTCCCTGCCCCTGGACCCGGGCCTGGGCTTGGACTGAATCTCGGCGTCATCGCCGAATACCCGGGCCTGACGCCGCCAGGGGTCGGGGCAGCGCGGCCCACGTCTACGCGTGAGGGAACATGGGACCTGCCGAACCCTCTAGGGAATTGAAGGTAAGCGCAACCGCAACGGGCGTTTCCATCGAGTACGACCGGGTCCTCATGGTGTCGGAACTGGGGGCTGGCATACCCGTTGGCGGGCGTTGGTGGTGGAGCTTCGACGGCAGCCTGACCGTGGTGGAGAGCGAAGAGTCGGAGGCAAGCGACGCCCTGGGGGACTATTCCTCACTGGCCCTGGTCTACGCCGATAACCGAGGCCCCATGATTCGCCAGCAGGTAAGGGCGTACGGAGAGATATCCTCCGTGATGGTGGAGACCACGGCTCTCAGGGAGTTGAGGGGCACGGCACTGGAGGACAACTTCTTCGAGACCACTTTCAACTCGCCGGTGGTCCGCCTGCACCCGGCCCTCAGCTACATAGCCTATACCTGGGGATTGCTGGGCGGCGAGGGTACGGGCATTGCCGGCCATTTCCCCGACGCGGCCCTTGCCTCCGACTTGTCGAGCCTGCCGGAGCAACTGCGCCAGGCCGACTTCTCACCCAGCCACGACGTCAATCACACCGGCAACAAGCCCTTTGCGCCGCTGATAGGGTATGACGGGGAGGAGCGCACCCTGGTCATGTCCCCCCTGGACCACTACTTGATCAGCCCGCTGCGGCTGCTGGAAACCCCCGTCGGCCCCGCCGTGGCCCGGGGCTTGCACGGCCTGGTGGACTCTATTCCCGCCGGCGCCTCAACCCGTACCGTCATTGCCCTGGGCACGGGACTGGCGCCCACGGTGTTGAAGTGGGGCGGCCTGCTGGCCCGGGCCGCCGGGCAGGACCCCAAGAAGCCCAAGGACAGCCTGTTGACCGGCAGCCTGGGTTTCTGGAACTGCTACGGCGGGTACTACGCCCAACTGTTCCGCCCCACCAACGGGGACACCCTCGAACAACTGTCGGACTACTTCCGGGAGGGGGACCTGCCGGTGCGCTACTGGGGGCTGGACCTGTGGTACCGGTACGACACCGTGGGGTTCGCCCGGAGCTATCTCCCCGACGCCGGGAAGTACCCCCTGGGGCTGAGGCGGGTGTTCGAGTCCACCCAAATCCCCTACCTGCTGCACATGTCTTCCTTCGACCGGGCCAACGAGTACCAAGACAGCCACGACATGGAGGTGGGGGAGGGCTCCGCGTTTCCCCGCGGGCCGGAGTTGTACCGCGACCTGGCCCGGCAATTCAAAGACCTGGGCGCGGCCGGCGTGTGGCATGACTTTTTGCGGACCCTATTGCAAAACTGCCGCTCCCTGCGCGAGCGGCTGGGGGCGGCGGACCGGTGGTTCGAGGGCCTGGCGACGGCTATGGCCGGGGAAGACCTGGACGTGATGCTGTGCATGCCGACCATGGGCCACTACCTGGCCGCCGCCGCCTACACGAACGTAGTGGCCGTGCGCACTTCCACGGACTACGTGAACCACCAGGACGGACAGTTGGAATTGCTGTCGGGCATGAACGAGTACCGGCGCAGGTTTTCGCCCCAGAGGAACCTGCGGCAGAACCAGATGCTGGCCTTCGTCGCCGGGGCCCTGGGCTTGGCTCCTTCATACGACGTTTTCATCAGCAACCAAGACCACCCCGAGGGGTTTGCCAACCCCCACGCGCAGCGGGACGCCCTGACCCGGGCCCTGAGCGCCGGCGTGGTGGGGGTGGGAGACAAGCTGGGCTGCCTGGACCCGGAGGTGTTGGGCCGCCTGGCTTTTCCCGACGGGTCCCTGGCGCAGCCGGACCATCCGCCCTATCCGGTGGCGTCCCTATTGCAGTCCAACACCCCGGCTTTCAGCACGGAGAGCGTGGTCAGCGGCTATACGTGGACCTACTTGACCCTGTTCAACCTGACTGAAGACCCCCAGGACTACGCTTGGGACCTGGGGCCCCTGGCAGCCTCCCAAGGCAGCGTCCTGTACGACTACCATGCGTCCGCAGTCGTGACGGAGAGGGTGCTAACGGGGCGGGCCGGACCCGGAGAGGGGCGCTATCTCATCGCGGCGCCTTCTGTCAGGGGGATTCATCTCCTGGGGTTCCCGGACAAGTACGTAGCGCTCCCGGGCCGGCAGGTGCGGGCAATCGACACCGCTCCCGGCAGGGTGATCATCAGCCTGGACGTGCCCCCGGGATACGAGTATACCTTCGCGGCCATCGGTGGCAGGGGACTATCCGCAGAAGGCCGCGACGCGACCGTTACCGGAGTTGAGACCGCGGGAGCGCTTACGCGGGTGCGGTTCCGGGTTGAGTCCAGGAGCTGCCGCCTGGTGCTGCGGACCTGAGCTTCTGGGCCGCCGGACCTCAGAGGATGGGCAGATAGCGGCGCACCTCGTAGTCGGTCACGGTGGCCCGGTACTCGTCCCACTCCAGCTTCTTGTTGCGGATGAAGCCTTCCAGGATGTGCTCACCCAGGGTCTCCCTTAGCAGGTCGCTCTCCTCGGCCAAGGCGATGGCCTCCCCCAGGCTGCCCGGCAGGGTCTTGATCCCCCGGGCCTGCCGCTCCTCGGGTTGCATGGTGAGCACATTGCCCTCCGCGGGAGGAGGCACGGGATACTCGTCTTCGACGCCCTTCATGCCAGCGGCTAGCATGGCGCTGAAGGCCAGGTAGGGGTTGCAGGCGGGGTCCGGCGCCCGGTACTCGATGCGCATCGAGCTCTCGTAGCCCGGCTTGTGGGCGGGAACGCGGACCAGGTCGGCCCGGTTGACGTGGGCCCAGGAAACGTACGCCGGCGCTTCGAATCCCGGCACCAGGCGCTTGTAAGAGTTCACCCACTGGTTGGTGACCAGCGTGATCTCCGGTGCGTGACGGAGCAGGCCGGCGATGAACCGTTTGCCAATGGTCGACAAGCGCTCGTCGTCATCGGGGTCGAAGAACGCGTTCTTGTTGCCGCGGAATAGGGACTGGTGGGTGTGCATGCCCGAACCGTTCTCCCCCGAGACCGGTTTGGGCATGAACGAGGCGTAGACGCCGCGGCCCTGGGCCAGCTCTTTGATGACCAGCTTGGCGGTCATCACGCTGTCGGCCATGGTCAGGGCGTCGGTGTATTGGAGGTCTATCTCGTGCTGGCTGTGGGCCCCCTCGTGGTGGGAATACTTGACGGGAATGCCCATGTCCGCGAGGTTCAGCACGGTGTCCCGGCGCAGGTCTCCAGATGGCTGGCTGGACACCTGGTCGAAGTAGCCGATGTGGTCCAGCGGCTCCGCCGAGGAGGCGTCCCTGAAGTAGAAGAACTCCAGCTCCGGTCCCACGTAGTAGGTGTATCCCGACCGGGCCAGCCGCTCCAGGTTTCGTTTGAGAACGTACCTGGGGTCCCCCATGAACGGCTCTCCCTTGGGGGTCCGGATGTCGCAGAACATGCGGGCCACCGCGTTTTGACGAGGCCGCCAGGGCAGCAGGGTGAAGGTGGCGGGGTCCGGGAAGGCCCGCATGTCGCTCTCGTCGACGCGGGCGAATCCCTGGATAGCCGATCCGTCGAACCCCACCCCCTGCTCTATGGCGTCCTCCAGGTCGTCGGCGGTGATGGCAAACCCCTTCAGGTTCCCGAGTATGTCGGTGAACCAGAGACGGATGAACTTTACGTCGTTCTCCTGGGCGCTGCGCAGCACAAACTCACGTTCAGCAGCCCGGTCCTGTGTCATTTGTGCACCTCCGTGTCCTGGTCCCGCGCTCCGTCGGGCGTCCCATACTAACCAACGCGAACGACCAGCGTGGCAAGCAACCCAACCTGGGCGGCCCCTATCCCCAGCATCGCCGGGAACAGGCGGTCAATCCGGGCAGTTACTCCCAGCAGTCCAGCCCGGATGCCCTGGATTGCCGGTGATTGCTCGGCCAACCGCCCCTCAATCGCCCCCATCCCGCTGTCGTCGGTTGCTGTTGATGCCATACGTCACGTTCTAGTCCACCTCTGCCTCCGCCATTGACGTGACCGTATTGTACTAGGAACTGTGCGCGAGGAAAACCTGGGCCAAGGCCGGTGGCCTAAAATGCCGGTGAGCCGCCCACGTCTAGAGTGGGCGGCTCACCGGGGCTATCCTTCTTTACCAGGGTCGAGCTCGGCTAGGCGTCGAAGTACCGGAAGAACTCGTAGGGGTGAGGACGCAGGCGCAGGTCGTCCACGTCGTTGCGTTTGTAGTCCAGCCAGGTGCCGATGAGGTCGTCAGTGAAGACGCCGCCCCGCAGCAGGAACTCGTGGTCCCGCTCCAGCTCGGCCAGAGCCTCGTCCAGCGAGCCGGGGACCTGCCGGATCATCGCCAGCTCAGCGGCGGACATTTCGTAGAGGTTCTGGTCCACCGGGTCCGGCGGCTCCATCTCGTTGATAACGCCGTCTATGCCGGCCATCAGCATGGTACCCATTACTCTCTCCGCACTCTGAACAGTCACCTTTGCGGGCCCAGAGTGTCGTGGGTCGCTTTGAGGTATTCACATACTTGGCCTGTCCGACCGACCCCGCCAGAGTCCATCACAATCACCGTCCTGCCTTCTTCAATAAACCTGTGTACGTCGGTGGATATGGCACAGATCGTAGTCGAGGGAACGTCGGTGTCATCGTAGGTCGGGTGTTCACGGATTAGAATATCAAGGTCGTTGTGATGTTGTTGAAGCCACTCTTGGAAAGACGGCTTATTGTCGCGCTCCAGCGGCGTGTCCCATTCACCGCAGAACGACGAATAGTAGGAGAACTCGCTAAGTTGTTTTCGGTTTCTTTTACGCCCCAGAAGCGAAATGATCACTGTATTGGGACCAGGCAACCCTCTGACCCAATTGGAAACGACGTCGTCTGGCACATCGTTATCCGGACCCAACGACCTGCCAGGCCTTGCGCAAGTAAAGAACATTAAGCCTGAGCTTGGCTCGACACCTATTTCCCAACATTTGAGATGAAGGGGTTCCATTAGGACCTCGGTAGAGCAGCCACGTAAGAAAATATGGTTATCGGTTCTATATGTTAATCGTGGTCTCCGAGTTATCCGTTTCTTTTGTCTTAGTAGGGGGTACCGAGCCGGAAATAGTCTTCTTCTTCCGCATAATCAGAGTCAATGGCAATGGCGGAATAATGGTCAGCAATCGCTAAATCATACTCGGACTTAGCGAGGTAAGCGAAACTTCGGTTGTGGTATGCTCCAGCAAAATTAGGGTCGATGCTAATGGCGGCTGTGTAATCGGCAATAGCTAGGTCATACTCTTCTTTGGCTCGGTAAGCTTGGCCTCTGCCATTGTAAACCTCCGAATCGCCTGAGTCGATTTCTATGGAAGCATCAAAATCGGCGATCGCTAGATCATGCTCCGCCTTGGCGATGTAGGTGTGGCCTCGGCAGCTGTAGGCTCGTGTGGAGACGGGATCAATGCCAACGACGGTATCGAGATCAGCTATAGCCAAGTCATGCTCCCCCAGAGCGAGATAGACAGCGCCCCGGCTAATGAGGGCTTCCAAGTCACGGGGATCAACCGCGATCGCGGCGTCGAATTTAGCTAGGAGTCCGTCATATGCCTTACACCGATTGTCGTACGCCACCCACCACAACATGTCACTGTCAGAGCTAATGTTCATGGCTGCGTTGAAATCCGCAATCGCCAAGTCATATTCCCCTTTGTCGAGATACGCTAGGCCACGGTTGTTGTAAGCAGCCTCCTCGCTGGGGTCAATTGCCAGGGCAGCATCGTACTCGGCAATTGCCAAGTCTAATTGTCCCTTTTCGTGATAGTACCTGGCATTGTCATAATGGACCGTTGTTTCGTCATCCGCTTCCTCGTCTTCCGGATCGCTCCTAATAATACGGGTGGCGTTGAAATCGGCTGCCGCTGATTCATACTCTCCCTTGGCTTCATAAGCGTTGCCCCGACTGTCATAAGCCTCTGATGTGAACCTACCGTCAGGATCAATGCTAATAACGGTGTTGAAGTCGTCGATCGCTTGGTCGTATTCACCTTTAGCCAAGCAGGCGAGGCCCCGGTTGTTGTAGTACTCCGCCTTGGGCCGGCTGTTGTAGGAACCCCAGCGAATGGCGGCGTTGAAATCCGCAATCGCCAGGTCATGCTCCTCTTTGGCGAGGTAGGCGCGGCCCCGGTCGTTGTAGTACATCCCTCCGCCTCGGAGGTTGGGGTGGGCCACCTTGCGGGAATCTAAGCGGATGGCGGCATCAAAATCGGTAATCGCCGCGTCGTATTCCTCGTTGTAGTAATAGGCCATGCCCCGGGAGTGGTAGGCATTTACCAAGTCATCTTTCCAAGCATCACGGCTTGTTAGGCTGCGATAGGCGATGCCGCGGAGTTTTGGGGCCACGTTGATGGCGGTGTCGAAATCGGCCATCGCTAGTTCGTCTTCGCGTTTCATCATGTAGGCGTGGCCCCTGGTGATGTAGGACGCCGGATTGTCTCGGTCAATGCCAATGGCCGTGCTGTACTCAGCAATCGCCCGATCATAAGCCTGTTTGTAGGAGTAGGCGCGGCCCCGCTCGTAGTAGGGAGTGGCCTCTTGCAAGCGACGCAATGCCCTCCAGTCGAGGCCCCGCCTAAAAGCCAGAGGAGCAATCATAAAGATAGCTACAATTAGCAATACCAACCACCCTATTGACCCTAGCCAAAAACCTAATATTAACCCTCCCAACAATACCGGAAGCATCGAGTAGGTCACAATCGCGTACAAGGTATCTGAGTTCAAGATCTTCGCAAGTAACTTCATGGGAATATCCTTGGGGCTCCAGAGCTATCCCGCTTTCGACTAGTGTGGTGTATCCGTAGTTCAGTAGTAAATAAATGGGTACTCTACGCTAATCCGTTTCTCCGGTTCGAGCGAGAAATCCGGTTTCCTATCTTTTCGGAAACCTTCGGATAATGTAGTGAACTACGGATACAGGACACTAGGCTCTCGCAAAGATTGTAGACTGCCTACGATTGGCGTTCAACCAAGGGTACTGGTTCAACACATATGAGACTGTCTGGGAGAAGTCGTCCCTTCGGGGGCGGCGTGTTACGAAATACTCTTTCAGGATCATGCCCGCCCGGGAAAACGAGAGTACGCCGTCCCTTGAAGGGACGGCGTACTGGCATTGCCGAGGTCTTGCGGGACTGGGGGCGGCTAGGCGTCGAAGTACCGGAAGAACTCGTAGGGGTGAGGACGCAGGCGCAGGTCGTCCACGTCGCCGCGCTTGTAGTCCAGCCAGGTGCCGATGAGATCGTCAGTGAAGACGCCGCCCCGCAAAAGGAACTCGTGGTCGCGTTCCAGCTCGGCCAGAGCCTCGTCCAGCGAGCCGGGGACCTGCCGGATCATCGCCAGGTCGGCGGCGGACATCTCGTAGAGGTTCTGGTCCACCGGGTCGGGGGGCTCCATCTCGTTGATGACCCCGTCTATGCCGGCCATCAGCATGGCCGAGAAGGCGATGTAGGGGTTGCAGGACGGGTCGGGGGCGCGGAACTCCAACCGCCGGGCGTTGGGGCTGTTGGAGTAGGTGGGGATGCGGATGCAGGCCGAGCGGTTGCGCACGGAGTAGACCAGGTTCACCGGAGCCTCGAATCCCGGCACCAGCCGCTTGTAGCTGTTGGTGGTGGGGGCGCAGAAAGCCAGCAGCGCCGGGGCGTGGGCCAGCAGACCGGCGATGTAGTGCCGGCAGGTGGCCGACAGCATCGCGTAGCCGTCCTTGTCGTAGAACAGGTTGGCGCCGTCCTTCCACAGGCTCTGGTGGGTGTGCATCCCCGTGCCGTTGTCTCCGAACAGCGGCTTGGGCATGAAGGTCGCCACCTTGCCGTGATCCTTGGCGACGTTCTTGACCACGTACTTGAGCAGGGAAACGGTGTCGCCCATCTTAGTCAGGCTGTCGAAGCGGACGTCAATTTCCGCTTGGCCCGCGGTGGCGACTTCGTGGTGGTGCTTCTCGACGATGATGCCAAAGTGCTCGATCTTCTGCACCATCTCGGACCGGATGTCCTGGAAGGTGTCAAAGGGGGATGTGGGGAAATAGCCTTCCTTGTTGCGCGGCCGGTAGGCCAGGTTGTTGCCGCCGCCGATGGTCTTATCGGCGCCGGTGTTCCAGAATCCCTCGTCGGAGTCAATGAAGTAGTACCCGGAGTTGATGTTCTGGTCGAAGCGGGCGGAGTCGAATACGAAGAACTCCGGCTCCGGCCCCCAGTAGCTGGTGTCGGCGATGCCGCTCTCCTTCAGGTAGGCCTCGGCCTTGTGGGCCACGTGGCGCGGATCGCGGGTGAACTCCATTCGGGTCACCGGGTCGAGGATGTCGCAGATGACGTGCAGCGTGGGAATCTTGAAGAACGGATCGGTGTAGGCGGTGGCGGTGTCCGGCATCAGGAGCATATCGCTCTCGTCGATGGACTTGAAGCCGCGAATACTGGAACCGTCGAAACCGTATCCCTCGTCGATGTTATCCTCGGTGAACTCACTCAGGGGTATGGACAGGTGCTGGAGCGTGCCGGGAAGGTCGGTGAACTTGAGGTCGATGATGCCTATCCCACGGCTCTTGCAAAACTCGATTGCTTCTGCTGGTGTCATCGGTTGAAGTCCTTCCGGCCCAGGATGTCCGGGGATTTTCGGTGCGGGCCGTCTATAGTGTAGGGGCGGCTTGCCGTTTGTTAGACACCTTTTCAGACGCCAGACCGGCGGCTTCGGCCCCCTTTCCGGGGCCCAGGGGCCCGGCGGCGCTAATCTATAAGATCGTAGGCCGGTTCTCCGTGCTGCGTCAAGTCTAGACCGGCCTCTTCCTCCTCCGGAGGGACCCGGAGCCCGATGGTGAACTTTATCGCCAGAAGGATTACGGCGGTGGTCACGAAGGCCCAAGCCCAGGTGGCCACGATACTCACGAATTGGTACAGGACCTGCTCCCCGCGGCTGACTCCCTCGGCCAGGCCCGAGAAGCCCATGCCCACGAACAGGCCGGTGGCCAGGGCTCCCCAGGAGCCGCCTATGCCGTGTATGCCCCAGGCGGCCAGGGTGTCGTCAACTCCCAACCTCAGCAACAGCTTGACCGCCCCGTAGCAGGCGACGCCGGCGCCGAACCCGATGAGCAGCGCGGGCATGGGGCCCACGAACCCGGCCGCCGGGGTAATGGCCACCAGCCCGGCAATCGCCCCGGAGGCGGCTCCCAGCACGCTGGGCTTGCCGTCGAACAGCCAGGACAAGGCCACCCAGGTCACCAGGGCCGCCACCGCGGCAGCGTTGGTGACGACAAAGGCGTTGATGGCGGTGCCGTCGGCGGCCAGCGCGCTGCCCGCGTTGAACCCGAACCAGCCGAACCACAGCAGGGCGGCGCCCAGGATGACCAGGGGCACGTTGTGGGAGGCCACGGGCTCGCCCGCGAACCCGTGACGCCTGCCGATTACGATCGCCGCCGCCAGCGCGGCTACGCCGGAGTTGACGTGGACGACGGCGCCGCCGGCGAAGTCCAGCGCGCCCAGGTCGCTAAGCCATCCGCCAGCCCAGACCCAGTGGGCCACCGGAGCGTACACGATGGTGGCCCAAAGCACGACGAACACGCAGAAGGCGCTGAACTTCATCCTTCCGGCGAAGGCCCCCGTCACCACGGCGGGGGTGATGATAGCGAACATGCCCTGGAAGACCATGAAGGCCTGATGGGGTATCGCGTCGGAGTAGGGGCCCGGGGCGTCGGCGGCCACGTTGCGCATCCCCACCCATTCCAGGCCGCCGATGAACCCGCCCAAGTCGTCGCCAAAGGCCAGGCTGTAGCCCCACAGCAGCCACACCGCACCCGCCAGGCCGATGGTCATGAAGCTGTACATCACGGTGGCGGCGGCGTTCTTCCTCCCCATCAAGCCGCCGTAGAAGAAGCCTATGCCGGGCGTCATGATCAGCACCATGGCCGATGCTACCAGTACCCACGCCGTGTCGCCGCTATTCATGTTGGTCCGACTTGCCTTGTCCCTAGAAAAGATATCAGCCCATGCCGACTGTTGACACCGTCGGCGTGGACTGATGTGGCCCCCCGCCTGTTGCCGGCGGAGGGCCGAAGGACTAGCGTTGGTGGCTTACTTGTTGCGGAGCAGTTTCTTCGGCAGGATGACCCAGAGACCGAAGAGGGCTGCGAAGACTGCTACGGCGGCGATGGCTGGGATCATTGCTTAATTCCTCATCTCACGTTGGTGTAGTGACCACTATGAAGCCGGTGTGTTACAGAGAATTTTCCAAGTTGTTAAATAGTTGTTACATCTTTTCGGGTTTTTGGTCCTCGCCGGCGCCCCGGATTACTCTGAGAGCCCGAGATTCTTTAGGGACGCCGGCGGGTAGGGAGGCTCCTGGAAGGCCCGCGGAGGCGGGGCGGCCTCCCGGGCCGCATGGCCCGGGAGGCGCCGTCTACTCCTAAGACCCGGCGGGCAACTCGTCGGGCGGGTATGCCGGCAGGTCATGCTCCGAAAGGTCCATGCCCGCCAGCTCCTCCTCGGGGGTTGCCCGGACTCCCATGGTGACCTTCAGGACCAAGAACATGGCGAACCCGGTGACCAGGGCCCAGGCCAAGACCACGCCCATGCTGATCAGCTGGGACAGGATCTGAAGGCCCTTGCCGGCCACCAACCCCTCTACGCCGTTGTTGCCGTTGGCGAAGATGCCGATGGCCAGGATTCCCCACAGACCGCAGGTCCCGTGGACGGATATGGCGCCCACCGGGTCGTCGATCTTCAGCACCCGATCGATGAACTCCACCGAGACCATCATGATGGGCGCGGCCACGGCCCCGATGACCACCGCCGCCCATGGTTCGATGAAGGCCACCGGGGCGGTCACCCCCACCAGGCCGGCCAGGGCGCCGTTGCAGGCCATCAATACATCGGTCTTGCCGGTCGTGACGAGACGGATGTACAGGGCAACCACGGCGCCGGTGGCCCCGGCCAGCAGGGTGTTCATGGCGTTGAGGCCGATGGAGTCGCCGGTGTTGATGTTGAACCCGAACCACCCGAAGAACAGGATGAACGTGCCGATGATGACGTAGGACACGTTGTGGCCGCGTATGCGGTTGACCGACCCGTCGGGGTTGTACTTGCCGGTGCGGGCCCCCACCACGACGGCCCCAGCCAGGGCGATGAAGCCGCCGACGGCGTGCACCACGCCGGAACCGGCATAGTCGGCCGCGGCCGGGAGGCCTATGTTGTCCAGGGCGCCCAGCCAGCCTCCGCCCCAAACCCAGTGGCCGTAAAGGGGATATATGATGGCGCCGATGATGAAGCTGTAGGCCAGGTAGGCCTGGGTCTTGGTCCGTTCCGCCACTGCCCCGGCCACGATGGTGGCCGCCGTCCCGGCGAAGACCATCTGGAAGACCCAGTCGACGTAGCTCTGCCCGCCGCCGGCGTCGGTCACGAAGAAGTTGTTCGTCCCGATGATGCCGGCAGCCGACGTGCCCCACATCAGCGCGAAGCCGAATGCCCAGAACGACAGGGACGCAATAGCGAAGTCCATGAAGCTTTTGGTCATGTAGTTGGTTACGTTCTTGCGGCGGATCAGTCCCGCGCCCAGGAACGCGAACCCGGCCTGCATGAAGAAGACCAGGAAGGCGCCGACCATCCAGATCAGGTTAGTCCCCTGGCCCAAATTGTCGTCGGACCCGATGTCCTGGGCGAAGGCCAGGTTGTAGCCCGCGAGAATGGCCGCGGCAAGTATTCCCACGATTACGTAGGGGAGGAACCTGCGCAACAACGCGGCCCCCCTTGTTCCCGGTTCGGTGGCTGCGAGCATTGGCGCCCTCCAAGTGATAGGATTCTTCCCAGTCTAGGCGCCAGTTATTACGCTGATTTTTCGATGTTGTAAAATTGTTATTACGCCACGGATGCCGAAGTTAACCCGACGTTATCCCGTTTTCGTCCCCCGGCAAGAGGTTGATGGCCATATACGGGCGTCGACGCGTGGCACGATGCCAACGGGACAGCGCCTTTCGACAAGGCAATAAGACGGTAAAGGGCCATGCCCGCCTCGCCAGCCCGTTACACCCGTTGCAAAAGCGGGCTCCATGGCGTTACGGGCTGCGCCGGATATCGAGGCCTAGGGTTTGGGGAAATGGGGGCGGACCGCGCTCGCCTGTGGATGCGGTGCGGCGGCCCACTTAGCTTGGGGGCTGGCTGGACCCTGCTCTGAGAGCGGCCGGGCCCGGCGGAATGCGGAGGTTATGCCGGTCCCATAGGGCCCGCTGCCGTACCGGGCCTCGCCGCCGGAGCGGTCCGGCCTACTCCCCCCATTCGGGAGGGGGCTGGCCTGGGATGAGCCCCCTCTGGCCTTCCTTGGCCCTACCCCCCATGCGGCAGGGAGCCGGGCCGGCGCGGCGGAGGTGCGGCCCTAGGGCTTCTCGATAGGCGCCCCCACGATGCTGCCCCACTCGGTCCAAGAGCCGTCGTAGTTGCGCACGTTCTGGAACCCCAGCAGTTGGGTCAACACGAACCAGGTGTGGGACGAGCGCTCTCCGATTCGGCAGTAGGCGATGGTCTCCCTGGAGCCGTCGATTCCCTTGTCGCCGTAGAGGGCGCGAAGCTCGTCGGCGGACTTGAAGGTGCCGTCCTCGTTCACCGCCTGGCCCCAGGGAATGTTGGCGGCGCCGGGGATGTGGCCTCCTCGCTGCGCGCCTTCCTGGGGTAGGTTGGCCGGGGCCAACAGCTCGCCGCTGTACTCGGCGGGGGCTCGCACGTCCACCAGGGCCGCGGAGCCGGCGTTGACCGCGCCGAGCACCTGGTCCCGGTAGGCGCGAATGCTTTCGTCCGGGCTGGCGGCCCGATAGGCAGCCGCCGAAGAGCTGGGCACGCCGGTGGTGAGGGGCCGGTCCTCGGCCACCCACTTGACCCGTCCCCCGTTCATCAGCCTGACGTCCCGGTGGCCGTACATCTTCAACTGCCAGAAGGCCCAGGCGGCGAACCAGTTGTTATTGTCGCCGTACAGAATAACCGTCGTATCGTTGGAAATACCCGACTCCCCCAACAACCCCTCCAACTCGGATTGGCTGATGACGTCCCGACGGACGGTCTGTTGGAGTTGAGACTGCCAGTTCCAACCGGCCGCGCCTTCGATGTGTCCCTGCTCGTAAGCGGAGGTGTCTACATCCACTTCCACCAACCGCACGTTGGCGTCGCCGCCGTGCTCCGCCACCCACGAAGTGCTAACCAGAGATTCCGGGCGGGCGTATTCTGGCATTGGGGCAACCTCCCTTTCCGAGTTTCCGCTTCCGGCCGCGCTTTTCCTTGGGATCACCCGGGCGCATCACCCGGGAAGCCGCCTCGTGACGGGCCGTTTGGGGTACATCGGCGCGGCGGCGGACCTGCCGTCGACCTATCGGCCCGGCAGTCTGCGGGCCGATAAGAATTCTACATCAACACAGCCGGTTTCGCACCGGGCCCGCGATGCTCGGGTGCGACCCAAGATTTTGCGGGGACTGGGCCCGGGTTGGATTCGTTTCTTCGTTGGAACGAATAGGGAACGAATCGGCCACGGGGTCTGAAGCCCTCCCGCCCCTCTTATTGGGGGCGCCTGCAGCCAGCGGCTAATGGCTGGTCCCTGATCACGGACCATCGAGGGGGTTTTTGGCTGTTGGCGCATCGGCGACATGATTTCAGTTTGTGTATTGGCTTTCGAACCTGTCAAGGGAGAGGCGGCATTGGGGTGTGCCCCAAGAATATCCTGACTCAATTTGGGAGCACGCTGTTGCTATGGCCATTCTCGTATCCGGGCCAAAGAATCCAGGTGGAAGTAGGGGCGCAAAATCCTGGGGGCCACCCGCGATGCTCCCCTTCGAGTCACCGTCAGGGTAACCCCGCCAACGGCGCGTAACTGCTCATCCGTGGTGAGAAACGCAGAATTACCCCCTCGTCGCCTGCGCCGCCGGCCCTGCCTGTTGTCACCCCGCCTGTTGTCACCCCGCCTGTTATCACCCCGCCCGGTGTCACCCGGAGGCGCGCAGGGGCTTGTCGTTCCAGAGCGTCTCCCCCTGTCATTCCGAGCGGAGCGACGAGGAATCCGAAATGCATAGCCGCAAGCCCCGGCTGCCGGGCATGGGGTGCCCTCCAGCGGGGGACTTTGGATTCCTCGGCTGCGCTCGGAATGACAGGGGGGAGGATACGGAATGAGGCGGCAGGGGGTGCGGAGTGACGTGGGACGCGCTCGGAACGATACGTGGGAGCATCAGGAATGATGTGGTAGGCGGTCCCATGGTTTCACCCACGAAGAATGAACAGCTGCAACTGCGCGTGTCGGCTTTGCATTTTCCTGGGCGCTCCGTTAATATAGGTACGGAGCAACAGCCAATTTCGGCCAGTTGGGCCCGCTGTTGTTCTAGGCAAGCACAGGGTAACGATGGGCAGCAATCGCTGGATGCGCAACGGCTTCGTTTACCTCCTCGTCATCGTCGGCGTGGTGGTCATCTTCTATACTCTCCTGCCCAGCTTCGGCGGGACTACGGAAGAGCCGTTGACTACGGTCATCTCTATGGCCAAGGCCAACGAGATCCGGGAGATCAAGGTGGACGGCGAGAAACTGACCGTCTATCCCAGGACTCCCATCAGGGGCGGGAGCGACCGCTTCGAGAGCCGGATGGGAGATAACACCGACGTGGTGTCCCTCCTGGTGGACAACGGCGTGGAAGTGGGGCCTCCCAGCGGGGTCGAGGTGACCTTCAAGGGCTCCGGCGGTCTGCGTAGCTTCTTCGGATTGTTGCTCAACTTCCTGCCGTTGATCTTCTTTGGCGGCCTCATCCTCTTCATGATGCGGCAGGCCCAGGGGAGCAACAATCAGACCCTGAGCTTTGGCAAGAGCCGGGCCAGGATGATGCCCTTCAACCGTCCTAGCGTGACTTTTGCCGACGTGGCCGGGGTGGAGGAGGCCAAGCACGAGCTCGAGGAAGTGGTCGAGTTCCTGAAATTCCCCGAGCGGTTCCTCTCTCTGGGCGCGCGCATTCCCAAGGGATTGCTGCTGGTGGGGCAGCCGGGCACCGGCAAGACCCTGCTGGCGCGGGCCGTGGCCGGGGAGGCGGGAGTGCCCTTCTTCCACATCAGCGGCAGCGAGTTTGTGGAAATGTTCGTGGGCGTAGGGGCGTCCCGGGTCCGTGACCTCTTCGACCAGGCGAAGCGCAACGCGCCCTGCATAGTGTTCGTAGACGAGATTGACGCCGTGGGAAGGCACCGGGGCGCCGGCCTGGGCGGCGGGCACGACGAGCGGGAGCAGACGCTCAACCAGATCCTGGTGGAGATGGACGGCTTCGAAACCAACACCAACATTATCGTGCTGGCGGCCACCAACCGTCCCGATATCTTGGACCCCGCCCTCTTGCGCCCAGGACGCTTCGACCGCCGGGTGACGCTTGACTTGCCCGACGTGGTGGGCCGCTCCGCCATTCTGAAAGTCCACTCGGCCGGTAAACCGCTGGCCCCGGAGGTTGTCCTGGACACCCTGGCCAAGGAGACCCCGGGGTTCAGTGGCGCAGACCTATCCAACCTGATCAACGAGGCGGCCCTGCTGGCGGCCAGGGGCAACAAGAAGGCTATCTACATGGAGGAGTTCGAGGAGGCGGTCGAGCGCATCATCGCCGGCCCCGAACGCAAGAGCAGGGTTATCAGCGCCAGGGAAAAGGAGATGACCGCCTACCACGAGGCAGGCCACGCTCTGTCGGCCTGGACCCTGCCCCACGCCGACCGGGTGCACAAGATTTCCATCGTAGCCCGCGGGGCCATGGGCGGCCACACCTCCCTGCTGCCCGAAGAGGACCGGTACCTGTGGACCAGGAACCAGTTCCTGGACATGCTGGTAGTTACCATGGGAGGACGCGTCGCCGAGCAACTCATCTTCGACGAGGTTACCACCGGGGCCAGCAACGACCTGGAAAGGGCCACCAAGATAGCCCTGAGCATGATCAAGCGCTACGGAATGAGCGAAGCGCTGGGGCCCCGCACCTTCGGCAAGCGGGAGGAATTGGTTTTCCTGGGACGCGAGATCAGCGAGGAGCGGGACTACGGCGACCGGGTGGCCGAGGAGATAGACTCCGAGGTCAAGGCGATGATCGTCGACGCCTACCGGCGGGCCGAGGAAATCCTGGTTACCAACAAGCCGAGGCTGGTGCGTCTTGCCGAGTACTTAATCGTCAACGAGACCATATCCGGAGAGAGCCTGGGGTCCCTGTTGAACGACGAGGCGCCAGGGACCGAACCCGCCGTCCCCGTGACCCCCCCGGAGCCATCCCCCTACGCGCCGAGTGCCTCTCCCCCACACCCGGCGCCGCACCCGGCCTTCTCCGCCTACAGTCCGGGGAGCCCGGCCCCGATGCCATCGGGAGGCGGCGACACCGACAGCTAGCCCCGTCGAGCCTGCCTAGCCCCGGTCGCTCTTCCGCTTCAAATCATAGGCGGGAGCAGAGACCCACCCCGGAACGCCCAAGCCCGCGGCGCTGCCCGCAATCTACGCGGATTGCCCCCATCTAAGATGCGATGCCCTGGGCTCCATCCTAAGGTTGCGACGCGGCTTCCCCCTGGGCGGCGGCTTGTTCCCCGGACTGGGGCAGTTGACGGTAGTAGACTCCCCACTCTTGCATCAGCTGCTGGATGGCGGGCTGGTCCAGGGCCACCAGCTCCCGGAAGAATCCGGCCAGCGCGTGGGCCGGCAGGCGCTCCTTGAGGCAGACCCAGCTTCGTTCGGCGGACACGATGTAAATCAGCCCATGCTGGTGCTCGCACGACGCCTGGATGCGGGTCATCTCGTCGCTCTGCGTTATGGTGAGGCCGGTGTCAACCATCGGTCGTCTCCTCCGCCCGGTTAACCTGGGGCAAGTTAAGCTCCATTCCAGAGTCTAACCGCCCGAACGCGCCCTCCGCCAGGGGTCGTGCTCCCCGTTCGCCTCTCCAAACTGGCCGAAAACCGGCCTCAGGCAGCCTGGTACGGGCGCGGTCCGAGTATGCCGTGAAGGTTCCCGCCCGCACCGTGGAGGTCCTGATTACGGGGCGTACCCGGTCTATCTGGGCAATCAGCCCCCCAGGACGATTGCAAAGTCAGAGAAGGAGGTTTATATAAGGCAGGTAAGAGATAGAAGAGATAGGGGAGGGTGAGGATATGGAGGCGGCGGAATCTCTGTTCAAGTGCTTGGAGCAAGTGCCGGACCCCAGGAGAGCCAGGGGAGTCCGCCATCCCTTCCAAGCCGTACTGCGTCTGACCCTGCTGGGGTTGGTCTGTGGTCAGACTACCATGGCCCACATCGCCCACTTCGCCAAGATGCACTGGCCGGGGCTGAGGGAGCCTCTGGGGTTTGTTCGGGACCATCCGCCCCACGCCACCACCATCTCTCGCACCCTGGCAGGGGTGCCCTATGAGCAGTTGCAGGGAGCCCTGACCGGCTGGGTGTCCCACGTGGTGGCGGAGCAGGAATTCAATGCCTCGGTGGACGGCAAGTGGGCCAAGCAGTCCGAGGACGCCAACGGGAATCCCCTGGTGATGGTGAACGTGCTGGCCCATGACCTGAAGTTGTGTTTAGCCCAGTGGCCGGCGTCGAAGAAGCGGTACGAACCTGGGGTGTTGCGGGAACAACTGGGCCGGCTGTTCGGGGACTATCCTGGCCTGCGGCTGCTGACCATGGACGCCCTGTATGCGGAGCGGGACTTGTGCCGAGCCATAGTCAGCCACCGGCGGGACTATCTGGTGCGAATCAAGGGCAACCAGCCTGAGGCGCTGGCTGCAATAAAAGACGGGTTTGCCGGGGAGGAACTGGAGGAGCCGCAGGCGGAGACCCTGGAAAAAAAGCGGGTGTGATCGAGCGGCGGCGGATCTGGACTGATGACGTACTGGCCGACTACATCCGGGAGGAGTTGGAGTTTCCCGGGGCGAGGCAGGGGGTGATGGTGGAGAAGGAGACGGTGGCTATAGCCACCGGGGAGGTAAGCCGGGAGCGCTGGTATCTGCTGACCAGTCTGAGTTCCCGGCAGTGCGGCCCAGCAGAACTGCTCCGGGCGTTCCGCAACCACTGGAGCGTTGAGAACAGCCTGCATCACGTGAAGGACCGCAGTTGGGATGAGGACGTCCACACACTTCGCCGTCCCGGCCTGGGTGAGATATATGCCACCCTCGTCAACACCGGGCTGAACGCCCTGCGCCTGGAAGGCTGGTTTCCTTCCCGGATGTCCTTGCCCCTGCGAGCCAAAACCTGCGCCTTTCGCCCAACCCAGACCATCAATCGCCTCTACGGACTAGCCTCCTGACTTTGCAATCGTCCTGATCAGCCCCCCGCAACTTGTGGTTGACGCCTTCGGTTGGTGATAGAATCACTTGGGCCAACGGCGGCGCGACCCCACGGAGCCAGCGCCTACCCCAACCCATTCATCCGGCTAAGGACGTTGACTTATGTACCCACAGGGCGGACCCAGGCAACCGGAGTTCGACTTCGAGCAGATCATCGGCCGCATCAGAAACATGCTCGGTCCCGTTGGCCGCCGGCTGGGCGGCGGCGGCATTGGCCTGTTGGTTGCTGCCGTTGCCGCTCTGGGTGTTGCCATTTGGCTGGCCACCGGCATCTACACCATCAGCCCTGGCGAGCAAGCGGCGCTCCGGCTGTTCGGCGACGCCCGGGAGACCCCGGTGACCGACACCGGGCTCCACTGGTGGTGGCCCAAGTGGGTGGGCAGCAGGGACAAGGTGCTGGCGTCCGAAACCCGGCGTATGGAGTTGGGGTTCCGGGGCGCCGAGGGTGTCGTCGACGCGGCGGTGCCCGTCGAGGCGCTCATGATCAGCGGAGACTTGAACATCGTGGACGTCCGCATGGTCGTCCAGTACAACATTAAAGACCTTACGGCGTTCCTGTTTCGAGTGAACGATCCGGGAGAGTCGGTCCGGGATATTCCCGGGGGCCAGCCCGACGGGAGAACGCTAAAGGACGCGGCGGAAGCGGCCCTCCGACTGGTGGTGGGCCAAAGCTCCATCGACGACGTTCTTACCCAGCAGAGGGAGCAAGTCCAGGCCGCCACCAAGGACCGGCTGCAAGAAATATTGGACGGCTACAACACGGGGATCAACATCCTAAACGTGCAGCTGCAGGACGTGAAGGCCCCGGAAGAGGTCCGGGACGCCTTCGACGACGTGCTGCGGGCGCGGCAGGAGCGGGACACCAAGATCAACCAGGCCCGGGCCTTTGAAAACGACATCCTGCCCAGGGCGCGTGGTGACGCCGAGCGAATCATCAGGGAAGCGGAGGCGTTCGCCGCGGCCCGGGTAGCCAGGGCGGAGGGTGAAGCCGACCGGTTCACCGCCGTGTTGGAAGAGTACGGCAAGTCCGGAGCGTCCAGGGATGTTACCCGCCAACGCCTGTACCTGGAGGCTATGGAGGAAGTCCTGCCCGGAATTACCAAGATCATCGTCTCGCCTGAGGCCGAATCGGTGCTGATCCTGGGAGGCGAGCAAGGCCTGACCCCGGTGCCGATTGGCCCCAGTCCCAACCGTTAACCCATAGTCTGACCGCTTAGCGAGGCATCCATGAGAAACCTGATCATCTCCGGCGTCCTGATAATAATAGGCATCGTAGTGCTCAGCCAGACCTGCTACATAGTGGACGAGACTGAGCAGGTGATAATCACCCGCTTTGGTGACGTCAGAAGCGTGGTAACTGATCCCGGCCTGGGGGCCAAAGTGCCCTTTGTGGACAGCGTAGTGCGCTTCGACCGGCGGCTGCTGCGGATTGACGCCGACGCCGAGGCTATGCGCGACGTCGAAAAGCAGGACTTGACCATAGACTCCTACGCCCGATACAAGATCAACGACCCGGTCCAGTTCAGGAAAACCTTGATTACCGAGGAGAACGCCGTTAGCAGGTTGGGCGATATCGTCAACTCCACCCTCCGCGAGCGCATTGCCCTGCGGACCCGCTCGGAGATAATCGGCGCCCGGCCCGTGTTGGACGAGTTCGGCAACCAGGCGGAGGATGAGGAGGGCCTGCCCCTGTTCGAGGGCACCGAGTCCCGAAGCTCGCTGCTGGCGGAGGTGGGGGAAGGGGTGAGGCTTCGGGTGATAGCCCAAGAGATCACCCGCGAGGTCCCGGTGCCCGTCAATCTGCGGGGAGACGCCACCTTCGACATCTCACTGGACCAGTTGGTGCTGGATGCCGACAACTCCGACCTGGACGGCAACCTCAATACCGGGGTTAGCCCAACCGACATCAGAGTGCAGGCCGGCGCGGACGGCGAGGTGACCGAGGGCTTGGACTTGGTAGTCACGGGTTGGGCCCCGGCTACCAGGACCGCTACCTTCGGCGTGCAGCAGGGAGAGACTCTGGTCGCGGGGGACACCTTCACCATCCAATACTTCGTGGACCGTGACGAGCCCCTGGGAATCGAAATCGTCGACGTGAGGATCAAGCGGGCGGACTTCCCGGACTCGGTGACTCCCAGCATTTTCACCCGTATGCGGGCAGAGCGTAACAGGATCGCGACCAGGTTCCGCGCCGAGGGAGACGAGCAAGACCTGCAAATCCGGGCCGAAGCCAACAGGCAGCGGGAGGTGATCCTAGCCGATGCGGACAAGAGGTCCAGCGAGCTGAGAGGTGGAGGCGAGGCCAGAGCCATTCAAGTCCTGGCCGAAGCCATTGAGGAGGACCCGGAGTTCTTCGCCTTCCGGCGCAGCCTGCAGGCGTACCAGAGGATTCTGAACCAGGGGACTACGGTGGTCCTCTCCGCGGACGCCGACCTGTTCCGGTTCCTGGACAGCCCCACCACCGAGGAGTAGGAGAGCAGTGCGTCTAACCGGGGGCGCCAGGCCGTCTCTCTGCCCGTCTATCTACGAGGAAGGGAGAGGCCCCGGCGCCGGAGACCACCTGGCGCGGCCGGCGCCCGAAACCGGGAGTGAGTCATCGGCCCGTCCGAGTCCGCCAGGACCCCTGGTTGGTTCCCGCGGAGGGGTCAGCGGCCGCTCAACCGACGGCCCTCGGACAGTCCCTGCAGGTTCCTCTCCGGCGACGTGATTATTATCTGAAAGCCCTGCTCCAGACGCATGGGCACTTCCGCGGCGGTGGCCCCGGTGGCGCAGGGCACTCCGGCATTCTTGCAGTCGACGAGGATTTTCAGCAAGTTCTCTTGAACTTCGGGATGGGCGGAGTTGCCCCGGTGGCCCATCGCCACGGACATGTCTCCGGGGCCGGCCCAGATGGCCCCGATGCCCTTCACTTCCCGCAGTATATCGGGCAGGTTCTTGACCCCCTCCGGCTCCTCTACTATTCCCATCAGGAGCATATTCCCCTGGGGGTCCAGGGGCCACAGGTCGGCGGCGTCGTAATACTCCTGGGGGGTGAGGCCCCAGTATCGGGGCGCGATGCGGTACCACCAACCGCGCTCGCCGTTGGGTTCGAAGTCGGCGACACCGGGCACCTGGGGATAGCGGGCCGCGACCACGGCCGCCCGGGCGTCCCCGACGTTGTTGAGATGGGGCAGCACCACGCCATAGACCCCGGTGTCCAGCGTTTGCTTCATGACCCACTGGTTCTGTTCCTTGGTATTGGGCGGTATCCGCACCAGAGGTACCGGGTCGGCCTGCAGGCTGCCGCCTTCGGCCACCTTCTTGCGGCTCAACAGAAACTGGAGCGACGTCCTGAGGTTGTCCAGGTTGAAGCCCTGGTGCTCCATCTCGATAATCACCATGTCGTAGTCCGAGTCGGCGATGAAGGTCAGGTCGTCCAGGCTGCCGTTCCAGACCAGGCCGGAGCAGAAGACGGGCTTGCCTTGCTCCAGCAGCTCGATGACCCTGTTGTAGCGGATGTCGGCGGGCATTCGGCACCTCCATGGCGGCGTTTGGGGCGCTGTGGGGTAGGCCCAGGGGGGACGCGGTTGGCTGCTGTTGAAACGTTGGGAGTCCCGGCCCGGATTATGCGCCGCGGCGTCCTTGTTGTCCACCGGCGCGGGCAAAGCGGCGTTGACGGCAGGTTCAAAATCACCTACATTTGACAAGGCTAATCCCTGACCCCTGTCCCTGTGCCGCCGCAATGCCGCCCTTCGGGGCGAGCCAGCCTAGTGCGGGCAGGAGCATGCGCTAGACGGCCCGGCTCACGGCACGTTGGGCCGCTCCCAGGGTGTCCTGAGAAGAAGATGAAGCTTCACGAGTACCAAGCCAAGGAGCTGTTCAAGCGTTACGGCGTGGCCGTGCCGGAAGGCTCCGTGGCGGCGTCGCCCGCAGAGGCGCGCCTGGCCACCCAGGAGCGGGGTGGGCGGGCGGTCCTCAAGGCCCAGGTGCACGCCGGGGGCCGGGGCAAGGCGGGCGGGATTCGAGTGGTCCGCTCCCTCGAAGAAGCCGAAGAAACGGCCCGGTCCATGCTGGAGACGAACCTGGTCACCCACCAAACGGACGAGCGGGGGGCGCCGGTAGCCCGGTTGTTGGTGGAGGAGCTCGCGGAGATACGGCAAGAGTCTTACTTGGCCATCACCTTGGATGCGGAGCACCGGGGTCCCGTGGTGCTGGCCAGCGCCAGGGGCGGCGTGGACATCGAGGAGGTGGCCTCGACGCATCCCCTGGAGGTGCAAGCCGAACCCATCGACCCCCTGCTGGGCCTGGCGCCTTTCCAAGCCCGGCGGTTGTCCAGGGCCTTGGGACTGGGCCCTGACTCCGCCTCGGCCGCCGGCGCAGTTGTTGAAGCGCTGTACCGGCTTTTCCTGGACAATGACTGCTCCCTGGTGGAAGTCAATCCCCTGGCGGTCCTGGGAGACGGCCGCCTGGTGGCGCTGGACGCCAAGGTTATCGTGGAAGACGACTCCCTGTTCCGCCACCCGGGGCTCCGGGACCTGCGCGACCCGCAGCAGGAGGATGAATTGGAGGCCAGGGCCTCCGACCTGGACATCTCCTACGTGAACTTGGACGGAGACGTGGGCTGCCTGGTAAACGGGGCCGGTCTGGCCATGGCCACCCTGGACGCCGCCCGGGAGGCCGGAGCGTCCCCCGCCAATTTCCTGGACGTCGGCGGCGGAGCATCCGACGACAAGGTCGCCAGCGCCGTGGAGATCATTCTGTCCGACCCGAAAGTGAACAGCGTTCTGGTCAACGTCTTCGGGGGCATACTTCGCTGCGACATCGCCGCCCGGGGAATAGTCGCCGCGTACCGCAACAAGGAATCCACCAAGCCGATGGTGGTGAGGATGTTGGGCACCAACGTGGAGGAGGGGAAGACCATCCTGCGGGAATCGGAGCTGCCGGTGGTTTTCGCCGACACCATTGGCGAAGCCGCCCGGCTGGTCCGCGCCCGGGGATAGCGCGGCGCGACGCACGGTCCCCAAGCCGTGTCAACTCGGGAAGAGGCCACTGAATGGGCATTCTGGTAGACGAAAGCACCCGCATCCTGGTTCAAGGAATCACGGGGCGGGAGGGCAGTTTTCACGCCGAGGCTTGCCAAGCCTACGGGGCCAACGTGGTCGCCGGCGTCACTCCCGGCAAGGGCGGCCAACTGTTTCAAGACGAGGTACCCATATTCGACTCGGTGACGGGAGCCGTAAAGGAGACGGGGGCCAACCTGTCGTTGATCTTCGTGCCGCCGCCCTTCGCTGCCGACGCCATCGCGGAAGCGGCCAACGCGGAAGTCCCCCTCATTGTGTGCATCACCGAGGGCATTCCTCCCCTGGATATGGTGAGGGTGATCCGGTACGTGGAGAGCAAGCCGGTGCGCCTCATCGGCCCCAACTGCCCCGGCCTGATCAACCCGGGCGCCCGCTGCAAAGTCGGGATCATGCCCGGCGCCATCCACCGGCCCGGCAGGGTCGGCGTGGTCTCCCGCAGCGGCACCCTGACCTATGAAGCGGTGCACCAGCTCACCAGCCTGGACATAGGCCAGTCGACCTGCGTGGGCATAGGCGGTGATCCCATACTGGGCAGCAGCTTCGTGGACATCCTGCGGCTGTTCGACCAAGACCCGGACACGGATATGGTGGTCTTCATTGGCGAGATCGGCGGCGGCAAGGAGCAGCAGGCGGCCCGCTATATCAAAGACGAGTTTACCAAGCCCATTTGCGCCCTGGTCGTGGGCGCTACGGCGCCCCCGGGCAAGCGCATGGGGCACGCTGGGGCCGTCATCACGGGCGACAGCGCCAGGGCCGAGGCCAAAATAGCGGCTCTCCGGGAAGCCGGGGCCGCGATCATCCCCACGCCCGCGGACATAGGAACGACGGCGCGGGACCTCCTCAGCCGGGCCAACTGAGGGTTTGGGGAGCACAATAACGCCAGACCCAGAACGTCGAGACGGCCGCCGCCGGGACAAGACCTGAATACGCGCCGGACGGGACGGGGCGGCGGAACCCCGCGGGCTAGAGGAACACTCATAGGGGAACATTGAGCTAGTGGCCCGGCAAACCACGGAATACGAGCCCGTCATCGGCCTGGAAGTGCACGTCCAGCTCCGCACCCGGAGCAAGATGTTTTGCTCTTGCCGTGCCGACTACCAGACCGCCCCGGTCAACAGCCGGGTGTGCCCCGTGTGCCTGGGCCTGCCCGGGGCCCTGCCGGTGATCAACCGCAAGGCGGTGGAGTACACTATCATGACCGGGCTGGCCCTCAATTGCGCCATACCGGAGCACTCCAAGTTCGACCGCAAGAACTACCCCTACCCCGACTTGATGAAGGGGTACCAGATCTCCCAGTACAACCTGCCCCTGGCTGTAGGCGGTTACCTGGACATCGACGGGCCGCAGCCGGGAGAAGGCCCTTCACCGGAAGCCCGGCAGCGGATTGGCGTCACCCGGGTCCACCTGGAAGAGGACGTGGCCAAGATGCAGCATTTTCCCGCCGCCCCGGGCGAGCCTCACAGCTTGGTGGACGTCAACCGGTCGGGCGTGCCCCTCATGGAGATAGTGAGCGAGCCGGACCTGCGTTCCCCGGAGGAGGCCCGGGGCTACTTGATGACGCTGCACTCCCTCTTACAATACCTGGGAGTCTCCACCGGGAACATGCAGGACGGAAGCTTCCGCTGCGACGCCAACGTCAGCATAAGGCCCGGTAGCGGCAGCGAGTACGGCACCCGGACCGAAGTCAAGAACATGAACAGCTTTCACTCCGTCTACGCGGCGCTGCAGTTCGAGATCGGGCGCCAGCGCCAGGTGATAGAGGATGGCGGACGGATAGTCCAGGAGACGCGGGGCTGGCTGCAGGAGCAGGGCGTCACCGTGGCCCAGCGGAGCAAAGAGCACGCCCACGACTACCGCTACTTCCAGGAACCTGATCTTCCTCCCCTGGTCATAGACCGGGTCTGGGTCGAGGATATTCGCGCCGCCGTGCCTGAATTGGCCCCCCAAAGATACGCCCGGTTTAACGCGCAATACGGTCTTGGCGAGTACGACGCCAGGCTGCTCACCGGCTCCAAGGACCTGGCCGACTACTTCGAAGCGGCGCTGGGGCAGCGCCAGGCCGCGGGACCGGGACCGGACGTGCCGGACGAAAAGCAGTTCGCCAAGGCGGTCAGCAACTGGATGCTGGGCGACCTGAGCCGCCTGATGAACCTGGACAGCCGCGGCATCACTCAAATCAAGGTGACGCCCAGCCACCTGGCGGAGTTGGTCGGTCTGGTCCACACCGGGGCCATCAGCGCGACAATGGCCAAGACTGTGCTGGAGGAGGCTTTTGCCGGCGGTGAATCGCCGCGTAAAATCGTTGCTGAAAAAGGCTACATCCAGATAAGCGACTCGCCGCTGGTCAAGGCGGCGGTGACGGCGGCCTTGGGGGGAAATCCCAAGGCGGTGTCGGACTACTTGGAGGGCAAGGAGACGGCGTCCCGTTTCCTGGTGGGGCAGGTGATGAAAATAACCAAGGGGCAGGCCAACCCGGAATTGGTGAACCGGCTGGTCCAAGAAGAATTGGAGGGTCTCCGTGCCGTCTCCTGATGGCTGGAGCCGGAGATTGGGGACTCTGGGCGCCGACCCGGGAGTAGTGGTCCCTAGCAGGGCAAACTCGTGGAATCTATCTTAAACGTAATTCAGATTTTCATGTCCGTGGTGATCGTTCTGGTCATCCTGGCCCAGGTGAGGGAGAGCGGCGGCCTCTTCGGCGGCGGCCAATCCAGCGGGCGGACCCGCAGGGGGCTGGAGAAAACGCTCTTTCAATTCACCATCGTTTTGGCGGCGGCGTTCCTAGTCGTGTCCATAATCAGCGTGCGGGTGGTGTGACCGGGCCGTTCCTTAGAACGGAGGACCCCCCGGGGGATGCTTGCCAGATAGACCAAGCGATGATGCCGGTCCTCCCATTGTTCTGACCACCGATTTTGGTCTGGCAGACCCCTACGTGGGGGTGATGAAGGGGGTCATCTACGGCATCAACCCCCGCGCCACGGTCCTGGACCTGACCCATCAGGTCCAGCCCCAGAACTTGCTCCAAGCCGCCTTTGTGCTGAAGTCCGCCTATCGCTTCTTCCCTCGCGGGTCAGTCCACGTGGTGGTGGTCGATCCGGGAGTGGGCACCTCCCGGCGGGCTTTGCTCCTCGTCACCCCCCGGGGCAGGTTCTTGGGGCCCGACAACGGCGTCTTTGGCTGCGTCCTGGAAGATTTCCTCGAACTGTCCGGGAACCCGCCTCCGCGAAGCACCCACGGGGAGGAGGCGACGCTGGCGGTACCCCCGGGCCTGAAAGCCTACAGTCTCACCAATGCGGACTACTGGCTGGACCCGGTCAGCAACACGTTTCACGGGAGGGACGTGTTCGCCCCCGTCGCTGCCCACCTGTCGTTGGGAGTGACGCCGGAAGAGTTGGGAGAGCCGGTGGGGGAGATGACGTGGCTGCCTTTGCCCGAGCCCGCCTACGGGGAGGACAGCGTCGAAGGCGAAGTAATAATGATAGACAACTTCGGCAACCTGATCACCAACGTGCCCTCCGGCGCGGTTTCCGGAATGGGAAGCGTACAGGTCCTGGTCCAAGGCCTTCAAATATCGGGGCTGAGCCGCACTTTTAATCAAGAGACGTGTGGGCAAGACGCGCCCGGGCGGCACGGTCACGGAGAGGGAGCCCTGGGCGCGGGAGGACCGGTGGCGCTGGTAGGCAGCAACGGTTATCTGGAGATCGCGGTGCCCAACGGCAACGCGGCCCTGGCGTTGGGAGTTGGCGTGGGTGAGCCAGTGAGGGTGGTGTTTCTCAGACGGCGGTGATAGCGGCGGCTAGACTCAGTCGACCTGCGCCAAGACCTCCGCGTCTCGGATGTAATCCGAGGTCTCCAGAATGCGGCGCTTGATATCCTCCGCCGGCTCGCACAACCCCAGATAGAAGCACTCCCCGTGTAATATGCTCATGCGGGTATAGTAGCGGCTTACCAAGGTATCGATGCCTTGGTCTAGGCCGGCCAATCTTCTCAGTTCTCTTGAGGTTACCGGCGTCCTCTCCGGTTCCTCCCCCGTCCTGGCCAAAACTAGAGCGTCGGTTGCCCGCTTGGTAGCGCACCAAGCCTTCTCGGCTGCATCGCGTAAGTCGTCCGCGTCCATGCGTTCCAGGGCAGCCTCGTAAATCCCCACGGCATCGGCGAAAATAATCCGTATTTGGTCGGGTGACACCGGCATGGCCACATCTACTCCCTGATCAGGGCTTCTACCTTCCCATGCTATTGCCGGTCACGGGCCTCGTCAACGGCCGGGGTGTCTTTTGGCCAAGCCGCGGCGGTTGCCCATTTCGCGCTGGCATATATAATGCGAGTGTCACTCCGGCTATGCGAACCAACCCGACGGAGTGTATTGGAGGTCAGCCGATGGGCGCGACGGAAGCCATCGCCAAATGGATAGTCACCACCGGTTACGAGGATATTCCCCCTGACGCTATCCGGGTAGCCAACGAGTCCTGCTTCGACCTGCTGGGAGTCATTCTGGCCGGGTCCACCGAGCCGGTGGGCGAGATCATCCAGCAGTACGTGGCCGACCTGGGAGGCTCCCCCGATGCTACGGTCCTGCCGTCGGGCCTGCGCAGCTCCCGGCCCAACGCCGCCCTGGCCAACGGCACCATGGGACACGCCCTGGACTACGACGACTTCGGCGGTTTCGGGCACCCCACGGTGGCCATCTTTCCGGCCTTGCTGGCCCTGGCGGAGGACTCGGGAGCCACGGGGCGGGACCTCATAGAGGCCTACGTCATCGGCTGCGAGGTGGGCCTGGCTATCCAGCACGCCACCAAGTACAACCAGATGCAGAAGGGTTTCCACAGCACCGCGGTGATCGGGCGCATGGCCAGCGCGGCCGCCTGCGCCAAGCTGCTGGACCTGGACGAGGCGGAGACCATCACCGCGCTGGGCATCGCCGGGTCCATGGCCGGCGGGTTGATCCACAACTTCGGCACCATGACCAAGCCCTTACACGCCGGGTTGACCTGCCGCGACGGCGTGATGGCGGCGCAACTGGCCAACCGCGGCCTTACGTCCGGAAACCAGGTGGTGGAGCACCCCCTCGGCTTCGCCGCGACCGTCGTGGGCCAAGGCATCTACGACCTGGACGAGATGGCCGAAAACCTGGGCAAGCCCTACCGCATCCAGGACGCCCTCATCATCAAGAAGTACCCCTGCTGCGGGGGCAACCACGCCATGCTGGATAGCTTGTTCAGCTTGATGCGGGAGAATGACTTCACCCATGAAGACGTGGCCGCCGCCGAGGTGGACCAGTCTTTCTTCTCGGTGGTCATGCTGTACCAGGAGCCCGAGGACTCGCTCAAGGGCAAGTTCAGCGCTCAGTACAACGTGGCGGCCGCCCTCGTCGACGGTGAGATAGGGATCGAGACCTTCCGGGACCAAAAGATCGCCGACCCCACGGTCCAGGAAACCATGGCCAAGGTGAGGACGCGGGTCATGGCCAAGTCGGAGGAGGGCTCCACCAATGCGGCAGACGGCCTGCCTATAAAGATCACCCTCAAAGACGGCCGGGTGTTCCAACACACCACCGCCCGGCGGGACATCCTGGGAGGGCAGAGGAATCCCTGGGGCTTCGAGAACATCCAGGCCAAGTTCCGGGTAAACGCGGCCATGGCCTTGCCCGCCGACGCAGTGGGCGCCGCCGTGGACACCTGGTCGGACATTGCCCGGGTGGACGACGTCACCGAGGCCGTGCGGCGCACCCTGGCCAGGGCGTAGCGGCCCGGCGCCAATTATTAGTGAGTCACGCCGTTCCGGCTGCGATTACCGGACCATATACGGGCGGAAGAGCGGCCGGATGATTACGGCGCGCAACCGGGTCCCCAGGAGTAGCCCCGCCGTCTCTGCCGGACGGCTGCCCGCGGGGTGCCGGCCATAGGGAGCAAGAGAAGTAAGGCCGGCTAATCGACCTTGAGACTAGTCCGCGAATGCGAGAGGAGATGGACCATGGCGCAAAGCCCTAACCCCATAGAGTTGTATGAAGCCGCCGTCCAGCGAATGCTACCGACCCTGGAGGCGGTGAGGCCCGACCAACTAACCTCGCCGACGCCTTGCGCCGAGTGGGACGTGCAGTCCTTGATCAATCACAATCTGCGCGTATCGGTACTCGCCGGCAACGTGCTCAGCGGCGCCCCGGCGGAAGTCGGCGACATGTTCGTGGTGGCAGGGCCGCTTCCCCCCGAGGGAGGAGCGGCCGCCTTCGTCGCCAATACCGGCGCCGTCCTGAATGCCGCCAGGTCCATGGACCTGGAAGCGGTCATAGAGACGCCTTTTGGCCCCATGCCGGCGGGCAACCTGCTTATGATCTGCATGAACGACGTGGTGGTCCACACCTGGGACGTGAGCAAGGCCACCGGCCAGAGCACTACCCTGGACAGCGGCTTGGCGGAGGTTTGCTACAACAACTTCGTCCGGGCCTTCGAGCAGGGGCGGCCCGGGGCGGCATTCTTCGGCCCGGAGCTCAGCGTGCCGGACTCGGCCAGCTTTCAAGACAAGCTGCTGGCCTTTGTCGGCCGCACGCTTTAGGCCTTCCGGCGGGCTCTGCCTCCCGGACTTCCGGCCGCTTTAGCCGCCGCCGGTGTCCGGGAGGGAATCGCCTTGCTTGCGGGGAGCAGCTCAGACGGGCGGGGTCTTGAAGGTTTTGGTCCCGGCGGAGGCTGGGTCTAGGGTTCGATGCGGACCGAGTCTCCCACCTTGATGGGACCGCCGTTGATTACCATGGCCAGCATGCCCCGGCGGTGGTTGAGCCGCTCCTGCAATCCCCGCCTGATGGCGTCCATCTTGGCGCAGGGCTCGCACTCGCCGACGATCTCCATCGTCACTTCATCTCCGATGAAGAATACCTGTCCCGCCTCGGCCTTGGAGAGGTCCAGGCCGCTGGTGGTGATGTTCTCCTTGATCTGCCCCGGCGCCAGTTCCATTTCGTCCAGCGTCTCCCTGTCCATGACCAGCACCTGGCGGACGTTGCCCGTCCGGCAACTGCGGTCCCCCTCCAGGCCCATGCCGGAGATGGCGGTGGCCGCCTCGACGGGGTCTGAAGGCGTTTCCTTTACCCTGGCAATGTGCAGGTTGGTTACCGTCCCTTGTTGCATAAGCCGCGCCTCCCGTGTTGTCTGGTCTTCCCCTCGTGTGCTAACCTGAGGCCCGGCGGCAGCCTCGATAGGCAGCGCAATGGCTGGGAAGCTCCCCAGATTATAGCGACAACACCCCCTTGCTGCTACCTTGCCCAGGGTCGGCGCGGATCCGGCGCCGTTGCCGACAGGGCAGACCCCGGCCCACCCCATACCCCTCCCCCAAACAACTAGCGCGTGAGAGTAGTCATGGAGTATCAATACATCAAGACTGAGACCAAGGACGGGGTGCTGGTTCTGACCATGGAAGACCCGCCCACCCGGAACGCCCTGGGCACGGAGATGGCCCTGGAGGTCATGGACGCCCTGGATCGCTTCGAAGAGAACCCGGATCAGCGGGTGTTGCTGCTAACCGGCGCGGAGCCGTCTTTCTGCTCCGGGGCCAACGTGCGTGGCTTCAACCAGCGCATCCAGGAAGAGGAAACCGGGGCCGACGACGGCCAGGGACCGCCCGCCTTGTTGTGGGCAAGGATGGAAGCCCGCTTTTCCGGCAAGCACCGGAAAGCGGAGTTCAGCGGCCAAGTCAGCCGGGTGCCCCTGCGGATACATCAACTGCAAAAGCCGTCGGTGGCGGCGGTCAACGGTCACGCCATGGGAGTGGGCATGGGGCTGGCCTTGGCTTGCGACATCCGCTACGCCGCCGAGAAGGCGGTGTTCTCCGAGGCCTTCTCCCGGATGGGCCTGATTCCCGGCGACGGCAGTTCCTGGCAGTTGCCGCGGCTCATCGGGTTGAGCAACACCCTGCTGCTGCAGTACACCGGCGACCGCGTCGACGGCAACGAGGCGTACCGCATGGGGCTGGTCAGCAAGGTGTTGCCGGAAGACACGCTGGTGGACGAGGCTTTGGACCTGGCCCGGCGCCTAGCCCGGGGGCCGACGGTGTCCCTGTCCCTGATCAAGTACCTCGCCCTGCAAAGCCTGTCGCTAAACTTCGAAGAGAGCCTGGAACTGGCCCACGTGGCCCAAGAGCAGGCCCGCGCCACCCAGGACCACAAAGAAGCGGTGCAGGCCTTCCTGGAGAAACGCCAGCCGGAGTTCAAGGGCCGGTAGGGGGCTACTCGTCGTCCTCTGGCGAGAAACACCCTAGCCAATCCGGTACTTGGCGATAGCGTCGAAGTCCAGCTCGATCACCGACTCCGTCGTCTCCGCGCCGGGCGTGAATTTTATGAAACCGGCGTTGAACAATCTGACCAGCTCTCTAACGAAGGTGCGCTGCGTCACGTTGCGGTAGGCGCCCCTGACGTAGGGAGATTCCGTGAGCTCCGATAGGGTAACTTTCCGGGACGGGTTCTCCGAAAACGGGTCCGGGGGCTCCGTCTCGGTGATCAAGAAGGTGAGGAGGTCATATTCTCTCGCATTTACCACCCTCCTTCGCGGCCCCGACTTCCTGTCCCGGTTCTCCGCCAGCATCTGCCGGTAGACCAGGCGATTTATCTTTGACTTTATGAAGTTGTTGATGCCGGTCAGTTCGTCGATGAAGCCCTGAATTCCGAACCGTACAAACGGAGAAAGATCGAACGGCTGGGTCTGCCGGCACTGCTGCAGCAGGGACTTGTACGCGGCTTCGTTTCTGTAGAAGTAGTTCGACAGGCCGTAGAATCCATGGACATTGTATTCCCCCCGAAAGAGGACCCCGGCCTCTAGCAACCGCGATACTCTGCCGTTGCCGTCACCAAAGGGGTGAATGGTAACCAGAAAGAAATGGGCCATCAGGGCTTGGATGACCGGGTGCCAGCCTCTAACTCGCCCGGAATTCAACATTGCGATAAAGTCTTCCATTAGCTGGGGCAGGTCTTCGTGGGGAGCCCCGAAATGGACCCCGCCCAGATCCGGGGAGCCTACCCGCGCCGGTGCGGTCCGGAACTTACCTGGCACGCAGTGGTCTTCGTCCGATCCCTCGGTCACCATTCGATGCATAGCCATTATGTCGCCGACTCCGGCCGGAGGAGCCCCTGGCTGAAACCGCTCCCTCACCCATGCCTGGGCCCGGGCCGCGTTCCGAATCTGCGCCTGCTCTTTCGAGATTCTCCCGTCACCCGGACCGTTCGCTTGCCGGTCTACTGCGGCAATCTGTCGCTCGGCTTCCGCCTCCGACAGGGGGTTTCCCTCGATAGCGGTCGTGCCGTGGACGGCCCGGACCCGGTTTAGCCGGTTGAGCTGCTCACTCCATTCCGGAGGCAGCACCAGATTCAAAGCGGCGAGCTTGTACCCCTCGATAGCGGTCAAATCACCTGAGAACTCCCGTTCTTCAATGCGGCAGTCGAATTGAAAGCCTTCCCAGAACGCATGAGGGTCCATTTTGCCACCTTACTTGACACGCTATTTGACACCAAATTTGACCGGCCATGCCGCCGGCCTTTACCTCAGTATAGGGGATACAGAGACCTAAAAGCTACACTATGTTGAGTATTCTCCCCTGGTACGGCGGCGACGCTAACCGGAGGTGACCGCTTATTTTGAGCGAATAATTGACGGAGAAACCGGCCTCGCCCACTACCGCCGCAAGGAGGGGCAGGCCAGCCCAAGGGCCTCACCGATGGCTCCCAAGGGCCCGTCAATTCCTCAGGTTGGCTAAAACACCCCTTGACGGGCTCCCCCCGGCCAACATATAATTGGCGTTCACAAGCAAGCGGTCCTTCCGGAGAATACGCGAAGGAATGCAGGTCACCTGACATAGACATAAGCACTGGGACACCTGGACGGCGGTTCGGGGTATGCCCCAGCCGCCGTTTCGCTTGTGGCACCTTAACAATAGAATAAGAAGTCAGTCCTGCGATAGCAGAACGTGCCGTAGCGCATCCTCGACGCCTCAACCGGGGGCAAAGCCCTGGTGGCGGCTGGAGGGCGCGGCGGCGCAACCAAAGAAAGTTTGAAGTTCCTAGCGTGGGTCAAGTTATTAAGGGCTTACGGTGGATGCCTTGGGACCAAGGGCCGATGAAGGGCGCGGCAAGGCTGCGTTAAGCCTCGATGAGCCGTCTAGCGGGCATAGTCGGGGATTCCCGAATGGGGCAACCCGTTCCGGTGTTGAGCCGGTCCATCCGCCACTGGCGGAGGGTAAGTGGGGGAACTGAAACATCTAAGTACCCCGAGGAAAATAAATCAACCGAGATTCCCTGAGTAGTGGCGAACGAAAGGGGATCAGCCTAAACCGGTACGACTCAGTGGCGTGAGGGCCTATGTCGTGCCGGGGTTGCAGGGTGCGCCTGGGGTCGCCTCACCAGACCCGAAGGAGTTACAAATCCCATCTCTAGTCGAAGGAACCTGGGAAGGGCCGTCATAGAGGGTGAAAGCCCCGTAGACGAAAGAGGTGGGACTCCTGGAGCATACCCTGAGTACCACGGGGCACGAGAAACCTTGTGGGAATCTGGGGGGACCACCCTCCAAGGCTAAATACCCTTGGTCACCGATAGCGTACCAGTACCGTGAGGGAAAGGTGAAAAGAACCCTTAGCAGGGAGTGAAATAGATCTGAAACCGTAAGCCTACAGAAGGTCGTAGCCCCGATTGACTTCGGGGTGACGGCGTGCCTATTGAAGAATGATCCGGGGACTTACTATGTGGAGCAAGGTTAAGGGACTGGAGTTCCGGAGCCGCAGCGAAAGCGAGTCTTAAGAGGGCGATTAGTTCCATGGAGTAGACCCGAAACCGAGTGAGCTACCCATGGCCAGGTTGAAGGTGTGTTAACGCGCACTGAAGGACCGAACTCGTGGCTAGTACAAAAGCTTGGGACGAGCTGTGGGTAGAGGTGAAATGCCAATCGAACTCGGAAATAGCTGGTTCTCCCCGAAATGCATTTAGGTGCAGCGTCGGGCCATAGGTGGACGGAGGTAGGGCACTGAATGGGCTAGGGGGCGTGAGCTTACCAAACCCAATCAAACCACCAATGCCGTCTATCCGTTACCCGGCAGTGAGACTGCCACAGATAAGTGCGGTGGTCGAAAGGGAAACAGCCCAGACCACCGGCTAAGGCCCCCAAGCGCAGGCTAAGTGGGAAAGGAAGTGAGGTTCCTCAGACAACCAGGAGGTTGGCTTAGAAGCAGCCACCCTTTGAAGAGTGCGTAATAGCTCACTGGTCGAGGGGTCTTGCGCCGAAAATGTAACGGGGCTCAAGCCTGCCGCCGAAGCCGTGGATGTTCAGATGCAGAGGGGAAGGCCCTGCTCCCAATGGCGGAGCCAACGGGGAAATCCGCTGAGTAGGGGCGCCCCGGCGCAAGCCGGAGTGTCCTGAATGTGGAGGAACCCCGCGGTGAAACCGGCGGGAAATGGGTTGGAGCCTCTGGACACCATCTGGGCGTGGTAGGGGAGCGTTCCTCGGGCGAAGAATGTCGACCGCGAGGTCGGCTGGAGCGCGGGGAAGTGAGAATCCCGGAATGAGTAGCGTAAACTAGGGTGAAAATCCCTGGCGCCGTAAGCCCAAGGTTTCCTACGCAACGTTTATCGGCGTAGGGTTAGTCGGTCCTAAGCCGTAGGCAAGCGCCGAAGGCGATGGACAGCAGGTTAATATTCCTGCACCGCCGTTGTTTCGCTTTAAAACCAAGGAGGGGGGCGGAAGGGCAAGCAGAGCATGCCTATTGGACATGGTGTGTCCTCTTCCGTAGGCCATGCCGGGGCAGGCAAATCCACTCCGGCGCACGAGCTGAGGGTTGAGGGAATTGGGCCTTCGGGCTACGAAACTCTGCCGCACCCAGGCCGACAAGAAAAGCTTCGTGGTTATGGGACAGGGGCGACCGTACCGCAAACCGCCACTGGTGGGCTAGGATAAAAGTCCTAAGGCGTTCGAGCGAACCTCCGCTAAGGAACTAGACAAAAGAGCCCTGTAACTTTGGGAGAAAGGGCCCCCCGGGGGGTGAAGCCGCTAGCCGGCGGAGCGCTCTGGGGGCGCAGAGAAGAAGGCCGGGCGACTGTTTAACAAAAACACAGGTCTGTGCTAAGGGGAAACCCTACGTATACAGGCTGACGCCTGCCCAGTGCCGGAAGGTTAAGGGGAGAGGTGAGAGCTTTGAACTGAAGCCCCGGTGAACGGCGGCCGTAACTCTAACGGTCAACCGAGCATCAACGAAGCGCCGGCTACCTCTTGCAGGTGCCGGGAGCCAAATTGGTGGCTTAAGGCCGTTGTAAAATCCGGCTATATGCTGGGAAGTCCGAGTATCCGGCGCTACTGGTCCCTCACATCATACGGGGGCGAGTAACAATGCGTCCGGCGCGGACAATCAGCAGGAAAGACCCCGCGCGTGAAACGCCATCTCACGTCCATGAGAGGGTGTGGAGCCTTGGGGAATCCTCAGAGACCATACGCCGGAATCCCTGGCGGAACGTGGGATAAGAGATGGTCCGATCTGCATGGCGACATGCAGAGGCCGGCAGAAATGACCGGCCCACCCCGCGGTCAGAACCTGGCGGCGGGGGAGTAACAAAATGCCTAAGGTAGCGAAGTCCCTTGTCGGGTAAGTTCCGACCCGCATGAATGGTTGAACGACTTGGCCATTGTCTCGGCGGAGGGCTCGGTGAAATTGCGGTGCCCGTGAAGACGCGGGCGACCCGCGGCAGGACAAAAAGACCCTGTGGAGCTTTACTGTAGCCTGGTATTGGGTTGGGAGCCGTCATGTGTAGGATAGGTGGGAGGCTATGAAGCCCCGACGCCAGTCGGGGTGGAGCCGTCCTTGAAATACCACCCTTGTCTGTTTTTGGTCCTAACCTCAGCAACACTGAGGGACAGTGCCTGGTGGGCAGTTTAACTGGGGCGGTTGCCTCCTAAAACGTAACGGAGGCGCCCAAAGGTCCCCTCAGGACGGATGGAAATCGTCCATAGAACGCATTGGCATAAGGGGGCTTGACTGCGAGACTCACAAGTCGAGCAGGGACGAAAGTCGGGCAAAGTGATCCTACGGCACCGTGTGGAAGGGCCGTGGCTTATCGGATAAAAGCTACCCCGGGGATAACAGGCTTATCTCGCCCAAGAGTTCACATCGACGGCGAGGTTTGGCACCTCGATGTCGGCTCGTCCCATCCTGGGGCTGAAGGCGGTCCCAAGGGTCCGGCTGTTCGCCGGTTAAAGGGGTACGTGAGTTGGGTTCAGAACGTCGTGAGACAGTTCGGTCTCTATCCGCCGCGGGCGCAGGAGGCTTGAGGGAACCTCTCCCTAGTACGAGAGGACCGGGAGGGACAGACCTATGGTGTGCCAGTTGTTCCGCCAGGAGCAGCGCTGGGTAGCCATGTCTGGCAGTGATAAGCGCTGAAGGCATCTAAGCGCGAAGCATCCCCCAAGATGAGGCCTCCCTCCCCGATTAGGTTCGGGGGTAAGACTGCAGAGAGACTATCTGCTTGATAGGCCGGATGTGTAAGGAGGGTAACCTCTTCAGCATACCGGTACTAACCGGTCGAGAGGCTTGACCCACGCTAGGAGCTTCAAACTTTACCCGCCGGCAGCCCCTGGGCCGCCGGCGCGGGACCAGACTTCTTGTTCTATTGGCTGTGCCAGGTTTCATACGTCGCGGGGTGGAGCAGTGGCAGCTCGTCGGGCTCATAACCCGAAGGTCGTTGGTTCGAGTCCAACCCCCGCTACCAAAATCGGCAACACGCTTTCACCTCCCCAGTGGACACCGGGGAGGTGATTTATTTTGCCAGGGGACTGTTTATGCGAAGATGCTTGGGGATGATGTTCCTTGGAATCATGTCCACCGTGGTCCTCACAGCGTGCGGCGACTCCTCGGACCCGACTGAGGAAAACCTGAAGGCCCGGGCTGAAGCCTTCGGGACTGCTATCGTGGATGGCAATTATTCGGAAATTTATGAGTTCGTGGTCCCCGAAATGAAATCCGTATGCTCCAAGGAGGAGTTTGTGGCCGCGGCACACGCCGAAATAAAGGCTGTCGCTGTTTCCACTGGCCTGGATGAAGACGCCGGGCCGAAAGCGGTGCTACGTGCAAGCATGGGCATCGATGAAGATGCAGATGTAAAAGTCCGCGCCTCTGACGTTGAGGTTACCGGAAACCAAGGCTCCGTACTGATCGAATTCTATCTAGATGACTTTCGTTTCGCCGCCCAAGGGGGCGACGACAGCGATGATTGGGTGCTTGCAGACGGGCAATGGTATTTGGTCGGAACAATTCGGTCGGGCGGCTGCTGATTGCCCTAGTTTTCCGAGCAAGCGGCCGAGCCGCTGAGGATAGGGCTCATAACCCCAAGGCCGTTGTTCGAGTCCAACCCCAGTTGCCAAAAATCGGCAACCCAGAAGGCCCCCGGCAAATGCCGGGGGTTTTCGCTTGCCTCTCTATCCGGAATGTTACAATAATCTGGATTCGGATTGATCCTTTCAGGAAGGTATGCGGTGGCGATTACTATTAATTTGACTCCTGATATCGAGCAACGGCTCGATGACCTGATAGCGCAAACCGGGCGTTCCAAAGAGTTCTACCTACGCGAGATGATCGAGCGGGGAATGGAGGACATCGAGGACTACTACCTGGCCGCAGGGGCCATTGAGCGCGTACGCAGGGGCGAGGAACCAGTGTACACCAGCGAGGAAGTGAAGAAGCGGCTTGGCTTGGACAGTGGAGTACACTGAGGCAGCTACCGCTCAACTAGAGAGGCTTGACCCCTAAATTAAACAGCGTATCACCGAATACATGGATAACGTAGAGATCTTGTCCGACCGTAACTGTTCAGAATCGGTGAGCCCACTGGCACCCAACCGTTCGTCCTGAGCGAAGCGAAGTGCAGCCGCAGGCGGAACGAAGCGCAGTCGAAGGGCGGCCCCCTCAACTCTGAACAGTTACGCCCGACCCTCGCCAGAGGGGCAGCCCGCTGAGAGGCAACCTAGGCAGGTGGTGGCGTTACCGAGTGGGAGATTTTCGCGTTATCTGTGAGATTCGGGACCGTACCTTGCACGTCTTGCTCGTGCGAGTCGGGCGCCGCGACCAAGTATATCGTTCATAACCCGAAGACCGTTGTTCGAATCCAATCCCCGCTACCGAAAATGCGAGACTAAAGACCACCGGGGTTTAAGGGTAGCCTCTTCGTTCCGTAGAATGGCTAAAATCCAATCGTAGAGGCACGAACGTGCCACAAGAAAACCGCAATTTCACGGTCATACTTGAGAGGGAAGATGCCGGGGGATACTCCGTCTACTGCCCTGCTCTACCGGGGTGCGTGTCCCAGGGGGATGACTGGGCTGAAGCGATTGAGAACATCAAGGAAGCCATTGCACTTGTTCTGGCGGCCTTGGAGAGGATGCCGCGGCCAAGCAAGGAAATCCCCTGGAACCTCAAGCCCTGGAAACAACATCTTCTTGGCCGGAAACCCCGGACGTGATAGCTCAAGAAGTTAAGGACATCCTGATGAACCGGGCGGAGGACGGATTGTCTTACGAGGGCGTTTCCATCGAACAGGTGGAACTTGTGGTCGGGGCCCCCGTGTAAATGCCGCCGCTCCCCGTGGTGTCCGGGAGAAGCCGCACAAGCGTTTGAACGGGCTGGGTGCCTCCCCGTCCGACGAGTCTCCAGCCATATGATTCTTGCCAAGCCAGGAGTCCCAGCGGTCCTCTCCGTACCAGACCATCGGACATTAAAGAGAGGTACGCTTAGGGGACTTATGCGCGTTGCGGGGCTGTCGGTGGACGAGTTCGTAACCCTACTCCATGAGTGAATCGAGACGCGTAGCTCGAAAGCTGTTGACCCGAGTCCAACCCCAGTTGCCAAAAATCGGCAACCCAGAAGGCCCCCGGCAAATGCCGGGGCCTTCTTTTATCAACTGGAGGCATGACGTGGCCGAGCGCATCTACCATCTGAACGAGCAGGGACAGTTAGAGCGGATGATTGAAGAGCAGTTCGCGTTGGAAGATAAGTTGCAAGAGTTGGTTGCCAACCACCCGGAACTGTTGTCCGGCGAGCAAATGAACCCCGGCGACCCCCGCCGCTGGATTCTCATCAAGCGCGAACGGGGAATACCCAGAACTCCAGGGGGTCCGGACCACTGGGCGATTGACCATCTACTCATCGATCAGGACGCAATGCCCACACTTGTTGAAACTAAACGTTCAGCCAACCCGGAAATTCGCCGCACTATCGTCGGCCAGATGTTGGACTACGCCGCCCACGCCAGGCATACTTGGAACGCCCAGGCTATTCGCAAAGACTTCGAGGAATCCGCGACAGCCGACCGACTGGACCCTGACGACATGCTCGCAGAGTTCTTGCGATCTGATGGAGAATCGGATTCCGATGCCTTCTGGCAGCAGGTGGAAACCAACCTGAAGGCGGCCCGGCTGCGGTTGCTCTTCGTTGCCGACGGAATCCCCGACGAACTGACCCGAGTAGTGGAATTCCTAAACGAACAAATGCCCGGCATTGAAGTCCTCGCCGTGGAGATCAAACAGTTTCTCGGTGCCACGGGCAAGACGCTGGTGCCACGCGTCATTGGGAGGACTGCCGCTGCCCCGGTCCGGCCTCCAGGGGCAAACAACAACATAAACCGAGATGAATTTCTCAACCAGCTGCCAAGCCCGGAAATTAAAGAGGCTGCTCTTCGTTTGTTTGAGACGCAGAACCGACACAATAATGCCCTATTCAGATGGGGCAAGGTGGGCGTGACCATTAACGGCTACAGTCCAGCGTGGCCAAATCCCCTTACGGTAGCCCGGCTCTATCTGCCTGGACAAACGACTTGGCCACCGCTTAGGGACTTTACTTTTGGGACGGGCAACGGACTCACGGGGTTTCTTGACAGCCTGCCTCAAAACCTTCGCGACTTGTTGGAGAACTGGGTCAACGAATTCTCACTGGATGATTTTGCCACCTATGTATCGGCCTCCGGCGTCCAAGGGTGGGCTATCTCCCACGAAGACGCCGCCGCGAATATCGATGTGCTGGTCGAGCGCATGGATAAGGTGCTCCGCAGCTTGCAGAGCTTAGAGGCGCCGCAAGAGTAGCCGTTCAGGTCTGAAATCCCAGCGCCAAGACCACCGCCTGCTGCCGGGCGTCCAAGGTAATGAAGGCGATTTCGCCTGGGTCCGGGGCTACGTAGAGGGCTGTGGCCACGTGCCACAGATCGGCTCCCCGCAAATAGCCGGCGGCCAAAGCGGTCTCCAACTCATGGCTCAACGGCCGATCAGGCGTGACCCACTCGATGTCAGCCAGAGTCTCCGCGTCGAAGTCTAGGCCCTCGCGCGCAAAAGCCGCTCGCACTTCGGCCTCCAGGAGGTTAGAAGACAGAAGGGTAGAATACGCTTCCAGGCGGGTAGCAACTTGGTCGTGGGCAGAATCACCCCAGGTGGTAGCGAGGAACGCCGAAGTATCGACGTAGGCGCCGCTCACTATTCGCGCTCAGCCAAGAACCGCTCGACCGCACCAGGAATATAGGCCACGGGCTTGAATTCCCGGCGCGGTGCGCTGGGAGGGTGTAGCACACCCCGCTGCCTCAACTCTTCAAGGCGCTCTTCTATGGTTTGCGGCGCCTTCTCGATGGCGCGGATCTCCGCCACGGGTTCTCCGCGGTAGGAGATGGTCACCGTCCTGCCCTCTCGCACGTGTCTCAAGACCTCTGAGAACCGGGCCTTAGCTTCGTATGTCGAGTAGACCAAGTCCATGACTGCATCATACTAGTCAGACTAGTCATAGTCAACAGACCGTCTGGCCCGGCCAGTGTCATTCAATTGTTGGCCTGGAACTGCGCCACTGCCTCCATGTCATTCCGAAACGGAGCATGGCGGAGTGAGGAATCTCAAGTCGCTATTGGGAGCCAGGGTGGGTTGACCAGAAGATTTTTAGATTCCTCGCCCGCCGTGGCGGACTCGGAATGACATTTGGGGACACTTGAATGACCCTGCTGGCCCGGCCAGCCCGTCTCCCCGTTCCTATGATCCGGCGATGCGCAGTCCTGTAATCGTCTTGCAATTAGCCTTAGCGGTGCCATTGTTTATCGGGCGCCGACAGTCCCCGACGCCAAACACCCGCGCCACGATGGAGTCTGCGATCCGACCGGTGCTTCCAACCCCCACGACGACATCGCGGACTCGAACGTCAACACTCCGCAAATCCACCGTCTAGCCGACGCCGGCAGCCCCAGTTCTGAAGGGATACGCCTCTGGGCGTCGTCCAAAGGGTGCGCCTCTCCCTAGCCGTGCTTGTTGCTATACTGGACTCATGCGATTACTCATCGGCACGTTGTCGCTGGCCCTTGCCGCCTCTGTATTATTGGCCTGCCAGCCATCGCCTCCCCAAAACATCGAGGCGACCGTTGAAGCGGCGGTGCGGGAGGCTATACCAACCCCCACCCCTACTCCCGCCCCCAACATAGACGCCACGATTACCACCAGAGTGGAGGCGACTATGGCCGCGCGGCCCGCGCCGACTCCGCAGCCCACTGCCACGCCCCAACCAACTCCCACCCCCCAACCGACGGCTACCCCGTTGCCTACTCCTACGCCTACGCCGCTCCCCACCGCTACGCCGTGGCCGACACCCACGCCAACGCCAACACTCACACCTGTACCCACGGCTACACCCCGGCCGACGCCGACGCCGACGCCGACGCCGACGCCGACGATAATCTCCAGCACGGCTACGATGACTGCCACGGTACAGCGGGTCAGGGCTTCGGTAGTGCGCATCGAGAGCGGCTCGGGGTCCGGCTCCGGGGTAATCGTCCGGGCTCAGGGCCAGACCGGATACGTCGTCACCAACCAACACGTCGTCGGCGATGCCTCGGGCGTCAACGTCATAGTGAACGACTCGACCACCTACCACGGCTCCGTCCTGGGAACCGACAGCGTCCGGGACTTGGCGGTGGTCAGCATCTGCTGCGGCAACTTCCGGACTCTGACCTTTGGCAATGCCGCAGCCCTGCAGTCGGGTGACGAAGTGATGGCCATGGGATACCCGTTGGGACTGACCGGGGCGGCGACGGTAACCCGGGGCATAGTCTCCGCAATGCGGTACGATACAGAGCACCAGAGCGACGTGATTCAGACCGACGCGGCCATTAATCCCGGAAACAGCGGCGGCCCCATGCTGTCGCCGTCGGGCGAAATCGTAGGCATCAACACCTACAAAATCTTCGCGGAGTCCGGGTCCGGCCGAAGTGCGGAAGGATTGGGATTTGCCATTTCCGGGACAATGGTACAGGCGCTTCTCCCTAGTCTGATAGCCGCCACTGCCGCTCAGCCAACCCCCACGCCAACGCTTCGTCCCCAGCCCACGCCCGCCCCCGGCGCCGAAGACCTGTTTGGCCCCACCGACGGCGACCTGCTGCACGATCCATCGGATGGCTTCATCAAGACCGAATATGCCGGAGTCTCCTTGGCCAACATGACGGTGGGGGCGACCTTCGTCAATCCCTACTTGGCGGCCACCCACGACTGGGACTACGGTTTCATCTTCAGACAAAGCGGGCGCGGCACAACGAACAAACACCTCCAGGTTGTGGTCACCAGCGACCGGCGTTGGTCGTTGCGAGCACGGGTTGACGCTTCCTCCGAACGTATTGCCGGTGGAACCCTCCGCCTTAACACCGGCGCCGGCGAGTTGAACCACCTGCGGGTCGTCGCCATCGAGGAACGCGGCTGGCTCTTCGTCAACGACGAATTCGTCGCTCCTCTGGACTTGAACGTCGTAAGCGAGCCCGGCGATGTGGCCGTGATCACCGGAGCGTTTGAAGGCGGCGAACGCTCCGGCGCCGTCACCGGCTTCAAGGAATTCCAGGGGTCTCGCCTAGCCAAGCGTTACGGCCCCGCCGACGGGAAGTTGGAGAAGGAACCGGGGTCCATAGGCGCACACGGTAGCGGGGTGTGGGCCCGAGATTTGGTGGCGGAAGCCGAGTTCTTCGATCCTCAAGGGGATGACTGGGACTACGGGTTCTTGATTCGCAACCCGAAATTCAACCGCCTCGAAGTAATCGGGGTAACCGGCCCCGACTGGTGGTTCCATGACACTCGCGACGTTGGAGACGACGACTATACGGACAAGAATTCGGGGTTCTTGTCCACCGTGGGAATAAGACTATTGGACCGAAACCACCTGCTGCTAATCGCGATGGAAAGGTCCGGCTGGTTCTTCGTCAACGGCCGGTTGGTGTCCAAGCTGGACCTGAGCCACAATCTGGACCATGGGGCCGCCGCAGTCATGGGCGATTACTACTTGAGCCACGACGCCATGCCCCGGTTCCGGCAGTTCAACGTCTGGGCCCCATAGGCGCCGGACAGCTCCAGGCCCGCTTGCGCCCCGGCGATTGACAAGCCTGGGCCGGAGTGCTACGGTCAGCCCGTGCACCATTAGTTGCAGGAGTTGGCCAGGGGCCAGGCTATCCAGGCGGCCGGCAGCAGGAACGCAGGGTGGCCGCAAAAACGCCGCAGCAAGCTGAGTGGACGACGGAGGAGTTCTATGAGCATTAAGTTGTACGGGCTACACCTGGGGTCCTTCGGCTTGGACTTGGAGGGCCTAATCCCCGGGCACCCTAGCGTGGCAATGGCGCCGGGACAGACCGACAAAGTCAAGACCTGGTACCAGTGCCCCTCCTTGGCCTACATCGTGGAACACCCCGACGGGCTGGTCCTGTTCGAGACCGGCATCAGCACAAACTGGAACGCGGAATGGCCCGACTTGTACAAGAGCATAGCGGACTGGGGCGCGGTTAGCACCGAGGACCTGCTGGAAGGCAAGCTTAAGGCCATTGGCCGCGGGCCCGAGGACTTCGACAAGGTCGTTATGGGTCACATGCACATGGACCACGCCGGCGGGTTGCGCCTCTTCGAGACCGCGGGCGCGGAGATCGTGCTGCACGAGGACGAGTACAAGGGAGTCATGTCCCTGGAAGAAAACGCCTACTTCATGTCCCGCGCCGACTACGAGTTCCTCCCCAGGAGGAAACCCACTCTGGTCTACGGCGAGCAGGAGATCCTCAAGGGGGTCCGGCTGATCAGCCTGCCCGGCCATACCTGGGGCCAAATGGGCATGCTGGTGCAACTAGAGACCACCGGTTGGGTGCTCCTGGCCTCCGACGCCATGCACCACCACCATACCTACGGGCCGCCGGGCATCGGCAACTTGGCCAGCGTGGACCAGGCCAAGTGGAACAACTCCATCGAGAAGATCCGGCGCTACGCCACCAAGTACCAGGCCTTGATAGCTCCCGGCCACAGCCGGACCGGGGTAAAGCAACACGCCGATGGCACCACCGAATTCGTGCCGCTACAGTACTACCCGGGTCACGTGTACGAGTAGCTCCCCTCAGTCGCGCCTAGACCCATGGTACAATAACGCCGGGGCCACCCGTAAGGCCCCGGCGTTCTTATTCTGCCTCAGGCAGGGAAGGTGTACCCGGCTTGGCCCCCCGGAACGATCAAATGGCGAGGGGCAGCCGGCGTCTAGGTAAGGTCGAAACCGAACATCTTGGCGGCGTTGGCGCTGGTGATCTTCCGCCTCTCCTCCTCCGTGGCGTCACCCAAGGCCCGGTCCAGAAACTCCATGGAGTGGGGCCACGTGGACTCGGAGTGGGGAAAGTCGTTGCCCCAGATCATGTTGTCCACGCCGATGATGTGGCGAAGCTGCAGGCCGATGTCGTCTTCCATGAATTCGACGAACATGTTCCGCTTCCAGTAGTCGCTGGGCAGCATCCCCTCCTTGGACTTCCAGCCCTTGGTGAAGACCGGACGCTCCTCGTAGGTGAAGTCCATCTGTTTCAGCCAGTGGGGAATCCAGGCCATTTCGTGCTCCACTGTGGCGACCTTGAGCTTGGGGTAGCGGTCGAAGACCCCGGCGAACACCATGGCGGTGAGGGAGTAGCGAATCCAGTGGTCCGTGGTGGAGCGGCCCGCGGCGGTTAGGTCGCTCAGGTCCATGGTGAACTCGCAGCCCGGAATACCCCCCCGGTTGGTGGCGATATGCATCAGCAGGGGCATCCCCAGGTCCTGGGCGGTCCACCATAAGCGGTCGTATATGGGGTGGCGATAAGGCCGGTCGGCCAGGGGGTACACCGGAATAAAGGCGCCTACCATTCCCAGACCGGCGATGCGTTCAAGCTCGGCGCATCCCTCTTCCACGTCGTCCACGTTGACGGTGCCGATCGCCTTCAAACGGCGGGGATTGGACTGGCAAAACTCGGCTATCCAGTCGTTGTAGGCGGCGCATATGGCCGACAGGAGCTCACTGTCCGGTATGCGGTACCAGAAGAGTCCCTGGCTGGGCTGGAGACAAGCCCCCCACACCCCATCCATCTCGTTTTCCTGAATAAAGGCGTCGGGGTCGTAGGCCGCCTTCCTCACGTCCTCCCAAGTGCCCAGAAAGTCGATACCCGAGGGGTCCTCGAACCGCTGACCGGCCTGGATCACCGCGCCCAAGGTGCTCACCTGCGTACCGTCGATGAACCAGGCGTCGTAGTCCCGGCCGGAAGGGGTCTGGCGGCGCTCCATCCTCGGCGCCCGGTCCTTTAGCTTGGTGGGCACGCGGTCGATGTACAGGTCTGGCGGCTCAACTATGTGGGAGTCACCCGATATGATCTTGTAGTCCGGCATGATGCGTACCTCTTTCCTGGCAGTTTCGACTAATAGCTTCAGGCGAGCGGCCCAGCCTGTTGGAAAGCCGGGATAACGGCACGGGCGGGTTGCGGTTGAAGGAGGCCCGGGGCCGGCTGCGACGCAGGGGCGGCGAGTAGACCTGCGCCAGTCTCCGGCGCGATGGGATTGTATTGGCCACCGTATTTGCTGTCAACTTTCGGCCTGCGGCGCCAGTGCTTCCCCGGCGCACGGGAGGAGTTTATGATAGGGGCGAAGCAGGGCGACCCTTTTGCCGCCGAAGCTGCCAACCCGGAGGAGTAGTCACGTGTCCACCAGGTACGGGATAGGGGTCTCTTTGGAACCGGTTTTCACCGCCCGCGCCTACCGGGCGCGCCAACTCATCTGCGGCCAGTACGCCTGCTGGGCCGCGGAAATGAACATGGTGTTCCTTCCCCTGTGCAATTTTTTCCAGTGCCCCGGTCCCGCGGCGTCTTCCCTCGATGCGGGCCTTTCCTCCATCGCGGCGCGCAGCCGGGAGCAGGCGCCCCAATTCTCCCTGGACTGCTCGGGAGTCGACGCCTCGCCCGGCGCCGCCGGCCATGTATTCCTGGCCTTCACACCCACCGGCGGCCACTCTTACCTCCGTTCCCTGCGGGACTCAGTCTCCGGCTTGCTGGCCGCAACCGACGGGATCGAGGTCGATCCCAACGTAGAGTCCCATCCCCGCGTCCCGCTAATGCAATACGCCAAGCTCCCGGCTTCCGTCTTCTACGACGCGGTGGAGTTCGCCCGGGCCGTCGTCGCAGACCTCGAACTGGCAGCCTCCCCAAGGGTCTGGAGGCTGCTGCTTTTCCGGTATCAGTCGGAGGCCGCCGGGGATGATTGGAGCGGGGGCTCGTGGGCCCCGGACCTGCGCTGGGAGTTACTGGCCAGCCACCCCTTGTGAGGGCGAGCCCCGACGCTTTCCCTCACGGCTTTATAAGAGGTCGTCACCTCATTAGCGCCGCCGTCCTCCGCTTCGCCCGAGAGGAAAGCGTTTTCGCCGCGGCGTTAGCCTGCTAGTTGGGGCAGTACCTGCCAGACCGCGAGCCCCGCCATGGAACCTTTCGGGGTCGACACGCATATTATCCGGGGAGAAGGCCGGATATTCGACTCTGATAGGATCTGCCATGAAGCTCGAAACACTGGAATCCCCGCTATGGACCGCCGTTGTGAGGGTGATTTTGGTCTCGATCTGCCTCGCGGCGGCCGTCGCGGCAGCGGCTGCCTGCGGCGGCGGAGAGGGAGGGACCCCGGAGCCAGGGCCAACCGCTGTCCCCGGCCCGACTACGCCCGCCGACGGCAAAGAGGCCGCGGTCACTCCCTCACCGGCGCCAACCGCCGCCCCCAGGGCAACGTCCCTTCCCGAGGAGGCCACCGGCACGATGGCGGAGTCAGATGGAGAGGACGCAACGACCCGGGCTTCGACGCCAACCACTGCCGGCTCGGAAATAGTCCCTGATGTAATATTCACTGAAGTAGACGCCGATGCCACGATGGCGTCCGAGGAAGTAGACCCGGGCCGGCAGTACGTGCCCGCGTCCATCGAGGCGGGCGAGGTCGACGACAACCTAAGGTGGCAGGAGTACCTGGACTACCGCCGCAATTATCAAGGCCCAGCGGTCCATGACGTAGACGTTTCGGAGCGCTACGTCATAAACGTGAGCGGGAGGGATGGCCGGCCAGTGCCCAACGCCGAGGTTAGAGTGTCGGCGGGCGAGGCCGTCATCTTCGAAGGGCGCACCTACGCCAACGGAAAGACCCTTTTCTTCCCCCGGGCCTTCCCCGAAACCGAAGGCGTCGAGGAGTTCCGGCTGCACGTGGAGAAGGGCGGCGCCGGCCTGAGCCAGGTCTTCCGCCGAAACACCGAGTTGGAGTGGAACGCGGCTCTCGACGTGGAAGTTTCCTACGCGGACCGCGTGCCCCTGGACGTGCTTTTCCTCTTGGACGCCACCGGAAGCATGTCGGACGAAATTGCCCAGCTCAAAACGACCCTTCTGTCCATCTCCGGCAGAATCTCGGACCTGCCGTCGCAGCCCGATCTTCGCCTGGGCATGGTGACCTACCGGGACCGCGGCGACGAGTTCATCACCCGGGTCTACGATTTCACCAGCGACGTCTCCCGGTTCCTGGATTCCATACGCGGCGTCTCCGCAGACGGCGGACAGGACAACCCTGAATCGCTAAACGAAGCCCTCCACGACGCGGTGCACGAGCCGGACTGGCGCCTGCGCGACGCTATTCGGCTGGTGTTCCTGCTGGCCGACGCCCCGCCCCACCTGGACTATCCGCAGGACTACGATTACGCCGTGGAGATGGTCCAGGCCCACCGTCGCGGCATCAAGATATTCTCCATCGCCTCCAGCGGGCTGGACGGGCAAGGGGAATACATCTTCCGCCAGATCGCCCAACACACCACGGGCCGCTTCATATTCATCGTTTACGGCGGCGGCGAGGAAGGCCCCATCACGCCCCATGACGTGAGCGATTACACGGTAGAGCGTTTGGACGACCTGGTGGTGCGGCTGGTGAAGGAAGAACTCGCCGCCATTGAGTAGCCCCGCAGGCCCCATCCCCGCGGTCTCCATTAAACCACTCGGGCCTTTGGCCGGGCGACGGGAGCCGGGCCCCACTCCCTCCCACAGGCCGCTCCGTCTTTGGGCGGGTTCTCCCGCCTCGGGGTGTCTCAAGAGCTTGTGTCAGGCCGGCGGCTCCTCTACAATCCTGGCCTGAACACCCCGGCGCCGGGTGTCAGGTTAAGGTTGGGGCGGGCGATCATGGGGCGGTTTCTGAAGACCGGCGCTGACAGCTAGGAGGGACACAAATTGAAGACCACCACGAAACTCCGGGAGTTGCTGGCCTCAGGCAACATGGTGACCGCGCCGTTCGTCCTCAACGCCCTTCACGCCAAGATCGCCGAGTCGGTGGGCTTCGACGCGGTCTACATGACCGGCGCCGGCACCGCCGCCGAACGGGGCTTTCCCGACGTGGGACTGCTCACCATGTCCGAGATGGTGGCCAACGCCAAGTACGTAGCCGACGCCGTGGACATCCCCGTTATCTGCGACGCGGACACCGGCTATGGCAACCCTCTAAACGTGTTGCGCACGGTCAGGGAGTACGAGGCCGCCGGGGTGGCCGCGATCCACCTCGAGGACCAAGTGTTCCCCAAGAAGTGCGGCTTCTTCGAGGGCAAGCAGGTGGTCCCCCGCGCCGAGGCGGTGCAGAAGATCCGCGCCGCCCTAGACGCCCGCAGCGACCCCGATTTCGTCATCATCGCCCGCTGCGACGCCTACGCGGTGAACGGATGGGCAGATACCTTGGCCCGCTGCCGCGACTACGTGGCAGCCGGAGCGGACCTGGTGTTCGTAGACGGCATCAAGACCCTAGATGATATCCGGAACTACGCCGTCGACCTGCAGGACCTGCCCCGCATGTACAACGGGGACCTGCTGCCCACCCAGGACGTGGCCGCCATGGGCTACAAGCTGATGATCTGCGGCAGCACCATCTGGCTCATCTACAAGCAGGTCAAGGAGTCGTTCGAAGAGCTAAAGCAGTCCGGAAAGGTCAACCCGGAGCGCTACGGCACCCGTTGGGACGTGGCAGGACTGTTGGGCCTGGACGAGATTTACGAATTGGAGCGGAAGTACGGCGTCACCGAAGAGGTGGCCGCCCGTTGAACCTCCGGCCCGGCGGACCGGGAGGGTTCAGTGCCTACTTCGGTCCTGGAACTCCCGCTCGGTGGTCTGCGCCTCCACTTCCTGGTACTCGGGGAGGCTGATCAAGGCCTCCACCTCGGCCCGCATGGCCCGCACCCGCGAGGCGTCGATGCCTATAAGGCCGGTGTCCCGCAGGCTCTGGTACACCTGACGGTAACTGTCGACCGCGGCCAGTATTGGGGTGGTGGCGTAGATGATCACCTGGTACCCCAGGTCGGCGTACTCTTGCACTGAGATGTCGTCGGCGCCGGCGATTACCAGGAGAGGCACGTCCGGCACCCCCTTGCGGAACGTATCCAGGTCCTCCCTCTCCCGCACTCCCCTGGGCATCACCACGTCAATGCCCAGGTCGCGCAGCTCGTTGCCGCGCCGGATGGCCTCATCCATGTCGCCCTCGACCGCGGTGAACGCGTCGGTGCGGCCGATGAGCACGAAGTCGGGATCGGACCGCGCTTGCAGGGCGTAGCGCATTTTTTCCATGAAGTCTTCCCGGGGAATCACGTGCTCCAACCCGGCGTGATAAGACGCCCGCTTGGGGAAGAACTGGTCCTCGATGTGAATTCCGGCCACGCCTGCGGCCTCGAAGGTGCGGACGCAGTGCATGGCGTGGACCGGCTCCCCATAACCCGCGCCGGCGTCGCAGATCACCGGCAGCGGCACGGACTTGACCACCCGGGCGGCGACTTCCACCTGTTCGGTCATGGTCATCAGCGGCTCGGTGACGGCCAGGTGGGCCCCGCTCATGTAGCCGCCGGTGTAGATGGTGTCGAACCCCAGGGACTGGACCAATCGGGCCGACATGGGGTCATAGGCGCCCGGGGCCACTATGGTCTCACCGGACGATAGCCTGCGTCTCAGGTCTAATCTAGCTGTCAACTTAGGCGCCTCCTATTGGCAGGGTCTTTTTAACTGTCACCCTAGTCCCTACCTGTCATTCCGAACCAACGGGAGGAATCTGAAATCTCTGCCGAAGGCCAAGGTCGCCCGGACCCAAGAATCTCCGATTCCTCGCTCCGCTCGGAATGACAACCAAAAGGCCCTGCTCCTAGTGGCGAGATAGGAATGGCCTGGCAACCGGCGGGAGACCGCTCCTGGCCCGGCGCCTCATGGCTTGCTATGTGACGCCGCTAGCGGGGAATAAGCGGCATCACCTCCCGGGAAAACCGTTCCATGGATTCCTGCAACTCGGAAGTGGTCTGGGCCGGGAAGGTGAGGATGAAGTTGCGCACTCCAAGGTCCTGGTACTGGCGCAGGTCCGCCGCGATTTGCTCCGGGAGTCCGGTGACCATGCGGCGAGACGGCCCGGCGGACCCGTCGAAGATCACGTCGGTGCTGAAGGTTACCTCCACGGCGTCCTCGGGCCGGCCCGCCTGGGCCGTAAGCTTGCGGAGCCGGGCAATCTTTCCCGCCATTTCCTCCGGTTCCAGGATGGCGGGCGGGCGCAGCCCGATGGGCATCCAACCGTCGCCGTGGATGGCGGCGCGGCGGATGGCCGGGCCGGTGTGACCGCCGATCCAGATGGGCGGGTGGGGTTTTTGCACCGGCTTGGGCTGGAAGCCGCTGCCCGAGATCTGGTAGTACTTCCCGTCGAACACCGGCTGGTCCTTGGTCCAAAGCTCCTTGTATAGCTGTATGTACTCGTCCGTCACCGCTCCCCGCTCCGCGAAGGTGTCCAGACCGAGGGCTTCGAACTCCTCCTCCATCCAGCCGACCCCGGCGCCCAGAATGAGGCGCCCTCCGGACAGGTGGTCCAGCGTGGCCAGAATCTTGGCGGTGAGCACCGGGTTGCGGTAGGGCAGTATCAACACGTGGGTGCCCAGGCGCACCCGCTGGGTGCCGCCGGCCAGGAAGTTGAGCGCCGCCAAGGGCTCGTAGTAGATGTCGTCGGCCTGGAAGATCGCCACTCCATCGGTGGCGTAGGGGTACATCGAGTCCACCTCCCGCGGAAGGATGATGTGGTCGCTGACCCATACCGAATCGTAGGACAGGTCTTCGGCCCGCCGCGCCAAGGAGAGTAGGGCCTCCGGACCGGCCATGTGACCGCGGGAGGGGAGGGAACAGCCAAAGGTGACAGCCATCTCAGGTCTCCTTCCAGATTTACAGGTTAATAGATCGATGAATGATCGGCGCCTATCTCAAGGTATTGCGCTGATAGTTTAGCAGGTTGCCGCCTCTGGCGGTTGAACTTGGGGGCAGAACCGACTGACGGCGTGAGGGAAGGCCAGGTTTTTTTATTTTCAGAGCCATTGTGAGCCAATCTGAGCCATGGGCCTGGGTGGCGGTTGATAGATGTGGTAAGGCGCTAGTAGCTGCCTATTGACAGCGTAGAGAGTGGGCACCGGAGGGGACAAGGGGGAAGTGTCGTGAGTCGCGGAGGAACCAACTCTGAACAGTTACGCGGAGACTCCTCGATTGACACCAAAATCTAGGCCCACCTATAATCGGCAAGCCCCAGTAGTTCAATAGTTTGGTAATTCCATTGGCCGGCCCTCACCCCGATGACCGGCGGCGGAGTAGCCGCGGCGGGTTGAGTACGGTTACACGGGCGGGTAAGTTGTGACGATGCAGGAAACGCTGGAAGCGGACATCCATGCGGCGATGCGCAGCCGGGACCAGGCCCGGCTGGACGCCCTGCGCTTCCTGAAGAGCGCCATACAGCTGGAGGAGAAGGCCAGGGGCCGCCCCTTGGACGAAGAGGGGCTGGTCCAACTGGTCGCCAAGCAGGTCAACGACCGGCGGGAGGCCATCCGTCTGTTCCGGGAAGGCAACCGGGACGACCTGGTAGCCAAAGAGTCGGCGGACTTGGCCGTTCTCGAGGCCTACCTTCCTCCCCAACTTGACCGGGACCAACTAACGGGACTTATCCGGGAGGCCATCGAGGAGGTGGGCGCGGTATCGGCGCGGGACAAGGGCCGCGTGATGGGCCGGCTGATGCCCCGTATTCGCGGCAAGGCCGACGGTGCCGAGGTGAACGCCCTGGTCACCGAGATGTTGGAGCCGTAGGCGCAGCCCGGCCTCACCCGCCGCCTCCGTTCCACACCCCCGTAATCCCCGACCCTGGCGCCGTCGCCAATACCCCACTCCGAGGTTGCATCGACATGCGCTTTGGCATACTGGTGTTTCCGGGCACCTGGAGCGACACCGATTGTCACTATGCGGTGGCGGACGTGCTGCAACAGGAAGCCGAGTACGTCTGGCACCGGGAAAACAGCCTGTCCGGCTACGACTGCGTGATCGTCCCGGGCGGCTTTTCCTACGGGGACTACTTGAGGCCGGGCGCGGTAGCCCGATTCTCACCGGTCATGGACGCCGTGGGGAGGTTCGCCGCCTCGGGGGGCTTGGTCATTGGCATCTGCAACGGCTTCCAAATACTCTGCGAATCGGGGCTGCTTCCCGGCGCCCTGCTGCGGAACAGCCACCTGGAGTACCGTTGCCAGTGGACCTGCCTGCGCGTCGAGCGCAACGACACTCCCTTTTCCGGCCGCTGCTCCCCGGGTCAGTTGCTGCGGGTGCCGGTTTCCCACGGCGAAGGCAACTACTACGCCGATGCCGCCACCCTGGCGTTGCTGGAAGACGAGGGCCAGGTGCTGTTCCGGTACTGCGACGCCGAGGGCGAAATCACCCCGGAGGCGAACCCCAACGGCTCCGCCCATAACATCGCCGGGATCGTCAATCGGGAGGCCAACGTGCTGGGAATGATGCCCCATCCGGAGCGAAGCTGTGAGGCCATGCTGGGGAGCACCGATGGCAACCTGATTTTCGAGTCCATCATCGCCGCCTGCGCCGGCAGGCCGGCTCCCTTCTCCCCCTAGACCGGGACCAACCCTGCGCATCCCCCAGGGCTGGGGCTACCCGCGTTCGGCATGGCTCCATGGATTGGCGTGCTGCCGGGCGCCCACGAATTTCCCGTCCGGCAGCCATGGGCGATCATAGTACCCGCCCTGTTGCGCCGCGCCGTCGGGCCTTTGGGCAACCGCCGCCTGTGCTAGAATGGTGGCGGCAGCGCCCAGGCTGGAGAGGTGAGGTATGACGGTGTTGGCAGGCTCCGGGGGTGCCCTCGCCCAGCGCTCGGACCGCACCCCGGCCGGGCCCGGATTCTCCCCATGATTCCCCTCTCCCTGACCCTGAGAAACTTCCTCTGCTACCGCGAGGGCGTTCCCACTCTGGACTTTAGCGCTCTTCACGTGGCCTGCCTCTGCGGCCCTAACGGACACGGCAAGTCGGCGCTGCTGGACGCCATTACCTGGTGCCTGTGGGGAAGGGCCCGGGGCAAGACCCACGACGACCTCATATCCTACGGGGCCGACCAGGCCAGCGTGGAGCTAGACTTCCTGGCCAGGGACGTCCACTATCGGTTGGTGCGCAGCCACGGCCGGGGGGGCGGCCGCCGCCAGGCCGCCAGCATACTGCAACTGCAGACCGTCACGGCAGCCGGACCCCAGGTCATCGCGGGCAACCAGGTGAGGGATACCCAGTCCAAGATCGACCAGATCATCGGCATGGACTACACCACCTTCATCAACTCCGCCTTTCTGCTGCAGGGCCGGGCCGACGAGTTCACCAACAAGACCCCTTCGGAACGCAAGTCCGTCCTGGCCAAGATCCTGGGACTGTCGCTCTACGACCGGCTCCAGGACCGGGCCAAGGACCGCGCGGCCCAGGCCGGCGAGGCTCTCCGGGAGTTGGAGGGCGCCCTGGGAGAGATGGAGCGCCAGGTGGAACACATCGGAGGGGCCGCCGCCGAGCTGGAGACGGTGAAGCGGAGCCTGGCCGACCTGGACCGGCGGTGGGAGCAGCGGCGGCGGGAGACGGCCGAGGCCGCCGCCAAGGTTACCGAGCTCGAGCTGCGGCGGGGGACGTTGGAGGAAGCCGAGCGGCAAATCGATAACTTGGGGCACGAGGTGGGGCAACTTGAAGCCGCCGCCGAGGCCAACCGGGCGCGCATCGGGGAGTTTCAGCTATTGATCGGGCGGCGAGAGGAGATAAGCCTCGGCGCCGGCCGCCTCGAGGACGGCCGGCGACGGTTCGAGGCCCTGGAGGAGGCCGGTCAGGAGTTCCGCAAGCTAGGCGAGTCAAGAACGCCACTGCTGCGGGCGGTGGACAACGGCAGGGCCCGCCTGGAGGCCCAAGCGGAGCAACTCCGCCATCGGCTGGAAGTAGAGTTGCCCCCTCAGGCCGGGGCCGAGCCGGAGCTGCTCGACCAACTGGAGGGGGCCCGCGGCAAGCTGGAGGCGCTGAAGACCGAGGACCTAGCCATCGCCCACGAGCGGGAACAACACCTGATCCTGTCCACCCGGGTCGGCGAGGCCCGGGGCGTTGCCGAACGCTACAAGTCGGAGGGGCAGGAACTGGGCTCGAAGCTGACCCTGCTCCGGGACAGCGGCAGTGCGGGCGCGGTCTGCCCGCTGTGCCGGACTCCCCTGGGAGAGGACGGGTGCGGGCGTCTGGCGGAGACCTATGCGGCCGACATCGACGAAAAGCGCGGGCTGTACCGCCTCAACGCCGCCCAGTTGAAGCAACTCGAAGAAGACAGCGCCGGCATGGACCAGGAGCTGGCCCGGCGGGAGCAGGCCGCGGCCCAGTCGCGGCGCAAGCAGGAAGGGCAGATCACCCGCTTGGAGCAAGAGGCCGAGCAAGCCAGGCTGGCCCAAGCGGAGCTAAACGAGTCGGAGACCAAGCTTGGCGCCGTCAAAGCGTCGCTGGCTGCCGGGGACTACGCCGTCGCCGAGCTGGCCGAGCTCGACCGGTTGGAAGCCGCCATAGCCGCCCTGGGCTACGACGAAGAGGCCAGAAGGCAGGCGTACGACGAGGTCCAGGAGCTCCAGCCCTTTGCCGAGCAACTCCGCCGGCTGGAGCAGGCCGAGGAGGCTTTGCCCCGGGAGGAGGAATCGGCGGCCCGGGGCCGGGACTTGCTGGAACGCCGCCGGGTTGAACTGGGGCGCCTGGAAGAGCAGCGCCAGGCCGGTCAGGAGGCGATCGCCGGCTTGCCCCACTGGCGGGACTGCCTGAAAGAGTCGGAGGCGGCTCAACGGGCGTTGGAGGCGGAAAGAGAGGGCCAGCAGGCCCGCCGGGGGCTGCTGGAGGGCCAGGTGCAGCGGCTGGAAGTCCTGGAGCGCGAGATGGCCGAAGGCTCGGTCCGGCTGGCCGCACTCCAGGAAGACCGTTCCGTCTACCAGCAGTTGGTCACCGCCTTTGGCCAGCAGGGAGTCCAGGCCATGTTGATCGAGACGGTGGTCCCCAGGCTGGAGGAAGAAGCCAACCAGCTTCTGGGCAGAATGACGGACCACCGGATGCAAGTGAGCCTGGAGACCCAGCAGGAGCGGCGCAGCGGGCGCGGCGACCCCATCGAGACGCTGGAGATCCGGGTCAGCGACGAGTACGGCCCCCGCAGCTACGAGATGTACAGCGGAGGGGAGGCTTTTCGGGTCAACCTCGCCCTTCGCATCGCCCTCTCCAAGGTGCTGGCCCAGAGAATGGGCGCTCCGCTGCCCACCCTGTTCATCGACGAGGGGTTTGGCACCCAGGACGCCGTGGGTCGGGAGCGGGTCCTGGACGTCATCGGCGCAATTCAGGACGACTTCGACAAGATAGTTGTGATCACCCACCTGGACGAGCTGAAGGACGCCTTCCCGGCGCGCATCGAGGTGTACAAGGGGGAGGACGGCTCCACCTTTCGCCTCAGCTAGCCCCATCAGTTAGCCCGGGAAGCGGACCAACGCCGAGCCGGGGCCCAAGGGAGATAGACTAGTGGCCGCTAAGGACGAAGCGCCGCGCGTGCGGCTGGGGACGTTGGCCGACCTGGACCGCTTGGTGGAGTTCAACGTCGCCATGGCCTGGGAGACCGAGGGCAAGGCCCTGGACCCCCACCGGGTGCGGCGCGGCGTCGCCGCGGTGCTGGAAGAGCCGGGCAGCCGCGGCTGCTACTACGTGGCGGAGCTGTCGGGGCGGCCCGTGGGACAGCTTCTGATTACCACCGAGTGGAGCGACTGGCGCAACGGCCACTTCTGGTGGATTCAGAGCGTGTACGTGCAGCCCGAGCACCGCCGCCGGGGCGTATACCGCACCCTGCACCATCACGTCCTGACGGAAGCCCGCCGGCGCGGCGACGTGTGCGGCCTGCGGCTCTACGTGGACCGGGACAACCGCCGGGCCCAGGGCGTGTACGCCAGCCTGGACATGCGCCGGGCCCGCTACGACCTCTGGGAGATGGACTTCGTGCTCTAGCGCCGGTGGCCGCGGGACGCGGGAGCGGTGCCCGGAGCAACCCCCGGAGCAGTCCTAAGGAGAAGACTACATGCTGACCGACAACGTTAGATCGTTCCTGGCCCAGACCAATCGCGGGGTGCTCACCACCTTTCGGAAGAACGGCGCGGCGCAGATGAGCATCGTAAGCTGCGGGCCCTACCGCGACGGCGCGGCCTTCACCGTCACCTCCACCCGCTCCAAGCTCTGGAACCTGATACGGGACCCCCGCTGCTCGCTGCTGGTGTCCCGGGAGAACTGGTGGGGGTTCGTGGTCCTGGAGGGGCGCGCCCAGGTCTTGTCCGCCGGCAACACCGACGCCGAAGAGCTGCGCTTGGCCCTGCGCGACGTGTACCGCACCGCCTCGGGAGAGGAGCACCCCAACTGGGAGGAGTACGACCAGGCGATGCGGGACGATAAGCGCTCGGCCATCATCGTAGTCCCCGACCACATCTACGGCACTGCCATCTGACCCAACTTGGGCAGAGCAGTGACGGTCTGAGCAACCCCGTGGCCGGCCCGGCTTAGATCGCCGCGCTAGGCCCCGCTACTTCTTGGGAGGGTTGTTACCCCTTCCGGGACCGCTCGCTATACCATGCCTCACAGCCTCCCGCGTTAGATTCGCTCATACGATACTCCAAGTGCCAGCAGGAGCCATCATGCCACACGCCAAACCTATCCCCGACGGCTACACCGCCATCACCCCCTACCTCATCGTCGAAAACGCAGCCGGACTACTCGACTTCCTCGAGCGAGCCTTCGGCGCAGTCGAGCGCATGCGCGTCCCGATGCCCCAGGGCGGCATCGGCCACGCCGAGGTCGAGATCGATGGCGCCGTGCTCATGCTCGCCGATGCCGCCCCGCCCGACTTCCCCGCTGGCAACACTCTGATCCACCTCTACGTCGAGGACGTCGACAGCGTCTACACCCGAGCCGTCAATGCCGGCGCCACCGTCATCGCCGAGCCCGCCGACCAGTTTTACGGGGACCGCGTCGCGCGGGTCGGTGACCCCTCGGGCAACCAATGGTCTATCGCTAGCCATATCGAGGACGTCGACATGGACGAGGTCATGAAGAGGATGGCCGCCATGGGTGAGAGCTAACGACTGAGGCGGTCAACGTGGAAGACAAGCACTTCTGGGGTGATCAGCAACGACGAGGTGGTGTTCGACTCTATTCTGCCCACGACGAATCGGGTAGCTGAATAAAGACGCGGCCGCTGGACTTTCCGGGCAACCGGACAAGTCTTCACACATTGACTGGGAGTCAGGCTGAAACGCAAATAGGGCCGCACCATCTATGAGCAGCCAGGTGGAGGCCGTCGCCGATGCAGCGACGGCCTCCACCTTTGTCCAAGGTATAGTGCCCCGCGCCGGCCAACTCGGCTTCACCCGCTCCTCTGCCATGAACTCCATCCAGTAGGACAGCGTGTGCTGCGGCGTGGGAGTTACCGACTCAATACACGCAAGCCGGAAAAAATGGGCCTGATAAGACTGAATTGCGAACTTTTCGCTGGGAGGTCCAAATGTAAGGAGTCTGGCTTGGTGACCCATGGGTGGGGTTTCAACCCCGCCATTGACACCGCCTGTGCCCAGCTGCGTAACTCCTACGGTGATATACTGACTAGAGTGAGGATTGCTGGATGCCCAGAATCATTATCATGGCGAACAACGAGGTGGGGGGTTATTGCGAAGATCAGCAGGGTGTTGGCGGACAACGGCCTAAACATCGAAACCATCAGCGCTGATGGTCTCGGCGAAAAAGGCGTCATTACCCTAATGACCGACGATTATAACGCCGCCCTAAAAGGCGTTGACCAATGTGGGTTTCAAGTCGGTCTTCGACAACGCGCTGATCGTCAGGCTCCTCGGTGAGCCCGGGACATTGGCCAAGTTGGTAGAGCGATTCAAGGATACCGGAATTGACATCCAGAGCCTTCCCATCCTGGACCTACAGGGCAATTACACGACCGTTGCATATCCACCGATGGTCGCGCCAAGGCGGAGTCCCTGGTGGGAAAGGACTCAATATCCTGACCCGAATTAGGAGATTGATATGCCCAGACCCGACCAGGCCCACCTAGCCAACGCTCCCGGCCCGTGGTTCGTGGACACGCGCTGCATCCGGTGCGACTCAGCGCGCAACTGGGCTCCCGGCCTGATTGGCATGGACACCGCTGGCCGTTCTTTTATAAGCAGTCAACCCGTCGGAGAGGAACAGGAATCGGAATTATGGCGCGCCGCGGCAGCTTGCCCGACCAAGTCCATCGGGAACCGCGACCAGCCTCGGGAACCGACTGGGGTGTTCCCCTACCGGATGACCGATGGCGTGTTTGCTCTGGGCAACAACGCGCTTTCGTCCTTCGCGGCGCATTCCTTTCTGGTGACTCGTACCGAGGGTAACCTGATGGTCGACTCTCCGCGGTTCAACCGGGCGCTGGCCGAAAGCGTCGATGCACTGGGAGGCATTGGCCACGTGCTGCTGAGCCACCGCGATGACGTGGCTGACGCTGACCGCTGGGCGGACCGTTACGGGGCACGGGTCTGGATCGGCGAGGCCGATGCCGACGCCGCCCCCTATGCCACCGATGTGACCGGCGAGGACGACTTGACTGTCATTGCCCCTGGAGTCGTATCGGTTCCTGCGCCAGGGCATACGAAAGGCCACGTCTTGTATCACATCGACGATCAGCTCCTGTTCACCGGAGACACGCTACACTGGAACCACCGCCGAGGGCAACTCGACGTTTTCCCAAAGCAGACGTTCTTCTCGTGGTCGGTGCTGGCGGATACGATGGACCTTCTCGCCACGCTGCCGGTGGAATGGGTGTTCGCCGGTCACGGCATGTGGCACAGGGTGGGTAACGACGAGTGGGCGCGGCAGATGGCAGCCCTCGGCCAGGCAATGCGGGACATTGGCCAAGCCGATTGGACACGGCGTCCCGGCACCACTTACGCCTGGTACTGACGGCATGGGCGCGGGGTGGCGGCAATTTCCAGCCCCCACGCTGGGGAAACCGCTTCGACCCAGGAGAATCGATGTCACTAACAAGTGGGCCCGGCAGGAGTCGAACCTACGGCCCGCCGGTTATGAGCCGGCTGCTCTGCCGCTGAGCTACGGGCCCCTACAGAAGCTTATGCCCCGCCATTGGGGGTGTCAACAAAGGGCCCGCGGCGGCCCTTTCGAGGGTTTTGGGACGGGCTTGTTTTGCCGTGGCCGTGCCCGTTCGTCCTGGGACCCTGACACTACGCCCTTGACCCCTCCGGTTGCCCCTCCCTACGCTGTTAGCAGGCAGCTACTGACCTCTCGCCGAATCTATCGACCGGCACGCTGGGCCCGTGGCTCACATTGGCGCACACTGGCGCTGAAATAAAAAAACCCGGCCTCCGGGGAGTGAGTCCAGGACCTCAGGACGAACGGGGAGTGTAATTAGATGCCCAGGCGGTCCCGGTAGTCGGGGTCCCAGAAGGCCAGCAGCCCCCGCTCCAGTTGCTCTTGCGGGGAAATCCGGGGGGCGGCTTCCCCGGTCAACGGCGTGTCGGCTATGACGGCGTCCTGGAACAGGGACTGATAAGTCGCCTCGTCGGTCCCCAGCAGATCGCGCAGCAGCGGCCCGTTGTGCTGCCCAAAGGAGGGAGCGGGACCGCGAATGCGCAGCGCGCTGCGGGACAGCTTGTAGGGCCGCCCGATGAAGGGCCGGGTGCCCAGCTTGCGCTCCGGCGGATAGGCGACCCGCTCCAGAAAGCCCCTGCTTTGGTAGTGCGGGTCAAAGTGCACGTCCCTGGTGGTGAGCACGGGCCCCGAGGGTATGCCCTGGGCTTGCAGCAGGTGCATCAGCTCGTACTTGTCCAGCCCCGCCGTCCAGGCGCCGATGTATTCGTCCAGTCGGTCGTGATTCGCCAGGCGGGAAGGCAGGGTGGAGAACCGGGGGTCCCGGGCCAGAGTTTCCCGGCCCATCAGGCGGCACAGGGCCTGCCACTGCTGGTCGTCGCCCACCGACAGCGTGATCCACTGGTCGTCGCCCCGGGCGGGGTAGCAGCCTTGGGGAGCGCGGTGGGGGTGGCGGTTGCCGATGCGCCCGCCGTCGCGCCCGTTGGCGACTGCGTCCATGATGTACTCGGAGGCGAACATTACCCCCGCCTGGTACATGCCCATGTCCACCCACTGGCCCTGGCCGGTGCGCCGCCGGTAGCGCAGGGCGGCGCCAATGGCAAAAAGGGCGGTCCAGGTGGACAGGAAGTCGACGAAGGAGGCCCCCGCCTTGGCCGGCGGCCCGCCGGGGTAGCCGGTAATCCAGCAGTGGCCGTGGGTCGCTTCCTGGGTGGTGGCCTGGGCCGGGTAGCCGGAGTATGGGCCGTCGCCGTGGCCGTACCCGGTGTTGGACACCATGATGAGGTCGGGCCTGATCCGGCGCAGGTGGGGATAGTCCAGCTCCCAGCCTCGCATCACCCGGGGAGTAAAGTTCTCCATTACCACGTCGCTGACGCTGACCAACTGCCGGAACAGGTCCCGGCCCCGGGGGTCGGTCAGGTCCAGGGTCAGCGACTGCTTGCCCCGGTGAATCAAGTTGTAGGTGGACGGCCGGTTCCACCAGTCCTCGCCCTGGTCGCCCTCTGGGAAGGCGCCGGAGTACCCGCCGGTGCGGGTGATGTCGGGGCGCCCTGGACCTTCGACCTTGATGACCTCGGCCCCCATGTCGGCCAGCAGGCCCCCGGCGTAGGGCAGCGCGAAGACATAGGTCGAGTCTACGACCCGAATTCCTTCCAGTGGCGATTGCATCGTGTCTGCCAAGCTAGCCCGCCTTGCCCGCTAGTCCAGGTATGGCGGCCGGGGAGAACAAAGGCCGCCCCCAGCGTCAGCCGAGCCGCGCCCGGAGCCGCTCAGATTACGCCGAGCTGCCGGAGGCGGGACATCTCCTGGACGGAGCAGCCAAGGCCCTCCACGTAGATTTCCCCGTTGTGCTGCCCCAGGGTCGGCGCCGGAGCACAGCGGCCATAGGGGGTCAGGCTCAGGTTGAACAGCACCGCGGGGACCTTGATCTTGCCGATGACGGGGTGCTCCACGTGCCGGTAGAACTGGCGGGACTCCAACTGGGGGCACTCGGCCAGTTCAGACGGAGTCTGGACCAGGCCGAACAGCATCCTGGCTTCCGCCGCCTTGGGGAAGAGGTCCCACTTGCTCCGGTCCTCGATGGACTTCACCACGATGCGGTCCAACTCCTCGCCGTGCTGGGCGCGCAGCGCCTGGTCGGAGAACTTTTCGTCCAGCAGCTCGGGGGACCGAAAAAACTCGGCAATTTCCTTCCACGACGCGCCTCCTCCGGTCTGGACGATGATCCATCCGTCGGCGCAGGGCATGGGGTGGCCGAACATGCTTCCGGCCGGCCGCTGCCGGGTGGGGGCGCCCCCCATGAAGGAGTACATGGTCTGGCTGGCCAGCATGGTTGAGGCCACGCACTCGGTGGTGGAAACGTCGACGTGCTGGCCTTGCCCGGTGTTTTCCTGCATGAACAGGGCCATGGCGGTGGCGGCGGCGGCGTTGAGGCCCCCCTCGTACTGGGCCTGAAATCCGCCGTGCTTCAGCGGCTCCCGTCCCTGCACGCCGCTGATGGGCATGATCATGCCCATGGCGTAGCTGACGATCTCCTCCCCGGCGTACTCGCTATAGGGGCCGGTCTGCCCAAAGGGGGTGATGGACGTCAGCACCAGGGCCGGGTTCTGCTCCGCCAGGTCTTCGTAGGACAGGCCCAATGACGCCAGCCGGCCCGGCGGGGAGCTTTCCACGACAACGTCGACGTGAGGCAGCAGCCGCTTGAAGAGCGCCCGGCCGGTGGCGGAATCCAGGTTGATAGTAGCCCCCTTCTTGTTCAGGTTCATCACCAGGAAGAACAGGCTCTTCTCCGGGTGGGGGTCGTCCCCGAAGAAGGGGCCCATCCGACGGAGGCCGGCGCCGCCGGGAGGCTCCAGCTTCAGCACGTCGGCCCCGTAGTCGGCCAGGAGGCGGGAGCAGAAGGACCCCGCGATGTCCTCGCTCAGGTCCAGCACCTTGACGCCGTCCAAGAGCCTCGGCTGGGGGGCGCCGTCCCACAGATTATCGAAGACCAAGGTTAGCCTCAGCGCTGTCTGGGGGTGTGAGCTTGACCAACCGGCCTCCCAGCGCCGATACCGGGCGGGGCGTAGTCCGCCCGCGCGGGGCAATCATGTTCGCTCCCGACGCCGCGGCGGTTTGGCCGCCGGGGCGGATGGGATTGTAGCCCAACGGGTGTGACAAGACAACGCGCCCCCGTCTACTTGCCGAAGTTGGCTTCTAGAGCAGCGGTGAACTCCCCCATGGTGAAGCTATACTCCTGGGTTCCCTGGGACTGGACAGCGTAGTGGCCGCAGACGGCGCCCATCTGGACCGCCCGCTCCATGGTCTCCCTCCCGAGGATGCCCTTGATGAGACCGCCGCGGAAAGCATCGCCGGCGCCGGTGGGGTCTACTGGGTTTTCGGTGGGAATAGCCGGGACCCGCACCGTGCCGCCGGCCCCGGTCAGCTCCGCTCCCTGGTCCCCCTTGGTTACCACCAGGTGCTCCACCGCGGAAGCTACCTCCGCCCTGGAGAGGCCGGTGCGGTTGAGAATCATCTCCAGCTCGTAGTCGTTGCAGACCAGCACGTTGGACTGCCGGATTGCGCCCGCTAGGGCCGCGGCGTCCCAGATGGGTAGCGACTGGCCGGGGTCGAAGATGGAGTAGATGCCCAATTCCCGGTGCCTGGCGGTGAACTCCGCCATGTCTTGAACGTTCCCCGGAGCGACGATGGCTATGGTGTCGGCGGGGTCTACCCCGGAGAAGTCGAACCCCGCCTGGTGTTTCATCGCGCCAGGATTGAATCCGGTCACCTGATTGTTGCCGGTGTCGGTGGTGATGTAGGCCCCGGCGGTCAGCTCCTCCGGCACGATGCGAATGTCGCTGACGCCAAGCTCGCGTTCGGCCAACCGCTCGAAGTAGCGGTGGTAATCGCTGCCTATGGACGCGACCACGCGCGGTCTTTCCCCCAGGAGGGACAGCGCGTAAGCGATGTTGCCGGCGGTGCCGCCGAAGTTCTCCGTGAGGCTGTTGACCGTGAAGCTCACGTTGAGCATATGGATTTGGTCGGGAAGGATGTGGTCGGAGAACTTCCCTGGAAAGTCCATGATGCGGTCGTACGCCAGGGAGCCGGATACCAAGATGTCCATCTGAATCAGTCCTCCGAGGGTTTGAGCAGGGCAGGGCAGGGGAAAAGCGGCCCTAGCAGCCGTATAGCCCGGCGATATCGCCGGTGAACTCTACGGCGTCGCCAGGCCCCACGCCATGGGCCGCGGCCTCTCCGGCGTTGATTTCCAGCACGTGCCGGGCGGGCGCTGACGGTGAGTAGAGGGGCAGTTGGTCCAGGGTCTGGCCCGGCAGCGGCGGCGGCACGCCTAAGCTCGCGTCGACCACGGTGCAGTCTTGGCCGATCCAAAGTATGTCCAGCGGAAAGTGCATGTTCCTCATCCAGAAGCTGCGGCGGCCCTCACTATGGTATACGAACAACATCCCGGTGTTGGGAGCCAGGCTGGGGCGGTCCGACAAGCCCTGGGTCTTTTCTTCGGGAGTGAGGGCCAGCTCCACGTGGAACTCCGCCCCGCCGACGCGGACCGCCGGTCCTCCGGGCGAGCCGTTGTCGCCGGAGAGGGCGGCGCCTCCTCCGGCGCAGGCCAGTCCCAAGGCCCACACCAGCAGCCACCATACCCAGGTCACGACGGCGGCCCGGCGGCGGGGGGACGGGGCGTTAACCGGTGTTCCCCCTCGTAACGCATCCGCCGGAGCAACCCGCGCCGCTACAGGGGCAGCGAAACGGCCTGTCCGCTCTGGGCGCTGCGGGTTACCGCCTCGGTCCACTCCATGTAGTGCACCCCTACGTCGAAGGGCGTGCGGGTGACCGGTTCCAGGCCCCGGATGGCGCTGATGAACTCCTCCTCCACCCGCCAGGAGTATCGATCTTCGGGCCGAATGGGTATCTCCGCCAGCCGGACCTCGCCCCGCCGTCCGCCGCGCAGATTCAGCTGCTGGTCCAAGTGGAGGGTCCCTTCGCTGCCGTAGAGCCACGCCTCGTTGCCCGGAGACAGCCCGGTTACCGTGCTGAACCGCATGTGGGCCTGGGCCCCGTTGGCCAGCCGGCAGAGGATGTCCACGTGGTCCGGAACGGTGATATCCACCCGGTTCCCTTGGTCGTCATTCCGGTGGGAAACGTTCACCCCGGTCATGGCCTGCACCCGGGTGGCCCGGCCCACCCAGCGGATTAGCGCCTCGTACCAAATGCCCATGCTCAGGATGTTGTACCCGCTCAAGTCCCGGTTGTGCCGCCAGTGGACGGGCGCGTCGTAATCGATGAAATCGGGGCCCAGCACCTGTATTTCCACGGCCAGCAGGTCCCCCAGGTAGCCTTCGCTCACCAGCCTGCGGATGGTGTCGTCCACGGGGAAGGTAAGGGGCGAGGGAACGATCTGGGTTACCAGGCCGGGCTTGGCCCGAGACGCGTTGAGCATGTCGTGGGCTTCGGCGGCGTTGGCGGCCATCCGGGCCTCGCAGAGAACGTGCTTGTCCTTTTCCAAGGCCGCCAGGGTCAGCGTGTGGTGCATGTAGGGCCAGGTGCCGATGCAGACCGCGCCGATGCTTTCGTCCTCCAGCAGTTCCCGCCAGGAGCCGTAGACCTGGGGGATGTTGAACTGGTCGGCTACCCGGCGCCCCGACTCCACGCTGCGGTTGGCGACGGCGACGATCTCGACGCCCTCGACCTTTTGAAATCCCGGGATGTGCCGGTCGGTGGTGTTCCTCCCGGCGCCTATTAGCCCGATTCGCACTGTCTCGTTGGCCATCACAGAACTCCTTGGTCAATCGCTGGGCGGGCGCGGCGCACCGCTGCTGCCGGTGCCTCTCCACCTGGGGCGCCGGTGACGGGCTCGCGATGGGGTGGGGGCAGTCTGTCCGGCGGCTAGCACGATTATAGGTGAGACCGGCGGCCCGGTCTAGGAGCGGGGCTTGTGAGGAGAGCCTTTTGCGGGTGTGCATCGGATTTTCGCGTTCGGGGCTTCCCTGGCACGAGCATTGTCCTCGGCTGTTGCCCCGCCTACAATGCCGCTTGACCGGTACGCCGCGCCGGGAGCCGGCCGGGACCGCGGGAATACTATGACAAGGGCCATCCGCCTACTCCAAAGCCTGGTAGACCTCCTGACCTCGGCCCGGTTCGTGGTCGACGGGGACAGTATGCTGCCCGCTTTGGCCGACAAGGAGTGGGTGCTGGCGGTCAGGCCGCGGTTCCCGTGGAACCGGCTGCGGCGGGGCGATGTCGTGGTGGTGAAGCACCCCGTCTGGGTCAAGAGGACCTACCTCAAGCGGATTGTCGGCCTCCCCAACGAGGAGATACGCCTGCAGGGCGGACGAGTGTACGTCGATGGGTCCCTGCTAGAGGAAAGGTACCTGTCTCCTTGCGGCGGTGACGGCGGGAGCGACAGCCGGGACTGGTGGACGGGCTCCGAGGAATTCTTTGTCCTGGGCGACAACCGGGGCGACAGCCAGGACAGCCGCGCCTTTGGGCCCGTGGCGCGGCAGCTAATCATGGGCCGGGTCTGGCTCAGGTGCTGGCCCCGGCGGGCCTGGGGCCGGATAGACCCCGGAGGCGGACCATCTTCTACAGGCAGAGGGTAGGGACTCAGGAGCGGGGCTGTCGCCTCGCCCGCCTCCCCAGGGCCACCAGGAACATGGCGCTCTTACCCTGGGCGCTGCCGCCGAAGAACTCGGTGACCAAGTCGTCGTAGAAGGTCAGGCCGGTAGCGCCCAGCCGCAGGGCATAGGCGGCGAGGTACATCCGGCCCGCGGCAATGCTGGCGTCCATCTGGGCAGCCCGGTAGCCCCGGTTGCCGAAGCGCTCCAGGACCGTGTTCAGGTCGCAGAGAAAAAAGACGTTGACGCTGGCGTCGGCCGGCAAGTCCTGGTGAAGTCCCAGGACGCCGGCGTGGCGGCGGAAGTCGCCCGTCTCCAGTTGTTCCAACGCCCCCTGCTCCCTATGGAATAAGTACGCGCCGGAGTCCAACCCGTCCACGTCGTTCACGATCAAGTACAGGTCGTTCAGGCTCCCGAGCGGGCCCGCCAGGTAGTCCGCCGGTACGGGTGTAGCAGTGGACCGCAGGACTGTCGAGAGGTCCGGAAAGGATATGGGGTCGCGGCTGAACCGGCGGGCGGACCCCCGGCGTGTTATGACCGGCTCGATGGGGTCCGGCCCCGCCTGGTCCGGGTTGGACTGTTCCGCCGGGATGACCAGGCCCGAGGGGGCATACTCCGGCGTGGGCAGGGACTGGCTTCGCCACGCCGCCACGTCGGCGGCGCTCGGCAGCGAGGACGCGGTGTGCATTTCCAGTATGGCCGGAAAGTCGATTTCGGCGTCGGATACGGGCAGCGTCCGCAGCGAAAGGGCTTCTGCGGTTGGCGGCTGTGTCCCCGGACGGGAAGGAGTCTCACCGGCGGAATACCCCAGGGGGACCAGCGCCAGGGCCATCTCGCTGGCCGGGTCGAGACCCAGCAGGTGGTTGACCTCGTCGTCCACGAAACCCAACACGACTCTCGCCGGCAGGCCGCACGAGGCGGCAGTGGCTAGGGTGTTGGCCACCATGGTGCCGCAGTCCCAGAAGGCGTGGCGATACTCGCGGGCCTGGTACTTGCAGGCGTTGCGCCAGCGTACGTCGGTGTACACGGCGATGGCCGGGGCCAGGGCCAGGGCCGGTTCACCGGCGGCGGCTTCGACCAAGGCGGGGCGGTAGTCGCCGGCTCGGAGCCGCTTGAGGGCCGCACCGTGGACGTCGAAGTGGTACACTCCCGCTTCCAGGCCCGGCAGGTCCCCGCACACCAAATAGATTTCTATATGGTACAAAGCCCCTGTGCAGGCCGCCGCCCGGAAGGCCATTTCACCCCAGGAGTATTTGATGGTCTTGGTGATCCCCGCCGAGAAGAACAGTATCTTACCCAAGGTCTCGGCGCCCGGCGCCGTTGGTTCACCCCCTGGGGCGCCGGCGGCTGACCCGGAAATCGCGGCCAGGGCGGGGACGGCGCCCGGCGTTTTGTCGATTGGCAGGGGGATGGGTTCCAATTCAGGATAAATCTTGAAGGGTATCGGCTGGGTCGAGTAGTCGAAGAAGTGCGAGCGGTCCATCAGAGACCCATCAGGGTGCTTGGTCCCGTTGTGGTAACGCCAGGCGGATTGAATGTCCTGGTTCGGCAAAAGCTCCTCCATCTCCGTCAGAGCCGACGGCCCGGAACTCCTGTGGGATGCCGCCCGCGCTACCCGGTCTGCCGGGGGGCCAGGCGGTCTTCCAGGAACCGGTGGTAATCGAACACCACCGCCGACGCCACGGTGGCCACCAGCTTTGGCAGTCCCAACTCCTGCTCCACCCGGGTCTTGAATTCCAGCCACTGGTACTCCAGGGCCACTTGAGGCTCGACCACGCCCTCGGCCTCGATGACCTCACCGGGCTTGAAGTTCAACTCGCAAGCCTGCAGGACCCTGGGGTTGTTGGGATTCCAGAGCGGTATGCCAAACTTGCGGGCCATGACGGGCCGGTGGCTGTAAATCGAGCAGGCGTCGTCCACCAAAGCCGGGCAGGGGATGTGGTGACGCCCGGCCAGGTTGCCGAGCGCCTGTTCCACCAACCGGCTGTGGTCTTCGATGGTCTGGTCGGGGTCTACCTCCGCGCCGGTGAGCTCCTCCAGGTACGCTGACGCCCTAAGCCGCATCCCGTCTTGGACATCGGGTTCCAGCTCCCTGACGCCCTGAGAGATGTAGGCCGCCTCTATGGCGTTGATGGAGAAAAGCTGGTGGCAGCAACTGCTGCAACCCTTGCGGCATTGCATCCTGTCGATGAACATGTCCCGCACCCTGTTGAACTCCTCGTCCACCAGAGACAGAAGCTCCCTGTAGGCGCGATAGATGCTCTCGACTCCGGTTACCATCGTATCTCCCGTATCCCTCGGCTCATGCCGGTGGGGTCCCCGTTAAGACGTCCCGGCCCGCTCCGGGGCGTTGCCCACCCGGCGAGGGTCAGACTTTCCAGAAGTTGCCGACCTGACAGACCAGGTCCACCCGGTGCACGGAGCTCGCGGGCCAGCCCACCAGGTTGATCCAGTCTTCGAAGTGGGCCTGCTCGGCGGCCTCGCATTCGGAGACCAGGGTGCCCGTGGTCAGGTCCCCGTAAACCTTCAGTATGGTGGTGCGTCGGTCCGGCCTCCATTTTCGCACGGCGTCCAGCTTGTCCCGGAACTGCTCTTCCGTAATCCCCGTGACGTTGTGAATCGCGATAAATCGGGCCATGGTGTACGCACCTCTTGGGAACTTCCGGGGAAGTTAGCGGGACTTCGGTGGAAATGGTCGCCTTCGTTTCCCTTGGGTCCGGGCTTGACCCGCGCCGACGGCTCCCCACCCGTTAGTCGACGCGTAACAGCGGCGGTCTTGGCCGGAACCTAATCGGCCGGGGGTACGAAGGGGTACGGGATCTCGGGTCCGTCCTTCAGGGGCAACACCACGGTGGCGGTCCCGGGCATGCTTTCGACCCCGTCCTGAGTAGTCATGCCGATTTCCAAGTCCACCAGGCCCATGCCGCCCTTCTCTTCCCGGCCCGTTACCCTGCCCCACATTATCAGGATGTCGCCGGGCACCAGCATCGCCCGGTGCTCGAACCTAGCCTTCCAGGGCCAGCCCCTGGGCAGGGTCCAGTCCTTCAGGTACTGGGGCGCCACGCTCTGCTTCCACGACCCGTGCACCAGCAAGCTGGGGTTCTTGTCGTGGTTGAGCCCGAAGTCCAGATCGTAGTGGATGCGGTGAAAGTTCTCTATGGCCGCGCTCCACCGGAACAGGTGGGTGGGCGTGGGGTGGTAAATGTACTTGGGCAGTTCCATGCCCTCGTAGACGTCCTCGAAGTAGGTCTGCCGTTTGTTGCGAAGCTGCTCCCCGGTGGGCTTCTCGTTGTGGGCCAGGATTTCCTCAGGCGACAGCTTCAGCAGGTCTTCCAATGCTATGGACATGAGTCGCACCTCTTGGAGCAAGGGGCTTCTTGACGAGGTCCGGCCGGGCAGCCTCCCCAGCGCGTCCGACCCGGTCCGGGCGTCACCGGCGGATGGTGGAGGCCCGGGTGATGCAGAGCACCTCATCGAGTTGATTCTTATAGGTGGTCTCGGTGGTAATGATCAAGAAAGCCTGGCCGTCCCGTCCCGACCGCTCCCGTATGTCCGAGTACCGGTTCTGGAAGAATATCTTGTCCCCGATGCCGGGGTACTTGTAAATCTCGAGCTCGTTGCCGGCGTTGAGCACCCGCACCAGGGGAGTGGGCACCGGGGGCAAGGCGCCCGGACGCTCCACCCTGCCTATGCCGTCGGACTCCGGGTCCTCTTCGAAGGCCCGGGTGATGGGGTCGTCCTGGTCGGGTCTAATGCGGGTGGCCATGTAGCTGACCATGATGGGAGGGGCTACTACTCCGCCGTACTGGGTGGAGCCGGCGAACCCTTCGTCCCAATACCTGGGGTCGGGGTCCATCAGCGCCTGGGTGAATCTCCGCAGGTACTCGTCGCTGACTGTGCCCCAGGCCTCCACCACCTCTCCGCTGACCCCGATCATCGCCCTAACTTCCGGGGTTAGAGCCGATTCCGTCTCTTGCGCCATGGCATATCTCCCATCCGCAGTGAACGCCACCAGACTACTCCAGGGGCTTCAACTTAGTCAACAAGGACCAACCCTGGCGGGCGCAATGGCGTCTTACGATAATGCCATCACCATGAAAATAGACGGTTTCAGCTAAGACCTGTAGCGCCATAGGCCATACCCTAAAAGCAAACGGAACCCTGCCCTGAGTTACCGCCCGGCACTGCTCACTTTCGCTACCCTAATGTGGCCTCCCCAAAGCCATAGCGGTTAGGTGGGAGCGCTCCCCTTTCCGTCATTCCGTGGGAGCGCAGCGACGAGGAATCCCAAGTCCTCATGCGCCAACCACGCTGCGAACGATGGACCACGGCCCTGACCGGGGCTTTAGGCCCCTCGCCCGCCTAAAGGCGGACTCTGCGTGACGGAAGGGGCCCTTGCGGCGGCCTAATACCGCGGGGGCGGCCGCCGCGGCGGCGCGGTGGGCTTGGCCGGAGCGGCGCCCTCACGGCGCTGGTCCCGGTAGTTGGGGGCGGTGAGGGGTTGCCAGGCCACAACCATGCTGTCCACCAGCCTGGATGCGACGCGAGGCTTGACTTTCTCCAGCTCATCCAGGGGTAGGGCAACGGTGATGACGGTGGGCAACCGGGCCTCGTGCCGCTGCACCACGATCTGGTGCAGCTTCTCCTCGGCCCAGGGCGTGCTGCTCTCCGCGCCGAGGTCGTCGAGGACCAGCAACGGGGCGGTCTGTAGCTGCTCGAACAACTCGTCGTACCCGATGGGGCTATCCGGGCTGAAGGTGGACCTGAGGTGGTCCAGGAGGGTGGGAACGAAAGCGTAGAACACCGGCCGGCCCCGGGCCAGATTGTCCCCGGCGATGGCCACCGCCAGATGGGTCTTGCCCGATCCGGCGGGGCCCGTAAACAGCAGCCAGCCGTCCGGTTCCGCGGCGAAGGTCTCGGCGGCCTGCTTGGCCCTCTGCAGGGACTCCCGGTCTTTCTCGGAGGCGTTCCGGCCTCCCCTGGGATCGAAATTGTCGAAGATCATCCGGCGCCGCATTTCCGGAGGCAGGTCTCCAATGGCTCGGGCCAGGCGCGTGTTATAGCGGCCCAACTGGTATACCCTGGAGAAACCGTCGGCGGACTCGATGCGGCTGCGCAGCGCCTCGTCCAGGCGCTGGAGGGGTCCCCGAATGGTGATGACGGTGGGCAGACCCGCGTTGAAGCGGTGGTTGAATATCTGGAGCAGCTTTTCCCGGGCCCAGGGCGTCGCACTCTGGGCGCCAACGTCGTCCAGCACCAGCACCGCCGCCTCACGCACCTGGTCGAAGAGCTCGTCGTAGGTTACCGGGCTATCCGGCGCGTAGGCGGCGCGGAGATGGTCCAGCAGGTCCGCCAGGACTATGAAGAAGGTGGTCTGGCCCCGGTCGATGCAGCGGTTGGCGATGGCGGCAGCCAGATGGGTCTTGCCGCTGCCGCTGGGCCCGGCCAGGCTGAGCCAACCGGCGGGGTTCTCCGCAAATTCGGCCGCCGCGTCCCGCGCCTGTTGGAACAGGACCCGGCTGCCCTCGTCCGGCAGGGGTCCCCCGGGCTTGGTGTTGGCAAAGGTGACGCGGCCCAGCGGTCCCAGGTTGCTGTAGCGACGTAACGCGTGGCGCCGTTGGTCATCGTCCACCTGCCGGCAGTGGCAACGGAACGCCTCTCCGAAGTCCGGGTGGCCCACCGGGACCGGCTTGCTCACCCAGCCACCGCCCTTGCAACGGGGGCATGCCTCAGGCTCGGGCTCGGTCCTCTCCGGAGCCACCCCAACGCCGTTGGTAATCTCTGAGGAATTTCTGACGGTTATCCTCCTCAGGATGTCGCCCAGGCTTTCCATCGTCCTTCCCCTCGGCCGCCCACCGTCGCAAAATCCCGGCTATATATCGCCAACTTCGCTTGTTTTCGGCTACGGCGATTTGGAATGCTTGGTTGATCCAGCTCCAGGGATAGCGCTCCTCCGCCTCGACGAGCTGGTCCGCCAGCAGAGGAGATATGGTCCCCACGTTGTTTTCGTACAAGGAAAAGATGCTGGGGGTTTCCACCGGCGGCGCTTCGGGCGTCTCCAGGGAGGGGTGGACCACCGGCAGGCCGCCGTCCTCGCGCAGCCGGGCCAGGGCGGTCCGGCCGGCGTGGTCGTTGAGCAGGTAGACCGGCTCGGCCGCGTCATCTCCGCTGGGGCAGTACATCAGAAGAGTCCCCCGGGCCACCGCCAACTGGAGCCCCCGGCGAATCTCCTGGGCGGGCTCCCGTCCCAGACTGCCGAGGCCGCGCAACAGGGCGGTATCGCTAAGGAACGCGCCCGCCGTTACGCCCTGGGGCCGCCGCCGGTGCAGCATCCACAACCCGCGGAGGGTCACCTTAAGCTCGGCCAGGTCCTGGATCTGCTCCAGCAGCGGGCCGAACAGGGGGTTGGGCACCGGCGTGAACCGGGTCGATTTGTCGAACCCGGAAAATCTCATGACGGATAATCGTCCACCTCCAGGGCGTCGAACCGCACCAGGTTGTCCCGAAAGCGCATCTTGACAGCCCCGGTGGGGCCGTGGCGGTGCTTGGCCACGATGATCTCCGCCAGGTTCTTGGGATATTCGCGATTGGGGTGCTGCTGGTCCCACTCTTCCTCGGTGTTGTAGATATCCTCCCGGTGGATGAACATCACGATGTCCGAGTCCTGCTCGATGCTGCCGCTGTCCCGCAGGTCGGAAAGCTGCGGGCGGTGGCCGGGGCGGTTTTCCACGCCCCGGCTCAGTTGGGAGCAGGTCAGCACCGGCACGTTCAGCTCCCTGGCCATGCCCTTGACAGAGCGGGAAACCTCGCTCATTTCCTGTACACGGTTGTCTCCCCGCCCCCGGCCCTGGACCAACTGGAGATAGTCCAGCACAATCAGGTCGAGGCCGTGCTCCAAGAAGAGGCGGCGGGCCTTGCTCCGCATCTCCACGATGCCCTGAAGGGGGGTGTCGTCGATGTAGACCGGCAGCTCGGAGAGGCGGCCTATGGAGTCGGAGATGCGCTGCTCCTCGGCGTCGTTGGTCAGGTTGAGCCGCAGCCGGTGGGCGTCGATCTCCGCGTCGGCCGACAGGATGCGCAGCGCCAACTGCTCCCGGCTCATTTCCAGGCTGAAAATCCCCACCACCGCCCCGTTGCGGGCGGCGTTCAGGGATATGTTCACCGCTAGGGCGCTCTTGCCCAGGGCCGGCCGGGCGCCCAGGATTATCATGTCGGAGCGCTGCAGCCCGCCCAGCAGCAGGTCGAGGTTGTTGTAGCCGCTCATAACCGGGGCTCCCTCTTGGGCCAGGGGCTCGGTGAGGGCCGCCCGCTCCGTCATGTACTGGTCGTATATGTACCTCAGGGGAATGAAGCCCCGGTCCGACTGCCCGGAGCGGACCTGGAACAGGATGTCCTCGGCTTGGCGGAGGGTAGTCTCGACGTCGTCGGTGTCCTCGTACCCTATGGCGGAGATCCGGGACGCGGCGTCGATGAGCCGGCGCATGGCGGAGCTGCGGACCACGGACTGGGCGTAGTACTCCGAGTTTGCCGACGTGGGGGTAATGGAGACCAGGTGGCTGAGGTAGGCCATGCCCCCGACCACGTCCAGCTGGTTGGCGCGGCTCAACTCCCGGGCCAGCGTCACCTGGTCTATGGCTTCGTTGCGTTGGAACAGGGAGACGCAGGCGGCGAAGCACAGCTGGTTCTTTTCACGGTAGAAGTCCCCGGGCTTGATGACGTGGCCCACCCGTAGGATGGCGTCGCCGTCGATGAGCAGGGACCCCACCACCGCTTCTTCCGCCTCCAGGTCGTGGGGGAGAAGGCGTTCCGCGTACATCCCCCTACTCCTCGACCTCCGCGACGATGCGCACCGTGGCTTGTACGTCGTTGCCCCAGCGCAACAGAATGTCGTACTCGCCGGGCTCTCTTATGGGTTCGCCGGTCTCCAGCAGGCGGCGGTCGATGTCCCGGCCTAGCATGTCGCTCAACCGGGAAGCGATCTGGGCGCTTTGAATCGCTCCGTAGTAGCGTCCCGTGGGCGTAATCCGAGCCGCCACGGTAACCGTGGCCCCCTCCAAAGCCTGGGCCAACTCCTGCACCCTTCCCGTTTCCCGGACCCGGGTCTGGTCGCCCGCGGCCTTGATCTTGTGGAGGCGCTTCAGGACCTCCGGGGTGGCCGCCTCCGCGAGACCCCGGGGAATCAGGTAGTTGCGGGCGTAGCCGTCGGCCACCCGCCGGACCTCCCCGGCCCGGGCTTGGTTGGACACGTCTTGAGTAAATACTACTTCCATGGTGTGTACCTGCCGCGAATCAAGGATTGGGCCTCTATGTGCCGCCATTATAGCCTTTGCACGGTGAGGCTGAAACCGGGGACTGCCAGTGGACCCTGCGCCCCGGCGGCCCAAGGGCTGGGGCGCTCAGGCGTGGCTCACGTTCAAAAGTAAGTCCCGCAACCATCCGTCTGTCAAGGGTTGAGACGGTGAGATTTCGGCTCCAAGCCCGATTGACCGCGGCGGGGAGCCATGCCTAAAATCGTGCCTGGTAAACCGCTGGGGAGGGCCGTCTTGAGCTTCGCCGCTGACATGGACCGGGAGTGCGGACCCATCAGACGGGCAATCCTGTCCCACCCCTTCATAACCGGGGTGGGCGACGGGACGCTGCCCGTGGAGAACTTCAAGCACTACGTAGTCCAGGACTACCTTTACCTGATCGACTACGCCAGGGTGCTGGCCCTGGCCTCGGCCCGGGCCCCGGACCTGGAAACAATGGGGTGGTTCGCCGGCCTGTTGGACGAGACGCTAAACACGGAGATGGACCTGCATCGCCGCTATTGTGTAGAGTTCGGCATCGACAGGGCGGAGTTGGAAGCGGCGACGGCGGCCCCTGCCACCGTGGCGTACACCAGCTTCTTGCTGAAGACGGCCTACCAGGGCAGCTTTGCCGAGTTGGTGGCCGCGCTCCTTCCCTGCCAGTGGGGTTATTGGGAGATCGGCGATCATCTGAGCCGGAGGGGCGAACCACGGGACGCCCCGCTCTACGGTCAGTGGATACGGATGTACTCGTCGGAGGAGTTTGCCGGCCTGGCGCGTTACCTGCGCTCCCTGGCCGACCGCCTGGCCTTGGCAGCCCCGGCGGAGGCCATGGCCGAGGCCTACCGGACCAGCCTGCGCTTCGAGCTAGGCTTCTGGGACATGGCCCAGGCCCTGGAAGGCTGGCGGGTGTAGGCCTTACCTCCCCGTTGCCTGCTGCTACCCCGTCAGCGGCGTGAGGCCGCTCCGTACTGGACGCATTCCCGCGGCCATGTCCGGCTCCCCATCCCGGGACCTCTGCGGAGTTGGCCCCCGCGAAGGGGTGATAGACCCGGCCCGGGGGACTAACGGGGCAACAAATTGCCCGCTCCCGGGGAGGCCATTGATCCCATCCAGGAGCGGGCTCGTTTCCAGACCGATGCACCTTGGCAGCCGAAGCGGCGGCCGCGGCGCGCCGGCGGCAGGACTTTAGACCAGCACCGGCTCGGTGTTCTTCTGGTAGACCTGGAGGCGGTGCCGCGTGGTGTCGGCGATAATCACCCGGCCCTTGTCGTCCACCCTGACCGCCACCGGGGCCCAGAGCACCTTCTCGGGGGTGAAGTCGCGGACACCGTTGCGCTGCCGGATCATGTCCGGGTTGGACTGTATCTTGGCCACGCCCAACTTGGACAGGGCGGCGTCCCCGGTGAATTCGGTGATGAACCGCCCGTCCGGGGTGAGGACTTGGACCCGGTTGTTCAACCAGTCGGCCACGTAGATGTCCCCGTCCTTGTCCACGTCGACGCCGCTGGGCCGGTTGAACTCGCCCACCGGGCACTTGACGACCCTGATGCCGCCGTGCTTCTTGGCGATGGACGCGTCGCCGCCGGTGCCCGGCCGGCCAAAGCTGGCCAGCCACTGGCCGTCCGCGGTGAAGGACTGGATCCGGTCGTTGCGCCAATCAGCGACGAAGACGTTGCCTGCCTTGTCCAGGGCAATGCCCCACGGCGTGTTCAGCTGCCCGGGGCCGTCGCCCAAGCCGCCAAACTGACCCAGGTACTTGCCGTCCAGGGTGAACTTCTGGATACGGTGGTTCCGGCTGTCCACCACGAATATCACGTCGTCCCGGATGGCCAGACCGGCCGGTCCGCTCAACTCCCCGTCTCCGGAGCCGTGGACACCCCAATGGTTGAGGTAGTCCCCGTCCTTGTTAAATACGGTTATTCGGTGCAGGTACTCGTCGGAGACGTACACGTTGACGTCGTTGTCCAGGGCGATGGCCATGGGCCAATAGAACTGGCCGGGCTTGTCTCCGTACCCGCCGAACTCGGTTATGTACTCCTCGTTGTCGTCTTTCAGGCGGAAGACGTTGACGCGGGTGCCGTCGGACCTCGACTCGAAGGACCGGTTTACCACGTAGATCAGGTCGTCGGGGGCGAAGGCGATGTCCATTGGATTGCGGAACCCGGTCCCCTGGAACTCGGACCGTCCGGCGACGAAGCTGTAGGTGAAGGTCCTGTCATTGATGCCGAGAAAAACACTAGCCACGAATTACCTCCTAACGCCGATGGGTTGGATGGCGGCGGCTCCCGCTTTAGGGCCCCCGCGGTGGTGCGGTACGCGGACCGGCCAGGTTGGCCGGGCGGGGCCGCATGAGCAGGCCCCGCCCGGCCTTTGCGTTCCCAGCCTACAGGAAACCGACGGTTTCGTAGCTGCCGCCGACTATGGGCTTGGCGTCCACACCCATCCACTTCTCCAATACCGTGGTGTAGGTGGAGCGGAAGTCGAGGCTGTGCTGAAGGTTTCCGCCCTCTTCCAGCTTCTCGGGCTCCAGGGACGGGTACTCGCCGTAGATGCCGCCCTTCACCTGTTCGCCGATGACGAAGGAGATGCCCCCGGTCCCGTGGTCGGTCCCGGAGCCGTTGTCTATGGCCCGGCGTCCGAACTCCGAGTAGAGCAGCATTATGACGTTGTCGGCTTTGTCCAGTTGCCGCATGTCCTGCATGTAGGCGTCCACGTTGACCGCCACGTTGTTCAGCAGGTTGGACTGCCCCACCGCCTGGTTGGCGTGGGTGTCGAAGATGTTGTACGGGGCGGTGGTGAACATCACCCGGGTGCCGAATTCGGCGTTGTGGATCTGGACCATGTCCCGGAGGTAGCCGCCGATGTTGCCCGTCAGGTATTCCACCTCGGAGTGGTACTGGTCGGGAGCGGTGCCCAGGATGTCCGCGCCCTTCATCGCCTCTATGCCGGTGCGGCGGATGAAGTCGCTGACCGCGCCGGAACCCAGGACCGGGGCGTACAGCCGGCCGAACAGGTCCAGGGCCTCGTCGCGCTCCTCCTCCCGCTCTATCTCCGTCATAAGGCCGTAGCTGTCCAGGTTACCCACCGAGGCCACGGGCACGCCTTCCAGCGCCATGGCCCGGGGCATGCCGCGACCGAAGTTGACGCCGGTGAGCACGTTTTCGGCCTTGGGATCTATGGTCTTGATGAGCCGGCCCAGCCAGCCCTCGACGCTCAGGGTCTCCGGCTCGCAGGTGGCCCAAATGTCCATGGAGCGGAAGTGGGAGAGGCTGCCGTTGGGGTAGCCCGTGCCCAGGATGATGGCCAGCTTCCCCTCATCCCAGTACTTCTTGAGGGGCGCCATGGCCGGATGGAAGCCCAACTCGTCGGTGAAGTGGATGATCTGGTCTTCGGGGATTCCCAGCGAGGGGCGATAGTCCCGATAGCGGGAATTGTTGTAGGGGATAACGGTGTTCAACCCGTCGTTGCCGCCGGACAGGGAAACCACTGCCAGCACCGGGTCTTTCTTGGTAGATACCATGGTCTTTCCTCCGTGACTATGCTTTTATTCTTTGGACTGGACTAGTTGCGCCGGACTAGACGAACTGGAACTCGGAAGTCGTGGCGATCATCTGGAGCATTTCGGCAGCCCGGCGGCTGAAGTCCGCTCGCTCCGACTCGCTCCCGTGGCTCAGGGGGCCGCCCTGGGAGGCGTGGCCGATCAACTCCTGACGGGTCTCATCGGCGACGGTCATTGGGCCTAGCAAGTCCAGGCAGCCGTCCACCAGCTGGTCCGCCGTCAGGGTCTCTCCCTGGGACATGAGCCGCCCGATGATGGACTGCACGCCCGGGAGTTGGGTGTTGCCCAGCAGGCCCGAGGCGAAGTTGATGCGGTCGATCAAGCTGCCGCTGTTGATCCACTCCGCTCCCGTGTGCCAGCCTTCCACCGTGGGGGGGTTCAGCAGGTCCAAGCCCATGTACTTGGGTTCCATGGCCACGAAGAACAGTCCCGGTTTGGGCTCGGTGTGGTCCTGGACCATGCGCATGGTGCCGATGACCACGTCGGCCGGGCTCTTCACCTTGGCGTAGCGAGAGGCCTCGGACTTGAAGAAGTCCGAGGTGAACAGCGCCCGCAGCATGGCGTTGATCTCGTAACCGGAGTCGAAGTAAGCCTTCTCCAGGGTTCGGATCGCGTCCATGTCCTTGGGATCCTGGAGCCGCCAGGAAGGCACCGGCACCTCGTCGGCCACGAAGAAGTCATACAGCTTCCTGGATACGAAGCGGGCCGTGGCCGGCTGCTTGCAGATGATATCGACGATATCATCACCGTTCCAGCGCCCGGTCTCTCCCAGGAAGGTCTTCTCGCCGTCGTCATGGTCCGCGGGATCGTAGCGGAACTCGAAGGGAGTCCGGCCGTAGGGAAACACGGGGACGGTGGGAGCCAGGTTCCAGCCGGTGAAGGCCCGGGCGCAGGCTTTCACGTCGTCCTCGCTGTAGTTGTAGTCCCCATCCATGCCCACGCCCATGGAGAACAACTCCAACAACTCGCGCCCGTAGTTCTCGTTCACCGCCACCTTGTGGCTTTCGATATTGTCCAGGTAGTAGAGCATGGCTGGGTCGGTGGAGAGCCACAGCAGTATGTCCTTCAGGTTGCCCATGCCCATTTCCCGGAAGGTGGCGTACTGCATGTGGGTGGTCCGGGCGTTGTCCACCTTGTTGTCGCCGGCGCAGAGAATCATGTGCCAGAAGAGGGCCATCTTCTCTTTTAGCTGGTGCTTTTCGTTGATCATCCGGTAGACGATCTCGGTCTGTGGGGTCTCTATGGCCGCCTCGTCGAAGTACGAGGGGTAGGACCGGAACATCATGTCCTCTTCTATGCCGGGGGCGTCTCCAGGGTTGAGCAGTTCCTCAACCACGCTGTCGTACCCCTGGGCCGCCCTGGCCTCGATCTCGTCGCGGCTGGCGCCGAAGCCGGCGCGGCGCAACAGATGAGCCATTAGTTCGATGTCTTTGTCAGCCATTTATTCCTCCTAGCGTCGTTATAGTTGTCGTCATTGCTATCGCCTCCGGCGCAACATCGCCCTCGGCTATCGTTGGTCGGGCCCGCGACGGGCCCGAGACCCGGTTAGGACATCCGGTGGGTAAATGCCCGGCGGCTACGGATATGCCGCCTCAGGAATATTTAATATCTTTGGAGAGGGTCGTGTCAATGATACAAATGCAATAATCATAATTGGTTAATATGCATTATCTTCTTGCCGACATCGGGGCTCCCGTGATTTTCTTGATTATATTTGGAGGACCGGCCGATTGGGGACGAGCACCGCCAGGCGAACGCGGCAATTCCCAGGGCCGTAATTCAAACCGAGGCTTGAGGCCCCCGGGCGGCCTCCTGTGCCGGCGCGGGAAACGGCTTGCCTCGCCCGCGCCGCCCTGCGCCGGCGCCCTCCATCCTGGGAACCTCATAGGGGAACGTGATAGGATTTACGCTGAAACGACCGGCATTGAGTGCAGGGCGTGACGCGACCGCCGGAGATGGCCATGGAGCGAAAATTCTTGGGCTTTCACCTGGAGCCGGCCACGGCATTGCCCGGCGGGAATTGGAGAGACGGCGGCCTTCCGGGGATAGCCTGCGCCGCGGTCTGCGCCGGCGACACCGGCAGAATAACCACGTGGTATGGCGAGACGCCCGGGGGCGTCCCGGCCGGGCAAATGAGCCGGGATGAAGTCCGGGCATTGGTGGCGGACCTGTCCACCATGACGGGCGGCGAGGGTTACACCCTGGTCACCTGGAACGGGTTGAGGCTGGACCTGCCGGTCCTGTCCGAGGAGTCGGGGCTGCCGACGGAGTGCCGGGACCTGGCCCGCAGCCACGTGGACATGATGTTTCACCTGGTCTGCCAACGGGGTTACTGCCCGGACCTGAACGTAGCCGCCCTGGGAATGGGGCTGCCGGGGCGCGCCGGCGGGGCCATAGGCCTGCTGCAGCGCTCCGCCATGATCGGGTTGGGGTCCGCCGGCAAAATGGCGGACGTGGATGTGGAGGGGGATGAAATTCCCGGGCTGTGGCGTCAGGGTTACCAGCAGCACGTCCTGGACTACCTGGCCCAGGACGTCAGGACCATCGTCGACCTGGCCGTTGCCTGCCAGGAGCGGGGCGCGTTGAAGTGGATATCCAACAACTTCGACGAGTTGGAAATCCCCCTGCCCGACGGCTGGCTCGTCCCCGACGAGGCCATGAGGCTGCCGGAACCAAGCGCGCCCCCGGAAGCGGACGCCCGGGCTTCCCGCCGGGACTTCATGGGTTGGCTGGCGGGATAGCGGAGTCGGGCCACCAAGAGGCCTGGACGGCCGATGCCGGGCCTTACCCGGCGCGGCCCGCGGGAAGTGCTTACTTGAACCTGAGACACCGGGAAGAACCCGCCGACGCCGCCGGTTTTCACGCTCGCGGCAACAGGTATAGCCGCAATGGCGCCTACGACCGCGCCATCCAGGACTACAACCGGGCTATCGAGTTGGACGGCGCCTTTGCCGAGGCCTACTACGACCGCGGGTATTCTTTCTACGAGGTGGGCCGCTACGACGAGGCCATCGCCGACTTGACCCGGGCGATAGAGCTAAACCCGGAGGCGGACCATTACTATGGGCAGCGGTCCCTGGTGTACCTGTTTGCCGACCAGGTGGACCTGGCCGAACGGGACCAAGCGGTGGCGGACCGGCTTAGAAACGGGCACCTGGAGGAATAGAGGACGTGATTAGGAGGGAGCAACTATGAAGGCCATACGGATCCATGAGTTTGGCGGCCCGGAGGTCCTGAAGTACGAGGAGTGTCCCGAGCCGGAACCCCAGAGGGGGCAGGCGCTGATAAGCCTTCAGGCCCTGGGGGTGAACTTCGCCGACGTCTATGCCCGCCGGGGCGGGGCCATGCCGGCGCCGGACCTCCCCGCCACCCCTGGTTTCGAGGCGGCCGGGGTGGTAACGGCGCTGGGCGACGATGCCGGCGACGCCGTGAGGGTGGGGGATACCGTGGCTTACTGGGGCGTGAGGGGCTCCTACGCCGAGCAGGTGGCCATCCCCACCGACGTTCTGGTGAAGGTGCCGGCGGCGCTGGACGCCAAGACGGCCGCCGCGGTGTACCTCCAGGGCATGACCGCCCACTACCTGGCCCTCAGCACCTACCCGCTGAAGCCGGGGGACTCCGCCTTGGTCCACGCCGGCGCCGGCGGGACCGGCCTGATGCTGATCCAGATCGCCAAGCGGGCGGGCGCTTTCGTGTTCGCCACCGTTTCCACCGACGAGAAGGCGGCGCTGGCCCGGGAGGCGGGGGCGGACCACGTCATCGTGTACACCCGGGAGGACTTCGAGGAAGAGGTGAAAAAGGCCACGGGAGGCCGGGGCTGCAACGCCGTATACGACGCGGTGGGCCAGACCACCTTCGAGAAGAGCGTCAGGTGCCTGGCGCGCCGCGGATGCCTGGCGCTGTACGGCCAGTCCAGCGGGCCGGTGGACCCGGTATCGCCCGGCAGCTTGCCCTTGTCCTCTTTCCTCACCCGTCCCAGCCTGGTGGACCACACCGACAACCGGGAGGAGCTGGAGTGGCGGGCGGGCGATGTGTTCGATTGGGTCGCCTCCGGCGAGTTGAAGGTGCGGATCGGCGGGGAGTTCCCCCTGGCCGAGGCCTCAGAGGCCCACCGTCAACTGGAGGGCCGTTTCTCCACCGGCAAGCTGCTGCTTATTCCGTAAGCCGTAGTGGGTGAGCCCGCCGCGATGCGGCCGTTGGGCGCAGGGCTGGCTTGCCGGGAACAAAACCCGCCTGCCCTTGCCCCGGCGGCGCGGGCCACTTGGACTTGGGCCGTTGCGCCCTGGGGGGCGGGGCCGGTATTTCCGCAGGCCGGCGCCGGGCCGGCGCCCCGCCTAGTCGGGAATCGCCTCGAGGCTGGGCACCTCCACCGCGATGGTGTGGATAGCGTTGTTGCCATACCCTCGAAAGTTCCAGGGTATGCGGTCCGGCTGGGTATGGCCGCCCGAGTCCGTGGCCCGGGCCATGATGATGAAGTGGCCGGGCTGGGACGCCTGCCACTCCAGCGTCCACTGCCGCCAAGAGTTGGGGTCCGGCTCTCCCAGCAGCGTGGCATCCCACCAATGCTGGCCGCCGTCGGTGCTCACCTCCACCCTGGTGACCTCTCCCTGACCCGACCAGGCAAACCCGGTGACGGTCCAGGTCCCCGGTTGGATGACCTGGCCGTGCCGGGGGCTGTTGATCAGGGACTTGACCTTCAGCGTGGTCACCGGCTCTCTTTTCAGCGAGGCCTCGGGTCCCTCGTTGATCATGACGTAGCGCCGTTGTTGGAAAAACCCGTCGAGGGGTTGGTCCACCAGGCTGACGTGGGTCAACCACTTTACCGAGGCCATGGCGTACCACCCGGGGACCACCATGCGGACCGGGAACCCGTGCTCGAGGGGCAAAGGCTCACCGTTCATCCGGTAAGCCAGCAGGGTGTCGGGATGCAGCGCTTTCGCCAGGGGCAGGCTGCGCCGGAAGTTCAAGTCGAAAGCAACCCCGTCTTCCTCTTCCTGGCCCCGGTCGGCGCCCCCAAAGACCACCACCGAGGCTGACTCCTTTGGCGCCGCCTGCGCCAACACCTCCCCCAGGGCTACTCCCGTCCAGCGGCCAGTGCTCACCGCGCCGTGCCGAAAGGCCAGGCCCTCCGCGGGCGGCGTTACGTAGGAGCGGCTGTTCCCGGCGCATTCCATGGTGACCGTCAATTCCCTGGTCGGCAGGTCCATGAGGTCTTGGAAGCTCAGGGTAAGGGGGCTGTGCACCTCCCCGTCCACGGTGAGCTGCCAGTCGTCCCGGTCTATCTCTGGCACTTGGGAGAAGTGATTGCGCACATAGAACCGCTCGGCGGGGGTGATCAGGGTGTCGAGGGAGGACAGGGACGCCTCTCGGCACCAGGGGTCTTCGGACACAGCGATCAGGGTGGACGGCTGGCCGTCCGGCAGCGCGGGGGAAGTCATATTCTCTCCTCGGAAGTGTCATTGATTCCCTGGGACGCCGCCGCCCGGTCAGGCGTCAACACCCAGGAGCCGGCATGAAGTATACTTGATTACATACTCCGGCCTAATGGAGCGGACTGGCGAGCGGATTTTCCGGGAGGCGTCTTCTCGCCAAGGTGTGCTTAGTCGGGCCGAGGCCGGCGACAGGAGGACGGGCATGTCAACCGGTACGCAAGGGCTTGCCAAGACGGAATCTCAGGCATTGGTCAGGATTACCGAGATGGACCACATCGTGCTCCGGGTCAAGGACGTGGAGGTGTCCCTGGGGTTCTATACGGAGACGCTAGGGCTCAAGCCGGAGCGGGTCGAGCAGTGGAGAGCGGGTGAGGTGCGTTTCCCGTCGGCCAGACTGAACGATGACACCATCATCGACCTCTTTCTCACGGACCAAGAGCCTATTGGCCGCGACGGGGCCCGCAACCAGGACCACTTCTGCATGGTAATCGAGCCCACAGACATGGAAGAGCTCAAGCGGCGGTTCGAGGCTATCGGGGTGGGGATTCACTCCGGACCGGGCAAGCGCTGGGGCTCCCACGGCGACGGCATTTCCCTGTACGTGTTCGATCCCGACGACAACGTAGTGGAGCTTCGTCACTACTAGCCCGAGCATCCCCGCAGCCGGAAGACGCCGGGAACGAAGGGACGACCGGATAGGTCTCAGCTCCCGGAAGCCCCAGGGTCCGGGGGAGGGTCGTCGAAGGAGAACGGGGAGTCCTGGTCTCCCCGGCCTCGCAGAAACAGTTCGCGGGCGTTGGGATACTCGTAGTAGATTTCCAGCCCGTTGCCGTCCGGGTCTTTGAAGTAGATGCTCCGCTGGCTCACGTGGTCCATCAGGCGCGCCACCTCCACACCGTGGGCCTGCAGGGTATCGTAGGCCTGCTTCAGCGCGCCGTAGCTGCCAACCTTAAAAGCAATGTGGACCAGGCCAGGCCGGTCTCCGTCGGCGGCGGGAAGGGAATCCGCGGGGTTGATCACCGGCGAAACGTCTATGGTGTGCCCGTCTCCGGGCAGGCTCATGAACACCCCGCCGTGGTCCGGGTCCTCCTCCATCAACTGGAAACCCAGCACCTCGGTGTAGAATCTCTTGGACCGGTCCACGTCCCTAACCCGCAGGGCGCAGTGGCCGATTCTCTCCAGTGCAATGGCTATGACGGCCTCCTCGTTTCCGGCCTGCACCCAAGGTCAACGCGGGGCGGCGGCCGCTCGGTCTATCAGGGCTAGCCCCGAAGCGGTGACTCCCTTTCCTCGGCAGGGCGGTCCGGTGTTTCAGGTCTGACCGTCCGCTTGAAGAGGTTTATCGCCGCAACTCCCATTGAGAGCAACACTGCTCCTACTGCGGTCAAGACTCAAAGCATGGGACCCTCCAAATAACGGGTTGAAACACTACAGCATCGCCGCCGGCAGGTCGATGCGGCGGCTTTCGTCTTGGGTAAACACCGGATGGTTCTGTGCCGTTGATACGCCGGCGATGCGGTATTGGATCGGCGCGATGGTCTCGGATGTTCTTACGCTCCGGGGGCATCCAAGCCGGCACGCTCCTTCCGGGCTGAAGTCGGCCCCGGCTGTTAGGCGGCGTAGGGTTGGCGTCCCGCCTCGGGGGTGGGGCTTGCCCGTACCTGGTCGGGGCGGGCAGATTTGAACTGCCGACCTCCTGGTCCCAAACCAGGCGCCCTGCCGCTGGGCCACGCCCCGACGGTTTGGCATTGGTGCTGAAGAGTGGCGGGAGAGGGACGGAGCCGTCCCGTCCGCCGAGGCCCCGGGACGACGAGACCTTTGGACAATTTGGGGCGATGGCCTTCAGCAGGCTGGTTGATGGTACCCCCGGAGAGGGTCGAACTCTCGTCTCCGGCTCCGGAGGCCGGCACTCTATCCACTGAGCTACAGGGGCAGGCAACAGATTTAGGTTACCATGGCGGCGGCGGCGTCACAAGCTTGAGCAGGCCCCGGTAACTGTTCAGAATCGGTGAGCCCAATGGCACGCAACCGTTCGTCCTGAGCGAAGCGAAGTGCAGCCGCAGGCGGAACGAAGCGCAGTCGCAGGGCCTGTTCTGAGCTTGTCGAAGGGCCGCCCCCCTCAACTCTGAACAGTTACAAGCCCCGTTTACGTCGTTACGCACGCTCCCAGGCGCCCGCGGCCAACCGGGCAATTTAGGCCGCGCCACCCCCGGAGCCTGGGCATCAGGGTCATTCGATTATCGTGGCGCTTGAGGCCCTTCTCCAACATGTCGTGCCGAGCCCACCCACCCCTGTCATTCCGCGGGAGCACCCACCCCTGTCATTCCGCGGCCGCGAAGCGGCGAGGAATCTACAGTGCATAGCTGCCAGCCCGGGCCACTGGTGATGGGCCGCTCGGCCGCTCCCCCATTTTCATCCGCATGCGTGGCCTTCACAAGGCCATTAGTAATTCTGAGCTCGCCGAAGAATCTCAGCTACGGAAGAGAGGCCCTTCACTTCGTTCAGATGCCGTATTAGTTGTCAAGTTGTTGGGCTAGGCTGGTGCAATTGAAGATCAAGACTTCGCCGCTTTTAACCGTTCGTCCTGAGCGAAGCGGAGTGGAGCCGGAGGCGGAACGCAGCGCAGTCAAAGGGGCCTGTCCTGAGCCTGTCGAAGGGCCGGCGCCGGGGAGACCCTTCGACTCCGCTGTGCTGCGCTCAGGCCGAACGCAGAAAATCACCAGCCGTGACCTGCAAGTTCTTCTTGATTTGAGATAGTTTCTTAGTAATTCCGATTATAGCAGCGTGAGCCTGGACTCCTGCGGGCTCCCCCTTGATCCAAAACTCCCGACACTTCCCCCTTGCGCCCTCCGATGACCCCTCCCTACGCTGTTCATAGGCAGCCAATAGCCCCCTGCCAAATCGAACCGATTATAGCAGCGTGAGCCTGGACTCCGGCGGCCTACCCGTTCCTCCAAAACTCCCGACACTTCCCCCTTGCCACTCCCGGTGCCCACTCCCTACCCTGTTGATAGGCAGCCAATAGCCCCCTGCCAAATCCATCAAACCGCCACTGAGGCCCATGGCTCGAAATGGCTCATAATGGCCCTGAAATAAAAAACCCCGGCCTCTCCTCGCGCCAACAATCGGCTCTACCCATACTCGCCGCCGCCCCATCCATCGCCCAAGCCGCCCGCGTCTCCAAGGTGGGCCGCCGCAGCGGATGCACCTACCTCGGGACAGAAGGTTCACGCGTAGGGGCGAAAATTTTTTCGCCCCTACCGTCTAGGCGGCACCGCCGCGCGAAAAACTGCCTCCGAAGCCTCGCCTTTCGAGCCGTCGTTTGCCTCGGCGACCTCTTGGAGAGTCGGAACCCGGAAATCCGCCTCCGCGCCGTCCGCGCCATCCTCAGTTGCTCGACCAAGTCCAGGCCTTGGAGGCCGCCCTGCCCCTCTGGACCGCCCAGCGGAAATCCAGGTAGCCTCAGCCCTTTGCGGGGTGCCCATCCCCATTCGTGGTGAGACCTTCCAACCACCCAAATCAATCCATCCAAAGGAGAAGTCCCTATGACCATCGCCTCGTTGCGGGCCCGCATCCGCTCCCTTCGCCGTAGAATGGCCCTGCCCTACGCCCAGGTCATGCTCCAACGCGAGGCCGACGACCTCTGCACCCAATGGGCTGTCGCCCAGGCGGATAAACGGCCCACACCCTCCCCCCAAGCCTTCGTCCGCCGGGTCGCCCAGGCGGGTTTCCATCTCCCGACCTTCGCCGCCGCCGCCCGTTACCTTGAACGCTGCGCCGGGCTCCGCCAGGAGCCCAGCCGGGAGCCCACCCCGGAGCTCCTCCTTCGCGCCCTCCTCCCCTGGGCCGAGTATCACCCGGGCGTCACTCTCCCTCCCAAACCCCCGGTATGGCCCAGGGCCACCGCCAGGGCCACCGCCAGGGCCACCGGATGATCCTGACGCTCGAAGCGCTTCTCCGCCAAGTCACGCTGAGCCCTTCGGCGGAGTCTATCCTGAGCGTAGCCGAAGGGCTCAGGGCGCCGGAATAGGACAATCGAAAGACCCTGGCCTGGGCCAGACCTGCCGTGGACAACGCGGGAAGCCGGTAATAGAATCGTTCCCGCACCAGCCTATCCATATGATCGTGATAATTGCGGTCCCGGAGGAACGTCCTATGCCCGTCTTCACGCCGGAATACCTGGAAAACGTGGGGTATCACATCTATCGGGCCAAGGGAGTTTCGGAGCACGAGTCCAGGATAGTGGCCACCCACCAGGTAAAAGCCAACCTGGTGGGCCACGACTCCCACGGCGTCATCCACATACCGGAGTACGTGGCCCGCATCGACCGGGGCCACATAGTGCCCGGAGCCCCCTTCGTCGTGGAGAGGGAGGCCCCCTGCACCGCGGTGGTCAACGGCAACTGGGGATTCGGCTTTGTCGTGACGGAGCGGGCCATGGCAATGGCCATCGAGAAAGCCAAGGCCCACGGCGTGGCTGCCGTCACCGTACACTATCAGAGTCACATCGGACGGCTGGGAGACTACCCCACCATGGCTCTCCGGGAGGGCATGATAGGGTTGATAACCGCGGACTCGGGCGCCGGGCCCAAGGCGGTTGCCCCGTTTGGGGGCATGGGCCGCCGCCTGGGGACCAACCCCATCTGCATCGGGATGCCCAGCGACCTGGAAGGGCCGGTGTTGCTGGACATGGCCACCAGCGCCGTGGCCCAGGGAAAAATCTCCCTGGCCCGCAACCGCGGCGAGGCCGTGCCGCCGGGCTGGATAATAGACAAACGGGGCGCCGCCACAACCAATCCGGACGACTACTTCGACGGGGGCGCCATACTGCCGGTGGGGGCAGACCAGGGACACAAGGGCTATGGACTTTCATTCATGGTGGAGGCCTTCTCCGGGCTGCTCACCGGCCTGGGCTTCGGCATCGACCCCCAGGCTAGGCACAACGACGGGTGCTTCATCTCGGTCTTCGACGTGGAACACTTCCGGCCGCTGGCCCAGTTCAAGAAAGAGGTGGCGGATTTCGTGGAGTTCGTCAAGACCTCACCGCCCGCCGCGGGGTTCGACGAGGTGCTCTACCCCGGCGAGATTGAGTTTCGCACCGAGCAGCGACGGTTGAAAGAGGGCATTTTCGTGGAAGACGGGACGTGGGAGCAGATCTCCGGCCTGATGCAACAGCTTGGAGTCTCCGACAAGGCCGGGACGCCCTAGCGGGGACCCCTGGGGCGCGGATCGGGAGGCCCAGGGTTTTTTGATTGTCCCCCTGGCCCGCACCTGTCATTCCGAACCAACGGGAGGAATCTGAAATCTCTGCCCAAGGCCAAGGTCACCCGGACCCAAGAATCTCAGATTCCTCGCTCCGCTCGGAATGACAACTAAAACGCCCTGCGGGGGGAGCGATCGGCATTGACACCCCATCCCGCCGGTGGCAGACTTGCTCGTTGTGCCGCCCCAACCGGGGGCTTCGCCCAGCCGGCGGGGGCAGTCCCAAAAACAGGAGGAATCCATGGCAGAGGTTAGAATTGAAGTGCGCGAGAACGGCCCCCACCGGATATCCGGGCCCATAGACCTGGTGGACCAAGAGGGAAACGCCTACACCATCCCGGAAGGCCGGTGGGTCTCGTTCTGCCGCTGCGGTCAGTCCAACAACAAGCCCTTCTGCGACGGCACCCACCTGCACTGTGGCTTCGAGGCCGAATCCAAGGCCAGGTGAGCCTCCGGTAGCCCGCCCGGGATTGCCGGAGGCGATTACCCGTCTTAAGCCGCCGGCCCGGCGCCCTTGTAGACCTTCCGCATGGCCTTCACCGAGGCTATCCTTGCCTCGGCCAGCAGATCGGCGGCCCGGGCGGTGGGGACCTCTTCCGTCTTCGACTTTCGTATTACCCGCCCCATTATGTCGTAGATGCGCTCGGTCTTCTCTCGGGCCCGGCCGGCGTTATATTGCGCCCCTATTTCCGTCGAAACGTTGATGACCCCCCCGGCGTTGATAATGTAGTCCGGCGCATAGAGAATCCCCCGGCGGTGGAGGTCTTCTCCGTCCCGGTCCGTTAGCAGTTGGTTGTTGGCGGCCCCGGCCACCACCCGGCACTTGAGCGCGGGAATGGTCTCGGCGTTGAGCACGCCTCCCAGGGCGCAGGGCGAGAATATATCGCAGTCCAGGTCGAATATCCGTTCCCGGTCCACTATCTCGATGCCCAGGTCCCGGGCCCGATCCAGGGAACTCTCGGTTATGTCGCACACCACCAACCGGGCGTCCTCTTTCAGGAGATGGTGGGCGGTGTTGAAGGCCACCTTGCCGAACCCCTGCATGGCTATCTTCCTGCCGCTGAGGGAGTCGGACCCCCACACTTCAGAGGCGCACGCCTTCATGCCCATGTAGACTCCCAGGCCGGTCATAACGGAGGTGTCCCCGCTGCCCCCGGCAGCCTGGGGCAGGCCCACCACGTGGCGGGTTTCCAGGCGGATGTCCTCCAGGTCTCGGGTGGTGGTGCCCACGTCGGTGGTGGTCAGGTAGCGTCCGCCGAGGGTGTCCACGAACATTCCGTAGGACCGGAGAAGGGCCTCGGTCTTCAGGGCGCGCGGATCTCCCATTATCACTCCCTTGCCGCCTCCCATGGGCAGGTCCGCCGCCGCCGCCTTGTAAGTCATCGCGCGGGAAAGGCGCAGCACGTCCCGCACCGCTTCGGACTCGGACTCGTAGGGCCACATCCTGGTGCCTCCGCAGGCCGGGCCCAGGGTTGTGTCGTGAATGGCAATGACGGCCCGGAGGCCGGTCGAGGGGTCGGAGCAAAACACCAACTGTTCATGTCCGTAGTCTTCCATCGTTTCGAATGCGTCCATTGCTTGTGACCTCCTCTGGAAATCATGGCGGTCATGGACCACTAAACAGCAACCCGCAGCTTTCTCATGACGGCGGATTCCCCACGCCTCCCAGAGGGTTCCGCTAAAACCGCTACAGGACTTGCACCCCTCTACTACTATTATAGACCTACCCTGCACCGGAACAGCTTTAATCTACCGCGTCTTATTCCCAGACTGAAGGCGGGGCGAGAAGGGCAACCGTCCTCAATGGTGAGAGACGGGCGAGTACGCTCGGCATGACGAGCCGGGGGTTAGGTATGACGTGAGCGTGTGGGTCCGGCGCGACGGGAACACCAAAGGGAAAGTCCGGGAAAACCAAAGTGCTCTCACCGGGAAGGGCCACGGATTGAGCGGGGTATGAGTTGGGGGATATAATCAGCGCCTATCAGCCCGTTAGGCGCACTACTCTTCCGATCTAAACCGATGCCAACGCCAAGCCGAGGAGATGTCATGCCCAGCCAGTACTCCAGCCCGCCGGAGATGTCCTTAGACGCAGACAAGACCTATACCGCGTTCATTCGCACCAGCCAGGGAGACATGGCCGTGGAGCTGTTCGCCTTGGAGGCTCCCGCCACGGTCAACAACTTCGTGTTTCTGGCCCGGGAGGGGTTTTACGACAACGGCGGATTTCACCGCGTAATCAAGGACTTCATGGTCCAAGGCGGCTGTCCCAAGGGTGACGGCACCGGGGGGCCCGGCTATCGGTTTCCCGACGAGGCTGTGACCCGCAAGTACGTCAGGGGCACCCTGGCCATGGCCAACGCCGGACCCAACACCAACGGCAGCCAGTTCTTCATCGTCCACGGCGACGACGCTGGCCTGCCTCCCAACTACACCATATTCGGGATGCTCACCGAGGGCTCCGACGTGCTGGACGCGCTGGCGGGAGTGGACGTGATCCCGGGCAACGGCCGGGAGAGCTCCCGGCCGCGGGAGCGGCTGGTGATCCGGACCATCGACATCACCGAAGCCTGAGCCGACACAACGACCGGTCGTCCTTTGCTCAACCGTGGCGGCGCGGGCCGGTTTCCACCCAGAGGCGGTATACCAGGTTCTTGGGCAGGCCCAGAGAACCGGCCACCTCGGCGACGGCCTCTTGGGCCTTTGCGCCTTCCTGTCTCAGCCGGGACAGCCGCGTGGCGGCTTCCTCCGCCAGGAGCCCCGGGTCAAGGGGCTCTGCGGTCTTCGTAGCGCCTTCGATTACCACCACGTACTCGCCCCTGGGCTCCTGGGCGAGGTGGATGGCCTGGGACAGAGACCCTCGAAACACCTCTTCGTGCAGCTTGGTGAGCTCGCGGCACAGCGCCACTGCCCGGTCCCCCAACTCGTCCAGGGCGTCGTCCAGGGTGGCCCGCAGCCGGTGGGGGGCCTCGAACAGCACCAGGGTCATGGGCTGGGAAGCCAGTTCCCGCAGCCGGCGGCGGCGGTCGCGGCTATTGCGAGGCAGGAATCCCAGGAAGGCAAAGGCGTCGGCGTCCAGGCCGGACACCGACAGCGCGGCGGTCAGCGCGGAAGGACCGGGCGCCACTTCCACCGGAAAGCCCTGGGCCGCGGCCGCGGAGACCAACTGACTCCCCGGATCGCTGATCCCCGGCATTCCGGCGTCGCAGACCAGGGCCACGTTCCCCATCTCCAGGGCCCTCAGCACCCGGGGAATCCGGGACCGCCAGTTGTGCCGGTTGTAGCTGACCAGGGGCGCCCGCAGGCCCAGGTGGGTCAGCAGCCGGCGGCTGACCCGGGTGTCTTCGGCCGCTATCAGCGACACCTCGCCCAGGACCCTCGCCGCCCGCCGGGTGATGTCCTCCAGGTTTCCGATGGGTGTTCCCACCACGAACAGCGTGCCCATGGGACTACGTATACCCCGTAACTCGCGCCGCTGGCAAATGGGGGGCGCCGGCGCCGGGCCAAAATGCAACTCGCTGCCTCCAGCCCTTGCCCGGCGCGGATGGGGCCGCTAAGCTCAATAACGGTCCCTGGCGGCGCGGCGCGCCTCCGGGCCGGAGCCTGCGAGACCGGGAAACAACCAACGACGAGAGGAAGCAGCATGGCCAAGGTCACCGGGTCCCATCTATTCATCAGGTGCTTGAAGCAGGAGGGCATCGAGAAGGTGTTCACCATCGTCGGCGACACCATCCTTCCCCTGGTGGACGCGGCGGCCGACGAGGGCATCGAGTTCATCGACACCCGCCACGAGGGAGCCGCCCTGCACATGGCGGACGGCTACGCCCGGATTACCGGCCGGCCGGCGGTGGGCATGGTCACCGGGGGGCCTGGGTTTTCCAACGCCATTTCCGCGCTGCCCGCCATATACACCTCCGAGAGCCCTGTGGTCTTCGTGGCCGGCTGCGCCGAGTTGCCCGAAAAGGGCATGGCTACTTTCCAGGAAGTCGACCAGATCGGCATGACTGCGTCGGTGACCAAGGGGTCCTGGCTAATCCACGACAAAGCTCGCATTCCCGAGTTCGTGGCCACAGCCTTTCGCACCGCCCTCAGCGGCCGCCCCGGCCCGGTGCACTTGACTCTTCCCATTGACCTGCAGGAGCAGGAGATTTCCGAGGAGGAGCTGCCCCGGATCCTGCCGCGGGAGTATCGCCACCAGGGCCGGCCCCAGGGCGACCCGGCGTTGGTGCGGGAGGCTGCCGCGCTGCTGCAGGAAGCGTCGCGCCCGGTGATCATCGCCGGGAATCCCGCCCGCTACTCGGTGGCCCCGGAGCAGCTGCAGGCCCTGGCCGAGGCCACCGGGGTCCCGGTGTTTACCGTAGAGCAGGCCCGGGGCCTGTTGGACGACGATCATCCGCTGTGTTTCGGGTACGCCGACGGCGCGCTAAACCCGGCGGCCCGCCGGTTTAGGGAGGCCGACGTGGTGTTGTTGCTGGGCAAGCGGATGGACCACCGCTACCGCTTTGGCAACGTTTTCGGCCCGGACGCGCGGATCATCCAGGCCGACGCTTCCCCCGCGGAAATAGGGCGCAACCGGGGCGTGTCGGTGGGCCTGCTGGGAGACCTGGGCGCGGTGGCGGAGCAGCTGACCGCCGCCGCCAAGGGAAGCCGGGCCAACGCCCTGGGCAACTGGATAGGCCGGCTGGAGCAGGACCGCGCCGCCTGGCGGCAAGACCTGCAAGACCACGCCGGCACGGGAGAGCCCATGCACCCCATGGACGTCTACACCGGCTTGGACGGGCTGATCGACAGGGACACGGTCATCGTCCTGGACGGGGGCGATTACGTCCAGTGGGGCCGGTCGTACCTGAAGGCCCGCCAGCCGGGGCGCTTCATCCGGCTGGGGCCGCTGAGCCACCTGGGAGCCAGCATACCCTATGGCATGGCCGCCAAGCTGGCCCACCCGGAGAGCAAGGTGTTGGTCTTCTTGGGGGACGGATCGTTTGGATTCCACGCCATGGAGTACGACACCTGCGTGCGCCACAACATACCCATCACCACGGTGATGGGGAACGACAGCACCTGGGGCATCGACAAGACCTTTCAGTTGGCTTACTTCAACCGGGCGGTGGCCACGGACCTGCGAGACGTCCGCTACGACAAGGTGGTAGAGGCCCTGGGGTGTTACGCGGAGCACGTGGAGCGCCCGGAGGAGGTGGCTCCCGCCGTGCGGCGGGCGCTGGAGTCGGGCCGGCCGTCGCTGGTGCACGCCGTGGTCCGCTCGGAACCCAGTCCCCTGGCCGAGGCCATGATATCCCGGCGCCGAGGGGGTTAAGCCCGTGGCGAGCTCCGGGGCCTGTTGCAAAACACCCAGGCCGACGTATAAAGAACACAGGGTGAGATTGCTTGACAAATAAATTCTCAACGGGTATGGTTGGCCTCAGACCGTGGCCCCAGCCGAGGTACTGTTAAGCCGGAGGTATTAGTATGCTAAAAATTGGGCATGAAGTGGTCCGCCCGGGCAAACAGCCGGGTGACCCCCAGGTCACCATCCCGGTGCCTGAGGAGTTGGAGACGGTGCCCGGAATCCCTCTCAACAACCGGGAGGTGGACTGGTATTCTCGGGAGTATCCCCTGGAAACCATGAACATCGATGAGAGGGCCTCACGGGACTGGGCCAACGCCATCCGCGACCAGCACGTCGAGATGCGGGAGATCCGCAAGGAGCACGACAAGCTCAACCACCCGCTTATCGTCGCCGCCCGGCTCTCCGGCGATCAGGAACCCAGTGTGGAGCCTACCGGTGAGGACGTAACCGAGCAGATCAAGGCCAAGGCCCGGGAAGTGGGATTCCTGGAAGTGGGAATCACCGCCTACGACTACCGGTACACCTACAAGAGCAAGAAGGACTGGGTCAAATTCCCTCACGCCATCTGCTTGGCCTACGAGCAGGACTTCGAACCCACCCAGACCATTCCCAGCATATCGGCGGAGATCGTCCACTCCAGCACCTACCGCACTGAGGGCGCCGCCGCTCTGGAGTTGAGCAAGTTCATCAACTCCCTGGGCTATCGCGCTCAGCTGCACAGCCCCAACGACAACACCGGTCCCTACATCCCCATGATGGTGGCGGCTGGCCTGGGTCAGTTGGGCGCCTGCGGCTACCTGCTCACCCCCCATGTGGGCAACCGCTGCCGGATCATGATAGTCACCACCGACGCCAACGTTGGCTACGACGAGCCGGTGGACTACGGAATCCACGCCTTCTGTCAGGTCTGCCAAGTCTGCGTCAACCGCTGCCCCGGCCGGGCGCTGATGCGGGACAAGATCTGGTGGCGTGGCATGGAGAAGAATAAGCTCTACTTCAAGCGCTGCCGGCCGGTTATGGCCCGCTACCTGGGCTGCGGCATCTGCATGAAGGTTTGCCCCATACAGAAGTACGGGATGCAGACGGTGATGCAGCACTACGCCGAGACCGGGCAGGTGCTGGGCAAGGGCACCCACGACCTCGAGGGCTACGAGCTAGAGGGCAAGGGCTACTTCGGCCCCGGCGAGCTTCCCGTGTTCGACCGGGACTTCTTCAGCTCCATGCCCCACGGCGACACCGAGCAGTGGGCCTTCGACCAGTTCCGGCAGAGGGCAGCCTCGACAGGCGGTGTCATCACCGACGAGATGGTCGAGGAGCTAAGGGCCGAGGTCGCCCGCGGCTTGTCCCAGAACCGGGACAACATCGGCATGATGGAAGAGGAAGACTACATCTAGGGAACGCCTTCCCGCACGATGCCCCCGGAGAGTCTGATCTGGGGGCTCAATAGACCGGCGAAAGAGGCCCTGTCCTCCTGAGAAGGACGGGGCCTCAACCTTTTCCGGGTTGGGCTGGACCCATATCGTCCCGGTCAACCATATAGAGAGTGTCGGGACGGGAAATCATCCCGGCCGGTGCGGCATGAAGCTGGCGCGCGAGGACCGCCGAGAGCATCAAACCGGGCCGGAAGACCGAAATCGACCGGTATGCGGGAGGGCCATGAGGGAGTCCGCCATCGACAGGCCATCTCTCCCACGCCCCTGTTCCGGCCCAAAGGCCGCCAGCGATGGGATTGCGCGGCGCGGCGGCTGGCAAACTTTGGGAAAGGGTTGCGTGACAACAAGGGCTAGGCCGACCACCCATTGCATCGGCCACGCAGCCCCTGGCCTCCGCGGCCTCAGGGTCATTTAATTGTGAACAAATGCCTTCCGAGTGCGGCCTGGTCAGCTCACCTTAGTTCCTGCGAGCGGCTTGGGATTCCTCACCCGCTTGACGGGTTCGGAATGACAGGGAAGCCGGGTTCGGAATCACAATGGCCTTGCGGAGGCCACATAACGGCGGTGAAAATTGGGCAGCGCCGAGCGGCCCATCACCCCAGCGGCCGGGGCTTGCGGCTATGCATCTTAGATTCCTCGTCGCTGCGCTCCAGCGGAATGACAGGGTGGGGCGCTCCAGCGGAATGACCGGGGTGGGGCGTAGACGGCCCCTGCCCGGCTGCTAACCCCTCCCTGTCATGCCCGGGCCCGTCCTCCGTCTATTTTCGTGGTAATGAAAGGGAAGCCGGGTTCGGAATGACAGGGGAGCCTGGTTCGGTGACAGGGAAGCCGGGTTCAAGATGATGTGGACGCGGCGGTTGCGCGTCCTTCCGGGGTCACCATTGAATGACCCTGGCTGTGGTACGCGTTGGACGGCGACGGTCAGAGAGTGTTGCCGCCGTCCGGTCCGGGAACTCCGGCGGAGGCCGGCTGGGTCTGCTTTATACTGTCGGCCAGCCGCTCCAACTCTCGCTGGTAGGACTCGGAGCCCCGGTCCCTCAGATCGAAGACCACGTGCTCGCTCCGCAGGGTCCGCGCCAAGCCCCGGCCCCGGGGCGCCACCACCGTGTCGTCGGTGCCGACCAGGAACAGGACCCACCGGTCCCGGGTGTCTTGGGCCTGTTTCGCCCCCGTGATGTCGTTGCGGACCGTCTCGCTGTCCAACGCCGCCTCGGTGCAGACCACGATTAGCTTGTCGTAGGCCCGCACCCATCGCTCCACCTCCTCCTGGTCGGAGGTGCTGTGCCGGTCCACCAGGGCGTTGCCCCGGGCGTTTTCCGGGAAGAGCCAGCAGCGGACCCCCTGGGCCCGCAAGTCGCCAAGAAGGTGACTGGCAACGGCGCTGTCCCCGGCGGCGCAGGAGATGAAGGAGTCCTCCCGGAAAAAGGGGGCCCCCGCCAGGGAACGTTGGAAGTCGATGAGGGATTCGGGCGTTCCCACTCCCCGCAGGAAGTCCTCAGGGAGTTTGCCTCCCGAGCGGTACAGGGCGTCGATGCCTACGGTGCTGGGAGCGTCGTGGCGGATCCGGTCCATCCCCTGGGCCACGCCGAGGTCACAATTGCGGAACACGCTGTACCCCATGATGCTGCCCCCCAAATCAGCCCCCGACAAGTCGGCGCTATGAAACAGCGCCTCGTAGAAATCGGCCCCATCAAAGCTGGCGTTGGTGAGGTTGGTCCGGGTCAGGATGGCCCGGTTGAGGTTGGCCCCGGTCAGCACCGCGCCGGTCAGGTCGGCGCCGGTCAGGTTGACCCGGGCCAAGTTGGCTCGGGTGAGATTGGCCCCCGAGAGGTTGGCGCCGGAAAGCACCGCCCGGTCCAAGTCGACGCTGGAGAGGTCGGCGCCCCTGAGATTGGCCCCGCGGAGGTTGGCGCCGTTCATCAGCGCGCCGCTGAGGTCGGCCTCGATAAGGTTGGCGTGGTACATGTGACTGGGGTTGAGGTAACAGTGCGACAGCTTGGCCCGCTGCAGCATGGCGCCCATCAAGTCGGCGTTGCGCAGGTCGGCCCCGCTCAGGTTTACCTGGGGCATACGGGCGTAGCTCAGGTAGGCGGTATTGAGGTCTAGGACCTCGTTGGGATGCTCCTCTCGCCAGCGAGCCACCACGTCGCGTCCCTTCTTCACCAGCTGAGCGTGCTCCATGTTAGCCATATCGGGCACTCCGGACTCGGGGTAATTTCAGCGCCTCGGCCCTCGGCGGGAGCCGGACCCCCCGGGTTGGGGGTATCTCCTAGGAAAGTCGCGCGCCGGGAGGTGAAACAACAGGGTCTGGGCCGGAACCTATTAGGGATTTTAGCATAGCCCCCGGCGGTGGGCTAACCGGGTTTGCGGCGGCGCCCGGTTCCCACGGGCCTTCGGCCAGCTTGAACGCCGTTGGGCTTTGCTATATGATGCGGTGGCCGGGAAGGGGCCTTTATGCCAGCCAAGAGGGACCTGTTATCAATCACTGACCTCGGACCGGACGAGACCCTGGGGGTCATCCGCCGGGCCAGGGAGATGAAAGAGGGGGATTCCGGCAGGCCTCTGGAGAACAAGAGCGTCGCCCTCCTCTTCGAGAAGCCTTCCCTACGCACCAGCACCAGCTTTCAGGTAGGGATTGCCCAACTCGGCGGCTACTCCGTCTACATGAACCAGGACGGCGTGGGATTGGGCGTCCGGGAGCCGGTTTCTGACGTGGCGCGGGTCCTCTCCGGCTACGTCGACTGCATTATCGCCCGGGTGTTCTCCCACCGGCACTTGGAGGAGTTGGCCAGATATTCCAGCGTGCCGGTGATAAATGCCCTGTCCGACTGGGAGCATCCCTGCCAAACCCTGGCGGACCTGCTGACCATCGACGAGCACCTGGGCGGCCTTCACGGAGTGAAAGTGGCGTTCATCGGAGACGGAAACAACGTGGCCCGCAGCCTGTGCCTGGCCCTGCCTGCGGTGGGAGCCAGCTTCGCCATCGCCGCGCCGGAGGGATATAATCTGGACGGCCCCACCCTGGCCGAGGCCCGGCGACGCTCCGACTCGGCCCAGGTATTGACCTTGACCGACCCCAGGGAGGCCGTTGCCGGGGCCGCCGTGGTGTACACCGACGTGTGGGCCAGCATGGGCCAGGAGACGGAGGCGGCTGCGCGCCGCAAGGCTTTCGAGGGCTACGCGGTAGACCCCGGCCTCCTGTCTCACGCCAACTCCGGTGCTTTGTTCATGCACGACATGCCCGCCCACTACGGAGAGGAAGTGCCGCCGGGAATGCTGGAGCATCCCCAGTCCGTGGCCTACCCGCAGGCCCACAACCGGTTGCATGCCCAGAAGGCCCTGCTGGAGTTCCTGCTGACCTGATCTTCTGCACCAGAGCCAAGTTTTGCCACAGCCCATATTGGCCTTCATCGGCCGGCCCAACGTCGGCAAGTCGTCCCTCTTCAACCGGATCCTGGGACGCCGTCACGCGATAGTGTCAGAGGTGGCGGGGACTACCCGTGACCGGCTCATCGCCGAGGCCGACTGGGACTATCACCGGTTCATCATGGTGGATACGGGAGGCCTAGAGCAGGACCCGGAAGGCGCTATCGAGCAGAAGGTCCAAGAGCAGGCCCAGATGGCCATGGAGTCGGCCGACGTAGTCGTGTTTCTCACCGACGTCACCGAGGGACTCACCGCGGCGGACCACGTTGTCGCGGACCGTCTCCGGCGCACCACCAAGCCGGTGGTCTTGGCGGTGAACAAGTCGGACAACGAGACGAGAGAGTTCGCGGCGTCGGAGTTTTACTCCCTTGGATTGGGCGAGCCTTTCCCCATAAGCGCCTACCACAACCTGGGAATCTACCAGTTGATGGACGAGGTCGTCTCCCACTTCCCGCCGCCCGATTCGTTTCCCGTGGACGCAACAGACGGCCCGGAGACAGGACCGGCCGACGCGGGCTCCGGGGAGCCTCCCGAGCTAAAGCTGGCCATCGTGGGCCGGACCAACGTGGGCAAGTCGCAGTTGCTGAACGCCATTCTGGGGCAGGAGCGGTCCATCGTAAGCCGGGTGGCAGGCACCACGCGAGACGCCCTGGATACCGCCATCACCTACCGGGGCAACAACCTTGTGCTAATCGACACCGCGGGCATCCGGCGTCCGGGCCAGGTCCAGCGGGGTGTGGAGAAGTACAGCGTCATGCGGGCAGTCAGCGCCGTGAACCGCAGCGACATCGCTTTGATGGTGGTGGACGCCACCGAGCTTGCCACGGCCCAAGACGCCCACGTCGCCGGCCTGGCTTGGGACGTTTGCCGGGGCTTGATCGTGGTGATCAACAAGTGGGACCTGGTAGAGCGGGATGGGCAAGCCGCGAGGGAGCGAGCTCTGTTGCGGATGCGGGAGCGCCTCCACTTCATGTCATACGTGCCCATCTGCTTCACGTCGGCGCTGCACGGGGAAGGCATCCGCGGAGTCATGCAAACGGCCCTGGAGCTCTGGCTGGAACGGCTCCGGTTTGTGCCGCACCGGGAATTGCAGTACCTGCTGGCCGACGCCCTGGCCGGCCACGCCCCGCCGGCAGGCCAGGGGCGCCGTCAAAAAGATAGGCCGCGGTTTACCCGTCTGCGGCAGGTGGACGTAAATCCTCCCACCTTTCTGTTCACGGTCGACCACCCGGAGTTGGTGCACTTTTCCTACCAGCGATACTTGGAGAACCGGCTGCGGGACACCTTCGGCTTTGACCACACCCACCTGAGACTGGTGTTCAAGAAGTCATGAACCTGACGGCAAGTCCCGTAGTGTTCAGCCTCGCCGCCCTGCCGCTGATCGCCGCCTTGGGCGTGGGTATGTTCCTGTCATCGGGGGAAGACCCCGACGCGGCCCGGTACGCCGGGACCTTGGCCTTTGCCTACCTGCTGGGCTCCATCCCCTGGGGCTATATCCTGATGCGGTTTAGGAGCGGGCAGGACATCAGGGAGTACGGGAGCGGCCGGGTGGGCATGTCCAACGTCCTGCGCACCGGCGGCGGCAAGATAGCCGCGGTGGTCTTGGCGCTGGACACCGGCAAGGGAGCCCTCGCGGTGGCATTGGCCCACGAAGCGCTCGGCTCAGCCGGGGCCGAGGTGGCCGCCGGCCTTCTGGTGCTGGTGGGTCACAACTGGCCGGTGTTCCTGCGGTTTCGCGGGGGGAGGGGAGTCCTCACCGGCCTGGGGGGGCTGGCGGTCATGGCGCCCATCGCCGCCGGCATCGCGGCTTTCTCGTTCGTCCCCATTGCGCTCCTGAGCCGGTACCTATCGCTGGGGTCGATGCTGGGAGTGGTGGCCGGGTTTGCCGCCATGCTGGCCCTTGGCCTGGCCGGGGTCTATTCCATCACCTACGTCATCTACGGATCCGTAGGCTGTTGCATGATTCTCTGGCAGCACCGGGACAATATACAGCGCATCCGCCAAGGGAACGAGCGTCGTCTGGGGCAGCCGGCTCGCCGGACCACCGCACCCTTGGGGTAGACGGCAGGGCGTCGCTACGGCAGCCGCCGGTACGGGCCCAGTCATACAGGGGACATATATCTTACTTTGAACCCAACGGTGGTAACAGTAGGCGCCACCACCTGGGGCACCACCCTGGCGATTGTCCTGGCCCGCGAGGGAGTCCCGGTCCGGCTCTTGGCCCGCACCCCGGAGGAGGCCGCCGAGCTTGACTTTTCCCGCCGGAATGCCAGGTTCCTGCCCGACTCCTACTTCCCCGGCTCGTTGAGGGTCACCGCGGACGCCCCGGAGGCGCTGGCTTCGGCGGGGTTGGTGATCATCGCCGTGCCATCCGGCCAACTCCGGTCCAATATCCGCAGAATTCGGGATGACATTGCCCCGGACGCCATCATCCTGAGTGCGGCCAAGGGTCTGGAGCTTCCCCTGGGCGCGAGGATGAGCCAGGTGTTGGAGCAAGAATTGCCCCCCCACCTCAGTTCCGGCGTGTGCGTTCTGTCCGGTCCCAACCTCGCCCACGAGGTGGTCCGGGGCAAGCCGTCGTCAACCGTGATCGCGGGCGCCGACGTGGCCAAAGCCGAGGCCGCCCAGGCCGCCCTAATGTCCGGCTCTTTCCGGGTGTACACCAGCGACGACGTCGTAGGCGTGGAACTGGGCGGAGCTCTGAAGAATATCATCGCCCTGGGGGCCGGGATGGCCGACGGGATGGACGCGGGGAACAACGCCAAGTCGGCTTTTGTCACTCGGGGGCTGGCCGAGATCACCCGTCTGGGAATTGCCTCGGGGGCCCACCCCCTGACCTTTTCCGGTCTGGCCGGTCTGGGCGACTTGATGGCTACTTGCAACAGCCCCCTGAGCCGCAACCGCTACGTGGGGGTGCAACTGGCCCAGGGGCGGACCTGGCCGGAAATCAGGCAGTCCATGGACAACGTGGCCGAGGGCGTAAATGCCACCCAGGCGGCCCTGCAAATCGCCGCCCGACTGGGGGTTGAGATGCCCATAACCCAGATCACCCACCAAGTGCTGTTCGACGGGCTTTCACCCCAGGAAGCCGGCGTCCAACTCATGGGGCGGCCCGGACGCTCGGAGCGGTAGGCACGTAATCACCCGCTAGCGCAGCTCTCCACAGCCCAGCCCGGGGACGAGCTCCAGCAGCCAGCGCGCTGCTACCCGGCGGTGGCAGGGACTGTCTCCCCGTTCGAAGCAAAGCAGGGTAACGTCGCCGCCCGTCTCCAAGCCGGCAACCCATTCCTGGAATGCCTCGCTCTGCCGGTAAGCGGCGGTCACCGCGGAGCGGTACTCCTCGGAAAGCTTCTGAAAGTCCAGAGCTCCGGCACGGTAGTCCCGCAGCAGCTCCTTGGGCGGGTACAAGAAGGGAGCGGTCTCCCACTGGGTGCGCCGTCCCCGGGGATGGGCGCGAGACACGCGATAGAGTTGACCTTGCCAGTGGCCTGGGTCGTAATAGCTGGCGGTGTGCAGCACGGCGGACCGTCCCTTATCCCAGCGTGGGCCCGTCGGCCCGTTCTTCATCATTCAACGGCAGCGTTGCCGGAGCGGCCCGGTTGGTGCGGTGGAAGACCTGACGCCACACGAACAGCAACGCGCCCACGACCACGATACTCAGATACGTGATAGCCCGGTCCACCACGACCAAGGCGACGGCGAAGTTGGCCGTCAGGGTGGACAGGCGCACCGCCAGACCGGCCACTCCCGATTCCACGGCGCCCAGTCCCCCCGGCGTGGGGACCAGGGTCAAGAGGGAATTGGCCATGCTCAAGAAGACCACCACCGGAATCCCCAGCTCCAAGTCCAGGGCCAGCACTACCAGGTATAGCCGGGCCACTTCGGCCGCCCAGGCCAGAACTCCCAGAGCGGTCACCAAAGGCAGGCGGCGAAAGCTGTCCCGCGTCCCCTCCTGGAACCTGACGTAGCGCTCCGCCAGCCACGATGGGAGCTTCCGGGACAGCCACCGCCTGGCCCAAGACATCGTGCCCAGGGCCGCCGCCAGCAGCAGCGCCAGGACGGCGGCGACGGCCACGACCACCTGCGCCGCCTGTCCTTCGGTCCGGATGAGAAAAGGCACGGACGCCGCCAGGACCAGCACGACCAGGAGGGTGTCCAGGGTCCGCTCCGCCAGGATGGTGCCCATGGTGCGGGAGAAGGAAGCGTTTCGCTCCTCGCGATGGAGGTATGCCCGGTACGCGTCCCCCAGGCGCAGCCATCCCACCGTGTTGGCAAACCATCCCAGGAGCACCAATTGGCTGCAGTAACCTAGCCCCGGCCCCGCACCGGTGGGCGTACCCTGCCGGGCGTCTTCGGCGTTTTGGAGCAGTATGCGCCACCTGGCCCCGCGAAAGATGAAGGTGGTGTAATGCACCGCGAAGGCGGAGACCAGAAGCCAGGGGTTGGCTTCTTTCACCTTGTTCCAGGTGGCTTCCAGGTCCAGGTCGAAACGGGTAACCAGGAACACCAGGAAGGCAATCGCCAAGGCCAGAGAGACCAGGGTGGGGAGGGAAACGGCCCGGCGTCGGATGCCGGTGGAGCCGCCGAGTTGGCGGCCGGTTCGAAACACTAGCCCTCTGGAGCACCTGCAAGGCAGGGGCGGGCCATGGTCAGCGCAACTCTCTGGGCAACGTGAAAGCCACGTCCTCCGCCACTCCGTCCAGCATGGTCACCTGTTCCGGGGCCAAGGCCTGGATCACGCTTTCCACGAGCACTTCGGGGGTGGAAGCGCCGGAGGTGATGCCCACCTTTTCCACCTCTCGAATCCAGGCGGGATCGATCTCCTCGGGGCCGTTTATCAGATAAGAGGGCACGCCCTGGGCTTCAGCAACTTCCCGCAGGCGATTGCAATTGGAGCTGTTCTCCGCGCCGATCACCAGCACCAACTCCACCATGGCGGCCATGTGCGTCACGGCCGTCTGACGATTGGTGGTGGCGTAACAGATGTCGTTTCGGACCACCGCGTTATAGAACCGGTCCTGGATGGCGTCTATGGCCCGGGCGGTGTCGCGCACCGACAGGGTGGTCTGGGTGAGCACCGCCACTTCTTCACTGGGGTCCCACTCGGGAAGCTCGGAGTCCAACTGGTCCGAGATCAGGGTCATTTCCACCTGGCCCATGGTACCCCGGACTTCCTGGTGGCCCCTGTGCCCCACCAGCAGCACCTTCTTTCCTTCACCATGGTACTTCCTGGCCTCGTTGTGCACCCGAGTGACCAGGGGACACACCGCGTCGATGACTTTGAGGCCGCGTTCCTGGGCCTTGGCGAAGTCCTCGGGGGCGGAGCCGTGGGCGGAAAACACCACCGTGGAGCCGGGGGGGATCTCCTCTATGGTCTCGACGGTAATGGCCCCCTTGCGTTCGAGGTTGGCGACTACGTGAGGGTTGTGGACAATTTGATGCTTCACGTATATCGGAGCGCCGAACTTGCGAAGGCAGATTTCAACGACCTCGATGGACCGCACCACGCCGGCGCAGAACCCCCGGGGAGAACTGAGAATTACTTCCATTGTCGGCCCTCCATGCTCAGGCGTGACCTGTATCGTTGGCCGGAGTCATCCCGGCTCCAACCTTGGTTTCACTTCCGCTCTGGCGTTCATGCGCCCGGCCCGGGGGGACTCGTCCATAAAGCCGGATACTATGAACCCTCTTCCTCGATCAGGTGCAGGTACTTGTACCCGGACCCCGTGTTCAGCAGCACCACAGACTCGCCAGGGTCGATCAACCCCTCGGCCGTCAGGCGTTCCAGTGCCACCAGGGTTGCCGCCCCCTCCGGACAGGCCAGGATTCCCTCGGCAGCGGCCAGCCGGTGCATAGCGAGGACCATCTCAGGGTCCTCCACCGCCAGAGCGGCGCCCCCGGTCTCGCGGAGCGCCCTCAGGATGAGATAGTCCGCGAAGGGATGGGGCACTCTCAGGCCGTCAGCCAAGGTGCGAGCCCCGGCCCACGGCACCGAAGCTGCCGCCCCATCATGGTAAGCCTTGACGATGGGCTGGCAACCCATAGACTGCACCGCGATGAACCGGGGAAGAGGGTCTTCCACCCAGCCCAGTTCGCGCAGTTCCTGGAAACCCTTGTGCATGCCGATAATCCCGGTGCCGCCGCCGGTGGGATAAATTACCGTATCGGGGAAACGCCAGCCCAGTTGCTGCGCAATCTCCAAGCCCATGGTCTTCTTGCCTTCGGCCCGGTACGGTTCCTTCAGGGTTGAGAGGTCGAACAGGTCTTGCTCCGAGGCCGCGGCAGCCGCTTGGCGCCCGGCGTCTCCTATGTGTCCGTCGACCAGGGTAAGCTCGGAGGCGGCCCACAGGCACTCCTTCCTGTTGGCTTCAGGGGCGTCCTGGGGCATGAAGGCCCTCAGGGTCGCTCCGCCCCGGGCGCAGTAGGCCGCCGCGGCTCCCGCGGCATTCCCGGCAGAGGGTATGACGAATCCTCCGGCTCCTAGTTCCACGGACTTGGACACCGCCGCCGAGAGGCCCCGGGCCTTGAAGGTGCCGGTGGGGTTCAGGCCCTCCTCCTTGATGAACAGACGCGGCAAGCCCAGGCTCTTGGCCAACTCGGAAGCTTCCAGTAGGGGAGTCCCGCCTTCGCCCAAGGAGACCACGTTATCCGGGTCTTCCACCGGCAGAAGCTCGGAGAAGCGCCACATGTCGCCGCGGCGGGCGGCCAGCGCGTCCCGGTCCACCTCGCGGCGCAGCCTGGGCAGGTCGTAGCGGGCGAACAGCACCTTGCCGCAGCAAGCGCTGACGTTAGTCAAGCGGTCGCTGGGGTAGGCCTGCCCACACTGGGTGCACTCCAGGTGGCTCAGATAGCTGAACACGGAATCGCAAGCTCCCGGTTAGGAACGCCCCCGGCCTGGGTCCGCCGGCGCGGGCGGGACAATATCATACTCCACTTTGCCCTGCCATGTCGTTAACCATGGCCCGCCCAGGGGCCTTTTGATTTCGCCGTCACTACCAGCGCACTCCGCCGTGTCACACCGGACGCACTCCCCTGCGGGACCATGGTGATTCTGCTGGAGCGACCCACCCCGTCATTCCGTGGGAGCGCAGCGACGAGGAATCTCAAGTGCTGCGCCCGAGTCCAGTTGGGGATGCCCGACCACGCCCCAGGGTAGGGCCTTAGATTCCTCGGCCGGGCTGGGAATGGCAGGGAGAAGGCCTCTTAACGACATGTCGTTGGCTGCCTTCCCAGCCAGAATCGGATGGCCCCGCTCAGGGCGCCGGTGGTGGCGTTGGATTTTCCGCTTTTTCAAGGATGAGGCCTATGCTATAATCCGCCTGCTACTCTCCAGTCGGGGAGATTCCTGCCCAGCTACCCCAGGGCTTTGCCGGACAAAATCCGGCAGATCGCACAACCGGCGGCTATCCCGCCCGCGGGCGCCGCGTGGCGGCCTTCAGTGCCGTAGCCATGTTCAATCGAGGCTGGGAGCCTCGACGCGGAAGACCGCCGGCATCCCGACGCACCAGGGAGCCATCACCAGGGCAATCCGCCTGTTCCCGGTGCAGCATGACGAGGGCCGATGATGAAGCCAGTGTTGGACGAGCTCAAGATTTTCACGGGGACCGCCCACCAGGACCTGGCGCAGTCCGTATGCGAGTACTTGGACATTCCTTTGGGCCAGGCCGAGGTTTTCAAATTTTCCAACGACAACACCTTCGTGCGGATTCAGGAGAACATCCGGGAGCGGGACGTTTTCGTCATCCAGCCCACCAGTTACCCGGTCAACGACAACCTGATGGAACTGCTCATCATGATCGACGCCTGCAAGAGGGCGTCGGCGGGCCGGATTACCGCCGTGGTGCCCTACTACGGCTACGGCCGCACCGACAAGAAGGACCAGCCGCGGGTCCCCATCACCGCCCGTCTGGTGGCCGACCTTCTCTCCGCCGCTGGCGCCAACCGGATGCTCACCGTCGACCTGCACGCAGGGCAGATCCAGGGCTTCTTCAACATGCCCGTGGACGAGTTGACCGCCCTTCCCATCCTTACCGACTACGTGGCAGACAAGGGAGTGGCCGACTGGGTGGTGGTGGCGGTTGACATCGGCATCACCAAGAAGGCCCGGGACGTGGCGGAGCGGTTGGGGGCCCCCCTGGCCATTATCGAGAAACGCCGGCTGGGCAACGACGGGCAGACGGAAGTGATGAACGTCATCGGCGACGTCCGCGGCAAGGTGGCCCTGACCTTCGACGACGAGATCGACACCGGCGGCACCATCGTCAACTCGGCCAATATCCTGAAGGAACACGGCGTCAACGATGTCTACTGCTGCGTCACCCACCCCGTGATGTCCAAGAACGCGCCGCAGCTGATGGCGGGAAGCGTCTTCAACGAAGTGGTGGTCACCGACACTATTCCCATGCCGGCGGAGAAACGCAACGGTAAAATAACCGTGCTCTCGGTTGCGCCGCTGTTGGGCGAAGCGATTTATCGCATCCACCGAGGCCTGTCAATAGGGGAAATGTTCAACTGAGTCCGCGGGGGGCTTCTTTCGAAATGTACGACTTACTCATCAGAGGCGGAACGGTGGTAGACCCTTCCCAGGGCCTCCACGGCCTGAACGACGTGGCGGTGGAGAACGGGAAAATTGCCCGCGTAGCCCCCGGCATACCGGCCCAGGAAGCGTCCCGAGTTGTCGAGGTGTCCGGCAAGGTGGTGGCGCCGGGGTTGATCGACATCCACACCCACGTCTACGACGGAGTAAACGGGAACGGCGTGAAAGCCGACGTGGGAGGAGTGCATTCGGGGGTGACCACCCTGGTGGACGCCGGAAGCTCCGGCTGCGACACCTTCGGCGGTTTTCCCAGGCACATAATCCCCAACAACCAGACCGAGGTCATCTGCTTTTTGCACATTTGCCGCACCGGTCTGGCCACCACACCGGACATCTTCAGCCTGGACAGCATCGACCTGGACAAGACTATCCAGGTCGTAGAAGACAACCGGGACGTGATTTCCGGCATCAAAGCGCGAATGGTGACCCCTGCCCTGGACATCATGGGCATGGAGATGCCCCGGCTGGCCAAGCGGGCGGCTACGGAGGCCGGGATCAAGCTCATGGTCCACATTGGCGACACCCAGAAACGGTACGACCCAAACGTCATCCGCGAGCTGCTTCCCATTATGGAAGAGGGGGACATCGTCACCCACTTCTTTACCGCCAATCCCGGCGGGGTGCTGGACGCGGACGGCAAGCTGGTCCCGGAGGCCAAGGAAGCCAACGACCGGGGGGTGTGGTTCGACACCGCCCATGGAAGGATGAACTTCAGCTTCGACATAGGCGAACGCATTCTGGACCAGGGGATGACGCCCCACTGCATCAGCACCGACCTCACAGTGCCCGGCCGGACTAACACGGTCCACAGCATGACCGAGATGCTGAGCCGCTTCCTGGCCATGGGGTTTACCTTGGACCAGGTGATCACCATGTCCACTCTCAATCCGGCCAAGGCTATGGGGTTGGAGCACCGGCTGGGCACCCTGGAAGCGGGCCATCAGGCTGACGTTTCGGTACTGGAAGTCAGGGACGGGGAGTGGGTGGTCTACGACGTGTTCGGCGGTTCTCGCAAGATCGACAAGGCGGTAGTCCCGGTGTTGACGGTCAAACGCGGCGAGGTGTTCGACGTGGGCTGGGGGCCGCGCCCCTGGGGCTGGGAGCCGGACCCGGCGTAGGGGTCGTGTTATGGGAACGTTCAAGGTAGCGCTCGAAGTATCCGACCACTCCAGGCAACGCTACGTGTCTATCGACGCCCTCATAGACACCGGCGCCACTTACACCAATATTCCCGAAAGCGTTCTGGACAGTCTGGGAGTGGAGCGCAAGGAGGTCCGCCGTTTCAGACTAGCAGATGAACGGGTAGTCCAGTACTCCATAGGTGAGACGCTGCTACGGCTGGAAGGGCGAGAATTTACCGCGCCCGTGGTATTTGCGCCGGACGACACCGCGCCGCTGGTTGGGATGACGACTCTGGAGGTCTTCGGCCTGGGAGTGGACCCGGCGGAGGAACGACTGGTGCAGGTGGACGCCCTGGGCAGGTAACCAGGCCGGGGCACAGGCTCACCGGCGGCCTGATCGCCCCATCACTGCCCCGGTTTACTCCTCCCACGGAGCGTCCTGGCCACCGGCCGTAGGGCCGACCTCAAGCTAAAGCGGCGGCGTATGTTGTGGGCCACCAGGGGCGCCACGCGGCGGTTGCCCGCCACCAGGGGAGCCATCCAACCCCTCAACTCCTTCATGGTGGGCGGCTTTTCGTTCCAGGACGGCGTCAACGACTCCAGGTGGTGCCACCGCTTCTCCCCGCGAAACCGTGTCATGACCGCGCCGTTGGCTTCCGTCACGGCCAGCGCCCCCCCGGCCACGTCCCAAATCCGGGGGGCCCCGAAGAAGGAGTATTGCAACACCCCGCAGGCGGTCATAGCCAGCTCGTAAGCCACGCTGCCGGTTATGCGGGTTTCCCCCGCCTTGGAGTTGAAGCGGCGGCTGAACCGGGCCACCTGGGAGAACGAACCGGGCAGACCTACCAGGCGGTTGGCCGCCGGCTCCTCCGACTCGTAGACCGACACCTGCTCTTCGTCGATGAAGCAGCCTCCTCCCTTGCGACAGTGCAGGATGACCCCCCCCTTGGAATTGGGCCAGGGCAGGTACAGCGCCCCGACCACGAGCCGGCCCCGGTGCAACACTCCGATGGAGCTGGCATACACGGGAAGCCCGTTGAGATAATTGGTAGTGCCGTCCAGGGGGTCGAGCACCCAGAGAAACTCCGGGGCGGCGGCTTGGTCTTCCTGGTCGTTGTCCCCGGAAGCGCTCTCCTCTCCCAGGATGCCGTGGCCGGGAAATTTCCTGGCGATCTCCCCGGAAAGGTAGGACTGGCAGGCCTTGTCCACGCTGGTCACCGGGTCGCGCTGCTCTTTGTCCTTGTATTCGATGGAGATCCGACGGCCAAAGTGGCCCGCCAAGATCTCTCCGGCCCCCGCGGCCAACTCAGTGGCGGCGCTTTCCAGGCCTGAAACCAGCGTGTCACCCAGAACCATTAAGCATTCTCCGCTCCAGGCCAAGGCCGGGATTCCATGGACAGCTGCCAGGAAGCCCTACCCGGGAGCCTCCAACGACGCCAAGTTAGTTTAGCATAGCTCTGGCGCCGCTCCCGCCGGTGAGGGCTGCCGGCAATGGGGCAGTCTCCGCGGGAATCGGCCACGAGCAGACCGGCGCTTCCAAACTAAACCAAAGCCAAGATGGGATGTACATTTCCGGGAGGGCGGGAATCGGGCCGGGAATCTCGCTGGAGTGTCTCGGCCCTTGATTGCAGCACTGTCCGGCAGCGCCGTCTCACCTCATCTTGCCGGTTGGCCAGCCCGGCCAGGAAGTCACCGACCCTCTTCTGCACTGCCTCTCTGGTCCCCAGGCACAGGTTGCCAGTGGCCTCCTCCCTCGCCCATCCCCAGATAGCCTCGTCGGCGTTGAAGTCCGGACTGTAGCCCGGCAGGTTCACCAACCTCAGGTCCAGCTCAGGCGTCCGCAGGTATTCCCGCAACGCCTCACCGCGATGGGGCGGCGCATTGTCCCAGATCACGTTCAGCCGCCCTCTGTGCCTCCCCCGTAACTGTTCCAGGAAGGCAACCGAGGTTCCGAGTTGCTGTTGCCCTCCAGTCCCATCCACTCCACCTCCCCCGTCTCCAGGCACACCGCCGAGTAGTAGCTGGCCTTCTCCCCGTACTTGGGACTGGTCGAGTCCACCAATGCCGGTTCTCCCCTGAGCACCCATTTGCCCCGCAACTCCGCGTCGGCCCGGAAGTGGGCCTCGTCGGCAAAGAATACCTTGGCTCCGGTCCGCCGGGTCTCCTCGCTAAGGGCGGCATACTCCGCAACGAAGGCCTTCCGCTTCGACTCATTCGCCTTCACCAAGCGCTTCTTGGGACGCTTGTAGGTGAATCCCAGCCGGTGCAGGTAATTCAGGCAACTGCTACGGCTCAGGTTGAGGCCGAACCGTTCCGAGACAAACCGCCGCACCACCCGCCAATACCAGTTGGCCAGTTCCAGGCCCGATGATGACGGCGGCAGCTGCACCGCTCCTGTCAACTCCGCCTGCTGTGTCTGGTCGAGGGCGGGGGGGAACCGCCCGTCTGCTCGAAGATCAGGGCTGCCGGACCATCCTCGCCGAAGGCCGAGGCCCACCGTCCAATGGTGTGGGGATCCCGCTCCAGTGCCTCCGCTGCGGCCACTGCCGTCCAGCCTTGGGCCAGCAGCCAGACGGCGTACCACCTTTCCCGCTCCCGGGGTGTGGGCGCCAGGATCATTCTCCGCCGCAGGTCCTTCGCGCCCATCTGCCATTGTTCCAAAGACTGGCCGATATCTCTTACCCCCATCATCAACCCCTCCCAAACTACCTACCCCAACTGCCTCCCAATTTACCCTATCCTTATGCGCATTTCACCTTGGCGTTGGTTTAGTTACGGATGAAGCTTTTGAATGTGGTCCCAGTCCAATATGTTTTCCGGCTCGAGCCAGCCCTGCTTGACCATGAACGAGACCTGAGCCTGCTCCCGCCTCTTTGGGTCATTCCTTACAACCTGCGCCTGTTCTCGCCTCTTTGGGTCATTCCTAACAACAAAGGGGACTACTTCTTTCTTGGCGAATCCATCGGACTCCCGGCGGTCCACCAGAATCCTTGCCATTACGTACTGGCGGATGAGCTGATGCACGAGGACCCAACTCCCTTTCCCACGAAGGTCCGTCACTCCCTTGGCTTCCCCGATGATAAGACGGTTAGGAGTTTCCAGGACAACGTCTATTTCAGTGTGGCGAAGATTGTCGTACAGTTTCTCGCGAGGATTGACGCCCGGTTTGGTCGTTCCCTCTTTCGTGGACACGTCGTAGTTCCATTGGTTCGGGAGTTGTAGTTTCAACCCTTTTTCAGATTGAAATTCTTCAATCTTTTCGCGCAGGTTAGGAAACAAGCGCCTATAGCGCTGGGCAAAGTCTTCGACGACGCTCTCCTTCGTCTCTACACATTTGTCCAAATAATCTCGCATTCCATACCAAAATAACTCGAGGTGGGCCTCAACGGTTCCGGTCTCATCGGGTTCTCCGAGCCTCTCAGCTAGGCGCGAGGCGCCCCCTCTGAACATAGGGGAGAAATATAGCGCCGTCTTCCAATTTTCCGTCCTGTTATCTATTCCTAGAATCGACATGATATCCTCCCAGTGTTCAAGATGTGGTTCCGCCGGCGGCTCCGAGCTAGGCCGTCCTAGCCGCCGGATTCCGCGAGGAGGGTCTCAAAGACGCGGACCATTGCTTCCGTGTCCCTTTCGCAGTAGGCAAGCAACGCTTCTCTGATTTCGGCCCCGTCAGACTGCGGCGTGTCACTGGCAATCAACCCGGCGTAGGCCGCCGCCGCGGCCCGCCCTTCCGGTATTTCCAGATTATCGTAGGCCAGCTCAGGGGCCAGGGCGGAGATCACCGACTTGATGGAAAAGTTGCCGTGGAATTTCGGGTGGTAGTAGCTACCCCTAATTATCGGCAACAGGTCTACAATTCGCCCGCAGGCGGCCAGCAGGCGGCTTTCATACTCCGGAAACGCTTGGGCCAATCCCTTCATCACAGTTTCTTCGTAGCTCGAATATGTAACTATTGCACCTCGGGGAGGCATAGCCGCTAGCAGACTGGCCGCAAAACGCTCCCTGGGGTCGCCAGGTCCGTCGTCGAGAAACGAGCTATGCCTCAACCCTCCATTCGTATCCCGCACGTGCACGGACCACTGGAACGGAATTGTCTGGTAGGGCCGGGTGCCGACGTATATCGGGATGGCCGGGTTCAGGGCCTCGAAGTCCAGGAAGCTGGCCGGAAAGCTGATTTCTCCCAGTCTCGATGCCAGGTCCGGGCCCGCAAAGGGCCGCCCGGAGGCCACACTGTCCCGCACTCGAATCTGCACCCCGGACAGGCCGGTGAAATCCGGCGGGATGGCGCCAATGTCCCGGATTCCTGAAGCCTTCAGGCGATCATAATCTCCTTGCTTCAACCTGGGCAAGTCCCTAATAGGGTGCTTCGCTTCGTCCCGATGGCAGTGTCCAAAGAAAGGACAGCGATGAGGAATAGCGCAATGGCGGCCTGTTTCGATGTCCAGCGTCTCGGCCAGTCGCAATGATTCCCACATCCGTGCCAAGCCGGTGGGCATTTCCTCCGCCGCATACGATCTGGCCTCTTCGGTAACATCGGTCAGTGAAAACAACCGGTCGAGATCGTGGTCTCCGCCCTGATACACGTAGGCGCTGTTAATGTGCATCAGATATGCCCTTCCGATTGGGATTCCGGAACCCTCCACTACATGCATTTACATGCATTTGAATCGCAACGTCCGGAGTATGTTCGGCCTTGGCGCTGGTCGTGGACTTGACTTCGACGAGATCGAATCCCCCGCCGCCACGCCGGCTAAGGACGTCGACCCTCGTCCTGACCCGCTGGAAGCTGAATGCCGGCTCGTACAAAGCCGGAACGGAGGCATCGGACAGTAGAGTTTGGGTTGACCTCACCGCCTGGGAATGCTCGAAGTACGGCTCCTCTATGAGCGTGCCGCCGGGAAATCGTTGCCTGGCGAGTTCGCCGACGGTGGTCCCGACATCAAAGACAGCCTGCTGGCCTGGTCCTACCGGGTCGGCAAGCTCACGGTGATGACACTCCAGATAGAGCCGTTTCAGGCACTGAAGACCGGCTAGAAACCTGGATTTGGATAGCCGCGGAGACGCTCCGTGGGCTATCAGCACCTACTCCCGCATCGTGGCGTTTGGCGGGCCTGGCGACCCGGCTGTGGTTGTTCTCCAACTCGTTGACGTTGTCGGAGTTCTTCGCATTGAAATCAGCGGCGGACACAGTCCAATAGGCATGGAGATAATCGGGAATGTCGTCGGACCGAGAGGTGGTGTCTGCGGCGCGGGTGACAGTGACGCTGTATGACCATGCCGTGTTCCGGTTCTCGGTGGTTGTCCCCACAAAGATACTGGTGAGTCCCGGGCCCAGGTCCAACTGGCGGCAATCCGTATCCGGGTCGGCGTTGGTGGGCTGGATGTACCTGATGGAGGCGCCATTGTCGGCAGGGGTAGCGGTCACAGTGGTCCGGGTGAAGGTATTTGGGACAGTGGCCTCGTGGACGGCCGCCTCCGCGAGTCAGCATTCCTCGGCATCGTTCTCGGGGCCCAGCTCCAACAGCCGCATGCCCCGTTCCACCTGTTGCCCCGGGTGTACCGCCACCCGCCGCACTACGCCACTGCGGGAAGCCGCAATCACCAACTCCATTTTCATGGACTCCATTATCACGACGGTCTGGTTTCGCTCCACCCGGTCCCCCTCGGCGACCAGTACCTCCAACACGACGCCGGGCATGGGGGCCAAGACATCTCCGGGTTCTTGGGCGCCGGGAGCGTTGCCCCGTCGCCGGGTCTCCGCCCGTTGAAACACGAACAGGGCGCCGTCCAGCCACAGGTGCAGCGCCGGGCCGACCCAGGTCCAGGCGAAGGCATGAGTCCGGCCCGACTCCGTGCGGCATAACCCTTCCCCAGTCTCCCGGGACTCGATGCTGAGTGAAGTGACGGAATTCAGACCCGCCCGCACCTCGCCCTCCAGGTCGAAGATGAAATGGCTTTCCCGCTCTTCAATCCGGTAGCGATAAACTTCTCCCGCCACCGGGTACATCTCCCGCATCTCTCCCTGGCCAAGGGTCACGGCAGCCTCTGCTCCCCGGCGGACTGCCAGGGGCTGACATTAACCCGGCTATCTCCCCCGACCGCCGGGGACGCCGGGGCAGCCGGCTGATGCGACGCCCACGCCGCCAGCGTTCGGGCCATCATGCGAGACTCCCCGGGCACGGCCGGTGTGGTAACCGCCGGGTTCCACTCCAAGAAGCCGGTATCGTACTCTCCCTGCTGAAACTGGGGATGCCGCACCACCGCCCGCAACAGGGGAATGTTGGTCACCACTCCCATGACCAGGAACTGGGACAGGGCCACCTCCATCCGGCGCAGGCTGAGGTCGCGCCGGGGCGCCCAGGCTATCAGCTTCGCCAGCATGGGGTCGTAGTAGATGGACACCTCCTGACCCTGGACCACGCCGCTGTCCAGCCGAAGCCCGGGGCCGCTGGGGGGCTGCCAGCGCAGCAGCGTGCCGGTTGATGGAACGAAGTCGCGGTAAGGGTCTTCGGCGTAGATGCGGCACTCTATGGCGTGGCCCCGAGGCTGGATGTCCTCCTGTTGCAGCGTCAGGGGTTCCCCGTCGGCGATGCGGACCTGCCACTCTACCATGTCCAACCCTAGGACGGCCTCGGTGACCGGGTGCTCCACCTGGAGCCGGGCATTCATTTCGAGGAAGTAGAACTCGGCAGTCCGCGGGTCCAGCAGGAACTCCACCGTCCCGGCGTTGAGGTATCCCGCCGTGCGGGCCACGTCTATGGCGGCGTCGCCCATGCGCAGGCGCAATTCCGGCGTCAGGCCCTGGGAGGGGGTCTCTTCAATGACCTTCTGGTGGCGGCGCTGTATACTGCATTCCCGCTCGCCGAGGTGGATGGTATGGCCGAACCCGTCAGCCAGTACCTGCACCTCCACGTGGCGGGGGTTAGGAACGTAACGCTCCAGGAACACCCGGCCATCGCCGAAGGCGGCTTGGGACTCGCGTCCGGCCAACTCCAAATCCCCGTCCAACTGGCGCCGCTGGTTGACCAGGCGCATACCCCGACCGCCGCCTCCCGCGGCAGCCTTGACCAGCAGGGGGAACCCCCACCGCTCCACGAACTCCCCAGCCGCAGCGTCCCCCGGGAGGCACACGGGAGAACTGGGCACCACCGGGACCCCGGCGCGCAGGGCAATGTCCTTGGATCGCAGTTTGTCTCCTAGAACCTCCATGCTTTCCGGGGTCGGCCCGATGAAGGTTATCTGCGCTTCCTCGCAGGCCCGGGCCAAATCCGGGTTCTCCGACAGAAAACCGTAGCCCGGGTGTATCGCGCCGGCCCCGCAGTCCCGGGCGGCCTGCACTATCTTGGGGATGCTCAGGTAGGTCTCTTCGGCGGTCCGGCCTGGCAGGGCCACGGACTGCTCCGCCGTTTTCACGTGGGGAGCGCCGGCGTCCGGGTCGGAGTAGACCGCGACGGGGGCAATCCCCATGGCGCGGAGAGTCTGGTTAATCCGGACCGCGATTTCGCCTCGATTGGCTACCAGAACTCTGGAGAACATCAGCAAACACTCGAAGCGGGACCTTGCGGTTGAGGCAGGAAAAGGATGGGCTTCACATTCGGAAGACGCCCCGCTTCCGCTCCGGGAAGGGGGCGTTGATGGAAGCGGCGATTCCCAGGCCTACCACGGTCCGAGTGTCCACCGGGTCAATGATGCCGTCGTCCCACAGGCGGGCGGTACTGTAGTAGGGATCGCTCTCCTCTTCGTACTTTTCCAGGATGGGCCGTTGCAGGGCGTCCCGCTCTTCCTGCTCCAGGGTCCGGCCCTGCCGCTCCAGTTGCTGCAGCCTTACGGTGAGCAAGACCTCCGCCGCCTGCTGCCCGCCCATCACGGAAATGCGGGAGTTGGGCCACGTCCACAGAAAACGGGGCTGGTAGGCCCGCCCGCACATACCGTAGTTTCCCGCCCCGAAGGAACTACCGATGATGACGGTAAACTTGGGGACGGCGGCGTTGGACACGGCCATGACCATCTTGGCCCCGTCCTTGGCGATACCCCCGGCCTCGTACTGGCGGCCCACCATGAAGCCGGTGATATTTTGCAGGAACAGCAGGGGAATTCCCCGCTGACTGCACAACTCGATGAAGTGACTCCCCTTCAGCGCACTCTCGGAAAAGAGGACCCCGTTGTTGGCGACCACTCCCACCGGGTACCCCCAAATGCGGGAGAAGCCGCAGACCAGGGTTTCCCCGTACACCGCCTTGAACTCGTGGAAGCGGCTCCCGTCCACGATGCGGGCAATTACCTCACGGACATCGTACTGCCGCCGGTTGTCCGGAGACACTATGCCGTAAAGCTCTTCGGCGTCGTAGGCCGGCGGCTCCGGGCTGAAGACCTGGAAGGGAGGGTCGCGCCGCCGCACGAAGTTCTCGACGATGTCCCTGGTGATGGCTAGGGCATCATTGTCATCGGCGGCCTGATGGTCGGCCACCCCGGAGACCCGGGCATGCACGTCGGTGCCGCCCAGGGTCTCCGGGTCCACCTCCTCTCCGGTGGCCGCCCGTACCAGCGGCGGTCCGCCGAGAAAGATGGTGCCCTGCTGCCGCACCATCACCACCTCGTCGCTCATGGCCGGAATGTACGCGCCCCCAGCGGTGCATGACCCCATGACCACCGCCACCTGGGGAATGCCCAGGGCCGACATCTGGGCCTGGTTGTAGAAGATTCGCCCGAAGTGGTCTCGGTCGGGGAATACTTCCGCCTGCATTGGTAGAAAGGCTCCCCCGGAATCGACCAGGTAAATGCAGGGCAGGTGGTTTTCCAGCGCGATTTCCTGGGCGCGCAGGTGCTTCTTGACGGTAATCGGGTAGTAGGTGCCGCCCTTGACGGTGGCGTCATTGGCGACAACCACCACCTCTTTCCCCTGGACCACGCCGACGCCCGTCACGATTCCGGCGGAGGCTTCCTCCCCGTCGTACACGTCCCACGCCGCCAGGGGACTCAGCTCAAGGAAGGGAGTGTTGGCGTCCACCAGCCCCTCGATCCTCTCCCGGGCCAGCAGCTTGCCGCGGCTGCGGTGCAACTCCACCGCCTTCTGCCCACCGCCGGCCCGCACTCGGGTCAACCGCTCTTTCAGGTCCCGCACCAGAGCCTCGTTGCGGGCTTGGTTGTCCATAAAGTCCCGGTCGGCGGTCCGCAGGTTGGAGCCGATTACTTCCATGCTATCCCCAGGGCAGCGTTCTCTAGGCCTGACCACCTAGTCCCGGCCCCTATTATATTCTTCCCCAAGAACCCTGTCAGAAACCGCCGGCCCTATTCTTCTTGGCAAGCCGGTCTTAGCTGCGGAGGACCTTGAGCACATGATCCTCTCGCCAGGCTGCGCGCAAGAGTTTGCCGTGGGTATCCTACTTTCCATCTTGCTGGGGGTAAGGTGTTTGGTTGGAAGCGGCTACCGAAGCACTTCGTCAGGCGGCTTGGGCGCTCGCCCGCATCGCCGCGATTCCTTCTTCCAGCCCCGGTTGGGCCAGTCCCAGCAAGCGCATCGTCCGGGCGCAGTCCAGTCCCAACATGTCCGGGCTTCCTGAAGACCCTGCACCATCCTCCGAATCGGCGCCCCGACCGCCGTCCGAAACGGCTCCCGCCGGAATAACCAGCCGGCGGTCCAAATTGAACCCCTCGGCGACCGCTGCAGCGAAGTCATACATGCTCACCCAATCCCTGCCTGCCACGTGGTGGGTTCCTGGGCAATCCCGCTCCACCAGCCTTGCGATGCCGTTCACCAGGTGCTCGACGTATACCGGCGTCCGAAATATCTCCGTGGAACCCTGGTAGCAATGGCCGCCGCGCAGGCGCTCGATGAACCAGGGGGCGAAATTCCGCTTTCCCCCTTCCGGCCATCCATAAACGATGCTGGTCCGGACTATACTCCATCGGGGCGCCAGCCTCGCCACCTCCTGCTCAGCCTCCCACTTGGTCCGGCCGTAATGCGTGGTGGGGTTGGGGGCGTCATCCTCCCGGTAGTACCCCCTCAGGCCATCAAATACATACTCGGTAGAAACGAATACCAACCTGGCGCCCTGGATGCGGCACAAGCGGGCGATATTCGACGTGGCGGCGACGTTGACCGCCGTGGCCCTCTCCGGGTCCCGCTCAGCCGCCCCCACGTCGGCTATGGCGGCGAGGTGTACCACCACATCGGGCTGGGACGAACCGAATATCCGCTGGAGGGCTCCCGCATCGCTCAGTTCCACCCTGTGCCATGAGTTGCCCCCGGTGTCCGGAGCGCGAGACCGGAATGTGCCGGATACCTCATAGCCGTGCGTCTCGCTGAGCCGCCCCGCCAGGTATCCCCCGATGAATCCGCTGGCTCCAATGACCAGGACCCGCAACAGCGATCTCCTCTTTGTGTGAACGGCAGGTTGGGCAGGGATAGCCTCGCTTTTGAGCTACCGCCGCCAAGCTTTTTCTGACGTGTGGACGGGATGCAGTCGGATTCCCCAGCCCTGCCGTAGTGTAGTAAGGGGTTGGCTACCTGCTGCCTGAGGACCTGCCTCCGTCCACCATGTACACGCCGCCGGTGCAGAAACTGCTGTCGTCGCTGGCGAGAAACAGCATCATCTGCGCTACTTCCTCGGGATTTCCGTACCGTTCCATCGGTATGCGTGCCACCGCTGCCTGTTTCACCTGCTCCACGGTTACGTTCGAGTCGTCCAGGGTCGCCGCGCGCATTTCCTCAACAGAGCGCAGCATTCGGGTTTCAATCGGCCCAGGGTTAACGGTGTTGACCCGAATGCCCAACGGCGCGCCCTCCATAGCGGCGGCGCGCATCAGGCCGATGACCGCGTGCTTGCTGGTGGTGTAGGCCGACATATCCGGAGTTCCCCCTACGCCGGCGGTGGAAGACGTGATCACGATGCTGCCGCCTCCGCGTTGGCTCATTACCGGGACAACGTACTTTATTCCCAGCCATACCCCACGCACGTTCACCGCCAACACCCGGTCGAAGACGTCCGTGGGATAGTCCGGGATGGGAGATAAGGACCCTTCTATCCCAGCGTTGGCCAATAACACGTCGATGCCACCCCAGCGCTCCACGGCCGCGTCGATATAGGCCTGGGTCGGGTCGGGTTGACTCACGTCGGCCACGGTGTAGCTGGCCCTTTCCTCACCCACCGACCGCACAACCTCCAGTAGCGCCGCTTCATCAAGGTCAACCAACGCCACTTTCGCCCCTTCCTCGGTGAACAGCCTCGCCGCAGCGCGACCGATACCCCCGGTGGCGCCGGTAATCACGGCCACTTTTTCGTCTAACCGAGCCATGTCAATCCTCCATGCCACGCGAGTAACGCGAGGGCCCTCGACCTACTCCGGTGTTTGTATCATCGGCCGCATCGGTCAGGCAACCTCACGGACCTGATAGTTCGGCAGACCGGCCTTGGTCCGAGTGGCCGGCAACTTCGTCAGCCCCATAGTTGCCAACATGGCGGAAGTATTCAACATCCTTCACCAGCTCGCGGCGGTCCAGTGTTGCCCGTGCGTTGGGAGTTAGCGCTTCCTGCGCGTCGGCGGCGCCGGACGGCCGGGAGGCTGTGGCGGAAAAGGATAAAGCGTCAGTGCGGGCCGAGGTGGAGCATCCCTTCCTGAAGGTAAAGCGGTTGTTTGGCTACAGCAGGGTACGCTACCGGGGCTTGGCCAAGAACACGGAGCACCCTGGCCCTGCTGATGGGGCTGGGGAACTTGTTGACGGCCCGGAGCTTCCTGGGCAGGTGACCCAGGGGGTGGTGTGCCCAACGCCCGGTCTATCCCCGAGAGGGGGTGAGGGACCGGCTCCAAGGGCCTCAAGGGGGAGCTGGGAAAGGGGGAAACCCTGCTGAAACACCGGCCCGGTTGCGGCCAGTTGTTCAGAGCTTCCTTAGATTCTTCGTCGCTGCGCTCCAGTGAAATGACAGGGTGGGTGAAGGGGGAATAACGGGGAGAGGACGTCCGGCATGATGGAGGGGCACGGGATGGAGGGTGCGGAATAACAGGGGCGTCCGTAATGACAGGCGCGCTAGGAAATATGGGGTTGCTGGGGTGCAGAGTGATGAGGACCGGGGTGGGGAATGCCGTGTTGCGCGCCGCCGCGACTGCACCCCCCGGACGCTGGACCTTAACGGTCCGCCTTTTGACCCTCTCTGTGACGGGTGCTAAAATCGCTGTAGAGTAACGCCCGGAACAAGTATCGTCGTTGGGAGGCGCTCCTATGTCCGGCCACTCCAAATGGTCAACCATCAAGCACCGTAAGGGCGCCGCCGACGCCAAGCGGGGCGCCATGTTCACCAAGCTGACCCGGGACATCGTCCTGGCGGTGCGCGAGGGGGGAAGCACGGACCCAGACATGAACTTCCGCCTTCGGCTGGCCGTCGACAAAGCCAAGGGCAATAACATGCCCCTGGAAAATATTAGCCGGGCCATCAAGCGGGCCGGCGGCGAGGGCGACTCCGGAGAGCAACTGGAAGAGATCATCTATGAAGGGTACGGGCCGGGCGGCGGCGCAATCCTGCTGCAGGCCTTGACCACCAACCGCAACCGCACCGCCGCGGAGGTGAGATCGACCTTTGCCCGGTGCGGCGGCAACCTCGGGGAGAGCGGTTGCGTGGCGTGGAACTTCGAGTCCAAGGGCCTCATAACCCTTGAGATGCCTGGCGAGGCCCAGGGCGAGGAGTTGGGCCTGCTGGCCATAGACGCCGGGGCCGACGACGTGAAGCTGGAGGACGGCTTTTTAGAGATAATCACGGCGCCGGAACAGCTCCTGAAGGTGCGCCAGGCCCTGGAGTCGGAAAGCGCGTCGCTGGAAACTTCGGAGGTCTCCATGGTCCCCAAGGCCAGCGTGCCTCTGGGGGACAAGGAGGCGGAGCAGACCCTCAGGCTGCTGGACAGCCTGGAAGAGTTGGCCGACGTTCAGAAGGCCTACACCAATGCCGACTTCTCACCGGCGGTGCTGGCCCGGTACCAGGAGGAGTCGTAGCCGGGCAGTACGGGGAACGGGGATAGAATGCGGGTATTGGGGATCGACCCCGGAACGGTACGGATGGGCTACGCAGTGGTGGCCGCCGAGCCCCAGCCCCAGGCCGAAGACTACGGCGTGGTGTCTCTGCCCCGCAGCATGGCCTTGGAGCTGCGCCTCTATCAGCTTTACACCCACGTCCTTAACCTCATCAACGTCTTCAACCCCGCCGTCATCGCCGTCGAGCAGCCCTTCGTGGGAGCCGGCCAACGTAAATTCGCCGGGCCTGCCATTGCGGTGGGCCAGGCCCAAGCGGTGGTGCTAATTGGCGGCGCCAGCCAGGGAATCCCGGTTTTCAGCTACTCTCCGGCCCAGGTCAAACTGTCGGTGGCCAATTACGGCGCCGCCACCAAAGAACAAATGGGGCAGGCCGTGGCAGCTACCCTGAGGTTGGCCGAGGCGCCCGGTTCCGACGAGGCGGACGCCCTCTGCGTGGGGCTGTGCCACCTGGTCCAGGCGCGGGCCGCGTCGGCGTTGGGCCGAGAAATCGAGCCGGGCTTCGAGAGATAGTGGGTGATTGTCAACGTCCAGGGCCTGCTTGAGACCACCGGCCCCGACTGGGTCCACGTCCGCGTCGGCGGCGTCACCCTCCAGGTTTCGGTCCCGGCCTCCGCCGTTGGGCAGTTGGGCGCCGCCGGCGAGACCGTCAGCCTGCACACCCAACTTCGCTTCCGCGACGAACAGCCGGTGCTCTACGGGTTCATCACCAGGGGGTCCTTGCACCTCTTCACCTTGCTCAACGGCGTCTCCGGAGTGGGGCCCCGCATAGCCCTGGCGCTGCTGTCGTCCCTGGGAGAGGCGGGTGTGCACCGGGCCATTTCCACCGAGGACGTGACCGCACTGGCCACCGCGCCCGGAGTAGGGCGCAGGACCGCCGGACGAATCATTCTGGAGCTGAAGGGGGCTATAGCGGCCGGAGAAGAGGTCGCCGTCGTGGGAGAGCCGGACGTGGACGATGACGTGGTGGCCGCGTTGACCGCCCTGGGCTACTCCCCCAGCGAGGCGCGGCAGGCGGTGGGGAACCTGGAGAAGGGCGCCGCCGCTACCCTGGAAGACCGCATCCGCCTGGCCCTGAGACAGTTCGGCGCCGGGGGCTGAGAGGCCAGCCTGAGACGAGGCGCGTAACTGTTCAGAGTTGGTTCCTCCTCAACTCACGACACTTCCCCCTTGCCCCCTCCGGTGCCCACTCCCTACGCTGTTAATCGGTAGCTACTAGCGCCTTTCTACGTCTATCAACCGCCATCCAGGCCCATGGCTCAGAATGGCTCACAATGGCCCCGAAATAAAAACCCTGGCCTTCCCTCACGCCGACAGTTGGCTCCTCCCCTCTGAACACTTGACAAGGCGCGGGGCCGCTGGCGTGACGTGGGCGCCGGGAGTATCATGGTCTGGAGCCTGGAGTTTGGACTCTGGGGCTTGGATCGGTCTGCGGGGCAGGCCCAGCACGTAGATGTCGCTGCCATGGCAGCATCGAGGACTGAGAATGGTTGAAGTCTCTCGAGGACGACGGTGGGCGGAAGCCGGGCTGGAGGTGGAAAAGGCGCGGACGGCGGGGGCCCACCTGGAGGCCCGGCAGTTCGAACTGGTCTCCGAGTTCTCCATGACTGGGGACCAGCCCCGGGCCGTGGCCCGCCTGTCCGAAGGGGTGGAGGCGGGCATCCCGCACCAAACGCTGCTGGGGGTGACCGGCAGCGGCAAGACCTTCACCATGGCCAACATCGTGCAGCAAGTCCAGCGTCCCGCGCTGGTGATGGCCCACAACAAGACACTGGCCGCGCAGTTGGCTTCCGAGTTCAGGGAGTTTTTCCCCCACAACGCCGTCGAGTACTTCGTATCCTACTACGACTATTACCAGCCGGAGGCCTACGTTCCCCAGTCCGACACCTACATAGAGAAGGACTCCAGCGTCAACGAAGAGCTGGACAAGCTGCGTTTGTCGGCCACCACGTCGCTGCTCACCCGCCGGGACGTCCTCATCGTCGCCTCCGTGTCCTGCATCTACGGCCTGGGCGATCCTGAGGACTACTTCCACTTCGTGGCCCGGCTGCAGGTGGGGGAGATACGGAACCGCAGCCAGTTGGTGCGCCAGCTGGTGGACATGCACTACGAGCGCAACGACATGGACCTGTCCCGGGGGAAGTTCCGCGTACGGGGCGACACCCTGGAGTTGGTCCCTGCCTATGAGGAGACGGCGCTCCGGATACAGTTCTTCGGCGACGAAGTCGAGCGGATCGTCCAGTTGGACCCGCTGACCGGGGAAATGCTGGGCGAGAAGCAGGAGACCTTCGTGTTTCCCGCCAACCACTTCGTGACTCCCAAAGAGAAGCTGGACCTGGCTATTGAAGACATCAAGCAGGAACTGGAAGAGCAGTTGGGACTCATGAGGTCCCGGGGCAAGGTGTTGGAGGCGGCCCGGCTGGAAAGCCGCACCAACTACGACCTGGAAATGCTGCAGGAAACCGGGTTTTGCTCCGGGGTGGAGAACTACTCCCGCCACCTCTCCCGCCGCGCCGCGGGCAGCGCCCCCTGGACTTTGCTGGACTACTTCCCCGAGGACTTCTTGCTGTTCGTGGACGAGTCGCACATGACCCTCCCCCAGGTCCGGGGCATGTACCACGGCGACATGTCCAGGAAGAAGACTCTGGTCGAGTACGGCTTCCGCCTTCCGTCCGCCCTGGACAACCGCCCTTTGAGCTTCGACGAGTACGAGTCGCACATCAACCAGGTCGTCCACGTATCGGCCACCCCGGGGCCCTATGAGTTGCAGCACAGTTCCAAGATCGTGGAGCAGGTAATCCGGCCCACCGGCCTGCTGGACCCCACCGTAGAGGTCAAACCCACCGCGGGGCAGATCGACGACCTGCTCACTCAAATCAAGCAGCGGGTGGAAAGGGCTGAACGCTGCCTCGTCACCACCCTGACCAAGCGCATGGCCGAGGAACTGGCGGACTACCTGTCGGAGATGGGCATCCGCAACAACTACCTGCACTCGGACATCCAGACCCTGGACCGCATCGAGATTCTGCGCGACCTGCGGCTGGGGGTCTACGACGTCATCGTGGGCATCAACCTGCTGCGGGAGGGCCTGGACCTGCCCGAGGTGAGCCTGGTGGCCATCCTGGACGCCGACAAAGAGGGCTACCTGAGGTCCGACACCTCCATGATTCAGACCATCGGCCGGGCCGCCCGCCACTCCAACGGCCACGTCATCATGTACGCTGACCGGCTCACCGACTCGATGCGGCGGGCCATCGACGAGACCAACCGGCGCCGCACCATCCAGGACAACTTCAACCACGAGCACGGCATCCAACCCCAGAGCATTCAGAAAGAGGTCCACGACATCACCGAGAGCATCAAGGGGGTTGCCGAGAACCGGGCCCGCTACAACGTAGCACGTCGCGAGCTATCCAGACCCGACATGTTCCGCGTGGTCAAAGACCTGGAAGTGCAAATGAAAGAGGCGGCCAAGAGCCTGCAATTCGAGAAGGCCGCCCAATTCCGCGACGAGATTTTCGAGCTTCGGCGCCTGCTGGCCCTGGAGGAAACCACCCTCATGCCCTCGAACACCGGCGCCGGCGAGTAAGCCCACCGGTTCGGCTTCGCCGGCCTGCGATACCGGAGAAGGCGAGGTCTCGCTGGGGATCGTCCACCTTGGGTGTGACACCCGCATCGGCGGCTTCCGGCCGGTTACTCGGCCCGCTCCTCCACCAGCCTGTGCAGTTGCTCCAGCACCTTCCCGTTCTCCTCGGTGGTAAAACCGTCCACCTTGGGCAAAGCCTCTCCGGTGGTGCCGTCCACCAAGCCCAGGTCCACCAGCCGGTGGACCAGACTCGTCTCGTGCTCCACCGTGGGCAGGAGGTTTGTGCCGGTCAGCCGCGACAGGGCGGCCACCAGGCCGTAGCCTCCCCAGTTGGACACGCTGGCGATGACCAGACGGTCAACCCGGGTCACGGCCGGGTCCCGGGGCAGGCCGTCCACGGTAGGGATGACCTCGGCCAGGTTGCCCATGCCAATCTCGTTGCCCCCGTCGCCGATGCCCACGCTGGGCAGGCCGGCCTCGAACAGGAAGTCCACCCGCGCGGTGAAAGGGGTGATATCGGCGTCCCGCATGTTCAGGTAGGCGCCGGAGCGGGTGGGACCGCTGCGCTCGATGGAGACCAGCACCGCGGGACCCAGCTTGCTCAAGAGGCCGGCGGCGAACTGCCGGCTGGCCTCTAAGCCCGCGATGGGGAAGTCGGCCACCTCGGTCTCGGCTCCCACACAGTGCCTCAGGGCGGGCCCGCAGAAGGGGTCTGCCACCAGGGTGACCTGGCGTCCCAAGGCTTGCAGCGCGTGGGCGATGGCCAAGGCTCCCGGAGGGCCGTCAGTCTCCGACGTGCCGCTCATCAGGATGTAGAACCCCGTGGCCACGATCACGTCCCCGGGGTGGTCCAAGATATACCGGGCGGCTTGGGCGCAGTAATCCGGGGGCAGGTGGGGACGCAACCGGGACACGCCCCGCCGGTCCTGTTGCAGTATGACGTCCTCTATCGTTGGGGCCACGGCGCTTCCTGACCGGAGAGGGCGGGGACCCGGGTCGCTCCCCAAGCAACCGGGGCTACCAGGGGTGATACCCCCCGCTTCGAATTCGATTCAAATCGCCGCGTATTCCTCGTCCGTCCGGTCGGTAATAAACATCCTCCCGGGTCCGTGGGTAAACATCAGGGGCGGCTTGCAGCTAATGGCCACTGCTTGGGGCGTCACTCCGCAGGCCCAAAAGACCGGCTCCTCGTCGGGCAGCACGTCCACCGGGTCGCCGAAGTCGGTTCGGTCCAGGTCCTCGATGCCAATGCCCTGGGGATGTCCGATGTGGATGGGCGCGCCGTGGGTGGCGGGAAAGCGCGAGGTGACCTGCACGGCCCTGGCTATCCGGTCACGCTTGACCGGCCGCATGCTCACCACCGTGGGGCCGGAAAAGACGCCCGCCGGAACGGTGGGGATGTTGGTCACGTACATGGCGACGTTGAGACCCAGGTCCTGATGCCGGAGCGGAATGCCGGCGTCCACCATCGCGGTCTCGAAGGAGAAGCTGCAGCCCAGGAGGAAAGACACCATATCGTCGCGCCATACGTCCAGCAGGGAGTCGGTTTCGGACGTTAGCTCACCGTGGCGGTAGACTCGGTAGGCGGGAAGGTCGGTGCGAATATCGGCGCCAGGCGCGGTCAACACCGGCTCAGTGCCTCCGGCGTCGATTACCTCCAGCACCGGGCAGGGCTTGGGATTGCGCTGGCAGAACAGGAGAAAGTCGAAGGCCAGGTCCCGAGGCAGGACGGCCAGGTTGGCTTGAACGTAACCTGGGGCCACGCCGGAAGTGACTCCCCTCCAGCGCCCGGAACGTATCAGTTCCCTGGCTTCCCTGCCCGTTTGGGGCAATACTTGGACTCCCATCTCAGCTTTCCCTTACGCCTTCGCCGAGGACTCTAACCGAATGACTGCCGGGAGGACATGCAACCTGCCCCACATGATAGTAAGGTCAGCCCGCCCCGTCAATTCCGGTGGTGCGACGTCAGCGGCATTCGGTTTTCCCGTCATGCCGAACGTATTCCCTGCAAGACCGTGGTCATTTCGAGGGGGCCTGGGCACGTCACTCCGGGGGCCCCATCCTGTCATTACCAGGGGGGCCCGACCCTGTCATTCCGCGGGAGCGTAGCGACGAGGAATCTAAACTTCTTGACTACCCGCCAGACTGTCGGGCAACAGACCGTCTACAAAGTAGGACTCTCGGCCGCGCTCGGAATAGCATAAGCGGGCGCAAGGCGGCCAATGACCGGCAGCCGGGCCTTGCAGCTATGCGTTTTAGATTCCTCGTCGCTGCGCTCCAACGGAATGACAGAGGGGGGCGTTCCAGCGGAATGACAGGGTGGGGCGTAGGCGGCCCTGCCCGGCTGCTAGCCCCCTCCTGGTCGCGCCCGGGCCACCTCCTATTTCCACAATAATGACGGAAGCGAGCGCAGGGCAGGCTAGCCACGGCAACCTGGCCCCCTACCCACGCCTATTCTCACGGTAATGGCAGAGGGGCCTCATCTGGGAGAGGCGGAGCGAGACCGGTACGGCTGAGGCGACCGCCGGCTTCTGTCCCCCGGCTACCGTCCCAAAGAAGCCGGGCGCGCGATGGGCCGGGGACTCTGGCAGTCGGTGATATACTTCCGTGGCAACCCGTCTAACTAACCCGGAGCTTTGCGATTACCCGTGTATAAGGTTTTCCTGCTGGGCGACCATTGGGGAGGGACCGATCGCATGGTCGAAGCCATCGGCCGGTCGGGGATGACGTGCCGGTTGGGCGCGGACTTGGATGAGGCCCTCGGCGAGGAGTCCTCCCAGCAGCCGGAAGCGGTGCTGCTGGACCTGATGTCCATAGAATCCAGTCATGCCCGGCAGGTGGTGGAGCAGTGCAAGAAAATCAAGATGCCGGTGCTGGCCGTGGTCCCAAGGGAGGCTGTCGGAGACTACGATCCCTCCCTGAACCCCGACGAGTTAATCGTCCATCCCACGCCCGAAAACGAGTTGGTGCTCCGGGTCAAGCAGGCCATCTACCGGGTGAACGGCCCCCTGGGGGCCCACCTTCTCAAGGCGGGCGACCTGGCCATCGACCTCGAGCGGTACGAAGTGACGGTGGCGGGGCGCAAAGTGGAGCTGACCTATAAGGAGTTCCAGCTTTTGGTGCTGCTGGCATCGAATCCCGGCCGGGTATACTCCCGGGAAAGCCTGCTCAGCCAGGTCTGGGAGTACGACTTCCTGGGCGGCACCCGCACCGTGGACGTTCATGTTCGACGGTTGCGCTCCAAGATCGAGGCTCCCGACCGCTCCTTCATAGAGACCATCTACCTGGTGGGATACCGCTTCAAAGCGCCGGACTAGCGGGCTTGACGCCCTGGGCGAGCCCACGGCTGGCTAGCTGGCCTCGGTGCCGACGGCGTCCATGAACCGCGCCACCTGAGCCGCCAAGGCCGGGTGCGCCTCCAGGTCCGGGTCCGCTTCCACAATCCGGCCGGCCTCCTCCCGCGCCGAATCCAGCAGCTTGCGGTCGCTCAGATGGGCCATTCGCAGATTGGGGAGTCCGCTCTGGCGAGTGCCGAAGAAGTCCCCGGGCCCCCGCAATTCCAGGTCCACCTCGGCGAGGCGGAACCCGTCGTGAATCTCCTCCAGGGCGGACAGCCGCTCCTTGGCCACTTCCGATGGAGCGTCCGAGAGTAGAAGGCAGTAGCTCCGGTGGGCCCCTCTACCCACCCGGCCCCGGAATTGGTGCAACTGGGCCAACCCGAACCGGTCGGCGCCCTCGATAAGCATGACCGTGGCGTTGGCCACGTCGATGCCAACCTCCACCACCGCCGTCGACACCAAGATATCCAGTTCTCCGTCCCTGAAGCGGCGCATCACCCGGTCCTTGTCCTTGGAGGCCATCCGCCCGTGCAGCAACCCCAGGCGCAGGTCCGGAAAAACGTCTTGCGAAAGGCGCTCGTACTCCTCGGTGGCGGCTTTAGCCTCGATGGCCTCGGACTCGTCCACCAACGGGCAGATGACGAAGGCCTGACGCCCCCCTTCCACTTGCTTGCGCAAGAACCCGTAGGCGGCCGGCCGGCGTTCCGGCGTCAGCCAGCGGGTCGAAACCTGCTGCCGCCCGGCGGGCAGTTCGTCGATGGTGGAGATGTCCAGGTCGCCGTAGAGGGTCAGGGTCAGGGTGCGGGGAATGGGGGTGGCCGACATGATCAACACGTGGGGAGACTCGGTGGTCCGTTGGCGCAGGGCGGAGCGCTGCAACACGCCAAACCGGTGCTGCTCGTCGGTGACCGCGAGGGACAGCCGGGGCAGGGACACCCCCGATTGGATCAGGGCGTGAGTGCCTATGAGCAGGTCCAGGGTCCCCGCGGCAGCCATTTCTATCAGCTCCCGCTTGCGCGACGACCGCGTGCTGCCGGTGAGCAGCCCCACGGATACCGGTCGGCCCAATGACTCCAGGTACACCGAGACCAGGTAGTCCGATTGCACCGGGCGGGCCATGCCGCTCAACAGATTGGACACAGTCTGAAAGTGCTGCTCCGCCAGCACCTCGGTTGGCGCCATGACGGCGCCCTGAAATCCATCGGCGGCTACGGCCAACAAGCCGGTCAAGGCGACAACCGTTTTGCCGCTGCCCACCTCTCCTTGGAGCAAGCGGTTCATTGGCGGGGTCCCGCGTCTCAAGTCGCTAAGTATTTCCCGGATGCACCGTTCCTGAGCTCCGGTAAGTTGGAAGGGCAGCGAACCGAGAAACCCGGGGACTACCTGGGGGTGCTCCGCGATGGGCAGGCCCTGGACGTCCCCCACCTGGCGGCGCCGCCGGCGAAGTACGGCCACTTGGAGGATGAGCAATTCGTCCAAGGCAAGCCGGCGGCGGGCCTCCTCCCAGGAAGCCCAGTCCTCGGGATAGTGGGCCGCTTGAATGGCGTCGCTCAGGGGAGCCAGCTGCATCCGGTCCAGCACGTCGCGGGGCAATAGCTCGTCGACGCCGCCCAGCCAGTCCTGCAACGCCTGCGAGGTGATGCGGCGCAGGTGGCGCCCGGTCAGGCCTTCGGTCAGCGGATAGACCGGGGTCAGGCGTCCGGCATTGCTTGGCGTCCGGTCTGCCTCCAGGACTTCGTACTCGGGGGACTCCAGCACCAACTGGCCCCGGAAAACGTCGGGTTTCCCGCTCAAGGCAACGCGGCTTTCGGGCTTCAGCGTGCGGGCCATGTACCGCTGGCCGAACCAGACGACTCTCATATTGCCGGTTTCGTCCCCGACAACCGCCTCGGTGTCCTTTCGGCGGCCTTGGGCCCCGCCGGTGGATACTTTCGCCTCCCAAACGTTGGCTACGACGGTGCACTCCTGGCCGGGGACCATCTCGGATATTTTTCGTATGTCCGTGAAGTCTTGATGCCGCCGGGGAAACAGATAGAGAAGGTCCCGCACCGTGTGAACGCCCAGCTTGGCCAGGCGGGAGGACAGCTTGGCGTCCACTCCTCGAAGGAGGCTGACCGGACCGTCCACGGTCTGCCCCGCGGGCGGCCCGCCGGCCCGTCGCGGGGCAGCCGGGGGCTCGGGACTGCGGTTTGTTTCACGACGGCGCGGGGCCGCACGGCCGACGGCGGAGCCAGGTTCGTCCACGGCCAGCGCGGCCCGCCAGCGGCCGGCCCAGGCCCGGCGTTCCTCCGCCTGCATCGCGGCGTAGGAAGTCTCGATTAGCTGCCCGGCCAGCGGGGAGCTTCCCAGGTGCTCGGCCATGGACTTGGACCAACGCCGGATGAACTTGTCAAGGCCGCCAACCACGGCGCGATCGTCGAAGCCGCGAGACTCTTCCAGCAGCAGGATGTTGCGCAGGCTGTCCTGCCAGGGGGGGGAGCCGCGTTGGGAAGAGACCATCAGGACCCCGGCGTGTCTTCGGCTCGAATGAGCCCTACCCCCAACGCTCCAGGACCTAGATAAGTTCCCAGCACGGGCCCGAACCGCGTCATCATAATGGCGTCGGCGGGCAACAGGCCGGACAGTTGGTCCCGCAGCACGCTCGCCCGCTGGGGCTCCGTGCTGTAGATTATCCCCAGTTGCCCCAACGGGGCCTCAGCGTAGGCCAGCTCGGCCAGACGGCGGAGGGCCCTGCTGGAATTCCTCTGCCGCTCCAGGGGATAGACCTCGCCGTCTTGCAGGGTCAGAATGGGTTTCACGCTCAGCATCGAACCCAAGAATGCCTGGGCCCTGCCGATACGCCCGCCCTTTTGAAGGTACTCCAGGGTATCGACGGCGAAAAGGCCTTTGGTCTGCCCGGCCATCCGGCGAACGTGGGCAGCCACGTCGTGGTGGCTGTCCCCGGCGGCGGCTCTCTCCGCCGCCGCGACCACGAGCAAGGCTAGGGGAATGGACGCCAGCTCGGAATCCACGATCTCTATGGCCTCGGCGCCCTCGGAGGACAGGGCCGCCCGCGCCTGGGTCGCCGAGTTTACCGTCCCGCTCAGCTTGCCGGAGATGTGGAGCGACACCACCTGATGACCCATGGCCAGGAGGTCCTGATAGACGGCCTGGAAATCGGCCGCGGAAGGCTGTGCGGTGGTGGGCAAGCGGGTGGCGGACACCAGCCGCGAGTAGAACTCGTCGGCGGTGATGTCCACGCCGTCGCGCATGGGCCGGTCATCGGCGATCACGTAGCAGGGTACGACGCTGATATTCAGCCGTTCGGCAACGTCAACGGGGAGGTCGGAAGCGCTGTCGGTGACTATCCGAACGTCCATGACTCCACTCCACTCCGCAAGCTAGGCCGAGGCTACGCCGGGGTCGAGAGCTAGCCGGGGTCGTTACTCCACTGATGCCAAATAGTCGTAATGGGGTTGCCCACCGTAGACCAGGTCCACTTGCACCCCGGGCACGGTTTGCTCCACCAGTTGGCGCAGGTCTTCGGCACGCTGGGGTTCGGCTTGTTCCCCCCGGTAGAGAGTGACTATTTGGTCCGGCGAGTTGACCACCCGGTCCAGGGCGGACTTGAGTACGGGTTCCGGAGCATCTCCGGAGGTCACGATTTGGCCCTCTATGAGCCCGATGTACTCCCCGGTGCTGACCGGCACCCCGCCCACGGTGGAATCGCGCACCGCTTGGGTCACCGAGAGGGTAGTCACTTCGCCAAGCGCGCCGGTCATGGCCCGCAGGTTGTCTTCCAGAGCCTCTTGCGGGTTGTAGGCCAGCAGGGCGGCGACGCCCTGGGGGACCGTCCTGGAAGGCACCACGTGGAGGCGGGGATTGGCGTCGGCCGCCTGCTGTGCCGCCAGTACCACGTTGGAGTTATTGGGCAAGATGATCACGTCGTCAGCTTCCGCGGCGGCGGCGGCGTTCTGAATTTGCTGCACGCTGGGATTCATGGTCTGACCACCCGGCAGGGTGGCGGCGCAGCCGGAGTCTTGAAACAAGGCAGCCAAGCCGTCCCCCGGGGCTATCGCCACCACCGCAATCCTGGACCGGGCGGAGCCCCTGGCGCGGTGTCCGGCCACGTATTCGGTGTTCTGGCTGCTCATATTCTCGATGCTGATCCGGTCCAACTCTCCCAGCGACGCCCCGTAGCTCAAGGGTGGGCCGGGATCGGTGGAATGGACGTGTACTCGCAGCAGATTGCCGCCGCCCACCACCACGGCGGAGCCGGCTAGGTCCGTGCTTATGCCCTCTCTCACCTCGTCGGCGACAAGGCCGGACCCCTGTATGAGGTACTGGATGCAGTAGCCCCAGGTCGTTTCCAAGCTGGATTCCAAAGCGGTATCCAGGGTTGAACTAAGCTCGTAGTCGTCTCCGCCACGGCCGCCATCCCCGGAGGCAAGGGGAGTCACGCAGCAAGACTCCAGGGCCTGGTCCATGACGCCGGTGTCCCGGCCGGTCAGCAGGCACATCGCCCCGCCCAGTATGACCACCACGCCCATGCCTCCGGCGTCCACCACCCCGGCTTCCTTGAGTGTGGGCAACTGCGAGGGAGTAGCGTAGAGGGCCGCCACCGCCGCGTGAAAGGCCTTCTCCCACAAGGTCGACGGGTCATCGTCCAATCCGGGACCCGCTTCCGTCTGGACCCCTTCGGCTGCCGCCCGCATGACCGTCAGCATCGTGCCTTCTACGGGGTTGGCCACCGCCCCGTAGGCGGCTTCGGAGGCCTGGCCCAACGCCCGGATGAGGTCCGGTCCGTCGCACACCTGCCGGCCCGAGGTGGCGTCGGCAAACCCGCGGAACAACTGAGACAAGATAACGCCGCTGTTGCCGCGTGCGCCCCAGAATGCGCCGTCGGCCAAGCCGCCCAACACGTCGCCGGCGGTGGCGTCAGGGGCCTGGGGACACCGTTCCAAGGCCGCGCGAACGGTCAGCAACATGTTAGTGCCGGTATCGCCGTCGGGCACGGGGAAAACGTTAAGCGCGTTCAAGGCATCCCGGTAGCGCTCCACGGATTCGGTTGCCGCGACGAACGCCCGGCGGAGGTCGTCACCTTGCAGAAAGCCCATGGCCAGGTACGCTCCATAAGTGACTGGCTGGGGTAACCTCCGCCCTATTATAACCGATAGCCCGAACCCTCCTGGGGCCCGCCCGTCAGCCGGCTTTCGGGGCGCCGGTACGGCCAGGGTCACTGGACTAACGATACGACGCGACCATAGTCATTCTTGCGAAGCGCCCCAAGTTGTTCCCGCCGCCCTCATGTCCTGTTGGACGAACTCGCCCGGGCCATTCCTAACCCTCGCTCGCAACACCTAACCCTCCACTCTGTCATTCCGAGCGCGCCGAGGAATCTTAAGTCCCTCGCTACAGGGCAGTCCGGGCACCCGAGGCCGGGTTGTGGGCAAGAGGTTTAGATTCCTCGTCGCTATGCTCCCACGGAATGACAGAGTGGGGCGTAGGGCGGCTTGTGCCCGGCGGCTAGCTCCCTCCCAGTCATGCCCGGGTCTCCTCGCCAGTCTATTCTCATAATAATGACGCGAACGGGCGCCGGCGGCCATGCCCGGCAGCCAGACCCCTCCCCCTGCCTATTTTCTTGGTAGTAGCGTGTACATGACCCGTCGGAATCACCGTGTTCATACAGGGGAGGGCGTTCGCCATAGCGGGAAAATCAAAAGGCTCAGGCGCGGCGCGGCAGGACGATTGCAAAGTCAGAGAAGGAGGTTTATATAAGGCAGGTAAGAGATAGAAGAGATAGGGGAGGGTGAGGATATGGAGGCGGCGGAATCTCTGTTCAAGTGCTTGGAGCAAGTGCCGGACCCCAGGAGAGCCAGGGGAGTCCGCCATCCCTTCCAAGCCGTACTGCGTCTGACCCTGCTGGGGTTGGTCTGTGGTCAGACTACCATGGCCCACATCGCCCACTTCGCCAAGATGCACTGGCCGGGGCTGAGGGAGCCTCTGGGGTTTGTTCGGGACCATCCGCCCCACGCCACCACCATCTCTCGCACCCTGGCAGGGGTGCCCTATGAGCAGTTGCAGGGAGCCCTGACCGGCTGGGTGTCCCACGTGGTGGCGGAGCAGGAATTCAATGCCTCGGTGGACGGCAAGTGGGCCAAGCAGTCCGAGGACGCCAACGGGAATCCCCTGGTGATGGTGAACGTGCTGGCCCATGACCTGAAGTTGTGTTTAGCCCAGTGGCCGGCGTCGAAGAAGCGGTACGAACCTGGGGTGTTGCGGGAACAACTGGGCCGGCTGTTCGGGGACTATCCTGGCCTGCGGCTGCTGACCATGGACGCCCTGTATGCGGAGCGGGACTTGTGCCGAGCCATAGTCAGCCACCGGCGGGACTATCTGGTGCGAATCAAGGGCAACCAGCCTGAGGCGCTGGCTGCAATAAAAGACGGGTTTGCCGGGGAGGAACTGGAGGAGCCGCAGGCGGAGACCCTGGAAAAAAAGCGGGTGTGATCGAGCGGCGGCGGATCTGGACTGATGACGTACTGGCCGACTACATCCGGGAGGAGTTGGAGTTTCCCGGGGCGAGGCAGGGGGTGATGGTGGAGAAGGAGACGGTGGCTATAGCCACCGGGGAGGTAAGCCGGGAGCGCTGGTATCTGCTGACCAGTCTGAGTTCCCGGCAGTGCGGCCCAGCAGAACTGCTCCGGGCGTTCCGCAACCACTGGAGCGTTGAGAACAGCCTGCATCACGTGAAGGACCGCAGTTGGGATGAGGACGTCCACACACTTCGCCGTCCCGGCCTGGGTGAGATATATGCCACCCTCGTCAACACCGGGCTGAACGCCCTGCGCCTGGAAGGCTGGTTTCCTTCCCGGATGTCCTTGCCCCTGCGAGCCAAAACCTGCGCCTTTCGCCCAACCCAGACCATCAATCGCCTCTACGGACTAGCCTCCTGACTTTGCAATCGTCCTGCGCGGCGCGGGATTCTCCTTGACACTACAATGGCGCTGTCATAACATGGGTGACTGGAGTAACTTATGGATTACGCTGTCTTCAAGACCGGTGGGAAACAATACCGGGTCAAGCCCGGGGACACCCTTGACGTAGAAAAACTCCCTGCCGCAACCCACTCCATAGCCGAGTTCGGTGAGGTGTTGGCGGTGTCGGACGGGGGCGAGGTGACCTTTGGGACCCCGTACGTGCCCGGCGCCAAGGTGCTGGCCCAGGTGCAAGACCAGCATAAGGACCCCAAGATCATCGTCTTCAAGTACAAGGCAAAGACCCGCTACCGGCGGAAACGCGGCCACCGCCAGGACTATACCCGCCTGGTGATCCAAGACATCCGGGTGGAGTAGCCGGCGAGGCGGAGCCGGCAACCCGCGGCAGCGGCGGAGCATTCAGGAGGTCGGACCTAATGGCCCATAAGAAAGCCGGAGGCAGTTCCAACAATGGCCGGGATAGCAACGCCAAGCGGCTGGGCGTGAAGCGCTACGGCGGCGAGCTAGTCTCCACCGGGTCCATCATCGTCCGGCAGAGGGGCACTCGCATCAAGCCCGGGACCAACGTGGGCTTGGGCCGCGACTACACCATCTACGCCGCCACCGACGGTCGCGTGAAGTTCGAGTGGGCAGCCAAGGGCCGGCGCCGGGTGAGCGTGTATCCGGTGGAGCAGCCGGCCTAGCCGGACAGCCGTGCCCTGGCGTTACTAGACGCATAGTGCGCCGTCGAGGCCAACCGGGGTCAATTCCCCCAAGTCAAGGGACCAATGAAGCAAGACATACACCCCCAGTTCCACAAGTCCACCATCACATGCTCCTGCGGCAATGTACTCGAGACCGCGGCCACCAAGCCGGCCCTGAGGGTGGAGGTCTGCAGCAAGTGCCATCCCTTCTACACCGGGGAGCAGCGGGTAGTGGATACCCAGGGCCGCATTGAGCGCATGCGGCGGCGCTACAACCTGCAGTAGCCGCGATTTCCACGCGATTTCCAAAAGGAAGCGCCCGGCCTTCCGGGTTGCTATCGCGGACGCCGCCACAGGCGGCCTTGCGCGGCACGGTTTCGCCGATGCTTGATACCCCACACGGTGGCGGCAGGTACTGGACAGTGTCTCCAGGCCCCGTTATCCACCCTGAACCCACCCCACATCTATCGCTTGCCGGCTTGGACCGTGGCTGACGGGCCGGGAACCGAGGCAGGATTGGCCGAGACCCCCAGGTTCCCCTACGGAGGACAGGCGGTCCTGGAAGGCGTGATGATCCGGGGCCGCAGCCACTTCAGCTTGGCCGTCCGTCGTGAAGACGGCGCCATCGAGCAACGCACTGAACTCCTGAGCAGCCTGTACACCGGCCGGTTGCGGCGAATCCCGCTGGTGCGAGGCGTGGTGGTACTGGCGGAGACCCTGGTGCTGGGGATAAAGGCCCTGCACATGTCGGCCAACATGGCCCTGCAAGACCAGGTTGGCGAGGACGCGGGCGAAATGCCCAGCTGGGTCCTGGGCGCCACCCTGGCGGTCTCCCTGGTGCTGGGAACGGCAGTGTTCTTCATGCTTCCCCTGGGAATCGTCTGGGCCATCGACTCGGTGGTGCCCTCCGACTTGGTGAGCGAGGTTATCGAAGGGGCCGTGCGGCTGGCCTTGCTCTTGGGCTACGTCTGGCTAATCAGCTTCGTCCGCGACATCAAGCGGGTGTTCGCCTATCACGGCGCCGAACACATGACGGTGCACGCCTACGAGGCCGGGCTGCCCCTGAGCGTAGCCAACGTGGAGAAGTTCCCCACGCCTCATCCCCGGTGCGGCACTGCTTTCCTGCTGACCGTGGTGCTGGTTTCCATCCTGGTGTTCGCGTTGATGATGGGCCCACCCATGGAAATCCGCATCCTGTCCCGCATAGTCCTGATACCGGTCATCGCGGCCATCAGCTACGAAATCATACGTTTCAGCGGCGCTCATCAGAATTGGGCGATTGGCCAAGCCCTGGCCAAGCCCGGCCTGTGGCTGCAACGTCTGACCACCAGGTACCCGGACCGGCAGCAGATCGAGGTGGCCATCGCCGCCATGGAAGGCGCCCTGGCCGCCGACCGGGGGCGCAAGCCTGAGCCTACGGACACGGAAGCCGCCGGGGTTGAAGAGGGCGTGGCCGCGGCGTGATTACCTCCCAGGAAGCGAAGCCCGCGGAGGAGCGATCTACCCGAGCCCCGGAGAGTTGATCATCCGAGGGAAGTAAGCCGCCCTGACTCCGGGAGTCGGGCTGGGGTGAGACCGCGGGAATTCAGCAGCCCGATGGGGAGAGACCTCCGAAGTTTTCAAACCGGCCGGCCGCCTCCTCGGGGAGCACGAAGCGGAACCCGGCCTGTTGCGACACGCGCCGGTCCAGGTCCGTGTCGCCAATGTGGTAGTACTCGTCAGCGGGGAAGCGGGCCGGCACCAGCCCCAACTGGTGTTTCAACACGGTGAAGTCAGCCCGGATGCCGTGTTCCTCCCACAGGCGCTGCTGATTGCTCAGCGTGCGGTCGGAGCAACTGCCGATGAAGCACCCGGCCTCTTGGGCCTCTCTGACCATGGCCATGGTGACGTTTCCCGGGGGCTCACCCACCTCCAGGGTACCGTCTATATCGAAGCTGATGAGCCTGGCCACGGGAGTTCCTTGGAGCTACGCGGGGTAGCGCCAGACCTCACCCGTCGCCGTCTCATCAGACAGCTTGAACTGGGGGATGGCGAACCCATCCTCCCCCTGTTGGAAGACAACTTCCACGCGCTTTCCGATGGCGACGTTCTCCTCCTGCTCCGGCTCCATGCCGCCGTCCATCAGGTTGGCAATGATACGCAGACCGTCCCCCGGGGCGGGCTGGCCGCTCTGTTCGTCCAGTTCCACCAGTACGATGGGAAAGGGGGCCAGGTCCTTGAAACCCGGTATAACGGTGTGGGCCACGATCTGATAGCTGTAGATGGTGCCCTTGCCGCTCACCTCTTGCCACTCCCACTTGAGGCTGGGGCACCAGGGGCAACCTGGCCCGGGCTCGCCCCGCAGGAGGCCGCAGTCCAGGCAACGTTTCACCACCAGGCGGCCCTCCTGGGCTGCCTCGAAGTAGCCGCGGTACTCGGAATCGTCGTCGTCAATGCTGACCCGTTGGCCCCGGTAGTCGTACACGGGCATAAGTCTATCTCCTCATGATCAGGGCGCTCCCCACCGCGGGAGTGCCCCATCCCATGTTCATGCTAATCTCGGCGTCCTTGACCTGCCGGCAGCCTCGTTCCGAGTAGTCGTAGGAGTGCCGCCCCTCCGCCGCTCCCTCGCAGTAGTCATCGGCGTTTCCCCTGAGCTGCCGGACGTTCTCGATGACCATGTTCATGCCGTGGGTGTAGCCCTCGCACAGGTGCCCGCCGCTGGTGTTGTTGGGGCGGCGGCCGCCCAGGTTGATAATACCGCTGGTCACGTAGTCCTTGCCCTCCCCCTTCTGGCACCAACCGTAGTCCTCAAACTGAAGGAGGGCGGTGTAGGTGAAGGCGTCGTAGCAGCCGGTCACGTCGATGTCGTCGTGGGTGACCCCGGCCAGCTCGAAGACCCGGGGGCCGATGTAGTGCCCGGCAACCCTGCTGATGGGGCCGTGCTGGTAGTGAAAGTCGCCTCCGGGCTTGGTGCCCCGTCCCTGGACGCCCAGGACGTGCACCGGCCGTTGACGCAGGTCCTTGGCCCGTTCCGCCGAGGTCACTATGACGCAGGTCGCGTTGTCCGTCTCCAGGCAACAGTCCAAGAGGTGAGCGCAGGGCCTCACGATCCAGCGGGAGTTCATCACGTCTTCCACCGTTACCCGCTGCTTCATGAGGGCCTTGGGGTTGTTGCTGGCGTGGTTGCTGTGGGCAGCCTTGATATGGGCCAAGTGCTCGCTTTCGACCCCGTACTCCATCATGTGGCGGGTGAAGGTGAAGGCGAAGCGCTGCACCGCGCTGATCAGGCCGTAGGGGCGGAGGGTCAGCTCCATCCCGCTAACCGCCGAGGAGGCCCTGGCCCCGGTGCCCCCGATGCGTATCTGGGAGTACCCGTTCATGGACCTGAAAATGGCGATGGTGTCGGCCATGCCCGCTTCTATGGCGCCAATGGCCAAGCCCACCAACGCCTCGGTGCTGGACCCGCCGCCGGTGCAGTCCATGTAGAAGTTGGGGCGAAGCCCCAGGTCGTACATGATGGAAGTGGACGGAGTGGAGTCGCCGGAGTGGTAACTCAACATCCCATCCACGTCTCCGGAGCCCAGCCCGGCGTCGTCCATCGCCTTGCGTATGGCCTCGGCGGCCATGGCCCGGGTGGTCCGCCCGGAGCCCCGGCTGTACTCCGTTTCCCCCACTCCCACTATGCAGTACTTGTCTCTCAAGCTGGTGTTCATGGTCCTCCTAAGTCCTCGCAGCGCAGGCCGGCGGTCATTGACGCGGCGGGTCCGGCCCCTACAGCACGTTCCATCTGGGCTGATCAAAGGCCCGGGCCTTCAGGTGGTCAACGATCCAATCCTTCACGGTTTCCGCTATGTAGAATCGGGGCTCGATCAACTCGGCCTCTTCCGAGATGAGTCCTTCGCGGCGGGCCCGGTCGGCAAGCTCGGAGCCGGGCAGCATCCTCATCCCCACTCTCAGGTTGGCCAGCGCCGGGTTGATTCCTTCCAGGAACTCCAGCTTCCGCTCAACCGACTCCGGGGTTTCCCCGGGTACGCCGAATGCCTGGGTCACCGAGTAGTGCAACCCTCCCGCCTCGCAGGTCCGGCATACTTCTTCCAGATGCGCCAGCGCCTCTCCCAATGGGACGCCCTCGTCCGGCTCGCCGCCCAGCCCGGTCATCAAGACCAGGGCGCAGCCGGACTCCTTCATTAGCTGCACCAACTCCAGGTCGCAGTTGTAGGGCGCCAGGCAGGTGTTCCAGTGCAGCTTTAGATCGGATTTCAGGAGCGCCCGGCAAAACGACTTGGCGTGGTCCAGAGGTATGTTGAAGCCGTTGTCGATGAAGAACACCTTGCGCAGGCCAAAGCGCCGCTCCATGTCACTGGCTTCAGCCACCACTTCGTCGATGGGCCGGATTACCCGCCAGGCGCTTTGCTCCAAGTCTTCGGCAGACCCGGCCTTGGGGTAGTGGAAGCTGCCCAGCTTGGTGAGCACGCCGATGCCGAACCCTGCCTGGCGGTACCTGTCCATCTCCAAGTCTTCCAAGCGGGGCGGCTTGGCGAAGCTGGAAGACGCCCTGCCTCCGTTGAAGGCGATTTCGCCGCTCCCGCGGTACACCAATCCCGGCAGGTCGTAGTAGGGCTGTCCCGATTCCAGCCGGTCGGCCAGTTCGGCAAAGGTCTCGCCGCCGTCGCCAGCTATGCCCAGGTCCGGCTCGACGAAAGAGAAGCACTCCTGGGGGAGGATGCTGAAGGCGGGACCGCCACAGACCACGGTGGCCCCGCTCAACTGTCGGACCCTGGCGATGACCTCCCTGGTGATGGGCAGCGCCCATTGGGGGTCCAGGTAACTGCTGTTGTCCAGATTCCGGAGAGACACGCCCACCAGGTCGGGTTGGAAGTCCCGGACCGAGGCTTCGACCTCGGCCAGGTAGTCCTCGGCGAACATGAGGTCCAAGACTTTGATGGCGTGGCGCTGCGGGTCCAGGTGTCCCGCCACGTAGGCCAGGCCGATGGGAAGAGGATGGGCGTCCATGCGACTCAGCAGCCGCCCGTGGCGGTTGGTCGCAATGAGCAAGATGCGCATTTGTCCCCCCGGACTACCCCCGGGTTCCGTGGGCCCAAGCGTGGGGGCGCTCCCAAAACCCAACCATTATACCCATAGTTGCCGGTTTGACAAACCGGCGTGTTGACAGGTTTCAACGCCCCAACTAGAGTGTCCCTTGCGGGGCCAAGGGCCGCAAAGTCCTCGTCCCAGCTTCTGTTTATGAGTTTTCAGGCGAGGTTACGGGCATTCGTGGTAGCAGCGTGAGTACCGAAGCATCCAACGTTCCCTCGACCGGAGACCCAACAGCCGTCCCCCGGAACGACGAGGCCGGAGAGTCCGCCGGGTCCCGGCCCCTGGACGGCGTCCGGGTCATCGACTTTACCTGGGTCCGCGCCGGGCCGTGGGCTACCCGCTGGCTGGGGGCCTTTGGCGCGGATGTGATCAAGATCGAATGGCCGGAGAACATGGACACCCTGCGCCAGAACCGCTTCACCATCCCCCCGGGGGTGGAGCCGGGCCCCAACTCCACCGGCCAGTTCGCCGACGCCAACGCCAACAAGCGGAGCATAACGCTGAACGTCCGCTCGCCCCGGGGCCTGGACCTGATCAAGCAACTCATCGGCATCTCGGACATAGTCATCGAGAACTTTAGCTCCCGGATCATGGAGCGGTGGGGACTGGGGTACCCGGAGTTGAAGAAGCTCAGACCGGACGTCATCTACGTTTCCATGGCGGGATTTGGCCACACCGGCCGCCAACACTACTACGGCACCATGGGTCCGGCGGCCCAGGCCCTTTCCGGGTTGACTTTCCTGTCCGGCCTGCCCGGGGAGCAGCCCGCCGGCTGGGGCTGGTCCTACCTGGACGATACCGGGGGCATGTACGGCGCGATGTGCGCCCTGACCGCGCTGAAGCGCCGCAACGCCACCGGCCTGGGTCAGCACGTGGACCTCTCCCAGATGATCACCGGCGTCACCCTGAACGGTCCCGCTTTCCTGGACCGCACGGTGAACGGCCGGGAATCAAGGCGAGAGGGATACCCGCCGGGCAACCGGACCGTGTGGCCGGGCGCGCCCCTGCTGAACAACTACCGGGGCCCCACGGCGGCACCCCACAACTCTTACCGCACCAAGGGAGGCGGCTACAACGACTGGTGCGCGATAACCTGCTTCTCCGAGGAAGAGTGGGCCGGCCTGGTCAAAGTCATGGGCAGCCCGGCCTGGGCCATGGACGCCAAGTTCGACACCTTGACCGGGCGAATCGGCCACCAAGTAGAGCTCGACCGGGGCATAGAGAGCTGGACCCTGACCCTGGACAAGTACGAGCTGACGGAGAGGTGCCAGGAGCTGGGCGTGCGGGCTATGCCGGTGCAGAGCTCCGAGGACCGCGTCGAACACGACCCTCAGCTTAGGGTCCGTGGCATGTACTCCGCCCTGCGGCACCCGGCCTTGGGGCCGTGGAAATTCCAAAACGCGCCCTTCCGGTTGTCCAAGACCCCCGCCAGGAACTCCCGGCCCACGCCGCTGATCGGGCAACACAACACGGAAGTGTTCCAGGACCTGCTGGGCTTTAGCGGCCAGGACGTCCGGGACGCCTACCGCGAAGGGGTTTTCTGGCCGCCGGAGACGCCCATGTTTCCCTACGTCGAGGAGGCTATCCCTTGACCGGCGCCAACTCCAACCAGCCACTCCCCAACCTTCCCGGCCCTCTGGACGGCGTCAGGGTGCTGGAGGTCGCCGACGAAAAGGGGGAGTTCTGCGGCAAGCTCATGGCGGACCTGGGGGCCGACGTTATCAAGATAGAGCCTCCCGGCGGGGCGGTAACCCGCTCCGTTGGGCCGTTCCTGGAGGACCGCCCTGGCCAGGAGCGGAGCCTGTCCTTTTGGCACTACAACACGTCCAAGCGGGGCGTCACCCTCGATTTGAAAAGCGGCGAGGGCCAGCGCCTCTTCCGGCGGCTGGCCGCGGCGTCCGACGTGGTCTTGGAAACCTTTCCGCCGGGATACTTGGAATCCCTGGGGCTGGGCTACCGCAACCTGGCGCCGCTTAACCCCCGTCTGGTCATGTGCTCCCTGACACCCTTTGGGCAGACCGGCCCGTGGCGCCACTACCGGACCTCCGACCTGCTGCACATGGCGGCAGGGGGCCAGATGGCGTCTTCCGGCTACGACCCCGAAGACGTGGCCGACGCGCCCCCCATAGCTCCCGGCGGGGGCAACGCCTGGCACATCGGCGGCCACTTCGCCTACATGGGCATCCTGGCCGCCCTCTACCACCGGGACTTGACCGGGGAAGGCCAGTACGTGGACTCCTCCATCCACGAAGCGTGCGCCCTCACCACCGAAGGCGCCATCGCCATTTACCTCTCCACGGGCGAGGTGGTGCTCAGGCACACGGGGCGGCACGCCTCGGCGGACCAGTCCACCAAGATCCAGCTGGCCACCAACGACGGCGGCTGGGTGAACCTCACCCGCTCGGGCAGCAACCTCACGCCGCCCCGGCTGCGCCGCCTGGTCCAGTGGATGGACGAGTACGGTCTAGCCGGCGACCTGATGGACGACAAGTACCTCGACGCGGACGTGGTAGAGGCCCATGCGGACCACATCAGCGACGTGCTCACCGAGTTCTTCGCCTCGCTGCCCCAGGAATTGCTCTGGCACGGCGGCCAAGAGAGGGACTTCCCCTGGGGCGCCATTCGTACCATAGACGACATGATCGGGGACCTCCACCTGGAGGACCGGCAGTTTTTCGTCGAAGTCGAGCACCCGGAACTGGGGCGCACCTTCGTCTATCCCGGGGCCGCGGCCATCTACAACGGCTCTCCATGGCGGATTTCCCGGCGGGCGCCCCTGGTGGGCGAGCACAACCAGGAGGTCTTGGGCGGTGAGTTGGGGCTCGCCTCCGGAGAGCTGGTGCTGTTGGCCGAATCGGGCGTCATCTAAATCGGGTGAATCCCTCTTCTGCTCCGCTCCTTCCCGCAGCCGGATTATTGGGCGCTGTGTGCTAGAATTGCCCTGCATCCCCGGCGAGCCGCCGGGGCGCTAAGGGTTGTCACTATGGAGCGGCCGAGGACGCTTTGACGGATGACGAGGGACCTGCGTCCCGCAGGATGGGCGAAGTGGTGGAGGCGTCGTCCACCTCATTCAGCGCCCAGTGCTTCAAACTCTACGAGGCCCCGCCCCTGGGAAGCCTGGTCCGCGCCGGGTCTCCTCCCATATTCGCTGTGGTCGGCGGCGTGAACACCCAGCCCCTGGACCCCACGCGCCCGGTGCTGGCCCGAGGAGAGTCGGCCGAGACCGAGGAGCAGGTCTTTCACGACAATCCCCAGCTTGCCCGGCTGTTCACCACGCGGTTCCAGGCGCTCATAGCCGGACACGCAGGGGGGGACGGCGATTGCAAGCAATATCTGCCTCCCCTTCCTCCCCCGGTCCACTCCTTTGTCTACGCCTGCTCACCGGATGAAGTAACCAGGTTTACTGCCCGGTTGGACTTTCTTTCCCTGCTGCTGGCTTCCGGATTGCCCGCGGCCGACGAGGTGGCGGGGGCATGCCTGCGGCAGGTCGCCGCCGCACGAGCCGACGGCCCAGCCTTCCTGTCCTGGGCGGGCCGGGCCCTGGCAGCGCAGTTGTCCAACGACCTGCCGCGCCTCAACACCGTTCTCCGCAAGATCGCGTCATGACCAACGGCTACAGGGCATCAGATGACGGGGTAGGCGAGGCCGAGGGCGGGCAGGACGGCCGCTTCCTGGGCCTGGTGGTGGACGGTTCGTTGGCCGACGGCATAGAGGTCCGGCTCGACCCCGGCGCCCCCATCGAGGACGTTAAAGTCGGAACGTTCGTGACCATCCAGGGCAGCCGGCACTGGTTTTTCGGCGTGGCCACCGAGGTGGCGCTGGGCAGCAGCGACGGACGGCTGCGGCACCTTCCTCCCGGGTTGGATGACCCTTTCATTTCCCAAGCCCTGCTGGGCACCGTGGCCTATGGCTGCGTATCAGTGCTGCCCAACCTGATCCTGCCGCTGGTGGTTGGCGACCCGGACGAAAGGCCCGCGGCAGCCAAGACCATACCGCCCCACTTTTCCAAGGCCTTCGCGGCGTCGGAGCAGGACGTGGCGGTTGTTTTCGGGAAGGAGGACGAGCGGCGCTACTTCTGCGTTGGGACTCCGTTGGACATGCAGGCCAAGCTGTGCCTGGACCTGGATGAGCTGATCACCCGGTCCATTGGCGTGTTCGGCAAGAGCGGCACCGGCAAGACGTTTCTAACTCGGCTCCTCCTGGTGGGCATCCTGCAGAACCGCCGGGCGTCGTCTCTCATATTCGACATGCACAGCGAGTACGGCTGGGGCGCCGCCGACCCGGAAAACCGGCGTTTCGCCAAGGGCCTCAAGCAGTTGTTCCCGGCCCAGGTGTCCACGTTCACCCTGGACGAGGAAAGCTCCCGACGCCGCGGCTCGCCCGTCGACGAGGTGGTCCGCATCGGGTTCGACGAGATAGAGCCGGACGACATAGCCATGCTGCGGGAGACCCTCAACCTGTCCGACGTGGCGGCGTCCGCGGCGATCAACCTTCAGCAAAAACTGGGCCGGCAGTGGATGCGGGACTTCCTGAATCTCGGCGACCGGGAGGCCGTGTTCCAACTGGCCAACGAGGTCCAGGTGCAGCCCAACGCGCTTCAATCCCTTTACAACCGGTTGAGCCGGCTCCGGCGATACGCGTTCCTGACCGAGAACGCCGGCCACGACGCGGCAAATCGCATCATCGAGCACCTGGAGCGGGGCCGGCACGTGGTGCTGGAGTTCGGGAAATACGGCCGGGACCTGACGGCGTACATGCTGGTGACCAACTTGCTGTCACGGCGCATCCACGAACGCTACGTGGACCGCAAAGAGGAGGCCGAGGGAGGCCGGGGCGCAGATCCCAGGCCCCTGGTGATCGTCATAGAGGAAGCCCACAAGTTCCTCAGCCCCGCCGTGGCCTCTCATGCCATCTTCGGCGCCATCGCCCGGGAGATGCGCAAGTACAACGTAACGCTGATGGTCATCGACCAGAGGCCCAGCGGCATTGACTCCGAGGTGATGAGCCAGGTGGGAACCAGGCTCACCTGCCTGCTGGACAACGACCGGGACATCGAGGCGGTGCTCTCAGGGGTCTCCGGCAGCCGCCAACTGCGCACCGTGTTGGCCCGCCTGGAGGCCAAGCAGCAGGCGCTGATCTTCGGGCACGCCCTGCCCATGCCGGTGGTGGTCCGCACGAGGGACTACGGGTCCGCCGAGTCCTATGCCCAACTCAGCCGCGGGCCGGGGCGGGACACGGCCCAGGCCGGGGAGACGCCGGAGGAACGGCTGGAGCGGGACATAGCCGAGCTTTTTTGAGCTGGGGCGCTACAAGTACCGGCGCAGCCAGTCCATAGCGTGGGCGTTGAAGTCGGCGGACGGGTTATGGTCCAGGCTGGGGTAGACGTGGACCGCCTTGGGACCCGGAATATTCTCGAACACCGGCATGATGGTGTCGTAGGGACAGACCTCGTCGGCTCGCCCCACGTTTAGCAGGATAGGACAGCTAATCCACGGCGCCAGACTCAGGGTGTCGAAGTAGGCCAGGGTGTCCAGCATCGCCTGCCGCCGGCCCGGGTGCCGGGCCAAGTAATCGCCCAGTTCCCGGTACGGCGCGGTTTCCACGTCGATGGACACCGGGAAATTGCATAGAAACGGCTCTTCGGCCACCGCCGCCCGCAGTCGGGAATCCAGCGCCGCAGTGGCCAGGGTGAAGCCGCCGCCCTGACTGCGGCTCCACATGCCCAGGCGCGACGGGTCTACCTCCTCCCTGGAACAGAGGAAGTCCAATCCCCTGAGGCAGTCCATGTAGCCGCCCCGGTAGTAATACCGGTCTTTGTCTTCCAGGTGATAGGTGAGCTTCGTCCCCGAGTCCAAGTCCCACTCCTGGATACTCTCTCCCTGGGCCCGGGGATAGAGGGTCAACACGGCGAATCCGCTCATCACCAGGTGGAAGGGAATGGGCTTGTCTCCACCGTAGCCGGGGACCGCCAGCACCGCGGCGCGGCCGGGCCCGGGATCGTTGGGGACCGAGTACCAGCCCCGAAGGCGTTTGCCCTGATAGCTGTCCAGGGCTACTTCGTAGGTCAGGAACTCCCGGCCGCTGAGGTCCGGGGCGGGAGTCAGGCGGACGTTCAGGTCCTGTCGCCCCAACTCCTCGATGGTGCTGCGCCAAAAATCGGCCAAGTCCGTAGGCGGCATTTTTTACCCTCCAGCTATGCGAGGCAACGCACGGGCCGGCCGCCGTTATAGGCGACCATGTCCTCGATAATCGGCCCCAAGTCCAGCTTGGTCCCCAGGGGCTGGCCGTTTATCTCAGAGAAGGCCCGGTGCAGGTTGCCCGTCAGGCGTTCGGTATCGCTCCAGCCGGCGAAACGCCCCAGGTCGGCTTGGCGGGCCGCCTCCAAGGCCGACATGCCCGGCTCGAAGCATTCCCAGGCCAGTCCCTGGACGAAGCGCAGGTAAGCGACCATGTCGTCGATAACCTCAGGGCCGCACACCGGGCCGTGTCCGGGTACGATGGTGCGGGCTCCCAGTCCCCGCAGCGTTTCCAGCGCTCGGAGAGAGCCGGCGATAGACCCCATGGCTACGAACGGGGTGCCCTGGTTGAACAGCAGGTCCCCGGAGTACAGGACGCTTCTCTCCGGAATCCAGACCAGGATGTCGTTGGTGGTGTGGGCCGGCCCCACGAAGATAAGCTCGACCCGCAGGTCGTCCACGTAAATGTCCAGCCGGTCCTCGAAGGTGACTACCGGAGGAGCCAGTTCCAGGCTCCCCCACTCGACCGACGGAAATAGGGGATGCAGGGTGTGCAAGCCGGTCTCGATGACTGTCTCCCGGCACAGCCGGTGGGCAACTATGGTGGCGCCGGGAAACAGGTAGTTGCCATGGGTGTGGTCGCCATGGTGGTGAGTGTTCACCAGGATGCCGTATGGCAGAGCGGTCACCGTGCTGATGGCCTCCAGGAAGGCCCTGGTGCGGGCCTCGGTGAAACAGGTGTCGATGACGGTGACGCTGTCCCGGCCGACGATAAAGCCCGCGTTGTTCAAGCCCCAACTGCCGTCGGGCTGCAGATAAGCGTATATCCCGTCGCTCACCTCCTGGGTTTCCGGGGGCGGCAGTTGACCCTTCCCGTGATTGTGGGCGGCGCTCATGAACGGTTTACTCCCGTAACTCCTGGACGCGATTTCGAGGGGAACTAAACCGGCCCAAGGGCCGGCGCCGGGGAGGGTCCCCGGCTGTCTTCTCCAAAGTTAGGCTCCAGTTAGGCGCCGAACCGGCGCCGGTGCTGGCGAAGGGTTCAATCATCCATGATCACGGGGATTCCAGCCGCCTCGGCCTTGGCGGCCGCCTCGGGATTGACCACCCCGTCCTGCATCCAGATGTACTTGACCCCAACCTCGATGGCCTCGTCCACCACCGGAGGGACCAACTCCGAGCGCCGGAAGATGTCCACCATGTCTATGGGATCGGGGACCGACTTCAGGTCGGGGTAGCTCTTCTCTCCCAGGGTTTCCTGGATCATCGGGTTGACCGGGATGATTCGATAGCCCTGGGACTGCATGTATTTCGACACGCGGTGGCTGTCCCGGGCTGGATTGTCGGACAGGCCCACCACGGCGATGGTCTTGCTGTTGCGCAGTTGCTCGTCGACTAGGTCCAAGTATGCCTCCCCGGGGCCCCGCCGGGGTTGCGCGGGCCCTGTTACCAGTGGTTGCCGCTGATGTAGTTGAAGGCTGCTATGGCGGCGGTGGCCCCGTCCCCCGCCGAGGTAACCAACTGGGACGCCGAGTGCTGCCGGACGTCCCCGGCGGCGTACAGTCCGGCCACCGGGGTCCTCATGGACAGGTCCACCGGAATATGACCGGCGTTGTCCAGCTTCACCAGGTGACGCACCAGGCGGGAGTTGGGCTCCAGGCCCACGTAGACGAACAGGCCCGACAGGTCCACCTGGTTCTCCATGTTGGTTACCACGTTGCGCACCCTCACCCCGGAGACGGTGGTCCCACCCAGCACTCCTTCTACCGAAGAGTTGTAGACCAACTCGATCTTGCGTTCCCGGTGCAGCCGGTCTTGGAGGACTTTCTGGGCCTGCAACTGTTCTCCCCGGTTGAACAGCAGCACCCTGTCGGCGTAGCCGGCCAGGGTCAAGGCCTCGTCGGCGGCGGAATCCCCGCCGCCCACGACCCCCACCACCTGGCGGGAGTAGAGGGGGCCGTCGCAGGTGGCGCACTGGGACACTCCCCGACCGTACATTTCCTCTTCTCCGGGTATTCCCAAACGCCGCAGCGAGGAGCCGCAAGCCACTATGACCGCCTTGGCCCGCAGGCCGCCGGAGTCCGTCCCCACTACCCAGCAGGCGCCGTCCCGCGACACCTCAGTGGCTTCGGCCATAATGAACTCGGCGCCAGCTTCCATGGCCTGCTCCTGCACCGACGGGGCCAGCTCGGCCCCGGCAATGCCCGCGGGAAACCCGGGGTAATTCTCGATCTTCTCCGCGTTGATTATCTGCGCGCCGCCCATCATCTGTTCGATCAAGCCGGTCTTTAGACCGTAGCGGGCGCCGAAGAGCCCCGCGGTCAACCCGGCCAAGCCGCCGCCGACAATCAGCAGGTCGTAGTCATCCGCCAAAACAAGGCCCTCCTCCAAAAGGATGGGGCAACCCCGCGCCGCCTACCGCCACGCCAGCCGGGATTGGATTATATCGGCTCCCACGGACTCCATGCCCCGGCGTTGGGATGCGGCTCTCCCTCATTTTGCCGCCTCGAAGACCCAAGCGCAACCATTAACCCCTGGGCCCGGCGCCTCGCCTGCGGTTGCGCTCCCGAAGGCGTGGCCCTAAAATTGGCCCCGCTTCCCCATAGTTCTGTTTTCGTCCCCGGACCGCGACCCGCGTTGCCCAGCGTTAGACCAGTGCTCGAATGGAGGCGGGAAGGTATGCTAGTGCAACTGATCAGCACCCACAACGCCGACGGCGTCCGGCTCGACGGCGCATTCTATCCGCCCCCGGAGGACACGGTCCCGCTGGGGCCTGCCGAGGCGGTCCTGTTGATTCACGGCTCCCGGGGAAATTTCGCCGACCCCGTCACCAGGGAGATGGCGGAAGACCTGGCAAAGCTGGGCTACGCTTGCCTGAGCCTCAACACCACGGCCCACGACACCGTATGGGCCAACCCGGGCGGCGTCTACTACGGCAATGCCTACGAGGTCCTGGACAAAACGTGCAATGACTTGAAGGCGGGGGTGGACTACCTGCACGACGCGGGCTACACCCACGTGGCGCTGCTGGGCCACAGCATGGGCGCGGTCCGGGCCGCCTATTATGCCGCAACCCGCCCTGACCCGCGGGTAACCGCGGTCATCCCCATCTCGCCGGTGCGGCTGTCCTACTCTCACTTTGCCGCCTCCGGCGACGCCCCGGAATTCTTGGAGTTGGTCCGCCGCGCCGAGGAAATGGAGGCCGCTGGCAAGGGCCACGAGCTGCTGGACGCGGGATTTCCTATTCAACAGCTCTTCAGCGCCACGTCATATCTGGACAAGCACGGCCGGGACGAGCGCTACAACCTGGTGGACCTGGCGCCGGGCATTCGCATACCGATGCTGGTCCTTGCCGGCTCCCTAGAGACCCACACCCGGCTGCTGAACATGGGCCGGGACCTGGCCGACGCGGCGGTCAACAGCCCCGGGGCCGAGAGCGTCATCATCGACGGGGGCGAGCACGCCCTGCCCAACAAGAAGAAGGAAGCCTCGACCATGGTGTTGAGATGGCTGGCCAGCCTCACATCGCGAAAGGTGGGGGTGTGACCCCGTCGCAGCCGCCGCCCCCAATCCCATCAGACTGAATACGAGGGCCGTTTAACCGTCATCCCGAGCGGTGCGAGGAATCGGGGCGGCGTGGTTCGGTGTATCGGTACGTCGAGTGCCGCAGGGCAGTCTACTATTCCGAAACCCTATACCGCGACGGTCTGTGCGAATCCTGCAAGGAGACTGGGGGGATGATTATGGAGGAGTTTGAAGCAATCACCGCCCGGATGGGACCGCTCCTGAAGAAACTCCAGAACAGCCCCAGATACGGTGAGAAGACGTTACGGGGTCTCCCCCAAGAAGGTGTGTACGTTTTTTATGAGGGTTGCAAGCCGATGTACGTTGGCCGCTCATCTAGGCAAGGAATCCGCAAACGGGTCCAGCAACATACTATTCCCAGTTCAAGTCATAACCAGGCAGTCTTCGCATTCAAGTTGCTCCAGGAAACACTTGCGGTACCAACAGGTCACGGAGCACCATTAAAGAAACCGGAACTTGCCGAGAAGTATGAATCCGAATCTAAGGAGCAGAAACGGCGTGTCCGCAACATGGAGGTTCGGGCCGTTAAAATCACGGACTCTTTAGACCCGGGCAGTATTCGAGATTTACGCTGCCTTGGCCTTGAAGACCCCTATAACAGTTTCGACGAAAGTTAGAGGAATGGCCCCGGGTGGTCGACTAAAATTAGGAATGGTCTGAATAAGTCCACAATTGTGGGATGGCCACACTGAGGAAATAGATGTTTCGATGGGTTTTTCATCCCAATCCTCCGCGTTGACTTCCCTCCCGGCGCTCTATATAATTGGAATTGCCCAAATTGGCCCTGGTGACTATGGCCCCGGACATGGGGCCATTTTCTGGTATGGCCCGCGCACCCGTCTCCAGTGCCCCTGTGGCGCAATGGAAGCGCAGCCGATTTGTAATCGGCAGGTTAGCGGTTCGAATCCGCTCTGGGGCTCTCTTAGCAGGCCCGGCACAGGAGACTCATTCCAGGGCAGCCCCGCGCCGCGGGAGCCGCCGGCTGCGGAGGGCACGGTTCCCGGCAAGTTGGAGGGGTGGGTGAGTGGTTAAAGCCACCAGACTGTAAATCTGGCGTCCGGAAGGGCTTCGTAGGTTCGAATCCTACCCCCTCCACCATCCATAACAAGCGCGCCCAAGCATAGAGGCCAAGCATCGCCGGTTGCCCCGGCGCCAGGCCCAGATAGCTCAGCGGTAGAGCACGTTCTTGGTAAGAACGGGGTCGGCGGTTCAATCCCGCCTCTGGGCTCCAGTTTTCGCAAGACGGAGGAGACCTAAATGGCCAAGGAGCGATTCGACCGTACCAAGCCCCACATCAACGTGGGCACCATCGGCCACGTGGACCACGGTAAGACCACCCTTACCTCTGCCATCACCAAGGTCATGGCGGCAAGGGGACTGGCCCGGTACCAGGACTTAGACAGCATCGACAACGCGCCCGAGGAAAAGGCCCGTGGCGTTACCATCGCCATCGCTCACGTGGAGTACCAGACCGAGAACCGGCACTACGCCCACGTGGACTGCCCCGGCCACGCCGACTATATCAAGAACATGATCACCGGGGCGGCCCAGATGGACGGCGCGGTCCTGGTGGTCAGCGCGCCCGACGGCCCCATGCCCCAGACCCGGGAGCACATCCTCCTGGCCCGCCAGGTGGAGGTGCCGCGCATCCTGGTCGCCCTCAACAAGGTGGACATGATGGACGACGAGGAGCTGTTGGAGCTGGTGGAGTTGGAGGTCCGGGACCTTCTCAACCGCTACGAGTTCCCCGGGGACGACACCCCCATCATCCGGGTCAGCGGCCTGAAGGCCCTGGAGGGCGACGCCGAGGCGGAAGAGGGCATAGTCAACCTGGTGCAAGCCATGGACGACTACATACCCGTCCCCACGCGCATCGTCGACCGCCCCTTCCTGATGCCCATCGAGGACGTGTTCGGCATCAAGGGGCGCGGCACCGTGGTCACCGGCCGGGTGGAGCGGGGAAGCCTGAAGCAGGGCGAGCCCGTGGAGATAATCCGTTACGGCGACGTGCGGCAGACCGTCGCCACCGGGCTGGAGATGTTCCACAAGCTCCTGGACACCACCGAGGCCGGCGACGCCGTGGGGGTGCTGCTGCGGGGAGTAGACCGGGACGAGGTGGAGCGGGGCCAGGTGCTGGTAAAGCCTGGCTCGATGAAGCCCTATTCCAACGCCGAGGCCGAGGTCTACGTGCTAAGCCGGGAGGAGGGCGGCCGCCACACTCCCTTCTTCCCGGGCTACAAGCCCCAGTTCTACATCCGGACCAGCGACATCACCGGAGAGATACAGTTGCCCGAGGGCGTGGAAATGGTCATGCCCGGGGACAACATCAAGATGACAATCAAGCTGATGCAGCCCATAGCCATCGAGGAAGGACTGCGCTTCGCCATAAGGGAAGGCGGCCGGACCGTGGGAGCGGGCGTATTCACCCAGTTGTTGGATTAGGTCATGGCTAGAAAGACAGCGGACGTTAGACCAATCATAACGTTGCAGTGCGGCGATTGCCGGGAGCGCAATTACACCACGGTGAAGAACCGGCGCAGCGACCCGCAGCGCATGGAGTTGCGCAAGTACTGCTCCCGGTGCCGTGGCCACACGGGCCACCGCGAAGTGAGGTAGGCCGCCGTGGCCAGAGCCTCGACCCGGGCCACCCGCATCATATCCCCCGGCACTCCGGGCCGGGTAAGCCCCATAAACTTTCTGCGGGAGACTTTCTCCGAGTTGCAGAAGTCGGTGTGGCCCAGCCGGGAGGAGACGGCCCGTTTGACGGCGGTGGTCATAGCCCTGTCCGTGGCCGCCGGGTTCTTCCTGGGCGGGCTCGATCGCATCTTCGCGGAGACCTTCACCAAGTACGTCCTCTAGCCCGCGGCGGCTGTGCCGGGGCATGGGTCCCGGCGGCCGGCGGGGAAGGCGGCAGCGGCCAAAACGGCGGGGTTAGATAATTTCATGACTATCCGTGAGAACGCTTCGGTAGAAGAGGTGCAAGGCCCCAGGTGGTACATCGTCCACACCTACTCGGGACAGGAGGACGTGGTCGAGAAAAACCTGAAGCTGCGCATCCAAAGCCTGGATATGCAGGACCGGATCCTCCAGGTCCTGGTGCCCACCGAGGAAGAGGTTGTGTTCAAGGAGGGTAAACGGCGGGCCGAGCGGCGCAAGCTGTTTCCCGGCTATATCCTGGTGCACATGGACATGGACGACGAAAGCTGGTACGCGGTGCGAAACACCCCGGGAGTGACCGGTTTCGTGTCCAGCGAGGACGAATCGGACAAGCGCCCCAAGCCGGTGCCCCTGGAAGACAAGCAAATAGAGGACATCCTGAGACAGGTGGAATCGGGAGCGCCCCGGGTCAGGATAGGCCTGGAGCGGGGCGAGACGGTGCGAATTACCGAAGGCCCCTTCGTCGACTTCATCGGAGGCGTCAGCGACATAGACGAAGGCAAGGGCAAGGTGCGGGTGTTGGTGTCCTTCTTCGGCAGGGAAACCCCCGTGGAGCTGGACTTCCTGCAGGTGGAACGAATCTAGGGCCGGGGTTGCCGGACCAGCCGGGTAGGAGCTACAGGTGGCGAAAAAGGTAAGAGCGATAATCAAGCTCCAGTTGGAAGCGGGGAAAGCCACGCCGGCGCCGCCGGTGGGCCCCGCCTTGGGCCAGCACAGCGTCAACATCATGGGATTCGTCAAGGAGTACAATGCCCGCACGGCCAACCAGGCCGGCACCATCGTGCCGGTGCACCTGACAGTCTACGAAGACCGCTCTTTCACCTTCGTAACCCGCACGTCCCCGGCGTCGGACTTGCTCAGGAAGGCGGCGGGCGTGGAACGCGGCGCCTCCGACATGAAGCAGGGGCCTACGGGGACCATCAGCAGACAGGCGCTGCGGGAGATCGCCGAGACCAAGATCGTGGACCTGAACGCCTCTTCCACCGAGGAGGCCATGTCCATCATCGCCGGCACCGCCCGGAGCATGGGCATACAAATAAGCGAGGAGTAACCGGGTCCGGACCAACCCGGTAGATATTATGGCCAAACACAGCCGAAGATACAGCGCAGTGGCCGAACGCGTGAACGGGGACCGGCTTTACCCGCCCGCGGAAGCCATCGACTTGGTAAAGGAGGTGTCCACCGCCAAATTCGACGAAACGGTGGAGTTGCACCTCAGGACCAACTCCGACACCCGGCACGCCGATCAGATGGTGCGCGGGGTAACCATCCTCCCCCACGGCCTGGGCAAGCAGGTGCGGGTGTTGGTCTTCGCCAGCGCCGACGCGGTGGACATCGCCCGGCAGGCAGGGGCCGACTACGTGGGCGAGGACGACTTGATCCAGCAGATCGAGGGGGGCTGGATGGAGTTCGACGTGGGCCTGGCGGTGCCCCAGGTGATGCCCAAGATCGGACGGTTGGGGCGCATCCTCGGACGCAGCGGTCTTATGCCCAACCCCCGGTCCGGGACCATGGTGCAGCCGCAAGACCTTCCACGGGTGATACAGGAAGCCAAGGCGGGCCGGGTGGAGTACCGCACCGACCGGACGGCGATCATCCACAGCGCCGTCGGCAAGGTGAGCTTCCAGCCGGAGCAACTGCTGGACAACCTGGCCTCGCTGACCAGCGCCATTGTCCGGGACAGACCCGCCGGCGTGAAGGGCCAGTTCTTGCGCTCGGCGTACCTTTCGTCGTCCATGGGGCCCAGCGTGCCCTTGGACGTGGCGGCCCTTCAGGCCCTGGAAGCCCCGGAGTAGTAGTAGTCAAAGGGACCCGAAAACGAAATAGAGCCGTAGACCGCGGGCCCTCTGAGAGGTTTAATGACGCTGGGCGTCGCCCGCCGAGGCGCGACCGTGTCAGCTAGCGGCAGACTCTGCCCGCGTCTCTGTAACGGCGCGGGCGTTCGTATATGAGAGGCCGGAGATAGACCAGTGCCAACACAAGAGAAGATAGACCGGGTGGACGCTCTCACCGATAAGCTGGAGCGCTCCACCATCGCGGTGACCGCGGACTACACCGGCATCTCAGTCAACGAGATGGTGGAGCTCCGACGTCGCCTGAGGGCGGCGGGCGCCGACTTCACGGTGGTCAAGAACAACCTGATGCTGCTGGCCGCCGACGGCGCCCGGCGTCCCCAGGTGAAGAACATCGTGCGGGGACCCACCGCCGTGGCCTTCGGCTACGACGATCCCCTGGAGGTGGCCAAGGTCCTCGTGGACTACGTGCGCGTCACCCGCTCGGTGCTCGCGGTGCGGGGGGCGGTCATGGGTGACGGCCCCATGTTGTCGGCCGATGACGTCAACCGCTTGGCCGCGCTGCCGCCGAAACCCCAGTTGGTCGCCGCCTTGATGGGCCAGTTGCAGGCGCCGCTGCAGCGGCTGCTGGGGGTGCTAAACGGGACCTTACAGAACTTCGGCGGCCTATTGCAGGCCCGCATTCGCCAGTTGGAAGAAGGCGAGTCCCCAGGATAATTCTAAGGGATAATTCTCAAGTCAATCAGCCCCGGTGTAGGAGGACACGTGACTAAGGACGAGATGATAGAAGCCATCAAAGGGATGAACGTGCTCGAGCTGTCCGAGCTGGTGAAGGCGCTGGAAGAGGAGTTTGGCATCTCCGCCGCCCCGGTGGCCGTGGCCGCCTCTCCCGCCGCTGGGGCGGCGGCCGGCGGGGAAGCGCCGCCCGCCGAAGAGGAGCAGACCGAGTTCGAGGTGACCATCAAGGAAATCGGCCCCAACAAGATCAACGTCATCAAGGCCGTCCGCGAAGTCACCTCGCTGGGACTGCGCGAGGCGAAGGAGTTGGTGGAATCGGCTCCGGCCAGGGTTGGGGAGGCCGTCGCCAAAGACGAAGCCGCGGACATTCGCAGCAAGCTGGAAGAGGCGGGCGCCGTAGTAGAGGTAAAGTAGCGGCTGAGGCCGGAGCGGCAACCCAGGGGAGGCCAAGTTGAGCCGTCGTAAAGACCTGGAGCGCTACCTGCGCTTGAAAGAGCAGAACCCGGGCTATCCCGGATTTCGCGGGGCGGCGGCCGTTCCTGCCGCCCCGCCGCTGCCCGACTTGGAGAGCGTGATCTGCTCCCAATGCGGACGCAAGCGCAACGTCCCCGTTGACACCCTGCCCGCCGACCGCTCCGGTTTCGTGTGCCGGAGTTGCCAGCCCGGGGACGAGGAAGAGACCGTTCTAGAGGAGACCGCTCTACCGGAAGGGGGGCAGCAGGTCGTTTAGGTGCCGGTACGCCTCGTCGAACTGGGATTCACCGGTGATTCCATCCCCCCCGGCCCGATAGGGCACCACGAAGTCCGGCTTCACTCCCTCCAGATCCAGGAGTTGGCCCGACGGGGTGGACCAGCGGCTGGTGGCCATGTAGATCGCCGAGCCGTCCTCCAGTTCCACGAACTCGTAACCCCCGCCCGCTCCGAAGGTCTGGGTCCCCATGAGCACCGCCCCGGCTGATTCCCGGAGCACCGCCGCCACGGCCTCCGCCTCTCCCGAGGTGCCCTGGTCGATCAGGACTACCATTGGCAACTCCCCTGCCTCCACCCGGTCCAGCCCCTGCTCCACGCGCAACTCTTGGCGCACCCCATCGGGGCCCTCAGTGTGCAGAAACACGCTGCCCGGCGCCAGGAACTGGGCCATCATGTCGGCAGCAGCCTCCGTGGACCCCCCGGGGTTGGAACGCAGGTCCAGGATCAGGGCCAATATGTCAATCTGCTCGAGTGCTTCAAGGGCGTCGAATACCTGGTCCCCCGTGTTGTGCCGGAAGTTGTAAACGTATAAGTGGCCGATGCCCCCAGGGAGCAGCTGCAGGGACACCGAGGGGAGATCGATAGAATCACGGAAGACCTCGATCTCCATCGGTTCCCCGTCGTCTCCCCGCCTGGTGAGCAGCGTAACCTTGGGCTCCGATTGGTCTGCGACCTGGCTGACCACCTCCCGGAGGCTTTGGCCGTCCACCGGCCGGCCGGCCACCTCCAGCAGCACGTCGCCATCCTCGATGCCGGCCTTCTCGGCGGGGGTATCCCGAAACGGGAACATCAGCAGTTGGTCTCCCTCAACAACCAGCATGGCGCCGATGCCCCGGTACTCCCCCTCCAATCTTTCGTCGAAGCCTTTCCTGGCTTCCGGGTAAAGCTCGGCGCTCAGGTAGACTGCCCAGGGGTCCCCCAATCCGGCGGTTATGCCGGTGATGGCGGCGGCGGCCAGATCGGAGCGGCCCGTCTCGGGCCACCGGTGCTGGTGCACGGCCATCCCCCTCCAAACATCGGCCAGGGCGCCGGGCACTCCTGGAGGGACCTGTCCCCGCATCCTTCCCACGTCAGCGAGGAAGGGATAGGCAGTGCCGCCGGATAGATTCAGCATCTGCTGCAGCGCGGAACTGACCACTATGTCAAGGTCCAGACTATCCCGGTGCGCGTAGGACTCATCGATGGTCTCCCAAGCTTCCCAAACCGCGTCAATCTCATTGGCGGGCTCTGCCGGCCCGCCGCCGCCGCAGGCCACGACCAGGGCCGGGGGCGCCAGGGCCAGAAGGCACAGGCACATGACAAGTCGGTACTTTAGCGCGGCAATCATCCGTTTCGTTCTAATCCGGGCTCCAACGAGCAGGGCTCATTGTAGCAGATGGGCGTTGCCGCCAAGCCCGGGTCATTCGATTATGGTCGGGATGGTAGCAACGGCATGTCGTTAAGAGGCCGGCCATTGCCATTCCGAGCGCAGCCGAGGAATCTCAAATGCCCCTGGTCAACTCCCCTTAGCTCTTAATAGCGGCTTGAGATTCCTCACCCGCTTCCGACGGGTTCGGAATCACCATGGCCATGCGGAGGCCATATAAAGGCGATGAAAATGGTGCAGCGCCGAGCGGCCCATCACCAGCGGCCGGGGCTTTCAGCTATGCATTTTTAGGGCGTGTTGACGCTAAAGGTCAGGTGATAGGATACACCGAGAGCAAGTGAGTGTAGGGAGGTGGCGGCATGGAAATCAGCCAGGAACAATATCAACGGGTAGAGCATCTCTTTCCGGCACACCGGGGCAACGTCCGCTTCAGCAACCTGGAAATCCTCAATGCCATTCTCCACGTGAGCGAGAATGGCTGCAAATGGCGGGGCTTGCCGACCCACTTTGGTCCCTGGCAAACCATCTACAGGCGATGGCGCCGGTGGAACATCCGGGGAGTGCTGACGGGGGTGTTCCGGCAGTTGCGAGAGGAGGGGGTCCTCGAGGTTGGATGCCGGATAGCCGTCCTGGATAGCACCGGCGTTAAGGTCCATCCCGATGGTACCGGGGCCCAAAAAAACATGGCCCGCAAGCCATCGGCAAGTCCCACGGCGGCCGGAACACCAAAATACACCTGATGGCGGTGGATGAACGGACTGCCCTGGCTATATCCCTCTCCCCGGGACAGGCCCACGACGGAGTGGAGGGGCGTAAATTGCTGAAGCGGCTGGGATGCCAGGAGGAACGCCGGCATCTGGTTATGGACCGGGCCTATGAGGGCGACCAGACCCGGCAACTAGCCTGGGACTTGGGGCATATCCTGGTAGTGCCGCCGCGGCGGCACCGGAGAGTACGGTGGGAGTAGGACCTGGAGCTATACGGAAAGCGCAACGTAGTGGAACGGTTGTTCCGCCGGTTGAAGAGCTTCAGACGGGTCCTCACCAGGTACGACAAGCTGGACATAAGGTATCTGGGGTTCGTAATCTTCGGGTGCATCTTTGAGGCAATTCTTCGGCACCATTAGCGTCAACACGCCCTATTGTCCTGTATCTGAAGTACGGTGGCAAAAGCGGGCCACGCTAGCCAGGATTTGCTCAGCGGTCTTGGTCCATACCAAGGGCTTGGGGTCTTCGTTGGTGACGCCCAGGTATCGGTGGGCGAGGGTGGTGTAGCCTTTGACCCAGGCGTGCACCGACGCGTTGCTGGGCTCCGGCACGTTGAACACGTTCTCCATGTTCTCGGCAACCTGCTTGTAACTCAGACCGGAGTAGTAGGCGTCAACGGCGTGGGCTATTTGGTCGGCGGTGTACTGTTTCCTCAGGGCCTTACCCCCGGCGAAGAAATTGTTACCGTACCCCTTGCACTCGTACCGCTGCTCCCCGTTGCGGTGGCCGTCGCGGGCAACGCGGCCTGGGGCTGGGCAGCCCTGGGACGGGCAGTTGATGGAGAGAATCTGCCTGGCCTCGTACTCAGCCACGGCGGGGCCTCCGTCCAAGCGGGTGGTGAGCGGGATGGAAGGAGGTGGAACCAATCATCAGTTCACCGGGCTCTGTGGTGGGCAGCTGTCGTGCTCCCATTACAAAACCCAGAGGGCCAAGCCGTCAATGAATGCCAGATAGACGGGGGAGGCTGCGTCTAGGCCGTCGGTCATCACGTAGGGCAAGAAGAACAAGGAAAGCAGGGAAGGGCGGAAGCCCGGGCCGGGCCGGGCGGCCTGGGATGCCGCCCGATGCAGCGCCGCTAGCACTCGGGAAACGCGGCGGCGAACGACGCTTGATAGGGCCGAAATCAGCCCTTTGCAATGGGAAATGCGGAGCGTTACGAATATCGTCATCTGTCTTCTCTCTAAGGGGCCACATTTCCGAAGCGTCCGCGCCGGGGCCAAGAGCACCACCTCTTGGTCCTATCTTTTGCTTCCAGCCCCTTACAACATGACTATTACCACAAGAAACAAACTCATAACCTGTCAACAGCCAAGCGGCACGTGGAAGCGAAATCAACCAGCGGTTGGGGCAGGATGATAGTGATCGACGCCAACCTAACGACGATTCTGGTAGGCGTGATTACGTGCGTGGTATCGGTGCTCGCAACGTGGTACTTCTTGAGGCGTCACTATAGGAGAGAACCCACACAGACGCCAATAACCGCCAACGACATTGCTCTGCAAGAAAAACGGAATGAATTCCGGTTGTTCATGGCGGTGATCGTGGCAGGCGTCGTGGCGGTTATTGTGCTCCTGGCTGCCGGGGCCTACTGCCTGCCCATCCGACAGGACTCCCCTAGCGAAGGCGACACCACCCAGTCGGGGGGCCACCGTCGCCATGCCGGGGGTTGGCCGGATTATCCACCCAAGCTAAACGGCACCTCTCTACGAGAGGGGTTAAACACAATTTCCACTAACACGTATAATATATATGTGGCGTGAGACCCGGTATAGCTGTCTCTCTCTGTTGGTCAGTTCATCAGCCGCCTTGAGCAACACCGGCAACCTCGCCGCCAATTCCTCGGTTGACCGGCGGTACGTCCCGGTGTATGCGGCGGAGCTATATCGGGCCGGTTAGCTAGGACACTTTTGCTGGACATCGACAGCCGAACGTTAGCGATCTACCCGCCCACGTGGTCCACTTTAGCGCCGCCGCCTACCGCCGTGCCCTGCCCGGCAATTTCGAGTTGAACGTCGCCTTCCGCTTGGGTGGCACGCCTCTCCATATCGCGGAGCGGGGCCTGAAGCTCTTCGCCAAAGAAGTGCTGGCGGTCCTGAAGTCCTGTTAGTTGCTCAGGCTGTTATTCGAAGCGGCCAACCGGGTTTGACAGCACATGCACAATCACTCCTACCGGCGGTATTCGTCTCCGCGGTCGCTGATCAGTTCATAGAGGTCACGTGACTGCCCCAAGACAAGCTCGATGACTCCCAAGTCCGCGGCGTCCAGTTCCACGTCAAAGACCCGGGCATTCTCATTGATGTGTTCCGCTACCCCCAGCCTGGCGCCGACGATCACACCGGCGACGGCCGGACAGTCCAGGACATATCGCACTGCGACGTCGGCGATGCTGGCGTTGTGCCTGTCGGCGACGGCCCTGAGCGCCGACAGTAGTTGCTGAAACAGGTCCCAGCCGCCCCAGGCGTCAATCATCTGCTTGTACTTACGCAGGCTGGCGGTGTTCAACATAGCCCGGGCCGGTTCCGGCTGGCTCAAGTAGCGGTCGGACAGCAGGCCGCCGCAGAGCGTCCCGTAGGCCAGCAGCGATACCCCATGAGCCTGGCCATGGCGGCTTCGGGGCGACGGTCTATCAGGGAATACTGGACCTGGTTGGACACCACTCAAATCCCGTGGTCTGCGATCTCCTGGGTTCGTTGCGTGTCGAAGTTGGTCAGGGCCAACTCCTGAATGTTGCCCTCGTCCCGCAGGTCGGACAGGTGGGCGAGGGCTTCCAGGTAGCGGCCGTCCCGGTAGTCCCACCAGTGGAACTGCAACAGGTCCAGCCGGTTCGTCCCCATGCGCCGCCGGGAAGTGTGGACGTTGTTCTCGACGACCTGACGGGTCATGGGTCCCGGCTGGGGAACCCACTTGGTGAAGGCGCGGATTTTCGACACGGCTTCCCCGCCGCGGGCCGACGCCAGCCGGCGCCGGAACTCGCCGACGAAGTCTTCGGCAGGACCGTAGTGGTCGGCCAGGTCCCACGTGGTAAACCCGGCGTCCGCGTAGTCGAACATACTGCGGACAGCCGCGTCGGGGTCAATGGCGCCGTGGGCGCCCGAAACCTGCCACATCCCGTTCAGGATGCGGCAGATCGGCAGACCGCTGGTGAGATCGGACCGGCTGGTTTCAGGAAGACTCATTATCACCTCGATGGGATTATACCCGGCCACGGCGCTCCTTGGAGTCAAGCCGGGTGAGATGAGCAACACGTCCGGCGGTTTAGCCGGCATTCTCTGCGAACTGCCTGCCGAAAAGTCCCGCCAGCAGTGCGCTTGCGATCGTTACCCCGAGGCACAAGTAGCCTATTCCCCAGTAGCCCGTGTTCGCCAGCAGCGCGCCAGCGATTGCGGCCCCCAGCACGCCTCCAGACTGGTTGCTGAGGCCCATAGGACCAACCCCCGTGGCCTTGGACTCTCTGGAATACTCGGTGCTGGCGGCGACCAGAGCGGGGAATGTCACGCTTAGCAAGCCAGTCTCAACCGTTACCGCCGCCACTGACACCCAGAGTCCGAGATCGACAGTGAAGAACAGGAACCCACAGATCCCCCCTGCGGCCGAAGTAGCACTGATAAGTAAAGCGCGGTACCTTCTTGTTGCCACGAATGCCGCAGAATGGCTTCCGATTACTTGCCCTATTGCGGCTATCGCCAGCGGCAGGGCCACAAATCCCACGCTCACATCGTAAGTGTGTATCATGTAGGCCGCGGCGAAGTTGACCATCCCCCAGAAAGCTGTGCGTTGCGTCAGATTAACCGCCAAGGCCACGCGAAAAAAACGTAAGGACAGCAACGACCAATATCTGGAAAAAATACCCAGTTGGCGACTCGCTCCCTGCTATCGCGTGGAAACCAGAGCTAGTTCGCCAGAAACCCCGTTGCCAGCAGCAGACCTGTAACGATGAAGGCCAGTCGCCAACCACCCACGTCCGCCAACACGGCGACCGTTGGGACGCTGATGGCCGAAGCCAGCCCTTGAATGGCCAACAGGGCGCTAACCGCCTGAGCCCTTCTGGCCGGGGAAATGACATCGGACACTGCCCCCACCACGTTGGGCGGGATCGTTCCCCCTCCCAAACCGGTCAACACCCTGAGCGCGAACAGAACTTCGATATTGGGCGCGAAAGCCGAGGCAAGGACGGACACGGTAAGCACCAGCAGCCCGGCAAGAGCCACCGGGCGGCGGCCGAAGGAATCGGATAAGGGGCCCACCGAGACCACCCAAGCCGCGAAGGTGGCGGTTGCCAACTGACCTGCAACCGCCACCGATATTTCCAGATCCGACGCAATATCTACCAAGAGAGGCGGAACAATCAGAATCGCGCATATAGTGGCAAAAACGGTAACCGAAAGCACGGTAAGAAACCAAGCCTTGTTTACCTCTCTATCGCCTGCTGGTGCCGTTTGCGTCTCGATATTGTTTATTCTCCTTTTGGGATGGCGGCCGCTATCACTGCCAATTGGTTCCCTTTAATTGAACCGTTCCGGACCCGTAATACACGGCCTTGTTGGACAGCGGCGGGCATACCGTTACAATGGAGTTGCGCCCTTGTCTGTCGCGATAGCGGCTTCCGGAGAGATGGCCGAGTGGACGATGGCGGCGGTCTTGAAATCCGCACAGGACGTTCCACTGAGCGTTATAGAACGCCATGAAGCACTGGTTTTGAAGGTAAAACCGGGCTTCCGGCTCTCTGGAGCTTGCTGGATAAGCGTAGAGATGGAATGGCAAGAATGGCAGATTTTGAGGCTTCCGGGCTTGGTCTTGAGGTCCGAGAAACGTTTGCAGGCAGAATAAGCTTCCGTTAGCCGTGGCATTATCTTCCGCCGGCGGAGGACACCGTCAATCATGACTGCCTGTGCCAGCAGGTGCGTGGGACTGCCGATCTCCCAGCGGTTTAGCAAACCGGTCAGCCATAGCTGTAGAAGCCCCAGTTCCGATTCTCCTCGGGGACGGCCTGGGCCTTGTCCCTGCTCCGGGTGTTCTTCCAGGGTTCGCTGCGGTCTTAACCAGCACCCCTGCTTCCCTTATGCTCACTCCTCGCCGGGGCGCGCGCCCGAATGGAGTGCGCCCCGGCCCGCCGGTCAGGCTTGCTTTGTTGACGTCATGGGACGTTAGGGGCAGGAGGAAACAGACTGTCGGGTTTCCAGTCGTTGTTGGCGCCCTTGCGGCCGACGGTATCGACGCTGGCAGTGTGGGTGGGCCCACTGATATGAACTCCTTCTCTCCCAGTTTGAACCGGCCCCTTTTGGTGGAGTCCCGGCGCCGGGAGGTGGACTTTAGGAGGGAGTAGACGTCGGCTAACGCAGGGGGGCCGTTCTTCCTCCCCTGCAGGCCACTGCCGTCGGAACAAGGAGGGCGGCCGGCAGTCCAGCCGTCTCAGTAGCTCTCCCTGTTCTGTAGTCTTCTTCCGCTGGAGTTCTCCAGCGGGCTCGGAAGAGAGAGGATAAGGTCAGGAGGGCAGGCGCGCCCGCGTCGTTAAGAAGGGCGGCGAGATTCTCTGACTGGTGTAGAGTCGGCGCGGATTCTCAATGGCTACTTGGGCGAGCCTCCAGCATCTCGACTCGCACCTCCATAGCTCTTGGGTATAGCGCCGGACCAAACTGGTTGAATATCGCCACGTCGGCAGCATCACGCCCACAGGCGATGGTAACTCGCCCTCCACGTGAGAAGGCTTGCGTAGCATCGAAAGTGTACCAACGGCCACCCACATACGCCTCGAACCAAGCGTGGAAATCCATGGGTTGAAGCCCGTACAGATAGCCCACAACGATACGCGCTGGAATACAGAGGCTGCGGGATAACGCGATACCCAAATGAGCGAGGTCGCGGCATACGCCCTCGCGCTGCTGGTTGACCTCGACTGCCGACATCTGAAAATTGCTAGCATCTGGATTGTAACGGACTGAGGTGCGAATCCATTCTTCGATTGCAGCTACTTGATCGTATCCCGGCTCGACGCCGTCTACGAGTTCCCTACCGAGGTCTATGAACCTGTCGGACTCGCAATAACGACTGGGAAGAAGATAGCTCAGAACCGCGTCGGGAAGGTTCTGTACCTCAACGAAAGGCGCGGCGGGTGACACGTCAATGTTGTCTGCGGTTAGGACGTCTGCAGATGTATGGATGTAAAACTCACCGGGGGGTGCGATCAATCGTTCGCACAGATTACCGTAGCTGTCCGTAAACTCTACGATTGGCACGCTTGGCCTCAACGTGCGAGATTCATGCGCCACTGATTGAAGTGCTCCCCTTCGAGGGCGGAGCATTAGGACAAAAGGCGTGGAGATGCCTACATCAAAGGTAATATCACAAATAGCACGAAGCCACACCGCGGTTTCCCTCCCGTGTTAAGTAGGTTATTGGTCGGCATGCATCAGTTACGGCACCGCCGCCAGCCGCCCCGCCGGGTCCGGCACCAGCTTCAGGTAGACGAACGTCGTGCTAATGGACCTGTGCCCCAGTCAACGGGAGAGGTAGTTGATGGGCGCGCCGTGGAGCAGTAGGTGGCGCCTATGACCCTGCCCCGGGCCACGCCGGCGAACTGGAGCACCGCGCGGAGCGCGTTTTGCAGCTCCGGGGGGACCGGCACGATGCGGCTTCGGCCGCCCTTGCCGGTGCGGACCCGCATGGTGGGCTGGTCTGAATCGAGGGACAGGTCGGAGGACTCCAGGGCCAGGGCTTCCGAGACGCGCAGGCCGGCCCGCCACTGGAACAGCATCAGCAGCCGGGCCCGGGGGTTGGGAGCTGCGGCAAGGATCGCCTGGACTTCCGGGGCCTCCAGGTACTCAGGGAGCGTGCAACCGTTCTGCCCGGAAGTTTGTTGCAACCCGGGCCGACGGGGGTGCATTCCCCGGGGCCGGCGCAGGGGTGAGGTGCGGGAAGCGGTGGTCATCGGTGCAACAATAGCACCCATTTTGTTGCACCATCAATCCGCGGCTGTCACGGCGCCTCATCAGGCACAGAATATCCCGGCTCCACGCACAACGTGCAGGGGTGTCTGTTAAGGTGTCAAACAGTGTCCCGCCAGATTGGAAGCCGGTGTCGCAAAGGTGTCTCTTTTTCTAAAAGCAACGCAGTTTGGGAAGGGTTTTCCCCATAGATAGAGACAAATTATTCGCGCACAGGCCGTCGGTCCAGGCGCCGGCGCCCTACCAGGCCAGCTCCAGGGCCAGCCCGGCCCGGCTCTCGCAGGACCAGTCCCCGGGGTCCGCCGTCAGGCCCCAGGCCTCGTAAGCGTAGCCTGGATGGTGGTGGTTGACCGCTCGGCCGCCGTCAGGGCCGTGGTTCCCACGGCTTCCGCCCCCGACGGGCCGATCAGCCGGTACTGCGGCTCGGCCGCCCGCGCCGGTTGGAGGTAGTACCACTTGAGTTGCTCGCCCGCTAGACCGGGAAGGGCAGCAGCACCTTGTCGCCGGTCCCCGGGAGAGTATCGCCCAAGGCCGCCGCCTTGACGGGATTACCCGGAATCAGAAAGCAAACCCTGCCAACGTTGGTGGCAGAATTGAGTATCCAATCCCTGGCCGTGCCCGCGGGTTTCGTCCTGCCAAACGGCTGAGAGGCAGCGTACGCCACTATCGAAGTGACATCTCTTTACGGACCGCATGCCAAGGCTTGCGGGCGAACCGGCGGCCCAGGCCGCGCTCGATCTCACGCCACTTCCGCTCATCCTCCATCGTGATAAACGTTACCGCCTCGCCGGAGCGGCCCATGCGGCCAGTCCTTCCGACGCGGTGGGTAAACAGCAGCTCTGAGTCCGGCAGGTCATAGTTTATGACCTGGCCAATTCCCTCGAAGTCCAAGCCTCTGGCGGCTACATTCGTTGCCACCAAGATCGACGCGGCGCCGGATCGGAAGTCAGTCATCACCCGTTCCCGCGCGCTTTGGCTCAAATTCCCCTGGAGCGCGCCCACGGGGTAGCCAAAGGAATCAAGCTGCCTCGCCAGTTGTTTGACACCGTGCTTGGTCTTGCCGAAAACGATAACCGGGGCGCCTTCCTGCCGGTCTAGCAGAGTTCGCAGGGCTTCCATTTTTTCGCTCTTCTGAATAGTGTAGACCAGATGCTCCACGGAGGGCGGCGCTTGCAAACCCGCGTCCACTTCCACTACTACGGGCTGGCGCATGTGCTTGGCGGCGGTCTGGGCAACCCATGCGGGCATCGTCGCCGACAAGAGCGCCGTCTGCCGATCTTTGGGCGTCCGGCCTATAATGGCTTCAACGTCGTGGGCAAACCCCATATCCAACATTTCGTCCGCTTCGTCCAGCACAAGAAACCGCACTGATCCCAGGTTTAGAGTCCCTTGGCGTAAATGGTCCAACGTGCGGCCCGGAGTGCCAACAATCACTTGGGGCTTGTTCCTCAACTCAGCGTACTCCGGCCTGAGAGAGCGGCCGCCATACAGGAGCGCCACGCGGAGTTGCTGTGGGGAAGCCAGTGCTTCTAGGACTTCACCCACCTGGATGGCCAGTTCCCGGGTGGGCGCCAGCACCAACGCTTGGACCTGCCGGACCGACGGGTCGCACCGCTCCGCCAGGGGAACCCCGAAGGCCAGCGTCTTTCCGGACCCTGTCCGCGCCTGGCCAATCAAGTCTCGGCCCGCCATTAAATGAGGGATGGCGCTCTCCTGAATGGGCGTGGGCCTTGATATGTTCATCCGGGAAACCGCTGCCTTGGTAGCCTTCTTCAAAGGCATCTCGGAAAATGTGGGGCCGCCAATCAGGGGGCTGTCAACGTCTTGCTCATTTCCAGTACGCAACCTGTCCGACCTTGTACTTGCCGCCGGGGGCAACCCCGTTAAGCCGGTTCCGGTTGACCTCGCCGGCTTGTCGGAACTTGTGCTGACCGTCGGGGACGACCCTTGGCGGCGGGCCTTGAAGCAGGAGCGGCAATACACCGGCTCGCCCCGGGTTGGCCGGAAGGGTAGGTTTGCAGACATGCCGCAGTCATCGCAAATGGTTTGGTGTTGGATGTAGTTGCTTGGGCCCACGCGGGCGGGCGGATATCTATAAGGCATACGAGAACAGACTTCCTAAATCTAGAGTAGCAACACAGTGAATCGGCGGGGGATGAACAAGAGGAGAGGAGGCACAGGGGCGGTCCGTTCTCGTGTCAAACCTTGGTGCGCCAATCAAGCGTGTATATACATTATAGCCCAATATTACGAAAACCGATACACCGGGGACGGTCAGGGGTAGGGCTATCGCATGGGAAGGTTGGCGAATTGAGTTAGCAAGGTAGCCAGGAATGCATTGTCCCAGCCAGCCCGTTTGAGTTTGCCCCGCATTGACCCCTTGCTGGGTTCCAGGCGAGCCAGGTTGAGCGCCAGTTTACGAAGCAAAGCCAGGTTTTCGGCGCAGTTGCCCTTGCGGTTTCTGGCCTGGTCTTCGTTAAACACTACGTCCAGAGACCAATGCAGCCTGTTCTCAATGCCCCAATGGCTACGCACGATGTCATTGAAGCGCTCCGGTCTAAAGACCTGGCTCATCAGGTAGTAACGGGTCTCTACACTGGTCTGGTCGTACAGATGGCGGCTGGCAGTTACCTTACCTATTGCTTTCAAGCTGGGCCAATGGTGTATATCCTGCAGCCAAGCCACGTCGCCGCTGACGCCGGCGGTGCGGGTCTCGACCCGGCCGTGCCCCTTGCTCACCTCGGTAGCCTCAGCCAAGGGAGTGTCTGGGTCGTCCAGGAACAAACGCACCTCGTCGTTCAAGGTCCCCTGATTGCCCTTGAGGGTCAGCACGTAATCCGCCGACTGCTCCCTTACCAGTTGGGCCACCTGGCGTTGACAGTGCATGGCATCGGCGGTGACCACCGTCCCCGATAAAGACAGCAGTTCCAAGAGTTTGGGTACGGCGGTGATCTCGTTGGATTTGCCCTCCACGGCCAGTTGGCCCAGCGCCAGCCGTTGCTCCGCCGCCCAGGCGCTGACCAGATGCAACGGGGAGGTCCCTTCCGCCCGGTCGTAGGACCGGCGCAGGGTCTTTCCGTCCAGGGCCACCACTCCCTGGCAAGCTTGGGCGAACTGTTCCATGAAGCCCAGGAACCAGGCGTGGAATGCCTCCGGGTCCAGCAGCCGGAATATTCGGGAGAAGGTATCGTGGCTGGGAATTCCGTTTTCCAGCTTCAGAAAGCCCTCGAGAAACTCTCGCTTCGCCCGGCCAAACAAGGCCATGTCGGTGCATGTTTCCCCACCGCACAACACAGAGTGCACAGGGCTATTACCAGTATGTCGTGCAACGAGTGCTGTTGGCCGCTGACCCTCCGTGGGTCGTTCAGACCCTCAAACACATTCCCCATTTCCCCCATCATCCCTTCCTCCACCCAATTGCCGCACTTCTGCTGCCTATCCTCGGCAGCCCTTTACTATTCTTATCATCCCCTATTCCCTCATGCGATAGCCCTGCGGTCAGGGGTAGCCCCAGGATTTTGCGTCCGTACTTCCACCTGGATTCTTTCGCCCGGATAGGAGAATGGCCATAGCAACAGCGTGCTTCCAAATTGAGTCAGGATATTCTTGGGGCGCACCCGACGGTCAGTCAATTCGGAGGGGCCCAATAATGGCGAATTCCTTCCAGGCTGAGGACTGACAAGAGGCAACAATATCGAAGGAAAGCCCGGAGCCGCGGCAAGCAATTCCAGGCCCGGCCCCAGTTTGCCTTTTGAAAATGGGTATAAATTCCGGATATAAGCCCACCCTCCTGTTATCATAGTACTTGGGGTGATTAGATTTGATTGACTATAAGAACAATGCCATTCGCAACCTGGCTATCATAGCCCACGTAGACCACGGCAAGACCACGCTGGTCGACGCTTTGCTGAAACAAGGCCAGGTCTTTCGGGCCCACCAGCAGGTGGGGGCTTTGATCATGGACACCAATCCCCTGGAGCGGGAGCGCGGCATTACGATCCTGGCCAAGAACGCCTCGGTCTCCTACGGCGGTGTCCGGATTAACATTATTGACACGCCCGGCCACCCCGATTTCAGCGGCGAGGTGGAACGAATCATGAATATGGCCGATGGCTGCCTGCTGCTGGTGGACGCCGTAGACGGGCCCATGCCCCAGACTACCTACGTTCTGCGCCAAGCCCTGCAGCAGAACGTAACGCCGATGGTCGTCATCAACAAGATCGACCGCCCCGAGGCCCGCGTGGCAGAGGTGGTTGCCATGGTCCAGGACTTGTTCCTAGAACTGGCTACCAGCGCGGAGCAACTGGATTTTCCGGTGTTGTACACCTCGGCCCGCCAAGGCTACGCCACCACGGACCCAGACCTGCCAGGGACGGATATGCAGCCGCTCTTCAAAGCGATTCTGGAGTCGGTGCCGCCGCCCACCGGCGACCCCGGAGCCCCTTTGCAAATGCTGGTGGCGGCCTTGGACTACGACAACTACCTGGGGCAGGTGTGCGTAGGCCGCATCTCCAATGGCACTCTCCGCCTGCGGGATGGCGTTGCCTTGCTGGGCAGAGACGGCGAGGTCAGCACCCACAGCCTCGAACGCATCTTCGTGTTCCGCGGCATGGAGCGAGTTGAAGTACCCCAAGCCTACGCCGGCGACATCGTGGCCGTGACCGGCCCTGAAGGCGTTTCCATTGGCGAGACCATTGCTTCGCCGGAAAGTCCGGAGGCCTTGCCAACGATAGATATCAACGAACCCACGGTTCGCATGACCTTCGGCGTGAGCACGTCCCCCTTCATGGGACGAGAGGGCGTCTATTGCACTTCCCGCAATCTTCACGAACGTCTCATTAGAGAATTGCGGACCAACGTCAGCCTCCGAGTGGATACCACCCCCAGCCCGGACGTGTTCGTCGTCGCCGGACGGGGCGAGTTGCACCTGTCCATTCTGGTAGAGACCATGCGCCGTGAACAATTTGAGTTCCAGGTGTCCCGTCCCACCCCAGTCACCAAGGTAATCGACGGCAAGATATACGAGCCCTACGAAATTCTGAATATCAGCGCTCAAGAAGAGTATGTGGGCATACTGACCGAATATCTCTCTGCCCACTTGGCCCAGTTACGGGACATGCGGTACGGCGAGAACAGTTACGTCCACTTAGAGTACAAAATACCCACCCGGGGACTAATCGGATTCAACGCCTTCTTTCTTCGCACCACCCGCGGTGACGGAGTGAAGAGTAGCATCTTCACCTCTTACGAGCCTATGGAAGGTGAGATGAAGTCCCGGCGGGGCGGCGCGCTGGTGGCGGCAGAGAACGGCACTGCCGTCACTTACGGCCTGCTCAATGCCCAAGGCCGGGGCGATACCTTCATTGATGCCGGTACTATGGTCTATGAAGGGATGATTGTCGGCTCTCACCGCCGCGAAGGCGACATTGAAATCAACGTCTGCAAAGAGAAGAAGCTGACTAACATGCGGTCATCGACGGCAGACGTGGCCAAGCGCCTCAACGCCACCGTGAGGATGAGCCTTGAGGAGGCCCTGGCGTTCATCTCTGATGACGAGCGGCTGGAAGTCACACCGCTCAATCTTCGTCTCCGCAAGGCGGAACTGTCTGCATTGGATCGTAAACGTCAACGCCGAGACGGAGCCCGCGCCCGGGATTAAGAGGGTGTCCAAACTGGAGATATGTGCCAAGCGGCGGAGCATCAACCCGGACGTAAAGATGTAGACCCATGCTTCACTGATTTAGGCCAACACTTCATAGTCCTTGCTCAATCCCCGGTACCGGCCTAACCAGGCCAAGGTGTGCTCCACCAACCAGCGGCGGGGCAGAACCTGAAAGGGGCGTCGGTGGGGGGAGCGGCGCACCAACTCCAGGGTCCACCTCACTGGAAATCCTCAATGCCATTCTCTACGTGAGCGAGAATGGCTGCAAATGGCAGGGCTTGCCGACCTACTTTGGTCCCTGGCAAACCATCTACAGGCGATGGCGCTGGTGGAACATCCGGGGGGTGCTCACGGAGGCGTTCCGGCAGTTGCGAGAGGAGGGGGTCCTCGATGTTGGATGCCGGATAGCCGCCCTGGATAGCACCGGCGTTAAGGTCCATCCCGATGGTACCGGGGCCAAAAAAAACATGGCCCGCAAGCCATCGGCAAGTCCCACGGCGGCCGGAACACCAAAATACACCTGATGGCGGTGGATGAACGGACTGCCCTGGCTATATCCCTCTCCCCGGGACAGGCCCACGACGGAGTGGAGGGGCGTAAATTGCTGAAGCGGCTGGGATGCCAGGAGGAACGCCGGCATCTGGCCTGGGACTTGGGGCATATCCCGGTAGTGCCGCCGCGGCGGCACCGGAGAGTACGGTGGGAGTAGGACCTGGAGCTATACGGAAAGCGCAACGTAGTGGAACGCTTGTTCCGGCGGTTGAAGAGCTTCAGACGAGTCTTCACCAGGTACGACAAGCTGGACATAAGGTATCTGGGGTTCGTAATCTTCGGGTGCATCTTTGAGTCAATTCTTCGGCACCATTAGCGGCGACACGCCCTAGATTCCTCGTCGCTCCGCTCTAGCGGAATGACAGAGGCGGACCAATCCCGCCTTTGGCCCTGGACGGCGCCGAACGGGAAACCCTGGAACAATGGACCCGCCGGCCCAAAACGGCCCAGGCGTTAGCCCTGCGGGCCGGAATCGTTCTGGCCTGTGCCGATGGCCCGAGCAACACTGCCGTGGCCGCCTAGTTGCGGGTAGGCGTTGCCACGGTGGGAAAATGGCGTTCCCGATTCCTGGAACAACGGCTGGACGGCCTGTTGAACCAACCGCGCAGCGGTCGCCCCCGGATGATTGACGATGCCGACGTGGAGCGGGTGATTGCGTTGATCTTGGAGACCACCCCCAAGGACGCCACCCACTGGAGCACCCGGTCCATGGCCCGGCGTTCCGGTCTGAGCCACAACACCGTGAGCCGCATCTGGTGCGCCTTCGCGCTGCAACCCCATCGCACCGAGACCTTCAAGCTGTCGGCTGACCCCCTCTTCATCGAGAAGGTGCGGGATATTGTGGGCTCTACCTCAACCCGCCGGACCGGGCGCTGGTCTTGTGCGTGGACGAGAAGTCCCAGATCCAGGCCCTGGACCGCACCAGGCCGCTTTTGCCCCTGCGCCCGGGCCAGGCCGAGCGGCGCACCCATGATTAAGTGCGCCACGGCACCACGTCCCTCTTCGCCGCTTTGGACGCTAGGACCGGCCAGGTGATTGGCCAGTGCCACCCCCGCCACCGGGCCCTGGAGTTCCGCGAGTTTCTCGATGCCATCGAGTCCGAGGTACCCGCCAGTTGGACGTGCAGCTGATTGCGGACAACTACGCCACCCACAAGACGGCGCTGATCCGGAACTGGTTCGTCAAGCGGCCCCGCTTCCATATTCATTTCACGCCCACCAGCGCCTCCTGGCTGAACCTGGTGGAGCGCTGGTTCGGTCTGCTCACCGAAAAGCAGTTGCGCCGGGGCGTGCATCAGAGCAGCGCCGACCTGGAGGCTGCCATCTACCGCTACCTGGACGTCACTAACGAAGACCCCAAGCCCTTGGTATGGATCAAGACCGCTGACCAAATCCTGGCCAGCGTGGCCCGCTTTTGCCACCGTACTTTAGATACAGGACAATAGCACTCAGTCAATCTTGGAATCAAAAGGGTAAAGGGGGTGAAGTTTGGTTCGGGCATCCTGGGTATTGAACCTCCAGTGGATGGTGGCCCCGGCGGCGTTGCGCTCTCGCACTAGTGCTTGGACTTCTCGCCAGAGTGCCTCCTCGCCGGGGAGCCGCTGCTTGAGGCAAGCTCGGGACAGTACGCTGAACTCAATCTCGGCCATGTTCAGCCAACTGCCGTGCTTAGGGGTATAGTGGAACTTCAGCCGCTTGGCAATCCGCCGGGCCGCCGCCGCCGGGAACGTCTCGTACAGGGACGCCGGACGATGAGTGTTCAGGTTGTCCATGACCACCCGCACGACCTCGGCCTCCGGGTAGGTCTCGTCCACCAGCCAACGCATCTGCTGGGCGAAATCCTGCATGGTACGCCGCTGGGTCACCGCCACCTGCCGCCAGCCCGCCAACGGCTCACAGGCCAGGAACAGGTTGCGCGTACCCTCCCTGCGGTACTCGTAGTCCTGCCGCAGCGGAAGTCCCGGCCGGGGCGGCAGAGATGGCCGGGTCTCCGCCAACAACTGGGTGGAGGTCTCGTCAAAGCAGACCACCGGCCTTTGGAGGTGATACGGTTCGGCGTACAGGTCCAGCACGTCCTCTATGTTGGCCACGAACTCGGCGCTCACCTTGGGGATGCACCATTCCTTCTTCCGCCACGGCTTGAGAGCGTTTTTTTGAGCCGCTTACGCACTCCTTCGTGGGACATGGAGGACGCCAACCTCAACTCCACCGCCTTGCCGGCCAGCAAGCGCAGGGTCCAGTGCTCATGCCCCTCCGGCGCTGGGCTGCAGGCCAAGGCGACCAGGTGCGCCTCGCCCCGGTCATCCAACTTCCGATGCCGGTTGGCCTGGCGCCGGTCCTGCAGGGCCCTCTCCAACCCCTCCCCGGTAAAGCGCTGCTTGATCCGGTACACGGTGCCCAGCGCCACATCCAGGGCTTCCGCCCACTTGGGGAGCCGCCCAACCGTCGTCGCTCTTGAGCAGAATCCGCGCCCTGGCGGTCACTCGGGCCGAGCTTTCCCCACCCGGATGAGCCGCTGGAGTTCTTCCCGTTGTTCAGACGCCAGCCGCACTGCGTACTTGTCCCTGACCATCATTGCCACCCCTGCCGTCAGCACTTCCCACCAAGCAGGATATCTTAATTGGTCGATTTCTTAAACAATTGCTGAAACCAAGTTGACTGAGTACTAGCCCCTCTCAGTCATGCCTGGGCCTCGCCTTCCGTCAATTTTCATGGTAATTGCGGATGGCCTTGCCGAGGCCACGCATGAAGAATGAAAATGACCCGGCGCCGGCCGGCACTAAGGACGGTCGTCATTGGCGCCTTGAGCCCGGGTGGTAATTTGCTCTGGTGACCGCCAGGAACGCCTGAATGTCGCCCCGTCCTGATGGGAGCACGCATAATAAAGTCTCGATTATTTCGGTCACCGGCCAGCCGGCAGCCCGCCCAGGGAGACTGAAGATAGGGAGACGCAAGACGGATAGCATTATCGAGAGGTGCTGCGGGCTGGACGTGCATAAGAAATCGGTGGTGGCCTGTGCCATCACGCCGGAGGTCCAAGAGGTCCGGACCTTCAGGACCGTGACCAGGGACCTGCTGGCGTTGGCTGATTGGCTTAAGGACCACCGGGTGACCCACGTGGCCATGGAGAGTGCCGGGGTCTACTGGAAGCCGGTGTACACCCTGTTGGAGGACGAGTTTAGCGTCTGGGTGGTCAACGCCCATCACATGACGGCCGTGCCGGGGCGCAAGACCGACGTGAAGGACGCCGAATGGATTGCCGATCTCCTCAAACGCGGACTGTTGCGGGAGAGCTTCATTCCGGGCTGGTCCCGACGGGAACTGCGGGAGCTGACCCGCTACCGGCGCAGTCTGCTTCAGGAGTGTACCAGGGAGGCCAACCGGGTCCAAAAGTGCGGGAAGGGGCCAACGTCAAGCTGGGGTCAGTGGCCACTGACGTGCTGGGGGTATCTGGGCGGGCCATGCTGAAGGCCCTGTCCGCGGGGGAGGAAGACCCGAAGGCGCTGGCGGAGTTGGCCCGGGGGCGGCTGAGGGAGAAGCGAAATGAACTGGAGGAGGCGCTGCGGGGCCTGATGGGGCCGCATCAGCGCTTCATGCTGGCCATCCAACTCGACCGCCTCAACTCTGCCTGGACGGGCAGATCGGGACCCTGGATCTGGAGGTGGACCGGCGGGTGGATCCTTTTGAGGAGAAGGTGGCGGCGGTCGACACCAACCCGGGGATCGGACGGCGCACCGCCGAGGTCATCGTGGCGGAGACGGGCACGGACATGAGCCGGTTTCCCAGTGCGGGTCACCTGGTTTCCTGGGCCTGGGTGTGTCCCGCCAACAACCAGAGCGCCGACAAGCATAAGCGCGTTCCCACCAAGAAGGGCAACGGCTGGTTGAAGGCGGCTTTGGTGGAGGCGGCCAAGGCGGCGGGACGGACTAAGACCTATCTGCGGGCCCAGTACCACCGGCTGGCCCGGCGCATCGGGGCCAACCGGGCGGCGATGGCGGTAGCCCACTCCATCACCGTCATACTGCACCAAGTCATCAAGACCGGACAGCCCTTCTCCGATCTGGGCCACCGCTACTTCGAAGAGCGCGACCGCGCCGCCATCGCCCGCCGGTCGGTCCGCCAACTCGAACACCTCGGCTACAAAGAGGGCGGGTCTGGAATGACGTGGAGGGCGGTTTCCGAATAGCAGGCAAGAAAGGTTCTGAGTGATATGGAGGAGGCGCCCTTCCCGGGTGACAATTCGATGACTCTGACGAGTCAATTCGGCCCGGTTGCGGACGCTCCGGCAACCGGCTACACTGGGTCATGGGTTTCCTATGAACCGACGGAAAGGAGACTGACATGATTCGCGTAACGGTTGCCTTCCCCCACGAGGAAGGAAAGACATTCAACTGGGACTACTTCCTCAACAACCACGGCCCCTTGGTCCATCACAACCTTGGCAGTCGCGGATTGGTCAGCATAGAGATAGACCGGGGAATTTCCGCGCCCGACCCTTCAGCACCGGCGCCCTTCGTGGCCATGGCCCACCTCAACTTCAACACCGTGGACGAGGTCCACGAGGCCTTCAAGGAGGTTGGCCGGGAGGTTGTGGGCGACATCGCCAACTTCACCGACATCAAGCCAACCATCCAGATTAGCGAAACCCTGGGCTAGCCCCGCTAGATCGTCTTACACGTCCACCAGGGGTACGCCAAGGGCAGCCATCGTCGGGCTGCCCGTAGTAATTATCTTAAAACTTCGCCGCTTTTAACCGTTCGTCCTGAGCGGAGTGGAGCCGGAGGTGGAGCGCAGCGCAGTCAAAGGACCGGCGCCGGGGAGGCCCTTCGACTCCGCTGTGCTGCGCTCAGGCCGAACGTAGAAAACCACCAGCAGTGACCTGCAAATTCTTCTTGATTTGAGATAGTTTCTAAGTGGAGAATGTAACCTTGCGAAAGGCTTCCGCGTAGGGACATTCCTGGTCCGCCCCCGCGTTGGCGGCGAGGTCTCTGACCAATTCCGCCACCTCAACCTCGGACCGTGACCCTAACTGGCTGGGATGAGCCAGCACGGCCTGCACCTTGACACCGATGGACTCCCCAATGTCCACGTAAGTGTTGGGCAGCTCGGCGCCCCAAAAGAGCACCATGCCGGTCTTGTGGGGTTCCAGGCCCTCCTGCGCCCACAGGTCCAGGAAGTGAAGGTGGTCCCGGGCCCAGGGAAACACCGCGTCCAGGGTCACTTGCCCGGCGACCCTGTGGTCCCGATGCCATGCCAGATTCCTGCGGTAGGGCTCGGGGCACAACACCACGTCCGGCCGTATCCGCCGTATTTGCCTGACTATTTCCTTGCGAAAGTCCGCCGTGTCCTCGAGCTCGCCGTCCTGGTGATCAAGCCATAGCACCTCCCGAACGCCCAAGACCTGACCGGCGGCCAACTGCTCTTGCCGCCGGGTAAGCGCCAGTTGGGAGCCGGTGAGCTTTCTATCGACGGATCCCTTGCCGCCGTCGGTGCACACCAGGTAGTGCACCGAGGCGCCGCCGCCGGTCCAACGGGCGACCGTCCCGGCACACCACAGCTCCGCGTCGTCAGGGTGGGGTGTTACGACCAGCACCCTTTCCGGTATCTCTTCCATCAGCAAGTTCCCCAAGAAGAATTCATCAGGCCATCTCAACCCTGGCCCAGGTTTGCGTCAAATACCCGCGGATGGTTGCCCGGAGAGACTCACTTCTCCGGGGCCGGATCGTCCTGAGGCGTCTCTTCCATGCGCTCGAAGACCCGGGTCGATAAGACCCCTCCGGATATCACAATCCTCATTGCCTCGTCCACGCTCATATCAGTGAGCGTCACCTCGGAAGTCTTGGCATAGATCAAGAAGCCGGACGAGGGAATCGGTGTCGTTGGGATGTACACCGACAGTAACTCCTCCCCATCCGGGGTGGTCACGTGGGAGGTGATGAGGCCGATGGACTTGATCCCGGTACGGGGAAAATCGACCAGCACCACTCCGGTGTAGTTGCCGTCATTGTTGGCGGAGAACATCCGCAAGGCAACCCGGGTGGTGCTGTAGATGCCCTTCACCAGGGGAATGACTTCCAAGATCCGGTGCCCTAGTTCGATCACCCGGCGGCCCAGCACGAAGGCGGCGACGAGGCCCACCACGTAGACCAGCACCAGCAGGGCCGCCAGTCCCAGGCCCGTGACCTCGGGACCGGGCAGTTGGTCGGTCAGGGGCCTCAGGATGGAGTCCAGCAGGTCGAAGAAGAACTTGAGCACCAGGACGGTGATGCCGATGGGCAAGAGAATCAAGACCCCGGCGCCCAGGGTTTTCTGGAAGTGGCGGACCGGTCTCCCCAGCGGTCCTAACGTGCGAGGACGGCCTCCTTCCCCGGAATGGCGGTTGTTATCGTTCAAAACACCTCGGCGGCTGCGCCCGACCTTCACCACCGGCGTCAGAGACCCGAGGGAGGTCGAGGACGGACAACCCGCCGTCCCTAGGCGCTATCGCCGGAGGCGAGTGCAGTCGAGGTCAAGGTCTCGTACAACCGGCGGATGCGGCCCGCAACCTGTTCCCAGCCCATCTCTTGGGCCCTTTTCCGGGCCGCCAACCCCATGCTTTGCTGCAGGGTGTCGCTAAAGATGATCATTTCCAGCGAGTTGGCGAAGGACTCGGGGCACCGCCAGGGCTTGAGATAGCCGGTGCGTCCGTGCTGCACTACGGATGACAGGCCTCCCACCCGGGCCGCCACCACCGGGGTGCCGCAGGCCATGGACTCCAGGGCGGCGAGCCCGAAGCTCTCGTAGTAGGACGGGACTATGCACACGTCGGCGGCGCTGTAGTAAACGGGCAGGTCTCTCTGGTCCACTCGTCCTACGAAATGGACCAGGTCTTCGACTTTGAGACTCTTGGCCATGTTCCGGAGCCGGTCGGTGTCTTGTCCGTCGTTGGCGTCGCCTCCCACCACCAGCACTAGCACCTTCTGGCAGGTATCAAGTTGAGCCGCGATTTGCAGCAACAGGTCCAGGCCCTTGAGCGGTTCCAGACGCCCAACATAGAGGAACACATTCTCCCCGTTGAGCCCCAGCCTGTCCCTGGCCTGCTTCTGGTCCAGGGGACGAAAGAGAGAGAGGTCGACGCCGCAGGGAGTCACTTCTATGCGCCTGGGGTCGGCGCCGTAAAGTTGGACCATGGCGTCACGCTCGTGGTCGCTGAAGGCCATCACGCTCTGGGAGGAGGCCATCAACTCCTTCTCCACCTCTCGGCGCGCCTCCGGCTCCACTTCCCCGGCGCGAGACTGGAGCTTGAGGAGGGCCAGGGTGTGAAAAGTCACCACGTGGGGGATTTGCTGCTCACGCGCGAAGGCCTGCCCCGCCCAGCCCGAGAGCCAGTAGTGGGAGTGGACCACCCGGTATTCCGAGCCGCTGGCCCGCTGATAGTTGCGGAGAGCCTCCAGGAATACTGGCAACTCACCGAAGGCCCCCTCCAGGGGCGCGTCCGCGTCTCCCGCGGGAAGGTGGACTACTCGCACCATGGGAGAAATGGCTTCCACCGCGCCGTGGTCTCCCCCGTGACTCCGGGTAAACACGTCCACCGCAACGCCCAGGTCTCCCAGCGAACGGGCCAATTCCCGGACGTATACGTTCATACCCCCCGACTTTCCCTGTCCGGGGGCCGCCAGGGGGCAGGCATGGAAGGTTATGAAAGCCGCCTTGTGCGGGTTCAACTTCGCTTGATTACCATTTGATACAGCTTTCGCTGGCTTCCGCCCAGGTGATGCTTGTAGGCCTCGGGGCCCCGCAGAAAGTCGAAATAGGCGAGGCCCTGGCCAATGGCGTCCTGCAAAGACAAGGCGTGCAGCAGCAACCCAACGCTGTAGTAGCTGTATTCGGGGTCATACCCGCTGTTGTACAGCAGACGGGTGGAAGCGTAGTCGAAGCACAGGCTGGCGGCCGCCCTTCGGCCGTCTATCTCCATGAAAAAAAGCCGGAGACGGCCCTCTCGGGCCATGCGCTCCGTGATGCGGTGGAAAAACCGTTCCCGGTCCGGGGTCATGTATTCCGCTTTCTCCGGGTTGCCCTGGCGCATCAAGACGACGAAGTCGTCTATGTTGCCGGCGACCTCCTCCGGACCGCGGAGGCAGTACCATTGCCACTGGGCCGAGGAGTCCAGACGGCGGAGCTTGCGCCGTAACTCGTGCCGGTCCTTCTTGGATAGGAGGGCCAGGTAGTCCTCCCACGTGCCGGGGAGCTCGATGCCCGAGGTGACGTCCTCCTCAGCCACTTCGACCTGGTATCCGTGCCGGCTAGCCGCCTCAGGCAGGTAAGTCAGCGTGGGAGAAGACTCGATCAACGAGTTCAACTCCAGGGACTTCCAACTCAGGTCCTCCAAGCAACGGGGCAGCAGGCGGAAAAAGTCCTCCTCGAAACCCGGGGCTATCATGAAGTCGTTGTAGTCGAAAGTGTCCCGGTTGCCCATAAAGGACAGGGTGTCGCCGTGAGTGGCCAGGGAGGCTATGGCTGACACGCCTTCCGGAGTGCGGACGTAGAACCCGGACATGCCATTGCCAGCGCCGAAGGTGTCCCACCACACCTCCTGCCATTGGGGGGTTAGGAACAAGCTGTTCACCGGAGAAAGGGACAGGAGATGCTCCCACTCCGTGCCTATCTCCTGAAAGGACCTGAGGGGTGTGGGGCCCAAGGAGTTAGCTCCGCCGCAGCAGGGCCACGAGGCCGTCACGGTCCACGGTGGGGTTCTGGAAGCGGCCCCGCACCGCGGTGGTAATCACTCGACAGCCCGGCTTATTCACCCCGCGCATGGATATGCAGAGATGCTCCGCCTCCACCACCACCGCCACGCCGTCGGGGTCAAGAGCGGCGTCGATGGCCTCGGCCACCTGGCTGGTCAGCCGCTCCTGGACCTGCAGCCGGCGGCAAGCCGCCTCTAGGGCCCGGGCTAGCTTGCTGAGCCCGGCGATCTTGCCGTCGGGGATGTAAGCTATGTGGGCCACCCCGAAGAAGGGAAGCATGTGGTGCTCGCATATCGAGTAGAAGGGCACGTTGGACAGCACCACGGGGTCCTGGTTGACCGCCTCGAACACCGAGTCTATGGCCGCCTTGGGGTCTGAATCCATTCCGGAAAGCAGGTCCATATACATCCTCGCGACGCGTTCCGGCGTCTCCCGCACGCCTTCTCTGCCGGGGTCCTCTCCCACAGCCTCCAGCAGGGCCCTCACCGCCCGTTCGATACGCTGCGCTTGAATGGCAGAACCTCTGCTGCTAGGACCCGGCCCAGGCCGCTTCTTCCAGGGCCTCGATGTTGGGCTCGACCACGATAGTGCGGGAGGCCACGCTGCTGATGGCCAAGTCAGGGTCCTTGAGTCCGGTCCCCGTGAAGATGCACACCACCCTCTGCCGCGCCAGGTCCAGGCCGCCGCGGACCAGCTTGACCAGGCCGGCAAACGACGCCGCCGACGCCGGCTCACAGAAGATTCCCTCCTGGGAGGCCAGCATCCGGTAGGCGTCCAGGATCTCATCGTCGCTGACCATGTCGATCACGCCTTCCGACTCGTCCCGGGCGTCCAAGGCGCCCTGCCAACTGGCCGGATTGCCGATGCGAATGGCGGAAGCGATGGTCTGGGGGTTGGCCACCGGCGCGCCTCGCACTATAGGAGCCGCGTCTTCCGCCTGAAAACCCATCATCCTGGGCAGGCGGCTGCTCCGCTCCAGCCGGTGGTACTCCTGGAACCCCATCCAGTAGGCGGTTATGTTGCCGGCGTTGCCCACGGGAATGAACAGGTAGTCGGGAGCGTCTCCCAGGGCGTCCACCACCTCGAAAGCGCCGGTCTTCTGGCCCTCCAGGCGGTGGGGGTTCACCGAGTTGACCAGGGTCACCGGGTGTTTTCCGGTGAAGTCCCGCACCAGCCCAAGGGCGGCGTCAAAGTTTCCGTTGATCATGAAGATGCGCGCCCCGTAGGCCATGGCCTGGGCCAACTTCCCCATGGCCACCTCCCCCTTGGGAATCAGGACCAGGGCGGGGAGGCCGCAGTGAGCGGCGTAGGCCGCCGCCGCGGCGCTGGTGTTGCCGGTGGAGGCGCACATGACGGCCTTGCTGCCCTGCTCCAGCGCCTTGGCGATGGCCACCACCATTCCCCGGTCCTTGAAGGACCCCGTGGGGTTGCAGCCCTCCAGCTTGAAGTACAGCTCGGGCAGGCCCAACTCTCTCCCTAACCGGTTGGACTTGACCAGGGGCGTGTCCCCCTCCCCCAGGGTCAACATGGGGGTGGCCTCCGTCACCGGAAGCAGGTCCTTGTACTTATGTAGTACTCCGGCTCCCATGAACTACCGTTGGGGATAATCGGTCAAGCCTCGTCTTCGATTCGCAGTAGGCTGTCCACCGTCTTGACGTCTTCCAGGTCCGCTATCAGACGGATGGCGGCTTGCACCGAAGCCTCCTGCGCCGGGTGGATGGTGATAACAACCTCGGCGGTTTGCCGGGCCTGATCGACGTCTTTCTGCAGCACCGAGGCTATGCTGATTTGCCCGTCGCCCAGTACGCGGGCTATTTGGGCCAGCACGCCCGGGCGGTCGGCCACGTTCAGCCGCAGGTAGTACCGGCACATCAGATCGTCGATGGACTTTACCACCACTGCCGCCGTGTCCGGGCTTCCCGGACCGGGAGGAGCAAAGGTCTCCCCCGCTGCCTTGGCGTTGGACACCATCAGGCGGGCCGCCTCGATGACGTCCGCCACCACAGCGCTGGTGGTGGGTTCCCGGCCCGCGCCCATACCGTGAAACAACACCTTGCCGCACAGGTCGCCCTCCACTTCCACGGCGTTGTACACGCCGTCGACCTTGCCCAGCATGTGGTCCAAGGGCACCAGCGCCGGATAGACCCTGGCCCGGATGGCCCGGTCTTCCAGAGTGGCGACGGCCAGGGACTTGATGGCGTAACCAAGCTCGGCGGCGTAGCGGAAGTCCTGGGGCTCCAGGCCGGAGATACCCTGCCGGTACACGTCCTCGGGGCTGACGGTCCGGTGAAAGGCCAGCGACGCCAGAATTGCCAGCTTGTAGGAGGCGTCGACGCCTTCCACGTCGTTGGTGGGGTCGGCCTCGGCATAGCCTCGCTGCTGGGCTTCGGCCAAGGCCTGGGAAAAATCGGCGCCGTGGTAGGCCATGCGGGTGAGTATGTAGTTGGTGGTGCCATTGATGATGCTGTGGATGCCGCGCACCTCGTTGGCGGCCAACTCGTTCATCAAGCAGCCGACCACAGGGATGCCGCCGCCGACGCTGGCCTCGAACAACAGGTTGACGCCGTTTTTCCTGGCCAGCGCCACCAGGTCCGGGCCCTGCTTGGCCATCACCTCTTTGTTGGCGGTGACCAGTTGCTTGCCCGCCGCGAGGGCCTTCTTCATGTACTCGGCGGCCGGTTGCTCGCCCCCCATGACCTCCACCACCACGTGGATGTCGTCGTCCGCCAGAATGAGTTCCGGATCGGCGGTAAGCATGTCTGGGGGCAGACCGGAGTTCCTCGGCTTGCCCAGGTCCTTGACCAGCACCTTCTTCAGCCGCAGGGGGCGTCCTATCTTGCGGGATAGGGCCTCCGGACGCTGCAACAGCGCCGCGGCCACGCCTCCTCCAACCACGCCGAGGCCCATCAACCCAACGTTGATTTGGTCCGGCTTGGAAATTGGCGGCGAATCCGGCATTTAACGGCTACCTCGAACAGGGTAAGTGTAGCATCAATGGGTCAGGAAATGGGGTGATGCCGCCGGGGCGGGTAGAGGCGGGGCCGGTGAGCAACCCGGTCGGGCGGCGGGGCGCCGGACGCGAAGAGGCGCCGTCATCCTTGTCACTCCAAGGGAGCGCCATCATCGGACCTCAAGGTGAGCTTGTGAACAGGTTGTCCGACGGCCGGCCCTGCGGGAGGCGTTGAGAAGCCGGATGGGCCTGCTCAAACGGGGCTTGTCAGTTGCGGACACTCACGCTGCCGTGGTGATAAGCCACAAAGGGCACCAACGCCAGATGCCGCGCTCTCTGGATGGCTATCCGCAGGACCCTCTGGTGCCGGGCGCAGACTCCGGTCCGGCGGCGCGGCTCGATTTTGGCCCGGTCGGAGATGTACCGGCGCAGCTGCTCCATGTTCTTATAATCAATGTGCTTGACGTGGTCCACGCAAAAGGAGCATACCCGCCGGCGTGGGGCGTAACGGCCTCGGGGGCGCCCTCCCGGCCGCCCGCCTCCCGTACGTCCCTGGGGCCTTCCTCCTCCTCCCCGCATCGGGGGTCTGGATCCCGCGCTTTGTTCCTGCAATGTAGCCTACCTTTCGAATACTGGAGTGTGGCGAATACTAGATTGTGGCGATTGCCGGATTACGGCCCCCGGCTGGGCCGACGGTCCCGAACGGCTAAAACGGGAGGTCGTCTATGTCGTCGGGTGGCGAGAACGAGTTGGCCATGTCCGGCTCGTTGTCGTAGGCCGGTCCCTGGTCTCCCGTGCCGCCCGTTCTGCCCAGAAACTGCACGTCGGTAACGGTGATTTCGTTGACCCAACGGGTCTGGCCGTCGCGGGTCTCGTAGCTCCGGAGGTGCAAGCGGCCCTCCAAGTACACCTGCTGTCCCTTGGTGAGGTACTGGTTGCAGAGCTCGGATAGACGGCCCCAGGCGCTGACGTTGAACCAATCGGTCTCCTCGCGCTGCTCCCCGGCGGCCGTCGTAAACCGGCGATTGGTGGCCACCGAAAACGAGGTGACGCTCTGCCCTGAGGACGTATACCGCATTTCAGGGTCCCTGCCCAGATTGCCGATTACGATTATCTTGTTCAAGGTTGCCTCTGGGTTTTTCTCCCGGCCCCGGGCCGCGAAGCCGGCTACTCGGGCGAACTATCCTCTGATTCCTCGGCGGGAAGTTCCTCTGCCGGAGCCTCGGAAGCCGCTTCCGGCTGCTCCGGAACGGGCGCTTCGTCCGTATCCGGCGTATCATCCGTGGTCTCGGCCTCAGCTTCCGCCGCCGGCTCGACGTCGGCCGCAGCCTCTTCCGCCACCGTGTCCTGGGCCGCCGGCTCCCCGCCTATGGCCTCGGCTGCCGAGACGGCACTTTCTTCAGCAGCAGCGGCAGCCTCTGCCGCAGCGGCGGCGGCGGCCCTGGCTGCGGCGGCCTGGGCCGCCTGGGCTGCCGCTTCCCGCACTTGAATCGGGGTGTCGGGTTCCACACCGGGGGGTTGGGTCGCCACCACCAACGACCTCAATACCTGCTCATCCAGCTTTAGGAAAGTGTTGAGCTCGTTATTGAATGTCGTTTCTGCGTTGAAACGGGTAAGGTGATAGCTTCCTTCCAAGAACTGGTGCGAGCCCTTGCGTATAGGATAGGCCAACCGGCGGGTGCCCCACCGCTCCTCATAGGTGATGTCCCCCTTCCGGTTGCTGATGAAATCTTTTATGCGTCCCCATGTATCCGCGACCTGCTCCTGGTTCAGCATCGGGCTGAGGACTACCACCAGTTCATAGTGATGCAAACGAAACTCCGTTGTTGCCTGATAATATGGGGATTATAGCATCGGGGATAAGGCGGCTCAACTAGAGGTCCAGGCCCGGAACGGGGAATCCGGCGGCAAGCTCTTTGACCTCGCCCGCGACCCGGCGTTGCACTCCTTCATCGTCAACCGCGGTCAGCACCTCGACGATCAGCCTTGCCACCTGCCTTGCTGCGCCTTCCTCGAAGCCCCGGCTGGTTATGGCGGGCGTGCCCAGGCGCAGGCCACTGGCCACCCTGGGAGGTTTGGGGTCGAAGGGTATGGCGTTCTTGTTGGCGATAATGCCCACCTTCTCCAGGGCCGAGTCCGCCTGTTGTCCGGTAATGCCCAGCGGCGTTACATCCACCAGCATCAGATGATTGTCGGTGCCGCCCGACACCAGGCGCAGGCCCGACTCTGAAATCTCCCGGGCCATGGCCTGGGCGTTGGCCACCACCTGATGAGCATAGCGGGCGAAGCCCGGGGCCAGCGCCTCGCCGAAGCACACCGCCTTGGCAGCGATGGCGTGCATAAACGGGCCTCCCTGGGAGAAGGGGAACACCGCGAAATCGACTTTCTGGGCCAACTCCTGCTCGCAGAGGATAAAGCCGCCCCTGGGGCCGCGCAGGCTTTTTTGGGTGGTCGAAGTCACTATTTGGGCGTGGGGCAACGGGGACGGGTGGGCCCCCCCGGCCACGAGCCCGGCTATGTGGGCCATGTCGACCATCAACAGCGCGTCCACCCCGTCGGCTATGGCCCGAAACCTTGGGAAATCTATGGTCCTGGAGTAAGCGCTGCACCCCGCCACGATCAGCTTGGGCTTGCGTTCCCGCGCCAGCCGCTCGACCTCGTCGTAGTCTATGGTCTCGGTTTCCCGGTCCACGCCGTAAGGAACGAAATCGTAAAACTTGCCCGAAAAGTTGACCTTGGCCCCGTGGGTCAGGTGCCCCCCGTGGTCCAACCGCATCCCCATCACCGGGTCGCCGGGTTCCAGCAGGGCGAAGTAGGCGGCCATGTTGGCCTGGGCCCCGCTATGGGGCTGCACGTTGGCGTGCTCCGTGTTGAACAGCTGCTTGGCCCGCTGCAGCGCCAGGCGTTCCACCACGTCCACGTTTTCGCAGCCGGCGTAGTACCGTCGGCCCGGATACCCCTCGGCGTACTTGTTGTTCATCAGGCCGGCTTGCGCCTCCAACACCGCCCCGCTGGCGTAGTTTTCCGACGCAATCAACACCAAGTAGTCGCGCTGCCGCCGGTCCTCCTGCAGGATGGCGTCGGCCACCTCGGGGTCTTGTTGGGCCAGGTACGCCATGGCAATCTCCGTAGCGAAGGGATGACCAACGAGCCGGGACCGCTTTGAGACTTTTCGGGGGGCCTTTTCCGGCGCGACAAACGGCCGGCTGGCCGCAGCGGCCGGGGATTGAGGCTAGTGTACGCTGGCCCTAGAAGGCTGTCAACGAAGCTAGCCTGCCCCAAATCGACCATCCAAACCGGACTCCCGATCAGATTCTCTAGCCAATCCAGCCTCGAACAGTGATGCCTTCCTCCCACCCCGGCAGCTGAGGGGATGAGTTGTCGAAAGTGGCACTTGCGGCTACGAAACCCAACCGCGTCATGAACTAGGTGGTGGATTCGGGCTGCCCATCCGGTTGACCCCTACGACCGCGCCTGATTTAATAGACTCGGATATTGGCACTTGGGCAACAAATGTCCCGTGAGCCCCAGCGCCGACAAGTACAACCAAGCGGCGGGTCCGGTTGCCTGCTTCTCCCTCACGCCCGGGGCCGCTATCCCGGACATCGAGCGGGCGTAACTCAGTGGTAGAGTGTTTGCTTCCCAAGCAAATGGTCGTGGGTTCGAGTCCCATCGCCCGCTCCATCTAGTTCTCGACAGGGGGCAAGCCGCAAGTCCCCGGAGGCCGGAGCGACAGACGGCGCAGCGGGGCGGCAATCCCTTGCGGGGCCGGCGAGAACCCTATATCCAGGCCAGAGCGGAGGGGTGAGCCCATTATGAATAATGAGGAAGTCGCGGTATTCGGCGGCGGCTGTTTCTGGTGCACTGAGGCGGTATTCTCCGAACTTGAAGGCGTGTCTTCGGTCGTTCCGGGGTACGCGGGCGGACACGCCGAAAACCCCACCTATGCCCAGGTGTGCGGCGAGGGGACCGGACACGCGGAGGTCATTGAAGTCCGGTTCGATCCCAGCCAGGTCACCTATCAAGACCTGCTCGAAGTCTTCATGGCAACCCACGACCCCACAACCCTCAACCGGCAGGGGGCCGACCAGGGCGCCAGGTACCGGTCGATTATCCTCTACACCGGCGAAACGCAGCGCGGCCAGGCGGACGATTACCTGAGCGACCTGAAAACCCGGAAGGTCTACAAAGACCCTGTCGTTACCGAGGTCCAGCCGCTGGGGAAGTTCTTCCAGGCCGAGGCGGTCCACAAGGACTACTACCTGGAAAACCCGGACAGCATGTATTGCCAATTCGTGATAAGACCCAAGGTCGAGAAGTTCCGCAAAGAGTTCACGGACCGCCTGCGTCCTTCTTGACGTGAATCGATTCGGGGCCGAGATTCCGTACGGACCGGATTAGAGGTTGATATGTCTTTGGCCAGCGAAACCATGGACGACCTGGTCCAGCAAGCCGTCAAGTGCTACCACTCCGGGGTGGCAACGCCTCCCTTCGACAACCCGGACCTGACCGAGGCCGAGGCCTATCAGGTTCAGTTCCGCCTCGTGGACATCCTGCGGCAGGCCAACCAAGTGGTCGTGGGGCACAAGGTGGCTTTGACCACCAAGTCAGCCAGGACCCATCTGGGCGTAACTGAGCCCTGTTTCGGCCACATCCTGGACCAGGGCGTGTACGCAAGCGGCTCTGAAGTGCCGGTGGGTTCGCTGGCCGACCCCCACGCCGAGGCGGAGATCGCCTTCCTGCTGAAAGACGACCTGCAGGGGCCCGGGACCACCCCGGTGGACGTTATGCGGGCCACCCAGGCCGTGCTTCCCGCCATCGAGTTGGTGGACCTCAAGGTGCAGGGGCCGGGAATCACCGCCACCGACGTCATAGCCCACAACGCCCTTCACGGCGGCGTGGTGGCCGGGTCCCGGCTTACTCCCACGGACGGCTTGGACCTCCAGTTTGAGGGAGTGACGGTGGAGTTCAACGGAAGTCTCCAGGGCAGCGGGACGGGGTTCGAGGTCATGGGAAATCCCATCAACGCCATCTGCTGGCTGGCCAATAAGCTGGCCGCCTTTGGCGAACACCTAAAGAAGGGTGAGATCATCATCTCCGGGTCCATAGTAACCCCGGTCAGGGTGCGGCCCGGAGACCAGATCAGAGTCACCTATACGCGGCTGGGGACCGTGGGGGCCAGCTTCGTGTAGGCCGTCACCGCCGCCGCGGCGTCACGTCATGACCCACCCGTTAGGCTTTGAAAGACCGGTTGATGCAGTTAGCGCGGCCAATAGGCGCAATGGCCCTGCTGGCGCCCGCGTTGCTTGTGGGGTGTGGCGGGGCCTCGGCCCCGGAGACCTCCGCCGGTCCCATCGTTGAGGCGCGCAACACGGCGGCCGCGTCTCCTCTAGCAACGGTAGCCGACTCCGCCGTCAAGTGGCCCGACATGGTGGTGTTGTACGGCCCACGCCTTTTCTACACGGTGGATGTTCCTCCCGCCGCCGTGCAGATCCCGCCCGGATGGATAGCGGACGCGCCGGACCCGGCCAACGCGTCCATAGAAGGACCGGGATCGGCGGTGTTCAACATCAGGTTCTCTCCCTTGCCGTACCCCGGGGTCAAGGTCGATGAGCTTGACCGCCAGTTCGTCGACAGCCGGGAGTTCCGGGACCGGGCGGCGCCCGGCACCCTGGAGAGCTTCCCGGTAATCATTGGGGAGACCGCGGGCCGCAGAATGTTGTACCGGGCGCGGCTGGACAGCGGGTGCGTCGCCGCCGTAAACCGGGTGTCGCTGGTGACCGCCGAGTTTCTCATCACGCTGACCGGAAGCGTCTGCCTAGACGAGCAAGAGCTGTTTCCCCGCCAGTGGATCGAGCGTATGCAGGCCAGCTTCACGCTGGAATATACCTAGGGGACCTCTGAACGATGGGTGCCCAGAAGCCGCGGCCCAAGTCCCCCACCGCTTGCCCGCCGCCCTTATCTCTCCGCCGCGAGTAAGGACCAAATACGAAAATGCCCCAGCCACGCCGCATCCTGATAGTCGGACGAGAGCAGGAAGCCACGGACCGGCTTACCCGGCTCCTGGAAGCCGCCGGCTGCATAGTAACCAGCACCCTCAACGACGAGGTGGCCATCGACCTGGCCGGCTCCTCCGAGTACGACGCGCTTCTCGTCGGCCAGGAGGTGCCGGACTCCGACGGCCGCTACGTGGCCACCCAAGCCAGAAACCGGCGGACGGACTTGGTCGTCATCCCGGTGCGAGGCCTCCAGGCCGTGATGACGCAACTGAGGCAGGCCGGCGTAACCCCCTGAGCAGCCTCCAAGGCGGCGTGGATGCGTCGGCGGCGCGCCCCAAAGGGCCCCGAAGGCGTGAGTCATTGGGGCTGCAGGCCTTTACTGAGACCCTCTGTGTTCACAATAATGACGCGCGGGGCGGCCCCGCGATTCCCTCGCGGAGAATGGGCAGTTACGGCTGGCGGATGCCGGTTCCAGGTCATTCGATTATTGTTGGGAGGGCAGCCGGCGACGTGTCGTTAAGAGGCCGCCATTGCCATTACCATGAAAATAGACGGGCGAGGAGGCCGGGGCATGACTGGAGGGCTAGCAGCCGGGCAGGGGCCGCCTTACGCCCCACCCTATCATTCCGCTGGAGCGTCCCTACCCCGGTCATTCCGACAGAGCGCAGCGACGAGGAATCCAAATTGCATAGCTGCAAGCCCCGGCCGCCGGGGATGGCCGCTGGGCGCGTCTCCATTTTCATCGCCCTTATATGGCCTCGCAAGGCCATGGTGATTCCGAACGCCGCCGAGGAATCTGAAGTCCGCCGCTGTATGACGGTTTATCGCCCGTCAGCCGGGCTTGCGGGCAAGAAGTTTAGGTTCCTCGTCGCCCCGCTCTGTCGGGATGACAGGCACGGGGCTCTGCCGGAATGACGGGTACTGGGCCCATCGGAATCACCATGTTCCTGCAGGGCAGTGCGTTCGGCATGATGGGACAACCGAAAGGCCCTGATGCCGGTTGCCCGAAGCGCGGCCGTATGGTAAATTAGCCGCAGCGATGGGGCCTCCGGGCTCCTTCGGTCGTCCATAAGATGTCCGGACCGCCGGCGCGATTACGCCTATAGATGGCAAGGTCTGGAAGCGCTGGTCAACGGCATAAGCCGCACGGGATACCGTCCAAGGAGCAGTGAATGGCCTACGTATCTCCACGAGAGGGCGAGTCACCCGAGAGCCTGGTAAACCGTTTTCGCGCCTCGGTGCAACACTCGGGGGTACTCCGAGAGTTGAAAGACCGCCGGTTTTTCCGTTCGAAAGCCCAAAAGGAAAGGCTCGCCGCCCAGCGGGCCGCACGCAGGCGCCGCCGGCAGAGCCGGCGTTAGCCCCCGCCCCTACCGAGTCCTGGTCTGCTCCTCGCTGCGGCAGGCGGGAAAGATTTGACCGGTGGGTGCTGTCCTCCGTTCGCGGCCGCGGGGTCTTTCGTCGTGCGGAAGGAACGCGACGCAAACCAGATGCCGGCAAACCTCGGGCCTGCGAGTGTCCCGGAATAACCCGGCCCCAAGGCGGCTCCGCCCCCACGGCCATAGCGGTCCCAGGGTAGGCAAGGCCTACAGGAGTTCCGGCCTCCCCCGAACCGGCCCTTCACGCCGTCGTAGGGTTTCCCCATTGCCCCCTCGCGCCCAACGTGCTTCTCCGTATCGTTAGCATGAAAATAGACGGCTTGAACGGCGATCGTCGGCGCCAATGACAAGCCCCCAACCAACGCTTCGCGCTTCCCCAGTTTTCATCGCTTTCATCGCCCTGATGCCGCCATAGCGAGGCCATGTAAAGGTATGCAATGGAGGAGCGGCGGGCCGTGACGCATGGCCTCCGCCATTGGCGCAGGCCTTTGTTGAAACCGTCTATTTTCAGGCTCGCGATAATGAGACCGAAGTGGGCCCTGGGACCTCCACGTTTTTGATATTCTCGGCCCGGACTGCTACCCTAAACGTCCAAGCAATGAAACTTGGAGCTTGCCGGTGACTACCCGTACTGCGGACGTGGCAATAGTCGGCGGAGGCATCGTTGGGTGCCTGACCGCCTACCTGTTGGCCCGCCAGGGCCTGAGGGTAACGCTGCTGGAGAAAGACGCCCCCGGCAGCCACGCGTCCGGTTTCGCCTTCGGCGAAATGGGGCCCCTGGAAGGCGCCGGTATACCGGACCCGCTGCTGGAGTTCAGCCTGTGGTGCCTGGAACGCCAGCCCGACCTGGCCGGCGAGCTGAAGGAGGCCTCGGGGGTCGACCACCACTTCCGGTCCTGCGAAAGCCTCAAGCTGGCCTTGGATGCGGCGGCGGTCGCTGCATACTCGGAGGGGCTGAAGTGGCAGCACCGGGTCAGGACTTGCCACGCGCAATGGTTGGAGCCCGACGAAGTCGTGAAGGTCGAGCCGATGGCCAATCCCCACTGCCTGGGAGCGCTGTACGTGCAGGGTGTTGGGGTCGTGGACCCCTTTAGCTACACGCTAGCCGCCGCCCGGGCTGGGGAGCATTGCGGGGTGGAGATTTTGCCGCGCCGGGCCACGGGACTAGTCAGCCAAGGCGGGAGATGCCAGGGGGTTTCCTTTGACGGGGGAAGCATAGACGCGGAGGCCGTGGTGTTAGCCATGGGGCCCTGGGCCGGAGACGTGACGTCCTGGTGCGGGCTGAACGTGCCAGTGACCCCCCTGAAGGGGCAGATCCTACGGCTGGACCACCGGGGCCCTCCCATCAAAACCTCGATATACTGGAACGGCAGCTACGTGGTCACGAAACCAGACGGCTTGACCTGGGCCGGGACCACCGAAGAGCAGGCGGGATTCGACGAGGAGCCCACCTCCGAAGCCCGGGACAGCATCATGAGCGACCTCGTGCGGATGGCGCCGTCGGTGTCAGACGCGCCCCTGGTGCGCCAGACCGCTTGCCTGCGCCCCCTGTCCGCCGACGGCATGCCCATCGTGGGGAAAGCGCCCGGCTGGGAGAACCTCTTTGTGGGCACCGGCGCCGGGCGCAAGGGGATACTGTGGAGCGCCGGCATGAGCTACGGCCTGTGCGACCTGGTGCTGGGGCGCGTCTCCCGGGTCCCCGGCTTGGAGCACTTGGACCCCGGCAGGTTCGGCGGAGACTAAAGGCCAGACCCGTCACTGCGTCTTTCGCGCCACCAGCAGGCCGTCCTCGCGGCTCACCTCCATGGCGAAGGGGAAGCGGTCAAGCTGCAGGGCCAGTTCCACGTCCCGGGGATGGAACTGAGGCTGGGCGTCGTCGAAGAACTTCTCCGTCTGGCCGCCGGCCATAATCAGAGCGCTGACCGCGCCCGGGTCCGGCTTCCGCCCTTCCAACAGGTTGCGCAGGTAGAGGGCGCACTGCTCGTCCTCATCCGACCTGAAAGCGCCCCGGTCTCCCATGGCGATGATGGAGACTAACGAGGGCCGCTTGCGCAGCACCGCCGATACGGTCGCCTCGGCCACCACCAGTGAGCCCAGGAAGACGCTCTCCGCCTTGGCAGCCGCGGCCACGCCCACGGTCCCGGCGCGGGTCGACTGGACAATGGTCTTGGCGGCCACGTCCGCCTGGGACATCTCGTAGGGAGAGTTGCCCAGGTCGAAACCGGCGGGCCGCTTGCCGTCCACCTCGCCGACGAGCAACTCTCCAACGCCGCGGCGGCGCAGTTCCAGCGCCTCCTCTACCTCGGCCACCAGGACGATTTCGCGGGCGCCCCGGTCCAGGGCAATGGCCGCGGTGGTAAACGCCCGAAACACGTCGATGATGATGACCGTGCCCTCGGCCTCGGCGGCGTCGCGCACCAGGCTGCCCATCCGAATCTCCATGGCGGTCCTCCCCGGGACGTTACCCTTTGGAAGCGGTTACCGGCGCGGCGATGCCCCCCAGGCTGGACTCAGGAGCCGGTCCGGGTAAGCGATGGTATAATCCCAGCCGCCATCCACCGGCGATCCCACGTCGCGATCCCTGAAGTTTTCCGATCCCATGCCAAGGGCTTTGACTGGTTGGTTGGCGGTATCGGGGCGCAACGTCCCGTCACGATCGCCAATAATGGCGATGCTGTCCTGGGGCATAAGCCTGCCTTTTCGGCGGTGATGAGAACGGGCGGCAGGCTAGCCGGTCCTTGCCAGCTTTTGCAGGGACCGGACCTCTCGCGGCGGCGTCAGCTTGCTGCCGGTGTGGGTCCACGACACTTCTGCCACGTAGATGTTGCCCCGGGAGTCGATGCACACCCCGTGGGGAGCGATGAACGTGCCGGGTTCCTCGCCTTCGGGACGGTCTCCCAGCCTGGCCAAGGTGTTGCCGCCCACGTCCATGATGGTGATCCTGGGCCCCAGGCCGGCGGCTTGGGCGTTGGGAGCTATGGCCACGCCCAGCTCTCCCACGTAGACCGTCTGGTCGCCGGACTGATCGATATACAGGCCGCAGGGTCGGGCCATGTTGTTCCACTGGGTCTCGAATTTCCCGTTGCGGTCGAACACCTGGACCCGCTGGTTTTCCCGGTCGGCTACGTACACCCACCCGTCCCGGTCGGTGCAGATGTTGTGGGGGATGTTGAACTGGCCCGGACCGGTCCCCGATTCTCCCCAGGAAAGGAGCAGTTGGCCACTGGGAGAATACTTGTGGACCCTGGCGTTGCCGTAGCCGTCGGACACATAGAAGTCTCCGTTGTCCGGGTCCAGGGCCACGTGGGTGCAGCGATGGAAGGGGTCGCCGCTCATGAAGGGGGCGGGCCGCCCGCTGACGCCCAGGGTGAACAACACCTTGCCGTCCAGGGTGCACTTGCGCACGGTGTGGTCCCCGTCGTCGGTGCAATAGATGGTGTCGTCGGGCCCCATGGTTATGCCGTGGGCCCGAGGATACATGCCCTCCCCCCAGGATCGCAGGAAATTGCCGCCCTTGTCGAAGATGATCATGGGGTGCTCGCCCCGGTTGAAAACGTAGACGTTGTCATGGGAGTCCACCCCAACCGCGGCGCACTCCTTGAAGGACCAGCCGTCGGGCAGCTTGCCCCACCCCTCTACGACCTCGTAGGTGTAGCTTGCCGTACCCATTGTCGCCATGTGTTCACCTCGCCGGGCGTCTTTTCCTTGCTGACTTCAAGATTCTAGCACCGGTTGAACTCCAAACCTAGTGTCCCTAAAATTGGGTGGAGTTGACGGGGCAGGAAGAGAAGCTATGGGCCAGGCTCAACCCCAGGAGCAGGGAAGGCGGGACTTCGTAAAACACTCCTTCTTCAAGGTGCGCCCGGAGTGGCGGGGGTTGCCCCCGGTGGAGCGCGAGCGCGGCAAGGACCAGTTCGTCGAGGTGGTGGCGGAGTGTTCCGGGGGCATGGTGGTGGGCAGCTACAGCCTGGTGGGGACCCGAGGAGAGGTGGACTTCATGCTGTGGCAGATTAGCCCCACGCTGGAGGCGATCAACGGGCTCCAGGCCCAACTCAACCGCACCGACCTTGGCGCGTACCTGGACACGCCCCACTCCTACCTGTCCATGACCCGCCGCTCGCCCTACGTGGACCGGCACCGGCACGAGGATCAGGAGGGCGGCGTGACCACCATGCGCATCATCGGCCGTAAATACCTGTTCCTCTACCCCTTCGTCAAGACCCACGAGTGGTACCAGCTGCCCCTGGAAACCAGGCAGTTGCTGATGAACGAACACTTCACCATAGGGCACAAGTATCCCGAGGTGAAGATTAGCACCGCTTACTCTTTCGGGCTGGACGACCAGGAGTTCGTGCTAGGATTCGAGTCCGATGATGCCAGCGGCTTCCTGGACCTGGTGGAGGAGCTGCGCTATTCCAAGGCGCGCCCCTATACCCTGCGGGACACGCCGATATTCACCTGTGTCAACAAGCCCCTGAGGGACTGCCTGAACGATTTGGGCTAGCCTCTGACCCGGGGCCGGACCCGGGGCTACGGCCCGGCGCCCGGAGCGCGGCGGTCGGTCACAAGGTGCCCGCTTCCTGCCGGATTTTCATGTAATTCATGGCCGAACCCGCCTTGAACCACTCGATCTGGCCCGGGTTCAGTGTGTGGCGCAGAGTGATGGTCTCCTCCGTGCCGTCGCCGTGCTTCAAGATGCACTCGACGGGTTTGCCCGGCTCCAGGTTGGTCAGCCCCACCAGGCTGACCCGGTCGTCCGCCTGGACCCGGCCGTAATCGGCGGGGTCTTCGAAGGTAAGCGCCAGCAGTCCCTGTTTCTTCAGGTTGGATTCGTGGATGCGGGCAAAGCTGCGCGTGATGATGGCCGCCGCGCCCAGGAGCCGCGGCGACATGGCGGCGTGCTCCCGGCTGCTGCCCTCGCCGTAGTTCTCGTCGCCGATGGCGACCCAGCGCAGCCCCTGGGCCTTGTAGCCGCGGGCTACCTGGGGCGTGGGCAGCATCTCCTCCCCGGATAGCTGGTCCTTGCTGGTCCCCGGATCGTCGGTAAAGGCGTTGTTGGCTCCCAGGAACATGTTGTCACTCAGGTTGTCCAGGTGACCCCGGAACCGCAGCCACGGCCCGGCGGGAGATATATGGTCGGTGGTGCATTTCCCCTGGGCCTTCACCAGGACCGGAACGTCCTCGAAGTCCTTCCCGTCCCAGGCGGGCCACGGCTCAAGCACCTCCAGACGGTTGCTGGAGGGGTCCACCGTTACGTCCACGCTCCCTCCATCCTGCGGCGGGGCCACGTACCCCGACGCGCCGGGATCGAATCCCTCCGGAGGGACCTCCGGCGCCGGTTTGGGCGGCTCCAGGTGAAACTCCCTGCCGTCGGCGCCCACCAGGCTGTCGGTCAAGGGATTGAAGGAGAGCTTGCCGGCCAGGCCCATGGCCAGGGCCAACTCCGGGCTGGCGATGAAGTTCATGGTCTCCGCGTTGCCGTCGTTGCGCCGGGGAAAGTTGCGGTTGTAGGAGGAAATGATGGAGTTGGGCTTCCCCTGGTCCGCTCCCTCCCGGCGCCACTGTCCAATGCAAGGGCCGCAGGCGTTGGCCAGCACCGTGGCCCCAACCTGCTCGAGGACTTCCTGCTGTCCATCCCGGGCGATGGTCGCCCGCACTTGCTCCGATCCGGGAGTGACCAGGAAGGAAGAGGCCATGCCGAGGCCGCGGGCCGCCGCCTGGGCTGCCACGTCGGCGCAGCGGCTCATGTCCTCGTAGGACGAGTTGGTGCAGCTACCCACCAGGACCACGTCCACCGGGTCCGGAAAGCCGTGTTCCCTGGCCTCTTTAGCCAGGGCGGATATGGGCCGCGCCCGGTCCGGGGAGTGAGGGCCGGTGATTTGCGGCTCCAGGGTGGAAAGGTCGATTTCGATCACGCGGTCGAAGAATTGGCCGGGGTCCTGCTCCACCTCGGGGTCGGCCGTCAGCAGGTGGAGGTGGCGGCCGGCCAGCTTGGCCAACTCGTCCCTGCCGGTCGCCCCCAGGTAGGCCGCCATGCGCTCGTCGTAGGGGAAGATGTCTCCGGTGGCGCCAAGCTCGGCCCCCATGTTGGTGGCGGTGGCCTTGCCGGTGCAGCTAATGGACTTGGTCCCGGGCCCAAAGTACTCGATGATGGCGTTGGTGCCGCCGGACACGGTGAGCACCCCGGCCAGGTGGATGATTACGTCCTTGGGCGCGGTCCAACCTCGGAGCTCGCCGGTGAGGTGGACTCCTATGAGGGTTGGGTACCTTACCTCCCAGGGCAGGCCCGCCATCACGTCGGCGGCGTCGGCGCCGCCCACACCTATGGCCAGCATCCCCAGGCCGCCGGCGTTGGGGGTGTGGGAATCGGTGCCGATGATCAGCCCGCCGGGGAAGGCGTAGTTTTCCAACACCACCTGGTGAATGATGCCGCTGCCCGGCTTCCAGAACCCCATGCCGTACTTCTGGCAGGCCGATTCCAGAAAGCGGTAGACCTCGTTGCTCTCGTTGAGCGCCGCCTGCAAGTCCGGAGATGCTCCTACGCGGGCCTGGATCAGGTGGTCGCAGTGGACCGTGGTGGGGACGGCGGTCTGCGCCCTTCCCGACTGCATGAATTGGAGAATGGCCATCTGGCCGGTTACGTCCTGATGGGCGACGCGGTCGGGGTTGAGCATGATGTAGCTGTCCCCGGGCAGCAACTCGGCCGCTGCGGGGTCAGTCAGATGGCCCAGCAGCACCTTCTCGGCCAGGGTCAGGGGACGCTTGAGGCGGGAGCGGACCACCTCCAGATTGCGCTCGATTTTTTGGTACGCGGCGGCTACGAATTCGGGAGTAGAGTCTATTAGGTTCATGGACTAGGCTCCTATTCCGGCAGCGCCGGTTGGTTGGCGGCTCAAGCCGCAACTGGGAGGCAACGGTAGAAGCCGTGTGCCTGGCCTCGCCGCGTTACTCCAGCCCCAACGTTGCCGATTGGGTCTGGGTGGCAGGCGGGCCATTACGATAGAAAACCCTTAAAGGGTTGCCCTTTAAAGGTTTTCGGAAAAGAACGGGCCTTATGGCGTCGAGTTGGTCCGCGGCGGTGGTGCCGACCCTATTTGCGCTTGAGGTCAGCCGGGTCGTTGTTCTTGAAGTAGTCGTAGTTCAGGGGGATGTAGGGCGCAAACTGGGGAGGAGTGGCGTCCTCCGCAAAGATCGCCGTGACCGGGCACACGGGTTCGCACGCTGCGCAGTCGATGCACTCGTCGGGACTGATGTAGTACATATCGTCCTGGTCCCGGGTGTAGATGCAGTCCACGGGGCATACGTCAACGCACGCCGAGTCCTTCACGCCGACGCACGGCTCGGTAATGATGTAGGTCATGGTTCACCGCACCTCTGGAATCATAGGGTAGGGGTCCTCTGCCGGTGAGGGTCGCTCAGCCGCAGGCTCCGAGCAACAAAATTATAACACAGCGAGGGCGGTTTGCAACGATAGTCGGCCGCAGCGGAGAGGGGGACTAGAGGACCAGCCCGTAGGTGCGCTTCTTGATGGCCAGGTTGACGAAGGTCTCGGTGCGCTGCACGCCGTCGATGACCCCTATCTTGGTGCGCAGGAAGGTGCCCAGGCTTTCAGCGGACTCCAACCCCGCCCAGATGAAGACGTCGTACGCTCCGGTGGTGATGGCTACGTAGTGGGCCTCGTCCAGACCGGCGATGGCTTCGGCCACCATGTCCGACTTGCCCGGTCCGGTTTGCAGTCCGATCAACGCGGTGGTAGCATATCCCAACTTTTCCAGGTTAGGCACGGCAATCACCTTGACCACGTCGTCCTGGATCAACCGGCGGAGCCTCCGGCGCACTGTCCCCTCGCTCACCCCAACCTCCCGGGCGATCTTGGCGTTGGAAGCACGGCCATCCCCTTGTAGTAGGGCGATTATGCTGCGGTCCAATTCGTCCATTCGTGCCACTCCTGGTGATTCTTGCTACCCTGTCGGCGGTTTTTATCTTAGGTCAGCGGTTAATGGCTGTCAATGCCGCAATCAATGCAGCGGATGCCGTCACGATTCAACCTTTCGTTCATATGGCCTTGCTAACGTAACGATTATCTGAAAGTTTGCGGTCCGGGGCATTGGGTGCTCTCCTGGGCTCGGCCTGCCCGCTCAGCCCACGCCGGCGTTACGTTCGGCCCCGGCTGCGGGTATTGCTGGGCGTATCGCCGTTTTGATACCATGTAGATGTGTAGGGAGGGATCGCATAGTGGCCTAGTGCGGGCGCCTGCTAAGCGCTTAGCCTGTGAAAGCGGGCTCATGGGTTCGAATCCCATTCCCTCCGCCAGGTTAGCCTCTCGCTATTTAGCGCCACCCGGCCCGAGAACCGATGAATACTTTTCATATTTGGACCATCGGCTGCCAGATGAACACCGCCGACTCGGAGCGCTTGGGCTCCGCGCTGGAGCAGTTGGGCTTGCGTGGGGTGGAGCGGCCCGCCGACGCCGACGTGGTGGTGCTCAACTCCTGCGTGGTGCGGCAAAACGCCGAGACCAAAGTGGTGGGGAACCTCACCTCGATCCAACCGCTGAAGCGAAAACGGCCGGAGCGGGTGATCGCCCTCATGGGCTGCATGGTTGGGCCGGAAACCGCCGACCTCAAAAAGAAGTTTCCCCACGTGGACGTGTTCATGCGCCCCCAGCAGTACGGCCCCCTGCTGGACCTGGTTGGCGAGCGTATGGGACTGGACTGGGAGGGCTGCGTCGGAGCGCTAACGCCCGCCCGTCCCGGCGCCGCATGCTACGTTCCCATCATTCACGGCTGCGACCTGATGTGCTCCTTCTGCATCATTCCCTACCGTCGCGGCCGCCAAGTCAGCCGCCCGGTGGAAGAGGTCGTCCGGGAGGTGGAGTCTCTGGCCGACCGGGGCGCCGTGGAAGTCACTCTGCTGGGACAGACGGTGGACGCCTACGGACACGACCTTCCGGAGCGGCCCGATTTGGCGGACTTGCTGTCCCGGCTCAACGACGTGACCGGCCTGGAGCGCATTCGGTTCCTGACCTCCCATCCATCGTTCATGAGCAACCGGATAATAGAGGCGGTGGCCGAGCTTCCCAAGGTGTGCGAACACGTCAACCTGCCGGTGCAGGCGGGAGACGACAAAGTATTGAGCCGTATGCGCCGGCCCTACACCCGCGGCGAATACGTTGGTCTGGTCGACCGCATCAGGGACGCCGTGCCCGATGTCTCTCTGAGCACCGACATCATCGTGGGATTCCCCGGCGAGACCGAGGCCCAGTACCGCCGGTCACTGGACCTGGTGGCCGAGTTGCGGTTTGATAAAGTACACTGCGCCTCCTACTCTCCCCGGCCCGGCACCATCGCCGCCCGCACCATGGCGGACGACGTGAGCGACGAGGTCAAGACCCGCCGCAGAGAGGACTTGGAGCGGCTGCAGGAGGGCATTCTCGGGGAGTTGAACGCGGCGCTGGTAGGCCACAGAGAGGAGGTCCTGGTGGAGGGCCGCACCCGGGGGAAGTGGGAGGGGAGGACCCGCAGCAACAAGCTGGTATACTTCGAGGACGACGCTGACCATTTAGGGAACCTGGTGGACGTAAATATCACTCGGGCCGGCCCCTGGTCCCTCCAGGGGACTCTCGCCGGGTAACGGCGAGCGGGCCCGCGAGGACGTTACTTTGCCTGTCAAGTCTCGGCGCCCCGTAATACCGGTAACGGAAATCGAGCACGCCGCTTTCTGCAAGACGGAAGACCAGTTGCCGTCCAAGCCGCTGGCGGAAGAGCAGCTGACCAACGTCCGCTGGCAAAACATTCCCTCCGAGTACCTTCACTGCCCGGTGGACGAGCTGGACCGGCGCATCAACCGCGCCAAGAGCGCCCTGGGCAAATCGGTTACCATCCTGGGGCATCACTACCAGCGGGAAGAGGTCATCAAGTACGCCGATTTCCAGGGCGACTCCTTCCTGTTGTCCCAGGAGGCCGCCTCGCGGACCGAGGCCGCCTGCATCGTGTTTTGCGGCGTCCACTTCATGGCCGAGACCGCCTGCATCCTCTGCGCTCCTCACCAGGAGGTGGTCCTGCCCAACATCACCGCGGGCTGCTCGATGGCGGACATGGCGCCGATGGACGACGTGGACGACGCTTGGGAGGACCTGGCAGACCTCCTGGATGGCCGCGGCGGGATCACCCCCATCACCTACATGAATTCGGTTGCCGGCATCAAGGCCCTGTGCGGCCGCAACGGCGGGGCCGTTTGCACCTCGTCCAACGCCGCCAAGGTCATGGAGTGGGGCCTGGAGAAGTCCGACCGCATACTGTTCCTGCCCGACCAACACCTGGGGCGCAACACCGGCCTCAAGCTGGGAATACCCCTGGACCGGATGGTCGTCTGGAATCCCTTTAAGCCGTTGGGGGGAAACACGCCCGAGCAGTTGCGGGAGGCGCGGCTGGTGCTGTGGCAGGGCCACTGCTCCGTCCACACCCGGTTCACGGTGGGACAGGTCCAGTCGGCCCGGGAGCGGTACCCCGAGGTCAAAGTGGTGGTCCATCCGGAGTGCACCATGGAGACCGTGCAGGCCGCCGACCTGGTGGGTTCCACCGAGTTTATCCGCAAGACCATCAACGAGGGGCCTCCTGGCAGCAAGTGGGCGGTGGGCACGGAGATCAGCCTGGTCAACCGGCTGGCGCTGCAAAACCCCGACAAGGTAGTGTTCTGCTTGGACCCGGTGACCTGCCCCTGCTCCACGATGTACCGCATACACCCGGCCTACCTGTTGTGGGTGCTGGAGAACCTAGTGGACGGGAAGGTGGTCAACCGGATCACGGTCCCCGACGACGTCAAGGCGGACGCCCAGACGGCCCTCGACCGCATGTTGGCCTTGAGGTAGGGCCGCCCGCCAACCGGCGCGCCGGCGGCCCTCGCCGGGGAAGGCCCTGGCAACCACCGAGACTACTCCCGGCCGGCCGACCCGGCGGTGGGCCCCGAGGAGTCGAGAGGCCCGCCGTGGCTGCACCCGGGAGGCCCCGGCCCGTGCCCTGCAAGTCCGGGGGCAACCCCTGAATCTCCGGGCCGACCTGTCCAATCCACGGCGTCATCAGCCTCCCACGCTCTCCGGCGTCCCGGGACCAGGCCCGGGTGGAGCGGGAATCACTCCGGCGGAAGTCACCGGTGGCAGGCACGGAATACGACTACATAGTCATAGGTAGCGGCATCGCCGGCCTCAACGTGGCGTTGCTGGCCCAGGAGTACGGGTCGGTGTTGGTCCTGACCAAGGGAAAGATCGACGACTGTAACACCCGTTACGCCCAGGGCGGTATCGCGGTAGCCCTGGGCCCCGGGGACTCGTCCCGCCTCCACATGCAGGACACCCTGGACGCGGGAGTGGGCTTGTGCGACCCGGAGGCCGTGGAGGTGTTGACCCAGGAAGGACCGGAGCGGGTGGCCAACCTCATCAGGTGGGGGGTGGCCTTCGATACGATGCACGGGGAAATAGCCCTGGCGCGGGAGGGGGCTCACAGCGTCCCCCGGGTCCTTCACGCCGGGGGCGACGCCACGGGCCAGCACATCGAGCTTACCCTGGCCCAGAGGGTGGCGGAGTCGAGCATAACAGTCATGGAGTACACCCTGGGCACGGCGCTGATTACCGGCAGCGGCGGCGTCCAGGCAGTGGAGACCCTAGACTGCTCCAGCGGCCGCCGCCGGACCTTCACTGGCCGTTTCATAGTGCTGGCGACGGGGGGCGCCGGGCAGTTGTTCCGCTACACCACCAACCCCGAGGTGGCCACCGGAGACGGCGTGGCCCTGGCCTTCCGCGCCGGAGCCCCGGTGATGGACATGGAGTTCTACCAGTTCCATCCCACCGCCTTCCGCAGGGACGGTGCGCCTCCCTTCCTGCTGTCCGAGGCCATGCGGGGAGAAGGTGCGGTGCTTCGCAACGAGGAAGGGCGGGCATTCATGGGCGATTACCACCCTCTGGGCGAGCTAGCCCCCCGGGACGTGGTTTCCCGGGCCATCGCGGCGGAAATGGAACGATCGGGGACCTCCCAGGTCTACTTGGACGTGTCGCACCTTTCCCCCGACGCCGTGCGGGGCCGGTTCCCCAACATATACAATTTTTGCCAGACCCACGGGGTGGACATCACCAGGCAACCGGCCCCGGTGGCGCCCGCCGCCCACTACATGATGGGCGGCATCAGGACCGACACCTGGGGGCGCACCGCAGTTCCGGGGCTGTACGCCTGCGGCGAGGCTGCGTGCGCGGCGGTCCACGGCGCCAACCGGCTGGCCAGCAACTCGCTGCTGGATACCGTGGTGTTCGCCCACCGGGTGGTGGACGGGACCCTGGGCCGGGCGCCAGAGCAAGTAGAGGAGCCGGAAGGACGCGACCTGCTGGCCAAGCTGGAGCCGAGGCCGCAGGTGTGCGCCGGCATGCCCTCCCTCAGCGTGTCCGCGCTTCAGGACTTGATGTGGCGCAACGTGGGCATGGACCGGAACAGCTCCAGGCTGCTGCTCTCCGCGCGTATACTTAGCACTTGGGAGCGCGCCGCGGCGGAGCCCGACGACCTGGCGTCTCACCAACTGCGCAACATGGTGCTCCTGGCCCGGCTGATTGTAGAAGCGGCGCTGTTGCGGCAAGAGAGCAGGGGGTCCCACTTCCGGGGGGACTTCCCCGACACCTCAGCCTCCTGGGAGAGGCATATAATACTGTCGCGGTAGCGGCCGGGTCCGCATCCTGAAGGACGGGACCAAGCAAGGAGGGGACTAAGATTGAGCAGCTTACCCCCCGAGGTTTACCGGCTGATAGACCAGGCTCTGGGCGAAGACCAGGCTTTCAACGATCCCACCACGCAAGTGTTGGTCCCCGCCGACGCCCACGGTGTGGGGGTGGTCCGGGCCAAAGCAGTAGGAATTCTGGCCGGGGTGGGCGTGGCCATCGCGGTGTTCCAGCGCATGGATTCCGCCCTGGAAGCCCACGCGCTGCTGCCTGACGGGTCCGCCCTTGCTCCGGGCGCCGACATAGCCCAGATAGAGGGGCCCGTGGGCAGCATTCTGCGGGCGGAACGCCTAGCTCTCAACTTTCTGCAGCGGATGAGCGGGATCGCCACCGAAACCAACCGGTACGTCCAAGCCGTGGAAGGATACAAGGCGCGCATTGTGGATACCCGCAAGACGGCGCCGGGCCTCCGTTACCTGGACAAGTACGCGGTACGCATCGGGGGCGGACACAACCACCGGCTAAATCTGGCCGACGGCATCCTCATCAAGGACAACCACATCCAGGCCATGCGTTCCCGGGGGATAGGCTTGAAAGACGTTATTGCCATGGCCTTGTCCCGCAGCTCCCACACCATCAAGGTAGAGGTGGAGGTAGAGAGCTTGGACCAAGCGCGGGAAGCGGTGGAGGCCGGCGCTCACATCATCATGCTGGATAACATGCCGGTGGACATGATGCGCCAAGCCGTGGCTATTATCGGAAACCGGGCGTTGGTGGAAGCCTCGGGGGGGATCGACCTGGACACGGTGGAGGCCGCGGCGGAAACCGGTGTCGACTTGATTTCCATTGGCAGGCTAACCCAGTCGGCCGCCACCCTGGACATTAGCCTAGACCTGGAGGATGACTAGACCTTTTCTCAAGGAGGAGAAAGTGGTGTCGCAAACCGAATCCATTTCAACCGCACTGGAACGCAACTGGCTGATGATCGACACTGCCGTCGACGGCATGGACGAGGAGACCCTCGCCCGCCGGCCCAATGAGGAGTGCAACTCCATCGCATGGCTGCTCTGGCACTTTAGCCGGGTGCTCGACACGGCGATTCACACGCGGATCCGCCAGATCCCCCAGCTATGGACCAGCGACGGCTGGAGCGCCAAGTTCGGCATGCCCGAGGACGCCGAGGACCGGGGCGTAGGCTGGACTGCGGAACAGGTGGCTGCCTGGTCGCCGCCCGCGTGGGACGTCCAGGCAGGATACTACCAGGTAGTAAGGGAGGCGGTGCGGGAGTTTCTCGCTACGGCCACCTCGGCCCAGTTGGAGGAGAGGCGGGTATTTCCGCCGGTGGCTGAACCCCGCTCCGTTGCCGCCCTGCTGGGCCAGGTGACCTGGGATGCCATCGCCCACGGCGGGCAGATTGCTTACCTGCGGGGGTTATACCGGGGAATGGGCTGGCACGTCTAGCCGCGACGGGGGCGCCGGCGGTCGGCGCTGTCCAGTTGAATCGTGACCGGCCCGTCGTTTTGGAGACTGACCTGCATATGCTCTTGAAACGAGCCGGTGGCCACCCGCAACCCGGACTGGCGGAATTGGGCGACGGCGTAATCGTATAGCTCCTGGGCTTCCTGGGGCGGGGCAGCTTGGGTGAAGTCGGGACGGCGGCCTTTCCGGGTGTCGGCGTACAAGGTGAACTGGCTGACGATTAGCAGTTGTGCGCGCTTGTCTAAAGCCGAGAGGTTGAAGCGGTCCTGCTGGTCGGAGAACAACCTGAGGTGAAGGACCTTATCCACCAGGTACTGGGCATCGGACTCCTGGTCCTCTTTTCCCACTCCCAGCAACACCAGCAAGCCGGGGCCGATCTGGCCCGCGACCTGGTCTCGGACTAGGACTGAGGCCTGGGTTACCCGCTGGACTACCGCTCGCAAGGGAGACGCCTACCCGGTGAGACGGGCCGCGTGGCGGCTGCCAACACCGGTCAGGAAGAAGCCGCTGCCTCGGTGGTGGTCTTGGCTGTGGACTCGGCCTTGGATTCCGAGCTTGAGGACGGCGAACTGTCCGACGCTTTCTTGGTTTCCTTGGCGCTGGGACCGTCGTCCCCGGAGCCGGTCTTGCCGTCTGCCGCGTCCTTGGACCCGTTCTCCGTCTGACGCATGGGACGCCCGTAGTCGGTGGTGTAGAACCCGGAGCCCTTGTATATCACGGGTACAGCGTGGTACACGCGCCGGCCCGTTCCGGAACACTGGGGGCAGACTGCGCTCCCGGCCTCGGCGAAGGTTTGCATCAACTCGAACCCGTGCTCACAACTGACGCACTTGTAATCGTAACGCGGCACCGATACCCTCCTGGGTACATCATCTCGACCGGCCCTGTTCAAGTGTAAGGGCAATCGACAACCTATTTAATTTACCAGTGAGACCAAGCGCTGTCAACTTTGCTAGGAGCGCCGCCAGGGTCATTCGATCGTCGCCCTCTAAACCTTGCCATTCTGATAAACCCTGTCATTCTGAGCGCAGCGAAGAATCTGAAATGCCCCTGGTCAACCCACCTTAGCTCCCAATAGCGTCCTCGGATTCCTCACCCGTATCCAAAGGGTTCGGAATGACAGGGAAGCCGGGGCGGGAATGACATGGAGGCGGCGGTTGCTCCGCCCTTCCGAGGTGAAAATTGGATGACCCCGGCAACCCCGGCAGGGCCTTTTCGTTGTTGGCGGTCTGGGTGGTCCTTAGCTTGTAGACGGACCGCCCGCTCGTGGTTAGGCGGGCTCAACATGAGTTGAATCAGCAAACTTGTGGAACCTGTGACACAAGGCCTGGCTCATTGGCGACGCAAGCCTTTGCTGAAACCACCTATGTTGGTGGCCATGACAATGAGCCCCTCGGAATGCCGCGCCGGATGTTATCCTGAGTAGGCCGGGTCGCTCCCCGCGCTGAAGCGCCGGGGTGTATCGAGGGGACCGCTTTGCTCAGGTATGGCTGCTTGATTGCCGGAATATTGTTCATGGTGGTGTTTCTGGGGTTGTTGATCACCTGCCGGCTTACGGGGTTGCCACTGAGCCAGCAGCACCAAACAGACTTGCCGGCGCATCAGGCGGGCGCGGAGGGAAGGTAGGCGACCCGCGGGAAGCCTAAGCCGCCACCGCGTGGCGCAAGTGATTGATGCGCTCCAGTCGCCGCACCCGTCCCGGTTGGAGGTACACCGACACCAGGTCCACCCGCCACTGGGCGGCCCCGGCGTCCTGCCGCTGAAGGTAGTGATGGCAGGTGGCCACCAGCCGCCGGAGCTTGGGCTTGGACAGCGACTCCTCCGGGGTGCCGTAATTCCCCACCCGCCGAGTGCGCACCTCCACGAACACCAACTCGTCGTCCTCCTGGGCCACTATGTCCACTTCCCCGTAGACGCAGCGGTAATTGGTGGCCAATATCCGGTATCCGCGGTCTTGAAGGAACCGGCCGGCCACTTGCTCTCCCCAAGCGCCCAACCTGCTGCGGGCAGTGGGCACCGCTAGTCCCCGTCCCATAGCAGCGCCGCGTCCTGCACCGGGGCGAAAGAGCGCCGGTGAATGTCGCAGGGTCCCAGTTCCCGGAGACGGGTGCGGTGCTGGGCCGTGGGATAGCCCTTGTGCTGGCCGAACAGATACCCGGGAAACTCGGCGTCAGCCTCCCGCATCCACCGGTCCCTGGTCACCTTGGCCACGTTGGAGGCCGCGGCAATGGAGTAGCTGGTGCGGTCGCCTCGTACGATGGATTGAAAGGGGAGGGCGCACTCCCGCAGAGGCACGTAGTCCAGGAGAAGGTATTGGGGCTGCATCGCCAGGCCGGCTACGGCCAGCATCATCGCCCGGATGGCGGCTTGACCGATACCGATACGATCGATTTCCCGAGGAGCCACCTGGCCCAAGCCCACCGCCAGCGCTTTCTCCCATACAGCACTCGCGGCCCGTTCCCGTTGGGCCTTGGACAAGACCTTGCTGTCGTCCAAGAGGCTCAGCCACGGCTCCAGTCCGGTCAGGCCCAGCGGCAGAATAACCGCCGCCGCCACCACCGGCCCGGCCAGAGGCCCGCGCCCCGCTTCGTCCACCCCGGCCACCAGCCGGAACCCCTGAGCGTGGACCCGGCGCTCCAACGATAGGTCGGGCATGACGCTCCTAGAGGACCGCGTCCTCGGGCATCCCTTCCTCGATGATGCCGCCGCCAACCAGCAGGTCGCCCCGGTAGAACACCGCGGCCTGGCCCGGAGTCACCGCCCGCTGGGGGAGGTCGAAGCGGACCAGCGCCCCCTCCGGCCGCGGGTGGAGAACGGCCTGGGCTTCGTCCGAGCGGTAGCGGATCTTCACGGCCACCTCCACCGGATGGGGCGGCGGGGTGCCCAGGACGTAGTTGACCCTGGAAAGCCACACCCGGTCGCGGTATAGCCCGGTTTCAGGGCCCACAACCACCCGGTTGGTCTCGGGCTCCAACCTTAGCACGTACTTGGGCTCCCCTCCGGAAATCCCCAGGCCCCGACGCTGGCCCACCGTGTAGAACTCGATGCCCTGGTGCTCTCCCACGACCTCGCCTTCCTCGTCCACGATGTCGCCCGGCTCCGTCCGGACCCGCTCTCTAAGGAACTCCTTGTAGTCTCCAAAGGGTATGAAGCAGATGTCCTGGCTGTCGGCCTTGTCCGCGTTGCCGAAGCCGGCCTCCAGCGCCATGCGGCGTATCGCGTCCTTGGTATGCCGGCCCACCGGCATGAGGGTGGCGGCCAGCTCTTGCTGTCCCATGCCGAACAGCACGTAGGACTGGTCCTTGCCGGGGTCTACGGCCTTTTTCAGCGCCATCCCTCCGGGAGTGGCCTCGATGGTGGCGTAGTGTCCGGTGGCCACGTAATCGCACTGCAGGACGGACGCCCGCCGGAGCAGGAAGTTGAACTTGATCTTATCGTTGCAGGCGATGCAGGGATGGGGCGTGCGGCCCCTTTGGTACTCGGCGCAAAAGTAGTCTATGACGTGTTGATGAAACTCTTGCTGCACGTTGAGAACGTAGTGGGGTATGCCCAGAATGCGGCACACGTTCCGGGCGTCTTCGGCGTCGTCGACAGTGCAGCAGCCGCGGTACTGAGGGGGAAGGTCGGCATGCTCCAGACTGAACAGCTTCATGGTCACGCCCACCAGGTCGTAGCCCTGGCGCTGCAACAACAGGGCTGCGACCGACGAGTCGACCCCGCCGCTCATGGCAACAGCTACCTTTTCTGTCATCTTCCCGGTCACCTCCCGACCACAGCCTAGCATAGCGGGAAGCAGCGGTACAACCCGCCGACCCATCGGGCCAGGACAATCAGGTCTTAATTATCTCCATTGAGCCAAAGCTCCTTGAGAAAGAAGGTATGTCACCCTGGGCAAAGAAAGCACGTCACCCTGGACCAACAAGAATGGCATTGTCTTAAGACGCGATGGCCCTGGGCTAGCGTAACCCAAGGCCTTTCGATTGTTCTATTCCGCTACCCTGAGCGTAGCCGAAGGGTCTAAGATGCTTCGGCAGGCTCAGCGTGACGTGGCGGAGAAGTGCCGGAAACGTCAGCGGCAAGGGGTCGAAGCGATCGCAACCGTTCACGGCCGGGGTGTTAGATGGCAGTGACGCCGGGATGATACGCGGCCCAGGGGAGGAGGGCGCGCAGGAGGAGCGGCGGGCTGGGCTCCTGGCGGAGCCCGGCGCAGCCCGGCGCAGCGTTCAAGGTAGCGGGCGGCGCAGATGAAGGTCGGAAGATGGAAACCCGCCGCGGCGACCCGGCGGACGAAGGCTTGAGGAGAAGGTGTGGGCCGTTTATCCGCCTGGGCGCAAGCCCATTGGGTGCACAGGTCGTCGGCCGAGCGTTGGACCATGAGCTGGGCGTAGGGCAGAGCCAATCTCCGGCGAAGGCAGCGGACGCGGGCCCGCAACGAGTTGATGTTCATCTTGGTTTCTCCTGGTGGTCCGAAAGCCTCACCACGAGCGGGGATTGGCACCCCGCAAAGAGCTGAGGCTACCTGGATTTCCGCTGGGCGGTCCAAAGGGGCAGGGCAGCCTCCAAGGCCTCGACCTGGTCGTGTAACTCCCGGATTTCGCCAAACTTGGTGGAGTAACTGAGGATGGCACGGAGGCAGATTTCCGGGTTTGAATTCTCCAGGAGGCTGCCGAGGTGAACGACGGCTTGAAAGGCGAGGCTTTGGAGGCAGCCTTTGGCGAGCTCGGCGGACTGGCGTTGGAGTTGGGCAAGCTGGTCGCGGAATTCGGGGTCCTGGCGCCAACGGTGCAAGGTGCGGCGGCCCACCTTAGAGATGCGGGCGGCCTGGGCGATGGATGAGGCGGCGGCGAGTATGTGTAGAGCCGATTGTTGGCGTGGGGAGAGGCCGGGGTTTTTTATTTCAGGGCCATTTTGAGCCATTTCGAGCCATGGGCCTCAGTGGCGGTTTGATGGATTTGGCAGGGCGCTAATAGATGCCTATCAACAGGGTAGAGAGGGGTCACGCGAGGGGGCAAGGGGGAAGTGTCGTGAGTTTTGGAGGAGGGGGGAGGCCGCCGGAGTCCAGGCTCACGCTGCTATAATCGGAATTCAAAGACGCAGCGGAAAGAGGGTATGCAGTGGGGACAACGCAAGTGACGGTGGCAAGCGCCGAATTCTCCGTTCTTGAGGGAGACTCCCCACCACCGTTCCATCCTCTACGCCCACGCCGGGGCTGGCACCCCCACACGCATGTGGGCGCCCAATTTCTGTTGGAGGTCGACGCGTGGACGACATGAACTTCTGCGCCTTGTGTTATCTGGAAGGACCTGCACCGTGGTGGTCTACCCGGGATTTACTAGGTAACTGGGCGGTGGTCTGCGATGACTGCTATAGCGGTCTGCGCAACCGGTATAGCAGTACGGTGTATCCGCAATACGTGTGCGACGAATGCGGCGAACTTTGGTCGCCTCAGTGGTACATAAAACCACAACCGGCATTCCCACCAATGCCGGAACGAGTAGTCTGCGCGCGATGTGCTCGCTAACAGCGGTGATTTCTCAGGCTCAGGAGAAAATTAGTAGGGCCAACGCCGCTACGGCCTGGCCGACGGTAGCGAGACCAGGTTGGACGTCACCGGCAGGCAGATTGAATTCATGGGGGAAACCACCTGGGAGACCATCGTATTCGGAGAGGAGGCCGCCGAGCCCCTGCTGGGCGTGACCGCCCTGGAATCGGTGGGTATCGAGGTGGACCCGCGTGACCGGACGCTACGTTGGGGCGTCACCGGGTTTTGGGAAGGGGCAATTGTCAGTGCAGAGGGGTATCAATCGGACGGCGGAGCAACAGGTACGGCTTTCGTCTGGCCTGTCGGCCCGAACAAAATCCCCGCGAATGAAAGGATTCAGGAATGAAAGCGGCGCAGTTAGGGGCCGTCAAGACCATATTGGGCAAAGTTCGGGCCTTTATCTCTGTTGCATTTTTCGGCGCGATCATCGCAGGACTAGCGTTCGTCAGTGTAAAAATAATTCTGAACCAGCATAGCAACCTTACGCTTTATCGAGAGATTGGGTATATGCCCGACAACCAAACCATCTATTGGGCCGTCGGCAGGCTTTCAGCTGGATTGACCGGCGTTGGCCTATCATTATGGAGGCAGTCCGACTTTTCTATGCCTGGGACCGGTGGCGGACGACAGGAGGGTCTCTGCCGCGTCTGATTGTCCAAAGCTATTATCCTTTCTTCGCTCTTGCCGGGATTTTGTTCTTGGTGTTAATTGCAGTTGGTTCTTACTACATCGTGATTACCGGGAGTATTCCTGACTACATTGCAGGGCCCGGTCTTTACGTCGATGATTATCATGATTCCATCGTTCTTGGCGAATTCGCAGGGGGCGTGATTTCCCCCTACTGCTAGGCACGGCTGCTCTGGTATGGGCGGTGTACCTGGCTCTTAGATTAGTGGCAAACGCGGTAAAGTTCTTTCTGCGCCAGGATGGCGTCATAAAATAACAGTGGGCCGCTAAGTTACCAATCCCTATTGGAAATTATGAGCATCACCAGACCCTATAGGCTTTGCGGCAACGACACCGCCACGCCCTCGGCGCCTTGCAGAATTGCACTGTCCGAGGTAGCCAGCGGGACACCAGCGTTCGCGCCAGGGCGACGAACTCCGCGTCATACGCGGTGAGGCCGCACTCCAGCCGCGACCCAAACCCTTCTGGTCGCTTATCTGCCCCATGGCCTTCGTCCCAGTACGTTTCGTGATCCGGTTCTTTCTCTGGCATCGTGTCTCCTACGGACGTGTAGTACCGACGTAAGCGCTCTCTAAGGGTGGGAGTCAAGAGATGCCCGACGTGCTGGCACGGTCATTCAATTGCTAGCGAAGGCCATTCTCATTGCGGCGAGGAATCCTAAAATGCCTCTGTCCACTCATCTTAGCTCCCAATAGCGGCTTGAGATTCCTCACCCGTTTTCGACGGGTTCAGAATGACAGACGGGAACCGGCTTCGGAACCACAAAGAAGGCGGGGGCGCTGCGCCCTCCCAGGGTGCAATCAAATGACCCTGCCTGCCAGCCCAGGTTTCTCTTTCCAAGGTGGGGCCTTTTTGTTATACTGCCCGTTGGCTTTGGGCCTGGTTTCACGTAGCCCTGTTTCACGTAGCCTGAAGCCATGTGCGACGAATTAAGGAGATACGATGCCGGCTTACGGCGTAATCGGTGGACAGTGGGGCGATGAGGGCAAAGGAAAGGTAATCGACTACCTGGCAAGTGATGTAGACTGCGTTGTTCGCTTCGCCGGCGGCAGCAACGCCGGGCATACGGTGCTCAACGACCTTGGCAAGTTTCAACTCCACCTGGTCCCTTCCGGCATCTGCCGGCCCCAGGTCTACGCCATCATCGGCAACGGGGTCGTGGTGGACCCCGAGGTGCTCCTGGCCGAGTTGAGTATGCTCGCCAACCGGGGTATCGACATCGGCAGATTCTACGTGAGCGAGCGCGCCCACCTGGTCATGCCCTACCACATACTCCTGGACAGCCTGGAAGAGCAGGCCCGGGGGGCCGGAGCCCTGGGCACCACGGGCCGCGGAGTGGGCCCCGCCTACGCCGACAAGACCGCCCGGGTGGGTATCCGGGTGGGCGACTTGCAGGACTGGGACGCCTTGGTTCCGCGGTTGGAGCAGGCGCTGGCCGCCAAGAACGCCCTCATCACCAAAGTCTACGGCGGCGAGCCCGTCGCCATGGAAGCCGTCCTGGAAAAATGCTCCGCCTGGGCCGAAGACCTGCGGCCCTACACTTACGCCACCGAGCAAATCGTCCAGGACCTGTTGGCCGAGGACAAGCGGGTGCTCATGGAGGGCGCCCAGGGGACACTCCTGGACATAGACCACGGTTCCTATCCCTACGTGACCTCTTCCTCACCGTCCATCGGCGGCGCCTGCACCGGCTTGGGTCTCAGCCCCCACGCCGTGGCCGGCGTGCTGGGAGTGTTCAAAGCCTACGCCACCCGCGTGGGCGGCGGTCCCATGCCCTCGGAAATGCACGGCGAGGTAGCGGAGGGTCTTCGGGAGAAGGCCCAGGAATACGGCACTACCACCGGCCGCCCCCGCCGCGTCGGCTGGTTCGACGCCGTGGCCGCCAAGTATAGCTGCCTGGTCAATGGGTTCACCGGACTGGTCCTTACCCGGTTGGACATCCTAGACGGCTTTCCCACCGTCAAGCTGTGCGTTGGGTACGTGGCGGACAGCCAGAAAGTAGACCGTTTTCCGGCCAACACCAACCTCTTGTCCCGCTGCCAGCCGGTCTACGAAGAGCTGCCCGGATGGGACCGGCCCACGGCTAGCGCCACCAGCCTGGACGAATTGCCCGCCTCCGCCATAGCCTACGTGCGGAGGATAGAGGAGCTGGTGGGATGCCGGGTCCAGATCATCTCCACCGGCCCAAGCCGGGACGAGACCATCCTGGTGGAGCAGGTCATCCCCTGATCCGCCCCGCCTCCCCGACCGGGCTTTGCCGGCTTGGTATCCGAAGCGCGTCCTTCGCCCTCCAGAAACCTTCTTTACCCGGCGTCCGGCAGGCCTTGGCAAGGTCTTCCCGGCCTGCGCGGCGTATCCGGAACGGAATGCGAAAAACCCGGCTGACTCGGGGATTCACCCAAGTCGGCCGGGTTTTTGTTGCCGCATGCCGGGTTTGACCGGGGGCAGTGCGAGGTTGCGGGCTAGGCTGGCACGGGAACGTCTATCCGGTACCCGCTGAGGACCTCTTCGATTTGCTCTGCCGACTTGGGGTCGGCCGGCACCAAGGGCAGCCGGGGGTTGCCCACGTTGAACCCTACGTGATTCAAAGCGTGCTTCACCGGGATGGGGTTGGAGACCACGAATAGGACCTTGAACAAGGGGAGCAGCCTGCGGTGCTCCGCCGCCGCCTGCTCTACGTCGCCTTCCAGCAGGTAACCCATCATCTGCTTGATCTGGTTGCCCACCAGGTGAGAGGCCACGCTGACGACGCCGTAGCCTCCGGTGGCCATGATGTAGTAGGTCTCGTTGTCGTTGCCGCTCCACACCAGGAAGCCCGGCTTGGCCCCGTCGATGATGCGGGTGATCTGGTCCATGTCACTGCCCGCCTCTTTGACGCCCACGATGTTGTCTATGTGGCTCAGGCGGATGGTGGTCTCGTGGCTCATGTTCAAGCTGGTGCGGCTGGTCACGTTGTAGACGATGCAGGGCAGGTCTACTTTTTCCGCGATGGCCTTGAAGTGGCGGTAGAGGCCCTCTTGGGGCGGCTTGTTGTAGTAGGGCACCACCAGCAGCAGGCCGTCGGCCCCGGCCCGCTCCGCTTCCTGGCTCAATTCTATGCTCTCGGCGGTGTTGTAGTTGCCGGTGCCCGCGATAATGGTCCCTCCACCCCCGACGGACTCCTTGACTTCGGAAATCAGCCGGAGCTTCTCCTCGGTGCTGAGAGTCGGCGACTCTCCCGTGGTCCCGGAGAGGATAACCCCGTCGCTGCCCGAGGACAGCATGGCGTGGGCCAGACGCTTGGCCTGCTCGTAGTCAACCCGGCCTTCCTCGTCGAACGGGGTTACCATCGCGGTGATCAGCCTGCCTATCTCTTTCATGCCGGCCCTCCTAATAGCGATCCTTGACTACGCCGCTTCCGGCCTGGGGCTTGACGCAGCCCCTGGACAGCAACTCCTCGGCGATCTGGATTGAGTTAAGCGCCGCCCCTTTCCTCAGATTGTCCGCCACTATCCACATCGCCAGTCCGTTGGGATGGGAGGAATCGCGGCGGATTCTCCCCACGAAAACCTCGTCGGTCCCGGTCGCGTCCCAGGGCATGGGATAGACGTTGTGGGCCGGATCGTCCAGCACGGTAACCCCGGGCGCCGCCGCCAGCAGCTCCCGGGCCTCGTCGGGGGACATGGGGTCTTGGAACTCCAGGTAGACCGCCGCGCTATGGGACACGTACACCGGCACGCGCACGCAGGTTGCCGAAACCCGTATATCCGGGGCGTGCATGATCTTGCGGGTCTCCCGGCGCATCTTGTCCTCTTCCGCGGTATAGCCGTCGGGGAGAAAACGGTCGATGCGGGGGATCACGTTGAAAGCTATCTGCTGCGGGATAGCCTCGGGCCGGGCCTCCTTGCCGTCCAGCAGGTCCCGGCTCTGCCGTCTTAGCTCGGCCATGGGCCCGCTGCCGGCGCCGGACACCGACTGGTAGGTATCGGCCACGATCCGGACCACAGGATTCACGCAGTGCAGGGGATAGGCGGTCATCACCAGGGGTGTGGTGGAGCAATTGGGAATGGAAATGACGCCTTGATGCCACTCGACGTCGGCCCCGTTGACCTCGGGCACCACCAGTGGGGTGGTGTCCTCCATGCGAAAGGCCGAGCTGTCATCGATCACCACGGCCCCGGCGGCAATTGCGGCGGGGGCGAAGACGCGGCTAATATCTGCGCTGACCGAGATAAACGCCAAGTCCACGCCGCCAAAGGAGTCTTCGGTGGTCTCCTCGACAACCAGGTCCGCTCCGCCGACCCGCAGGCGACTCCCCGCCGACCGGCTGGAAGCCAGCGCCTTGAATCTGGGCAACACCGGGTAGCGCTGCTCCATGATGCGGAAGAACTCGGCGCCCACGGCGCCGGTGGCGCCGACCACCGCAATGGTGAGGTCTTTCACGTCCAGGGACCTACAAGCCGAGAATGTTTTCCAAGCCTACCACAAGGCCTGGACGCTTCACAACTTCGAGGATGCAGCGGAGCACCCCGGGCATGTAGCAGTCCCGGCCCAAAGTGTCGTGCCGCAGGGACAGGGTCTGCCCCGGCGCCCCCAGGACCACCTCGTGATGGGCGCTGCGGCCGGGCATCCTAAGGCTGTGCACTCCAACCCCGTTGTAATCGCCTCCGCGGGTGTTAGGCAGGTTCTCCTTCTCCGGCTGGTTGCGGGCGAAGCGCTTTTGGTCCCCAATGCTCCTAGCCAACGCAAGAGCGAACCCGGAGGGCGAGTCGATCTTGGCCTCGTGGTGGGCCTCGACGATATCCACGTACTCGAAATAAGGGGCCGCCTGCTCCACCAGGCGCTTCAGTATCACCGCCCCCAAGGCAAAGTTGGGCGCCACTATGATTCCGACGTTGTTGTCGTGGGCCATGGCGTCGAGTTGGCGCAAGTGGTCCGGGCTGAGGCCGCTGGAACCCAGGACGAGGTTCACCGAGTGGGCGGCCCCGACCGCGGCGGCCTCCATGCAGACCGCGGCGTTGGTAAAGTCCACCACCACGTCGGGTTGGGTGGCCGCTATCAACTCCTCTAGGTTGGAGGACAGCGGGACTTGGCCGCCGCCGGGCAGACTCAGGTGGGGTCCCCGGTCCTGGAGGCAGGTGGCCCCCACCACCCCCATATCTTCCTGCCGGTCCACCGCTGCTACGGTTTCCGTACCCATTTTCCCCGTCGCGCCATTGACTACGACTGCTATGGATTCCATGGCTGCTCCCTAACGATGACCGGGGCTTGAAATACTGCTTGAAATACGACCTGAAATATCGATAGATGTTAGCACGTATCCATGGTCGCGGGAAGAACGAGGGGCGGCGTGTTGGGCGGGGCGCCATTCGTCTCCCATCCCGGCTGCCAAGAAAAAGCCCCTTCCGTAACGCCGAGGGAAGGGGCTGACTCGTAACACCCGCATTAGGCCAGTGCGGCGGGGAAGCGGTCCCGTGCGCGGACTAGCCCTGTCTGGGCCCGCTGCCCCCGGTGAAGCGGCGGTCCGGGCCGCCCGGCCTGGCCCCCCCGGGAGGGCGCCCGCGGCCTCCGCCGCCGTTGCCGCCACGCCCGCCGTAGCCGCCGCCGGGGCGTCCCCGGTTCCGGTCATTGGGCCGGTCGAGGGACTGGCTGCGAGGCTCGGGGCGGGGGGCGGCCGCGCCGTCCTCGCCGCCAAACAGGGCCCGGCGGGACAGGTTGATCCGGCCCTGGGCATCGATCTCGTTAATCATCACGGTGATTTCTTTGCCGACCCGTACTTCCTCGTCTTCCAGGTCGCCCATGTCTCCGGAGCGCACCAGCCCGTCTCGCCCTGGGACCAATTCGACGAAAGCGCCGAAGTTGGTGACCCTGGTGATGCTGCCGGTGAATATGTCCCCGATGGCCAGCTCCCGGGTCAGGTTGTCCACCTTGGCGCGGGCCCGTTCCATCATCGTGCTATCGACGCCGCCGATGGTGACCGAGCCGTCATCCTGCACGTCGATGGTGCAGCCGGTCTCCTCGATAATGCCGCGGATCACCCGGCCCCCGGGTCCGATGAGGGCGCCGATCTTCTCCACGGGTATCTGCAGGCGTATCATCTTGGGGGCGTAGGGGCTCATTTCGCTGCGGGGCTGGTCGATAACCTGGTTCATCTTCTCCAGGATGTGCATCCGGCCCACCCGGGCCTGTTCCAGCGCCTCCCGCAGGATATCCTCGTTTAGCCCCTTGAGTTTGACGTCCATCTGCAGGGCATTGATTCCCTGGGCGGTGCCGGCAACCTTGAAGTCCATGTCACCCAGGAAGTCTTCGACGCCCTGAATGTCGCTGAGGATGGTGTACTGGCCGCCCTCGCCTGACACCAAGCCCATGGCGATTCCGGCGACAGTCTTCTTCAGCGGGACCCCGGCGTCCAGCAGCGCCAGGGCGGCGCCGCAGACGCTGCCCATGGAGGTGCTGCCGTTGGAACTGAGAACCTCGGAGACCACCCGGATGGCGTAGGGGAACGCGTCCTCGGACGGCAGAGCGGACAGGATTGCCCTCTCCGCGAGGGCGCCGTGGCCTATCTCCCGCCGTCCCGGCGAGCCGACCCGCCTGGCTTCTCCGGTGGAAAACGACGGGAAGTTGTAGTGGTGCATGAACCGCTTGGAGGCATCGGGCCCCACCGTGTCCAGGGTCTGCTTCATGCTCATCGAGCCGAGGGTCACCGTAGAGAGCACCTGGGTCTGGCCGCGGGTAAAAAGGCCCGAGCCGTGGGTGCGGGGCAGGACCCCCACCTCGCAGGATATGGGGCGTATCTCCGCGGGCTTGCGCCCGTCGGGGCGTAGGCCCTGCTCCAGGATACGGCGGCGGACTTCCTCCCTGAGGCTGTCCTTGAAGCCGCGGGCGACCTGGGCCGGTGAGTACCGGTCCGCCAGCTTTTCCGCCACTTCCGCCTCCAGCCTCGCCTCGCCGGCTTCCATAGTCGTCTTATCGGGGTTTTCCTCCAGCAGCGCCGCCAGGCGGCCGTTCAGGATGCCGTCTATATCCTCACCCAGCGACTCCGGCGCGGCGGAACCGGCCGGACCCTCGGCCTTGGGCTTTCCGGCTTGATCGATCAATTGCCGGATTAGGTCTATGGTGGCCAGGTTGGCCTCGTGAGCCCGCCGTATCGCCTCGAGGACAATCTCTTCGGAGACCTCGTCCGAACCGGCCTCCACCATCAATATCGCCTCCGGAGTGCTGGCTACGATCAGGTTCAGCGTGCTCTCGGCCATCTGCTGGTACGTGGGATTGACCACATAATGCCCGTCCTGATAACCCAGGCGGCAGGCGCCGATGGGGCCTTCGAAGGGTATCTGGGACAGGGACAGGGCCGCGGACGCGCCAATCATCCCCAGGATTTCCGGCGGGTGTTCCGGGTCTGCCGACAGCACCGTCGTGGTGATTTGGATGTCGTTGTGGAGATTCTTGGGAAACAAGGGGCGTATGGAGCGGTCGGTGAGGCGGGCGGCCAGAGTGGCCTCCTGTCCGGGCCGGCCCTCCCTTCGGAAGAAGCTGCCGGGTATCTTTCCGGCGGAGTAGAGTCTCTCCTCGTAGTCCACCGTGAGGGGCAGGAAATCCATGTCTGCCGCCCGGGGCTGGTCCGCCATGACGGCGGTGACCAGCACCACCGTTTCGCCCCGGCGCACGGTGACTGCGCCGTGGGCCTGCATGGCCAGCTTGCCGGTTTCTATGATCAGGTCTTCTTCGCCTATGGTTCCGTACACTGTCTTGGGCATAGCAATACCTTAAGAGATGTCTTCTAGATTTTGGACGGATAAAGGCCAGACGTGAAAACAACACCCCTTGGGGGTGTTGTTTGGAGCGGCGGCTAGCGGCGCAGCCCTAAGCGGGAGATCAACGACTGATAACGGCCCACGTCTTCCGATGTGAGGTAATTCAGGAGCCTCCGCCGCTTGGACACCATGTTCACCAGACCCCTGCGGGAGTGGACGTCCTTCTTGTGGACTCGCAGATGGTCGGTGAGTTGCCTTATCTTTTCGGTCAGGATGGCTACTTGCAGCTCGGTTGAGCCGGTGTCCTTGCCGTGGACCTGGTACTCCTGGGTAATTCGTGTGCGCGTCTCGGCGTCTAGCATCTGAGCTGTTGTCGTCTTTATCCTCTCAATAACATCGGGCGAATTATAGCACAGCGGTTGTCCCCAAGCAACGAGGCCCGCGCCGCCCAAATCCACCGCGTCATTTAGATTACCGCCGGAGGGCAGCCATTGTCATCCCTGGGGGCCTTCTGGGATGACTAGGCCGGTCGGCACCACGGAAGAATCAACGCCCCAGCGCACCAGGCGGCAGCTATTGACGGTCCCAGGGCCATCGGGTAAATTCACGCTAGCGTCCCGGGAATATCCGGCTCCCTGTTGCCCGGGGATGGCGTCCCCGTCATCGAGAGGACCGTTTAATCGTCATTTCGCGCAAGGAATCCAGGGCGCCTCGGGCCGATGGCGGCAAGGCGTTCAGATTCTTCTCATCTACAGGAATGACGAGCAACATCGAAGCAGACGACTAAACCGCCCCCGCAGCATTGAGGGAATATCGGCCATGCCAGTTTACGAGTACCGCTGCACCACCTGCGACCACAAGTTCGAGAGGCTTCAGCCCATGAGCGCTTCCGGCGCCGACTGCCCGGTGTGCGAGCAGCCTGCCCGGCGGGCCATCTCCGTGTTCGCCTCGGCCTCCCGAGGCGGCGAGGAAGACGCTGTCATGGCCCCGCTGCCCCCGCTGGGGGGAGGCGGCTGTTGCGGGGGTGGTTGCGGCTGCGCCCATTAGCCGCCGTTCCCGCAGCGCCGATAGCGGCCAAACTGTGCCATTCCCCCAGGAAAGGCCGCGCCAACGCCCCGGCGTGACCGGCAGCCGCCCACTCGCTATCCGGCGTCCTTCAGCGGACCGGCCGCCGCGCCGGGTTTGGTTCTAGGCCTGCGGCGCAGGTAGAGCAGGCACCCGGAAGACAACGCGGATATAATCAACGCTCCCACCGCGGCCCTGATGGCGACCCACATGGTGGAGTCGTACCAGAACCCTTCTGGGAACAATCTCACCAGGAAGTCTGTGCGGCTGTCTCCCCTCCAGAAGTCATTGGCGAAGCTCAGTTCATGGAACTTCAGGAATAGGGTATCGAAACCAACCAGGGCGAACAGCCCCACCGCCATTATCAGAGCCAGCGTCGATACGCCGCCCCACAGCAGCCGCCGGGCCAGCAGTTCGACCCCCCGTCTCCGGTGACGCGCCACCACCACCCCGGCCAGGGCCAGGACGTAGAAGGCCGCCGCCGCCGCCGCCAGATACACCCCCTGCAGCAGCCCCTTCACGTCCCGCATGTGGATGACTTCCTTCGCGTTGAAGAGCTCTCTTTCCTCTCCGTAAACGGGGGCGCGGAGGTCCAAGGGTTCGCGTCCCGAGTTGAAATAGCTTCTGATGTCCGCGCTCACCCGGTCCAGGTCCTGAGGGGCGATGCCGGTAGTCTGGGAGACGTGATATTTCTCGAAGCCGCCGCGGTAGAGGCCGGGGTTGTTGAAGGCCCAGGTAACGGCAGCGGTGATCAAGAGGACGGGCACGGCTGCCACGAACAGCGCCGTCGGAATCCACGAGATGCGTCTCACGTTGCCTATCAAGCGATACCTCGGCTGGTGGTGCTACGTTAGCATCGCCTCCTTCCGCGGGCAACTTCCCGGCCCTGGCCGTAACTGTTCAGACTTCGATGGGGTGCCTCCATTCTCGTCGTCCCGGCCTAATCCCCCAACCACACTTCAGACCAGGCGCCCCCGGCCGCTAACCACTAAAAGCTCTCGACACTTCCCCCTTGCCTGCTCCGGTGGCCACTCCCTACACTACTATTAGTTGGCAGCTATTAACGCCTGGCCCACCCGAAAGCCGGTAAACAAACTGACACTACATTGCCCACGCGCCGGCGGCCATTCCCAAAGCGGCCTGTAGGATTTCAGCCCTATCGCCGATTCGTTCCCTATTCGTTCCAACGACAAAACGAATCCGACCCGGTGACCGATTTGTTCCTTATTTGTTCCAACAAAAGACAAATCCAAGCCCCACGCCGCCGCGCCCAGCCAGCCGGCGCCAGGGCAATCGCGCTTTAACCACACCCATGTTACGAAAATCAAAATACGATTCCCCTGACACTGAACACTTACCCCCGGCCCGGCCCGGGACTATTGGGGATGCCGCACATCAATTTAGCGGCCCGCTTCCCGGTCCGCCTTGTGGACTCCGGCGCGCCGCTACTATAATCCGCCCATGACCCAAGAACCGTACACGCCAGCACAACTCGGCGAATTCCGGACCCTGGTGGATATCGTGGCGCGGCTCCGGGCCCCAGGGGGCTGCCCCTGGGACCGGGAGCAGACCCACGCCTCCCTGAAGCGAAACCTGCTCGAGGAGTGCTACGAGGCGTTGGAAGCCATCGACAGCGGCGACGGCCGGTCCCTCTCCGAGGAGTTGGGCGATCTGCTGGTCCAGGTGGCATTCCACGCCGACATCGCCGGGGAGGCCGGCGAGTTCGACCTGGCCGACATGCTATCGGAAGCCAACCGCAAGCTGGTCCGCCGGCACCCTCACGTATTCGGTGCGGAGCGGGTCGCCGACGCCCGGGAAGTGGAGCGCAACTGGGACCGGATCAAAGAAGCGGAAAGGCGGGAGGCGGGAATCAAGAAGTCGCCCGCAGACGGTATCCCCAAGACCTTGCCGGCGTTGACCTTCGCCCAGTTGATTCAAGACCGCGTCGGTCGGGCCGGCTTCGAGTGGGAAGAAATGTCCGGGGTGCTGGACAAGCTGGCCGAAGAGGTGGAGGAACTGCGCCAGGCCTCCACTGCCGAGCAGGTGACCCACGAGCTGGGGGACCTGCTCTTCGTCATGGTCAACCTGTCCCGGTGGCTGGGCATTCACGCTGAGGACGCCCTCCGGCAGGCCAATCTGCGCTTCCAGACCCGATACACCCGCATGGAGCAGCTAGCCGAGAGCCGCGGCTTGGATTTTGCCCAACTCCCCCTGGTGGAGAAGGAAGAGCTGTGGCAGGAAGCCAAGAGGCTGGAGGCGTAGGCCCCGGCGCTGTACCTGCAGGGCGCGGCGCCAGGGCCGTCTTGGTCTTGCCCGGTGTTGACACTCCCGGTAAGCCGCCCTACCATTTGCCTCAGTCGCGGCGGGCTATGGAAAACCGGTCTTCCGCAGACCCGCCTTCTATAGAATCAATAGACGATTCAACCGGGTTATCCCCAGGAGTCCTATGAACTTCGGACTTTTCATGATGCCGCTGCACCCTCCCAGGCGGTCTTTCGCCGATTCCTACGACCGGGACATCGACCTGATAGTGCAGGCGGACAAGCTGGGGTACCACGAGGCCTGGATTGGCGAGCACATCACCGAGACCTGGGAAAACGCGCCGGTGCCGGAATTGATCATCGCCCAAGCCCTGGCCCTTACCGAGCGCATCGTGCTGGCCACCGGGGTGACCATGCTTCCCCTGCACCACCCGGTGGATACCGCGCACCGCATAGCGATGTTGGACCACATGGCCCGGGGGCGCTTCTACTGGGGTATAGGGGTCAGGTCACTGCCCACCGACTTGCAGCTATACGGCGTGGACTACGACAGCATGGACGACGTCCGGGAGCGCGGTCGTGAGGCCCTGGAGGTCATTCTGGGCCTGTGGGCTGCCGAAGACGGCAGCTTCGGCTACGAGGGCAAGCACTACCAGATACACGCGCCGGAACAGCTTTCCGAGTTGGGGCGCAGGCTGTACTACAAGCCCTACCAGCAGCCCCACCCTCCCATCGGGGTGGCGGCCTCGACTCCGAACACCGAGACCATCCGCATGGCCGGAGAGCGCGGGTGGATTCCCATGACCAACCTGCCCAGCCACTTCGTTCCGGACCTGTGGCACACCCTGGAGCAGGGCGCCGCCAGCACGGGCCGGACTGCCGACCGCGGCCAGCTTCGCGTGGGACGGGACATCTACGTCGGGGAAACACCCCAGTCGGCGCGGGAGGAAGCCCGGGTAGTGTTGGGCCAGCCCTTCGAGCAGCACCAGTGGAAGAACCGGAAGGCCGGCGGGATCCTGGGATACCTGAAGCTGGACCCCTCGATGCCCGATGAAGCCGTCGACGTAGACTACATGATGGAGAATGTATGGATCGTCGGGGACCCCGCGGAGTGCGCCGAAAAGATCCAGCAGACCTACGAGGACACCGGCGGCTTCGGGACTCTGTTGACCGTAACCCAAGACCCCGACGACCATCTCTTGGTCGAGCGGTCCCAGCAGTTGCTGATGGAAGAGGTGGCGCCTAAGATCGAACACCTGGGCTGACGCCCGGGTGTCCCCAGCCTCCAGGGTAGTCCGCCGTGGTCCGGCGCCGCGTACAAACGGAACTTAAAGGCACGCCAGCCAGGTCCCCGGACCCCGGCCGGTGCCGGGTGGTCAATCCGGGGACGCCAATCACTCATAGCCGGGAGGGGCCATGCCCATCATCAAACGGCAAGACATGAACCGGAGAGAGGGGTCCGGCCCGGGCCTCACCGTATGCGAAATCGCGGACGCGGAGCAGGGCGCCCACTCCCTCAGGGTCGGCGAGGTGACCATCGCTCCTAACACCCGCCTGCCCCGGCACCTCCACACCAACACCGAAGAGGCCATGATTCTCCTGGAGGGAACCCTCGACGTGGTCCTGGGGTCCCAGAGAATGACCATTGGCCCCGGCCACACGGTCCTCGCGCCGCCGGGGACCACCCACGGTTTCGTCAACCGCTACGAGGAGCCGGCGAGGTTGCTGTTCATCTTCCCCGTCCAAAATCCCGACCGGGTGGCGGCCAGCGCGGAGGGAACAACTTCGGGCTTCCCGTCTGAGGGAGGGCTATCCGGCTTCAGCTCGCCCCACGACAGGCCATTGGAAGCGCAAAACTGAGACCTTGACGCGGGGAATTGCCCTGGTACAATACCCGCTAGTTGAAACTAGTCCCAATTAATACTAGAAGGGAGCAGTTATGCCGGAATTCGACAAAATAATACGCAACGGTACGATTGTGGACGGCACCGGCAGTATGCCCGCTTACCGCGGGGACATTGCCATCAAGAACGGAAAAATCGCCATGATCGGCGGCCGAATTCAAGGCTCCGCCAAGGAGGAGTTGGACGCCACGGGCTGCGTGGTGGCCCCGGGAGCCATCGACCTCCATACCCACTACGACCTGCAACTCAACTGGGAACCTTACGGCACCATGTCCGGCTGGCACGGCGTCACCTCGGTGACCATCGGCCAGTGCGGCTTCGGCTTTGCTCCCTGCCGCCCCGGCGACCGGGACGCGGCGATGCGGTTGATGACCCGCATCGAAGCCATACCCCTGCGCACCATGGAGCTTGGCCTGCGCTGGGACTGGGAGACCTTCCCCGAGTGGCTGAATAGCCTCGACAGCCACCCCCTGGGCATCAACGTGGGCGCTCTGGTGCCCTTCAACGCCCTGCGCATGTACGTCATGGGCCTCGAGGAGTCTCGGACCCGGGTCCAGGCCTCCGATGAACAGACCAGGCAGATGCAGGAAATCCTGAGACAGTCCATGAAAGCCGGCGCCTTCGGCTGGTCGGCCATGAAGACTCTGGCCAACCGTCCCGACGACGGCCGGTTTATCCCCAGCCAAGTGGCCTCCAACGAGGAGTTCCTGGCCCTGGCGCAAGTCCTGAACGAGTTCGGCGTGGGGCACATCGGCTGGACCAGGGGCCCGGCGGAGCGCCCGCTGCCCCCGGGAGAGCCGGACCTCATCGGCGGCGGCGACCCCGGCCCTTCGGTGGCCGCGATCACCGGCGCTTCGGCCCTGCTGATGGACGCCGTCGAGGGAGACGCCCCGGGGCGGGGCAGGGAGGACTTCCTCATCGAGATGTGCCTGGCCAGCGGGCGCCCTCTGCAGTGGGGCGCGGTGAGCTTCAACGAACACGCCCCGGAGCGTTACAAGCAGCAGTTGGCGTTCCTGGAGCGGGCCAGGGCCGAAGGCGCCGCTATGTACGCCCAGACCGCCTCGGTGTCCCCCTCCCCGGTGTTCGAGTTGGCCGAATACAATGGCTTCGACGCCATGCCAAGCTGGATAGACCCCTTCGTGGGCACACCTGAGGAGAGAATCGCCAAGCTAAGCAACCCGGAAGTCCGCGACCGGATGCGGCAGGACGTGGGCGCTTACTCCGGCCAGGGCGGCGGCGCCGACGCAACCTCAGACTGGGCCAAGATGAGGGTCGTCGAGGTCCGGAACGACCGAAACTTCCAATACGAGGGCAGGAACATCGCCGAGTTGGCCGAGATGACGGGCAAACACCCCATGGACGCCATGCTGGACCTGGCCATCGACGAAGGTTTGCGGACCGAGTTTTCCTTCGAGCCGATGACCGGCACCGACCGCAATGCTGTCTCCGAAATCCTGAACCACGGCATGATCCACCCCTGCGTGTCCGACGGCGGCGCTCACACCCGCTACCAGACCCTGGGCTGCTGGCCGGTCAACATGATAGCTGACCGGGTCCGCGACCAGGGCATGATGAGCCTGGAGAAGGCCCATTACAAGATGAGCAGCCTGCCCGCCGCCATAGCCGGCTTTACCGACCGCGGCATCCTGAAGGAGCGGTTCGCGGCGGACCTCATGGTCTACGATCTGGACAAGCTGGGGCTCCAGTACGACTCGCCGGTGTACGACACCGACTTCCCCGGCGGAGAGCGGCGCATAATCCAGAAGGCCAAGGGCATCCGCTACACCATAGTCAACGGTGAGGTCACCTTTACCGAGGGCACCGTGTGCACCGGCGCCACCCCGGGCAAGCTGCTGCGCAGCTACGACATGGTGGACCGCTAGCCGCCCAACGGGCAGCAGAACGAAGAGGGCCCCGAAAACCGGGGCCCTCTTTTGTTTGGGACTCGCGCCAACTGCGGAAGGCCGCGTCCAAGACGCGCTTGGCGCCCCCGGTCCGTCGTCCGGCGGCGCTGGGAACTGGACCGGAACGCGCCATGGGGGGTAATCGCTAGGCCGGCGTTGCGCTCTCCTCGGGCTTCTTGAACGCCGGAATCACGTGCTTGCCGAACATCTCAATGGACTTCATGACGTCTTGGTGCCCGATGGTCTCGGTAGCCAACAGGAACTGCAGCTGATCGACGCCGGTGGCCTCGTGCACCTTGACGGCTTTGATGCAGCTCTCGGGGTCCCCGGCGACGATGATTCCCCGTTCCGCCATGGTGTCCGCGTCGAACTCCTCCCAGATGCGCTGCGCCAGCGCGTTTCCGCCCGATAGGTCCAGCCCGGGGGCCGAGCCGCCATTGACGCCCTCCGGCTGGGCCTCCACGTTGACGTAGCGGGAAAAGTTCTGGGCCAGGTGGTCGGGCACGCCGCCCCACTGCTCCAACAGCCGGGCGTACACGTCCTTCTGGTCCTGCACGTAGGGCCGGCCCGGAGCAAAGAAGGCCTTGAGGGACCTGGCGCTCAGTTCCTTGGCCTGCCGGTCGTCCTCTCCGCAGTAGCCGAAGCAAGAGCTGAGCCACCGGTTGGTCGCCGTGTTGCCCACCGGGTCGACGACGTTTAGGTTCTCCCGGTAGGCCTGGATGTGGGGCTCCAGGACTGCGGGAGCGTTTATCCCCAGGGCCATGACGCCAATGCCCTTCTCGGCGGCCAGTTGGTAGGTGGCAGGCTGCAGAGAGGCTACCCAGATGGGCGGATGAGGCTTCTGGTAGGGCTTGGGCAGGACCTGCCGGGGAGGCACGCTCCAGAAGCGGCCCTCCCACTCGAAGGTCTCCGACTCCCAAATCTTCGGGATCATGGTGAGGGACTCCTCCCACATATCCCTGGTCATGCGGGGATCGATTCCCATGCCGGTCTGCTCGTAGGGCGCCGAGCGGCCGGTGCCGAACTCCACCCTGCCGTTGGAAATATGGTCCAGCATGGCGATGCGTTCGGCAACCCGTATGGGGTGGTGGTAGGGAAGGATGACCACGCCAAACCCCAACCGGATGCGCTTAGTCTGGGCTGCGATGGCCGTAAGGATGATCTCGGGACAGGGAGACATGGAGAAAGTAGTCAGGAAGTGGTGCTCCACGAACCACACGGCGTCGAAGCCCATCTCATCGGCGTATATGCACTGCTCGATGGTTTCCTCGATTACCGCATGGTCGTCCAAGCCGGGACGCTGCATCTCGTAAGCCAGCGAGAATTCCATTGCTTCCTCCCCGTAACCGGAACTGTAGGACCTAGTGGGTTTCCGCGGTTATTCTACTGGCAATCCGGGGCATGGGCAACCGTGCTCTGGAGATGATTACTGCTCGGCCTTCGCGAGTGGAACCGTGGGGCCTCCTCCCGCACCATGCCCCACACCCCTCCCTGCCATTACCATGAAAATAGACGGGTGAGGAGGCCCCCACCTAACTGGGAGGGGGCTAGCAGCCGGGCACGAGCCGCCCTACGCCCCACTCTGTCACGCCCACCGACCGTCCCACCCCGTCGTTCCGCTGGAGCGCAGCGACGAGGAATCTTGTGTGATGGGGAAGCGCTAAAGTGTGGGGGTCAAGGTGCGGCAGGCCGAAGGAATCATGGTCCTAAAGACCGAAGTTTAGCGTGAGCCGCCGCACCCATGCTCATTAAAGCCCGAACAGTTGCCCGGGTCAACGAGCCCGAACCTGCAAGAAGGGGATGACATGAGTACAGACGTGGTGATGGGAGTGGATGTAAGGGCAAGTTCCCGGACTTTCACATCTTGCCCCAAGACCGTGCCGGGAGGTTGACCAACGACCCCGACGGGGTCCGGGAGGCGGTGGACTTGGCCCGGGAGTCGGGCGTGGGTCTCATCGTGATGGAGTCCACCGGTCGCCTGGAGACCGCCCTCGCTGCGGAGTGCGGCCTCCGTCAGATGCCGGTGGCGGTAATAAATCCCAGACAGATAAGGGACTTCGCCCGGTCCACGGGCAGACTGGCCAAGACCGACGCTCTGGACGCCCAGGTCATCGCCCGGTTCGCCGCCGCCGTGAGACCCCAGGTCCGCCGTCTCCCTGACGGCGAGGCGGCCCGGCTCAAGGCTCTGGTGGCCCGCAGGCAGCAGATCATCGACATGCGGACCGCCGAGTCCAATCGTCTCACCCGCGCCCCCCAAGCCCTCTGCCCGGGCCTGGAGAGGCACATCGGGTATCTCACCCGGGAACTGGAGGACCTGACCGGGAGATGGAGGACTTCATCGGCAAGAGCGCCGTCTGGAAGGGGAAAGCCAAGCTGCTGAAGGGCGTTCCCGGTATAGGGAACGTATCCTGCCTGACCCTTCTGGGGGCGCTTCCGGAACTGGGCAGCCTGAACCGGAGGGAGATAGCCGCCCTGGTGGGGGTGGCGCCGTTGAACCGGGACAGCGGAACATATAGGGGGAAACGGAGCACCTGGGGAGGGAGGGCCGGCGTGAGAAGGGTGTTGTACATGGCGGCCCTGAGCGCCCGGGTCCACAACCCGCTGATCCGGGAGTTTTACCAACGTCTGAGGGAAAACGGCAAGCCGGGGAAGGTGGCATTGGTGGCCTGTATGCGAAAGCTGTTGACCATGGTCAACGCCATGGTGCGGGACGGTACACCCTGGGAACAACCCCGTCACACCGCCAACCCTTCCCTTGGTCAACACAGTTGCTATAGTGGCTGTCAGCAGCCCCTGGTTGACGGACATGGGCCGCTCAGCGCTCCCCCATTTTCATCGCCCTTATATGGCCTCCGCGAGACCATGATGATTCCGAGCGCAGCCGAGGAATCTAAGGAACCTCCGAACAATCCACCGGAATGTGGCATACTTAGGGATAAAGCAGCCATGCCGGGGGACAGCCATGACCGCACAGCCGACCTGGAGTACCAATACAAGAGACGGAAGACCCGCCGGGAGGTTTTCCTGGAGAAGCTGGATGCCCTGATTCCCTGGCGGCGATTGGAGGAGCGTATCCGGCCCCACTATCCCAAGGCAGGGAAGGGGCGCCGGCCCTATCCCCTGCCGGCGATCCTGCGCGTGCACGTGGTGCAGGTATGTTACAACCTGAGCGACCCGGCGATGGAAGACCTGTTGTCTGAGGCGGAATCGGTGCGCCGGTTTGCCGGTCTGCGGCGGTCGGAGCCGCTGCCCGATGAGAGTACGATACTGCACTTCCGCCACCTGCTGGAGAAGCACGAGCTGGGGGAGGGGCTGTTTAAGGAAATCAACGGGTATCTGGCCTCCCGGGGGCTGCGGCTCAGGGAGGGAACCATAGTGGACGCCACCATCATCGAGGCGCCGTCCTCCACCAAGAACCGGACGGGGCAACGGGACCCGGAGATGCGTCAGGTGAAGAAGGGGAACCAGTACCACTTCGGGATGAAGCTGCACGTCGGGGTGGACGCGGAGACGGGCCTGGTGTATAGCCTGGCAACCACCCCGGCCGGCGTGCATGACGTGACCCAAGCCCGCCAGTTGCGGCACGGCGGGGAGACCCAGGTATGGGGCGACGCCGGGTACGTGGGGGTACAGAAACGGGAGGAGAACCTGGATTTAGCCGTGGAATGGCGGGTGGCGCTGAAGCCTGGGCAGCGGCGGAAGCCGGAACCGGACAGCCGGGAGGCTGTGGCGGAAAAAGATAAGGCGTCAGTGTGGGCCAAGGTGGAGCATCCCTTCCTGAAGGCAAAGCGGTTGTTCGGCTACAGCAAGGTACGCTACCGGGGCTTGGCCAAGAACACGGAGCGCCGGGCCCTGCTGCTGGGGCTGGGGAACTTGTTGACGGCCCGGAGCCTCCTGGTCCGGTGACCCAGGGGGCGGTGGGCCCAACGCCCGGTCTGACCCCGAAAGGGAGGTGAGGGCCCGGCTCCAAGGGCCTCAAAGGGAGCTGGGAAAGGGTGAAAAACCCTTCTCAAACACCGGCAAGGTCCGGAAAACCGATTGCGGTCAGTGGTTCAGAGCTTCCCTAAACCAAAGCCAAAGTGAAAAGCGCAGGAGCATGGGGTAAATTGGGAGAAACAGGGATAGCGTGGCTTGGAGTCAAACAAGAGGGGATGATGATGGGGGTGAGGGAGATAAAGGGGTTCCTCGGAGCGATGACGGATGGACGCCATGGATTTGCGCCGGCGGATGATACTGTCGCCCACGCCCCGGGAGCGGGAACGCTGGTACGCTCTCTGGCTCTTGAATCAGGGTTGGACCGCGTCCCGTACAGCGGAGGCTTTAGGGCGGCACCCACACACCATCGACCAGTGGGCCTCCGCCTTCGGAGAGGGCGGGCCCGGCGCCTTGATTTTCGAGCAGGCCGGGGGCGCCCCCCGCTCTCGGCGAGATGCAGCAGGCGGAGTTAGCTGAGTTAAGGGCAAGCGGTCCAGGAGTTGCCTGAGGCAGCCGGCATCGGGATGCCCAACTGGAACTGGAAAGGGGTCCACCGGTTCGTCTCGGAACGGTTCGGCCTCAGCCTGACCCGCAGCAGTTGTCTGAATTACCTGCATCGCCTAGGGTTTGTCCTGAAGCGGCCCAAGAAGCGGCTGGTCAAAGCAGATGAGGGCCAAGCGGGAGGCTTTCGTAGCGGAGTACGCGGCTCTGACGCAGGAGGTGCGCCGGACTGGTGGCAAGATATTCTTGGCCGACGAGGCCCACTTCCGGGCAGATGCTGAACTGCGGGGCAAGTGGGTGCTAGGGGAGAACCGGCACTGGTGGAGTAGACCAGCCCCCGCCGTGGCGAGAAGGCCGGCTACTACTCGGCGGTGTGCTTGGAGACCGGCCAGGTGGAGTGGATGGACCTGGAGGGAAACAGCAACGCCGGGACCTCGGCCGCCTTCCTGAAACAACTGAGGGACAAGCATGAGGGGCCGTTGAACGTGATCTGGGACAACGCGCCGGCGCATCGTGGCGAAGCGGTGCGGGAATATCTCAGGACGCCTGGACTGGGGCTGCGGCTGATGAACCTGCCGGGCTACAGCCCGGATTTCAACGCAGCTGAGGCGACCAGGGGATCTGTGTCTGGGAAGCAAGGCCTTGGTGCAGCAGAGGGTCGGCAATTTCCTCTCCGGCCTGGCCGGTCGGAGCGGTGAAGTCAAACGGCGCTGCCGGACCGTCCTGCAATCAAGGGCCCAAGGGCTCCCGCCAAACCTCCAACCCGTTTCCCAAAACATCACCCCCTCACTGCGTCGCTATTCGTGGAACCTCACCGCCTCCTTATCCCTCCTGGGCTTACCTAAACCTGACTATTGAAAGGCTCTGCCGGCGTCCCTGCGGCTGTTGACAGGAGCATGGGCTTATATTATCTTGGTTGGTGAGAATGGTTGTTAGCAAAGAATGACGTTGTGGTTTCCGCCGCCGGTTGTGACTGGGCCAGGGTTAGGCCCGATCCGGCCGCCCGGCCTCGTATAACAAGCAACATCAACCCAACGCAGGCGAGCACCAACAGCTGAAGAATGAAGGAGGAGCACATGGCTGACCAAGATATTGCGTTGATGGCCCACTTGCTGCGCCGCGCCGGCTTCGGCGCAAGCCGCGACGACATAGAGGCTAAGGTTTCCCAGGGCTACGACAAGACGCTGGAAGAACTCTTGAATCCCCAGGACCAACCTGGCATCGAGGAAGACCTGCTGTACCGGCTGCAACCCTCCTACTACCAGGCCGCCGCTATCGAAAACAACGTGCAGGACTGGGTCTACCGGATGATCAACAGCCCCCGCCAGCTCCAGGAGAAGATGTCCCTCTTCTGGCACATGATCTTCTGCGCCGGCCATAGCAAGATCGACAGCGGCTTCGAAATGGGCCGCATGGTCCGCATGTTCCGCCAGCACGGCATGGGCAACTTCCGCAACCTGCTGTACCAACTGTCTAGCAACCCCGGCATGATGTACTACCTGGACAACACCGAGAGCCACAAGGTGGCGCTCAACGAGAACTACGGTAGGGAGCTTCTGGAGTTGTTCTCCCTGGGCGTGGGCATGGATGGGTCCTTCAACTACTCCGAGGACGACGTCAAGGCGTGCGCGCGGGCCTTCACCGGCTGGAACGTGGCGCCGTCCTACCCGCCGTTCCCCCACGGCCGCAGCCCTTGGGAGTTCCGCTTCGACCCGGCGGACCATGACGAGGCAGAGAAGACCTTCCTGGGCGAGACCGGAAACTGGAACGGCGACGATATTCTGGACATCATCTGCAAGCAGCCCGGCACCGCCCGGTTCCTCTCTCGCCACTTGTATAACTTCTTCGTCGCCGACGAGCCCCAGATCCCGGCCTGGCGCCTAACCCCGCCCCGGGACCAGGAACTAATGAGCGCTATGGAGAAGGCCTACTTCGACTCGGGCTACGACATCACCGCCATGCTGCGGGTCTTGTTCTCCTCGGAGTCCTTCAAGTCGGAGGCCGTACGGTTCGCCAAAGTCAAGAGCCCAGCCGAAATGGTCGCTGGCACTCTTCGCATGGTCGAGGACCACAAGGAGATCAAGCCGGGCCTCTTCGAGCTGTCGCAGGAGCCCAAATATATGGGCATGGACCTGATGAACCCGCCCACCGTAGAGGGATGGCACACGGGCCGGGAGTGGATCGACAGCGGGACCCTGGTGGAGCGCATCAACTACGCTTCCGACATGTTGGGCAACACCGAGTTGCCGGGGGTCAAGTCCTTGATCTCCCGCATCAGGGGCCGGGGCGACACCCTCACGCCCGAGGCGTTCGTGGACGGCTGCCTGGACGTGCTTGGGCCTCTGACGGTGGACGACGCCACCCGCGAGGAACTGGTGTCCCACGCTCAAAAGAGCGGGAACCTGACCCACGCCTCCGAAACGGAGGAGACCACGTTCACCCGGCGCACCGGTGAAATGTTCCAGATGATCGCCTCGACCGCAGAGTTCCAGTTCGAATAACGGCAAACGAACCGGCAACGCGCAAGACTTCAACATAAGCAAGCACAACACAAGCAAGCAAAGGAGATAGCATGGTCTCTACCAAGAAAGATCCAGTATTGGCAATCCTTTCGCTCTCGGGCGGCAACGATGGCCTCAACACGGTCATTCCCCGCACCAGCGGTCTGTACCGGGACGCCAGGCCCACCCTGGCGATATCCGAGGACCAGATGATCCCCATCAACGACGAGTTGGGGTTCCACGGGACCATGGGCCCTCTCAAGAAATACTGGGACGAGGGCAAGCTGGCCGTATTCCTGGGCATCGGCTATCCCAACGCCAGCTACTCCCACTTCCGGTCCATGGACATCTGGCATACCTGCGAGCCCGATACCCAGGGGAGCGAGGGCTGGCTGGGACGGACACTCCAGGAGATGGACCCCAAGGCCGAGAACGTGTTGACCGGCGTCAACTTCGGCCGCGGCCTGCCCCGGGCGCTGGCCAAGGACGGTGTGCCCGTAGCCTCCGTGGGTGACCTCGAGACCTACGGCCTCCTCACCGGCGTCGAGGGCGAAAACCAGCGTGCCGAGGCCCTGGACGTGTTCGGACGGATGTACTCCCCAGCCATCGGCCGGGGCGCGGTCATGGACTACATCCGCAACACCGGCACCGACGCCCTCAAGGGCGCCGACGTGCTGGCCACGGCTCCCGACAAGTACAGTTCCACGGTGGAGTACTCCACCACTTCGGTGGGACAGTACATGCGGAACATCGCCCAGACGCACCTGGCCGGGTTTGGCACCAGGGTGCTCTACACTACGTCCCCCTACAACGGCTTCGACACCCACGCCAACCAGGCGGCCCTCCACGCCAATCTGTGGTCGGACGTGTCGCGGACCATCGACAACTTCATGACCGACCTGCGCGAGCACCAGGCCAGCGACAACGTCTTGACCTTCTTCTTCACCGAGTTCGGCCGCCGGATCGCCGATAATGGCTCCGGCACCGACCACGGCGCCGCGGGCATAGCCTTCGCGGTCGGCGAAGGGGTCAAGGGCGGCATCTACGGGGAGTACCCCTCGCTCGAACCCAGCAAACAGGAAGAGGGTGGCAACCTGAAGCACAACCTGGACTTCCGGAACGTCTACGCAGGGATTCTGGAAGATTGGCTGGGCATGGACTCCAAACCCATCATCGGCGGGACCTACGAGAAGGTGAAGTTTCTCTAGGCCGGCCCGTCCACGAAGAACTCCGCATAGCATGAACAAGGCTGCCTCGGCCGCCCGCAAGCGTGGCCGAGGCAGACCTCATCCCCTGCGTCAGGCGAGGTAACTAGAATGGCAACTCACTTCTTTGGACTCACTCAGCGAACGTTCTCCTTTAGCCATGCGGTGGGGAGAAACGAGTTTGCCGGCACCGGTTTTCGCAATCCGGTGGACTTGGCCATTTCCGCAGACAACACGGCGTACGTGCTCAACCGGTCCTACGAGAACCGGCCCGATGGCGTCCGGGTCAGCGTGGTCACCCTGGACGAGGAGTACATCACCGAGTTCTCCTCCTACGGCGTCGAGGAAGGCCAGATGACCTGGCCCACCTCCATCGCCCTGGACAGCCAGAGCAACATCTACGTGACCGACGAGTGGCTGAACCGGATATCCATCTTCAGCAGGGACGGCGAGTTCCTCCGCTGCTGGGGGCAAGGCGGCTCCGGCGACGGGGAGTTGGACCGTCCCGCGGGACTGGCCATAGGACCCGACGGTGTGCTCTACGTGAGCGACAGCCTCAACAACCGTGTCCAGAAGTTCACCCTTGACGGAGCCTACATAGGCCAGTTCGGCAGCGCCGGCAAGGGCCCGGGGCAGTTCAATATGCCCTGGGGCATTGCCCTGGACCGGGAAGGCTCGGTGTATGTGGCCGATTGGCGCAATGACCGAGTCCAGTCCTTCGCTGCCAACGGTGAGTGGCAGGCGAGCTTCGGGCAACCCGGCAGCGGCGTGGGGCAGTTCAACCGCCCCAGCAGCGTGTGCGTGGATGGCGACGGAGACATCTACGTGGCCGATTGGCTCAACAACCGCGTCCAGGTGTTGAACCCGGAGGGTCGGTACGTGACCGAACTGCGGGGCGACGCCGGCCTCTCCAAGTGGGGCAGGGAGAAGCTCCAGTCCAACCCGGACATGATTCGCCAACGGGCCTTGGCGTACTCCCACAACCCGGACTTCGAGACCCGTCTCGGCCACCCCTGTGCCGTGAAGATGGACAACCAGGGACGGGTAGCCATACTAGACCACACCCGGGGCCGCATTCAGGTCTACGCCAAGAGCAAGTCCCCGGCACTGGTCTAAAGGCGCGCACAGGGGCGCCCCAAGTCCGGGGAAGTGGGCCGCGTAAGCCGTCAACGGGCGGCCCCCTTGGTGTCGTAGCGGGCGCGGACCCGTATATGCGAGTGTCGGGCGTCAAGGTCTCGGGGAGCGGCTTCGAAAACTAGTTATTAGGTAGAGGTAACGGCTATGAGCGCACATTTCTTTGGGCTTACGGACCGCGCCTTCTCGTACAGCCACTCCATAGGGCGCAACGAGTTTGCCGGCACCGGATTCCGCCACCCGGTGGATGTGGCCGTGGCTGACGGCGACGTTGCCTATGTGCTGAACCGGTCGCGGGAGGACCGCCCGGACGGCATACGGGTGAGCGTGGTCACCCTGGACGAAGAGTACATCAGCGAGTTTGGCTCCCACGGAGAGGAAGACGGGCAGTTCATCTGGCCCTCTTCCATCGCCGTTGACGGCGAGGGCAAGGTTTACGTCGCCGACGAGTGGCTTAACCGGATTTCCATCTTCAGCAAGGACGGCGAGTTTCTCAGCAAGTGGGGAAAGTCGGGTTCCGGAGATGGGGAGCTGAACCAGCCGGCCGGCATTGCCATACGCGGCGACCTCATGTACTTGACCGACAGCCGGAATCACCGGGTGCAAGTCTTCACCCTGGACGGCGAGTTCCGGAACAAGTTTGGCAGCCAGGGCAGCGGACCCGGTCAGTTCAACCTCCCCTGGGGTATCTGCCTGGCGCCGGATGGCTCGGTCTACGTGGCCGACTGGCGCAACGACCGCGTCCAGCAGTTCAGCGGCGATGGCGAGTGGCAGGCCAGCTACGGCCGTCCGGGCGCCGAGGTGGGGCGGTTCAGCCGGCCCAGTAGTGTGTGCGTCGACGCCGAGGGCGACATCTACGTAGCGGACTGGGAGAACAACCGCGTTCAGGTGTTGAGTCCCGACGGCCGCTTCGTGGCCCAAATGGAGGGAGACCACGTGCTCTCCCGGTGGGGCAAGGAGAAGCTGATCTCCAATCCCGACATGGTCCGGCAGCGGGCCCTGGCCTACGGCAACGACCGCGGTAACTTCGAGAGGACTTTCGTGAAGCCGGTAGCGGTAAAGATAGACAAGCGCGGGCGGCTCATAGTGCTGGAGAACTGGCCCAGCCGCATGCAGGTGTACGAGAAGGTCCGGGAGCCTTCCCTGGTCTAGGAAAACATACTCTCGCAACCGGAGGCCGCCGGGTGTGATTGCGGTCACCCCGGCGGTTTTCTTTGCGGCGGCCCCGGGGGTGGCCCGTAGTTACCAACCCCGCCAGGTCGACGCGCAGGGCTCGGAGAGACCAGGAGAAGAGGGCTGCACAATTCGGCAGTGGAACAGGGGCGCGGCCCTAAAATTCGCCCGACCCCCGTTCCACGGCGTGTGTGCCGGACAGCCTAAGCGGAGATGTCGGAGGACGGCCCGTCCTCCGGGGGGCCTTCAGGCATCCCGGCATCGATCCAGGAGACCAGCTCGTCGATTTCCTCATCGGAGAGAAAGGGTCCGCGGAGGGGCATACGGCCCCAGGTCCCCACGCTCCGGGCCAGAGACCGGATGAACTGGGTCTCCCGGGCCGGGATGCCGGGCTCTATGGCCCGGACCCCGGACAGGACGCTCTCGGCAAGCTGCTGGGGAGAGTCCCAATAGTAGCGGTGAATGCCCGGGAGGGGGTCCCTGCCCCGCCGCTGCTTCCAACGCTCCATCAGCCCGTCCATTATCTCTTTGACCCTGGGCCAGTAGACGGTGTTGTCTTGGTGTTGCTGTTGGCTCACAGATCCGGTTTGCCCGCAGAGTATCTTGGGAATGGCGCGCCTGCGCGCCTGGTCGGGGCGGGTCTCATAGGGCGAAATCGCGCGTTAGTTGGGATGCTCGTTGACTGTTTCCTGCCGGAGCAACTCCAAAGCGTGAGGTAGGACGGGGTTGACCACGTCAAGGCATTGGCGGACTCCCTTGGTGCTGCCGGGCAGGGTGATAATCAGGGTGTGGCCGCGTATCCCGGCCACCGACCGGCTCAGCATGGACATGGCGGTGAACTGCAGGGTCTGGGCCCTCATGGCCTCGGCGAGTCCGGGGACTTCCTTGTCCAGGATGGACAAGCAGGCCTCGGGGGTAACGTCGCGATGGCCCAGGCCGGTGCCCCCGGTGGTGACGATCAAGTCCACGTCGGCGGCGTCGGCCCACTGGGCCAGCCGTCCCGCGATGGCGTCTTTTTCGTCCGACACCACCTCGTAGCGAACGACTTGGTAGCCGTGGGGCTCCAGCGCCTCCCGGATGGCGAGCCCACTGGTGTCCTCCCGCTCCCCCTGAGCGCCCGACGTGCTTATGGTTAAGATTCCCAGTCCGAACATGACAGCCTCCGGGTCCATAATATCATACCGCCGCTCAGCGCTCCATCGCCAGCGGCCGGGGCTTGCAGCTATGCATTTTAGATTCCTAGTCGCTGTGCTCCAGCGGAATGACAAGGGTGGGCGCTCCAGCGGAACGACGGGGTGGGACGGTCGGTGGGCGTGACTGGGTGGGGCGTAGGGCGGCTCGTGCCCGGCTGCTAGCCCCCTCCCAGTCATGCCCGAGCCTCCTCACCCGTCTATTTTCATGGTACTGGCAAGGGCTGCGTTCTGTCGGAGTGGCACAGTTGCCCGGACCGGGTCTGCGTTGACAAGGCCTACGGCTGACCTTATATTCACAAAACGGCCGTGCCCAGTCCCTGCCGGCCGGGAGTGAAGACTATTGCCCAATCCCGCCAACTGCGTATTCTGCCAAATAGTCGCCGGCGACTCCCCGGCCAGGGTTCGATACCTGGACGAGGAGGTCATCGTCATCGTAAACAAGCTGACCTGGGTTCCCCTGATGCTCTTGGTGATACCCAAGCAACACCTGTCGCAGAGCGAACTGTGGAGCAGCAGCCTGATGAACCGGATGGGTCGAATAGCGGTGGACATGGGATGGTGGCTCGCCCCCAACGGCTTCCGGATCATCTCTAACTTCGGCCGGGACGGCCTGCAAAGCCAGAGCCATGGCCACATTCACGTCATCGGAGGCGTACCCCTGGGCGAGTACGCGTAGCGATCACGCCCGTTTTGGGCGTCGGCTCTGCGCGGCGCGACCAACCCCGGTGGGGAGGGAGGCGCGGCGAGGGTGAAATGACCCCGACGCGGTGCCGGGGGCTGGAGGCCAGCGCAGGGCATGAAACGGGCGGGTTGGGACGCCGCCCTCAGGGGCGGTCCCCACAGTCAACGAAGTGGTAAGGGAGCAGCATAGAGTTATGGGAGACACCGTCCTATACGAGAAGCGAGACAACGTGGTAATCATGACCTTGAACCGCCCTGACGCCTTGAATTCCATCAATCGCCAGTTACGGCAAGACCTGGCCGACGGGATTACTCAGTTCGATGACGACCCGGAGGCCTACGTGGGCATCATCACCGGGGCGGGGCGGGCTTTTTGCGCTGGCCGGGACCTAAAAGAGCGGGCGGCCGATAACGCCGAGGGGGTGCAGGCCCGGGCCAGCCACAGCATGTCTCCGGACCGGCCTTTCATGTGGCCTCAAACCTGGAAGCCCCTGATCGCCGCGGTCAACGGCTTTGCCCTAGCGGGAGGGTGGTCCATAGTCCAGATGTGCGACCTTCGCGTAGCGGCCGAGGAAGCGAAGCTGGGCATCACCGAGACCAAGTGGAGCCTGCTGCCTCCCTTCGGCACCATCCTACCCAAGTCCGTGCCCCTTTCGGCAGTGTTGGAGTTGGTGCTGACCGCGGAGCCCATATCGGCGCAGCGGGCCTATGAGATCGGCTTCCTCAACAAGGTGGTTCCGGCCGGTGAGCTCATGCACGAGGCTATGGCGCTGGCCCACAAGGTGGCGGAGAACGCTCCCTTGGCGGTGCAAGCCTTCAAGGAGCTGGCCTACCGGGGCCAGAACATGACGGTGGCCGACATCTCGGCCCTGACCTATCGCGTGTACGACCAGATACTGACCACCGAGGACTCCAAGGAGGGGCCCCGGGCCTTCGCCGAGAAGCGCAAGCCCCGCTGGCAGGGCCGCTAGAGCTGGTATTCGGGGCGCCTCAGCAGCTGCCGGGCAATGACCAACCGCATGACCTCGTTGGTGCCCTCGCCGATTATCATCAAGGGAGCGTCCCGGTAGTAGCGTTCAACGGGCGAGTCCTTGATGTACCCGGCGCCGCCGTGGATTCTCATGGACTCCAGGGTAATCTCCTGGCAGGCTTCGCTGGCAAACAGCTTGGCCATGCCCGACTCCAAGTCCACCCGTTCCCCCCGGTCCTTCCTGGCCGCGGCGTCGTAGGTCAGCAGGCGGGCGGCCTGTATCTTGGTGGCCATGTCGGCCAGCTTTAGCTGGATGGCCTGATGCTGGGCGATGGGAACGCCGAACGTCTGCCGCTGCTGAGCGTAGCGGATGGCGGCGTTGAAAGCCGCCTGGGCCACCCCCACGGCACGGGCCGCCACGTTGATCCGTCCGGTCTCCAGGCCGCTCATCACCTGGGCGAAGCCGTGGCCCTCCTCGTCCCCCACCAGGTTGTCCGCCGACACTCGAAAGTCCTCGAAGGATATCTCGCAGGTGTCCAGTCCCCGGTAGCCCATCTTGTCCAAGTCCCGTCCCACCCGAAATCCCCGGCCTCCCTTCTCCACCACGAAGCAGGTTAACCCGCTGTGCTTCGGCTCGGCCGACCTATCGGTGCGGGCCAGCAGGCAAAAAGCGTCGCCGTACCGGCCGTTGGTGATGAACATCTTGGTCCCGTTGATGATATACTCCTCGCCGTCCTTGTCGGCGGTGGTCCGCAGGTTAGCCACATCGGTGCCGCCTTCCGGCTCGGTCAAGGCCAATCCGCCGCGCATCCGGCCCGAGGCCAGCTGAGGCAGAAAGCGGCGCTTCTGTTCCTCAGTCCCGTAGTGGGTCAACACGTAGGTCAGGATGTGGTGGGTGCCAATGGCGCCGCTCAAGCTCATGAACCCCTTGCTTATTTCCTCGAAGATCATGGCGAAGGTGGTGTAGTCCAGCCCCAGGCCCCCGTACTGCTCGGGAACGGTGATGCCGAACAGACCCAACTCTTTCATCTGGTCGATAAGACCGTGGGGCGTCTTGTCGTCTCGGTCAAGCTGAGCGGCCACCGGCTCAACGTCCCGCCGGACGAATTCGCGGACCATGCTGACTATCTGGCTTCGGGCTTCTTCCGGGGTTGCGGTCGTCACAACTGGCTCCTTTGTCCTACCGTGCCTTCGGCAAGCGGTCCCGCGCCTAGTTTAACAGGCGGCTGATAGCCTTCTCCAGGGGGCTTGGTCAATCGCACATGGTTTTTCGTTTATTCGCCCCGCCGGGAGGACGATAGGGATTAATCTTTGGTTTCCAATGGTTGGCGTCCGGGCGGCGGCGGGACACAGGAAAGACAGTCTGGGCAGCGGCCAAGGTTAGGCCAGATGGAGGAGCCGCGCCCCCCGCAGCACCCAGGTGGGAAGAGGCTCGACGGCCTTCAGCCCCAGCGTGATGACGCAGGCCACGCAAACCCCGATCAGCGCTCCGGCCGCCACGTCGGTGGGGTAAAACAGGCCGTTGTAGACCCTGACGAAGCTCCAGACCCCGGCCAGGAAAAAGAGGGGCGCAGCCATACGGCGGTTCCTCAACCAGACCGCCGTTGCAAAAGCGAAAGCCACCGCCGCCGGATTGGCCGGGAAGGAGGAGTCGGTCGGGTAGTACAGCAGGTTGGACAGCTCGTAGTGGACGAAGGGCCGCTCTCGAAAGAAGAACTGATTCAGGATCAGCACCACCAGGTTGGCAATTCCCAGGGAAATAGCCGCGCCCAGCACCGCCTTCTGGTTGCGGCGTTGCTCCGCTATGTCTTTCCCGCAAAACCAGAGGGCCAGACCCCACAGGCTCGTCACCAGGGGAACGAAGTAATCGCTCACCGCCAGGTAGGTGAGATGGTCCAGCAGGTAAAACCGTCCTATGCCCTGGTTGAGCCACGAGACTATTTCTACCTCGAACTGAGTCAACGCGTCCACAGCAGGGATTTGGGTCTCAGCCCGCCCCAAGGCGGCCCGCCCGCTAGTTTGGGAAGTCCCCCGTGCCCCGGCCCGGTCTCGCCGGCGGCGGCCCGGTCTCGCCGGGCGGCTGGTCCTGGGGCCTCTGGTCTTTGGGGTCTAGGCCGGACCGGAGACGGACCCAGGTGAGCCTCATAGCGTGGAAGTAGGTGGCCTCTCGCAGCGCGTCCAACCCGGGCGCCGGAGCCTGCCGCGACGCCCCCAAGGCCCAGTGGCGCAGCGACGCCCCCGCGAGAGTAAAGGCGAGGCTGCTGCCCGAGCCGGCGAAGAAATAAGCGAATTGCTCGTTCCCGTTCAATCCGTGCCCGGAGTCGGAAACGTTGCGGGGCTCGGAAAGGAAGAACCAGGCCAGGGCTCCGGCCAGGAGGACCAGGCCGGCTAGGAATGAAAGGGGCCGGCGCCGGAAAAACAACATGCCCACAAGCCCTCTATGAGCGGCGGCCATCTGGAACAGGCCGAGGGAGGCGAGAAAAACCAGGAGGTAATAGTCCAGGATGAACGAACCGGTCAAGGGGGGAGGTTATCCTTGGGGGAGGGCCCGCTCGTCCGGCTGCTCCGGGTCCAGGTCGTTGTTGGGGACCAGGCGGCGCAGGCTAAACCCGCCGACGCTGATCACGTGGCTGGCCCCAACCACTAGGGATATGGCCCCGGCGTAAAGGGCGACCCAGTAGGGATAGCCGGCCGGCCAGGTCAGGACAGGCACCAGTATGAGGACCATGCCAAGGCCTATGATCGCCTTCTTGGAAACGTAGAGCGCCGCCAGGGCAAAGGCCGCGACCGGCAACGCTACTATCGGCGCCGTGGCCAGCAACACCCCAATGGCGGTGGCCGCGCCCCGGCCGCCGCGGAAACCCAGGTGCGCCGGCCAGTTGTGTCCTGCCAACACCGCCGCTCCGGCTGCCATGGGCAGGATGGTGGAGTCGACCAGGCCCCATACCAGGAGGACCGCGATGGCCCCCTTGGCAATATCCACGACGCCCACCAACAGCCCCGCACCCGAACCTACGTTGCGAAAAACGTTGGCGGCGCCCGAGTTGCGGTCGCCCACCCGCCGGATGTCCCGGCCAATGAACCAGTAGGTGGTCAGGTAGGCAGTGGGTATTCCGCCTATCAGGTAAGAAAACAGGATGAGACCAAGCCAAGTCAGTACGTCCAGCGCCACTTGGGACCTTCTCCCCCAACCAATGTCTCAGCGTTGCTCGACCCTCCCCGCTTCCTCGCCAACGCCGCCCAGGACGCTGGCTTATCCGCCTCTCATGCCGTGACCAGCCGGGGACCGGCGGCGGTGCACCAGTGGAGGTACTTGGGGTCCCGGCCAAACACGATGTTGAAGTACATCTCCTGCAGCTTGGTGGAAATGGGTCCGGGCTGGCCGTTGGCTATGGGCCGGCTGTCCAACTCGACAACGGGCGTCAGATGGGCCGCGGTGCCGGTGAGAAATATCTCTTCGGCCAGGTAGAGTTCGCTGCGGTCGATGGTCCTCTCCAGCACCTCCAGCCCCAGGTCGCTCCGGCCCAGTTGCATCACCGTCTCGCGGGTAATCCCAGGCAGTGAGTTGTCCTCCAGCACCGGAGTCACCAGCTTGCCGCCGAAAACCATGAAGATGTTCTCTCCGGACCCTTCGCAAACATGGCCGTCCTGGTTGAGGATGATGGCTTCGTCGAACCCGGCCAGGGTCGCTTCGGTCTTGGCGAGAATACTGTTCACGTAGTTCCCGCTGCTCTTGATACGCGCCGGAATCATGGTGTCGTCCGTCCGACGCCAAGAAGAGGTGCAGCAACGGAGTACGTCGGAGCCCAGGTAGTTGCCGAAAGGTACGGTGATCAGGGTAAAGTCGCTGCTCAAGTCCTGCAGCTTGAGGTTGGCCACCAACTCGGCGCTCTTGTAGGCCAGGGGCCGTATGTAGATGTCCTCTCTATGGCCGTTGCGCTCCACCAGGTCGACGGTGATCTCGCACAACTCGTCCACGGCGTAGGGAATGTCCAGCATCAGGATGCGGCAACCCCTCAGCAGCCGCTCGTAGTGCTCCCGCAGGCGGTAGATGAATACCTTGCCCTTCTCCTCGTTCCAGTTGCCGCGGATGCCTTCGAACACCCCGGTGCCGTAGTGCAAAGCGTGGGTCATTACGCTCACTCGGGCTTGGCTTAGGGGGACGACTTTACCCCGGAAGAAGGCGTGTAGCTCACTCTTAGCGTTGTCGGATTGACCCGAGTTTGCCACAATACACCCCCTTCCGTCAAAAACTGCGCTAAATTATAATCGGACTTTCCCCGTTTACACAAGGGATTGACTTTCCCCGCAGGATCATTCGATTATTGTTGGGGCGGTAGCCAACGGCGTATCGTCAATAGGCCAGCCATTGCCATTCCGAGCGCAGTCGAGGAATCCAACTCCCTGCTTTGTAGACGGTCCATTGTCCGGCAGCCGTGGACGCGGTCAGGCGGTTGAGATTCCTCGTCGCTCCGCTCTGTCGGAATGACGTGTACGGGGGCCTTCAGAATGACGTGTACGGGGCCCTTCCAGAATGCGATGTACGGGGCCCTCCAGAATGGGATGTACGGGGGCCTTCCAGAATGACGTGTATGGTGCCCCCGAAATCGCCATGGCCCTGCAGGGGCGTGCGTTCGGCATGATGAGACAACCGAAAGACCCTGCTTTCCCCGGAACTGTCCGGACTTGGTGAGGAATGCGGAGCCGCTCCCTTGCTGTCACCCCGATAGTTACTTGGAAGACCCCTTGCCCTTTATGGCGCAGAGGGGCGCAACGATTCGTTGTTCCGGACCGGGCCCCCGTGCCATCCGGCCGGAGCAGTCCCCTGGTAAAGCCGTCCATTTTTCATGGCAGGCAACGACGCGTAAGATAGCCCCCACCATTCCACCTACGGAGACGCAAGAGTTACCTCTCCACCGGACAGCCCCATGCCCTCTGGGAGTATTCGGACCTTAGCGGCCGCAGCGGCAGCGGGCGCGTTGGTTGCGGCCTTGGTCTTGGGCGCGGTCGTCCTGTTCCTGCGCGACGACGGAAACGTTCCCATCGAGGTGAACCTGCCCACGCCGGAACCCGCGGAGGGGGCGGCGCCTTCAAATGCCGGAGACCCGGACGACGAGCTGAGGGTCTACGTCAGCGGCGAAGTGCACCGTCCGGGGGTGTACACCCTGCGACCCGGCGACAGGCTGGAGGATGCCCTGGCTGCGGCCGGCGGGCCTACCGCGAACGCGGCGCTCACGTCACTCAACCTGGCCGTGCGGGTCCAGGACGAGGGCCACTACCACGTTCCCGACGTCGCGGCCCAGGGAGCCGTCGGACCGACGCCGGCCTCGGAGCAGGCCCAAAGCTCAGACTCCGGCGGCGGGGAGGGCTGCGGCGGGTTGATAGACCTCAACACCGCCTCGGCCGATATGTTGGAGACACTGCCCCAAATAGGCCGGGTCCGGGCGGCCTCCATAGTGAGCTATCGAGAGCAAACGGGGCCCTTTCAGTCAGTGGACGAGGTAACGAAGGTTTTTGGCGTAGGTCCGGCTACCCACGAGGGCATCCGGGACCTGGTAGCGGTGTGCCCGCGACCGTAACCCGCCCGCGCAATCCCCAGCCTGGCCAAGCGGCGCCGTGCCAAGACCGGTGTCGGGACGCACACCCCCGGGCCACGGGAGTCTTCTTGCGGCGGCGGAACGCCTGCCATGTCCGGCGGAGGCGGGGATGAAGCTGGGACTGCTGGCGGCGGCCTGGCTGTTGGGGGTCCTGGCAGCCGTCCGGACCGACCCGGACGTTTACGCCCTCGTCTTGCTGCTGGCGGCCGCTCTGGTGACGGGACTGGCGCTGCGCCGGTACCGGCGGCCCGCGTGGGCCGCCGTCCTGGCCGCGGTGCTGTTGCTGGCCGTGATCAGGACTGAGGCGGCCTGGAGCGGTCCCGTCCCCATAGCGGACGCCGATGGACAGCCGGTGAGGTTCGTGGGACGGGTCATAGAAGACCCTGAGACCTCCAACATGCGCGTCAAGCTGGTGATATCGGTGGAGGCCCTGGACCGCGGCAACGGCCTGGAACCTTTCCAGGCCAGGGTGCTGGCCTACGCGGAACCTCCACCGGAATTGGTGCGGCAGCGGGACCCCCCCTACTTCAGGTACGGCGACACGCTGCTGATCGAGGGTCGGGCCCGGTCGCCCCGCGCCTTCGCCGACTTCGACTATGCGTCTTACCTGGCTCACCAGGGCATAGCCCAGGTGGTCACCGCTCAGCAAGTATCCCTGGCGGTCTCCGCCCAAAACTCCGGAGGAGGCTGGAGGGGCTGGATCTTCGATCTGCGCCGGGGGTTGTCCAACAGCCTGGCACGGGCGCTTCCGGCACCCCAGTCCGAGATGGCCCAAGCGCTGCTGTTGGGCCAGCGGGGAGGACTGCCGGAGGGCTTAGTCGACGACTTCCGGCGTACCGGCACCGCCCACCTCCTGGCCATCTCCGGGTTGCACGTAGGCACGCTAATGGTAGTCGCCACGGCGGCGGCGGCAGGCATTCTGGGCCGCCGCCGCGGCATGTACTTGCTGATTCCCCTGGCCCTGGTCTGGCTCTACGCCCTGGTCAGCGGCCTCCCCATATCCGTGGTGCGGGCGGCGATTATGGGCTCCGTGTACCTGGCCGCCCTTGGCTTGGGCCGCCCCCGCGGCATCCTGCCCGCCCTGGCCCTGACCACCGCCGCAATGGTGGCCTCCAGTCCCCAGGTAATCCAGCAGGTGTCTTTCCAGCTAAGCTTCGCCGCTATGGCCGGCATTGCCCTGGCCATGCCCATCCAGGAGCGGGTTCTCGCCGCCGCCGGGAATTGGCGGCCCCCATGGGCGGGCGCGATTTTTGGCTGGACAGCAGCCGCCCTCACGGTGTCGCTGGCGGCCACCCTGGGAACTTGGCCCCTGGTGGCCCTTAACTTCGGTGAAATCCCCGTCCTGGGAATTCTCGCCACCTGGCTGGCCTTGCCGGCGCTGCCCTTCATACTGTTGGGAAGCGTGGCCACGGCGCTGGGCGGGCTAGCCCACCCGGCCGCCGGTCAGATCTTGGGCTGGCTGGCATGGGTCCCCCTGTCCTACTTGACGGAGGTGGTGTCTCATTTTCCCAAGTACACCGTGTCGGGGGCTTGGGTGGGACCTGGGCTGGTGTGGGTCTGGTACATCACCTTGGGAGCGCTGTTGCTCCTGGCCAGGGGTTCCAGCCACCTTGTAGCCCCGCAATCGTGGTTGAGCCGCTGGCTTGGCGGCCGGCCTCCCCCGGGCGCCGCGGTGCCCTCCGCCGGCGGTCCGACCTTCACCGTGCTCAGCGTCGGCGCCTCGGTTATCGTCTGGCTTGGTGTCTTCAACGGACCCGACGGCAAGCTGCACGTCTACTTCTTCGACGTGGGGCAAGGGGACAGCGCGTTGATCGTCACGCCAACCGGAAAGCAGGTGCTGGTGGACGGCGGGCCCGAGGCGGAAAGCGCCACCTCAGCCCTCTCCGGACCTATGGCCGCCGGAGACCGGAGCCTGGACGTGTTGGTGTTGACCCACCTGGACCAAGACCACAGCCGGGGCTTGCTGAACGTCCTGGACCGCTACCAGGTGGGGGCCGTTCTTGCGGGCCTGGAAAACCCGGAGAGCGGCCTCTACCCGGAGTGGCGGCGCAGCCTGGAGCGGGCTGGTTTGACCCCGGTGCTCCTCCGGGCCGGTTACCGCATAACCCTGGAACCCGGTGTCGATTTGGAGGTGCTCAATCCTCCCCTGCGGCCCGTGGGAGGATCGGTGGCGGACCAGAACAACAACAGCGTGGTGCTCCGGCTCAGCCACGGACGCCTGAGCTTCATGCTGGCCGCCGACGTGGAAGCGAAGGCCGAGAACCATCTGCTCGGGAGTTCCCAAGCGCTGCGGAGCACCGTCTTGAAGGTGGCCCACCATGGCAGCAGGACTTCCACCACCGAGCCCTTCCTGAGGCAGGTCGACCCCTCCGTCGCTGTCGTCTCGGTGGGGAGGGACAACCGCTACGGCCACCCCGACCCCCAGGTGGTGGAGCGTCTGGGTCAATCACCGCTGCTTCAGTCGGTTTACAGGACCGACCGGGATGGCGACGTGGAGTTCATAAGCGACGGGTCTAGGCTGTGGGTAAAGACGGGAAAGTAACCCCCGGTGGAGACCGTCCCCGGAGGTCTACGGTGGTCGCGTTGTCGTGTATACTGGGCAATCGGCGGCGGAGCGGCGGGCGGCTCTCCCGCGGCCGGCCATCCGACCAGCCACGCCACGCAGTAGGGATATCCGGAAGGGAGACCGCTTTTGCAACGAGCCGACGGCCGGGAATGGGACCGGATCAGGCCCACCACCATTATTCCCAACTACCAGAGGTCCGCCGAGGGGTCGGCACTGATCCAAATGGGCGGGACCAAGGTCTTGTGCGCCGCGTCCCTGGAGGAGCGGGTGCCGCCCTTCTTGCGAGGTCAGGGCCGGGGCTGGGTTACCGCCGAGTACGACATGCTGCCCCGGGCCACTAGCACCCGCAGCACCCGGGACAGGGACGCGGGCCGCGTCAGCGGGCGCTCTCAGGAAATCCAACGGCTCATCGGGAGGTCCCTGCGGGCCGTGACCGACCTCGACGTCCTGGGCGAGCGCACGGTGCACGTCGATTGCGACGTGCTGGATGCCGACGGGGGCACCCGGACCGCCGCGATTACCGGGGCCTACGTGGCCCTCTACCAGGCGATGGACATGCTGGTGCGGCGAAGGGTGTTGCCCAGGTCGCCGCTGCGCTGCGCCGTCGCCGCCGTGAGCGTGGGAATCTTGCCGGGGGGGTTGTTGCTGGACCTGTGCTATCAGGAAGACTTCCAGGCCGGGGCCGACTTCAACGTCGTGTTCACCGATCGGGGAGAGGTGGTCGAGCTACAGGGGGCAACTGAGGGGGCCCCTTTTCCCCGGCAGCGGGTGGACCAGATTATGTCCCTCGCTGCGAAGGGTGTGGAGCCGCTGTTTCAAGCGCAACGCCAGGCCATCCGCAAGCTGTAGCGCCGCCTCTGGCCCGCCGCTAGCACCCGGGGAGCCGCGGGTGCCGGCACTGACCCCCAAGCGGGGGTCGGGCTACCCCAGAGGTGCGCCGTTTTCGTCCAGAAGGACCAGGGGAAGGTCCAGTTCCCTCAGACCGGGCTCGGCTTTCTGCCGGTCTCCCACTACCAAGACGGATAGTCCGCCCGGCCGTACGTGTTCCGCCCCGGCGCGGTGCACGTCCTCCAGGGCCACGGCCTCGACGTTGGGCCTTACTGTAGTGAAGTAGTTGTTGGGCAGGTCGAACAGCGTCATCTGAAGCAGGTGACTGATGACCTGGCTCGGACGCTCGAAGCTGGCCGGGTACCCCTGAAGTATTCCAGCCTTGGCCGCGTCCAACTCGTCCTTGGTGACCGGCCGGGCCGAGTGGATGTCTTGGAACTCCCGCAGGGTCTCCGCCAACGATTCCTTGGTCACGGCCGTCTGCACGCTTCCCCCCGCGTGCAACAGGGAGGGGGCCTGCTGCCACTGGACGCCGGAGTTGTACCCGTAGCTGTAGCCCTTGTCCTGGCGCAGGTTTTGGTTCAGACGGGCCGAAAACTGGCCCCCGAAGGAGTAATTCAGCAGGAGCAAGGCCAGGTAGTCGGGGTGGCGGCGCGGAATGGTGGTCTGCACGGTGCGTATCACCGATTGAGCGGCGCCGGGCTTGTCCACCAGGTAAATGACCGAGTCCCGGGGCTGCGCCTCGGGCAGGCTGTTTCGAGACGACGCCTGGTCCGCGCTCGCTTCCATGTCCGGTTGCGCCGTCCAGTGGCCCAGGATTTCTTGGGCCTGCGTTTTCACCTCGTCGAAAGTAACCCCGCCCGCCACCATTAGGGTAGCGCCGGCGGGCCCGTAGGCCCGGCCGAATTGACGCAGCACGTCTTCCCTGGTCAGGGAACTCACCGACGTCTCGGTGCCGTGAATGGCGTGGCCGTAGCCCGTATCCGGACCGAACACCAGGCCGTTCATAAGGCGCTCGGCCACCACCCCCGGGTCGTCTTTCCCCCGCTGCAGGTCGGCCAGGGTTTCCCGCCGTACCCGCTCTATCTCATGGTCCGGGAAGGTAGGGCGCATAACTACGTCGGCGGTCAACTCCAGGGCGTGGACCCAGTGCCTCGACAGAGTCTCGGTAGCCAGCAGCGTGTACTCCCGCCGCACCTCAGCGGTCAGGTGGGCGCCGATGAACTCGAAGGCCGCGGCCATCTCCTGGCTGGAGCGGCTGGTTGTGCCCTCGCTGAGCATTTGGGCGGTGAAGCTGGCCAAGCCGGGCAGGGCCTCCGGGTCGTCGCTGGCGCCTCCCTTCAGCATCAGCCCGAAGCAGACTATCGGCATACCCGGTTGTTCCACCACCGTTATTTCCAGGCCGTTGTCCAGGCGGTGGCGCAGTGGCTCCGGTGGAGTGAAGGCAGGCTCCGGATCAGGGCCGGGCATAACCGTCCGGTCTACGGGAATGCCAGGCACGGGTTTCAGGGACGCTTCGGGCAGCACCCGCAGGCGCACCTGGCGGTGGTCCAGCACCGACTCATGGACCCTGAGGATGTCGTCGCGTTGGACCGCCAGGTAGCTCTGGAGGCCGGTATTGACGAGGTTGGGGTCTCTGGCCAGGACGTTGAAGTAATTGAGTTGGTCCGCCCTGCCGCCAAAGCCCCCTATTCTGGTGAGCTGGCGGAAGTGAGAGGCTTCGATACGGTTTTTGGCCCGGTCAATCTCCTCGTCGGTGGGAGGGTCTTGCCTCAGCCGCTGTATCTCCAGGTCCAATGCGGCCTCCACCTCGGCCAACTCGTGACCGGGGGCTGCGGTGCATTGCACCGTGAACTGGCCCGCCGCCTCGCCCGGATGGTAGCGAATCATGACGCTCTGGGCGATCTGCTTTTCATAGACCAAGGCGCGGTGCAGCCTCGAGCTGAGGCCGTCGGACAACACCGCCTGCAGCAGCTCCAGCGGCGCGTCGTCTTCGTCGAAACTGGGAGGAGTGGGCCACGAGACGTAAAGCCGGGGCAGGGACACCTTGTCCCGCATCTCCAACTCTACCCGGCCCGACAGAGGGGAGTCGAGTCGGCCCTTTCGGGAGAGGGCGGGCCCCGGGGGCAAATCTCCAAAGTAGCGGTCGACCAAGTCCAGGGCCTGCTTCTGCTGAAAGTCGCCCGCGATGGCCAGGCTGGCGTTGGAGGGCGCGTAGTAGCGGCGGAAGAAGTCCTTCACGTCGTCCAGGTCCGCGGCGTCCAGGTCTTTCTCTGAGCCGATGGTCATCCAGTGATACGGGTGAGGCAGGGGGAACAGGGCCTCCTGGAGATACCAGTAGGCCATGCCATAGGGACGATTTTCGTAGGACTGCCTTCTCTCGTTCTTCACCACGTCCCGCTGAACGTTGAACCGCTGCTCGTCCAGGGCGTCCAGCAAGAACCCCATGCGGTCCGCCTCCAGCCACAGGGCCAGGTCCAGATAGTTGGAGGGGACGTCCTCCCAGTAGTTGGTGTGGTCGGGAGTGGTGGAGCCGTTGAGGTTGGCGCCCACTTTCTGGAGAGGCTCGAAGTAGCTGCTGTTGTGGTGCTTCGAGCCTTCGAACATCACGTGCTCGAACAGGTGGGCGAAGCCGGTGCGGCCCACCTCCTCATCCTTGGATCCCACGTGGAACCAAACGTTGACCGCCACCACGGGGATGGAGTGGTCCTGGTGCAGGATAACGTCGAGGCCGTTGGCGAGGGTCTTTTTTTCAAAGGAGACTGTCGTCATCAGCGGGAATACCCTTAACTCCGTTCGGAAATAGGCCGCTGGCGTTGATTGGCGGAGATCTCCTCCACGTCCCAAATGTGGGAGAACTTGAAGGCCCGGGGGCAGTGGGGAAAGGCTTCCACCACCTCGATGATCATTCCCTGGATGTGCTTGGAGTTGTCGTCGTACTCGTACAGGGAAAGCTCGATGTTTTGGCGGTCCAACTCCTGCTTTTCGACGATGGTCACGTTGCCATTGACCCGGACTGTGTCGTTCAGCCCGGGTATCATGAACACCAGGCCGATCTGAGGATTGGCCTCGACGTTCTGGTAGGACTGGAATAGCTTGTTGCCGGCCACGTCGGGGAAAAGCAGGCGCTCCTCGTCCAACACCCGCACGAACCCCGGTGTGCCGCCCTTGGGGGAGGCGTCGGCCTGGCCGGAGGCGTCGCTGGTGGCCATCACCGCAAAGGGGGAATGGCGGATGAACTCCTGGACGTAGTCGGTCATGAAGGGCTTGACCTTGGCCGCCGTGGTCTCCTTGGGCGCGCCGAATTGTTCCACTAACCGGCTGCCGCCGGCGTTTTGCTCAGCCGTTCTCTGGTCCATGATAGTCATCGTGGTTCCTCCGAGGCCCGATTGGCGCCATTCTAACCGTCACCGCGGGGAACGGCAAGCGCGGTCCTGGCCGCGGGTGCGCCTTAGATTTTTGCGGGGACTGGGCCCGGGCTGAATTCGTTTCTTCGTTGGAACGAATGGGGAACGAATCGGTCATGGGGCTGAAACCCTCCGCTCCCCCTTTTGGGAGTGGTCGGCGGCCAGCGGCTAATGGCTGGTCACTGGTCACGGACCATCGAGGGAGGCTTTCGGTCGTTGAGGTGTGGACACCATGGTTTCAGTTTGAGTATTGGCTTTCGGGCCGGTCAAGTAAGAGATGGCATTGGGGAGGCCACATAAGGGCGATGAAAACGGGGGAGCGCCCAGGGGACCATGCCCGTCAACCGGGGGCTGCTGACAGCCACTTTAGATTCCTCGTCGCTGCGCTCTGTCGGAATGACAGGGGTGGGTGCTCCGGCGGAATGGCAGGGGTGGGTGCTCCGGCGGAATGGCAGGGGTGGGTGCTCCGGCGGAATGGCAGGGGTGGGTGCTCCGGCGGAATGGCAGGGGTGGGTGCTCCCCCGGAATGACAGGGGTGGGTGCTCCCCCGGAATGACAGGGGTGGGTGCTCCCCCGGAATGACAGGGGTGGGTGCTCCCCCGGAATGACAGGGGTGGGTGCTCCCCCGGAATGACAGGGGTGGGTGCTCCCCCGGAATGACAGGGGTGGGTGCTCCCCCGGAATGACAGGGGTGGGGCGTAGGGTGGCCCGTGCCTGGCTGCGAGGGGGCTAGCAGCCAGGCACGGGCCACCCTACGCCCGTCTATTTTCATGGTAATGACAAGGTTTAGAGGCCGATAATTGAGTGACCCTGCCGGCGGGGCTAGGGCCCGCTGCGCACGAAGTCGGCGATGCGCTCGCCTATCGTCATGGTGGTGCAGTTGGTGTTGGCGCGGACGCAGTTGGGCATGATGGAGGCGTCGGCCACTCTCAGGTTCTGCAGGCCGTGGACCCGGCCGTACTGGTCCACCACCGCCATGGGGTCGGACGCGGGACCCATCTTGCAGGTGCTGGTGATGTGCTGGCCGCTGACCACGTTCCGCCGCATGTAGGCGTCCAGGGCCTCGTCGGACGCCAAGTCCTCGTCCGTGGGGTCCGAACGCTCCTGGATGATGTTGCGGAACGCCTCGTGCTTCCCCATATCCACGCAGGCGCGGATTACCTCTCTCATCCGCCGCCGGTCGAACTCTTCCTCGTAGAACCGGAAGTCCAAGGACGGCTTGCCGTGGGGGTCCGCCGAGGTGAGGCGAAGCTCTCCGGAACCCACCTCCAGGTTCACCCAGCTGTACATTCCGATCTTTAGACCCTCGGTGAGGTGATCGGCGTCGGAGGAGAACAGGTCGGTCATGACTATGGAGCTCATGAGCACTTGCAGGTCGTTGTTGTGCTCGGACCCCTCGGCGGTCCAACGAATCCCCAACTGAATCCGAGGCGCGTTCTGGTCCATGACGAAGCTCGGCGTTGGCTCGAAGGTAACTACGATAATCGGGTGGTCCCTCATGCTCTGGCCCACGCCGGGCAGCTCGTGCACCACGGGGAGGCCCACGGCGCTGATCTGGTCGGCCGGTCCCACCCCGGAGAGCAACAGGATGTGCGCCGAGCCGATTACTCCGGCGCTGAGGATGATCTCGTCGGCCTCGACGGTGAAAATCTCGCCGCCGCTTTCCACTTCCACCCCGACAGCCCGCTTGCCCTCGAACAGGATGCGGTGCACGGTGCAATTGGGCTTGATGGTCAGGTTCAGGCGGTGCCGCGCCAGGTTCAGGTAACCCAAGGCGGTGCTCATGCGGATGCCGTTGGGGTTGTTCAGGGGGACGGGGCCGACGCCGGTAGCGTCTGGGTGGTTGAAGTCCTGGACGTCGGCAAATCCCGCCGCCCGGGCGGCATCGTAGAAGGCCTGCTGGGCGGGCAGCCACTCTTCCCGCTTGAAGCGGCGGCAAACGATAGGGCCGTCGGAGTTGTGAAAGTCGTCGACGCCATAATCGGAGTCGGTCTCCACCTTGCGGAAGTAGGGCAACAGCCTCTGAAAGCTCCACTCGTCGTTCCCCATGGCGGCCCACGAGTCGTAGTCCTGGGGGTCGCCGCGCAGGAACACCTGGCCGTTGATGGCGCTGGTGCCGCCGGTGACCTTGCCTCGGGGGATCTGCAGCGGCCCGCTGGTGTCGGTGCCGCGGGCCTCGAATTCCCAGTTGTGGTGGGTGGTTACGATGTCCACCCCGGACGCGTAACCGAACTTAATCTCGTCGGGCAGATGCTCGAACTCGGGATAGTCAGGGCCGGCTTCCAGCAACAATACGGCCCGGTCTGGGTCCTCGCTCAGCCGAGTGGCTATGACGCCGCCCGCTGACCCGGAGCCAATTACGATGTTGTCGTACTTCATTATGCTCCTCCCTTTCTTTACGATTACGGGGCGCGATTACGGTACGTGTAACGATGTGGGAGATGGCGGCCATTCCCGCCTGAACCGGGTCCCATACCCCGGCGCCCCTCGGGTTGCCGTGGTGGGGCCCTTCCATTTGAGCATCCCCCGGGGGGACAGTCCGGCACCCTCGGGTTCGCAGCGTGGAGCCCATGGAAAACGCTGGGAGTGTAAGACGGCGCCAGTGGGGTGTCAACCCGCGGCCGGCCCCTGGGTGCGCCTTAGATTTTTGCGGGGGGCTGGATTCGTTTGTTGGAGCGAACGAATAAGGAACGAATCGGGCAAGGATGAAAAACTTGCTGGGCCCCTACCGAGCGATGGCTGAAGGCGGTCCTCCTTGGGAAGGGTTATTGGCGGCCGGAGCGTGGGTCATGAGGGTTATTATTTTCAGGGCCATTGTGAGCCATGGGCTTGGGTGACGGTTTGATAGATTTGTCGAGGCGTCAATAGCTGCCTATCAACAGAATGGAGAGTGGGCACCGGATGGGGCAAGTGGGAAGTGTCGTTGCGGGGGCGGACGCAAAACCCTGGGACGCACCCGAAGCTGCCAAGCAGGGCTCCGATCCTGACTCTCGAGGAGGCCGTACCCGCCCCGTAGTTGGAACTCAGCCTGGCCCACGAGACGCCAGGTCTGCCATGGCGTCGGCCAGCCGCCGGCAGTCCGCCAGGGGTCGAATTCCCACGCGGATGTACTCCGGCAGACCAAAGGAGGCGCAGTCCCGCACCAGCAGCCCCCGGCGCATCAGCCGGGCCCGCCAGGATGCCGCGTCGCCGACTTGCACCAGAAGGAAGTTGGCGGCGCCGGGGGGCACGACGAAGCCCAACTCGCCGAGCCGTTGCGAAAGGTACGCCTTGGTCTCCGACACCACCTTTCTAACCCTGGGCAGGTAGCCGTCGTCGGCCAGAGCCGCCACGCCCGCCGCTTGGGCCAAACCGTTCACGCTCCAGTCCGGCTGGAGCGAGGCCAGCCTTTCAATGACGTCCTCCCGCGCCACGCAGTATCCCAGCCGCAGCGCGGTTAACCCATAGTCCTTGGTCATGGAGCGGACCAGCACCCCCCCGCCGCTCTCCGTGAGGGCCGGAGAGTCCCAAGAGTCCTCCACGAAGGACACGTATGCCTCGTCCAGCACCAGCAGGCTCCCGGCGTCGGAGGAGGCGCGGGCCAACCTTGCCACCTCATCACCGCCGAGGAAGACTCCCGTAGGATTGTTGGGATTGCAGAGGAAAACCAGGCTGGGCCGTTGTTTCCGAATTTCCGCGGCGGCGAGGTCCGGGTCGCACCGGAAACCCGGCCTGCTCCCGGAGTCCAACCCGGAGACGGCAGCGCCCGCCAGTTGGGGCGCGACGGTGTATTCGCCGTAAGTGGGAGTCAGCAGGAACACGCTGTTGGCGGTCCGGGGCCAGGGCGGCGAAAGGTACGCCCGGGCCAGCAGGTGAATTATCTCGGTGGACCCATTGCCCGCCAGGATGCGGCCGATGGGCAGCGTTCCGGAACTCGAGCGGGAGAGGTGGGCGGAGATGGCTTCTCTCAGGAGCAAGCAGTCGGGGTCGGGATAGGTCGCCAGGTCCGCCTGCCGCAGCGCGTCCCGGACTCCCCGGGGAGGTCCCAAGGGGCTGACGCTGGCGCTGAAGTCCAGCACGTCCCCGGGCCTCAAACCCATGGCGCGCAACTCCGAGGGCTTGACACCCCCGTGGACCGGACGCCCCGGCCAGGACCGGTGCTCCGAGTTGGGAATCGGCTCAGGCATGGACTGACTTCGCCGAAGGCGACGGAGCGCGCTTCAAGAATTCCTCAGTTTGCGGGGCTTTCCCACGCCCGCCTCACGCCTGGAAAACCGCGGTCCTTCCGTAAGTCAAGGCCAGGGCTGCCGCCAGTCCCAGCGCCGCAACCAAATACATGGAGCGGATGGCCTGGGTTATGTCCGAGGGCGCTGCCGGCCGACCCGGGCCGCCCATGCGATAGTGCCCGACCTTTTCCAGTTCCACGCCCAGGGCCCCGGCGACGGCGCTCATAGTCCACCCGGCGTTGGGGCTGAGGGTGCGGGAGTGGTCCCGCCACATGACCTTCCAGGCCCGGGAACACCTCTGGCCCGGCAGGAGCAGGCTGCCAAAGACCAGGAGCAGGGCCGTGAGCCGGGCGGGAACCAGGTTGAGCAGGTCGTCCAGCCGGGCCGAGGCCTTGCCCAGGAACTCGTACTCTCCCCGGTAGCCTACCATACTATCCAGGGTGTTGACCGCCCGGTAGGCCACGGCTCCGGGCAGTCCGAACAGGGCGAAGAAAAGCCACGGACCAAAAAAGCTGTCGGCCATGTTTTCGGACACCGACTCCACGGCGGCGGCGGTATGCTCAGCGGAAAGGCCCGAGGGGTCGCGGCTCACCAGGGAGGGAAGCCCGCGGCGGGCTCGGTCCAAATCCCCTTCGGCCAGCGGCCTCCGCACCCGGGCCGCCGCCTGATGAAGCATCTTCACGGCAAAAGTCGACTTGAGCAGCAGGGCGCCCACCAGGATGTAAGCGACGGGATGCGCCTCCCTGAGCCCCACCACCGCAAAGTACGCGGCGGCAGTCCACCCGCCAATCACCACGGTGGCCATGATTACCCCCGCGGCCAGGCCGCCGCAGCCTCCCCTGGGCAGCCGCCTTTCCAGGAAGAACACGGTCCGGCCCATCCACGCCGTGGGGTGGAAGCGGACGGGCGGCTCCCCCAGGGCCAGAGCCAACACTGCCAGGTCCTCCGCGCCCCCCAGCATCGGCTACGCTCCCTCCCTCACCGGACGGCCGCGGTCAAGGGTTCCACCCAACCGTGGCGCAGCATGGCGACCGCGGCCATCAGCGCCAGGGCTTCCACCACCTCGTTGATGGCGCCGTAGGTGTCTCCGGTCAGCCCACCCAGCTTGGCGGTCATCACCCGCCCCAGCAGCCAAGCGGCGGCCGTGGCCCCGGCCAGCAGTCCGGCTCCGCCGGCGGCTCCCAGCAACACGGCGGCCGCCGCGGCCGTTGCGCCCGCCACCGCCGTTGGCCCGGCGGCGGCGCCTTGGTGAAAGGGCGAGCCCAAGCCCTGGCCTCGGGCGTAGGGGAAGGCGGCCAGCGCCACTACCATGGACCACCGGGACAGCAGGGGAAAAAGCAGCAGCGACCACTCCACTCCTGCTTGGGAATGCGCCAGCAACGACACGAGGGCGCCGTACTTCAGCACCAGGACCCCAATGCCGCCGCCCACTCCGAAGGCCCCCAGCCGGGAGTCCCGCATGATCTCCAAACGGCGCTCCCGGGTGAACCCACCGAACAGGCCATCGCAGGAATCCATCAACCCGTCCAAGTGGAATCCCCGGTTGACGGCCACCACGAAAACCAGCAGCACGGCGGCGGACAGGTAGGGCGGGAAGACTTCCCGGCAGCCCAGCTCCAGGCCCATCAGCATGGCGCCCAACAGCAGGCCCACGGCCGGGTAAAACGCGCGGGAGTCGCTGATCTGGCGGGGGGTGGGGCTGCCGTTCCAGGGCCCCGGCACACTGTTGGCCGGTATTACCGTCAGGAAGCTGAGGGCCGTCAGCAACGAAGTCAGTTGCGGTCTCCTCCGCCATCCGCCGCGCCGGGGTCCGGGCCTTCGGGGTCAACGCGCCCCGAAACCCCCGCCTGGGCGAAGGTGGCCATTTCGTCCAGACACTTGGCAGCGGCCTCCACCACGTGCATGGCCAGCGCGGCGCCCGGTCCCTCGCCCAACCTCCCCAGGCTGCCCGGCGGCTTGGTCAGGGTGCTTTGCCGGGCCCGCGCCTCGGCCATGGCCGCCGCGTCAGGGGGGCTGATGGGGGCAACTGTCTCGTCGATCAGGGGAGATGCGGGCATATGGTGTCACTCCGGGGGGGGGGTCAAAGTGGTTAGCATGCCGGCGGCCCATCTGGACCGAACGCCGGGCCCAATGCCGGGCCGTGACGGCGGTCGGAAACTCCACGCCGTCTAGAACTCGATGCCGGGCTGGGCCTTTATTCCCTGCTGGTACGGGTGCTTTACTACCTGCATTTCGGTGACCAGGTCGGCGTACTCCACCAGGGCCTCCGGCGCGTGGCGGCCGGTAATGATGACGTGCTGCATGGAGGGCCGGCCCTTCAAGACCTCTATGACCTCTTCGACGGGGACCCATCCGTAGTGCATGGGGTAGGTAAACTCGTCCAGCACCACCAGGTCGTACTCGCCGGAGGCGATGACTTTCTTGCAGTCCTGCCAGTGGGCGACGGCCAAGTCGGCGGTCTGCTCCAGGTCTTGCGAACGCCAGGTAAACCCGTCGCCCATGGCCCGCATCTCCACGTCCATCTTCAGGGCGGCGCGCTGCTCGCCGAAGTTGGCGGTGGAGTGCTTGATGAACTGGAGCATGATTACCCGGAGGCCCCGGCCCCACGACCGCAGCAGGGTCCCCATGGCAGCGGTGGTCTTGCCCTTGCCGTTGCCGGTGTTGACAATGACCAATCCCTTGTTGATGCGAGGCCCCTTGACCGACTGAGGGCCCTCTTGTGTATTGTCTGCCTGGTTTTCTTGAGTCGGCTCGCCGGTGCTCACGGGACGTTGCCTCCATCTAGACTTCGACAGCCGGTGGGGCTGCCATAAACGGTCTCGAGCGCCTGTATCACAAACCCGGCGGCGCTAGCCGGCGGCGCGGCCCGTCGGCTGGACATCCATTCTCGACAGTTGGGCGCAGGCGTCGACGAACCTCGGGGCTAGCGACGGTTCTCCGGCCAGATGCACGTGCAAGTAGGAGGCCCATACGCTGCCCGACTGGAAGCCTTCCGCCCGGTCCTCCTGGTTCACCACCGTGTACACCGCGCGCCGGGAATCGGGAGGCTTCTCTAGGATGGACCAGTGAAACTCGTGGGCCCTCACCCGCCGGCCTTTCTCCATCAAGGGACTGTCGGTTCGGGACTCGATCTCCCGGTAGCCCAGGGTCAGCCTGCGGCTGGACATGGCGGAGACGGCCGGGATAGCCCCCACCATGGGATGCCGGACTCCTTCCAGGTCTGAGATGCTTTGCCCCAGGTACATCAGCCCGCCGCACTCGCCGTACACCGGAACGCCCCTCTCCACGGCCTTCCGGATGGCCGCGTGCATGGCGGAGTTGGCGGACAGCTGGGAGGCGAACATCTCTGGAAAGCCTCCGCCGATGTAGATTCCCCCGGTCCCCTCCGGCAGACCCCGGTCGTCCAGGGGACTGAACGGGGCGAGCTCGGCGCCCCAGGCTTCCAGCAAGTCCAGGGAGTCCTGGTAATAAAAGCTGAAGGCTTTATCCCGGGCGATGGCGATGCGGGCGCGCTTTGGCTGGGCCTGAGGCGGGAACACCTGGGGGCTGACCATAGGCGCGTCGCAGCCGCCGGCTAGGTCAACCAGGCGGTCCAGGTCGAAGGTGTCCTCCATCTGGTCGACCAGCGAGTCGTACCAGCGGTTCGCCACCGTACCTTCCACCGCGGGAATCAGCCCCAGGTGACGCTCGGGTTGGATGAACTCGTCGCGCCGCGGCAGGTAGCCCAGGACGGGAAGCCCGGTGGTCGCTTCTATCTGAGGCTGGCAGAACTCCAGGTGCCGGGGCCCGCCGACGCCGTTGAGAACTACTCCAACGATGTTTAGCTCGGGGTCGAACTGTTGGTAGCCGAGGACCTCCGCCGCCACACTCCGGGCCACCTTGGAGGCGTCGGCCACCAGGACCACCGGCGCGCCCAGCAGCTTGGCCAACTGGGCGGTGGAGCCCTCCTCCGTGAGGCTGCCGTGGCCGTCGAACACCCCCATGACTCCTTCGATGACCGAGACTTGGCTGCGGGCCGCCGCCCGCTGGAAAAGCTCCAGGACCACCGGGTGAGGCAAGAGCCAGGTGTCCAGGTTGCGGCTGGGCCGCCCGCAGGCAATCTCATGGTAGGACGGGTCTATGTAGTCGGGGCCGGCCTTGAAGGGTTGTACATCGTAGCCCCGCCGGGTGAGCGCCGCCATGATTCCGGCGGCGATGGTGGTCTTGCCCACGCCGCTGCGCACTCCGGCGATTACGATGGCTGGGGTCAACGGCGACCTCCTGTTGGAGTCCTCCACCGGAGGGCAACCTCCGTCCGGGACCTAGCGCCCAGGCTCGGCTGCCCGCGGCTATCTTGCGTGCTTCCGCTTATTATACGCCGCCAGCCCATCTTTGACGCAGAGGTAGGCCGCCTGACCCGCCAGCCACCCACGACGGTTGCTGCCCCGGCGTACCGGAAGCCGGGCGCCGAGCCCGCGTGGCCCACGACCGTGACGTCGGTGACGGTCCCGGCGGCTTGGCGGCCTTCCCGGGTTGTGATGCCCGCTTCCACCAGCGCCCGTGTCTTGGCCTCGGTGAGCATGGTGGATGCCCTGACCAGCGCGCCGGGCACCGGGCCGGCGTCCACCAAGGCCACGAGGTTGACAGTACCCGGGCTTGGCGCCGGAGAGGGGCCCCGTCCCAGGGGCCGACCGCGGTCGAACACGTCTCTTTGCCGTGGGGAAGAGCCTCGAGCGACTCCCACGGTTGCCAGGACGATTACCCCCACGCCCCCTTGCCGTGCGACAACCACTTGAAGGTCACGGTGGTCCACGGCGGTGAGAAGCCCGACAAAGCTTTCCCCCGGGGGGAATCCGCCGCTGGCGCGCGCCCTCCAACAGGGACCGCTCCGGATGGGGCAGTGGGTCGCCGGGGTTCACCTGCCGGCTGTAGACCCATCGGGCCTCCACGAGTCCCTCGCCGAGGGAGGGCCGAGGAGAGAAACTCTAGGGGGTGTTCCAGCCTTAGCAGGTAGTGTTCTGATCCCCGGCAAAGTTGGGCGCCGGGTAAGTCCAGAGGCTCCGGATGGCCCGCGGCCACGTGACGCGGCTTAACTTCCCAGGGGTACGATCTCTCCGTATCTTTCCCGCAGCGCCATGAAGAGATCGTGCCTGGGCTGGTTGGTTTCCTCGACCTCTGACTTCCTCAGATACGTGCGCAACAGGGGGCGTTGTTCCTCGTCCATCAGCCACAACGAGTAGCTGGGATGCCCCTGTTGGTTGATGGTGAAAACGAACCGGGCCTCCTGCACAAGGTCCATCTTCAGGTGCAGATGAGTGCCCCCTTCCGCCAGGAAGGTGACGATCTTGCCGTCGGGAGTGAAGCGAAGGTCGTCGAACATGGTGTAGACCTCCGCGGTGGTCGCGGAGTTGCCCAGCATCAGCACCACCTCGGCAAAGCCGGGCTGGCAGTCTTCAAGTATTTGTCGGAGCATAGCTCGGCCTTTCAGGTGAGTGGCGGTTGACGCGGCTGCCGCTACACGGTTGAGGAGCACATTATACCCGGAACGCGATGTCTCGAAGGTTCCGTTTGCTTGTAGTGTCTGAGCCTAATGCTCGACTGAGGAGATGGTGGCAATGGGGAAGCGAATACACAAGCGTAGCGCGTGGCGACAAGTTGAACTGCGGCTATGCCGCCGCTTGTCCTCCATGCCCATAAATCGGTTGCCTCGCCCGGACAGCGACCTGACGGACAACGGTAGGCAGGTAACGCGTTCCAATTGCCGCAAGCGGCTGGCCAGCGGCCCTGTGGCGGATGCTAAGAGAGAGTAAGTGAGCCATGAGCCACAAGTGCGGCAACCAATGCTTAAGACGCCAAGACCCAAAGCAACGGTGCGAGAAGTGCAAGGCATCCAAGCATCGAGCGAAGGATGCCACCAGGGAAGAAGGCCAGTTGACCACCATAATTCGGGTACGACCGGAGGCAAAGCAGTGACAGACAAAACAGTGGCAGACTTAGCTCCTTGCAAATTCTCCGGTTGCGACAACCTGTATGTGGACATCAAAGACTTCTACTACGGGGAAGTCCGCATCCGTCGCTTCCTGTGTCAAGACTGTGGTGGATGGTGGACGCATCGCCATGCTCCTGCCCGTTGGCAAGAGCCCGATGCCTACCCACCGCCAGGATTCTATACCGTTGGGGAAGCATAGGTGCTCAGACACTACAAGCAAACGGAACCGTCTCGAATACGGGAAGAGTCCGGCTTTCTTGACAAACCCGCCCCCCGTCACTAGCCTGGGGCTGGCCCTCCCACCCAGGGAGAACGCCCCGGCTCGGCCCGCGGGACCCCATGAGTGCAGGCCGGGCCCGTGAGAAAGCGAAAGCAGCGAGTCGAAGGGGTGAGGCATGACCAACTACACCTACGACCACATTCACCTTCGCAGCCTGGAACCCATGGAGACGGCGTTATACTTCAACAAGATGTTCGACGCCAAGATAATCGAGTCCGTCCAGTCCGACGGCCAGCACCGGGTGGACCTGGACGTGAACGGCTTGGCCATCTTCATAGCCCGGGCCAACGAAAACGCCCCGTCGGGCCCGGTAGACCCTCACTTGGGCCTGGACCATTTTGGGTTTCGAGTGGAGGACCTGGACCAGGCGGCGGCAGAGTTGAAGGATAAGGGAGCGGAGTTCGCGGTGGAGCCCTACGCCATCCGTCCCGGACTCAGGATCGCCTTCGTCAGGGCTCCGGGCGACGTTCGCATCGAGCTATTGGAGCGGTCCTGACCCCGGGCCCCCGGCGGCCTTTCCCGCTACCGGCGGGACCGGAACAGCCAGTAGTACACGCCGGCGGCTAGCAGCAACAGTCCCAACACCAGGAAAGCCCATCCCAACCCCTTCACCAACCAGACGCCAGCCGGGCTGAGGAGCACCAGTCCCAGCAGGGCTAGCAGCGTACCGCAGCCCATGGAAGCGGAATTCCCGGAGCCGCGGTATCTGAAATACCTGAAGTCCATGTCTCCTCTCAGCCTCCGTTCATTGTTGCCCCGAGTCCCTTCTCCAGGCAATGGACCGCCCTGCCGCCGAGGGCTTAGATTCCGAGCGCAGCGAGGAATCACCACGGCCTCGCGGAGGCCATGTAAGGGCGACGAAAATGAGGCAGCGCCGAGCGGTTCATCACCAGCGGCCGGGGATTACAGCTTTGCATTTTAGATTCCTCGTCGCTGCGCTCCAGCGGAATGACAGGGGTGGGCGCTCCAACGGAATGACAGGGGTGGGTGCTCCAACGGAATGACAGGGGTGGGTGCTCCAACGGAATGACAGGGGTGGGTGCTCCAACGGAATGACAGGGGTGGGTGCTCCAACGGAATGACAAGGGTGGGTGCTCGGTGGGAATTACAGGGTGGGGCGTAGAGCGGCCCCTGCCCGGCTGCTAGCCCCTCCCAGTGATGCCTGGGCCGTCCTCCGTCTATTTTGGTGGCAAGGAAAGGGAGAGGCGCTCGGAAGGACATGGGTGGGCGCTCGGAAGGACATGGGTGGGCGCTCGGAATGACAGGGAGGGATGCTCGGAAGGACATGGAGGGCGCGCTCCCGCCATGGGACGGTTGCAGTAAAGGGACGCTCGCAGTAAGGGGACGCTCGCAGCATGGCGGCCTTTGCGGCATGGGGACGCTCGTGGTGATGGGGAAACCAAACGGTCCCGGAGTCACTCGCCGGGGCGTTGCGAAAATCGTTGACACCCGTCGGTGGGGATGCTAGCATAATTGTTGACTTCATGAATCGACTTTCTATACAATTAATTGCCACCCAACAGGTTCCTGGCGACGGCCCCAGGCGTGCCGTAGCGGCTCCCAAGCTGTACGGCGGACAGGCCCACGGCGGCGCGACCTTGTTTTCCCACTACACGGAGGGTTAATGGCGGCTTCCCGAGTCATATCCAGGACGGCGACCACGTCCGACGACCTCGACACCGATTACAAGTGGGGATTCACCATTGACGTCGAGTCCGACGTGGTGCCCAAGGGCCTCAACGAAGACATCGTGCGCCTGATTTCCTTCAAGAAGGGCGAGCCGGAATGGATGCTGGAGTGGCGGCTCAAGGCTTACCGTCACTGGCTGAAGCTGAACAACGAGGAGCCCAAGTGGGCCAACATCCATCACCCGCCCATCGACTATCAGGACATAATCTACTACGCGGCCCCCGGCGCCGGAGCGGGCGGGCCCAAGAGCCTGGCCGAGGTGGACCCCGAGGTGCTGGCGGCCTTCGACAAGCTGGGGATCCCCCTTGCCGAGCGGGAAAAGCTGGCAGGCGTGGCCGTTGACGCGGTCCTGGACAGCGTTTCGGTGGCCACTACCTACCAGGAAAAGCTCCGCGAAGCAGGCATAATATTCTGCCCCATGAGCGAGGCGGTGCAGAACCACCCGGACCTGGTGCGCAAGTATCTGGGGTCCGTGGTGCCCTATGCCGATAATTTCTACGCCAGTCTGAACTCCGCCGTCTTCAGTGACGGCTCCTTCGCCTACATACCGCCGGGGGTGCGGTGCCCCATTGAGTTGATGACTTACTTCCGCATCAACCAGGCCGACTCCGGACAATTCGAGCGGACCCTGATCGTCGCCGACAAGGGCAGCTACGTCAGCTACCTGGAGGGCTGCACCGCCCCCGCGAGGAAGAGCAATCAACTGCACGCCGCGGTGGTGGAGTTGGTGGCCTTGGACGACGCCGAGATCAAGTACTCGACCCTGCAGAACTGGTTTCCCGGCGATAAGGAAGGAAAAGGCGGGGTCTACAACTTTGTCACCAAGCGGGCAATGGCCCAGGGCCGGAACTCGAAAATCTCCTGGACCCAGGTGGAAACCGGCTCCGCCATCACCTGGAAATATCCCAGCGTCATCTTGAAGGGCGACAACTCCGTGGGCGAGTTCTACTCGGTTGCCCTGGTGAACAACTACCAGCAGGCGGACACCGGCACCAAGATGATTCACCAGGGGAAGAACACCAAGAGCACCATAGTGGCCAAGGGGATATCCGCGGGGCACGGCAACGGCACCTACCGCGGCCTGGTCAAGGTGGGGCCCAAAGCCGCCAACACCAAGAACTTCACCCAGTGCGATTCGCTGCTCATCGGAGACCAGTGCGGGGCCCACACCGTGCCCTACATCGAGGTGCGGAACCCCACCGCCCAGGTGGAGCATGAAGCCTCCACCTCTAAAGTGAGCGACGAGCAGCTATTCTATTGCCAGCAGCGGGGCATCTCCGTGGAGGACGCCCACTACGTCATAATCAACGGGTTCTGCCGCAGCATATTCCAGGAGCTCCCCTTCGAGTTTGCCATGGAGGCCGGTCAGTTGCTCAAGGTGAGCCTAGAGGGGGCGGTAGGCTAGATGAGCGGCGCCGGGGGGACTGACGGCAGGCCGCTTTTGGAGATACGCGGGCTCCAGGTGGCCGTGGAGGGGCTGGCTATTCTACGTGGTGTGGACCTGACCGTTAACGCCGGGGAAGTCCACGCCATCATGGGCCCTAACGGCTCCGGTAAGAGCACTCTGGTCAACTCCCTGGCCGGCAAGCCCGATTACACCGTCACCGGCGGGGAGGCGCGCTTTCTAGGCGATGACTTGCTGTCCCTAGAGCCGGAGGTGCGGGCCCGCATGGGGCTGTTTCTGGCCTTCCAGTATCCGCTGGAGTTGCCCGGCGTACGGGCCTGGCAATTCCTCAAGGCGGCGGTGGACGCCGTGCGGCAGCACCGGGGCGAGGCTGAGATGGGCGCCCGCGAGTTTGACCGCCTGTTGCGGGAGAAGGTCAAGCTGGTGGAAATCGACCCGGACCTGGTGAGGCGGTCGGTCAACGAGGGTTTCTCCGGGGGCGAGAAGAAGCGCAACGAGATACTGCAAATGGCCATGCTGGAGCCCAGGGTCGCCCTCCTGGATGAGACCGACTCGGGCCTGGACATCGACGCCCTGCGGATCGTGTCCGACGGCATCAATCAGCTCAGGGACTCGTCCAACGCCATCGTCGTGGTTACCCACTACCAGCGCATCCTCAACTACATCACCCCCGACTACGTACACGTCCTGATGGACGGGCGCCTGGTCCACTCCGGCGGACCCGAGCTGGCCCTGGAGTTGGAAGCCAGGGGATACGACTGGATCAAGGACGCCGTCGAGGCCGGTTAGCAATCGTCTGCGGTCTGCAACCGGCCGGCGGAACAGGACGGAGCATTGGACCACCGGGTCTACGAAAACTATCCCACCAATCAGGCGACGGTCCATGTCGCGGCTCGCGGGTTTGCAACAGTGGCCGTGGGTTGCACGGGGTTGGCAATGAAGCCGCCACCGGCCGGTGGCGCGGGCCCTTTGCGAACTAACCCTTGGCTGAAGCGCAGGCCGGAAGCACCGGACGCCCCTATCGTGATTGCCAGTCCTGCAGCCCCGGAACCACCGGTGTCGACTGACTGGCCGGTCCTCCAATGACGCAAACGCCAACCAAACACCGGCGGTTCGCGGCCGACTTCCAGGCTGCGACGGCCGCCGCTTCCGGCCCGCCCTGGTTGCGGGAGCTTCGGGAGAACGCCTGGGCCAGCTTCGACTCCTTGGGCTTTCCCACTGCCCGCCGCGGCAACGAAAAGTGGAAGTACACCAACGTGGCGCCCATCGCCAATGCCGCCTTCGGCTTCGCTCCCGCCCTGACGCCGGAGTTGGGCTGGGACGCCGTGCTGCCCCCTCAAGCTTTCTGGGAGGAGACTTGGACCAACCTCGTTTTCGTGGACGGCAGGTTTTCCCACCGGCTCTCTACGCCCCCGGCGGGCAACGGCAAGTACACCGCCGGCAGTATCGCCCAAGCGGTCAACGCGGGCAGCTCCGCCGTTGAAACAAGCCTCTCCCGACGCCAGGACTTCCGGGATGACGGCTTCTTGGCCCTGAACACCGCCTTCCTGGACGACGGCGCCTTCGTGGAAGTGGCTGACGGCTGCGCGCTTGAGTCCCCGGTGCACTTGTTATTCGTTACCACCGGCCGGGAGCAACCCCGGGCGTCGTACCCCCGCACGCTGGTGGCCGCCGGACGCAACTCCAAGCTCTCGGTGGTGGAGACCTACATCGGTCCGCCGGGCGTCCAGTACTTCACCAACGCGGTCACCGAAATCACGGTGGCCGATGGCGCGGTTGTCGACCACTACCGGGTATTGCTCGAAGGCCCCCAAGCCTTTCACGTGGGGACCAGCCGGGTATACCAGGGGAGAGACTCCGTTTTCGACTCGGCTTCGCTGTCCCTGGGGACCGCCCTGGCTCGCAACGATTTCCAGGTGACGATGGAGGAGCCGGGGGGGGGCTGCGGGCTGAACGGCCTGTATATGACGCTGGATGGTCAGCACGTGGACAACCTCATCAGCATCGACCACGCGAGGCCCAACACGTCCAGCCGACTCAGCTACAAGGGCGTCTTGCACGGCAAGTCCAAAGCCGTCTTCGGCGGCCAAGTGCTGGTGCGGAAGGACGCTCAAAAGGTGGTAGCGCAGCAGTCCGACGCCAACCTGCTGCTTTCCGACCTGGCCGAGGTGGACAGCAAGCCCAGCCTGCTCATCTATGCCGACGACGTAAACTGCGGCCATGGCGCCACCGCGGGGCATCTGGACGACGGGGCCATGTTCTACCTGGCCAGCCGCGGCCTGGACCCTGATGCCGCCGGGCGCATGTTGGTCCAGGCCTTCGCCCGGGAGATTATCGACAAGGTGAAGCTCGACCCCCTCAAGGAACACCTGGACGACGTATTTTTGAGGGCCGTGCCCGCCCTGGGCCTCCGCCCCGGAGGTCAACGGTGACCCGGCCGGATTCGGGGCCCGGACCCGTAGCTTCCGGCGAAGGCAGGCCGGGCCTCCAAGGAACGGAGTTGCGGAGGGACTTTCCGGCCCTGGGCCAACTGGTGAACGGGAAGCCCCTGGTGTACCTGGACAACGCCGCCACCAGCCAGAAGCCCCAGGCGGTGATTGACGCCCTGGCCCACTACTACGCCAACGACAATTCCAACGTTCACCGGGGGGTCCATACCCTAAGCCAGCGGGCCACCGACCATTACGAGGCGGCCCGGGACAAGGTGAGGCGATTCATCAACGCCGCGGAGGATAGGGAGATCATCTTCGTGCGGGGCACCACGGAGGCGATCAACCTGGTGGCCCAAACCTTTGGCCGGCAGAACATAGGGAGCGGCGACGAGATAATAATCTCCACCATGGAGCACCACTCCAACATTGTGCCTTGGCAGATGCTGTGCTTGGAGAAGGGCGCCGTGCTGAAGGTGATACCCATCGACGACTCCGGCGAGTTGCTGATGGACGAATACGAGGCGCTCTTGGGGCCTAGGACCAAGCTGGTCTCCGTGCTCCACGTCTCCAACTCCCTGGGGACCATCAATCCGGTGAAGCGAGTGGTTGAGTTGGCCCACCGGGCGGGAGTGCCGGTGCTGCTGGACGGCGCTCAGGCGGCGCCCCACTGCCGCGTGGACGTCCGCGACCTGGACTGCGATTTCTACGCCTTTTCGGGGCACAAAGTCTACGGTCCCACCGGGATTGGCATTCTCTACGGCAAGGCTGACCTGCTGGAGGCCATGCCGCCGTACCAGGGCGGCGGCGAGATGATCAGGTCGGTGACCTTTGAGAAGACCTTGTACAACGTCTTGCCCCACAAGTTCGAGGCCGGCACCCCCAACATAGCCGGCAGCATCGGCCTGGGCGCGGCCATAGATTACGTGACCCAAGTGGGGATGGACCGCATCGAAGCCTATGAGCAACGCCTGCTCCGCTACGGGACCGCGCTGCTTTCCGGGCTGGAAAACGTGAAGCTGATCGGGACCGCCCGGGAGAAATCAGGGATTTTGTCCTTCGTCATGGACGGCGTTCACCCCCATGACATCGGCACCATCCTGGACGCGGAAGGCGTCGCCATTCGCACCGGCCACCACTGCACGCAGCCGTTGATGGACCGCTTCGGGACCCCAGCCACGGCGCGGGCCTCCCTGGCTTTCTACAACACCACGGAGGACCTGGACGCCCTGGTTAAAGCCATCGACCGGGTTGCCGAGGTATTCAGCTGATGCCAGGTCTCGGCGACCTCTACCAAGAAATCCTCCTGGAACACAACAACCGGCCCCGCAATTTCCGCTCGCTGGAGGCCGCCACCCAGTCTGCCGAGGGGTTTAACCCGCTTTGCGGAGACGTGGTGACCGTGTACCTGGATGTGAGCGGCGGCGTGGTCCAAGACGTGTCTTTTCAGGGCTCCGGCTGTGCCATATCCAGGGCTTCCGCGTCCATGATGACCGAGAGCATCAAGGGCCAACCTGTCGACCACGTGAAGCGGGTCTTCGACGCTTTTCACCTGATGATGACGGAGCCGGACGCCGATCTGGACTTCGACACCCTCGGCGACTTGGAGTCTCTGGCCGGGGTCACCGATTTCCCCACCCGCATCAAGTGCGCGGTGCTGGCTTGGCACACCCTCCGGGCGGCTCTCGACCGCCGCGGCGACACCGTCACCACCGAGTAGGCCTGGGTTTATCTGGGCTCGGCATTGCCGGGACCCGTCCCCAGCCCGTTGTTCCGAGTCCGTTGCCCTTCGAGTAGACCATGCCGCAAGTGCCCGACGTTCCCCTGGGCGGTCTCTACGGCGACCTGATCATGGACCACTACCGCAGCCCTCGGAACCGCCGCCCGGTTTCTCCGGCGGACATCGAGACCGAGGAGTTTAACCCCTTTTGCGGCGACCGGGTAACTCTGCAGCTCAGGTTGGATGGCAGCAGCAGGGTGTCCGCGTCAGGTGCGCAGTCCGAGGGATGCTCCATCATTCAGGCCACGGCGTCGATGATGTCGGAAGCCGTCCTGGGCAGAGGCCTGGGGGACCTGGACCGTTTATCGGAGATGTTTCGCGGACTCATGGAGGGTGACGGCGCGGTGCGGGATGGGCCTGAGGCACAACCCGGTGACCTGGGTCCTTTGGAGGCGTTAACGGTGGTGCGCCGGTTCCCGGTGCGCATAAAGTGCGCCCTTCTTCCTTGGGTGGCGCTGGAAGAGGGAATCAAGGCCTACCGGTCCCGGCCCTTACGGGGATAATAGGGGCTTTTTGTAGGAACTTTCTGGCCGCGCCGTCTCGCGAGTGTCTCCGGGGACAACGCCACCCCAACCAGCCCCGCTATTCATGGGGCTTGTGCTGGGGGCTTATTCTTGGGGATCGAAGAGACTAGGCCGTTTGGGACCTTAGCAGGCCCTTGAGATATGAGATGTGGCCCTGGTGTTGGTAAAACTCCCCAACTATCTGGCGTAGCACGGCCCCAACGCTCAGGTCCGGGCGCCGCTCTCTGGGTATGGCGTCGTAGTCCTCGGGGCCCAGCCCGCGCAGGTATTCCAGGGTGCCGGCCCGGACCACTTCCCCGTATTGCAGCAGTTGTTGCAGGTCCAGGGCGGGGAAATTAGCGACCTGCTCCGGCGTGTGGTCGAAGCCGTTGTCTCGGGTGGGCAACTCGAACCTCTGGTGCCAGCCGTCCCGCTCCCAAATCTCCAGGCGGTGTTGGATGAAGAACTGAATCCACATGTCCTCCACCCGGAACATATGCCACAGGATCCAGTTGATGGGGTTTGCCTGCGGTCCGGCCCGCCAGGCCAACTCTTGGGGCGTCAGGTCCTGCACAGCTTCCATCAGGAACTCGCTCTCTTTGGCGAAAGCGTCTTCAATGAATTCGTTGAGGTTCATAGGTTGCTCCCGGGCAATTCGCGCCCTTGACATCAATCGTCGGATGTAACTATAATAGCATGACCCCAGACCACCTGCCCCCTTCCCGGCTCTGCACCTTTAACCCAATGCCGCCCTCGCGTTGACCCCTTATGTTCGTTGTGCCCAGACGCATCCGTGGCCCGTAACTCTTGCGTAGGCGCATGCCCACAAAGTTCGTTTTCGTCACTGGGGGAGTAGTAAGCTCAATCGGCAAAGGGATTGGCGTCGCATCTATCGGGCGCATCCTGAAAAGCCGGGGACTATCCGTTTCCGTAATGAAGCTGGACCCCTACCTCAACGTGGACCCCGGCACTATGTCCCCCTACCAGCACGGCGAGGTGTTCGTTACCAACGACGGCGGCGAGACCGACTTAGACTTGGGACATTACGAGCGCTTCATCGACGTCGACCTGACCCGGTCCTCCAACCTCACCGCCGGCCAAGTCTATCTGAGCCTCATCGCCAAGGAGCGCCAGGGAGATTTCTTGGGGGGGACCATACAGACCGTTCCCCACGTCACCAAGGAAATCAAGGAGCGAATTATCGCCCTAGCCGAGGAGACCCAGGTCGACGTGGTGGTGGTCGAGGTTGGCGGCACCGTGGGCGATATAGAGGGCCTGCCCTTCTTGGAGACCATAAGACAGATACGCAACGACGTGGGCCGGGACAACGTGTTCTACGTCCACCTGACGTTGCTTCCCTACATAGCTGCGGCCAAGGAGTTGAAGACCAAGCCCACCCAGCACAGTGTCAAGGAGCTCAGGGCCATAGGAATTCAGCCCGACGCCATCCTCTGCCGCAGCGATTTTCCGGTCCCGGACAACATAAGGGAGAAAATCTCCTCCTTCTGCGACGTGCCCAAAAACTCGGTGATTCCCCTGGAGACGGTGGCCAACATCTACGAAGTGCCCCTGATCCTGGAGGAGCTGGGCCTGGGGGAGATAATGCTGGACGCCCTGGGCCTTTACGGTTATCCCAGCGACATGAAGGACTGGGCGGCCATGGTGGAGCGGATGAAGAGCATCACCGCCACCGTGCCCATCGCGCTGGTCGGCAAGTACGTGGAATACCCCGACTCCTACCTGTCGGTACGGGAAGCCCTGCGCCACGCCGGGCTGGCCCACGGCCAGGACATCGAAGTTCACTGGGTACACTCCGAGGACGTGGAAAGGCAGGGTCCCGAGGCCCTGCTCTCCACCGTCTGCGGCATAGTGGTGCCGGGAGGGTTCGGGCCGCGGGGAGTGGAGGGGATGATCGATACGGTGCGTTACGCCCGGGAGCACAAGGTGCCCTACCTGGGCCTGTGCCTGGGACTCCAGGTGATGGTGGTGGAGTGGGCCCGCCACGTGCTGGGACTGACCGGGGCCAACTCTGCCGAGCTCGATCCCGACACCAACGACCCGGTGGTCCATATCATGGAAGACCAGCGCTCGGTTACCGCCAAGGGCGGCACCATGCGCCTGGGGTCTTACCCCTGTCTTCCTCAGGAGAACACCAGGACCATGGCGGCCTACCAAGCGCCGCTGGTCAACGAGCGGCACCGCCACCGTTTCGAACTAAACAACGCCTACCGCGAGGCGTTCAGCGGCTCGGGGTTTGTCGTCGGCGGCGTGTCGCCGGATGGGACCCTGGTCGAAACGGGGGAGGTCCAGGACCACCCCTTTATGGTCGGGGTGCAGTTTCATCCGGAGTTTCAGTCCCGGCCAAACCGCCCCCATCCGCTGTTCGCCAAGTTCGTCGGCTCTGCCGCGGAGACCCTCCGTGAGGGCTCCCAGCGGCGGTTTCCCCTGTAGGACCCCGGCGGCGGGAGCCGGCCATGAAGGCGCGGAGAGACAGGGCGGGACCCGAGGGTACAGCGGCGGCGGGACCACAACCGAAGAAGACGGGCGTGGGGAGAAGAAAGTGAAGCTGTTTTTGGACACGGCCAACATAGATGAGATACGGCAAGGGGCCAAGCTGGGCGTCATTAGCGGAGTGACCACGAATCCCTCGCTGGCGGCATCTCAGGGCATAGGGGACACCGAGGGCTACAAGTCGGCGGTCCGGGAAATTGCCGATATCGTGCACGGCCCCATATCGGTGGAGGTTGTCAGCCAGGACGCTGCCGGGATGATTGCCGAGGGCCGGGATATCGCCTCCTGGATTCCCAACGCCTGGGTCAAGATCCCCAGCACGTCCGACGGACTAGAAGCCATATCCACGTTGGCCAAAGAGGGCATCGAGATAAACCAGACCCTGTGCTTCTCCCTCAACCAGGCCCTTCTGGGCGCCCAGGCGGGGGCGACCGCCGTCAGCCCTTTCGTGGGCCGCCTGGACGACATCGGGCAAGAGGGCATGGACCTGGTGAGGGAAATAGTGTCGATATTCCGCAGCTACGGCATTACGACCCAAGTGTTGGCGGCGTCCATCCGCCACAGCCTGCACTGTAGCCTGGCGGCCAAGGCCGGAGCGCACATCGCCACGGTGCCCTACAAGACGCTGCTCCAAATGGTCCAGCACCCGCTTACCGACGCGGGGACGGCCAGGTTTACGTCGGACTGGCAGAAGGCCGGCCAATCGGGGCCGGCCGCCTGACGGATGACCGGCCCCGAATCTCCAACCCCCGGCGACGGCGGGGATACGACGGACCCCTACAATACCTGATGAGGTGAATATGGCCACTACACCACGGACCATAGATGTTGCGGAGATGGGAGCCAAGAGCAAGGACGAGTTGCTGCTCTTGGCTGAGCACGCCGGACTGGCGGAGGGGACGGCCCTGAACAGCATGCGCCGGGAGGAGGTGCTCAGCCGCCTGTTTCAGGCAGCCTCCGCTCAACAGGGGCTGGTCGCCTCGGGCATCCTGGAGATCATGGAGGAGGGCTACGGATTCCTCCGGCAGGTCTCCCCGCACGTCACCACGGGCGACGTCTATATCTCCCAGTCCCAAATACGCCGTTTTGGCCTGCGGACCGGGGATACCGTGTCGGGCCAGGTGCGCCCGCCCAAAGAAGGGGAGCGCTACTTCGGCCTGGTGCGAGTCGAAAAGATCAATGAACTCGACCCGGACCAGAACAGCGCCAGGTTCCGCACCCAATTCGAGCACATGGTCCCCATCTTCCCCCAAAAGCAGGTGATCCTGGAGACCGTGGGAGGGGAACTGGCCACGCGGATGGTTGACCTGTTCGCGCCCATCGGTCTGGGACAGCGGGGCTTGATAGTGTCACCGCCCAAGGCGGGCAAGACGACCATGCTGAAGCAAATTGCCCACGGCGTCATGGCCAATAGCCCCGACGCCAAGCTCATGGTTGCCCTCATCGGCGAGCGCCCGGAGGAAGTCACCGACATGCGCCGGGCGGTTGACGGGGAGGTCTTCGCCTCCAACTTCGACGACTCGGTGGACGACCAGTGCCGCATGGCGGAGCTGTGCATGGAGCGGGCCAAGAGGCTGGTGGAGATTGGCGGAGACGTGGTGATCCTGCTGGACAGCATCACGCGCCTAACCCGGGCCTATAACCTGGCTGTGCCCACCAGCGGACGCACCCTTTCCGGCGGCATCGACCCGGTAGCGCTGTATCCTCCCAAGAAGTTCTTCGGCGCCGCCCGCAACATCGAGCACGGCGGCAGCTTGACCATCATCGCCGCCTGCCTGGTGGACACCGGGAGCCGCATGGACGAGGTGATCTACGAGGAGTTCAAGGGCACCGGCAACATGGAACTTCACCTGGACCGGCGGCTGGCGGAAAGGCGCTACTTCCCCGCCATCGACATCGCCAAGAGCGGCACCCGCCGCGAGGAATTGTTGTTCGACAGCGACACGCTGAAGCAGATTTGGCTGCTCCGCCGCATGGTCAGCTTGATATCCAACGATGGGACGGCTTCCGCGACCGAGCGTGTCCTGGAGCGCCTGGCCAAGTCCAACAGCAACCGGGAGTTCCTGGCCAATCTGAATAAAGAAGGCTGAACCTCGCCAGTGATCACCCTTCGCCCGGGCCCGTAGCGCACAGGAGAGAGGTAAGCAATATGAAATGGGCTTCCGCCGTTTCCGAATTGGACGACCTGGAGCAGGCCATAGGCGAGTGCGTAGGCGGCCTGCTCTCCCGGATGGATGACGCGGCTCCTGACTTGGCCGTGGTCTTCGTTTCCCCTTCCCACGAAGCCGGCTACGAACAGGTGACCGAAGTGGTGAAGCGCCGCCTGCCTTCGGCCAAAGTGTTTGGCTGCTCCGGGGGAGGCATCATTGGGAATGGAATGGAGGTGGAGCAGCGCGCCGCTGTGTCGGTGACCGGGGCCAGTCTGCCCGGGGTGGAGATCGTCGACTTTCACCTGGAGGGCGAAAACCTGCCCGACCTGGACGCCGGCCCTTCCTCCTGGGAAGACCTGGTCAAGGTGTCGAGGAGCCAGGACCCCCAGTTCGTCATCCTGGCCGACCCGTTTTCGTTTCCGGTGCAGAACCTGCTGCTGGGACTGGACTTCGCCTTTGGCTCGTGCGCCAAGATCGGCGGTCTGGCCAGCGGCGCCCACCAGCAACTGAAGAACGCCCTCTTCTTGAACGACCAGGTCCATCGCTCCGGCGCCATCGGGCTGGCCCTCCACGGCAACATCGCGGTGGACACGGTGGTGGCCCAGGGGTGCCGCCCCATAGGCCGCCCTATGCACATTACAGACTGCCGCCGAAACATGCTCATCGAGCTGGACGGCCGCTCTCCCATGGCGGTGCTCAAGGAACTTTTCCAGACCATGAACGAACGGGACCAGGACCTCATGCGCCACTCCCTATTCCTGGGGGTGGTGATGGATGAGCTTCTCGATGAGCCGAGGCAGGGAGACTTCCTCATTCGCAACGTGGTAGGTATGGACGACCGCTCGGGCTCCCTGGGCATCGGGGAGATGCTGAAAGAAGGCCAAATGGTCCAGTTTCACCTTAGAGACGCGGAGACCTCGGCGCAGGACCTGAACGCGGTGCTGGAGCGGTACGCGGTGGACAACCGGGAAAATCAGGTCCAGGGGGCACTGCTGTTTTCCTGCTTGGGCCGGGGCCAGTACCTGTACGGGCGCCCCAACCACGACACCGACCTTTTCCGGGAAAAGCTGGGCGAGGTGCCCCTGGGCGGGTTCTTTTGCAACGGGGAAATCGGTCCGGTCAGTGGCGTCACGTTCCTACACGGCTATACAAGCTCCTTCGGTATATTCCGCCCCAAGTACTAGCGCCTTCCGCCGGCCCCCTATGCGTCGCGGACGCCACCGCGGCACCCCCCCGCCTAAGGTTCGCCTCCAGGGGTGAGGTCTAGGATGTCGCGCCGCGGCTGTGTCCGTAGATAGCTCGCTCCTGGGGTCTTTTCGTTGTCGTGACGATGGCAGGGTCATTCGATTATTGTCGGGAGGGTAGCTAACGACGTGTCGTTGGAAGGCCGGCCACTGTCATTCCGAGCGCAGCCGAGGAAGCTCAAGCCCTGCTTCATAGACGGTTCATTATCCGGCAGCCGGGGACGCGGTCAAGTAGTTGAGATTCCTCGTCGCTGCGCTCCAGCGGAATGACAGGTTGGGGCGCTCGGCAGGAATTACGGGGTGGGGCGTTCCAGCGGAATGACAGGTTGGGGCGCTCGGTGGGAATTACGGGGTGGGGCGTAGGGCGGTCCCTGCCCGGCTGCTAGCCCCTCCCAGTCATGCCCGGGCCTCGTTCTCCATCTATTTTCATGGTAATGGCGTGTACCAGGCCCTTCGGAGTCACCATGATATTGAAGGGGAACACGTTGGGTCTGACTCGAAAACGAGAAGGCGCTGGGTCCCATCCTCCGAGGCGGCCGGCGCGCCTGCCCTATGCCACTGCGTAACACTCTGACGGCGGGCATATCCGCGTCCCTGTCCGGCCAGTTCCGGGTCCAGGGGATGCAGGCGTTGGCCGGGCTTCAGGCCTGGGCCCAGGACGTCAATGACGCCGGCGGCTTGGCCGTTGGGGGGTCGCGCCGCCAGGTGTCGTTAGTCCACTACGATGACGCCAGCTCTACAGAGGGGGCGATACGGGCCACCACCCGCTTGGTCCAACAGGACCGGGTTGACCTGCTGTTCGGCCCCTACTCCGGGGTCCTGGCCAAGGCCGCCGCCAGGGTGTCCGAGGGCTGCCGGAGGGTGTTGTGGAACCAGGGGGGCGCCGACGGCGAAATCTACCGGCAGGGTCACCGTTGGCTGGTGGGCATTCTGACCCCGGCCTCCGCCTACCTGGAAGGACTGCTCCCGCTGGTCCGCGAAGCCGATGCCGGGGTGTCGACGGTGGGCATCGTGCGGGCCGCCACCGGAGTGTTTCCCAGGGAGGCAACCTCTGCGGTGGAACGGCAGGCCGGGCCCCTGGGCTTTCGATTGTCCTACCTGCGGGAGTTCCCGCCGTCGCTCACCGACTTCACGGCCATCGTGGAAGAAATACAAGAGGCCCGCCCCCAAGTCCTAGTGGTGGCGGGCAGGATCCGCAACGACATTCAACTGGCGCGGCAGCTGACCGAGTCATCCGTCCGCCTCAAGGCCCTGGCGGTTGTCGCCGGGCCCATAACGCAATTTCGGGAGGTCCTGGACAGCCGCGCGGAGGGAATTCTGGGGCCCAGCCAGTGGGAGCCTGATGCGGGACTTCCCGTCGAGTACGGGCCGCCCGTCGAAGAGGTATTGAAGTCCCTGACCCGCTGGGGACCGGGCGGCGTGGACTACCCCATGGCCCAGGCCTACGCCGCGGGACTGGTTGCCCAGGCTTGTGCGGAGCAGGCAGACTCGCTGGAAGACGCCGCGTTGCGCGATGCGGCCAACCGCCTGGACCTGACCACCTTCTACGGCAGATTCAAGATCGAGGCTGAGACCGGGCGACAAATCGGCCACTCCGCAGTTCTGGTGCAGTGGCAGCGGGGACGCAAGGTCGTTCTCTGGCCATCTGAACATGGCCAGGGCCGGTTGGCCTACCCCTGGCGGGACGCTTAGCGGACCATCCCAAACCGCCACCACCAAGAGTGTTACGCCGATTTCTCCGGTGCGCTGATGGGCCGAACTTCCCCTTCGATAGGGGTAAGCGAAGCGAAGCTGTCTTCGTCATTTACGACGAGTTGAGCGAATTTTCGTCCATGGGGAACGACCCGCCCTTCATACGAACCGACCGACGTGTTGTAGGCCTTGACCGCAGAGGCCAGCTCCTTGCCGACACTCTGATAATGGTCCATAAACCTCAACATCCGCTTGTGCATTTCTTCACCGACTTGGCGGATGGTTTCCGCGTTCTCCGCGATCCGGTACCGTTGCCAGCCGTTAGCCACCGCCCAGAGGAGAGAGATCAACGAGGCCGGGGTAGCAATGGCTACCCGTTTGCCCATGGCGTACTCAATCAAGGTGGGAGTGGCGTTCAGGGCGGCGGCGAGGAACTGGTCGCCTGGGACGAACATCACCACGAAGTCCAGGGACCCCTCCACCTGTGCGCCGTAGTTCTTGCCCGCCAAGTCGTCCACTTGCTTCCGAAGTGCTCCGGCGTGGCGCTCCAGGGCTGCGCTCACGGTGGTTTCGTTGTCTGCCTGTTGAGCCTCCAAATATGCCGCGGTGGAGGCCTTAGCATCTATCACAACCGTCCGATTCTCCGGCAGCTTCACCATTAAATCGGGGCGGTCATGAGAGCCGCCCGCCGTCGACTGCTCCAAGAAGTCGCAGTGCTCGGTCATTCCGGCCAGCTCCACCACGCGCCGGAGTTGCACTTCACCCCAACTGCCAACCTGACGATTGTTGGTCAAGGCGCTGGACAGCTTGCCGGTCTCCGTGGCCAGCGTTTGACTCTGCCGTATCAGGGACTCGATCTGAGGGTTGAGCTTACCGTAGTTCTCCGTGAGCGGCTTAACCAAGGCTTGAAACTGCTCGTGGCGTTGGTTGAACTCCCCCTTGGCGGATTCCAGGGTCTTCCCCAGGTTCTCCTTGGCGAGGCTCAGGAACACCTCGTTGCTGCTTTGCAGCGCTTGGGCGGCCGCAGCCTGGAAGGTCTCTCCCAACTGCTGCTTGGCAGCGTCTATGATTTGGTTAGCGCTACTGACTTGTTCCAGTTGTCCCCGCAGGCTGGCGATGGTCTCGCGGTGGTCTGACTCTGCCGCGGCCCGGCGGGCTTTACCGCGAAACTCTTGCGCCAACCAACATGCCAAGCCTCCAATCACTATTCCAACAATCAGCCCGATGATTATTTCCATGGACTGCTCCTATCGCTACCGGCGCAGCAACTTAGCCCACTGGCAGGTCCGGTTGATAACGACACCGGTGCAGGCCGCTGAGCTGGATTGCACCAGATCGCCGCTGGCACGCCGTACCCGGAGAAGGGGCCTCACCCGCAGTACACTGTCAATGCCCTGTTCTATCGCGTCAAGACGTTGACACTGAGAACAAATGGCGTGAAATACGGAGACGCCCCGCGGTCGACTTAACTATGGAAAGTCCCCGCGCGGCGTCTGGGGTAGGTGCAGCTTGGCGAGGGCCGGCGCTAGCTGCCCAGCTTGACGGGGTTGCTCAGGACCCCAATCCCCTCGATTTCCACCTCGCACACGTCGCCGTCTTTCATCTCCCCGGGCTCTCCGGGGGTGCCGGTATAGATCAGGTCGCCCGCCTCCAGCGTGACGAACTTGGAGGTGAACTCGATAATGGTGGGAACGTCGAAAATCAGGTAGTTGGTGCTCTCTCCCTGCACCTCTCTCCCGTTTATCCGGCAGGTGAGCCGCACGTTGTGGGGGTCTAAGTCGGTCTCGATGTAGGGTCCGGCCGGAGAGAAAGTGTCCGAGGACTTGGCCCGCCACCAGTTGCGGTCCTCCCGTTGCCAGTCCCGGGCGCTTACGTCGTTGCCGCAGGTGTATCCCAGCACGTGGTCCATGGCCTCGGCCTTGGGGACGTTGCGGCAGCGGTCCTTGACCACGATCACCAACTCGCCCTCGGCGTCCAGCTTGGCCGTGCCCACCGGCCGGACTATGGTGTCGCCGTGGCCGATGAGCGACGTGGGGGTCTTGTAGAACACCATGGGCTCGGCGGGGGGCTCCCGGTCGTGCAGATGGCTGGAGTAGTTCAGGCCGATCGCCAATATCTTGGTCGGCTCGGTGGGAGGCAGGAGCCTGACTTGGTCTAGGGTGTGGGCGTGGTCGGTCACCTGGTGGGGTTCGAAGGGGCTGGCGCTGAGCTCTTTCACGGTGTCCCCTTCCAGGACCCCGTAGCTGGTCTGCCCGTGGGCAAAATATCTGGCGATCTTCATGGTCTGCGCTCCTTGTTTATATGGCTTGGCGGAGTCCGGCCCGTTCTGCGTCTTGGGGCCCTCCTCACGGGGAGAAGCCGGGCTAATTGTATCCGTTGCGGCGCCGCCTGTCACTTGTCCGAGCAACGCCGCCAGGGTCATTCAATTGTCAGCGAATGCCATTCCGAGCGCAGCGAGGAATCTGAAATCCCTATGGTCAACTCACCTTAGCTCCTAATAGCGGCTTGAGATTCCTCCCCGTCTCGACGGGTTCGGAATGACAGGAAAGTCGGGGCTCGGAATGACAGGAGGACAGGGTTCGGAATCACAGGGGAGCCGGGTCCCGAATGATCCGGAGGCGGTGATTGCTGTCTCCTTCCTGGGTAACAATTGAATGACCCTGGGAACGCCGCTCCCGCCGAGCCCCCAACCTTCAAAGGGCAATGGCTCAGGGCAATGGCTCCGCCCGCTGAATTCGCTCTCTGGGGGCCGCCGCGAGGGCCGTCTTGCTGGGCTTGGAGCAGGCCTGTACCATGGTTGCCATGCACAGCGCGTTGCCCCCTCCGCCCTCAGCGGGGACCCGTTGCACCCCTGGTAGGCACCTTTGGAGCCCCCGGTGAGCGGCAACTCCTCATCGCCGCCCGGCGAGGAAGCAATCCGGGTCCGGGGAGTGGAGAAGTCATACGGGGACTGGCCAGTGCTCTGGGACCTGGACTTGACGGTCCCCTGGGGCCAATTGCTGGCGTTATTCGGCGCCAACGGCGTGGGAAAAACCACGCTGCTGCGTATTCTCTCCATGCAGACGAGACCCGATTCCGGGTCACTGGAAGTAGCCGGATTCAACCATCGCAGCCATCCGGAGGCCATCCGCCGCCGCGTGGGAGTGGTTGACCACCGGACTTTCCTATACGAAGACCTCACGTGCCGCGAAAACCTGGTCCACTACGCCCGGCTCTACGGCCTCAAGGACTGCCATTCGCGGGCGGACCAAGTCCTAGGACAACTGAGCCTTTTGGGCAGGGCGCGGGACCGCGTGCGCACCCTCTCCAACGGTATGCAGCGGCGGCTGGCCATAGCCAGGGCAATCCTCCACCGCCCGCAGGTCCTGCTGTTGGACGAACCCGAGACGGGGTTAGACCGCGACTCCGTGGACATCCTGGAATGCCTGCTGCGGCAATGGACCGAAGAGGGGCGCAGCGTGGTCATGACCACCCACGACCTGGAACTGGGCCTCTCCTGGGCCCACCGGGCCGCGGTCTTATCGAAGGGCAGAGTCCACTTTCTTCCGCCGGACCAAGACCGGGACGGCGGCCAGTTGCGTCAAATGCTGGCCGCCTCCGCGGACTTGGATCCGCCATGAGGTTCCTCGCGCCTCTTGGCGTCCTGGTCTGGAAGGACATCCTCTTGGAAGTGCGTTCCAGGGAACTGGTGGTGTCGGTGCTGGTGTTCGGCATCGTGGTGGCGGTGGTGTTCAACTTCGCCCTCAACGTAACATCGCAGCGTGCCACCGCCCTGGCCCCGGGGATTCTCTGGGTGACGTTTGCCTTTTGCGGGATCATGGCGATGAACCGCGCTTTCGTGCGGGAGAGGGAGCAGGGCGGCCTGGACGGCCTGCTGCTGACGCCGGTCAGCAGGGACGCCATCTTCCTGGGCAAGGCGGCGGCGGGCTTTGTGTTCATGTTGCTGGTGGAAGCCGTCCTGGTCCCGGTCTTTGCGGCGTTGCTCAACTTCCCTGCCGCGTCCCTCACCCTGGTCTTGACCATCGTGCTGGCTACGCTGGGACTGGCCCTGGTGGGCACCCTGTTTTCCGCAATGGCGGTCCAGACCAGGTCCCGGGAAATCCTGCTGCCGGTGCTGGTGTTTCCAGTATTCCTACCGGTGCTGGTGGCGGCGGTGGAATCGACGAAGCGGGCCATCGGGGGCGAGGCCATCGTGGGCCTGGACCACTGGCTGCCGTTGCTTGGCGCTTTCGACGCGGTGTTTCTGGTAATATGTCCCTGGGCCTTTTCACTGGTCGTGGAGGAATAACCCCGGGTGGCGGGAACCGAAGGCATAGAAGGCATCGAGGGTACTCAGAGCCAGGCCAAACCCCTGTGGCGGGGCCTGGCCCGGGTGGGCGTACAGCCCAATCTGCGGCTCTTCCTGCTGCTGTCGGCCGGGGGCATGATGCTGGCCGACCTCTACCTGATCTTCATGGTGGCCCCCACCGACAGCGTCCTAGGCCACGTGCAGCGCATCATCTACGTTCACGTCCCCGTCTCCATCATGTCCTTCCTGGCCTTCCTGATAGTGTTCCTGGGCAGCCTGGCCTACGTGTTCCGGCGCGAGGCCAAGTGGGACGGGATAGCCCGGGCCGCCGCGGAAGTGGGACTGGTCTTCATCAGTCTGGCTTTGATCACCGGAATGATTTGGGCCAAGCCGGTGTGGAACGCCTGGTGGCTCTGGACCCCCAGGCTGACCACCACCCTGATTCTCTGGCTGATTTTCGTAGCCTACCTGATGGTCCGCTCCTACGCGCCGAACCGGGACAAGGCCGCGCTGTACGGGGCGGTGATGGGGATAATCGGCTTCGCCGACGTGGTGGTGGTGTATTTTTCCGTGGAGTGGTGGCCGGGCATTCACCCGACCCCGGTGATCGGCCCCTTGGCCGAGAGCGGCGCCCTTCATCCCACCATGCGGTCGGTGCTTATCTTTTCTTTCGTGACCTTCTTTGCCCTGCTCCTCTACCTGATCGCCGAGCGCGCGGCTATCCAGGAGACCCAGGAGCGGATCAGGGGAATGCGGTTCTCTTTGCGAAGGTCCAGGGCCGAAAACCTCACCAGGGAGTGAGTCACCATGCCCATGGCGCTGCTGCAGACTCAATTGCCACCGTCAAACATCCCCTGGCTCTTCGCGGCGTTCGCGGCAAGCTGGGCCGTGTTTTTCCTTTACGCCTTTTTCGTAACTCGACGGCAGCAGGAGTTGCAGACCCAGGTGAGGGAACTGCGGCGGGCCCTGGAGCGCCAGGAGGCCCCCGAAGAGAAGTTACCCCGGGAGTAGCGGACTGAAGCCGAGGCGGAAGCGGCCCCCCGTTGGCGCGGCGTGGGTAAGAGTGCTACCATGAGGCGCGGCAGTGCTCACGCTCCGGCCCGGAGGACTCTAGGAACGCGGTACGGGTAATTGGAAGAAGCGGAATATCTAGACCAAGACCTTGTCCGGGGCGAAGAGGCCAGGAAGCGGACCAACCGGACCCGGTTGATCATCCTGATAGCGGTGCTTGGGTTGGCCCTGGGGTATATGGTCTACGCGGCCTTTCCGGGCAACGCCCTCTTCTCCATGGGAGTGGGAGAGTTCTTGGAGAAGGAGGAGGTCCAGGACGGACGGGTGCTGCGGGTCTCCGGCAAGCTGGTGGACGGCTCCTTCCACCGCGAGAATGGTACCACGCTGGCCCGTTTCCAACTGATCGACAAGGAAGACGGGGCTTCGGCGGGACAGCTTCCAGCCAGCTACGTGGGAGTGGTGCCGGACCTATTCTTCGATCCCCACTCGGAGATCGTGCTGCAAGGAAGCTACGGCCCGCAGCGGGTGTTTGAGGCGGACACGATCCTGGTCAAATGCCCTTCCAAATACCAGTCGCTGGAAGAAGAGCTGCAACAGGCAGGCCAGCTGACTGCGCCCTAGCGCCGCCCCTCCCCGGTCCTACCTCGAGAGTGGTCCCCGGAATTGCCCACGGCTTCATGAAGGCCACGTGTGGAGACGAGCCTAATCACCCTCGAAACGGAGCGAGCCTCCTGTTTTGTAGGAGCGGCTCGGACCTGGGTTGGGATGACGGGAAGATCACAAGACCCGGCGGGCGCTAGTCCGCTCCCATGGTGACCACGGCGCGTTCCAACCCGGCCGCCATGGACGATCCAGGGTACTGGGCCGGGTGGATCCCCTCTTCACCCAGTTTCTCTTCGATCAGCTTCTCGTTCTCGTCGTAGTAGGGGCCTTCCACGCTCTCGAGGTACTTGATCCACTTTTTGGTGCTGCGGCGGATCTCCCAGGCCCAGTACGAGTAGGCTATCCGCTTCAAGCCGCACCAGATGTCTCCCTCGGCGAACCTGCGGAGTATCTGCCGCGGCCCGTAGAACTTCCGGTAGGCCCGGTTGACTTCCCGCTGGAGGGTGCTGGGCTTCATGTTCTTGGGCAAGAACATGACGAAGGTGCCGTCCAGCCGGTCCCAACTGGGCAAGAAGAAGCGGTTTATCTTGATATTGGGCGAGTTGTACTCCGGGTAACCGCTCAGCGGGAACAGGGCTACGTAGTCGATGTCCACCTCGATGGCCGAGTCGATGGTGGACCTGATGGTCTCCACCGTGTCCTCGTCGCAGCCCATGACGAAGGAGCCCAAGACTCTCAGGCCGTGGCCTTTGATGGCGGCCAGCGACTTGCGGAGCCCCTCCTGGGTTTGCGCCTTGTTCAGTAGTTTCAGAACGCTGTTGTCGAAGGATTCCAGCCCCATGTACAGGGTGTTGATCTGGGCCTTCTTAAGCAGTCTCAGGACCTCCTCGTCCCGGGCAACCTCCATCCTGGTGAAGCATATGCCGTACCAGTCGATTTTTTCCTCGATGATCCTGTTGAGCAGGTCCTTGGTGCGCTGGCGGTTGACCGTGAAGTGGTTGTCCACGATGAAGAAGTACTTGCTGCCCACCAGCTTCTGCTGGTACTTGATGTCTTCGATGATGCTGTCGATGCTGCGCAACCGGTAGCCCCGGCCCAACTCCCGGGGAGCGATGCAGAAGGAGCAGTCGTAGGGACAACCCCTGCTGGTCTGCAGAAGCTGCCAGCGCATCTTGAGGTTCTTGAGCAGCTTCCACCGGGGCCAGTTGAGGTACCCGTGGATCAGTTCCAGGTCGGGAATGGTCTCGAACTCCTGGGCGAAGGGCCGGTCCGGAGTGTTCTTGACCTCCCCGTGGTCCCAGTAGGTGATTCCGGCCACCTTGCTCAGGTCTCCGCCGTTCTGCATCTCCGCCAAGAGTTCGGGCAGGGTCACGTCGCCCTCTTTGCGCACCACCACGTCGCAGTATTGGAGGGTGTCCCGGCTCATCACCGAGGCGTGGGTCCCCCCGATGATTATGGGCATGTCGGGGCGGGCGTCTTTGATCTTGTCGATGTACTCGATGGTCTTGGGCATGGTGGAACTGAAGGTGTGAAAGCACACCACGTCGGACTTCATCACATCGTCCCACTGGATGGGGCCTATGTGCTCGACGTAAGCCTTGACGTCGTATCCGGCGTTACGCACGACGGTCGCCACCACGGGCATACCGTATTCGGGAAAGACGGCGTGGGTTACCAGGTTCCAATACGGCAACTCGGGGCTGATAAAAGTGACCTTCTCAATATTCACTGGACATCTCCTGGACTAGGAGGGGTTTCCGGTGCGGCCTGTGGGTTGCAACCGGCGCCGGGGATGTTGCCAATGGCTGGGGACGGCCCCGCCAAACCGGCCTCGCGCGTTGGGATGCGCATCCACAAGTCCAAAAATAACGGCGCGGGTGTGGTTTGTCAACGCTTGGCGAGGTTCCTCCGAAGGGATATTGCCGCCGGCCAGGCGGTCACGCCCACGGTTGCCAGCGGAATCCGGGTCCCGGCGCGTCAGAATTCCTTCTTGTGTCGTCATAATGTTGGCTGCATATACCCGGGCGCCGCCATACTCAACCCAGGAATTCCCTGATTACCCCGGCCAACTCCGCCGGCTTGTGATAGCCGATGTCGTGAATGGTCTCCGGTATCCAGCGGACCTGGCAGTCCTGCAGGTACGAGGTGGCCGACTCCACCATTAGCGCCCGGCGCACGGCGAACTCCGAACCGGCGCGCTCCGGCGTGGGACCCGCGGGAACAACTAACACCGGGCACTCGACCCTGGGCAGTATGCTGGCCGGAGGATAGTCCCACATGGCGCGGATGACCTGGGCGTGGTTGTGCGGGCGAAGTATGTCCTGAATTTGCCCGTCTTCGTCCGCGTAGACCATAGTCTGGACGATTCGCTCCAGGTCGTCGCTCCAGCAGTCGGCGAGTTGCGTCCTCAGCCGGCCCAGGAACTCCTCGCGGTTTCCGGTAACGTCCCGGGGCCTCACCCGGTGAGAAAAACTCTCCCAGGTCGGCTGCTCGCCGACCCGGGCGTCCAGAAAGCCCCCGTCGATCATTACCAGCTTGGTCACCCGGTCCGGAAAGTGGGCCGCCAGCGAGGAGGCCACGTGGCCTCCCCAGGAGTGTCCCAGCACCGCGGCGCGTTGGATGCCCAGCCAGTCCAGCAGCGCTGCGGCGTCGGCGGCGAGGGTGGGCCAATCGTAGCCGCTGTCGGCCTGGGTGGTTTGGCCGTGTCCCCGCTGGTCCGGGGCGACGGTCCTGTAATCGGGCGACAACAGCCGGGCCACCAGGTCATACCAGTGAGCCGAGGAGGCCAGCCCGTGCAGGGCCAGGACCGGCGGGCCGTCGCCGCCCCAGTCCAGGCACCGCATGCGAAGCTCGCCCACGTCCAGCCACTTTTCGATAGGCTGCCCGTCCGGTGCTGCTTGGGTATCTATCTTTACAACTCCCCGGTCCGGCCGCGGCCCGAGTTTGGGCTAGGTCGAACCACCCGGCCCGGGATTATCCGGCAACTAATCCCGGGCCGCAAGCCACGTTGGTCTTTATTGTCTGAAAACCGGCGCTTTGCCTTGCGCCGCTGCCGTCTCTGCCGCCGGGGAAAGTCACCCGCTCCTGAGGCGTTCCCGCTCCAGCAGCGCCGCCTTCACCCTGACCCCGCCGGCGCCGTAGCCGCCCAATTCCCCGTCGCTGGAAATGACCCGGTGGCAGGGTATGATAAGGGGGAACCGGTTCCTGGCCATGGACTGTCCCGCGGCGCGGACCGCCTTTGGGCTGCCCGCTTGCCGGGCCAGCCAGGCGTAACTCCTGGTCTCTCCCGCCGGAATGGTGCGGCAAGCTTGCCAGGCCGCGGCAAAGAAAGGCGGCGCGCCGGATAGGTCCAGGGGAATTTCGTCCAGGGCGGCCGGGCCGCCGTCCAAGTACCTTTCCAGGGAACCCTGCGCCTTGGCGAAAGCGGCGGGATCGTTAGCTGAACCGTCCAATTCCGGCCCCAGGCCCTCCATGGCCTCCTGCAACGTGGGTCCCAAACTCAACCGGCGCAGCCCCTTCTCGGAGCCTAGAAGGCCAACCCACCCCACGTCGGTGGCGAATAGGTGATGCCGGTATTCCATAGGTCCTCTCCTCGACAGACCGCGGCGACCCCGTGCAGATGGGGGGATGGTGAGCACGGTTCATGAAGTAGCTGCCGCCAAGGTCGTCTATCTCCCGGTCAAAGATGAGGTTGGATTTTTCCGATTTCCCTCTCATTTCCTCTCATTCCGCCCATTCCGGCCCACTGGCGGGGTTTGGGGCTATGGGGCAGGTTGGGAGCGGCCGGTCTTGGAGCAGTTTAAGACCATTTGGGCACCGTGCCGCCTCGGCGGCAGGTTGGGTTTGGTTCGGGTCCCAAGGGGAAGAGGGGGTCGGCAGGTACTATGATAGGGGGTGCGCCCGGGGTTGGGAAGGGGTGAGGGTCAGTGGGGTGTCCCTTCGACAAGCTCAGGACAGGCCCTTCGACTGCACTTCGTTTCGCTCAGGGCGAACGATGGCGGGACGGCTGCCCCGGCCTATCCAGCACCGCCTTGATCTTGCGGTGGAAGGGTCTTACAGGTCCGAGGGGGGCCGGTTTTGCCCGCCGCGGGCGATGCGTTTAAACTAGGCCCCGTGCTGGCAGTCGGGTTGGTCCGGGCCGCTCGGTCATCCAGGCTGAAGGGATAATGAATCTGACTCACGAGATGGGGCGTAAATCATATCGCAAGGGAGCAGGCGGGCTACGCCGGGACAGTTATGCTACGGTCCCGGTCTTCGAACCGGGGCATGGCCACGCCAGTGCGGCAAAGGTGAAATGAGGATGAAGTCTTCCAAGGTCAAAATGGGCGCGTTGCTGATGGCGGCTGCCGTTATAGTCGGCTTGCTGCTGTCCGCGGCGTGCGGGAACGGCGGAGGCCCGGCGCCCGCGGCTGCTCCGACCCAGGAAAGCCCAGCTTCGGCCGAGCCGCCCACCACGGCGCCGACCATGCTGCCAACCCAGGCGCCGCCGGAACCCGAGGACGCGTCCGGCGGTAACGGCGAGCCCGCTGTCCCGCCAGCCCCGGAAACCGCGGAAGCCGCCTCCCCGACTGTGCTACCCATCGAGCCGCCGCCAGCCGTTCAGGACACGCAAGACACTACTGGCGAGGGCCCGGGGGCCGTGGCCCCGCCAACCCCGGAAACCAACGAGGCCGCCGCCTCGACCGCGTCCTCGACTCCCGCCGAGCCGCCGCCGGCTGTGGATGAACCTGCCGAGGCCCCGGTGGCAACGGCTACCCCTGAACCCCCGCCGACCCCCAACTACCCCGGGGGGGCGCTAGTCGGAGGAGCGGTCGGCCAGCAGGCCCCGGAGTTTGCCGGCATCAGCAACTGGATAAACTCCCCGGCGTTGACCATGGAGTCACTGCGGGGCAAGGTGGTGCTGATAGACTTCTGGACCTACACCTGCGTCAACTGCATTCGCACCCTTCCCTACCTCCGCGACTGGCACGACAAGTACTCGGACAAGGGGTTGGTGATAGTCGGCGTTCACTCCCCGGAGTTCGATTTCGAGAAGGTGACCGAAAACGTGGAGCGCAGCGCGGGGGAACTTGGCGTTCGGTGGCCCATAGCCCAGGACAACGACTTCTACACCTGGCGGTCCTACAGCAACCGGGCCTGGCCGGCCAAGTATCTCATAGACCAGCATGGCGTCATACGGTATATTCGCATCGGCGAGGGCGCCTACAGCCGCACCGAGGAGGAGATCCGGGGGTTGCTGGAAGATATCGGGGCCGATGTCAGCGACGTGCAGCTAAACTCCGAGGCGGACCCGCAGCGAGACTCCCGGTCCCGCCAGGCCGACCCGGCCCTGCGGCTCACGCGGGAGATCTACGGCGGCTACCGTCGCAACAACTCCCCCAGAGGTTTGTACGTGGCCCATCCGCAGTACTACCCTGCGCCGAGGCAAACCCTGGTGTACGAAGACCCGGGAAAACACGAGAACCAGTTTATCTACTTGCAGGGGCCCTGGACCAACGACGAGGAACACCTGCGCCACGCCCGGGCAACCCGGGATTATGAAGACCACATAGCCCTCAAGTTCTTTGCCACCAGCGTTAACGCGGTCATCGACCCCGGGGACGAGGACCCGTTCGAAGTCCAGGTGACCATCGACGGCCGGCCGCTGATGCCGTCGGAAGCGGGCCCCGACGTGGTGGTGGACAACGGGCGCAGCTACTTCAGGGTTGACGAGGGCCGGATGTACGAAGTGGTGGCCCTATCCGAGTTCGGAGACCACGAGCTGAAGTTCAGCTCCAACTCGCCCCACTTCTCGCTGTTTGCCCTGACCTTTGGCGCGTACGAAGAGGGGCCCTAGCCTTGTCGCTGACCAGGCTGATTCTCATTGCCGCGCGGCGCTTGTCTCCCGCTGCGGCCGGCTTGGTCGCAGCCTTAGCCATCGCGTGCGGCGCCGCCGCTCCCACGTCCACGCCCGCCACTGACCCTACCCCAGCGCCCACCACCGGTCCTGTAGTGGCCTCTACGTCCGCGCCCACCCCAGTTACGCCGCCTGCCACTCCTACGCCGGCGGCCGCAACGCCCCGGTCCCTCGCCACCTTTAGCGCCTTGGAAGAAGGCGAGATAATGCCCATACTGGCCACGACGCAACTACGGGTGGGTCCCCAGCGGGTCTCCTTCCTCCTGGCCTCCTCCCAGTCCCTGATCAAAGCTCCCGAGGCCGTGATCAGGTCCACGTTCTTGGGGGATGGCGAAGCGGCCGGAGAAGAGAAGCGCGCGGTGTTTCACCTGTGGCCCTACGGGGTCCGGGGCGCCTACTCCACCCACCTGACCTTCGGCAAGGCCGGCACCTGGCGCCTGGACATCGAGGTGGAGGGGCCCGAAGGCCCGGCCCAGGTCCCGTTGGAATTGGAGGTTGCCCAAGAGGTGGCCGTGCCGGAGATCGGGGCCATTCCTCCCTTCGGCTCCAACAAGACGGTGCACCAAGTTGAGGACTTGGCGGAGTTGAGCAGCGACCTCACCCCGGACCCGGACCTGTACCAGTTGACCATCGGCGAAGCGATCATTTCCGGACTGCCCACGGTCATAGCGTTCGCCAGTCCCGCTTTCTGCACCAGCCCCACCTGCGGTCCCCAGGTGGACACCGTATCCGAGCTAAAAGACCTTCGCCAGGGAGAGGCTAACTTCATCCACGTGGAGCTTTACGACAATCCCCACGAGATTCAGGGGGACCTGGACCGCGGCGTCTTGACCGGCTTGGTGGACACCTGGGGATTCAGAGCAGACCCCCACTGGTTCAACGAGTCGTGGACGTTTGTCCTGGGCCGGGACGGCCGCATCGCCCACCGCTACGAGGGCTTCGTGACCTTGGACGAGCTTGACGGGGTGCTGCAGGTCGAGTTGGCCGCACAGTAACGCCTGACCTCTCCCTCGGCGGCCAGACCCGCGTCGCCGTTTGCGGTCACCGGTGTATACCCTGCCCGCATCGTGAGGGGCGCAGTGATGGTTGCCGCACCCCTTCCTCCCAAAACCTACGCGGTGTGAACCTCCTCCCACCCTCGTGCCAACCCCGGCGGGAAATCAACTTCAGACCAACCTCATTTGGAAATAGGCCCCTGCGGTCGAGACCGCCGGGCCTGCCCACGCCAAGGGCGTCCGTCACATTTTCGCGGAGTCGGTAATCCGCGCCGTAGCCCGCAGTGGACCCACCTACCTCCGGATAGGAAGTTCACCTGTAGGGGCGAAAGATTTTTCGCCCCTACCGCTAGGCGGCGCCGTCGCGCGAAAAACCGACGGACACCCCCACCCAAAGTCAAGCTTGTGGGTGGGTTTATGCTCTGCTAAAATCTTGTCGGGCCGGATGGGGGATGCTACGGATCCTCTCCGGCGTCCCTTGCGGGAGTCGGGCGGAGCGCGGGTCCCGCCCCCGGCACTTCGGACGCAGGTGTCCAACGCCGGAAGCACCCGGGGCCGGCGACATTACATCGACATCGGGATGAGGAGGCCACATCATGCCGTCATTTTGGGAGAACCTCCGGTTCGCCGGGGACCGCGAATTCGATGACCTGAGCGGTCAACAGGGCTCGGACATGGCCACCTACGTGAGCCATCCGCCTCCCTCCGCCGGGACCGCCTTCCCCGCCGTCATCGTGGTCATGGAGGGCTTCGGCGTCACCCGGCACATCGAGAAGGTCTGCGACCGCTTCGCCGAGGAGGGCTACGCCGCCGTGGCTCCCGCCCTCTACCACCGGGAGCATCCCAACCCGAAGATGGGGTACGACGAGTTGCCCACCGTTATGCGCTACATAGAGACCCTGCGGGACGATGAAATCGTCGAGGACCTCAACGTCGCCATCAATTACCTGCAGACTAAGTACCCCAGGACCCGGGGGCAGAAGATAGGCATCGTGGGCTTCTGCGTGGGCGGACGGATTACCTATCTGGGCGCCACCAGCTGCCCCGGCCTGAGCGCCGCCTCGGTGTACTACGGCGGCCGCATCCTGGCGCCCTTTGGCGACGGCCCGGCGCCCGTGGACTTGTCCTCGCAGATCAAGATTCCGGTGATGGGCAACTTTGGGGCCAAGGACGAGAACCCGACTCCCGACGACGTAGCCCAGATCGAAGAGAGGCTCAAGGCCGCGGGAGTGACCTACGATTTCAAGATGTACCCCGACGCCGACCACGGCTTCAACTGCGACGAACGGGAAAGCTATCACGAGGCCTCGGCAACCGACGCCATGGCCCGGACCCTGGGGTGGTTCGACCGCTACGTTAAAAACTAGCAGCCGTTAGGCCGGGAAGCTAAGACGCCGTTCCTCGCTTGCAGAGGAACGGCGTCCTTTTCTTTGCCGTGTGTTGTCTCCGGTCCTAGGCTTTGCGCCGGCGACGGAGGGGAACTGGCAAGGTTTGCCCCCAAGACCGGGCAGGACGGCCCGCCGCGCCGTGGCCCGCTTGCGGGGACCGGCGCCCCAGGCGGGCCTACGCGGCGAAGGAGTTGCGCATCCGGTAGAGGGTCATTTCCGGCTCTATCGGGGCCACGGGCAGATACTCGCCCTCCTCTATCTTGGCCACGATAAACCAGGGGCCGTCCTCCTGCAGCGCCGTGGAGAGTGCCGCTTCCAGGTCCTCCAGGTTGTCCACGGTTGTGACGTTGCGGATGTTGCAGCTTTGGGCCACCTGGGCCAAGTCGGTGCCCTTGGCGGTGTGGCTCGGTTGGTGCCCGGTCTGACCCCACTGCTCGTTGTCCCAGACCACCACCACCAGGTTCTTGGGCTGCTCCACCCCGATGGTGGCGACGGTTCCCAGGTTCATCAGCAGGGAGCCGTCTCCATCCAGCGAGATGACCCGCTCGCCGGTGGACAGCGCCATGCCCAGGGCTATGGAGGAGCACAGCCCCATGTTCCCGTAGGTGTAGAAATTGCGGTCTCGGTGCCCGGCGTGCCACAGCTCGTCGGTGGTGGGCCCCAGATTGGCCACGATGGGGTAGTTTCCCGCATTGCGCAGCACTAATTGGGTGGCTTCGAATCTACGCAACCTTTCCTCCATGCAGCATCTGGGTCATGCATATGCCCACCGGCTGGCGGCTGGAGTGGCACAGCTTCAGGGCGCCGTCCAGCAGGTCGTCCATCCGGTATTCGTCTTCCAGCGTGAAGTGGGTCAGCCCCAACAGGTCCATTATCGGCCGGGTGGTGCGGCCCATGGCCACTTGGCCGATGTTGAACTCCCCGGGGCCGCCGCGCAGGTTTATGAACAAGGGGATCGGAGTGCGGAAGGGAACGCACAAGCTGGCCAGGGCGTTCACGCTGTTGCCGAAGCCGCTGGACTGCATGAATACCGCCGCGTTGCGCCCCACGGCATAGCCGCCAACGGCGATTCCTATGGCCTCCTCTTCCCTCGCCGCCGAAACCAGGTGGAAGAACGGGTCCGCCTCGATCAGCTTGGTCACCTGATGGATGGAGATGTCCGGAACGTAAACCACCAGCGAGGTGTTCCAGTTTTTTAGAGCCTGCACGATGATTTCGGCCCAATTCATGGCTGAGGCATTCTCCATAGCACACCCGGCGCTGGGCCGGGCGGTTCCTTGGCAGATTGTTCGAGGCCGGAGGTTGGACCGTTGCGCCCCGAGCTAGCCGCGCCGGGCAACGGCCCGCTGCTCATTAGGGGGTAGGCCGCCTTGGGAGAAGCCGGGCGGCCTTCGACCTTCAGTAAGGCGCCGGCCCCTGGGATTCCGGGGGGTCCTGGGCGCCGCGGTCGCGGCCGTCGTCCCGGCGGCGGCCCGGGTTGCGCTGTCCGCCGGACTGGCCCAAGTCAACGGGAATGGGTTCGACGACACCGCCTTGGAAACCTCTCCGGGCTTCTTCCAGGGACGCCCGGAACAGGTCGACGTCATCGGCGGTGATCATTACCTGCTTCCCGTTCGTCATGCGCAGCCGCAACTGCTCTCCCTGGGGGTGGTATACGTTTTCCATCAGGGAGATATCGGCGTAAGGGATGACCCTGGTCTTGGGCCAGCCGTACTTTATCACCAGCACGTTCTGGTACAGCGAGAACCGTGCCGCCACGCTGAACCAGCTATAGGAGGCCCCGATCAAGCCAACGCCCATCATCAAGTTGGGGAGATCCCCGCTGGATACACCGAGGACGAGCCCGCCCACCAGGACCAGCAGTGAGAATATCAGACCGTTGTTGCGACGGGACTTGGGGAAAAAAGTGTATAGGGGACGGACTTCAGCTTCTTCCATGACGGCTATTGTAGCATAATCGCCCGCCGTCAACCCCGGCGCTCTCCACCATTTAGCGCGGAATCCGGCCGTGGCGGCCGGGTGGCGTCGAGTCCTCCGGCCCGCTTGGGGTTTCATGGGTTGGACATCCTGGAGGACCGGTGTCCCGAGGTTTGCCCACCCATTGCAGGCCGGACAGGTAGGGGCCGTATCTCCGGGAGTGGGTTAGCGGGTGATAGTGAGGCTCTGCCGCCCAGCGGCGCGTTGGCGGATGCTCCCGGGTTGGGCGGACGTCGCTTCTAGTACGGCGCGGCGCTGTCGGGCTCTTTGCCGCCCTGGGGCGGTGGCTGCTCCGAGGGGTCCGGACCATCCTGCCGGTCCGGCGGGACGAGCTGGTCGCCGTGTTCTACGCCGCGGTCAAGAAGCACGGGGGCTTGCTGCCCCTCCGGGATTTCTTCTACGCTGAGCACCTGGACGCCCCCGGTCCTCTTGAAGCTTTCCCAGGCGTTCTCCAAGCGGGCCTTGAACTCGTCCAAGTTCACCACGGAAATGATCGCCCGCTTGCCGCTGACCAGGCGTACGCCCAGGGCCGTGTCCCCCCGGGGCATGGTCAAGTCTTCCAGTTGGTCGATGTCGGAGAAGGGGACGACCTTCGATCTGGGCTTCCCATAAACTATCACCAGCGCGTTCTGGTAGATCAGGTACTGCCGGGGCGTCGTAAGCCAACTGAAGACCATTCCCACTAGGCCCAACGCTATCAAGACAACGCTGCTGAACACCCCGATTATGGCGACGGCCGACGCCAGGATCATAGGCACGTTGATCCGCGACTTGGGGGTGTCCATATGCATGGGCTGTCCCTGCACCTGTTGCATGGCAAACATTTTATCATACCCAAGAGTATCGATTACAAATATCCGGGCTGATGTGGCAGACTCGTTAGATTATCGTTAGGGCGCGGCCATAAGCATTCCCGCGGAGCGCCCCAGGTCATCCCCAACGCCCCAGGTCCCGCCGAGCGTACTCCCCCTGGTCATTCCTCACCCTCCCTCCCGCCATTCGATTCCCCTCAACTCGTCATTCTGAGCTTGCCGAAGAATCCAAACTCCCCGCCGCAGCACGGCCTCGGCCCCGCTGCCGGACCTGGAGTGACCTTGTACAACCACTTGAGATTCCTCGTCGCTGCGCTCCAGCGGGATGACAGGGTGGAGACGCTCCCGCAGAACGACAGGGTGGGACGCTCTCGCGGAATGACGGGGTGAAGACGCTCCCGCGAAATGACCGGGTGGGGCGTGGGCGGCCCGGGCTCGGCTGCTAACCTCCCTCCCGGTCATGACCGGGCCTCCTCGCTCATCTCTTTTCATGGGGATGACAGTTGGGGAGGGGCGCGGTCAGGCATCCCCAGCGCCCGTTTGGGTCATTCCGTGGGCGCCCTGCGCCGAGGAATCTGAAATGTCCCTGCGCCACCTCAGCCCGCAATGGCAAGACCCGCCCGGCGCCTGCCACCCGCGCGCAGAATCACGGGCCCGGCAGCCCGGCTCGAACCCGGACTCCAGCCCAGCGTTTGAGATTCCTCGTCGCTGCGCTCCCGCGGAATGACAGGGTGGAGACGCTCCCGCGGAATGACGGGGGTGGGCGCTCTGTCGGAATGGCAGGAGTGGGCGTTCCGTCGGCGTTGCTACGGCCTTGAGGATGCCACATGAGACCGTTGCGTGACTGCCCATCCTCGACTGGGCCCGGTAGCCGTGCTATGATCAGAGCCAAGACCAAGTATCGGGGAAGAGGGACATGGAAATAGGCTTGGCCATGAGGATTTCCAGCGACTCGATGGACGTAGCAGCCCTCGCGGAGAGAGCGGAGGCGTTGGGCTTCGAGTCGATCTGGCTGCCGGAGCATCCCATAATTCCGGTGCACAGCACCTCCCGGTACGGTGGAACACCCGACGGTTCCATTCCTCCGTTCATGAGCGACATGGCCGACCCCTTCATTGCCCTGGCGCGGGCCTCGGCCAACACCGGAAAGATCAAGCTGGGCACCAGCATTTGCCTGGTCCCTGAACACAACCCCATCGCCAAGGCCAAGGAGATTGCCACCTTGGACCGTATGTGCGGCGGAAGGTTCATCTTCGGCATCGGGGCGGGTTGGCTCCGCGAGGAAACCGAGATCATGGGGGGCGACTTCGACCACCGGTGGAGCCAGACCCGCGAGGCGGTCCTGGCGATGAAGGAGTTGTGGACCAAGGACGAGTCGGAGTTCCACGGCCGCTACTACGACTTTCCCGCGGTGAAGTGCTTCCCCAAGCCGGCCCAAGCGCCTCATCCGCCGGTGCTCCTGGGCGGTACCGCCGCCAACGTGTTCAAGCGGGTGGTTGCCTGGGGCGACGGCTGGATGCCGGTGCGGACCACCCCGGAGCAGACCAGGCGGGGGCGGGCCGCTACGGACGAGCTGGCCGAAAGGTCGGGCCGGGACCCCAAGACGATCCAGCTGACGGTCTACGGCGTCGACCCCGACCCGGGCGTGATCGCGCAGTACGAGGAGGCCGGCGCCGACCGGGCCATCGTAACCCTCTCCACGACCGCGGAGGGAGAGGGGTTGACCGAACTCGAAAAGCTGGCGCGGCAAGTCTTGCCCAGCTAGGGAGACCCGCCGGCGGGCTCTGCCCGCGCAGCCTGGGAGTTACCGCCGCCCACCGCTCGATCTTCGGACAATCCCGGTACAATGACGCAACATTGCTTGGTTAGGAGTGTGAATCGGAATGAGTTTGCCCGAGCGAATGAAATTCGGCATCTTCCTGGGCCCCTTTCACCGGGTGGGCGAAAACCCAACTTTAGCCATCGAGCGGGACATGGAGCTCGTCCAGTGGCTGGACTACCTGGGGTTTGACGAAGCCTGGATAGGGGAGCACCACAGCGCCGGGTGGGAGACCATATCGTCCCCCGAGATCTTCATCGGGGTCGCCGCCGACCGGACCCGCCACATAAAGCTGGGCACCGGCGTGATCAGTCTGCCCTACCACAATCCCTTCATGGTGGCCAATCGCATGGTCCAGTTGGACCACATGAGCCGGGGACGGGTGATGCTGGGGGTTGGCCCCGGGGCCCTTCCGGGCGACGCCTACATGATGGGCATCGACCATACTGTGCAGCGGGCTAGGATGGACGAGGCCTTCGGGATAGTTTTGCGCCTGATGCGGGAAAGCGAACCCATAACTTACAAGAGCGACTGGTTCGAATTGCAAGAGGCCATGCTCCAGCTGCGCCCCTATCAGAAACCCCACATGCCCATCGCTGTGGCCTCGGTACAGTCTCCCTCCGGCGTCGCCCTGGCCGGCAAGTACGGCGCTTCCATACTTACCATTACCATACCCCGGGACCCGGGCGCCGCCTCCCAGGGGACCGACCTGTCCTACCTGTGGGACATAGCGGAGACCTCAGCCGCGGAGCACAACCAGACGATATGCCGCGACGACTGGAGGCTGGTGGTCCCGGTGCACCTGGCCGAGAGCCGCAAGGAAGCCCTCGAGGACGCCAGGATCGGCGCCGGGCGCTACCATCGCGAGTACTTCGAGGAGACCATGGGGCGCGCCCCGTTAGACTGTCCGCTGGAGGAGATTATCGACCACATGGTGGACAGCGGCGCGTGGATCGTGGGCACTCCCGACGACTGCGTGGAGGGCATCAAGCGCTTGGAAGAGCGCAGCGGAGGCTTCGGGGCGTTCTTGGTGCAGACTATCGACTGGGCCCCCCGCGAGAAGTTGCTCCACAGCTACGAGCTGATGGCCCGCTACGTAATGCCCAAGTTCCAGGGAACGGTTGCGGGGCCGGCCGCCTCCAACCAGTGGGCCTTCGAGCGCCGGGACACTCTGATGGCGGGCCGCGCCAAGGCTATCGACGTTGCCAAGGAGGCTTGGGAAGGCCGGAACAACTAGGGCGCCTCCTTAGTAGCGAACGGTGACGGTCGGCTCCTGCGTTCCCAGCAGGGTTCCATCTCGCCTAGAAACTCGGACGGAGCCCCCTCTTGGGAAGAGGGATTTGATCAGTAAGGCCGATATGAGCAGGGTGAGGGTCCAAATTTGCCCGAGCCATGCGGTGGCGGAGTTGACCATTCCAGCGACCTGGGCGCTGTCGGCACTGGGGCCAGAGCCGGTTCCTCCCGTCAATCCGGCTTTGGTCGCCACCAGGGTCAGGTTGGCCACGGTGGCTGCCAGGTACAGCTGGAACCGGGTTTTGGCACGGCCGAAGTAGCGAGACTGGCGGATTCCCAATTGGACCAGCCGCGCCAGCCGGTGCTCCACTACCACCCGGCGCTGCCGGTACTCGGCAAAGGCCTCGCTCTGCTGCAGGGCGCGGGCCTGCTGTAACAGCGCTTCCTGCGGGTGCAGTTGCACCGTTCGTCCCGTACCCGGTTTTGCCGCCACGCACTGGGACCACAGGGGGCATACCCCGTAGACCGCCGCGTCGAATCGGAAGGCCTCCAAACGGTAAGTTCGACCCATTTGGCCGGTGCGCCGTCCCGCCGTCCCGCCGGCACCATCGTCCGGGTAACATTCCCCGCCGGACAGGTGCAAGAACCCGCCTCCAGGTCAATATGGAAGTCCTCTTTCGGTAAGTGGGTTCGGTTGGGACGCCCCGGCACCCTGGCAATCAGAGTGCGGCCCGCATCGGCGAAGGCCTGCCTGGTATCGCCGTCTCCGTAGGCGGCATCGCCCATGGCCTCTGCCACCGACACACCGGTGCTGGCCTCGCTTTCCTCCACCAGTTCCAGCCCCCCCAGATTGTCCGGAGCGTTGCCGGGCAGTACGTCCACGGCGGTAATTAGCTGGGAGTCGGTGTCCACCACAATCGCCGCTTTGTGCCCGTCGAACCGCCGGCTGCTGCTCTTGTGGCCGTGGCCCATCTCCGGGTCGTGGACCGACATCATCCGGTCCCGGCTTACCCCATCCTTGAGGCTCACTCCACCCTCAGCCCGTTCCACGTCCTGGAGCAGCAACTGGCCCAGCAGTTCCGCCGCGGCCACAATCCGCTGCCGCTCATCGCTGTCCTCGGGCAATTCCTCTTGCGCCTGCCGAGACAACTCCAACAGCCGGTCCGCGTCAGCCACAATCCCAGCCAGCAGCGCCGACCGCGCCTGCCGGTCGGACCAGTCGATGGCCGCCTCGCCCTTCACGCTGGATCCCAGGTATCTCTCGTATCCCCGGACCTCGGCCAATTCGCTGACCGGAGCTTGCTCCACCGCCGCCAGCGCCCGCAACAATTTGACGATCCCGTCGGCCAGTAGATCGTAGGTGTCCTTCACCGCGCCCCGCCCCAGGATGTTGGTCGTGTCCAATGCCACCCGCGTCCCACGCCCTTTCAGACAGGCCGACTCCCGGGCCAGTCTCAGACTGGACTCGAATACCTCCCGCACCTTGTCGTGCAGGATCAGCTGGGCGCGAAACACCTGGAGCGTACTCTTGGCGAAGGGCCGGCCCTCCGCCTCAATTCCCAGCGCCACTTTCCATCGGAGGTCAAAGTCAGCCCGGGCCTTGGCCTCGGCGTCGCTCACCCGGTCGTGGGACTGGAGCAGCAGCGCCGTCGCCAGCAGGCTGGGCGGCACACTGTCCCGGCCGTTGTCCGGGCAGTAGAACTCGGCGAAGTCGGCGTCCCGGAACAGGCGGCCCCGCAGCGAGGCCAGCAGACCATAGAAGGGGCCCCCTGCCCACGTGATCCAGATTTAGCCGGTCCGCTTCCCAGAGGCCTCTCTGATCGGATCGCTCTCCCAGCACTGTCATTCCTCGCTATTTCTTGAGCCCTCTAGTATAGCTGACCACCCGGCGAAGCCAGTTTCCGGTCACGTTTCTAGGAATGGTCTGAATAAGGCTCCAATCAGCTCGGAAGCCAGATACGAAAAGTGGCGTATTCAGCTACTTGTTCAGAGCATTCCTAGGACTACGTTGCCCATAGCTAACCCCCAAACGCAGTTGGTTTCGGCACCGTGGGACGCGGCCTCACTGGCCGGTCGAGCCAGCGGGAACGACCGGTCGAGCAGGTCGAATACTTCCGGGTGGGGCCGGGCGGGCCTGGGCTTCCAGTTCGAAGCATGTCCGTCCCGCGCCGTGGTCCCACCCTCGGTCAGAGAACGGACGGTCTCTATCTGGCACCGTGGCGGTGTCTGCGGAGAATACGGCGCACAGTTCGTAACGGGCGCCCTCCAGGACTCGGTACTCGTAAGGCGCTCCGGACTCCGGGTCGTGGATCCTACGGATGGAATATCGCGGCCCGGGCATCTGAGCCAAGTCCTCGGGCAACTCTTCGTTCAACTCCCAGTATGTGTCGATGTTTGCGGAAATGTTCGAAAGATGGGATATCCGGTCCCGGTCCAGCGTGATGTCCCTCTGCTGTCCCGGCGACCCCATCAAATAGACGGCATACGCAATGCAGCCTACGACGACAATTATGACACCGGCGAGAATGACGCGCAGCGCCAGTGTGGCCTTGGCGCTCGTCTCGAGGGCCTCGGCTTGCCGCATGTCCCGGAAGTAGAACACGAAGATGCAGCCGGTGACCGCCAATATGGAGACCGCCTTCAAGGCAAATCGGACCGTTGGATCACCGGTCAGCAGGTTCGCCAGCAAGGCTATCGAGTCCCCGAGGACTATGCCCGCGCCGACAACCAGCGTAAGGTAGGTGAGCCAGCGGCGCACCAGCGATTGACGCCGTTCCGGGTCCGCAGCCACCTGTACAGCAAGGCGCCTGGTGACAAACAGGTAAAGGGGGAAAGCAACGATAACCGAAGCTATCGCGGTCGCCGCTGCCGAGGATGACACGTCCCGAGTGGTGCGGGCGTCGGGAAACGCGTTGTCGATCAGGCCGAATACCAAGATGACAAAGCTGATTGCTGAAACGTACAGCGCGATAAACGAGACGAGGTAGAAGAAGGCCTCTCGAGCATAGAGGTAGGGTGTTGGCCTTGGCACGGCGACGGCAAAATCCAAGTCCACGAAACTGGACAAACCCTTCCTGACCTCCCCTTCCTGCCACCCGGCTTCGATCAGCACATTCTGAATGGAGTCCCGGCTATGCCCTCCCTCCAAGGCATCCTTGATGAACTCGCGGAGTTCTCTATTCATTCACGTTCCTACGAGGATAAAGAAGTCCCAACCCCGGCGAACCTGGCATCGTCGGCCAGCATATCGGAGAGGCCCACCGCCTCGAAACAGTCTCGGAGGCTGGTCATGTTCTCCACCAAGTGGGCTGTCGTGCCCTTTTCCTTGAGTTCCGCCAGCAGCGTCGTGGGACTGGAGCAGCAGGGCACTGGCCAGCAGGCTAGGCGGCACGCTATCCCGGCCATTGTCGGCGCAGTAGAACTCAGCGAAGTCGGCGTCCCGAAACAGGCGGCCCCGCAGCGAGGCCAGCAGACCGTAGAAGGTGTCCTTGCCGCCGTGGTCCAGATACAACCGGTCCGCTTCCCAGAGACCCCTCTGGTCCGATCGCTCTCCCAGCATGCTCAACCCTCGCTACGCTTGTTGACCCCAAGTATAGCCACTGGCCGGATCACTCCACTTTCCGGCCAGATTTCTAGAGCCGGAGCCCGGTCCCGCCGTCTACCATACCGTGTCTATCTGCCGAGAGGTTGTAAGGGTCTCGTCCCGCGTCACCACCGGCGCGTCAAGGGCCGCCGCCTCGGCGGCGATGAGCCGGTCGTGCATCTCCGGTATCTCGGGGAAACGGTCAAGTCTCTCAAGCTGCGCCCTGCCCAGATCGGACAGCTCTATTCCGCCCAAAGCGTCCAACGCCGCCAGCAACTCGTAGGGCGGGATGGGCCGCCCCAGCTTGGCCGAAAGGAAGTAGAACTCGGCCACCGCTATGGCGGGTACAATGATGGTCGCGTTGCCCGTCTCGGTCAGGCGGAAGACGGTGGAGGCGGCGGTGCTGAGGCGCTCGGGCGAGCTGAGATACCACCACAGGGCGTGGGTGTCCACCACGAACCGGGCCGGACTATCCAGCATGGCCGCGATCCGGCTCTCCGGACTCCGGGAACCCGGGCCCCCATAGCGTCTTCAGGTTGAGGAAGTCCTCATAGGTCGCATCGGGCAGGTGGGACAGGGAGCCCCTCAGCGTGCTGAGTGAAGGCTTTCCCTCGTTCGGTGGCCCCAGGGACGTGAGCTTGCCACAGGGCTTTCCACGGCGGGTGATGATCACCTCCCCACCCCCGTCCAGGTCTCTGAGTATCTCGCTGACCTTGGCTTTGAACTCTCTTATGCTGTACGTGGTCATATCAGTCATCCTAGAGTGGCTATTGACACAGGCTGTTGTGACTACATTGTACCATTGCTGGGTGGGAGGGGTGACGTGCCCGCTCCCGGCGTAACTGTTCAGAGTTGCTTCCTCCTCGACTCACGACACTTCCCCCTTGCCCCCTCCGGTGCCCACTCCCTACGCTGTTAATCGGCAGCTATTAGCGCCTTGCCACATCTATCAACCGCCACCCAGACCCATGACTCAAAATGGCTCATAATGGCCCTGAAACAAAAAACCCCCTGGCCGTCCCTCACGCCGACGGTCGGTTCTCCCCCATACTCGCCGCCTCTTCCCCAGCCGTCGGCCCCTTCCGGCGCTCTTGCCTACCTGTCTTAACTCGTGTATCGTGGCTGCCAGTCGCACTGCCGTTCCCATAACACACTTTAGACACTCCTAGGGGGTTGGATATGCCGCAGAAACCCGAATACGTGGAATTGTTGAACGACATCCGGCTTCAGGAGGCAGGCGCTGCCGTGTACCTGCAGGCCTGGGGCGAAAAGGCCACCGACCCCGAACTGAAGCAGTGGCTCTCCATGGTCACCGCCAGGGAAGTCAGTCACGGCGAGATCTTCGGCAGGCGGATAAACGAATTGGGTTTTGAAACCGAGGGCGCCGAGGACCAGGACTATGCCCCGCGTCTCGAGCTGCTGGGTTCTAACCGGAGTGACGCCGAGAAGATCCAGGGACTGATGGCGGGCGTGGAGAACCAGCCCAAGCCGAGTCTAGAGGAACGCTATAAGGCCGCTTTGGCCGACGAGTCGGTAGACTCGCTGACCCGCTCTCTGCTGCGCTGGTGGACCGACGTGGAGGCCGACACCGTCAGCCGGATGGAACCCATCTTCGACCGGGTGAAAGCGGCCGGCTAGCCGCGGCCGGCGACCCCGGAAATAGGACAGGTGGGTCCGGCCCGAGGAGGCAGATAGTGCTGGAACCAGGTGACAAGGCTCCGGATTTTACCACCGTAGACCAGGACGGCAACGAGGTGAGCCTGACCGCTCTGCGAGGGAGCAAGGTCTGGCTCTGGTTCTTCTCGTCTTCAGGCGGCGGCAATTGAACCCGCCACAGTCGCGGGTACCGTGACAACTATGCCGGCTTCCAGGACAAAAACGTCCGCGTCTTTGGCGTCAACGACAAAGACCAGGAGGCGGCCCGGGCCTGGGTGAAGAAGGAGGGCCTGCCGTTCCCCATCCTCCACGACCCCGACCGGTCCATAGCCCAGGCCTACGGCATGTCCAAGGCGGGAGACGAAAGGTACCTGGCCAACTCCGCCGAGGGCAGACGGCCCGGGGTGGTCATAGATGAGGAGGGGATGGTCCTGTTGCTGCTGCCAGACCTGGCCACCGTGGACGGGCAGATCGAGGCGCTGGAAACCCTCTGACACTGCGGGCTTGCGAAACGGCGCCGGCCTGGCGGCCCCGGGGTCCGTCTCAGGACCCGGCAACCCGGGTGGCGCCTAACATAGATTACTGGAGCGGGTCATGAAATTCGGATGTTTCTTCGTAGGGCAGCGCCCTCAGCTTCACGAGCAATACGCCGACGAGAGCAAGGTGAACCCCAACCCCGTGCGCCGCTCCGACCAGGAGGTGTACGACGACATCCTGCGGGGTGCGGTGCTCGCCGAGGAGTTGGGATTTGACTCGGTGTGGGTCGCCGAGCACGCCTTCAGCGAGCACAGCATCGTAAGCTCGCCCCACAGCATCCTGGCCGCCGTCGCGGCCAAAACCGAGCGAGTCAACATCGGTGTGGCCTGCACCATAGTCCCCTGGCATCCTCCCCTGAGAATGGCCCAAGACCTGGCCACCCTCGACGTGTTGAGCAACGGGCGTCTCATCGTCGGGGCCGGCAGGGGCTACCAGAAGAGGGAGTTCGACGTCTACGGGGTTGACATGTCGGAGGCGCGGGAACGCCTGGTCGAGGGAATGGACATAGCGGTCAAGGCGTGGACCGAGGACCGCTTTGCTTACGATGGACAGTTCAGCAGCTTCCCGGAAGTGATGGTGCTCCCCAAGCCCATTCAGAAGCCTCATCCCGAAATCTGGATGGCGGTCACCCACAGCCCGCAGTCGGTCGACGTCGCCGTCAGCCATCGCTGGGGCCTGTTCACGGTGGGAAGCACCTTCTTCCCCGCCGCCGGTGACTCGGACCAGGACCTGATAAACCTCTACTACTCCAAGATGCTCGACTCCGGGGTGGCCCCCGAGGACATCACCGTAGCCGCGGTGCGCAACATGTACGTTGCCCAGACCGACGACGAGGCCTTGGAGGTAATGAAGCCCCGCCTGGAGTGGGCCGGCGACATGGGGACCTTCCTGCGGAGGCCGGCCGCCGCCATGGCCGCAGCCGGGAAGATCAGCGGCTACGAGGAGTACGCCAACGACCCGTTCATAGACCCGGCGCAGGCCGAGCGGCGCGCCCCTCAGAGCATGGGCGCCATCGGCAGCCCGGAGAAGCTCCGGGCCACCGTCCAAGACCTGGAGTCCCGCCACGTCTCCCACTTCCTGGGCTTCATGGACACCGGAGGGTTGTCCTACGACGAGATCCAGGGCTCCCTGCGGCTATTCGCCAAGGAAGTGATGCCTCACTTCAAGTGAACCGCTCGCTACGAGGAGGTCCCGGGCCATGGCGGACATAGAGGTCCTCACCTACGGGTTTTCCTTCAGCACCGATCAGGGCCCCTTCGGTTTCTCCACCAACTCCCTGGTAACGGCGGGAGGCCGCACCATCCTGGTGGACACCGGGCCGTCGGCCCGCAGATCGTGGCTGGTGCAAGCCCTGCAGAGCAAGGGCCTGGACCCCGACGACGTGGATATTGTCGTCCTTACCCACATGCACTGGGACCACTGCCAAAACACCGACCTGTTCCGCAACGCCCGCATCCTGGTCCACCCCACGGAGTTGGACTACGCCCGGAACCCCAACCGTGCCGACTTTGCCGTGGCCCAGTACATGGCCGACATGGTGGACAAGATGAAGGTGGAGCCGATTTCCCAGGGGGACACCGTGGTCGACGGCATCACCGTAATGGAGACACCGGGGCACACCAAGGGTCACATCAGCGTGGCTGTGGGCGAGGGGAGCGACACCGTTCTGCTGACGGGCGACGCGCTGCCCGACAGCGGCTCCATAGTCCGGGGACTCCCCACCAACATCTTTTGGGACGTGGAGGACGCCCGCAGCAGCGTGCGGAAGATGGTCTCCACGTCCAAGGTGTTTTATCCCGGGCACGACCGCCCCTTCCGGCTGGAGGGAGACCGCATCGACTATCTGCAAGGCCCGGCCAATCTGGAGGTCACCAACAGCACCGAGGGCCTGGGGTCCACGTCCCTTACCTTCACGGTCAATGCGGCGCGGCAGGTGAACATCAACCCCGTTCAAAAGGGATAGACGGCGGCCTCCCGCTATGGCCGCTTCTCGTCCAGACCACGCGGCAAAGCTGAGGGACTTCCTGGAGGCCTTGGTCCAGCGGAGGCCCAGCCTGTGGGCCCTGTCTGCTCTCGGCCTGTCGTCCTCCGGGCGTGAAATCCTGGCCCTCCTGGACAACGACGCCTACTCGCCGTCGACGCAGCGGGCCAGGCTGTTGTTGCTGTCCGGGCTATCGGGCCAAACCGCCGAGGTGGAACAGGCCCTGGCCGCCCTGGACCAGTTCGCGTCCATGGGCCGGCGCTATGCGGACCACGTGGCCCTCAGCGCCGTCACCTGCGGCAACCCTGACGGCCTGGCGGCGGAGCGGCCGGGCAACCAGGCCGGCGGCGACCCCTCCACCGGCTATCCTCCCGACGGGGCTTTCTTCCACGACTCGGTCAACCCCGAAAGGCGCTACTTGTGGCGCTGGATTTCCTTCCTGGCCCCCGACCTGGTCCTGGAGTTGGCGGAGGGTGACCGGGTTACGTGGGAGGCCAACCGGGCGGCAAGACGGCTGGCCCCCGCCGTGGCGGCCCGGGACATGAGGGACGACACCTCGCTGCTGGCCGCTCTCGGAAGCGCCGCGCCCGGCGGCCCCGGCCCGGTGCCCGGTCTCCGCTTGTCCGCTCCGGCCGCGCAGATGGGGGTGGAACTGGACCGTCTCTGGAGTTTCATTCCCCAGTTCGCGTCGTGGGAGCCCTCGCCGGCCCGCCGGGAGCTGGCTTACCGGGCCTCTCGCTCACGGACTCGAGTCGCCGCCATCCTGGATTCGGTGTACGGACAAGGCCTGGACCTAGTCAACTACACCCAGGGGGTGGCCATCAGCGGGCGCCTGCGGTTGGCGGCCCTGGGCCCCGGCCTGGCCGGCACGGCCCAAGAGATTGCCGCCACGTTAGAAGGAAAAGGGCTGTCCGTAGAAAATGCCTTCGGCGATAGTCCCAGCTCGGCCGCCCTGGCTGGAGTGGTCTGGGCGCCGGAATTGGCCGAGGCTACCGGAAGTCCGTTCTGGAACGACCTCCTGGTGGAGGCAGCGGACCACTACCGTCCCGCCGCCGTTGGCGCCCCTCCGCCCCCGGCGGACCCCGACTTCCGGGCCGAGGACCTGTTTATGACCAGCGCCGTTCTGGGACGAGCCTTCCGGGTCACCGGGGAGCACCGCTACCTGGACCTGCTTGCTCCCTTCATCGCAGGCTGCGGCATTCAGGGAGGAGACGGCCTCTTCCGGCATTCTCGTTCGGCGCCCTTCCTGTGGGGAAGAGGGAACGGCTTTGCCGCCCTGGGTCTGGCGGAAGCCCTCACCTATCTCCCGGAGGACTACCCCGGACGGGAGAGGGTCTTGGCGATGCACCGGGCCCACTTGGAAGCCTTGCGCCCGCTACAGCAGCCGTCGGGAATGTTCCTCCAGGTGTTGGACGCTCCGGGTTCGTACCAGGAGTTCACCGCCACCTGCATGATCGGCTGCGCCGTCGCCCGGGGTCTTCGCTTGGGCTGGCTGGATTCCGGCTTCCGGGAAGTCGCACAGCTTTGCTGGCGTGGGGCCGCGGAGCGCATCGACGACGCGGGCAACGTCGTGGACGCCTGCGCCAGCACCGGGGTGCAGGCAGACCTCAGGGGCTACCTGGACCGCCCGGCAGTGACCGGATGGGACGAGCGGAGCGGAGCCATGGCGCTGTGGTTCGCCGTCGAGCTGGAGCGCTTGATTCTGGACACCCCGTGATAAAATCAGTAACTGGCAGCTCGTAATTGACATAAGACTGCGCGGTCAGACGTGCTACCCAGCGGACCAGACTTCCGAGAGGTGACAAGCCAATGACTTCCAATATCGTGCTCTCGAACCAGGAATATGACGTGGTGGGGACCAGGCCCATACGCCACGACGGTGTGGACAAGGTTACCGGCAGGGCCCGCTACAGCGCGGACATCCATCTGCCGGGGCTGCTTTACGGCAAAATCCTAAGGAGTCCTCACCCCCACGCCCGCATCAAGTCCATCGACACCGGCAAGGCGTTGGCCCTGCCCGGGGTCAAGGCGGTGGTGACCGCCGCCGACCTGGCCCAGCCCGGCGGAAAGCTGATGGACCTTGGGGAGGGCGCCATGGTCAACCCCCGGTTTCTCAGCAACAACATCCTGGCCGGGGACAAGGCGCTCTACAAGGGGCACGCCGTGGCCGCCGTGGCGGCCACCAGCCCCCACGTTGCCGAGCTGGCCCTTGACCTCATCGACGTGGACTACGAGGTGCTCCCCTACGTGGTCGACGTGCTGGAGTCCATGAAGGACGGCGCCCCGGTCCTTCACGAGAGGCTGTTCAACGCCACCGACCCCAACGTGCGCCCCGGCGGGCTCCGCGCCGACGACGACACCGGCGCCGCCACCAACATTGCCAATCACTTCGTCTTCGAGCAGGGCGACATCGAGAAGGGCTTCCAGGAAGCCGACGTTGTCGTGGAGAGGGAGTTCCGCACCCAGTCGGTGCACCAGGGCTACATCGAGCCCCACTCGGCCACGGCCCAGTGGGCCGAGGACGGAAACCTCACCATCTGGTGCTCCAGCCAGGGGCACTTCAACGTCCGGGACCAGTCCGCCGCCATGCTGGGGATTCCCGTGTCCGACATAAAGGTGGTCCCCATGGAGATTGGCGGAGGGTTCGGCGGCAAGACCCTCATCTACCTGGAGCCGGTGGCCGCCCTGCTGTCCAAGAAGTCCGGCCAGCCGGTGAAGGTGACCATGTCCCGGGCTGACGTGTTCGAGGGCTCCGGCCCAACCTCGGGCAGCTACATGAGGGTGAAGATGGGGGCCAACAACGCCGGCAAGATCACCGCGGCGGACGTTACCCTGGTCTACGAGGCCGGCGCCTTCCCCGGCTCCCCGGTAAACCCCGGCTGCCAGTGCATTCTCGGCCCTTACGAAATTGCCGACGGGCGTATCGAAGGATACGACATCGTACTGAACAAGCCCAAGACAGCGGCCTACCGGGCCCCGGGGGCTCCGGGAGCGGCTTTCGCCGCCGAGACCGTCATTGACGAGCTCTGCGAGAAGCTGGGCATGGACCCCCTGGAGTTCCGGCTGCTCAACGGCGCCAAGGAGGGCACCCGGCGGCTGACCGGGCCCAGGTATCCCCGGATCGGCTACCTGGAAACGGTGGAAGCGGCCAAGGAACACGACCATTACAACACGCCCATGGAAGGCCCCAACCGGGGCCGGGGCGTGGCCAGCGGCTTCTGGTTCAACGCCACCGGGCCGGCCAGCGCCACCGCCAGCGTCAACCCCGATGGCACCGTCAGCCTGATCGAGGGTTCGCCCGACATCGGCGGCACCCGGGTGGCCTTGGCTCAGCAGGTGGCCGAGGTGCTGGGGATCGCGGCCGAGGACGTGCGGCCGGTGGTGGGCGACACCGACTCGGTGGGCTACACGTCGTTGACCGGGGGCAGCAGCGTGGTCTTCAAGACCGGCTGGGCCTCCTATGAAGCGGCGCTGGACATAAAGCGGCAGATGATCACCAGGGCGGCGAAGATCTGGGACGTTTCCCCGGATGACGTGGAGTACTCCGGCGGCGTGATGTCCCACACGTCCGACCCGGAGCTGAAAATCAGCTTCAAGGAGCTGGCCCCGCGCTTGAACGCCACCGGGGGCCCGGTGGTGGGCCGGGGCAACGTCAACCCGGCGGGAGCCGGGGGCGCCTTCGCGGTGCATATCGTAGACGTGGAGGTTGACCCGGACACGGGAAAGGTGGATATTCTCCGCTACACCGCCCTGCAGGACGCGGGCAAGGCCGTCCACCCCAGCTATGTGGAAGGGCAAATGCAGGGAGGAGCGGTCCAGGGCATAGGTTGGGCCCTTAACGAGGAGTACGCCTACGGGTCCCAGGGCCAGATGTCCAACGCCACGTTCCTCGACTACCGGATGCCCATCAGCCTGGACCTGCCCATGATAGACACGGTAATCGTAGAGGTCCCCAACGCCGCCCACCCCTATGGCGTCCGGGGCGTGGGAGAGGTCCCCATAGTGCCGCCCATGGCGGCCATAGCCAACGCCATCTACGACGCCGTCGGAGTCCGGATGCTCGAGCTTCCCATGTCTCCGGGCAGCGTGTTGGCCGCCCTCTGGACCCAAGACCAAGGCTAATCGCCGAGGGCGGACGCTTCAGCGCGCGTCCGCCCTCACCCCCTGTCTCCGGGCAGTCAGCGGCCCGGCAGAGCCGAGGCGCGCCGTGTGTGATGATCATAGCTTCGTCTTCGATATCGACAAGGCGTATGAAGACCAGCTACTGTCGGTCCTGGAAGCCAGTCCCGAGCACTCGATACAAGAACCGGAGGCTCCCGGATCCTTCGGGGTCTATGTCCTGTATCTGGACCGGAGCCCTGTATACGTTGGGCAGGCGAGAAGTCTGCGAAACCGGCTTCGGGACCACTTGAGCAAGGTCCAAGGCAGGCGCGGTATCTCCGTTGGACAGGTTAGCTGCAGGTTCTTGACGATTCTCAGGCTGTGGGAGGTGGCGAGGGCGGAAGAGGTGTCAATCTCGCGTCTTCAGCCGGAGTGGAATGGTATCCCCGGATTCAGCATGCATGCTCCTGGCCGAGGCAGGCCCGGGATGCCCAGTTACGTGAACCAATGGGACCGGATGTTTCCCCCGGACGTTCCCCAATGAGGGCTAGTCATATCGTCGCAAGGCCACCGCCGCATCATACAACCGGGTTTTGCTTTCCGAGGGCAGCCTACTCCCACTATTGACGATACTCGAACCCACCCGGTCTCGAAGCTTGGTGTTTCCCAGCACGGCAAGGCCTCTAAGGGCAGCAATATCGCACAAGTATTCGTCGACCTTTATTTCTTTTCCTTGGACGACGGAGTTCCCCAGGACTACCACCGCAGTCGCGCCCCGTCGCAGGAGCTTAGCCAAGAGTCCGCAAAACCGGTCCAGGTCGTTCATATACGTAGCGATGTAGTTCGCCCATCCTCCGCCTCCGTATACCCCCTTGGACACGTTGCTGGCGCGGATTTCCGCCATTAGTTGCTCGAGGGCCGGCAACCGGGGCGTCATCGGGATCGGAGGGCTTGCTCTGACCGTCTGCCAATACTTCCCGAAATTGTTGTTCTCCAGGCGCTTTAGCTCCCCGGTGGAACCTATGAGGCCCGCCCAGAAAAGCTGCGGCCGGCTATTCCTCACGTAGTGGTAATTGTTCATATAGGGCGGAGACGTCACCACCAGGTCCACTGAGTTGGGTTCGACATACTCTTCCGAGTCAAAAAAGGAGCACTCGTGAATTTGCCAACCGGGGTTGCCAGGCTGGTTCCCGGCATCGGACTGAAACTGGGCAATGTCCTCGGACATGTCCCGTAGTTTAGTAGTGAGCACCCCTGCGACCTCTGCATCGTGCACCAGTTCTTTTCCGGCTGCAGGCCGCGAGCCCAAAGAAGGCTCATAAGAGTAATTTGAGAAGTCCACCATCACGGAGGACAAGGCCACGGTGAAGAGGTCTCTAATGGGGCGTGGCAGGTTGCTCATATAGTCGAAAGTGAAGAGGACCTTGCGCTCTACGGCGGGTGAGAAGAAGGGAATCCGGCTTCTGAATCCGGGCGGCGGTGGGCTTCGGGGCTCGACGGTGGAGAAGTTCTCCTTGGTGTCACTGGGAATAGTCAAGTGGCGGTCTATTTCCTCAACGAATGTCCTATATCCGTCGATGTTCTCGATGAATTCACTGAGGCATATATTCTTGGAGTTCAGCTTGACTTTGGTTACCAGGGAGGCGAACGGGTTCAATTCAAACCCTACGGTATCCAGACCTAGTCTGTTCGCTTCGACCAACGTGGTGCCGACCCCGGCGAACGGGTCCATGACCAGGCGCTTGTTGGATGGGAACGGCAGGTACCGGGCTATGGCGCTACGAGCGAACTCGCCGGAGAAACCGGCTATCCAATTGGACCACCGGTGCATCGCCAAGGACTTGTTAAGCGCTGAAGCTGCTTCTCCGTAGCCGTTGTTCCGGTGAGAGGCGGTCAAAACCGGTTGCTCGCCGGGGCACGTCATGCCAACCTTACCTCAATGGCTGAATACGTTCTTGGGTCAATGATAACCCTGGAGGCGCCTCGTTCAAGATGCGAAAGTCAGCCGGGCCCCATGGACGCGGGAGGGTTCTCGAGTCCGGGACGGGCCGTCCAAGAAGAGTCTTGCCTGCCGGGGCCTAGGACCCGGACAGGAACCGGTTGACTAGGTCCACGAAGTCGGCGGGCTTTTCTAGCTCGGGACGGTGGCCGCAGTTCTCCAGGATGTCCAGCCGCGAGCCCCGGATGGACTCGTGGTAGACCTCGGCGGCGCTGACCGGGACGATGGCGTCCTGCCGGCCCCACACGATGAGGGTGGGCAGGTCTCTAACCCGGTGCAGCAGGTGAGGCAGGGCGGGGTCGTACATGAACGGCTTCCAGGCCAGTCGGCAGGCCTCCTCCCGGGCCACTTCCCAACTCTCTATCCGCTCCGGGGACGGTTCGTCCGGGCAGACCTGTTGAAACTCGTCCGTCTGGTCCGGGTCCAGCACGCTGGTAATGATGAAGTCTGTCATCACTTCCAGGAACATGTCGTAGATGTCTCCCACCGGCGGCTTGATTCCCGGCGGCCCCACCAGCACCATCTTCTTGAACTGATGGGGGCACATGGCGGCCATCTCGGCGGCGAGCCACCCCCCCATGGAGAAGCCGGCCACGTTCACCGGCCCCAGGTCCAGCTCGTCCAAGGCCCGGAGGTACCACCCGGCCAGGTCCCGCACGGTCATGATCCACTCGATCCTCGGAGAGCTGCCGAACCCCGGGTGAGACGGGAGGTAGAGACGATGCTGCCGGGCCAGGGACTCATGGAAACGGAACAAGCCGTTCTGTCCGGTCTCGTCGTGGAGTATCAGCAGGGGTTCGCCCGTTCCTCCCGTCACCAGTTGGACGTCGGCCCCGGCTACGTGTACTAGCTCTTCCGACCAAGTTTCTGAGGTGGTGGTCATTGCGATGCCTTCTCCTGGAGTGGAACGAATGAGACGGCCGAATTGGGCTGCTTGCCGGTTGGACCGTGCCGGGGCGAGGCCATGCAGCCCTCCCGCCGCCCCAGGGTCCAAGACTGCTGCCGTCTTCGGAATAACCAACGGGGCTGATTGTCGGCTCCGCCACAAAACATGTCAAGGCCGCGAGGCGGCGTCGAGCAACGGCCATTGGCCCACGCGTGGGCCTTGGCCCCAATCGCTGAGTCCCAGGGGTATTGGCCCCGGATTATGCGTGGCATGATCGCGATTCCGGGCGTGACGCTCAAGAAGAGTTGTTGTAATATAGCCGGAGTTTGCCGCCGCGTCCGTCGCTCGGCCGGTGGGAGGAACCCATGGCTCAACCCGAACTGCACTTTGGAATGGCCCTGGCGTCTGGGGCTGCCGAGGTGGCGCGCCAGGCCAGGCGGGCGGAAGAGTTGGGCTTCGAGTTCCTGTCGGCGGGCGAGCACTACATGCGCGGCAACCCTCCCGGTCCGACCCACGCCAGCCTGCCCCTGCTGGGGGTGGCGGCCGGCGCCACGGAAAAGCTAAAGGTCTTGTCGTCGGTCTTACTGGCGCCCTTCTACCACCCGTTGACCTTGGCGAAACTGACCGCCACCCTGGACCTGGCGTCCGGCGGGCGGTTTGTCCTGGGCGTGGGGGTCGGCGGAGAGTTCCCGGTGGAGTTCGAGGCCGCCGGGCTGGAAGTGAAGCAAAGAGGCCGCCGCACCGACGAGTGCTTGGAGGTCTTGCGCGAGTTGTGGACCGGCCGGCCGGTGACCTACCGGGGACGGCACTTCAACCTGGAAGACGTATCGATAAACCCGCCCGCCTGGCAGCAACCCGGCCCGCCGGTCTGGGTTTCGGGCCGCCGTGACGCCGCGATGCTCCGCGCCGCCCGGTATGGCGACGGCTGGATGCCCTACTTCTACAGCCCGGAGCGCTACCGGAGCAGTGTCGCCAAGATCGAGGAGTCAGCCCGAGAGTTGGGGCGCGACCTCGCCGCTTTCCAGTGGGCCTGGTTCCCCTACGTCTCCATTTATCCCACCGAGGAGGAGGCCGCCTCCGTTGCGGCAAGGGAGTTGGGCGGCCAGTACCTCTACGGCGGCGACTTCATAAACATCGTGCGGCAATACTGTCTGTTGGGCCCGGTGGAGCGGTGCATCGAGCGGCTTCAGGAGTACATAGACGCCGGGGCCAGGAACATCATCTTCAGCGTGACGTGCCCCGGCGAGGACCGGGAGCGACATATTGAGGCCATAGCCAAGGAAATTATTCCCCACTTTCAGCGGGTAGGGTAACGCCTGAAGGTCTCAAGACCCGCGCTGGGGACTCTTAGGGGCCATGTGGATTATCGTCAGGGGGGCAGCCATGGTCGCGGTAATTACATGAGGGGCGTTCGGCCTGACCGGAAAACAAAAAGGCCCCCGTGAGTATTCGTAAACGGTATGGTCACACCGTGGTGTGGGTGTATAATGTTTAACCAGTTGACAGGACGTGTCGCCATGGCATGGGGTCCTCGACCACCGGGTGCTGCCGCAATGGCCGCCCTTCCCTAGTCCATGGGAACAAGTGTCACGGCAACCGGGCGGAGTCCGGGTATCTCCACCGCCATTAGACCGGGAGTAGCCAATATGAAGACTAAACGGGTGCTGCTGCTACAGCCAGCGTCAACCGGCGGAAACTTCGAGTACATTGCCATACCTCGCCAGGGTATGCTCTTCCTGTCGGGCGCGCTGGCTCAGTGGGACGGCGCCTATCGTTACGAGAGGGAGATTTGGTTCGAAGACCGGGTGGGACTGTTGGACCCTGACAAAGACCTGGATGGCGTCGACATCCTGATGGTTACCGCCTTGATTAACGAGGCCCCCCGGGGCTACGAGGTGGCCCGCCTGGCCAAGCAGCACCACCCCGGCCTGATAACCATCGGCGGCGGTCCCCAAATGGGGCCTTTGGCCGAGGAGGCCTTCGATTACGGCCATTTCGACGTGGTAGTGCAGCGGGAGGGAGAGGACATCATTGGCCAACTCTCCGACGTTCTCCTCACCTATAGTGGCGGCCAACTCTACCAATACCTGGACAAGGTCCCTGGCATCAGCTACCGGCGCGACGGGCGGATCGTTCAGACCCGCAGGGCCGGGCTGGTCTCCCCGGACTTTGTGGAGCTTCCCGACTTCCACTCCATCAAGGGCCTGAGCCCGGCCAATCCCATGGCCGGCGGCGTGCTGGAGACGGTGCGGGGCTGCACCGAGAAGTGCAGCTACTGCCAGGTAATCCAGCAGTTCCTTGGTTACCGCCTGGTGTCCAGGGAAACGGAGCTCAAGCGGCTGCAACAGCTCCGGCGCATGGCCGAAGACGGGCTTATCCACTCCTCCCGAGGGGGCGTGTTCAACATCTTCATTTCCGACGACCTGCACCCGCCGCCGCTGAGGGCCGTCAAGTACCGCAACGAGCGATTTGAACGGCTGAACGGCTGGAAAGACCACACTGAAGGCATGGCCCTGATCTGCCAGGCCCGCGCCGAGATCGGTCAAGACCCCGAAATGGCCCAGGCCATGTGGGACGCCAACATCCGGATGCTCTACGTGGGGGTAGAGTCGGACAACGCGGAAAACCTGAACGCCGTGGGCAAACGCCAGGACCCCGGCCAAACCCACCAGGACCTGGTCACCCTGAAGCGGGACGGGTTCGCCGTGGTGGCCATGACCATCATCGGCCTCCCCTATGACACCGAAGACAGCATCATGGCCTTGGCAGAGTGGGTCACCCAGATAAGCAAGTACCAGACGGCCAACCTGCTGACCCCCTTGCCCGCAACCTCCAACTGGAAGGATTTGACGCCGCTGAACGAAAACGGCGACCAGCTGCGGGAAGGCGAGATGCGGCCGTATCACCTCTACACCGGGCGGCAACTGGTCCACTACGATGAACGATGGACCATGGAAGAAAGCCGGGAATTGTTCGACAAGTACAACTCCAGGCTGAGCCCCGTCGACGACCTGTACGGGCGCATCTTCCGGATTCTCAAGAACTACCGGCTGCGCCTGGCCACCACCGGCAAGGAGTGGGGCGACACCATCTCCACTCGCATCACCGAGGCCTCGGAAACCCTCCGCGGGTGGTCCGATCAAGACTTCGGCGGAAACATTCCGCAGCGCGTGGGCGAGTTGGTGGAGACGTTGCGCTCGGTGTCTCAACCCCTGGCCAATGCCAGGCGCGAGGTGGCCGAATCGGTGAGTGTCCGGGTCAGCGAGCTGACGGAGTCGCTGCAAACCCTGTCGGACCCTCTCAAGCCGGCAAGCCCCGAGTTGGCGGCCAACATCTCCGGCCGCATCACGGAGCTCAACGACTTGCTCAACGTCGTGGCCGCGGACCCCAAGCGGAAAAAGACCCCTAGCAGCTAAGGGCAGTGGAGGCCGCGGGTGAGGAAAGGCTCGCCGCCGGGGATACGGAGGCGCCGTGAGGCGCATCGTGAATAAGCTTTGGGGTCGCCCTGCCGCAGAATTTGACGGGGTTGCTTAGCTTAACTTGGTAGTCAGCAACGACCGACGGGTATTCGTCACCGGGATGGGCGTGGTGAGTCCTCTGGGCCTGGATGCCGAGTCCACCTGGGCCGGGGTAGCCAAGGGAAAGTCCGGGGTCGACCTCATCCAAGCCTTCGATACCGAGGGGTATGACACCCGCTTCGCCGCCGAGGTCAAAGGCTTCGACCCCGAGAGTTACCTGGACCGCAAAGACGCGCGGCGCATGGACCGCTTCGCCCAGTTCGCTGTAGTGGCGGCCCAGGCCGCGTGCCTGCAGGCGCAATTGAAGCCCGACGACGATTCCTACCAGGTGGGGGTCATCGTCGGCAGCGGCATCGGCGGCATCATCACCCTTTCCCAGCAATTTGACGTCCTGAAGGAGCGCGGCCCCAAGCGAGTCAGTCCCTTCTTGATCCCCATGATGTTGGCTGACATGGCGTCGGCCCAGGTATCAATGGTCACCGGCTCCATGGGCGCCAACTACTGCACCGTTTCCTCTTGTTCCAGCGGCGCCGACGCGCTGGGGCAGGGCTGGGAAATGATCCGCCGGGGGCAACAGGAAGTGGTCCTGGCCGGGGGCAGCGAGGCCCCCGTTTACCCCGTGGCGGTCGCCGGGTTCAACGCCATGCGGGCGCTGTCCCGGTTTAACGAAAATCCGCAGAGAGCCAGCCGGCCCTTCGATTCGCAACGGGACGGCTTCGTCATTGGCGAGGGCGCGGCGGTCCTGGTGTTGGAGAGCGGCGCCAGCGTCCGGCGGCGGGGCATGACCCCATTGGCCGAAATTCGCGGCTACGCGGCCACCTCCGACGCCCACCACCTCACGGAGCCGGCGCCCGCGGGCGACAGCGCCGCCACCGCCATGAAAATGGCCCTGGCTGCGGCCGACATCGCGCCGCCGAAGGTCGACTACATCAACGCCCACGGCACCTCTACTCCCCTCAACGACCGGCAGGAGACGAAAGCCATCAAGCTGGCCTTGGGCGAAGACGCCTACCGCATACCCATCAGCTCCAGCAAATCGATGACCGGGCATCTGCTGGGGGCGGGGGGCGCCCTGGAGGCGGCGATTTGCGTCATGTCCATGGGGCGCGGCCTGATCCCCCCGACCATCAACCTGGTGAATCCCGACCCCGAATGTGACCTGGACTACGTGCCCAACCACGCCCGCCCTGCCGAAGTCAAAGTGGCGATGAGCAACTCCTTCGGTTTCGGCGGGCACAACTCAGTGCTGGTTTTCACGGCTCCGGACCTGGAGACGTGACCGCCACACCCCCGCTTGCAGGGGCCAAACTCTGGGAACTCCCGCCCCCCGTGGGCAGTCATTCGTTGCCTCTTGACCTGCCTCCCGCGGCGGTAAAGGTGCTGTTGCGCCGGGGCATGGACACCCCCGACAAGCTGCGGATGTTGCTGGCGCCGCCCTATCGTTTGCCCTACGACCCGCTGCGCTTGTCCGGCATGGACCGGGCGTTGCAGCGCCTATACCGCGCCCTCAGCCGGGAGGAACCGGTGGGTGTGTTCGGGGACTTCGACGTTGACGGCCTGACCGGCTCGGCCATCGTTGCCGAGGGCCTGGAAGCGTTCGGATTGCGGGTGATTCCCTACCTGCCCCATCGCTCAGCAGAGGGCCACGGCCTGTCCAAGGCCGCCATCGACCACCTGGCCGGCCTGGGAGCGAGCCTGATTGTGACCGTGGACTGTGGGGTAACCTCGGTGGCGGAGGTTGCCTATGCCAGGCAACTGGGCGCAGACGTGATCATCACCGACCACCACGTGCCCCAGGATGATCTGCCCGATGCGACCGCGGTAGTAGACCCCATGCTGCCCGGCGGCGCCTATCCCTTTCGCGGACTGTGCGGCGCGGGGCTGGCGTTCAAGCTAGTCCAGGGTCTTTACCAGTACCACGGACAGCCCTGGCCCAACAGTCTGTTGGAGCTTGCCGCCCTGGGGACCATCGCCGACTTGGTCCCCCTGGTGGACGAGAACCGGTACCTGGTACGGGAAGGCCTGGTGCGGTTGGCCCAGACGCAGCGGCCGGGGCTTCAGGCCTTGTACCGGCTCGCCGGCATCCAGGGGCAGCCCTTGACCACCGAGACTGTGTCCTTCAGCGTGTCTCCCAGGCTCAACGCCGCCGGAAGGATGGGCCATGCTATGGACAGCTATCGGCTGCTCACCACCAGGTCTGCCTCGGAAGCGGAAAGCTTGGCCGAAAAGCTGGAGGCCATGAACCTGCGGCGCCGAGAGTTGACCGAGGAGGTCATGGAGCGGGCCAACCGGCAGGTCCAAGCCGAGATGGCCTCCGGGGAGCTTCCGGCGTTTCTCGTGATTTCGGTTGACGGCATCACCAGGGGGGTTGCCGGCCTGGTGGCCGGGCGCTTGGCCGAGAGGTTCAGACGTCCGGCGGTCGCCGTCACCATGGAGGACGGATTGGCTGTTGGCAGCGGGCGCAGCATCCCGGAGTTCGATCTATTCCAGGCCTTCTCGGATTGCCGGGATATGTTTGTTAGATTCGGCGGCCACGCCCAGGCTGCGGGTTTCACCGTGGACGGCGACAAGCTGCCGCAGCTCCGGGAAAGGCTGGTCCTGGCCGCCGAGAAGTCATTGGATGCCCGCGACATGGAGCCGCGGCTGGAGTTGGACGCCGAAATCGGGTTCACGGAGTTGAGCGCAGAGTTTCTCAGTTGGTTGGAAACCCTGGAGCCCTTCGGCCCGGGTAATCCCCAGCCGGTGTTCCTCACCCGGGGGGCTCAGGTGCTGGAAGCTCGCACCATGGGCGCTTCCGGGCAGCACCTGAGCTTGAAGGTCGCCCACCAGGGCCAGGTCTGGAGCGTGTTGGCGTTTTACCAGGCCCACCGGTGGGTCGCCGGAGCGCGGACGGTGGACCTGGCCTACACCGTGAATCGCGACCACTGGCAGGGGGTGGAGCGGGTGAACCTGAAGGCGGTGGACTTCCGGGTTGAGGGTCCCTAGGTGATTTTCCCGGTCCCAGACGCCGTAGACTCGGCCCTATGCCGCCGCGCTTCTCCCCGGCTCGCTCCCCGGAAACTGTCCCAGGTCTAATTAGGAGTTGCCCGCCCGCCTCTTTGGTTTCTGCCCCTGTCCCGTTTTGGGAGGTTCGGCTGGGACCAACTGGGCTTTGTACATGAGCAACGGGACGGTCACCACCATCACCAACAGCGCGATGATCTGCGCCTCGTTGAGCGGTCCGTACTGGCTGTATTCCTTGCGCAGGAAACTCAAGCAGAAACGGCCCACCGAGTAGGTCGCCAGGTACAGGGCGAAGAACATCCCCGGCGGGTGGAGCCGCTTGCGCAGGGGCCAGAGGGCGGCCAGAATGGCCAGGTCCATCAGCAGCTCGTAGGCCACCGCGGGATGGGTGGCGCCCGGCCCGAAGGACTGCTCGCACGCCAGGCTCTGCCGCTCCGGGTGAGTATAGATAACTCCCCAGGGCAGGCCGGTGGCCTTGGCGCAGTGCTCCCCGTTGATGATGTCGCCCACCCTCCCGATGGCCTGGGCCACCAGCATCGCCGGGGCGGCTATATCGGCGAGACGCCCCACGCTGGGTAGGGGAGACTTGACGGGTTCTCCCAGGAACCGGAAGTAGCGGCGCCAGGCCTCCAGGCAGAACCGGGAGTTGCGAATGACCATGTAGGCCGCGGCGAACACAAAGCCGCCCAGTATCGCGCCGTAGATGGTTACACCGCCGGACCACACGTAAAGGATTCTCACCGGGTCCTGTCCGTAGAAGCTCCAGGCGTCGATTACGTGCAGCAGCCTGGCCCCAACGACCCCGCCAAGGATTCCCCAGAAGGCCACCGCGTAGATGGCGTCGGAGTTAAACCCCTCCCTGGAGCCCCAGCGGACCACCAGGAATACCGCCACCACCACGGCGGCGAAGGTCATAAACCCGTGCCAAGACAACGCCAGGCCGCCGCCGTCGATGAGGTTGGGATTAATCCCGATCGATATCGATTCCAGCACTGTCATTACTCAGCCTTGGTCTTGGTTCCCCTCGCGCCCATGGGACCATGCGCCGGAGGCGGCCGCGGGGCTATAGCGCGTCATCCCCGGTCGCCTGGCCGGTGGTCACCGTTTGGACCAGGTGCACGCCAACCCGGTGGCCTTGCAGGGCGGCGGAAGTTTTTTGGAACTCCTCTTGGTCCGAGGACAGGGCGAACAGGGCAGGCCCCGCTCCCGAGAGGTGAAACCTGCCCGGCGCCAGGTCGTTCAGGGCTTGTTGCACCCGGCCCAGATCCAAGAAAGCCTGGGTGGCAACCTCTTCGAAGACGTTGTGCACCGCCGCTCCAGCGGAGTGTGCTACGGACCGGCCGCCCAGGAGGATTTCAACCATGCGCCGGGTGACCCCCCCGTCGCTGTAGTGCGCCGGCGTCAAGTAGCCGAACATAGTGGCGGTCTTGTTGGGCAATGTCACTCCGGGGCACACTAGGGTGACGGCCAAGCGGGGCGGCGGCGGCAGCGGCGTCACCTGCTCTCCGCGGCCTTGGACCAGGGCGGCCCCGCCCCAAAGGAAGTATGGCACGTCGGACCCAAGTCCCGCCGCCACTTCCGCCAACTCTTCCTTGGGCAAGTCCAACCCCCAGAACCGGTTCAAGGCCGCCAGGGCGCAGGCCGCGTCGCTGCTCCCTCCACCCAGCCCCATGCTAGTGGGAATGCGCTTCTCTATGCGGATGCGGGCTTGCGGCTCTATCCCGCCGCGTTGGGCCAGGTCCAGCGCCGCCTGCCACACCAGGTTGGCCTCGCCGTTCAACGAGGAGTCGTTACACTCCACCTGCAGCGTGGGTGCGGGGAGAATCTCCAAGCTGTCGGCCAAATCGACGGTTTGCAAAATGCTTCTGATCTCGTGATACCCGTCGGGGCGGCGTCCCAGCACCTCGAGGGTGAGATTTAGCTTGGCGAATGCCCGAGTTCTCAAGCCGGCCCAGCCGTCAGCCGGGAGTTCGTCCATGCCTGGCAGGCATGGTAGATCGAAGCCCACTCGGCCAGGGATAGGGTGGCCGGCCTCCGGCTTCCGTCCACGCCGGCGCCGGCCAAGACCTGCGCCGCGTCCTCTCCGGAAATGCCCAGACCTTGGGCGAGGGAGTTGCGCAATTGCTTTCGCGGCGCGGAAAATCCCGCCCGCACCACGGCCAAGAACTCCGCGTCGCTGGCTACGTCGACGGCGGGGCTCGGCCTCACGTCCAGCCGCACCACGGCCGAGACAACCTTGGGCGGAGGCCGGAAGGCCCTCGCCGGCACACGGCAGACCAGCCTTGGCTCCGCGTAGTACTGTACTGCGACGGAGAGCATCCCCATCTTGCCAGGGGCCGCCGCCATAGACTGGGCGACCTCCTCTTGCAGCGTCACCACCACCAGCCGCGGCTTGACCGATGCCTCCAGGAACCGCCTGACGATGGGATTGGCGGCATAGTAGGGAAGGTTCCCCACGACCTTGTAGGCGGTGTTCGGGGCCAGGACCTCGCCCGGGTCCAGCCGCCGGGCGTCGGCCTCGATGACGGCCAGGTTGGGGGGGTTGCCCAGGCGGTCGGGCAGAGCTTGCGCCAGCCGGCGGTCAAGCTCCACCGCCACGACCCTGGCGCCGCGCTCCAACAGCCGCCGGGTGAGGGCGCCCGTACCGGGGCCGACTTCCAAGACCACGTCTTGTGACTCGATCTCTGCCGCGGCGACAATGTGGCTTAGTACCCGGTTGTCCAGCAGGAAGTGTTGGCCCAAGGCTTTGCGGGGTTTGATTGCCCGCGCCGGCTGCGTGCTCACCAACAAACCATCTCACACAACGCCCGGGCCGTCATGGTTGGCGTCTCGACTGGGCTGACGGGACTAGTAGCGGATGCTCCCTGCGGGGCTGCGGGGGTCCTGCGCACCGCAGGCGCGGGCCAGCCAGCCGGTGGCGTTGAGACCGCGCACCTCCCTTCGACAACGGCCACTAGGCGTGTCGCAGGCCAGAACTCAGGCCAGGCACTCCCACGGCACCCGTAGTATCCTGTTGACCGTTGCTTCCTTCCGGACCTGGCGGGGTTCACAAGTCTACGCCGCGTGGGACCCAGCCTTCAGCGTTCCGGTCCCTTGACATGGGCCTACCGGCGAAGCCTAGGGGAGGAGTTCAACCCCGCTGTAGCGGATTGCGAGTTCAGGGCACCGCTAGCTCCCCGTTTAGCGCGGCCTCGATACCATGGTAGGTTAGGCATTGGGCCGTGTCAAATGCCCCAATTGACCCGTGAGACGCTTTCCGTTTCCTCTTCGATGCCCCCGGTGTTAGAATTGCCTCACTCAATGGGGGGAGTCCGACGCGACAATCATGCAAGCCAGAAAAGCCGTCATACCCGCTGCCGGGTTGGGCACCCGGTTCCTGCCGGTGACCAAGTCGGTGCCCAAAGAGCTCTTGCCGATTCTCGACAAGCCCATGCTCCAGTACGTTGTCGAGGAGGCCGCCGAGGCCGGGGTGGAGGAGGTGATCGTCGTAGTGTCCCCCGGAAAGGAGTCCATAGCGTCGTACTTCCAGTCCCAACCGGAGCTTGAGGACCGGCTGGCTGAGTCCGGCGCATCGGGCCTGCTGGAGAAGGTGCACCGGGCGGCCCACCTGGCCCATGTTTCTTTCGTGGTGCAACAGCAACCCCTGGGACTGGGCCACGCCGTCCTGACGGCCCGCGACGCGGTGGGCAACGAGCCGTTCGTGGTTATCCTGCCCGACGACATCGTGGTCCACAACCCCGGGGTGGTGTCCCAGATTGCCGCCGCCGGCGAACGGCTGGGGGCGGGAGTCGTTGCCGTGGAGGCCGTGGCCTGGGACCTGGTCCACAACTACGGGGTGGTGGAGGGCGGCCCGGCGGAAGACCGGGCGTTCCAAATTCGCGGCTTGGTGGAAAAACCGCCGAGGGAGGAGGCCCCATCCAACTTGGCCATCGTGGGGCGGTATCTCTTGCCCCCGGAGATTTTCGAGTGCCTGGAGCACACCGCTCCCGGCGCCAAGGGCGAGATCCAACTGACCGACGCGCTCCTGTTGCTGCTGGAACGTCAGGAGTTGTACGCCTACCAGTTCCAGGGCCGGCGCTACGACGGCGGCACGCCCATGGGGCTGCTGCGGGCGTCCTTGGAGTTCGCCCTGGCCCGGGAGGACACCCGGACCGCCGCCAGATCGCTGCTCGACGGGGTCGCACCCTAGCTAGCGCGCCGGCGGCCCCGGCGGGAGGACCATTGACCAGCGGAAAAGACGCCTACATTGCCAAGACCCGCGACCTGGAATCCGAGTTACTGGATATCCTGGACGGCATGGACTACTGCCTCGACTGGAAACCGGAGCCGTCGGCCTGGTCGGCTCGGCAACTGGTGTATCACCTGCTGGACACTCCCCCGGGCGGCATCCCCCAAGTGCTCAAGGGCGTCTTATCGGGCGAACTTCGAGAGTACGAGATTTGGGCCGACCGGGACAACATGACGCCGGAGAGGATGGTCTACGACTTGGGGCAAATGCGTGATGACCTAGGCGGCTATTTCGGGGCCATGCGGGAGGCCCTGAGCACCGCCAGTGACGGAGACCTGGACGCCAAGTCGGCCCTGGCGCACCTGAGGTCCCGAGACGTCGACGCGGAGCGGACGGTGCGGGAGTTGCTGGACCGGGTGCTGGACGGCCACTGGCGGGAACACCTGGACCAGATGCGCCAGTTACGGGACGACCTGGGAATGTGACCGCCTAGCCGTCTCCGCCCAGCTTGAGCATGGCCAGGAAGGCTTCCTGGGGAATTTCCACCCTGCCTACCACCTTCATCCGTCGCTTGCCTTCTTTCTGCTTGTCCAATAGCTTGCGCTTGCGGGTCACGTCCCCGCCGTACAGCTTGGCCAGCACGTCCTTGCGCAGGGGCCTTATGGTCTCCCGGGCGATGACCCGCCCTCCCATGGCGGCCTGGATGGGCACCTCGAACTGCTGTCTGGGTATGCTCTCCTTGAGCTTCTCGACGATAGCTCGGCTCTGACTTGCCGCCGAGTCTCGGTGCAGGATCATGGCCAGGCCATCCACCGGCTCCTGGTTGACCAGTATGTCCACTTTGACCAGGGGCGCGGCCTGGTAACCTTCCAGCGTATAGTCCAGCGACGCGTAACCCTGGGTGCGGGACTTCAGCTGGTTGTAAAAGTCCGACAGCAACTCAGCCAGGGGCATGGTGTACTCCAGCACCACCCGGTCCCGGACCTCAGCCGCCTCCCTGTCGTTCCCGGAGCTCTCGGCCTTTTGCATGTACTCCATGCGCCGGAACTGGCACCGGCGCGAGTGCATCAGCTCCATGATGACTCCCACGTGCCGGTGGGGGGCCACGATGGTCAGACCGAGTAGGGGTTCTAGTATCTCTTTGATAGCATGGGGCGGAGGCAGCTTGGCCGGACTGTCCACCTGGTGAGTCTCTCCGTCGTGGGACACGACGCGGTAGCCGACCCCGGGCGCCGTGGCGAGAATTTGCAACCCGTACTCTCGTTCCAGCCGTTCCTGGACGATCTCCAGGTGCATCAGGCCCAGGAACCCGCAGCGGAACCCCGATCCCAGCGCGGTGCTGTTTTCCGGCTCGATAGTCAGGGAGGCGTCGTTCAGCTGCAACTTGCCCAAAGCGGTGCGAACGTTGCCGTAATCCTCTCCGTCGGCGGGGTACAGGCTGGCGAAGACCATGGACTTCAAGGGCGCGTACCCTTCCAGGGGTATCTCTGCCGGCCGGACGTCGCTGGTCAGGGTGTCTCCCACGGTACACTCCCTGACGTTTTTCAGTCCGGTGGCGACGTAACCCACCTGGCCGGCGTGGAGGGCGGCCACGGGCTTGGGAAAAGGAGCAAACACTCCCACTTCCACCGCCTCGGTCACCTTCCCGGTAGACATGATTCGAATCCGGTCCCGGTGGGAGAACGTGCCGTCGTGCACCCTGATGTTGGCGATAATTCCCTTGTGGGCGTCGTAGAGAGAATCGAACACCAGGGCCCGCGGCGGTTGGCCGGCCTCGCCCGGCGGTGGGGGGACCCGCTCCACAAGGGCGTTCAACACCTCGCCGGCGCCGGCCCCGGTCTTGGCCGACACGAACAGTATCTCCTCCTCTTTGAAGCCGAACACTTGTCTCAGCTCGGCGGCCACCCGGTGGGTTTCGGCCTGGGGCAGGTCCACCTTGTTGACCACCGGCACCAGCACCAGGTCGTAGCTCAGGGCCAAGAGGGTGTTCGAAATGGTCTGGGCCTCGACACCCTGGCTGGCGTCCACCACCAGGACGGCCCCTTCGCAGGCGGCCAGGGCGCGGGACACCTCATAGCTGAAGTCCACGTGGCCGGGGGTGTCGATGAGGTTTAGCTGGTAGGTATCCCCATCCGCGGCGTGATGGGACATGGTGACGGCCTTGCCCTTGATGGTGATGCCCCGTTCCCGCTCCAGCTCCATCTGGTCCATGAACTGGGCCTTCATGTCCTGGGGGCGGACGGTGTTGGTCAGCTCCAGGAAGCGGTCGGCAAGGGTGGACTTTCCGTGGTCCACGTGGGCGATGATGCAGAAGTTGCGTATGAGGTGTTGCTGCACGTCACAAGTCCTGGACCGGCCCGTAGCCCGGCGCGTGAATGCAGGCCACCCAGTGGTTGGGCTGGGCTTCCCGCATCTCCGGCGCCACCCTGGAACATTCCGCGGTAGCTATGGGGCAGCGGGGATGAAACACGCATCCGCTGGGGGGGTTGGAGGGACTGGGCGCCTCTCCGGTCAGAATTATTCGCTCCCGTTGGGCGTCCAGCACCGGATCGGGGATGGGCACCGCCGACAGCAGGGCCCGGGTGTAAGGATGCAGCGGGTCGAGATATATGTCATCCCGGTGGGCCATCTCGACCATGCGCCCCAGGTACATGACGCCAACGCGATCGCTGATATGGCGGACCACCGAGAGATCGTGGGCAATGAACAGGTAGGTGAGATCGTATTGTTCCTGCATGTCCTCCAGCAGGTTGATCATCTGGGCCTGGATCGATACGTCCAACGCGGAAACCGGTTCGTCGGCAACGATGAACTGCGGGCCCACCGCCAGCGCCCGGGCCACTCCTATTCGCTGCCGCTGGCCCCCGCTGAACTCGTGGGGGAAGCGGTCGGCCATGTAGGCGTTCAGGCCGACTCGTTCCAGCAACTCCGCCACCCGCTCCCGGTATTCCGCCTTTCCCTCCACCAGTTTGTGGACCAGCAGCGGTTCCCCGATGATGTTTCCCACCGTCATGCGGGGATTTAGGGAACCGTAGGGGTCCTGAAATATGATCTGCATCTTGCGCCGCATGGCCCGCATCTCGCCGGAGGACAGAGCGGATAGGTCCCGGCCGTCGAATGTTATTTTGCCTGCGGTGGGCCGGTAGAGTTGCAGTATGCACCGGCCCGTGGTGGTCTTGCCGCAGCCGCTTTCTCCCACCAAGCCCAGGGTCTCCCCCCGGCGAATGTAGAAGCTGACGCCGTCTACCGCCTTGATGGCGGCTTCGCGGCGGCGGAACAGCCCGCCCGAGGACACCGGGAAGTGCATCTTGAGGTCGTCGACCTCAAGGAGTATCCCGGTATCCGCCTGGGCGGCAGCTTTTCCCGGCGCTATCTCAGGCGACCGATTCATCCCCGGCCGCTCTCGTAGGGAAGGCTGTCCGCGGCCACCGGCTCCGGCGGGAGCGAATCGCGGCCCGGGGCGTCCGGTCCCAGCACGTCCGACTGCCAGCAGGCTGACCAGTGGTCCTGGCCGGCCGGCATCAGGGGGGGAGTCTCCTCCTCGCATCGCCCGACGCCCCAGGGACACCGGGGGCGAAAAGCGCAGCCCCCGGGTAGATTTATCAGGTCGGGAGGCTGGCCCTCTATGGGGACCAGCTTGGAAAGGCGGGGCCGGTCCAGCCGGGGCAGCGACTTGAGCAGACCTACCGTGTAGGGATGCCTGGGATTGCCGTAAATGTCCTGCGCCGTGCCCTGCTCGATTATCTTGCCCGCGTACATGATGTTGACCCGGTCGGCGTACCGGGCCACCACTCCCAGGTTGTGGGTGATCACTATCAGCGCCACCCCGGACTCTCGGGCCAGGGATTTCATCAACTCCAGGATCTGCGCCTGGATGGTCACGTCCAGAGCGGTGGTGGGCTCGTCGGCGATGATCAGCCTGGGGCTGCAACTGAGGGCTATGGCTATCATCACCCGCTGGCGCATCCCACCACTGAACTGGTAGGGATATTGTCTTAGGCGGCGCTCCGGACTGGGTATGCCAACCCGCTCCAGCAGTCCGACGCTCTCCAAGCGGGCCTCCTTCCGGTTCAAGCCCTTGTGAAGCTGCAACGCCTCCGTAAGCTGCCGCTCTATGGTCAGCACCGGATTCAGCGACGACATCGGCTCCTGGAACACCATGGCTATCTTGGCGCCCCGGGTTCGGCGCATTTCCGCCATGTTGATCTTCAGCAGGTCCCGGCCCTCGAATAGTATCTCCCCGCCGGCGATTTCTCCCGGCGGGTCGGGAATTAGCCGCATCACCGACAGCGCACTGACGCTCTTGCCGCAGCCGCTCTCGCCCACCAAGCCCAGGGTTTCCCCCTCGTCCAGTTGGTAAGACACGCCGTCAACGGCCTTCACCAGGCCGTCGCCAGTGTGGAAGTAGGTCTTGAGGTCTCTCACCTCGAGAAGCGGGGACAATGGGCCTCCAGGGGCTTCCTCGCCGGGAGTCCAACCCCAACGACAGGACCAGCCGTGGTGCGTGTCAGCCTGCGGCCGTCGCACACCAACTGCTCCAAACGTTTCTACCAGTGGAATCGATTATGGGCTGAGAAAAATACAAACGCAACCGGGGCGGCATCCCCGGCAGGGCCATTTAATTGTCGGCCTCTGAACCTCGTCATTCTGAGCTTAGCGAAGAATCTCAGGTACGGCGCCAGAGACCCTTCACTTCGTTCAGGGTGACAACTAAAAGACCGTGGTGTCGGCTCATAGCCAGCGGTATCCCCGGGATGATCATCTTATTGCCGGGGAAACAAAATGGCCGGAGGTTGGAGCCCCCCGGCCATTGGATTGCGCGGTTCCCTTTCTCTAGCGGCCCACGCCCCGCTCCGTCATGACCCCTCCGTGGAAGGAAGGGCCGGCGCCTCCGGGGCCGCGGTCGCTGAAGGTCCGGCGGAGGCCCCGAAGGGCACTTCCAGAGTGTGCAACTCGGTGGCGTAAGCCGGGAAGGTTATGTCCCCGCCCAGCGGGTCTATGCCGTGGCCCGTGGCCCGGTAGGGGACGCCCGTGGCGTCACTGGCCAGGACGATGTTGTCACCGGCCACCGACACGGTTACCAGTCTCCACTCCCAGGTCTCGCCGGGGTCCAAGACGCCGTCACCCTGGAGGTCTCCGCCGATGAACTCCTTGGATTCGGTGGTGAGGCGCACGTTGGATGGCTCCACGTCCACGTATACGCCGCTAAGGGGAGTGTCGCCGGTGTTGGACTCGGTAATGGTGAGCACCTGGACCACCAGCCGCAACACCATGGTGTCCAGCTCGGATATCGCCACGAGGGTCCCAGGATGGATTACTTCAATCTGGACGGTGTCGCGGTCTTGTACCGGGTCCCCGTCCGGGGCGGTGCCGGTCACCGTAATCACGCTTTCCGTGTTCTCTTCCAACGGCCCGGAGGAGCACTGGAAGACCCTTTCCTCTTGAGAGACCAAGGTGCCCAGGGACCGCGAGCAGTTCGGGGCGATGCTGTCCGAAACCATCACGTTGGACAGTGCGGTATTCCCGAAGTTGTTGACCGCCACGGTGAAGGCTGCCGACTCCCCTTCCCGAATAGTCTGCTCCTGAGGGTTCTTATCGATGACCAAGTCCAACTCGAAGACGATGACCTCGACCTCGACGAAATCGGTCACTTTGCCCACGTTTGCGATATCCCCTTCCGCGGTGGCCCTCACCGTTGCGGTCCCGGAGGGATGCTCACTGGTGCAGGAGTACATCATTGAGCCCCCGGGGTCCATGGCGCCAATGGTCCGCTGGCAGTCGGGGGCCTCAGGCGTCGACACCGCCACGCTCGCCAATGCCGTGGTGTTGGGGTTGAGGACCGTGATCTCAAAGGTCGACTCGTTGCCGACCCGCACCCGCTGTAGCTTCGGAGTCATTTCAATGGATATGGATATGGCCTCGATGGCGATGGCGGCGGTCGCCGTGTCCCTTACCGACGTGTCCTCGGGCACTCCGCCAACGACCGCGGCGATGACAGTTGCATTGTTGTCGCCGGCCTGCGCGGGGTCCATTCTACAATCGAAGAACGCGGAGCCCCCGACGGCCAGTGTGTCGATAGTCCGTTCGCAGCCGGTCTCCAGGGTATCCACAATCTGGAGGGTGGACAATACAAAGCCGCCGGCGTTGCTAATGGTGATTCTGAAGTCGGCGGCGCCCCCCTCGTAAATCACCTGCTCGGCGGGGGTGATGTCGATTTCAACCGCTGGGGGTAGCAGCCGGATTTGCCTGGTTATCGCCGCCGCAGCCGGCGGATGTTGGATGCCTCCGGCGACGCTGTGGGAACTGCCCCCGGCGTAGGTCGCCTCAACGGTCAATACCAGGTTTTCGGCGTCCGATTGGTCCACAGTATAGGAGGCGGGAGGCGCCTCGTAGACCGAGCCGGGCTGAATGAGGGGGATGTCGGGAGTCCCCGCAACACCGGCTAGTTGCGTCGTTTCGCCACTGGGCAGTTCGATGGCTAACTGGCCGCCGCCGTAATTGCAGGCGGTTCTTCCGGACGGAAGTTCCGGTATCGACAGCAACACCCGGTAAAAGACCTCGCTCCCGTGGGAAACCTCGGTCAACTCCCGGCCCTCGCTGTCGGACGTATCAATCGATAGACCTACGGTGGAAAGATTGCACCCCTCAGGGTCTTGATGACCGAATACGAACCCCCCGCGGAACGCGAAGGTAGCGATAACCGCCGCGGTTATCGCTACGATGAGTACTATCGGGACCGCCCTGCTTTGAGTCAATTTCATCTATGTACCACCCATGCCCATATAATGCTCAGCTTCCGGGGCGAAATTACGCGTCCCAGCGTAATACCATATTTGGGAAATATCAAGTGCTTTTTCGCTCAGTAACCGTCCGAGTTGCGATTATGTCACCTAATGCCGCGAGGAGCAAGGCAGCGGGCCCGGCTACCGGAACCATCCCCCGGAGGCGTTCCAAAGAGGCGTCCCAAAGAGACGCGCGGAGAAGCCGCCGGCAAGCCCCGGGGCGATTTACGACCAGGGGCTCAGAGAGTCGGCATTCGCGGGAGAGCGGTTGGGGTCGTCGTCCTGAAGCCTCAACTCGCCGCCCCTCCGGGACCTCCAGATGGACAGCAGGGACCCTGCGGCGGCCACCATCGCCCCGATTGCCAGCCACGTCGAAATACACATACGCCCCCTCTTTGGTCCGACTGACCGCAAGCTCGTGTCATCGTCACCAACCCCCACCGGCGCCGGCAGGCAAGGCCGTTACCTGGGCGGTGACCGGTGCCATTATACATAAGATTACAATAGCGGCGACGCAGGCCCTGGAGCGATGCGGGGCAGCAAGTCAGCACGACGAGACTTGGAAGACTCTGCGCCCCGTGGTCAACGCCGCCGTTCCGGGTAGGCCAGCCCGGCCAACACCCCCAGACCACAGAGCAGCGACATCACGATGAGGCCGGTTTGTATCGAGCCCGTAAGCTGGGCCACCACCCCCGCCACTACCGGCCCAAGGGCGAATCCTATTCCCATGAAGGTCACTATCAGTCCAATGACCACGGCCGCCTGCTGCGAGGTGATGTCCGGGAACTCGAAAGGCAGCACTTCAATCGCCGGGGTGGCTACCCATACCAAGCCCAGGCCGGTAATCAACGCCATGAGCAGGGCCGGCTGCTGCGACAGTGTTATGGCCAGGGCGAAAATCATGTTGAACAGGGCCGGCGCCGCCAGCAGCAGCTTGCGGCTGGGGAGCCTGGCCGCCAGTGTCCCCCCCACAAACCCCGTGGGGATCAGCCCGTAGTACAGGAACCCCAACAGCGGCCCGCCCAGGGTCAGCGGCACGCCTCGTTCCTCCACCCACAACGTGGGCAGGAAGGTTACCATGCCCGTCCAGGTAGCCGACAGGCAGAGCATCATGGCTGCCACCAGCCAGCCTTGCGGGTACTGCCGCAGCGCCCGCAGCGGCGACTCGGCGGGGAGGGCGCGGCCCGGCGGCGGGGGGAGTTGGGCCTTGTGGTCCTTCGCCACGATAAACCAGGCGCCGATTTGAAGAGCGAATAGGCCGCCCATTATCAGGTACAGCACCCGCCAACTGCCCAGTCCTTCAATGAGCAGCGGACTCATGCTTATGGCGATGGCCAGGATGACGCTGTGTTGGGACAGCCCCAGGGCCTGCACCGCGGCGTAGTGACGGGGCGCAACCCACTGGTGAAGCAGCAACGCCCGGGCCGGGGTGTTCAGGACGTGGGCGGAGATGAAGAACATCCGCCCCAGCAACAGCATCCAGAAGTTGATGGACAGGGCCTGTAGGAACAGGAACGGCAGTCCCAGCAGGAGCGAGGCCAACACCAGCCGCACGGGACGGAACCTGGACAACCAGGCCCCGAAGGGCAGCGACAGCAGGGCCCAGGCCGCCCACCACACTCCCTGCAACAGCCCCGCCTCCAGGGGCGAGATGTCCAGGTCCTCCCGTATGAAGGGCAGGAACAGCCCGAAAGTGTACGACACCAGCACGGCGCTGCTCTGCTGCGCCCGAAAAAGCAGCAACACCGCCCAGCTACGGGGCGGTGTTCGGGTGAGTTCGCTCGCCGGAGTCACGCTCTCCCACGTCCCAGGGAGGAAGGGGTCCTAGCAGGGGGGGTCACCGCTCCTCATCGCTCCAGAAAGCCCTTCAGGATGGCGTAGGTCTCGTCGGGCATTTCCTCCGGAATGTAGTGTCCGCAGGGCAGCGACTGCCCCCGCACGTTGGTGGCGTACTCGTTCCATATCTCCAGGACGTTCTGGGTGCGGCCCACGTACCCTGCGGCGCTCCATAGGACCAAGACCGGGCAGGTTATCTTGTCGTGGAAGTCGGCCTCGTCGTGCGCCAAATCGATGCCGGCGCCGGCCCGGTAGTCCTCGCAGGTGGCGTGTATTGCCGCCGGGTCGCAGAAGCACCGGGCATACTCGTCGACGGCCTCCGGCGGGAATGCCTGCTCTGCGCCCTCTCCTCGCAGGAATCGGGTCCGCAGGAAGTAGTCGGCGCTGGCGCCGATCATCCGCTCCGGGAAATCGTAGGGCTGAATCAGAAAGAACCAGTGGTAGGTGCTGGACGCCATCTCCTTGTTGACTATTTGGAACATCGTGCGGGTGGGTATGATGTCCAACACCGCCAGCTTTTGCACTCGTTCCGGGTGGTCCTTGGCCAGGCGGTGGGAGACCCGCGCGCCCCGATCGTGCCCCACCAGCAAGAACGACTCGAACCCCAACTGCCGCATCACCTCTACCTGGTCCCGGGCCATCACCCGTTTGGAATAGTTCAGGTGCTCCGGGTCCCCCGGAGGCTTGCCGCTGTCGCCGTAGCCCCGCAGGTCAGGGGCCACCACGGTAAAGTCGGCGGCCAGCGCCGGCGCGACCTTGTGCCACATCACGTGGGTCTGGGGATAGCCGTGGAGCAGCAGCAACGGCGGACCTTGGCCTCGCATGACCAGGTTGATGGCTACGTCCTGGGTCTGGACCTGCCGCCGCTCGAATCCTTCGAACATGTTGCGGGCCCTCACTCGCGTCTTCTATTGCTCGGGCGCCGGCCCTGGCCCGCGCGCCTTGGCTTATACTACATCGGAGACCCTGGCCGTGCCAGCAGCGCCCCTTAGCGGCATGCTGCCGGCGTGGACAACCGATTCCAGTGACGGTAATATTTCACCTGCCGGAGGCGTGAGGGACTTTGAGCAAACCTGCTGACGAAATACTGGAGCAGCTTCCCGTCTTTACCGACGTGGCGCCGGAGGGCGAGTGGCGGCAACTGAGGGTGGAAGGGCTGGTGGCCCGGCCCCTGGCGCTGGACTGGGACGGCCTCAAGGCCCTGGCCCTGGGCGAGCTCGTTGACGATTTTCGCTGCGTGGAGGGTTGGGTGGTCCGCGGCCAGATGTGGGAGGGTGTTCCCCTGGCTGCCTTGCTGGAGGCAGCCGGCCCGCTGGCCGAGGCTGCCTACGTGGCCTTCTCCGCCGGTGGCTACACCGTGGCCATGACCATGCCCGAGGCACTGGACAGCGGCGTGGTCTTGGCGCTGCGACTCAACGGGGAGTGGCTCCCCGCCGAGCACGGCGGCCCCTGCCGGTTGACGGCCCGGGGACGAGACTGTTACTTCAGCGTCAAGTGGCTGGACCGTGTCCAGCTGCTTTCGGAGCCTCCCCAAGAGACCGGCCAAGCCATAGCCGAGGCCCGCAACGCGGCCCGAAAAGCGTAGCGCGGCCCGCCCGCCGGGTTGGCGTCCGGCTTCACCCGGCCCCGAGGGCCGTCCCCGGCGGCCCTGCCTGGCGGCAAACAGTCAACGTAGAAGGAGAGACCATGAGATACGACGCTATCGTCATTGGCGCGGGTTCCGGCGGCTGCGTGGTGGCTTCCCGTCTGGCCGAGGATGCGGACCGCTCGGTGTTGCTGCTGGAGGCCGGCCCCGACTACCCGGACTACCAGCATTACCCCGACGACCTGAAGTACGGCTACAAGCCCGATGCCTCGGCCCAGGGCGCGCCCCACAACTGGAGTTGGTGGGCCCAGGGGTCCGCGGACCAGACGGAACTGCTCCCCGCGCCGCGGGGCCGGGTTGTGGGCGGCACCAGCGCCATCAACGGCCAGGTATTGCTACGGGGCGTGCCGGAAGACTATGACGCCTGGGCCGCCGAGGGCAACGACGAGTGGTCGTACATCAACCTGCTGCCCTACTTCCGCAAGATGGAAACCGACATGGATATAGCCGACGACTTTCATGGCTCCCAGGGGCCCATACCGGTGCGGCGCTTCAAGCGGGAGGAGTGGCTGCCCTTCCAGACGGCCTTCGCCCGCTCCGCCCTGGCGGCCGGCTACCCGGAAGACTTCGACATGAACTCCCCCGACTCCGTGGGGATTGGCCCCCTGCCCATGAACAACCCGGAGGGAGTGCGCATGAGCACTGCGTTGACCTTCCTGAACGCGGTGCGTCACCACCTCAACCTCACCGTCCGGGGCAACGTCATGGTGCACCGGGTCCTGTTCGACGGCAAGAAGGCCGTGGGGGTGGAGGTGGAAAGCGGCGGTAAAGTCTACCGCATCGAGGCCGGCCTCATCGTGCTCTCCGCCGGCTCCATGGCCTCACCCCAGCTGTTGATGCTCTCCGGCGTAGGACCGGCGGACCACCTACGGGAGATGGGCATCCCCGTGGTGCACGAACTGCCCGGGGTGGGCCAGAACCTGCGCGACCATCCCATCGCCGCCATCATCTGCCAGGTTCGGGAAGACCACGAGCAAGACCCCACAGGCCCCCGGACCCAGCTTGCCCTGCGCTACACCGCAGAGGGGTCGCCCGACCGCAACGACATGCAGATTTCCGCCTCGTCCTTCTCTTCGCCGATCGGGGGCGCGGACCCCTTCGAGCCCGGGGGCGTCCGTTTCAACTGCCTGCTGGAGCTGGCCGACGGCGCCGGCGAGGTCAGGCTCTCCTCCGGGGACCCCTCGGTGCAGCCGGCGCTGAACTACCGCTACCTGGAGTTGGAGCGGGACCGGCAACGGCTGCGGGAGTCGGTACGCCTCACCTTAAAGCTGTTGGAGCACGAGTCTTTCAAACCGATAGTGGAGAAGGTCTTGCAGCCCAGCGAGGAAGACCTGGCGACCGACGAGGCCCTGGACCGGTGGCTTATGAGGACGGTGTTCAACACCACCCACGCCGCCGGGACCTGCAAGATGGGGCCGTCGTCGGACCCAATGGCGGTGGTGGACCAGCACCTGAACGTCCACGGCATGGAAAACATAAAGGTAGCCGACGCCTCGGTGATGCCCAACGTCATCCGAGCCAACACCAACTGCACTACCATCATGATCGGCGAGCGCTGCGCCGACTGGGTGAAGGGCGGCCGCTAGGGCGTCTCCGGGCCTGGGCGCAGGGGACGGCGCAAATTGGCGGGGACGCCAGTCACTTGCGCGTTGCGCGGCCTTTCAGGGCCATGAGGGCCATGCCGATGCTGACCACGCCAACGGCCAGGGTAGCGGCCAGGCCGCTGAGGATGGTCATGGGCTCCCAGCCGTCGGAGATTAGGGAACGCAGAGCGGCCAGCAGGTAGGTGACCGGGTTGTAGTCGGCCGCGGCGCCCAGCCACCCGGTCATTGCCTCCTGGGGAACGAACAGGCTGGTCATGAACAGGAAGGGGAAGAACAGCAGGAAGCTGATGTTCACCGCCGCCGGGTTGCCCGTCTTGAGGGCTATGGCGTAGGGGAACCCGGTAAAAACCAACCCCCACAGCCCGCTGAGGAACATAAACACCAGAATGCCGGGAGCACCGGTCTCGAAGTCCACGCCGGCGATGAATCCCATGATGATTACCGGCACCGTGAGGGCCACCACCAGGGCGAAGTCGGCAATCATGAGGCCCATCAGCAGCGCCAACCGATTCACCGGGCTTATGACCAGGCGGTCGAAGTAGCCGGTTTGGATGTCGGTGACCACGGTAATGGCCCGGGATATCCCGGTGACGGCGAACAACACTGCCACCGGAATCTGAAAAGCCCGGTAATTCAGGCCGGGAATGTCCTCCGCAACGTCTTTCAGGGACCCCACCGTCATCACGTACATGAATACCGGGATGAACAACGCCGGAACGGTGGCTTCCGGGTCGCGGGGAATGGAGCGCAAGGCCCGTTCGGCCACGCTGATGGTGTCGCGAACGAACCCTCCCTTGCGGGCCAGGCTTGCCGGTGGAGGGACAGCCGCCATGGTCAATAACCTCAGCCTGCCGGGGACGTGTGGCGGGCCCTCTCGGCAGTCCTTGGGAACACCGCTCCGCCCTCAGGCCGCATCGTCGTTCCGGGGGGCTGCCCCCTCTTGCAGACGGCCCCCGGTCACGTGCAGAAACACGTCGTCCAGGGTGGGAGTACGCAGGGTCAATTGCTGGACCCCGACCCCGTGCTGGTCCAGGGCCAGCGCCACCGTGCTGATCAACGCCGCCCCGTTGGCCGCGCTGATGGTCAGCTCCTGGCCGTGGGACTCCACGTTCTCCACCTGGGGAATTCCCTGAAGGGCGCGCACCGCCGCCTCCGTCTGCCCGTCCAGCCGGACCACGATTAGGTCCGAGCCCCGGGCCCGTTTGAGGTCGGAGGGCGTCCCCTGGGCGGCCAGCTTGCCCCGGTCTATGATTCCCACCCGGTGGGCCAGGGCGTCGGCCTCCTCGAGGTACTGGGTGGTGAGAAATATGGTCACGCCCAGCTCTTCGTTGATGGCGCGGACCTCTTCCCAGACCCGGGAGCGGCTGATGGGGTCCAGGCCGGTGGTGGGTTCGTCTAGGAACAGCACTTGCGGGTTGTGGATCAGGGCCGCGGCCAAGTCCAGCCGGCGTTTCATGCCCCCGGAATAGGACCCGATCATCCGGTCCATGGCTTCGCCGATGTCCACCAGTGCGGAGAGCTCGTCTATGCGCCGGTTGACCTCACGCCTCGACAGCCCGTAGAGCTTGCCCTGCAGCCGCAGCAACTCCCGGCCGGTCTGCTTGTTGTCCAGGGCGGCCTCCTGCTGGGCAGCGCCGATGCGCAGGCGGACCTCGTTAGGCTGCCGCGTCACGTCGTAACCGGCCACCCACATCTCGCCGGCGGTGGAGGCCAGCAGGGTGATCAGCATCCGGATGACCGTCGTCTTGCCGGCGCCGTTGGGGCCGAGGAACCCGTACACCTCACCCCGGTCCACCGCCAGGTCGACGCCATCGACGGCCCGGACCTGGCCATAGTCCCGGACTAGGCCCCTGGTGAAAATTGCCAAGTCGTTATTTGTCATGTTGATCGCTTCGAGCACGGACGATTGCCCGGCGCTGGACCTCTGGGGCGGGGACGCCGGGTCCTAACGTGGAGCTTCCGCGGGTCTACGCCGGAAAGCGCCGGAGGGAGAATACTCCCTGGCGGGATTGTGCCGCCACCGTGGAGCGGCCCATGGAATTCTATACGGCAAAGGACGCCGAGGAAAGGGCGGAAATTCAGTCATTTCCCCCCGGCGCCGAAGGTTTGTAGTAAAATCACGGCATGTCTTCCAAGTTACTGTCGGCGGGGATGGCGCTTGTGCTCATGGCGGTGGCGGTCGCCGCGTGCGGCGGAGCGTCTGACGACGCCGCACGTGCGCCGACGCCGGCCCCGGTGGTCGGTTCAGGAGCCCTGGAGGTCGCCACCTCTCCTACGCCTGCGCCAAGCATCGACGCCGGCAGTCCGGCGGAATCGGGCTCCCCCGTACCTGCGGTGTCTGCGGAGACGCCTGTTCCGGCGCCCACCGTCCCAGCCGGCAGTCCTGCTTCTCCGATGCCCACCCCGGCGCCGACGCCCTCCGTCCCGGGCGACGGCCCCTCTTCTCCGCCCCCTACCCCAGCACCTACGATTGCTGACGGTCCTGCTTCCCCCACGTCCACCCCGGCGCCGATGCCCGTCGTCCCGTCTGACAGTCCTGCTTCCCCCACGTCCACCCCGGCGCCGATGCCCACCGTCTCGTCTGACAGTCCTGCTTCTCCGACGCCTACCCCGACCCTCCCTCCGCCTACGGCCCCGGCCCCCCCGGAGCCGGCTGCCACCCCTGACGCGGACGCTACGGAGGCCGGGCCCGAGGTCGGCGCCGCCGTGGGAGATATCGCGCCGGGCTTCATCCTGTCCGCCGCCTTGGGCCCCGGCCAGTCGCTGGAGGCCTTCAGGGGAGACAAGAGCGTGCTGCTGGTGTTCTACCGGGCGTTTTGGTGAACTTACTGCCGGTCCCAGCTCGTCGAGCTGGCAGCTAACTACTCGGACATCACCGGTTTGAATGCCGAAGTGCTGGCCGTAAGCGTCGACGACCTCAGAGGCGCGGAACGGGTTGCCGAGGCGCTGGGAATCCCCTTCCCGGTGCTGTACGACCCCTCACGCGGAGTGCCCAGGGCATACATGGTCTACGACCTCTTGGGCGACGGGCTCTCCGCCCCGGCTACGTTCGTGGTGGACCGGGCGGGCGTCATCAGGTGGAAGTACGTGGGCCGCCGCATAGGGGACAGGCCCTCCACGTCCGAGATTCTGGCGCAGTTGGCCCAAGCCGCCGGCTGAGGCTCAGCGGGGCACTCGTATCCTTCCGGGGCGGGCCCAACCGTTCCATCCCGGCCTCGCCATGCCCGTCCGCCGCGTCCTACGGCCTGTATCCGGAAGGCAGTGACGGGACCAGGTCGTCGACGCTGTCGCTCAGCCGCCCCAGCAAGAAAAGGAAGTCTTGATAGGCGGTCAGCTTGCCCAGCGGGGTCTCCAGAGGATGGAGCAGCTCCAGCAATTGCGCTAGGTCGTCACGGGTCTGCCGCAAGCCTGACGGGCCCCACTGCGGCAGACCGCTGTACCGGTCGGAAGCCAGCGCCACGATGGCCCCCAATTGCAGGTAGGGGTCGGCGTCGCTGACCACGGCGGCGTGGGATGGCCCGACCAGCGGCCCAAGTTGCCGGCGGGACTCTCCGCTGTTTGGGTCTACCCACCGCAACTCCACTTGGGCCAATTGCCGGGGCCACCCCCAGGCCGCCTCCTGCCGCAGCGCCAGTTCGTAGAAGACCGTCGTAGCGGCCCCAGAAGCCAGCTCGGCAAACTCCGCCCGGTCCTGGGTGAACGCGGCGTCGGGGGTGACCCGGTTCTCGTAGCCGATAATGCGCCACGACTGGACCACTTCAGAGTTCCAGGTCACCTGCCCCCGGGCTTGGTCGGCGAAGGGCGCGGAGAGGGTCAGCCAGTTTTCCCGGCTGAAGGTGGCGGCAGCCTGGGCGGTGTTGCTCAGGTAGCGATACCAGCCGTTGCCGTGCTGCGCTAATTGCTCCAGGAGGTAGTCGTTGTAGTTGTTGATGCCGACGCCCACGGAGATGATCCGCAGCGGGTTCTTGGCGTCCCGGTCATGGGTCGACTCCAGGATGGCGAAGGGGTTGGTGGCGTCCACGTTGGCCACCCCGTCGGACATTAGGATGACGTAGTTGTGGGCGTCGGGCCGCTCCCGGCGGGCTCGGTCCGCCAGTTGGACTCCCAGGTCCAACCCTGCCTGTACGTTGGTGGAGTCGTAGGGAGCCAGTTGGGAGATGGACCTCCTGACCTCGGAGTCGTCGGGATGCCGGTGCGGGACCGTAAGCCGGTCAATGACCCCGGTAGTGAAGTGGACGACGGCGATGCGGTCCCGGTCAGTAAGGCTCTTTCGGATGCTTTCCGCGGCTTCTCGGGCGATGGCCACCCGGTTGCCTTCGGCCATGGACCCCGAGGCGTCCAGCACCAGCGTAACGTTGACGGGACTGTCCACGTCAGCCGCCTCCGGCGCTTGGAAGGCCAGCCGGGCCAGGTGCAGCCCGCGGTCCAGCGGGTGACGGACCACGTAGAACGATATGTTGAATTCCCGGTCGTTCCAGGGCGGGTCGTAGTGGTAGTCGAAGGCGTTGGTCCACTCTTCGGCCCTCACCGACTCCGGCTCCACCTGGTAGCCGTTCCGGGCCCAGTTGAGGGCCAGGTGATACGAGGTGGTGTCGGCGTCCAGGCTGAAGGTCGACACGGGGTCCTCGGTGGCGGCGACGAATGGCCTCCTGCCGTAGTCTTTGAACGTGGTGTCGGCGGGACGGGCCGCTACGGCGGGCGCTTCCGGCCGGGGCGTTGCCGTCGCCGCGCGCGACGCCTCCATGCCGGCGCCAGCGTCCACTTCGCCGTAAGCGTCGCCGGCATCGGCCAGATGCTCGTCCGCATCGGGCGCCATCTCGGCATCCACTCTCTCCGTGGCCGGGGCCGGCGCAGTGGTTGGCCGGGGCGGGGACGTGGCCGCATCAGCCGCGGCGGTTGGCGCCGGCACAGACGTGGCCATTTCGATCGCGGCGGTTGGTTGGGGCGCTGCCTCCGACCGCTCCTCAGCTGCGGCGGGCGCCATAGCCAGGGCGTCACCAGGGGTTCCAGGTTCTACGGTCTCCGGGACCTCAGCCGCCGGCATGGTCGTCGGGGCGGGCGAGGCCGTCTCCGCGTCGGACTCGGTCCGGGTGACAGAGGCCAACTCCCCCGGCGGGTCTTCCCCGCCGAACCCCCCGGTGGCAGCCCATACCGAGGCGGTGACCACCACGGCCACGGCGGCCACTCCCGCCGTGGCCAAGGCCGGGCTCCACATCCGCCCGGGCCGGGGGAACATCCTGTCTCGAATGGCGGAAAGACTGGACAGGTCGGACTGCTCCTCCAGCCTGCTTTCCAGCCGCCGCCACAGGTCCTCGGGGGTCTGGAGGTCTGAGGTCTCGGAGGCGAAGTACTCCCTGAGTGTCCTTTCCACTTCCTGGTCCGGATAATCGCTACGCGCCATTTTCGACCACCTGCTTGCTCCCGTCTTGTTCCAATTTCCACCGCATCTGTCCCAGCGCCCGGTGCAGCCGCGACTTGACCGTGCCTTCCCGCACCTTGATCGCCCGGGCCACCTGGGGCAGCGTCAAGTCCGCGAAGTAGCGCAAGACCAACACCTGGCGATGTTCCGGGCTGAGGGCAGCTAAAGCCCGGCGGACGGCCGCGCGGTCTTCCAGGGCTTCCACCAAGTCCTCCAGGCCGGCGCCTTGCTCCGCCGTGGTGGATTCCTCCAGGGGCTCGGTGGCGACGGTGCGGCGCCTTTGCTGGCCCAGCACGCTGTTCACCAGGATGCGCATCAGCCAGGGCTTGAACGGCCGTCCCCGTTGGAATCCCTTGATGCCGCGCCAGGCCGACAGAAACGCCTCCTGTACCTGTTCCTCGGCCAGGGCCCGGTTATGGGTCATCAGGTAAGCCGTGCCGTAGAGAACGTCCTTGTACTGCTCCACCAGGTAGCGGAAGGCGTCCCGGTCGCCCTCCTGGCATCGGACCACGGCATCTTCTTCGGTCACTGGCTGCTCCCTGGAGCCCTCTTTCGAAATGGGGTGTCCGTGGATAGTATGCGAGGTTGGCCCAAAAGGTTCCATCTTGCGGCGGTCGCAGGCCCCCGTTGCCGCCAGGGCTGCCGGAGCAACGCCCGGCGCGCCCGACCGCCCCTGTACGCCGCTTATGCCGTCTCTTTGTCAAAGGGAGTCCGCAAGAAGGGTCCGCCCGAACCGATAGCCGACCTCCGGTGTATCGGCGTAATTATAAAAGTGTACCCGTTCAACCACCGATGCCGAAATCGGCTATAATCCGGGAGCCGTACCCAACGGCGAAAGTTTCCGGAGCGGCTGGACTCGGGCCGAAACCCGGCCCGCCCGCCCGCAGCCACAGGCCCAGGCCCGTAGCGGGCTGGGGGCCTCAGAGAGGAACGACGTGGCAGATTCGTTACGGCAAACGCCCATGGCCCACACCCAGGATGGGGATGGAGTGGAAGAGGTTGACTGCATTGTCATCGGCGCCGGGGTCACGGGGTTGTACCAGTTGTACCGCCTGCTGGAGCGGGGGTTCTCCGTGCGTGTCTTCGAGGACGGCAGCGGCGTGGGCGGCACCTGGTACTGGAACCGCTACCCTGGGGCCCGCTTCGACTCCGAGAGCTACTCTTACGGGTACTCCTTCTCCGAGGAGCTCCTGCAGGAATGGGACTGGAAGGAGCACTACTCGGGCCAGCCGGAGAATGAGCGCTATCTCAACTACGTGGCAGACAAGTTCGACCTGAAGCGCCACATCCGGTTCAACTCTCGGGTCTCTTCGGCGGTCTTCGAGCCGGCCGGCAACTCGTGGCTGGTCCAAACCGAGGACGGCTGCCGGGCCAGGGCCCGGTTCCTGGTCTCGGCCGTGGGCATCCTGTCGGCTCATTACATCCCGGAATTCGAGGGACTGGAGAGCTTCCGAGGGTCGTGGTGCCACACGGGCCGTTGGCCCAAGGAGGGCATGGACTTGGCAGGGAAGCGGGTGGGCGTCGTCGGCACCGGGGCAACCGCAGTGCAGCTGATCCCGGAGATCGCCAGGGAAGTGGCCCACCTCACGGTGTTCCAGCGCACCCCCAACTACTGCGCGCCTTTACATAACTCGGAGATCGATTCCGAAACCCAGCGGGACATCAAAGCCAGATACGCCGAAATCTTCCAAGTGTGCGAGGAAACCCCCGGCGCGTTCATGCACCGCCCCGACTCCCGCTCGGCCCTGGAAGTGTCCCCCGAGGAACGGGAGGCGCAGTACGAAGCACTGTGGGCCGAGCCGGGTTTCAAGAAGTGGCTGAGTAATTTCCGCGACCTCTTTACCAACGACGAGGCCAACGAGGGCTACGCCGAATTCGTCCGCGACAAAATCCGCGCCCGGGTTCACGACCCCGAGGTGGCCCAAAAGCTGGTCCCGACGGACCACCCTTTCGGCTCCAAGCGCATTCCCCTGGAGACCGGGTACTACGAGGCGTACAACCGCGACAACGTGTCGCTGATCGACGTGCGTAAGGTGCCCATCGAGCGCATCACTCCCGGCGGACTGAGGACCGGCGACGGCGTGGAGTACCCGTTGGACGTAATCATCTTCGCCACCGGGTACGACGCCATCACCGGGGCGTTGACCCGTATCGACGTCCGGGGCGAGGACGGTCAGTCCATCAAGGACGCCTGGGCCCCGGGCCCGCACAGCTACCTGGGGGTGCAGACCTCGGGATTCCCCAACCTGTTTACCCTGAACTCGGCGGCGACCTGCAACTTTCCCAGGTGTGCCGAGGCCATCGTAGACTGGACCGCCAACTGCCTCTCTTATTTGCGCGACCACGGCCACCGCCGCATCGAAGCCACTCCGCAAGCGGAAGAGGAGTGGACCCGGCACTTTGCCCAACTGGCCGCCGGGTCCATCCGGACCAAGGCGGACTCCTGGTTCGTGGGAGCGAACATACCCGGCAAAGCCAGGGTGCTCCTCCTTTACCCGGACAGCGCCCCGTCCTACCGGGCCAGGTGTGCCGAGGTGGCCGCCAACGGGTATGAGGGATTCCGGCTGCGATAGGCCCCCTCGCGAAGAGTTTGACCGGTACCATGGCCTCTGCTATATTACGCGCCGGCCACCGGCCCCACTTGGCGGCCGCCAGCCCAGATGAGGCAATTGACGGAGGTCGCCGGTGCATTCAGGCCTCAAATTCGCCCTCGCACTAGTGTTCCTCGGATTGCTGGCGGCCTGCGGCTCCGCCGGGGAGCCCCCGACGGCGGCGCCCGGGCCCACCGCTAGCCCAACGTCCGCGGCCACCCCGGCGGCAGCTCCAACGGCTGTCCCGGAACCTGCGGCTGACCCGACGGCCGCCCCGGCGCCCGCCACTGGACCCGTGCCAACGGCGGCGCCCCCATCGCCTACCCCGGGACCCCCTCCCAGCGATGAGGAAGTCCTGAAGATCATCTACTGGCAGGCCCCCACGATACCCTTCCCGTACCTGTCGTCGGGCACCAAGGACATCGACGCCGCGGCCATCACCCTGGAACCGTTGGCCGGTTACAGTCCTGAAGGCGAGTTGGTCCCGGTGCTGGCCGCCGAGATTCCTACCCTGGAGAACGGCGGCGTTGCCTCAGACCTGACCTCCATCACCTGGCGGCTCAAGGAGGGGGTCCGGTGGTCGGACGGGCGTCCCCTGACCGCCGGCGACGTGGCGTTTACGTCACGCTACTGCATGGACGAAGAGGCCGGCTGCATCGGAGGCGTCTCCTTCGACCACGTCGCTTCCGTGGAAGCGCTGGACGAACTCACCGTCCGGGTAACCTTCGACGCGCCGACGCCCTTTCCTTACACGGTGTTCGTCGGCGCCGGCGCCCCCGTAATCAGCCGGGCGCAGTTTGGCGAATGCGCCGGCGCCCCCGCCAGGGACTGCGTCGCCCATAATCACCGTCCCGCGGGCACCGGGCCCTACCGCATCGTGGAGTTTACGCCCAACGAGGGGGGAGTCTACGAGCGTAACCCCTTTTACCGGGGAGAGACCCCCTACTTCGACCGTGTGGTCCTCCAGAGCGGAGGCGACGCGTTGTCGGCCGCCCGGGCCGTTCTGGAGACCGGCGACGCCGATTACGCCTGGAACTTGCAGATAGAGCCGGACCTGCTGCGGGAGTTGGCGGACGGCGGACCGGGGACCGTGGTCAGCGGGTTCTCCAGCTTAATAGAGCGAATAGTCGTCAACCAGACTAACCCGGACCCCGCCCTTGGGGACGACCGCTCCGAGTACATGGATGGGATGAATCCCCATCCGTTCCTGACCTTCACGCCGATTCCCCAGGCTATGTCTATGGCCATAGACCGGACCTCCATATCCCGGCAGCTTTACGGCTTCTCCGGCAGGCCCGCGTGCAACTTGATTGCGGCCCCCGCCAACTACGTATCTACCGCCAACGAAGGGTGCCTGGCCCAGGAGATCGAGGGGGCCAACAGGCTGCTGGACGAAAACAACGTGCTGGATACCGACGGGGACGGGATTCGGGAGCGCAACGGCGTTCCCCTGCGGATAACCTATCAGACCAGCGAAAACGACGTGCGCAGGAGGACCCAGGTGTTGGTCCGCGACTGGTGGCGTCAGATAGGAATCGAGGCCGAGTTGGTGCAGCACGACCCCGCGGTATTCTTCGGCGGCAATCCCGCCGTCAGCCCCGAGTCCTACACCAGGTTCTTCGCGGACGTGCAGATGTACGCCTCCGGTCCCGGCATAGACCCGGAGGCGCACCTGGGCGGCTTGATTTGCGACGAGGCCCCGACCAGGGACAACAACTGGTCCACTAACAACGTGGCCCGCTCCTGCAACCCGGAATACGACCAGCTATACGACCGGCTCATTCACACGCCCCTTGGTCCGGAGCGGGACGGGCTGGTAAAGCGGCTGCACGACATAATCGTGCAGAACTACTACCAGATTCCGCTGGTGAACCGGGGCACGGTCTCCGCGCATCATAATTCGCTGCGAGGAGTGCGCATAAACTCCTGGGACAGCGAGATGTGGAATATCGCCGACTGGCGGCGTTAGCCCCTCCCGCGCCCCCCGGCCCAGCGGCGGCGGCCCCCCCACCGGCGACATGGGCATCGCCGCCTCCGTCTCCTGTAATAGTGCGGCCCCGGGCCCGTGGTAGTGGCCGTGTGCTGGCGCGGGAGGACCGCGGTCAGGGCGCGAAGTAGTGGACGACGGGAAGCTCGGCCACGTCAATGACGCTGGAATCAGGGTGGTGGGAAATCTGGACGCTGCCCACGCCGCAGTCTCCGAACTCGTCGCAGGATATGGCCCCGATGATGCCCTCGAACCCGTTGACGGCGGTGAGCGCCTCCCGGAGCTTGGCGCGGTCGACATGCAGCGTGTCGCCCTCGCTGACCGCGACCTCGTCGATGGCCAGGAGGAGCATGGTGGTTGCGTCATAGGCGTGGGCCAGGTAGGTGCTGCTGGGCGGCTCGCCGTACAACTCGGCATGGCGGGTAACCAGCTCGGCCGCGGTCCGGTCCGTGGCCTCATTGACGTTGCCGCCAAAGTCCGCGGCGGGTCCGGGAAAATACACGCCCTCCGATTCGGGGACCGCGAGCACAGTGGGCCCCAGCAGGGCCGCGCCGCCGATCAGGGCCACGTCCTCCAGCCCCGCAACCTCGCCAATCTGCCGGAGAAGGGCAATCCCCTCGTTGGCGAAAAGCGGGAAGAATATGCTGTCGGGGCTGCCCGCGGCCATTTCGGTAAGGACCGGCGTCAGGTCGATATCGCCCTTGCTGATCGCGAAGATAGTCACCGCGCCGCCCAGGTTACCGAACGAGTCGGAGAAGGCGGCGGTGAGGCCGGAGGTGTACGGGTCGCCGTCGTGTATGGCTGCTACCTGCCGCAGGCCAAGCTCGGCGTAGGCGAACTGGGCGACCGCGCGCGCCTGGTAGAGATCGTTGTTGGCAGTCCGGTAATAGCCGGGGTAGTAGTTGGAGCCGGCGCCGCCTTGGAGGTCTGAGGTCAGCGACGGCGACGTGGTGGAGGGGGCAATCATCACCAATCCGGCCTGGCTGAGGACCGGCGACGCCGCGACGGCCGCGACGGAGCAGGACGGGCCGATAACGCCCACCACCAGGGGGTCCTCGGTCACGGCCTCGGCGGCGGCGCGGCCCCCTTCCTCGCTGCAATTGGAATCCAAGCCGGCCCCCATGTCGACGTCTCGCCCCCGGATAGGCCCGTAGTCCGCCACCGCCATCTCGACGCCCCTTTGGTTGGGGATGCCCAGGTCGCCGGTCCCGCCAAGAGCCTGCATCGAGCGTATCCGGATGGCCTCTCCGGGGGCCACCTTCACGGCTCCCAAGGGGCCGGCCTCGAAGTCCCGGCCTCCGCACGCGACGGCCGCCAGCCCCAGCGAGGCGAGCAGGCCCAGGCAGAGGAGGCCCCGCAGCCACAGCCCGCCCCGGGCCGCCCGCCTAAGCCCAGGGGCTCTTCCAGACTCCTCCTGCCCCCGCCGCGGCCGGCCCGGCAGGTAGCGCTGGCCAAACTCGCCCTGGGGCTTGGGGGCAGCCATGCCTTGTTTAGCAGCGTTTTCCAATGGCGGGACCTTCCTGAAGTAAAGTGTGGACCGGGGTTCTCGGCTTTTCCAAAGGTGCGGCGCGGTCACAGCCGGCGGCCACGACCCTCAGATTAGGGTAGTGGCGGGGATTCCGCCGTGTCAAATCCGCGGCGCTGCCAGCCGCCGGGCCGGGCCGCCGGTTAGACTCTACCCCGTCCCCAGGGCCACTTATCGCCGGTATACCGATGCTCGTCCAGCGATCAGTTGGCCTTCCACCAGGGCACGCCCCCCGCGCCTTCCGGCCATCCCTGCCCTCTCCTTTTCCTGCCATTCCGACATAACTCCCGATCACCTTCCGGTCATCTCTACTTCCCCCACGCAATTCCCGCCGCCTCCCCGCTCCATTCCCATGAAAGTTGACGGGCGAGGAGGCCCGGCGTGACTGGGAGAGGGCCGGCCGCCAGGCACGGGGCGCCCTGCGCCCGCTTCCGTCACTACGCCGGGAATGGACCGCCCTACCCCCTACCCTGTCATTCCGCTGGAGCGCAGCGACGAGGAATCTGAAATACGTAGCCGCAGGCCCCGGCAGCAGGGCACGAGCCGCCCTGCTGCCGGGCTGCCTCAGGGTCTTTCGATTGTCCTATTCGGCTGCCCTGAGCGTAGCCGAAGGGTCTAAGGTGCTTCGGCGGTCCCAGCACGACATGGTGGAGAAGCGCCTCAAGCGCCATGATAATCGAATGACCCTGGGCGGCCCAGGTTTGAGCAGGAACCGGGGAGCCGGATGGGTTTGGGCAACGCGCCTCTTCCGGCCCGGCATGGAGATTTCTCGGTCATATATTTCTTGGGTATAATGCTCTCCGTGGCAACCGGCGCCATCGGGGCGACCTCGCAAGGACATTGAAGTTTAGGAAGGTCCCATGAAATATGACGTTATTGTCGTCGGGGGCGGAGCGGCGGGATCGGTGCTGTCCAGCAGGCTGGCCGAAGACGCGAATACCTCCGTTCTGTTGCTGGAGGCCGGGAATGACTACCCGGATTTCGGCAATCTCCCGGACGAGATAAAGTTTGGCGGCACCAGGTTCGCAGAAGCCCCGGACTCGGAACACAATTGGGCCCTGCGGGGGACAATCACCGGAGAGCAAGGGGAGATTCACGTGGCCCAAGGCAAGGTAATAGGGGGAGGGTCGTCAATCAACGGCCAGGCCATGCAAAGGGCCCTGCCTGAGGACTTTGACTCCTGGTCTTCCCTCGGCAACGACGAGTGGGCTTACGCCAAGATCCTGCTCTTCTACCGGAAAATGGAGCATGACCTGGACGTCACGGATGACTTTCACGGAACGGACGGGCCGATGCCGGTAAGACGCCGGCAGTCGAGACCTTGGCCCGCCATCCAGGAAGCCTTCCACGCCGCCTGTCTGCAGGCCGGGTTCGGCGCCATCGAAGACACCAACGGCCCTAATCCCTCCGGCGTCGGCGTGTGCCCCACCAACAACCTGGACGGCGTGAGAATGAGCGCCGCCATAACTCACCTCAACCCGATGCGCCATCGTCTCAACCTTACGGTGAGGGGAGGGGTCTTCGTCCGCAAGGTACTGTTCCAGGGTTCGAGGGCTATAGGAGTCGAAGCGGAGAGCGGGGGAGAGATTTTCACCCTGGAAGCGGACCGCGTCGTCCTGAGCGCCGGGGCTATCCGGTCCCCCCAGCTGCTCATGCTTTCGGGAATCGGCCCTGAAGACCAGCTTGACCAATTCTCGATACCCCTGATTAGCGGGCTCCCCGGGGTGGGTCGGAGTCTATGGAACCACCTCAGCGCCCACGTCACCTTCAAGGTCAAAGACGGGATCAACCTCATCACCGGCCCGGACGCGCCGCAGCTCAGCTTGCACTACACCTCCCAGGGGTCGAGGGAGGTCAACGACATGGTGTTGAGGACCAGCACCGTTGTTGACGATCGGCCGGAGCGCGTCCCCGGTGTGCGGACCAAGTACCTGACCGCTGACGTCCCTCCCGACCGGGCGGCGCGCCTGTCGTGCACTCTGGGATTGCCTCAGGGGTCGGGATACGTAAGGTTGGCGTCCGTCGACCCCAACGTGCAGCCGGCCTTCAACTACTGCTATCTCGAGCATCCGGATGATATTAGACGGGTGCGGGAAGGTCTGCGGTTCGGGGCCCGGCTTCTGGAATCCGACGCGTACAAAGGGGTGCTTGACCAACGGATTAACCCAACGGACGATGTTCTGGCCGACGATGACGCTCTGGACCTCTGGATACGGCAGACCGTGGGAAGCGCCAGGCACGTGTCCGGGACCTGCAAGATGGGGCCTGATTCAGACCCGATGGCCGTGGTTGACCAGTATTGCCGGGTCAAGGGGGTAGAGGGGTTGTGGGTGGTCGACGCCTCGGTGATGCCGCGGATACCCAGGTCAGGCGGCATCCATCCCACGGTCATCATGGCCGCGGAACGGGTCGCCGGCTGGGTTGCGGCGGGCTGACCCCCGCAGCGCCGCCTGAAATACCGCTATTTTGATGGCCGGTGGACTTTCACCTCCAGCCATCCTCCTCTCTGGGGAGCGCGGCCACGCCCGCCCTCAGGTTCTCGATGCTTCGGTCATCGATGTCTACCCGGCCACCTGGCGGTCTGCCATGGCCAGTCCGCTGGCGGCCACCGTCCCCAGGTGACCAAGTCCAACCACCGTGGCTCTCAATTGTGCTCTCCTTGCCCGCGCTTCGGTGTTCCGGGTTTACGGCTGTGTCCTCACCACGGGAACGGGTTGCCCGACACATCTACAGCGTTCACGCGTTGGGTACGTGACGCTGGGAGGAAACTACGTTTGACAGGTACTCTCACTTATGATACACGTCCTAGCTGATATTGTTAGTAATGGTACACAAACTACTTTATAACTGTAATACGATGTACCATGGACTCCACGCACGCACACGTCACTGAAGCTCACTCTCGCCCGCGCCGGCATGGCCCGGACCGGCTCGAAGCCAAGCGGCCTGTTGTCTCGGCCCCCCGGGCGGTCTTGTCCCTGGCCCTTCTCGGCGCAGCCGCGCTTCTCGCGGCTTATTTTGGCGACTGGGCCCATCTAAAAGCGAGGCTGCAGGAAGTTGGCGGCCAGCCCTGGCTGCTGGTCGTGCTGGCCCTCGCGTACACGGGAGCATTCCGGTTGAGGGCGGCCGCGTGGCAGGCGCCGCTTACGCATCGTGTGCATGTATTTAAATTATTCGCTGCACTACAGGCCGGGTTGTTGGTGAACCATATCGCGCCGCTTAAGCTGCCCGAATTGAACCTGCTGGGCGGTCTTCGCAGCTCGGCGGACGGCGCTAAGGCTGCCTCGCGCTTCGAGATCGCGGCGGCCCGCCTGTGGAACGTGTTCAACGAGGGCAAGCCCTTGCCCGCGGCAGAGACCCTGCTGTTGCATGAGGTTGGAATGCACACCCGCGTCGGCCCTCGCAGCAAGACTCTCCGAGCCTTTGCCCGCGACCCCGAGCGTGCTGATGAATATCCCGCCGCAGCCGAGTTCCATGGATCCGAGACCTTCCTCGTCACCAGCTTCGAGTAACCAACCCACACAACGGATTAGAGGAACACGAATGACAAATTTTTGTCGCCGGATTTTCCCGCAGATTCTGCTGGCACTAGCAGCGTTATCCGTGGCACTGCCCTTGGCGCTGGTGGGCTGCGGAGGGGGCGAGCAATCGCCTCCTCCGGCGGCGACCTCGCCGGCAACTCCCGAGAGCGAGTCTGCTCCCCCCGGCCCCGCGTCGCCCACTCCGGCCCCGCCGACAGAGGAGCCGGCGGTAGAGGAAGACCGTACTCTCACCTTATACTCGGGGCGTTCGCAGACGCTGGTGCATCCGCTTCTGGAGGCGTTCGGCGAACAGACCGGCATTGACATCAGGGTCAAGTACGCCGGCAGCGCTTCGACCGCCGCCACCCTCCTCGAGGAAGGGGACAACTCGTCTGCTGATGTAGTGTTCCTACAGGACCCGGGCTCCCTGGGCAGTCTGTCGGCTGCGGGAATGTTGGGCAAGATTCCGCAGGAAACGCTGGACAAGGTTGACGCCAGGTTCCGGGCGCACGGCGGGGAGTGGGTCGGCACGTCCGGCCGGGCCCGGACCATTATCTACAACACCGACGCCATCGATCCGGCAACGGACCTGCCGCCCTCCATACTGGACTTCACCGCGGAGGAATGGAAAGGCCGGGTCGGATGGGCGCCCCGCAACGGCTCTTTCCAGGCTTTCGTAACCGCGTTGCGGACACAATTGGGTGAGGATGCCGCCGGGGCCTGGTTGGAAGGCATGAAAGAAAACGACGCGCGAGAGTATCCAAATAACGTTAGCATCGTGACAGCGGCCGCCAGCGGTGAAGTTGACGTTGGGTTTGTGAATCACTACTATCTGGAACGCTTTCTCGAAGAACATGGGCCGGAATTTGGCGCACGCAACCACTACATCGGAAACGGCGACCCCGGAGCATTGGTGCTCGTGGCAGGTGTAGGCATCCTGAAGGCGTCGGACAATAAGCCAACCGCTGAGGAGTTCGTCGAATTCCTGCTTTCGGAGCAGGCACAAAGGTACTTCGCGGCGGAAGTCAAGGAATACCCTGTCGCAGCCGGAGTTGAGCCTCGAGGCGACCTGCCGTCCCTGGACGCCCTCGACCCGCCCAACGTTGACCTGGGGAGCCTGAGAGATTTGGAAGGCACACTGAATCTGCTTAGGGACGTGGGCGTTCTGCCCTGACGACGGGCCTGATCTACCGACTGGCCCCACGATGGATTGATGGAAAAGAGCTACCGCTAGCTGCGGTGGCCCTTTTCTTGTTGCTGTCATATGGCTCGTTTCGCTGGGCGTAGGGTTGACTGCCACCGCGTTCATATACTCCACCAAGATTTGCCCCGAGTTTCCGGAGGGCGTGCAACTCTTGGCTGAAATTTACCACGAACTCCAGGGCGGAATCCAAAGAGTCACCATCCACTGACGGCTCGGCCTCCCGGGAACTTGGGCCAAACCCCAGGGTCAACCTACGCGCCTCCGGGAAAGAGCCCAGGGACCGCGGCGCAAGCGGAGCGGCATCGAGATGCGGGGACCGGGGCAGACCTAGCGGGACCGGGGTCCCGTCAAGGAGGGAGGAGTTCGCCAAGTCTCGATGGTCTCCTCGGCGGACTTGTGCGTCGCAACGGGCCTCTGATGCTTGATAACAAATTGGGAACGATTTACTGTAAGGTTATTGAGGAGGTGCGGACATGGCTCCAATCCGGGCGATTCGCTCAGAAGAGGACTATGACCCTTCACTACGACCGGATCGACAACTTCCGGTACACCCTGCTGCATGAACTGGGTCACGTGGGCAGCCCAGGTGCACCCCGCAATCATCGCCGGCCGAGTGCGACAGCAATCGGGCAACTACCGCCTTCTCTCCCAGCTCGTGGGTACCGGCGAAGTGCGGCGTTGGTTTCAGAGAGGCTGAGAATCTATGCGGAACAAAAGCACGCCTATGGCCGTCGTGTATGACTTCGACGGGACTTTGGCCCCCGGAAATTTGCAGGAGAATAGCTTCATTCCCGACGTAGGCATGAAGCCCGACGACTTCTGGGAAGAGGTCAACCAACTTGCCAAGGCGCGACAGGCAGACCGGATTCTGATGTATATGTACTTGATGCTGGAGAAAGCCAGGGCGGCGAAGATATCCGTGCATCCCGACGACTTTAGGGAACGGGGGGAAAAGATACGCTATTTCGATGGTGTTGAGGACTGGTTCGATCGGATCAGCCAGTACGGGAGGACTAGAGGCGTCGAAGTAGAGCACTACATTGTGTCGTCGGGCAACACGGAAATCATCGAAGGGACGTCGATTGCCTCAAAATTCAAGGGGATATACGCCTCGAAGTTCTTGTTCGACCAAAACGGAGTCGCCTGCTGGCCGGCAGTGGCCATAAATTTCACGACCAAGACCCAATTTCTGTTTAGGATAAATAAGGGCGCGCGCGACCTTAGTGACGACCGCGAAATCAACCAGTTCGTCGAAATGAAAGACCGCCCCGTTCCTTTTGAAAACATGGTGTATATCGGCGATGGCGAGACCGACGTCCCCTGTTTCAGACTGGTCAAGGACTTGGGAGGACTGTCCATCGTGGTCTTCAAACCCCACACCAGAAACGCCCGTGACAACCCGAACCGGTTCATTCGGGACGGCAGGGTCCACTGCTCTGCACCGGCTGATTATTCCGAAAACAAGAAACTGGACCGGATCGTCAAGAGCCAGATTGACCTTGTGGCTACTCGATCGTGTCGAAACCAAGCCCTGGGAGCCGGCCGGGCTCGGACCAGGCCATAAGCGCCGCCCGGGGGGCCGAGAACTCTTGGCAGGTAATTGGTAGGTAAAATGAGAGACTGACTTTACCATCGCCAGTCCTGCCAAGAGTGGTACAAGTGTCCGTTATCCGCCCCGGTGCTCTATTGTCCCGGAATCACCATGGCCTTGCGGAGGCCAAATAAGGGCGATGAAAATGGGGGAGCGCCGAGTGGCCCATCACCAGCGGCCGGGGCTTGCAGCTACGCATCTTAGATTCCTCGCCGCTTTGCGGCCACGGAATGACATGGTGGGGGCGCGGAAGCTATTTTCATGGTAATGACATGGTGGGGGCGCTCCGGCCCCGGCGCGTAGAAACCCAGGTAGGGGCGAAAGATTTTTCGCCCCTACCGATGACGCATAACCCCCTGGGCGGGCATCCTAGGCCCGGCAGCCGACCTCGAGCCGGACTCCGGCTCAGGACTTGAGATTCCTCGCTGCTTTGCGGCCACGGAATGACATGGTGGGGGCGCGGCAAGCTATTTTCATGGTACGGAAGCTCTCTCCAAGGGTTGCAGCTAAGCGGTCTTGGGGCGGCGGAACAGCAGAGCTATCCGGGCCTTGCCGACGAGGCACAGGACGAAGAGGCCCGTCGCCACCAGGGCCATGATCGGACCGGACGGCAAGTTGAAGTGGAAGGACACGTACAATCCGGCGACGGCCGACGTCACTCCGATCAGCGCTCCCAACACCATGGCCTTGGGGAAGCTTCGCACCAGCAGCAGCGCGGCAGCCGCCGGGGTGATGAGCATGGACAGCACCAGAACGATTCCCACGGCTTGCAGGGATATGACGGTCACCACGGCCAACATCCCCAGCAGCGCGTATTCCAGCCTTTCGGTAGGCAGGCCGATGACCGAGGCCCCCACCGGGTCGAAGCTGGCGAAGACCATTTCCTTATGCAGGAAGTAGGTCAAGCTCAGGACCGCGCCGGCCAGCCCCAAGGTGAGGTAAACGTCGGTTTGCGACACCCCCAATACCTGGCCCAGCAAGATGTCATGCAGGTTTACCGGCAGCCCGCGGGCCGCGGTCAGCATCGTCAACCCCAGGGCAAAAAGCCCGGCGAAAATGATGCCCATGGAGGTGTCCTCGCCCAAGCCCGCCCGCTTGATGAGGTAGCCGCTGACCAGGGCCACCACAATGGCCATGGGGACGGTCCCGGCGAAGGGACTGATGCCCAACATAAAGGCCGCTACCATACCGGGCAGCACCGAGTGGGCCAGTGTGTCGCCCATGAACCCCAGACCGCGGGTGACCACGTAGACCCCTACCAAGGGACACATTACCCCTACCAGCGCGGACACGATCAGCGCCCGCACCATGAACTCGTGCTGGAACGGCCCGGCGATGGCTTCAGCTATGGTGTCCATGACCGTCTCCGGCCAGTCCGTGTCCGTGGGTCGGAACGGTCCCGAACAGGCCGTATAGCTGGGTCATCACTTCCTCGGTCAACACTTCCCGGGGCGGGCCGCAGGCGCAGACGTTGCAGTTGAGGCACAGGCACTCGTCGCAGTAGTGGGCCATGTGATTGATGTCGTGAGATGACATCATGATGGTGCAGCCATCGTCCCGGAGATCCATTAGCACCGACATCAGGGCGGACTGGGAGGCGAGGTCCACGCCGCTGAAAGCCTCGTCCAGCAGCAGGATGTCGGCGCCCTGGGCCAGGGCGCGGGCGACAAAGACCCGCTGGCGCTGGCCGCCCGACAGCTCGTGCACCAAAGACGTTCGGCGTTCCCACATTCCCACCCGGCGCAGCGCCTCCTCCGCGGCGGCGCGGTCCGCCCGCCCGGCGCGGTGAAACCAGCCGATGCGCCGCACCCGGCCCTGCATTACCACGTCCCAGGCACTCATGGGGATGCGCGAATTTACCCGCTCGTACTGAGGCACGTAGGCCACCGTACCCCGCATTTCGGTCATGGGCTTGCCGTGGATCAGCACTTGGCCCGAGGTGGCCGGAATCAGGGAAGTGATCACGTTGAATAGGGTGCTCTTGCCGGCCCCGTTGGGGCCGACGACGCCCATCAAGCAGCCGGGGCCGGCCCGGAAGGAGACGTTGTCGAGAATCTTGACTCCGCTGAACTCCACTGTCACGTCCTGAGCGGCCAGGGGGGGAGCAGGCAACTCGGCTAACATAAGCTATCTCAGGGCCTCCACTATGGTCTTGGTATTGTGCCGCATCAGGTCGAGGTAAGTTCCGGCCTCGCCGCCCGGCTCGCCCAGGGAGCCGGTGTGAAGTCCGCCGATGACGGTCGCGCCGGTTTCCTCGGCGATACGCCGGGTCAACCGGTCGCTGTGGCTCCTCTCGGAGAACACGGCGGGCACACCCTCGCGTTCGATGGTCTCGATTAGACGGGACAAGTCCTGCGCCCCGGGTTCGACCTCAGTGGTGGTGGAGAAGACCGCTCCCGCCACCCGGAAGCCGTACCGGACGGCGAAATACCGCAGGCTGTCGTGGGACGTTACCAGCACCCGGCGCTCTTGCGGCAGTCCGGCCACCTGGTCCTCGATCCACCCATGCAGGTCGTCCAGCTCCCGGTTGTAGGCGGAGGCGTTGTTCCGATAGTGCTCCCCGGCGGCGGGGTCCAGTGTCGAGAGACGGGCCGCGACGTCGTTCACCGCCTTTTTCGCCCGCAGCGGGTCGAACCAGAAGTGAGGGTCCTCATCGCCATGGTCCTCCCCGTGGTCCTCTCCCTCCTCACCGCCGTTTCCTTCCTCGAGGTCCTCTTCCTCCTCACCGCTCTCCAGGGGGTCAATCACATCCCCCAGCGCCGCCACCTCCCCGGGATCACGGGCGGTGTTCTCGATCAACTTGTCCAGCCAGCCGGCCTCCAGGGAAAGACCGATGCTGACTACGAGGTCGGCGTCGGCGATGCGGCTGATGTCCCGCGCTCCGGGCTGAAAGGTGTGAGGATCGGAGTCCACGGGCACCAGAGAGAAGACCTCCGTGCGGTCTCCGCCCACCCGGCGGACCCAGTCCGCCACGATGTTGGTCGTCGTCACCACCTTTATCTTCGCCGCCGGCCCGGCGGTAGGCGCGGACGAGTCCGCGGGGACCGATGCCGATTCGGCGGGCGGCGCGGTTGTATCGGCGGTGGTTCCCACCCCCTGGGTCGTTGGGGTTGGGCCGGACTCCCCGGGTTGAGGGGCGGCGGAGCCGCAGGCGATGACGCTCAGAAGGATGGCGCAGAGGGCCAGTATGGGGAATAGAGCGAGCAGTCGGCGCTTCACGTTGCCTCCTCCGGACTTGGCTGAGTCTTAATACCATGTCTCAATAGATGGGACGACCGATACTTTGTATCAGGTTGGGCCGTAATTAGATACTCAGTATCATTCATGGACAAAAAAAGAGAGAGTTGCCCTTAGCCGGAAACTCTTTGGGCGGCGGCGCAACTGTAGCAGTGGCCGTAGACCTCCAGCCAATGGCCGCTGAGCTGGAACTGGTGCTGGTCCGAGACCTCCCGCAGCAGGTCTTCGATGTCGCAACCCAACAGGTCCTGGGAAGCCCCGCACTCCACGCAGAGCAGGTGGTGATGGTGTCCCCGGTGGCTCAACTGATAGTGAAGGTTGCCGTCCTCCAGCAGGACCCGGCAAATGACCCCGGCCTCGACCAGGAGCTTGAGGGAACGGTAGATGGTGGCGCGCCCCACCCCCGGCAGTCTCCGTCGCAGCGCCTCGGCGGTAAAGTGTCCCTGCTCAGAGGCTATGGCGTTAGCCACCGCTTGGCGTGGCGACGTGGAGCGATGCCCTTCCCTCTCCAGGGTGCTGAGCAACTCCTCGGCCAGCGGCAGCGTTTTTCGGCGCATCTTAATTGATACCTAATATCTTTGCTCTACTGAAGCTACCATCGAAATAGCGCGGGGTCAAGGGGGGTGTGGGTCACGATCACGGTCATTCAATTGTCAGCGAATGCCACTCCCAGCGCAGCTAGGAATCTGAAATCCCTATGGTCAACTCACCTTAGCTCCTAATAGCGGCTTGAGATTCCTCCCCGTCTCGACGGGTTCGGAATGACAGGAGAGCCGGGTTCCGCATGATTCTGAGGCGGCGGTTGCTGTCTCCTTCCTGGGTAACAATTGAATGACCCTGGCGTCACGATTTGGCGGAGTCGGTAATCCGCGCCGTAGCCGCAGCGGACGCACCTACCCCGGGACAGAGGGGTTCACTCGTAAGGGCGAAATTTTTTCGCCCTTACCGCTAGGCGGCACCGTCGCGCGAAAAACTGACGCACACCCGGTCAAGAGGTCAAGGGGCAGCACTTGACGCCAGGGTCTTTCGATTGTCCTATTCCGGCGCCCTGAGCCCTTCGGCTACGCTCAGGATAAACTCCGCCGAAGGGCTCAGCGTGACGTGGCGGAGAAGCGCTTCGAGCGCCACGATCATCCGGTGGCCTGGCGGTGGCCCTGGGCCATACCGGGGGTTTGGGAGGGGGAGTGACGCCCGGGTGATACTCGGCCCAGGGGAGGAGCGCGCGCAGGAGGAGCTCCGGGGTGGGCTCCTGGCTGGGCTCTTGGCGGAGCCCGGCGCAGCGTTCGAGGTAGCGGACGACGCCGGTGAAGGTGGAGAGATGGAAACCCGCCGCGGCGACCCGGCGGACGAAGGCCTGGGGGGAGGGTGTGGGCTGCCTATCCGCCCGGGCGACAGCCCATTGGGTGCAGAGGTCGTCGGCCTGGCGTTGGACCATGACCTGGGCGTAGGGCAGGGCCATTCTCCGGCGAAGGGAGCGGACGCGGGCGCGCAAAGAGGCGATGGTCATAGGGACTTCTCCTTTGGATGGATTGATTTGGGTGGTTGGAAGGTCTCACCACGAATGGGGATGGGCACCCCGCAGAGGGCTGAGGCTACCTGGATTTGTAACTGTTCAGACTTAAGGGGAACCGGCCCTTCGACAAGCTCAGGACAGGCCCCTTCGACAAGCTCAGTACGGGCCCTTCGACTGCGCTTCGTTCCGCCTACGGCTCCACTTCGCTGCGCTCAGGACGAACGGATACACATCAAGTCTGAACAGTTACCTGGATTTCCGCTGGGCGGTCCAAAGGGGCAGGGCGGCCTGGGCGATGGATGGGGCGGCGGCGAGGATAGGGAGAGCCGATTGCCGGAGTGGGGAGAGGCCGGGGTTTTTTATTTCAGGGCTATTGTGGGCCATTTCGAGCCATGGGCCTCAGTGGCGGTTAGATTTGGCAGGGCGCTATTGGCTGCCTATGAACAGGGTAGAGAGTGGTCACCGGACGTGGCAAGGGGGAAGTGTCGCGAGTTTTGGAGGAAGGGGGTCTTTTGGCTGTCACCCTAAACGAAGTGAAGGGTCTCTCCGCGGCAGGTGAGATTCTTGAGTCCGGGCGACCATGGCCTTGGGCAGAGGTTTCAGATTCCTCCCGTTGGTTCGGAATCACTATGGCCTTGCGGAGGCCACATAAGGGCGATGAAAATGGGGGAGCACCGGGCGGCCCATCACCAGCGGCCGGGGCTTGCAGCTACGCATCTTAGATTCCTCGCCGCTTTGCGGCCATGGAATGACATGATGGGGGCGCTCCGGCCCCGGCGCGTGGGACCCCAGGTAGGGGCGAGAGATTTTTCGCCCCTACCGATGACGCATAACCCCCCTGGGCGCGGCATCCCCGGCCCGGCAGCCGACCCCGGCCCGGACTCCGGCTCAGGACTTGAGATTCCTCGCCGCTTTGTGGCCACGGAATGACATGGTGGGGGCGCGACAAGCTATTTTCATGGTAATGACAGGTAGGGACCAGGGTGACAATTAAAAGACCCTGGGAATGACCCTGTAACTGTTCAGACTTAAGGAGAACAGGCCCTTCGACTGCGCTCAGGACAGGCCCTTCGACAGGCTCAGAACCGGCCCTTCGACTGCGCTCAGGACAGGCCCTTCGACTGCGCTTTGTTCCGCCTACGGCTCCACTTCGCTTCGCTCAGGACGAACGGATACACATCAAGTCTAAACAGTTACAATCGAATGACCCTGACCTGACGTCCAGCGGCGTCAGCGGGCTTGTCCTCGATGCCAGGACTCCCCCGCAGGCGGCCAGGGGTTGTCCTCCACCAACACCTGGGAAAGTTGGGTAAACGCGCCCTTCATGGCGCTGGGGTGAAGCCAGATGCTGTTGAACCCCAGGTTGGTGTAGTTTTGCGTCTCCCGCGAGGTGGCGTAGCGGACACCCAGGTCCGACAAGTGTGCGTCCACGGCCAGCGAGTCGTCTATCTGATAGATGATCAGGTAAATGCCCTCGCCGCGCCGCTCCAGGAACCGCGCGGCAGGGGTGTCCCCGCCGGTGGGCTGGGCCAGTTCCACAAAGGTGTCCCAGCCAGCCAGGGGGATTACCGCGATTTCCAGATTGGTAAAACTCACCTGGAACCGGGCGGTGGCTCTCAGTCCGAATAACTCCTCCCAGCGCCGCACGGCGCTGTCCAGGTCTCGCACCAGCACCGCCACCTGCCGCAACTGGCTGGTCAGGTGGCTCCGGTCCACCTGCCGCCACCTCGGCCCGGCCGCGGGCCAGGGATTGTCGCCGCCGGAGACCTCGATTACCTGTATAAAGGTCCCGTTGAGGGAGGAGGGATGAATGAACGCCCAGCGCTGCCAGCCGTACGCGACTTCGTCGATAATCCGCAGCCCCTGGTCCCTTAGCCGGTACATCAACAGGTCGTACTCGGCGGTCTCGAAGACCAGCAGGTACGGGGCCTCGCCGCGGCGCTCCAGGAACCTGCCCGCGGCCGTGTCCGCCGACGTTGGTTGGAGGAGTTCCAGGAAGGTGCCGTTGCCCGCCGGAAACACCAATCTGCGGAGACCGTACCCGGACAGCTCCTCGGAGTGGCAGGGCTCCATGCCCAAGACCCGCCGGTACAGCTCCCGGCCTTCCTCCAGGTCCCGGACCAGGCATGCCACCTGTCTCAGACGCTGCAACATTTCAGTCAGGCCAGCCGGGTCAATCGGGCAGGGACAGGATGGCCTTCCCGCCGGCGTAGCGTTCCCCCCCGGCGCCGGTCATCATCACGTCGCACTCCACCAGGTTCTTGCCGCTTTCCCGGCGGGTGTCGGTGACCGTGGCGGAGACGGCCAGGGGCCGGTGGTGGGGCACCGGCTGCCGGAAAACCAGATCGAGGTCCTCCACCGCTTCCGGCCCGGCCCAGCCGGTTAGCAGCCTGGTCATCAGGGCCATAACCATGATTCCCGGCACGATGGGGCCGGCCAGGCCCGATTTGGCCGCCGTTTCCGGGCTGACGAAGCGGTTGGGGCCGGTGTTGCCCCACGCCTGGCAGAAGGACGACACGGCCTCGTCGGTGGCCTCGACCTCCAGGGGGCCGATCTCGTGACCTAAGTCAACTTCTTCGAACCTGAGCAATGGCGTTCCTCAATTAGCCGGCGTTCCGTCTTGGCCTGGGGACGCCTGCGGCCAGGGGAATCACTCGCGCCGGGCGAAAGACTCCTGGACGTCGGCCACGACCTCCCCGCTCTGCTTGGTAAACGTGGTCTCCCAGACCACGAACACCATGGTCCCACTGCGGCCTGTCTTGGCGTACACGTCCTTCAGGTGGGAGGACGCGGTCAGTTGGTCCCCGGCCACGATGGGGGCCTTGGGTTGGACCCGCTGCCCGGCGTGCATGCCCACCGTGCCGAACTGGAGCCTGATGTCGGGCAGCGCCACCCGGGTGACGAAGATGGTGCAGTAGGTGGGCGGCGCAATGATCCCGTCAAACCCGGCGGCGCGGGCCGCAGCCTCGTCCAGGAAAACCGGGTTGTCCTCGCCTATGCTGCGGGCAAAGCCCACGATGGACTCCCGCGTGGCCTCGAAGGGGCCCGCCAGGTGCTCCTTGTCGTGGAGCGAGCGGTCGTAGTTGAGGTCCATGGCCATAGTGCGGTCACCTTAACCTCGGCGGATTGATTGGCCCCGGGGGCCGGTCCGGCGGCCCTACGGGGCTTCGACGCCGCGGCGCGACTCCTCCAGCCATAGCGGCTCGAATTCGCCGGAAAGCAGGGCCTCCACCAACCCGGATTCGCCGGACACGTCCCCGGGGAAGCGGGTAAGGCAGGCGCCTATGTGGCTGGTCAGGTGGGCGTCGCTGCCGCCGATGCCGCGGTAGCCGTAGTCCGTGCTCAGCTGCTGCGCCCGCTCGTTCTCTCCCTTGCGGCTCCCCCCGTTCAGGGTCTCGACGATCTGGATGCCCTCGAAGGTCTCTCCTTGGTTTACGTACTCCACCAGGCCAATGCCGAAGCGGCCGGGATGGGCCGGCGCCGCCACCGCTCCGTGGTCCCGGGCAGCGCGGACCAGCTCCCGGGCGTCCAGCCGGACGTCGGCGAAATCGACCTCCCTGGCCAGGCCTCTGGTCACCCCGTACACCAGGAAGTGGCCGTACCTGGTGTCCAGTTCGGACCCCTTGAGCACCAGAACGCCGTAATGGGTCGCCAAGGGCGAGTAGTCCTTGTCGAAGTCAAACTTGCGGTGCTCGGTCAGGACGATGCCATCCACCACGTGCCCCCGCTTCCGTAGGACTTGAATCCACTTCAAGTACTGCTCGACCGTGGCGCGGGAATCGTCGGAAGACACCGAGTGGCAGTGCAGGTCCAGGTACATGGCCCTGGCGAAGGCTCCTTATTGGTGTGCGCCTAGCGGCGAGAGTAAATCATAAAGGCTGGGGACAGATTCATCAACCGCTACTGCGGATTTCGACGGGGTCATTCAATTGTCACCGTGGTCCCTACTTGTCATTCCGAACCAACGGGAGGAATCTGAAATCTCTGCCCAAGGCCAAGGTTGCCCGGACCCAAGAATCTCAGATTCCTCGCTCCGCTCGGAATGACAACTAAAAGGCCCTGCGGATTTCGACGGGGTCATTCAAGTGTCCTCGAATGTCATTCCGAGTCCGCCACGGCGGGCGAGGAATCCAAAAATCTTCTGGTCAACCCACCCTGGCTCCCAATAGCGACTTGAGATTCCTCACTCCGCCATGCTCCGTTTCGGAATGACATGGAGGCAGCGGCGCAGGTCCAGGCCAACAAATGTATGACCCTGCGGATTTCGACGGGAGGCGGCCGCGGCTTCGGGGTTGGGCGGGCTGCATCGGCCCGGGCGGCAGCCGGTATCTCAGGCCGGGGATAGGGAGTCCAGCCAGCGCGTGAACCGGTGGCCCAGGGTCACCGGGTCTTCCAGAAGCAGGGGCACTTCAACGTTGCCCGGCGCAATCTTCATGCGGATGAAGCTTGGCCCCGGGAGGGACGACGCCTCGGCCATGGCCTGCTGCAGGGTCTCCCGGTCGGCCGCTTTCCAAGTCCGCAGGCCGCACTGGGCGGCAATGTCGGCCAGGTCCAGCCGGTCGGTGAAGGTGTACTGGCCTCCAGTGGAGGCGTACTGCTGGTTGTCCAGTATGATCAGCGTCAGGTTGCCGGGCTGCAGGTACCCGATGGTGGTCAGGGCATTCAGGTTGGTGAGCATGGCCCCGTCGCCTTCGACGCCGATGACGCGGCGGCGGGGATGGTCCTCCAACCCCAGGCTGAGCCCCAGCACGATGGAGCTGACCAGCCCCATGGCTTCCACGACCAGCAGGTGATTGTCCCGCCGCTCCACTGCCGCCATTTCCCGGCAGGTTGCCCCGCAGGTAAACACCACCGGGTCGTCCGGAAACTGCGCTGAAATGAGGCCCAGGGCCTCTATGCGCTCCACCGCCACAGGGGTCTACTCCTTCAGGTTCAGAAACATGACGATGGGGCGGTAGGTCATGTGGGCGTAGTCGTAGGCCTTGCGGATGGCTTCGGGCCAGTCGTCGACGGGCACCCGGTAGTCCAGGGTGAAGGCCTTGATGCGCATGGACTCGACCATTTCCATCGCGTTCTCGGCAAAGTGGAAGTTGGCCGCGTTGTACTCGCCGAAGCCGCCCCTTCGCACCGCGAGGACCAGCATGGGGGAGTGGTAAGCCATTGCGTAGGTGGTAAGGGCGCCCATGGAGTTGCCCAGGCCCGTATCCTGGTAGAACAACACCCCCTTCTTACCGGTCATGGCCAGGCCGGAGGCGATGCCGATGCCTTCCTCCTCCTTGGCCACGGGAAAGGACCGGACGGCGGGGCTGCTTTCGAAGTGGGCGATAACCGGTGCGCCGAAGCTGTCGGGGACGTGGATGAAGAACTCGATGCCGATGGCCTCCAGCCCCTGGATTACCGCGGCGCAGGCCTGTTCCGGAAAGCTCATAGCCCCGGGCGGCGGCGCTGTTGTTCCGCTTGCATCGACTCCACCTGCTCGTAGTAGCGCCCGAAAATCTGGGGCACGTCCCATTCCTGGAGTCCCGAGTAGGTGTCGATCTGGGAGCGGTGGTGGACCTCGTGCTCCAGCATCATCATCAGCACCCGCCAGCCGCTCAGGTGGCCGTCGGTGTCTATCATGGGCACCCGCCGGTTGAGCCATTCGGGGGGAGTGTCCTCGATGCGGCGGCGGAACTCGGCCGCAGAGGCCTCCAGCGCGGGCAGCCAACTGGACTGGCTGGGGGTTATGGGGGCTTCCCAGTCGTAGGTCCAGCCTTCATCCCGGTACGCCTTGGCGAAGTAAATCCGGGACTTGGCAATGTGGCCCACTATCTGCGCGATGCTCCACGCCTTTTCCCCTTCTCCGGCGGGCGGGGCCCAGTCTCCGGCTTGCGTAGGCAGGGCCTCCACGTCGCGCAGGGTGCGGCGGTGGATTGACTCGAAGTAGCGCAAAAAGGCCTGGGGGTCGGTGATCATCTCTCCCTCTTCACGGTCTCAAGGCCGCGGCGGGCGGCGGGGGAATGGGGCTGGCGCAGAGAGCCACGTAGGCCTGTAAGCCGGGTTCTGTATCCGCCGTAGCGGACGGTGACCATCTATCTAGCCCTCCCGGCGTCCTCTCAAGAGGCTGCGGGGATCCCGCTCGCGGCGGGACGATGTTGCCATCGGGGTCCAGCGGCCAACCCGGGGACGGACCGGGCGTCCATAGTCCCCCTATTCGGCCTTGCTCCAGGTGGGGTTTGGCCGTCGCTGCGTCGCCGTAGACGACCGGACGCTCTTACCGTCCGATTTCACCCTTATCTCGACGGGTCGAGACGGTGTGTTTCTGTGCCACTATCCGTCTCCCGCAACGGCTGGCCGGCGGACCGGCCATGCTGCGGAAGCCTGGGAGTTACCCAGCACCCTGCCCGGAGGAGCCCGGACTTTCCTCCCCCCCGAAAAATCGAGGCGGCGGTCACCCAGCCTACCTGGCTCTCCAACGGGACTCTAGCACACCGCCCCGAGGGGGTCAACCTGGCCGGGAGGCGCTTCCAGGCCGCTGGCACCGTGCCACTTTGTCATTCCGCTGGAGCGCAGCAACGAGGAATCTAGACCCCTGGCCCGCAGCCGGGTCGCTAGCGCATGGACCGCCCTCTACCGGAGGGCTTGAGATTCCTCGGCTGCGCTCGGAATGACATGGTGGAGGCGCTCCGGCCCCTGCGCGTAGAACCCCAGTAGGGGCGAAAGATTTTTCGCCCCTACCGATGACGTATGACCCCCTGGGCGCGGTATACCAAGCCCGGCAGCCGGCCCCGACTCGGACTCCGGCTCAGGGCTTGAGATTCCTCGGCTGCGCTCGGAATGGCAGGGGCGGGACCCCTTAACGACGCGCCGCCGGTTACCCTAGCAACAACAATCGTATGACTCGAGGGCCAGCCGTCCAATCCCGGCCCGGAGGGCGGCAAGCGTCTCCGAACCATCGGGGGGTTCAGCTGAGAAAGAGGATTCTCCCGCAACTGTTGCACAGCACCGTCTGGCGGCCGGTCCGCACCTTCTGTACCTGGTGCGTGGGCAACGACATGCGGCAGGCCTGGCACAGCCCCCTTTCCACCTTGGCCACAGCCAGGCCCTTCTTGGCCAGACGGAGGACCTCGTACTGCTTCAACTCCGCTTGGTCCAGGGTTGCCGTCAGGTCTGCCCTTTCGACCAGCAGGCCGTCCCGCTCCAGGGCCCAGCGGGCAATGTTGTTTTGGAGGTCCGCCCGGCGGGTCTCCCAAGCGGCGCTGTTGTCGTCCCGCTGTTTTTCCAGCGCGGCGCACTTGGTCTGCGCCTCCTCCGCTTGCACCTCGAGCTCCAGGGCCTCGTCGTTGTGCAGTTTCAGCAGGTCCCTCGCGTGGGTGGCCTCCTGCTCCATGCTCTCCAGGTCTCTGGGATTGGTGACGGCCCCGCCGTAGAGCTGATCGTCCAGACGGGACGAGCGCTCCTTTTGGCTCTCGACGTCCAGCCGCTGCTCCCGGCGGCGGCTCTGAATCCGTTCCAGCTTTTCTTTTTCTTCCAGCAACGCGGCCTCCAGGGCTTCGATGCCGGGATCGGAGTCTAGCTCCCGTGCCGCGTTGCCGGTGCCCTCCTGTATCCGGTCCAGCACGAGGTCTAACTCCTGCAAAGAAAACAGCCGCTTGGGAGTAGTCATAGTCAGTGCGCTCAGTGGGAGATTCCGCAGCCGGGGTCGGCTTTCGGTTGTGGGTCTTGATTCTAGGAATCGGCAAGCCCGTTGTCAACGCGGGGCCAGCCCCGGGTCATGTATAGTGGGCTCCTATGGGCTGGCCTGGGCCTCAATTCTTGCCGGGGGGAGGGTACACTCGTGCGCATCCTTCACTTTTCTGACTTGCACATCGGCGTGGAGAATTACGGCCGGATCGATCCGGAGACCGGCCTCTCCACCCGCCTGGGCGACTTTCTGTCGTCTTTGGACCAAGTAGTTGATTTCGCCCTAACCCAGGGCGTCGACCTGGTGCTCATGGCCGGCGACGCCTACAAAGGACGCGACCCGTCCCAGACCCACCAGCGGGAGTTGGCCAAGCGCCTGGCCCGTCTCTCCGAGGCGGGCATACCCGTCTTCCTGGTGGTGGGCAACCATGACCTGCCCAACGCCGCCGGGCGGGCCAACGCCGTGGAGATCTTCTCGACGTTGCGGGTGCCCCATACTTACGTGGGGGGCCAGTTGCAAAACTACATCGTGCCCACGGCGGCCGGGCCGCTGCAGGTCCTGGCCGTCCCCTGGCCCCGGCGCAGCATCATGCTGGGCCGGGAGGAATCCCGCGGCCTCTCCCTGGAGGAAATCCGGACCGAGATCGCGTCCCGGATGACCCAGGCCATCCAAAGCCGGGTGCAGCAACTGGACCCGGACGTCCCGGCCGTCATCGCCGGGCACGTGACGGTCAACGGGGCCACTACGGGGACCGAGCGCTCCATGATGCTGGGCCAAGACCACGTGCTGCTGGCCAGCGCGCTGGACCATCCCCAGGTGGAGTACGTTGCCCTGGGCCACATCCACAAGCACCAGGTGCTCCGGGACGGCAACCCCATGCTGGTGTATTCGGGGAGCCTGCAACGGGTGGACTTCAGCGAGGAGGCCGACGACAAGGGGTTTTGCGTGGTCGACCTGGATACAGCCGCTGCCCAAGGCCGCCGGCTGGCCCATTTCAGCTTTCACCGAGTGGAGGCCCGGCCCTTTGTCACGGTGGACGTTGTCATCGAGGCCGGGGACGCGGACCCCACGCAAATGGTACTGGGGGCCATTCGCCGCAAGGACGTTACCGACGCGGTGGTCCGGGTCCGCATAAGCCTTCCCCAGGACCTGGAGGCCAATCTCAGGGAGCCGGACATAAGGGAGGCCCTGCAGCCGGCCCACTACGTGGCGGCCATCACGCGGGAAACCCGGGAGGGGGAGCGCCGCACCCGTTGGGCGGCCGAATCGGCGCGGGACTTGCACCCGGTGCAGGCCCTTGGCCTCTATCTGCAAAGCCGCGGGGTGGACTCCCAGCGGCAACAGGTGATCGTCCGGCGGGCCGAGGAACTGATAGACGAGGAGGAGTTGGAGCTCCGGTAAGGGTCCATACCGGCGGTTACGCGCGGGAAGGCCCCGGTTACGCCAAAGACCGGGAGAGCGAGTGGCTGCCGTCCACCAACTCCTTGAAGACCTCTTCCACGGTGAGAACGTCCGAAATCAGCCCGGCGCCCGCCCCGGTATAGGCTACCCCGGACTCCAGATCGCCCTCCAGCATGGCAGCCTTGCTCTTGGATATGCCCAGCTCGGCCTCCCAAGAGGCCAGGTCGCTGTTGGGCCCGAAAAGACCGCTGTCCTTCAGGCGCAAGGCCATACCGTTTCGGAGCACTCTGGTGGGCCAGCGCTCGCCACCCAGGACTATGGTGCCGCTGTCGATGGCGGCGATGATGGCCTCTTTGTAGTTCTGGTGGGAGATGCACTCGGTGGTGGCGGCGAACCGCGAGCCCATCTGCACGCCCTGGGCGCCCAGGGCCATCGCAGCCACGTATCCCCGGGAGTCTGCCACGCCGCCGGAGGCGATGACCGGGATGGTCACCGAGGCGGCCACCTGGGGCACCAACACCAAGGTGGACACTTTGTCGGCGCCGCGCAGCCCGCCGCCTTCGAACCCCTCGGCGATGACGACGTCCACGCCTTGGGCCTCGGCGCCGCGGGCGTGGCGCACCGTCGCCACCTGGTGGATGACGATGTTGTCGTGCTCCTTGAGGAGACCCGTGTAGAGGGCGGGGCTGCCGCTGTAGGTTACGGCGATGTGCATGCCCTCCTGGACTCCGGCCTCGATCAAGTCGGTGATCCTGGGGTGGGGCAGGTAGAGGGCAACCGCGAAGGGTTGCTGAGTCAGGCGCTGCACCCGCCGAATGTTGCTGCGGAGGTTGGCGACGATGTCGCCCCCGGAGTCGATGCCGGCGGTGGGATGCAGGATGCCCAGCCCTCCGGCGTTGGAGACCGCGGCCACCAACTCAGGATTGGATATCCAGGGGAGGCCCGCCTGAAGCACGGGGCGGCTGATGTCCAGAATCCCGCAAACCTTGGTGCGCTTCATCGACTCCCTTTCACCTCGCCGCGCTTCCAGCGAAAATTTCCGTGATTTTAAGGCTAGCTCCTATCTGTGTCAACCGAAGGTTGTCGGTGGTACAGGGTCATTTAATTGTCGGCCTCTAAACCTTGTCGTCCTGAGCGCAGGGAAGAATCTCAGCTACGGAGGAGAGACCCTTCACTTCGTTCAGGGTGACAACTAAAAGGCAGGGTGGCAACTAAAAGGCCCTGCATCCTACGCAACAGTCCAGACGCGGCGGGGAGTTGGATTCGTTTTCTGGTTGGAACGAATAGGCAAAGAATCGGTCACGGGGCGAAATCCTCCCGATCCCCTATAGGAGTGGCGGGCGGCCAGTCGCCGGTCAAAGAGCGTCAAGGGGGTTTGGGGCAGGTGGCGTGTGGAGGCTATGGTCTCAGTTTGGGCATCGGCTTTCTGGGCTGTCAAGGGAGAGGCGGCAGCTACCCAGGGTCATTTAATTGTTGGCAAATGCCACTACCATGAAAATAGACGGAGTACGAGGCCCGAGCATGACTGGGAGGGGCTAGCAGCCTGGCAGGAGCTGCCCTACGCCCCACCCTGTCATTCCGCTGGAGCGCAGCGACGAGGAATCTAAAATGCATAGCTGCAAGCCCTGGCCGTTGGTGGTGAGCCGCTCGGCGCTCCGTCATTTTCATTACCCTTATATGGCCTCCGCAAGGCCAGGGTGATTCCGAGTGCAGCTAGGAATCTCCAATGCCTCTGGTCAGCTCACCTTAGCTCCTGATAGCGGCTTGAGATTCCTCACCCGTATCCGACGGGTTGGGAATGACAGGGAAGCGGCGGGTTGGGAATGACAGGGGAGCGGCGGGTTGGGAATGACAGGGAAGCGGCGGGCTGGGAATGACAGGGAAGCGGCGGGCTGGGAATGACAGGGAAGCGGCGGGTTGGGAATGACAGGGAAGCGGCGGGTTGGGAATGACAGAGAAGCAGCGGGTTGGGAATGACAGGGAAGCAGCGGGTTCGGAATGACAGGGAAGCAGCGGGTTGGGGATGACAGGGAAGCAGCGGGTTGGGGATTATCGGGTTCGGGATAATATGGAAGCGCCGGTTGTTGCTACCTTCCGTTGCAGCGCCCTTCCCGGGTGACAATTGAATAACCCTGGGCGGTCGTCAGGGGACGCTTGCCGGCCCCCGGCGGGCCTACCATCGCGTAAGGCCTCACAGCTTGTTGGGTGACGGGCCGGGTGCGCCGGAATAGGTCTAAAACCAGAGGAGGTCTTGCTCCTGTGATGGCAGGACTAACGTGGCGGGTCGACAAGCGCCTTGGACGCGTCAGGCAGGTGACAGGGACACCCCTTCGGCGATGGCAGCCCGTCCAAGTGCGCCGTCCAACGTTGCGAGCTCAGCGCTCTCCCTCTTGGCCAGCTCCAGGTAAAGGGCGTCGTAGAAGGACAGTCTATGAGTCCTTGCCAGCTCCAAGGCGGACTGGAGGTCGGGTTCTTCATCGGTCCGGATGGGCAGGCTCCTCAAGGCGTCCAGCCGCCCTTTGACCTCGCCGGCAGAGAGCCGCCCGCGTCGCTCCGCCATCAGCAGGGAGTTGCGGACCTCGAAGTGCCACAGCTGCGGCGCCAGCCCTCCCTCCTCTTTAAGACGCTCCAGCACTTTCAAGACGCTCCAGCACTATTTCCGCCGGGGCTCCATCTCGCCGTCCAAGGGCCAAGCGGCGGCGACCCAAGCATCGACTACCAGGCCGCTCATAGGCGATGGCCCTCATGGCGCGCGGCGAGCACCTCCTCCGTGGGGACTACCACGCGCTCCCACCCGGTACGGCGCTGCCGGAAGCGCTCCACGGCCCTTTCGCGGCTGGCGCGGTCCTCGGCGCGAGCGGGGACCAGATGCGCGATCGCCTTGCCGTGCCGGGTTATGGCAACGCGCTCTCCGTGCTCGACCGCCCGGAGGAGTTCGGCCAGGCGCATCTTGGCTTCGGTGGCTTGAATCTCACGCATCTTTGACTCCAATCTGTTGTTTTGACCATACCATGCTGCCATCACCTCCCAACCGGTCAACGAGGCAAGGTCATTCAATTGTTGGCCTGGAACTGAGCCGCTGCCTCCATGTCATTCCGAAACGGAGCATGGCGGAGTGAGGAATCTCAAGTCGCTATTGGGAGCCAGGGTGGGTTGACCAGAAGATTTTTAGATTCCTCGCCCGCCGTGGCGGACTCGGAATGACATTTGGGGACAATTGAATGACCCTGGTCAACTAGGCTGGCGAGGCCCGAATCCGCCACCAGAATAGAAAGGAATGCCCCGCCGGAGCCGGTTGTGGAAACCGGCCGGGAAGCCGTCGGCGACGGTAGTTGTCCAGGCAAAACCGTCGCCGACGGGGCGTGGCTGGGCCTAGCTACTGAAGCTATTGACATCAGTTCCCGCCATGCTACCATTGGGGCTAACTCGGCGGCCGGAGGCCGTATTCGAGGCTGGGGGTGCGCAATGGACATGAATCGGGAGGCCTTGCTCAAAATCTATACCACCATGGCAACCATCCGGCACTTCGAAGAACGGGGCATTCCGGAGACCGGCCAGCGCCGCATGTCCGGCTCGCTCCACTCCTCGGCGGGGCAGGAGGCGGTGCCCACCGGCATCTGCGCCAACTTGACTGACGAGGACTACATCGGCAGCACCCACCGCGGCCACGGCCACTGCATCGCCAAGGGCGTGGACCCCAAGCTGATGATGGCCGAGCTTTTCGGACGCGCCACCGGCCCTAATAAGGGAAAGGGCGGGTCCATGCACATCGCCGACATGAGCAAGGGAATGTTGGGCACCAACGGCATCGTGGCGGCCAGCGTGCCCCTGGCCGTAGGAGCAGCCCTAACGTCGAAACTCAAGAACCTGAAACGGGTGGCGGTGGCCTTCTTCGGCGACGGAGGCGCCAACCAGGGTGTGCTGCACGAGAGCATGAACCTGGCCTCGGTGTGGAAGCTTCCGGTCATCTTCTGTTGTGAAAACAACCAATACGCCGAGTCCACGCCGGTGGAGTACGCTCTTTCCACGGCCCACGTGGCGGACCGCGCCGCAGGTTACGACATGCCTGGGATTCACGTGGACGGCATGGATGTCTTCGCGGTGTACGACGCCGCGAAACAGGCCGTGGAGCGGGCCAGGGCCGGGGAGGGGCCAACCCTGCTGGAGTGCCTGACCTACCGCTACTACGGTCACACCGTCTTCGATAATCCTCTGTCCTACCGCACCAAGGAGGAAGAGGAATACTGGCGGGGCAGGGACCCGTTGAAGATTTTCCGCGAGACCGTGATACCCCAGGGAGACATTACCGGGGAAGAGTTGGACCAGATCGACCGCGAGGCGGCGGACCTCATGGAGGAGGCCGTCAAGTTCGCCGACGAGAGCCCGCTTCCCGTCGCCAGCGAATTGTACGAAGACGTATACGTCAACTATCCCGTGGAGCAACTGAAGCGCGGCGCCAACATGGCAGTGTAACGGTCCTTCCGCCGCCGACCGCCGGCTGATCCGCCCTGGAAGCCTCACACGTCATCACAGGGTGTCTTATAGGAGACGGACATGGCTACCACCTACGCCGACCTGGCAACCACCGGCACCAGGGAAATCCAGTATCGCCAGGCGATAAACGAAGCGCTGCGCCAGGAGATGGAGCGCGACGAAAACGTCATCATCATGGGGGAGGAGATCGCCGGGGGCGCCGGCCGCGAACACCTGGGCATCGTCGACGCCTGGGGAGGGCCGTTCCGCACTACTGTGGGGCTGATCCAGCAGTTCGGCAACCAGCGGGTGCTGGACACTCCCCTCACCGAGGCCGCCTTCATCGGCACGGCCATTGGCGCTGCCTCCACAGGCATGAGGGCCATAGCCGAGCTCATGTTCGTGGACTTCGTGGGCGTATGCATGGACCAACTGATCAACAACGCCGCCAAGATGCGTTACATGTTCGGCGGCCAGGTAAAAGTGCCTTTCACCATGCTGACCCGCATCGGGGCCGGCTTCGGGAGCGCCGCCCAGCACTCGGAGTCCTACTACTCCATATTCAGCCACATCCCGGGGCTCAAGGGCGTGGTCCCGTCCGACGCCTACACCGCCAAGGGGCTACTGGTGGCCGCCATCAGGGACGACGACCCGGTAATATATTTCGAGCACAAGGGTATGTACACCACCACCAGCCTGGTGCCCGAGGACCTTTACGAACTGCCCTTGGGCAAGGCCCGGACCGTGCGGCCGGGGTCCGACGTAACTCTGGTGGGCATCTCCCGCATGACCTGGGTCTGCACCGCCGCCGCCGAGGAGTTGGCCAAGTCCGGAATCAACGCCGAGGTTGTGGACCTCCTCAGCGTTTCCCCCATCGACTACGACCACGTCATCGATTCGGTCCGGCGGACCCACCGCCTGGTGGTGGTGGACGAGGACACGCCCATTTGCAGCATCGCGTCGGACATATGCGCCCGGGTGGCCGAGGAGGCCTTCGACTACCTGGACGCTCCGCCCTCCAGGGTCACCTCGCCCCACACGCCGGTGCCCTACAGCCGCGCCTTGGAAGACACCTACATGCCCAACGAGGCGCGGGTCATCAAGACCGTGCAGCAACTCTTGGGCCGGGGGTAGGCCGGGCCGGGCGGGTAGCCCGTAACGACAGCCTGAAACGACCGTCCTGGTCGAGATAGCGAGATAGATTGTGGCCGGGTCCTTGGCGGGGCGGTCCCAATCCAAGGGCGCAACCAACCACCCAGGTTAGTGGAACAACAGCCCTCCGTTCACGTTGTAGGACTGGCCGGTGATGAAGTTGGCCTCGTCTGACGCTAGGAACGCGACCACGTTCGCCACGTCCTCTGGCTCTGCGATCCTGCCCAGGGGAACAGTCCGCCCCGTTTCCTCTACCACCTGGCGCCGGTACTCTTCCTGGGAAATCCCCAGGTCTTGGGCGCGGTCCCGCTCATGGTAGGACATCCGGTCGGTGTTGATCGGCCCAGGAGACACGGCGTTGACGGTGATGCCGTAGGGAGCCAGGTCCAGCGCCGACCCCTGGGTCAACCCCAAGACCGCGAACTTGGAGGCCGAATAGGCCGCGCCGGTTGGTATGGCTCGCTTCGATGCGTCGGAGGCGATGTTGATGATGCGTCCGCCGGCGTTTCTAGCCACCATCTCCCGTCCCACCATCTGGGTGCATAGGAACACCGCCGTGGCGTTGATGGCCAGGAAATGGTCCCAGACGTCCAGAGGCAATTCAGTGACTGGGACCCTGTCGCGGCCAACGATGGCCCGGGCGTTGTTTACCAGAATGTCGATGTGACCGAAGTGGGCCATGACCTGACGCACCATGGATTCTATCTGGTCGCTGTGGCCCAAATCGCAGTACACCGACAGGCTGCGCCGGCCCAAGGCCGTCACCTCATCCTCCACCGCTTCGATGCCCCGCCATTCCAACCGGACCTCGGCCGGCGGCAGGTCCACGGCAGGCCGCTGCACGTCGGTAAGCGCCACGTCCGCGCCCATGCCTGCCAACTTCAACGCCGTGGCCCGGCCAACCCCTCGCATGCCGCCGGCGCCTGTGATAAGGGCTACCTTGCCTTCCAATCCGGGCATGTCACTCCTCCGATTTTGAATAAACGATTCCCGCGCTGAGTCAAGACGGCTGCCGCCAGGGTCATTCGATTATCGATGCGGCGGGCCATAGTTATTCCTGGGAGCGTACTCCCCCGAGTCATTCCTAACCCCCCGTCATTCCGAGCGGGCCGAGGAATCTAAAGTCCTCCTTTAAAGGGCAGTCCAGGCACCAGCGGCCAGTCTGTTGGCAAGGAGTTTGGATTCCTCGTCGCTGCGCTCTGTCGGAATGACAGGGCCGCCCTCATAATAGCGGAATGACAGGGCCGCCCTCATAACAACGAAATGACAGGGCCGCCCTCATAACAACGGAATGACAGGGCCGTCCTCATAACAACGAAATGACAGGGGCGCCCTCATAACAACGGAATGACAGGGCCGCCCTCCTGATAATAGTCGAAGGGCTTTGCGGCTGCCGCACAGTTGAATTCTATGGCGTCCCATCCCTTAAACAATCGTGGGCGGGCGCCGAATGGTGCGCCTCCGGGGAATTAAGCTATTTCAGGTTCGGGTGTGTTAATATTGGGCCAGTGTCCCTCCCGGATATGCGGAGACGGCCCGCCACGCCTGCCATCCGGTCTGGGGAGCAATATGGTGGACGTGCTGACCGGAGGCGTCTGGCGCCTCGGGCATCCTTCAGGAGGTAATCGGCCATGACTACGGTGGGCGCCGGCAAGTACACCTACGAATTGCGTCAGGACTGGGCCCAACTACCTCCGGGGGAAGAGTTTGGAACGGTCAGCGCTGTGGCCGCCGACTCCCAGGACCGGGTCTACGTGTTCCAACGGAAGGACCCCCCGGTGGTGATTTTCGACCGCGACGGACGGTTCATCAGCTCTTGGGGGAACGGCAACTTCGTTAATCCCCACGGCTTGTATATTTCCGACGACATTGTGTACCTCACCGACCGGGAAGGCTCGGTGGCGATGAAGTATACCCTGGACGGCAAGCCTCTGCAAATTTTGGGGGCGCACGGCCAGTACTCCGACACCGGCTGCGAGGTCCCCGGCGAGGTGGCGCCCCGGGCCGCCGGGCCCTTCAACTACCTGACAGAAATGGTCCCTTCCGCGTCCGGGGACCTGTACATATCCGACGGATACCGCAACGCGAGGGTCCACCGCTTCTCCGGCGACGGGACCCTGATTTCCTCTTGGGGACAGCCCGGCAAGGGCGGGTCCAACCAGTTCCACCTGCCCCATAGCCTCATCGTTGGCCAGGACGGCCGGGTCTACGTGTGCGACCGGGAAAACAGCCGGGTGCAGGTATTTTCGCCGGATGGTCAGTTCATCACCATGTGGACCGACATGCAGCGCCCTCTGGACATATCCCAGGACAAAGACGGCATATTCTACACCAGCGAGCGTCCCGAGGATGGGAAACCGCCCCAAATGAGCGTCCTGGACGGGGACGGCAACGTGCTGGCCCGATGGCCCTCCCGCTCGGCTCACGGCTCCTGGGTGGACGCCCACGGCGACCTGTATCTGGCGCTCACTTCCGAGAAGAGCGTGGACAAGTACGTGCGCGTCTGACCGCGGCTGGGCGGTCCCAGTCCGGGGCTTCGCCCGGCGGTTTCCGGGGGCGGCTCTCGGGCGCAGCAGTATGCGACCAAGGCAACTGCGCGGTCTCCTGCCGAACGCCGGTGCGTAGTCCGGTGTGCGGAAGCTTACCCGGCTGAGAAAGGTCAAAGCCCATGGCGGGAAACGTCGAGGGGTCCATGGATGAACGGGGAGAGTACCGGACCCTGTCGGGTCTGGAGGTAAAGGGGCTTTACACCCAGGAAGACCTGACGGGCTTCGACCACGCGCGGGACCTGGGGGCGCCGGGGGAGTTTCCTTTTACCAGGGGTCCCTACCCCGATATGTACCGCGGCCGCCTGTGGACCCGGCGCCAGATTGCCGGCTTTGGCACCGCAAGCGCGACCAACCAGCGCTACCGCTTCCTGCTGGAGCACGGCCAGACCGGCATCAGCACCGATTTCGACCACCCCACGCTGACCGGCTACGACTCGGATCACGAGCTGGCCGAGGGCGAGGTGGGCCGTCTGGGGGTGGCGGTGGATACGGTCCAGGATGTTCACGACCTGTTCGAGGGCATCGCCCTGGACGAGGTCAGCGTATCCCTGACCATCAACCACCCCGCCATCGCTATCCTGGGCATGTACCTGGCGGCGGCGCGAAAGCGCGGCACGCCCTGGTCGTCCCTAAGGGGCACGGTCCAGAACGACTCCCTCAAGGAGTTCCACGGCCAGAAGACCTTCGCCCTGGGACCGCAGCCGGCCCTCAAACTCACCACCGATATAATCGAATTCTGCACCCGCAAAGCCCCGAGCTGGTACCCCGTGTCCATTTCCGGGTATCACACCCGGGAATCGGGGTCCAACGCCGTGCAGGAGTTGGGTTTCACCTTGGCCCAGGGCATGGCTTACGTGGAGTCTACGATGGACCGGGAACTGCCGGTGGACAGTTTCGCCCCTCGGCTGTCCTTCTTCTTCGGCTGTCACAACGATTTTTTCGAGGAGATTGCCAAGTTCCGGGCGGCCCGCAGGATGTGGGCCCGGATAATGAAGGACCGGTACGGCGCGGCCAAGCCCGAGTCGATGCGGATGAGGTTCCACACGCAGACCTTGGGGTCGACGCTGATGCGCCAGGACCCGCAGAACAACATAGTCCGCGGGTCGCTCCAGGCGCTGGCGGCGGTACTGGGCGGCACCCAGTCGCTGCACGTCAGCGGCTACGACGAAGCCTACGATATTCCCTCCGAAGAGGCTATGCGCGTGTCGCTGGCGACCCAGCTGATACTGTCCCACGAGTCGGGGGTGGCCGGCACCGCCGATCCCTTGGGGGGGTCCATGTTCCTGGAGTCTCTCACCAATTCCATGGAGGAAAAGGCCTGGGAGTACGTCAACAAGGTGGACGACCTTGGCGGCGGCTCTATGGTCAGGGGAATGCTACAGGCTATAGGAACGGGTTACATCGAGCAGGAAATCGCCGCGGCCTCCTACGAATACCAAATGCGCGTGGAGTCCAACCGGCAGGTGGTGGTGGGGCTGAACCAATACCAGTCCCAGGTCAAGCAGGACCTGGAGCTGTTCCACTTCGATCCCGAGGAGGAGGAGTGGCAGAGGGGCCGGCTGGCCGAGGCCAAAAGCGACAGGAGCGACAGCGACGTCCGGAGCGCGCTCCGCGCCGTGGGAGACGCGGCCCGGAGGAACGAGAACCTGATGCCCCTGGTCATCGAGGCGGTGGACGCCTGCGCCACCGAGGGCGAGATCATGGACACGCTGCGGGGGGTATACGGTGAATACGTAGACCCGGGGGTGTATTAGCGTGGCCTCCGGAAGTCTCGCGGTCCGTCCGCCTCCGGTACATCCCGACGCCGCTATGCACCGGACCCCGAAGCCGAAGCGCCTTAGCTTCCCGGCCGGCACGGGCCCTGCCCGCGTATGAGCACCCGCCCGCCCGGCGCCAACGTCAAAATCCTGCTGGCCAAGCTGGGGCTGGACGGCCACGACCGGGGCGTGAAGGTCATAGCCCGGGCCCTCCGAGACGCGGGCATGGAAGTGGTGTACCTGGGCATGCGGGTTACTCCGGACCAGGTGGCCGCGGCGGCCCTGCAAGAGGACGTGGACGTGGTCGGAATCAGCATTCTCTCCGGGGCCCACATGCGCTTGATTCCCCGCCTGGCCCAGGCCCTAGAGCAGAGGGGAGTCAACGACGCGCTTCTGCTGGTGGGGGGCACTATTCCCGAGGAGGACGTGGCGCCGTTGGAAGAGATGGGCGTCCACGGCGTCTTTCCCGTGGGGACCTTCACCCAAACCATGATAGATTTCATCGAATCCCGGGTTGGGTCACCCTGACGCCGCCTGCCCGGTACGGGTCCCCGGATCCCCGGCCATTCGCCGTCGCGACCCCAATCCGCCCGGACGCGGCCGGCAGCACTCGCAAAGCAGCAACCCCGGAGGGCGCCTGAGCCATGGAGTGGCCTCCAGTCTATCCCCGGAGCTACCTGCCTCCGCACGACGCCGAGTACTGGGACGCGGACCTGGAAACCATGCCCCCGGAGCGGCGGGACGGCCTCATCCTGGAGAAGCTGAGGCATCAGCTGCGCCATGTGTACGAGAATTCGGGATTCTACCGGGAGTTCTACCGGAACGCGCCGGTTGACCCCGCCAACATCGGCAGCCTGGAGGAGTTTTCCCAGCTACCCATCCTGACCAAGGAGCACATACGGCAAGAACAGGTGCAGCACCCGCCTTACGGCCGCTTCCTCTGCATTCCTGAGGAGCAGGTCTTTCGCGTCCACGGCACCTCCGGGACCACGGGCCGGCCCACGGTGTTCGGCATCGGTCAGGGTGACTGGGACCGCATCGCCGAAGCCCACGCCCGCATTCTCTGGGCTTCCGGATTGCGCCCCCGGGACACGGTCATGGTGGCGGCGGTGTTCAGCCTGTACATCGGCAGTTGGGGGGCGCTGGTGGGCGCCGAGAGGTTGGGAGCGGCTTGCTTTCCCTTCGGCGGCGGCGCCCCGGGGCAGACGGAGCGGGCGGCCGAGTGGGCGGCGATGATCAGGCCCGACGCGTTGTACGCCACGCCATCGTACGCGTTGTACCTGGCCGAGGTGGCCAGGGAGATGGGACTCGACCCCCGGGAAGACTTCAATTTCCGCTTCATGTTCTTTTCCGGCGAGCCGGGTGCCAGCGTGCCCTCCACCCGCAGGCAGATAGAGGACACTTTTGGCTGCTACGTGGTCGACATGGGCAGCATGGCGGAGATGACCCCCTGGATGACCAACGCCGGGTGCCGCCACCTCAGCCGGGGCATGCACCTATGGATGGACCTGGTCTACACAGAGATGGTCGACGCCGCCTCCCACCAGCCCGTGCCCCTGGGGGGCGAGGGAGTCCCGGTGTATACCCACCTGGAGCGCACGTCGCAGCCCATGGTCCGGTATTGGTCCGGGGACATCGCCCGGTGGGACATGGTGGACTGCCCCTGCGGGCGCACCTACCCCACGCTGCCGCTGGGGATATACGGGCGGACCGACGACATGATGATCGTGCGGGGCCAGAACGTGTTTCCGTCCCGCATCGAGGACATCCTGCGGGGTATGGCCGAATTCGGCGGAGAGTTTCGCCTGGTCCTCGACCGGGAGCCGGGACAGTTGGACCGCCTCACCGTGCAGACGGAAGTCGACGCCGGGTCCTACCTGACGATTGAGCGCGACCCCGGCGCCCTGGAGCCCCTGCGGGAGCGGATTGCGGCCGAGCTGCGGAGGGCTATAGGGGTAGGGGTCGCCGTGGAGCTGAAACCGGCCGGCGAGTTCGAGCGCACCCAGTTCAAGGCCAGGCGGGTCATAGACCGCAGGGCGTCGTGACTGGGAGTTACGCCCGCTTGACTGGGGCAGCGCGGGGGGCCTTCATGGCGAGATATTTCAAAGCGGAGGTGCTTTTATGGCATCGTTGACACTGGCGGAAGCCGAAACAATCCTGGCTGCAGCCAAGGCCAAGGTGATGGAGATGGGCGCCAAGATGAGCGTGTCGGTGGTCGACCCCAGGGGGGACCTGCTGACCATGTTTCGGACCGACGGGGCGTCGTGGCGCACGCCGCCCATATCCCGGGCCAAGGCCGTGGCGGCGGCCTGCTTCGGGCGCTCCAGCGCCGACTTGGTGGAGAACGCCCAGGCCCCGGTCTTCCGAGGGCTCATGGCCATGGAGGGAGGGCACATGATCCCCGGCCAGGGAGCGCTTCCCGTCTTCCGCGGGTCGGAACTGGTCGGTGCGGTGGGCGGCAGCGGCGGCACCAGCCAGGAGGATGAGGACGCGGCCCGGGCGGGCATCGAGGCGGCAGGACTCTCGGCCTCGGCGTAGTCCCGACTACGCCGCGCGGCACGGTTGCTTGGGCGAAATGGGCAACTAGCTGGGCCCGGGGAATTGCTGGGTGAACATTGAGGCCGATTAGCGGGGTCGCACGTTAGAAGCAAACGGGACCCTCCGAAATGGCACTCATGACGCCATAAAGGGCCTCAGAGGTTTATCCCAGGCCCCCCCGTGGGACTAATTCTTAACTGGACCCACAACCGGACCCAGAAGCTCCTCTGCCGCTTCCGCCGCGTCCCCCATGGCCCGGGGCAGGTCTTCCAGCGTCACTTCCTGGCGGGGTTGGAGGTAAAGGAAGACCACCTCCTTGACCGGCTTGCCGGTGGCTTTTCCAATGGCGTAGGCATAGGCGCCCCCCTGCAGGCGGTAGCGCGCCACGGCCTCCCCGGCTTCCTCGGCGGCCAAGCTATCGGTCTTGTAGTCGACCACTACCAGACCGTCGGCCTCCTCGAACAGCAGGTCGATGAAGCCGTGTAGGGAGCCGCCGCCGACGGGGATTGCGACAGAGACCTCCCGCCAGAACCGCCCGGAGGCCACGGCCCGCCGGACGATTCCGCTGTCCACGGCGGACCGGGCCAGGCGCGAGATCTCGCCCTCCCGGCCGGGGATGCCCTCGGCCACGGCCTGGGCCCGGGCCCGGTCTTCGAGGCTATCGCCGGTGGCCAGATCGATGGACTGTAGGACGGCGTGGACCGCCCGGCCCACTGAGGTGCCGGCCCTTCCCCGCCGCCAGGGTTCGGCGCTCTCCTGTTCCGGCTTTTCCTCTTCCGTGGGGTCCCGCAGGGAGGTAGCGGCGGCGAAGGAAGGCCGGGCCAGCGCAGCCACCAGGTCCGCCCGCTCCCGCTCCCAGCGGTCCCGGGCCTCGACGGAATGTTCGGCAGAGGCTGCCGCCGCCCGGGCCTCATCGCCCTCCTCGTCATCCGTGTCGGCCGGCAGGGGCGGCTGCAACAGGGTGACCGGCTCCCAAAAGTGGGGACTGCCGGCCAGGTGGCCGGAGATGGCGGCGGCGGGAGTGTTCTCGCCCCGGGTGCCGGAGGACCGGCGGAGGCTGAGCACCAGGTGGTCGCGGGCGCGGGTGGCGGCCACGTACATCAGGCGCACTTCCTCAGCGTCGTACATCAGGTCTTCCCTGGCCTTCAGTTCCTCGTACTCGGGGGTGCTGAAACGATTGTTTTGCGGCCCGACCCCGACGCCTACCGAGCTACTGCGCCGGTCGAAGATAGCGGACTGGCCGCGGCGGTTGCGCCGGGAGTTGATGCCGGTCAGGATGACCACCGGAAACTCCAGCCCCTTGGCCGCGTGGGTAGTCATTACCCGTACCGATTCCTCGTCCGATTCGGGCACGGGTGATTCGGTGACCCGGGCTCTCTCGGCTATTTGGTCTTCCACCCACTGCACGAAGGCTCGGAGGGAGCTGCCCCCGGCGGCGGCGAACTGCCAGGCCCGTTCCACCATGAAGCGGTAGCGGCGCCACTGCTCCCGCATCCGGGGATGGCCGGAAGACGCCTCCATCAGGCCCCGTTCCCGGACGAACCGATCAATGAGGACGCCGGTGGACTCCCAGAGGCGATGGTCGTGGAACCGGCGCAGTACGTCCAGGGCCTCGGCCACCGGGCCGCCCCCGTTGCCCGACGATTCCGACAGGCTATCGAACCGGCCCCCGGCGTCATGGTGGCGGAACAACTCCACGTCGCTGCAGCCGAAGGCCGTCGACCGCAACGCCGCCACTGTGGCCACCTGGTCCCCCGGGCCGTCGATGGCCTTGAGGCAATTCAGCAAGTCGCGGATTTCCTGGGTCTCGAAGATGAGGGACGCGCTCTCCAGGCGGTAGGGGATGTTCCGGGCTTCCAGGGCGCGTTCCAGGGCCGGCAGCGCCGTGCGGGCCGGCATCAGGATGCAGGTGTCGGAATAGGTGACGGGCTTGTAGGTCTCCTTGCCTCTTTCCTCGGTAACTTCCCGGTCCAGCGTCTGCCACTGGTCGGCGACGATTTGCTCCAGCAGGACGGCGATGTCCTCGGCCTCCTGCCGCCGGATGTTGTCCATCCCGCCCTCAACCGCCTCGTCGGACAGCGCCCAAACCCTGGGACCCAGGGGATGTTCCGTATCGGACCGCCAACGCGGGGTCATCGCTTCGTAATTGGCCTGGACGTAACCGGCGCCGTCGCTTGCTCCCTTGCCGGCCATCCAGAGCTCGAAGACGTGGTTGACCCAGTCGGTGATGGGCTGCTGGGACCGAAAGTTCTGCACCAGGCTGACGGTCCGGCCCCCGGCCTGCTCCATCCGCTGCTGCAAGCGGCGCATCTGCTCCACGTCGGCGCGGCGGAAGCGGTAGATCGACTGCTTGGGGTCGCCGACGACGAACAATTTGCCCCTTTCCGGGCGTATGCTATCCCAGGTGGTGGGGCGGGACTCCGACGGGTGGCGATCCGGGGCGTCTTCCGCCAGGAACATGGCGATTTCGGCCTGGATGGGGTCGGTGTCCTGGGACTCGTCAATCAGCAGGTGGCGGAAGCGGCGGCGGAAGTGGTCGCGCGCCTCCAGCCGGTCCCGCAGCATATCCCGGGCCCAGACCAGCAGGTCGTGGAACTCGGCCCGGCCCTCGCCCCGCCGCTGTTTCGCATAGTCCAGGGCGAATCGCCGCAGCCCCCCTAGGACCGGGGACAGGGAGTACCGGCGAGCGGCCTCAATTTCCTCCGAGCCGATGGCGTTCAGGTCACTGAGCAGGTCCTTCAGGGCCTTGCACGCGTTGATCCCCGTTACCGAGTCGGTTTCCCAGTCGGACTGCCGGCCCCGGCCGCAGCTCAGAGGCAAGACCCGTCGCAGCAACCGAAAGTAAGAAATCGACCCGGGCCCGGCCTCGACCAGCCGGCGGAGGGCGCCTCTCTTGCCCTGGACGTGGCTAAACAACGGGTCCTCGGCTCCCAGCCGGGCAAAGCCGCACAGGCGTTCCGCCTCCGGCCAGCGGGCCGGCAAGGTTCCGGCGGCGTCGCTATTGGGCTGCGGACCCGGGTCGAAGTCGGCGTCCTTCAGGTCGGTGTAGTTCTCATGGAAGGCAAGTGCCACGTCCTTGAGTTGCTCCAAGGTCAACCCCAGGGTCAGGGCCAAGGCCAGGTGGGGAGCCAGGGGAGAGGCCTCTTTCAGGGCGTCGTCAAGCCAGGCTTCCCAGGCCTCGTTGAACCTTATCCCGGCGGCAATTTCGTCGGTGGTCTCGAATCCGGGTGGGAGTCCCGCTTCCAGGGGGCGCTCGTGAAGCAGCAGGGCGGCAAAGGAATGAAGAGTGCGGATGGTGGCCTGGTCGAGGTCGGCGATGCCCCTCAGGCAGCGTTCCCGTCGCCCATCGTCCGCCGTGTCGTCAACCTCCTCTTCCAGCCTCTCGCGGATGCGGTGGCGGAGCTCGGCGGCGGCGGCCTCGGTGAAGGTTATGGCGGCGATGCGGTCCAGGGTGGCCCGGCCCCCGGCGACCAGGTTCACCGCCCGCGCCACCAGGCTGTGAGTCTTGCCAGTGCCGGCGCTGGCCTCGACGAAGAGGGTCTCGTCCAGCTGCTTTTCGATGACCTCGCGGGCGGCATGGTCGCTGGGCAGGAACCGGCCTTCCGGGGTGACACCGGTGGCGGGATGCCGGGCCATGCTACTCCCCTCCTCCATCGGCGTCAGCGTCTTCCTCGCCGGCAAGCGCCCGGTAATCGGTCAGCAGCGGGTCGTATTTCTTCCGCTCCCAGATTTGGGTGCGGCGCGACGGGCAGAGGGAGTCAAAGTCGCAGAAACGACAGTTGGCCGGCCCGTCACGGCCCGGCGGGCCGGGGTTGGCGGGAAAGACTCCGGCCCGGATACCTCCCACGATGGTGGACACTCCATCCCTGAATCGCCGGGCCGTGTCCTCGTCGCCCAGGTCGAAGCTGGCCTTCGGGTAGAACCGGAACTCGCCCCGGGTAGTCGGGAACCAGTAGGCGGCTTGGACCCGGGTCACATCAGGAACCAGTTGGCGGGCGGCCAGGGAGTAGACGCCCAACTGCAGCCGCCGGCCCCGGTCTATGGGGTCCTTCTCCAGTTTGTTATAGGAGTAGCTGCCGCCCGTCTTGTAGTCGATGACCAGGGCGGACCGGCCGTCGGCGCTGACGTCCAGCCGGTCTATTACGCCGCGGAATCGCACTTGGGTTGCCTCGTCCGCCACCTCCGGCACGCCGCCACCCCATCCGAACCTGGCCTCCGGCAGCAGCCGGCCGGTGCCGTGACGGGCCCGCAGGCGGTCGTCCTCCTCCAGGAAAATGGCCAGGTCGTCCCGAATGTCCTGCTTGGCTAGGTCCCAGAGCAGGAGCTTGCCGGTGACGCCGCGAGACTCGGCTGCGGCAAAGGACTGTTCGGCGATTTGCGTCAACCGGCGGAGGTCGTCGTGGGACCAGGACTGGCCGGGGTCGGGCATTGCCCCGTCGGCTTGGGTGTCGGTGATGAACCGTTCCAGGATGCCGTGGACCAGACTTCCCCGCTCCAGGGGGCTGATGGCCGCGGTCTCCTCTGGGGTGTCCAGGGCGCTGAGGCGCAGGACGTGGCCCAGGAAGTACCGGTAGGGACAGCCGGCCCAGCTTTCCAGGCTGGTGGGCGACACCGCCGAGTCCTGCAGGTTGCCCCCTAACGCTGCTTCGGCCGCCAGTGGGGACAGGTTGCCGTCGAACTCAGTCAGACGGCGCAGGTAGCGGCTGCGGCCCAGCCGGTTGGCCCGGGCCAGCGTCCCCTGCCGCGCCAAGGGGTGATGGCCCAGCCGCGCACCCGCGTTGCGCCACCGCAGCAGCCGGTTCAGGTGGTAGTCGTGGCTGTCGGCCAGGGCCGCGTCGGGAATGGCGGCCAGGGCCTGCTCGGCGGAGAGGTCTCGGGACAGCCAGGAGCGGTCCCCCAGCCTGGCGAGGCCGCGGGTGTGGACCGTGACCCCTTCCAGGACCGACGCCTGCTCCAGGACCCACCGGGAGGGATGGGCCTGCCGCGGCGACGCCGCATCGGCCACCGGGTAGGACAGGAACCGGCGGGGCGCCGACGCTGCCGCCGAGAGGTAGTCGTACCGTTCCGCGGCGATGCGCCGCTCCGGGCGGGCAGGACCCGTCAGAATCCCTTGGCCTGCCTCCTGCCAGAGAGGTTCCGGCAGCAGCGGGTCGGGGGCCACGGATGGGGGTGCGCCCCCTTCGATCATGCCCACCAGCCACACCACGTCGAAGCTCATTCCGGCGACGGCGGAGAAGGGCGATACGAAGACCCCCTGCCCGGTCGCCCCCAGATGCCCCACCACCCCCCGCATCGAGTCGGCGACGGTCTGCCGGAACTCATCCGGCGTGGTGAAGGGGCGAATCATGTCCGCGCCCCGCAGCTCCTCCAAGGCCCGGCCGATCCGCTCCCGGGCGGCGAACTCGAGGTCGGGGATGTCGGGGGAGAGATAGTCGTCGAGGAGGCGGTTGGCCCAGTCGCAGTAGGCTGACCAGGGACTGCCGGCGGCCGGCGGTGTTACGTCCGCCGCCAGCTTTTCAATGAAATCCCGGATGCGGTTTGCGGCGGCGGCCTCCTCCCTCATGCGGTGGGCGCGATCTTCGGTAATCTCCTCGGCGGTCTGCCAGCGGTCCGCCTGCTCGACCAGTTGCCGGGCGTGGCGGCCTAGGCGGTCGCGCCACTGCTCCAAGCCGCCCACGATGCCCGCCCGGCGGGTCAGGGAGTCCCACCGGCTGGGGCTGAAACCGGACTGGCTGCCGCCCGGCGGGCGCACCGGGCAGCCGGTGAGCCAGGCCGTCACGCCGGCCCGGGGGAACTCGCCCTCGGCCAGTTCCAGCAGTCCGGCCAGGGTGCGCCCCACGGCAGTGTCCGCCAGGGCGTCCCGACCGGGTCCAGCCAGGGGTAGGCCGGCCAGCCGCAGTTCGTCTCGTATCAAGGAGCCGTAGGGGTCCTCCATCCGGTAGAGAACGGCCATCCGGTGGAAGGGGGTCCCCCGCTCGTGGCCCTCTAGCGCTATCTGCCGGATGACCCAACGCAGCTCCTCATGGGTGTTGGGGGCGACGTGCAGGTGGGCCTCGCCGGGGAGCAGGCGCGAATCGGCGGCTTCTCCTGCGCTGCGGGGCTGCCCCAACGCCGGGGCCAAGGCCGCGGCCATATCCCGAACCGGCGTGTCGGCAATGGCGTCGCCGGTGGCGCCCAAGACAACGGCGCAGCTGCCGCGCCCCGCCAGGGCTTCCAGCAACCCGGTCTCGGCTGGGGTGACGCTGCGGGGCAAATAGAAGACGATCTGCCCCAGGTCGACCAGGGCGGGGACAGCGTCCCGGCGCACCGCGTCGGCCGCCGCCGCCGCCAGGTCTTCCGCGTCGTACCAATCGCCGCGGATGCCGCTGCGGAACTCGCGGTACAGCCGCACCACTTCGGCGGCAACGCCGCCTCGGGACTCCAGGGCAGTCAGGGCCGTCTCGTCCAGGCGGCGCAACTCTCGGAAGGAGACCCGGAGGCTGGCCTGGGTGCTGGGGTGGTCCCGGACCGGGGCCAGCGGACCGGCGGTCAGTGCCAGGACCTGCCGCAAGTAGATGCTCTCCAGGACCGAGGTTAGCGGCCGTCGGCCGGCCAAGGCGGCGGCGCCTAGAAGCTCGGCCAGCATGGGGAGCTCGATGAACTTTACGTTGGCAAAGCCTTGGCGGCCCAGTTCTTGGCGCAGGCTGAGGCTGGCGTAGCGGGACGGCGCCACCACCGTAACGGGGGCCAGAGGGTCGTCGCCTTTGGCTGCGCTCACCAAGTCCCACAGGGCTTGCCGCAGCGCCGGCGACTGCCGGTCGACTATGAGTGGCGCCGCCCCATTATTTGTACCAGTCGTAATGCTAGTTTCGAGGCTCATTGGCCCTGCCCTATTCTTTGTACAGGTCGTAGTGCTGGTTCCCGGCTCATTGGATCCCTGCCGGGGCCCCAGGGCGAAGGCCCCAGGGGCGAAGTTTCCCAAGACACCGTAGGGACGTTAGCCGTTGTAGTGCTGGGGCCACCCCTCGATTTTCTACCGAGCACTCTCTAAAGACAAGGCCCAACCCTCGTGGAGACCTTCAACCACGGATTGGGTGCGAGAGCAGGTGGAACTTTACGAGGGCGGCGGCGGCGTTTCCGCCCTACGAAGAGTACCAGAACCGGACGACACGTACGATCCCGGTGTTCGTTGCGGAGCCGGCGTAGTTGGTACCGTCTCTGCTAGCTGACGGATAGATCGACCCGGCGGCTTGGCCCGGCTGTTCTCCTTATGGTCGCCGGACCCGGACGTCCCGGGGAGACCCTCTATGGCGCAGACGTGTGGCCTTGCGCCCCAGTGGTTGGGGTGCGAACGCCGACGTGGAAGAGGAGCCGGCGGGCGGCGGCTTCCGCTTGGCTTCAAACTAACCGTCGTCCAGCGGCGCTCCGATCGAATTTGCCACCCCCGTTGGTAAAGCCCTTTGGCACGTCGCTTATACCCCCGGCGGTAAAGGCGAGAGGAAAGCACAGACCCGTCCGTCCTACACATGAATCAGCACGTTACTTTGCCTGGCAGCTAGGCGAATGTCTGGGTAGAGTTGCCTTCCAAGTGTCCAATCGTGGTATTGTGCCTTCGGGCTTGCCACTCTATCCCGGCCCGGAGGCGGTCCTGTTAGCAGCTTCCCGTAAATTTAGTGGGAACCCCCGTTACGAACCGCACGAGAACCCGTCCCTGGCGGCTTCGATGGGTTTCGCCGGGCAGTTCAGGGTGGTGGCGGCCGTCACCCTGCTGGTAACGCCGGTGGTCGTGGCCCAGGCGTCGGGGCGGGGCGACTCCTATCTGGTCTGGATGGTCTTCGCCTCCCTGCTGGTCGCCGGGATATCCACCCTGGTGCAGGTGCGTCGGGTGGGGCCGGTGGGAGCCGGCGCCGTGCTCCCGATGTTCACGGCGGCCTTCTCCATCCCCTTCTGCATTTCAGCGGTGGTGGACGGGGGGCCAGCGACGCTGACCGCCTTGGTCATGGTTTGCGCCGTCGGCCAGATTATCATCTCCAAGTGGTTGTTCGTGCTGCGGCGCATCGTCACGCCCACCGTGGGCGGAACGGTTCTGATGATACTGTCCATCACCCTTGCCTCGGTGGTGCCGCGCCTGCTGCCGGAAGCATCGGAGGCCGGGACAGGGGGGGCCCACCTGACCGCCCTGGCCACCCTGGGGGTCGTTGCCGCCCTCATCCTGCGCGGTTCGGCGGCATTGCGACTTTGGGGGCCGGTAGTCGGCATCATCGTGGGCTGCGCGGTCGCCGCGGTGTTCGGCCTCTACGATACCGGGAGGATAATCGAGGCCCCTTGGGTCGGGCTGCCCAGCCAGTGGCCCGGGTTGGGGCTGGACTTCGGCGTCCCTTTCTGGACCCTGCTCCCGGCGTTCCTGTTCCTCAGCATAATCATCTCCATCCAGGCCAACGGAGAGTCCATTGCCCAGCAGCGGGCCTCCCGGCGCCCGGACCAATATGGAGGCCGGCGGGCCGTCGACTTCAGGCAGGTGCAGGGGGCGCTGACCGGGACCGGCGCGGCCAACCTGATTGCCGGGGTTGCCGGGACAGTGCCCCACATAATCAATCCGGGCACCGTTTCCTATACCCGGACCACCGGCGTCGCTTCCCTCCGGGTCGGATACTTCATCGGCGCCATGTTCATCGTCGTAGCCTTTTTGCCCAAGGTGTCGGGACTGCTCAGCTCCATTCCAGGGCCGGTAATGGCGGGATACCTTATCGTGTTGAGCGGTTACCTGTTCGTCGACGGGGCGCAGAGGATTATCCAGACCGAGCAGAACCGACAGAAAATCGTGGTCGCGGGGGTCTGTTTCTGGATTGGAGCAGCTTTCCAGTTCGGGCTGTTCTCCCTGTCGGACCTCGGGACGGTGTGGGGATCGCTGATACAGAGTGGGATAACCACCGGCGGGGTGGCCGCCATAGTGATGATCCTGTACTTGGAGTTCACCAACCCGCGGCGGATGCGCTTCCGGTCGAGGCTGCACATCGACGTCTTGCCGGAACTCAACGAGTTTATCGTCAGGTTCGCCGACCGCCGGGGCTGGGACAACGCCATGAAGGAACGCCTGGGCGCCGTCGTGGAGGAGACTCTCCTGACCCTGGCCCCGCTGGATCTCGTTGATTTAACACGGGAGGGCCTGAGCCTGGATGAAGAGGAGACGGAAGACGCCAAGCCCGACCGGCAACTGGTCGTCGTCGCCTCCAGCGACGGCCCGGCGGCGGACCTGGAGTTTATCGGGGGCGGAGGCGAGGAGAACATGGAAGACCGACTGCGCCAGCTCCAGCAGTACAGCGCGGAGGCCCGCGTCGAGCAGGAGCTTTCGCTGCGACTGCTGCGGGCCTACGCCTCGTCGGTGCAGCACCAGCAGTTCCACGATACCGACATCATCACGGTCCGGGTCAGCCCTCCCGGAACGGAATAGGGGCGTTGCCCCCACCCTCTCCCGTTGGCAGGGGCGTTTGTTGCCCCGGTCAACACGGAGGGCGCGGATAGACCATTGTGGTGACCTGGCGGGGCTGGCGGCGGGTTCGTAAGACCGGCTTCGTGTCGGGGGTATGTCGTAGACAACCAGGGAGAGAACCGAGTAATGCTGGACAACCGGTCTAGCTTTAGGAGGAAGATGGGCACGGTCGTCGTTTGGCTGGCGCTGGCCTGCCTGGCGGCGGCATTGCTCACCGGCGCGGCTTGCGCCCGTGACGGCCCGGCGGTCCTTGTTAACGGGGGATGGGGATACGACGGGCCGGGCGGGCCGGAACACTGGGCGTCTTTGTCCGAAGAGTACACGGCCTGCGCCGACGGCCGGCGGCAGTCTCCGATCGACATTGCCGGATACGATAGGGGCCAGTCTCCGTTCAATATTTCCGGGCCCATTTCTTTCACGTATAGCGGCGATGCCACGGCCGTCCGCAACGACGGCAGATTTGTGCACGTTGACTATGGGCCTGACAACACTTTGAGCGTGGGCCGGCGTACCTACACGCTGAAGTCGGGCCACCTTCATTCGCCCTCTGAGCATCGGATAGACGGCGAAAGCTTTGTGGCCGAGTTGCACCTGGTCCACGCTGATGCCGCCGGCAACCTGGCGGTTGTCGGTCGGGTGTTCGGGCTGGGCGCGCCCAGTCCGGTGGTGCAGGCGGTTCTCGACGCCGCCCCGGCGGCCGGCGATACCGCCGTCGAGGGCTTCGTGCTCAACGCCGGAGCCTACGTGACGGGCGAGCTGGGCTACTATAGATATGAGGGATCGAAGACCACGCCTCCGTGCGATGAACCGGTTGACTGGTATGTGTTGCGCCAGCAGGGAACCGTTTCCCAGGAGCAGGTTGACGGCCTTCTGATGCTGAGCGGCGGTCCCAACAATCGTCCTGTGCAGCCCTTAGGCGACCGAGAGATAACAACTCAGTGACGCGCCGGGAATGGCCAAACGGCCCCCCTTTCGCGGAATATTTTAACCAGGTGAAGGGAAGAACAAGTGTTAGACTGGTTGAAGCATAGGGCACCAGATCAAACCGTTGGTTTCCGGGAGTTGTAACCCCCTTCAATGGCAGGAGGCAGGATCATGGTTGCCACATTGACGGAGCTCATCGCCGGCGCTCCCTGGCGGGAAGCGGTCACCTACCGCGATACCTGGCCCCACGAATACGTTCTCACGGAGAAAGACAACCAGCGCGAACTGCTGGATGCTATCTGCGGTCGCTTTCGCGCCGGTGAAGGCGTCGCCTGCCGCTTCTTCCGTATGAACAACACCTACCTGTTCATTGGCGATCACAAGTACTGGCTGATGACCCACTACAACAACATCGACCCCTACAACGATGAGGGCGACTATGTGTTAAACCGCGCCCGCCTCTACAAGGACCGCCGCGACTTTGTTATCCAGCCCGGTGATACGGGCAAGCCGGAGGACTACCCGGTGGACCCGGCTAATCAGATCTAAAGCCGCCCAAGGAGTTGCTCCCATGGTCCAAGAGTCTACCCTGATGGCGTATTTGATTCCCAGGTTGACGAGTCGAGGGGAGGACACGGCGACAGATGCCCTGGCATTCATTCTGAACAAGTCCTCGGCATGCCGTGATGCACTGCGCCTCCTTCTGCGGGATGGCAACTTCCAACTGGATTCATTGATCAACTTCCAAACACAGGTGACCTACGAAGATGGGTCTCGCCCGGACATGGTGGGCTATGACCGAGCGGGTGAGAAACGCTTGCTTGTCGAGTCCAAATTCTGGGCCAGTCTGCTCCAGGGCCAAGCCAGCGGTTACTTCGGCCAGCTTGAAGAAACGGGATCGGGTGTCCTGATGTTTATTGCCCCGGGCACCAGGATTGAAACACTATGGGCCGAGATCAGACGCCAAATGGAAACAGGAGAAGATGGGGTTCAATTGGAGTCGATTGAAACGACTGACCAGACGCGCAAGACCCGGATTGTCAATTCAGACAAGCGCTTGATGTTGGTTAGCTGGGCGCTGCTGCTGGGTCATCTGGCCGCCTCTGTGCCAACTGATTCGGTGGTTGCATCGGACTTACAGCAGCTTCGTGGCCTTGCCCAGCGGGAGGATGACAGGGCTTTCCGGCCGATCAACAAGGAAGAACTCGGACCTTCGCTGGCCCGCAGGATCCGGTGGCTTAATCGGCTGCTCGACGATGTGGTTGACGGTCACGGAGTTAAGCAAGGTTGGATGTCGGTCACGGGATTGCGAGCCACACCGCAAAGAGATGGCTACGGGCGGTATTTCAGATTTAGAGATACTCTCGGCGAGACGGTTCCAGGCGACTTGTTCCTGTATGTGAATTTTGGGTTATGGTCAACCAGCGGCGATACCCCGGTGTGGCTGTGGATTAGCAGTATCGTTCCGGTCAGTGCGGTCCAATTACAGAGCCACGGGCTTTCGGTCGTCGAACACGGAAGTAACGGACCGTTTGACGTGCCGATTCATTTGACCGCTGGCGTGGAATACGAACGTGTGTTGGCTGATGTTGTGCGTCAGATAAGAGAAATCGGGGAAATGGTCAATGCCCAGTAGTCACAGATACCGCCTCAGTTGCGCGCATCTTCGAATACGGGCATCTAATCCTGGCTCCATGTAACTCTCGAGGTCTAAGCAGGTGCTCAAGAGTCCGTAAGGCTTACTTGCCAACCCCCTAGACCGATTGCGCGACTGTTCGACGAGGGTGGTGCGCTCCATTCCCTTGCCTGGGAATACACTGACCGATGCCCTCAACGCGGCCCCGGAAGCGGGAGACCTGGACCGGATAATGGGGACTATGGTGGAGGTGACCCCACCCGGACTAGGCCATGCACTATAATTATGCGGTCATGGCGCCCCATGGCTGCGGACCGCCGGATGCTTCCGCGTCGCCATATGGTCGCCCCGAACCAACCCGCGGCCCGGACTCAATCCACGGCCAGGAGGAGACTAGAGTTGAATGATACGCCCTTGCACTTCAAGACAATCACCGAATTGGCGGCCCTGATCAGGTCAAAGGCGCTGTCACCCGTGGAAGTGACTGAAGCGATGCTCGACCGCATCCAGGCGCGGGACCCGCACTACAAGAGCTACGCTACGGTCACGGCCGAGCAGGCCAGGGAATCCGCCCAGGCCGCGGAGCGGGCCATAGCCGCCGGTAACTACCTGGGCCTCCTCCATGGCGTGCCCGTTGCCGTCAAGGACCTGTGTTTCACCAAAGGCGTGGCTACCATGGGCGCCACCGGGGCCCTGGTCGACCACGTCCCGGATTTCGACTCCACGGTGGTGCGCAAGCTGAACGCCGCCGGCGCCGTCATCCTGGGCAAGCTCAACCTCACCGAGGGCGCCATGGCCGGTTACAACCGTGACTTTTTGGTGCCGGTAAACCCCTGGGGCGACCACCTCTGGAGCGGGGCCTCTTCCAGCGGCTCCGGCGTGGCCACGGCGGCGGGAATGTGCTACGGGTCGTTGGGCAGCGATACCGGCGGGTCGATCAGGTTTCCTTCCGCCGCCTGCGGCGTCGTCGGAATCAAGCCCACCTGGGGGAGAGTTAGCCGGTACGGTGTGCTCGCCTTGGCCGAATCCCTGGACCATATTGGCCCCATGACTCGCAGCGCGGCCGACGCCGGAGCCGTGCTCCAGGCCATAGCCGGGCCGGACCCGAACGACCCCACGTCTTTGCCCGCTCCGGTACCCGACATGTTGGAGGGCATCGACCAGGGTGTCCGCGGTGTCCGAATCGGCCTGGACGAGGAATACGTCTCCGGAAATACGGACCCTCAGCTGGTGGAAAGTGTATTGGCGGGAATCCGGGTCCTGGAAGGGTTGGGCGCCGTCGTAGTCCCGGTAAAAATGCCCGATACCAGCGGTTACCTGGAGGCGTGGGGAGTGCTCTGCGCTGCCGAGGCGGTGGCCGCCCACGAGGCCACCTACCCGTCACGCCGGGACGACTATGGCCCGTGGTTCCAGGGCTGGTTGGACAAGGGTGCGGCAGTCACCGGGGCCGAATATGCCAAGGCCAATAACGTTCGCTCAGCCTGCCGGGGCCTTCTGGCCAATGTGTTCGAGAACGTAGACGTAATCGGCTGCCCGAGTATGACCACTCCTCCCTTCCCCATCACCCTGGAGGAAATGTACGGGCCCCAGTTCTTGCTGGACAACCCCGATTGGGGCCGGTTCACGGTGCCATACGATTTCGGCGGCGCTCCCACCATATCCCTGCCTTGCGGGCAGAACAGTGACGGCCTGCCCCTTAGCATCCAGTTCGTGGGGAAGCACCTTGCCGAGCCGCTGCTGTGCCGGTTGGGGCACACCTTCGAGCAGGCCACTCCATGGCACGACCTCCGACCTGATATCGACTGACGAGCCGCCAGTCGTACTGTAGATGGGAATAGTGGGACGGCGTCAGGCGTCGACTAGAGCCTGGCTCCTTTTCCTGTCTTGACCGGCCCCGCCCCCAGGCGCTCGGGGAGCCCTTTACGCCGGCTCTGCAACGAACACGGGGATCTTCCGGGAGGTCCGGTTCCGGTACTCTTCATAGGGCGGAAACGCTGCCACCGCCAGGTCCCACAATTGCGAGCGTTCCCCGTCATCCTCGACCTCCCGGACCTGCATCCTGGATACCTCGGTCTCGTCCCGAATTTCCACGTTGCCGTCGGCTCTAAGGTTATAGACCCACTCGGGATTTTTCGGCGCACCGCCCCGTGAGCCTACCAGCACGTAGCCGTTCCCGCTCTTTACCCGCATGAGAGGAGTCTTGCGCACTGCCCCGGTCCGGTTGCCGACGTTTATCACGATGATGACCGGTAGCCCGGTATCCAGCAGGGTCGTTCCGTCCGCACCGCCGCTGCCTTCGTAAAGCTCCACCTGCTCACGCACCCAATCCGTGGTTGAAGGTATGTAGTCTGCCATGGTTCCCTCCGTTTTTCTGATGTCCGGGTGATGTCCGGCTCGCCGCCTTCTATCATAACGCCGTACCCGGATTTTCTCCATCATGGCGGTCCAGGCCTCGTCCTCCGTCTATTTTCATAGTAATGATAGGTGCGGGAGCCGGGGATACCAGAGGCGTGAGCTCGGAATGACTATGGCCTTCGCAAGGCCATATAATGGCGATAAGAATGGGGAGTGTGGCGCCATCAGGTGGGGATGGGCGTAATTGGCGTCGGCGGCCCGGTAACCGGGGAGCACTTTCCAGAGAGCTTGCTGAGGCTGGCGTCAAATAGCGGCGCAATCTGATTTGGGTCGCGGCCGTCTCGGCAGGGAGGCAGAGGTTATGGCGGAAAAACGGATTCTTTGCGCGTTCGGCGTCGATCTCGACGCCGTGGGGGGATGGCTGGGCTCCTATGGAGGAGAAGATTCTCCCGACGATATCTCCCGGGGCTTGTTCGCCGGGGAGGTGGGCACGCCCCGCCTGCTGAAGCTGTTCCAGCGGCTGGGCATCCGGACCACCTGGTTCATTCCCGGTCACTCCATCGAGACTTTTCCGGAGCAGTGCCGGCAGATTGTCGAGGATGGCCACGAGGTCGGCCTCCACGGTTACTCCCACGAAAATCCCATCGCCATGACTCCGGAGCAGGAGGAAGCTGTCCTGGTCCGGTGCATCGACCTGGTGAGCCAGCTAACCGGGCAGCGGCCCACGGGTTACGTGGCTCCCTGGTGGGAGTTCAGCCACGTGACCAACGAGTTGCTGCTCAAGCACGGCATCAAGTACGATCACAGCCTGATGCACCGGGATTTCGAGTGCTACTACGTCCGGGTGGGGGACCGGTGGACCAAGATAGACTACTCCCAGCCGGCAGACCATTGGATGCGGGCCCTGGAACGGGGCCGGGAGACCGGCCTCATAGAGATTCCGGCCAACTGGTACCTGGACGACCTGCCCCCCATGATGTTCATCAAGAAGTCGCCCAATAGCCACGGCTTCGTTAATCCCCGGGACATCGAGCAGATGTGGAAGGACCAGTTTGACTACGTGTACCGGGAGTACGACGACGCGGTCTTCCCCATCACCATCCACCCGGACGTCAGCGGCAGGCCGCAGGTACTGCTGATGTTGGAACGGGTGGCCGCCTATATCCAGTCGCACCCCGGAACGAGCTTCCATAGCTTTGACGAAATCGCGGACGATTTCAGCAGGCGTTACCCTCGAGACCCGGGCTAGGGCGGCCCAGGCTAGGGCGGCGTTGCCGCGGCGCGGGCAGGCTGCGCCTATTCGGCGGATTGTCCCGCAAGGGGCGGCTGACTCGCGGGGATGCCGGCGGGCGAGGGGGTCAACAGCAGGGGTTGGGGGCTTTCCTCGGCGGCGTCTCCCGGGCTCCATATCCAGTAGCGGGAAAGGGCGCCCCCGTCGACCCTGAGGTCGAAGGCGGTTATCATCTCGGCGTCATCCGACGCCAGGAACACCGCCGCGCTGGCGTAGTGCCTGGGACTGGGCAGCCGCAGCAGGGGCACGCCGCGGCTGGCGTCTTGCGGCAGACCTTTGGCCCGCCGGCCCTCCCGCGGCAGGGGCCACTTGACCCCCCAGCGGTCCGCCCGGGCGATGCTTTCCTCCGGGTCGGTGGCCGTGGGGGTGAGACTGTTCACCCGAATTCCGTACTGGGCCAACTCCATGGCCGCCGCCCGCGTGAAATTCAGCAGCCCGCCCTTGGCCGTGCCGTACCCGATGTTGCCGGGTTCGCCCTGGTGTCCGGCGGTGGAAACCAGGTTGATGATGGCGCCCCTGCGGCCCCCGTCTATCATTTGCCTCGCCACGTGCTTGGTGAATAGGAAGGCGCCGGTGAGGATGACGTCGGTTTGGCGGCGCCACTCGGCCAGGGGCATGTCCAAGACGCCTTTCCAGTTGAAAACGGTGGTCCCGTTCACCAGTATGTCCACCGGTCCCCACGCCTCCCCAGCCTCGGCGACGGTGGCGACGACCTGCTCCTCGTCGGTCACGTCGCAGACCAGTCCCATGGCCTGGCCTCCGTCTTGGATGATGGAAAGGGCGCAGCCGTAGGCGTAGTCGGCTTCGATGTCCACGCAGACCGTCCGGGCGCCCGCCGCCGCCAACCCCTCAGCGATGCCTCCCATGATGTTGGGACTGGTGCCGGTCAGGAGCGCGGTTTTACCGTCCAGCTTCAATATGGGCCCTTCTCCCGGGGCAATCCAAACCCTCGGCGCGGCGCCAGGGGTGCGTACTCCAGGTCAACGATCGTAGGGGAAGCGGCGGCCTTCCGCCGGCTCGGCGCCGCTGGGCGGCGGCGGCTTGGCGCCTTCGCAGGGCTGGGTCGCGCCGCAGCCTATCTACCCGCCGGCGCCATGGCGATGATGCGGGCCGCGAACTCGGCGTCTATACCCCGGGGCCACTCCCGCTGCGACGGGTCGCTGACGTGTACGAGCAGGGAGGGGCCGAAGCCTTCTATCTCCATGCGCAGCACGTCGCCGTTTTGCACCGCCCCGATCTGCTGGTGATTAACCCCCGTGGCTATCACGTCGCCCGGCTCCAGGGTGGTTATCTTGGAGAACTCGGAGATTAGCTCCGGGATCTGGTGGGCCATGTCGCTGGTGGGGAAATCGTGACGCGGATCGTCGTTGTTCCACATCCGCACCCGCAGGTCGTTGGGAGAGGGGACCTCGTCGGCGGTGACCAGCGCCGGACCCATGGGAGCGAAGGTGTCCCAGCATTTGCCCAGAAAGAAGCTGTTGCCCACCGCCCCCTGAAGCCCCCTGGCCGACATGTCCAGGAAGTTGGTGTAGCCGAACACGTACGACAGGGCGTCTTCCTGGCTGACCTTGGAGGCCTGCTTGCCGATGACCAAGGCCAACTCCGGCTCGTGGTGGAAGACCGTTGCCGGAGCCGGGGGCAGCTCGCAGGTGTCGCCGCTGCCGATGATGGCGCTGGGCGACTTGAGGAAGGCGTCCAGCACGGCCGGTTCCCGCTCACCGAATTCCAGGTAGTTGACCGCCGCGCAGATCAGCTTGGAAGGCCGGGGGACGGGGGCCCGCAGCCGCACGTCCTGGAGCGGCACGCCGTCTTGGTGCGCTATGGCGGCCTCGATCTTGGGCTTCAGCTCATCCCAACCGAGGATGACGTCTTCCATCACGTCCTGGGGACGGCGGAACCGGGACGCGTCCACGGCCACCATGGCGTCGGCCACTCGATTGTCCCGGACCACGCCCAAACGGTAATCGTTGTAGAGGACCAGCTTCATGACGCGCACCCCCTATTTTGATCCGGCCGCAACGACGGGAACGGAGGACCGGCTGGCCGCACCGGCGCCGGGGGAGTGTACCAGACGGCTTCAGGGGTATCAAGATTGGCGGCGGGCCGTGAAATCTAAAGGCCGGCCCCTAGGGGCCGGCCTTTCCGCTTCCCAGGCGTAAGCCGGGTCTCTCGGCAGCCCTACTTGATGTGAGGGGCCACCATGGCGACGAAATTGGCCGCGGTGCTGATGCCGTGGTGATGGGGAAGCTTGCGCATCGGGTCGTTGAGCTTGGGGTGTTTGGCGGCGTACTCCCGCACCTGCTCTATGGTGACGTCATAGAGGTCAAGGACCTCTTTGATCTCCTGCCGGGCCTTTAGCTTGGCTTCGTAGAGCTTCATTTGGGTGCGGCTCTTGACGTTTACCTCGCCGTCGCCCGAGGTCTCGACGGGCAGGTATATCGCGTCCTTGTAGTCGGCCACCACCTTGCTCTGGACTCCGTCGCTCATGGTGCTGGGCATGCAGCCGAAGGGCTTGAGGGAGATCACCATCTGGGCGTGCTTGTCCTTGGTGGCCATGATGTTCTTGGCGATTTCCAAGTGGCCCTCTCCCCCCTTGAGGTGGGAGTCGTAGTAGGAGCTGGCGTACTCGGCCAGCTTCCGCTGGTTGGGCAGCGAGTCGGTCTTGAAGCCCAGCCCCCAGCGGTAGAAGTTGTAGTACCAGCGGAAAGCCAGTTGGACCAGCTTCACCTTGCGTATGAAGCTCTTTCTGGTCTTGTCGATGACCAGGTGGTCTTCTGCGTTCTGACGGGCCGCCCAAATCAGGTACTCGATCCAGGTGCCGATGGGCTCGACCATCACCTCGGCGCCCTCCGACTCCAGCCAGCGGAACATATGGTAGTTCCCGTCACCCTCCGTGGTCTGGGCCCAGAACTCACCGGTGATCTTCACCTTGGGCTTAACGCGGGTGCGGTCCACTTTGATGTTCTTGTACATCTTCCGGACTCGCCGCAGGGCGCGCCAGATAGACGTTTTGTCTCTCAGCGAGTCGCCCAAAATTATCTTGGCTTCGGATGTGACCCGGTCCGTCTCTCCCTCTTCGACCTCATAGGGGCGGATTTTGTATCCCAGGTCGTTGATCATGTCGCCGACCATGATGCCCTTGATCAGGGTCAGGCCGAATTTGGCGTTGAGTTCGAGAGCGGAATTGCCGTCGTCCTGGTTTAGCCCTCCCGATTGCTTGAACAGCAATACGCGGAAGTCGTCAAAACCGGAGTCGCGCAGGGCTTTTCGATACTCGGCTTCGTACATGCCGAAGCGGCAGGGCCCGCAGGCGCCGGCGGTTACGAACACGTACCGTTCCTCGATGTCTTCTTCGCCCTGTTCTTTGAGCTCTTTCAGGTACTTGACCAGGTTCCCCACCGTGTAGTAGGTGGGGTTGCACTGGCCCCGGTTGCCGTATTCCTTGCCGGTGGAGAGGGCGTCGTTGTCCGGGCAGGGCAGCAGGCGGATGGTGTAGCCCAGCCCGCGCATACCCTCTTGGACCAGCTCGTCATGGGCCTTAGTCATGCCGCCGAAGAGGATAGTCACGGAGTCTTTCTGGTCCTTGGTCCACGGGCGCTCGAAAGGCTTCTGAAAATGGTCGACCTGCTTTAGCTCCAGGCCCATCTCGCTTCGAAGCTTCGCCTCGTAATCTTCGACTTGGGATTCGATTTCCTGCTTATCCAGCACTTTGGCCATAACGTTTCCTCCCTGAAGGTATTGGTGTTCGCGGCTAGTCGGCCTCGACCGGCGTCCGGTCTTCCTTGGAATGCTCGGGGGAATGCTCGGGGGAATGCTCGGGGGACTCCTTGCGTGGCAACACGAAGTTGCCTAGCTTGATGAACTGGGGCGGGGCACCTGCTTCATCGAGGTCCTCCGACCCATAGACTGCTTCGCCGTTGGCGTCGTAGGCCTTGAGGGGGTAGTCGCGGGTGGGCAGGCCGCAGCTTGCCGAGCCGCTCCCGAATTCCTCGTCGGCCGGATCGCCGTCGGTGTTGGACTCGCGCAGCCGGCGGTAGGCGGAGTCGTCCCGGAGGTTGTCCGGGCGTTGGGCCTGGGCATTGTCGCCGTTGACCCGCATTACGTTGCCGTTGTGGGCGTCGACTTTCGCCGCCGGGGCCGGGCCTGCCTGATGCTCCGAAGCCCCGTCGCCGTTGCGGGGCGTGCCGTTCCCGCCCAGGTCCAGGGTAACCGGCGTCCAGGCTTCATGGCCGTGGCCCGCCGTCTGCAGGCCGTCGGAGGCAAGGCCCCGGTGGCCGGTGGGCCGGGAGTCGTTCCCGCTTATGTTGATGCTGCCCGCCGGCTCTAGGGCGGCCTGGCCCTTGGTGTTGGCCCGCAGCAGCTGCTTGCGGTAGGTTTCCACCATGTAGGCAAGCTCGCCCTCGGAGCGCTTCTTCTTCTGCAGGTGCTCCTGGTATCTCTGCAGGAAGTAGTCGATGGTCTCCACCCTGATCTTGATGGAGCCGCTGGGCTTGCTCTCATCGATGTCATGGAAGGTGAAGTAAGGCGTGTTGGACGCCTCGATGATGTTTTCTATGGTGTTGTAGTTGGGGGCGTCGTGGCCGCACTTGAAGCTGGATAGGTCGATGGCGACCAGATTGGGGTGCCGGGCGACGTACTTGGCGCCCCAGATCTTCTTGCTGGAATTCTCGCTATAGGCGTTCTTCCAGACGTCGGTGATGTCCATGGGGTGGGTGATTACGCCCGCCTCCACCTCCTCCCCGAACAGCCGCTCCAGGAGGTCCTCGTCCTGGGGCAGCGAGTCGACGCTGAAGATGGGATAGCCCTTCTTCTGGATCTCCTGCATGATCTCGTGGTTGAGCCCGGGGTCGTTATGGTAGGGCCGGGCCAGCATGACCACGCCCAGCTTGCCCTCCTCCTCCAGCCGGTCCAGCACCTGCCGGGCCTCGGCCCGGAGGGTGACCAAGTAGTCGCGCCAAGCCCGGTAGGCGATGTCAAGCGCCTCCTGGTTTTCCTCCCAGGTGACCTGGAGCAGGTCGTTCATGCAGCGCCACATCTCGTACTCGAACATAGGCCAGTCGGTCAAGTCGAAGGACGGGCTGAGGTAGCGCATGCCATTTTCGGTGAAAGTGTTCCCTTCCTTGGTGAAGGCTGCCTTGACCACCTCCGGGGATATGGCCACCGTGGGGCAGGCGGCGCTGTCCTCGATGTTGACCAACTCCGAGAAGAGCCTGTTGACGATGGGGTAGAAGATCACGTCCGGCTTGTTCTTCTCCTTCTGGTCGAAGACCAGGTTGTGGACGTGGGCTATGGCCACCTTGCTGGGGAAGCACTGGTCGATGGAGCCGCGTCTCGACCCCTTGTACCACATTGCCGGGTCGGTGTAGTCGGAGTAGATGATGTTCTGGGCGCCGACGCCCACCGACTCGAAGTAAGTCTGGAAGAAGGGCGCCAGGGTGTACATGTTGAGCACCCTGGGGATGCCGATCTTGATGTCCCGCCGCTGCACGCGCACTTCCTGGGAGATGGGCTGGGGTTTCGATTCCGCGACCTCTTCCTGTTTTCGGAACCGGGCGAACAGGCCCTTCCTCTCCTCCTTGATCTCTTCGTCCGGGTCAACCTTGCGCAGGCTGCTGACCTTGGGGGGATCGGTGGTCCGGAAAGCCCTGACGGAGGCCTTCTCCACGAAGTTGGGATTGGCCTTCATTATCTCTTCCAGGCGGGCCTTGACCGCCTTCATGTCGTCGATGCTCTCGACTGTGCCCTTCTCGCAGGTGGCGATGATGAAGCGCCGGCCGTCGCCCTGGGGCGTCTCGGTGTCGATGAAGGTGCGCAGGCAGTTGTTCTTGCAGAAGTTGCAGCGGGTGGACTCCTCCCGGGTGGTGGTGAACTCCAGGTTCTCGGCGGCCCTCAGTCCTATGAATGACGAGTCCTTCTCCGCGGCCACCCGGATCGCCTCCAGGGCCGCGCCGATGGCGCCGCTTTCCCCGGTAAATTCGTGGACCCTGATGGTGGCGTTGGGGACCTTGGACATGATGAAGTCGTACTGGGACTTGACGGCCGCCAGGTTGTGCTGGGTGCCGCCCTGGAGCACGAAGGTGGTGCCGAACTTGTTCAGGTTGGGCTCGGCCACCACGTAAAGCCAGATGTTCTTGGGAAGCACCTTGGCCAGGCCGGCCATGATCTCCTGTTTCTCCCAGCCAAGCTGCTGGAAGTTGACGATGTCCGTCTCCATGAACACGGCGCAGCCGTAGCCGAAAACGGGCAGGCGCTCCGCGGCAAAGGCCACGTCGGCGAACTCGGCCACGGAGTAGCCGAACTTGGCGGCGGTGCTTTGGAGGAAGTAGCCGTTGCCCGCCGAGCATTGGGTGTTCAGCTTGAAGTCCTTGACCTTGCCCTCGTTGATGACGATGACCTTGATGTCCTGCCCGCCCACGTCGACGATGACGTCCACGTCGTCGTAGTAGTGCAGCGCCGACTTGGTGTGGGCCACCGTTTCCACTATGGCCACGTCGGCGTTGAGGGTCTCCTTGAGCATGTCCTTGGCGTAGCCCGTGGTGCCCACGCCCAGGACGTTTAGCGTGGCTCCCTGGTCTTCGACGTTTTCGCGCAGTTCCTTGAGGATGTCCTGGCTGTCCGCCAGGGGATTGCCCTTGGAAAGCTGGTAGGCTTTGGCTAGGAGCACTCCGTTGTGGTCCATGAGGACGGCCTTGGTTGAGGTGGACCCGCCGTCGATGCCGACAAACCCCTCGACCACGTCGCCGGGGGAGAATTCCGCCGCCGTCCACGCCGACTTGGGGAAGAGCTTTTTGAACTCTTCCAGCTCATCGGGCGTCCTGGAGAGACCTATGTCTCCCGACTGCTCCCGCATCTTGGTGCGGCCCACCTCGATGAACTCCTCCAGTTCCGCGGCCCCCTTGAACACTCCGATGTGGGCGTCCTCCGACTTTCCGTACAGCACCGAGCCTATGGCGGCGTAGTACTGGGCGTTTTCGGGAACTATGATGAGGTCCTCGGGAGGTACGCCTTCGGGCAGCGGCGTGTGACGCTCGGCCCAGATCTTGGGAATGTTGTGCTTCCAGCAGTCCCGCATGGCGGGGATGTACGTGTTAGGTCCGCCCAGGAGCAGCACGGTGGGCTGCAGGGTGTTGCCCCGGGTCAGTACGCTCAGGTTCTGTTGGATGATGGCCTCGAACAGGGAGGCCATCAGTTGGTCCGCGGGCACTCCCTGCTTCTGGAGCCCGTTGATGTCGGTCTCGGCAAAAACGCCGCACTTTCCCGCCACCGGGTGCAGCTTGGTCCCGTAGTACTCCATGCCGCGGAGCTGCTCGCCGCCCAGTTGCAGCTTGGCGTTTATCTTGTCGATAACGGCGCCGGTGCCCCCGGCGCACTTGTCGTTCATGCTGGGTATTTTTCGCTTGTTGCCGGTCTCCTTGTCGGTGAACCAGATGATTATCTTGGCGTCTTGGCCCCCCAATTCGATGACGGAGCCGGCCTCGGGGTAGAGATGTTCCACGGCCAACGAGACGGCGTTGACCTCCTGGACGAACTTGGCCCCGATGAACTCCCGCAGGATGTTGCCGCCGCTGCCGGTAATGAAGATACGCATCTTCTCGTGGGGCAGCGGGAACGCCTCCTGGATTTGCTGGAGGAACTGGTTGACCATTTCCGGCTGCCTGGTCTCATGCCGTAGGTAGTCTTTCCAGAGTATTTCGTTGGTGTCCGGGTCCATGACCACCGCTTTGACGGTGGTAGAACCCACGTCCAGACCGATCATTATGCTCTCTGGGATGGCGCCATTCCCGGCAGTCGCCTCCCCGGGCTCACCGTTGTTCTGTCTATTCAAGACTCAACACCTCTGGTCTCTGCTTAGGCCGGATCAGGTTGTCCCGTCCGGATTGCCCAACCGCGTGTCCCGCGGGCATCCGGTATCTATTTCGCGGGGCGCGGCCGAAGCCGGCCGCCCCGGCGTCACCGCGCCACTTCCAAGAAGGAGTTCTGGGGATGCACCAAGATTCCACCCATGCCGAACCCCAGCAATTGGGCCCCGATTTCGTCCGTGGACGGCCAGGGCTCGGGCGACGATGCAAGCTGGAAGACCACCTCTTTCACCGCGCCGATGATGGATAAAGAGGTGAGGCGGGTGTCGCAGGGACGCACCAGATTCATCGCTATGCCCAAATTGAGGGACCGCTGTATCATACCCGTCACTTCGCTGTAGAACCCCGCCATGGTGTGGTCTAGGCCTCCGGTCTGGTCCATCAGTATCCTGGTAAGGTCCCTTTCCTCCACCACCAGATTGAGCACCCTGGTGAGATTGCCCTGGATTTGCGCCACGGGGGTGGGCGCTCCCGGAGCCAGCGAGATGGGCTCAATGGCGTCGTGCAGGTCCTGGAGCAGTGTTTCCAGGATGCTTTCAAAGAGGTGGGGTTTGGAATCGAAATACTGGTAGAAGGTGCTCCTGGCTATCCCCGCCTCCCGCACGATCTCCGAGATGCTGGTCCCGTGGTATCCCTTGTTGGCGAAAGTTTCTTTAGCGCAATGTACTAAGCGTTGCCTTCGGATGTCCCGTGATTGGCTGTTCATGTGCCGCTCATCCTGCGGATTTCAACGCAGGCGTCGCCCGATACTTTCGCTTCACCTCCACCCGATTGTCAAGACACTTCTTAGGCAATTGACCGATATAACGGCTCCGGGGCAAGGAGGCCCAGGGCCGCGTGCAGCGCCTTTTAGTTGTCATTCCGAGCCCTTCGGCAAGCTCAGGGTAAACTCGGAGCGAGGAATCTGAGATTCTTGGGTCCGGGCGACCTTGGCCTTGGGCAGAGATTTCAGATTCCTCCCGTTGGTTCGGAATGACAGGTAGGGACTTGGTTCGGAATGACAGGTAGGGACCAGGGTGACAATTGAAAGACCCTGGGGCCGCGTGAGGCGCGATAGAGGATGAGCTTCGCATGGTGCTAAAATGGCAGGGGAGAGCCTGGTCTCGCATACCACCGCACCGGCATGAGGCAGGAAACGGCCCAGCCGGCGCGGCCACGGGGAGGAAGGGTACGCCGCTAGGGAAATCAGGGACGCCGGGCTTGCCTGGGCTGACGGGCCGGATGATGGCGCTTCTCCTAGCCGTCACGGTCTCCGGTGTCATGGTCGTGTCATCTTTGGCGACCGCCGCGCCGGCCGCAGCGCAGAATGAGGACGTGCTGAGGATCCGGCAAGTAGTTGACCCTTACGACATCCGCGCCGCAATAGTCCAGTCCGGACTGTCTCTGGGCAAGACCCTGTTCGCCATCACCTTGCTCGACGCAGCCGATGGCAAGCCGGTGCCCCGCGCCAAGGTGGTCCTGAGGGCCTCGCACCAAGAGAGCGACCATGAACTGATAACCACGGCCCACAACACCCCGCAGTCCCCGGACCGCTATGACGCCCAGATGACCCTCGACAAACCGGGCCCCTGGAGTTTGATGGTGGAAGTGGAAAGCTCCGCCGGACTTGCGGCGGTGCAGTTGGCCCAACTGGACGTCGCAGCGACCCGCCGGGTGTCCGGCGGGACGTTCGTCTTTATCGGCGTGTTCGCCGCGCTGCTCGCGGGGGTATCGTACCTCTGGTGGAGCACAGCCCGGAGGAACGGGGGCCGGAATGACCCCGCGGCCTCCGGCCCGATGGACGCGTGAAAAACACATGAAACGGGAAGCGCGTTGGCCCGCGGGTTCTGTGTTCCGGGTGCTGGCCGTCGCCGGCGTCCTGATCGGTTTGGGCGTCCTGCAATGGGCGGCGGCCTCTCCGGTTGCCCACGCCCACAACGGCATCAACGAGGGCCAAAACCCCTGGACGGCCTGGAACACCAACCCGCTCCCCACTCTAATTCTGCTCCTGGTGGCCAACCTGTACCTGTCGGGCCTGTCCAAGTGGGACAAGCCCAGCCACCCGGTGAGGACGTGGCAGAAGGTCTGCTTCTTCCTGGGGCTGTTCTCCCTGTTCCTAGCCTTGCAGACCCCGATAGACGCCCTGGCCGAGCACCTGCTGTCCTTCCACCAGGTGCAGCACATCCTGCTGCGCATGTTCGGCCCGCTGCTGGTGCTGCTGGGAGCGCCCCTCACCCCGATGCTAAGGGGACTGCCCCGCTGGGCGCTGCAAGGGGTGGTGCGCCCGGTGGTCGGCAATCCCCGGGTCCGCCGGGCCTACGAGCTCATCACCAACCCGGTGGTGGCTACGGGGCTGTTCCTGTTCGTCCTCTTCCTTTGGCAGGTGCCGTCCCTCCACAACGCCGCCCTGCGCAGCTGGGGGTTGCACGAGCTGATGCACGTCACCATGCTGAGCTCCGGGTTCCTGTTTTGGTGGCTCATCGTGGACCCCAAACCTCACCGTTCCCGGCTGCACTACGGAGTCAGGATCCTCTGCCTGGGGTTGATCGTCATTCCCAACACCATCCTGGGGGCGATCATCACCTTTGCCGATCACGTGATCTACACGGCCTACGCCGAGGTGGAACAGCCCTTCAGCATCTCCCTCCTGATGGACCAGCAAGTAGGCGGCGCTATCTTGTGGGTGCCCGGCGACATGATGAGCGTGGTCGTAGCCGGCATAGTAATGATCATGTGGTACCAGAAGGAGGAGGGCCACGCGGCGGCCCCGGCGGCCCCGGTGGCCCCAACCGGCCCGGCGTCTTGACCCGCTAGGGTACTACCTCGAAGTCGCCAAACATGGTCAGGTTGTGTCCTGGGAAGGTGCAGACGAACTGGTAGGTCCCGGCCGGGGCCGTGAACCGCAGCTCTTCCGATTCCCCCGGGTCCAGCAAGCCGGTCCGGGCCAGTATCCTGGGGTCGTTGGGGGGCACCCAGTCGTTGGCCGGTCCGGCCGCGGCGCCGTCGGCGGCCACGTCGTCCTTGGTCCCGGCCTGCACCAGCACCCAGATGTGCTGGTTGATGGCCGAGGTGTTGTCGAGGGTAAGCACTATCTCCGAGCCTGAGGAAGCCCGGTAACTGGTGGTGTCGAACTCGAACGTGTCGCCCACCACACCCAGGTGAAGGGTGTTGGACACGGCTTCCTCCCCGGAGTCATGGGACGTGTCCCCTTCCGCGTGGACGAAGGGCACCCGCCGTTCTTCGGCAAACTCCCTGGGGTTGCCCTGGTAGGCGACGAACAGCCCCAACACGGCTATGCCCACCACGACGGCCAGGGCCATTCCGGCCAGGAATATGCCGGAGAACAGGCGGGCGTCGAACCTCAGGTGCATGTAGAACATGATCACTATGACGAACTTGATGGCGGAGAGGCCGATGAGCAGCGGGATCTTGGAGGCGCCCAGGTAGGGTTCGATGCCGGCCCTATCCCAGATGAGGACGAACTCGACCATAGTGATCGCGAACAGGAACACCGCAATCACGGCGTACTGCATGAACGTCGGGTGGCGGCCGGTGTGTTGCGGTTCGTGGTTAGTGCTCATGCACTAAGCTCCTTGACGATGGGCCCGGCCGGAATAGCTGCGGGACGCCGGCCGGGGTCCCGGGGCCGGTCAGCCGCCGGGTGGAGCGGCGGGTCCGGGGTCGAAGCCGCCGATCAGATACAGCAGGGTGAAAATGACGATCCAGACGATGTCCACGAAGTGCCAGTATAGCCCCATGACCTCCACGTCGAGACTGGTGCGGGGGCCCAGCCGGCCCTTACGCGCCGCGAAGAACAGGCCCAACAGCCAGATGATTCCCACGGTGACGTGGGCCCCGTGGAACCCGGTCAGGGTGAAGAACGAAGCGCCGAACAGGTTGGTGCCCAGGGTCAGGCCCTCATTCTTGAAGGCATTGAACTCGTAGACCTGAAACCCAATGAAGATCGCCCCCATCCCCGCGGTGAGTAGCAGCCACCGCTGGATCCCCGGTTGGTCATTGCGGTTGGTGGCCGCCAGCGCTTGGACCATCCCGAAGCTGCTGCACAGGAGCACGAAGGTGCTGATGGTGGTGATGGGCACGTCGATGATGTCCACGGGGTAGGGCCCGTTGAGGCTCTGGCCCCGGTACACCATGTAGGTGGCGATGAGGGCGCCGAAGAACAGGCAGTCGGAGCCCAGGAACACCCACATGAGCAGCTTGCGGTGGTTCAGGCCGGTAGTGGTGTATTCGTGCTCGGCGCCGGGTTCGATGGGATGGGCCACTAACCTACACTCCTAGTGGTGCTCGGCGCCATGAGCGCTGGGCGCGGCCGGCGGCTCGTTGCTCCAGCCGATGGTGCCGAGGAAAGTTATGACGCCCCCTACGAAGCTCATGGCGTAGTGGGAGAGGATCCCTCCCCCTATCATGGCCGTCCCGGCGGCGATGATTATGGGCCAGTAGGACGGGCTGGGCATGTGAATGGTGCGCGGGTCCACGTGCGGCTCCGCCTCCACCGGGGGCAGGCCGGCTTCCTGCGCCCGTTCTTTGACCAGCCAGTAATGGTCCCTGCTCTCCACCACCGGTATTGTGGCGAAGTTGTACGCCGGCGGCGGCGAGGAGATGCTCCACTCCAACCCCGGGGCGTCCCAAGGATCGTGGCCGGCGCGGGGGCCGTTGCGCACGGCCCTGGCCAGGGACATTACGAAGGTGACGAAGCCCAGGAATATGATGAAGTAGCCCACCGTGGATATCATGTTGAGGTCGCCCCAGCCGAATTCGGAGGCGTAGGTGTAGATGCGCCGGGGCATGCCGTTGAGTCCGGCAAAGTGCATCGGGAAGAAGGTCACGTTCATCCCGATGAATAGCAACCAGAAGGTGAGCTTGCCCAGCCCCTCGTTGTACATGCGGCCGGTTAGCTTCGGCAGCCAGTAGTAGAGTCCGCAGAACAGGCCGAATATGGAGCCGCCGAACAGCACGTAGTGAATGTGGGCCACGACGTAGTAGGTGTCCTGCTGTTGGAAGTCCGAGGGCGACACGGCGTGGGACACGCCGCTCAGGCCGCCTACTATGAACAGGGCCACGAAGCCCAGGGCGAACAGCATGGGCGTCTTCAAATCGATGGACCCGCCCCATAGGGTGCCGATCCAGTTGAAAATCTTCACCCCGGTGGGCACCGCGATGAGCATGGTGGTAATGGTGAACACCGAGTTGGCCACCGGGCCCAGGCCCACGGTGAACATGTGGTGGCTCCACACCGCCCATCCCATCATTCCGATCACGATGCCGGAGAACACGATGAACGGATAGCCGAAGAGAGGTTTCTTGGAGAAGGTGGGCAGCACCTCCGACACTATCCCCATGGCAGGCAGGATGAGAATGTACACCTCCGGGTGGCCGAACACCCAGAAAAGGTGCTGCCACAGCACGGGGTCTCCGCCCGCCGAGGGGATGAAGAAGTGGGTGCCGAAGTTGCGGTCCATGGTCAGCTCGATGAGGCCGACCGTGATCACCGGGAACGCCAAGACCAGCAGTATGGACGTGATGAGGGTCATCCACACGAACACCGGCATGCGCATGAGGCTCATGCCGGGGGCGCGGAGGTTGATGATGGTGACGGTGAAGTTCAGCGCGGCGGCGACCGACGAGGTGCCCAGGATCAGGAGGCCCACGCTCCAGAAGTCCAGGCCCTGGTTCACGCTGAAGGGCTTTTCGGTGAGGTTGGCGTAGGAGAACCAGCCCGCGTCGGGGGGCTGGCCGACCAGGAAGCTGGAGTGGAACAGCAGGGCGCCGAACAGGAACAGCCAGTAGCTGAGGGCATTCAGCCTGGGGAATGCCACGTCGCGGGCCCCGATGGCCAGGGGGATGATGAAATTGAAGAAGCTGGCCGAGAGGGGCATTATCACCATGAAGACCATCACGGTGGCATGCATGGTGAACATTTGGTTGAAGGTATCGCCGCCCACCAGGCCGTTGTCGGGCACCGCCAACTGCATGCGCAGCACCCCGGCTTCGACCCCGGCTATGGCCATCAGCACCAACGCGGTAACGCCGTAGAGGACCCCTATCCTCTTGTGGTCAACGGTGGTGATCCAGCCCCACAGGCCAGCATAGCTGGTGGGCCGTGCGATTACCCCCGTGATGGTTACCATGCCTCGCCTCCCGGGATTCCCTCACCTGCCGGCCAGGCTGGGAACCCAATGGCCCGGGGCGTTCCAGCCGTTGGCGGCCGCCCCCAAGTGCACTCCAAGCGCGCTTCCGGTGTGGGGATTTGCCCCTGAATTCTACTGTAGTTGCAGCAGATACTCAATCAGGCCGTCAACCTGATCTTCGCTGAGACTAATGTCGCCGTCCTGGTAGATGATCGCCTTGTCCGCCATCCAGTTGCCGGGTTTGACCCTTTCGGGGTTCCGCAGCCAAGTGCGAAGATTGTCCGCGTTCAGCGGCAGCAGGCCGTCCGCCAGGAACTGCCTGGTGCGCAAGTCGGTGAGGTTGGGCGCCGGCACCGGCGTGATGTCGCCGCCGCTCAGGAAACCCTCCAGCCGCGTCGCCGCCACCGCCGGATTGTCGGGTCCGTCGATGGTGTGACAGAGGGCGCAGTTGACGGCAAAGGTGGTCCGGCCCTCCACCGCGCGGGGAGTCAGGGGCCGAGGCGGCCCGTAGCTCCGGACCCAGGCCGCGTAATCCTCCTCCGAGAGCACCTTTACCCGGAAGCGCATCAGGGCATGGGCTATGCCGCAAAGCTCGGCGCACTGGCCGTAGAACGTGGCCGGGAGGGACTCAATCTCGCTGGAATCGGCCTTGAACCACATTTCGTTGGTGTGCGTGGGCACCATGTCCAGCTTGCCGGCCAGCTTGGGCACCCAGAAGCTGTGGATTACGTCGTCGCTCAGAAGGTTCAGCCTGACGGCGCGGTCCACGGGAATGCGGAGCTCGTTGGCCGTGGTAATCCGGGTGCCGTCCCCGGCGTCGGGGTACTCGAACTCGAACCACCACTGGTGCCCGGTGACGTTTACCTCCAGCACGTTTTGCTCGGAGCTGGGGGGTTGGTCTATCTCGAACAGGGCGGCCACCGACCACGCGCCCAGCCCCAGAATCAGGATGGAAGGAACGATGGTCCAAGTGATCTCCAGGGGCAGGTTGCCGTGGGTGCGGCTGGGCATCACCCCCGGCCGGCGGCGGTAGCGGATGACGGCGTACAGCAGGACCCCTTCCACCGCCACGAAGATGGCCACCATGGCCCAGAGGAGGACGTTGAAGAGCTCCAACTGCTTGCCGGCCACCGGCCCCACCGGGTCCCAGGTGGACTGCTTGCCGGTGGAGCAACTGACTACCAGAAGGAGCAGGACGAGGCCCACGCCCAATACTATGGGCAGGAGGTGCTTGCGGGGAGAGTCTTGCGGAGTCGCCACGGCAGTGGGAGAGAGCTCTTGATCAGGGGCTAGGGGATGCTGTGCTCCCGTTGGGGCGCTTGCCCGTCGAAAGGGCGCAAACCCCATGTTCCTACCCCCTTTGTACCAGCGTGAGCCGCCATTGTGTGCAATTTTTCACTAGCCGAGGGGGAAGTTATCACAGCCGGAATATTGCTGTCAATATATTTGAGGCCGCCGGGTGAGCCCCGCCGAGTGCAGAGCTGGTCCGCATTGCGATGGCAGGAGCCGCAACGCCCCGGCAGAGGGCCAACCCTGGGGGCCGGGGCTACCTGAGGGCCGGGGCGACCTCCCTGGCGAACATACTCAAGGAGTTGAACATGCGGTCCGCGGGAATGCCGCCCCCCACGTTGGGCTCCATGACGATTCCCGAAAGGCCCAGCGTCTTCTTGAGGCCGGTCAGGCGGTCAACCACCATGTCCGGCGTCCCGTAGGCCAGCCGGTCCCGCAGCAGGTCGTCGTAGGTGACTGCCGAAAGCTTCTCCGCCCTCTGAACGCGCTCTTCGGAGTTGGCGGTCCCTTCTCCGCCAGCCGAGCGCCCGAAGTTTTCCGCCATGCGGCGGTAGGACTTCATGGTGCTCTCCTCGGCGTCCCGGTTGGCCTTCTCCGCGGTCTCGGCCACGTACACCGGAATCCGGAGCAGGACGTCGCCCTCTCCGGGGTGGCCCGCATCCCGCCAGGCGTCACGGTACACGTCGAGGTGGTGGGCCACGTCGGCCACGTCAAACCCTCTGAGACCCACGAAAATGGGCAGTCCCATCCGGCCCACCTGGGGAAAGGTGTCCCGGGTGGTGGCCGCCATGCGCAGGGGAGGGTGGGGCTGCTGGTAGGGCTTGGGCACCACGCAAACGTCGTTGAACTCGAAGTACTTGCCCTGGTGAGAGAACCGGTGGTTGGTCCAGGCCTTCAGGATGACGTCCAGGGACTCCTGGAACCGGTCCCGGCTCTCCCCGTAGGGGATTCCGTATCCCTCGTAGGCCCTGGCGAAGCCGCTGCGGCCCACGCCGAACTCCAGGCGGCCCTGGCTGACCTGGTCCACGGTGGCGGCCTCTTCCGCCATGCGAATGGGGTGGCACAGCGGCAGCACGGCTACCGCCAGCCCTATCCTCAGTCTTTCAGTGCGGGCCGCGATGGCGCTGGCCATGATGAGGGGGACGGACACGATGGACGGTATCCCCGCGCCAAAGGCGTCGGCGGGTCTCCTGGGCGCGGCGAAGTGCCTCTCAGCCAGCCATACCCCATCCAGCCCCTCTTCCTCCGCGGCGTCCACCACGGAGAAGGCCTCCCGGAATGCGTCTTCCTGGGTGCCGCTCTCGCGGTAGTCGCATTCCATGATTAGTCCCAAGTGCATGGCTCACCATCCGGTTTGAAGCTGGGCTTCATACTACCACGCAGGTGGCGGCGGTTCAAATTGACGCGCGGCCTTGCCGGGCGTCCCCTCTGAGCCCCAGGGTCTTTCAATTGTTACCCAGGAAAGAGACAGCAATCGCCGCCGGATCATTCCGAACCCGCCCACCCCCTGTCATTCCGAACCCGTCGAGACGGGGAGGAATCTCAAGCCGCTATTAGGAGCCAAGGTGAGTTGACCAGAGGGATTTCAGATTCCTCGCTGCGCTCGGAATGACACTCCCTGACAATTGACTGACCCTGCCCTGAGCCCGGCGGGGGCCCGGTACGTATAATTAGTTGATATGCGCGAGCCAAATAAGCCGGAGTCTCGGCTGCCCGGGAAGGGGTACGACCGATGGCGTCCGGCCCTGTCGCTGGCCCTCATTTTGAAGTTGACCCCGAAGTTGACCCCGAAGTTGACCTGTTGAAGGTACCGCTGACATGGACCAAAACGGCGGCGAAGGCCTGGTTCATCCTGGTCTTTGCCGCGGCGATTATCGCGCCGGGGCCATGGCCTTCCGCCCCGGCGGCCCTGGCGGCCGGGGGCATCGAGGTGGTGCGCAGCGACTGGGAGGTGCGCTACCCCCACGACCTGAGCTTCGCCCTGACCTTGGAGAGCGAGCTGGATATCGCCGATGTGCGGCTTTTTTACCGGCCCCTGGGCAGCAACGTTTGGTCTTACTCCTACGCCGACTTCAGCCCGGGGCCGCCCCTTCCTGCCCGTCAGGGCAAGCTGTGGACCGCGCGCCTCAGCTTCCGCCTCACCGGCTCCGACTACGTGCCCTCCGGCGCCCAGGTGGAGTACTACTACCGCATTACCGACGTTGCGGGAAACGTTTACCGCACTGCGACCGACGTCCTGGAGGTCTTGGACCAACGCTTTCGGTGGGACCGGACCGGGATCGGCTCCCTGCTGTTGCTGCACCACGACTTGTCGTCCTCCAGGACCCGGGCCGGAGCGGAGGACATCGAGGCCTCCCTGGCCCTGGCCCGTGACTTGCTGGCCCTGGAAAGCGTTCGCCCCATCAGGGGAGTGGTCTACAACAGCAGCGCCGAGGCCCGGGACGCGCTGCCCCACCAGAGCCGGACTATTACCGACGCCGGCGTCTTCGGGGGCTACGCCTTTGCTCCCTGGAGCACCTTCGTGGTTGTGGGCTTCAATGCCGGGTTGATCGCTCACGAATCAGCCCACCTGCTGCTGGACCAGGCCCTGGGCGAGCGGGCGCTTCCGGCGCCCGCCTGGTTCAACGAGGGCTTCTCCATCTACGCGGAACCCGGCCTCGACCGCCGCCGCGGCAGCGTGGACCCGGGGGGCTTGCCCCTCAGCGCCATGACGGCGATCTCCGGCACCCCCAGCCGCATACGCGCCTTCTATCGCAAGTCCGCCAGCGTGGTGGCCTACCTGATAGACGAGTACGGGGCGGACTCGTTCCGGCGCTTGATTCGGGAACTGGCCCTCGGCCATCCTTTCGAGGAGGGCCTGGTCAATACCTACGGCTTCGACGTGGGCCAGTTGGAGGCCCGCTGGGCTGGCGACACGGGTGGTCCTGCCGCGGAGTCGCCCCCTCTTCCCAATCAAAAGGGGGCCGGGGGGAATCTCTGGGCCAGTTCGAGCGCCATCGTGCTGGGGGTGCTGGCGGTGGCGGTGTCGTTCTACGTGACCGTTCGCTACGCACTGGGGAAGCTGCGCCGGGCGCAAGACTCCCCGGACTCAGAAGAGGGGCTTCAACCGTGGGAAGACCCTGACCTATTGGACGACGACGGGGAAATCCCCCGGTAGCGGGCCGGCCAAACCTTCACCTGCTTCCCACTTTTTGGTATGCTCTGGGACGCGGGACAGCCCAGGGGCGCCCTTTGGCTTAGATCAGAGCCCGGCGGGTATACTTGGGCCGTATAATCGGCAGGTAGAAGGCCCCGCATCCAGGCCCTCCGTCTGCGCCCCGGGGCAGGGCGGAACGGGCGGGGAAGTGATACCGAGGTGGGAACGTTGAGAGTGTTAATACTGGCTATTCTGACGGCTGCGGCTTCGTTGTTGACGGCCGCGTGCATACTGGGCACCCCACCGCCGGCGCCCACCGAGGTCCCGGAAGGCGCGCCGCAGGCCCAGTCCGGAACGGAGGCCGCTACCCCGGCCGCGACCATGGCGCCGACCTCCACCCCGCAAGCGTTCATCGTGCAGGGACGGACCATCAAGCAGTACGCCGGTCCTCCACTGATTACTATCGACCCCAACGCCGGCTATAGGGCTGTCTTCCACACCAACACCGGGTCGTTCACCGTCGAGCTCTTTGCCTCCCAGGCGCCGGTTACGGTCAACAATTTCATCTTCTTGGCCCGAGAAGGGTTCTACGACGGGGTGATATTTCACCGGGTAATCCAGGATTTTATGATCCAGGGCGGCGACCCCACGGGCGCCGGCCAGGGAGGCCCCGGCTACCAATTCCAGGACGAGATAGTCCCCGAGCTGGGGTTTAGCGAGCCTGGGGTGATGGCCATGGCCAACGCCGGCCCCCACACCAACGGAAGCCAGTTCTTCATCACGGTGGCGGAAACCCCGCACCTGAATGGGCAGCACACCATCTTCGGGCGGGTGGTGAGCGGCCAGGACGTGGTGGATACCATATCGACGGCCGGCACCGGGGCCCTTAGCCGCCCCCTGGCGCCGGTGGTCATCCAGAGCATCGACGTTACGGTAGCCGGCTAGCCGGGCCTTCTTCTCCGGCCCGCCTGGGTCCCGGTCCGGTGACGAGTGCATCCGTGTGGGCCGGCCCCGCCGGCGCCGGTCTCGGCCCGACAAAGGGCTGCCTGCCCCGGCCGCGCTGGCCATGACCCGCCCGGCGGCGCCCAAACCCGCCCAACATCCGCCGTCGCGCGCCAGCCGTATAACTCTATAACTGACCCCAGGCTGGCGGGTTTATGCGCTACCCATGGGCCAATTCTTTATTGTTCCTGTTCTTGGGGATCGAGTTGGTCACGGGATTTTTCGGCCTGGTCTCCGGGTCTTCCGACCGGGCGATTTTCCTGCAGCTTCACCGCGTTGCCGGCTACGGCCTGGTGGCGGTGTTGGTCTGGAAGACGGCCAACGTCGCTGCGTCGCTGCGGTGGCGGCAGGCCAGGACGGCAGGGGCCGTCACGGCCCGGGCCGGGTGGATGGCCCTGACGGCGCTGCTCCTGGCGACGCTGGCCCTGGGCATCGCCTGGTCGTGGGCGGGGCCCTTCTCCTGGTGGCTCTTTAGCGGCGTTAGCTGGCACATCTACGTCGGGGTTGCCCTGGTCCCCCTTCTGCTGTGGCACTGGCTCTACATGCGGAGGCCGTCCGGCAAGGGTTTCTCCGTGGAGCGGCGCCAGTTCCTGCGGTTCGCCGGGACGGCAGTGGCCGGTTTGGCCGCCTGGCAGGCTTCCGAGGGGTTGGTCCGGGCGGCCAATCTAAGCGGCGGTTCCCGGCGTTTTACCGGCTCTTACGAGGCGGGCAGCTTCTCCGGCAACGATTTCCCCCGGGTCTCGTGGTTGAACGACGCCCCGGAACGCATCGACACCCAGGCGTGGACGCTGAAAGTGAGCGGCTCCGCGGCCAGCCCCCTGGCGTTGACCCACCCGGAGCTAGTCACGGACCGCGAAGTGGTGGCGACGCTGGACTGTACCGGCGGCTGGCACTCGACGCAGCAGTGGTCGGGCACTCCCCTTTCCGACATTCTGGACCGGGCGGGGCCGGACGCCTCGGCCCGGAGCGTGACCGTGAGGTCGGTGACGGGATACTACCGCCGCTTTTCCCTGGAGGACGCCAGGGGCTTCCTTCTGGCTACCCACGTCGGCGGCCAGCTTCTCTCCCATGGCCACGGCGCACCGGTGCGCCTGGTGGCGCCGGGACGGCGGGGATTCGAGTGGGTCAAGTGGGTGACCGAAATCGAGGTTGGCGAGGCCCCGGGTTGGTGGCAGCCCCCCCTGCCGCTGCAATGAGTCGGGGCCGTTGCCTTCGCCAGCGGAGCCGCCCCACGGTTTTACAGGCTGGAATTGCGCCGGGATAACCGTGGCCGCCCGCCGGCGGAGCAACCCCGGTCCGTGTGCTATGATTTCACCCTAGTCCGAAGCTGGGACTATTTCCGCGCGCTAATCCTGCCGTCTGCTTTCGGGCGTCTATTCTTGGGCGCCTAATCCAGGATGAAAAAGGTCTGCAGCGCGGGTTGCCGCAGCCCGGGGCCCGACAACCGGCCGCAAGCAAAGGAGAGTCCTGCCATGGCGTTTGAGAACCTGATTTATCAGCGCGAGGGCCCCATCTGCTACCTGACGCTGAATCGCCCGGAGAAGCTGAATGCCCTCAACGCCGCGCTTCTCGGCGAGCTCCGGGAGGCTTTGGCAGTGATAGAGGCGGACCCGGAGGTACGGGTCGCCATCCTCACCGGCGCCGGACGGGCGTTTTCCGCGGGGTTCGACATCGAGCGGCCGGCCGGCGAGCCGGACCTGCACCAAGTGCCCGCCGACGACCGGCGGGAGCATCTGAAGGGCCACATCGACACCTTCATGACGATATGGAACCTGGGCAAGCCGGTTATTGCCGCCGTCAACGGCCTGGCGCTGGCGGGGGCCTGCGAGCTGGTGCAGGTCTGCGACATCAAAATAGCGTCGGAGCGGGCGGTGCTGGGAGAGCCGGAAATACGTGTAGGCCTGGGCCCGCCCTTCCTCATCACGCCGTTCAGCGTCGGACCGATGAAGGCCAAGGAGTTGCTGCTGACCGGGGACACCATCGACGCCCACACCGCGGAGCGGCTGGGCATGATCAACCAGGTGGCGCCCCACGATGAGCTGATGGGGGAGTGCGAGAGGGCCGCCCGCAAGATCAGCGCCATGGCCCAGGTAGGGGTCAAAATGACCAAGCGAGCGGTCAATCGGGTACTGGAGGGCATGGGCTTCTTGGCCGCCATCGAACACAACCTGGAGCTGATGGTCCACTTCGAGACCAGCACCAGCCCCGAGATAGAGGAGTTCAACCGGGTGCGTCGGGAGCAGGGGCTCCGGGCGGCCCTAAGCTGGAGGGACGCCCGTTTCCGGGACCTCTAGCCTCCCCGTTTGACCTCGACCTTGGCCAGCCTCTCCAGGAAGTGAAGTATGGCGGAGTGGTCGGCCTCACTTTCCCCTTCGTTGACCAGAGACCCCAGTATCTGTTGCAGCAGGGCGGTGACCGGCAACGGCACGCTCAGTTCCTGGGCCGTCTGCAGGACGTTGCGCAGGTCCTTCTGGTGGAGGCGGACGCGGAACCCGGCCTGGAAGTTCCGGTCCAGCATCATGGGCCCCTTGGCCTCCATGACGGCGCTGCCGGCCAGGCCGCTGCGGATGGCGTTGAACACTTTCTCCGGGTCCACTCCCGCCCGCTGCGCCAGGACCAGGGCCTCGCTGAGGGCCTCGATGTTGGCGGCGACGATAATCTGATTGGCCAGCTTGGTGACGCCGCCGGCGCCCACGTCGCCCGTTAGCACCACGTTTCCGCCCATGGTCTTGAGCAGATCGTAGCATTGGTCGAAGACTTCCTGTTTGCCTCCCACCATGATGGCCAGGGTGGCGTTGATGGCTCCCGGCTGGCCGCCGCTGACCGGGGCGTCCAGCATCTCCACCCCCTTCTTGGCGCACTCGGCGGCTATCCTTTGGGAGACCGAGGGAGCGATGGAACTCATGTCGATTACTATGGAACCGGCGGACGCTCCCTCCAGGACTCCGCCGGGGCCCAGGATCGCCGTCTCGGAATCGGCGGAATCGGGCAGCATGGTAATGATCTTGTCGGTTGCCTCAGCCACCTCCCGGCTGGAGGCCGAGCCGGCCGCGCCGTCGGTGACCACCTCCTCCATGCTGTCCCCCACGATGTCGTAGACGGTGAGGGAGTAGCCGGCCTTCAGCAGGTTCTTGGCCATAGGCTTTCCCATAATCCCCAGTCCGATGAATCCGATCTTCTCCGGCATATCCTCTCTCCTTGGCGCAGCCTAGCCAGGAAAACTCTACCACACCGCGAATGGGTAGACTACCGGAGACCCCGCCTGTTGGTAGTCGTTGACCCTTGGGGGAGAAACGCAGCATAGCCCTCTTGCTGCCACTCCCAAGGCCCCACTCCGTTAGTGTTCCCAGGGGGAGGGAAGTGCAAAACAGAGACTCGCCGGAAACCTGAGCGCCCAAGTCCTCGGCGTCCTCGTTCGCCCCGGCTCAGTCCGGGATAACGACAGTCCAGTTCTTCCAATACCGGTACGCCTTGAACCGGGCGTAGAGGTCCCGAGCTGGGTACGAGAGAGCGACCAGAGCGATGACACCGAGGAAAGCAGCTATGAGTGCCTGAGCCATGACAACCTCCTGCGTGACGCAGCCGGGAGGTTGACAAACTCCTACTGAGGGGAGTAAGGTGGGACTGTTTCGAGTGTCAGCCCCCAAGGCTCCCGGAAGCCCCCGCCTGTCAGCGGGGGTTTCGTCATTTGTGGGGCCATACTACCAGACCTTGCGGCCGAGGATCAAACCACTACGGCCGCTGGTAGTGCCGAACACAGACTCGCCGGAAACCTGAGGGAATTTATTTAAGTTCGCTACTCATCGGGTATATCTTGTCTGATCCTGTCCGCTAGCAGCCTGCCCCTGCCCTTCGGTACCTTATGGACCCTCACGTCTGACGTCGCGCCGCCCTTAGTCTCAACCGTGATCGTAGCGTTGAAGATACCGGTGTCGATTCGCACCGAGGCGACCCGGCTGATGCGAATCTCGTCCTGAACGGTCCGCAGGCCCAGCCACTTCCGCTTCGTGGTGATGACCCGTGCGCCATCGTACTGCATCTGGTCGGGGAAGATGAACTGGGTCAGGGTGAAAAGGAACCAACTTGCCTGGATACGGGACGCCGACACTTTTATCGCTTCCATCGGCTCATTCCCCCTCACCGGCGTTGGCCCTTGGGTTCCGTCCTAATTCCCGGCGCCGGGCCAATTCCTCCTCACGCTGGCCCCGAAGCTCCTCTCGATTGCCTTGACGTTCCTGTCGTACCTTCGCGGCGGCTTCTGCTGCTGACCGTGCCGCCTTCTGTTCCTGTCCTCTGGTTCTGACGGCTTTCTCCAACGCGAAGGCAAATATGAAGGGTACCGCCGCGATCCCAAAACCAGTGATGACGGCATGGATGTCCTGGAAGGCCCACTCTGCCCTAACGATCAGAACAAACGCCACTACTACGCCGAGCGCAGCACAGACAGCCGAAAAGAACCAGACAACGCTCATGGGGAACCCCCTTGCAGTAAGGATCAGGCTAACTCTGCGACAAGCGGCCCGTTCCAGGCGCAACCACAAGGGGGCACGTGGCCCATCCTTATCCACGGGTCGCGCCAGGGAAACGAGCTCGTCGCAGAGCAAACCCAAGTTACCGAAGGCCGGCCATGCCTGTCAAGGCTTGCTGTACGATTTGCCGTTTCCTGTCCTGCCGGCCCAGAAGGGACGGAGGTTCCAAGAACGGTCGAATTGGCCCTGGGGTATCGGGCTTGTGGTAAGATAGCGTAGCTAGGAAGCTAGCCATCTTAAAACAGCGAAACCCGGTGCACTAACACCGGGTCTCGGCGGGGTACTGTGGGAGGGACGAAATCAACTCCCATGCTACCAGCCCTAGACGAACTGTGTCAACGGCCTCCGTCGGCTTCGCTGAAACGGAGGTCTTTTCATGGGAACGCTAGACGACTGTGACAGGGAAGAGATCAAGCAGGCCGTGGAGAACGCGCGAGGTCGGGACCAGATCCAGCAACTTTCCGCTGTGTTGGCCATGGCTGACTTTGACTGGGCAATTCTCAAGGCCCTGGGGATCGTGGACAACGGCGAGGACGCCGAGGACCTGGGGGCTTAGGTTTCCGGCGGCTACGCTGTCGGCGTCTCGACTGATGACTATGGCAGGACACCAACGCTGGAAACCGACTTTGCCCCACGAACTGTAAGGAGTAAGAGAACATGACCATGGATGACACTAAAGTTTACCAGTCCATCCTGGCGGCAACGATGAACGGGGCCTTGTCTTGGGAGGATTCGGGCTCTGCCTTCTCCGCGTCTATAGGCCCAGCGACAGTGCGTCTTGGGGGCACTGCCGAGAGTCCTACGGTAACTGTAGAAGCTCTCTCCGGACAGTTACATAGTTGGAGAGGTAGTCGTGCACGGGATTTGCGGGACGCTGTTATTGAGTCTCGCCGCCGGAACCAGGCCGCTCAACGCGATGCGGAGATTCAGGCTTTTCAAGATGCGCTACGCGAAGTCGCAAGCTGATGGTAGCGCGACCACCTTTTCTAGGGTGGTCATAGCTGCGCCCTCGCGTTGCGGCTTGCTCCGCTCATGTTGTCAAGGCTTGCTGTACGACTTTCCCTCTCCTGTATAATGGCGGCGAGGAGACAGGGGGTGACGCATGGCTATGACTGGGGACATAGAGCGGCGGGTGGAAAGCCTGGAGGAAATCGCCAAGTACCACGAGGCCCGGTTGAACGCACTGCAATCGATCGCGGAAAAGTTGCCGCCACTGCTGGAGCGCATGGACGCCAGACTGGAGCGCCTGGAGCGCATGGAAGCGGGACTGGAAGAAATCAGAAGGGATGCCGCCCAGGCTCAGCGGCTGTGGGTGCGGCTGGCCCAGCGGTACGGGTGGCTGGACGCCGAGGACCTGGGCGCTTAGGTTCCGGCGGCTACTCCACCTTCCGGACCATCCAGCGCATCAGGTCTTCGTTCCCGTCTGCGACTCGCCCTGCCGGAGCCGGTCGAGTTCGTTATGCCCTTCCCAGGTCAACCTAACCATTTGGCCCTGGGTAAGACGTAGGTACCCAGCCTCGCCGCAGAGTTGGATGTGGTACTCCACGTCTACAGGGGAATAGCCCTCAACAGTAGGAGTTTCCAAGATATGGCCATTCCCATTCAACTCTGCGTATTCCAAGACCCGTTGAATCAGTGCCATGCGGCGTTTCACTGTGTCCTCCTACTCAACCTTCCGTACCATCCAGCGCATCAGGTACCCTGAGCGCGAAGCCGCTCCAATTCCTTGTGGCCAGTCCAAGTCAACGCGCTCGGGTAGAATGTCCCGGAAGTCTCCTGGCCTCTAATAAACCCCGCCTCGTGGCAGAGGTCTAGGTGGTAGTCGATTTCGTCCGACGTGTGCTGGGGGAACTCCGGGACCGCCAGAAATTTCTTCCCGCCGGTCTCGTCGCATTTCGCAACGTACTTTAGGATTGCCTTGACCAACCCTTCATTCAATTCCATACTGCCCTCCGGCTACTCGACCTTCCGGACCATCCAGCGCATCAGGTCTTCGTTCCCCTCCAGTATACTGACCAGGACCGTTGCTTGAAAGGCCAGAACTGACATTGCGGCGTGGAGCCCGATCTGCCGGAGGCCCCGGACACAGTGCCGCTCCAGCCTCCGGGACTCCTTCATGGACTTGAACACCCGCTCGATGGCCTGGCGCTTCTCGTACAGGAACTTCCACTCCGGACCGTCCCGGCGAATGACCCCGAATAACCGGATGTCTCTGGTCGGGTCCTCCCAGACCTCGGCGTTGCACCGGTGCGGGCCACCTACGGTCGTACCGTCCAGGTCACACGCTTCCGGTCGGCACCGGTACAGGTGGCCACGCTCCGGGTCGCTCCGGACGTACTCCATCGGGACCTGCCCCAGACACGTTGGGATACCCTTCTCCGTGTAGATGCCCTCGTAGAACTTGGCGTTGCCGGGACGCTTGATATGGATGATGGGGAGAATCTCCTTGTCGTTCAGGAACTCGTGGTTGGGCCGGCCGTCGTAGCCCCGATCGGCTATCAGGGCTGCAGGCCGGAACCAGGCGTACAGGGACTCAGCTCGAGCGACTACCTGGGGCAGTTCCGGGGAGTCGTTCCGCTTGGCCGTCGTAACGAACTGGGCCAGGGGAACGCCGTGGTTGGCGTCGGCGACCATGTGGACCTTGTATCCGAAACTCCATTCCTTCCCGCCTTCCTTCGCCCTGGTACTGTTCTTGGCGGTCCAACTGGCCTCGGGGTCGCTGATGCGCTTCCGGTTGGGGTTGGAGTGGGTGCGGACAACGGTCGAGTCAATAGCGACTTCCCGCCCCAGGTCCGGGATCAGGTCCTTCAACCGCTCGGTCAAGGCGGCAAAGCAGGCTTCGACCAGATCCGTATGGTGGGAGAGCCGCTGGATGAACCGGTTGAAGGTTGTGCGGTGCGGGAGGCCGCGGAACCCACAGAGCCGGCGGAAGTCACGGTCGTCTTCGAGTTGCCGGATCAAGGCGTTGGTGTGCGGGAGGTTCAGGACGAAAGAGGCCACGTAGGCCCGCCAGAGGGCCCGGAGGTCGTAACCCTGGCGTCCGGTCCAGCGGTACTGTTGGAGCCGGGCCAGGATGGCCGTGTCGTCGAGGCTGTACAGGACTGCCGCAAGGTCGCCAAAAGCGTCTTGCCGGAGCCGCGACGGCGGTGATAGAGTAGCAGATGCCACCAGGAACCTCCGATTCCTTGTGGTAAGCCGCTGGGAATCACACAATTCCTTGCGGCACGGAGAGGCCGGATGATGCTCAACACACCACCGGCCTCTCGGCAATTTGTAGCTGGATTATATCTGAGCTAGATACGGATTAGCTATGGCGCGGCGTCAGTTTTGCACTTCCCTCCCAGGGGAGGGGCCGGTGGTCATTTGTGCCGCGGGTGGGATAGGATTATGATATTTGGCGGAGTTGTGGACGGAGTTGGCGATGGCGCAGAACAAGACGGCACTGGTAACCGGCGGCGCCGGGTTCATCGGTTCTCACCTGGTGGACCGCCTACTGGAGTTGGGCTACCGGGTGGTCGTGATCGACAATCTGAAGGCCGGCAAGCGGAAGAATCTCAACCCCGGTGCGTCTTTCCACCACTGCGACATCACCCAGCCGGCGGCGGAGGCGGTGTTCCACAGAGAGCAGCCGGACCTGGTCTTCCACCTGGCCGCGCAGACTGATGTCGGCTACTCCACCAGGGACCCGGTGAAAGACACGGAAGTGAACGTGGTGGGCACGCTGCGGATGCTGGAGGCGTCCAGACGCCACGGCGTAGACAAGTTCATCTTTTCCAGCACCGGGGGCGCCCTGTACGGCGATCCTTCGGTGGACCCCTGCCCCGACGACCATCCCATCGTGCCCCTGTCGCCCTACGGGATGTCCAAGTACGTGGGCGAGCTGGACATGGAGTTTTACCGGCGGCTGTACCGCGTTAACTACACCTCGCTGCGGTACGGCAACGTGTACGGTCCCCGCCAAGACCCTCACGGCGAGGCCGGTGTGGTGGCCATATTCTCCCTGGCTATGCTCGAAGGGCGGCAGCCTGAGATTTTTGGGGACGGTCACCAGGCTCGGGACTTCGTTTGCGTTACCGACGTGGTGGAGGCCAATATCCAGGCCATCGACCGGGCCGACAACATGGCGGTGAACATCGGCACCGGCCAGAAAACCACCATCAACGGGGTCTTCGAGTTGCTCAAAAACATAATCGGCTACAAGTGGGGTCCGTTGCACGGCGCTCCCCGGTTGGGCGACGTGTACCAGATTAGTCTCGATAGCTCCAGGGCCAAACAGGAACTGGGCTGGTCGCCCCAGGTATCCCTGGAAGACGGCTTGCGGCGGACGGTCGACTACTTCCGGGAGATGGTGCAGGCCCCACGTCAAGCGTAGTTTCGATTCACATCCGGAGTCATCCGGGAGATTCCCGGAAACCTAAGGCGGGAGGAAATTGCCAACAATGGACGCTGAGTACGACGTTGTCATCCTGGGGGCAGGCGCAGCCGGGCTGTCGGCGGCCCTCTACACTGCCAGGGCCATGCTGAAGACCGTGGTGCTGGAATCCCTGGGGCCGGGAGGGCAGCTGCTGATAACCGACGAAATCGAAAACTACCCCGGGTTCCCCGAAGGGGTCAAGGGCCCGGTCCTGGCCCAGGACATGGAGAAGCAGGCCACCCGGTTCGGTGCCGAGATTGCCTATGCCCAGGTTGAAAGCGTGGATGGCCTGGACCAGCCGGTGAAGGTGGTCCACACCGACGACCGCGACTACACCACCCGGTCCATTATTCTTGCCTCCGGCGGCGAACACAACAAGTTGGGCGTCGAGGGCGAGGACCAGTTGGCCGGGCGGGGAGTGTCCTACTGCGCCGTGTGCGACGGCAATTTCTTCCGGGGAGAAGACGTGGTCGTCGTCGGGGGCGGCGACGCGGCCCTAGACGAGGGCTACTACCTCAGCGGCATCGTCAACTCGGTGACCGTCGTCCACCGGAGGGACGAGTTGCGGGCCACCAAGGTGCTGCAAGAGCGGGCGCTCAACAGCGACAAGTTCAAGTTCCTGTGGAGCCACGTCGTCGAGGAGTTCGTGGGCGACGAGATGCTGACCGCGGCGAGGGTGAAAAACCTCAAGACCGAGGAGACCTACGACTACCCGGCGTCGGCGGCGTTCATCTACGTGGGATTTCACCCCAACACCGACTACCTCAACGGTCAACTGGACGCTGACCCCCTGGGACACCTGTACACCGACATCCACATGCGGACCAAGATTCCCGGGGTTTACGCTTGCGGAGACGCGCGGGCGGACTCCACCAGGCAGCTTGGCGCCGCCGTCGGGGACGGTATTACCGCCGCCCTGGCCGCCTATCACGACCTGAGCAGCTAATAAAACCTCCCCGCTTGGCGCCCGGGCGCTCGGCTGACGCATGCGAGTCCCCGGGGCCGCCAGCCGGGGTATTGCGGATCAGACGGGCCGACCAAGATCGCAATGGCCCGGCTGTCTATAGCTTAAACAAACCCAGGGCGGCGGCTTCTCGCAGGGCCGGTTCCACCTGCACCACCGGCGGACCGTTCTCCTGCACCGCCACTTCCAGTTGTTGCTCCGGAGAGACCGAGAAAGCCCGCTCGCCGTCTAAAGCTACGGTGTAGTGACGCCGCTCCACGGCCATGCGCTCTCCGGTCGCCATCCTTCCCCACGAGCTGATGGCCACCCTGGGGACTATCCCGGGGGCGATGGGGGCCAACACCGTCTCAGCTGGTCCGGCGGCGGAGGCTGTGACACCGCCGTCCGGGTCGTGACCGTCCGGCCCTGCCAAGAGGTAGTACAGCCCCCCGTCGTCGCCGGAGGAGACCGGCTGCAGCCGGGCCCCGATGGACGATAGGCCGATGGACGCGGGCTCGGCGCGGGTAAGAAAGACCTGGTAGACGGTGTTCATGTCCCAGATGGCCCTGGTGGCCACGAAGCGCTCCCTGGATAGGGCCACGTCGATCAGGGCCACGTCCCGGTAGTCGCCGTCCACGTACACCTCGAGGGTCTTGCTGACCATCGATACCCGCTCGAGTTCCAGTTTGCCCTGGGCCAGCAGGCCTGAGGCCAGGCCGGCCAGGGTGCCCTCGACCATCGTCGGAAACACGTTGTTGGTGCCCGTGGAGATAGCCACCATGGGCAACGTGGCGCAGCCCTTTACCACCGCCCGGTTGGTGCCGTCGCCGCCCAGGGTAACCAGGCAGCCGACGCCCTGCTCCCGCATTAGCGCGGCGGCCCGCACCGTATCGCCCTCCACGTACAGGGCCGGCATCTCCAGCAGGCGCAGCTCCAGGGAAAGCCGGGGGTCCTCCCGGGCCCGCTGCACCAGGTGCGAGCTGTCCGGCATGGCGAACACTTGCCTGATCCCAACCGCCTCCAGACCCAGCAACACGCGGCGGACGATGTTCACTTTCTCCCAGTCGGGGACCACCCGGGCCTGGGCCACCAGCCTCCTGATGTCCTTGCTGGCAGCCGGATTGGCGATTATTCCCACCGAAGCCAAAGGACTCCTCCCCACTGCTATAATGACCGGGATTGTAGCCACGGTGAATGGTAAGGTCAATTAGCAGCTGGAGAGGAAGGCCATGGACTCCGATTTGTGCTTCGCCCCGGCTACGGAGATCAGCAGACTCATCCGGGAAAAGGAAATATCGGTCCCGGAGCTGGTGGAGCTGTTCTACCGCCGCATAGACCAACTGAACCCCAGGCTCAACGCCTACCTGGCCCTGTGCCCGGACCAGGCCATGGCCGAGGCCCGACTGGCCCAAGAGGCGGTGGCGCAGGGGCGTCCCCTGGGGCCGCTCCACGGCGTCCCGGTCTCCATCAAAGACCTGGAAGTGACCAAGGGCATACCCTCGACCATGGGGTCGTTGCTCTTCAGGGACCGGGTGCCGGACGCCGACTCGGTGGTGGTCGAGCGGGTCCGGCAGGCGGGGGCGATCATTCTGGGCAAGACCAACACTCCCGAGTTCGGTCAATCGGGCACCACGGACAACAAGCTGGGTGGCCCCTGCCGCAACCCCTGGAACCCCGAACGCACCTCCGGGGGCTCCAGCGGCGGCGCCGGCGCGGCGCTGGCGGCGGGGCTGTGCACCCTGGCCACGGGAAGCGACGGCGGCGGCTCCATCCGCATACCGGCCAGCTTCAACGGGGTCTTTGGAATCAAGCCCACCCAGGGCCGGGTCCCCCGCTACGGAGGCTACGGCGGTCCGGGCGTGAATATATTTTCCCAGCCGGGCCCCATGTCCCACACCGTGGCCGACACCGCCTTGCTGCTGCAGGTGCTGGCCGGGCCGGACCCCCGGGACCCCGCCTGCATTCGCCAAGCGCCCCCGGACTTCTCCGCGGGCCTGCGCGGCGGCGTACGGGGATGGCGCATCGCCTGGAGCCCGGACCTGGGATACGCCGCCGTGGACCCGGAGGTGTCCCGGGTGACGGCTGAGGCGGCGAGGCTGTTCGAGGAGTTGGGGGCAACGGTGGAGGAACCGCAACTGGCGCTGGAAGACCCGTTCCCCGCTTTCTTCGACGTGTTTGCCACCGGCGCCTACGCTTCTTACGGCCATCTCCTGGAGCGGCACCGGGACGACTTCACCGACTACGGGCTTCGCTCTTTGGAACACGGGACGGAGGTGACCGGGGCCGATTTGTCCCGGGCCCTCCTGCGGGTGGACCAGCTGCGGCGGCAGATGGAGGACTTCTTCGACGACTATGACCTGCTGCTGACGCCAACCATGGCAGTGACGGCGTTTTCCGTCGACGAAAAACCGTCGGTCATCGGCGGCAGGTCCGTAGAACCCGGGTGGGGCTATCTGCCCTTCACCTACCCCATCAACATGACCGGGCAGACCGCTTCCAGTGTGCCGTGCGGCTTCTCGGAGGACGGTATGCCCATCGGTCTGCACCTAGTGGGCCCGGCCGGCTCCGAAGCCAAGGTGCTCCAGGCGTCCGCGGCGTTGGAGGAACTCCGACCCTGGGCCGACAAGCGCCCGCCTGTGTCGTAACCCGGCCCGCGTCAGTAGCATACCCCTCCTGGGCGGGGGCCGTGGGCGGCGCCAATCCAAGGTCTTGCGAAAATTGACTGTAGGATGGGTTGCAAAGTGTACGGTGATACCGTACACTGAAGGAAATGATCGTTCGCTCCGTTGGCCATAGGGGCTTGCGCCAGTTGCTCGAAAGCGATGGCCCGCGATTCTTGCCCCAGCGTTTGATTAGCCGCGTACGCAACGTCTTAACGACTTTGATTCTGGCCGAGGATATAGACGCCTTCGTCGACAATGCGCCCCTCGGTTGGCGTGTCCACCGGCTCAGCGGCGGCCGCCAGGGGGCGTGGACCATTTCGGTGTCCGGCAATTGGCGGATTACGTTCGACGAGGAAGATGGCTACGTCGACCGATTGAATCTGGAGGACTACCACTGATGGCTACCAACAGCATAATAGTAAACATGACTCCCTCTCATCCCGGGGATTTCATACGCACGGAGGTGGTCGAGGAGTTGGGCATAAGCGTCACCAGGGCGGCTGAGGTCCTAGGGGTCCGGCGGGCAACGCTGTCGGCCCTCTTGAACCGCAAGTCTCGTCTATCTCCTGATATGGCCCTGCGCGTCGAGAGGTCCTTTGGGCTTAGCATGGACATGCTGCTGCGCATGCAGGCCTGGCACGACGCGGAGGGAATGCGCGCCCGCAGAGAGGACGCCAAGGTGGGGCCCAGCAAGCCGGAGACAATACCTGGGCCCCCGGGCTTGCCTTCGCTGCAAATTGCCGAGGGTAACGCGGACTATCCGGCGCCTAACAGGCCGTCATAGGCGTGAGCAGATGTGGACGTTTCCCCGCGCCGGCAGCCCCGCAGGCGGGTTGCCTGTAGGTCGAATGGTGCCAGGCGGATGCTGCTGTAGCGATCTGAAAGGGCGAGCCCTCAGGGAATGGACCGCCGCGGCGGGACGGCCCCGCGCCGCGGCAGTGGTCCTGAGGGGATATCCCTAAAGCTGGAAGGTCTTCTTCCAGACTCCCGGCGAGCCGGGCGCATGGGTCATTAGCTGGCGCATGCGTTCGTTGCTGGGATGTATGTCCCGTTGCTTCAGCCACTCCTCGGTTTCCGACACGTTCACGTCCTCGAACTCGTACACCACGGCGTACTTGGGGTCGCCCCGGTAGGCCCGCCAGCGCCGGGCCTGGATGCAGCCGGGCACCTTTTCGTAATTGGCCGTGTAGACGGTGCTGTACCAGTCGTTCCACTCGTCCTCGTGTTCCGGCGGGATGGACATGCGGCCGATCTGCAGGGCCGGGGCCATGTCCCTGGCGGCGATTGCCGCCGTCAGCTCCGCGGGACGGATCATCTCGTACACGGCGTTGAAAAAGTTGGTGCCGATGATGCTAGGGCTGACCCGGCTGCCCCACTCGGTGCGCGGCCGGCTCTTGAAGGCGTCGGTTTCCACCACGGCGGCGCTCTCCAGCTCATAGCAGGCCAGGTGCTTGGGACCGCTCTTCACCGCCTCGTACCTGGCGGCGTTGAGAATACCCGGTACCGACAGCAACTCGGCCATGTGCTCCTCGTTGTACCAACGGTTGAAGTCGTCTTCCTTGTCGGCGGGGATGTCCGCCCACACCATCATGAGCGCGGTGCCCTTATTGTTGGCCATCTCTTACTCCTTTCCTCTCTTCGCGTTGCGCGTGTTTTCGCCCACCCGGGTAGCCCCGGCGCGCTTCACCGGCCAGGCTCCGGAACGTTCCCGCACTTTCCGATACCCCGGTTAGTCCGGGCGGCACGTCATTTTACATCACGAGGGGGGCGTCGTACGTTGCTATGTCTAGCCGAGCCCTCAATCTCAGGGCGGTCCCGGCGGAGTTCTGAAAGCTGGGGACGCCCATGCTCGGCGTCCTCCGGACCCGGGCGTCACCAGATGATCTTGGCTTCTTCCAAAGCCCGCACCCGGTCCAGCTCCAACCCCATCAATCCGTGGAACACTTCGACGTTGTGCTCTCCCAGGTCCGGCGTCCACCGGTCCACCCGCACCGTGGAGCGGGAAAACCTCCACGGCGGCGCCACCGCCCGGTGGCTTCCCTTCTGCCCATGGCGCACGGTGGGGAAGGCGTCCCGGGCCGACAGGTGCGGGTCGTTGGCCAGTTCTTCCGCCGACAGGGAGGGAAACGCCGGGACGCCTCTCTCCTGAAGCCGCCGGGACACTTCCCAGGCCGTTGACCCGGCGGTCCACCCCTCCAGCATCCGGTCCAGGGCCTCCCGGTGCAGCCAGCGTTGATAGCCGTCGCCGAAACGCGGCTCGTGGGCCCAGGCGGGGTCTCCCATGGCCTCGCGCAACCCCTGCCACTCCTCCTCCGAGGAGACGGCGATGCTGACCCAGGCGTCCTGCCCGGAGCACCGGTAGACCCCGTGGGGGGCCAGTCCGTCGTCCCCGTTGCCCTGCCGTTGGGCCTCCCTGCCGTTCATGGCGTAGTCCATCAGGGCCGGTCCAACGAAGGCCGTCGCCAGGTCCCGCAGCGACACGTCTACGTGCCGGGCCGCCGAGAGAGACACCGCGCCATTTTCGACAGGAAGGGATGGGGACTCCCTACCCTCCCCGGACGGATCTCCCGGGGAAGGAACACGGGACTTGGCGCAGAGACCCAGGATGGCGGCGTAGGCGCCCAGCATGCCCCCGGTGTGGTCCATGGCGTGACGAAGCTCCACCGGAGGGCCGTCCGGGTATCCGGTCAAGTGCCCCAGGCCTCCGACGGCGGCGAACATGGGGGCATACCCGGCGTATCCTCGTTCCGGTCCGCTCTGGCCGTTGGAGGAAACGGAGACCAGCACTACGTCCGGTTTGACCCGGCAGAGGGCGTCGAAGCCAAGCCCCAGGCGCTCCATCACTCCGGGCCGGAAGTTTTCCAGCACCACGTCGCTCAGCCTGACCAACTCCAAGGCTAGGGCTACCGCCTCCGGCTCTTTGAGATTGAGGCAGACGGAGCGCTTGTTGGCGTTGACCTGCTCAAAGCTGGAGGGCGGCTTGCCATACATGGTGTGAGGCCGGCGGGTGATGTCCAGCCGGGCGGCGCTCTCGACTTTGATCACCTGGGCGCCCAGCTCGGCCAGCATCAGGCTGGCGAAGGGCCCGGCGGCGTGGACCGAAAAGTCGGCAACCCTGATGGCGGAGAGAGGCCCCGGTATATTATCCACAGGCCCGGTCACGTTTCACCCCTCATATGACCCCGGCCCGGGCCAGGTCTGACAGGTCCTCCCCTGAGTAGCCCAGGCTGGAATAAGTCTTGACGTTGTGCTCACCGAGCAGGGGGGCGCGGCGCAGGTCCGCCGGGGCGTCTCCGAATCGCAGGGGAAGCCCCGGGTATTCCAGACTCCCGGCTTCGGGGTGGTCCAGCGGGAGGAACTGGTCCCGTTCCCGCTGTTGAGGGCTTTGGGACACCTCCGCCGGGGAGTAGTAGGGCGCTATGGGCACGCCGTGGCTCTGCCCCTGGTGGTAGAGCCACTCCTTGGTGTGTTCCGCAGACCACTGCCGCAGCCCGGCGTTGATCTCGGGCCCGTATTTGGCCGGCTCCAGGAACTTCTCCGGGGCGGCCCAATCGGGGTTTCCCAACCACCGGGAAAGGGACTCCCACTGCCGGGGTTCCAGGGTCAAAAGCTCCACGTAGCCGTCCTGGGCGGGCAGCACGCCCCCCACCCGGAAGAAGCGGGAAAACCGGTCCTCCACCAGCCCTTCGGCCGCCAGACGTTGCAGGGGAAGGTAGCCGATGGCCAACTGGGCTTCCTGGAGGGAGCAGTCCAGGACTTGCCCCGGGGCGCCGGAGCAGCGGGCGAGCACCGCAGCCAACACGGCCACCGCCGCGGTGAGGCCGCCCTGGTAAGAACCCATGTGGCTGCCCGCCGCTATGGGGGCCCGGTCCGGGAAGGTGTCCAAGGCGAGGCCGTTCGGCAGCAGCCGGCCTTCTCCTCCGGCGTGGAAGACGTTCAGGTCCCGGGCCCGGAAGCCAGAGTAGGGCCCGGAGCTGCCGAAGGGCGTGAGCGCCGCCACGATCAGGTCCGGAAGGGTCTCATCGAGGGCGCCGGCGTCCAGGCCAAGGGACAGGGCCCGGGCGGGCTGGAAGTCGTGGATGAACACGTGGGACCCCTGTAGCAGCCGGTGGAGCAGGCGTTTTCCCTCGGCGTCCTCCAGGTTGAGGGTGACGCCCCTCTTCCCGGTGTTGAGGTAGAGGAACGCGCCGCTGCGCTCCGGGTGGGGCACGTCCCCCGGAAAGGGGCCGCGACCCCGGGAGGGGTCCCCCACCAGGGGAGGCTCCGCCTTGGTCACCTCGGCTCCCGCGGCCGCCAGCAGCTTGCCGCAGAAGGGGCCAGACACCATGCCGGCCAATTCCAGTACGCGCAGGCCGTTCAATGGATTGGCCTGGGGACTGGCCTGGGGACTGGACCGTGCGGTCGAGGCCGGCAGCGGGTGTTGGCCCGGTCCGCCGTCAAGCGTTTGGGTCAAGTGCGTTACCCGACGAACAGGTCGAAGATGTTGCCCAGGGCGCTGCTGTCGGCCTTGTAGATCTCCGTGTATTTGCAATGGGTGCAGGTCACGGTGGTGAACTTGCGGTTCTGGATGTCGAACATCTTGGAGAGAAATCCCCCCGTGGCCCGGAACTCGTTGGTCTCGTACTCGTGGTGGGCGCACTTGGCGCAGGTGAAGGCGCCTGTGGTGACCATGCTCCTGCCTCCTTAAGAATTTCGAAGAATCTCGAATGTTTGAAACGCGTCTCCGTTCCACGGGTGGGGACTCCGGCTTTGTTTGACGGGCCTCGAGCTCACAGCGGGAGTATGGGGGGCGTGTTCTCTCCCGGCGGCGCCTCCCGCAGGCTGAGGCCGCTGCCGTCGGTAAACCAGGGAGTCCTGGGGTCCAGGGATGGCAGAGCCACGGTGGCGAAGCCGGGAGCGGTCACCTCCCCGCGTTGGTTCTCGGCCCAGATCTCCACGTCCACCAGGGGAAATCCCTGGTGCATATACTTTCTGACCACCTTTCCCTTGCACCACTGGGTGTCTCCGTAGACGTTGAAGCGGCGGCACTCCACCCGGAGCCGCTTCAGGAACGCGTCGTCGCCCATCCAGTTGGTCATCAAGGTGCCCATCCAGGATACCCGCTGGGGGCCGTAGTCGTAAGCCCCGGGGACTCCCACGGCCTCGGCCACCGAGTCCCTCATGTGCCCTATGCCGGTGTACTCCAGGCCTCCGCCAGCCTCGGGATTACGGAAGTAGTGCCCGGGATGGCGCAGGGCCTCCCGCAGCAGCACGCCGTGGGCGCTGGAGCGGCCGGTGCCCACCAGAAAGGCGCTGACATCCTGTAGGGACAGAGGCCCGCGCAGGACGGGTTCGAGTTCCTCTCCCTCCCGGGTGTCCTCCCAGTAACGGGTGGCCGCGCCCCGGGGGGTCTCGCTCAACACCTGCTGGTCGATGGCCTCCAGCTCGCCGGGAGTGTACTCGTGGCGTTTGGGGACGTCGGCGTACTTGCCCTGCTCCCGGGCCGCCCGGCGCTGGTGACGGGTGCACCAGCCCACCACCCGGGCCACGACCTCGTCCCTCTGGTTGCTATAGATCGATTCCACATACTGGATAACCAACCGGGCCGAGTAGCGGCTCTGCTTCTCTTCCACGTCCAGCACCCGTTCTACGCAGTTGACCGCGTCTCCGGGGCGCATCACCCGGAAAAACTCCCAGTCGTTGCCGGCGAAGAACCCGTGGACGCCGGGCAGCCCCCAGCGGGTCCTCCCCGGCCAGTGGCGCATGTAGGGAGCGCAGGGGTGTCCGATGACCGAGCCGTACTTGGTGTTGGCCGAGTACTCCTGGTCGCGGAACAAGGGGTTGGCGTCGCCTATGCCGTTGGCGAAGTTGATCAAGGCTCCCAGGGATGCGTCGCGGGTGTACTGCTCGGTCCGAATCCGCATACCGATCATCGCCTTGGCGTTGGCGATGGCCTCATCGGAGATGCCGTCCACCTCCGGCAGCGTGTCAGCTACCCTCCGATTCTTACCGGAGCGTTCGTCTTGTTGCGCCATGAGGTCCCCTCGCTTGACGGGACTCGTGGAATGCCGCCGCGGCCTCCCTGGTCCCGTTGGGTCTGGTCACACTACCATAACACCTGCCGCTCTTCCAACCGCCGCACCTCGTCAGCGGACAAACCCAACATGCCGCCGAACACCTGCTGGTTGTGCTCTCCCAATAAGGGCGCGTGACGGCGGATGCGGCCCGGGGTCCGGCTCAACTGCCACATCAGGTTGAAGATGGGCTCCTCCCCCAGGGATGGATGCTCGATCTCCTGGTACAGGCCCCGCTCGCGGAAGTGGGGGTCGTTGAGCCGATCCTCGGCGTCCATCACCGGGAGGGCGGCCACCCCGTGAGCCTGGAGCAGCTCGGTGTTCTCCTGGGCGCTGCGCTGCTCGGTCCACTCCGACAGGCACGCGTCCAACTCCCGCCGGTTTTTTAGCCGGCGGTACCTGCTGTCGAACTTGGCGTCTTGGGTCCAGTGGGGACGGCCCATGGCCTGCACCAGTCCCCGCCACTCGTCTTCGGTGCGCACCGCGACGGAGACCCAACGGTCTTCGCCCAGGCAGGGGTAGTTGCCGTAGGGGGCCATGGCAGGGTCGTAGTTGCCTTTGGGGCCCATTACCCGGCCGGTCGTGGTGTATTCTATGAGTCCCAGGCCGGCGGTGACGACGGTGGAGCGGAGCATCGACAAGTCGACGTGCCGGCCCTCCCCGGTCCTCCGGCGGTGCAGCAGGGCGGCGGTGACGGCGAAGACGGCGTGCAGCGCGCCCGATATGTCCGCGTAGGCGTGCTTTAGCCCCAGGGGACGCTCGCCTTCGTACCCCAGGTTGCTGTCCAGGCCCGCCAGGGCTCCGATGGACGGGGCGTAGGCCCGCAGGTCCCTGAGGGGGCTGGTGCGGCCGTTGGAGGAGATGGAAATCATCACGATATCGGGCTTGTGCCGGCGCAGCGCGTCGTAGCCCAGGCCCAGTCGGTCCATGACGCCTGGGGAGAAGTTCTCGATAACCACGTCGCAAGCGGCGACGAGGCTGTGGGCCAGCTCCACCGCCTCCGGGTGGGCGGTGTTCAGCGTGACGCTGAGCTTGCTGCGGTTGACGTTGTGGAACATGGGGTTTAGCTCCGGGTCTCGCTCTTCGCCGATGATGGGCCGGCCCTGGCGCATGTAGTCCAGGCGTCGGCGGGTCTCGACCTTGATGACCTCGGCCCCCATGTCCGCCAGCACCATCCCCGGAAGGGCGCCGGCCAGCACCCATCCGAAGTCCAGTACCCGGTACCCCCGTAGGGGACCGGGATGGTCCGGTGGAGCCGTCGAAGGTCCGGTTGACATAAGGTTACGTCAAATGATCCCGGTCTGGCGCAGCTTAACCAGTTGCTCCCGGGTATGCCCCAGCACGCCGCAGTAGACCTCGGCGTTGTGCTCTCCCAAAAACGGTGCGGGGGACGGGGCTTCCTTGGCGGCGCCGGCCAACTCGTAACAGGGGCCCGGGAAGGGCAGCGGACCGGTGTCCGGGCGGTCGATGTCTACGAACAGGCCTGTGAGGCTGGGGTCCTGCCGCACCTCGTCGTAGCCGCGCACCGGCGCCAGGGGAATCTGGTGCTGCAGGGCCAACTCCAGCAACTCGGCCTTGGTGTAGCCGGCGAGCCAGGCCTCCATGTGGCCGTCCACCTCATCGGCGTAGAGGTTGTTCATGTCGGTGCGGTTGGCGAACCGCGGGTCCTTGGCCCATTGGGGGTCTCCCATGACTTCCAGGAGCTTGCGCCACTGGCGCCCCTCCGGGGCGCCGACGAAGATATAGCCGTCCTTGCACCGCATGATGCAGTTGGGGTAGGGGAAGTCCATGGCGTGGTGGCCCGTGCGCCGGGTCGCGCGCCACTGGTACACCGCCATCAACGCCTCCGGGCCGTTGTAGACCCCGGCGATGGCTTCTACTTCGGCGATATCCACGTGCTGTCCGAGGCTGCCTTCTTCCGATCTTTCTTCGGCGGCCGAGGTCCCTGGCGGCTCCATGGCCAGCAGGCAAATCAAGATGGACGACGCGGCCGCCATTCCGGCAAAGTAACCCACCTGGGGGGCGCCAAAGGTCAGCGGTTCCCGGTCGGGGGAGCCCAGACCCTGGCAGATGCCGCCGCCCGCCGCCAGGTTGATGTCGTATGCTTTGTAGTCCCGGCGTGGCCCGGTGAGTCCGAAGGGAGTGATGGAGGCCATCACCAGCCGCGGGTTGGTCCGGCTGAGAGCGTCGTAGTCCAGGCCCAGGTCGCCCATTTGGGTGGGGTGGATATTGTGGACCAGCGCGTCGGAACGGTCGGCCAGCCCGGCCAGCAGGCTCCTGCCGGTGGGCGTGCTCAGGTCCAGGGTAACGCCCCGCTTGTTGGCGTTGAGGTACAGGAATAGGCCGCTGCGTTCGGGATGGGGCTCGTCCCGTAGAAAGGGGCCGTACTGCCTGGCCCAGTCACCGGCGCCGGGGGGCTCTATCTTGATGACATCCGCGCCCATGTCGGCCAGGAGCTTGCCGCAGTAGGGCGCGGAAATGAAATCGCCCAACTCCAACACCCGCAGCCCCTCCAGCAAGTTGTAGGTCAATCCGCTACCTCCACTGGAGGCCTCACGACCCTGGGGCTCGCGCCAAGGCCCCGGCAGGCTCAACCGGGGCCATCGAGAGCCGTTGCGCCGGCGCTCGGGCGGCGGTTACCCGGCTGTGGGCCGGGAGGCGGCCGGGGCTGGGTCCGCAGGGCGTGGGCCGCCGTGCCCGCCGAGTTGGCCCGCTGAGTTGAAAGAAGTCCACAACGTCGGCCTCCGGCGGGTCTTCAGGAGTCCAACACTCCTAGTTCCCGGGCCATGTCCAGCATGGACCGGGCCGTCTCCTCGTGGGCGATATCCACCATGTCGCCCTGGTAGGTTACCGCCGCTCCCCCCTGGCTGCGGCGCTCCTCCATGGCCTTCACCAGGCCCTGCCACTGGGCGATTTCCTCCGGGGTAGGAGTGAACACCTCGTTGACCACCGGCACATGGGACGGGTGGATCAGGTGCATACCGGTGTATCCCAGGCCCTTGGCCTGCTTGGCGGCCGCGCGCAGTCCCTCCAGGTCGTGGATGTCCATCCAGCCGCCGGTGACCGGGTAGGGCACGCCGGCCGCCCGAGAGTCCACCAGGACCTTGGACCGGAGGAAGAGGGTCTCCATGCCTTGAGGGGTCCACTGGAACCCTATGGAGCGGGCGGTGTCTCCGCCCTTGCCGCCGCTGGCCCCCAGGTGGGCGACCCTGGGCGAGGCGACCGCGATGTCGTAGGCTTGCCGGATGCCCTGGGCTGTTTCCAGGGCCGGATCGATGAAAGTCTTGCCCAGGGGGATGCCCATGCGGCGCTCGAAGTGTTTGAGCAGAACGTCCACCTCGAAGACCGCTTCCGGTCCCTCCACCTTGGGCAGCATCACGGCGTAAAGGTGCGGGCAGGTGATGGCTTCCAGGTCGTACCCCGTCAGGCCGGTTTCCAGCCGGTTTACGCGCACCACCAGGGTCTGTCCGGCGGGGCCCAGCTCCTCCAGCATCCTGCGGACCAGGGCCCTGGCCTCGGGTTTCTCCTCGGGAGGCACCGAGTCTTCCAGGTCCAGGATAAGCGCGTCGGCCCCGTAGCGGGGAGCCTTTCGCATCCAGTCTTCCTTGTTGCCGGGCACGAACAACTCGGACCGCAGGGGTTTGGCCTTGAAATTCATTCCATCGACCTCGTTCAGGCGGCATCGCCGGAGAGTGTTCCGCTGGACCGGGGCGCGGGGCCTATCCCGGACCGTTGTCTTGGGCATTTCGCGGCGCCGGGCAAGGCCCCTGAGAGGGGCTACACCACCTTCTCTTCTTCCAGTTCCCGCAACTGGTCCGGGGTCAGACCCAGGAGACCGCCGAACACTTCGCCGTTGTTCATTCCCAGGGTGGGCGCGCCCGCCATCGGGGGCAACGGCCCTCCCGAGAACACCACGGGAAACCCGGAGGCAACCGCGGCTACCGGCTGCTCCATGCCGCTATGTTGCATGGGGGCCAGGCTGCCGCGTTTCCACAGGTGCGGGTCGGCCATGACCTGGGCGGCGGTCCGGACGGGGGCGCAGGGAACGTCGCAGGCCTCGAAGCGGTCCAGGGCCTCCTGCACCGTATGGCGGGCGACGAGACGCTGGATCTCCACCCGGGCCTCTTCCACGTTGACGGTCCGGTCGAGATAGGTAACGAAGCGGGGGTCTTCCAGCAGTTCCGGCGCTTCCAGGGCCTGGGTGAGCCTCCGCCACTGGTCGTCGCTGGTCACGGTCAGGGACACGTCGCCGTCTTTGGCGGCGTACAGGCCGGTGGGGCCGCTGCGGCTGATGTTGCCGGTGCGCATGGGCAACTGGTGCTCGATGCTCTCTTCCAGGTTCTCCATGAACATCAGGCAGACCAGAGAGTCCATCATGGATACGTCCAGGTACTGTCCCTGGCCGGTGCGCTCCTTGTGGCGCAGGGCCGCCAGTATCGAATAGCAAGCGAAAAGGGGAGTGACCAGGTCGCCTATGTAGAAGCCCACCTTGGTGGGTTCGCCGTCGGGGTCGCCGTTGATGTCCATGAGGCCGGCCATGGCTTGCACTTGGGGGTCGTGGGCCGGTTTGCCCGCGTAGGGGCCGGTCTGGCCGTACCCGGATATGGAGGCGTAGATGATGCCGGGGTTGGCCTGCGACACCTGCTCGTAGCCCAGCCCCAACCGGGTCATCGAACCCGGCGCCAGGTTCTCCACCACGACGTCGGAGTTGCGGGCCAGTTCTAGGAACAGCTCGCGGCCCTTGGGGTGCTTCAAGTTCAGGGTGACGCTCTTGACCCCCTGGGTCCGCTTGAGGAAGCGGGTGGACAGGTCCCGCGGGTCGCGCCGTTGGTCGCTGGCGCCGTCGGGCCCGGCGAAGGGGCCGTTGCCTCGCACCGGGTCCCCCTGTCCGGGAATCTCTATCTTGATGACCTCGGCGCCCATTCTGGCCAAGGTCATGGAGCAGTAGGGTCCGGCCAGGTAAACCGTTACTGCCAGCACCCGAACGTCGTCTAGCGGTTGCATGTCTCCTCCGGCGGCCCCGGGCCCCGTCAGGTAGGGACGGTGGGCGCGGCGGCCCCGCTGCATCGGTCAAGTATACACGGGGAGCTTTATCTTGTGGCGGAGTCTCTCGCGTTGCGCCAGGGCAATCGCGTCTTAAGACGATGTCATTACCGTACCGTGAAAATAGACGGAGTACGAGGCCCGGGCATGACTGTGAGGGGGCTAGAGCCGGGCGCGGGCCGCCCTAAGCCCCACCCTGTCATGCCACCGGAGCGCCCCCGTCCCTGTCATTCCGTGGGAGCGTAGCGACGAGGAATCTACAATGCATGGCTGCAAGCCCCGGCCACTGGTGACGGGCCGCCCGGTGCTCCCCCATTTTCATCTCCCTTATTTGGCCTCCGCAAGGCCATGGTGATTCCCAAACCAGGACTTGCCACGGCGATTTTAGACCCTTCGCCAAGCTCAGGGTGACATGGGGTGGCATATGGTGAGATGCGGTGACATACCTTCTTGTCGAGGAGCTTTGGCTTCATCAGGACATAATTGAGACGCGATTGCCCTGCCTCCACCCGACAGGGTCGATTGTGGTACAATCGCCGTGGAATTTTCCCCGGGACTAAAGCGAAAACGAGGTGGGTGACATGGCGTCGAACATCGTTCTGTCCAACCAGGAATTCAAGGTAGTCGGCACTCGTCCCATCCGCCACGACGGGACGGACAAGGTGACTGGCCGGGCCAAGTATGGGGCGGACTTTCAGATCGCCGGGATGCTCTACGGCAAGGTGCTGCGCAGCCCCCATGCCCACGCGCGCATCAGGTCTATCGACACCAGCAAGGCCGAGGCCCACCCTGGAGTCAAGGCGGTGGTTACTGGCAAGGACATGCCGGTGGCTTCTATGCAGGACCCCCCCAGGGGCACCCAGTCGTCCAGCGACAACCTGCTGGCCAGCAGCAAGGTCTTATATAAGGGTCACGCCGTTGCGGGGGTGGCCGCCGTCGACCAACATGTAGCCGAGGAGGCCTTGAAGCTCATCGAGGTAGACTACGAGGTGCTCCCCGCTGTCGTTGACGTGCGGGAAGCTATGAAGGACGATGCCCCTCTGCTCCACGACTTCATCACCACCCAGGAGTTGGGAGAACAGACGGACAAGAAGAGCAACATTGCCACCCACTTGAGGTTCGAGCAAGGGGACGCCGACGCCGGCTTTGCCAAGGCCGACGTGATCGTGGAGCGGGAGTACACCAACGCCACCGTCCACCAGGGATACATAGAGACCCACAACGCCACCGCGCTGTGGAACTCCGACGGCCAGGTGACGGTGTGGGTCAGCACCCAGGGGGCGTTCAACAACCGGGCGGAGTTGGCCACGGTGCTGAATCTCCCCGTGTCTAAGATCAAGGTGATTCCCATGGAGATCGGGGGAGGCTTCGGGGGCAAGATTCCCCTGTACCTGGAGCCGGTGGCGGCGCTGCTCTCCAGGAAGACCGGCCAGGCCGTGAAACTGGTAATGACCCGAGCCGAGGACTTCGAGGGCACCGGCCCAACCTCCGGCACCTATATGAAGGTGAAGATGGGCGCGGACCGCTCCGGCAAGCTCACGGTTGCCGAGGCCTACCTGGCCTACGAGGCGGGCGCCTTCCCCGGCGCGCTGGTCGGGCCGGGAGCCATGTGCGTATTCGCCCCCTACGACATCGAAAACATGCGCGTGGACGGCTACGACGTGGTGGTCAATAAGCCTAAAACGGCCGCTTACCGGGCCCCCGGCGCTCCCAATGCCGCTTTCGCGGCCGAGCAAGTGGTCGACGAGATTTGTCAGCAACTGGACATAGACCCCATAGAGTTTCGTCTGATGAACGCGTCCAAGGAGGGCACCAGGCGGGTGGACGGGCCGGTGTTTCCCGTCGTCGGCAACGTGGAGTGCCTGGAGGCGGCCAAGGACTCGGACCAGTACAAGAAGCCGGTGGCGGGCCCGTGGCGGGCCCGGGGCGTGGCTTCCGGGTTCTGGTTCAACATCGGGCTGCAGTCCAGTTGCTCCATAGCGGTCAATGCCGACGGCACCATCAGCCTGGTGGAGGGGTCCACGGACATCGGCGGCACCCGCGCCTCCATTGCCATGCAGGCTGCCGAGGTCCTGGGCATCCCGGCCGAGGACGTTCACCCCGTCGTCGGCGACACCGAATCGGTGGGGTACACCTTCCTGACCGGGGGCAGCCGCACCGCCTTCGCCAGTGGTTGGGCGGCCTACGAGTGCGCTCAGGACATCAAGAGGCAACTCATCGAGCGGGTGGCCAACACCTGGGACGTGCCGGCTGAAGACGTGGAGTTGGTGGACGGCGTGTTCCAGCACACTTCCGATCCTGAGCTGAAGATTACCTTCAAGGACCTGGCGGCGGAGATGAGCGGCGGGTTCACCGGGGTCAGCCCCGTCAGCAGCCAGGTGAGTGTAGACCCGGCCGGCGTGGGCGGGGCGTTCACCACCCAGGTCGTCGACCTGGAGGTTGACCCGGAGACGGGGAAGGTGACCATCCTGGACTTCACCATAGTGCAGGACGCGGGCAAGGCGATCCACCCCAGCTACGTCGAGGGGCAAATGCAGGGCGGCGTCGTCCAGGGAATCGGCTGGGCCCTGAACGAAGAGTACTTCTACGACACCGAGGGCCGTATGGAGAATTCCAGCTTCTTGGACTACCGCATGCCCACCAGCCTGGACCTGCCCATGATCAACACCATCATCGTGGAGGTGGCCAATCCGGGCCATCCCTACGGTGCTAGGGGCGTCGGCGAGGTGCCCATCGTGGCTCCCATGGCGGCCATCGCCAACGGCATTGCCCGGGCCACCGGCACCAGGCTCAGCCACCTGCCCATGTCTCCCGGCGCGGTCCTGGAAGCCATGTGGGAGAAAAACGGCAGCCCGTAACGGCGATCCCGCAACAGCTTGGACGATCTGATTTGGGCCGGGAGTCCCTCAAGGGGGCGCCCGGCCCTTGGTTTGAGTTGGCTCAAATGCTAACGGCGCGGCGGGCGCACCCGCCTGCCGTCATGCCCCGTCGTCCCAGTGGGGTGCCGCGCCGTGGATTGGCCGGGGGAGGACGCCGGCGGCGTGCGGCGAGTCTCTGGGGAGAGGGTCTTAGAAAAAAGGAGCGACCGGCCCCGATAAACCGGGGGAGCCGCTGAAGGAGCGGCCCGCAGCCGGTCGCTGATCGCGGAATGCTGACGCTTTTGCTAAGGACGGGTCAACGCTTGCCAGTGTAGTCGCGTGTGGTCTAGCCGCTGGCCACGCAGGTAATGGTCCGCAAGACGCCGTGGATGCCCTGGATACCTCCGGTGACAACCTCGGCCATGGCCGCCATGTCGTCGGTCTCCACCAGGGCGATGATGTCGAAGGTGCCGGTGATCACGTCGGCGGCGCGGATTTCGTCCAGGGCCCGCAGGCCGCTTGCAACCTGCGGCGCGCTGCCCACGCGGGTCTCGATTAGAACAAAAGCCCTAGCCGCCACGGCGGAAGCCTATTCTGTCGAGAGCGCGGACGAGAGGCGCGCCACCGGAATCTCCGCCGCTCCGGGTGTAATTATGCCGCCGGTCATAACCTGTCCATCCTCTGGAAAGCGCCGCCCTTAGGGTTCGCGGCACGCCGGCTGACGGTGCTGAGTGTAATTGAGTGCGGCCGACGTCCCAAGGCGTACTTGGGCAAAGAAGGCCGGTCTGCGCCCGTAGGAATATCCGCCCATTATAGCCGCCGGCCTGGGGCTGTCAAATTGGCGGCCTGCCGGCAGCCGGCGCCGGGCCTTTGGCGCGGGCCCGGACCGGCGCAACCACGAGGAGCCATGCCCCCCATCCGGCGCACCCGGCCCGGCCCGCCGTGTTGCGTCCAGGCCTTTGTTGCCGATAAAATGAACGCGGGCCATTAGGGGGAGTAGCGGGCGCGTGTCCCGGTTACCGCCCTGTGCCGCGCCGTTGCTTTTGAGGGCCCTAGGTCCCGGCGCGAGCAGCCAAACCTCTCTCCGGACAATCAAGGCAGCCAGGGAGGTAATCTATGCCCACAGCGGATGTTAACAACCTGAGAAACGTGGCGTTGCTGTCCCACAGTGGAGCGGGAAAGACCTCGCTCAGTGAGGCCATCCTCTTTCACGTCAACGCGGTAACCAGGATTGGGAGGGTGGAGGACGGCAATACCGTCTCCGATTACGAACCGGAGGAGGTCAAGCGCGGCGGCAGCGTTCAGACCACCCTGATCGCCTGCCAGTCGGACAACAAGAAAGTCAACTTCCTCGATACCCCCGGCTACGACGACTTCAGCGGCGAAATCTCCAGCGCGCTGCGGGTGGTCGAGGGCGCCCTCATTCTGGTGGCGGCCCAGTCCGGGGTCGACGTGGGGACGGAGCGCTCCTGGGCGGCCGCCGAAGCCGCCGGACTGCCCCGGATTTTCGTGATAAACAAGATGGACCGGGAGAACGCCAGCTTTTCCAGGTGCGTAGCGGACATTCAGGCCTCCTTTGGCCGCAAGTGCGTGCCTCTTTTTCTCGCTGATGGCGATGCCGAGGGTTTTTCGAGGCTCATCAGCATCATCGATCCCCCCACTGACGTCGCCGAGGGGATAGCCCAGCAGATCGAAGCGGCCCGGGAGCGGCTCATCGAGGCCGCAGCCGAGAGCGATGAGGCCCTGGCGGACAAGTACCTCGAGGGCGAGGAGTTGACGCAAGGGGAGATTGTGGAGGGGGTGCGCGCTGCCGTCAGGAAGGGGGAGTTGGCGCCCATATTGGCGACGTCGGCAACCAAGAGCGTGGGCATGGCCGAGCTGCTGGACACCGTCCAAGAGTTCCTCCCCTCTCCGGCCGATGGTGTCCAACCGCCGGTGAAGAACGGAGCGGAACTCAAGGCGGACCCCGACGGACCTCTGGCCGCCTTCGTATTCAAGACCACTGCCGACCCCTTCGTGGGGAAGCTGTCGGTGTTTAGGGTGTACCAGGGGACCGTCAAGAGCAACTCCGAGGTCTGGAACACCGCCCGGGAGCAATCGGAGCGTATTGGTCAGCTTTACCTTCCCCGGGGCAAGGCGCAGGAAAACGTGGCGCAGGTCGCCGCCGGCGACATGGGGGCCATCGGCAAGCTGTCTGCCACGGTGACCGGAGACACCCTGTCCACCCGGGACCATGCCGTGGAGCTCGAGCCCATCGAGTTTCCCACCGGGTACTACGGCGTGGCGGTGCTCCCCGCCACCAAGGCCGACCTGGACAAGATGTCCACCGCCCTGAACCGCATTGTCGAGGAGGACCCCACCCTTCATCTGTCCCGGTCCCCCGACACCAACGAGACGCTGCTAACCGGGCTCGGGGAAGCCCAGATCGAGGTGGCCATCGACAAGATACGCCGCAAGTTCGGCGCCGACCTCAAGGTGCGCTTGCCCAAGGTGGCCTACAAGGAGACCATTACTCAGGTGACCCAGACGGAATACCGGCACAAGAAGCAGAGCGGCGGCCACGGGCAGTACGGCCACGTATTGCTGCGGCTGGAGCCCAGGGACCGGACCGCCGGCTTCGAATTCACCAGCGAGGTTGTGGGCGGCCGCGTACCTAAGGAGTACATACCCTCCGTGGAGAAGGGGGTGGTCAAGGCAATGGACGAGGGCGTGTTGGCGGGATTTCCGGTGGTGGACGTAAAAGCCGTGATATACGACGGGAGCTACCACGACGTGGATTCCTCGGGCATGTCCTTCGAGATCGCCGGCAACCAGGCGCTGCGAAAGGGGATACCCCAGGCCAGCCCCATTCTGCTGGAACCGATCATGAGGCTGACCATCACTGTGCCCGACGCCTACACCGGGGACGTGATGAGCGACCTGAACGGCAAGCGCGGCCGGATATTGGGGATGAACCCCCATGACAACGTCACTACCATCGACGCCGAGGTGCCGTTGTCGGAGGCGCAGCGTTACGCCCAGGACCTGCGTTCTCTAAGCCAGGGAAGGGGGCAATACTCCTTGTCCTTCGACCACTACGATCCCGTTCCTCCCAACATCGAGCCCCGGGTCATTGAAGACGCCAAGCGGGCCCGGGAGGAGGAGCGGGCCTAGGACTTTCGCCGCCGGGGTGTCCCGGCAAGCTGCTGCGAAGAACTGGACTCTGCGAAGTCGCCCCGCCAACGGCGGGGCGACGTGCGTTTAGGCGGTTGTGGCCCCGGTTTGGGGGGCGCTCGGCGCAGGGGTTCTTCGCCGGGGCGCGTCGGGAGTAGCCGTCTAGCAGCCCCTAATAGCCCCAGGACGGCTGGTACTCGCCGAAGACGCCGCGGAAGACGTTCATCATCTCCCCCAGGGTGGCGTAGGCCTTGACCGCGTCCAGCAGCGGCGGCATCAAGTTCTGCTCGCCCCGGGCCGCCTGCTCCAGGGCGCGAAGGCTGTCCGTCACTTGACGGTTGTCCCGGCGGCGCCTGAGATCATTCAGCCGCTCCACCTGCCGCGCCTCTCCGGCCTCATCCACCCGCAGCAGGGGAATATCCAGCGCGTCGTCGTTGCAGTACTCGTTCACCCCCACGGTAACCCGCTCTTTCCGGTCCTCCTCCTGCTGGTACACGTAGGCGGCTTGGGCGATCTCCCTCTGGAAGAAGCCCAATTCCAGGCCCGGTATCACCCCGCCCAGGTCCTCGATGCGGTGGAAGTAGTCGTAGCTGGCTGCCTCGACCTGGTTGGTCAGGGTTTCCAGGAAGTAGCTGCCGCCCAGGGGGTCCACGGTGTCGGTCACACCGGTCTCGTGGGCGATGATTTGCTGGGTGCGCAGGGCCTGAAGGGCGGCTTCCGCCGAGGGCAGCGCCCAGGCCTCGTCTTTGCCGTTGGTGTGAAGAGACTGGCAGCCGCCCAGCACCGCGGCCAGCGCCTGCAGCGACACCCGCACCACGTTGTTGTCCGGCTGTTGCGCCGTGAGGCTGGCGCCGGAGGTCTGGGCGTGGAACCGCAGCCGGTGGGTGCGCGGGTTCTTGGCGTTGAAAGTGTCCTGCATCTCCTTGGCCCAGATCCGGCGCGCCGCCCGGTACTTGGCGATCTCTTCGAAGAAGTTGTTGTGGGCGTTGAAGAAGAAGCTCAGCCTGGGAACGAACTCGTCCACGTCCAGGCCGCGCGCTTGACAATGGCGCACGTACTCGAAGCCGTCGGCCAGGGTGAAGGCCAGCTCCTGGATGGCGGTGGAGCCGGCCTCCCGGATGTGGTAGCCGCTGATGCTGATGGGGTTCCACTTGGGCAGATGTCGGGAGGCGAACTCCACCGTGTCCACCACCAGCCGCATGGAAGGAGCCGGGGGAAAGATATACTCGTTTTGGGCGATGTACTCTTTGAGAATGTCGTTCTGGAGGGTCCCTCCCAGGTCCGCCGGCGAGGCCCCCTGCTTCTGCGCCACGGCGATGTACATGGCCCAGTGAATCGCCGCCGGGGCGTTGATGGTCATGGACGTGGTGACCCGGTCCAGGGGTATGCCGTCGAACAACGCCTCCATGTCGGCCAGGGACGACACGGCCGCGCCGCACTTCCCGAATTCACCGGCGGCCCGGGGGTCGTCGGTGTCGTAACCGTAGAGGCTGGGCATGTCGAACGCCACGCTCAGCCCCGTCTGGCCGTTGCCCAAGAGGAACTTGAACCGCCGGTTGGTCTCCTCCGCCAAGCCGAACCCAGCGAACATTCGCATGGTCCAGAGTCGTTCCCGGTAGCCCCCCGGGTGAATCCCTCTCAGATAGGGGTACTCGCCGGGGAGGGCAACGTCCCTGGCGTAGTCGGCCTCCTGCAGGTTATCCGGCGTGTAGACCCGGTCCACCGGCACCTGGGAAGGGGTCTTGAAGCTTCCGGGCCGGGGGTTGGCCTCAGTGCCGCCGCCCTGGACCTGATGGCCCGGCTCGGGAAGGTCTGCCTGTGGCTCGGGGGGCATCTAGCCCTCCACCAGCCGGACGAACTGGCGGCCGCCGCGCTTCAATACGTCCCCGGGTTGCAGGCTTCCCACCGCGTAACCCGCCGGCAGCTTCCACGGCTCGCCGGAGCCGCGGACTAGCTCGATGGCGCCTTCGTTGAGCAGCCGTTTGGCCTCGCTGTTGCTGGCGGCCAGGCCGGCGGCGGCAAGCAACTGGGACAGCGACGTTGCGGCAACGCCGTCCGTGATGCCGGCGCGGCCGCCGGGACTTGTAGAAAAGCCATACTCCCTGATGTCGTCGGGCAGGTCCCGGCGTTGTACGACCCGCTCGAAGTTGGCCTGGGCCTGGCGCCCCTCCTCCGGGCCGTGGAACTGGGACGTAACGTCCAGGGCCAGCATTTTCTTGGCCACCATGGGGTTCACCGCGCCCGACTCCAGACCGCCCGATAGCTCGGACAACTCTTCGTCTGGGGTGTCCGTCAGGTACTCGAGGTAGGGCCCGATCAGCCGGTCGGGGAGAGACATTAGCTTGCCGTACATGTCGTTGGGCGGGTCCTCGACGGCTACATAGTTGTTCAAGCTCTTGCTCATCTTCATCTGGCCGTCGGTACCCACCAGCAGGGGCATCATAAAGCACTGCTGCGGGGTTTGGCCGTTCATCGCCTGGAGCTCTCTGCCCACCAGCAGGTTGAACTTCTGGTCCGTGCCGCCGAACTCCACGTCGGCCTCGATCTTCACCGAATCGTAAGCCTGGAGCAGGGGATAGAGGAACTCGGTGACGGCGATGGGCCGGTGCTCTCGGAACCGCGACTCGAAATCCGCCCGCTCCAGGAACTGGGCCACGGTAAACTTGCTGGTGAGGCGGATCACGTCCTCCAGGGTGAACTTGCCGAACCATTCGCTCTGCCAGACCACCTCGGCCCGGTCGTGGTCGATCACCTTGAAAAACTGGCGGAGGTAGGACTCGGCGTTGGCCACCACCTCCTGGTGGGTGAGTATGGGGCGGGTGGCGGATTGGCCGCTGGGGTCGCCAATCTGGGCGGTCCAATCGCCCACGATCAATATGACCTGATGGCCCAACTCCTGAAGCTGCCGCAGCTTGCGGAGGCCCACCACGTGGCCCAAATGGATGTCCGGGCGGCTGGGGTCGAATCCCATCTTCAGACGCAGAGGCTTTCCGCGTTCCAGCATCCGGAGGAACTCGTCGCGGGATATGATCTCGCTGACGCCGCGCCGGGTAATCCGGTCGATGACCGCCGGGTCAACCAACGTGGACCCCGGTCTGTCGAGACAGGACGGACCGGGAGTCGGCCACGTCCTGGCGGATTTGCTCGATGAGCTCCTCCACCGAGGCGAAGGTTTCCTGGTCACGCACCTTGGCCACGAACTCGACGGAAAGCTGCCGGCCGTAAATGTCGGCGTTGAAGTCCATTACGTGGGCCTCCACCAACCGCTCGGTCAGCCCAAAGGTGGGACGCACTCCTATGCTGGTGGCGGAAGGGTAACGCTCCCCGTCGATGACGGTCCAGGTGGCGTAGATGCCGTCGCCGGGCAGCATCATCCGGCTATCGACCTTCACGTTGGCCGTGGGGAAGCCCAGGGTGCGGCCGCGCCGGTCGCCCACCACCACCTCGCCGTCGAGGCTGAAGTTGCGGCCTAGCATCCGGGCCGCCGCGTCCACGTCGCCCCGGGAGAGGTCGGCACGGATTTGCCGGCTCCTAACGGTCGCTCCGTCCAGGGCCAGCGCCTCCGAGGACTCTACCCAGAATCCCAACTGCTCCCCCAGTTGTCTCAGGAACGCCGGGTCTCCCTGGCGGTTGCGCCCTAGGGCGGTGTCCGGGCCCAGCACCAGCCCCTTCATGCTCAGGCAGTCGCACAGCGCGGCGGCGAACTCTTGGGCGCTGACCTGCGACAATTCCCAGGTGAAGTCCAGGCCCACCACGAGATCTATGCCCAAATTCCGGATGAGCCGGGTTTTCTGGCCGGAAGAAGTCAGGCAACCCACCTGGGTCCCTGGTCGGAGCACGGTGATGGGGTGATTGTTGAAGGTGAGGACCGCCGGAATGAGGGACGGGCTTGCCAGCTCGATCAGTCGGCCCAGCAGGTGGCGGTGTCCCAGGTGGACTCCGTCGAATACGCCCACCGTGACCACTGTATCCCCGCCGGGGACCATGGGGGCCAGCAACTGGCGAAAGTTCATGCCGTTCGGGTTTCCTCGTACGCCGCGGTTACCCGCCTATTGTACCTTTCCCGGGGCGCCTTCAACTAGCACCCGGGGTCGAGGATGGGCAGGATGTTAGCACAGGCCCCTAGGAGCGTCAACCAAATAGGCGGCTGGCGCCCCGCCGGAACCTCTATGGCCTTTCAGGTGCCACAACGGGACATCAGATGCCACATCGGGACAATGGAACAATGGGGGAGCGCTGGTAACAATCTTTGGTTGCCCTCCGGACAATAGTCCAACCGCCCTGCGATGGCCCCGGGGTCTCAAAAGTGGTGTAAACCCGTTCGCCCATATATGGGAACGCCCCTTGACATTGGATATAATTCGCACTTACCAGACCGATGCGTGTGATTGGCGGCAAGGCTAAGGGGTTGCGGCTGAAGGGCGTCGTCTCCCCCGGCACGCGGGCGACCACCGAGCGAGCACGGGCGGCCATCTTCAACATTCTCCATGAGGAGCAATATCAAGGGAGCAGGGTGCTGGACCTCTACGCGGGCTGCGGCAGCCTGGGCATAGAGGCTCTCAGCCGGGGAGCGGAGTGGGCAGACTTCGTGGAGCGGGACCGCCGCCAGTGCCAGGTAATTGGCTCTAACTTACAAGCTACCGGTTTAGCCGCCAACTCCAAGGTTCACTGCTGGGACGCGCGGCGCTTCTTGAGCAGCCTGGCCGGTGACTACCGCCTGGTGTTGATGGACCCGCCCTACGCGGCGCAGGACCTGGATGCGGTGATGGAGCGCTTAGGGGAGATCGAAGGGCCGGTGGCCGAGGAGGGAATGGTGGTGGTGGGCCACTCCAGATTCGCGGAGCTGCACTCAAGTTACGGCGTGCTGCGCAGGGCGTCTCGCCGGCGGTATGGAGACAACGTGGTGGAATTCTACGAGCGGGCCGGGGACGAATGGTGACTTCCGTGTATCCGGGGAGCTTCGACCCGGTGACCGTGGGCCACGTGGACGTGGTCAGCCGCGCCTCGGTACTGTTCGACAAGGTCATCGTGGCGGTGTACGCCACCCCGTCCAAGCAGTTGCTCTTCGACGCCGACCAACGGGTGGACCTCTTCAAGAGGTCGGTGACGCATCTGCCCAACGTGGAGGTAACGAAGTTCGAGGGATTGGTGGTCAGCTTCGCCAGGGAGGTGGGAGCGAAGGCGATAGTCCGGGGACTGCGCCGGGGCTCGGACTTCGAGTACGAGTTCGACATGGCCTTCATGAATCGCCGGCTGGAGTCGGATATCGACATGGTGTTCTTCATGACCTCGCAGGAGTACATGTTCATTAGCTCCAGCTTATTGAAGGAAGTGGCGCGCCTTGGCGGGGACGTCAAGGCGATGTTGCCGTCTCACGTTCTGGAGGCGGTGCAGGCAAAAATTGGGTTGCCCATATCTTGACCCATACGACCGGGCAGGGAGGTGCTATGGATATCATAAACATCATCGATCGGTTGGAGACTCTGATAGAGACGAGCAAGGCCATGCCGGTCAGCGGCAGCATCATGGTCGACCGAAAGAAGGCGATGGAACTGGTTGACCAGCTTCGCTTGGCCATACCCCAGGAAATCCGCGCCGCGGAGGAGGTCCTGTCACGGAAGGACCACATCGTCAGGGAGGCGCAGGCCGACGCCCGGCGCACCAAGTCCAACGCCGAGGAAGAGTTCCGGCAGCGACTGGAGAACGGCGAACTGGTGGCGTTGGCCGAGAGCCGGGCGGAGGACACCCTGAGGGACGCGCAGCAGAAGGCGGGCCGCATGCTACAGCAGACCGAGGCCGAGGCGCGCTCCCGCCGCACCGAGGCGGACACCTACGCCCTGCGCAGCCTCCAGAAGCTGGAGAGGGAGCTGAAGGGCCTGTCCGACTCAGTGCAGAAGGGCATCGAGGTCTTGGCTCTCCAGGCGGCGGACAACCTGAACGGCGACCACGCCGAGAAAGAGTACGTCAAGGACGAACGGCGCTAGGGGTTGCCGGCCGGCAGACGCCGGCCCGCCCGTTCCACAAGCACCATATAGGTACGATACCCGGGCGCGGGCCCGACCCGCTTGGGGAGGCCCGCGTCCGGACCGTCCCGGATGCAGCCCGCGGCAGCATTGGGCTTTCGATGGCCGCTTGGTCCCGCCCCTGGAAATGGTCGCGCCACAAGGTGACAGAAGGCTGGGCGGTCTTGAAGAAGGCAATCCGGTGGGCTGTGGCCATGCCCTGGTCTCGTCCGTATCCGCGGCCCTCACCAGGCCGCCAGCAATTGTCGACTCCGCAACACGCCGTTCCCCAAAGCGGCGGAAGATCTAACCTCCTCCGCCGGAGGACTCTAGGTCCGTCTCCTTGGCCGGGATGATGGGCGCAAGCCCGGCCCGCCCGCCAAATCGCTGTACGGAGCGTCCCCCCCCGTCATTACCATGAAAATAGCTTGCCGCGCCCCCACCATTTCATTTCGTGGCCGCAAAGCGGCGAGGAATCTCAAGTCCTGAGCCGGAGTCCGGCTTGAGGTCGGCTGCCGGGCCTGGGATGCCGCGCCTAGGGGGCATGCGTCATCGGTAGGGGCGAAAGATTTTTCGCCTTGGGTCCTACGCGCAGGGGCCGGAGCGCCCCCACCATGTCATTCCGTGGCCGCAAAGCGGCGAGGAATCGCAAGTCCTGAGCCGGAGTCCGGCTCGAGGTCGGCTGCCGGGCCTGGGATGCCGCGCCCAGGGGGTTATGCGTCATCGGTAGGGGCGAAAGATTTTTCGCCCCTACTTGGGCCCTATGCGCAGGGGCCGGAGCGCCCCCACCATGTCATTCCGCTGGAGCGCAGCGACGAGGAATCTACAAAGCATAGCTGCAAGCCCTGGCCATTGGTGAAGGGCCGCTCGGCGCTCCCCCATGTTCATCGCCCTTATGTGGCCTCCGCAAGGCCATTGCCATTCCGAGCGCCGTCCGGGAATCCAAAATGCTTCTGGTCAGCTTGCGATAGCTCCTGATAGCGGCTTGAGATTCCTCACCCGCTTCCGGCGGGTTCGGAACGACAGGGAAGCCGGGGCGGGAACGACGGGGAAGCCGGGTTCGGAATGACGGGGAAGCGGCGGTTGCTGCGCCTTTCTTAAGATGACGACCGAATGACCCCTGCTCAAGCCGCATTCGGGTTGACATTGAATTTGTAGGCGGCATACAATTTTTTCGCGGAGTAGAGGGCGCCATGCGGAGGTAGCGGGCCATGCAGGAGATGAGCATAGACAGCATCCGGGTGAGCCCGATGAACTACCAGCGCGTGGTGATCCTCAAAGAGAAGGATTCCGACCGCTACTTGCCCATCTGGATTGGGCCCGCTGAAGCCGACGCCATCGCCGTGAAGCTTCAGGACCTGGCGGTCCCCCGACCCCTCACCCACGACCTGCTCCGCACCGTCATCGACACGTTGGGCGGCTTGGTGCAGCACGTTCTGGTCAGCGACCTCCAGAACGACACCTTCTACGCCAAGATAAGCATCCAGGCCAACGGCGCGACCCAGGAGATCGACTGCCGCCCCAGCGACGCCGTGGCGCTGGCGGTCAGGGTCCAGGTGCCCATCTACGTCGACGAGTCGGTGCTGGACAAAGCCGCGATACTGCTGGACAAGGAGACGGGAAGGCCGATAGGCGCCGACTCCGGAGAGCAGTCGGGCGAGCAGCCGGCCGAGGTGAACGAGGAGGAGATGCGCCGCATGTCTGCCTTCACTGAGTTCATCGACACCCTCGATCTGGAGGACTTTGGCAAGGGACAGCCTAAATGATACCGTTGCCTGAGCCCCTGATTTACGACGATATGCGCCCAAGCCATGTCCTTGCTTGGGCGCTGTTTGCTTAGTCCTCTGCGGATACCGTAGACCCCGTTTCAATTGACTTTGTAAGTGCGTGGTGATATTATCCACCGGATTCCGCCGGGGATGAGCTGGTGGGTGGTGGCCCTGCGCTTGACGGGGCTGGGCTGGTATGTGGCCACGTGCGTAGTGCTGGGCGTCCTGGGCGGGCTGGGGCTGGACAAGCTTGTAGGTACTACACCCATTTTTACCCTGCTGGGCACGGTGCTGGGCAGCGTCGCCGCGTTTTGGGGGGTCTACAAGCTGGTCTTGCCGGTGCTCTACGGTGGAAGGGGCGGTAGTGCAGCAGGCAAGGGGAGGAAGCGTTAGTGCCATCTGGCGCCGCGGCAAAGAGGCTCCTGTTGCTCGCCGGGCTGGGCCTGGCGGTGCTTCTGGTAGTGGGTTTCGTCTTTGGCGCTGTCGGGTCGGCCATACTAGGCACCGACCAGCTTCTGGATAAGCCGGAGATCCACCTTTCGCCGCAGCCGGTGTTTCCCGCCTCCGCCCGGGACGAGTCCCTTGGCCTGACCCACGCGCCGGAGCCCGGCGAAGAGCCCCACTTCTCGCCCCTCAGCGCCTCCAAGTTCGCCGTCACCAATACCCTGCTTTCCGCCTGGCTGACCACCATCGTCATAGTCCTGTTCTTCGTTGGGGCCGCCAGGAAGAAGAGCCTCGTTCCCGGGCGCTTTCAGGGACTGGTGGAGACGTTGTTCGAGGGCGTGTTGGGGTTCTGCACCAGCGTCCTGGGGCCGGATATGGCACGCCGGGCCTTCCCGGTGGTAGCCACCATCTTCTTCTTCGTGCTGTTCAACGCGTGGCTGGCGCTGCTCCCTATATATCAGTTCCTGGGGTTCATCTTCGAGGGGGAGTTGAAAGCCCACCTGCTCAAGTCGGCCGGCACGGACCTCAACATGCCGCTGGCCCTGGCCCTGGTGTCGTTCATATTCGTAGAGTACTGGGGGCTGCGGGTCCACGGGTTGCGCTACATCAAGAAGTTCTTCGTCTTCGGCAACCTGTTGCGAGGCCGGCCCTCGGGGTTGATCGATGCCTTCGTGGGGCTCCTGGAAGGCATCAGCGAGGTGGTCCGGGTGGTGAGCTTCACCTTCCGGTTGTTCGGAAACATGACCGCCGGCGAGATTCTGGTGGTCATGATCACCTTCCTGGTGCCCTTCGTGGCCACTCAGTTCGTGTTTGGCCTGGAGTTGCTGGTGGGCCTGATACAGGCGGTGATCTTCGCCAGCCTCACGGTGGTCTTCCTCTCGGTGGCGGTGCGCCGCCAGGAACACTAGGGTGGCCCGAGAACGGAGGGGGACGCCGTGGCGGGGTCCGAGTTTAAAAGTGCAAACTGTTGCTGAGATAGACGCGGGCGCGCCTGAAGGCGGCGGCGGTCTCAGCCGGATTCTGGGGGACCTAACGGTGATAGGAGGATAGTCAGACATGGATCTAGTCCTTTTGTTATCTGCGGACGCCGCGGAAAAGTTCATGGAAATCGGCAAATTCATTGGTGCGGGGTTGGCCATCGGCCTGGGAGTGATCGGCCCCGGCATCGGCATCGGCATCCTGGGAGCCGGGGCCATGGGCGCCATCGGCCGGAACCCCGAGGCGGCCGGAGCGATTACCACCAACATGATCCTGGCCATTGCCTTCGCCGAGGCCCTGGGCATATATTCCCTTATCGTGGCGGTAATCCTGTTGTTCGTGGTCTAGCGTGGCGAGACCGCGGGCGTATAGGGGGTATCGGCGGTGGTGATCGAACCGACTATCGGCAGTTTCATGTCGCAACTGGCAGGCGGCGGTCCACTGCTGGGCATTACCGACCTGGGCATCAACGGCCCCAGCCTCATCGCGTACCTCATCAACTTCGCTCTGTTGCTGGGGATCCTGATGGTGTTTGCCTATAAGCCCCTGCTGCGGGTCCTGGACCAGCGTTCCGAGCGAATCAAGGAGAGCTTGGATGCGGCGGACCGGGCGCGGGATGAGGCTTCCACTTCCCGCCAGGCCATCGAGGACCAACTCAACGAGGCCCGCCGGGAAGGGCAGCGCCTCATGGACCAGGCGAGGGAGGCGGTGGAGCGATACCGGGCCGAGGAAATGGACCGGGCCCGGCAGCAGGCTGACGACTTTGTGGACCGGGCCAGGACCGACATCCAACGAGAGCGGGACTCCGCCATCCAGGAGGTGCGGTCCAACTTTGGCGACCTGGCTATCACCGCTGCCGAGCGGGTTATCCGACGCTCTCTAGACCGGCAGGCCCACCAGGAGTTGATCTCCCAGGTGTTGGAAGAAGGGGAACGGGCGCCGGACGGGCCCAGGGGGTAGCCGCCGATGCCGCCGAGGGCTTCAGGAAAGCGCTATGCCCAGGCCATCTTCGAGATTGCCCGGGAGCAGGACCGGCTGGACCAGTGGGAAGGCGAGCTGGAGTTCGTCGACGGTGTCCTGGCGGACGTCGAGTTCAAGGCCTTCCTCAAGCATGCCGACGTCCCGGTGGGGGACAAGATGCGGGCCATAGAGACGGTGATGGCAGAACTGTCCCCGCTGGTCCGCAACATGGTCAGCCTGCTGGTCACCAAGGGCCTGGTGGACACCGTTGGGGACCTGCGCTCCGCCTATGTGGGGCTCCTTGACCAGCACCGGGGACGCCAACGGGTGCAGGTGACCACGGCGGAGCCCCTGGAGCCGGAGGAGTTGGAGCGGATTACCCAATTCGTGTCCCGGCTGGTAAAGAGAGAAGTAGTGGTGTCCACGGATACCGACGATACTATCCTAGGGGGTGTGGTGATCCAGATCGGCGACCGCTTGCTGGACGGCAGCGTCAGGTCCCGGCTGGATGCTCTACGCAACCGCATGCACTCGGAAGTCGTGGTACCGGGTGGCTAGCCGGTACTGAGGAGAAGCGCCGATGGCGATCAGGGGACAAGAGATAGTATCCCTAATCAAACGGCAGATCGAGGAGTTCGGCGGCGACCTGACCCTGGTCGACGTGGGTACGGTGGTGCAGGTGGGTGACGGCATCGCAAGCATCCAGGGATTGCAGGGGGTGGTGTCCAACGAACTCCTTGACTTTGGCGCCGACGTGGTGGGCCTGGCCCTGAACCTGGAGGCCGATATCGTCGGGGCGGCCATCCTGGGAGACCCCAACACCGTCAAAGAGGGGGACCGGGTGCGCTCCACGGGTCGCATAATCGAGGTGCCGGTGGGAGAGGCGCTGGTCGGCCGGGTGGTGGACCCGCTGGGCCGGCCCCTGGACGGCAAGGGCGTGGTGAACACCACCCAGACCTCCCCCGTGGAAAGGATCGCCCCCAACGTGGTGGCCCGGCACTCGGTGGACAGCCCGGTGCAGACCGGCATCAAGGCCATCGATGCCATGATTCCCATCGGCCGGGGGCAGCGGGAGCTCATCATCGGCGACCGCTCCACCGGCAAGACCGCCATCGCCCTGGACACCATCATCAATCAGAAGGGCGGCGACCTGATCTGCATCTACGTGGCAGTGGGCCAGAAGCAGGGCAAGGTCGCTCAGGTGGTCTCCACCCTGGAAGAAAACGACGCCATGGGGCACACCATCGTGGTCAACGCCGGGGCCTCGGACTCCGCGCCCCTGCAATACATCGCGCCCTACGCGGGTTGCGCCATGGGCGAGGCGTTCATGGACCAGGGTAGAGAGGTGCTGATCGTGTACGACGATCTCACCAAGCACGCCTGGGCCTATCGCCAGATGTCGCTGTTGCTGCGACGTCCCGCCGGGCGCGAGGCCTACCCCGGTGACATCTTCTACCTGCACAGCAGGCTGCTGGAGCGGTCGGCCAAGCTGGATGCGGAACACGGCGGCGGCTCGATTACGGCGCTGCCCATTATCGAGACCCAGGCGGGTGACGTGTCGGCCTACATCCCCACCAACGTGATCTCCATCACCGACGGCCAGATTTACCTGGAACCCGAGCTGTTCAACAGCGGCATCCGACCGGCCGTAAACGTGGGCCTTTCGGTGTCCAGGGTGGGCGGAGCCGCCCAGACCCGGGCCATCCGCCGGGTGGCCGGCCGGCTGCGGCTGGACCTGGCCCAGTACCGCGAGTTGGCCACCTTTGCTCAGTTCGGCACCGCCGACTTGGACCCGGCCACCAGGGCCCAACTGGGCCGGGGACAGTTGGCCACCGAGACGTTGAAGCAGCCTCAGTACCGTCCCCTTTCCCTGGAGCAGGAAGTGATTATCCTGTTCGCGGTCAACTCGGGGCTAATGGAAGACTTGCCCTTGGACCGCTGCGCCGACTTCGAAGACCAGTTGCTGCGCTATATCAGCAGCACTCATCCGGACATTGTGCAGAGCATCGCCGATTCCAAGGACCTGAACGACGAGATGGAAGGCAGGCTCACCCAGGCCGTAACCGACTTCAAGAGCTCCTTCAGCGCCTAGCCAGGGAAACGGGGTTGCCGGGAGACAGGACTGTGCAGGTTTCCGGGCCTTCGGCGTTGACCGGCCGCCGGGCCGCCCCCGCGGCGACGGCCGGGAACAAAGGGCCATAGCTACAGCGACGGGAGAAGTACCTATAGTGGCAGACCATGCCTAGCGTGAGAGACATACGGCGCAGGGTGCGCAGCGTGGAAAATACCGGCAAGGTCACCAACGCCATGTCGCTGATTGCGGCGTCCAAGATGCGGCGGGCCCAGATGGCCGTGACCCAGGGGCGCCCCTACGCCGAGAAGATCCGCGACGTCATCGCTCACCTGGCGGCCCAGCCCGGCGAGGAAGTGGCCGCGGCCCACCCGTTGTTGCGGCAAAGGCCCGTACAGCGGATTGGAATCGTCGTGATCAGCCCGGACCGCGGGTTGTGCGGCGGGATGCACGCCAACCTGAACCGCAGGGTAGGCCAGTTCATCGTGGGGCAGTCGGCGCCGACGCGGTTGGTGGTGGTTGGCCGCAAGGGCCGCGACTTCATGGTCCGCACCGGGCAGGACGTGCAGGCGGTGTTCACCGACTTGGGCGAGACCCCGGCCCTGGCCGACACCACCGCGATTCCCCGTATCGTGATAGACGCCTACTCAGACGAGGACATAGACGAGGTGTACTTGGCCTACACCAGGTACGTCTCGGTCATGTCCCAACAGCCGGTGGTGGAGAAGCTGCTTCCGGTGACTCCGGCCGAACTCACGGCCCAGGAGCGGGTCGGCTACATCTACGAGCCCGACAATCTCATGGTGCTGGGCAGCCTGCTGCCTCGTTTCGTGGAGATGGAGGTCTATCACGCCTTGCTGGAGTCCATAGCCAGCGAGCAGTCGGCGCGGATGGTCGCCATGCGGAACGCCACCGACAACGCCAACGGGTTGGCCGAGGACCTGACGCTGGTAATGAACAAACTCCGCCAGGACAGCATCACCAACGAACTGCTGGACCTGATCGGCGGACAAATTGCCCTGGAGGGCTGAGGCCAACAGCAGGAGTAGGATATGACCACGGGAAAGGTTGTGCAGGTTATCGGCACCGTCGTGGACATCGAGTTTCCGCCGGACCAGCTTCCCAAGCTGTTCGACGCCCTGGAGGTCGACAACGCCGGGGAGAAGCTGGTGCTGGAAGTGCAGCAGCACGTCGGCAACAACTGGGTGAGGTGTTTGGCTTTGGGGCAGACCGACGGGCTGGGCCGCGGGGTCGACGTGGAGGACACCGGCCGGAGGGTGACCGTGCCGGTGGGCCCGGAGACTTTGGGGCGGCTGTTTGACGTTACGGGTACGCCCCTGGACAACCTGGGACCGGTGGAGGCGGGCCAAAACTGGCCCATCCACCGCGACGCTCCCAGCTTCGACGACCAGAACCCCACCGTGGAGATCATGGAAACCGGCATCAAGGTCTTCGACCTGATTACCCCCTTCATGAAGGGCGGGAAGATCGGGGCCTACGGCGGGGCCGGGGTTGGCAAGACGGTGATCATCCAGGAGCTGATACGAAACATCGCGGCGGTGCACCAGGGGGTCTCGGTGTTCGCCGGAGTGGGGGAGCGGTCCCGGGAGGGCAACGACCTTTGGCACGAGATGCAGGCGTCGGGGGTGCTGTCCAATACCGTGCTGGTGTTCGGACAGATGAACGAAACTCCCGGGGTGAGGGCCCGAGTGGGCCTCACCGGCCTGACTATGGCGGAGTACTTCCGGGACGAGGACCATCAGGACGTGCTCCTGTTCATCGACAACATCTACCGCTACATCCTGGCCGGGATGGAAGTGTCTGCCCTGCTGGGCAGGATGCCTTCCGCGGTGGGCTATCAGCCCACTCTCGGCACCGAGATGGGGGCCTTGGAGGAGCGCATCACTTCCACCAAGGGCGGGTCTATCACTTCCTTCCAGGCCATATACGTGCCGGCGGACGACTATACCGATCCCGGCATCGTCACCACCTTCGGCCACCTGGACGGGGTCATATCCCTGGAGCGGACCCTGGCGGCCCAGGGCTTGTACCCGGCGGTGGACCCCCTGGCGTCGTACTCCAGGATTCTCGAGCCGCGCTATGTGGGCGAGGACCACTACCGCCTGGCCCGTGGCGTGCAGCAGGTGCTGCAGCGCTACAAAGACCTGCAAGACATTATTGCCATCCTGGGCATCGAAGAGCTTTCCGAGGAAGACAAGCTCACGGTGTTCCGCGCCCGGAAGATCCAGCGCTTTTTCACCCAGCCGTTCTTCGTGGCCGAAACCTTCACCAACCAGCCCGGCAAGTACGTGCCGGTGCGGGACACGGTGCGGGGCTTTACCGAGATCCTGGAAGGACAGCACGACGACCTCCCGGAGCAGGCCTTCTACATGGTCGGCACCATCGACGAGGCGATGGAGAAGGCCGAGCAAATACGAGCGGGGGGATAAGGGTCATAGTCATGGCGCCTATGCTGCTGGAAATAATCACCGCGGAACACCAGGTGTACGGTGACGACGTAGACATGGTGGTGGCGCCGGGGGCCGACGGACAGCTGGGCGTTCTGCCCCATCACGCGCCGCTGATGACCATGCTCCAGCCCGGGGAGATACTGATCCGCAAGGAGGGCGCCGATACCTTCATGGCGGTGACCGGGGGCTTCATGGAGGTCATCGGCAACCGGGTGACCATACTGGCCGACGCGGCCGAGCGCGCCGACGAAATCGACGAGGCCCGGGCCCAGGCGGCGGTGCAGAGGGCCCAGGAGCGCATCGCCAGCCAGGACGGCGAACTCCAGATGGAGCGGGCGTTGGGCGCCATGCGCCGGGCCCAGGTAAGATTGAACGTGGCCCGCCGCAGGCGTTCCCGGGGAGGGATTGGACCGGGCGCCGGCGACCAGGGGCCCGGCGCTTCAGGGTGACTGCGCCCTCAGATGGCCGGTGTGCGGCGGGAGCTAAAGCAGCGTCTTATAGTTGTCACCCTGCCTTTTTCTTGTCACCCTGAACGAAGTGAAGGGTCTCTCCGCCGTAGCTGAGATTCTTCGCTACGCCCAGAATGACGAGGTTTAGAGGCCGACGATTGACTGACCCTGGGAGGTAAAGCGACGGTTACGGGGGATCGAGGCGGGCGTGGGACAGCTACCGGGCGGCCAGGTCGCCCAGGTAGTAGGTCATGGATTGCAGCGCGATGACCGGGTCTATATTCTGGATCCGGATGTCTTCCGGGACCTGGGGAGACGTGGGAGCGTAGTTCAAAACCGCCCGGATGCCGCAGTTGACCAGGCGGTCGATCACTTCCTGGGTCTGGGGGGCGGGCACGGCGACGATGGCTATGGTCACCTCGAGCCTGCCGACCTCCTGCTCCAGTTCCTCCATGGAACGGACGGTCAGTTGCCCCACTTCTTCACCCACTACCTCACGACTGGCGTCGAAGGCGGCCACCAGGTGAAATCCGTCGGGGGTGAACCCCGGGTAGCTCAGGATCGCCTGGCCCAAGCGGCCCACACCAACCACAGCCACGTTCCAGTAGGTGTTTAGGCCCAGGATTTCCCGCAGGCGGTCGTGCAGGTGGCGGACGTTGTAACCGCGGCCCTGCTTGCCAAAACGTCCAAAGTAGCTGAGGTCTTTGCGTATCTGCGCCGGGGTTACCTGCAGCTTGCCGCCCAGTTGCTGAGAGCTGACGACTTCAGCCCCCTCATGAAGCAGGCGATTGAGAATTCGCACGTACTGAGGCAGCCTCGTTACTACCACCTCAGGCACGTCCGGTCGTGGGAGCTGCTGGGTCCGGAGACTATCCGCCATCGCCCTATCCGCCCTTTCCCGGTCGACAAGGCGGGGGGCGCCCCCGGGAAGTGGTAGCGGCTGAGTAACGGCCCTTGGGCTAAGGTCAAGCCTAGCGCCGGGCCGTGTGGCCTATAATCTATAATGAATTTTTGAATTGAGCAAGGGGTTGTGAAAGTTGTCGCGCACTCCGGAGGCGCATGACGAGGTGAGCGACCCCAAGGAGGCCCCGAGTTGCACATCGGCGTCTGCCGGTTGACGGCCCACCTCCCGGAAGCCACCAACCTGAAGGCCAAACGGCAGGTAGCGCGGTCTTTGACCGCCCGGCTGAGGAACCAATTCAACGTGGGAGTTGCCGAAGTTGATGACCACGACCTGTGGCAGCGGCTCACCCTCGGCGTCTGTTGTGTCAGCAACGACTCCGCCCATGCCAACGAGATGCTGTCCAACGTGGTGTCGTTCGTGGAGACGTTGCGGGGCGACCTGGTGCTGTTGGACTACGAGACGGAGTTAATATCCGGTGTTTAGGAGCCTCCTAATGCCCGGCCCGGGGGGTCGAAGCATGTCGTCGGCGAGTTTCCGTCTAGCCAAGGGTTTCCGCGCCGCAAGCCTTGACTCGGGCAAGCGGGGTTTGTAGACTTCAGGCGCTACACAAACCCAAGGGCAGATCGTGGCCGCCGGACTTGCGCCCACATACTAGGGACAGGAGGGGAATCCCTTGGCTTACGCGGAGATGGACAGCATTGAATCCGGTCTGAAGTTCAAGACCCGGGCCGGCTTGGTCGTGGAAACCACCGGCGTCACGCTGCGGGTTGAATCTGAGGACGTGCACGTGCACGAGGTGGTCATCGTAGAGGGCGCCGGCGAAGGCAGCAAGTACTTGCACAATCTAGACTACGCCGAAGCCGTATAGGCCGCAGCTTTTCCCAGCCTCTATTTTCCCCGGAATTCTGACTGGAACGATGGCCGGAACGGCGGCTGGGCCCCTGGCCGGAATTTTAGGCGCCGGCGCGGTCGGCCTTGAGGCCGGCCAGAAATCGTTCCAGAGCTACCCAGTACGCCTCGCCCCCTTCCTCGAACATGTAGTTGTGTCCGGCGTCCGGCAACGACTGGAAGTCCTTGGGGGAGTTCGCGGCATGGAACAGCTTCCGGGCCTGAGAGATGGGGACCATGGTGTCCCTTTCCCCGTGAAGGATGAGAAGGGGACAGGCCGCCCGGGAGATGCGCCGTAACGAGTTGTACCGGTTTCGCACCAACCAGCCGCTGGGCAACAGCGGGAACACTATGCGGGACATGTCGCTGACCGAGGCGAAGGGTGACGCCAGCACCAGTCCCAAGGGGGGATGGGCGGTAGTCAACTCGACGGCGACGGCCGCTCCCAGGGAGTGTCCAAAGTATACGATGTCGTCCGGCGCGGCATCCGGGCCGCCTTGGCGGCGGTCCAGCAGGTAGCGCCGCGCCGCCCGGGCGTCCTGGTAAGTCCCCCTTTCCGAGGGGACGCCTTCGCTCCGGCCGTAGCCCTGGTAGTCGAAAATCAGCAGGTTCACGCCTAGCCGCCGGTGCAACAGCGCCAGCTCAGCGACCCGGTGTCCTACGTTGCCTCCGTTGCCGTGGAACCAGAGCCACGTGGTCTCGTGGTCGCCGGGCACGTACCAGCCGTGTAGCCGGGCGCCCGCCCCGGTCGGGAAGAACACGTCTTCGTAGGCGATCCCAACGTCTCCGGGGGTGAATTCCACCCTTGACGAGGGGAAAAACACGAACCTGGGCTCCAACCATTTCCAGATCAGGTCTGGCAGCATCGGCGTAGCGGCCCCTCTCCGGGTTACGGTGCGGCGGAATGGACCGGACCGTCGGCGCCGGACCGTCGGTGTAGGAAGGATGCTCTCTGGGGCGGACACGGCGTTGAGCCGGCCCTCCAGGGGTAGGAAACAGGGTCTTTTAATTGTCACCCTGGGCCCTATCTGTCATTCCGAACCAACGGGAGGTATCTGAAATCTCTGCCCAAGGCCAAGGTCGCCCGGACCCAAGGATCTCAGATTCCTCGCTCCGCTCGGAATGACAATTAAAAGGCGCTGGGGTAGGGAAATAGCCTATTGACCGGAGGGACCAGCTTGCCCTGACGGGCCGGAAGGGGCGGGCACGGGCTTGGGGGGCTCGGCGGGCGTAAGCTGAGGATAGCTGTCGACCTCCTGCCGTATGGTCTCCAGCCGTCCGGCGAGGTCCCTAACCTCCGGCGTTTCTTTGCCGCAGTGCGGGCACCAGATTTTCTCCTTCGAAGCGAGAAAGAGATTGTCCTTCTTGACGGTGAAAGTGCCCACCTGGGCTTTGCACTCGCCGCATAGTTGGGCCACGGTCAACTCATCGCCGGGCATATGTCACTTCCCCTTTCGCATAGTGCCGGCTGCTACTCCAGGCTGTCGGAGAGGATTTCCAGCAGGTCCCTGCATTGCTTCTCCCCTTCCAGGCCCTTGGCCTGGATGCCCTCGCTGAGCATTTGCAGGCAGTAGGGACAGGAAACGCCCACGGTGTCGGCCCGTGTTTCCAGGAACTGGTCGGTGCGGGCATGGTTGATCCGGGTCCCTTGACTCTCCTCGATCCACATGTGCCCGCCGCCCGCGCCGCAGCAGAAGCCGCGCTCCCGGCAGTGGGGTTCCATCTCCACCAGGGTCAGGCCGGGAATGGCCTTGGCCAGGTCTCGGGGCTGGTCGTAAATGCCGTTGTGACGGCCCAGGAAGCAGGAGTCGTGGTAGGCCATCACCGTGTCCACAGGCTTGACCGGGGTTATCTTGCGCCGCCGCACCAGGTCGCCCACGAATTGGGTGTAGTGAAGGACTTCGAAATTTCCGCCAAATTGGGGATACTCGTTGCGCAGGGTATTGAAGCAGTGGGGACAGGCGGTGACGATTTTCTTGACCGAGTAGCGGTTGAGAGTGTCGATGTTCTGCTGGGCCAGCATCTGGAACAGGTACTCGTTCCCCATCCGGCGGGCCGGGTCTCCGGAGCAGGTCTCCTCGTCGCCCAGGATGGCGAAGTCGACCCCCGCTCTCTTGAGGACCTTGGCCATGGACCGTGCTATGGAGCGGCTTCGCTGCTCCAGGGCCGCGGTGCAACCAACCCAGAACAGGACCTCCGCCCCGGGGTGTTCGGCCAGGGTGGGCGCCTCCAGGCCCTCGGCCCAGTCGGTGCGGGAATATTGAGTCCCGCGCCAGGGGTGGCCTCGCTGCTCCATGCTGAGCAGGGCGTTCATGGCGCTCTCCGGCGCCTTGCTCTCCTCCAACACCAGGTTGCGCCGCATGTCCATGATGGTCGGTACGTGCTCGACGACCACTGGGCACTCTTCCATGCAAGCGCCGCAGGAAACGCAGTCCCAGATTGCCTGTTCGGAAATGGCGCCCCCGAACAGGGGCGCCGGTTCGACGTGCTCCGGGTCCCGGGGGCCCTGATGGCCTATGGCGACCATGTGGTCTTTCAGGTTTTCGACGATGTGCATGGGAGACAGGACTTTGCCCGTGCCGTTGGCCGGGCAGACATCGGAGCAGCGGCCGCACACGGCGCAGGCGTATCCGTCCAACAGCTGCTTCCAGGTGAAGTCCTGCACCCTGCCGGCGCCGAAGCGCTCGGCGTTCTCCAGGTCTATCGGCGGCAGGGCCCCCCGGGGCTCCAAGCTGCGGAAAAAGGCGTTGAGCGGAGATGCCGCCATGTGCATGTGCTTGGAGAAGGGAATGTAGACGGCGAAGCTCAGGATGATCCCCAGGTGGACCCACCAGAAGACCGTGTGGAGGACGTTGGCGGCCCCGTAGCCCAGTCCCAGCGAGTTAAACCAGTTCCCCAGCCCGCTGCCGATGTAGACGTCCGCCTCCGGGCCGTGTCCCCCCTGGGCGACGTAGAACGAGTGGGTAAGCAGGGTGGAGACCATCAGCCCGCCGATGAGGGCGATCACCACCACCGAGTCGGCGTTGCGAGTGAGGTCGAAGCTGAGCCGGTTTGGCTTGACCGCCCACCGGCGCAGCAGCGCCCAGGCCAGCACCACCAGCAACACCCCGGCTAAGATATCCAGATACCTGCTGTACACCCGGACCCCGGAGGTGGTGAGCAGCTTCTCGGGGAAAGGGGCCCACACCGACCCAATGAAGAGGAAAATCAGGTAGCTCAGGGAGAAGGACAGGAATCCCCAGAAGATGACGGCGTGGCCCAGCCCGGCCCAGTCCCGCGCCGGCACCCGCTGCAAGACCTTGCGCTGGCCCAGGACGATTACCAGGGCGCCCTTCAGGCGTTCCAAGGGCCGGTCCCACCGGGCTGCCGGCTTGCCCTGGGAGACCAGCCGAAACACCCGGTAGTAAAACAGGTATGAGGAAAGCGCCAGGGTCAGGGCCAAGGCCGCGTACACCCCCACCCATATGGGCGCTGCGCCGATGTCACCCGGGGGAACCAAGCGAATTCGTTCTCACTGCAAAAGTTGCGGGTAACCTGCCGGACCCGAACCGGACGCCGTCCCCGGTGGAAGGCGCTCCCTCGACCCGGTGCGGAGCCAAGGGCCTACCGTCTCCGCGAGTAACGGCCGGCGCGGTCTCAGCTTATACTTGGCCCGTTTGGGGCGTCAAGCAGCGCGCTTGACCCGGGGCAGGACCTCCCGTCCCATGATGTCGATCTGGCGCAGGGCCTCCGCCTGTCCCATTCCGGGCCACTGCATCCGGAAAATCAAGTAGTTGATCCCCAGCTCGTCCCGGTAGCGCGCCATCTCCCGGGCCACGTCGTCCGGAGAACCCAGCAGGAACCGGTCCCGGGCCAGGTCTTCGTAGGGTGTTGCGAAGTCCTCGTCGCCCGGCAAGACCTTGTCCTGGCCCCAAGAGGCGTAAGCGGCGTACTTGGCCTCCAGGTAGGGCCGGCTTTCCCGGTAGGCGGTGTCCCGGTCCGGGGCCACGTATAGCTCCCGCATCATGGGCAGCGCCGAGGGCAGGGGCTGGCCGGCCCGGCTCAGGCTTTCCCGGTAGGCGGCCAACTGCCGGGACACCATGGACACCGTGGCGTGGGGATTGATCAGCCAGGGATAACCCCAGTTGGCCGCCCTTCTGATGGCGGCGTCGTTGTTGGCCGCCACCCAGATGGGGGGATGGGGCTTCTGGACCGGGCGCGTGACGGGCCTGACTCGCGGCGCTTGATAGTACTTGCCGTGGAACTCCACCTCGTCCTCGGTCCACAGCAGCTTGATAAGCTCCAGGGACTCTCGGGCCCTCGCCACCCGCTCGCCGCGCCGGACTCCGAAGGCGGCGTATTCCTCCTCCCGGTACCCGAGGCCGATGCCCATAACGAAACGGCCGCCGCAAATGGCGTCCATGGTGGCCACGCTCTCGGCAACGTCCACCGGGTTGAGCAGCGGCAGCAACAGGACGGTGGCGGCCACTTCCATCTCGCCCGCCTCGGCTGCCAGCCTGGCCAGCAGCGGCATGGTGGCGCTCATCTGATAGGGGTCGGATAGGTAGTGCTGGCCGGCGCATATGAGGTCGAACCCGGCCTCGCGGGCGGCGGCGGTGAGCTCCACGCTCTCCCGAATTTTCTGGGTCATGGACTCTTCCGGGGGATGCTGGGCATTGATGAAGAACCCTACTTTCACGGCCAATCCTCCCGCCGGGACTCGGTTGGTAATTCAGCGCCGGCGAGTTTCAAAATACCACAAATATGTCCTTGCGGGCATGCCTGGGACGGGTTAGAATCTCGCCTAACCCCGATTGGCAAGTCAAGGCCTCTGGTTAATTTTCAGCCCCCGTCTCCCCTGTCATTCCGAACCCGTCTAGACGGGGAGGAATCTCAAGCCGTTATTAGGAGCTAAGGTGAGTTGACCAGAAGGACTTCAGATTCTTCGCTGCGCTCGGAATGGCATTCGTTGACAATTGAATGACCCTGGGGTTGAGGTGACGGCCCATGAAGATCGCACGCTTTCGCGCCGACAGGCGCGTCGCTTACGGAGTAGTCAAGGACGATGAAGTCGTCGAAATCAGAGGCAGCATCTACACCCGCTTCCGCGAAACCGACACGGTCCACAAGCTGTCCGCGGTCAAGCTGCTGGCTCCCACTGACCCTAAGGAGATTTGGTGCCCGGGGGTTAACTTTGGCGATCATCTGGCCTACGCGGCGTCAGTGTTCGACAACGGGGAGAAGGCCCCGCCCCCGCCGGAACACCCGGAACCCTGGGTGAAACCCCGCGGCTCGCTCACCGGCCATGGCGACCCCATCATTTTGCCCTGGGACTCCTCCGGCGAGGTGCACTACGAGGGCGAGGCGGTTGCGGTGGTGGGTAAGCAGTGCCGCCGCGTGTCACCCGCCGATGCCCCCAACTTCATTCTGGGCTACACCTGCGGCAACGACGTGAGCGACCGCATATGGCAGAAGCAGGACTGGAGCTTTTGGCGGGCCAAGGGGTCGGACACCTTCTGCCCGGTGGGGCCCTGGATCGAGACGGACGTCGACCCCCAAAGGTTGGAGTTGATTGTGCGGCTGAACGGCAAGGAGGTGCAGCGCTGCCACACTGGCGACATGCTGTTCACCTTCTCGGAAATCGTCAGCTACATAAGCCAGCAGGTAACCCTGCACCCGGGGGACTTGGTCTACTCGGGCGCCGCCGGGGTCACCCGGGCCATGCGCCCCGGGGACATGGTTGAGGTGGATATACCCGGCATCGGCATGCTGTCCAATCCGGTCGCCGAGGAGTACGACGCGTCGGCCCTCTAACCACCGGGCGGCCAAGCCTTGCGGCCCTTCGAAGGAACCCGTAGGACTGTTGACGAATGAGCGGGGTCCCTGGCCCAGGGACCCCGCTGACGTTGCCGCACCGATGCCTTCAGCCGCCTTCGCACTCCACCTTCGCACACATTCAGAGGGATGACTCGTGCACCAGGTCCATTACCTGGTCGACCACCTGCCTAGCCGACGCCGCCCCTTCGGACTCTTCATTCTCACCCTTGGGCTGGGGAAACACCACTAGCCGCAGGTCTTCCAGGCCCAGGGCTTTGGACTGGGCCCGGGCCGCTTTCTCGAAAACGTCGTGGGAGACCACGATGGCCGGCACCCCGGCCAGCTCGAGGTTGACGCCGTCTCGCACGGAGCCGGACGTGCAGGACCCTCAAGCGCAGACACCCACCAGCGCCAGGTCTGCCTCCGCCAGCTCCGCCACGGTGGAGGCTGGCGCCGGCGCGAAGGTGTTGGGCTTGACTACCTTGATGGTGGAGGCAGGCTCGCAGCGGAGGCGGACCTCCTCCTCGAGGTGCCGCCAGAAGGTCATGACGGACACGTGGCCGTTGAACAAGAAGGCCAACCGGCTGCCCCGCCCGCCGGGGATTGGGTTCAGGCCCGCGGCCTGGGGCGCTTCCTGGCCTACCGGACTGTGCAACAGGATGCTGGTCATGTCTCCTCCTCCTCATCGGGGCGGTAAAGCCGGGTCGAGAAAGCCGTGCGGCGGGCTGCGTCCTACGGCCCCGGAAAAGTGATCTCCCTGGTCTGGGCCATCCCCCCGGCCTGCATCCAGCCGTGGCAGAGGGCGTTGAATCCCGAGCCGGAACCCCAGCCCCCGGCAACCACCAGCAGCAGGTCTTCTGGGCTGCGGAGGGCCGGTATCATGGCGTCGTCGTCCTCCGGGTCGACGAAGTGGGCCCAGTGAAACGGGTGGCTGGGGTTCAGAAACTTGTTGGCCTTCATGAGGCCCACGGGTTTACGGGCTAGGTCCTGCAGTTCCCGGCGCACCCGGGCCCGGTCGTAGCCCTCGTGGGCCAGCTTCTGCGCCGTCATGGGTCCCATGACCAGCAGCACTTGTCCGCCGCCGCTCATGAGGGCGCTGCCCGACGCCGCAATGCCGTCGGCCAGCACCTCCAATACGTCTCGGGCGGGCCCGTCGTACCCCGAACCGGTGGCAATGTGGTGGGGTGCCTCGCAAGCAAACATGGTCACGCAGGACGCTTCCTGGGGGAACCCCTGTTCCCGGTGACAGGACTCCCAGGGGTTGCCGGGACCGTCCTCGGCGATGCAGAAGGTGTATTTCCCCGGATGCCCCAGCGTGGCCCGGTCTATCTCCCCGGGATAGCCCCCGCCCAGGTTCCAGAGAACCAGGCGGATGGCCCGGCCCACGGCGGCGTTGGCCCTGGAACCGCCGCCGAAGACGTTGTCGCCGGAGTTGAAGCCCAGCCGCTGCACCACGGGGCCGCTGACGATGGCCAGGGGACTGACGCAGTTGGTGGTTGCCTGCACGCCGTTGAGGTTGAAGGCATTGTCCAGCATCGCTTCCAGGGCGGCGATCACCACCGGCACGTGCTCGGGAAGGCAGCCGGCCATGACGCAGTTCACCGCCACCTTCTCCACGGTGGCGACGCGGTTCTTGGGCGGCACCTGGCCGACAACCTCGTCGCGGTCCCGGCCCAGGTATTTCAACACGGCCTCCACCAGGGGGGCCGTGGGAGGTATGGCGGGCAGGCCGTCGGTCCAGCCCAGCCGGTAGATGGCCTCGTGGGCCTCTTCCAGGCTGCCCACCTCTATGTTGTCGCTGGGGTCCATCGTCTCACTCCGTAGATTCGGCCCGTCCCTGGGGATCAGGGCGCGGTCGCCGGGGCTGCGGTCAGAACCGCAGCAGCTTGCGGAAGGGCGCCTCGCTGCGGTGAGGGCCGACGACCGCCAGCCGCAGCTTGTCCTCGGAAAAAAGCTTCCGGGCCACCTGGGCCACGCCGGACAGGGTGACTTCGTCGACCCTTTGCACCGCCTCGTCGGGGGTGGTGACCTGGTCTCGCAGCAGCTCTTGAGACGACAGCCACGAGGCCACGGCTCGGGTGTCTTCCAACCGCAGCAACAGCCTTCCCTTGGCGTACTCCTTGGCCTTGGTCAGCTCCTCGGCCGGGGCTTCGTGGTGCAGCTGCTCCAGATTGTCGACGACCGCCCGCACCGCGGCGCGGCTTTTCTTGGGCTCCACGCCGCAATAGACAACCAGCGAACCGCAGTCCCTGAAGTGGGTCGTGGAGCTGCTCACGTCGTAGGCCAGGCTCTGGCGCTCGCGCAGGTTCAGGAACAAGCGGCTGCTCATGCCGTCGCCCAGCATCACGTTGAGGAGGGCAAGGTCATAGCGGTCCGGGTCCTCCATGGCCAGGCCGGGCAGGGCGACGCACAGGTGGGTCTGTTCGGTGCGGCGCTGCTCCATGCGGACCACCGGACCCTCGTCGTGCTGGCGCACCGGTTCCCAGTCCAGGGACGGGCCGGGCTGCCAGCCCGCGGTGGCTTCTTCCAGGAGCTCCACCACCTCTTCGTGCGTTACGTTTCCGGCCACGGCCACCACGGTGTTGGCCGGATTGTACTGGCGGTGCATGTACTCCTGGATTTCCTCTCGGGTAATGGCGCTCACCGAATCCGCGGTGCCGCCCACGTCCCGGCCCATGGCCTGGCCAGGCCAGAGGGCCTCGTCGATGAGAAGGTCGGCCCGGTAGGTGGGGTGATCGAAGGTCATCCTGAGCTCTTCCTGGATCACCTCGCGCTCCTTTTCCAACTCCTCCGGGTCCAGCAGCGGGTTCAGGATCAGGTCCAGCAGCACCGCGAGGGCCGTGCGGAAGTGGGGCTGGGCGACCTTGCACCAGAAGGAGGTCATTTCCCGGTCGGTGCTGGCGTTCATGACCCCGCCCACACCCTCTATGGCCTCGCTGACCGCCTGCGCGGTGGGCCAGTTGCTAGTCCCCTTGAAGGGCAGGTGCTCCAGGAAGTGGGACAGGCCGGCCTGCTCCTCGCTCTCATACCGGGAGCCGGCGCCCACGCATATGACTATGGACACCGACCGGGTGTGAGGCATGGTGGAGGTCAGCACCCGAAGCTGATTGCCAAGGACCGATCTTTGGTACATTCGGAATCACCACAGATATATATCCGCCCGGTGGGAGTCGCTCCAATCCCGGGGCCTTGCCCGCGCTGGGGCCGGTTGCCTGCGAGTCCACCCGGTGCCGACGCCGCAGGCGGTTATTGGGACCAGTTCACGTCCCCGCACAGGTCGTCGGGATGGGACCTGGTGGCAAAGTCTTCGTACTGGCGGCGAGCGTCACCGATGGTGGTGTCGATGCCGTGGCCGGGGTAAACGGCGGTGTCGTCGGGCAGCACCAAGAGTTTGCTGGTTATGCTGTCGACAACCGTTTTCAGGTCCTGGGGGCTGCCGGTCCTTCCGGGACCTCCGGGGAACAGGGTGTCGCCGGAGAACAGGTGCTTGCCGGTGAGGAAGCAGCGGGCGCCCTCGGTGTGTCCGGGGGTGGCCAGCACCCGGAGCTCGCGGTTGCCGAACCGGACCACGTCGCCGTCCTTGAGGTCGCTGTCCGGCGGCCGGGGAAGGGCGGGGGCGTCTTGAGTGCCGATGCCCACGGGAGCGCCCACGCTGGAGGTGATGGTGTCGAACCCCAGCAGGTGGTCCTGGTGCCGGTGGGTGATCAGGATGTTGGATATCCTGACGTCGCCGATCTCGTCGAGGAGCTTCTCCGGCTCCGCCGGGGTGTCGATGATGATGCCCTCGTTGGTTTCCGGGCATACCAGGATGTAGCCGTTGTTGTCATAGGGGCCCATGTTGATCTTGTTGATTCGAACGTCGCCGTCGAAGTGGACGGGCATACTTCTCCTCCCGGTGCTGGTTGGGTAAGGGCAACATTCTATCAAAAATTCGGAGTCGATGCGGGGCCGCGTCGCGCCGCTTGCAGGGTCACTTAATAGTCGGCCTCTAAACCTTGCCATCACCATGAAAATAGACGGAGCACGAGGCCCGGGCATGACGCCGGGGGCAGCAGCCGGGCCGGGGATGCCGCGCCCAGGGGGTTATGCGTGATCGGTAGGGGCGAAAGATTTTTCGCCCCTACCTGGGGTCCTACGCCCAGGGGCCAGGCGCGCCCCACCCTGTCATTCCCCTGGAGCGTCCCACCCTGTCATTCCGCTGGAGCGCCCCACCCTGTCATTCCGCTGGAGCGCCCCACCCTGTCATTCCGCTGGAGCGCAGCGACGAGGAATCTACAGTGCATAGCTGCAAGCCCCGGCCGCTGGTGATGGGCCGCTGGGCGCTCCCCCATTTTCGTCGCCCTTATATGGCCTCCGCAGGGCCATGGTGATTCTGAGCGTAGCGAAGAATCTCAGCTACGGCGGAGGGACCCTTCACTTCGTTCGGGGTGACGACTAAAAGACCCTGGCGCCGCTTGACAAGGGTGTTGCGGCGGCATAATTTAGGCGGCAGCGCGGCCCGCCGCTGGACCGCGCAATCAGGCATGAGGTGGGACCTATGCCCCGGCTAGAGCTGCTCAGCGAAGTGCAACGGAAGATGCTCCAGATGTTCCCCTGCATGGAGCACGAGGATACCCCGTGGACCCCCATGGCCAAGCCCCTGTTCGAGTCCAGGGTGGCCCTGGTCACCTCCGCCGGGCTGCACCTGCGGGAAGACAAGCCCTTCGTCACCGACCACCACGGCCGCGGCGACGCCTCGTATCGGGTCATTCCCCGGTCCACCGGGGCCGCCGACATTCTGCAAAGCCACGTCAGCATAGGGTTCGACCACACCGGGATCTACCGGGACATAAACGTGACCTTTCCCCTGGACCGGCTGCAGGAGCTGGCGTCCCGGGGGGAGATCGGCTCCCTGGGGGAGAACTACTACTCCTTCATGGGGGCGCTGCGGGATGCGTCGGAAGTGGCGGAGCGCACCGGGCCCGAGGTGGCGGAAAGGCTCCGGCAAGAGGGAGTGGAGGTGGTGGTGCTGACCCCCACTTGACCCCTGTGCTCCCACGCGGTCAGCGTGTTGGGCCGGTGCTTCGAGGAAGCCGGAATCTCCACCACCGGGGTGGTGTTCGTCAAGGAACATGCCGAGCGGGTGAAGCCGCCCCGGATGCTGTGGGTCCCCTTCGGCTTTGGAAACGCCTTGGGCCGAGCCGGCGACCCGGAGCTGCAACACCGGGTCCTGCGGGCCGCCCTGGACCTGCTGGCCCGCCCGCAGGGGCCCGTGCTGGAGGAGTTCCCCGACGACACGGCGCCGGAAGCGCTGCTCCAGGCGTCGGCGGCGGACCGCGGCGGCGATGGCGAGGAGGCGGACCCGGCGGACGAGTTGACGGCGCTACGCCCCTACTACCAGCGCTGGGTGGACCGGAACGAGGGCCGCACCAACGTGGGGCTGTGCGGCGTGCCGCAGCGCCGGTTCCGCGGCGTCGTTCGTTTCCTGCAGGGCTACGTCGACGGGGAGCGGCGGGACGCCGAGGAGCGTCCGGAAGGGACGCCGCTGCCCCAGTACCTGCGCTACTGCGTGGACGACCTGAAGGCGTTCTACTATGAGGCCCGGATGGCGCAGCGGCCGGATGCCGCCGACGCCCAGGTGCACGAGTGGTTCTGGAGCGAAACGGCCATGGGGCGGCTGGTGGTGCGGCTGGCCCAACACATGGGGGAGTCCGACGACGCCGAAACCAAGGCCATCCCCTACGGCCTGGCGCGGTAGAGAGCGGCGGCCGCTGCTCCACCAAAATGCCGGGGTCTCGCGCGGGATTGGCGCCAGGGTCATTCAATTGTTACCCAGGCAGGAGACAGCAACCACCGCCTCTGGATCATGCGGAACCCGGCTCTCCTGTCATTCCGGACCTGGCTTTCTTGTCATTCCGAACCCGTCGAGACGGGGAGGAATCTCAAGCCGCTATTAGGAGCTAAGGTGAGTTGACCATAGGGACTTCAGATTCCTCACTGCGCTCGGAATGGCATTCGCTGACAATTGAATGACCTTGGGGGTTGGCGCCGTCTTTGCGGCGCCGCATATAGCCTTGCTATACCTTTAGAGGCAATAATTCCACATAGAAGTAATCTATAGAGAGTCTTAGCAATGCTTGAATCGGGAATAACAGCCAAGGGGCAGACTACGTTTCCGAAGGCCATGCGAGAGGCCCTGTCGGCAAAGGCCGGTGACCGGGTGCGCTATCTGATCGAAGACGGCCAAGTCCGAGTTAGGCCGGTCCGGCCCATTAGCCGATTATTCGGCGTGCTGAAGAGCGAGGGACCGGTTGTGACCTTACAGGAGATGGAACAAGCCATTGCCGACGGGGCCCGTGAATCGTGATTGCCGTCGACACCAACGTCCTCGTACGCTATCTGGTTGAGGACGACCCCGAGCAGGCTCAAGCCGCCAGGACATTGCTGTATAGCCTGTCCTCTGAACTGCCTGGGTTCGTGTGTCGGGAGGTGATCGTGGAGTTGGTGTGGGTGCCGGAGCAAGCCCTCTGTACACCTTCGACCACGCCCTTGGGAGGCTGGACCAGGCTTTCCTGGTGCAGAGCGAGTCGACAGGTGAGCCGCAATGAATGACGCCGGAAAAGCCTAACCGCCCGAGATTAGCTTGGCGAATCCCCCGGTTGGGTCAATTGGAGCACAGAGTCTCTAGCATCCCTGAGTGAGGCCGCGCCAATAATCCTAACGCCGAAACCAAGGCCATCCCCTACGGCCTGGCGCGGTAGGAGCGGCGGCGGTCCTGCGGTCTACAGCTGCACCACACGGGCCGCCTTTCAAGAGAATGATTGGCCGATTCGGCACATTGGGTGGCTTCCTACGGCTCTAGAGGCGGTACAAGTGAATCGCTCGCCCATCTGCTATAAACATGGTCGAAGAAACCTTCAACTATGTTGGCCTTAACCACCCTGGATAGCTCCGCTCCTGATTGTGTCAGTAGGACTTTTCCTACAATCAGTTCGTTTTCAGAGTCCTTTGGCAGCGTTAATTCTACCCGCTTTGGCCCGTAGGAAGCGGTGATTCTCTGAGGCAAATTCACGATTTTAAACTCACCCACGTTGTTGAAGTGAACAAGTCCTAAGGCATCAAGCTGGCCAAGGGTACGGAAGCTAATCCGGCATTGATTATGAATCTTGTCTTGTGTATCATATGCAAGTGGATAAGCCTCGTTGCGTACTACCCAAGTGAAACGGCAGAGATTAGTGAATAGCTCTGCATCACGCTTGTCTAGGTCCGCCACCAAGTTGACGGTTTTTCTTGAGAATGAGCCAGGGTTGTTTCCCTGACCAGCGAGGATTCTAGCCCAAAGGTCTTGCATCTCATTGTCTGACACTATTCGGCATTTATCGAAGAAGTTCGTTATCCAATCGTTCTCTATGTCTTCGGGCGAGGCGTTGTCGGTGAGCTCAGGGATAGCCTTTTGAGTTATGCTCTCTATATTTTCTTGTATGGTCATCTCCTCATTGAGAACACGATTCGCCGCCCTCGATCGGAGCTCCGCAACTTCAATCTCTGTCTCGGTTTCGGAGACTGCGCGGATTCGATTTGCCTTCGCCTCTGCTTCGGCCATTCGGATGGTCTGACTTGGATCAAAATGCCTTCCGAAGGCATTTGAGATTTTTTCAATAAGCACTGTTGCCGGCTTTGAGAGGCCGGATGTGCTGATCAGAGAGAATTCCGCCATAACATAGGCTCCAAGAACGGGGTTCTATGGGGTCGGGGTTTCCTAAGAATGTGCCGTGTCGTCCGCCGCCCGCGCCAAGTTTAGCACCAGCAACTTCTCCAGGATAGCGGTGTCGGACAGGTCCTCAGGCCAGCCGTAGGCGTCGAAGACCGCCTGGTCCAGCCGGTCGTGGACTTGCCGCAGCCAGGTGGGGCGGGCGTTGTACAGGTTGGTCAGGGTCCGCTTCTTCAGCTCCGGTTCAGGGGTGTTGGCCGGGTTGAGCCAGCCCTCCCGCAAGTTGTTTAGCTCCCGCGCCGCCTCCGCGATAGCCTCCCGCTGTTCGCCGTTGGGCTCCGGGAACGGGAAGGTCTCGAAGCAGGTGGTGGGGGTGTAGCGAAACCCCGATTCCACCTCTCGTAGCTGCGTACCCATGGCCCGTGCCCATAAATCGTGAATCCGACTGTGCAGCACGCCGAAGGTGTAATCATCTTCACGGGCGAATATGTCATTGCTGTCGTTACATAGTGTTTTGGTATCTACCCAAACAAACAGAGAATGCTTGGATACTCGGGGCTTTACGATGTATCTGTGTAGCCCCTTTATGGCTTCACGCAAACTAGGTCTTGGCCTCGCATACTGCCACCATCGTTTTCGGTGAGCCGCCTGCGATTTTTCAAGCCGTTTTGGGTAGACGCGCTGTTTGACGTGCTCGAAGGGCATCTCATAGTGACAAGCCTCATCCATCCCCATTATCCCGAAGTCGATGGTGTACATATCCCTCGTACGCTGGGTAATGTCTTTCGCGTTCAATACCCGGCGCACCACGTCCGAATTCGGTTTGCCACTAACGTTAAGTGGTTGGGACAACATTAGGGAGGCGAGTTCGGGGGAGATATCAAAAGGCGCTTTCGGAGATGGTCCTTCGAATGATATTCCCAAGTTTTCTTTCAAGCGGATTGCGGTCGTGGTATCAACTCCAATCGTCAGGTTGGCATTGATACCACCCGTGACTATCTCGCCATCAAAGATGCGTTCAGATTCACCACCGCGGTCAAATCCTACGATTGAAATGTGCACCATCGCACCATCAAGCGTCCATTCTCTATCCGGATAGGCCATAAATATATCGCCAGTGTGCTTGATGCGTTGCAATACCGTGCGGTTGTCTCGGCCGCGAATCCCTTGAGTTGCTAGAAGACCGACACGGCTTGTAAGGTATTGCTCAACCATTGCCCTTGCTTTCTCAAGCCAGTAGCAGCACAAATCGCTTGAGTTGGGAATTCGGTCTCCGTACAGCGCGTACACCGCTTCGGCGTAATCATCACCCAATGCGCTGCGCAATCCACCGCGCCCCAAAAACGGCGGATTGCCGATGATGAATTCGGCGGGCGGCCACTCTGGTTCCCGGGGATCGCCCGTGTCGCCTTCAGCCAGGATGGCGTCGGTCTTGCGGATGGATACCAGCGGCGTGAGGATGGGGCTGTGGGTGTAGGGAAAGCCGTTGTTCTGGTGCCACTGGATGTAGCCGATCCACAGGGCGGTGCGGGCCAACTCAGCGGCGTAGGGGTTGATTTCCAGCCCCAGCATCTGGTCAGGCTTGACCGTGGGGACCAGGTTCTCCCAGCCGTGAGTGGCGGCGACGTCGATAACCTGCTTTTCCAGGTCCAGAAGCGAGCGCAGGGCCAGGTACAGGAAGTTGCCGCTGCCGCAGGCGGGGTCCAGGACCTCTACCTCGAACAGCCGCTGTTGAAACGCGGCCAGCCGGACCCAGGCCGTCTCGGCGTCGTCCTCGATCACAAGGTTTCCCACCTCCCGTTGAACGGACTCCCATTCGGCCCGCAGCGGGGCCATCACCACCGGCTCCACCACCAGCATGATGTCCTCCGCGCCGGTGTAGTGGGCGCCCAGGTGGGAGCGCTTGGAGGCGTCCAAAGCCCTCTCGAACAGGGTGCCAAAGATTGACGGCTCGATGTCGCGCCAGTTCTTTTGCGCAGCCACGCCGAGTCGCTGGAGAGCGGCTTCGCTAAGCTTTATGGTCTCGGCATTGATGAACAGGTCCCCGTTGAAATGGGCCACCGGAGTTGCCCCGAACATGCCGCCGCCGGCCATCTGCGCAAATAGGTTGCCCACAGCCTGCTCGAATAATTCCGGGTCCTTGAAGTGCTCTTTTACGATCTGAGAAAAGGGACGGCCCGCGAGCAGGCCGGCGTCCTCGGCGTAGAGACAGAACACGATCTGGTTGAGGTAGCGGGCCAGCCTTTCCGGGTCCTCGTTGTGCTGCTCCATGTCGGCAACGATTCCCTGGAACAGGTCGGCGGTCTCCCTAGTCACGGCCTCCACCGAGCGGCCGGGCCGCAGTTCGGCGGGAGCGAAGAAGGCGTAGCGCAGCTTGTTGAGGTTTGAGGGTTGGTCTAGGTCTGTAACCGGGATTACGTGCCGGACCGTCTCCATGCCCTGGAAGTTGGTCTGTATCCAGATGGTGTGGAAGGACGATACGATTAGCAGCGGCGGCGTTTTCAGGTGCACTTGGTAGCGAAGGAGTTGGTTCAACGCCGCGTTGAGGTCATCGTCGCTGCCCTTGAACTCCCAACCGAAGGCCCCTTCGAGGTAGGCGTCGGCGAAGCCGCCGGGCACCCACTTCTCGAAGGTGAAGACCGCACTGTTTCCGTATTCGACCGGCGTGGGATGGCCGACCAGGGCGCAGACATCCAGGAACATTTCCTGGGAAGCCTGTTTCTCGCCAAATTGGACACCCCGCCACTTGGCGACGAATTTGTCCGGATGCAGCCCAGGCTCACGTGGCGTCATGTAACGGCTCGGCTTCACACGCAGGTTGCTGTGCTTGCCCTGGGCGGGGGGCGGCGTACCGGCCCTGCCCCCCAGCCCTCCTACCCCCCCACCGCCACCGGTTCCGGGGCGGGGCTGTGGGAGCGTTGCAGCGCCAGCGCCAGGTAGCGCCCGGTGTGGGACTCCGGGTCTTGGGCCAGGTCCTCCGGGACGCCGGCGGCGATGATCCTGCCTCCCTTGTCCCCCGCTCCCGGGCCCAGGTCGATCACCCAGTCGGCGTTTTTGATCACGTCCAGGTTGTGCTCGATCAGCAGGACCGAGTTGCCGCTGTCCACCAGGCGGTGCAGCACCCGCAGCAGGGCGGCGCAGTCCTCGAAAGAAAGCCCGGTGGTGGGCTCGTCCAGCAGGTAAATGGTCTTGCCGGTGGCCCTCTTGGACAGCTCGGTGGACAGCTTCACCCGCTGGGCCTCGCCGCCCGACAGCGTGGTGGCCGGCTGCCCCAGCCGGATGTACCCCAAGCCCACGTCGCGCAGGGTCTCCAGCTTGGACCGGATGCGCGGGAAGTTCTCGAAGAACTCCAGAGCCTGGGCCACGGTCATGGCCAGCACGTCGGCGATGCTGCGGCCCCGAAGGGTGACCTCCAACGCCTCCCGGTTGTAGCGGCGGCCCTGGCAGATCTCGCAGGGTACGGTCACGTCGGGCAGGAACTGCATCTCGATCTGGTTGTAGCCGTCGCCCTGGCAGGCCTCGCAGCGGCCGCCCTTGACGTTGAAGGAGAACCGCCCCGGGGCGTATCCCCGGACCCGGGCCTCCGGCAGGCTGGCGAACAGCTCCCGGATGGGCGTGAAGGCCCCGGTGTAGGTCGCCGGATTGCTGCGGGGGGTCCGGCCGATGGGCGACTGGTCGATGTTAATGACCTTGTCGACGTTTTCCACGCCCAAGAGCTCGTCGTGGGCGCCGGGCAAGTCCCGGCCGCGGTAGAGGACCTGGGCCAGCTTCTTGAAGAGGATTTCGTAAGTGAGGCTGCTCTTGCCCGACCCGGACACGCCGGTGACGCAGGTGAGGGCGCCCAGGGGTATGGACACGTCGATGTCCTGCAGGTTGTTCTCCCGGGCCCCGGTGACGGTCAGGAACTTGCCGTTGCCCGGCCGGCGCCTTTCCGGCCGCGGCACCTGCTTGCGGCCGCTGAGGTACTGGCCGGTCAACGACGCCGGGTTGTTCATTACCTCCTCGATGGTGCCGGTGGCGACGATTTCCCCGCCGTGCTCCCCGGCCCCGGGCCCCAGGTCGGCGATGTAGTCCGCGGCCCGCATCATGGCCTCGTCGTGCTCCACCACCACCACCGTGTTGCCCATGTCTTTCAGGCGTCTCAGGGTGTCAATCAAGCGGGAGTCGTCGTGGGGGTGCAGGCCCACCGTGGGCTCGTCGCACACGTAGAGCACGCCGGTCAGCCCGGAGCCGATCTGGGTGGCCAGCCGCACCCGCTGGGCCTCGCCGCCGGACAGGGTGCGCGCCGTCCGGTCCAGGGTCACGTAGTCGAGGCCGATGTTCTCCAGGAAACGCAAGCGGCCCTCGATCTCTTTGAGAATCTGGTTGCCGATGGTCTTGTCCCGGACGGAGAGGACCTCCCCGAGGTGCTCGCCGGGGTCGTCGGGGTCAATCTGCCGCACCCAGTTGAGGGCTTCCCCGATATTCTTCCCGCAGACGTCCATGATGCCCAGGCCGCACACGGTGACCGACAGGGCTTCGGGCCGGAGCCGCCGGCCGCCGCACGACTTGCAGGGCCGGGCGGCCATGTAGCGCTCTATTTCCTGGCGGGTGTGGTCGGACTCCGTGTCCTTGTAGCGGCGTTCCAGGTTGGGGATTACGCCCTCGAAAGTCGTGTCCCAACTGTAGGTGCGGCCCCGCTGGGTGCGGTGCCGGATGGTGACCTTCTTGGACTTGTTGCCGTAGAGCACCAGGTTGAGGTGTTCCGGGTCGAGGTCCTTCACCGGGACCTTGGCGGAGAAGCCGTGGCTGCCGGCCACGGCCTCCAGGAGGCTCACGTACCAACTGCTGGAGGCCCCGCCCCGGGACCAGGGGGAGATGGCCCCCTCGGCCAGGGACAGGTTCTTGTTGAAGATTACCAGGTCGGGGTCCACCTCCAGCTTGAAGCCCAGCCCGGTGCACTCGGTGCAGGCCCCGTGCGGGCTGTTGAAGCTGAAGGTGCGCGGCTCGATTTCCGGCAGGCCGGTGCCGCACCGCACGCAGGCGAACTGCTCGGAGAAGACCAGCTCCTCCTCGTCCTCCCGGTGCACCTGGACCACGCCCTCTCCCTCCTTCAGCGCGGTCTCCACCGACTCAGCCACGCGGCTCATCTCGGTGTCGGGCCGTATGATCAGCCGGTCCACCACCAGCTCGATGTAGTGCCACTTTTTCTTGTCCAGGCTGAGGCTGTCCGTCTCCTCCAGCAGGTGCACGGCGCCGTTGACCCTCACCCGGACGAAACCGGCACTGCGCGCCGCCTCGAACACGTCCTTGTGTTCCCCCTTCTTCCGGCGCACCTTGGGGGCCAGCAGCATGATGCGGCTGCCCTCGGGCAGGGACGTGACGGCGTCTACGATCTGCTGCACCGTCTGCCGCTCCACCGGGCGGCCGCACTTGGGGCAGTGGGGACGCCCCACCCGGGCGAACAGCAATCGGAGGTAGTCGTAGATCTCGGTGACGGTGCCCACCGTGGACCTGGGATTGTGGGACACGCCCTTCTGGTCTATGGATATGGCCGGGGAGAGGCCCTCGATGTAGTCGACGTCCGGCTTGTCCATGCGCCCCAGGAACTGCCGGGCGTAGGCGGAGAGGGACTCCACGTAGCGGCGCTGGCCCTCGGCGTAGATGGTGTCGAAAGCCAGAGAGCTCTTGCCGGAGCCGGAGACCCCGGTGATTACCACCAGTTTCTCCCGGGGGATGGCCACCTCTATGTTCTTTAGGTTGTGCTCCCGAGCGCCCTTGACGAAGATGTAATCCTGGGGCATCTACTCCCACCTGTCACACTGTTTCCCGGTCACGAGGTTTCAAGGCCCATTTTAGCACCGCCGCGCCGCTTTGTGGCCCGCCGCGGCTTTTGAAAAGGCCGCCGCTAACGCGGGCGGGCCAGAACGACAATTAGTAGGCCCTGGCGGGCAGGGTCTATCAATGGGCGCCCTGGTCCCTACCGGTCATTACCGTGAAAATAGCTTGCCGCGCCCCCACCCTGTCATTCCGTGGGAGCGCAGCGACGAGGAATCTAAAAATGCATGGCTGCAAGCCCCGGTCGCCGGTGATGGGCCGCTCGGCGTTGCCCCATTTTCATCGCCCTTATGTGGCCTCCGCAAGGCCATGGTCATTCCGAACCAGCCCTTACCTGTCATTCCGAACCAACGGGAGGAATCTGAAATCTCTGCCCCAGGCCAAGGTCGCCCGGGCCCAAGAATCTCAGATTTCTCGCTCCGCTCGGAATGACAACTAAAGGGCCCTCCCTGGCGGGCGGTCCGGGGGCCAAACCGTCCAGGGGGTGTTAGTATATCTCCGCCCCTTCCTACGAGGGGGGGACGTTCGGAATCACGATGGCCTTGCATAGGCCATATCAAGAGCAATGAAAATGGAGGAGTGCCGGGGCTGTCCTCCGCCACCCTGCGTACAATGAAAAGTCCGCCGCTGATGATTGCCAGGCTCACCCTGCCGGCGGCCGCCCTAGCCGCCGTCCTAACGGTTGCCTGCGGCTCGCCCGGGCCGGCGGCTCTGGAGACTCCCGCCGCCACTCCTGCCCTGGCAGTCACCGCCCCCGGAGAGACGCCCCGGGCGGTGAACGAGACGGGCCTGCCCTTGGCCCTGCCGCCGGGACTGCGGATCACCCTCTTCACGCCGCTGGACACCGGGCCCTTGAGATTCATGGCCTTCTCGCCCGACGGCATCCTGTTGGTCAGCATGCCCAGCCCCGGCGGCCTCTACTCCCGAGGGGCGGGAGGCGCGGTTCTGGCCCTGCCGGACCTGGACCGCGACGGGGTGGCGGACGAGGTGAGGGAGGTGATTTCAGGCCTGGATAACCTTCCCCACGGTCTGGCCTTTTACGACGGCTACCTGTACGTGGCCGGGGAAGACCGCGTGTCCCGCTACCCCTACCGGGGCAACGGCGTCGTCGGTGCGGGAGAACCGGTGGTGGAGGGTCTCCCCGACGACGGCGGCCACGTGTCCCGGACCGTCGGGTTCTCGGCGTCCAACAAGATGTACCTGTCCATTGGCTCGTCGTGCAATGCCTGCGTTGAGCGGGATGAACGGCGCGCCTCGATAATGGAGTACCATCCCGACGGCTCGAAAGGCCGCGTCTACGCTGGCGGCCTCCGCAACCCGGTGGGCTTTGTGTTCCACCCGGACAGCGGAGAGATTTGGGCGACCGAGAACGGCCGCGATCACCTGGGGGAAGACCTGCCCCCTGACGAGATAAATATCGTGAGGAGCGGGCAGGACTACGGTTGGCCCTCCTGCTACGGCGACAGAGTTCCAGACCCTTTCCGTGACGATGCGGACGGTTGCCAGGTTACGGTGGGCAGCGTCCACGACATCCAGGCCCACTCGGCGCCCCTGGGCTTGCGGTTCGTCGACAGCGCTCAGCTTCCCCCGGAGTGGCAGGGCGACCTGCTGGTGGCCTACCACGGTTCCTGGAACCGCCGGGAACCCACCGGGTACAAGGTGGTGAGGCTGGACGTGGAGGGGGACGAGGTCCGGGGCGAGGAGGACTTCATCTCCGGCTGGCTCCGGGAGGACGGGTCCCGCCTGGGGCGTCCCGTGGACCTGATATTCGGCCCGGATGACGGCGCGTTGTATATATCCGACGACTTCGCGGGCGTGGTCTACCGGGTTACCAAGGTCCGGGAGTAGGTCTTGACCGCGCTGGCTGCGCCATAGGCGTTGCCGGCGACCAGTCGAAGGTCCACATTAGCGGTCCAGCTTCCGGATCTGAAACCGGGCCTCCTGCTCCAGGGGCAGGACGACGGCTGCCGGGTCCAGGTCGCCCAGGCCCTGGTCCGCGGCCTCCCCGATGAGCCGGTAGGCCAGGTCTCCCCCAGGAATGGGGGAGTCCAGTTCCCGCGCCAGTTCCCGGACCAGGCTCAGGTCTTTCAAGAACAGCTTCAGTTGCCCCCGGACTCCCTCGAAATTCCGCTCCATCATCACGGGCGCGTTGCGGCCCAGCATGAAACTCTGGCCCCAGCCGGAATTTACCACCTCGAACACCAACTCCGGGTCGGCCCCCGACTTGGCGCCCAGCAGCATGCCCTCGGCGGCGGCCAGGGCGTGTATGGTGGTGAGAAGCTGATTGACCAGCTTGACGGTGGTGCCGGTGCCGGTGGGGCCGATGTGCCGGACCGTGGCGCCCATGGCGTCGAAGACGGGCTGAGCCGCGTCGTAGGCCTCTTGGGGCCCGCCGGCCATGATGGACAAGGTCCCGGCGGCAGCCCGCTCCACGCCGCCGCTGATGGGAGCATCCAGAAAGGCTGCTCCCCGCGCTTCGGCGGCGGCGGCGCAACTCCGGGAGGTGTGGATGCCCACAGTGCTGTGGTCTACCAGGACCTGGCCGGGCCGCGCCAGGGACATGATGCCGTCATCGGCGGGGCCGCCTAGGAAGATTTCCTCCACGGTGGCCACGTCGGGCAAGCAGGCGAGAACAACGTCGGCGGCTTCTACCACCTGGGCCGGGGACTCCGCGGGATGGGCGCCGGCGGCGGCGATCTCTCGCACCTTGGCTTGGCTACGGTTGTGGACCGTCAGGTCAAAACCCGCCTGCAGCAGCCGGTAGCACATCGGCAGGCCCATCCTGCCCAGGCCGATGAAGCCCACCTTGAGTGCCGGCATGAACGTGTTCCTCCGCCCTGGACTATGGACCGGAAATATGGGATTGCAGCAGCCGCGACGACGGCTGCCAACGCCATCGCCGGGCAAATCCGGCGTCAGGTGGCGCCGACGCGCCGGGCTTCACCCCCGGCCGGGTGGCAGTGGGGCCTAACCGGCCCCCAATTCGGCGGCGACCCGGCCTATGACCCGGTCCAGCACCAGCAGGATTTCGTCGATTTCCGAGGAAGTGACGCACAGGGGAGGTGCGATGTTCATCACGTCGCCTCCCCGCAGTATCAGGCCGCCCTCCGAAAATCCCTGGGTCAGTCGCCGGCCCAACTCCGCCTCGGTCGGGAAGTATTCTTTGCTGGTGCGGTCCTGCACCAGTTCCAGCCCGCACAGGAGGCCGAGGCCCCGGACGTCCCCGATGATCCGGTGCCGCTGCTGCAACTCCAGCAGCCCTTCCTTCAGGTAGGCGCCCATCTTGGCCGCGTTCTCCGGCATCCCCTCGGTTTCCATGATCTCGATGTTCTTGAGGGCGGCCGCGGCGGCCACCGGGTGCCCGCCGAAGGTGATCACGTGGCGGAAAGCGGCCTTCTCGCTGCCGACGAAGGCGTCGGAAACGTGCTTGCGGGTAATGGCGGCTCCCATGGGGATGTAGCCGCTGGTGATCCCCTTGGCCACGGTCATGATGTCGGGGGTCACGCCCCAGTGATCGCAGGCGAACATCTTGCCGGTGCGGCCGAACCCGGTGATGACCTCGTCGGCGATTAGCAGACAGCCGTAGCGGTCGCAGACCTCGCGCAGCAGCGGCCAGTAGTTGGGGGCCGGCACCACCGCGCCGTAGGGGGTGGAAACAGGCTCGGCAACCACGGCGGCGATGGTGTTGGGGCCCTGGAACTTGATGATGTCCTCGATGGCCCGGACGCACCGCTCGGCGCACTCCTCGGGCGTGGCGCCGCCGTACTCGCACCGGTAGGGGAGCGGCTGGGGGGCGTGGAAGACCCCGGCCAGCAGCGGCTCGTAGTCACTCTTGGGGAAGATGGGTGAGCCGCCCAGGGCTAGGGTGCCGAAGGTTGCCCCGTGATAGGAACCCTTGCGGCTGATGAACTTGGTGCGCAGGGGCTCGCCGGTGCGCTTGAAGTAGGCGCGGGCCAGCTTCATGGCCGTTTCCACCGCTTCGGAGCCGCCGCTGGTGAAGAAACACCGGGAGAGGTCGCCGGGGGTGATCCGGGCAACCTTTTCGGCCAGGCGGATGGTCGGCTCGGTGGTGGAGCCCATGGGCATGTAGGTGAGCTTGAGCATCTGCTGGTAGGCCGCGTCGGCTATTTCGTGGCGTCCGTAGCCCACGTTTTTCAGCCACAGGCCGGACATAACGTCGACGTAGCTGCGTCCCAGGGCGTCGGTTACCGTGCAGCCCCGGCCGTCGACGAAGATCTGCGGCTCGCCCTTCTCGGCCATGTCGCTGGGCTCCCGCAGGTAGACCCACAGGTGTTCCAGCGCCGATTCTTGCAGGGTGTCGACATCCGACTGAGTGTGGGTGGCCAAGGTTTTCCTCCGGCGTGGGGTGGGAATTGGGGGCCGGCCCGCGGCCGCAACGGCTTATGCTTGGGACCACGCCCGGTCGCGCCTGAATGGCGCTCCATCACACCCGTTTCACGTTGCGTTCAGTTTACCATCGCGCCCAAGCGGCCACAATCCAAGCCTTCATACGCAATTGTTCGGTCTCCATGGGTGGAAACCCGGGGCGCCCAGGCCGTCATCCCGCCTACCGCCCACGTTATGCCGCCCGCCTTCTCCTCTGTCATTCCCAGGGCGCCCACCCCGTCATTCCGTGGCCGCCCACCCCCTGTCATTCAGCGGGAGCGCAGCGACGAGGAATCTCAAGTCCTGAGCCGGAGTCCGGGTCGGGGCTGACTGCCGGGCCTGGCGTCCTGCGCGCAGGGGCCAGGCGCCCGCCGCACTGCGACCCATTGACCATGCCCCAGGCCAGGGCCTTATGCGTCATCGGTAGGGGCGAAAAATCTTTCGCCCCTACGTGGGGTCCTGCGCGCAGGGGCCAGGCGCCCGCCGCACTGCGAACGATAGACCGCGCCCCTAACCGGGACTTTAGACCCCTCAGACCCCTCGACCGAGACCCCTTGCCCGCCTGAAGGCGGACTCGGCGTGACGGGGGCTCGCCTCCAAGGGCGCCGGTGTGAGGGCCCCTCTCCGTTATTCCGTGGCCGCCTACCCCGTGTCATTCCGTGGGAGCGAAGCGACGAGGAACCTCAAGTCCTCATGCCCCAACCACGCTGCGAACGATAGACCGCGGCCCTAACCCGGACTTTAGACCCCTCGCCCGCCTGAAGGCGGACTCGGCGTGACGGGGGCTCGCCTCCAAGGGCGCCGGTGTGAGGGCCCCTCTCCGTCATGCCGTGGGAGCTGGGAGCGCCCCCTTCCCGTCATTCCGTGGGAGCGAAGCGACGAGGAATCTCAAGTCCTCAGGCCCCAACCACGCTGCGAACGATAGACCACGGCCCTAACGGGACTTTAGACCCCTCGCCCGCCTGAAGGCGGACTCGGCGTGACGGGGGCTCGCCTCCAAGGGCGCCGGTGTGAGGGCCCCTCTCCGTTATTCCGTGGCCGCCTACCCCGTGTCATTCAGTGGGAGCTGGGAGCGCCCCCTTTCCGTCATTCCGTGGCCGCCCACCCCCTGTCATTCCGTGGGAGCGCAGCGACGAGGAATCTCAAGTCCTCAGGCCCCAACCACGCTGCCAACGATAGACCACGGCTCTAACCCGGACTTTAGACCCCTCGCCCGCCTGAAGGCGGACTCGGCGTGACGGGGCCCGCTTTGATGGTCCAAATGACAGCCGGTGGCCCGCCGGTTGAACCCCGGAGGGCATTGAGATAAGCTTGCCGGAGCGCCCCTCAAATACGGGCGCGGACGGAGGCCAGGCGATGGCAGCCCAAACTTCCAGCGCCAACCGGGTCCGGGGTAGCGCCAGGGAAGACTTGGCCCGTGAGCTTCGGGGCAGGGTGTCCGGCGAGGTGGGCTTCGACGCCTACTCCAGGGTCCTCTACAGCACCGACGCCAGCATTTACCAGATGGAGCCGGTGGGGGTTGTAATTCCCCGCGGCTTGGAGGACGTGCTGGCGGTGATGGAAGTCGCCAACGAGAACGGCGTACCGGTGCTGCCCAGGGCCGGGGGCACCAGCCTGGCGGGGCAAACGGTGAACCACGCCATCGTCATCGACTTCAGCAAGTACATGGACCGCGTCCTGGAGGTAAATCAGGAAGAGCACTGGGCGCGGGTCCAACCCGGCATCATACTGGACCAGCTCAACAAGCAACTGGCGCCCCACGGTCTCATGTACGCCCCCGATCCCACCACGGCCAACCGGGCCTGCGTGGGCGGCGGCATCGGCAATAATAGCTGCGGCGCCCACTCGGTTATCTACGGGAAGACGCTGGACCACGTGAAGGAGCTAGAGGTGGTGCTGGCCGACGGGTCGCCGGCCCACTTCGGACCCCTGGAACCCTACGTCCTGGGGGCCAAGCTCAGCGGGTCGGGCCTCGAGTCGGACATCTACCGGGGCGTCCGGCGCATCGCCAGGGAGAACCAGACCGAGATACAAGCCCGCTACCCCAAGGTCATGCGCCGGGTCAGCGGCTACAACCTGGACGAGTTCTTTTCCGACGCCGCTTTCAACCTGGCGCGCATGGCGGTGGGGTCGGAAGGCACCCTGTGCGTCATGACCGAGGCCAAGGTGAACCTGGTGCCTCGCCCGGCCATGACCTCCCTGTCCGTCCTGCACTTCCGCGATATCGTCGAGGCCAGCGAGGCCACCAAGGAGGTGTTGAAGCACGGGCCGTCCTCCATCGAGCTGATGGACAAGATACTGCTGGACCGGTCGCGCGAGTCGCTGGGGCACTCCCGAAACCTGTCCTTCATTGACGGAGACCCCGGCGCGCTGCTGGCCGTGGAGTTTTATGGAGAGTCGGAGGCGGAACTCTCGGCAAAGATGGAGGCCCTCAAGCAGGACATGGCCGGGCGGCGGCTCGGGTACGCCTGGGTCAACATCCTGGACCAGTCCGGTCAGGCCGCGGTGTGGAACGTGCGCAAGGCCGGCTTGGGACTGCTTATGAGCATCCGCGGAGACGCCAAGCCCCTGCCCTTCGTGGAGGACCCGGCCGTGGACCCGGAGCACTTGGGAGAGTTCGTGCGCCGGTTCGACGAGATCGTGCGCTCCCATGGCACTCAGGCCGCCTACTACGGGCACGCCAGCGTGGGATGCCTGCACATCCGCCCCCTGGTCAGCTTGAAGGACTCCCACGGCATCGACACCATGGTCTCCATCTCCGACCAGATTAGCGACCTGGTGAAGGAGTTCGGGGGATCGATGAGCGGGGAGCACGGCGACGGCATCGTGCGGGGCGTGTGGACGGAGAAGATGTTCGGCCCCGAGATTTACCGGGCCTTCCGGGAGTTGAAGCAGGTCTTTGACCCCCAGGGGCTGCTGAATCCGGGGAAGATCATTGACTGCCCGCCCATGACCGAGAACCTCCGCTACGGATCGAGCTATCAGGCCGCGTCCATTCCCACAACCCTGGATTTCTCCCAGGACGCGGACTTTGCCGGCGCGGTGGAGATGTGCAACGGGATGGGGGCGTGCCGCAAGCTGGACGGCAACATGTGCCCGTCCTACATGGCCACCCGCGCGGAGGAGCACTCCACCCGGGGCCGGGCCAACCTGCTGCGGGCCGCCCTGTCGGGCAGGCTGCCCCAGGGCGCCATCAGCGGCCGCCGGCTCTACGACGCCATGGACCTGTGCCTGGAGTGCAAGGCCTGCAAGTCCGAGTGCGACTCCGGGGTGGACATGGCCAAGCTCAAGTATGAGTTCCTGGATCACTACTACAAGACCAACAAGCGCCCCTGGCGCAGCAGGATGTTTGCCCACGTGAACAGGCTGAACCGCTTGGGCAGCCGTTGGGCGCCCCTGTCCAACTGGCTGGTGGGCAATCCGGTAAGCAGACTGGCGGCCGCCAAGACGCTGGGAGTCGACTTTCGCCGGAAGTTGCCTCCCTTCCAGAGAGAGACCCTGGCCAAGTGGTTCGCTTCACCCGGGCGGAGGTCTTCCGCCGGGCAGCTCAACGGGAAGACGGCTCCGGCAGCGGGCCCGGGCGCCGGTCCGGTCCGAACGGTGGTGCTCTTCAACGACACCTTCATGAATTACAACTATCCCCAGGTGGGCAAGGCGGCGGTGGAGCTGCTGGAGGCGGCGGGCTTTCGCGTGGTGCTGGCGAGTCCTGCCTGCTGCGGCCGGCCCATGATCTCCAAGGGGCTGATGGACGAGGCGGCCGCCGGCGCTCGCCGCAACGTTGATCTGCTGCACCCCTACGTCATGGAGGGCGTCGACGTGGTGGGCTGCGAGCCCAGTTGCGTGCTCACCTTCCGGGACGAGTACCCGCAGATGTTGAGGGACGAGAAGTCCCGGCAGGTGGCCGAGCACGTTTACATGATCGACGAGTTCCTGATGATGCTCCACGAGAAGGGGGAGTTGGCGCTGGAGTTCAACGGCGCTTCGAGAAAGGTCCTATTCCACGGCCATTGCCATCAGAAGGCCCTGGTGGGCACGGCCAGTTCCATGGCCGCCCTTCGGCTGCCCGCCGGGTTCCAAGCGGAGCTGGTCAACGCCGGCTGCTGCGGCATGGCCGGGGCCTTCGGGTACGAGCGCGAGCACTACGACATCTCCATGGACATAGGCCGGCAGGCGTTGTTCCCGGCTGTGCAGGCCAAGGGAGAGGACTGGGAGGTGGCCGTTACCGGGGTGTCCTGCCGTCAGCAAATAGAGCATGGCACGGGGCGGAAGGCCCGGCACCTAGTGGAGGTGCTGCGGGACGCTCTGGACTAGGCCGCGTCGTCCTCCTGGCCCGGCGGTATTGTTCGGGTCCGGGTGATGATGGGATGTAAGTGGGATGGGTACTCGACATCCAAAGGGTCACGGGCGCGGTACGTGGGCGCACCCATCGTCAACGAAACAGCACGGCGGGAGACGAGACTCCGACAGCAACCGGGTAGTGGCTGTATTAACAACCGTTGGATCCTTAGACGCCCAGATGAAAGCAGTGTGGGAAACATAAGCAACAGCGTGAATGTCAGCGCTATGGAGGCAGCGTAACTTTTCCCTGACCTGGTCCCTCCGACTTCCTGCCTTCCTGGTGTCGAAATTAATGCTTTGGTCATAGACCAACGCGAGCTTGCGGTCACGGGCCGGGGAATGGACAATCTCGATGAACTCGTCGGCGCTCACGAACTGTCGTTGATTCGCTGGATCCAGTCGCAATCGCAAGCCAGTGTCCGGATCTAGAAAGAGATGACCTGGGTTTTCGGCAACCGTATTCACGAGGTTCCGCCTTTGCCTAATGTCCCCGCTCACCAGACGAAGCCCGAGAAAATCGGCGTACCAACATGGGAAGGTTTCATCTCGTTTTTCGTCTTGTGCAGGGAAATACATGGGATGGACGAGCCATTCTTCTTCAGGGATGAGCCAGCCCAACATGCATAACTTCGCGATGTCGTAAGTATCTCCGACTTTGCTAGGATGCATTCCGCAACTCCTACGAGACCTGGATAGGCTGTTGTTCTAGTGTTCCTGTCAGCGAGCCGCGAGAAAAACTAATGCTCACTTCGCTGATGGGACCAGGTTCGTGCGCATCTGGACGCCGCCTGAGCAAAAAGGGCTAGGGAGAGCCCGGTCTGACCTGGAAAGGCTTGGCCTGCTGCCTCGGCGTCAACCCACGACTGGCCAGCCCCTGCAAGCTGAATACCGCTGGCGGACGGAATACGTAAGGTCCCGGGTCGACCAGGCCCTCGCGCATGAACCAGCCGGACATCCAGAACCGCCAGCTCAAGCGGTTGCTCTGCTACCACACGCCATAACCTAAAAGGACATAGAACCAAGCCCGGCTTTGGCCCCGGATACCGGTGGACGCACCCTGCCGGGCTTGGGGCGCCGGTCACAGTTCAGCGGGGTGAAGGCAGAGGCCTCCCCAGGGACCGGAGCTAGTCGGGCAACTCTCGGGCCATGCCGGGGCCCAGCTCCACTTCGAAGGCCGCCAGAATTTGGGCCACCAGCAGGTAGTGGCCGATGAGTCCGGTCACCTCCACCGCGCCGCGGTCGCCCCACTTTTCCTTGACCCGGTTGAACGCGGCGTCGCTGATTTTGCGGTCGCGCAGCAACTCGGCGGCAAAGCGCACCAAGACCTCCTCGTCCCCCGACAACGCGTCAGGGGCCCTGCCCTCGGCGATGGCCCTGATGGTGTCCTCGGAAACGCCAGCCTCCCGGGCCAGGCGGGCGTGGGCGGAGAACTCGTACTGGCTCTTGGCCTCCCGGGCCGTGGCCAGGATGACCACTTCCTTCAGGGATTCCGGCATATCGAAATTGAATCTCACGTAGGCGCCCGTGGCCGCGACTCTGGCGGCCAGGTCCGGGCTGTGGAGCAGCACCCCGTAAGGGCCCCTGATGCTGCCCCGGCTGCCTGCTATCTCGTCATAGTATTTCTGGTCCTCGGGCTTGAGTTGGTCCCTGGCGACTTCGGGCAATCGGGCCATTGCGTTACCTCCTTCGGGGCGAGAGAGCTGGAGCGCCAACCGGCTGAATTGGGCTCCGCGGCGGCTGAGATTTACGTGGATACGTGGGTTGGCGCCGGGATGCCGGGGATGTTCAGGCGGATGCGCAGCAGGGTGTCCCAACTGGTGATGTACAGCGACCTCCAGTCGTCGTCGCCCCAGGCAATGTTGGTGGTAGAGGCCTGGCCGTGCACGATGGTGCCCAGGTGCTTGCCGGAGGGGTCCAGCACCCAAACACCGCCGGAGCCGCCGCAGTAAACGTTGCCCTCGACGTCTACCTTCATGCCGTCGGGCACCCCGGAACGCTCACCCCGCAGGTCGGCGAAGACCCGGTCGGTGCCCAGGGCCAGGGCCCCGGTGGGCAGCAGGTCGAAGGCCCTGATGTGCCCTCTGCGGGTGTCGTTGATATAGAGCACGGTTTCGTCGGGCGAGAAGGCCAGCCCGTTGGGGGTGACGAACCCCTGCACCAGCAGGGTAAGGGCGCCCAGGTCGGGGGATACCCGGTACACGCCTATGTGGTCCAGGTCCCACTCCTGCTGGGGCCTGCGCAGGGTCCAAGGGTCGGTGAAGTAGATGGAGCCGTCGGACTTGACCACCACGTCGTTGGGCCGGTTTAGCTGCCTGCCCTTGAAGCTGTTGGCGATTACGGTGGTGCCGCCGTCTTGCTCCAACCGGACGACCCGCCGGGTGTCGTGCTCACAGGCGAGGAGACGCCCCTGCAGGTCCCGGGTCAGGCCGTTGGCGCTGTTGGTGGGTTCTGCGAACACGGTTACCCCTTCTCCAGGGGCCCACTTCATGCGGCGGTTGTTGTGAATGTCGCTAAACAGGAGGTAGCCCCCTTCTTTCCACCACAGGGGCCCTTCGGCGGGCCCCAGGTCGCCGCCGTAGCCTTGGCCCAGGGTTTCGATGGGTTGGTCTGCGGACACAATGCGGTCCAATTCCGGCGCCGCCTTCTCGATGGGCATCGCGGTTGCCTCCTTCAGTCTTTCTGCTATTACTTCTGTGCGGCAATGGGGAGTGGGCGTTTCAGGGGGCATTATATTACGAAACGGGCCGCGGCGGTGTGAGGCGGTGTGACACGGCCCGGGCGCGCCCGTGAGACCGGCCAAGCTTGACTAGCCGGGGCGCTTGGACTATTCTCGCAGGGACGGTCTCTCGGGAGGTCATGAGCACGGGCCGGGGGCCGAGGGGATAGGGTGGGACACAAATCGAGCGAGGTTGATCATGGCCTTTAAGATGAATCACATACACCTGAAGACTCCGGACCCGCACAAGACGGCCCAGTTCTATGTCGACAGCCTGGGGGCCAAGATCGTGGGAGAGGCCGGCAACGGCGGCGTGCGTATGGACCTGCACGGCCTTTCCATTAACGTGACCAAGTTCATCGATGGGCAGACCCGGGAGCAGCTCTACGGCATAGAGCACATAGCCATCGACACCGATGACCTGGACAACGTGGTGGCGAGCCTCAAGGAGGGCGGCGCCCGCATCTTGGAGGAGACCAAGGTGGGCAACGGCCGCAGGGTGTGTTTCTTCGAAGGGCCGGAGGGGGTGCAGCTCGAGGTCTTGGAGATGGTGCAGTAGGTGTCCGGAAGTTAGGCCCGTCCGGCCTCCGGCGAGGCGGACCGTCTCAGGGGCCGGGCCACAGGGCTGCCGGCCTCGGGCTTGCGCCGAACCTCGGGCCACGGGGTTCTTAGCCATCCAACGCAGCGTCTAAAGGGGTAAGAGATGCTTTACGAGTCACGGGTATACACCGCGGTGCCGGGCAAGCTCCCCGCGCTAAACGACCGGTTCTCCAATCACACCCTTGGGTACTTCAACCAATATGACATTGGCATGATGGGGTTCTGGACCGACGAGATCGGCGCCAGCAACCAGTTGACCTACGTCTTGACCTTCGACGACATGGCGGACCGGGAGAAGAAGTGGTCCGCTTTTCAGGCCGACCAGACCAGGCTGCAGGTCTTTGCCGAGACTGAAGTCAACGGGCCGCTGGTGGCTCAGGTCTACAACTCGTTCATGCAGGCCACGCCCTACTCCCCGGAGCCTCAGCTGTCCTCCAACGTCCAGGAGATGCGGGTCTACGACGCCATGCCCGGCAAGCTGCCTGCCCTCCACAACCGGTTCTCCAATCACACCATGCGGCTGTTCGAGAGGCACGGCATCGAGAACGTGGCCTATTGGACCGAGGTCGTGGGCACCAGCAACCGGCTGGTGTACATGCTGGGCTATCCTAGCCTGGGCGACCGGGAACAGGGATGGGCCTCGTTCCAGGCGGACCCCGATTGGGTCAAGGCCCGCACCGAGTCGGAAAAAGACGGGCCCCTGGTCCGGGTCAGCCGGCACTCGATCATGCGCCTCACTCCCTACTCTCCCCGCTAGGGGCCGCGGCGGCCTGCCGCGCCTAGGGGGTCATGTGTCATCGGCAGGGGCGAAAAATCTTTCGCCCCTACCTGAGGTCCTGCGCGCCGGGGCCGCCCCGCGCCCCCACCATGTCATTCCGCGGCCGCAAAGCGGCGAGGAATCTCAAGTCCTGAGCCGGAGTCCGGGCCGGGGTCGGCTGCCGGGCCTGGGATGCCGCGCCCAGGGGGTTATGCGTCATCGGTAGGGGCGAAAAATCTTTCGCCCCTACCTGGGGTCCTACGCGCCGGGGCCGGAGCGCTCCCACCATGTGATTCCATGGCCGCAAAGCGGCGGGGTTATACGTCATCGGTAGGGGCGAAAAATCTTTCGCCCCTACCTGGGTCCTACGCGCCGGGGCCGGAGCGCCCCCACCATGTCATTCCATGGCCGCAAAGCGGCGAGGAATCTAAGATGCGTAGTTGCAAGCCCCGGCCGCTGGTGATGGGCCACTCGGCGCCGCCCCATTTTCATCGCCCTTATGTGGCCTCCGCGAGGCCATGGCCATCCCTAGAACGCCGGTCCAGAGTCTAACGCTTATGGATGTCTCACAACTGCGGGAGCAAATCCCCGCGTGTCAAAAGATGACCTACCTCAACACCGGTTGGTCGGGACCTTCGCCTCTGCCGGTGGTAACAGCTATAAAGGACTGGCTGGACTACGAGATGGTCCAGGGGCCAACCAGCCCCGAGGTCTACCGGGCGGGCAGGGAAATCCAGGCCAGGACTCGGGCGGCGGCAGCCGGCTTGCTAAACGCGGCCCCCGAAGAGGTGTGCCTTACTAGAAACACCACCGAAGGCCTTAATATCGTCATCAACGGGCTGCCCTGGAAACGGGGCGACGAGATAATCACCTGCGACCTGGAACATAGCTCCGTGCTGATACCCAGCTACTTCCGGCACTATCGCCACGAGGCAGTGGTGAGAATGGTCCAAATGGCGCCTGATGAAAGCCGGGACGCCATTTTGGAGAAAATCGACTCGGCCATCTCGGAGCGGACCAGAATGGTCTTCTTGAGTCACGTCGAGTACTCCACCGGCCTGCGAATGCCGGTGAAAGAGATAGGCAAGCTCACCACGGATCGGGGCATATGGTTCCTACTGGACGGCGCTCAGTCGGCGGGTCAGGTGGCGCTGGACATGGCCGATTTGGGCTGCGATTTTTACTCCATACCGAGCCAAAAGTGGCTGTTAGGCCCCGAGGGGGTGGGAGCGCTATACGTCCGCCGCGACCTCATTCGCCAAGTCGAGCCGACCTCTGTGTCGGGCTGGGCTGTAGCCCCGGGCGGCCCCGGCGAGTTCGAGCCCATCCGGGATTCCATGGACAAGTTCTTGCTGACTTCCACCAGCGTGCCCCTGCAGGCCGGATTCCTGGAGGCCATGCGGTTCATGCAGACCATAGGCATAGACGCGGTCGAGGCTCGCAATCTGGACTTGGCCGGGGCCTTGAAGGCGGCGTTGTCGCAGACGCCGGGAGTAAGGGTTTTGTCGCCTTTGGATCGGGATGTGTCGTCCGGCATAGTGTCCATCGCAGTGTCAGGGATAACCCCTGAAGAGGCCGTGGCCCGCCTGTGGGAAAACCACCGGATAGTGTGCCGCCCGGTGAATTATCCCCCCGGAATTCGGTTTTCCTTGCACTTCTTCAACACCGAGGAAGAGGTCGGGCGGGTAGTGGAAGCCGTGACGAAACTGGCCCGGCCCGGGTACTAAGCGGAGTCCCTCGCCGGCGTTGGGCTTGTTGCGCCGGGCCCCACCGGGGGGTCTAGGCGGGGACGGCGGGTTTGACCTCGGACATGAACCGCTCCATGGCCCGGAATATGTCCCCGTAGGTCTTGCCCGGCACCTCCAGGACCACGTGGTCCACCCCCGCCTCGGCGAACTGCCGCAGGTCGTCCGCTATCTCCTCTGGGGCTCCCTGCAAAGGAGCGCGCGGGTCGTGCTCTCCGCCGGTGGAGAAGCTCAGCGTTCCCCGGAACGACACCCCTGGCGGCGTCTCCCGGCCCGCCGATTCGGAGCAGCGCCTCAGGTAGGCGGCGCCTTTGGCCACTTCTTCAGGTCCCATTTGGACCGGATGCCAGTAGTCGCCGAACTCGACCGCCCTTCTGATCGCCCGGCGGGTCCGGCCGCCGATCCAGACCGGCGGGTGGGGTCGTTGGACCGGCATGGGCGAGACGGTGACCTCTGAGATACTGAAGCGTTGGCCCTGGAAGTCGGGCGTGGGACTGGTCCAGAGAGCCTTGAGCAGGCCCAAGTACTCGTCGCTCACCGGGCCGCGATCGTCGAAGGGGGCGTTGAGGGCCTCGAATTCTCCCTGCATCCAGCCGACGGCGGCGCCAAAGATGACCCGCCCTCCGGATAGCACGTCCGCGGTGGCGATCATCTTGGCCAGGATAACCGGGTTGCGGTAGGGAAGGATCACCACGCTGGTGCCGATGCCCACCCGGCGGGTTACCGCGCCCAGGTGCGTCAGCATCGTCAGTGGCTCCAGCATGTCGTGGCGGTAGACGATGTCCGTGCGGCCGGGTATATGATGAGGCACGATCAGGTGGTCGGTGACCCACACCGAATCGAAGCCGACCTCCTCGGCCTTCACCGCCATGTCGGTCAGACCCTGAGCGTCGATGGGCCTGCCGTAGTGGGGTATGCATACTCCATACTTCATGGGTGGGACCGTCTCCTGCCGGTTGATTCAGAAGCGGGGCGTTCCCGGCAATTGGCCGGATTGTGCAACGGTCGTGGTGGCTGGCCCAATCCTACACTATGGGCTCGGCCGTGTCAGCGTGGGCCGCGGGATATTCAAGGTCATTCAATTGTTACCCAGGAAGGAGACAGCAACCGCCGCCTCCGGATCATTCCGAACCCGGCTCTCCTGTCATTCGGGGCCCTGTCCTCCTGTCATTCGAGACCCGGCTTTCCTGTCATTCCGAACCCGTCGAGACGGGGAGGAATCTCAAGCCGCTATTATGAGCCAATGTGAGTTGACCAGAGGAATGGCATTCGCTGACAATTGAATGACCCTGGCGGGATATGCCTCTAGCGTTGCTCCCGCCCTCATCTAGACCCGCGGCCCTTCCGTTTCGGTCCGGCAACTCGAGGAATGGCCTGCCTCTGCAGCCGTGCGGCGGCTTCTTCCCAGGTGGTCTGCTGCGGGTCCTCCGTTTTCCATCTCACAAAGCCTGACGCATCCCGCATGGCTATTTCCTCGAATACGGCCATGGCCTCCCGGTGGGCGCCGGTCCTTACAAAGGCGTCGACGGCGTGGTCATCCTCCCAGACCGATAGCGTGGAGAAACGCAGCCGCCGGAAGTCGGCGTTGAGCCAATAGCCGATCAGGCCGGGTGCGCGCTTCAGTTGACGTCCGACCTCCGTGTTGACCCGGAAGAACCGCCTGAGTTGCAGCCAGTTCCGCAGCTTCAAGCGAGTGGCCACCACGGTCACCTGTTGCTCTTCCATAGCCGGCTCCGGGTCCGTCTTAAGTCGGCTTCATGCTGCGGGCCCGCCTAGGGTCTCGGATTCGCGACCGCCCGCCGTATTCCAAGAGGAAGCTGGGCATGAGCATACCATGCCGGGCCGGACGACATGGGACGGCCGGCCGGCGCGTCGGAGACGCCGGCCCTTTGGGCCAATTCAACCGGGTGTGCGTCAGGTTTTCGCGGAGTCGGTAATCCACGCCGTAGCCGCAGCGGACGTACCTACCTCCGGACAGAAGGTTCACCCGTAGGGGCGAAAAATCTTTCGCCCCTACCGCTAGGCGGCGCCATCGCGCGAAAATCTGACGGGCACTCATTCAACCTCAGCCGCCCGACCGCAAACTGCGCCGTGGTAGAATCGGCGGACTTGCCTGGGGCTGTCGAGGGGCGGGCGCGTTGGCTGGCTCTGACTTGTCGATTGGTTAGGAGGCGCTGTGAGTAAACCCATAGCACCGGACATAGCGCTGCTGCTGCCGGCCGTCGCCAACCCCACCCTGTCGCCGGACGGCCAACGGCTGGCCTACTCCCACTCTTGGTTCGACTGCGAAGTGGGGGAAAGGCGCTCCCGCATCATGATGCTGGACCCGGCCGTCGGGCAAGCGTCAGAGTTCACCCAGGGCGTGAAGGACTCCGCTCCCAGGTTCTCGCCCGACGGGGCCCATCTGGGATTCTTGAGGCCCGACGGCGCGGGCCACGTCCAGGTATGGGTTATGGATACGGGGGCGGGCGAGGCCCGGCAGGTGACCGCTCTGCCTCTGGGCGTCTTGGATTTCGCCTGGTCCCCGGACGGGACCCGGTTGGCGCTTTGCGCCGACGTAGACCCCGCCGATGCGGCCCCGGCTAGTGCGGCAGCCCCGTCTGAAGGCGGGACGCCCCAGGTCCGGGTGGTGCGCCGCATCAGGTACCGGTACGACGCCCTGGGATGGCGAGGCGACCGCCATTTCCATCTCTTCGTGTGTTCGTTCGACGGGGGGACGCCTACGCAGATTACCGACGGGGACGGGGGAACTCCTACCCAGATTACCGATGGGGACTGGGACGACCTGGCCCCGGTGTGGAGCCCCGACGGCTCTAGCATAGCGTTCCTCTCTGGGCGCGGCGGCGACCGCGACCGGTGCGCCCTGCTGGAGGCTTACGTTGCGCCTGCGTCGGGGGGAGAAGCGCAGCTGTGGTCCCAGGGGCTGACCGACGTGGGCGCGTTGGGCTGGTCGCCCGATGGCAGGAGCCTGGCCGCCGTGGGATCTCACCTGCCGGAGGGGATGGCCTTCTGGCAGTCGTGGCTCTACGTGCTGGAGCCGGGGCGGGAACCCCGCCGCTTGACGGATGATTCGCTGCGGCCGTACCTGGCTATGCCCGCCCTGGGCCGGCCGGCGGAGATACGCTGGACCGAGGACGGCCGGATCCTCTTCTTGGGAGAGCGCCGCGGGGAGAGCTACCTGTTCGAGGTGAAGGCGGATAGGGGAGGGTTCCGGGCGGTAGCCGGAGGCGGCTGCCAGAGCACCTCCCTGAGCGTGGCCGCCGGGGCCTCGTCGGCGGCTATGCTGTCCGCCTACCCGGACGCCCCCGGAGAGGTCCACCTCCTGGACCTGGAGGCGGGGTCCGCCAGGCCGTTGACCCAGGTCAGCCGGAAGTACCTGGCGCAGCATCACCCGGCCCGGCTGGAGAAGTTCAGCGTCCGCCGAAGCTCGCAGGAAGTGGAATGCCGGCTGTGGCTGCCTCCTGATTTCGACCCGGCCTGGCGGTATCCCCTGGTGCTGGACGTGCACGGCGGTCCCAACGGAGCGTTTTACGACGCCTTCAACGCCGTGCAGCAGGTCTTGGCCACCGGGGGTTTCCCGGTGCTGGCGGTCAATCCCAGGGGTTCCTCGACCTATGGCCAGGAGTTCATGATGGCGGTCCTAGAGGACTGGGGAGGAGAGGACTACCTGGACCTGATGGCGGCGGTGGAGGAGGTGGCGGCCAGGCCCTACGTGGATGAACAACGGCTGGGCGTCCACGGCTACAGCTACGGCGGCTACATGGCCAGTTGGATGGTGGGCCACACCGACCGGTTCAAGGCGGCAGTGGTGGGCGCTCCCTGCACCGATCTGTACAGCATGTACGGGACCTCCGACATCGGAGTCAGCTTCGGAGAGAGGCAGTGGGGAGGGACCCTGATGGACTCGGCGGCGGAGCTGATCAGGCGTTCGCCCATCACCTACGCCTCCGACGTGGCCGCCCCGGTGCTGCTGCTGCATGGCGAGGCCGACCTGAGGTGCCCCATAGCCCAGAGCGAGGAGTACTTTCTGGTGTTGCAGCGGCTGGGGAAGGAGGTGGAGTTCGTGCGCTTTCCAGAGTGCAATCACCTCTTTCCCAGGGAAGGGCACCCCAAGATGCGGGAGGAGTACATGGCCCGCACGCTGGGGTGGTTTCAGAAGTGGCTGGCCTGAGGGTCTTCGGTCCTTCGGGAAGGGGCCCCGGGGCCGCCTGCATCAGCGCGGCGCGGCGGCGTGGCGGCCCCTTCACCCTCTCCGCCCGTAACTGTTCAGACTTGATGTGTATCCGTCCGTCCTGAGCGAAGCGAAGTGGAGCCATAGGCGGAACGAAGCGCAGTCGAAGGGGCCTGTCCTGAGCCTGTCGAAGGGCCGGTTCTCCTTAAGTCTGAACATTTACCTCCGCCCCTCTCCGCCCTCGAACCACTAGTCTGGCGGCGACTGGCTCCCGTCCGACTCCGGCGCAGTCGCACCGGCCCAGGAGTTGCCCCAGGGAACGTCCGGCAAGTTGCGGGAGCGTCGCACCTCGTTGATGGTGAGCACGCCCCGGTCCAGCAAGCTGGTCTCCCGGTGCACCCGGCTGTTCTCGTCCTCCCGTAGGGCTTCGATGGAGCTCAGGTCGAACTGCACCACCAGGTCCGGATAACCCAGCCGCGGGAGGAGCATCCGCGTGAGCTGCTCTTGGATGAACTCGATTTCGGGCAGAATCGTGTTGCGCCAGAATATCCGCTCCGCCGCGTTGATGTTGGCGAAAGTAGCCCGTTCCAGGTCGGAGAGGAGCGGCTTGGGCACCCCGTAGGCCCGGCTCACCTCCTCCAAGCTCCAGCGCAGTCCCTGGATGAAGTCCATGTCCTTGTGGCTGAACCCCAGGGTCTTGATGTCGCGCACGAAGCTGGCGATGGCCGGGCGGTGGGCCTGGGCCGGGCCGCGGTGGCGGGCCTCCCACCGGTCATAGAAGTCCTGGATTTCGTTGTCGGTCATGCTCTCGTCGGTGAGCAGCACAAAGTCGGGCTGGGCCGAGTTGCGCAAGAAGTTGCGGTTGAATTTCAGGCCATCCTTCCCCATGTCCACCGCCAGGCGCAGCGGCGCCAACGGCGACAGGCCGGCCCACTCCTCCAGGGGATTGAAGTAGCGCATCCAAAGCATCTCCTCGGGGGTGTAGGCCACCGGGCCGTTGCGCCCGCTGTACACGAAGCCCCGGATGTGCCGCTCGCCGTCGGGTAGAATGCTGACCCGGTCCGGCCGCAGGGGCCAAATCTCAGGGCGGCCGGACTCGTCCTTCTCCAGGGCCCAGAAGCTGGACCCCCAGAGGTTCAGGTAGATCTCGGTGGCCCGCCAGAGGTCTCCCCGGGAGTACCAGGGGTTGACTTGGTCCAATAGCTGCTGGGCCGGATGGTTCGGGGGCACCGGCAGCAGGTTCCCCTGGGCGTTGCGGCCGTGGACCACCACGCCGGGGCGGCTGATAGCGTCGGCGCGGAGCTTGATGGCGGAGTATACGGACACCGACGTGGTGTAGTACTCGCCGTACTCCGGCCTGGCCCACCCCCCGGGGGACGAGGACATGCCGTAAAACCAGTCGACGTCGGCCGCGGCGGCCCGGCTGGCGCGCCGCCTGACCTGTGCCGCGGGTTGCGCGGGGCGCGGGGTCAGCCGGCGGGCCGCGGCTTCCATCAGCCGCGCCGCCGCCGGAGTCTTCAGGGCGTCCAGAAGCTGCCGCGCCGGCGACCGGGTGCCGCCGGGGGTATCCTCGTTGTCGGGCATGTCCGCCTCCGTTCCCTAGGTTCTAAGAATACTCCGGAAAATCCGGGTAAACCGCCATTTGTAATTGTTCAGACTTGATGTGTATCCGTTCGTCCTGAGCGAAGCGAAGTGGAGCCGTAGGCGGAACGAAGCGCAGTCGAAGGGCCTGTCCTGAGCCTGTCGAAGGACCCCCGCCCACCCCGCTCCTCCCGAGCCCCCACCGTTCGTCCTGAGCGTAGCGCAGCGCAGTCGAAGGGCCTGTCCTGAGCTTGTCGAAGGGGCCCATCCGGGCTATTCAGGTCCACAGTCTGGTCCTTCCCGGCCCTTCCAGGAAGGCCAGCATGAGGGCGTCGGCCTTGTCGGGAGAGGGCAGGCCGCTCTTCCGCATAGAGTCCTTGCTTTCTATTATGATCCGGCCCAGGCTGTCGTAGCTGTAGCGCAGGGCCGCCAGCTCGCCGATGAGCTGGCCGTCGGGAGGGATCTGGATTTGCGAGGACGAAAACAGCTCCCGCAGCCGCCAGTAGCCTTCGGCCCGCAGGTTGGTGAACAGCGAGTGCTGGCGGGCCCGCAGGGACACGTTTATGCCCCGGACGGGGTAACCCTGCTCTTTCAAGCGGTCCACCACCCCGGCCCCGACGCCGATCTCGTCCACGCAGATGCGGCTGGGTTGGAACTCTTTGACGGCCGTGATTACCCAGCCCGCAAGCTGCATGGTGTCCAGGCCGCGCAGAACGCGGATGTCCTCCACCAGGTGTCCCCGGCGGCGCAGTATCACGCTGCGGTCCGAGCCGAACCGGGCCACGTCGACGGCCAACACCACCTCCGGGTCCGCGGTCTGGCCCTGGGTCTCGGCCCTGTCCCCCACCGCCGCTTCGATGTCGGACAGCCGGATGAGGGTGTCTTCGGCCTGGTCGGGGAACTCGCCCAACACCCTGGCGCGATAGATGGGGTTTTCCTCTCCCCAGATGTCTTTTCTCTCCTGCACCCACTCGTCCGACGTGAGCCCGGGCACCACGATTTCCCCGGCTTGAACGTTGGGGCTATCCAGGGCCGAGATGGTAACGGTGCGGTAGAGGAGCCTCTCTTGGTGAAAGGCCCGGTGGAAAGCCCCGGAGACTGTCGTGGGGTTGCCGATGAGGAGGAGCCGCGGCTCGGACGCGGTCATGATGGCTTCTATGGCCTCGAAGATCTCGTCCTTTACGCCTTCCGCCTCGTCGACCACGATGAACATGTTGGAGCTGTGGAACCCCTGGAACTCGCCGGCGGAGTCCGCCGACAACCCCATGGCGTAGCGGTCTTCGGCCAGCTCCCACCGGGTGTCCAGCATCTTGCCGCCCAGCGGCTCCTGGGCGGGGCGGTAGAGGCGGCGTATCTGGCGCCACAGGATGTGGCGGACTTGGCGGAAGGTCGGAGCGGTGCTGAGCACCACCGCGGGATCGTGGCAGTGGACGAACCACAGCACGGCCACCGCGGCAGAGAAGCCCTTGCCCAGGCCGTTGCCCGATTTTACCGCCACCCGGCGGTGCTCCGGGACCGCGGCCAGCACCTCCTGCTGCTTGCTCCACAGAGACACCCCCAGCACCTCCCGGGCAAATTCCAGGGGCGGGACGTAGCCCGCTGCTCCAACGCTGCTCATCGGCGGTCAGGCCCGGTCCGGCCGGCCCGACGGGGGCGCAACCGCGCCGGGGCCGGGGCCGGCCGCGCGTTTATCGGGAGCTAATGGGGACGGGGCGGGCGGGCTGAACAAGTACCCGCATTCCCGGCAGCGCAAAACGTCGTTATCCGAGGCTATTTTCTTCTCCAGTTGCAGCAAGTGAGGGGAAAGACAACGCCGGCAACGCAACCTCGATCACCTCCTGGTTGGCCTTGGCTTGAAACGAAACCCGCGAAACCCGAATAAAAAGGGGACGACCCCCGGTGAAGAGGGTCGTCCCTGTAGGTACTAAGCTAGGCTGTGGTAATCGGGGCTGTCAACGGGGCACGCGTCACCAGGTCCGCCCGGCGGCTCGAGTAAATGCCGCGCTATCGGCAGCGGGGCACCCCGGCGGCTGGACTCTCGGTGGTCGGCAACCGAGTGGGGACGGCGGCCAGAGGGGATCGGTCAAGGGAACAGGTGGGCGGCTGTGCTTCTGACTAGCTGTGCTTCTGAACGAAGGGGACCACTCGACTGTCAAGGTCGCCCAAGTCCACGCCGGCGTCAGAGCGGGCCACCCCCAGGTGAGCTGCTCGCTGGATGTCTTCCCAATCGGGTTCCAGTTCGTACTCGTCTCGAAGCTCGTCAAACAATGTGTCCAGGGATTGCTTGTCAAACATAGTTGCTCTTACCGTGTCCTAAGATTCAAGTCATGGACCGGCGTCCGGCGCCGGGAGACCATAGCTGGCAATGCAATGCTAGGAAAGTGTACCCCCAATTCGCCGCCGCGGGCAAGACGCCATCCCTGGCCGCCCTACGCCCCACCCTGTCATTCCGCTGGAGCGCAGCGACGAGGAATCTACAATGCATAGCTGCAAGCCCCGGCCGTTGGTGATGGGCCGCTCGGCGCTGTCCCATTTTCATCGCCCTAATGTGGCCTCCGCGAGGCCATGGTGATTCCGATAAACCCTGTCATTCTGACAAACCCCGTTCGTCCTGAGCGAAGCGAAGTGGAGCCGTAGGCGGAACGAAGCGAAGTCGAAGGGCCTGTCCTGAGCCTGTCGAAGGGCCTGTTCTCCTTGAGTCTGAACAGTTGTTCCCTGGGCTGCCAAGGGTTCAGGGTCGATGGGACTCATGACCGCCGAGACGTCTGGGTGTCGGCGCTCCCGATATGGGGCCGTTGTCATCCACCCGGCAGGCCCCTCAAGTCCGGCCAGCTATCGGCCCTGGTATCGCGTTGACTAAGGCATAGCGGGTCATTACAATACCCGCCGAATGCCGCGGTCCGGCGCGAAGCCGCAAACCACCCGGGCGGTTGATAATGAGGTCTCGTCTACTTGTTCCACTAGCTCCCTTATTGCTGTCCCTGGCGCTGGCCTTTGGACTGGCGGCCTGCAGTGGCGACGGCCCCTCTCCCACCCCCGAGCCGGCCCCTGCCGGCACTCCGCAATCCACTGCCGCGCCTGCCCCGGAGCCAACTGAGGCCGCCGCCTCTGCTCCCGAGCCCCCTGACGTCGCGGCTCCTGACGCCCCGGAGCCCTCTTCCACCACTGCCGCTCCCGACCCAACCGTCCCGCCCGCTGCGGCGGACACTGAGGTGGAGGAGCCGCCCGAGACTGTGTCCCAGCCCTCGACGGATGTGACGGCGGATAACCCGCTCCTTCAGTACTCCGCCGAGCACGCTGGCGGTCCGGGCGCCATCTTCACGGGCGACCCCATGCAGTTGATCGGACCCCCGCCCCACGAGGGGTTGATGTTCCAGTTGCCGATGGAGGTGTATACGCAGCTGTCCCTGGCGGCCCTGTTCGGTGCCGAGGAGTTGGGCCTGCCCAGCCAGATGTTCATCTTCACCAGCGACTACTACAGCTCCCTGCTTGAGAAGGCCAACCTGACCAACCCCACGGAGTTGACCTCCTCCGGCGAGAACATAGAGATTCAACACGCCTGCATCGCCCGCACCCTCCCCACCTGCGTGTTGATCCAGACCTACTGGGCGCCCAATCTCGCCAGGCGCACCAACGGACAGGTGAAGTTGTCCGTGGTGTCCTACCCTGAGCTGGGGCTCGCCGGCCCCGATACCCTGGACCAGGTCAGCAACGGCACCCTGGAGATGGCCGATATCTACTCCGGGTACGTGGCCGGCGTCGTGCCGGGCCTGGAGATAGCGTCCCTTTGGGGATCTCTCCAGGACTGGGAGACTTCCTACGAGATCGTGACGGCCGTGGCCCCCGATATAGACGAGGTCATCCTCAGCGCCACCGGGGGCAGCCAGGTCCTGAATCGCAACTGGTTCCCGGGCGCCGACCAGTGGTTCTTCACCAACAAGCTGCTGCGGACCCTGGAGGACTTCGAGGGCGTGAAGATACGTTCCCACGGGGCCGCTATGTCCAACTTCATAGTCGGCATGGGAGCCGAGCCTGTGTTCCTGGGTCCGGGTGACTTGTACGTCGCGCTGGAGTTGGGGCAGGTCGACGCCATCACCACTACGCCCCTGCTGGCGCTGCCGGAGCGGCTCTACGAGGTGGCGGACTACATGGCCGGACCGGTCGCGGGCTTCGGGTACACCATGAACGTCATCAACCAGGACGTATGGGGCCGGATACCCGAAGACCTGCAACAGATCATCATCGAGGAAGGAGCCAGGACCGAGTTGGAGGGCCTGCGCCTCTCCCCCTTCCAGAACGTCATTCCGGTCCAGGCCAACCAGCAGCAGGGCGTACAGCCGCTCTTCTTCTCTGAAGAGATCAGGAAGCACATCCAGGCCACGGTGCTCCCGGAGTACATCCTGCCCGGCTGGGTGCGGCGCCTCAGGTATCCTGGCAACAACGAGGCTGTTGTGGCCGCGTACAACGAGAAGGTTGGTCCCTACATCGGCCTGCTGATCAACGAGGACGGGACCTTGGCAGAGGTCCCCATCACCAGGGGCCCGGCCTCCAGGTAGTCCCCCCTACCGGCTTACCTGCACGCCGGTCCCGGACGACCCGCCATAGCCGCTACCAGCTTGTCAAGCTACACCGGCCGGAGGACCCCGGCCCTTTACCTGTTGCTGGGGTTCCGGGTCCTGGCCCAAAGGGCGGACCGGCTGTACTTCCTCCTCGGCTACGTCTGCGGCCTCGAGCTGTTGCTCCTGGCCTTCTTCATCACCTACCAGGTGGTGGCCCGCAAGCTGGGCTGGCCCCGCGCCCCGGGCGGCGACACCATGGCAGGCTATGTGCTGGCCATGTCCGTCACCTGGGCCTTCTCCTACTCGTTGCGCTCCGACGCCCACGTCCGCATCGACGTGCTGCTGCCTCGCATGGGTCCCCGGGTTAGGGCCGTTGCCGACTGGCTCGCCCTGATGGGAGTGGCTTTCTTGGCGTACGTCACCTCCTGGAAGATGTGGGAGGCCGTGATTCGAGACTACCAGCGGGGCTCGGTCACCACCGATTACCCTCTCACTCCGCTGTTCATCCCCAAGATAGTGGTCTCCCTGGGGTTCACCCTGCTGGTGATAACCGCCCTGCAGATGATGCTGTCCATGATCGCCGAGCGGTGGCTGCCCCGAGTCCACCGGGCCATGGGCGGGGACGAGATCCGGTGACCGGCGCCTGCGGGAGGGGTTGAGCCTTGGTCCTCGGCGTTGCCTTTGGATTGATGGCGGCCTTCTTCACGGCCGGCATGTACGTTGCCGGCGCCCTGGGGTGCCTGTCCCTCATCATCATGTTCTTCTTCGAGGATGCTCCCCTCTGGAACATCATGGCCAACAAGGCCTGGGAGGGTTCCACCCGCTTCATCCTGGTGGCCGTGCCGCTGTTCATCCTGATGGGCGAGCTGATGAACCGCTCCGGCATGGGAGAGAGGATGTACTCGGTGGTGTCCCGCTGGGTCTGGTTCCTCCCCGGAGGCCTGATTCACACCAACATCGTGTCCTGCGCCATCTTCGCCGCCTGCTCCGGCTCCAGCGTGGCCACCTCCGCCACCATCAGCCGCACGTCGCTTCCCTCCTTCCGCCAGCGCAACTACTCCGAGCGCATGGTCATCGGCTCCCTGGCCGCGGGGGGAACTTTGGGGATTCTGATTCCCCCCAGCATCGGCCTGATCCTCTACGGCGTGCTGGCCGAGGAGTCCATCGGCCGCCTCTACATGGCGGGGTTTCTGCCCGGCATCCTGCTGGCCGTGTCCTTCATGGTCATGATCGGCTTCATGGCCGTGGTCTGGCGCGGCATGGCGCCCCGGGAGCAGGGGGACAGCTTCACCACCTGGGAGGGCTGGAAAATGAGGCTCATAGGGGTCTTCCAGCTCCTCCCGGTGCTCGCCCTGGTCTTCCTGGTGTTGGGGGTCATCTACATGGGGCTCGCCACCCCCAGCGAGGCGGCAGCCTTCGGCGTGTGCGGCGCCTTCACTTTGGCGGTCCTGCTGAACTCCGACGAAATAGTGGTCCCCCTGCTGGGGGCCCTGCTCCGGCGCGGCGGGCTGGCGCGTCTGGTCAACCCGACCGCCCCGGCCGCCCTCAACACCCTGTGGACGGCCCCGGCCCCCTCGATGGACACGCTCCGGACCGTGGCGCAGCGAAACCTTCGCATGATTCAGGAGTCGTTTATCTCCACGGTGCGCACCACCGGGATGATCTTCCTGATCCTCCTGGCCGCCCTCACCCTGAGCTTCGCCTTCTCCAGGCTGGGAATCTCGCAGCAGATCGCCGAGACCATCGCCGGGTTCAATCTGACCGACTGGCAGTTGGTCCTGGCTCTGGTGTTGTTCTACCTGGTGTTGGGGACCTTCATGGAAAGCTTCGCCATGATGGTCACCACCGTCCCCATCCTGGTGCCCGCGCTGAAGGACGCCGGCGTCGACCTCGTTTGGTTCGGCGTCATCATGGTGCTGTTGGTGGAAGCCGCCCTGATCAGCCCTCCCGAGGGAATCAACCTGTACGTGTTGCACGGGGTGCGGCAGGACGTGGACCGCGAGGAGGCGGAGAGGACCGGCGAGGAGAGACGGCAAACCACCATCGCCGACGTGTGGATAGGCGTCTTGCCCTTCATGGGCTGTATTGCCTTCGTCACCGTGTTGGTGCTGGCGTTTCCGCAGATCGCCCTCTGGCTGCCCAACCTCGTATTCGGCGCCAGGTAGCCGCCTGCCCTTTACCCGGTTCCGTTTATAAAGCAGCTGGATTACGCATACTTGCCCTTCGGCGCCACCGCTCCTCCCGAGCACCTCCACCCCGTTCGTCCTGAGCGAAACGAAGTGCAGTCGAAGGACCCCTGCTGACAGTTGCCCCTAGACCCCAGTTCATGTGCCCAATTAGAATCGTGTCGTGAGTTTTTACGTTTATATTCTCCACTGCGCCGACGGTTCCTATTACGTCGGCCACACCGAAGGCTTGGAGACTCGGCTGGCCCGTCATGAATCCGGGCGACTACCAGGCTACACCTACAATCGCCGCCCGGTAAGGCTGGCATTTGCTGAGGAGTTCCAGACCAGGGCAGAAGCACTCGCCCTGGAAAGGCAAATAAAAGGCTGGTCAAGGGCCAAAAAAGAAGCGTTGATGGTCCGTGATTGGGAAAGACTTGCTCACTGGTGCAAGCGCCAGAGGTATGCCCTTCGGCGAGCTTAGGGCAGGTTCATCCAACAAGATCAGGACACACCCTTCAACAGCACCCCGTTCGTCCTGAGCGAAACGAAGTGCAGTCGAAGGACACCCCAACTGACACCCCTCCCTTCCCATCTCCGGATGCGTCTCCCTACCATGATAAACGTCACACCCAAACCTCCCGCTGGGACGCGGACCAAATCCAACCCGCCCCTGAGACATCACTGAGGCATCACGGTACCCAATGGCCGGAAACCGCTCCAAACCCAACTCTTCCCGACCTGCCCCGCAGCCCCCGGAACCCGCCCCCAACCCGGCCAGCGAGCTGGAATGGGAGGAAATGAGCGAAAATGAGAGGGAAGCCGAAAAATCTAACCTCACCTTTCGCCAGCAGTCGGCGCTGCCCATCATCGCCGGCTCCCCACCTTCATGGCGGCCCATAACTACCTGAACAGGTGCCGCGGCCAAGACACCATTCCCGACTGCGATCAACTCCTCCGCTCCCTCCTCCCCTGGTCCGCAACCTTCGGCCCCGTGGATTTCCCGCCGATTACCCCGTCCTGGCCAAGCCGGTGACGCGCATAATGCGGCAGCGTCACCCCTTCCACCCGGTTCCGTGCTCCCTTGCCCTGTGCTATGGTGGGCGGCATGGGCATACTCTTGCGGCTTCTCCTCACGCCAATACTCAGCCTGGTGATTCTTGGGGCCTTCCTTGCCTACCTGCTGCTTGCCGCCATGCACACCTTGGCGTCACCCGGCTTCTACGCTGGAGGGCTGGCCGAGGAGAAGGTGTACGACCGGCTATACGACGAGGTGTTGGTGGACCCCGACCTCCTGGAAACCAGGGAGGAGCTGCTGGGCGGCATCGACGTGCCGGACGACGACATCGCGCGGGTGGCCAAGCGTGTTTTGCCCCCCGACTACCTCCAGGCGGAGACGGAGCGGACTCTGGAATCCCTGGCCGCCTACCTCAAGAAGGACACGGAGGTCTTGGAGCTGCAGGTGGACCTGGCGGGACCCTTGGCCAATGCCCAGGATGAGTTGACCGGCTACGCCGAGGACCGCATCGACGCCGTGGAGGTGGTACCGGCAGAGCCCCAGGACCTGGAAGATTTCACCGAGGAGGCCTTCCTGGCGGTGAAGGCAGGGCGGCTTCCCGCTCGAGTCCCCTCGTTCCAGGGCATTCCGGTAGCGGAACGGCTGGAGGCCTACGATGGCGCGCTGGAAAGGCTGCGCCGGGACCCGAACGTGCCCCGGGCGGTCTTGGAAGCCCTGGAAGACCCCGGCACCGACCGCACCATCCGGGAAGCCCTGGCCAGGGAAGAGGCTGGCGCTGAAGAGGACTTGAGGGGCGCTCTAAAAACGGCCAGCAGCGGGCTGGTCACGCCCCTGGTGGAAGACGCCTTGAATGAAGTGCGCCGCGAGTTGGCAACGCCTGACGGGTTGCCTTGCCGCGGGCTGCCTGAGAACGCCGACCTCTCCCAGTGCACTCAGTACGACGTGCTGGACCTGGTGGCCCCCAACGACGAAGAGCGCGCCGACCTGCTGTCGGACCTGGAGCGGGCCCGGGACGGCATCAGCCGGTTCGATAAGTTTGGAACGTGGCTCCCCCTGCTGGTCTTGGTCCTGGCTGTGCTCGCTCTTATCGCGCTCGACCTTCCTCGCGTGGCCTCTTCCCTGCGCCGTCCGGGCCTGGCGCTGGCGATTGCCGGCCTGGTCTCCCTGGTGCTGGGACTGGCGGCCAAGTCGTTGGCGCCCAGGTTTCTGGAGCGGGCGGCCCAGCAGTTACTGGACGACCCCGAGGTGCCGGAAAGTGTCGTGCGCATCGGCTCCGACCTGATCGTTTACTGGGCCTCGGACCTCGCCTCAGCCTTTATCGGCCCCTCCATTGCCCTGTTGGTTATCGGCCTGGTGGCATTTGTCGGGTCGTTCTTCCTCTCCATGATCGGGATGCTGAACCGGGTCCGCCCGTAGTAATTATCTCAAGACTTCGCTGCTTTTAACCGTTCGTCCTGAGCGAAGCGGAGTGGAGCCGGAGGGGGAACGCAGCGCAGTCGAAGGACCGGCGCCGGGGAGACCCTTCGACTCCGCTGTGCTGCGCTCAGGGCGAACGTAGAAAACCACCAGCAGTGACCTGCAAGTTCTTCTTGATTTGAGATAGTTTCTTAGCGTCCCCGGGCATTCCGGCGCCGGTCCGCCCCCGGCCCGCGGGCACGGCAGCCGTGGAAGGCGGCTTCTCTGCTATACTTGGCGGCTGGATAGCTGAAGGATAGCCCACGGCCGTCAGGTGTAAATGATTATCTCGGTAATCGGCAGCAGCAGCCCGGCGACGCAGGAACACGTAGACCTGGCCCAAGCAGTGGGCCGGGAGCTGGCCAAACGCGGAGTGATGGTGGCCTGCGGCGGCCTCAGCGGCATCATGGAAGCGGTGTGCCGGGGCGCCAAGTCGGCCGGCGGGGTTACCATCGGCATCCTGCCTGGGGGAACGGCCCGGGACGCCAACCGCTACGTCGACATACCCATTGTGACCGGCATGGGCTACTCCAGAAACGTCATAGTGGTGCACACCGGCCTGGCGGTCATTGCCATTGGCGGCGCCTTCGGCACCCTGTCGGAAATCGGCCATGCCCTGGGGGACAACATACCGGTGGTGGGGCTGAAGACCTGGGAATTCTCCAAGAACGGCGACGGCGTGCCGGTGGACCAGGCCATTATCGCGGCCTCAGACCCCGTAGACGCGGTGGAGAAGGCCCTGGCCGCGGCGGCGGCCCGAAGCGCTGCCGAGCAGACCGGGGACGCTCCGTGAGCCGGGACGGAACGGCTGCCGGGGTGACCATCGCCTGCATTTCTGGGCGGGAGGTCCTGGACTCCCGGGGCAACCCCACCGTGGAGGCGGAGGTTACCCTGTCCAACGGTTCCCGTTGTCACGCCTCGGCCCCCTCGGGGGTCAGCACCGGCAGCCACGAAGCCTTGGAGTTAAGGGATCGGAGTCCGGGACGCTATCACGGAAGCGGCGTGCTGCGGGCGGTGGCCAACGTGGACCTGGTGCTTGGACCCGGCCTGTCCGGCTGGTCTCCCCTGGACCAGGACGCGGTTGACCGCCGGCTCTTGGAACTGGACGGGACCCCGGACAAGAGCAACTTGGGCGCCAACGCCGTCCTGGCGGTATCCCTGGCCGTGGCCCGGGCAGGGGCTTCCTTGGCCGCGGACGGAGCCCTATGGCGTCATCTGTCCCGTGGAGAGCCGGGCACGCTGCCGGTCCCCATGTTCAACATCCTCAACGGCGGACGGCACGCTTCCAACTCGGCGGACATCCAGGAGTTCATGGTCTTGCCCGTGGGGGCGCCGTCCTTCCGAGAGGCGCTGCGCGCCGGGTCGGAAATATACCATGCTCTGCGGACCATCCTGTCAGATGCCGGCCACAGCGTCAACGTTGGCGACGAGGGCGGTTTCGCGCCTTCTCTACGGTCCAACCGCGACGCCATCGAGATGGTGCTGCGCGCCGTGGAGTCGGCCGGATACACTCCGGGAGAGGACGTTTACCTGGCCCTGGACGTGGCCGCTTCTGAGTTGTTCCAGGAAAGCGCCGGCTGTTACCACCTGGAGCGGGAGGGCGCATCCCTGAGCTCCGCCGAGATGGTGGACCTGTACCGGGAGTGGGTCCGGGACTACCCGATTATCAGCATAGAGGACCCACTGGGCGAGGACGACTGGGACGGCTGGCGGGAGCTGCGCCGCGTCCTGGGGGACTCGGTCCAACTGGTGGGAGACGATCTCCTGGTGACCAACATTCACCGCATCCGGCGCAGCATGGAAGCTGGGGCAAGCAACGCCGTGCTGCTCAAGCCCAACCAGATCGGGACCCTCAGCGAGACTCTGGCCGCTCTGCAACTGGCCAGGGAGGCCGGCTGGAGCACAATCATCAGCCACCGCTCCGGGGACACGGAGGACACCACCATAGCGGACCTGGCGGTAGCCTGGGACGTGGGCCAGATAAAGGCCGGGGCGCCGGCCCGGTCGGAGCGGGTCGCCAAGTACAACCGCCTGCTGCGAATCGAAGCGGAGTTGGGGCCTGGGGCCCGCTACACGGGGCGGGACGCCTACCGGCATCTGACCCTTGCCTAGCCGCCGCTTTTCAACGCTCTGGCCGGGCGTTATCATGGGAACGGCCCCCGTCGGCAGTCGGGTAACTGGAGCCGCTGACTTCAGGGCAGGAACATTCTTAGGACGGGGAGGCAGGTCATGGCAACTCGAGTGGGCATAAACGGTTTTGGCAGAATAGGCCGCTTGGTGTCGCGGGCGATCATGTCACTCTACCCCGACAAGCTCGAGTTGGCCGCGGTCAACGACCTTACCGACGCCAAGACCAACGCCCATCTCTTCAAGTACGACACCAACTACGGGACCTACCCGGGACGGGTGGAGGCCAGCAACGGAGACCTGGTGATTGACGGTCGCAGTATCCGGGTGCTCGCCGAGCGGGACCCGGCGCAGATCCCGTGGTCGGAGTTCGGCGTAGACCTGGTGGTGGAGTCCACGGGCATTTTTACCGATGCGGAGAAGGCCGCCGGACACCTGCAGGGCGGCGCCAAAAAGGTGGTAATTTCCGCTCCCGCCAGGGGTGAGGACATGACTATCGTATTGGGTGTAAACGACCACTTATACCAGGCCGCCGAGCACAACGTTGTCTCCAACGCTTCCTGCACCACCAACTGTTTCGCCCCCATGGTCAAGGTGCTTCACGACGCCTTCGGCATAGAGCATGGTCTGATGTCCACCATCCACGCCTACACCAACGACCAGGCCATTCTCGACGTGCGCCACTCCGACTTGCGCCGCGCCCGCGCCGCGGCCATGAACATCATACCCACCAGCACCGGGGCGGCCCGGGCCGTGGGGCTGGTGCTTCCGGAGCTAAACGGCAAACTTCACGGCACCGCCTTCCGAGTCCCCACCTCCACCTGCTCCGTGACGGACTTCACCGCCCAGGTGTCCAAGGACGTGTCGGTGGACGACGTGAACCAGGCCTTCCTGGAAGCCTCCCAAGGGCGGATGAAGGGCGTTCTCGAGTACTGCGCCGAACCCCTGGTCAGCTCGGACTTCAAAGGCAATCCCCATAGCTGTATATTCGATTCCCTCTCCACCATCATCATGGAGCAGCGCATGGTCAAAATCATGGGATGGTACGACAACGAGTGGGGATACTCCTGCCGCACCGCTGATCTGTGCGCCCTCATGAACGACAAGGGCATCTGACCGGGGCCCTGCTCCGTATCGACGTAGGAGCCTCGCGCCGATATCCAGGTCGTAGGCGCTGGTCCGCACCTGCTCCGCATCGACGCAGGGGCCGCTCCTTCTCCGCCAATCTCGACAGCATCGTCAATGGGCTGTGCGGGCGATGCGCCGCCTAACCCTCAACGGGCGCTTGTGTTGGACCTTCCCGCTGCTGGCCCTGGTCCTGGCAGTGGGCCTCAGCCTCCGCCTGTACGGAATAGACTGGGACTCGGGCCACGGCTTCCACCCCGACGAGCGGGACATATACATGCGGTCCGGCTGCATGTTCGACCTGCTCACCGCGTCCCCCGGCTACGAGGAGTGCGGCTACCTTGGGGACCAGCCGGAAGCCGAGTCTGGGTTGCCGGGCTTGGGTGCGCTCCTCGACCCCCAACGCAGCCCCCTGAACCCGCACTGGTTCCCCCTGGGAAGCATCCTCATCTACGTCCTCCTCGCCTTCCGCTCCGTCATAGAGCTTTTCACCGATGTCAGCGCGCTGGACATGCGCTTCGTGGGACGGACCCTGTCCGCCCTGGCCGACACGGCGTCCATATTCCTGGTTTACGTTTTGGGACGGCGACTGCACGGCCCGGCGGTAGGGCTGCTGGCCGCGGCCCTCACCGCACTGGCGGTAATCCACATCCAACACAGCCACTTTTACCGGCCCGAAACCTTTTCCGTGCTGTTCACTCTGGCCAGCTTCTGGGCCATGCTCCGCATGCTGGAGCGGAAGGGTTGGAGGGACTCGGCCCTGTTGGGCCTGATGGTCGGCTTGGCCCTTGCGCCCAAGATCAACATCCTCACCCTGTTGCTGCCCCTGGCCCTGGCCTATGGCTACCGGGTGCTGGACGAGGCCGGCGGCCACTGGTCGCGCGTCGCCTGGCACGCGGTGGCCCGCGTTGCCGGCCACGCCGCGTTGGCGGCAATGGCGGCCGTAGCCGTGTTTTTCGTTTCCTCCCCCTACGCTTTCCTGGACTTCGACGCCTTTGTCAGCGACCTGTCGGCCCAGACCAACATGGCCCGGCACGCGGGGCTGTGGCCCTTCACCATCCAATATATAGACACGCTGCCTTTCGTTTACCAATTCCGGCAGATGGCCCTCTGGGGCTTGGGACTGCCCTTGGGGGTGGTGGCGTGGGCGGGTCTGGCCTTCACCGCCGTGATGGTTGCGCGGCGGCGGGGCGCCTTCAGGGGTGACGTGCTGGTGCTGGCTTGGGTGATACCCAGCCTGCTGCTGTTGGCGAGCTTCGAAGTCCGCTTCTTGCGCTACGTGTTTCCCCTGGCGCCCTTCCTGATATTGATGGGCTCCCGGATGCTGGTTTGGGCCGTGGAAGGCGCGCGCCTTCAATTCGGGCCCCGCGCTTCCCACGCCGTGTCCCTGGTAGCCGCAACCGGCGGGGCGTCCGAGGGACCGCCGGCGGGAAACGGAGAGGGGTCCGGCGTGCCCGTGGCTCTCGGCGCCCGCCCGAGTTGGCGCCAACACCCGGGCCTGTACTGGAGGGGCCTGCGGGTCTGGGCCTGGGAATGGGTTGCCGCCCTGGCGGCCCGCCCCAGCGTCAGAAGGGGCCTGGCCTGGGCCCCAGCGGTCCTGGCGGCCTTCGTGGTGGGCGCCACCGCCTTCTACGCACTGGCCTTCGAGCGGGTGTACGCCGGGGACCACCCGGCCGTGGAGGCATCCCGGTGGATCAACGCCAACGTGCCGGCCGGAACGCGCCTGGTCAGCGACAACCACTGGGATGAGCACATTCCCGGCCTGGGCCGCTACCGCTTGTGGCAATTCCCGGTCTACGACACGGACACCCCCGGCAAAATGAGGGAGCTGGCTTCCCGGTTGTCCGGTGCGGAATTCCTGGTCTTCTACAGCAACCGGCCCTATACCAGCGTTGCCCGCGACCCGGAACGGTTTCCGTTGAGCAGCTCCTACCACCGGCTGCTGTTTGGCGGTCAACTGGGCTACCGGCTGGAGCGGGACTTTACCTCCTACCCGGGTTTGGCTGGGGTGGAGTTCCGGGACGAGCCTCTGGCCCGAGCGGGCCTCACCAACCCGCCGCCGCTGACCCCCAGCCAGGGTCCGCCCGTGGTCTTCAACCTGGGCTACGCCGACGACAACGTGGTGGGTTACGACCATCCCCGGGTGCTGCTGTTCCGCAACGTAGAGCGCCTCCCGCAAGCGGTCCTGGCCGGGCTGTTGACCCGCGCGCCGCCGGCGTCCGAGGTCCCCAAGCCGGGGCTCATGCTGTCGGACGAAGACCGGCGCATTCAACAAGAAGGGGGCACCTGGTCCTGGATCTTCAACCGGGAAAGCTGGACCAACCAACTGCCGGTGCTGGCCTGGCTCCTGGTGGTGGAGTTGGTCTACTTGGCGGCGCTGCCCCTGGCCATGTACCTGTTCCGTCCCCTGCCCGACCGGGGAATTGTCCTGGCCAGGATCGCCGGCCTGCTGATGGTGAGCTACGTCGCCTGGTTGCTGGTAAGCCTGGGGTGGACCGGCTTTTCCCGCACCGCGATGATCGTGGGCATCCTAGCCACGGCGGGTTTGTCCGGAGCGGTCCTGCTGTGCCGCTGGACGGAAATCAAGTCATTTCTGAAACAGCATTGGAGGCTGCTGCTACTGGGTGAAGCGCTGTTCCTGACCGCCTTTCTGGCCTTCGTCGCCGTGCGGGCCGCCAACCCCGACCTGTGGCACCCGTTCTTGGGGGGCGAGAAGCCCATGGAGCTGGCCTACTTCAACGCGGTTATACGCTCCACCACGCTGCCCCCCTTCGATCCCTGGTTCGCCGGCGGCTACCTGAATTACTACTACTACGGCTACTTCATCCTGGGCGGGCTGTCGCACCTCACCGGAATACTACCCACCACCGCCTTCAACCTGGCGGTGCCCCTGTTCTTTGCCCTGACCGTCACGGCGGCCTACAGCCTGGTGTACAACCTGGCCCAGGGCGTGCAATTGGCCCGGGCCCGGGACGGAAACGCGCCGGATGAGACCGATGATGTTGGTGATGCCGGAGCCAACGACGGTCTTGGCGGCGACGGGGATGGAGCGACGCCGCCAACCGGCGGAGGTGAGGCCGGTCCCGTCGCGGCCGCGGCGGGCGGCCGATGGCGGCGGATTCTGTGGACTCCAGTTGGCGCCGGCCTGTTGGCGGCCCTGTTCACCGCGGTAATCGGCAACCTGGACGGTATCGTTCAGGTCGTTCAAAACACCTGGCGCTGGGCGATAGACGGCGGGGTGTTTCCTCCCTTCGACTACTGGAGAAGCAGCCGCATGTTGGCCGCGGAGGAGAGCTTCGATCCCTCTCCGCTGGTCTTTTGGTTGCCGGACAAAGTCGCGGGCGTCTCCGAAGTATCCCCCCACATCACCGAGTTTCCCTTCTTCACCTTCCTCTTTGCCGACCTGCACGCTCACCTGATGGTGATTCCCTTCACCCTGCTGGTGATAGGGCTGGCGCTGGGCCTGGTGGTGGGCCTGAGCAGAAAGGAACCGGGCTGGACCATCAGCTGCTGCTTGGCCCTGGCGTTGGCCCTGGGGTCTTTGTGGGTCATCAATAGTTGGGACTACCCCACCTACGTGGCGTTGACCCTGGCCCTGCTGGGCCTGGCGGTCTACTTCACCAAGGGTCCGGCGCCGGTCCGGCTGGCCTTGCTGGCCGTCATGGGGGCCGGGGTGGTGGCCCTGAGCCTGCTGGCCTTCTTGCCCTTCCACCAGAATTACGAGGCCTTCAACACCGGGTTGGACGCCTCCAAGTGGCGCACCCCCGTTGCGCCCTTCTTGGGCATTTACGGCCTGTTCCTCTTCGTTGCCGCCACCTTCCTCGTTTGCAGCGTCAGGAAGACGCTGGTGGCAGTAGTACGGGGCGCGGTGGCCCGGTCCGGGGCCCGGCCAAGTGGAGGGGCCACGGCGGCGCAGAGCCTTTCCGGGCCCCGGTGGCTCCTCGGGTTGGGATCGGTGGCGGTACTGCTGCTGGCGGTGACGGGATACTGGACCGGGGTCATTTTGGCGGTGTATCTGTCGCTCACCCTCATCCTGCTGTGGCAGGTGCTCGACTCCCCGGGGGGAGACCGGCCCTTCGCATCGGTCCCGCCGGTGCTGCTGGCCATGGGACTCCTGGTGGCTTTGGGCGTAGAGTTCGTCCGCATACAGGGGGACGTGGGCCTGGGCCGCATGAACACCCTTTTCAAGTACTACCTGGAAGTGTGGGTGCTGCTGGCCCTGGCCTCGGCCTACATGGTGTGGCGTCTGGGCCGAAACGGCTTGTTCCGCCGGGGGCCCAGGCGGGGCCAATGGGCCTGGCTGGGAGTGTTGGTGCTGTTGGTTGGCTCCAGCCTGATTTACACCGCGTTAGGCGCCAGGGAGCGGATTGACCAGCGCTTCAACGACATTCCCGCCACCCTGGACGGGTCTGCTTACATGGGACCGGCTGTACACGTGGAGAACGGCCAGCCCTTCGAGCTGAAGTGGGACCTGGAGGCGATACGGTGGCTGCAGGACAACGTAGAGGGTTCGCCGGTGGTCCTGGAAGCCCACACGGCGCAGTACCGGTGGGGAGGGCGCATCGCAAGCTATACCGGTCTCCCCACCGTGCTCGGTTGGCCCTGGCACCAGACCCAGCAGCGCAGGGCGTACCTCTCTGAGGTGCAGCGACGAGCCGTGATGGTCCGGGAGATGTACGAGACCGCCGACCTGTCCAGGACCGAGGAACTGCTGAGGCAGTACAACGTCAAGTACATTGTGGTGGGGGACCTGGAGCGGATTCTCTACGATGTCGGCGGACTGAGTAAATTCTCCGATTTGGCCGATAGCGGCCGGATACGGCAAGTCTTCCGAAACGAAGGGGTGTCGATATACCGGGTGGACTAGCCGGCCGCGGGCCTCCTTGTGCCCTACCCTGCCATTACCATGAAAATAGCTTGCTGCGCCCCCACCATGTCATTCCATGGCCGCAAAGCGGCGAGGAATCTCAAGTCCTGAGCCGGAGTCCGGGTCGGGGTCGGCTGCCGGGCCTGGGCTGCCGCGGCCAGGGGGTATGCGTCATCGGTAGGGGCGAAAAATCTTTCGCCCCTACCTGGGTCCTACGCGCAGGGGCCGGAGCGCTCCCACCGTGTCATCCCATGGCCGCAAAGCGGCGAGGAAGCTAAGATGCGTAGCTACAAGCCCCGGCCGCTGGTGATGCGGCACTCGGCGTTCCCCCATTTCCATCGCCCTTATTTGGCCTCCGCGAGGCCATGGTGATTACGCTGGAGCGCAGTGACGAGGAATCCAAAATTCTTGTGCGCACGCCTGGCCGCTAGCGTATGGACCGGTCCCCAGCGGAGGAGCTTAACTCGCGTTGACATAAGAGAAAAATGACGGAAAGTTGTTGCCGTGCTATTGACATAAGGGTCAATATTGGTGTAGATTTGAAACTAACATAAGATTGTTCTTAAGTTTAGGATGAATGAAAGATGAGACCAGAGTCCGGTGCAACGGGTATGCCCGCCCTGCGTGGCAACAGTCCCCGAGACACCGGGTGGGGAGATGAGAAGTCCTCTCCAGAGCGTCTTTACATAGGGGTGACCAGGTTCTGCAGCCGGCCAAGGGGACCCTCCGATGCGGCTGGCAGGGTGCGAGGTGGTGGAGGCCCCGATCGTTAGCAGAGCCTGAGCCTGCTGGCCTTTTCCGGGACTGTGGTGCTGCTCCCGCAAGCTGTGCGGTTGTTGGGTAGCGGTGGAGCGGCAGATGTTCCGGGGAAGGCCAGCGTCATTTCGGGGCGTCGGACCAACGGGGATAGGATCCCAGCACCTTGCACATGTCCACCGAGGACCGTATTGCCTCTATGGCCTGTCCCACGGCGGCATCTTCGCGGTGGCCAATGCAGTCGATCAAGAAGATGTACTCACCCAGCATCTGCTTGCTGGGACGGGACTCGATCTTCACCAGGTTGATGTTTCGTTGGGCGAATTCACCCATGATGCCGTACAGCAGCCCGGGAGCGTCCCGGGAGAACGAGAAGCATATTGAGGTCTTGTCGTCTCCCGTGGGCGGGTGGTCTTGCCGGGCGAGCACGGCAAACCGGGTGACGTTGTTGGCCACGTCCTGTATGTTGTGGCCGATCACCTCCACGCCGTAGACCTCCGCCGCCCTCCTGGGCGCAATGGCCGCCGCCGGCACCAGGCTTTCCTTCATGTCGGCGACCGCCGCCGAATTGCTGAGGGAGGCCATCTGCTGGCAGTGCGGAAAGCAGCGTTCCAGGAATTCGCGGCACTGGGCCAGAGACTGGGGATGGGAGTACACCACCTGAATGTCGGACACCGACGTGCCCGGTTTGACCATGATGTGGTGGTTTATGGGCAGGACCACCTCCTGGTAGATGGACAGTTGGGGTTCGCGAATCAGCAGGTCCAGGGTGGACGTGACCGAGCCTTCCAGGCTGTTCTCAATGGGCACTATCCCCGTTTCGGTTAGCTGCGACGTTACGGCCTGCACCACCCCCGCGATGGTGGTGAAAGATTGAAGCTCCGCGGCGGTGTCATACAGCCGGGCCGCTTCCTCGGTATAGGTCCCTTCCGGGCCAAAGAATGCCAATCGTCTGACCATCACGGCACGCCGGTCAAAGTTTCGTACAAGACTTGCTCCTGGCCGGTCCTGGTCACGGCCACCAATTCGTCGTCCGCTTCCAACACCAGGCCGTCGTTGGGCATCTGGGCGCCGCCTTTCTTGACCACCAGGGACACGAATGAGTTGGGCGGCAACTCGACGTCTCCCAGCCGCTTTCCCACCACCGAGGCATCCTCGGGGAGGGAGACGCTTATTAGCTCCGTATCGGGCACTCTCAGGTTCATGAGGTGAATCAACGGCCGGCCCGGTATGCCCTCTTCGAAGCTGGACAGGATCAGGTGGATGGCGTTGACCACCACGTCTACGCCCACCACGTGGAAGATGGGCTCGTTCTTGGGGTCTTTGATCAGGGCCATGGTGCGCGGCACCTGGAATATCCCCTTGCTTAGCTGGCAGATGACCAGGTTGGTCTCATCCCGGTCCGTGGTCGCGATCACTATGTCGGCCCGGGCGACGCCGGCTTGCCGCAGGGTCCGCTCGGTGGCGCCGTCCCCCTGTACGGTGACCACTCCCGAGTCGTCGGACAGGAGGCGGCATCTCTCCCGGTCTTTGTCGACAACCACCACCTCATGGGCCGACGCTAGAAGGACCTTGGTGAGGTGGTAGCCGGCCTCGCTGCAGCCCACGATCACGATGTACATGCGACCCCCGTTTCAGACCTCCATGGAGCCCCGGACGTCTTGAAGCAGAGCTGAGGAGCGGCCAATCACGTTTAGCTCCAGCCCCGTGTAGAAGCTCTGCAGTTGCGGGCTGATGAGGTGGCAGGCCACGTGGGGCACGCCGAACATATGCTTCGCTATTTGAGCGGCCAGGACGTTCTGGTGGTCGTCGCCCGACATGGCCAGAAACGCGTCCGCGGTGCCGATTCCGCCCTGGCGCAGGTAGTCAAGCATCAGGGGCTGGCTGGTCAGGACCGCCTCGATCTTCGGTTGGGAGAAGAACTGCTCCAGGCAGTGTACGTCGCCGGACAGCACCGTGACCTCATGGTTGTCCTCGGCCAAGTCCAGCGCCAAGTTGGTGGTCAAGTCGTTGCACCCAAGGATCAGTACCCGCATCAGGGCCCCGCATCTCCGTCCCCGGTATTGGGGCGCCGTTTCCAACGGCAATAGTTTACTGCCGCTCCACCCATCGGCCCGCGAGCGGTTCGCCGGCCCAACTCACCCGTAAGGGCCGCGGCGGCCGGACCTGTTTTCCGTTCGCCGCTCCAGGGGAGTACACCGGGGCGACGCCCGGCTTGCCCGGTACGCTATCCCCGGTGCTCTATGCAACGGACAGGTAACTTATGGCCGACGTGTCGCGCCACAGGATGACCTGGCAGGCGGCGTTGCGAAATATATAGTCAGCCGTCGGGCCCATTTCGCAGGAGCCGAAATGCCGCTTATACGGAATGCCCATGATGACCAGGTCCATGTCCCGGTCTTGAGTTTCCAACACAATCGCGGGCCCCGCGTCCCGGGCGCGCACGTACTTGGCCTGCACGCCCTTGCACTTCTCCTGGTGCCCTATGTACTCGATGCGGGTCAAGAGGCGTTCTCCCCGGTTGATGTCGTCGGCCATCTCTGCCTCCAGAGACAGCCCCAGCGGCACCTCGATCACGTACATGGCGTAGAGTTCCGCCTTGGATTCCTTTGCCGTCTGGCAAGCCCATCGGAACGTGCGCTCGCTCATCACGCTGCCGTCCACGGGGACCAGGATGCGCTTGGCGTCTATCTTCATGTCGTCGCCACCGATTCTGAGGGCCGGCCCCGGTACTCGAGCCAAGGCCGCCGTGGTCCGTCGATTGGTTGCGTGGATTGGTCCGGCCAAGGCTTCCTGAATAAATTATAAGTTTAGCCTTGGCCCAGTTCAACAAAAGGGGAGGCTATATCCGGCGAAGTTGCGTGAATAGGGCGCGGCGCCCATCCGGCGACATTGGCGTCGCCCTGAGCCGGGTACGCGAGGGGATGACGCTGTGCCGTCCGGAAGCCGCGTCAATAGGGCGCTTAACCCGGTCTCCATTCCTGGAGGCCACGGGGGGTGGTCTAACGCCGGTCTCCATTCCTGGAGGCCACGGGAGGCGGCAGTTCCAGCGCCATTTCGTAAAGGTGGCCTATGTGTTCGTTGGTTCCTGCCACCACCAGCACGTCTCCCGGTTTGATTTCCTCGTCCTTGGCCGGGTGAAGGAAGGAGGTGCGTCCCCGGCGAATTGCCAACACCGAGACCCCGTGCTTGTCGGATGAGCCGCCGAGGCCAACCTCTTCCAGGGTCCGCCCGCACATGCGCTCCGGCGGCCGCATCTTGCTGACCCCGAAGTTGGGGACTATGGACATGTAGTCGATTATCCCCGGTGTAAACCCTATGTGGGCGATGCGCCGGGCCGACTCCATTTCCGGGAACACAACCCTGTCGGCGCCGACCCGCTCCAGGGTGGAGCCGTGCAACTCGTTGGTGGCCCGGCAGATGACGAAGGGGACGCCCAGGCTCTTGAGCAGCACGGTGATGAGAATGCTGTCCTGCACGTTCTCGCTGCCCAGGCCGACCACCGCCACGTCGAAGGCGGCAACGTCAAGCTCCTTCAGCACCGACTCGTTGGAAGCGTCAGCCCGGATCGCAAAGGTCACGTGGCCCAGCAGGTCCTGGATTGTCCCCTCATTGGTGTCTATGGCCATCACGTCGTGACCCGATTGATAAAGCTCCTGCGCCACGGCGGCGCCAAAGCGGCCCACGCCTATCACGCACACCTGCTTCTTCATGACCTTCCCCTGCTACGAGTATCGCCGTTAGCCCGCGCCTGCCGTCGAGGCTGTTTTTCAGATGCCTTCAAATGGTTGATGAAGCTAACCTATTCTAACTCTTTCCTGAGCGAAACGGTACACCGCGGGCTCCTCTCGGGGGGCCAAAGCCAGCGCCAGCACCACGGGGCCGATTCGGCCCACGAACATCGCCAGCATGAACATGGCTTTCCCGGCCAGGCTAAGCCCGGGCACGATCCCCGTGGATGCGCCGGTGGTGCCCACGGCGGATATGGTGTCAAACAAGAGGTCCAGGAAGGGAACGTGGGAGCTGGTAGCGGTTAGGATCGGCATCAAGACGGATACTATGGCCAAGCCCAGCGCCGCGACGGTCAGCGCCCGGTACAACTGGGACACAGGTATCTCGCGGCCGAAAGCCTCGGCGCCGGAGCGGCCCTGCAGGGAAGAAATCACGGCGGCAACGATCACCGCGAAAGTAACGACCTTGATCCCACCCGCGACAGATCCGGCGGCGCCGCCCACGAACATCAGCCAAGAGTAGGTCATCTTGGTGACGTCCTGCACCATGCTGAAGTCCATCGTTGCGAAGCCCGCGGTCCTGCCGCTGGCCGACTGAAACACCGTGTTTACCACCTTGTCGAACCAGTTCATCCCACCCAGGGTGGCGGAGTTGGAGAATTCGGCCAGTAGCAGCACCACGGCGCCGAACGCCCAGAGAGATAGGCTCGTAACCATCACCAGCTTGGTGTCCAGGGTGAAACGGGAAAACCTGTGGTTGCGGTAGATGTCCAGCACCACGATCCAACCCAGCCCGCCCAGGACCATCAGCGCGGTCATGAACAGCAGCAGGACGGGGTCGCTGGCAAACCGGGCCAAGCTGCCGCCGGCTTCGGTCTCCGGCAGGATGGAAAGCCCCGCATTGTTGAAGGAAGATACCGACAGGAAGAGGGAGTACCACAGGGATTGCCCCAGTCCCGCCCCGTCCAGGCCCCGTATCTGGAAGTAGATGACCGCGGCGCCCACTCCGTAGAGGAAGAACACCCAGAGCACTACGTTGCGGCCGATGCGTCTCAGCCCTTCCATCTGCTCCACGCCCACAGTGTCTCGCAGCAGGCCACTGGTCAACATCCGCTCCTGCAGCGTGGAGCGGTGGCCGATGATCAGCAGCAGGAAGGTGCTTACCACCATGAAGCCCAGGCCGCCGACCGTCATCAGGATGAACAGGACCCCCTGCCCAAAGCCGCTCCAGTAGGTGGAACTGTTTACCAGGGTGTGTCCGGTGACGGTGGCGGCGGAGATAGCGGTGAAGAAGGAGACCACCGGGGACGTGAAGCCGCCTCCCTGATTTGACAGCGGCAACGCCAGCAGCAGCCCTCCCAGAATCATGAGGCCGATGTAACTGCACAGCAGGATGTAGGGAGAGCTGAACGCGCGATGGGGACGCCGCGGCGGCGGCGACGTGGAGACGATGGGCGATATGTCCCGGAGCCGGGACTGCCGGATTACAACGTCTCTCGGCCTAGGCTGGTGTTCCAGGTTCATCGCAGTTCCCTGGCCGAGTTAACAGTGACCTGCGCTGGGACGAAGCAGCGCGGAAGCAAGTAGGTGAGAAAGCCGTGGATAGGTCGCGTTATTGAGCCGCCCCGCCAACATCTTACCGCCCTGGGAAGCCGGGCGCCGGGGAATCTGGGCTTGGATTACTCGGATTCTAGGTATTCGACGTTGTCGTGTCAATGAGATCGGCGGCTGGTTGAGGCGATTTCCCGGGGTACTGGGAGGCGCCTCCTGCGAACGCGGACTCCCTCCCGCCGGCTAGGGAGACCGGCAAGCCGCGGCAAGGCGTCGTCCCGTGGGCGCGGATTCAGGGTCCTGTAGTTGTCATTCCGAGCGGAGCGAGGAATCTGAGATTCTTGGGTCCGGGCGACCTTGGCCTTGGGCAGAGATTTCAGATTCCTCCCGGTGGTTCGGAACGACAGATAGGGACCAGAGTGACGATTAATAGACCCGTGGGCGCGGGCTCTCTTGCGGTAAGGATTGCGCGGTTTCTATGCTAATATATTGGGCAAGCCCAGCTTTATCTAGGAGACGGCAGATGACGACCGGCCCCAGGCAAGTGGCGTTGCGCTTTGACGCGGTGGCGATTGACCGGAAGTGGCAGGAGCGGTGGTCCCGGGACGGCCTGTACCGGGTTAACGACGAGGACTCCGGCCCCAAATGGTACGAGTTGACCATGTACCCTTACCCGTCGGGGGACCTCCACATCGGGCACTGGTACGCCATGGCGCCGGCTGACTGTCACGCCCGGTTCCGGCGCATGCAGGGGTACAACGTGCTCCACCCCATCGGCTTCGACGCCTTTGGCCTGCCCGCCGAGAACGCGGCCATTAGCCGGGGAATTCACCCCTTCACCTGGACCATGAGCAATGTCGACAACATGCGCCGCCAGCTCCGCTCCATGGGCGCGGTCTACGATTGGGACCGGGAGGTCAACACCTGCACCCCCGAGTATTACCGCTGGAACCAGTGGTACTTCCTGAAGTTCCTGGAGCGCGGCCTGGCCTACCGCGGCGAGGCCCCCGTGGTCTGGTGTCCCTCGTGTCAGACGGTGCTGGCCAACGAGCAGGTGGTCAACGGGGCCTGCGAGCGGTGCAACACCGAGATCACCCGCCGCAATCTGGAACAGTGGTTCTTCCGCATCACCGACTATGCGGAGCGTCTGCTGGACTTCAGCGGGCTCGTCGATTGGCCGGACAAGATCCTCACCATGCAGACCAACTGGATCGGCCGGAGCGAGGGCGTCGAGATCGGCTTCGACATAGCTCAGCCGGGCCTGGAACAGGAGGAGATTCGCACCTTCACCACCCGGATAGACACGATATTCGGGGTCACCTTCCTGGCGCTGGCCCCGGAACACCCCCTGGTCGCCAAGCTGACCACTGAGGACCGGCGGGCTGACGTGGAGGCCTACATAGACCGGGCGCGTCAAACGTCCGAGATCGACCGTATGTCCACCGAGACCGAAAAGACCGGGGTATTCCTGGGTTCCTACGCGGTCAACCGGCTGAACGGAGAGCGGGTGCCCGTATTCATCGCCGACTACGTGCTCATGACCTACGGCACGGGCGCGGTGATGGGGGTCCCGGCCCACGACGCCAGGGACTTTGACTTCGCCGCCAAATACAAGCTTCCGGTCCGCATTGTGGTGGCCTCCCTGTCCTGGGACGGCAGCGACCTCCCCGAGGCCTACCTCGATGAAGGGTTCATGACCAACTCGGGCCCCTACGAGGGGTTGACCAACCTGGAGGGCAAGGAGGCTATCGCCGACGACCTGGAGAGGAATGGCTGGGGGCGGCGCGCCGTGTCCTACCGGATGCGCGACTGGCTCATATCCCGCCAGCGCTACTGGGGCACGCCCATACCCGTTGTCTATTGCGGCCAGTGCGGTATGGTGCCCGTGCCCGAAGAGGACCTGCCGGTGCTGCTTCCTTCCGACGCCGAGTTCAAACCCACCGGCGAATCACCCCTGGCTTCCAACGCGGACTTCGTCAACACCGCGTGTCCCCGCTGCGGCGGCCCGGCCCGGCGGGAGACCGACACCATGGACACCTTCATGGACTCGTCCTGGTACATGATGCGCTACCTCTCGCCGGACTACGCCCAAGGGCCCGTGGAGCCCGGAGCGGCCAAGCAGTGGCTGCCTGTGGACCAGTACACCGGGGGCGCCGAGCACGCGGTAATGCACTTGCTTTATTCCAGGTTCTTCATCAAGGCGCTCTGTGACATGGGCTTGGCCGACTTCGAGGAGCCCTTCCGGCGTCTGTTCAACCAGGGCGTGATCCTGGGAGAAGACCACGAGAAGATGAGCAAGAGCCGGGGCAACGTGGTCAACCCGGACCTGGTGGTGCAGAACCTGGGCGCCGATGCCGTGCGCTGCTTTCTGATGTTCATCGGCCCCTGGGACCAGGGAGGGCCATGGAGCGAGGTGGGGATGAACGGCATGGCCCGCTGGCTGAACCGCCTGTGGGACATGATGGTCCGGGACCCCGGGGAGTTGGACGCCACCCCCAACGACGAGCAGGCGGTCCGCCAGACCTCCCGCCTGCTCCACCAGACCATTCGCAAGTGCCATACGGACCTGGACCGGTTCAAGTTCAACACGGCCATCGCGGCGCTGATGGAACTCTCCAACCACATGAACCACGTGTGGGCCGAGGGCAGTATAGATTCCCTGACTTGGCGCGAGTGCACCGAGAAGTTCTTGCTGATGCTGGCCCCCTTCGCCCCGCATATCTCCGAGGAGCTGTGGGAGCTAATAGGGCGCCCCTATAGCATCCACCGGCAGCCCTTTCCCAGGTGGGACGACGACCTGGCGGCAGCAGAAATACTGACCCTGGTGGTGCAGGTCAACGGCAAGGTGCGGGACAAGCTGGAAGTGCCCGTTGACATAGAGGAGGCGGAGGCCCGGGAGTTGGCCCTGGCCAGTCCCCGAGTGAGGTCGTTCACTGATGGCAAGTCCGTCGACAAGACCGTGTACGTGCCCGGCCGGCTGATTAACGTGGTGGCGCAGTAGCCGGGAGCGGGGCAAAGATTCAGCCCGGACTCGACAAGCGGGCAATTCCAGGCGGGAAATGGCGATAACGCGTCCGGAGAAAAGCGACCGGATGGATACTGCGAATGGCGCAAACAGAAAGTCCTAGCTCCGCTGGTTTAGGCCGCCTCTACGGCGTGGGTGTAGGCCCCGGCGACCCGGAACTGCTGACTCTCAAAGCGCAGCGGGTCCTCCGGAGCGTGGGGGCCGTTGCCTATACGCAACTGGACGACGGCCGGGAAAGCTACGCCCTCAGCGTGGTCAGAAACATCTTGGATGAAGCCAAGCTCCACTTCGTAAGCATAACCATCCCCTCCGACGACACTCCGGTCAGCGATGGGACCTGGCGGGACGCGGCGGCCACCATCGGCGGCCACCTGGCCGACGGCTGCGACGTGGCCTTCGTCACCGAGGGCGACCCCATGCTGTACAGCGAGTTCTCCCGCCTGCTGGCCGGCGTGCAAGCGGTCGTCCCCGATCTGTCCGTGGAGGTGGTCCCCGGCGTGTCTTCCATCATGGCCGCGGCCGCCAGCGCCAGGGTCCCCCTGGCCACCCACGGCCAGCGCCTGGCGATTCTCCCCGGCGTTTACGGCATAGACGACCTGAGGGAGGCTATCACCAACTACGACACCATAGTTCTCATGGACGTGAGCCGCGCCCTGCTCAACGCCCTGGCCAATCTGGAGAAGCTGGGCCTCGCCGGGACCGCGTACTACGTGAGCCGCGCCACCACGCAACGGGAAGAGGTGGTGCAAAACATCCATCAACTGTCCGACGAGGACTTCGATTACTTCTCGCTGCTCATCATCAAACGTTGACCCGGCCCGGTCTTTTTCACCCGCTCCGGGGCCGGGAGGGTGTTTTCGCCGTATATAGGACCGCCAACTCACTCCTAGCGAGGGGATTATGGACATAGGGATCTTCGTCTTCGAGAGCGACGCTTCCACTGACCCCGCGGTGCTGGCCCGGAGGGCCGAGGAGCTGGGGTTCGAGTCGTTTTGGGTGCCCGAACACCCGGTCCTGCCGGTGCATACCTCGTCTCCGTTCCCCGGCTCCCCCGACGGCCTGATTCCCGAGGTCTACGGGCGCATCGTCGACCCTTTTATTGCCCTGGCCCGCGCCTCGGCGGTTACCAGCACCATCAAGCTGGGCACCGGGATCTGCCTGGTGCCGGAGCGCAACCCACTGCTTCTGGCCAAAGAGGTTGCCACCCTGGACCACTTTTCCGGCGGCCGGGTCATCTTCGGAATTGGCGCGGGCTGGCTCAAGGAAGAGACGGACGTCATGGGCGGAGACTTCTCCCATCGCTGGGGCCAGACCAAGGACTCCGTGCTTGCCATGAAGCAGCTGTGGACCCAAGACGAGGCCGAATATCACGGGGCTTACTACGACTTCCCGGCCGTGCGGTCCGTCCCCAAACCCGCCCAGGACCCTCACCCGCCGGTTCTCCTAGGGGGCAGCGCCCGCAACGTGCTCAAGCGGGTGGTGGAATGGGGTGACGGCTGGATGCCGGTGCGCACCACGGTGGAGCAGGTCCGTCAGGGCCGGGAAACCCTGAACGATCTTGCCCGCCAAGCCGGGCGAGACCCGGAGGAAATTCAGATCATGGCCTTCGGGGCTCCGGGCCAGTTCCGGGACCGGGAGGTCATCAAAGACCTGGAGCAGGCCGGCGCCGACCGGGTTACCATCTGGCTGGAAAACACCGGCGGCCCGGAGTCGCTGCGCGAGATGGACGACATCGCCCGTGACGTCCTGGGCTGAACCCCCGGCCGCAGCGGCGTGGGGCCGGCTGCGGGCGTGTGCTAAACTGTCGCCACCGGCTCTCCACTCCCCCTGGCGTGGGACCCGGACAAGCGGCTGGAGGCTAGACAATGACCACTGAGGTCAAACCCCAAGACAAGACAGTTTCCGCCAACGGGTTGAACCTGCACTACCTGGACTGGGGCACAGCGGGCAAGCCGCCGCTGGTGTTGCTGCACGGCCTCCGGGGCCACGCTCACTCCTGGGACGACGTCTCCGCCGCTCTGTGCCCCGACTTCCACATCCTGGCCTTGGACCAGCGAGGCCGAGGCGACAGCGATTGGGCGCCCGGCGGCGACTACTCCACCAACGCCTTCGTCGACGACTTGGCCGCCTTCACCGACGCCCTGTCGCTGGACTCCTTCCTGTTGGTGGGACACTCCATGGGCGGGCGCAATAGCATGGCCTTCGCCGGCAGGTACCCGGAGCGGGTGCAAAAGCTGGTAATCGTGGACATCGGCCCCGTCGTCGATGCTCTAGGCAGCGAGCGGATAACTCGCGAGCTGAGCGCCGTGCCCGAGGAGTTCGACTCCTTCGAGAGCGTCGTGGCCTATATCGGGAAAGAGAACCGGTTCGCATCCGACAGTGTGCTGCGCCGCCGCCTGACCTACGCCACCAAGGAATTGCCCAACGGGCGCGTCGGGTGGAAGTACGACCCGGAGATTAGGGAGCAGCGCCGCCGGAATACCGGCGCTCCCGCCGTGGACTTGTGGCCCTCCCTGGCCAACATCACCTGCCCCACCCTGGTGGTGCGGGGAATGGAAACGGACCTCTTGACCGAGGATACGGCCAACCGCATAGTGGACACCCTGGCCCAGGGCAAAGTGGTGCAAGTACGGCGGGCCGGACACATGGTCTTCGAGGACAATCCCCAGGACTTCATCTCGGAGATTACGCCGTTCCTCAAGTAGCGGCCGGCTTGCCGGTCGCGATACGGCGGCCCCGGGCGTCCTCCCGGCCCGGCGCCCTGCCGTCAACCTGATCGGAGGTGGCGCTATGGCAGTGCCAGGGGATGAGACCCGGGACGCCGCCGGGCCGGATTCCAGCGGGCAGGCCCCGGCGGCGCGGGAGCGCCATGAGGGCCCGGGCCGGCGCCTTACTTTTCGCACCCCCGGCGGAGAGCTGAAGGCAATTCTGCACCGGGCCCCCGGCTCCAAGCAGGGCGTCATCTGGGTCTGCGGGGCCAGAGGCGGGTTCGGAGGTCCGGGAGAGGGGACCTACTCCAGGCTGGCCGAGGCTTTTCGAGAGCGGAGCATCACCTCGCTGCGCCTGGACTACCGCCAGCCCAACGTGCTGGAAGAGTGCATGATGGACGTGCTGGCCGGAGTGGCGTACCTCAAGGGCACCGGTCACGAGCCCGTGGTGCTGGTAGGACATTCCTTCGGCGGCGCCGTGGTTATTGCCGCCGGCACGGCCAGCGATCACGTCAAGGGAGTGGTCTCCCTGGCTCCGCAGACCTACGGCGCCCAGATGGTGGGCAGGCTGACCCCCAAGTCCCTGCTGGTGGTCCACGGTAAAGCCGACAGCCGGCTGCCCTACCTCAACGGTCAACAAATCTACAACATAGCCAATGAACCCAAGCAGTTGGTGTTGTACGAAGACGCTGAGCACGGGTTGGTGGAGTGCCGCGATGAGATGGAAGAGCTGCTCAGCGACTGGATTCCCGCCACTCTGGGCGTGTCCGCGCCCGAATAAGCGTCCCCGGGGAAATCGGTTAGCATAGCGGTAGGGTCTTTAAATAGTCACTCTTGTCCCTACCTGTCATTCCAAACCAACGGGAGGAATCTGAAATCTCTGCCAAAGGCCAGGGTAGGCCGGACCCAAGAATCTCAGATTCCTCGCTCCGCTCGGAATGACAACTAAAAGGCCCTGAGCCTAGCGGCAAGGAGGATTGACATGCTGGACTTGATCGTTCGCGGCGGCCGGGTGGTCACGGAAGAGGGCGTGACCGAGATGGACGTGGGAATCAGTGGAGGCCTCATCGCCGCCCTTGCTTCCCCAGGTAACCTGGAGGTGGAAGCGGGCCGTGTCATCGACGCCACGGGCAAACTAGTCCTGCCCGGGGGCATAGAGCCCCACAGCCACATTGGTATTCCGGTGCCCGAAACCTGGGCGGGGCGGCCCGAAGTGTTCACTCAGCCGCCGGAAGCGGCCAGTCGCGCCGCCGCCTTTGGCGGGGTGACCACCTTCGTAGACTTTGCCGGAAGCCTTCCCTTAGTCCCCGGAGACGCGCCGTCGTCGGAGCCCATCACCACGCAGATAGAACAGCGCCGGGCGGCTTTCGACGGCCACTCCTATACCGACTACGCCTTCCACTTCATCCTGGCCGGGGCGGTGCCGCCCCGGATGATCGAGGAGATAGGCGAGGCCATTCAAACCGGCATCAGCAGCTTCAAGATATTCACCACTTTCCTGGCCCGCTGCCCGTACGGTCACCTCTGGGAGATCTTCCAGCAGGTAGCCAACAATGGCGGGATCATGGCGGTCCACGCGGAAGAAGACGACATCGTTACCTATATGGAGCAGAAGCTCAGGAGGGAGGGCAGGGACCAGGGCTACAACCTCCATCTGGTGCATAACAATATCTCCGAGGACATAGCCTTCCGCAAGATAATCCGCCTAGCCGAGCACACCGAGGCCGGAGTCTACTTCGTCCACACCACGGCGAAGGAGGGAGTGGCGGCGGTGGCCGAGGCCCGCAACCGGCAGTTGCCGGTCTACGGCGAAGCCCTGCACAACTACCTGGAGTTCACCTGCGAGGACTACAAGAAGCCCGGCGGCACCATCATCCACACCTATCCGGCCATCAAGTACCCCGACGACCGCGACGCTCTGCAGCAGGGGTTGGTGGACGGTCCCATGTGCACCACCGCCACCGACGACTACACCACCTACAAGGACGTGAAGCTGTCGGGGACGACCATAGACACTGTCTGCGGGGGGCACAACGGGATCGAGACCCGGCTGCCGGTGACCTACACCAAGCTGGTGTCCACCGGGCGCATCTCCCTGGAACGCTTCGCGGCCATCACGTCCTCCAACGCCGCCAAGATTCTCGGGATGTACCCTCAGAAGGGGGCCATCGCCGTCGGCAGCGATGCGGACATCGTGGTGTTCGACCCCAATCTGCGGAAGAAGCTGACCCTGGACGACCTGCACTCCGACTCGGACTACTCGATATGGGAGGGGTTCGAGTGCCAGGGCTACCCGGTGATGACCATCCTGCGGGGCAAAGTCATCGTGGAAGACGGGAAGCTCACCGGCGACACCAACGACGGCCGCTGGCTCCGGAGGAAGATAGCGCCCAAGGTCCTGGCCCAGCCAGCCGCCTGAGCAGGTCCGCCTGGATAGCCCCCGCCTACTCCGCGGCCAGCAGCGCCGCCAGGTCCCGGGCGTCGATCATCGATTCCAACGATTCTATACGGGAAACTATTTCCCCCTGCCTCCGCGCGGAGATAACCGGGGAAGTAAGCCCCAGGAACTTGTCTTTCAACTCGTCCCAGGTGAGGGGGTTTTCCGGGTCTCCCTTGGGATAGTCGATTTCGCCCCGCAGGGTGCGGCCGTCCTTGACGTCCACTTCGGCCCACGCCCGGAATTGGCGGGGAAACGTCGCCTCCAGCGCGGGGTCGATGACGCACCGGGTCCGCTCCATGATGTTCCTTATCTCGGGACGTTCCGGAACGCCGGGGACGTATTCGGACAGGGAAGCGCGGCCGAAAACCAGGGCCGCCGCCGCGCCAAAGGGCATGCTGAACTGCATGTCCACCACTGAAATGGGATTGCGCTTGTTCTCCTCGGGGGAGGCCACCAGCTTGAATCCGGCGTTCAGCACCCCCACTCGCACTTCTTCCACGTCTTGATGCTGGATGTGGTGGGAGTTCTTCAGGTCCAGCAGGCAGTCGATGGGGCCTTGCTTGTAGCGGCAGCAAGAGTGGGGCTTGATGCCCGTCCGAGTGATCATAAACTCTTCGCCAAGGCCGGGAAGCACCGAGTCCGGGTCGGGGTCTCCCGAGTAAGCCTGAAGAAAACCGTCTCTTCCCTCCAGGATGCTCGCGGGACCAACGAAGCCGTTGCGGGCCAGAAGCGCCGCCCAGATGCCGCTGTGGGCCGCCCAACCGGGGTGGAACCGTTTGGTCCAGGCGCCTTGGGCCAGGAACTCCATGCTGCCCGACGTCTGGCTGCCGGCAATGCCCAGCGCGTGGGATAGGCAGTTGCCGTCCAGGCCCAACGCGTGGCCGGCCGCCGCCGCAGCGCCGAAGGCCCCGCAGGTCCCCGTGGGATGAAAGCCCCGGCCGTAGTGCTCCAACGGCTTTAGGGCCCGGCCCAGGCGCACCATGACGTCGTAGCCGGTGACCACCGAGGTGATGAACCTCTTGCCGCTCAGCGGCGCCAGGTCTCCCATGGCCAGCGACGTGGGATAGGACACTACTCCCGGGTGCAGCGACGCCTCGTTGTTGACGTCATCCAACTCCACGCTATGGAAGGCGACGCCGTTGGCCAACGCGGCGTATTCGGGCAGCGCCCGGCTGTGGGTCCCCACCACCGCCGAAGGGCCGGGCCTCCCAGCGTCCTCGATAGTCTTCACCACGGTCTTGGCCGACTCGGTTGTAGACCCGTTCAGCGTAACCCCGGCAAAGTCCAAGCAGAGGTATTTGACCCAGTCCACCACTTCCGGGGGCAGGTCCTCGTAGGACAGCCCGGCGGAGAACTCCGCCAGCGTTCGGGTAATGCCGTTGGACTTATCGGTTCGAACCATCGTGGGGCCCTCCGAGGGAACTGAGTGAGGGTAAAACCTATTCAGCACGTCTAGCCGGGATACGCCGCAGGGATTGGTGACGGCGGCCCGCCAATTGTAACATGGCTAGAAAACCCGTCGCCCCCGTCACGCCGAATCCGTCTACGGGCGCCCCCCCGCGTCCGCCTACGGGCGTCCCCCCGCGTCCGCCTACGGGCGTCCCCCCGCGTCACGCCGCGTCCGCCTACGGGCGTCCCCCCCGTCACGCCGAGTCCGCCTTCAGGCGGGCGAGGGGTCTAAAGTCCTAGTCAGGGCTGTGGTCCATCGTTCGCAGCGTGGCTGGCGCATAAGGGCTTGAGATTCCTCGTCTCTGCGCCCCCACGAAATGACGGAAAGGGGGCGCCCGGAATCACCACGGCCTTGCGGAGACCAGATAAGGGCGTTGAAATTGGGTGAGCGCCGAGCGGCCCATCACCAGTGGCCGGGGCTTGCAGCTATGCGGTTTGGATTCCTCGTCGCTGCGCTCCAGCGGAATGACAGGGGAGCCGGGTCCGGAATGACGGGGGAGCCGGGTCCGGAATGATATGGCGGCGGCGGTTGCTGCGCCCTTCCAGGGGACAATGGACTGCTCCCGGCCCAGGGGGAAGCCTGCGCCCCAAGCTGGGCCGTTGTGTTAAACTCCGGTATCCACCGCTCACGGCGCGAGGAATGCGCCCCAAAGCGTCCCTAGCAAAAGGAGGGCAGTATGTTGGACTTGATTATTCGCGGCAGCCAGGTTGTCACCCCGTGGGGAGTTAGCGATTGGGACGTGGCGGTCCAGGGCGAGAAGATTGTGGCGGTGGCCGCCCCTGGCACCCTGACCGAAGAGTCGGTCCGGATCATCGACGCCTCGGGAAAAATCCTGGCGCCCGGCGGCATCGAGCCCCACGCCCACATCTCGGCGCCGGTCATGGGCCACGGCGACCTCAAGACCGCCCCTCCGGAGCAGGTCAGCCGCGCCGCTCTCTTCGGCGGCACCACCACCATACTGGACTTCGCCATCCAGTACCCCGGGATCGATATTAACCAGGCCATCCAGGAGCGCACGGCAGTCTGGCAGGGCAACTCCTACGCCGATTACTCCCATCACCTGATGCTATTGGGCGACGTCCGGCCCCACGTTATCGGCCAGCTTGAGGAAGCCGTCCAGGACGGGTTCCCCACCGCGAAGATCTTCACCACCAACATCCGCCCGCCCTCCACCGTAGGCGAGCCCAGAATGGTGCGCATGGGGCATCTCCACGACATAATGGAGACGATGCAGCGCGCGGGCGGCATGCTGCTGGTCCACTCGGAAGACGACGACATGGTCCAGCACATGTACCGGAAGCTGGCCGGAGAGGAGCGCACCGAGTGGTGGAACATGCACCTGGTGCACAGCAACGAGTCGGAGGACGTTTCCTTCCGCCGGGTGATACGGGTGGCGGAATGGACCGGGGCCCCGGTCTACTTCGTCCACGTCAGCGCCAGACAGGGCTTGGAGGCCATTCAAGAGGCCCGGGCCAAGGGCATGCCCGTCTACGGCGAGACCCTCCACAACTACTGCTGCTTCAGCTCCGACGACTACCGGGAAGATAACGGCATGAAGTACCATACCTACCCGTCCCTCAAGTCGGAGGAAGACCGGCTCTCCTTGTGGGACGGTATCGTGCGGGGCGGCCTTAGCACTATGGCCACCGACGAGTATTGCACCTCTTGGGAGATAAAGATCGCCGGCCGGACCATCTCCGACGTTACCGGCGGCCACAACGGGGCCGAGACCAGGGTGGGCATCAGCTTCAGCGAGGGCGTGTCCAAGCGCGGCATGTCGCTGCAGCGGTTTGTCGACATAACGTCGGCCAACGCCGCCAAGATCATGGGCCTCTACCCCCGCAAGGGCGTCATCGCCCCCGGTAGCGACGCCGACCTCGTGCTGATCGATCCCGCCGTTCGCAAGCGGCTGACCAAGAGTGATTTCCACATTTCCGACTACAGCATCTGGGAAGGGTTTGACATCCAGGGATGGCCGGTCACCACCATCCTGAGGGGCAAGGTGGTGGTGCAGGACGGCGAATTCAACGCCGCGCCGGGTTCGGGGCAGTGGCTGCCGCGCAAGGTGGACCCCGAGTTCACCAACCGCCCTGCCTGCTAGCGGCGGGGGGAGCCGCTCGGCAACAGCACGCGCATACAGGTAACTGTTCAGACTTGATGTGTATCCGTTCGTCCTGAGCGAAGCGAAGTGGAGCCGTAGGCGGAACGAAGCGCAGTCGAAGGGCCTGTCCTGAGCCTGTCGAAGGGCCGGTTGTCCTTAAGCCTGAACAGTTACGCATACAGGGGTCGAAGCCACCGCCGGTCCAAGGAGTTGCGCCCTAGCAGTTGGGCTGGCGCGGTTCGCAAAGAGCGCCTCACCAGGGAATCACGGGCCCGTCAGACATGAACCGGAGAACAAACCGGAGGAGGAAATGACAACACCCACGACGGACGAATTGGAGCAGAAACGGGCCAGGCTGCGGCAGTTCATTTCCCAGGGCCGGGCCGAGGTTGCCACCCAGGGAATGGACCATGTGGCGATTTTTGCCAAAGACCTGGAGGTTACCGCCGAGTTTTACAGCAACATCCTGGGCATGGCGGTCACCGGCGTCACCGCCAACCGGGACTCTGCCGAGTCCACGCACATGAACGTGGACATGGGTAATGGCATGAGCTTTGCCTTCTTCGACTTTCCCCACGTGTCGCGCCTGCAGCGCAAGGCGCCTGAAGGGGTGGGCGGCATCATGCATATAGCGCTGACGGTGGGCCCGGAGCGCCGGTCGGAGATCGTGGAGCGGCTGCAACAGCACGGGACCAAGTTCCAGGAAATCGGCGGGAGCCTGTACCTCAAAGACCCCAACGGACTGGGCATTGAGTTGATGGGAAGCGGCTAGCCGGTCAAGGGCCGGGTCCGCACCGGCAGGCCGGGAGTCTAGAACGGGCTATCCCGCCCGGGCTATCCCGTCACGACGCCGTGGCGCTCCAGGATACGGGCCAATTCCGCCACGCCCTCATACACCATCTCCGGGGAGGGATGCCCGTAGCACAGCCGGGCGCAGTTGGCCCCCCCGCCCTCGGGCGAGAACATAGTGCCGTTGTAGAATCCGACGCCTTCGCGGAGCGATTGCTCCTGTATGGAGGCCAAGTCGGCCCCTTCGGGCAACTCCAGCCACACGCACAGGCCGCCTTGAGGGGTTGACCAGGTGGCCGTCCCGCCGAAGTTTTCCCCCAAGGACGCCAGCATCGCGTCGCGTTTGGCCAGCAGGGCCGCGTTCTGCCGGTCTATGTGCTCGTACATGTCGTGCTTCAGGTACTCTTCGATGGCCAGGGCGGCAAATTGGTTCACCCCGCCGCCGCCCTTGAAGCTGATGGCCCGCAGCAGGACCTCCTCCGGGGCCACCAGGTATCCCATGCGCATCCCCGGAGCGACGATCTTGGAGAACGATCCCACGTAGATGACCTGCCCGTCGCTGTCCAGAGAGTGGAAGGAGGTCACGTCCTCGCCCGCGAACCGCAGGTCCACGTAGCAGTCGTCCTCGAAAACGGGGACGCCATGATTTCTGGTAATGTCCAAGACTTGTCGCCTTCTCTCCAGGGTCATGGTCCAGCCCAGAGGATTTTGGAAGGTGGGAATGGTGTAGAGATACTTGACCTTCTTGCCCCGGGCCGCCGAGTCTCGCAACACTTGTTCCAGCTCTCCCGGGATGATGCCCTCGGCGTCGCACTTAACCCCGATCACGTCGGCGCCGTACCGGCGCAGTTGCCGCAGCGAGCCCAGGTACAGGAACTCCTCGGTGAGCACCACGTCCCCAGGGTCCGTCAGCGCCTGTATCACCATGGAGATGGCTTCCCCGGAGCCGGAGGTGAGCACCACGTCGTCCGGTGTGACTTTCATGTTACGGTCGCGGCCCAGTTTTTCCGCAACCAACCGGCGCAGCGAGGCCAGGCCGGAGTACTCCGGGTAGTAGGCCAGGTCCCTGCCCTCCCGGTCCAGGGCGGTCTTGAGAGCGCTGACCAGGCCGTCCAGCGGCAGACTATCGGGGTCGGGATAGGCCACCGCGAAGTCGTACTTGGCGCGCGGGAAGGTGGTCCTGGCGCCCACGGGCGCGTTCTTGGCGAACAGTTCTTGGTAGTTGAACTTGTCGGGCATCTTTCTTACTCCGGGTCTGGCTAAGGGTCTACTTGCCTTATTCTAGCCGTTTCGAGCCTTTCCGTGTATCCTTCCCGGCATTCCTCTGGAAAAATGGTTGCCCCGTCTTGACGACAGGCGGGTCGGTTATGGTACAAGTCATACAAGAGGCTCCAGCAAGGACCTTAACCCGGTCGCGCGCCCACGACCGCGGTGTGGACAAATAGGCCCTGCTCGGAACCGGAGATGGGATGGCGAATAGACCAACGATGACGGTAACCGACCATGTCCGCACGGCGCTAGAGTTCCTAGAGCACTCCGAGCGAGAGTTTGCCAACGGCGATGAACTGCAAGGTTCGGAAAAGTTGTGGGGCGCAGCTTCCCATTCCGTCATGGCGGTGGCCAAGCAGCGGGGTTGGAGATTCAGCAAGCATAACGCCAAGGTGGCGGCGGTCAATAGACTGGCCGAAGAATTTGAAGAACCGCTGCTGGTGTCGGACTTCCTCTTGGCTGAGCAATTTCACGCCAACTTCTATCACGATTTCATGGAAGCTGACGTCGTGGCACGGGGGCGGCCCATCGTCGAACGGTTCGTCCGCCGGATGCTGGCCTTGGTTGAGGACGAGTGCTCTGACGATGGGGATCAGTGATTGGCTCGTGGGGAGCGGGATGTTATTTCCTCTACATCAATAAATATGTGGAGGATACGGTCAGTTAATGGGTGTCTTTGCCTGATTCCCATCAGCCGGTCTTCCCCAGGGCGTCCCAGTGAGGCCCGCCGCCCATGTTCGTCTGTGGCCAAAACTTGCTCAATGGCCTGCTCTCTAAGGCCACCCCCAACCGATCGATAAAGTCATCGTCGCTGTATTCTGCGTAGTCGTCCGATTGGAGAGGCGAGAACCACTCTACGTCCAAAGGCTGCTGGCGCAACCTGGGGACAATATAGTCGTCCAGCAAACCAGGATGCTTGTTGACCAAGATTTGGAGCCATTTCCGGCTTCCGGCGTAGGCCTCGCCTTCAGGATGACGCACCATCGTCTGGCCCTCGCGTCCTTGAGTCAGTAATACCGGGAGAAGACCGGTTCCTCCCGGGTGATAACCTCCAGCACCACCGGTTGGCCGGTGGCGGAGATTTCCTGGGCCCGCTGCAGGGCCGGGGCGATTTGGCCGGGCTGGGTGATGGTCTCGGCGTGACAGCCCAGGCTGTCCGCCAGCTTGTTGTAATCGCCGCTTATGAACTTGGAGCCGTACTTCTCGACGGCGACGGGGATGTTCTTCTCGTAGCCGCCCATGGCCCCGTTGTTCATGATGACGCTGATGATGCCTATCTTGTTCCGGGAGGCGGTCTCGAAGTCGGTGCCGCACATGCCTACCGCGGTGTCGCCCATGAGGTTCAGGGCTACCTTCTCCGGGGCGGCCAGCTTGGCTCCCATGATCAACCCCAGCCCGGAACCCAGCTGGGTGGAGTTACCCCAGCCGATGTAGCCCCGGGGCGTGGTGGCGGTGTAGAAGGGCACTATCTGGTCCCTGGGATTGCCCGAGTCGTGGGTCACGATGCTGTTGGCCTTGTCCAGCCCGCGGTCCAGTTCCCAGATGACCCGGTAGGGACTGATGGGCACGTCGTCGGAGGTCAGCCGGGGCAGCCACTCAGCCATCCACTCGTCCTTCACCGTCTTGATTTCCTCCGCCACGCCGCCGTCTCCGCTATGGCCCCCGGGGCCCGCTAGCCTGCTCACCTCGTCGATTAGCTGCCGTAACACCAGCTTTGAGTCGCCAACGATGATGTCATCCAGGGGATATTCCCCGTTGAGGTCGCCTTCGTCGATGGTGGACTGAATGACGGTCTTGCCGGCGGGGACCGGCGCCGAGGCCAGGGTCTTTTGGAAGCTGGTGCCGATGCCGAACACTACGTCCGCTTGACGCAGGAAAACGCCGACAGCCTTGGTCCCGCTGTTGCCCCCGGTGCCCAGGGATAGACGGTGGTCTTCAGGGAACCCGCTCTTGGCCAGGGTGGTGGTCATCACCGGCGCGTTGAGCAACTCGGCCAGCTCCACGAGTTCTGGCGTGGCCTCGGCATAAAGCACTCCCTGGCCTGCGTAAATGACCGGGCGCCGCGCCGCCAGCAGGGTCCTGGCCACGCTGGCAACGTCCTTGGGGTCCCCGGCGCTGCGCCGCTTGGACACCGGGTCGTAGCGAAACTGCGATTCGTCGATTTCACCGTTGAGCACGTCCGCCGGCATTTCCAACAACACCGGCTGGGGCCGCCCCACCCGCAGGTGGGTATGGGCCCGGCGCATCATCTCCGGTATGCGCTCGGTGTGGTTGATGAGGTCGGCCCACTTGGTGACCCCCTCGTAGTTGCGGCTGGCGCGGTAGTCGGAGGGGACCCCGTCTCGCGCGGTGCCCTGGTGTCCCGGCAGCATGAGGATGGGTGAAGAATCGGCGTAGGCTTGAGCAACTCCCGGGTAGGCGTTCTCTATCCCGGGGCCCGCCTGCACCAGGCAAATCCCGGTCTTGTTGCCGTTGGTAACGCGGCTGTAGCCGTCGGCCATGTTGACCGCGCCGCGCTCCATGCGGGAGATGATGGGCCTGATGCCCGCGGCGGCCGCCGCGTCGATCAGCGGATTGTTGGGGAAGCAAAAAACGTAGTCCGCGCCCTCCTGCTGCAGAATGCTGGCCAATACAGTCTTGCCTTGCATAGTGTCCTTCCTTCCGTCGTCCGAGTGCGTCTTGGTCCGAGTGCGTTAAGAGCCATAGCCTGGGGCCGGCCGGTGGGTGGGATTGGCCGGGAAGCCCGGCGGCTGGATGGGGCTGGGATAAGGGTGGTGCTTCCTAATTCTGGGCCCCGTTGGCGCAACACGGGGGCGGGCCGTCAGCTGCACGGGTCCCACGGGGCCGCCGCACCAGGGAACTCAGGGACCGCCGTAGAGGTCCTCGTCGGAGAAGAAGGGCTTGTCAGCGTCGTCCGACGGCCGGCCCAGCAGGCGGTCAGTGTTCAGGTGGCAGGCCCTCAGCCATAGGACGAGAATGGCGCGGTCCATACGGTCCTTGGGGAGGTTGACGGTCCGGCCGCGCTTGGCGGCCAACCACCCGGCGTGGCCCGCCGCGAAGTACTCCTCCATGAATTTGGTGGGTTCCGCTTCCGACGCTGCCTCTTCCAGGATTTCGTCCGGGGCCGCGGAGCACGGAGTCGCCGGATGCTCCGCCGCCATCCGAAGATAGTAACGCTCTTTGGATGGTTCCACAGCTCCAACCTTGCGGCATTCGCCCTTTGCCCCGCTTCTATAGGTTAAGCTGGGGGACCAGGTACCCGGACTTCTTGTCGTAAATCTGAATGCGGCTGCGCTGGGTGTCCACCACCAGCAAGCGGTGGTTGGCCCGGTCGAACTCCACGGCGGTGGGTTGGGCGAAGGTCCACTCGGGCTCGGTGCTGTTGACCTCCCGGCGGCGCTTGATGTAGTCCGCGTTGGCGTCCACCGTCATTTGGGCCCACAGGGACAATTGTTGGGCGTCTCCCGCCAAGCTGGTCAGGAACCGGCCTTCGGCGTCGAATGTGTGTACGCGGCCCCGGTCCCAGCGGTTCCTGCTCCAGTCGCATATATAGACGTCGCCTTCCGAGTCCACCGCTACGTCGGTGGGGTGGGACAAATCGCCTTTCTTGGAGCCGCCTTGCCCGAACTGGGCCACGAAGGAGCCGGCGGAGGTGAATTTCTGGACCCGGTTGTTCTTGTGGTCCGCCACGTACACGAAGCCGCTATCGTCCACGGTGATTCCCCAGGGAGAGTCCAACTCCCCCTGCCCCGCGCCACGGGAGCCCCAGGCGCCCAGGAATTCGCCGCCGGTGGTGAACTTGCGGACCTGGTGGCTCCGGCCGTCGGTCACGTACAGGACGTCGTCCGCGCCTATGGCGATGCCCGACGCGCCGTTGGGCCCGCCATCACCGGGTTGGACAGTGCCGAAGTGGCGAAGGTAGTTGCCCTCAGCATCGAAAACCGAAACGCGGTTCAGCCATTCGTCGGTGACGTAGAGGCTGCCCTGCGGGTCAACCGCTATGGCGGCGGGCCAAATCAGCTGCCCGTCGCCGCTACCGTAGCGGCTGAACTCTCCCAGGAACTCTTCATCGCCGGCGGCGCCGCCCAGGGTGATCCTGCTAACGCGCTGGCCCACGCCGGTGCGGTCCCAGGACACGTTGCTGATACTCTCGTTTCCGCGGTTGACTACGTAGGCAACATCGTTGGGGCCCAGGGCCAGGTCCACCGGGAAGTTGAACCCCATACCCGTTTGGGCCCCCCGGCCCACGTTGTGGCTGTAGTCATAGGTCCGCCCCGCCACGGTTTCCGTAAGCATGGTGCTTCTCCGTCGGTCGGCGCCTGCAAGCGCCCCGTTGGTGATGGTCCCAGGCTGGCGACGGCATTGGAGTGTCTCCGCTTTCCTAGGGAGGAATGACCCGGCCGCCGCCGGGACCGCACTCCAAGCCGGGTCCCTCTAGCCGAAGTAAGGGAGCTTCTCGAAGGAGCCCTCGACGATGGTCTTGGCGTCCAAGCCCATCCAGTCCTCCAGGATGCTGGAGTAAACGCCGCGAAAGTCGTGGTTGGGCACCACGTCTCCCTGCTCCAGGTCTCTGGATTCCAGGGACGGATACTCGCTGTACTGGCCGCCCTTGACGCCTTCTCCCAGGATGAACGCAGCTCCCCCGGCGCCGTGGTCCGTGCCGGAGCCGTTGTCATGGGTCCGGCGGCCAAACTCGCTGAACATGAGCATCGCCACGTTGTCGCCAACGCCGTGCTCCCGCAGGTCGTCGAAGAAGCACTCCACCCCTTCCGACACGTCCTTCCACAGCTTGTCGTGCATTCCAATCTGATTGGAGTGGCTGTCGAAGCTGCCGTGGTCCACGTAGAAGATGCGGGTCCCGAAATCGGCCATGTGGATTTGGGCGATGCCCTTGAGCCTCTTGGCGATCACGGTGTCTGGGTACTCCACGCTGGAGGAGTATATCTGGGGCGCTTCCTTGAGGATGTCCGCGCCCTTGAGGGTGTCCAACCCGGTCTGGCCCAAGTAGTCCATAACCGGCCCGCTGCCCATCACCGGCGAGTAGAGCCGCGCGAACCGGTCCAGGATGCGGGAGCGTTGGTCCTGCTCGGATATGGCGGGCAGTATTCCGTAGGTGTCCAGGTCGTCCACCACGGCCACCGGGACGCCGGGGAGCACCAAGGCCCGGAACAGCGAGGCGCCGAAAGCGATGGAGGTCAACACGTTTTCCTTGCGGGGGTCTATATCGCGGGTGGCCTTGCCCAGCCAACCCTCGGTACCCAGCTTGTCCGGCTCGCAGGTGTGCCAGATGTCCATGGAGCGAAAGTGGGACCGCGGGGAGTCGGGGTAGCCCACGCCGTGGATGATGGCCAGTTCTCCCCGGTCCCAGATCGCCTTCATTGGCCCCATTTCGGGGTGGAAGCCAACCTCTCCGTCCAGAGGAATAACCTTCTCCTCGGGGACTAGTACGGTGGGGCGGTTATCCCGGTACAGGGGATTGGTGTAGGGTATGACCGTGTTCAGGTAGTCGTTGCCCCCGGTCAGTTGGAGCACCACCAGAACCGGGTCTTTCCTGGTGCTGGTCATCTCTCGCCTCTCCTCAGCAATGATAGTAGTCTAGGCGTACTGGTATTCGCGCAGGGAAACTATGAGCTGGAGCAACTCGGATATGCGGCTCTCGGACGCCTCCACCTGGCCCGGAGTGTCCCAAGCGAAGTCGCCGCTTTCCGTGATGTAGCCGACCAACTCCTGGCGGCTCTCCGAATACACTTCCAGAGGCCCCATGAGGTCTAGGCAGGCGTCCACCACCTTGTCGGGGGAGCGCTCCGCCTGGGCCTTCAGCCGGTCGACCATCGCCCGGATGCCCGGGCGGCCCAGGTCTCCCACTAGGTCGGCGGTGAAGTTCACCCGCCGCATCAGGGAGCCGCTGTTGATCCACTCGACGCCGGTATGCCAACCCTCCACGCTTGGGGGGTTGAGCAGGTCCTGACCCATGTAGGAGGGCTGCCGGGAGAGATCGCCGATGCCCGGCGCGGGAAACTCGGCGCCGCCGGCCAGCCTCAGGGTGCCTACCACCACTTCGGTGGGGCTCTTGAGGCGGGCGAACCGGGCGTTCTTGAAGAAGTCGGAGTTGAACAACACCCGCAGGGTGGAGCGGATGTCGTAGCCCGATTCCACCAGGGTATCGGCCAGCAGGTCCACCGCCTCCCGGTCCGCGGGCGGCGTGACCGCCCAAGCGGGGACCTGGGCCTCGTCGGCCACGAAGAAGTTATAGAGGTGGCGAGCGATGAACTGGGGGGTGGCCGGCTGCTCGCAGATGATGCGGATTATGTCGTCGCCGTTGAGGTTTCCGGTCTCCCCCAGGAACGTCTTCTCGCCGTCGTCGTGGTCTTCATCGCGGTACTCGAAGAACCAGTCATGACGGCCGATGGGACCGCGGGGAAGCTTGGGCTGGATGGTCCAGCCGGTGAAGGCCCGGGAGCACTCGCGGACGTCCACCTCGGTGTAGTTGCCCACGCCCATGCTGAACAACTCCAGCAGCTCGCGCCCCCAGTTTTCGTTAACCGCGGAGGCGTGATTCTCGCAGTTGTCCAGCCAGTAAATCATGGCCGGGTCTTTGGCCATCTCCAGGAGGAGCTCCCGGTAGTCGCCCATGCCCTTCTCGCGGAACTTGACGATCATGTCCATTACGTCGTCGTAATGGTCCACCTTGGACACCCCGGTGGCGAACACCTGGTGCCAAAATAGCGCCATCTTCTCTTCCAGAGGGCGCCTGGTGTTGATCATGTCGTGCAGCCACTCGGCGGCGCCCATGCCGGGGAGCGTTCCCGGCCGCCAGGTCCAAGGGTGGTAACGCATCATTTCGTTGCGGTCCAGGGGCTCCTGGGCCTCTGAGTCCAAAAGCTCTTTGACCGTGGCCTCGTATCCCTTGGCGGCGCGGGCCTCAAGCTCGTCGCGGGTAGCCCCGAAGGCGGCCCGCCGCATCAGGTGGGCCATCAGTGCAATATCTTCACCGGCCATGCTTTCGCCTCCTATGCGGGTTGCGGTGTGCCGCCCAAATGATAGTTTAGCCGCGTGTTTGCTGTCAATGCGGCGGCCCCGACGGAGGGAAGTGCAAAACAGAGACTCGCCGGAAACCTGAGCGCCCAAGTCCTCGGCGTCCTCGTTCGCCCCGGCTCAGTCCGGGATAACGACAGTCCAGTTCTTCCAATACCGGTACGCCTTGAACCGGGCGTAGAGGTCCCGAGCTGGGTACGAGAGAGCGACCAGAGCGATGACACCGAGGAAAGCAGCTATGAGTGCCTGAGCCATGACAACCTCCTGCGTGACGCAGCCGGGAGGTTGACAAACTCCTACTGAGGGGAGTAAGGTGGGACTGTTTCGAGTGTCAGCCCCCAAGGCTCCCGGAAGCCCCCGCCTGTCAGCGGGGGTTTCGTCATTTGTGGGGCCATACTACCAGACCTTGCGGCCGAGGATCAAACCACTACGGCCGCTGGTAGTGCCGAACACAGACTCGCCGGAAACCTGAGGGAATTTATTTAAGTTCGCTACTCATCGGGTATATCTTGTCTGATCCTGTCCGCTAGCAGCCTGCCCCTGCCCTTCGGTACCTTATGGACCCTCACGTCTGACGTCGCGCCGCCCTTAGTCTCAACCGTGATCGTAGCGTTGAAGATACCGGTGTCGATTCGCACCGAGGCGACCCGGCTGATGCGAATCTCGTCCTGAACGGTCCGCAGGCCCAGCCACTTCCGCTTCGTGGTGATGACCCGTGCGCCATCGTACTGCATCTGGTCGGGGAAGATGAACTGGGTCAGGGTGAAAAGGAACCAACTTGCCTGGATACGGGACGCCGACACTTTTATCGCTTCCATCGGCTCATTCCCCCTCACCGGCGTTGGCCCTTGGGTTCCGTCCTAATTCCCGGCGCCGGGCCAATTCCTCCTCACGCTGGCCCCGAAGCTCCTCTCGATTGCCTTGACGTTCCTGTCGTACCTTCGCGGCGGCTTCTGCTGCTGACCGTGCCGCCTTCTGTTCCTGTCCTCTGGTTCTGACGGCTTTCTCCAACGCGAAGGCAAATATGAAGGGTACCGCCGCGATCCCAAAACCAGTGATGACGGCATGGATGTCCTGGAAGGCCCACTCTGCCCTAACGATCAGAACAAACGCCACTACTACGCCGAGCGCAGCACAGACAGCCGAAAAGAACCAGACAACGCTCATGGGGAACCCCCTTGCAGTAAGGATCAGGCTAACTCTGCGACAAGCGGCCCGTTCCAGGCGCAACCACAAGGGGGCACGTGGCCCATCCTTATCCACGGGTCGCGCCAGGGAAACGAGCTCGTCGCAGAGCAAACCCAAGTTACCGAAGGCCGGCCATGCCTGTCAAGGCTTGCTGTACGATTTGCCGTTTCCTGTCCTGCCGGCCCAGAAGGGACGGAGGTTCCAAGAACGGTCGAATTGGCCCTGGGGTATCGGGCTTGTGGTAAGATAGCGTAGCTAGGAAGCTAGCCATCTTAAAACAGCGAAACCCGGTGCACTAACACCGGGTCTCGGCGGGGTACTGTGGGAGGGACGAAATCAACTCCCATGCTACCAGCCCTAGACGAACTGTGTCAACGGCCTCCGTCGGCTTCGCTGAAACGGAGGTCTTTTCATGGGAACGCTAGACGACTGTGACAGGGAAGAGATCAAGCAGGCCGTGGAGAACGCGCGAGGTCGGGACCAGATCCAGCAACTTTCCGCTGTGTTGGCCATGGCTGACTTTGACTGGGCAATTCTCAAGGCCCTGGGGATCGTGGACAACGGCGAGGACGCCGAGGACCTGGGGGCTTAGGTTTCCGGCGGCTACGCTGTCGGCGTCTCGACTGATGACTATGGCAGGACACCAACGCTGGAAACCGACTTTGCCCCACGAACTGTAAGGAGTAAGAGAACATGACCATGGATGACACTAAAGTTTACCAGTCCATCCTGGCGGCAACGATGAACGGGGCCTTGTCTTGGGAGGATTCGGGCTCTGCCTTCTCCGCGTCTATAGGCCCAGCGACAGTGCGTCTTGGGGGCACTGCCGAGAGTCCTACGGTAACTGTAGAAGCTCTCTCCGGACAGTTACATAGTTGGAGAGGTAGTCGTGCACGGGATTTGCGGGACGCTGTTATTGAGTCTCGCCGCCGGAACCAGGCCGCTCAACGCGATGCGGAGATTCAGGCTTTTCAAGATGCGCTACGCGAAGTCGCAAGCTGATGGTAGCGCGACCACCTTTTCTAGGGTGGTCATAGCTGCGCCCTCGCGTTGCGGCTTGCTCCGCTCATGTTGTCAAGGCTTGCTGTACGACTTTCCCTCTCCTGTATAATGGCGGCGAGGAGACAGGGGGTGACGCATGGCTATGACTGGGGACATAGAGCGGCGGGTGGAAAGCCTGGAGGAAATCGCCAAGTACCACGAGGCCCGGTTGAACGCACTGCAATCGATCGCGGAAAAGTTGCCGCCACTGCTGGAGCGCATGGACGCCAGACTGGAGCGCCTGGAGCGCATGGAAGCGGGACTGGAAGAAATCAGAAGGGATGCCGCCCAGGCTCAGCGGCTGTGGGTGCGGCTGGCCCAGCGGTACGGGTGGCTGGACGCCGAGGACCTGGGCGCTTAGGTTCCGGCGGCTACTCCACCTTCCGGACCATCCAGCGCATCAGGTCTTCGTTCCCGTCTGCGACTCGCCCTGCCGGAGCCGGTCGAGTTCGTTATGCCCTTCCCAGGTCAACCTAACCATTTGGCCCTGGGTAAGACGTAGGTACCCAGCCTCGCCGCAGAGTTGGATGTGGTACTCCACGTCTACAGGGGAATAGCCCTCAACAGTAGGAGTTTCCAAGATATGGCCATTCCCATTCAACTCTGCGTATTCCAAGACCCGTTGAATCAGTGCCATGCGGCGTTTCACTGTGTCCTCCTACTCAACCTTCCGTACCATCCAGCGCATCAGGTACCCTGAGCGCGAAGCCGCTCCAATTCCTTGTGGCCAGTCCAAGTCAACGCGCTCGGGTAGAATGTCCCGGAAGTCTCCTGGCCTCTAATAAACCCCGCCTCGTGGCAGAGGTCTAGGTGGTAGTCGATTTCGTCCGACGTGTGCTGGGGGAACTCCGGGACCGCCAGAAATTTCTTCCCGCCGGTCTCGTCGCATTTCGCAACGTACTTTAGGATTGCCTTGACCAACCCTTCATTCAATTCCATACTGCCCTCCGGCTACTCGACCTTCCGGACCATCCAGCGCATCAGGTCTTCGTTCCCCTCCAGTATACTGACCAGGACCGTTGCTTGAAAGGCCAGAACTGACATTGCGGCGTGGAGCCCGATCTGCCGGAGGCCCCGGACACAGTGCCGCTCCAGCCTCCGGGACTCCTTCATGGACTTGAACACCCGCTCGATGGCCTGGCGCTTCTCGTACAGGAACTTCCACTCCGGACCGTCCCGGCGAATGACCCCGAATAACCGGATGTCTCTGGTCGGGTCCTCCCAGACCTCGGCGTTGCACCGGTGCGGGCCACCTACGGTCGTACCGTCCAGGTCACACGCTTCCGGTCGGCACCGGTACAGGTGGCCACGCTCCGGGTCGCTCCGGACGTACTCCATCGGGACCTGCCCCAGACACGTTGGGATACCCTTCTCCGTGTAGATGCCCTCGTAGAACTTGGCGTTGCCGGGACGCTTGATATGGATGATGGGGAGAATCTCCTTGTCGTTCAGGAACTCGTGGTTGGGCCGGCCGTCGTAGCCCCGATCGGCTATCAGGGCTGCAGGCCGGAACCAGGCGTACAGGGACTCAGCTCGAGCGACTACCTGGGGCAGTTCCGGGGAGTCGTTCCGCTTGGCCGTCGTAACGAACTGGGCCAGGGGAACGCCGTGGTTGGCGTCGGCGACCATGTGGACCTTGTATCCGAAACTCCATTCCTTCCCGCCTTCCTTCGCCCTGGTACTGTTCTTGGCGGTCCAACTGGCCTCGGGGTCGCTGATGCGCTTCCGGTTGGGGTTGGAGTGGGTGCGGACAACGGTCGAGTCAATAGCGACTTCCCGCCCCAGGTCCGGGATCAGGTCCTTCAACCGCTCGGTCAAGGCGGCAAAGCAGGCTTCGACCAGATCCGTATGGTGGGAGAGCCGCTGGATGAACCGGTTGAAGGTTGTGCGGTGCGGGAGGCCGCGGAACCCACAGAGCCGGCGGAAGTCACGGTCGTCTTCGAGTTGCCGGATCAAGGCGTTGGTGTGCGGGAGGTTCAGGACGAAAGAGGCCACGTAGGCCCGCCAGAGGGCCCGGAGGTCGTAACCCTGGCGTCCGGTCCAGCGGTACTGTTGGAGCCGGGCCAGGATGGCCGTGTCGTCGAGGCTGTACAGGACTGCCGCAAGGTCGCCAAAAGCGTCTTGCCGGAGCCGCGACGGCGGTGATAGAGTAGCAGATGCCACCAGGAACCTCCGATTCCTTGTGGTAAGCCGCTGGGAATCACACAATTCCTTGCGGCACGGAGAGGCCGGATGATGCTCAACACACCACCGGCCTCTCGGCAATTTGTAGCTGGATTATATCTGAGCTAGATACGGATTAGCTATGGCGCGGCGTCAGTTTTGCACTTCCCTCCCCGACGGGAGGCCGCTCCGCCGCGGGGTTTGCTGCCTCTAAGGGGCCCTTATCTGCCAATTCACCTCTCCAAGTCTGAACTGTTACCCTTATCTTAGGACGAAGGGGCGCTGTTGGCGCCTGGGTCGGCGGGCGGGGCTTGGTCAGAGGCCAGGTCCCCGCAAAAGTTCAGTGACCCGGCCCGTGTCTTCGGCGGAGTCCAGACCGACCAGCAGTCCCACCAACTCCTCGGCGCTCTCTTCGGAAATGGCACGCGAGGCGCAGTCCCGGAACTTGGCTTGAATATCCTCCATGGCAGCGCCGCGCAGCGGCCCCTGGGTAACCCGGTTCGCCCTCTCGGTCAGGGTCCTGCCACCTCGTAGATGCAAGTGGACCTCGTTGTAACCTTCTATCCAGCTGGGCTGCCCTTCGTAACCGGGAATGCGGTGCATCTCTATCTTGGGAATCAGCTCCTGGGCCTCAGGACGAAGCACCCGGTCATCAGAGAAGGTGTCCAACCCCACCCGCCGGTCCAGCAGCGTCGCCGCCAGACAATACTGCATGCTGAACTTGCCCTCCAGTCCCTCCTTGGGACGGGAGTGGATTAGGGACCGGGGAGGATCGAAGTCCACCTGCACCTCGATCTTTTCCACCTCGGAGGGGTCCACTTCCTCCCGCTCGAGAATCCGGGAAGCGGCGTCGAGGGCCAGGTGAGCGCTTCCGCAACAAGGATACTTCTTTATTTCCACGCCGGACTCGACCAGGTAGCACTTGGACCCCAAAGTGCGGAGCACCCGCTGCGGGTCGTAGTCCTGTCCTCCCGAGAAGGCCCGGAGGAATCCGAAACGCCCTTCGATGGCATCCTGGCTGGCGGTAAACCCAGCCTGCACCAGCCTGGCGGAGGTCACTCCCGTCCGGCAGGATGCGCCGGCATGATATGGCTTGGTCATGGTGCCGAAATTCTGACGCAGTCCTGCCGCCTGGGAGGCAGCCAGGGAGACTGTCATGGCAGTCCGTTCCCAGTCCAGCTTCAGTATGGAACTGGCTGCGGCCGCAGCTCCCACCGCTCCGAGGGGGCCTGTGGGATGCCATCCCAGGTCGTCGTAGTAGGCCGGGCTGACCGACTCTCCCACACTGCAAGCCACTTCGAACCCGAGCATGTAGGCCAGTAGCAAGTCCCGGCCCGTGGCGTTTTCTTCTTCGGTCAGTGCCAGAGCCGCGGGCAAAAGTACCACGCTGGGATCGCCTTTCATAGCCCTGGTAATGTCATCGTAGTCCAGGGCGTGGGCCATAGCCCCGTTTACAAGCGCAGCCTCCGGCGCGGCAGTCTTGAATCCCCGCCCCACCACGCTGGCTCTCCGCTGCTCGCCGAGGGACTTTGCATAAGTGCATAGCACGTCGGCCAAGGGCTCCCTGGAGCCTGCCAACATGCAGCCCAAGCAGTCCATGATGGCGCCCTTGGCGGCCGCCACGGCCTCCGGCGGGAAGTCTTCCAAGCCTGTGGTAGTTACGTATTCGGCAATGCGCCCGGTAGCTTCCCCCGTAGCTTCCCCGTGAGCCTCCAAGGTGGACCTCCCATTTTGAGTCTTGACGTGGGACCCATTGTTCGACGCCGGGGTCTACACCGGCAGGAACGCACCCCGTCACATCCGAGACCGGGCGGATGAGGAAGTGTGGGGGGGATGCGCTGGCCCCGCCCTCGCTTCCCTGTCCTCCCCCGACCCCGGCTGGGCTGCCGGTGTCCATAGGCGCATTATAAGTTAGGCGGGCAGTAAGTAATAATCTCAAAACTTCGTCGCTTTTAACCGTTCGTCCTGAGCGAAGCGGAGTGGAGCCGGAGGCGGAACGCAGCGCAGTCGAAGGACCGGCGCCGGGGAGACCCTTCGACTCCGCTGTGCTGCGCTCAGGCCGAACGTAGAAAACCACCAGCAGTGACCTGCAAGTTCTTCTTGATTTGAGATAGTTTCTAAGTGGATAACCCTTGAGATTGTGTGTACAATCCCGGCCCTTTGGTGCACGACGTTGACCCGTTTCGGGTATAACCGGCCCGGCGTCGTAGACCGGCGGCCGTTTCCGGTGCATAGGTTGGGCCGGGCCGTCCACAACCATGCCCATTCCGGCACGCCGATGGGCGGCGGCCAGGCCGACTCTTGGATTTGAAGAAGGCGAGGTCCGGAGTGTCGTAACTTGAACCCCCTAGTCCGTGGGCGTATCATTGAATTAGGCGGACTTAGGCGTTCTTGGCCGGCGTTACACCGGGACGTCCCGGCGACACAGGACTCCAGGCCAAGCAGGGAGGCGTAGCATGAGCACTTCGGTAGGAAACAATCAGGTGCGGGTGGTCCATGGCACCCAGGACCCCTCCACGACGACGCAAACCCGGGGAATGGTGCGCAAGCCGGGCATCGACTCCAACACCGTCGGCGCCGGCAAGATTTGGCTGGGTCACGTCACCTGTGAGCCCAACACCCTGGGACCTCCCCACCACCACGGCGAGGCGGAGACCGCCGCGTATATCCTCAGCGGCCACGTCAGGGTGTACTTTGGCGAGGACTTCAAGGAGTACGTGGACGCGGGCCCGGGCGAGTTCGTCTTCGTGCCCGCCCACACGCCCCACATCGAGGGCAACGTCACCGATGAACCCGCCGAGGCGGTGCTGTCCCGGGGCCCGGACAACATAGTGGTCAACCTGGGAGAGTAGCCCGCCGCCCGTCGCCTGCCGCGACCGGAGCCGGTCCGCGGCAGGCGCAGAAGCAGCCTGGGACTAAGGGAACCCCCATGGTGTTGGAGTCCGGCAAAATCACCGGAGAGGGCGTCGAGCGCTTGAGGGCCCGCCTGGGGTCCTTCAACCGCCCGCGGCAATACGGCGTGGGCCTTTACAATGAGCAGGCCACCCGGGACGCCATCCGCCACTTCTGCCAGGGCATTGGCGACGCCAACCCCCTCTACTGGGACCTGGGCTATGGCCAGGCGTCCAAGTTCGGCGCCATTATCGCGCCCCCGTGCTTCTTGTACAGCGTGTACTGGTGCTCCGGGCGTACCGGTGGCCTTCCGGGAGTGCACGGCTTCCACGCCGGCAACGATTGGGAGTGGTACCGCCCCATATACCTGGACGACAAGATCTCCGTTCAGGAGCAGTTCACCGGGCTGGAGGAAAAGGAGAGCGAGTTCGCCGGACGGATACTGATCCAGTCCAGCGTGACCCACTACTACAATCAACGGGGCGAGACCATCGCCAAGACCCGGGGTTGGCAGATTCGCGCCGAGCGCGACGCCGCCAAGGAGCGGCAGAAGTACCGCTTCGAGCAGCACCAGTATTCCCAGGACGAGATCGCCGCCATCCAACGGGCGGTGATGGAGGAGCAGCCCCGGGGCGGCAACCCGCGCTGGTGGGAGGAGGTGCAGGTGGGGGACGATATGGAGCCGGTGGTCAAGGGCCCCATGAGCCACGGCGACATCGCCGCCTTCGTGGCCGGGTGCATCGGAGGCATCGCCCACGGGCTGCAACTCAAGGAGATGGCCCGGCACCCGTCCTGGGGATTCACTGATCCCGGCACCGGCGCTCAAGAGGCCATAATCCGGGTCCACGACATTCAGGAGGCCGCGGAGAGCGCCGGTCTGCCCGGCGCCTACGATTACGGGTGCCAGCGCTGCTGCTGGATGGGCCACCTGCTGACCAACTGGATGGGCGACGACGGGTTTTTGAAGAAGATGTACGTGGAGTTGCGGCGGTTCAACGTGGTGGGCGACACCACCTGGTGCCGCGGCAGGGTGACCGGCAAGCGGGAAGAGGCCGGGGAGAAGCTGGTGGACCTGGAAATCTGGGGAGAAAACCAGCGCCGGGAAATCACCACCAAGGGCACCGCCACGGTGGCCCTCCCCTCCAAGCGCCCGTCCGAAAAACAGTAGGCTCGCGCCGTAAGGAACTCTTCTGCTCCGCCCGCTCCAGCCCCGCTCAGCGCGTAGGGGTCAACTCCAGCCAAGCCCCGCACTCGTGGCACGGGCGCGGCCCGGTCCCGGCGAGCAGCCCCTCAGGCGAACTGGGCGGCCGCCTTGGCGAACCCCTCGATGGCGCCCTCCAACACCCGGTCCTCCACGCAATAGGAGATTCGAAAGTGGCCGGGGACTCCGAAACCCCGTCCCGGCACGGTGAGAACGTTCTGCTGTTGCAGAGCGTCCACGAACGCCACGTCGTCATCGATGGGAGACTTGGGGAAGAGGTAGAAGGCGCCCTGGGGCTTGGTTACCGAGTAGCCCAGCTCGGTCAGTTGGCCGTGGAGGTAGTCCCTCTTTCGCTGGTAGTCGCCCACGTCCACGCTGGCGTCCTGCAGAGACCGCACTACGTGCTGCATCAAGGCCGGAGCGTTGACGAATCCCAGGCTCCGGTTGCAGAAGACCATGCCCCCGGCCAGCGCCGCCCGTTCCGGATAATCGGGGCTTATGGCTGCGTAGCCAATGCGCTCTCCCGGCAGGGCCAGGTCCTTGGCGTGGGAGTAGACCACCACCGTGTTCGGGTAGTGAGGAAAGACCTGCGGGTAGGTGAGACCGTCGTAGATGATGCCGCGGTAGGGCTCGTCGCTGATGATGAAGATTTCCGAGCCGTACTCTGCCTGCTTGCGGCTTAGCAACTCCCCCACCGCCCGCAGGCTTTCGGCGGGATAGACCACGCCCGTGGGGTTGTTGGGAGAGTTGACGATCACAGCCCGGGTCTCGGCGGTTATCGCGGCTTCCAGGGCTCCGGCATCGGGGAGAAAGCCGGGGGACGTGGGAGCCGTGACCGCCACCCCGCCGTGGTTGTCGATGTAGTAGCCGTAGTCCACGAAGTAGGGCGCGAGGATGATGACCTCGTCCCCGGGATTGAGGATGGCCTTGAGCACTACGTTCAGGGCCGCCGCCGCGCCGCAAGTCATGACCACGTCGTTGGGCGTGAATGGAAGGCCCGTCTCCCCCGACAGGTGGTCGGCGACGGCCTGTCGGGTGTCGGCATATCCGGCGTTGGGCATATAGCGGTGCATGCCCTTGATTGGACTCTCGGCCAGGTCGCGCAGCGCCCGGCGGAACTCCTCCGGGGGCTCCATTACGGGATTGCCCAGGGACAGGTCGAACACGTTGTCCTCGCCGTACTGGGCTTTGAGGGTTATTCCGGCGTCGAACATGCGGCGTATCCAGCCGCCCTGCTCCACGAAGCCCCGGACTTTATCCGATATAGGCATAGCCTTGTCCTGTTCCGCAGAATAACCCGCGGGGTCATTTAATTGCCGGCTTCTAAACCTGGTGGTTCTGATAAACCTTGTCATTCTGAGCGTAGCGAAGAATCTCAGCTACGGTGGAGAGACCCTTCACTTCGTTCAGGGTGGCAACTAAAAAACCCTGGAATGGCCCCCGGCGCACTCCGCGGTCTAGCCGGCTCGCGGTGAACTGGACGCCGGGTAAGTCAGGGAATTTTAGCAACGGGGCTGTGGGGTGTCAAAACAGGCATGGCCGGGTTACCGGCTGGAAGCTACGGTGATATATTTGGGCTTGAGCGCCAGGCCGGGCGTATGCTGCGTATTTTGGCAAGCCGAGGACCCGCTCCCCTTCGGGACGCTGTGTGACGTTGATGACGTCACTCGGCTGGGTGAAGACGGACCGGCGATACCTCGGCGTCATTCATCCCGCGCAAAGAGCGACGCCCCAACGGCGTCGCCTGCTTCGCGATTAGATGGAACCCCTGCGCCCGGAGGACCGGCCATGAGAGTTGACGTTCACGCCCAGACGTTCACGCCCATCTGATGGGGCCCGAAGCGCCGGGCAAGGCCTTCTGGGACGGCTTTACCCGGTTGGCCATGACCCAGTAATTATCTCAAGACTTCGCTGCTTTTAACCGTTCGTCCTGAGCGAAGCGGAGTGGAGCCGGAGGCGGAACGCAGCGCAGTCGAAGGACCTGTCCTGAGCCTGTCGAAGGGCCGGCGCAGGGGAGACCCTTCGACTCCGCTCAGGACGAACGTAGAAAACCACCAGCAGTGACCTGCAAGTTCTTCTTGATTTGAGATAGTTTCTTAGACCGGCCGCACCGAGGAGCAGGTGCGGCGGCGGCTCCCGGACATTTGGGACCTGATCGGAGAGCGGCTGGTTGCCGACCGGGCCGCCTATCCTATGTACGAGAAGGCCCTGGAGTTGGGCATCCCGGTGATGGTGCACACCGGGCCCGAGCCCAAACCGCTTTACAGTCGCTACTGCCAGCCCGTTTACGTCGACGACGTGGCGCCGATTTTCCGGACCTGAACATCATCCTGGCCCACGCCGGGCGGCAGGAGGCGGCGGGAGTGGCCTCGGTGGCCCCCAACGTGCACCTGGACATTTCGGGCTGGCAGGTAATGGCCCGCCTGCGGCCCGGAGAGTTCTACCGGACCCCTGCGGACCCTGATCGACACCGTGGGGGCCGGCCGCATCATGTGGGGCAGCGACTACCCGGCGCTGCGGTTGCTGCTGTCCGAGTCGGATTGGTGGAGGCCCTGGACAACCCGCCGCAAGAGGCCCACGAGCTAGGCATCGGCTTTTCCGGCGAAGAGGTCTCGGCTATCCTGGGGGACAACGCCGCCCGCTTGTTCCGCCTGTAGCTCCGCGGCGTTCAGCTCCGCTTCCTCCATTTTGAATCCCATGACCCGGCCGAAGTGGTACACCAGGCTGTATTGCACCTCAGCCAGGTCCACCTTCCGGCCCAGGAGCCGGCTCATGGAGGTCACCGGCCGGTCCTCGATGCCGCAGGGGACTATGTGGTCGTAGTAGGACAGGTCCGGGTCCACGTTGACCGCGAAGCCGTGATAGGCCACCCCGCGGCTGATCTTCAGCCCAATGGCGGCTACCTTGGCGTCGCCGGCCCAGACCCCGGTCAGTCCCTCGACCACGCCCGCCTCGATGCCGAAGTCGGCCAGCATCTCGACGTTGGCCCGCTCCAGGGTCCGCACGTACTTCAGGGGGCCGCCCCACGCCCGCAGGTCCAGCACGGGGTATCCCACCAATTGTCCCGGACCGTGGTAGGTGACCTGGCCGCCGCGGTCGGTCTCGTAAACGCCGATGCCCCGCTCTCTCAGTTGCCCGGGGCTGAGCAGCAGGTGGCCGGGGCGGCTCAAACGGCCCACGGTATACACCGGGGGGTGCTCCAGGAGCAACAGGGTGTTGGGGCGCGTTCCCTCCCGGATCTCTCCGGCCAGCGCTAGCTGGAGGTCCCAGGCTTGGCGGTAGTCCACCGTACCCAGGCGGGCCACTTCGCAGACGGGACTGGGAGGCATTCTTGGCCCCTCAGTAGAATGCCGTGTCGGGCCCCAGCGATTCCAGCCGCCCCTTCACGGCTTGCAGGAAGCCGCCGGATTCGGCCCCGTCGTTTATCCGGTGATCGAAGGATAGGCACAGGTTCATCACCGACCGGATGGCTATGGCGTCATCCCGAATTACCGGGCGCTTCTGGATAGCCTCGGTGGTTAGAATGGCGGCTTGTGGGGGATTGATGATGGGTTGAGACGCTACGGACCCCAAGGCGCCGGTGTTGTTGAGGGTGAAGGTGCCGCCGTGCACGTCCTCCAGGGTCAGCTTGTTTTGCCGGGCCCGCTGGGTAACGTCTTGAAGCGCGAGGGCCAGACCGGCCGTGCTGAGCCGGTCGGCGTCGTGAATCACGGGGACAATCAGGCCGGCCGGGGCGGCTACCGCTATACCCAGGTTCACCCTTTTCTTGAGGACTATCGCGTCGCCTCCCCAGGAGGCGTTCAGGGTTGGGTGCTCCTTCAGCGCCTGGACCACCGCAGTGATGATGAAGGGGAGGTACGATAGGTCCAAGCCCTCACGCCGCTGGAACTCCTCGCGGACCCGGGACCGCAACTCCACCAGGCCGGTGACGTCCGCATCCACCATGCTCCAGGCGTGGGGAATCTGGGTGACGCTCCGGACCATGGCCTCGGCTATCATTCGGCGTACTGGGGTCAGAGGCGCCCGCTCCTCGTCCTGGTCCTGGTCTTGCTCCCGAGAAGGCTGCCGAGCGTAGTCCGGTCGGGCCTCCGGCGGCGGCGCGGGGCGGGTCTCAGGGCGAGCCTCTGGACGGCCCTCGATGTACTTCAGTACGTCGTTGCGGGTGACGCGGCCGCCCAGTCCGCTGCCCGGGACCAGGGACGCGTCAATGCCGTGCTCTTGGATGAGCCGACGGACCGCGGGCGACAACCGGACCCCGTCCCCCGGCATCGGCGTTGCGGGGGCGCCGGGACTGCCGAGTTCGACGCCGCCCTCCGGGGTCGGTCCGCCGCCGGTGGGTCCCACCGGGGCCACGTCCTTCACCAGATACCCCGTGGTGCTTACGGTCTGGGGCGGAGCCTCTGACCGTTGTGGGACGGCGGCGGGGGCGCCTACTTCCGGCGAGGTGGGAGTCGCCGTCTTGGGCGGGGCCTCGTCGGTCTCCATTTCAGCCAAGGGGGCCCCCATGGGGATGGTCTCACCCTCCTCGGCGAACACCCGCAGCAACGACCCGGCCACGGGAGAGGGGACTTCCATGGTGACTTTGTCGGTGATCACTTCCACCAGCGGCTCGTACCGGCGCACCGGGTCACCGGGCTGTTTCAGCCACTTGCCGATGGTGCCTTCGACGACGGACTCGCCGACGTGGGGAAGCTCGATGGTTAAGGCCAAGGGCGCACCACCCGTAGTCAGTATGAGGCCAGCTTGCGCAGGGCCTGGACTACTTTCTCGGTGTCGGGCATATAGGCATCTTCCAGGGTCTGGGCGAAGGGCATGGTGGGCACGTCAGGCCCGCAGAGTCGCGTAATGGGCCCGTCCAGGTGCTCGAAGGCCCGGGCGGCGACCAGCGCCGCCACCTCGGCCCCCACGCCGCCGGTGACGTTGTCCTCGTGCACTATCAGCAGCTTGCCGGTCTTCCGCACCGACTCCAGCACCGTGTCCTGGTCCAGGGGTCTTAGGGTGCGGAGGTCCACCACCTCCACGTCTACTCCCTCGGCGGTCATCTGTTCCGCCGCTTCCAGGCAGTAGTGCAGGGTCAGGCCGTAGGATACGACGGTCATGTCCCGGCCCGGGCGCTTCACGTCGGCGACCCCGATGGGGAGAGTGTACTCCTCCTCGGGCACCTCGCCGCGCACCAGCCGGTAGGTCTTCTTGTGCTCCAGGAAGACCACGGGGTTGTTGTCGCGGATGGAGGACTTTAGCAGCCCCTTGGCGTCGAAGGGGGTGGCCGGCGCTATGACCTTCAGGCCCGGGACATGGGAGAAGTAGGCCTCCACGTTCTGCGAGTGAAACAGCCCTCCCCGTATGCCGCCGCCGTAGGGAATGCGCACCACCAGGGGCACCTGTACCGTGCCGTTGGTGCCGTAGCAGACCCTCGAGGCCTCTCCGATGAGCTGGTTGACGGTGGGCCAGACGAAGTCGGAGAACTGGACCTCCGGTATGGGACGGAGGCCCCTAAAGGCGGCCCCCAGCGCGATTCCCATGATCGACGCTTCTGCCAGGGGGGTGTCCAACACCCGGGACGGGCCGAACTCGTCGATGAGTTCCCGGGTTGCCAGGAAGACGCCGCCTCGCTGGCCCACGTCCTCGCCCAGCACGAAGACCGTCGGGTCCCGCTGCATCTCCTCGCGGATTCCTTCCCGGACCGCCTCGATTACCGTCTTGACTGCCAAGGCGTCCTCCTAGGGGGCGTACACCATGTCGTGCAGAGTGGAAGCGGCGGGCGGCATCGCCGCGTCGGCGGCCTCGGTGGCGTCGTCCACGGCCGCCAGGGCTTGCTCCTTGATTTCCTCCACCTGGTCCGGGGTAAGTATGCCCAACTCGGTCATCAGGCTGCCCAGGGTGACCACCGGGTCCCGGTGGCGGGCGGCTTCCACCTCTCCGGTGGGACGGTACCGGCGGTCGTCGTCGTCGGTGGTGTGGGGCATGAACCGCTCCACCTTCATCTCCAGGAGCACCGGCCCCTCGGCCCGGGCGTGACGAATGGCCTCACGGGTTGCCTCGTAGCACTGGGTCAGCTCCATTCCGTCGACGGTGAAGCCGGGAAACCCGTAGCCGGCGGCCCGGGAGGCCACGTCTCCGATGTTCATCTGGCGGTCCTGGGGCACCGATATGGCGTAGTGGTTGTTCTCGCACACGAACACGATAGGCAAGCCGTGGACCCCGGCGAAGTTCATGGCCTCGTGGGTCTCCCCCTGGCTGGAGCCTCCGTCGCCAAAGTAGACCAGGACCACCGTGGCGTCTCCCAGCATCTTGCAGCCCAGGGCGTAGCCCGTGGCCTGGGTCAGCCCCGCCGATACCACGTTGGAAATCTGGATGATGCGGTGGGGCAGGTCGGCGCCCTGAAGCGGGAACTGGCGGCCGTTGCTGTAGGGGTCTCCCTCTTTGCCCATGAACGACAGCATAACCTGGGTAGGCGTAAGACCCACGGACATTTTCAGGGCCAGGTCGCGGTAGTAGGGGAAGAGAAAGCACTGTCCGTCCTTCTCCGCCGCCAGGAGGCTGCCCAGTTGGGCGGCCTCGTGGCCCTGGGAGGACGCCGCGATGGGCACCTTGCCCTGGCGGTTTAGGGCCCAGATCCGCTCGTCGGTAGTGCGGGCCAGAACCAGGCGCTTGAAGTAGTCCAGCAGGTCCTCGTGGGTAATGCCCTCGGGCAGCGTGGCGGCCGGGGCCTCCGGGGCCGCTGCCGACTTCCGGGCCGCCCTGGGTTTAGTGCGTGCCATAACGTTGTCCCCGTACCACTGAGAGCCTAGAAAGCCCTGGGTTTAGCGAGTGCCATAACGTTGCCCCCCTTGTCACCGAGAGCCTGGAAAATACAAAACAGGGGCCGCTTGGGGGCCCCTAGGCTGGACTTGGGTCTGTTGTCGTGGCGTCAACCGTTCGGGTTGTTCCCTGCGCGGGAAGGGACCGGGTTATTGGGCGAGCTTCCGGCCGCAGTGCGGTGTCTCCGTTGGGTTTGGCGCCAACCCATTATATATGCCGCAACCTAACCCCGCAAATCGGGCCAGGCTTGGGACAACGGTAAAACTCGGAAGCCCGGGAACGGGATCATGGAAGTCGACGGATGCGGTACGGAAAACGTTAACGTCCCTAGCCGAGAGCCTTGACAGCCCGCCGGTCAATTGGGACGGGAGATGACAAGGCGCTGGTCCTCTATCCGCATAGTCTCCAATCTTCGCCGCGTCAGCCCCGGCTACCCTCCTCTGGCCCACCGGGCGAGCGCCTTCTCCGGCGAGGCTATCTCCTCCACCGAGGTGTAGTAGTAGTCTCGCCAACCCTCCTCGGGCATCCCGGTGAACAGCATCAGGTTCAGCGGGTATTCGTCGCTGTCGGTGACCCGGCGGAAATCGTCTCGAAACAGAAACGTGGGTTTCTCCAGGGCAACGGCCATGCCCAATTCCACCATCACGCCCTCGTCGGGAGGGACGCCGTTGACCACCGCGAAAATGGCGTCGGACTCCGCCACGTCGCGGAAGTCCCTTTGGCCTATCCGATAGGCCCAACCGGGCTCGGCAAAGTCCAGTTGGTTGTTTCGGGAGAAGGGCTCCCAAACCTCCAGGCCCAACTCTTCCAGCGCTGATACTATCAAGGGCAGCAGCAGCGTCTTCTGCTGGGTGGAGAACCCGTAGGGGTTGGCCAGGTAGACGGTCTTCTTCATCCGTTCGCATCCGCTTGGGGAGTCCGGCCTATTCAGGTCCGCCGGCGGGCCGGGGCCTTACGGGCGGGTGTGGGTGCGATTGTCCGATTATACTCCCGGCGCCGTCCGCGTGTTCCCCGCCCCCGTGTTCCAAAGCGCGCCGTCCCGGTACCCGCGGCTGGGATGCCAGGTTTGCCGGCCTCCCCAATCTCCCGTAACAGAGGACACCATGCGGCTGGTGCTCCAAGGGTTCTACGCCGCCGTCGTCTAGGCCCGGCCCGCGCGCCAAGGCCGGCGTTAACGCCGGGGCCTTGGACCACCGAGGGCCGCTGGCGGACCCGCCGCGACCGCTGCGGGCGTCCCCAACGCGGTCGTGGCGAGGGCGCCGGACCTCGCTGACGGCAGTCCCTCCTCCCGGCCGTCCCGGGCGCTCCACCCGGCGGGGCGGGCCTCGCTATCTGTGCCTGGGCGCGGCGGGGAAATTGGCCGCAAAATTCGTGAAATTCCGAGTTGACATGAGGATGTTAGGCGTGAATTAAAGTCTTGCAGTCGAGTTTTCTGCTTCAAGTGGCCGCCGGCTGTGCAGCAAATCCAGGGTGCGATGAGTGGGGCCGGGCTGGGGCGCCGGGCGTTTGAGCAGTACTTCACATCCCAAGACTAGACCGTACCATTGGCGGGGCGGGGGAGTGAACATGACACAGTTGGCTGCCGGGGAGGTGTGGAGGGCCGTACTAGGAGAACTTCAACTACAGTTGCCCCGTTCGATCTTCGAAACTTGGCTCAAGCAGACGGAAGCGGTAAGCTGCGACGCTCATGCGATAGTGGTGGAGGCGCCCACTCCCTTTGCCGTCGAGTGGCTGGAGCTTCGCATGTACCAGTCAATCCGCGCGACGGTGGAGAAAATTGCCCAACAGCCGCTGGACGTCCACTTCAGGGTAAAGCACGGGATAAACCAGCAGCCGGGTCAGGCCTTCAGCATTGACCCAGGGCCCTCCGGCTCTACCGCAGAGGACCTAAGCCTGGCGGCCCACGGAAGACGCCTGCAGTCCTCCAACCTCAACCCCAAGTACACCTTCGAGTCCTTCGTGGTCGGGCCGTCGAACCACCTGGCCTACAACGCGGCCCTGGCGGTCGCCGACGCTCCGGGCCGGGGCTACAATCCCCTGTTCCTATACTCGGGGGTTGGCCTGGGCAAGACCCACCTGCTCCACGCCATAGGCCACGTGTGCGTCTCCCGGGGGTTCTCCGTGCTGTACGCCACGTCGGAGCAGTTCACCAACGAGTTCATTTCGGCCATCCGCTACCACACCACCGAGGAGTTCCGACACCGGTACCGCAGCGTCCAGGTGTTGCTGATGGACGACGTGCAATTCATGAGCGGCAAAGAACAGACCCACGAGGGGTTCTTTCACACCTTCAACGATCTGCACAATTCGGGCAACCAGGTGGTGGTCACCTCCGACCGTCCTCCCCGGTCCCTGGCCTTGCTGGAAGACCGCATGCGCTCCCGTTTCGAGTGGGGTTTGACCGCGGACATCCAGCCGCCCAACCTGGAGACCCGCATGGCCATACTGGCGATGAAGGCTGAGCAGCGTGGGATCGTCCTGGCCGGGAACGTGGCGGAGTTGATTGCCAAGCGGGTCCAGAAGAACGTACGTGAGTTGGAGGGGTGCCTCAATCGCATCGCCGCCTTTGCTGGGACAACCGGGGCTCTCATCACGCTGGAAGCCGCCTCCAAGATCCTGGACGACCTGCTGTCTGACGCGGCCCGGCACGACATCGACCCCCAGCGAATCATCGAGGAGGCGGCGCGGCACTACCGATTGTCGGCCCGGGATATCCTGGGCCGCCGCCGCACGCAGAGAATCGCCCTGGCCCGCCAGGTTACCATGTACCTGCTGATCTACGAGCTGGAGCTGTCTCCCACCCAGGTCGGCCGCCTCCTGGGCGGCAGGGACCACGCCACCGTCATCTACGGCGCGGGGAAGATCAACGGCGAGGTGAATGAGGACGGGCAGCTTCGGCAGGACGTCTTGGCCATCAAGGAGGCCATCTTCAAGGTGGGCGCGGGTGATACGGCCCAGGCTCCGATCGGTGGATAACTCCACGTATTTGGTGCATAACCGGCCGGACCCGGTGAACAACTTGGCGCCGCGGTGTTGAAACCCGTAATACGGGCGGTGTCCCTGGCGGCGTACCGGGAGGAGAATGGCCCCGACATAGTGTTGGTGCTCCGTCCGGCGGACGACCCCGAGTTTCCCGGAATGTGGGGGCTGCCCGCCGCCTCCGTCCGTCCCGGCGAATCGCCCCGCCGGGCCGCCCGGCGCATCGGCGCCGGCAAGCTGGGGACGTCCCTCGCTGTTGGGCCTCTCCTCCGCGCCGGGCAGCAGCTACGCGACGGCTGCACCCTTCAGATGTCCCTCTTCCGGGCAACCCTTTCCGGCGTCTCGCCAGTGCTGCCCGCCGCAAGTGAGGGCGCCGGCGGGGCCACCCTGTACGCCGGCTGGCGCTGGGGCCGTCCCGAAGAATTACGCGGTACGGCGCTCCAGGTCTCCCTGTGCAGCCGGCTTCTGCTGGAGCACCTGGGCGCGTGGGCCCCTGACGGGTGTAAGATGTCCTCATGAATTCCCCAATGAATTCCCAAGTGATCGTCAAGACCCACGAGTTGGCTCTCAAAGGCAAGAACCGGCCCTGGTTCATGCGCCGGCTGCTGAATAACCTGCGCAAGGCCACCTCGGAGGCCGGCGTGACCTCCGTTTGGCAGGAGCACATGATGATCGGGCTGACCCTCAACGACGAGGACGCGTGGCCGGCGGTGCGGAGCCGGGTGGAGCAGTGCTTCGGCGTAGCCAAGTTCTTCAAGGCCTACACTGTGCCTCGGGACTTGGCGGGGGTAAAAGAGGCCCTGCCCGCCCTCATGGAGGGTAAGCGGTTCGACTCGTTTTGCGTTCGGGCCAACCGGGCCGACAAGACGTTCCTTACCAAGTCCGAGGAGATCAACCGCGACCTGGGCGACTACGTCCGGACCTTCACCGGGGCCCGGGTGGACCTGACCAACCCGGACCTGCAGATCTCCCTGGACGTGCTGCCCAAGGCCACGTACGTCCACTTCGACGAGGTGCGGGGGCACGGCGGCTTGCCCGTAGGCGTGAGCGGCGACGTGACCTGCATGTTGTCCGGGGGCATCGATTCTCCGGTGGCCGCCTGGCAGATGATGAAGCGCGGCTGCCGCGTGCACTTCGTCCACTTTCACAGCTACCCCCTGGTGGACCGGTCGTCCATAGAGAAGGCCATGGACCTGACCCAGCACCTGACCCGGCACCAGTACCGGTCCAGCCTGGCCCTCGCGCCCCTGGGAGACATCCAGAAGACCATCATAGTGGCCACGCCCCCGGCCTACCGGGTGATACTGTACCGGCGTTTCATGCTGCGTATCGCCGAGGCCCTGGGCCGGACCTGGGGCGCCAAGGCCATTGTTACCGGGGAAAGCTGCGGGCAGGTTAGTTCTCAGACGCTGGACAACATCGCCGTTATCGATAAGGCGGCCGACAGCCCGGTGCTGCGGCCTCTCATCGGGTCCAACAAGGAAGAGATCGTCAACCTGGCCCGGGCCATCGGCACCTTTCCCATATCCGTGCAGCCGGACCAGGACTGCTGCAGCCTGTTCGTGCCCCGGCATCCGGAGACCCATGCGCAGCCCGCCGTGGTGGCCGAGATGGAATCGAAGCTGCCCGTAGCCGAGTTGGTCCAAGCGGCGCTGGACGCCGCCGAGGTGAGGAAGTACGCCTTTCCGGGGGATGAGGGACCGGTCACCTGAGGGAGGGCCATCTATTGAGTAATTATCTCAAAACTTCGCCGCTTTTAACCGTTCGCCCTGTGAGTAATTATCTCAAAACTTCGCTGCTTTTAACCGTTCGTCCTGAGCGCAGCGGAGTGGAGCCGGAGGCGGAACGCAGCGCAGTCGAAGGACCGGTTCTCCTTAAGTCTAAACAGTTACCACTTAATTGTCGGTCTTTACAATTCCGCCCGACCGTCCCACCCCCGTCATTCCGCGGGAGCACCCACCCCTGTCATTCCGCGGCCGCGAAGCGGCGAGGAATCTACAATGCATAGCTGCCAGCCCCGGCCGCTGGTGATGGGGCGCCCGGCGTTCCCCCATCTTCATCCGCATACGTGGCCTTCACAAGGCCATTAGTAATTCTGAGCCTGCCGAAGAATCTCAGCTGCCATGGAGAGACCCTTCACTTCATTTAGGGTGACAACTAAATAATTATCTCAAAACTTCGCCGCTATTAACCGTTCGTCCTGAGCGAAGCGGAGTGGAGCCGGAGGCGGAACGCAGCGCAGTCGAAGGACCGGCGCCGGGGAGACCCTTCGACTCCGCTGTGCTGCGCTCAGGACGAACGTAGGAAACCACCAGCAGTGACCTGCAAGTCCTTCTTGATTTGAGATAGTTTCTGAGTAGCCGGCACCCCCTTGCCAAGGAGGGACTTGTCGCCTGAGGGACGGCGGCTATGGCGAAGGACCGGGCGTCAACGGCGGAAGACGGTCTCCCCACCGTCAGTCAGCCCAGGCGGAAGCGCCTGCTGGAAGACCTGCTTCGGGACGTGTCCCGGAGCTTCTACCTGACGTTGCGGGTGCTGCCTTCCGGCCTGCGGCAGCCGGTGGGTTTGGGCTACTTGCTGGCCCGTGCCGCCGACACCATCTCCGATTCCAAGAGCATACCTCCCGAAAGGCGCCGGGAGTGCCTCGCGGCTTTCCTGGCGCAGGTCAAAGGTCCGGCCCGTATGGAGGCGCTCCGTGGCGTCACCCAGGCGTTGGACGCCGGGGCGCCGCTTCCCAAGGAGCGCAGCCTGATGGCGGCCATGCCGGAGGCTTTTTCCTTGCTGGAGGCCACGCCGGAGCCCGATCGCGGCCTGGTGCGCTCCGTGGTCACCACGCTCATCCGGGGAATGGACGAAGACCTGGCCAACTTCCCGGCGGAAGACTCGGGCCTGGTCGGGTCGCTGGCGGACCCAGCCGCCCTGGACCGGTACGCCTACCTGGTGGCGGGCTGCGTGGGGGAATTCTGGACCGAGATTAGCATGGCCCATCTCCGGGCCCTGCGTGGCTGGGACCGGGATGACATGGCCCTGGCCGGCGTCGGCTTCGGCAAGGCGCTGCAGTTGACCAACGTGCTGCGGGACGTGCCCGGCGACCTCCGCATGGGCCGCTGCTACCTTCCCCGCTCGGACCTGTCCCGCCTGGGACTGTCGGCGGAGGAGCTGATGGACCCCGGCCGGGGAGGTGACGCCCGGCCCCTGCTGGTGGAGTGGGTGAACCGGACCCTGGACCACTACCGCACCGCCGAAGGATACCTGCAGGCTATCCCGCGCCGCTGCCTTCGCCTTCGACTGGCGGTGCTTTGGCCCATTCTCATCGGGCTTGCCACCTTGGCTCTCCTGGCGCAAAATCCCCGATGGCTGGACCCCGCCCATCCTTCCCGGGTGAGCCGAGGCTGGGTGTACCGCACCTTGGTCTTGTCCTGGCCCGCGGCCTATTCGAACCTGTTGCTGGGATGGTGGATCGGCCGGCTGCGCCGGCGGGTGGAGAAGGCCCTGTAGGGGCCCAGGGCTACCGTTCTGGTGGCCTTCCGCCTACGAGCTAGGCTCGAAGGCCCTGTAGGGGCCCAGGGCTACCGTTCTGGTGGCCTTCCGCCTACGAGCGCTAGGCTCGAAGGCCCTGTAGGGGCCCAGGGCTGCCGCATTTGAAAATATTCTGGCCAGCCATCGGCAAAATCGGCATCTTTCGAGGGAATTTCCTGGCTTAATCGCTCCTGCGCTAAGTAATTATCTCAAAACTTCGCCGCTTTTAACCGTTCGTCCTGAGCGAAGCGGAGTGGAGCCGTAGGCGGAACGCAGCGCAGTCGAAGGGCCTGTCCTGAGCCAGTCGAAGGGCCGGTTCTCCTTAAGTCTGAACAGTTACCACTTAATTGTCGGTCTTTACAATTCCGCCCGACCGTCCCACCCCTGTCATTCCGCCCGACCGTCCCACCTCTGTCATTCCGCGGCCGCGAAGCGGCGAGGAATCTACAATGCATAGCTGCCAGCCCCGGCCGCTGGTGATGGGCCGCTCGGCGTTCCCCCATCTTCATCCGCATACGTGGCCTTCACAAGGCCATTAGTAATTCTGAGCCTGCCGAAGAATCTCAGCTGCCGTGGAGAGACCCTTCACTTCATTTAGAGCTCCTAACAATATGACGTGAGGTTATCTTGGGGTTTTGGGCTAGTTGGCTGTAGCTTTCCCTTGTGAGGAGGGGAAGTTGATGGTGAAACCATTGGTAGACGATGAACTATGGCAACTGGTCCAGCCCTAGCTGCCGCCGCCAAAGCCCCGCCGGTGGCGTTACCCTGGCCGCAAGCCTTTGACGAACCGCCAGGCGCTGACGGGAATCATGTTTGTCCTGAAGAGCGGCATCCCCTGGGAAATGTTGCCCAAGGAAATGGGATGCGGCTCGGGCATGAGCTGTTGGCGCCGCCTTCGAGACTGGCAGGAAGCCGGGGTCTGGCAGAAGCTTCATGAACTATTGCTCACCAAACTACGACAAAGGGACCGCATCGACTGGTCTCGAGCAGTGGTGGATAGCGCCCCCATCCGAGCGGTGGGCGGCGGGGGGAAAAACTGGGCCCAATCCTACTGACCGGCGCAAGCTGGGGAGCAAACACCACCTGATTACCGACGCCCAAGGAATCCCCCTGGCCGCCATCCTGACGGGAGCTAATCGTCATGACGTGACCCAGTTGCTGCCCTTGGTGGAGGCCATTCCACCAGTTCGGGGCCGGCGAGGGCGGCCTCGCCGGAGACCGGACCAGGTTCAAGGAGACCGAGCTTATCACTCGGAGCCGCACAGAGAGGCACTGCGCTCGCTGAGGATCGAGCCGGTCTTGGCCCAACGCTTCACCGAGCACGGCAGCGGCCTCGGAATCTATCGTTGGGTGGTTGAGCGAACCCTGGCTTGGGTGCATCAGTTCCGCAGGTTGCGCATCCGCTATGAGCGGCGAGCCGACATCCATGAAGCTTTCCTCTCCCTCGGGTGTTCCGTTATCTGCCTGAGACGGTTGCATTCATTCTGTTAGGGGTTCTTAGTAATTATCTCAAAACTTCGCCGCTTTTAACCGTTCGTCCTGAGCGAAGCGGAGTGGAGCCGGAGGCGGAACGCAGCGCAGTCGAAGGACCGGCGCCGGGGAGACCCTTCGACTCCGCTGTGCTGCGCTCAGGCCGAACGTAGGAAACCACCAGCAGTGACCTGCAAGTTCTTCTTGATTTGAGATAGTTTCTTAGTAATTTCGATTATCGCAGCGTGAGCCTGGACTCCGGCGGGCTCCCCCTTCCTTCAAAACTCACGACACTTTCCCCTTGCGCCCTCCGATGACCCCTCCCTACGCTGTTAGTAGGCAGCTATTAGCGCCCTGCCAAATCTAACCGCCACTGAGGCCCATGGCTCGAAATGGCACACAATAGCCCTGAAATAAAAAACCCCGGCCTCTCCTCACGCCAACAATCGGCCCTCCCCATACTCGCCGCCGCCCTCTCCATCGCCCAGGCCGCCCGCGTCTCCAAGGTGGGCCGCCGCAGCGGATGCGCCTACCTCGGGACAGAAGGTTCACGCGTAGGGGCGAAAAATCTTTCGCCCCTACCGCCGAGGCGGCACCGCCGCGCGAAAAACTGCCTCCAGAGCCTCACCTTTCATGCCGTCCTTCGCCTCGGTGACCTCATCGAGAATCCGAACCCGGAAATCCGCCTCCGCGCCGTCCGCGCCATCCTCAGCTGCTCGACCAAGTTTGGCGAAATCCAGGAGTTGCACGACCAAGTCCAGGCCTTGGAGGCCGCCCTGCCCCTTTGGACCGCCCAGCGGAAATCCAGGTAACTGTTCAGACTTGATGTGTATCCGTTCGTCCTGAGCGAAGCGAAGTGGAGCCGTAGGTGGAACGAGGCGCAGTCGAAGGGCCGGTTCTCCTTAAGTCTGAACAGTTACAAATCCAGGTAGCCTCAACCCTTTGCGGGGTGCCCATCCCCATTCGTAGTGAGACCTTTCAACCATTAGGAGAAACCAAGATGAACCTTAGCTCATTGCGCGCCCGCGTCCGTTCCCTTCGCCGGAGATTGGCCCTGCCCTACGCCCAGGTCATGGTCCAACGCGAGGCCGACGACCTCTGCACCCAATGGGCTGTCGCCCAGGCGGAGAAACGGCCCACGCCCTCCCCCCAAGCCTTCGTCCGCCGGGTCGCCCAAGCGGGTTTCCATCTCCCCACCTTCGCCGGCGCCGCCCGTTACCTCGAACGCTGCGCCGGGCTCCGCCAGGAGCCCAGCCGGGAGCCCACCCCGGAGCTCCTCCTTCGCGCCCTCCTCCCCTGGGCCGAGTATCACCCGGGCGTCGCTTGAAGGTAGGCATTCAACATCAGGGTCATTCAGTCGTCACCCCGGTCATTCAGCTGTCACCCTGATCATTACCATGAAAATAGCTTGCCGGAGCGCCCCCACCCCGTCATTCCGTGGCCGCAAAGCGGCGAGGAATCTCAAGTCCTGAGCCGGAGTCAGGGTCGGGGCTGGCTGCCGAGTCTGGGCTGCCGCGCCCAGGGGGTTATGCGTCATCGGTAGGGGCGAAAAATCTTTCGCCCCCGCCCGGGGTCCTACGCCCAGAGGCCGGAACGCCCCCACCATGTCATTCGATGGCCGCAAAACGGCGAGGAATCTCAAGTCCTGAGCCGGAGTCCGGGTCGGGGCCGGCTGCCGGGCCTGGGACGCCGCGCCCAGGGAGTTATGCGTCATCGGTAGGGGCGAAAAATCTTTCGCTGCCACCTGGGGTCCTACGCCCAGAGGCCGGAGCGCCCCCCACCCCGTCATTCCGTGGCCGCAAAGCGGCGAGGAATCTCAAGTCCTGAGCCGGAGTCCGGGTCGGGGCTGGCTGCCGGGCCTGGGATGCCGAGCCCAGGTGGTTATGCGTCATCGGTGGGGGCGAAAAATCTTTCGCCCCCACCTGGGGTCCTACGCCCAGAGGCCGGAGCCCCCTACCCCGTCATTCCACTGGAGCGCCCCCACCCCGTCATTCCGTGGCCGCAAAGCGGCGAGGAATCTCAAGTCCTGAGCCGGAGTCCGGGTCGGGGCCGGCTGCCGGGCCTGGGACGCCGCGCCCAGGGAGTTATGCGTCATCGGTAGGGGCGAAAAATCTTTCGCCCCCACCTGGGGTCCTACGCGCAGGGGCCGGAGCCCCCCACCCCGTCATTCCACTGGGGCGCCCCCTACCCCGTCATTCCGCGGGAGCGCAGCGACGAGGAATCTACAATGCATGGCTACAAGCCCCGGCCGCTGGTGATGCGGCACTCGGCGTTCCCCCATTTTCATCGCCCTTATATGGCCTCCGCGTGGCCTCAGTGATTCAGTCGTCACCCTGGTCATTCGGCTGTCACCCCGGTCATTCAGCTGTCACCCCGAACGAAGTGAGGGGCCGCTCCGCCGTAGCTGAGATTCTTCGCTGCCCTCGGAATCGCTAATGGCCCTGTGCACGCCACGTATGCGAATGAAAATAGGAGATTTTCATAACCATGACCAGGGGTGAAGGCCGCCAATTAAATGACCTTGGGCGCCGGGGTCAGGTCTATCGCGTTTTAAAACATCTTGGCTGGCCATCGGCAAAATCGGTATTTTTCGGGGGGATTTCCCGGCTTAATCGCTCCGGCACTAACAGATTCCTGCTGCCGGCCCCTCGATATTTCCGGTTGGAGCTTGAAACTTGCCCCTCAACAGCGCTCCGGAGTTTCTAATGCGATAGCCCGGCGCCCGGCTTTTCTTGACGCTCATAGCAAATAATGTACTATTAGCATCAGGCTGGCCCGGGCGGCCCGCCGCCCCGCCTGCGGGCTTACGCTGGCGGGGCCGTGAGCCTCCTGCTATCCGATAAAGTCTTGGTCCCGGAGGGAATCTGATGGCGGCTTTTCTCAGGGTATACAGCGGTGACGACGGGCAGTCTCACATAGAGGAGTTCGAGCCCGACTGGAACCCGTTCGTGGATACCGAGGGGGCCCACGGAGAGGGCACGCCGTTGCAGGCGGCCACCGGAATTACTATACGGCGCAACGAGCCCGGGTATTTCCTGGACTACCATTGCGCTCCCCGGCGCCAGTACACGATTGCCATCGCCGGGGAAGTGGAAATAGGCACCGGAGACGGTACCGTTCGCCGCTGCGGGCCCGGCACCGTTCTGGTTGCCGAGGACCTGACGGGACAGGGTCACACCACTAGAGTAGTGGGCGCCGAGACCCGGGTTACCGTGATCGTGCCCCTGGCGGACTGATTCGCATCAGGCTCGAGCTCGCCCGGCGGAGCGGCTGCCCTCACGGGCTTTGCCGCCGGTTCCAGGCGGGGTGACGCAGGAGGCTCATCGTGAAATACGGCTTTACTCTGCCCGGCCGCGGTCCCCTGGCCACGCCGGAACGGCTGGGCGCCATAGCCCGGAAGGGCGAAGAGCTGGGATACGACGCCCTGTACACCGGGGACCATATCCTGGTGCCCCGCAATATCGCCTCGCCCTATCCCTACACGGAGAGCGGTGAATTCCCCGGCTCACCGTCGGGCGAGTCTATGGAACAGCTCACGCTGCTGGCCTTTCTGGCTGGCCAGACCGCCAGGATCCGCCTAGTGACCAGCGTGATCATCGTGCCCCACAGAAACCCGTTGGTGGCCGCCAAGGCCCTGGCCACGCTGGACGTCCTCTCCGGGGGCCGGTTGGTGGTCGGCGTGGGCGTTGGCTGGATGCGGGAGGAGTTCGAGGCGCTGGGACTGCCTCCCTTCGAGGAGAGGGGCGCGGTTACCGACGAGTACATCCGGGCCTACAAGGAGCTATGGACCAGCGACGACCCTACTTTCCAGGGAAAGTACGTCAGCTTCGACAACATCAGCTTCCTGCCCAAGCCGGTGCAGAAGCCTCACCCGCCCATCTGGGTGGGCGGCGAGAGCAGGCCCGCGCTGCGGCGCACCGCTGAGTTGGCCGACGGCTGGTATCCCCTGGGTTCCAACCCCACCTATCCCATGGGGACGCCGCAGCAGCTGAAGGCGGGCTTGGAGCGTCTGGCGTCCTACGCCCGCAGCTTTAATCGAGACCCGGCGGAGATAGAAATCATCTACCGGACCCATGAGTTCCGGCTGGGCGGCGGCGGCGCGGCCGGGGATAGGCAGCCGTTCGTTGGCGACGCGGACCAGATTGCCGCCGACATACGGACTTACCAGGAGATGGGCGTCGGGGCGCTGGTGTTCGACTTCGTCCGCCAGACCCAGGACATGACCCAGGTGCTGGAGCGCATGGAAGAGTTTGCCGCCCAGGTGTGGCCCCTGGTGTGAGGCCGCGGCAGCCCATTCCGGTGGAGGCAAGAGATGCCCACGTTCGCATCCGACGGCGTTGAAATATACTACGAGACGGCCGGGTCAGGGTTCCCCCTGGTGTGGAGCCACGAGTTTGGCGGCTCCTTCGAGAGTTGGGAGAACCAGGTCAGGTTTTTCTCCCGCCGCTACCGGGTAATCACCTACGCCGCCAGGGGTTGGCCTCCCTCCGGCGTTCCCACCGACCCCGAGGCTTACTCTACCGATCACGTGGTGAACGACCTCTTCCGGTTGCTGCGGCACCTGGGCATAGAACAGGCCCACGTGGGAGGCCTCTCCATGGGGGGCGCCGTCGCCCTGAACTTCGGCATCGCCCACCCGGACCTGGCCCGGTCGCTGGTCGTCGCCTCGGCGGGCACGGGCACCACCGACCGCGAAAACTTTCTTGCCAACGGAGAGGCCCTGGCCGGGCGGCTGCTGTCCGAGGGCATGGAGGCCGTGGCCAACGACTACGGCAGGTCCGAGACCAGGGTGCAGCTTCTCCGCAAGGACCCCAGGGGGTTCGAGGAGTTCCTGCGCCTGCTGTCGGCCCACTCGGCGGTGGGCTCGGCGCTGACCTATCGGGGTTTCGTGATGAAGCGGCCGACGGTCTTCGCGCTGGAAGAGCAGCTTGGCCGGTTGCGGGTCCCCACCTTGGTTATGATCGGAGACGAAGACGATCCCTGCGTGGAGCCGGCCGTCTTCATGAAGCGAAAAATTCCCCGGGCCGGGTTGGCGGTATTCCCTCAGAGCGGCCACGCCATCAACCTAGAGGAGCCCGACCTGTTCAACCGCACGGTGCTGGACTTCCTGACCGCGGTCGAAGCGGGCCGCTGGGCCCGGCGGGGCGACTAGCCCTTCAGTTCGCCGATGATTTTCTCGATGGCGTCTTGGGCGGGGTTGGCCGGACCTCCCACCCCCAGCATGATCTCGTCCAGCAACCCGCCGAACCGTCCCTTGAGCATACCCGCTACTTCGTCGTAGCCTCCCTCCACCGCGAACAGGTCCAGCACTTCGTCGGTCACCAGCCCCGTCATGCGGTCCCATTGCCCCTTCAAGGACATCTCGTGGAGCCGCTGGCCCAGGTCTCGGATGCCGTGCGCTTCCAGCACCGGGAAGTAGGTCCTGGTGGAGAAGTAGAACGCGATGCGGCGCCTGACCACTTCTTTCTCGGCGGCGATGGCTTTCGCGTTCGGCCCGGTGACCACGAAGCCGCCCCCGTTTATTGATACGTCATTGGCGCTGCGGCCTGCTCGCCGGGCGCCCTCCAGGACGTCGGGCCGTATTGCCTCCGTCAGGTACTTGGCGGAGGTGATGGGGTGCAGGGAAAGGCCGTCGCAGACCTCTCCGGCCACCCGGCAGTTGTAGGGATTGAGGGCGCTCACGTGCACCGGGGGAGGCCCAACGGGGCTGGGGCCCGGGCTGAAGAAGGGGGTCATCAGGGAGAAGTTGTAATGGTCCCCGTGAAAGGCCAGCTTCTCTCCCGTTTGCCAGCATTCCCAGATGGCCCGCAGCGACTGAACGTACTCCCGGAGCCGGGGGCCGGGAGAGGTCCAATCGGTAGAGAAGCGCCGCTCTATGTGGCCCTTCACCTGGGTCCCCAGCCCCAGGCGAAACCGGCCCCCCGAGTAGTCCTGCAAGTCCCGCGCGGTGTAGGCCACCACCATGGGAGAGCGGGGAAAGGCGATGGCCACCCTGGTGTCCAGGGTCACCCGAGAGGTGGCCCCGGCGGCCAGCGCCAGGGGCAGAAAGGGATCGTGGCCCGTCTCCGACGAGGTTATCCCGTCGTATCCCACCGATTCGGCCCAGCGAGCTTCCTCGGCGACCCCCTGGAGGCCGCCGCTGGTAAGGTGGTAGATCACACGCATGACAACAACGCCCCGGTCCTAGATTACCCGGTCCTAAATTACAACGCCCTCTCGCACCCAGTTCTCCAGATCACGCTCCGGATTCCCCAGCAGTTCTTGCACTACGTACCGGTTGTGCTGGCCCAGCAGAGGGCCGGGAGAGTTGACCCCCGCCGGGGTCTCGCTAAACCTCCAGGGCGGCCCCTGGACCTTCTGGTCGCCCATGACCGGATGGGTCACGTCCTGCCAAAAGCCCCGCGCCTTTAGGTGCCCGTCTTCCTCCAAGTCCAGCCTGCCCATCGACGCCTCGGCGGCCACGCCGGCTGACTGGAGGCTCCGGGCCACTTGCTCCGCGGTGTGGTCTTGGGTCCACTCTTGAATAGTCCGGTCCAGGGCGTCCCGGTTGTCATGGCGAAGGGAGGGGCCGGCGAACCTGGGGTCCCGCGCCCACTCGGGATGGCCCGCGGCGAGGCACAGGGCCTGCCATTCCCCGTCGTCGGCCACGGCGATGGTGACCCATTGGTCGTCGCCCTGGCAACGGTAGCACCCGTGGGGGGCCATTTCACCGGAGCGGTTGCCCTGGCGGCCAGCGATGCGACCATTCATGTCGTAGTCCAGCAGGGCCTCCCCGGTGGACATAATGATGGCTTCCCGGGACGACAGGTCGATGTGCTGGCCCTGGCCCGTGCGCAGGCGGTGGAACAGTCCCCCCAGCAGCGCGAAGGCGGCCGTGGAGCCGACGCGGCAGTCGATGCTGTCGTGCAACTCCGCCGGCGGCCCGTCGGGGTGCCCGGTCAGGTGGCCCAGGCCGGATAGGGCGTTGAAGGCGGGGGCGTAGCCGGGGTAGCCGCTTTCCGGGCCGGCGCCGCCCGCCCCGCTGATCGACGCGTACACCAGAGTGGGGTTGATCCGGCTAAGCCTCGCATATCCCAGGCCCACGCGCTCCATGACCCCGGGCCGCATGTTTTCCACCACCGCGTCGCTGATGCTCACCAGGGTTTCCACCATCCGGAGCGCCTGTGGCTGCTTGAGGTTCAGCTGCACGCTCAGCTTGTTGAGGTTTATGGCGTTGAACACCGGCGAGTAGTCGGGGTCGTCGTAGGCGTAGGGAGGCCGGCGGGCGGCGTCAAGCTGGGCCCGGCTTTCGATCTTGATAACCTCGGCGCCCAGTAGCGCCAGCAGCAGAGACGGGAAGGGGCCCGCCAAGAGGTTGGTGAAGTCCAGGACCCGGACGCCCCACAGGGCGGGCTTTGGTCCGCCGCCGTCCGCTCGCATCAGACCACGCCCCTTTCTTGCAATTGGCGGAGTTGTTCCCGGCTCAGTCCCAGTTCCCCGCAGAATATCTCTTCGTTGTGTTGCCCCAGCAAGGGGGCGGGTGAAACCGGGGTCGAATCGATGGAGACCTTGTATGGCCGCACCGGCAGAGTCACCCGTCCCGCCCTTGGGTGGTCCACCTGGTGGAAGAACCCCCTGGCTTCAAGCTGGACCGACTGGTACACGTCCTCGGAGGTTGCGTAGAAAGCTACGGGACAGCCGCTGGGGGCTACCAGGTCGTATATCTCTTGCTTGGTCCGGGTTGCCGCCCAGTCTCCGATGATGCGGTTCACCGCTTCGCTGTGTTGAATCCGGGCCGCTCGGGTGCAATACCGCTCTTCTTCCGACAGCTCGGGCTGGCCCATGAGGCCGGTCAGGGCGCCCCACTGGCGGTCTTCCCGGGGGTAGACCATCACGAACCCGTCACTACAGGGGAAAATCCCTCCGTACACGTAACTGCGGGTCCGGTCCGTCACCGTGCCCTGGGCCGCGGCCTCGGCGAGCATCAAGCGGTTCAGTCCCGTGGTGCTTTCTTGCTTGGAAACGTCGACGTGCTGGCCCGTGCCCCAGACCTCTCGCGCGTAGAGGGCCGCCACTGCGCCGGAGGCGGCGGTGAGGCCCGTGTCGTACTCACCCAAGTGCGCTCCGCCTGCTACGGGGCCCCGGTCCGGGAAGGCGGCGGAGGCCGCCCCTCCCGGGAGGGTAAATCCCTCGCCGGAGGCGTGGAAGCTGTTGACGTGGCGCGCTTTCCAGCGGGCCTTGGGGCCGGACTGGCCGTAGGGAGAGATTGACACGCAGACCAGTCCGGGGTTGACCTCTCGGAGAGCGGGGTAGTCCAGGCCCAGTTGGGCCATGTCGCCCGGTGCGGTGTCCTCCACCAACACGTCGGCCTTGGAGACCATCCTGAGGAACAGGTCCCGGCCTTCAGGCGTGCCGGGGTCCAGGGTGACGCTGCGCTTGTCTATGCCCAGGTACAGGAACAAGCCGCTCCGTTCCCGGTCGGGGACCCCTCCCCGGTCCGGGTCCCCTCCTGAGAAGGGGCCGTGGCCGCGGGCCGAGTCCCCAACTCGCGGGCGCTCGATTTTGGTCACCGCGGCCCCCAGGCCGGCCAGGAGCCGGGCGCAGTAGGGCCCGGCGATGAAGTCCGCGTATTCCACCACGGTCAAGGCCGAAAAAGCGCTGGACACCCTTGGCCTCCGGGCCGGCTGTATTCCCCGGGTTGTGGGTTCTTCTGTGGGTGCAATTCCCATGATAGGATAACCTACCCGGCGGGGCGAAAGCCAACAAGATAGGGCTGTTTTCGAGGTCGCTTAATCCCTCCTCATAGCTGCGCAGCCACGGGGCACACAAATGGCTTGCGCTCTCGCTAACTGCCCCCGCGGCTTTTTCCGGGAGGCGGCAGGCTTTTTCAGAGGAGAGGGTAATGGAATCGAAGTTCGTTCAGGCCGGAGAAGTCCGGCTCCAGTACTACCAGCACGGGCAGGGCCCCGAAACCATGCTCCTGATCCACGGATTCGTATCGTCGGCCCGGCTGTGGCGCTTGGCGATGGAGCGCATGGCCCCGTCGCGGTTACGGGTAATTGCCCTGAACAACCGGGGAGCGGGGGAGTCCCAGCGCACCGCCCTGGAGAGTGACTATAGCGTCGAGTCCTTCGCCGACGACCTGCACAACGCCGTGGAGGCCCTGGGGCTGGACGGTTTTACCCTGGTCGGTCATTCCATGGGGGGCGCCACGGTGGCGCAGTACGCGCTGGCCCGTCAGGAGCGGCTCAAGGCATTGGTGTTGCTCAACCCCGCTCCCCTGGACGGCCGTGAGCTGGACGACGGGTGGGATGACGCCATCCGGGAGCAGTTCCGCACCGGCGCGCTACCCCAGGGGGACATGGCCCTGGACGGGCCTGAGGCCACGCCGGAGTTTGCCCGGGCCGTTATGGAGGACATCGCCCGCAACCCAATCGAGCGCGCGTTGGGGGGGCGGCCTTCCATGTCCCAGCTCCGCCTGAGGGGACGGCTGAATGAAATAACCGTCCCTACGCTGGTGGTGGGCGGCGACCGGGACGTCACGGTGGGGGTGGACAACATCCTGGCCGAGTACTTGGCGATGCCGCCAGAGGTGCGGCATCTCCACGTCTTCCACGGCGTGGGGCACTCGCCCAACGTGGCGGTCCCCGCCGAGTTCGCCGAGCTGCTGGCCAAGTTCGTGGCGGAAGTAAACGCGGGGTAGGGGGAGGGGGAGGGGGCCTACCAGTTTCGTAGTATGTGGTCCGCTATTCGCACTGCTGGCCCTGCGCCGACGGAGTTGCTGGCCGCGAAGAATAGTTCAAACAAGGGTGAGTTGCGGGAGTTCTTGAGCACCCTGCGAGTCGGCGCTATGGTGTGGAAAATGGACTCTAATCGCTCCCGGTATCGGTCGGCAATTGGTCCGCTTCCTCCCGGTCTTTCGTACGTAGGATCGGACTCGAATAACGAGAGTTGAGGCGATGGGCGGTATAACCCGCTCCAATGCTCTCTTGCGCCGAATATTTCGTCCAAGTGTATGGCCCAAGATTCTGTTGGCGATTCGTCGGTAGGCATCATCCGGGCGACCGCACTCAGCGGAAAGAGAAACCAGCAATCGATCTTTTTGGTTGCGGCGACAGCCTCGATAGTTGACCAAGAAACCGTTAAGGCAAATGGGTCGAGGAACACGACCGCGCGGTCGGAGAACTGGAGACTCTCGCAAAATTGGGGAAGCACCACATTGGCGTCTTCGTTGCGAATGGTTATTTCCCGTTGAGGATATTGGCGACGTAACTCTGTCAGAGCTTCAGAGCGTTTAGGGTCTATCTCAATGAACAGGAACCGGTCGAAGGGCCGATCTTGGACTCTAAGGGCAATCCGCGGGGAGCCGTCGTGTAACCCTCGAAAGTCATCGTAGTTGTCGGAGTATAATTCGGCATTCAGATGGAACGACCCCTCTCCGGCAAATGCGTCGACATAGATTAAGTTGAAGCGCTGGTTCTTCAAGGCCGTGGTGTAGGCGTCGAGATATCGTCCAAGGATATTCAGTTTCTCAAGGGTCCAAGACCCCCCGAATGACATTTCGGCCATCGATCATCCGCCTGTCACGGGCATTTGCCTCCACCCCTCACCATCGAGAAGGGCGGATTCTCCACCGCGCTTCTTCCGCACGCCACCGAGTTGCTTGAGAAAAAACGCCACTCCGGCGGCAATTGACTGGTCTCGCAGGTCCCGCGCCCAATCCAACTCCATTGGTCTGGCGCCTGGCCCGCTTTCTCCGCCTACTATCACCCAGTGAACTGCGCCCTCGCTCAGCCAGGGCGTGATGTCGGTAGGCCCTAGCAGCGGCTCTGCCGACACAAAACGGATAGCCGCAGGAATACGGGCCAGGACAGTCAGCCGTGGAGCGTATTTCTGACTTTCCACGGAGGTACCGATCCACACGTTAGGCGGCCAACGGTCCAGAAAGTCACTCCCATATTGCTGCCACCATGCGGCAGCCCGCCCCGGCCGCTTGGTCAGGACCTGGAAGATGTGCCCCCGATAGGAGCCGGCTCGCTCCATTATCGAAAACACCTGGGATATAAAGCTGAAGGGCACCTTTGGGTGAAATAAGTCGGCCATGCTATTTACGAAAACACGACGGGGCGTCTTCCAAGTGAGCGGGACCTCCAATCTATCCGACATCAGGCGGATGTCATCTGGTGAGGTCTCGTATCCTGGGACTCCCATAGCTCTTAATCTGGGATATAGCGCGAACATATAGCAATGGTCGCAACCCGGCGACACACGGGAACATCCGGTCAACGGATTCCAAGTCTCGTCGGTCCACTCGATAGTGGAAGGCATTACGTAGCCCTCACCCCACTCGTAAGCTCGTCACCCACCATTCTACTCGCACCGGTCTACGGTCTCCTGTCACGGCCCTTGGCTAGTTTTCATCAATCTCGCGATACCGTAGGAGTATGCGAGATGACGAGGGTTGCCGATGTGTGGATGGATACCGAGATGGAGGGTGGGATGGCGCCCGCAGTTCAACGAAACTATACGGCCGCATCAACGCGACGGCGACGATCGTTGACCCCAGTCTGGGCAACCCGCCGGGGAACCTGGCTTCTGTTGTTGTACCGGCTGCCGAGACTGGGGTCTAGTCGTAGGTCCATGTAGTTATCTACTCACCGGCACCTGCGGGATGGTCGGGGTGTTCCTCACCCCCATCGCCACCCATACCATCATTATAAGCATTACTGGCCTGCCTCGGGCACCGGTCGGCTATCCCAGGCGGCCCCCCTGGCCGCCCCCGCCGCGGCATCCGCGGACGGAAGCCTAGCCCTTGGTCCCGTTGGAGTGTCCTTGCAAGTGGCGGAGCACTGCGTTGCAGACGCCGGTGATGCCGCGGCTGCGGGCGGTCATTATCCGGCGGTCCCGGTGGTCGATGAAGTGGTAGGAAACCCGGTGGTCCAAGGGGGTGCCGGACCACAGGACAATGACGTCGGCCCAGTCTCTATCGTTGCGGTAGTACCGATCGTCCTTTGCCGTCGTACCGTCCACGAAGCGCCAGGCCACCGGCAGGCCGCCGGACTTGGCTTGTATCTCCCGCCGCTTCTTCTCGGTGCCGCCCACCACCAGGACCCGGCTCAGGACATGAGACTCCAGGGCTTCGCTCATGTGCCGGAGCGCTCTCTTGTCGTTGGAGCCGCCGCAATACGGGCAGTGGGAACTCTCCACCGCCAGCAGAGACCCGCCGTCCGCCCGGGCTTCCTCCCGGCACTCGCCGTTGGGGCAGTGCCAGACAAACCCTTCTCTGAGGTACTCCTCGACCCGGGGCACCTTGGCGGCGTCGATGTTGACTCGTTTACGGCCGGAGATTACTCCCTGGGCCACCAGGTAATCCGCAGCCGTTCTTTGGGACTCCAGGTTCGAGATTCCCATATTCTCGAGCACATTCTTGATGGGAGTGTCTATGGGATTAGCCTCCATCATATCGCCGTTGGTTGAGTGGAGGGATGAGTTTGGTTAGTAGGGGACTGGGTTCACCGCGAATTCTGACTCCGCCGGGTTCCGCGGTGACCAAAGCCCCTCCTCGCAGGTCCTCACTGTAGCGGTCAAGTACGCGTAGGCAGGCTTGCGGCTGCCGCCTGGCCCGCCGGTTCACCAAGCGCACAATTTCTGAATGGCTTCGCCAATAAACGACCGCTAGTCCACGAAAGTCCTTGTCCAAGGTCACTAGAACACGCTCAGCGGCATGAGCTTGTTCCAGCATGCGGGCATCTCCGGGGTCTTCTGATCAGTGATCGGCCCGCTTTAGCAACTCGGTTTCGTCCATAGGATCCTCTGGCTTCTTACGCTGAATTCAAATAGTCTATATCTTTTGCCCCAATGACGGGCGGATTTAAATTGGCTAAGTCCTCAAATTATCTTCGTACTCGATGAGGTACGAAATAAGACCACCGAAGTCTCTCCAGGCTTTCTCCGCCACCTCAATGACTGATGCAACGTCGGGAATGAGCGCGTCTGGCAACTTTTCTCCGACGGCTTTCTCAATGGCTTTCGGTTTGACTGTCCTCATTGGGTAGCGTAATACTTCCCCAAAGATCCCAAACTTTGCGATATCCTCAATCAACTGGTAAGTAGACTGACTGAGTTTTTCTTCAGATATGTCCTTCAACTCAGCTAAGTTTGCCTGCATAAGCCTTAACAGATGATTAAGGTCGTGTGTCCTCCAGTCTTGTTCTTCGGTCGATTCCCCCGTCTGGAGTCCTATAGAATAAGTCAGTTCGATTGCGGACTTCACTTCCAGTTCAAGGAAATGGTGAACTAGGTACAATATCGGGTAAACCAAGTTGTCTGGATAGGGGACTCCCCTGTGCTGTTCTTTCCCGGTTTTCTCCCATAGCGCTTTTGCGCCTAGATAATACGCATGAGCATAGTCTTGAAAATCGGTGGGTACAGGGAGTGTGGGGAAAGTAGCATCTCTTGGGACACGCAGATATTTATGCTTTGCAGCTGTCATACCACGATCCTTGATCACAATACTGGTCTATGCCTGCTATCATCGGAGGTGACAAACTTGGTGAAGTAAGATTAACTCGCAGCATCAAAAGCATCGAACTACGCAAGCAGTTAACGTTTGGGGCCGCTTCTGAGCTGGCCGATTACTTCGTTTATCTCCGAGACCAGGAGGAATCTGGTGTTACCATCAAATGCGTTACTAGACGACAAGATGATTCCTATGAAGTCTCCGTGGATGTTGAACACGCCTCCCCCGCTCATCCCTGCTGTAACGGCTGCGTCGGTTTGTCCTTGACTGTAGTCACCTGGAACAATATTCCACGTCACACCTATCCGGCCAAAGGTGGCTACGGGAGTTGTATCCGACACACTAGGGGCGAATCCGATAACGGCGACCTCGGCTCCCACGTCCCAGCGCCTGTAGTAGTTGCCGCTGCTCGTATCCAGAGTCACTTGCTCGCCGGAAAAGGTTGCCCTAGTGCCGTCTTTGCTTCCTTCGAAACTTATGAGGGCAACGTCGCGGTCAGTATCGTATCCGGACACTGTGCCAAACGACAGTCCCACACCTTTTACCGCGACATTCACTGCATCACGGCCCGCGACTACATGGGCTGCCGTCAATATCTCGTCGTTGCCGATACGGACACCTGACCCGATTAGACGCCCGCCGTCGCGGATAGATACAATGGCGTCCCTTCGATCGCGCAGGAAGTCCGCGAAATCCAAGCTAAGCTGAGATTCCCCTTGGGCTCCACGTATGCCCTGTGGCCCGCGTGGGCCTTGGGGCCCACGTTGCCCGTGAATACCCCGTGGTCCTTGAATACCTCGCTCACCCTGAAGGCCACGTTGCCCACGAAGGCCTGGTTCTCCTGGATAACCTTGCTCACCTTGAGGTCCCTGTTCTCCTCGGGGACCTTGTTCGCCCTGGGGACCTTGTTCGCCCTGGGGACCTTGTTCGCCCTGGGGACCTTGTTCGCCCTGGGGACCTTGTTCGCCCTGGGGACCTGCAGGCCCCATGGCGCCTTGACAGGCCGCAAGTGAACTGATAAGGGCAGCGACGCCAACGCCTATAAGCGTACTACGCCCAATCTTCACGGGATTCACCTCTTGTCATTGTGTTGTCGTCGGGAATGGCCAGCGTCCTGCTACCGGTTCCAATTCACTCAAGATGCGCTGCCAGGTCCTTTCGAAACAAGATTCCACCAATGTGATTTCCGCGCTAATGCCAGTGACATTGGAGCAGTTCGGGAAGCCAATCCGAAGCGGCCTAGACGATCAGGAGATCGTCGTAGGTGGCGGGCCTGGAGGAACGCAATCCCCAAGATCACCCCGCAGTCATGCCGCAATCCGATAGCGATCTCAGATAGGCGCACCATAGGCGTCGACGGAATCATGGGCTTAGGAGCAACGCAATCCTGATATCGGATTCGCCAGGCCTTACAAAAACTCCGTCGTCACGTAGGAAAAATCGCCCCCCTTCAGGGCGTTCGGCCAACACGATTGCCACAATTTCGTCAAGCTTGGAAATCTGTCTTTGTAGATACAGCCTCTCGCCTTCCGGCGTGTGCCCATAACTACCGAAAGGCCACACTTGGCCATACTGATTACAACTAAACGTCGCGGGCCAGTCGGCCCGCGGTCTAATTTGCACATCCCTGAAGTCTTCAAATTCTGCCCGACTAACAAAAATCACCCGCATCTGTTAGTCACTCCTACGGCCTTATCCCCGGGTCTGTTTATCAGTCGGGGAGTTTGGTGACGTTTTATAACTGGGCAAACCGGGCTATGTCAGCATCGAATCCCTGAACATCACCCTGTAAATGCCTGAATCAGCTACATCTTCGGTCATTCGCCTGAGCCCTTCCAGGTTCGGCACTAAAGTTCCTCGAGCATGGCCTTCACTCGCTCAATGCGCTCGCATAGATAGTCAACTTCCTGGAAGTCCCCCAGAATTTCATCCTCATCAACTTCTCCCCGCCGGAGCAAGCCATCCATTTCTTCCAGGGTATTGACGCCGAACTTGGCGCAACGGGCCTGCCTGTCGGCTTCAAACAGCCGCAGACGTTGCAGCAGGAACGCGCGGAGGCTTTCACTGGCAACCGCTTCTTCCGTCAGGGCAAATTCCTTGGCGACGCTCGCTATATCAATGGACATGGTTACCCCCTGCCATGCGCCTGTACTCCGATTATACTCCAGAGGTTGTTCGACAAGAAAAAAGCCGGATATCATATTGGTCTGGCCCTCTTGAGGCGCCTTAACGGGGAACCTGGTCAGGATGCCGTCTTGGATGACCTAGGCTTCACAGCTCCGGCAATCCGGTCTCAAGGGACCTCGCCCAACTCCGCGAGTATCCGCTCGATTGAATCACGCAGGGGCGGTAGGTCTTCTTGGACTGTCCGCCGTACGGTTTCCAAGTCGACGCCAAAGTAGGCGTGTATCAAGACGTTGCGCATGTCCTGCCAGGCCACCTGCGGCCATTGGTCTCGAACTTCGTCTGGGACATGATTGGTGGCTTCACCTATGATTTCCAAAGCGCGAACTACCGCGAAGTTAGTCCTGCGACTGGCGGAGAATTCTGCGAAATCAACGCCCTCGACAAACTATAGGGCAGCTTCGGTAGCATTAAGGATATCTCGCAGGTAGTCCAGGTAAGTCCGGCCCTGCCTCACACCGGCACCAATTCCTTTAGAATCTGTTTTCCGATGTTTGGCTTTAGAGCTGACCTCATAACCAGGTCGACATTGACCCCCAATTCCGCGGCCAAACGGCGTTGGAGTCTTACGAACTCGAAGATCTTTGGCGCACGGTCGAATTCGACCAGCAGGTCGAGATCGCTGCGGTCCTCTTGGTCTCCTCTGGCGTATGAACCGAAGATGCCGAGGCTCTTCACACCATGACTTTGCTTAAGCTCCGGTAGAATGTCCCTTAGGATGTTCTGAATTCCGTCCAATTTTTGTTGAGCACCAGGCCTGCCGCTCATAATCTTCCCTATGTAAAAAGCCGGACCCTTTCAGGCCCGGCTTCTTGCTTGGCGCCTTAACAACTGAATAGCGGAAGGAAGCGTTGGTTCTTGGTTGAGATAGGTCCCCCGGCTCTGCCGGGGGCATCGGTGGACTTTCTCAGGGGACCGTTCCTTCGGCCCGAGAGCTGCGCCCTGGGGCGCGTGGGCTCAATCCAGACGGCTTCAAGAACGGAACATCCACCGAGCGACCTAGGAGTTGGGCCCGGCCCCTCTCCGGCATCGCCGGGGAACGAGTCAGACCTGTGCTCCTTAGAAAGGAGGTGATCCAGCCGCACCTTCCGGTACAGCTACCTTGTTACGACTTCGTCCCAGTCACCAAACCCGACCTCGGCGCCTGCCTCCCCGAAGGGTTAGCTCAGCGACTTCAATCGTTCTCGGCTTCCATGACGTGACGGGCGGTGTGTACAAGGCCCGGGAACGTATTCACCGCAGTGTGCTGACCTGCGGTTACTAGCGATTCCGCGTTCATGCAGGCGAGTTGCAGCCTGCAATCCCAACTGGGGCCGGCTTTGGTGGGATTGGCTCCAGCTCGCGCTTTCGCAGCCCATTGTACCGGCCATTGTAGCGTGTGTGTAGCCCAGGGCATAAGGGCCATGATGATTTGACGTCATCCCCACCTTCCTCCTCCTTGTGAGAGGCTGTCTCGCTAGAGAAGATAACTAGCGACAAGGGTTGCGCTCGTTGCGGGACTTAACCCAACACCTCACGGCACGAGCTGACGACAACCATGCAGCACCTGTGAAGGCTTCCCGAGTTACCCCGAGATCGTCACCCTTTCGGGTTTCTACTACCAGCATGTCAAGCCCTGGTAAGGTTCTTCGCTTAGCATCGAATTAAACCACACGCTCCACCGCTTGTGCGGGCCCCCGTCAATTCATTTGAGTTTTAGCCTTGCGGCCGTAGTCCCCAGGCGGGATGCTTACCGCGTTAGCTACGGCACAGAAGGGGTCGATACCCTCTATACCTAGCATCCATCGTTTAGGGCGTGGACTACCTGGGTATCTAATCCAGTTTGCTCCCCACGCTCTCGCGCCTCAGCGTCAGGCACAGCCCAGAAGGCCGCTTTCGCCACTGGTGTTCCTCCCGATATCTACGCATTTCACCGCTACACCGGGAATTCCGCCTTCCTCTACTGCCCTCGAGCCGAATAGTATCCCCTGACCTCTCCCAGTTAAGCCGGGAGCTTTCACAGGAGACTTATCCAGCCGCCTACGCGCTCTTTACGCCCAGTGATTCCGGGTAACGCTAGCCCCCTACGTATTACCGCGGCTGCTGGCACGTAGTTAGCCGGAGCTTATTCCCAAGGTACCGTCCTTCCTCTTCCCTTGGAAAAGGGGTTTACAGCCCTAAGGCCTTCATCCCCCACGCGACGTCGCTGGGTCAGGCTTTCGCCCATTGCCCAAAATTCCCTGCTGCTGCCTCCCGTAGGAGTGGGGGCCGTGTCTCAGTCCCCCTCTGGCTGATCGTCCTCTCAGACCAGCTACCCGTCATCGGCTTGGTGAGCCGTTACCTCACCAACTACCTGATAGGACGCGAGCCCCTCCTCCGGCGCCCGGAGACTTTCATCCCGCCGCCAAGGCGACGGGATCGTATGCGGGATTACTCTCAGTTTCCCGAGGCTATACCCCACCGGAGGGCAGGTTACCCACGCGTTACTCAGCCGTCTGCCGCTTTCCCCGCAGGCCGAAGCCCACGAGGCACGCTCGACTTGCATGCATTAAGCGCGCCGCCAGCGTTCACCCTGAGCCATGATCAAACTCTCTAGCGTGAAACCTTACTTCCTTCCACTATTCAACTGTTAAAGTGCCCCGCCCACCCACCTTCGGTGAGGCGAACGAAGCCCTAGTATATACACGCCCCCGGCGCCTGTCAACCCGCAATTCGGCCTCCTCGGAAATTCAGACGAGTCTCCGGTCTGCGGAGCGGCTGCCGGTTGGCGAAGGACCGGCGTCCGCCAGTGTGATTTCCGCTGCCGCGCGCGGTGCGCTATAATCCGTTCGCTATGCAGGTAAGAGAATTGGGCGAGTTCGGCCTCATCGACCTGCTGAACCGCATGGTTACCGCCGGGCGGACCGGCGCTGCCCATTCCTCTCGGCTCCTGGTCGACACCGGGGACGATACTGCCGTGTGGGACGCCGGTCCCGCCCGAGAGCTCTTCACCACCGACACCATGGTGGACGGGGTCCACTTCACCGGGCCGACCACTCCCTGGGCCGACCTGGGCTGGAAGTCCATAGCCTCCAACGTCAGCGACGTGGCGGCCATGGGCGGCTCCCCTGCCTACGCCCTCATTACCCTGGGGCTTCCCCCGGAGACCCAGGTGGAAGACCTGAAGCTGCTCTACCAAGGCATGCTGGAAGTGGGAAACGCCTTTGGCGTGGCCATCGTCGGCGGCGACGTGGTCAGGTCCCCGGTGCTGTTCATCACCGTGGGCCTCACCGGCGTCATGGAGGGCCAACCCATGCTGCGCTCCAACGCCCGCCCCGGCGACCTGGTGGCCCTGACCGGATTCGTGGGCAACTCCGGAGGGGGGCTCCGGCTGATGCAGGAGCGCCCGGAAGAGGCCGGAGCGGACGTCGGCTTCCTAGTGGCTTGCCATCGCCGCCCTCAGCCCGCCGTGGCCCAGGGCAAGCTGCTGGCCAGTTCCGGCATCACCGCCGCCATGGACGTGAGCGACGGCCTGTACGACGACCTGTCTAAGCTGTGCCGCGCCAGCGGCGTGTCGGCCCGCATCGACACTGGCCGGCTCCCGGTGCACTCGGCGCTGCGGAAGCTGTTCCCCCAGGAGTGGCTGGGCCTGGCCCTGGGGGGCGGAGAGGACTACGTGCTCCTCTTCTCGGGATCGGAAGAACTGGTGGGACCGCTGGTGGCCAGGCTGGGCGACGGCGCCGCCGTCATTGGCGACATAGCCGAGGGGACTCCCGGCAGCGTCACCGTGGCCGGCCCCTCGGGGGAAATCGCCGGTCCGGCGTCGGGCGGATGGGACCACTTCCGCTGATGTCAGCCTGATGTCCGTCGCCGCATGACCCAATCCGCCGGCGCCACGCAGCCTGTCTGGCTGGAGACCTGCGGCCCCGACGAGACCCGGGCCGTGGGCCGGACCATCGGGGAAAATGCCCAGGCGGGGGACGTCTTCCTTTTGACCGGCCCCCTGGGCGCCGGAAAGACGTGCCTCGCCCAGGGCATCGCCCAGGGGCTGGGGGTGGAAGGCTACGTTCGGAGCCCCACCTTCGTGTTGATGACCCGCCATCAGGGCCGCCTCACCCTGCACCACCTGGACCTCTACCGCATCGGCGGGCCCGCCGATGCCTGGGACTTGGGGCTGGACGAGCAGCTTGCCGGGGATGGGGTTTGCGTGGTCGAGTGGGCCGACCGGGCCGAGGACGTGCTGGACGTCCCGGCCCTCTGGGTGGAACTCGGCCCCGGCCCGGGCGACGACGACCGGACTATCCAAGTATCCCCGGGGCCGGCCCGCTATGATGGCCTGTTGGCGGCGCTCCGGGGCCATCCCTTGGCCGCCGGGCGCAGGACCGGCTAAGGCATGTTGCTGGCTATCGACACCTCCACTCGGTACGCCGGGGCAGCCCTGTTCGGCCTTTCCCGGGAACCCGGGGGAGACGCGGGGACGCGGACCTTTTCCGGCCACTCCTGGTACTCGGCCCAAAACCACACCGTGGAGTTGATGCCGGCAGTCTCCCAGGTGCTAAAGGGCCAAGGGCTGGCCGTGAAGGACCTCAACGGCGTGGCCGTCGCCCTGGGCCCCGGCGGGTTCAGCGCCTTGAGGGTGGGGATGAGCGTGGCCAAGGGATTGGCCCTGGCCGCCGGCATCCCCCTGGTTGGAGTGGGGACCCTGGACGTGGAGGCTTATCCGTACCTGAACTCCGGCGTGCCGGTGTGCGCCGTGCTGGACTGCGGGAGGCAGGAAGTGGCCTCGGCCCTGTTCGGCCCCGACGGGCAGAGGATGCGCGACCACATTGTGGGCCCGGCCGAGGACCTGCCGGACACGGTTCCCCCTGAGGCCCTGTTTTGCGGCGAAGGCGTGATAAACTGGAGCGGGGTTATCCGCGACCGCTTTGGCCCCACTGCCATAGTGATGCAGCCCAGGCCTTCCTGGCGGCTTTGGTCCCTCGGCGAGATGGGGTGGCAGCGGCTGGAGGCCGGGGACACGTCAGACCCGTTCACCCTCCAGCCCACCTATCTTCGGCTGCCCAGCATCGGCGGACCCAAGCGCAGGGACCGGCGGCCCCAGGGTTCCTAGCGGGCGCAGGCCCGCCTTGGCGCCGGCGGGCTGGGACGAGGCCGCGACCACTCCGGGGACCATCCGAAGACCATCGGAAGAGAGACATGGAACGGACGTTGGTGTTGGTCAAGCCCGACGGGGTCCAGAGGGGCCTCATCGGAGAGGTTATCTCCCGGCTGGAAAGGCGGGGGTTGAAGCTGGCCGCCATGAAGCTGATGCGGATGGACGAGGCCTTGGCGGCCCGTCACTACGGGGAGCACGTGGAGCGGCCCTTCTTCCGAGGACTGGTGGAATTCATCACCTCAGCGCCCCTGGTGGCCATGGTGTGGGAGGCGGAGAGCGCGGTGGAGGTGGTGCGCAGGACCATGGGCGAAACCCAGCCGGCCGCCGCGGCGCCGGGGACGATCCGGGGCGACCTGGCGCTGGACATCGGTAGAAACGTGGTGCACGGCTCGGACAGCCCGGAGTCGGCGGAGAGAGAGATCGGGCTGTTCTTCAGCCAGGGGGAGATTCTGGACTACGCTCGCAGCAACGATCCGTGGATAAGCGAGGGCGCCTAGAGGACCCTGACGACCTGCGGGGCCTGGGACCACAGCCGTTCCAGACCGTAGTACTCCCGTTCCTCGGGACCGAATATGTGGACGATGACGTCGCTGAAGTCCAGCAACACCCACCCGGCGGAGGGAACGCCTTCACGGTTGAACCGTCTCACCTTCTCTTCCTTGAGGGCCTGGCTGATGTCCCGCTCCAGGGCTTCGATCTGGCGGGAGGACTCCGCCGACATGATGACGAAGTAGTCGGCAAAGGGCGCAACACCGCGCAAGTCCAGTAGCACGATATCGGCGGCCAGCTTGTCCGAGGCCACCTCCACCACCAGTTGCGCCAAGTCGGTTGGGTCCAGGCTAAAGCCCTCCTGGATGGCCTGAAAATGGCCTTGAATTGCCCTGGATTCAGGTTGTGCTGAGTAAACCAAGTATAGGCCTGCCCCGCAGGGGCGGTCAACTGAAACCGAGTTGAACGGCAGGGTCATTCGATTATCATGACGCTTGAGGCACTTCTCCACCATGTCATGCTGAGCTTGCCGAAGCATCTTGGACCCTTCGGCTACGCCCAGGGTAGCAGGATAGGACAATCGAAAGACCTTGAGTTGAACGGGGAGAGGGCAATGTTGCGGCTCATCAGAAATAGGGTCTCCGCTTTGGCCGCCTTGGCGTTGGCCGTGGGCATGTTGGCCGTGGCCTGCGGGAACGGCGAAGAGGCCAGCCCGGGGACACTGGTGCCGGAGGGGACGGCCTTGGTGGCCGAGATAAATCTGACGGCGATCCTGGGCAGTGAGGGCCTCGCCGCCATAGCCGCCGCCGGCGGCGACGACGAAATGCTGGACTCGGCGTTGGACGGAGCATACCGAGAAACGGGGGTGGATATTCGTCAAATCTCGCAGGTGGTGGTTTTCGGAGGCGGTCTATCCGGTCTTGCTTCCGGTGTAGCCCCAATATTTTCTGAGAGTTCGACCCTTGAAGCTGAGGATGGGGAGGCCCCTTTTGTCGGGGCCATAGTCAAGGGTAATTTGGACCAGGCAGCCACCATCGCGGCAATTGAAAGGCTGACCGGCCTTACCGCCACCGTCTCGGAATACAATAGCCGGCAAGTCCACCGCTTCGAAGTCAGCCAAGATCCGGTGTTGGGTGGCTTTGCCATCGCTTTCCTGGACCGGGAAGTCGCGGTTCTGGGGACCACAGGCGCGGTTAGCGCGGTTATCGATGTGCGTCAGGGGGATTCCGAGGGATGGTCCGGGCCTCTTAGAGACGCCTTCGACGGCCTCGGCCCGGGGATGTTTCGAGTCGGCTTCGACGTGCGGGGCAGCGGCCTCTCCTGGATGTTGTCTGAGGCCTACGACCTCCTTTCCTTTGGGGAAGACGGCGGGCTGGAATCACCCGCGGCTCTGACCGCCCTTCTCGATCTGGACCTTCTGACCCTGAGTGCGTCCCAGAACGGGGAAATCCTGGTCTTGCGCATGGACCATCACTACCGGGCCTCGGAATCGGCCGGAATAGTCGGAGACCTGGTGGAAGGACTGGCAAAGGTAGGCGAGGCGCTGGTCCCCGATGCCTCGGCTAGGGAGCTATTGGACCGGGTTGAGGTGAGCCGCAGGGAATCTCACCTGACTGTGCGCCTGGAAACCCCGGCGTCCCTCATCGCGTCATTCGTATCCGGCTTGACCGGGGGATTGGGCGTAACAGAGGAAGAAGTACCTGAGCCCATAGCACCCCTCGACTCCAGGTAGTAGCGAAATACGCTGGGAAGCAAACCCTGGGACCGTGGCTGCTCTGGGGGGCGGATCGCTTACATAAGCTTCGGGGGTTCACCATAGCCGCGAGCAAGGTATAGCTCGGTGCCGCGAACTCGGGTATTGTCGGCCCCGGAGAGGCGCCTTTGATGCAAAGACTTTCCCCCGTCGTGTACGGGGTTCGGAAAATAGGGGCTACTCAAGGAACGGAAAGCGGGTTATAATACCGCATCCGGCGCAGAAGCCGGTCACGCGGGTTAGCTCCTCAGCGGTAGCCGAGAAGGGCGCTCCCAAGAAATGCATATTTGAGGGCGGGCTTTTTGGCGTTGCCGGTTTGTGATATATTTTACAAATCCCCGGCGTTTCGGGCTTTCCCATTTATTCGTGGCTGAAGAGCCTGGGGACGGCCCGGTCCCCGGACCGGGAGCCCCGGCGGCAATAGACGTAACGAGAATCGTGATATGGACCGGCTCAAAGACTTAGCGGACCACGGGCTTTACTCGCCGGAGCAGGAGCATGACAGCTGCGGCGTCGGCGTCGTCGCCAACATCAAAGCAGGCAGGTCCCACCAAATCATAGACGAGGGCCTTCAGGTTCTGGTCAACCTCGGCCACCGGGGGGCGGCCGGCTGCGATCCCGAAACGGGAGACGGCGCGGGCATCCTGGTGCAGATGCCCCACGAGTTCTTCCGCCAAGAGTGCGACCGCCTGAACGTGCCCCTGCCCGGCGCCGGAGAGTACGGAGTGGGCATGGTATTCATGCCTCCCGAGGAGGAGGGGCGGGAGAAGTGCCGCGGCCTCATAAACCGCACCCTGGCCGACAACGGCTTGGAGCTCCTGGGCTGGCGCGACGTGCCGGTGGACCACAGCAAGCTGGGCCGGGACGCCCGCCGGGTTTGCCCCCACATCAGCCAGGTCTTCGTCGGCCCCGGTCCTGGAATCGCCGACCCGGGCCAGCTGGAGCGCAAGCTCTACGTGGTGCGGAAAGTTGTCGAACATTCCGCCCGGGAGTGGGGCATCACCGAGGAAGAAGAGGACTATTTTTATATTTGCAGTATGTCCTGCAACACCATCGCGTACAAGGGACTGCTGCTGGCCCACCAGATCTCCGAGTTTTACGCAGACCTGGCCGACCCGTCGTTCGTCAGCGCCTTTGCCCTGGTCCACTCCCGGTTCAGCACTAATACCCTAGGCCATTGGAAGCTGGCCCACCCCTACCGCTACCTGGCCCACAACGGCGAGATCAACACCCTGCGGGGCAACATCAACTGGATGCACGCCCGGGAGGCCCGGTTCGAGTCGCCTCTGTTCGGTGCCGACATGGGCAAAATCCCGCCCATAATGACCCCCGGCGCCAGCGATACCGCCTGCATCGACAACGCCCTGGAATTGCTGCTCATGACCGGGCGGGACCTGGACCACGCCATGGCGATGCTCATTCCCGAGGCCTGGGAGCAGCATGAGAGCATGCCCCAGGAAAAGAAGGACTTCTACGAGTTTCACTCCTGCCTCATGGAGCCCTGGGACGGGCCGGCCATGATCGTGTCCACCAACGGGCGAAGCATCTGCGCCCTGCTGGACCGGAACGGCCTTCGCCCCTTCCGGTATTGCGTGACGAAAGACGATAAGCTGGTCATGGCCTCGGAGACCGGCGTGCTGGACATTCCCCCCGAGGAGGTCAGGCTCAAAGGCCGGCTGCAACCCGGACGGATGTTCATGGTCAGCATGGACGAGGGCCGCATCATCGGCGACGAGGAGTTGAAGCACAAGCTGTCCAACCGCCGCCCCTACGGGCGGTGGCTTCAAGAGAACGTGGTGTCCCTGGACGGTATCCCCGGCCCCCACGGAGACAACGGCGATCATCACTCCGAAGGGGATTCGTGGAACGGCTTCGACGACTCGGCGCTGGCGCAGCAGCAGCGGGCTTTCGGGTATACCACCGAAGAGCTAAGGATGTTGACCGCGCCCATGGCCCGCAGCGGCGCCGAGGCGGTGGGGTCCATGGGCAACGACGCCCCCCTGGCCGTTCTGTCCCGGAAGAACCAGCTGCTGTTCAATTATTTCAAGCAGCTGTTCGCCCAGGTGACCAATCCTCCCCTGGACGCCATCCGGGAGGACCTGGTCACCTCCCTGGAGGCCGTCATCGGCCGGGAGGGGAACCTCTTCGAGGAGACGGCGGCCCACTGCCGCCAACTAAAGCTGAAGTCCCCGATTATCGACGGGGAGCAGTTCGAAAAGATCAGCGCGCTGGACCAGGAGGACGTCAGGTCTGTAACCCTGTCGGCGCTGTTCGACGCCCAAGGCGGGCCGGGGGTAATGAAGGCCAGCCTGGACCGGTTGTGCGCCGAGGCCTCTCAGGCTATCCGGGAAGGGGCCAGCATCATCATCATTTCCGACCGGGGCGTCGACCGCCGCTGGGCCCCTATCCCCAGCCTGCTGGCCACCGCAGCCGTGCACCACCACTTGATCCGGGAGGGCTCCCGCACCAAGGCCGGGCTGGTGGTAGACTCAGGAGAGCCCCGGGAGGTGCACCACTTCTCCCTGCTCATTGGCTACGGCGCCGGCGCCGTGCATCCCTACGTTGCCCTGGCCGCCGCCCGGAAGCTGGCCGCCGACGGAGACCTCAACGGTGCCAAGCCGGCTTACGCCGAAAAGAACTTCATCAAGGCCAACGAAAAGGGTGTACTCAAGGTCATGTCCAAGATGGGCATTTCCACGGTGCAGAGCTACCGGGGCGCCCAGATATTCGAGGCCGTGGGCCTGAGCCGGGAATTGGTCGACGAGTATTTCACCTGGACGCCCTCCAGAATACTGGGCATCGGCCTGGCCGAGGTGACGGAAGAGGTGCTGCAACGCCATCGCGGCGCCTACGAACCCCCGCCGGGAGGTGGGGCGGACCACCTGGAGTACGGCGGGTTCTACCAGTGGCGCAGGCACGGCGAGTATCACCAGTGGAACCCGGAGATCATCGCCAAGCTCCAGGACGCCACCCGCTCCGGTGACGAGAGCATCTACCGGGAGTTTGCCCGCCTGGTCAACGACCAGAGCAGGAACATGGCCACGCTGCGAGGATTGCTGGAGTTCCGGCAACTGCAGCCTCCGGTGCCCCTGGACGAAGTGGAGCCGGCTTCCAACATCGTGACCCGGTTCGCCACCGGCGCCGTCTCCCTGGGCTCCATCAGCAAGGAAGCCCACGAGACCATGGCCATCGCCATGAACCGGCTGGGAGCCAGGAGCAACACCGGCGAGGGCGGCGAGGACTTCCACCGGTACGACCTGGACTCCAACGGCGACTCCCGCAACAGCGCGGTCAAGCAGGTGGCCTCGGGGCGCTTCGGCGTCACCCCAAACTACCTGATCAACGCCTCCGACCTGCAGATCAAGATGGCCCAGGGTTCCAAGCCCGGAGAGGGCGGCCAACTTTCGGGAAACAAGATCGACGATTACATCGGGTGGATTCGAAAGACCACCCCCGGTGTTGAATTGATCTCCCCGCCGCCCCATCACGACATCTACTCCATCGAGGACCTGGCCCAGCTGATCCACGATCTGAAAAACGCCAATCCCGACGCCAGGATCCACGTGAAGCTGGTGGCCGAGGTGGGCGTGGGCACCATCGCCGCCGGAGTGGCCAAAGGTCACGGCGACGTGGTGCTCATCAGCGGACACGACGGAGGCACCGGCAACTCTCCCGAGTCCTCCATCAAGTATGCCGGGCTGCCCTGGGAGCTGGGCGTGGCCGAGACCCAGCAGGTCTTGGTGGCCAACGGACTGAGAAGCCGCATCGTGGTGCAGACCGACGGTCAGCTAAAGACGGGCCGGGACGCTGCCATCGCGGCGCTGCTGGGGGCCGAGGAGTTCGGCTACGCTACCGGAGCCCTCATAGTCAACGGCTGCATCATGCTGCGCAAGTGCCACCTGGGAACGTGCTCGGTGGGTATCGCCACCCAGGACCCGGACCTGCGCATGCGGTTTTCCGGCAAGCCTGAATACCTGGTCAACTATTTCACCTTCGTCGCCGAGGAGATGCGCGGGATAATGGCGGAGCTGGGCTTCCGCACCGTCAACGAGATGATCGGCCGCTCGGACGCGCTGGACGTCCGCGAGGCCGCGGACCATTGGAAGGCCCAGGGGCTGGACCTCTCCCGCCTGCTCTACAAGCAGCCGTTGCGGTCCGAGGACGACGTCCCGTACCAGCGCCATGACCAGGACCACGGCCTGGAGCGAGCCCTGGACCGGCAGCTCATCGCCCTGGCCCAGCCGGCTCTGGAGCAGGGGCAGCCGGTGGAGATTCAACTGCCCATCAGGAACGCCAACCGCGCCGTCGGCGCCATGCTGAGCGGGAGAATCGCCAAGCGTTACGGAGAGGACGGGCTGCCCCCGGACACCGTGAAGATACGATTTCAGGGTTCGGCGGGACAGAGCTTCGGCGCGTTTCTGGCCCGGGGCGTCAGCCTGGACCTGGAGGGAGACACCAACGACTACATGGGCAAGGGGATGAGCGGCGGCCGCATCGTGGTCCGCCCCTCCCCCCAGGCCGACTTCGTTCCCGAGGAGAACATAATCGTGGGCAACGTGGTGTTGTACGGCGCCACGGGAGGCCAAGTGTTCATCAACGGCGTGGCCGGGGAGCGCTTTTGCGTCCGCAACAGCGGGGTCCACGCCGTGGTGGAGAGCGTGGGGGACCACGGCTGCGAGTACATGACCGGCGGCGTGGTCGTGGTGTTGGGGAAGACCGGCCGCAACTTCGGCGCCGGGATGAGCGGCGGCGTTGCCTTTGTGTACGATGAAGAAGGGGACTTCGAGACCCGGTTCAACCCGGGCCTGGCCGACCTGGAGCCGGTGGCCGAGCCGGAAGACGTGCAGACGCTGCGGCGCATGGTGGAAGAACACGCCGAGTTTACCGGTTCAAACCCGGCCCGGCGCATCCTGAACGACTGGGCCAACGCCCTGCCCCGGTTCAAGAAGATAATGCCCCGGGACTACCGCCGGGTCCTCAACGAGAGGGCGCAGCGGGCTGCGAGCCAGGAAGAACAAGTGCAGGAAGAAAAAGTGTTGGAAGTCACCCCCCATGGGTAAACCCTCCGGGTTCATGGATTTTGGACGGGAGCCGCCCCCGCGCCGGCCGGTCTCGGAGAGAAAGGGCGACTTCCGGGAGCTGTACCTGCCCTGGGGCGATAGCCACGTTAGCGAGCAGAGCGCCAGGTGCATGGACTGCTCTGTCCCCTTCTGCCACATGGGCTGCCCCCTGGGGAACGTTATCCCGGAGTTCAACCACCAGGTCTACCTGGGGAACTGGCGGCAGGCCCTCGACGTGCTGCTGTCCACCAACAACTTCCCCGAGTTCACGGGGCGCATTTGCCCAGCCCCTTGCGAAGCTTCCTGCGTCCTGAGCATAGACTCAGATCCGGTGACCATCGAATACATCGAGAAAGAGATCGCCGCCAGAGGTTACGACGAGGGCTGGATCAAGCCCGAGCCCCCCAGCCAGCGCACGGGGAAAAAGGTGGCGGTAGTGGGCTCCGGTCCGGCGGGCTTGGCTGCGGCCCAGCAACTGAACCGGGCCGGCCACTGGGTCCACGTGATGGAGCGGGACGAAGAGATCGGGGGGTTGCTGACGCTGGGTATTCCCGATTTCAAGCTCGACAAGGAAATCGTACGGCGCCGGGTCCGCCTGATGGCCGAGGAAGGCATCAGCTTCTCCACCGGGGTCAACGTCGGAATCGACTACGGCGTCGACCGGCTCCTGGAAGAGCACGACGCGGTGTGTCTCACCTGCGGCTCCACCCAGGCCCGGGACCTGCCGCTGCCGGGCCGGGAGCTGGACGGCATTCACCTGGCCATGGAGTACCTGACCCAGCAAAACCGGCTCATAGCCGGGCAGACCATACACCCCGATGAGAGGATCACCGCCGAGGGGAAGAGCGTGGTCATCCTGGGCGGCGGGGACACAGGGGCCGATTGCCTGGGAACCGCCCACCGCCAGGGAGCGGAGGTAGTGCACCAGTTGGAACTGCTTCCCGAGCCGCCGGAGCAACGGCGTCCCAACAACCCTTGGCCCCAGTGGCCCGCCATTCAGCGTAGCACCCCCGCCCACGAGGAGGGCGGCCTGCGGGACTACAGCGTGTTGACCAAGTCCTTCAGTGGCTCCAACGGTGCGGTGGAACGGCTGCACGCCGTCCGTATCGAGTGGACCCAGCCCACCGGCGGCCAGCGCCCCGAGATGCAGGAGATACCGGGCAGCGAGTTCGTCATCGAGACCGGGCTGGTGCTGCTGGCCATGGGCTTCCTCCATCCGGAGCACGACGGCATGTTGGCCCAGTTGGGCGTGGAGCTCGACGGCCGGGGCAACATCAAGGTCGACTCCGACAAGATGACCAGCATACCGGGGGTGTTCTCCGGCGGCGACTGCGCCAGGGGACAGTCGCTGGTGGTGTGGGCCATCGCCGAGGGACGGGAGGCAGCCCGGGGAGCGGACCAGTACCTGATGGGCCGCACCAGTCTGCCGCGATCGCTCCCCGTTTTCGCCTGATGCTGCGGGCCTGAGTCAAGCCAGCCAGGCGGCTGCCCGGCCTTCCGAACCCCGCTCTCCGAGTCCTCCGGCGGCCACGCCATCTCCCAGGGTAGCCCGGTCCCAACCGGCCTCAGTCAGTTCCCAGGCAGCGAACCCCGCGAAGACGCCGGGCGCAGCCTCGTTCAACACAACCAAGGGCCATCGAGAACAGGGGTAGGGTCGACCGTTGGCCACCGGTCCCGTATACGGTAAGACGTCGGCAACAACCCCGGCGTAGGTTTGGCCGGTTCGACATTAGTTCTTGGGGGTGAAGTAGGAGTCGGTGGCCTGCCGCAGCCCGGAGCGGCGGTTGGCCTGGAGCGCTTCCTTGCGCTCGCTGGCCCACTGCTGGGACGTCATGATCCCGCCGAGGGTGCCCTGGAAGCGAGGCATTACGTAGCGGGCCAGTAACTCGTAGCTGCGGTGAATGGTCTCCCGGGGGGCCCAGTCTTCCACCCGGACCATGAAGCTGCCAAACCCGCCGCTCATCTCCTGGAGGCGCTCGATGCCGGCAATGCAGTCGTCGGGAGTGCCCACGATCCACTGGTTGTGTTCCACCATGTAGTCCACTATCTGGTCCCGGGGCACGTCCGGGGTTGGGTTGCCCAAGGTCTGGCCAAAGTACTCGGTGACCACTCGCGCCGAGCCCTCCCGAATGTCCTCGAAGGCCTGGGCCCGGGTCTCGGCCAGGTGGCAGCCCATGACGATTCCCCAGTCCTCCCGCCTCACCACCTTGTCGTGCTCCGCGGCCGTTTCCTCGGCGATGGACCAGAGCTCTTTGAGGGTGGTCTTGCGGACTGTATCCCGGGGCACGCTGAGGGACAGCACCGCCGCGCCGTGCTTGCCGGCCAGTTGCACGCCCGACGGTGACTCCACCGAGGCCACGGCTACGGGGATGTGCGGCTGCTGATAGGGCCGCAGTTGGAGCAGGGCCTCGTTGAGCTCGAACCAGTCGCTCTTGTAGGTGATGGGGTCCGTCTCGGTGAACAAGCGCATGATGACGCCCAGGGATTCGTCCATCATCTCCCGCTGCCGCTCCGGCCTGATGCCCAACATCAGCGCGTCGGAGGCCAACGCCCCGGGGCCTACCCCCAGGATCACCCGCCCCCGGGTCAGGTGGTCCAGCAGGACCAGGCGGTTGGCCACCATGTAGGGGTGGTGATAGGGCAGGCTTATCACCCCGGAGCCCAGCCGTATGTTGCGGGTCCGCTCGGCGGCGGTGGCCATGAACACTTCCGGAGACGCGATGGTCTCCCATCCCGCGCTGTGGTGCTCCCCTATGTACGCTTCGTCGAAGCCCAGGGCGTCCAGCCACTGGATCAGCTCCAGGTCCCGGTCCAAGGCCAGGGTGGGGTTCTCTCCGGGCCGGTGGAAGGGCGCCATGAAGACCCCGAATTTCATTCGATTCGCCGCCGTCATCTGTAGACCCCCGTGTGAATCTGGCTAGTCCGTAAGCGGGCTTCCGCAGCCCGGGCAATTCTAACACGAATTGGCGTACCCCCGCATGACGGATGTGTCGCCCCGGCAGGGTCTTTTGGTTGTCACCCTGAACGAAGTGATGGGTCTCTCCGCCCTGGCTGAGATTCCTCACTACCCTCAGAAATGACAAGGTTTAGAGGCCGACAATTAACAAATGACTCTGGCCGTCTCGCGGGGCGTTCGGGCCGAACGTGACGGTTCCGCAGCTTATGAGACGGCCCCGACCGGAGCCCCGCACAGGCCGGTGGACGCCGCGGTGCCGTTGCCTGGGCAACACCGGGGCCAAGCCGTTCCGGTCGCCCGCCTTGCGGGGCTAGCCGCGGGCGGGCAATGATGGTATGTTGTGTCCGGCCCCCAAAGTGGGCCGGCAATCTTGTCCCGGACCAACCGCCGGGAGTGGAGGAGCAGCATGGCCCAGATAAAGCACATAGCCATTGCCACCAACGACGCCGGGAAGACGGCGAAGTTCTATGCTGAGGTGTTCGGACTCCGCCAGGTGGCGGAATTGAACGGCGACAACGCCAAGGGCTTCATGCTCAGCGACGGCAACATTAATCTGGCCATTCTAGACTTCCAGAACGACGCCGTGGCCGGGGAGCGCGGCAAGGAGTGGGAAGGCATTCACCACATTGGCTTCGAGGTGGAGAGCCTGGACGACGTGGAGCGGAGGTTGGCCGCGGCCGACTCTCAGCCCATGGAGGAAGTCAACCACGCCTTGCACGCAGGCAACACCGGTCCACGCCATCAGAACGTGGAAACCAAGTACGAGGGCCCCAACGGCGAAATGATAGACGTCTCTCAGGTCGGCTGGGTGGGCACCCGCGGCCTGGACTGAGGGGGAAGCCGCCCTAAACAACCGCGAGCGCGGCTGCAGGACTACCGCCGCCGCTACTCCTAGAAGAAGTGGACGTAGTGGGCCATGATGACGAGCTTCTGCTCCTGGTCCCAGGCGGCGCGCTTTTCGCCTATCACTCGGGACATGACCTCCGGGTCGCCCAGGAACGTCTCATTCCACAGGCGGTCGCCGAACTGGAGCGCGTCCAGCTCGCGGTCGAAGCGGTTGAGAATCATCCCATTGTGGTTGGTGTGGTCGATGATAGACAAGCAAATGCCGTCTTCATCGTCCCCCTCATGGCCGGGAAACCGGGAGAAGTCGTACACCCGCATCTCTATCCCCTTGGTGTCCGGTCCGGAGTGCCTGTAGTGGACTGCCTCTCCGGCGTCGGAGGAGGAGCTGGAAGCGACGGCATTCCACCGGCACTCGCCGCCGCGCAAGTACCTAGCCAGATCGTCGGCGTCCTTGCGGCGGAGGGTGTATAGGACCCAGGCGGTGAACGCGATGATAGCGGCGCCGACCGCAACCCCGATTACGATGTATCCCAGCAGCATGACGGCTTTGGCTAAGAGCGAGCGAGGCCGTTAGTCAACCAGGGCGGGGCGGAAGACGGGTGAAGGGCCTTCCGAGTCGATTTCGTCCAGGTCCACCATCAAGTCCATGCCGGTCTTGATGTCCTGGGGGTTGTTTCCGTCCACGCCCACTATGCGGGCGCTCAGCCGGGGCCCCTCTTCCAGAGTGACGATACCAGTACAGTAGGGGTTGTCTCGACCGTACCCCTTCGCCCCCATGGCCACCGGCACGATGGATATGCAGGTGAAGGTGCTGAGGGTGGCCTTGCCGCTGAACTGGCGCCACTCCAGGTCTCGCCCGCGGCAGGACACGCAGATGGGCCGAGGCACGGCAAATAGCCGGCCGCAGGAGCGGCAGCCCACTCCCATGAGCCTCTTCTCGTCGCGGAGGTACGCAGCGTAGGAGGCGGCGTTGAAAGCCCGCTGGTCGTCGTGGGCGGCTTCAGGCACGGCGCCCCCTACCCGCGGCGTAGGATGTTGACGACGCAGGTGCCGCCGGTCCCGCCCACGTTGTGGGTCAGGCCCACTTCCAGGTTCGGATTGGCAACTTGGCGGGGGCCCGCCTCTCTCCGCAACTGGTGAAAGATCTCGATGACCTGGGCCACTCCCGACGCTCCCACCGGGTGGCCCTTGGCCTTGAGCCCGCCCGAGGTGTTGATGGGCCGGTCCCCGTCCCGGGCCGTCCTTCCTTCGTCCAGGGCTCGAGGCCCTTCACCCGGAGCGAAGAACCCCAGGTCTTCGCTGGCGATGATCTCGGCTATGGTGAAGCAATCGTGGACCTCGGCAATCTGCACGTCGCCGGCGGTGATCCCGGCCATTTCGTAGGCCTGGGCCGCCGCCGCCTTGGCTGAAGACAGGGAAGTCAACTCTTGGGCGTCCTGAAGGGGCCGCCCGGTGGCCTGGCCTATGCCCGCCACCTGCACCGGCTTGCCGGTGAAGTTGTGGGCCAACTCGCCGGCCACGAGGAGCACGCACGACGCCCCGTCGGTAATCGGCGCGCAGTCGTACAGCCGCAGGGGCCAGGCGACCCACGGGTTGGCCTGGGAGTCGTTGAGGAAGTCCATCTCGGTTTGCCAGTCCGGTGCGGGCTGCCCCCGTTCCTGGGCCCGGGCTTTGCGCCGCTCTATCAAGTCCATGATGCTGGCGTTGAACTGGGCGCGAGGGTTCAGCGCCCCGTTCTTGTGGTTCTTGATGCCCACCTTGAGCAAGTGGTCCAGGTTGGTCTCGTAGCGGTCCATGTGGGCCTTGGCCAGGGCCCCGAAGATGCCCGGAAAGGTCAACCCGGCGGGGACTTCGTACAGCCCGTCGGCAGCCGAAGCCAGTACGTCGGTGACCTCTTCGGTGGCCAGGTTGGTCATTTTCTCCACGCCGCCCACCAGCACGATGTCGTACAGCCCCGACGCGATGGCCATGACCCCTTCGCGCAGGGCGCTGCCGCTGCTGGCGCAGGCATTCTCGATCCGGGTGACCGGCGCCGGAGTCATTCCCAGCCAGTCGGCCATGATCGGCGCGGTGTGTCCCTGGCCTTCGAACAGGTCCGAGGAGTAGTTGCCCAGGTAGCCGCACTCGATGTCCTCGACGTCTATCCCCTGGTCCAGGTGATCGGTCATGTCCTGGAACGCTTCCACGAACAGGTCACGGCTGGTCTTTTCCTTGAACGCGCCAAAGGCGGACATTCCCGCGCCCACGATGGACACAGGCCTGGCCAGTTGACGTATCTTGACGTTTGTCGACACGTACTTCTCCTCGGGAGGTTTGGTGCGGGGGCCGGGTGTGACCGTTCGTCGCCATTATGCGGGTTGGGCCGCAGCCGGTCAACCGCCCCTCCAGCCCGTCCTTGCCGTGGGCGTGGGGTAGGTCCGCCCTTTCCAGCTGCCGCCCTTGCCCCGCCAGAACCTGAGAGCCGAGTCTATGGTCATCAGGATGTACAGCGCGGCGGCCACGGGCAGCAGGAACCCCGCCGAAGGGGCCGTTCCGTAGTGGCTGAGGGCAGGCATGAAGCTCCCGCTACTGAGTATCCAGCCCAGGGTGCCGGCCGCCAGCAACCACAGGGCCAGGCTTGAGCCCCGCTCCAGGAGCCCGGCCGCCAGCCCTGCCGCGGCCCCCAACACCGGCGCTAGGTACACCAGGGACATTCCCAGCACCGTCAGCAGCAGCAGGGCCTTGGAGTACCGAAGCTGGGTGAACGCGGTCCGGGCCACCGTGTTCCAAATGCCGGGCAGGCCTCCGTAGTCCCTCAGGCTGACGACCTCCCGGCACAACCCCAGCCAAATCCTCCCCCCCTGCGGCCGGCCCGACTTCTTGATCAACGACGCCAACGCGCAGTCGTCGATGAGCTCGCCGGCTATCTCCTTCAGGCCGTCGCCGCGCTCCAAGGCGTCCCGACGCAGCAACAGGCAGCCCCCGGCGGCGGCAGCGGCGCTTTTGCCGGGGTCGTTTACCCACCGGAAGGGGAACAGCTTGGCGAAGAAATAGACGAACGCCGGCAGCAGCAGCCGGTCCCAGGTAGTCCTGACTTGTAGGTGACACATGAGCGACACCAGGTCCAGGTCCTCCGAGCAAGCCTTGGCGACAAGGGTCCGCACGCTGTGAGGTGGATGGGCGATGTCGGCGTCGCTAAAGAGGAGGAATTGGGGCCCTCCGGACTCCGGCGGCCCGGCCGCGGCCCGGACCCCCTGGTCCATAGCCCACAGCTTTCCGGTCCAACCCGGAGGCAAAGGCTCTCCGGCGACGACCCGCAGCCGGCCGGCCGGCCCGCGGCTGCCGCACCTGAGGGCCTCCTCCCCGGTGGAGTCCGCGCTCCGGTCGTTCACCAGGACTACCTCGAACGGGCCGGGGTAGTCCTGGTCCAGGAGAGAGGGGAGCGTGCGTGGGACCATTTCGGCCTCGTCGCGGGCAGGAACGATGGCCCGGACCGACGGCCACGCCGGGAGGTCGGGGGCCTGTTGGTCTCCGGCGGAAAATACCGGACCCATGCGCCAGTAGAATCCACGAAACAGCAGCAGCCACACCCAGGCCGTCAGGGCGGCGGCGGTAATGCCCAACGCGATGGCAAGTGCAGTGTCCATGGCTGAATGAGGGCAAGTATACGTGGACACGGGCCGCGTGTCATGGCCGGCCCAGCGGTGATATACTCGGCCCCGTGGCAGGGCGCTTGACACGGCCGCAAGTGGGCGTGGGGGTCGTCTTCGTCCGTGACGGACGGGTCTTTCTGGCCAAACGACGGGGCTCCCACGGAGAGGATACCTGGGCCTCCGCCGGCGGTAACCTAGAGTGGGGCGAGAGCCTGGAGGACTGCGCCCGCCGGGAAGCCATGGAGGAACTGGGACTGATCGTGGAGGACCTGCGGTTCTTGTGCGCCGCCAATATCGTGGCCTATGGCAGGCACTACGTGGACTTCGAGTTCCAGGGGGAAATTGGAGACCAGCAGCCCAGGCTTGCCGAGCCGGATAGGTTTTCCCACTCAGATTGGTTCCCGTTAGACCGGCTTCCCAGACCCCTCTTCCGGGCGGTGGAGTACGCGCTGGATAGCTTGACGACCGGCCGGCACTACTACCCCGGCGTCGGAGACTGAGCGCCCGGGCGCCCCGGGAGGCGGCTTCCCGCCGGTAGTCAAGCAGCCTCGGGGACCATGGCGCTAAGGAGGGTAACGGCATGACGGCGAAAAAGGGCCGGGGCCTGCTCATGGCCTACTCCGCCGTGCTGCCCGAGCACGAGGAGGAGTTCAACCGCTGGTACGACGAGGAGCACCTCCCGGAGCGTTGGGAGTTTCCGGGAGTGCTGGACGCCGCCCGCTACGTGGCGGTCAAGGGAGGCCCCAAGTACCTGGCGTGCTACGAACTGGACAGCCCCGGCGCCTGGAATTCCGGGGTGTGGGTCCACGCCCGGGAGAATCCCACCGAGTGGTCCAAGAGAATGTCTCCCCTGGTGATCGGCACTGAGTTTATCCTGAACATATGCCGTCTGATTTACCCGCTGCCTGACCCGGAGGAGGTCTCTCCGGAGACGGAGCGGTCCGGCATGGCCCCGGTGTTGGTGGTCGGCCGGCACTCGGTCCCCGAAGCCTTGGAATCCGAGTTCAACAGGGTCTACGACACGGAGCGTATGCCGGCGGCTTACGATGTTCCCGGCTACCTCCGGGGCCGCCGCTTCGAGGCTGTTGTGGGCGAGCCCAAGTTCACCACCATCCACGAGTTGGAGTCCCTGCAGGTCGTGGACAGCCCTCAGTGGGGCGCCTGGAGCACCGGAGGCTCGGCGCTGTGGTGGGAAACCATGCGCCCCAATATGGCCAACCCTGACGGTTCCCCCGGCGTATACACCAGGATATTTCCGGGGATATTCCCCCAGGATGTTCCCTCGGCAGAAAACCGGACCATCTTGCCGCGGACTGCCTAAGACTCGAAATAAGCGGCGCCCGATTTCTTCGTAAGTTAGCTACGAATCTGGTATAATACAGGAGCACGATCTGAGGGGTGGGGCGGGCTTCGTTTGCCTCTTTCCGGCGGCCTATCTCCCCAGGGTCTTGGACCAAATCCCACCGGAAAAGGACGTTATGCAGCAACAGACAGCGTTGGAATACACGGCCAAGGATATACAGGTTCTGGAAGGGTTGAAGGCGGTCAGGGTGCGGCCGGGCATGTATATTGGCAGCACGGACCAGCGCGGCCTGCACCATCTGGTCTACGAGATCCTCGACAACGCAGTGGACGAGGCCATGGCCGGCCACTGCGTCTCGGTAGATATTTCCATCGACGAGTCGGGACTGATTACCGTGGTCGACGACGGCCGGGGCATCCCGGTGGACGTGCACCCCACTACGGGTAAATCGGCGCTGGAAACGGTCATGACCACCCTGCACGCCGGGGGTAAATTCGGCGGGGGCGCCTACAAGGTCACCGGCGGGCTGCACGGGGTCGGAGCGTCGGTGGTCAACGGTCTGTCCGAGCACCTTCGGGCCGAGGTGCGCCGCGACGGCTGGTGCTACTCCCAGGAATACAGCCGGGGCCTGCCCACCGGGGCTTTGGAGAAAGACCGGAAGACGGGGCTTCACGGCACTACCATATCTTTCCGGCCCGACCCGGAGATTTTCCCCGTCATCGACTACGACTTCGACGCGGTGGTGGCCCACTTCAAGGAGATAGCCTACCTGAACAAAGGCCTGCGCATACGCTTCATGAGCCCGTGGCACCGGGAGCAGCGCCGCGGCGACGTCGAGCGGAGCTACTACTTCGACGGCGGCATCGCCAACATGGTGCGCAACGTAAACCGGAACCGCAAGGTGATGCAGACCTTTCCCTTCTATTACGAGAAGACCCTGGACAACATCCTGGTGGAAGTGGCGGTGCAGTACAACGACAGCTTTGCCGAAAGCGTGTTTTCCTTCGCCAACTGCATCAACACCCAAGAGGGCGGCAGCCACCTTACCGGGTTTCGCTCCGCCTTGACCCGGGTGATCAACGACTACAGCCGCAAACAGGGTTTCGTGAAGGAGGATCAGTCTAACCTGACCGGGGAAGACGTCCGGGAGGGCCTGACCGCCGTGGTGAGCGTGAAACTCGCCAATCCCCAGTTCGAGGGGCAGACCAAGACCAAGCTGGGCAACGCCGAGGTTAGAGGCACCGTCGACTCCGTGGTCAGCGAGGGACTGGCCCGCTACCTCGAGGAAAACCTTGCCGAGGGCAAGCGGATCGTGGAGCGGTGTCTCACCTCCCAAAAGGCCCGGGAAGCGGCCAAGAGGGCCCGGGAGCTGGTGATTAGGAAGAACGCCCTGGATGGGTCCGCCCTGCCGGGCAAGCTGGCCGATTGCGCGGAGCGGGACCCGGCCAAGTCGGAACTGTATATCGTGGAGGGGGAGTCCGCTGGCGGCTCGGCCAAGATGGGGCGGGACCGGCAATTTCAGGCGATTCTGCCCCTCAAGGGCAAGATCCTTAACGTGGAACGCGTTCTCCAGCAACCGGACAAGATACTAGGCCACGAGGAGATCCGGGCCGTGGTGGCCGCGGTGGGGGCCGGGGAGGGGGACGAGTTCGACCCGCACAAGGTGCGCTACCACAAGGTTATCATCATGACCGACGCCGACGTGGACGGCTCCCACATTCGCACCCTGGTGCTGACCTTCTTCTACCGGCGCATGGTGGGACTGATAGACAACGACTACCTGTATATCGCTCAGCCGCCCCTGTACCGTATCCAGGCGGGCAAGAAAGTGGACTACGCCTACTCCGAGGACGAGAAAGACGCCCGCCTGGGGCGCCTTAACGGGCAGAAAAACGTCCATATCCAGCGTTACAAGGGTCTCGGCGAGATGAACCCCGACCAGTTATGGGAAACTACCATGAACCCCGAAACCAGGAAGATGCTCCAGGTCAAGATCGAGGACGCCGTCGAGGTGGACGACGTGTTCACCACCCTCATGGGAGAGGACGTTGGTCCTCGAAAGAGCTTCATCCAGGCCCACGCCCGCAGCGTGAAGAACCTGGACGTGTAACTCTAGACCAATTCTCACGCGTAGGGAGGACCAATTTGCCCGCGAAAAAGGCCGGCCGTCAGTCAGTAAAGCGCCGCGGGAGAAACGTAAGCGTACGGACCGAGACCAGGGGTTCGGTCAATAAGGCCCTGGTCGCCATTGGGAGCGGTGACGCCTCGGTGGCGGAGGCCGCGATGCAGAACGCCATCAGCACTCTCGACCGCGCCGTCCGCAAGGGCATCATGCACCGGAATTCCGCCGCCAGGCGCAAGTCCCGTATTTCAGCCCGGTTCAACAAGCTTCTAGTCTCCTGACCGGCTGCTCCGGTGCGGCCGGACCACCGGGTCTTACCCGGCTACTTCAACGGCCCGGTCCAGACGTAGTCGTTGTCTCTCACGTCGCCGTGGCAGGTCTGTCAGCCTCTGACCATGCCTTCCTTCTCGCCCGTGCCGTTGGTCAGGACCTTGAGCCAGAACCAGTCGTTGTGGTCGGGGTCGTAACCCGGCTTTTTGTACATAACTGTGTTGGCGGCTAAATCGCCCTCGGGAGTGTAGTTCTCTTTCAGTATGATGGCCCCGTTGGGCATGACTCCCGCCTTGTCGCCGAGGGCATCATAGGCGGCAGGATTGAGATATGTGCCCAGGAGCATACGGTGCGGGTCGCCGCCCTGGTATTTCTCGCCCCGGCCTGGCCACAGCTCCCAGGACTCCTGGTAGTCCACTTCCTCAAGGTAAGCAAGCACCGAGGCGGCGGTGGCGCCGGGAAGTTCCGGCTCGTCGGAACCCCCGCACGCCGCCACCGCTGTTGCGTCAAGCATGAGGACAAGCAGGGGAATCCAGAAGAGTATCCGGCGTGAGGACATTGACGAATCCCTGCAGCTACGGTGTTGGACAGGGTAAGGCCCGCGGCTTGAAGTCTGCCACAACCCCGCGATGCTGGACCTCAGCGCAAAGGTTCTTGTGCAAGGCAATCGCGTCTCAAGATAATGCCACCCTGAGCTTGGCGAAGGGTCTAAAATCGTCGTGGCAAGTCCTGGTTTGGGGCCCAAGACAAGATTGCCGGGCGCCGGTTTAGATTCTTCGACTTCGCTCAGAATGACACTATCTTAAGATGCAATTGCCCGACTGGATGACATAAGCTCGTTGACGCCCCCCGGGAACCGTTGATAGCCTGTGAGCGCAAAAACCCGTCTCACGAAAGGGTGGCATGACAACTAAGAAAACACTCTCCGCCAGACGCAAGCAAATACTGGACTTCATCCAGGAGTTCATCGGGGACAACGGGATTCCGCCCACGGTGCGGGACATTCAGCAGGCCTGCCGGATCAGCTCCACGTCGGTGGTCGACTACAACCTGCACAAGCTGAGACAGGCCGGGTACCTTAACCGCCGGCCCGACGTGGCCCGGGGCATAGAGTTGCTGGACGAAAGGGGCCAGCCGGTGTCCAACAGCCCTAGGGTCCAGATCGTGGGCGCTATTGCCGCCGGTCTGCCCATCCCGGTGTTTTCCACCGAGGACTCTGCTGCCGGCGCGGAGTTCGATGTCATAGAAGTCCCTCCCGATCTGCCCCGCCGTTTTCCCCGGCTCTTCGGCCTCAAGGTCCACGGCACTTCCATGATCGACGCGCTGATCGACGACGGCGACGTGGTCATCGTTACCCCCAGCGCCGCCGCCGCCGACGGCGACATGGTGGTTGCCTGGCTGAAAGCCGAGGAGGAGGCCACGCTGAAGAAGTTCTACCTGGAGGGCGGCCGAGTACGGTTGCAGCCGGCCAACAGCAGTATGGAGCCCATTTACTGCCCCGCGGAGAACGTGGAAGTCCACGGCAAGGTGGTGCAGATCATCCGCAAGCTGGGGTAGCTTCCGCCATGGCGGGGAGCGCTTTCCGTCAGCCCGACGGGGAGCCAGGGGACGGGGATCGAAGGCTAGCGGCGGCTGTTGGCCAGGGCGCTGTACATTGCCACGCAGAAGGGGACGCAGTAGCTGATGGGGATTTTCCAGTACAGGGCGGTCTCCCAGTGGCCGACTAGGATTGCGTCACCCTGGTTGAAGAGGGTGATGATGGTCCCTACCACTGACGCCACTATCACCGAGCGGCGCAACATGGGGAGGTGGCGGAAGGCGCAGGAAATACACTTGCGAATTTCGGGTATTTCGGCGCCAACGTCCGCATAGCCATGGGGCGCTCTGGCTTTGAACGCGAAGATCCATCCCTGATGGAGCACTTGCCCGCAACGAACGCATTGAAAGCGGCTCCCGGCCTCAACCTCGGATTTTCGCTCCATGGCGACAGCTTGTTCCATGCTTCTCCAAGATCCCCGGGGCCGGGATTAGCGGCTGTGAGCCCCGGACGCTGATGATTCCCAGCGCCCGCGGGCGCCCGTTATGCTTGGGTTCCGCGCCGCCGGTATTGTATTCCGGGGCTTATTGGGTGTCAATCTGCCTAAGGCGAGGCTAGGGGATATTTTTGTTGACCCTGCGTGCTCTGCGCTCCAGCCTGTCATTCCGCTGGAGCGCAGCGACGAGGAATCCAAAATGCATGGCCGCAAGCCCCGGACGCTAATCACGGGCCACCCTGCGCACTCCTCCCCTGTCATTCCGCTGGAGCGCAGCGACGAGGAATCTAAAACGGATAGCCGCCAGCCCCTGCTCCCGGTGATGGGCCTCCCCGTGCCGGGGGACTCGGGTTCCTCTTCGGGTGCCAGGCCAACGGCGGGCCGAGGCACTGGGCGCGGCATGGCAGACAGCCCTGCCTCCGGCGGTCGTTTGGGCGTGTCGGGGTGTGCCAAACTCGGGTTGGGGCGGACCTCGCGATTCCCACGAAGAAGACCGGATAGCTGCCTTCGGCTGGAGCAGTCTTGTTGGGGTCTGCCCCGTCACTCTATACTAGGGATGCTCCGCAACACCCACTGATGCAACCGTTTCCCTGGCAAGGTCGTCCAATAGTCCCAAGAGCTATTCAGACCATTCCCGGAAGCGATGGCTGCGGCAGCCGGACCGGCAAGACGTGGGGCTCAGCAACGGCTTAACCGATTCTCCCGCGGGCAGTTGGAGGAGTCGCCCATGTACGACTTTCACACCCACACCTTCCTCAGCGATGGGGTGCTGTCACCGGTAGAGTTGATTCGCCGTGCCATGGTGCAGGGCTACAAGGTGATGGCGATAACCGATCACGTCGGACTGGGGAATGTGGAGTGGGTGCTGAAGACGTTGATTCAAGACTGCGCCCAGGCCAGCAGACGCTGGGACATCATGGCCCTGCCCGGGGTCGAGGTGACTCACGTTCCCAAGGAAGACGTGGACCTGGTGGCCAGGACCGCCAAGGAACTGGGAGCTAAGCTGGTGGCGGTCCACGGTGAGACCATCGTGGAGCCGGTGGAGCCGGGCACCAACGACGCCGCGGTCCGGTCGGGGGCCGTGGACGTACTGGCCCATCCGGGCCTCATCACTTACGAGGAGTGCCGCTTGGCTGCCGAGAACGGGGTCCGGTTGGAGGTGTCCGCCCGCAAGGGTCACAGCCTCACCAATGGACACGTGGTCAAGATGGCCAGGGAAGCGGGCGCCCTCACGGTGCTGGATTCGGATGCCCACGGCCCGGAGGACCTGCTAACGCCCGACCTTTGCGTGCGGATCGCCAAGGGCGCCGGTCTCGCCGCGGGTGAGGTGCATGCCTTGCTGCACTCCAACCCTCGGGACCTGCTGGCCCGCCTGGGAATCTCTGCAGTCCCGGCCCCCCCGTAAACAAAGCAGTGGCGCCTTTAGGCGCCACTTTAGAGGCCTAGGGCGAGGCAGTTACGCCTTGCCGATACGAAACACCTTGGTCCCGCAGGTGGGGCACACGCCCCGTGTTGCCGGCCGTCCGTTCTTCAACGTGACTTGCTGTGGATTGGATATCTCCCGTTTACTCCGGCACTTGAAGCAGTACGCCTCCATCGCCTAGACCTCCCCAACCGTGATGCAACGCGCCCGGTTCCCCGATCTAAGACCCGCTGGTTGGGAAGCTCTCCCACCCCTATCATGTGGGCACGCTAATACCGGCTTCCCTTGCGTTTCTTCCGTTAGTCCGCCCGTCTATTCTGCGAGAGGCGGCTCAGGTGCAACTATCGGCGGCGCGACGCCAAAACCGACGCTATCAATATACAGAGCGGACGGCGTTTGTCAAGGCTGGTGACGGCTAACGCAGGGGTGACGGGTATAGGCTGCGACCTGCTTCAAGGCCATGAGTCGGCCCGTTAAAGAGGATAGGGGATGCGGGCATCAGCCTTGCGGCGGAGGACCCCGGTATCTAGGCCACATCGGTGTCCCACCGGGCGCCGGGAGTTAGTTGTCGTCCGGGACGCCGCTAGGTCCGCGGATACGGCCCGGCCTGTCGTGCCGGGGCTCTGCCCGCCGACTCGGGGCCGTCCGGAGCCAGGGGAGAGGGTGTGTCTATCTGGAACACTTTTACCGGCTGCCAGGTATTGGTTGGGCGGTCCAGCCGCACCAAGGCAAGAAATCGGCCGCCGGCGCCGTAAGCCCTGAACATTTCCAGGTACGCAGCATCGGTGATCGGGCTGCCCAGGCTTACCGCCTGGCCGTTGCGCAGGTACTCCTGGGCCTGACGGCCCACTGATACGCTGCGCAAGTTCCGGAGGACCCAATCTATGGGGTGCAGAAACGTCTGCCAGCCGCCCGGCTCCGCGGCCGACTGCTCCAGTTGCTCCAGGGTTACGGACTCCTCGGCCACGAATCCTCCGGAAGATAGCCGCGACAGGTCAGCCACATGGCCGCCGCACCCCAACACCCTGCCCAGGTCGTCGGCCAAGGACCGCATGTAGACCCCAGGGCCGCTGTCCACTTCCAGCGTAAGGAACGGTGGAGTGTAGTCCAATATGGTGATGTTGTGTATTTCGACAGGCCGCGCCTCGCGCCCCACTTCTATGCCGGCCCGGGCCAGGTTGTAGAGCCTCTGGCCCTGCTGCTTGATGGCGCTGTACATGGGAGGCACCTGTTCGATAGGCCCCACGAAGGACCTAAGCTCTCGCTCTATGTCCTCTCGGGTCACCCCGCCCGGGTCCTTGGTGCTGACCACCGTGCCTTCGGCGTCGAAGGTGGTGGTGGCGACGCCGAGCTCGATTTTCATGCGGTACCGCTTGGGGCTTGCCACCACGTAGTCCATGAGACGGGTTGCCTGGCCGAAGCACACGGGCAGAATGCCCTGGGCCAGGGGGTCCATGGTCCCGCCGTGACCCACCTTGCGCCGCTGTCCGGTAATCCGTTTTACCCGCCGCAGGGCGTCCATGGAGGTGATTCCCGGCGGTTTGTACAGGTTGACGAACCCGTTGACCGGTGGCGGACCGCTGTTCTTGGACTTAGCCACAGCCTAGCCGCCCTGCACCGGGAAACTGAGGGGGCCCACGTAGTCATCATCCTCATCCGGCTGGGCGTGGCTGGGTAGAGTATCCCGAATGGTGTCCATGATGCCGAGGAGATGGGATCCTTCTTCTATAGACTCGTCCAGGTCGAAGGTTAGGAATGGGGTGTAGCGCAGCGTAAGACGGGGACGAAGCTCCCGTCTCAGGAAAGCCGCAGCGGACCTGATGCCATCCAGGGCGCTCTGCTTGGCGGCGGCGTCACCCATCACGCTCAGATACACGTGGGCGTTCCGCAAATCTGAGGAAGTGGCGACGCGCGTGATGCTAATGACGCCGTTCAATCTCGGGTCCTTGATACCCGCGGTGAGCAGCCGGCTGATTTCGTGGCGCAACAACCCGCTGACACGGTCGGTCCGTCTGGACATAGGAGGGGCCCCCAGGGGTGAGTATCGGATGCGCCGCCGGCGAGGCGACGACACGAAGTTAACGGCGGACCTGTTCCTGGCGGTGCGCTTCCAGGATGTCTCCCTGCAGGAAGTCGTTGAACCCCTGAAGCATTACGCCGCAATCGGTGCCCGCGGTCATTTCGTTGACCTCGTCCCGGAAATGCCGCAGGCTGGCAACGGTAGTCTCGTGGACCTGCTCGCCGTCTCGAAGAACCCGCACCGTGGCGCCGCGGGTTATGCGGCCCTCCAGGACCCGGCACCCGGCGATCTGCACTCCGCGGCGAGAGGGGAACACCTCGCGTATGTCGGCACGGCCCAAGATAACCCCGGTGGAGGTCGGCTTCAGCATGCCGCTGAGGGTCTGGTCTATGTCGTCTATCAGTTGGTAGATGATGTTGTAACGCCGGATTTCCACGCCCATGCGGTCGGCCAGGCGCTCCGCGCTGGGCTCGGCTCCCACCGTGAAGGCTATTACCACGGCCCCCGACGCGCTGGACAGCATCACGTCCGACTCGGTAACGGTGCCGCAGCCGCTGTGGAGAAGGCGGACCTTGGCGTCGGTGTTGACCAATCCCTCCAGCGCCTGTTCCAGCGCCTCTACGGAGCCCTGCACGTCGGCCTTCAACACCAGGTTGAGCTCCTTGATGTCCCCGGCATCCACCTGCTTGACTACTTCGTCCAGGGTCATGGCCCTGGTTTGGGTCAGTTGAGTTGAGTGCAGCTTGCCCCTCTGTCCCGCGGCGGCCCGGGCCGCGCTGTCGCTGGGATATATGGAGAACAGGTCCCCGGCTTCCGGGACCGCGTTGAAACCCAGCACTTCGCCGGCGGACCCCGGAACCACGGACTTGACGGGCCTGCCTTGGTCGTCGGCCAGGGCTTTGATCCGGCCCCACGCGCCTCCGGCCACGATGCACGCGCCGACATCGAGGACTCCTTCCTGGACCAGGAGGGTGGCCGTGGGACCCCGCTTCCGGTCCAGCTTGGCCTCTATCACGACTCCCGCCGCGGGCTTGTCTGGGTTGGCTTTCAGCTCGGCCACCTCGGCCACCACCAGCAGGTTTTCCAGGAGGTCGTCGATGCCGTCGCCGGTCCTGGCGGAAAGCTCCACGGAGATGACGTTGCCGCCCCAATCTTCCACCAGCAGGTCCCGCTCGCTAAGCTGTCGCTTGACCCGCTCCGGGTCCGCTCCCGGGAGGTCCATCTTATTGATGGCCACCACTATAGGCACCTGGGCGGCCTTGGCGTGGTTGATGGCCTCTATGGTCTGGGGCATGAGGCCGTCGTCGGCGGCCACCACCAGCACCGCGATATCGGTGACCCTTGCTCCCCTGGCCCGGATGGAGGTGAAGGCCTCGTGGCCCGGGGTGTCCAGGAAAGTAATGGGCCGCCCCTGAAAGTCCACCTGGTAGGCCCCTATGTGCTGGGTAATGCCGCCCGCCTCGTGGTCAGCAACCTGGGTCCGCCGTATGGTGTCCAGCAGCGACGTCTTGCCGTGGTCCACGTGGCCCAAGATGGTAATCACCGGGGGGCGGGGCGCCATGTTCTCCAGGTCGGCGGGGTCTTGCTGAGTTGCGGAAAGATGAGAGCCGCTGTCGCTGGTCTCCGCCTCCGTGGTGCGGATACCAAAGGCGCCGGTTACCAGGGAGGCCATCTGATAGTCTATGACCTGGTTCATCGCCGCCATTATGCCGTTGCGCATTAGCTGCTTGATGACGTCGATGGGGGTTTGATCAATCAGCTCCGACAGGTGTTGCACCGTCATAGTTGAGGGCAAAACCAACACCCGGGGCTGGCGTCGCGCCTCGCCCTGCTGATGGCCAGTCCTGCCGGGCCGCGCCCGTTCACCGGTTGGGGCAGACCTCTTGCCAGTTGTCATCTATCATTCCCCGATCAACGGCCCGTCCAACCCGTGGGAGTAATGGGCCGTAAGCTGCGCTCGGTCTTCCGGAGATATGGGGGTCTTAAGGCTGCGGTCCAAGGCGCCCTTGGCGATTCCCCGCTGCCAGCACTCGGTCGACCGGCAGAGGTAGGCGCCTCGCCCGGCCTCCTTGCCTTTGTGGTCTACCTTCACCGTCCCCAGGGGAGTGCGGACAATCCTTACCAACTCCCTCTTGGGCAACTTCCGGCGGCAGGCAACACAACTGCGTTCCGGGATGTGCCGCGTCTTGACCAATTAGGTCTCCCACCAAGGTTGGGCGGAAGAAGGTCAGCGCCCGCCCCGGCGCGCTCCCCGGCCGGCGCCTGACCCGCGGCGGGCTTTGCGGTCCCGCCTGCCGCCGCCACGAGACTCGTCTACAATGTCCTCGGCAAACCTGATCTTGCCGGCATCCGGCGTGAGCACCGGGACTCCGGGCAGAAGGTCCAACCCCGGTTCCTCTTCTTCCTCGGCCTCGCCGTCATCGAAGAGCTCGTCGGCGACTCCGATATCCTGAACCGTGAGCGAGTCCAACTCCGCGACGCTGAATCCGGCTTCCTGCTGGGCCGCGGCAGCCGTGCCGTCTCCCGGGACCGTTGCCGCTTCTTCGCGGATTAGGGCTTCCAGGATTTTCTCTTCGTCCAGCTCCGAGGACGGCGCCTCGGCTGCCTCCGCGGTGACCGGGTCCGCCGCCACGGCTTCCACCGCGGCCTCCTCCATCTCCGCTGCCGCCGCCTCGGCGGCCAGCGCTTCCTCCACCACCGCCTCCGCCTCGGCTATCACCGACGGCGTTTCCTCTTGCCCCGCCTCCGTCTTGGCCTCCTGGGCCACCTGCTGCTGGAGTCGCCTCAGGCGCTCCTCGCGGAGCTCTTCCCATTCGGCGAGACCCTTGATATCCAGCCGCCAGCCGGTGAGCCGCGCGGCTAGGCGCGTGTTCTGGCCCTCCTTCCCTATGGCCAGGGAAAGCTGCCGGTCGGGCACCACCACCGTGGCGGTCATGTCGTCGGCGGAGAGTTCGACGTGCACCGGCTCCGACGGGCTCAACGCGTGGGAGATGAACAACTTGGGGTCCTTGTCCCAGGACACCACGTCGATCTTTTCTCCCTGCAGCTCGTTGACGATGCTCTGGATGCGGTTACCCCGGATGCCAATGCACGACCCCACGGGGTCGACCCCCTGTTGGGTGGCGTTCACCGCCACCTTGCTGCGGAAGCCGGACTCCCGGGCGATGGCCTTGATCTCCACGACCCCGTTGTGCACTTCGGGCACTTCGATCTCGAATAGGCGCTTCAGCATGTCCCGGTGGCTGCGGGATACAATGATCTCCGGGCCTTTGGTCCCGTTCCGTACGCTGAGGACGTAGACCTTGGTGCGCATGCCTTTGCGGTACCGCTCGGTGGGCACCTGCTCTTCGTAGGGCAGAATGGCCTGCGCCCGCCCCAAGTCCAGGGTGATGGTCCGCCCGGCGTCGGTCTGCTCGATCACGCCGGAGACGATGTCATACTGATGCTGGAAGAACTCTTGGTAGAGCAACTCCCTTTCGGCCTCGCGCAGCCGCTGCAGCACCACCTGCTTGGCGGTCTGGGCAGCGATTCGGCTGGCGTTGTGGGGCAGGGCCTCGTCCGCCGCCACCTCCTCCCCCAGGTTGGCCGACTGCCGTATCTGCCGGGCGTCGGCCAGGTTGATCTCCCGTTCTGGGTCCTCCACCTCTTCCACCACGGTTTTGAGGGCGTAGACCCGCACGTCCCCGGTGTTGGGATTAAGCTTTACGGATATGTTTTGCACCATCACGGGGTTGTCTTTCTTGAATGCCGAGGCAAGGGCAACCTCTATGGCCTGGAGCACTTGCTCCCTGGGCAGGTGGCGTTCCGCGGCCAACTGGGTCAACGCTATCAAAAAATCGCTTTTCATTGCGCAACCCCCCTAGCTAACTCGCTCGTATTACTCCTTGGCTATTCAACAAGAAAGCGGGGATTTCCCGCTTTCAATAAGGACACGAAGAACGAACCGGTTGATCGCAGTATATCACCGCCGGCAGGGGGTTTCAACCTGTTCCGACCGGCGGGGTGCGCCTTAGATTTTTGCTGGGACTAGGCCCGGGCTGGATTCGTTTCTTCGTTGGAACGAATAGGGAACGAATCGGCCATGGGGCCGGATTTGTTTCTCTGTTGGAACAAATAGGGAACAAATCAGTCAAGGGGCTGAAACCCTCCGCTCCCCCTTTTGGGAGTGGTCGGCGGCCAGCGGCTACTGGCTGGTCACGGACCATCGAGGGGGGCTTTCGGTCGTTGAGGTGTGGACACCATGGTTTCAGTTTGAGTATTGGCTTTAGGGCCTGTCAAGCGAGAGATGGTATTGGGGTGTGTCCTAAGAATATACTCGCTCAATTTGGAAGCACGTTGTTGCTATGGCCATTCTCGTATCTGGGCGAAAGAATCCAGGTGGAAGTAGGGGCGCAAAATCCTGAGGGCCACCCCGACCGGCGGTGGTGGATACCCGAACGGCTCGCGGCATGGCGCGATCCCGCTTGGAATCGGGGGGGTCCCGGCGCCCCCCCGGTCGGGACCTGCAGCGGTGGGGGACTCAAGAGAGGGGGCGATAGAAGGTCGGGTGGTTTTCTGAAGGGAGCTTGGCTGAAAGCCCGGCGCCTGACGGGCCGGACCAGCCTGGGGGTCCAATCTGGGGGTCGGGCTTTGCCCCGTTAAGGCCGGGTTACCACCAGATCTTGCCCCTGGACTCCTCGGCCAGTTGGTCGTAGTCCTTGGTCCACAAGCTGGTGCTCAGGTATTTCCAACCGCCGTCGGCCAGCAGGCAAACTATGTCCCCCTCCTCCATCCGCTCCGCCTGCTTTATGGCCCCGAACACCACCGAGCCCGAGGAGACCCCGGCAAAAATGCCCTCCTGGAGCAGCAGTTCCTTGGCGGTCCGGAAGGCCTCGAAGCTGCTTACCAGCATTCTGGAGTCCAGGAGGTTCAGGTCCAGGATGGGAGGTATGAAGCCTTCTTCCAGGTCTCTCAATCCGGAGATGAAGTCATCCGGCTCAGGGGCAACGGCAACTATCTTGATTCCGGGGTCGTGTTCCTTGAGCCGCCGGCCCACTCCCATCAACGTTCCGCCGGTGCCCAAGCCCGCCACGAACATGCCCACGTCGGGAATGGCTTCCACGATTTCCTGGCCGGTGGACTCGTAGTGGGCGTCCGGGTTGCCGCTATTGCCGTACTGGTACAGCATCAGGTAGTCGTGGGGATTCTTGCCGACGAGGTCCTGGGCCACCTCGATGGAACCGTTGGTGCCGCGGGAGCCGTCGGAGAACTTGATCTCGGCGCCGTAGGCGGCCAGGAGCTGGACGCGTTCCACGCTCACGTTTTCCGGCATCACTACTGCGGTCTTGTAGCCTTTGAGCCGGGCCACCATGGCCAGGGAAATCCCGGTATTCCCGCTGGTGGGCTCCAGGATAGTGCGGTTGGGAGAGATTTCCCCGTCCCGTTCCGCCCGTTCTATCATCTTCAGCGCGATGCGGTCCTTCACGCTGCCCGTGGGGTTATGCCCCTCCAGCTTGGCGTGAATACGCACTCCCGGCTTAGGGCTCATGTTCTGGAGTTCCACCACGGGCGTGTTGCCTATGGCGGCCAGTATCCCCTTGTATGTTAGCCTAGCTACCATGTTGCCTTGGATATCCCCGGGTTTTCATCCCACTAGGGCCCGGCGGCGCTAGTCGGATGCCACCGCGGCGGTCTCGGGGGCGGTCAATCCGCAGAAGACCTCGTAGTCGATCAGTTCGGTGACGCTGGGACTGTCTCCGCACAGGGGGCAGTCCGGGTTGCGCTTTATTTTCACTTCCCGGAAGGTCATGCTCAGGGCGTCGATCAGCAGCAGGCGGGAGGTGAGGGACTCGCCCACGCCCAGCAGCAGCTTCAACGCTTCCGTTGCCTGAATGCTGCCCACCAGGCCGGTAAGGGCCCCCAGCACGCCGGCTTCCGCGCAGTTGGGCACCATGCCCGGGGGCGGAGGGGAGGGGAACAGGCAGCGGTAGCAGCCCTGCCCTGGTATGTACACCGTCGACTGCCCATCGAATATCAGGATGCTGCCGTCCACCAGGGGCTTGCCCAGCAGGTAGCAGGCGTCGTTGACCAGGTAGCGGGTGGCGAAATTGTCCGCCCCGTTGATGACAAGGTCGTACTGGCCGATGACCTCCATGGCGTTGTGGGACTCCAGCCGGGAGCCGTGCAATACCACGTTCACGTCCGGGTTATAGGCTTTGAGGTTGTCCTGGGCCGACTCCAGCTTGGGCCTTCCCACGTCTTCGGTGTGGTGCAAGATCTGCCGCTGCAAATTAGAAATCTCAACCACGTCGAAGTCCACGATGCCGATGGTCCCCACCCCGGCCAGGGCCAGGTAGACGGCGGAGGGTGATCCCAAGCCGCCCGCGCCGATGATCAGGGCTTTGGACTGCAGCAGTTTGCGCTGGCCCCTGCTGCCAACGTCGCTCATGATTATGTGGCGGCTGTACCGCTTGACCTGGCTTGGGGTCAAGGCCATCGCCTCTTGGACCATGGTACATTTCCTCCTTGGCCGGTTGGGTTGGTCGGGCCGGCCTCTTATTTCGGGGACAGGCGGCCCAGCTTAGCGTTAAGGGCGCCCGCGCAGCTATCTCCGGTGTCCCGGAGCACAGGTCGGGAGTTCGCGCCCTAGAGTCGGACCCGATGCGCTGCTTCACGGCGCAACGGCTCACCGGCCGGCTGCTTGCCCCGCCAGGTGGCGATGGCGCTGCACCAGGTCGGTGAGAGTGATGCCGCGGAGGACGTTTTCCACGGCTTCCTCCACCGATTTCCAGACCTCCTGCTGCGCGCAGGAGTCGGAAAACACGCAGTCCATAGGGTTGATCAGGCAGTCCAGGGGAGAAAGATTGCCGTCCAGCGTCGTCATAACCATGTGGAGGTTGATGGCTGCCGGGTCCATGGCCAGGCGGTGGCCCCCTTGAGGTCCCCGGCGGCTGACCACGAAGCCAAACTTGTGAAGCGCCGTCATCAGTTGGTCCAGGTAAGTCTCCGGAATCTCCTGGCTAGCCGCTATCTCGGCGGTCTGCAAAGGCCCCTCGCCGTAGTGCAGGGCCAGCTCCACCAGCGCTCTTACCCCGTAGTCCACCTTCATGGGTATTTTCATGTCGCCTTCCTCCCGTGGATGCGGCCAGCGAATTATAGCATTTGACGAACGTATTTCCAATTATTGTCCATCGACCGGGTCGATAATAGAGCGACCCCCCAACGCACGGTCGAGCGCAAATCCGGACCGCGGCCCGCCAACGCCTTAGCGGCCATCCGCGTCCCATCTATCTTTCCGGTCCGGCCCCTCCGGGTGACCTGGCGATGAGGAACGCCGAAAGCCGCCGTTGGCGCCGTGGCATGCGCCGCGTCCATCTGACTATAATTAGGGCGTTTTCCCTGCCTCGGGATGGCGCAGGGTCCGGTGAATGGCGGAATTGACCATGTTCAAAGGCGTGCTCCTTGCTTTGGGAATCATGTTGGTGCTGGCGCTGGTCCCCATCGTGGACCTGGTGGGGATACCCTTTGGGCCCTTCGTCGGCGCGTATTATGGCATGGCCGCCACCGGGGCCCGGCCCGCTCCCAGTATCGGCGCTTCCGCGGTCAGGGCAGCCGCTTTCGGCGGGGTGCTGGGGCTGCTGGTGCTGGTGCTCCTGGTGGCGGTGGCAGTGGGCTTGACGGTTTCCATAGACCTGGGAACACGGTTCACCTGGCTGCTGTGGCTGGCGGTCGTGGTGTTCACCATGTACACGGCAACCATGGCCGCCCTGGGCGCTATGTACTCCCAGATGCGGGCGGCGGCCAGGGCAGCCGAGGCGGAAGGCGGAGGCGAGTTGAGCCCTGCGTCGTGACGGCCGGCGCGGCGGGCTGCGACGCCCAGGTGCGCGGCTGTTGCGCTGCCTTGGACGTCGCCTCCGGGCGTATCCGATATTCCTGCGCCTTTGCTGCCAGGGCCTGCCCAACTACAAATAGGCCGAGATCCGAAGGGACCGACACCACAGGACAATGAGGAACACCACTGCCGATCAGGTCACCGGGAGCGCCCACCCAGCCGAGTTGTTGAGGGCCCTGCGGCCGCAGCAGTGGGTCAAGAACTTCCTGGTCTTCCTCCCTTTCGTGTTCGCCATAGGGCAAGCCTGGGCGCCCGGCGATCTGGACCCCGTTCCCGGCCTAATCCTCAAGCTGCTCATAGTCTTTTTGGTGTTTTGCGCCCTCTCCGGCGCGGTGTACCTCCTCAACGATCTGGCCGACCGGAAAGCCGACCGGCAGCACCCCTCCAAGAGGCGGCGTCCCATCGCGTCCGGCAAGGTCGGCCTGCCCGTGGCGGCGGCGGCGATGGCCGCCCTCACCGCGGTGGGACTGGCGGCGGCGTTCCTCCTGGATAGGGTCCTTGGCGGCGTTTGCCTGCTCTACTTGGGCATCAACGTTTCCTATTCCCTGGGGGTCAAGCGTCTCGTCCTGGTTGACGTAATGGCGGTGGCCGCCGGGTACGTCATCCGCGCCGTGGCCGGAGCGGTGGCCATAGACGTCACACCCTCTCCCTGGCTTTACGCCACCACGGCGGCCGGGGCGCTGTTCATAGTGCTGGGCCGGCGTTACGCCGAGGTGCGCCTGGCCGGTGACAGCGCGGCGGAGCAGCGCTCGGTGCTGAGCAAGTACTCCGGCCCGTTCATGACCCAGTTGCTCACCATGTCGGCCACGGCGGCCTGGTTGAGTTATACTCTGTACACGGTGGAAGCCGGCAACCTTCCCCGGAACAACACCATGCTGCTGACCATTCCCCTGGTCACCTTGGGCCTGTTCCGGTACTTGTACCTGCTTAATACCAGCAAAGAGGCCGAGGCGCCCGAGCAGTTGATCATACGTGACCTTCCGCTCATGGCCGCCATCCTTGGCTGGGTGGCCGCCACGGTGCTGGTGTTGGTGCTCAACGACTGAGGGCAGCCTTTCCATAACCGCCGGCGGCTAGGGTCCGCCGCCGGCGCCGGAGTTGCTTCCGTGCAGGTCCCCGAGAATCCTGGCCAACCCGGGCCGGCGCAGCAGACCGCGCATACTGCCGCCCATGAGACGGCGTGGCAGCGCCCCGCGTCCACCCAAGCGGTGGTGGCCGTGGTGTCCGCGAGGCCCGACACCGTATTGGACGACGTCCAAAAGGCCATGGAAATGGCCGGGGCAGACCGGCATCTGGACCCCCAGGCCGCCACCCTTCTGAAGATCAACATATCCTGGCAGCACTGGTATCCGGGGTGCTCCACCACCCCGTGGCAACTGGAGGGGGTCATCAACGCCCTGAGGAATCTGGGCCACCGGGACCTTGTTGGCGCCCACAACGGCACGGTGGTGGTCGACTCCTACGAGGGAGAGGTCGCCAACAAGCACAAGGCGGTGCAGGACCGGTGCAGCCTGCCCACCGTCCACCTGGACAGCCCGCCCAACCGGTGGGTGGACTACAGACCCAAGGCGAAGATGCTGGCGTTGGACGATATTTTCCCTGAGGGGATTCAAATCCCGCAGTCCTTTCCCGGCGCCAACGTCGTTCACCTGCCTACCATGAAAACCCACGTCTTCACCACGATGACCGGGGCCATGAAAAACGCCTTCGGGGGACTGCTGCACCGCAAGCGCCACTGGACCCACTCGGTCATACACGAGACGCTGGTGGACTTGCTGGCCATCCAGCAAGAGATTCACCAGGGCGTGTTCGCGGTTATGGACGGCACCTTTGCCGGAGACGGCCCGGGCCCCCGGGCCATGCGCTGGCACGTCAAGGACCGCATCTTGGCCAGCGCCGACCAGGTTGCCATCGACGCGGTGGCCGCCAAGATGATGGGCTTCGACCCCATGGACATCAAGTTCATCCGCCTGGCCCACCAGCGCGGCCTGGGGTGCGGCGACGTTTCGCAGATTCGGGTCGTGGGCGAGGACGTAAGCGGGGTGGACTGGGGATTCAGCGGCTCGGAGAATACCTTGGCCAGCCGGGGGCAGAAGCTCGTCTATTGGGGACCCTTGAACCCCGTGGAGAAGCTGCTGCTGCGCTCGCCCCTGGTGGGCTTGTCCTACCTGGCGTCCAATCTTTACCACAACGGCTACTGGCTCAAGACCAGGGGCCGGCGGCGTATCCGGGAGGCGTTGAAGACCGACTGGGGGCGCCTGTTCCAGGCCTATTAACGCCTCGTCCCGCCGGCAACGCCGAGCCCCGGTCCGAGCCCCGGTCCGAGCCCCGGTCTACGAAGCCAGGCCCGGGTCGGGCTAGACTTCTCGCCGGACGAAGATTCGGGCCGGACCAAATCCCCGCCCGCCGTTGGCGGGCCGCTGCTGAGACATTTGGAGAGAGACACCTGGGCCAACCATGGATATAGCTATCATAGGCTTGCCCCAGTGCGGCAAGACCACCGTTTTCAACGCCCTCACCCGGGGCCGCGCCGACACCGCCGCGGTGGGCGGCGTCCACGTGGGAGTGGTGAAGGTTGCCGACTCCCGGCTGCGGGCCTTGACGGATATGTACTGTCCCAGGAAGATTGTGCCAGCCGAAATCAAGTATTGGGACCTGCCGGGTCCCGGGGCCATGGGCAAGTCCCAGGGAATCGGAGGGAGGCTCCTGAACGTGCTGCAAACGGCGGACGCGTTCCTGCTGGTGGTCCGGGCTTTCACCAACCCGGCGACGCCTCACCCCATGGAAGTGGTGGACCCCGGACGGGACCTGGAGCACATGCTGGGCGAGATAGCCCTGGCGGACCTGGTGGTCCTGGAGCGCGCCGTGGCAAGGCTGGAGGACGGCATCAAGAAGTCCAAGTTGGCGGAGCGGCCGGCCATGGTCTCCCAACTCGACGCCGTCGCCAAGGCGAAGCAAGGGCTGGAGGAAGGCACGCCGCTACGGCAGCAGCAGCTATCCATGTCGGAGTCCGCCTTCCTGGCCAGTTACCAACTGCTCTCCGCCAAGCCGGTAATCGTCCTCTTCAACACCGACGAGGAGGAGGAAGGGTCTTGGTTGGACAGGATTGCCGGCGGGCAACTGCAGGTTGCGGGGATCGGCCAAGTCGGCTTGTGCGCCAAGCTTGAAGCGGACCTTGCCCTCATGTCCGAGGAGGAATCGGAGGAGTTTCGCAAGGAACTCGGCCTGGGCGAGCCGGCGGTCTCCCAGGTGGTCAAGACCAGCTACGACGTGGTTGGGCTGGTGTCCTTTCTCACCGTCGGGGATGACGAGGTGAGGGCCTGGAGTGTTCCCGCCGGAATAGAGGCCCAGCAAGCCGCGGGAGTAGTCCACACCGATTTCCGGCGGGGATTCATCCGGGCCGAGGTGATCCCGTTCCACGAACTGGTCCGGTGCGGCAGCTTGGCCCAGGGCCGAAGGGAGGGAGTACTGCGCACCGAGGGCAAGGCCTACCGGATCAAGGACGGGGACGTCGTCAATTTCTTGGTCAACGTCTAGAGGTCAGGTCAGGGATAGGGGCCGGTCCTCAACCCCGCCCTGCCAGGGGCTTGGCGAAGCTAAGCTCGTGGGAGTCCGGGTCGTTTATGTGGAAGTAGCGCTCCCCCCAGGGCGCGTCCCGGGGCTCGGTGGAAGTGGTCAGTCCCGCCTCTATAACCCGGAGGTACAGGGCGTCCACGTCGTCCACGTAGAATATGAGCCGCCCCCACCAACTCCACCCGCCTTGGGGCGCCAGGGTCAGGTTCAGGTATCCTTCGCCAATCCGGAAGCTGGTGAAGGAAGCGGATTCTCCGCCGTAGAGCACCGGCAGGCCCAGCTTGTCCCGGTAGAACTCCACCGCCCGCGGCATCTCCCTAACCGCCAGGGTCACCGCGCTTATTCGCCGTACAGTCACGGCTCCTTCCTCTGTTCCTCACGACGATAGTACAATACCGGCCACCCCCCAGCGGGCATCTTATCAGCCTGGGAACGCCCACGGCAAAAGGACTAGTTCCGTGCGGGTAGCCTACGTGCAGTCCATAGGGGGCGCCAGCGGGGACATGTTGCTGGGCGCCCTGCTCGACCTGGGGGTGCCCCTGGACCTGCTGGAACGGGAACTGGCGAGGCTGGGGATATCCGGCTACGGGTTGACGGTCGGCCCCGATGTCCGGCGCGAGGTCAGAGGCTCCAAGGTTGACGTATCCGTCTCGGACCCGGTCCGCTACTCCCCCAGCTCCCTCCGGGACGCCGTCGCCGAAAGCGGGTTGCCCGGCGGGGTGAAGGCCGCGTCCCTGCGGGTGTTGGAGGCCCTGTGGCGCGCCGAGAGCCGGGTCCACGGCGAACCTGAAGACGTTGTCGAGTTGGAGGAGTTGGGCAGCGTCGACACCCTGGTCGACGTGGTTGGGGTGGCCGTGGCCCTGGACTACTTGGGAGTGGAGCAGGTCTATTCGGCTCCCTTGGTGCTAGGAGCGGCCGACCCTCCCCGATGGGCCGGAGGCTACTCCAACCCGGCGCCCGCCGTCCTGGAGCTAGCGGCGGCGGCTGGAGCCCCGGTGCTGTCGGACCGGCCCATCTACCGTGGAGCGGGAGAGCTGACCACGCCCACCGGCGCCGCCATTATCACGGCGCTCGCTCGCTTCGAGCGGCCCGACATGTCGATAACCGGGGTGGGAGTCGGTCTGGGCAGCAAGGACCCGGAGGCCTTTCCCAACGTGGTCCGAGTTTGGCTGGGCGAGACTCGTCAAGGGGACGTTTCCCAGGGGGAGGACCAGGTGGTGCTGCTGGAGACCAACCTCGACGATGCGTCGGGCCTGGTTCTGGGGCACGCTCAGGAGCGGCTTTTCTCCCTGGGGGCGCTGGACGTATGGTATGCCCCGGTTCAAATGAAGAAAAATCGGCCCGGCGTGGTTCTCTCCGCGCTGGTCCCCCAGGAGCTGGAGAGCGCGGCTGTGGACCTTATCATGCGGGAGACGCCCACCCTTGGCGTCCGCACCCGGGGCGTGCGGCGCTACGTGGCGGAGCGTCGCAGCGTTCCCCTGGAAACCGAGTTGGGGACCGTCAGCATCAAGGTCAAATACCTGGAGGGAACGGCGGCGGCGGCGGCTCCTGAGTTCGAGGACTGCAGGCGCATAGCGTTGGAGACCGGCATGCCCTTCCAGGAGGTGTACCACCGGATCACCGCTCTGGCCCGGCAGCAGCTATTGGGCTGAACTCTCCTCCGCTCTCCAGGACCTCAGCGCACCCGGCGGCGTCTCACCGGCAGGCCTGGATAGACGCCCTCGGACAGGACCCAATCAACCCTTTGTCCAAGAGCTTCGGCTTCATCCGGCTGCAGAAGTCCCAGCAGTTCGCTCAACTGGCCGCTGGGGGCCTGTAGCTGTTGGCGTAAGGTTTCCAGCTTCTTGAGCAGCGCGCGGGGTATTGTTTGCCCGCTGAAGTCCCAGATGACCGTCCTGATCTTGGTGTGGGCGTGGAAGGTGAGGCCGTGGTCGATGCTCCACAGCTTTCCATCGGCGTCCAGCAGCAGGTGTCCGGGCTTGCGGTCGGTGCTGTTGGCCACCAGGTCAAAGCAAGCGATGGTCTTGAGTTGGGGGCCGCTGTCCTCGGTGAGAGCGTAGTAGTTATGGCGGGGGTCGTGCTCCACGAATAGCTGCACCGTGCCGATGCCGTAGGGCCCGTCCCGTATGGTAGTGAAGGGTATGAAGTCCCACCCCAGGACCTGGCTCAACAGATAGGCCGCGTACTCTCGCTTGTACAGGGTGCCTGAGGGGAAGTCCCACAGGGGCGCCTCGCCGTCCCTGGGTTTGTATATGCCCGACCCGGTCTGCTCGCCCGACTTCACCTGCACCAGAAAGGTGTAGTTGGAGCCCATTGGGGCAAGCTCGCAGGAGACTATTTCACCGTGCCGAATGAGGTCGCAGGCGGATTGGTCCACTCTAAATGACGCGTCTTGTTTATGTCGTTCCGTACGGACGGAGCCGGAGGCTAGCCAGTCTCATAGGTGGTGTGGCCGTTGGCCCTGGGGCAAACGTGGCCCTCCGGATTGATGGGAAGCCCGCACAGGAAGCAACGGGGGCGGCCCGCCGCACATATGCGAATTGCTTCCTCGGACAGCGTGGCGGCCTGGTCCGTGGTGATCCAGAAACTGACCGAAGCCCCCTCTTCCCGCGGCTCGGGACTGTCGGCGTCCTCGATCTCGTAGGCCGCCAGATAGAAGGAATTGGTGGCGGTGTCGTGGCTGAGCAGGAACTGTCCCACCTTGAAGTCGATGGACGCGGCCAGGTTGGAGCCCTCCGGGTCCCGGTGCTCCGCCGGCCGTGTCCTATCGGCTTCCGAGAGGGCCTGGACCGCGTCCCGGAGATAGACGCCTAGCTGAAAGAGCTGCTCTTTCTCCAGCCAAACGGCGCCCTGGACTGGTCCGGCCTGGATAGCCAGCTGGAACGTCCTCTGTCCCGGTTGCCCGAAAGTCTTGGCCTCGACGTGGGACAGGGAGCCCAGGGGGTATTTGACCGGCTTCGATTCCATCGGGTCTATGATAGCCCCTGGAAAACGCCTCTGACAAGAAGATGCGCCCCGTGTCCGGCGACAAGAGTGGGAACTAGACGGCCCGAGGCGGCTTCTTCACCCGAACAAGGGCCGGTTTCCGGGTTGGTATGCTAGAGGCAGGACCGCGCGCCCCGCCGGGTCTACTTGCCCGGCGCCCGTGACCGGTACTGAAGCGCTTCCGCGAGGTGGGCCGCGGTGATCTCGCCCGCGTCGTCCAAGTCGGCGATGGTCCGGGACACCTTGAGGATTCGATGAAACGCCCGGGCCGAGAGGTTAAGCCGCTGGGTGGCCACCTGAAGCAGCGCCTTGGCGGCCTCGTCCAGTTGGCAATACTTCCATACCTCGGCCGGCCCCATCTCCGAATTGCAGAGGAAGTGGTTGTCGTGAAAACGCTTTCGCTGGATGTCCCGCGCCCCCTCGACCCGCTGACGAAGCCGGTCCGAGTCCTCGGCGGGCTCCTGCTCCATTAGTTTGCCGTACTCGACCGGCGGCACCTCCACGAACACGTCTATCCGGTCTAGCAGCGGCCCGCTGACCCGCTTCTGATAGCGGGCCACCACCGACGGGGAGCAAGTGCACTCGGTCCGCGGATGGGTGTGGAAGCCGCACGGGCAGGGATTCATGGCCGCCACCAGCATGAACATGCTTGTTGTTCAATAGCGACTAAATCTCCAGTAGGGACAGCCAGGGTGATGCTGACGTTATTATCGCGGTCTATTGTCACCCTATCGAGAACTAGCTTCAGTACCTCGCGACGTTCCTGGGGAGGCAACTCATCCAAGCCCTGTCCGACCGTACCAGCCCACTGGACGACTTTCTCCATCAACTGCTGCCCCTCTACTGCCGCCGTCTTCCGGGCACGATATTCATTTATCTTCGCCCGGAGGTTCTCCTGCCGCCCGGTGATGAACTTTCGCTCATGGTCGAGTTGGCCTTCGGTGATCTTTCCGGAGACATAGAGTCTAATCGCCCGGTCCTCTTCCTGCTGGACATTTCTCAACTCTCTCTCTGCATCGGCGAGCGCTCCTGACAGCTCATGAGCTTCGTCAGCATCGAGAGATTCGATGCCAGCGGCGATGAGGCTAGGGTTTTCAATTGCTTTCTTCACTTCGCTCCAGATAAGTTCCTCCAACCGCTCAGCCTTGATGAACGGGTGCTCTCGGCATCGAAATTGGCGGTGTATCATCCCATAGCACTGATAGTGCCTTCGGGGAGGGTTAAAGTCATAATGGTAGACCTTGCCGTTTTGTTTCACCATGCTGTAGTACGCTACCCGTACACCGAAGAGCCTTCCGCACTCAGCGCATCGAACGAGATGCTGCAACAAATGGAATTGACGGGTGTTGCGCTTGGAGAGCATCTTGCGCTGTTCCTTGAGACGTTGTGCCTTCTCCCAAGTCTCGTCATCCACCAAAGGCGGGAATGGGATCCCTATCCAGGAGTCCTTGGGCTGTTGGTAAGCCTTCCGCCCATTCTCGGTTGTGACATTTCTCGCTTTGCCGTACCACCAAGTGCCCTTGTATGCCTCTTGGCTCAGCATACGCAGAACATGGGACCCGTGCCATTGCCTGGCTGTGGGCTTGCTGGTTGGAATTTCCTCATCATTCAGTTGCCGCGTGATGATATGGCTCCCGAGCCCTTCGTGGACATATTCACGAAAGATGCGTCGCACCACATCACCCTGCGACTCATCTATGATAGGGCGCCCGCCGTCTCCGATGCGATACCCGTAAGGGATTCCGCCAATTGGTATTCGGCCCTGTTTAGCCTTCCCGCGCTTTCCCATAGAGGAACGCTCCCGGAAGTTGTCCAATTCGATCTTGCCGACGGCGGCCAATAGGCCGAAGGTCTTTACGTCTATGGCGTCCATGACGGCTTCCAGCCCAATCCGGTGGGCGTCGACTACCTCCATGAGGGCGGCGGCGGGGTACATGCCCCGGCTGAGGCGGTCGGACTTCCAGCAGACGATGGTGTCGAAGCGCCCCTCTGTGGCATGGGCTAGCATTCTCTGGAACTCAGGGCGACTCTTAACCCATCCTCTTCCCACCTCCTGGTATCGCGCGACGATGGTCAGGCCCTTGCGCTCGCAGTAGGCCTCCATGTCACTGATCTGCTCTGAGATGGATGTCTTTTCCTCTGTGTCCTGGCTCTTGTCCGACACCCGAGCATAGATTGCCGCTCTCTGTCCTTTGTCCTGTGTTAGCTGAGCCGGGTTTCTCGTCATCACTGTCTCCTTTCCTCTCGTCAAAATCCAAAAAGACCCGCCTCCTGCCAAGCGCGCAGCTGCGAGTAGGATAATTCAGTCCCATCACCTACTTCCGGCAGGTGGCGCCACGGACTGGGGTTTATGCAGCATCGCCGGGCCGATCCTCTCCCACTGGGGTACTCCAATGAGCAGAAAGGGGTACAGCTACCTCGCAGCTGTCTGTGCTGAACATCCCTTTCTGTATCAGGGACCCGCGGTGTGGGCTCCACCGGACACGTGGATTTCCCATGCAGACAGCATCGTTGGTGGTGATCCCAGGCCACATCTCGACGGCTGTACCAGCCGGAATGTGTTGCCTCGGCTCGAGTCCTACCATCCTGTGTGTCCTCCGCCTGATATGCCTGATGTTACGGTTGTAGGGTGGACTGCTGCCCGCTTATGCCGTCCCCCCACCGTTGCTCGCGTTTGTATGGATTGGAATGTCCACGTCGCCTAGTATTACAACGTCAGTTCAGGGAGGGATGTGGGGTGATGCCCGCATGGCGGCGCGGCGCTTAGCATGGGAGCGTCTGGCCCGTTCGTTACTGTCCTGCGTATCCTCCAGCCACCGCAGCAACTCTTCAGGTCCGAACCGTTCCCGGGGCAGCATCTCCCGCACCACCCGGTAGACCTGCGGCCTCGTGATCCGGGGCATCTTTTTCCCCCCAAGCCTGTTGCAGGCTCAGCAGAAAAGCTCCGCCCAGCAGGCACAGGGCCACGTGGTGATGCCAGCCAGCCCAGGTGCGTGTCTCGTACTCGTCCAGCCCCACGTCGCTTTTCTCCGTCTCGAACTCCGTTTCTATACGCCAACGGGATCCTCCCACGTATGCCAGGGTCTCCAACGGGGTATCCTCCGGAGCATTGGACAGATAGTAGCGGGGTTCGCTGCCGTCCAGATTCCGGCGGTAAATGGCCCAGTGGATTTCGCCGGGCTTACGCCTGCTGGTTGGACGCACCCTCTGGGCACTGAACAGGTAGCTGCGTGGTCCCTGGCTTCCCTCGGCCACCGTGAGCTCATGCCAGGCCGCCTCCGGCAACTCGTCGCTGCGCTCCTGCATTGTCCGCCGCTGCCCGCTGCGGAGCCTCGGCTTGCGGGGACGCCCGAATCCCTGATACTCCACATTGGTCCAGGCAGGCTCCGGCGGCCACACCGTAAAGCCGGACGGAACGTCCAGCACGTACCACATCCCCAAGGCCGCCAGGCCGTCGCGGAATGACGGCGACATCCCGAAGGCGTCGTCCGCCGCGACCCATCCAGCCTTCAGGTGGCCCCGCTCCTGTGCCCGCCCCACCATCTCCAAGGCCAACTCCGTCTTGGACCGGTAGCCCCGCCTATCCTCCGGCACACCCGCCGCCTCACACCGGTCTTTGTCCGAGGTCCAACTCTCCGGCAGATACAGCCGTTTGTCCACCAGGGCCCGTCCCAACGGGCTAACATAGGCCAGGAACATCCCGGCCTGGCAGTTGGCCACCTTCCCCAGCCTCCCGCAGTACTGCCGGGCCACTCCCGCTGACTTCCGTCCCTGCTTGGGAAAGTCACTGCCGTCCAGCACCCACACACCTTCCGGATGCTCCAGCCGGGTTCCCAGGTACTCCTGCAGCCGTCCGATAATCGCCTCATCGTCCCAGGGAGAATCAGTGAGAAACCGCTGCATCCCTCGGGCTGACCCCGGAACTGTCTCCGACAGGTTCTCAGCGTTGCGCCGCTCCCCGGACTGTACCAGCAGGGCCTGGAGATAATGACCGCTGTGCTCCCGCGTCTCCCTGCGGCCAAACAGCGGAGCGAAGTAAGCGTGAAAATCCCCAAAGGCCCCGTACACCTGTTCGAAAGCTGCCGCATCCACATCCCCACCTCACCTGCCTGTTCCCTCTCCAGCTACACAGTCATCCTATCAAACTAACTGACGTTGTAATACTAGGGCCCCGGAGCGATTGGTGACGGCTTTCAGGTTCTCGCGGAGGCTGCGTCTGTTGTCCACGACGTACGGCGACAGCGGAGTTGCTCGGCACAGTCTTGGTTATCGTAGATGCTAATGGGGTTCCCAGTAGGTGTCGGTGGGTTAAGGTAGCGCAGTTTGGGGTGGGGTCGAAAGGTCCGCCGCTGGCCGTGAATGCCATGGTGGAGGAGTCCAGTCCTCCACCCAAGCTGACGATGGAAAGGGATGAATCGGACCACATCAGTTGCCTTCTTGGAGCCGGACACTCTCAGGAGACCCACCGTGCAGAGCATCTTGTCTGTCTCTGGTAGCGTAAGTGACCACAAGGGAAAAAATGCGCCGCAACCGGTCCTCGGCGTCGGGGCTGGGCTCGGAGAAGACCCTGACCATGCCTATCCTCGAGGCATGATTGCCGGACCTCTTTCGAGTCTTCTGGTCTTCTATGCCGGTTGGTTCTAACGTTGCCTCTTTTGGACGCTGTCCTCCCTTTGCAGGTCTCTGAGTGGTCCGTCGGCATTCGACGGATAGGCGCGGACACAGGGATCCAGAAGTCTCATCCATTCCGGGGCCAGGGTCATCATCCATACGTTGGGGCTGGGTCCACTGTCCGGGGAGCACACCCTGAGTCCACCGGCCCAGACGACCGGCATCATGGTCAATGGGCGCGACACTAGGTATTTCCTGTGCAGAAGCAGGCGCTGAAGTCCACTCGTTGCCATGGTGAATAGGGTCTAAGGCCGTTGGGGCGCAGTGCACGGACGGTTGTGGCTCCCGTCCACAGGGATCGCCAGGGGATTTCTCCAAGTCGGCGTCTGCCGTCGTTTGCGCCCCGTAGTCATGTGCCTTATTATGATGGCAGGCCTTCTGGGGTTGTGCCTCCGGTTGGCTAGAGGTCGCGGTTGGGCTCTCAATCCGCCGCGGCCTCTTCCTTTCGCCCGTTTCCTCCGGGCTGGCTCGTGTGCCCATGAGTCACCTCATATTTAAAGAATATTCTCCTTGGCTTATCCTCAAGCAGGCTGGCGCTCTCGGTCGCTTGGCCTGCTATTCACCTCCATCTTAATGACCGGCTTGCTTGGCACGTATCGGAATGTCCGGCGGACACAGACCAACTGCTCCATACCAACCGGTCGGCCGTATAGCTCAGTCATCATTGCTTCCTCGCCAGGGCAGCCGCTTACGGAGTTCTGTAGCTGCTTCTGTTGCTGGTTCGGGGTGGCTATTCAAGTCGACGTAGGCCTGCACGGGATGGACGCAGCGTATACCGTCAACAAGCTCCGCTCCGTGGAATACGCCCTCGTCGTTGGGCACCACCAGCCAGGTGTTGGCTCCGCTGGCTTCCTCTTGAAACCCCAGGTCCCTCTTCAGCCCCGGCGACGGGAGACTCGAAATGTACACGACAGAGAGGTGGAATGGGACGTGGCGTGTCCACAGCCATGCGGCAGGGAGGGCAGTGGCCGCATACGGCTCCCCCGTCCTGGACAAAGCTTCCGCGAGGGAGCGGGTTAGGGCTTCGCCTCCACTAGTCGGAATGTGGCCTTTGACGACGTGATGCCGGTCAAACCGGTAGTCCTCTCGCCAGGCGTCGAGCAACGCGCCGGCGTTGACGACGCTGATACCGTCTTCTGCCCGTTCAACGAGACCGGTTTCCAAGAGTTTACTCACTATGCGGCTAGTGTGACCCTCGTCCAAACCGGTGCCGGACGCTAGATCTCGTTGCTTTACCGTCTTGGAAGGTTCCATGAGCAGACGTCGTGTTATCCGAGAACCCCTTGGTCCGAACGCGCTCTCCGGCCGCCCTCGTCGAGGGAAACGGTTGGCGTTGCCAAGGATTTGACAAAATATTTGGGGGGTGACGATTCGGAGATTGCCCGACAAATCCATCCAGGCTATCTGGGCTAGCTCACACTGCTTCTGCGCCGCTTGTCCCATGTAGGGGACTACCAGGAGTGGAATTACCTCTTGGTCGAAAGTTCTTCTGCTCTCGTTCCCTAATCGGTAAATTGCTCCTCCGAGATGGCCTAAGGAGCCTAATCTGCTCCAAATTAGGCCGAAGGGTTGCCCTCGAATGGTACAAACGTCGTCCCATAGATGCTTCCTGAAAGAGGAGGAGTCACCTCCGGCCTCCTGAGTGACCTCGGGATCGCCAAAGACTTCAGACAGGCGCTCCCGCGCCATCATTATGGCGATCTGTTCATTGGGCATCCTCATCGCAAATATTTTATCACTGATTGGCGGAGGTGCACAAGGGCCACTATAATACAAGGCCGCCAGACATTGGTATCTGTCAAGGGCGGGGGGAAGTTGGGCCGCTGGGGCGGAGTAAAACTGTACCAGTCGGCGTAAATGGCCAGCAAAAATGTCCGCACTAATTGTTCAGGGGAAATGTCCCCGTCGGCAGTGAAAGGGGGGATCCGTTGTGGTACGAGCTAGAAGTCGTCTGAGGGGCCTGGAGACTGGGAAGCAGCGCTCTCCCGGCTGTGCCGGAGGCGGTAGCTGTCGCCGTTCATCTCCAGGATGTGCACGTGGTGGGTGAGGCGGTCCAGCAGCGCTCCGGTGAGACGTTCCGACCCGAACACCTCGGTCCACTCATCAAAGGGCAGGTTGGTGGTGACCAGGATGGAGCCCCGCTCGTAGCGCTGGCTGAACACCTCGAAGAGGAGTTCCGCGCCGGTGGGGGACAGGGGGACGAAGCCCAGCTCATCAACGATCAACAGGCCGAGGCGGGACAGCTGCCGCTGCAGGTTGAGCAGCCGCCTCTCGTCCCGGGCCTCCATCAACTCGTGGACCAGGGCGGCGGCGGCGGTGAAGCCCACGGACATCCCGCGCTGGCAAGCGGCCAGGCCCAGCCCCAGGGCGAGGTGGGTCTTGCCGGTGCCGCTGTTGCCAATGGCGATGACGTTCTCCCGGCGCTGGATATATTCGCAGCGGGCCAACTCCGTCACCAGGGCCTTGTTCACCGAGGGGATGGCGGTGAAGTCGAAGGTGTCCAAGCTCTTGACCGCGGGGAAGCGGGCGGCACGGACCCGGCGCTCCACCATGCGCCGGTGGCGGTCGATGAGCTCCAGTTCCGCCAGCCGCAACAGATAGGTTGGGTGGTCCACACCCTCCCCGGCGCACTGGGCGGCCATCTTGCCGTACTCCCTGAGGAAGCTGGGCAGCCTCAGTTCCTTCAGGTGGTGTTCCAGCAGTAGCGTCGGCCTGTCGTTCATGCCGCTCTCCCCGACAGCAAGGGCATGTAATCCCTGGCCGATGTGGTGTTCACCCTCACCCGGGGCAGGTAGGGATAGAGCTCCAGGTCGAGCCGGGGCGGCCGTCCCTCCAGCCGGCAGAGCACCAGATGCTTCACCGCGTCGAAGCTCAACGCCCCCAGCCGGAGGGCATCCCGCGCCGCCGATTGCACCTCTTCCAGGCTGAAGTTCTCCAGCAGTCTGAGCACCTGGACGAACTCCCGCTTGCCCCTTCGTCCCATCCGGGACTCCAGCAGCCGGCGCAGGGTGGCGAACTCCTCGGGCAGGTCCCAGCCCTGCAGGGGAGCGGCCTGGTCCAGGGCCGCCGTCTTCTGCTCCAGCAAGGGCAGGTAGTGGATGGGGTCGTAGACGAAGTCGTCCCGCTGGTAGGAGCGGTGGTGTTTGGCAATGACCTCCGAGCCGCAGCTGATGACCACCCGGTCCACGTAGCCCCGCACCATGACGTCGCGGTGCCCGTAGGCCACCGGCGCCGGGTAGTCGTTGGTCCTGTACCTCACCAGCGACAGCGAACTCACCCGGCCCGCCTGCTTCTCGCAGGCGTCATAGGGTGCGGGCGGCAGCGGCCGCAGGGCCTCCAGGTCCCGCTCCATCCGCTGCCCGATGCTCTCGGTATGTCCCCGGAGCCTGGCGTCCATACGCGCCAGGCAGCGCCGCTCCAGGTGGACGTTCAGCGCATCAAAGCTGTCGAAGGACGGGATGGGCGCCAGGAAATTCCGCCGCATATAGCCGACCAGGCCCTCCACCTTCCCCTTGTCGTTGCCCTTGCCGGGACGGCCGAACCGGTCATCGAACAGGTAGTGGGACTGAAGCTCGGTGAAGGCCCGGGTGCGTTTCCTCCGGCCGTCTCCCAGGATCCTGGCCACTGCCAGCTTGGTGTTGTCGTACAGAATGCTCCGGGGCACCCCGCCCAGGAAGGCGATGGCCGACACATGGCCGTCCAGGAAGGCCTCGGTGGTCTCCCCAGGGTAAGCCTTGATGAAGCAGCCGTCGCTGTGGGGCAGGTCCAGGACGAAGCAGTGGGCCTTCTGTTCCACTCCGCCGATAATCACCAGGGCCTCGCCGAAGTCGCACTGGGCGTGGCCCGGGGGATGGGACAGAGGGACGAACATCTCCTGGGACCGGCGGCGATGCTCCCTTACGTGGTCCTTGACTATGGTGTACTGGCCGCCGAACCCATACTCGTCCCTGAGCCTCTCGAAGATGCGCTTCGCCGTGTGGCGCTGCTTCCGGGGAACGCTCAGATCCGACTCCAGGATCCGGTCGATGACGCCGGTGTAGGGCTCTTCCTGAGCTTGGCGAAGGATCAGGCCTCTTGGGCGGAGACTGCCGCAGGTACCCCGGCGGGACTGAAAACACCAGCATCTTGCGCACCGTGTCCCGGTGCAACCCGAACGTCCGCGCCGCCTCCCGGATGCTCATCCCCTCTACCATCACCGCCCTGCGGACCCGAAGATATATGTCCACCTTGTACATCCATCACACCATCCATGGGTTCGGATACAACCCTATGAATGATGGCGGGCGGTGCAGTATTCAACCGCCGAATTGTCGATGTCTGAGGTGGACCCAGAAAACTGGACAGGCGGATAAGTGAGAGTTCCGCTCCTAAACTGAAGACAGCGGCAGCTGTTTGCAAGGAGTGGGAGATGTTGAAAGGACGGAGGAAGCACAGCCCGGCGTTGAAGGCCAAGGTGGCGTTGGAGGCGGTGAAGGGAGACGAGACGGTGGCCCAACTGGCCGCCCGGCACGAAGTCCACCCGGGCCAGATTCAAGCTTGGAAGAAAGCCCTCATAGAAGGGGCCGGCGGCGTCTTCGGCAACGGTAAGGAACAGAAGGCCAAGAACGACGCCACCCTGGTCGCCCGGCTGTACCAGGAGATCGGGCAACTGAAGGTGGAGCGGGATTTCTTGGCGGAGAGGTCCGGTCCATGAGTCCAGGCCGGCGGCGGGAGATGGTAGACCGGGGGCATCCGTCCCTGCCGATAGTGCGTCGATGCGCATTGCTGGGGGTGAGTCGTTCCAGCATCTACTATCGTCCCAAGGCGGTCTCTGAAGATGACCTGTCCCTGATGAGGGAGATGGACCGGCAGTACTTGGAGACCCCCTTCTACGGGTCGAGGCGGATGAAGGCGTGGCTGGAGAGACGTGGGGTACGGTGAGCCGGAAGCGGGTGCAGCGGCTGATGCGGGTCATGGGGCTAAGGGCCCTCTACCGGAAGCCTGGCACCAGCAGGCCGACGCCGGGGGCCAAAGTCTATCCGTACCTGTTGAGGGACGTCAAGATCACCCGGCCCAACCAGGTGTGGGCCGCCGACATCACCTACCTGCCCATGGCCCGGGGATTCCTCTACCTGGTGGCAGTCAAGGACTGGCACAACTGGTACGTGGTGGCGTGGCGCCTGTTGGGCACCCTGGAGGCTGGCTTTTGCGCCGAGGCCCTAACGAGGCGCTGGAGAGGGGAAGGCCGGAGGTGTTCAACACCGACCAAGGCAGCCAGTTCACCAGCCGGGAGTTCACCCAGGTCCTCCAGGACCGCGGAGTGAAGATCAGCATGGACCGGAAGGGCCGGTACGCCGACAACATCTTCGTCGAGCGGTTGTGGCGGACGGTGAAGTACGAGGAGGTCTACCTGAAAGCCTACGTCAACGCCCCAGAGGCCCGACGGGAACTGGGGGCCTACTTACGGTTGTACAATAACCTGAGACCCCACCAAGCCCTGGGCTACCGGACCCCGGCCGAGGTGTTCTCTGAGGAGCAGGCTCCCCAAAATGAAGAGTCAACAGTTGGGAGGTGGTTGCCGGAAGCAGACGTGGTATCTTATGCCGGAGCAGCGGGACCCTCACTTAACTCCGCCTTAATTCTGTCCAACTGACCGGGTCCACCTCAGGGAGTAACTTCAATGAAAAATCCAGACGAAATGGCGGCAGTAACCACGGAACCATTTTCTACAGCGGTGTCACAGTTCCACGATCTGGTCAGTGGCTGCGATGGTATGGCGTTCCTAATTGGGGCCGGTTGCAGTCGGTGTGCGGGGCTCCCTCTCACTAAAGAGCTGACGGACAAGGTTCTGGGTGACGTCGAGGTCGACTGTCTTAGCAAAACCATTCTCGCTTCGGTGAGAGATATATTCTCCGAAGCTGCTGACGCTCATATAGAAGACTACCTTAGTGAAATAGTCGATCTACTTGCCATCACAGACCGTAGGGCGGAACGGGGAGTCAACAACAACGCCGTTGCCGTGAGGGATGCTCAATACACTTCAGCAGAATTGAGAAAAGCAAGTAACCAGATCAAGCGAGCAATTGCGCGTGCTATACAAGTGCAAGTAACCATATCTACGCACCAGGACTTCGTGACCTCCGTGCATCGACCTGTGCGAGTAGGTAGACCAACACCTACACAACCCGTGGACTATCTTGTGCTTAACTATGATACCATCATCGAAGATGCACTAGCTCTGGGGAATATTCCGTATGCTGATGGCCTCTATGGAGGAGCAACTGGCTGGTGGGATCCCCATACCTTCGAAGCGACAGGACTGTCTGCCCGTGTCATCAAGCTTCACGGATCGATTGACTGGTGTCAATTCCCAGATGAGCAATCGCCGCGGAGGATTAGACCGAGCATCGCGATACCAGGCGAAGTTGATCTGCCAGTGCTCATTTGGCCCTCCTCGACCAAGTACCAAGAGGCACAATTGAACCCATTTGCCCAACTTCTAGACCGGGCAAGAAGAGCCATCAGGCCGACTCCCGGAGCACAACACTTGCTTGTCGTATGTGGATACTCGTTTGGGGATAGCCATATCAACTTGGAAATAGACAACGCCCTTAAAGAATCTGAAGGCAAACTAACAATTGCTGCTTTCACAGATAATGACAAACCAACTGGACTGTTGAAAGATTGGCATGACAATGAAGCGGTTCGAGAACAAGTGCTGATCTTTGCAAAGCGGGGCTTCTTCCACGGCGGTCACGACGACATTTCCCTCAAAGACCTCCCCTGGTGGAAGTTCGAGAGCCTTACAAAAATATTCAAAGGATAAGTATGAACTCCGACAAACGTCACCCTGACGAGCCAATTGAAAACTTGGCTATTGGCAAGATCGTCGAGGTCGATGGGACACATATTGTTGCCGAGTTGGATGCGGGCCTTACTGAGTTGTCTCGAATTTACGGAGGCGAAGTCTATCCAATCGGCCAGTTCGGCTCGATCGTCAGAGTGCATTTTGGGCGGCGCATCATATATGCGTACGTAGGACGTCTCCGTATGAAAGCAGACTATGAAGCCGCGCGGGGGATATCGATACCAACAGCAAAAGATGAGAGAGTTGTTGAGGCTGACCTTTTTGGAGAGGGCGAGTGGAAGTTCGATTCGGCAGATGGGGAAGCCGTACTGAAGTTTGACCGCGGTGTAGCAAACTATCCATTACCGCAACAAACACTGTATCTTACTCCGAAGTCTGAGCTCAGATTCATATACGGTCACACGGAGAGCGCCGCCATTCGACTTGGCGAACATGTAGGGTCAGGAGGAGCCCCCTGTCTGGCTGACCTTAACGAATTGCTAGGGAAGCACACTGCAGTCCTTGGTTCGACTGGTGCCGGGAAGTCTGCCGCCGTCGCCGCGATGCTGCATAGCATCTTAGAAAGGGGTGCAGAAGTAGAATACAAAACTTGGCACCCCCGCATCGTTATTCTTGACCCCCACAACGAATACCGCTCGGCGTTTCCTTCCAGTAGGATCCTCTCTACGGAGGATGGAACTCTCCAACTCCCATATTGGCTACTAAATTTCCAAGAGACGGTGGCCTTGCTGATTGGGAAGACCGAGTTCGTCGCTACATCGCAGGCGAATATTGTCAAGCGAGCGCTCGCCTTCGGACGCAAAGAAGGGGCCTCTATTCTGAGGCTGGATGAGGACGCGATCACAATTGATTCGCCTGTCCCATATAGCCTTGATACTTTTCGCAACAATATTGAATCGGACAAACCACCTCAGGCGAGTAGACAGGAATCCCACGACTCTATTCTCCAAAAGCTCGATTCTTTGCGGACCGACGCTCGGATGAATTTCTTGATGTCAGACTGGGAACAAGCCGAAGGTGACCCATTTGACAGCATAATCGGCCAACTCATCGGAAAGGATTCTCCTCTCAGGGTAGTTGATTTAGCCGGGGTCCCTAATGAGGTGGCTGGAGTGGCAAGTGCCGTAATAGCTAGAACGTTGTTCAACCTAAAAATTTGGCAGACCGAAGAGGAGCGGAAGATTGACCCTGTACTTCTCATTTGCGAAGAGGCCCACAGATACGTTCCTAACAGTGGCGAAGCTCAATATGAGGCAGCGCAGGAATCTATACGCCGGATTGCCAAGGAGGGACGCAAGTATGGCGTAGGGTTGTTTCTTGTTTCTCAGCGTCCAAGCGAAGTTGAATCTACGGTCCTCTCCCAGTGTAATTCGTGGGTAGTCCTCAGAATCACCAACGAGGCCGACAGAAATCATGTCCGAGGGGTACTTCCAGACTCCCTGGAGGGATTGACCAAGATGTTATCTGGATTGCGGCGACAAGAAGCGATATTTGCGGGGCAGGCAGCAACATTACCCTCAAGGATAATGATCCGGAATCTCCGCGAAGATCAACTGCCAGCGTCTCACGACATAGATTTCGATGAGGGTTGGCAAAATGAGGCGATGACGGACGTGCAACTTGCCGAAGTTGCCAAGCGCTGGCGCTATCAGAAGCGCTAACAGGCTGCTGAAAAACCCGGTGTGGGCCGACAGCGGAGAGAGAACGGGTTAAAATAGGACCACCCTGGACGCAACCCTGGACGGAGGTTGAGCCGATGCGCGGGAGACAAGATGCACAGGTGACTCTGCTGGCCTTCATCGACCTGGAAACGCGAGTGCCGTCGGAGCATCCCCTGCGCATCATCAAGAGGCTGGCGGACCAGGCCCTGAAGGCGCTATCCCCGGACCTGGACCGGATGTACGCCAACGTGGGCCGCCGTAGATCCCGCCGGAGCGGCTGCTGAAGTCTTCATTACTGATTGCCCTGTACTCGGTGCGCAGTGAACGGGCATTCTGCGAGCAGTTGGACTACAACCTCCTCTTCCGGTGGTTTCTGGAGATGAACCTCATCGAGCCCAGCTTCGATGCCACCACCTTCACCAAGAACCGGGAGCGGCTGCTGAAGCATGGAGTGGGCCAGGGTTTGTTCGACGAAGTGGTGCTGGAAGCGGACCGGCAGGGCCTGCTGTCGGATGAGCACTTCACGGTGGACGGAACCCTGATTGAGGCGGCAGCCAGCCTGAAGAGCTTCAAACCCAGGGACGGCGACCCGCCCTGGACAGCCGACGCTGACCCCGGCAACCCCTCGGTGGATTTCCATGGGGAACGGCGCAGCAATGCCACCCATCAGAGCACAACGGACCCGGAGGCGCGGTTGCTGCGTAAGGGCAAAGGCAAGGAAGCCAGGCTGGTCTTCATGGCCCACGCCTTGATGGAAAACCGGCATGGAATGCTGGTGGACTTTCAGACCACCCCGGCGACGGGTACGGCGGAGCGGGATATTGTGCCGGGGCTGTTGGACCAAGCCCGGGAGCGGGGCTTTCATCCCCGAACGCTGGGCTGGGACAAAGGCTACGACACTCGGGACTGCGTGGCAGACCTGCGCCGGCGCGGGGTGACGCCTCACGTCGCGCGGAACACCAGGGGGCGGTCCAGCGCCATTGACGGCCGGACCACCCGGCATCCAGGGTACGCGGTCAGCCGGCGGATTCGGAAACGGGTTGAGGAGGTCTTTGGGTGGATGAAGACGGTGGGCGGGTTGCGGCGGACCCGGTACCTAGGGTTGGACCGGACTGGTCTGGCGGGGCACCTGGTGGCCACGGCCTACAACTTGGTTCGGATGTCCAGGCTGCTGGGGCAAGCGGCGGCAACCCCGGAAGCCCGGATGGCATGACCTGACACTGGGCTGCCCATGCCCCGTGCCGCAAGAGGGACGGTCGGCGAAGCCAAATGGGCTAAAAGCCCCTTGTGAACGGCACAATTTCCTCCAACAGGACCCAGGCTTCAACGACTTGAATCGTCGATTTCCGACCTGGACCCCTTTCTTCAGCAGCCTGCTAGTATTACAACGACGGTTCAAGGAGGGATGTCCCGGGATGTACGAAGGGCGGCTCGGCGCTTGGCATGGGAGCGTCTGGCCCGTTCGTTGCATTCTTGCGTCTCCTCCAGCCACCGCAGCAGCTCATTCGGCCCGAACCGTTCCCGGGGCAGCATTTCCCGCACCACCCGGTAGACTTGGGGCCGGGTGATCCGGGGCATCTTCCCCCCCCCAATCCTGCTGCAGACTCAGGAGAAAGGCTCCAGCCAGCAGGCATAGGGCCACGTGGTGGTGCCAGCCAGGCCAGGTCCGGGTCTCGTACTCGTCCAGTCCGACGTCGCTCTTCTCCGTCTCGAACTCCGTTTCAATGCGCCACCTGGAACCGCCCACGTAGGCCAGTGTCTCCAGGGGAGTGTCCTCGGGAGCGTTGGACAGATAGTAGCGGGGCTCGCTGCCGCCTTGGTTCCGGCGGTAGATGCCCCAGTGGATTTCGCCGGGCTTCCGCTTGCTGGTTGGCCGCACCCGCTGGGCGCTGAACTGGTAGCTGCGGGGACCCTGGCTTCCCTCGGCCACCGTTATCTCCCGCCAGGCATCCCCCGGCAATTCATCGCTGCGCTGCTCCATGGTCCGACGCTGACTGTCTCGCAACTTGGGTTTGCGGGGACGCCCGAATCCCTGATACTCCGCACTGGTCCAAGCCGGCTCCAGCGGCCAGACCGTGCTGCCGCCAGGGACGTCCAGCACGTAGTGCATCCTCAGCGCCGCCAACCCGTCCCGGAAGGACGGCGACATCCCGAAGGCGTCGTCCCCAGCAACCCACTTGGCCCTGAGGTGGCCGCGCTCCAAGGCCCGCTCCAGCAGCTCCAAGGCCAACCCGGTCTTCGACCGGTAGCTCCGTCTCTCCTCCGGCACCCCTGCCGCTGCGCACCGGCCTTTGTCCGAGGTCCAGCTCTCCGGCAGATAAAGCCGTTTGTCCACCAGGGCCCGTCCCAGCGGGCTGACGTAGGCCAGGAACATCCCCGCCTGGCAGTTGGCCACCTTGCCCAGTCTGCCGCAGTACTGCCGGGCCACTCCCGCCGACTTCCTGCCCTGCTTGGGGAAGTCGCTGCCGTCCAGCATCCACACCGCCTCCGGGTGTCCCAACCTGGGCGATAAGTACTCCTGCAACCGGCCAATCACCGCGTCATCATCCCAAGGCGATTCGGTGAGAAACCGCTGCATCACCCTGGCTGACGCCGGAACCGTCTCCGACAGATTCTCGGCGTTGCGTCGATCGTGTGGAAACTCGCCCTCGTGTTCTATTCCCTTCAGAAGCTTCTTTGGTGCTTGCCACCCCTTGTCAGAGGTCGGTTTAGGGTGATGCGTGCCCTTTACACTAGATATGCGGTATTAAGCCAGGTTGGGCCAGAGGCGAATATGTCCGTCGCCATGGCCAGTGCCCGCGTGGGACTATACGGAATTGCGACGCCTCTGTTGCTGGTCGCGTGGCTGGCGGCCTGGGTGCTTGCAGGTCCGGGGGTTGTGTGTAAGCGGCGGAGGTAAAGTGGACCACGTGGGCGGGTAGACCACTGACAAACGGCGGTTGAATACTGGACCGCCCGCCACCATCCATAGGTTCGAAGTCGAGCCTATGGGCGGTGTGACGGATGTACAAGGTGGACGTATACCTGCGGGTTCGCCGGGCGGTGATGGTGGAGGGGATGAGCATCCGGGAAGCGGCGCGGACCTTCGGCCTGCACCGGGACACGGTGCGCAAGATGCTGAGCTACTCGGCGCCGCCGGGCTATCGGCGGCAGAGTCCGCCCAAGAGGCCCAAGCTGGAAGCCTTCACCGGCGTCATCGACCGCATCCTGGAAGAAGACCACAGGGTCCCCAAGAAGCAGCGCCACACGGCCCAGCGCATCTTCGAGCGGCTCAGGGACGAGTACGGCTTTGGCGGCGGATACACCATCGTCAAGGACTACGTGAGGGAGCACCGCCGCCAGGGGCGGGAGATGTTCGTGCCCCTGTCCCATCCGGCGGGGCACGCCCAATGCGACTTCGGCGAGGCCCTGGTCATCATCGGCGGGGTGGAGCGGAAGGCCCACTGCTTCGTCCTGGACCTGCCCCACAGCGACGGCTGCTTCATCAAGGCCTACCCCGCGGAGAACACCGAGGCCTTCCTGGACGGCCACGTGTCGGCCTTCACTTTCCTGGGCGGGGTGCCCAGGAGCATGCTCTACGACAATACCAAGCTGGCCGTGGCCAGGATACTGGGGGACGGCCGGCGCCAGCGCACCAGGGCTTTCACCGGACTCCAGTCCCACTACCTCTTCGAGGACCGGTTCGGGCGTCCCGGCAAGGGCAACGACAAGGGCAAGGTAGAGGGGTTGGTGGGGTACGCCCGGCGCAACTTCCTGGTGCCCATCCCGTCCTTCGAGAGCTTCGATGCCCTGAATGCCCGCCTGGAGCAGCGTTGCCTGGAGCGGATGGACGCCAGGCTCAGGGGGCACGCCGAGAGCATCGGGCAGCGGATGGAGCGGGACCTGGAGGCGCTGCTCAGACTGCCGCCAGGGCCCTACGACGCCTGCGACCGGCAGGCGGGGCGGGTGAGTTCCCTATCCCTGGTCCGGTACCGGACCACTGACTACTCGGTCCCGGTGGCCTACGGCCACCGGGACGTGCTGGTGCGGGGCTACGTGGACCGGGTGGTCATCAGCTGCGGGTCAGAGGTCATCGCGCGGCACCCCCGCTCCTACGAGAGAGACGACTTCGTCTACGATCCCATCCACTACCTGCCGCTGTTGGAGCAGAAGACCGGCGCCCTGGACCAGGCCGCCCCCCTGCAGGGTTGGGAATTGCCCCCGGAGTTCGCCGCCATGCGCCGCCTGCTGGAAGCCCGCATGGGCCGGCGGGGCAAGCGGGAGTACGTCCAGGTGCTCCGGCTGCTGGAGACCTTCTCCCAGCAGGAGGTGCATACCGCCCTCAGGGACGCCCTCCGGCTGGGGGCGCTGAGCTTCGACGCGGTGAAGCATCTGGCGCTCTGCCGGCTGGAGAGGCGGGCGCCCAGGCTGGACCTGGAACTGTATCCCTACCTGCCCCGGGTCAGAGTCAGCGCCACCTCCGCCGGCGATTACATGAGCCTGCTGACGGGGAGAGCGCCGTGAGCCAAAGGTCCACGCTGCTCTTGGAACACCACCTGAAGGAGCTCAGGCTGCCCACCTTCCTGAGGGAGTACGCCAAGACGGCCGCCCAGTGCGCCGCCGAGAATGTGGACCACCCCGAATACCTGCTCCGGCTGGCCGAACTGGAGCTCATCGACCGCAACCGGCGCATGGTGGAGCGCCGGATCAGAGCCGCCCGCTTCCCCGCGGTCAAGAGCCTTGACACCTTCGACTTCCCGGCCATCCCCTCGGTGAACAAGGCCCTGATGCTGGAGCTGGCCCGCTGTGAATACGTCCGGCGCCGGGAGAACGTCATCGCCGTCGGCAATAGCGGCACCGGCAAGACCCACGTGGCTTTGGGGTTGGGACTGGCCGCCTGCCAGCATGGGATGTCCGTGGGCTTCACCACCGCCGCCGGACTGGTGCACGAACTGATGGAGGCCCGGGACGAGAGACGGCTGCTCAACCTGCAGCGGCAGCTGTCGCGGCTGAATCTGCTGATCATCGACGAACTGGGCTTCGTGCCCCTGTCCAAGACCGGCGCGGAGTTGCTCTTCGAGGTCTTTAGCCAGCGCTACGAGCGAGGTTCCATCCTGGTGACCACCAACCTCCCCTTTGACGAATGGACCGAGGTCTTCGGCTCGGAACGCCTCACCGGGGCGCTGCTGGACCGGCTCACCCACCACGTCCACATCCTGGAGATGAACGGCGAGAGCTACCGCCTCAAGCACAGCCAGGAGAACTCCGCGCCCCAGGCTTCGCAAGAACTGGACGAGGAATAGCGGGTACCGCCAACACGGCCTCTTACTTCTCCTTGTAACGTCGTAACGTCGCTGCTCTGCCTGATTAGCTAACCCCAGTCATCAGCTCCCTGGTACACGATTCCTCCGCCCCACAGGCCCAATTTCTCGGCGCCATTGACAGTTGTGGTTACAGTCGCACTTTTTCTCGTGACGCTCGTGCTTGTGATGACCACCCTGTCAACCGCATTCCTCACGTCGGTAGTCGCCATCTCAATGAGCGGCTCCGTCTTCATCATCGGCGGCGCGGGGTCCATCCTAATACCTGGATAATCCAGCCATTGGCATCGCGGCTGTCGTGGTCGGAGTGTTCCTACATTACGAAATCAAACGCCGGGAGAGTAAGCGTCATGAGGAACAACTCGGGCGCCTTGTCCTGGCACTACGCCAAGGACGCCAAGAACCCGAACGTCCCTTCACCACCAATCCCCCTCCCCCCTGAATCATCCAACAGAGCCGAACGGCACCAACTTCCCCCCGCCCTTGACAGAAGCCCACATCGCGTGGTTGGAGCAAGAGCTGAGCGACTTGGACAAGGGGCTACGTCAGACTTTGCGCCGGAGTCCGGTGTGGCGTGAGAAGGACGACCTGCTCCGCACGGTTCCCGGTGTCGGGGAGCAGCTCTCGCTCACTCTGCTAGCCAATCTGCCAGAGCTGGGCACGCTAAATCGCCGGCAGATCGCCGCCCTTGTGGGCGTGGCTCCCTACAACCGCGACAGCGGCACCCTGCGGGTCAAACGCGCCGTCTGGGGCGGACGCTCCCGGGTGCGGGCCGTCCTCTACATGGGAGCGTTGGTAGCCAGCCGCCACAACCCTGCTATCCGGGACTTTTACCAGAAGCTGCTGGCAGCTGGTAAACCGAAAAAGGTGGCGCTGGTCGCGTGCATGCGCAAACTGCTGGTTATTCTCAACGCCATGCTCAAACATGGCTCCCCTTGGTGCGATATAACTCAGCCAGTCGTCGCTCATTCATATTGACTTTCAAGACAGTTGCTATCAGGTGCTCCTTGTTTCTGGCTGGTTTTCCGTTCAAAAACCATTATTCCAGATTCACGGGAGCACCGTTCACCCATTCAGCAGACCCCCAATACCCGCCCCTTCGGTGGATTCGGGCTTATGAAGAAGGTTCAGGTGTCCCGCCGTCAACCCCGCGTAAATAAGCCGCTTCCCGACGGCCTGTCAAGGGCAGGGGGTTGGAGGCTCTAGTGCCAAGGCGAGGCCGGGGCTGTGGTGTAACTGGCTAGGTCTGCTGGCCCTTGATTAGGCGCAACGTTTGTCGGCTTCGCCGGTAGTCTCTGGCCGCTAGGGTGGCGCAGAGGGCCAGTAATATGGTCAGCCCGATCAGGGTTGCGTTCAGTGTGGCTGACTGAGTTGCGTCCTTCAGATCTACCGTGAGCCACACGGCCAAGAGTGACATCACGGCACCAAACAGGGCGGCGGCGAATACTAGGTAAAGGTTGCGGCCTAGTCCGGTCTCTGTGATGCTGTCTAGCATGTCTTCTGTCACTTGGAACAGGTGAACCTCTGCTGGATGCTCAATGACGGTTACGCTGCTCGAACTTGTAGGTCGGATTTGTCGTTGCTCGCGGGAGGCCATGTCAGCCATCTTTGACCTCCCCGAGGTTGAGCGCGTCGCCAAGTCCAAGCTGCAGAAGGTTGACGAATGTGGTGTATCCGCAGGTTTCGCATGTCAGTACGGCCAGTGGTAGGGCCCGGTGGCTCTTCCGGAGGTTTAACTCTGGGAGGTCGATCAGGGGTGCTAGGGCAACTCGGTCTTGCACTGTCCACTGGCTGTCTCCGGATATGGGGCATACCAAGTCGCGGGTCTCAAGGCGAGAGGAGATTGCATCGATGATAAGTTGCTGCTGGTTTGGCGTGAGGACCATGGGCAGCATTATGGCATATCGGCACGATGAGCCTCAAGGCAAGCTTGGTGTCAGCAGAGCTCCTCCTCCTAGACCCCCTTCCTCGAGTAGGCTTCCGATCAAGCCCTGACGTGCCTTTGGTGCAAAATAGCGATTTGAAGCGAAAGCTCCGGTCGCCTGGGACCGGCTGTTGCAAAATTTCCCTGGCCGCCCCCGCCTTCGGCTATTCTACCCAACCCCGCCCCCCAAGACCCGGTGGTTTCAGCCCAGGTTTGTGGCCGTTCCGAGTATTACTATGCGTTGGATGATCCAGGCGGAGACCTAAACGTCCGGGTGCCTGGGCGGGCCGGGTTTGAGACTGTCCGGTCATGTGCCGGTAGAGATGGACAGTCCTACACTGAACTCGCGGTAGAGATCGACGGCGACAGGGGCGAGGGCGTAGGCTTTCAGGTACACCTCCTCGTACTTCACCGTGCGCCACAGTCACTCGACGAAGATGTTGTCCGCGTACCTCCCATTCCCGTCCATGCTGATCTTCACACCGCGGTCCTGAAGGACCTGGGTGAACTCCGGGCTGGTGGACTGCTCCCCTGGCCGGTGTCGAACACCTCCGGCCTGCCCAGACCCAACGCCTCCTCCAATTTCTCGGCGCCATTGACAGTCAGAACGTCGTCGCTCTTGGCCCTCTGGTCCCGGCTGTTGCCGAAGACCCCGGCGGCTGCTTCCAGGAGAGCCTTCTTCCATGCGTGGGTCTGGCCAGGATGGACTTCGTATCGGGCGGCTAGTCGGGCCACCGTCTCCTCCCCCTCCACAGCCGCCGATGCAACTTTGGCCTTGAACGATGGGCTGTGTTTCCTCCGTTCTCTTGACATGTCCCACTCCTCCTCTGCAGCATCCGCTGCCTGCATTTTAGGAGCAGGACTCTCCTAACCACTTGTCCTAATTTCGGGGTCCACCTCAACTTTGACTGGCGACCTTACTCAAGGCCTTCTATTCGCACCAGAATTTGCTTTGCCAAGTCCTTGAAATCTGCGTACGCACCGGAAGCAGCAGCGGCATGGCTGCCACGGGCTCCGTCCGCGGGCGTCAACTTGAAGATGGGCTTGCGCGCCTCTTGCGCCATCGGAACCAGGCTCCTGTAATGCTTGATAGTGGCAAGGCGGTTCGTATCGTCAGGCGGCGAAAGGGGATAGGAGTCTTGTTCCTTGCCCAGCAGATTTCTCGCATATTCTTCAGGCACGCGGTTGACCCACTTGTCATAGGCCTGTACGGGCCGGTCCAGGCGGACGCTGTGCTGCTGAACCACATAGCCTATAGGGGTCATCATTCCTCCGGGAAGGGGAAATTGTGGCTCTCGCCAGTTTTCGATGCGCTTTTCCCATTCCGTGCGCCAGTTCTGCAGCGTGGGTCCCAGATTCCGCAGGCCTTGGAGTGAAAAAAGGTCGGCGCCGAGAGGGACAATGACGTAATCGGTGGCTATGAGGGCGGAACGGTTGATTGCGCCGAGATTGGGGCCAACATCGGCGAGAATTACCGATGCCTCCATTTGCTTGGCAGCGTCCTGCATGATGGTCGAAAAAGCGGTTAGTATCCTGAAGGGACGGTACAAGTTAGTGGAACCCAGCGCGTTCGGCCATTCGGCGGACAGAGTATCTTCAAACCCAGAGAGAGCAAGGTCACCGGCAATCAGACAAAGTTCCGGCGTAATTTCCTCAAGCTCTGGGGATTGTAAGTCGCCGACCTGCATCAGCGGCTCGACACATTGTGCGATAGTGTTCGTGCCGCTCTCTTTGTCCCGGTCTTTCCCATCATTCCAAATGATTTCCAGCCGGTCTTCATCTAGGAACGCGGCAGAAAGGTTGGCCTGCGGGTCAAGATCGCAGGCCAGCACCCGGTGGCCGGTTTCGGACAGCATCCAAGCAAGATGGTATATCAGGGAGGTCTTGCCCACGCCGCCCTTGTTGTTGAAGAAGGTGAGGACCGGTACGGTCATCGCAATGTGTCCTCCTAGGCCGAAATAGCTCTTATCGTAACGAGAACATTGTTCATATCGGCATTGAACACCATATCGGGGTGTCCCGCTTGACGCAGCAGCCGTCTGGCCAAGGATATGCCAATACCGTACCGTTGTACAAATCCCAGATTCCTCATCGACTCGGCAACGTTAGGGTTGCGGTACGCCGTTACCCCAGGCTGCCCAAAGTTATCGGCAGTTATCGTTCCGAACACGCCCCCGGGGCTCATTATCTCGATGCGGTCATCGTACCAGTAGACTCGCACAGGAGCGTTGTTCCCCTCATAAGAGCGGTGCATAACAGCATTGCGGGCAATCTGCTGTATAGCGATGATGGGGTACGTGCTCTTTTGCCGCTCCACGGATGCCGACGTGATGTCAACGGCGGTGCGATTGTGGCTGTTCAGTTTTTCGTCAAGACGCCGAAGAATATCTGAAATGGTTCCGCGGATGGCCTCTTCATCCAATACAGGGTCTGTAACTTCCGTGCCAGCCAGTCGGAGGAATTGCACGTATGCGCCGGGCAGGAAATCCTGGGGGTTTTTGCCGATTACGAGCAAGCCCAGAATTGTGGGGATTGTATCGTCCATCGATGCAACCATCTTCGTGGCCGCCAGTTTCTCCTCGATGCTGCGGTCGTTGGATTCCAGAATGTCAGGAGCGAAAGCCTGCGCCAAGTATTCGCGCTCGAACTGGAGCAGGTCCAAGTCGGACAGCGTGGCCGAAGGAACCGGATGTATGTCGAAGGGTATGTCCCCGTAGCGGCGTTTTTCGTTTAGGATGCGCTCGTCCTGCGCCGTCGCAATCCCCTGGCGGGGGCCGATTCGGATATGTATTCTTCCCCGGCAGCGGATAGGAGGGGAATCGGAAGGCTGCACGATGACAACCGCGACGTCTCCGTCAGATAGAGACCGTTTTTCCACCGTCATAGACGGTAGAGGTACGATGTTGCCGTCAGTTTTCATGTCCGCCAATTGCCGAAGCTGCTCGTCCGTGATCGTCAGTCCTGCGATGGATCCATCGTCCTGCACACCCACGAAAACGACTCCCGGCTGGCGGTAGTCGGGCAGGTCGTTGGCGAAGGCGCAGATTGCCTGCCGGATGTCGTCGCTCGTGTTTTTGCTCAGAACTCCCTTGTTCTCTACACGGTCGGATTCTCTCTGACCCAACAGCCGCATCAAGTCTTCATTTTCGAGAGTAGTCAAAGCTTAGGCCTTCTTATCTTCGCATCCCATTATTATACCCTACCTTGACTTTGCACCAAAAGTCCCGTTTGAACCAGGCTTTTGGTTCAGGCGAGGTACTTTTGATTCAAAGCCCGTTAGGCACACTCCAGAGTTATTCGCAGACTACGCCGTCGCCATCCCGGTCTTGCATGTGCTGGTAAGCGGGATGACCACGATATACCGGCGCAATGCCGTGCCTCCGCGCAGGTAATCCTCCTGTCGCCATTATCGTCGTAGAGTACTAAACCAAAGCCAAGATGGGATGTACATTTCCGGGAGGGCGGGAATCGGGCCGGGAATCTCGCTGGAGTGTCTCGGCCCTTGATTGCAGCACTGTCCGGCAGCGCCGTCTCACCTCATCTTGCCGGTTGGCCAGCCCGGCCAGGAAGTCACCGACCCTCTCCTGCACTGCCTCTCTGGTCCCCAGGCACAGGTTGCCAGTGGCCTCCTCCCTCGCCCATCCCCAGATAGCCTCGTCGGCGTTGAAGTCCGGACTGTAGCCCGGCAGGTTCACCAACCTCAGGTCCAGCTCAGGCGTCCGCAGGTATTCCCGCAACGCCTCACCGCGATGGGGCGGCGCATTGTCCCAGATCACGTTCAGCCGCCCTCTGTGCCTCCCCCGTAACTGTTCCAGGAAGGCAACCGAGGTTCCGGAGTTGCTGTTGCCCTCCAGTCCCATCCACTCCACCTCCCCCGTCTCCAGGCACACCGCCGAGTAGTAGCTGGCCTTCTCCCCGTACTTGGGACTGGTCGAGTCCACCAATGCCGGTTCTCCCCTGAGCACCCATTTGCCCCGCAACTCCGCGTCGGCCCGGAAGTGGGCCTCGTCGGCAAAGAATACCTTGGCTCCGGTCCGCCGGGTCTCCTCGCTAAGGGCGGCATACTCCATGGCGAAGGCCTTCCGCTTCGACTCATTCGCCTTCACCAAGCGCTTCTTGGGACGCTTGTAGGTGAATCCCAGCCGGTGCAGGTAATTCAGGCAACTGCTACGGCTCAGGTTGAGGCCGAACCGTTCCGAGACAAACCGCCGCACCACCCGCCAATACCAGTTGGCCAGTTCCAGGCCCGATGATGACGGCGGCAGCTGCACCGCTCCTGTCAACTCCGCCTGCTGTGTCTGGTCGAGGGCGGAGGGGAACCGCCCGTCTGCTCGAAGATCAGGGCTGCCGGACCATCCTCGCCGAAGGCCGAGGCCCACCGTCCAATGGTGTGGGGATCCCGCTCCAGTGCCTCCGCCGCGGCCACTGCCGTCCAGCCTTGGGCCAGCAGCCAGATGGCGTACCACCTTTCCCGCTCCCGGGGTGTGGGCGCCAGGATCATTCTCCGCCGCAGGTCCTTCGCGCCCATCTGCCATTGTTCCAAAGACTGGCCGATATCTCTTACCCCCATCATCAACCCCTCCCAAACTACCTACCCCAACTGCCTCCCAATTTACCCTATCCTTATGCGCATTTCACCTTGGCTTTGGTTTAGGACATGATTGCCATCACAAGGCTCAATCTCAATCAGTTCTACCGTTGGAGCAGGACCAGGTTGAGCCATAACACTTCCCCGACCGTGGAGCCTCCCACCATAGCACGCTGGGGAGCGGGTGTGCTATAGTTGAGGTGACTTACCCAGTCACCGCCCCAAGGTTCGCATGAGCTTATTGGCATGGATTGTGTTCCATGCCCCCTTGTGGCTCATGCAGGGTTCTGGATGATTGGGTAAGTCAGCCACAATCCACGCACGAGGGGGCACCCTATGGACTTTCTAGCACTGATTGGCGCGGCATCGTTCAGCAAGGACATTATAAAATGGATTGGAGACAAATTTCTGGACCCAGTGACGGAACGGATCAGCGCAGAGCAACATCTGAGCGAGGTCCAATCTGAATTGACCGAAGCCGAAGCTGAGACAACGCGGCTCGATGGAGAGACAAAGCTGGCAAGAAGGCAATTGGACCATTCGGAGGAAGAGGCCAAACGGCTACGGGTAGTTGTGGCAAGGTTACACTCTTTATGGACCAAGTCCAAAACAGCTCAAATACACATGGAGTCAAAGCTGAGCGAAGCAAAGCTAAGACTCACGAAGGCGCAACATGCAGAGGTGGCAGCCGCGAAGAAGTAGGGAGGCGACAATAGCACAAAACATTAGAAGGCCGAGTGACCAACCTGGAACAAGCAACGCAACGCTGACGCACATGGGTACAGCCACATGAAGAGTGGCATGAGGCTTTTGACAAGGAATGGGAAGAATCGCTTAAGCGACAAAAGCTCATGATCCAGAAGGTGAGGGAACAGCGACGCGAAACCAATGCTATCGTGGATGCGCTACTGGAGCATATTGAAGCATAGAAGGGAGGAACACATGGCTCCCCCCGAAGGAGAAGCAAAAGCCCCCTGGGTTTCTGACCAAGGAGGATTTCGAGCGGCTGGAAGGTAAGCTGGACCGGCTCATCCGGTTGACCGAGACCAGCAACCGAGGGGTAGTGTCTTAAAAGGAGGAGAAATGCCACGCGGACCCAACGGGCATACCTGACCCCAGGCGACACCAGAGATGCCGGCCCCACACCAATGGCTAGTTAACCCCGCGGCCGTCCGGCTCCGGCCCCACACGGCCCTCACGCTCTGCACCGAGCCCCGGTGCCCCAAGGTCGCCCAGTACCTCCTGCAGTTCCCCCGCCAGGAAGCCGTAGCCTACTGTCACCCCCACACCAAGGCGGCGGTCCGCCGCGCCACCGGCCAGGACCAGGACCTCAGAACGATCTTGGCCCGGACCCGGCAGGCCGATCAGCACCCGACCCGGCGCCCGCGGCAGCGCCATGTCCACTGGCCTCAGCACCAACCCGACGAGACAATGGAAACGCCGGGAGGTATGGCCCTCTGTGGCGCATACGCCCCGGCGCGGTACCTGGCCGGGCGGGTTCAGGACGTGACGTGTCTATGGTGTCAAAAGCAGGCCCGCCGCCGAGCGAAAACGACGCTGTAGGGGACAGCGCGTGTTGGAGCAGGAGAACGCATAGGGCTTCCCGTAGTCGAACCTCTCTCCACACTCCCCGCACTCGACCCCCTTGGGGCCCCGGGGCTCGCCCTGGGGTAGCCGCGGGATCTTCACGTACTCCCAATCGTCTGACGCGAACGCCTCCTCGGAGACCCGCATAGCTTCCCCAATCGCTGGATCATTGAGCACCAGTAGCCTCTTGAGCGTCTCGGCGGCGCTGGCCTCATGACGGCACTTCCCACATACCGGGGGCTGGTGATACTCCACATTAGCTGAGCCACACACGGCGCACTTGGGTGAGCAGTCGGGGCAAGCATCCGGCCCGTCCTCGGGGCGGCCCGAGGTAGGCATCACGATCCCGCTGCCTCCGCAGGTCTTGCATCGCCTGACCGCGCTGGGACAGCCTTCGCAGCAGCAAGGCGGGCAGGCGCACTGGGATTCCGCGTCGTCATACTTGATAGGCAACGGCAACGGAGACTTGAAATGCTCTCGGGAGACGGACTTCAACGGAACGAGGGCGCGATAAGGCTTCGGGGGCTCCCAAATCCGATATCTCCTACTGTCGCATAGGTGAACCAAGTGCAGACTCGATACCAAGGACAACAACCTGTTCGAGTCTTTCTTGGTGGGCCTAAGTTGACGGTAGGCAGAACCATCTTTAAGTTGAGGCTAGTCCTGTGAGTTCTCGCTAAGCCCATGTGGATGGCGTCTTCGCGTCTGCAATCCCTCAAACCACTGTCGCCCAGCCTTCGAACACGACCTCAGCCTGCTCAAGGACAGTCACTGTCGCCTTCTCCTGCTTGTCGGGCGGGTAGCCGTGCTTGCGCAGGATGCGCTTGACCATCGCCCGGAGCTTGGCGCGGACATTCTCCCGCAGTGTCCAGTCGATAGCGATGTTGTTTCGAACAGTCTCGACCAGTTCACGGGCAATGTCGCGTAGGGTTTCGTCGCCCAGCACCTGCACCGCGCTGTCGTTGGTTTCTAGTGCGTCGTAGAAAGCCAACTCGTCATCGCTCAGACCCAGTTGCTCGCCGCGGGCGTTGGCCTCCCGCATCTCCTTCGCAAGCTCAATCAACTCCTCGATGACCTGCGCCGCCTCTATCGCCCGGTTCTGGTAGCGGCGCAGGGTCTGCTCCAACATCTCCGCGAAAGAACGGGCCTGCACGACGTTCTTGCGACGGCGGACGGACAACTCCCCCTTGAGCAGCTTCTGGAGTAACTCGACGGCGAGGTTCCGCTGAGGCATTCCTTGCACCTCGGCCAAGAACTCGTCGGAGAGCACCGAGATGTCCGGCTTGTCCAGACCTGCGGCGGCGAAGATGTCCAGCACTCCCTTGGAGGCCACCGCCCGCGAGATGATCTGCCGCACGGCCAGGTCCAAGTCCTCCTCGGGGCGGGCCTCTCCCGTTGTCCGCTTAGACAGGGCCGCCCGCACCGCCTGGAAGAACCCCACGGCGTCCCGAATGCGAAATGTCTCCTGGTGCGGCACGGCCAGGGCGAAGGCTTGTGATAGCTCGCGGACTGCGTTCAGGCAGCGTTCCTTACCGTCATCCTGGGCTAATACGTGCTCCTGAGCGGGCGGCAACAGCCCCAACCGGTCCTGCGCGTTGCCTACCGTCCACACAGACCAGTCGAATCCGTGGAACAGGGCGCAGCACACGTCGTACTTCTCCAGCATCACTGCCACTGCCTCGTCCTGGCCCAACGCCGTCCGCCCCGTACCCCCGCTCTCGGTGTAGGTGGCAAGCGCCCGCTTCAGGTCCTGAGCCAGCCCCAGGTAGTCCACGACGAGGCCGCCAGGCTTGTCCTTGAAGACCCGGTTGACGCGGGCAATGGCCTGCATCAGTCCATGGCCTCGCATCGGCTTGTCCACATACATAGTGTGCAGGCTCGGCGCGTCGAAGCCCGTCAGCCACATGTCCCGTACCAACACGATTTGCAGAGGGTCACTGGGGTCGCGGAACCTCTGGGCCAACACCTCCCGGCGGGCCTTGTTCCTGATGTGCGGTTGCCAGTTCAGAGGGTCAGAGGCAGAGCCGGTCATCACCACCTTGACGCCTCCCTTGTCGTCATCGTCGTCGTGCCAGCCAGGGCGCAGCCGAACCAGCTCCCTGTAGAGGTCGATGCAGATGCGCCTGCTCATGCAGACGATCATCGCTTTGCCGCCGAGGGCCTCCAAGCGCTGCTCGAAGTGCGCCACGATGTCCTCGGCAATCTGCTTCACCCGGTTCTCCGAGCCAACGACGGCCTCCAGCTGTGCCCACTTCGTCTTGAGCCTCTCCCTGCGCTCCACCTCCTCGCCCTCGGTGGCTTCCTCGAACTCCGGGTCTATCTTCGGCATCTCGCTTTCGTCCAGGGCCAGCTTTGCGAGACGGCTCTCGTAGTAGATGGGCACCGTGGCCCCGTCCTCCACGGAACGCTGAATGTCGTAGATGCTGATGTAGTCGCCGAACACGGCTCGGGTGTTGGCGTCCTGCAGCTCGATGGGTGTCCCTGTGAAGCCGACGAAGGATGCGTTGGGTAGCGCGTCCCGCATGTGACGGGCGAACCCGTCGATGAAGTCGTACTGGCTGCGGTGGGCTTCGTCGGCGATGACGACGATGTTGCGCCCGTCCGATAGGGTCGGATGCGTATCGCCCTTCTCCTCCGGGAAGAACTTCTGGATGGTGGTGAAGACCACGCCTCCGGCGTTCACCGACAGCTTGCTCCGCAGGTCCGCCCGGCTTTCCGCCTGGGTTGGCGGCTGGCGCAGCAGGTCTTGGCAGCGCGAGAACGTGCCAAATAGCTGGTCGTCAAGGTCATTGCGGTCCGTGAGCACGACGATTGTCGGGTTCTCCATCGCCGGCTCTCGGATGACAGCCCCGGTGTAGAAGGCCATAGTGAGGCTCTTACCCGACCCCTGGGTATGCCAGACCACCCCGATGCGGCGGTCGCCTGGATCGCCGCCTGGCTTGCGTCCGGCTTCGTAACGTCCCTGTTCTTCGGCGACCCGTGCCTCTGTGCGTTGCAACTCCGCAGCCCGCAGGGTCTCATCAACCGCAACCCTGACGGCGTGGAACTGGTGATAGCCCGCCATCTTCTTGACCAGCGCGCCGCTGCCGTCGTCCTCGAACACGATGAAGTCCCGGACCATGGCGAGGAAGCGGCCCGGCTCCAAGACGCCCTCCAACATCACCTGAAGCTCTGTGAGGTGTGGGTCCGCCAGCGTCTCTCCGGTGACAGTGCGCCAGGGCTTGAACCACTCCCGCCCGGATGTCAGCGTGCCGATGCGGGCCTCTGTACCGTCCGAGACCATCAACGCCCCGTTCATGGAGAACAGGGTTGGCAGCTCCGACTTGTAGGTCTGGAGCTGCTGCCACGCCGTCCAGATGGTGGCGTCCTCGTCGGTGGGGTTCTTCAGCTCGACGATGCCCAGGGGCAGCCCATTGACGAACAGCACGATGTCCGGCCTGCGGGTGTTCCTGATCTCGGTGACGGTGAACTGGTTGACGGCCAACCAGTCGTTGTTGGCGGGGGTGTCGAAGTCGATGACCTGTACCTGCGCCCCGCGAATGCGTCCTTCACTGTCCCGGTGCTCCACCGTCACGCCATCGACCAACATCCGGTGAAAGGCCCGGTTGCGCGCCTCCAGCGTAGATCCTTCCGGGCGGGTGAGCTTGCGGAAGGCGTCGTCCAGCGCGGATGCTGGAAGGTTAGGACTCAACTCGGCGAGTGCGTCGCGGAGCCGATGCTCCAGCGCCACTTGACCATAGTCGCCGCGCTCGGCACTGGGCGTCTCGGGTGCGATGTCCGGGCCGTGGGCCACCTGCCAGCCGAGGCCAGACAGCCAGTCAAGGGTGGCCTGCTCAACATCGGCTTCAGTGAGCGTGGTCATGGACGGGTTCCACCACGACGCAGTTGGTCAAGGGCTAAGCAATTGACCTGTTGCATCTCGGTCAACGCCGACAAGATCAGCTGGATCGTGTTAATGAAGTCATCTTGAAACAACGGAAAGAAATCACTTTGAGAAATAGACCGATAGTTGGCCTCCGTCGTCTGATCGTTCGCGTGGGCGAGATCGCCATAGATAAACAGCTCGAAGATGTCTCGCTGCGTCATCGGGCCTTCCTCAGAGATCGAAAGGTTGGATGCGGAATCCAAATAGGAGTTGACTTGGTCGCGGATCTCAGAGAACTGGGTGGTGAGTTGAGGATCGATGTTCAAATTGGCATACAGCTTAGCCATGTTTAACAGAGAAGTGCTCTCGTTATTCAGGAGAAAGAAGCGCAGTGTGAGGGTGGTCGCTTCAATCGTCCTCTCCGATGGCCCAACATGAAAGCCCTCCCAACCCAGTTCCTTACGCCACTCTACAAAAGCACCCCCTCGCCTGGATTCCTCTTCAAACCCGCGTTGCTTTAGTCTATCCACCTTGTCGTTGAATCGCTCAAGGATTCTAATCTGGTCATCAATCGTCATGTTCGGATCAGGGCTCTTAGCTGTCATCCGTGCCCCTCCCAACATCAGCCTTGACAGCAGCGGATCTCGCTGGGTGGCGAATGTCCCCGAGGCTGAAACTCAAGCGGGACCGGACCTGCCCGTGATCGTCGCGCTCGGCGCCGGGCGTCCCAGGACCGATATCCAGGCCATGGGCGACTCCCCAGCCGAGGTCAGACAGCCAGGCGAGCGCGGCTTCTTCGACGGTGGATTCATTGGGGGGAGCCGTGGAGTAGCTTCGAGTCATGGACCCACACCAGAGAGTACTGATCGAACAATCGTTTCAGCCAAGTCCTTTTGTCCAGATCCGCTTGAATAGGTGCCAGCGCGTCCTCCGATCCTCCAGAAATCCCGGCTCAACAGTTCACCTTTTTGAGGAGACAGCGTTTTGGTCACTAATCCAGACGACCGGTCACTTGACAAGAGCATCATAGGAATCAACAACTCACGAGCGATTCTGTGGATGACAAACAGTCCAACTGCTCCTTGGATTACGTATTGGTCAGAGTTCTCGTTCCATTTCGGCCATAAATCTAAGACACCTGTCCAAACCGACGTAATGATGTCCACAAGGTTGTCATCGGAAAACAGATGGACAGGGGATCGAGTGCTCACAATTGGCCTCAAGGAGTCCACAAACGATTTGATGCTGGCGGTCTGAGTAGGAGTAGATTCAACATTCGGTTCCTGAATCTTGCCAGCCCACGCACCGCTCGCCAATTGTGCGATCTGTACCACGAGGCGGGTCGCCCGGATTCGATATTTGTTGCCTGGCCCAACCAAGTTGGCCAATTCCTCTTCGGTCGAGGCAGACGACATTGCCTGCATAAGGGTAAGAGCTAAATCAGTGTCTACTCGTTTTTGCTTGTTGTTTATTAGGTAGAATTGCTTTACTTCTTCGGTGATATCTGTATCGGATAGAATTGTCACCGGAATCATCACTCCGCGAAGGTCGGTCTGTCCCAGAACCTCCACGGCATGCTTGAATCCCCTCCACCTGTGTTGATAATCCACTACGAACAGGGACCGGTTCTCAGGTACCTCTAGATAGCCCAGATCTCCTTCAATTGGTCTAAACTCTAGTTCTCCGTAATCCGTATTCCGCGATGCTAGAAGAGCATTGGTTGGTAGGAGTGGGTCCTTTTCTCTCCGTAGGAATGATGCTATACCGAGATAGTGTGTCGGCACAGGAGCCCGCTGATATCCTTGCCCTTCTAGCTCCCAGCCTAATCCTGGGTCTCATTCCGTTGTCACCGCGTGGGTCATTAGTTGCCCAACTGACATCACTCCCGAGTATAGAGTAACTCCCCCTTGTTTAAATCGAATGACCGGGATTCGAGCCATGTTGGCCTCCTGCCGCCTCAGTAGCTAACCGCCATGAGCCAGCAATATTTGAAACTATATGCGGGGCAGCGATTCAGTCTACCCCCACCCCACATCCCCACTCATCAGCCGTGGCAGCAACGCATCCCGATGCGAGGTCAGAGAACGGGATTCAGTCTTGGCTGATTCTATTTTATCGAGAATGGCACCAACCGTCTTGGAAAACCAGCTCACCACGCCGGTTTCGACAACTGGGATTGCCACTTCTGTTTCCGAAACCATTTCTGGACGGACCGCTGGATAAGCTGCGCCATCGGCCCGGTGAGCCAAACGTTCGATATTGTCGGGCCTCGTCGCTGCAAGATAGACCAACTCCCGGAACCGTGGATGCAACGGCCGTAGCACCGCAAAACCGGTGCTTCCAGTTAGACCATCGTTTCCTACAAATGAGTAAGAACCATTGCCCGGTCGGACTGTCCCAACTATGGTGTCCCCCGAACGCAAGATGCGTCTTGCTCGGCTTGGAGCATCCTGCCAAACGAAGTTCTGGGTAGATTCGATAACTCCCCACTTTGTGTTTGCCAAGTCAACGTATGCGATATCTGCAGGGACATTAGTTTTGGACCAAGACTCCGGGTTGAGACTCGACATCTCCCCCAGCGCCTTCACCCCCCATCCCTCCGGTATCTCCCCCAGCTCTGAGTACACGAGACGGTCGGGGAACAGGTCGTAGTGCTCGGCGGGGAGGCCGGGGAGAGATTCGCCACGCCGCCAGCGACCCTCCATCTTGGCCCGCACAGGGGTGAAGTCCACGAACCACGACTTGAACAGCGCACGCGCCATCGTCTCCAGCGTCTCGTTCATCCGCCGGTTCAGCTCGATCTTGTCGTCCAGCGTTCCTAGGACGTGGGCGATGGCCTGCTGCTCAGCTTCATCCAAATCCGGGTAAGAGATATCGGCAATCTGGCTTGCGGATACGTTAGGGAAGGTTGATCCAGTGGCCGCAGTGAGCAGTTCGGGCAGCGCGACCTCAATCACTCCCCGCAACAAAGGTTGCAATGCCGGATCTTCCGTGTGTCGAATGGCAGCCACACCGCGACCAATAGCGTACTCCTGATCAGCCCAGTTCATGCGGCCTGTGGTCGATCCTCGCACACAAAACAGCACATCGCCTGGCTGGGCAAACTTTCGAGGGTCGTTGGTGAACTGAACTGGTACGGGATGATGTGGACCAAATTCTGTCGGTCCATTCAGGAGGGCGACTCCAGGCTCATCGGACACAGTGCTCCCAGGTGGTGACTGTCCCATGACTATTGTGGCGACATCGCCAAGCTTAATCTCGCGCCTCCGTCCATTACTTCCGGCCAGAGCTACAGTGCTGGTGGCAACCCCATCGATGAGCAGAGGAATCCTCTGAGACTTCACGATCTGCCTGAAGGAGTCGCCGGTCCGGTTCAGGTCTACAACGTCAACCGTGTAGGGAAGCGCCGAGTCCTCGAAAGCGTCTTCCAGGGCACCCAGCACCTTATGGCTGAGCTTGCTTTCGCCCTCCAGGGCAAGGTCCAAGTCTGAAGAGTCCTTCGTAGTCCAATTGGCGCGGCTGCCGAAGACCCAGACCTTGACGCCCGCAGGCAGATGCTTGAGCAGGATGTTCTGCACGATTTCAAGTTGGTCGGGCCGGATGTCCACCGGGCTAGTCAAGGGATTCATTCCTTGCCTGCAACTCCCTTAGAAGATGACGGACCTCCTCCAGGAACTCCGGGACGCCCCTGAAGACTCTTTCGGCACGCTCCGCGTTGTATGTGTGGCTGGTGGCGCCCCGATTGGCGCGGTATCTCATCCAGGCATCAAGCTCAGAGCGCACTAATCCCTGCTGCCCCGCCCTTCTGATCAAGTCCTGGAAAGAAAGCTCGTCAATCTCCGCAGGATTGGCTGAGACTTGCTCCAAGTACCGCTTTATCATCCCAACGCTAAGCTCGTATGTGAACTCGAACGCTTGGATCGCCCCCGCCCGCATCTGGTTCCGAATCTGCGGGAACTCGCGCACGATGTCGGAATCATACTGGATCAGCCCGTCCTCAAGCTGGGCCACGGCGTCTTCCAGTGGTGTCAAATCCAGCTTCATCGGATGCCCGCTATCTCCCAAATCCTAGCCGTGCCAGGTTCGCTTCGATCTCCGCGTCCAACCGATGCGCCTCGGCCTGCTGCTCCCGCCATTGAGCGGAGAGGCGGGCCATCTTCTCTTCGAAGGGTCCGCCGTCGTCCTCCTGCGGCGCCGTGCCGACGTACCGGCCGGGGGTGAGGACGTGGCCGTGTTTGCGAATGTCCTCCAACGAGGCGCTCTTGCAGAAGCCAGGGACGTCGGCGTACTCACCAGCGCATTGACCGCCCCGCCAGGCGTGGTAAGCATCAGCGATGCCGGCGATGTCGTCGTTGGTCAGCTCCCGATGGGTGCGGTCAACCATGCGCCCCAGCTTGCGGGCGTCGATGAACAGCACTTCGCCCCGCCGGTCCCTGTGTCTGCCGTCTCTGCGGTCCCTGGACAGGAACCAGAGGCAGACGGGTATCTGCGTGGAGTAGAAGAGCTGACCGGGGAGAGCCACCATGCACTCCACCAGGTCCGCCTCGATGAGGTTCTTGCGTATCTCTCCCTCGCCTGCCTGATTCGATGACATGGAGCCATTGGCAAGGACGAAGCCGGCAGCGCCGCGCGGTGACAGGTGGTGAGCCATGTGCTGCACCCAGGCGAAGTTGGCGTTGCCCGCGGGCGGGACGCCGTACCCCCATCGCTTGTCATCCCGGAGCCGCTCGCCGCCCCAGTCAGAGACGTTGAAGGGGGGGTTGGCAAGGATGTAGTCGGCCTTCAGGTCGGGGTGGCGGTCGTTGTGGAAGCTGTCGCCGTGGGCGATGTTGCCCTCGATCCCGCGAAGAGCCAAGTTCATCCTGGCCAGCTTCCAGGTGGTATGGTTGGACTCCTGACCCCAGATGGAGATGTCGCCTCTGGCCTTTCCGCCGTTGCCGTTGCCGGTGGCGTGGGCATCGATGAACTCCATCGACTGGACGAACATGCCCGAGGAGCCGCAGCATGGGTCGTAGACGCGGCCCTGGTAGGGTTCCAGCATCTCCACCATGAGCTTGACGACGCAACGCGGGGTGTAGAACTCTCCGCCCTTCTTGCCCTCGGCGCTGGCGAACTGGGAGAGGAAATATTCGTACACCCGGCCCAGAACGTCCTTCGAGCGCGCTTCCGCGTCTCCAACCTGGATGTTGGTGATCAGATCAATGAGCTGGCCCAGACGGGTCTTGTCCAGGGCGGGCCGGGCGTAGTCCTTGGGCAGCACGTCCCTGAGCGCCGGGTTGTCCCGCTCAATGGCGGTCATGGCGTCGTCCACCAGCTGGGCGATGGTCGGTCGCCGTGCTTGCGCCTTCAGGTGAGGCCAACGAGCCTCCAGAGGGACCCAGAAGACGTTCTCGCCCCGGTATTCGTCCATGTCCTCGGGGTCGTACCCTTCTGCCGTCTTCGACTCTACCCAGGCGTGCAACTCCTGGAAGGCGTCGGAGATGTACTTGAGGAAGATGAGGCCGAGGACGACATGCTTGTACTCGGCGGCGTCCATGCTGCCCCGAAGGGCGTCGGCCATCCGCCAGAGCTCGGCCTCGTAGCCCGTCAGAGCCCCGCCTTGTTGGGCCTCCATCTTGGAGTTGGTCCGTCCCGGTCGTACTGTCGTCATGGTGACTCATCTCCACGCTTGGACGTGGAACGCCACCTATCCACCTCGTGTTTGGGGTTCTTGCCATCCGGTCCGTAGCCGTGATGGACAAGGAACTTGGGCACGCCGCCGTACTCCACCGAGATCACGGCAGACTCGGCGGTCTTGTCGTGGCCGGCAGGAAGAAGGAGCCGATCGCCGTCTCTGCGCCGCACCCGCACCAGCACTCGCCGGTGGGGAGGAGGCGTTTGGTTGAAGCCATTTCCACGTCTCCCAAAGCAAAATATTCGCATAATCTAGGATATTCTCCAAGGATACGTTCCTAGGCGCTTACCAGTCAATGATCACCAAGCTCGGGCGCGTTGCCATCCTTGGCGTCCGCCAGTCGCTGATGTTCCGACCTAGCAAATGGGCTGCCGCTACCACAAAATCGCCTCCTAAACAATGGCTTGCAAGGCATTACGCGGGGCGCGTTTCTCGGCGAAAATGGTAGTTGAGCAATTGTCTGCGAAAGCAATATGTGAATGCGACCCAGCGAAGGAGTGAGGACCCCAACTTGGCACTCTCCGAACGACAGCTGCTTTATGCTAGTACCGCGTCAGTCTAAAACCGATGGATAGATATGCTGGAGCTTGTGCCGGGCGTCGGTGGTAGTGAACCGCGACTCGATGGTTGCCCCAGCTTGATTTCGTTCGGTCTCCAATGCGGCGATCTCGCGTTTTAAGGACACCTCATCTTCAATCCGGCGATTCAAACATTGGTTGCTGAAGACGCTGAACTCAATCTCTGCCATGTTGAGCCAGCTTCCATGCTTGGGAGTATGATGAAACTCCAGCCGTTGGATCACCCGTCTGGCCTCTTTCGGCTCGAAGGCCTCGTACAGGGAGGCGGGTCTATGAGTGTTCAGGTTATCGAGCACCACCCGGACTTTCTCTACCTCAGGGTAGGCGGCATCCGACAACCAGCGCATCTGATGGGCGAAGTCTTCCATGGTCCGACGCCCGGTCACTGCCACGTGCCTCCAGCCCGCCAGTGGCTCGCAAGTCATGAACAAGTTCCGGGTCCCGTTGCGCTGGTACTCATAATCAAACCGCTCCCGCCGTCCCGCCCTGGCCGGGATGGGAGCCCGCTTCTCGGCCACCAACTGCTTGGAGGTCTCGTCGAAACAGACTACGGGCCGCTTGGGGTCATAGGGTTCGGCGTAGAGGTCCAGCACGTCCTCCATGCAGGCTACGAACTCGGCGCTCACCTTGGGGATGCACCACTCCTTCTTCCGCCACGGCTTGAGTTCGTTTTTTTCAGCACCTGTCTGACCGTCTCCCTGGAGATAGATTCGGTCAATTCCAGCTTCACTGCCTCGTCGGCGAGCAATCGCAGCGTCCATCTGGTGTGCCCTTCCGGGGCCGCGCTGCAGGCCACGGCCACCAAGTGGGCTTCTTGCCTTCCATCAAGTTTGCGCCGTTGCCCCGGGCGCGGCAGGTCATCTAGGGCGCGCTCCAACCCGCCTTCTACGAAGCGCTGCCGCACCCGGCCGACCGTGGCGGGGCCCACCAGCAGAGCTTTCGCCACCTGTTGGTCGGTAAGACCTTCATCGGCTTTACACAAAATCAGGGACCGTTTCACTTTACGCCCCGAGGATTGCCCCCGCCGGGTGATACCCAACAAATGTTCCCGCTCAGCTTCGGTCAAGTTCACTCGATATAGCTTGGCCGGCATTCCCTACACCTCTCCACAACCAAAGAATGCCTCCATTATACCAATTCTTATATTCGTCAAAAACAGCCGGACGCGGTACTAGCCACTTCAACGGACATTTATCCTGACCGTCAACACCCCGGCGGCCCAACTTCCCCCCGCCCTTGACAGGCCAGGTGGGCCGAAGGCATCGAACAGGTGCATGAGTGCATTGGGGGACTGTTTCCGGCCTCCGGAGCCACGCCGTCGGGCGCTGGACTATCTGCGAGGCCTGCTTAGCCCGGTGGAGCGCAAGAACGGCTGGCAGCAGACGGGCGACGCCACACTCGACGGGGTGCAGCGGTTGCTGTCGACCTACATCTGGGAGGCCGGACTGATTCGCGACGATCTCAGGGACTATGTGGTGGAGCATCAGGGGACGCCGTCGGCGTACTGGTGGCGGGCGAAGCCGGCTTCCTCAAGAAGGGAACAAGTCCGTTGGGGTGCAGCGGCACGGCGGGTCGGATAGAAAACTGTCAAATCGAGGTATTCTTGGCCTACGCGTCCGCCAAGGGAAGGAACCTGCTGGACCGGGAGCTATACCTGCCCCAGGTGTGGGCCGGAGACAGAGAGCGCCTGCAGGAGGCCGGGGTGCTGGAGGACGTTTCCTTTCAGACCAAGGCCCAGTTGGCCCGGCGGATGCTGGAGCGAGCAGTGGAATCGGAAGTCCCCTTCAGTTGGGTTGCCGGGGACGAGGTGTACGGCAACGACCGCTACCTGAGGCTGTGGTTGAAGCGGGAGGGGATTGCCCACGTGCTGGCCATCAAGAGCAACGAGAAGCTGTGAGCCTGGACGGAAAAGGGGCCTCTCCAGGTCAGGGCGGACCGGCTGGCGTCGCAGGTTGAAGAAGCCGGCTGGGTCTGGTGCAGCGCGGGCGACGGAGCCAAGTGTCCCCGGGTCTACGACTGGGCCGCGGTGGCGATATGGCCACTGAGGGAGCCGGGCAAAGGCTACTGTTGCTGGCCCGGCGTAGTATCGCCAAACCCGCAGAGCTGGCCTACTACGTTTGCTTCGGCCCTGGGGGGACGACCCTGGAGGAGTTGGTGGGGGCGGCCGGAACCCGGTGGGCCGTAGAGGAATGCTTCGAGGAGGCTAAGGGACAGGTGGGTCTGGACCAATACGAGGTGCGGAAATGGGATGGCTGGTACCGGCACATCACCCTGGCGATGCTGGCCCGTGCCTACCTGGCGGTAATCAGGCATCAGGCGTTGGACCAACGACGGCTGGGAGAAAAGGGGGCTATCCCTGTTGGGATGAGCGGCTGATCCCCAGGACAGTGCTCAAGGTGCGCCGGCTGCTTACCCGTCTTATATTGAGGACGGACCAGCCCCCTGACTTCGTCCTCTCCTGGTCCACGTGGAGACCGACAGCATCAAGCCAGAGCCCGGGAATATCACTGCCAACGCCGGCTATCCCTGCTGAATACAGTAGTGCGGCTGTAGTACTAGGCTGTCCTGTCCCCGGTGGTCGGCGTTGATAGCGTGCCGTAATGCTCTGCGGCCGCTGTGTTGTAGCTTCTTTCGTCCGTAGCTGATACTGTATACTTCAAGCAGGATGACCACTGCGCGAAAGGGAGTCCTCTAATGCCTGATTTACAGGAATTCTGGAGACAGCTACACCAAGGACCTGCAGTCCTATTCCTCGGGCAAGACTATCTCCGCGTCGAAAGCGGAACCGACCCCCTGCTGGCCGAGGCCCTGGGCAAATTCGGAGGCACAAAGGCCACACCAGACTACGACCTCCTGCTGCACAGCACTGCCAGTCAATTTCCAGATACGGCACTCACATGGATGTCTGAACTTTGCAGAAGGCTGTCGCCACCTGAATGGCTTCAGTCAGTCGCAGGATTCCCTTGGAACAGCGTATTCTCATCCGCGATAGACCCCGTCTGGCTTCAGGCCTTTCGCAACGAATGGAGGGATGTTGCGCCGATTTTTGACGATGAATACTTTCCCCGTGACCCAAGGAATCGCCGTGACCTCCACTGTACATATTTGTTTGGCTCTTTGAATCCAATCGAAACCAAGCTACGCGCCCCACTATCCCAATTTGAGTTCTTTAGTCGGAAACAAATGGCGGTGAACCTTGCGCGAAGACTCCCGGATATATTGACACCATTGGGGGTATTAGCCATCGAAGGTTACAAAGGCGATAGAGATTGGTTTTCGACCGCTGATCTATATCCCGTTTTACAAGCTCTAGGTCCTGGCCAAGCACACCTGTTCAGTGTCGACGATGAGCTATCCGTGCATCCCGTAATTTCCGAATTAGTCCGAACTAGCAGACTGGTCACACATCCGGAGGGGCTCGCGTGGGCTCTGGAACAGGCAAGCTCCCAGGGATTGGTTCAGCTTGGAATGCCACCGTATGGGGAAGAGACTGCTAGGAGAGTCACCCTTCAACATGTCTCGATCCCGATGCCGAGAGAGTTGTGGAACCGTGTGAACATGTCAGCGACCCTGATGGACGACTATGTACTGACCCCTCCGCCTCCTATCTCAACTGACGCTCTTTACTGGGAGTTCAGGCGGTTTCTATTTGAGTGTGGAAACCGACCCTTGTGGTCTGGATTCGCCAGGGACTTCGCCTTTGGTCGTGAATTCGAAAGAGAGTTACATGATAAGACGGTTAATCGCCTAGAGAGAGAGGCGTCCAACGATCAGCCAATTGTCATCCATGGACAGACCGGCACAGGAAAAACGGTTGCCCTCGGTTCCTTGGCGTATACGTTAGCCAAGTCGAGAAAACACCCCGTTATTTTCATCGAACGAAGAACTCAAAGGCCAATGAATTCCGACATTGACGAATGTTGCCGCTGGCTTGAGGACCACGGCGGTAGCGCTACCCTCATAGTATGGGATGGGATGGTCCAGCCGAGCGACTACCGTGAGCTACAGGGCTACCTGGACAGCCGCGGTCGGAAAGCCGTGATTGTTGGCAGTTCTTATGCGCTCAAAGAATCGGCAAGCCACCTCGTCGAAGTCCCCAATCAGTTAAGCCTCCAGGAGGCACGACAATTCCCAGAATTCCTGGAAAACTTGGGGGTCAGCCTCAGCGAACATCATCGGAATGCCTTGGAAATGCGTGACCCTACCTACTTGGTAGCACTATACCGGCATCTGGCGCCAACAAGGCCACGGATAGCGACAGGTGTAGTCCAGGAACTGGAACAGCTGGAACAGGAACTTGTGGCCGCGGTAAATCGATTGGAGTCCGAAAATACCTCTCTCGGAGCGTTTGCAACGGCGTTCCTTTCAGCCGGAATCATAGACCAATCCCGGCTTGAGGAAGTAAGACTTCGACCAGAAACTCAGATCAGCTCTACTGAAGTAGCAGAACTGGTTGACATAGTGACTGTGCCCGGGCGATTCGGAATTAATGTCCCTATCGAACTCTTGGCCAGAACATGGGATAAATCTAATTTCACGGATTTATCGCAAATACTCAGGGGTTTTGATCTAGTCCATGCGTTTGAGGACTCGGCGGGACGGGTTACGGTAGGACCGCGGCATTCACTCGAGGCGCGGCTCATTGTTCAAGCCAGGATTGGCAGTGTCCAGAATGAGGCTGCTATTGTCGGCAGGATTGTTAAAGCTATCAGGCCATCGATATGGGGCTCGGATGAAAGCGACGAGATTGGCTTTGTGATTGAATTACTTCGGGCAGTAGGCCCACAGGGAAATGAACAACTCCGCTTCGCGCCGTTTTTTCGGGATTTGGCCGAGGCCATATCAGAAGTGCGGGAATCTCGTAACATTCGAAGCCCTAGGATGATGCTTCAAGAAGCCAATTTCTTTCGGGAATGGGTTACAATCAAATCTCGGCAGGGGACCCCTCCTGAAGATGCCAGCGCAATACTCGGCAAGGCGAAGGCAATTCTCCAAGAAGCCTTGGAAATGTTGAAAGACAATCACCAGTGGAGGCTCCGAACGTTTATCGCCACTGAGCTCGCGTCAACATTAGGTTCTACAACGATCGATTCCATAACAACCGGCTCGGCAAAAGCCGAAGTTGAACAAAACTATGCGCAGCTACTCGAAGCAGTCAAAACAGCACGGTCGATGGACTTCAGTTCCTACAATCCAGTTGATGTATTGGTGTGGAGTACGACAGCCCTCGCAAGCTACGAAGGTGTCGACAACAATACGCGCACAGAGGCTATTGTCGATGTGTTGGACGCGCTAGAAACTGTCGACCTAGACCTACTCGATAGTGGAAACCTCGAACGATTTCATCAACGGCGATACGAGGTGGGAGCACTCCTGGGCAATCGGGAGTTAAGCGAGGCAGCTTTCCTGAGCCTTCTTTCTATGGGCTCCGCAGCCGGATTCTATATTCGGGCATGGGAAACCGGTGGGTCGCCAATAGTTTCGCCAAATGGAAAGGTAGTGCAAGACGGACGATATCGGGATGCCTGGAGGTACCTGGAAAACCACCGAGGTCACATCAATCACGACCCAAGGTGCCTCAACCTGCTATTCGACTATTGGTGGTTGTCAAAAATAGGGCGCCGACCGTTCGACAAAGAACGAGCAGTTCTTCCATTTCAAGAGGAGGATTGGTCGTATGGATTGCAACTAGTCAGAGATCTCAGGGCAGTGCAAAGTCTGAATCGGGGCCTCACCCTCTCATTCTTGGAAGCTCTAGCACTTTTCCACCTTGGACAAATCACACCAGCAATACAGCTATTCCGAGAAATCGAGAACGAATCGTATACCGTATCCAGCCGGCGGCGGATTTCGCGGTCGTTCTTGGCGTCCCAACCAAATGGAAATCCTCGTACTTTTCGCGGAACCGTCCGATCGGCTGACCCCGGGGGGCGTCGGGGTCAAGTGTTCGTAGAAGAACTAAGGCAACGCATCACGTTCATACCTGCCGATTTCGGACGCCCTGAGATTCGGACTGGAGATTCTCTAGGTGAATTCCACATCGCCTTTAACTTTATTGGTCCTATTGCAGATCCGTTAACCCGCGCGAAAGTCTAGAAACGGGGGCTATTTGTGGCCGAACAGGCGATTTCTAGCCTCATGTACCGAGTTGGGGGATTAAAGCAAGAACTTGAGAGGCGTGCTTACAGCCTCATTGGCGTTCAAGGAATGGCGTTTCAAGAACTGTCTATCCGAAATCCCCGTTTTTCTCCTCCTGAGCTGGGTTTCTACCAAACCGTGACTTGGCTGTACGCTTTTTATTACGAAGCCGGGCGGATAAGTCTACGATTCATCATCGACCGCCTCCAAACTTACAGTCCTAACCGGCACGGTGATCACCTCCGACACTATGAAGCCGTCAAGCGGCTGAGAACATACCTCCAACACAACCTAAACCTTGATTCCACACAAGACCTCAAAACCCAACAAATTTGCGAAGAGTGGTTTTCTGATGCTTGCGGGTCGGCGATCCCAGGTATCGACCAGGAGTGGAACGAATGCTTGGAGCGCATTCTAGGCGAGTCCTCGGCTTTCTTATCTGCAACGATTGAATGTATACGTGCAATAGAACGGGACGATTCCACCAGAGTGATCGTGGAACAGTGGTCGATTCGACTCAGCCAATACCATCCCAAGCAAGAATTTGAAAGTCTAGTATCGGTAGTCATTCACGACATCGGCCAGGATTCGCTCGATCCCGCACATATCACGGGTCGTTACTACGACCAATGGAATAGGAACCTTAGATTTCAATCCGAGGATTACATATTTGAAGAGGATGCGCGCAGGCTAATAGAACAGACTATCCTGAACGAAGGAGAGTTACCTCCTCCAATATCCGGGCGAGACATCATGAGGAACTTTGGCATACCTCCCGGTCCGGAAATAGGCGATCTACTCCGCAAGGCGAAGGCGTTATATTATGCAGAACCATGCACCGCCGAAAGGCTCATAGCTCGTCTCAAATGCCTGGAGGCCGACAGCTAACACTCTCGTCACCGTCCCTAACCCCGCCCACCTACTGACGTTGCTGGATTGAGAAGGAGAGAGCGAAATGGGCGATCCGGGCTTGATCGGGGTCCGGACCACACCTCCCGCCCTATTCAGTAATTGGCTAGTGACACCCTCGTGTATATGTCGAAATCGCCACCCTCAGCGACCACGACGCGATCCAGCAGGAGCCAGACCGCGTACGGCTTCTTCCTGGACCGTCTCCGCCTCAAGCCTATTAAGCCCGAATCCACTGAAGGACGACCTTGGGGACAGCCCTTAAAGAAGCCGGAGGGTGCTCCTCTGAATCTGGGATAATGGTTTTGGAACAGAAAACCGCCCGGAAACAGGGAGCACCCAATAGATGCTGCCGCAGAATAATCCCGACCGTATCCGCATCGTCTTTGACGACCACCGCCTAGTGGCCAATGCCGGCCTGCTCCTGCCGACCACCCTCGCCCGGCATCCCAGCCTGCCCTAACTCGTCGACCATCACCTCGACGTCGGCAGCGCGCCGGGGCGGGCGAACACGAGGGACAAGATGCTGACGCTGGTGGCCTCCGCGCTGGCTGGGGGCGACTGCATTGACGACGCCGATGTGTTGCGCACCGGGGGGACGGCCTGCACCCTGGGCGGCACGGTCAAGGCGCCATCCACTCTGGGAACCTTCCTGCGCAGCTTCCGGTGGGGCCACGTCCGCCAACTCGACCGGGTGAGCCGGGAGTTGCTGGCCCAGGCCTGGGCTGCCGGGGCGGGACCCGGCGACGGGCCGTTGACCATCGACCTGGACTCCACCATCTGCGAGACCTACGGACTGGGCAAGGAGGGAGCGCGCCGCCACGGTTACACCGGCCAGCGGGGCTATCACCCGCTGCTGGCCCGGGATTGAACTACTGGGGCCGTCACCGGTGAGGTTCTGATGGCCCGGCTGCGTGAGGGCCGGTCCAACACCGCCCGAGGCGCCGCCCACTTCCTGCGGGAGACGCTGGGCCGCGTGCGTTATGCCGGGGCCAGGGGTCAACTCACGGTGCGGGCCGACAGCGGCTTCTACACCCATGGCGTCGTCGCCGTCTGCCGCAAGATGAGTGTCCGCTTCTCCATCACCATCCGCCAGCACAAAAGCCTGCGGAACCTGATCGAGGCGATTCCCGATGCAGACTGGACGCCGGTCCCCTACTGGATGGACGGCGCCGCCGATGTGGCGCAGACCACCTACAGAGCTTGTCTCAGAAGTATTTTGGCTAACGAATATCGTACTCTTGAGAGGTCATAGGTGAGTAAATGAACTATCAGTCACAATAATCCGTCCAGCCAATCCTCGCTTGCTCCGATTATCGTGAGGAGCTTCGACTTCTGAGACAAGCTCTACACCCCCTTCCGGACTGAGCCCGGCGCCGCACCGGTGCGGCTCATCGTCCGGCGGGTGAAGCCCACGCCCGGTTCCCAACCGGCCCTCTTCGTCACCTGCAGCTATCACGGCTTCATCACCGACCGGGACGGAGAGACCCTGGAACTGGAGGCCGACCACCGCCGCCACGCCGAGATGGAGAACGCCACTGGAGACCTCAAGTACGGCGTCGGTCTGAACCACATGCCGTCCGGCCGCTTCGCCGCCAACGGCGCTTGGCTGGCGGTACAGGTGATGGCCCACAACTTGGCCCGCTGGACGGCGCGCATCGCTCTGGGCGAGCCGACGGCAACCACCAAGACCATCAGGCGACGCTTCTTCTCCCTGGCCGGACGCATCACCCGCAAGGCCCGCCGCCCCACCCTGCATCTGCCCCAAGGCTGGCCTTGGGAAACCCGGTTCGGTCGCGCCCTGGCACGGCTGCGAGCCATCCCACTCCCAGCCTGACGGCGCTATCCGCAACCGACCCAACGCCTCCAAACTCGCGTCCGCCCGGTCCGCGAGTGCATCCTGCTGCGTCCGATCTCACTATCACGTGATTCCCAGCCTCCATAGACCGCTCTCGAGGCCCGGTGCGGCTATTGAAAACCCTCCGCCGTGTCACATAGGTCCCAATGGAGCCCAGGCTTTCTCCCTTGTAGGCTCCCTCATCCCAATTCGCCCAGCCTTCACGCCTCCCATCGGTGGATTCGGGCTTAGGTTGGTTCAGACCGGCCTCCAGCAGACCGACTTCCCGACCCTCTGCTGGTTTGAAACAGATAGGCTCAGGATGGGCGGTGTCGTGCGCCATACCCAACACACGTTAGGAATACCGCTTTTGGTATTCCCGGGTTGTGTTGGCTATTGCGCATGGGGCACCCGCTCATCCCTGCGGAAGCCGACATACCAACACATATTTGGGAGTCGCGAAACGGGTGTCTCAGCATTGACACCCATAGCGACTCCGCTATAGGATGCGTATGAATCTGTGGATATATGGTGCTAGTCAAGACTGGGAGAGAAGGAAAATTACCCGTACACGCACGACGAGATATGTGACCCTGTTGAGCGTTGTCCTTGCGCTGGCCCTTACGGCAGCGCTCGCGGCCTGCGGCTCTGATGAGCCGTCCGGCGGGACAGGCCCCGACCGGACCGCGTCCACGCCAGGATCAGGGCAACTGGTCGACACGCGCCGCGACGCGACCACTGCCACCGTCGCGACTGCGACAGCGCCGCCCGCGGCCTCCGGCTCCGTCGAAACGGACCGGGAAGCCCTGGTTGCCCTCTACAACGCAACGGACGGTGAGAACTGGGGTGAAAGCGACAACTGGCTGAGCGACGCGCCCCTCGGCGAATGGGAGGGCGTCACCACTGACTACGACGACGGGCGTGTTACAGAGCTGCGCCTCTTCTACAACGCCTTGAGCGGGGAGATACCGGCGGAGTTGGGCAGCCTCTCCAACCTGACAGAGTTGCAGCTCGGCCGCAACGCCTTGAGCGGGGAGATACCTGCGGAGCTGGGCAGCCTCTCCAACCTGACAGAGCTGATCCTCGCCCTCAACGAGTTGAGCGGGGAGATACCTGCGGAGCTGGGCAGCCTCTCCAACCTGACAGAGCTGGCCATCAGCGGCAACGCCTTGAGCGGGGAGATACCGGCGGAGTTGGGCAGCCTCTCCAACCTGACAAGTCTGACCATCAGCGGCAACGCCTTGAGCGGGGAGATACCGGCAGAGTTGGGCAACCTCTCCAACCTTTACTTTCTGGGCCTCAACGAGAACGAGTTGAGCGGGGAGATACCTGCGGAGCTGGGCAGCCTCTCCAACCTGGAGGTACTGGCCCTCCCCGAGAACGAGTTGAGCGGGGAGATACCTGCGGAGCTGGGCAGCCTCTCCAACCTGGAGACACTGAACCTCAGCGACAACAACTTGAGCGGGGAGCTGCCGCCGGAGCTGGGCAGCCTCTCCAACCTGGAAGATTTGGACCTCAGCGTCAACGCCTTGAGCGGGGAGATACCGGCGTGGTTGGGCAGCCTCTCCATCCTGAGAGAGTTGGACCTCAGCGAGAACGACTGGAGCGGGGAGATACCGCCGGAGCTGGGCAGCCTCAGGCTGAGAGGGCTGCACCTCAACGACAACGGCTTGAGCGGGGAGATACCGGCGGAGCTGGGCAGACCGGGCAGCCTCCTGACAAGGCTGGACCTCTCCGGCAACGACTTGAGCGGGGAGATACCGCCGGAGCTGGGCAGCCTCTCCGACCTGAGAAAGTTGGACCTCAGCGAGAACGACTTGAGCGGGTGCGTGCCAAGCAGCTGGGAAGACCAGTTGGACTTTTACTTCTCTGATCTTGGCGACCTGTCCTTCTGCTGAAGCCCCGCGCCCTCAGCCGGGGACGGACAGCATATCGCCCGGAAGGCGTCCCGGCGCGTGTTGACTATGGCGCATAGCGCTGCCGAGAAACGGGTATCAGCCTCTCCCTTCGTCGGCCTCCCGGTCGACGGCAGTTTGACCGCTCCGGCGCATGCTGACGCCCTTGACCGCCAGACCTTCAGCCAACGTTGAAGGGTGGAGGCTAGGTCCAGAGCGAGTCTCCTCTTATTGGCTTCAATGCCCGCCGCTTCCCCAGATGGACCATCTGACGCAGAAGAGGGCGAACGAAGAAGAGGAATCAATACCCCACCGGAAAATGGGCAACAAAAATGCCTATGCTTAGACGAGCAGTGGGAGGATACCGCATCGAATCGTGGTGTCCTCCCAATGTGTCTTCTGGCCTAGCGCCCCGCGCCGACCGGCTCCGCCTCCCGCTCCTGCTCAAGGGCGAGCGCCCACTCGAACAGGGACGCGGCTGCGGACCTTGGACTTGACCAGCTCCTCGGCCATAGCCTGCCCCGGCGGAGGCCGGGGAACTCCGCCCAGAAGAACGGCGTCCGCTGCCTTCCCCCACACCGGCACTGCCATGTGACGGATGCACAGCGCCCCCCTCTTTTGCTACGCTCGACACATGGCACCTTCCGACCAACGGCTACTCGATTCCCTCAGCCGGATGCCGTTCATCGACTCGGCGGAGTTGTCGCGCGTCCTCGTTGAGCCTCACGCGACCGTCCACCGAGCACTGTCCGACCTGCTGGCCGACGGCATAGCTGGGCGTGTGAGCCACGGCACCGCCCACCTGCCTTCTAGCCAGAGATACTACCTGACGGCAAAGGGCATCGGCGAAGCCGCCCAGGTGCTCGGCTTTGCGACGCCCTCGGACTTCGTGCGAGCCTACCCGGTGTCCAGCGAGTGGCTGGCGCTGCTCATCCGCCGGATGGACGCGGTGGCTGCCATCTACCGTCTTGCCGCGTCACTCTCCCCCGGGATCGACAGCCTCCGGTCACACGTGGAGTTCCACCGCAGGAGCCGCTTCGACGCCACGATCACTCTCCACGACGGCCGCAGCTTCGGCGTGGCCTGGCCCTGGCCCTGCGGCGCCGGTCTCTCTACGACCGGCTGCGGGCCATAGCGGAGTACGACTACGCCCGCCGCCCCGACACCATCCTGATCCTGACGCCCAGCGTCTGGGAGGAGAGACTGACGGGGAGATTCTGTGAGCACATCTATCTCAGGGACTTCTTCATTGCCGTGGAGTCCAGGAAGGTTCTCGAAAGACAGAACCGCCGCGTGTGGCAGCAGACTACGGGGCTGTTCAGGAGCACGTATCACACCCTGGATCACGTGAGATCCCAAGGCAGCCCCGCGGAGGCCCTTCACCGAGTCGCCGGAGCGGAAGCGGGCCTCGCTGCGCCGTCCCGAGCGGATGGCGCAGGCTTCGCCGACCTTCGGCCTCACGCCGTCGGAGAAGCGGACGCTGGACCTCGTGACCGACCACCCGATGATCCCCCGTGAGCACCTGGCCCTCTGGCTCGGCGTCTCCGAGGGTCGAGTCAGCCAGATGATGCGCAGCCTCGTCGATACCTGGGGCCTCATCGAGCGTCACGGCAAACGCGGCAATGTTTGTTACACACTGTCCGCCGAGGGCATACGCTACATCACCCACCGGGACCGCTCCCAACTCCCCACGACGCGGGGCATCTGGAGCACGACCCTCACCACAGACAGACAGGGCCGCAGGCGTCACCTGGGCCACCGCATCGAGACGTGGGCGCACCAGACGAAGCACGCAGACGGCATCACGTGGTTCCTGTCGAAGCTTCAGGCCGAGGCCAGGGAAGATTCGTCGAGTGAACTCCAGTGGTCCGTCCCCACCGCCAGGGCCGACCGGGCCTACAACTGGGGCGATTCGGCCATCGCACCCGACGCCGTGGGCCACCTGGTCGCAGGGGGCCTTCACGTGCCGTTCTACCTTGAGCACGAGCTTCGCACCCGCCACCCCAGGGGAGTCATCGCCTGCCTGAGCCGCTATGAAAGCTACTACCTGGTCCAATGAGCATAAGGACGAACAGCCGCCGTTCCCAACGACGCTGTTCGTCGTGGACACAGAGGAGGTCGAGAACACCTACGTGCGCACCGCCACCCGCATGACCTTGATGTCGCTGCCCATCCTCGTGTCCTGCATCCCCGTTCTGTGCACCACAGGGATACTGGGAAGGTCATGGCGTCCACTGTGGGAACCGGACTCCCCCCGACTGGCTTTGTCCGGGCTGAGCGCCTACCAGTGGGACTCACTCTACCACCGGATGCGTCATCGGCCTGTAGGGGGGAATAGATAGCGCCGATGCGTCGCTATCTGCCCTCTATACTGTCTGGGGGGTGCAAATTGGTACATCTTGTCCTGTGGGTGTTGATTTCCAGAGTCATCGACCCAGCGATTTACACGGTCATTGACCCACCCTGGGGCATGGTGATCTGAGTATTATCTGGTTGTGGTGTTCCGGTCAATCACCTCCTTCCCGGCCTGCGCCCAGCAGCGCGCGATGGGGAGATTGACGTTCACGGTAGCTGGTGCCCTCGATGACGATCTGGTAGCTGGCGTTGGCCAGCCGGTCCAGGGCGCTATTGCCCAGAATGGGGTCGTCAAAGAGGCTCAGCCACTCGTCCACGGCCCGGTTGCTGGTGATGACGAAGCTGGAGGACCGGTGCCGGTTGAGGATGAGCTCGTAAAGGTCGGCGGACTGCTGGGCAGTGAGCCGGTGCAGGCCCAGATCGTCCAGAATGAGCAGGTCGGGGGACAAGAAGGACCGGAAGGTCCGCTCCACGGAGTTGTCCACCCTGGCTTGGGACATGGCCTTGAAGAAGTCGTCGGCGTGGCTGAAGCACACGGTGTGGCCGGCGCGGATAGCAGCATAGCCCAGCGCCTGAGCCAGGAAGCTCTTGCCGACACCGGCCGGTCCCGCCAGCAGTACGTGCTCGTGCTTGTCCAGGAATTCCAGGGAGAAGGCGGCGTCCAGCCGCCGCCGGTCCATGATGATTGACGCCGACCAGTCGAAGTCCTCCAGCCGGCAGGTCTCCTCGAAACCGGCGCTCTGCATCCGGAGCTCGGTGCGCCGGTGGGCGCGGCGGTTGATCTCGTCGCTGAGAATGATCTCCAGGAAAGAGGCATAGTCCAGTTGCTCCCTGCGGGCCAGGGCGATGCGCTCGGTCAGAGTGGCGGCCATGGGACCCAGCTGGAGACGCTTGAGCAAAGGCGTGAGATCGGTTGCGCGGGTCATGGCAGTCTCCTCATGCCGTTTGGCGGCGATATTTGTCAGAATGGGCGAAGACTGAGCCGGGACGGGCGAAACGGCCCGGCGGCATGGGTAGAGGCAGTTGGGGCGTGGCCTCCAGTTCCAGGGCCTGCACCAAGATGCGTTCGACGCGGCGCACGTCGATGAGGTCCACCTCCAAGGCCCTGCGGCAGGCGGCGTCCAGACGCTGGGCCGTGTAACGTTCGCCCAGTCGCAGCAGCTTGTGCCCCTGCCTGATCTTGGCCCAGGGCAGAGTGTCGCCGAATAGGTGTTCGGCGAATTCAGCCACCGCCGGTCCCAGGTTGGCCGCACTGCGCTTGATCCGGTCCGGCGTCCTGGTGGTGTAGGCCGACAGTTCGGCGGGGTAGTCGTCAGGGTCGGTGGACCGGCCGCCGCGAGGCTGGCGGACGTGGGTCTTGATCAGCCTGCCCCGGTGGTAGATGTGGACCAGCTTGCTGTCCACCCTGATCTCCACCCGCTGGCCGGGAGGGCACAGTGCGGACGGCACCGAGTACAGGGCCTGTAGGCATTGGACGTGATGATCGGGATGCACCATGGCATTGCGCCAGCCTGCGATCTCGTAGGGCTCTCCGTCCCAGGGGATCAGGGCTTGGCGCTCCTCGTCCTGGAAAACCACCAATGGTTTCCTGTGGGTAGTGCCGTGAATGCGGAGCCCCGCGACATCGCGGCACCAGAGCTGCGCTTCTGCTCGGAGGTGTGGTAGGCCCCGGAAATCGCCGCCCTTGAAGAGGCGTTCCCGGACGTACTGGACGCCCCGCTCCACCTTGGGCTTGTCCTTGGGATGCCTGACTCTGGCCGCGTCGGCGATAAAGCCGCGGCGCTGGGAATATTCCAGGAATCCCTTGGTGAAGACGGGATGCAGTGCGTCCGCTCCCGCCACCGCCGGCGGGAAATTGTCGATGACCAGGTAGCGGGGGATGCCGCCGAAGAAGGCCCAAGCCGACTCCAGGCCAGCGATTACGTCCTCCGGCTTCTGGCCGAAGGTGGGCCAGACGAAGCAGTGCCGCGAGTATCCCAGCACTACGATCAGCGCCCACACCGCGCGGCGGTGTCCCGTGTCAGGATCGTGGATCAGACCCAGCCGGCCGAAGTCCACCTCCGCTACCTCGCCAGGCGGGGTGTCCTCCATCCGCACCGTGGTCCTGCTGCGCCTGCTCCAGTTTCGTTTCTGGATGAAGCGCCGCAGCGACTGGTACGACACCGCGCAGCCGCGACCCAACAGCAACTCGTGAATGCGGGTCAACTGCAGCCGGTCGCCGGTCAGCCACTGGTAGACCTGGTCGGCCCACGGGGCAAGCAGGTCCTCGCTGGGTGTCTCCGCCTGCCGTGGGCCCGGCTGGCCAATTGCCGCCAACCGGCAGAGCTGATCATCGGTGGGAACGGGCCCGTCCCTGGCAATGCCCTCGGCTTTCGCCGCAGTCAGGTACTTGCGCACCGTGTTCCGGGACAGGCCGGTGCCTGATGCGATCCGGCGGCATCCTTCCCCAGCCTGCCAGCGCCGGATGATTTCCTGTATCTCCACTCTGGTAACCTCCCGGTACGCCATCGCCACACCTCAATCCCTGAAGTGCAACAATGGTCGCCCCTCCGGCTCCCAGGGCGGGTCATAGACCCTGTCAATCAGGGGTCTATGACCTTGTCGATTTTCCGTTTTACCGGGTCAAAGATCCTGGCAATCTACATGTGGGCGAGCTTTCGAGGGGCCATAAGCCGCCTGATTTGCCCCTAATTCAGCTACGAAACGGGCTGACAAACCCTCTGACCGGTCAATGCCTGTCAAGGGCGGAGGGCAGTTGGGCCGCTGGGGCGGAGTAAAACTGTACCACTCGGCGTAAATGGCCAGCAAAATTGTCCCCACTAATTGTTCATGGGAAATGTCCCACCGTGGGCGGTGAAAGGGGGGAGCCGTTCTGGTACGAGCTAGACGTCGTCTGAGGAGCCTGGAGACTGGGAAGCAGCGCTCTCCCGGCTGTGCCGGAGGCGGTAGCTGTCGCCGTTCATCTCCAGGATGTGGACATGGTGGGTGAGGCGGTCCAGCAGCGCCCCGGTGAGGCGTTCCGACCCGAACACCTCGGTCCACTCATCAAAGGGCAGGTTGGTGGTGACCAGGATGGAGCCCCGCTCGTAGCGCTGGCTGAACACCTCGAAGAGGAGTTCCGCGCCGGTGGGGGACAGGGGGACGAAGCCCAGCTCATCAACGATCAACAGGCCGAGGCGGGACAGCTGCCGCTGCAGGTTGAGCAGCCGCCTCTCGTCCCGGGCCTCCATCAACTCGTGGACCAGGGCGGCGGCGGCGGTGAAGCCCACGGACATCCCGCGCTGGCAAGCGGCCAGGCCCAGCCCCAGGGCGAGGTGGGTCTTGCCGGTGCCGCTGTTGCCAATGGCGATGACGTTCTCCCGGCGCTGGATATATTCGCAGCGGGCCAACTCCGTCACCAGGGCCTTGTTCACCGAGGGGATGGCGGTGAAGTCGAAGGTGTCCAAGCTCTTGACCGCGGGGAAGCGGGCGGCACGGACCCGGCGCTCCACCATGCGCCGGTGGCGGTCGATGAGCTCCAGTTCCGCCAGCCGCAACAGATAGGTTGGGTGGTCCACACCCTCCCCGGCGCACTGGGCGGCCATCTTGTCGACGCTCGGCGATTATGTCCGCTTAAGTGTCAAGGGAAAATGTCCTCCGAGTAGATTGCCATGCTAGTACCGCGTCCGGCTGTTTTTGACGAATATAAGAATTGGTATAATGGAGGCATTCTTTGGTTGTGGAGAGGTGTAGGGAATGCCGGCCAAGCTATATCGAGTGAACTTGACCGAAGCTGAGCGGGAACATTTGTTGGGTATCACCCGGCGGGGGCAATCCTCGGGGCGTAAAGTGAAACGGTCCCTGATTTTGTGTAAAGCCGATGAAGGTCTTACCGACCAACAGGTGGCGAAAGCTCTGCTGGTGGGCCCCGCCACGGTCGGCCGGGTGCGGCAGCGCTTCGTAGAAGGCGGGTTGGAGCGCGCCCTAGATGACCTGCCGCGCCCGGGGCAACGGCGCAAACTTGATGGAAGGCAAGAAGCCCACTTGGTGGCCGTGGCCTGCAGCGCGGCCCCGGAAGGGCACACCAGATGGACGCTGCGATTGCTCGCCGACGAGGCAGTGAAGCTGGAATTGACCGAATCTATCTCCAGGGAGACGGTCAGACAGGTGCTGAAAAAAACGAACTCAAGCCGTGGCGGAAGAAGGAGTGGTGCATCCCCAAGGTGAGCGCCGAGTTCGTAGCCTGCATGGAGGACGTGCTGGACCTCTACGCCGAACCCTATGACCCCAAGCGGCCCGTAGTCTGTTTCGACGAGACCTCCAAGCAGTTGGTGGCCGAGAAGCGGGCTCCCATCCCGGCCAGGGCGGGACGGCGGGAGCGGTTTGATTATGAGTACCAGCGCAACGGGACCCGGAACTTGTTCATGACTTGCGAGCCACTGGCGGGCTGGAGGCACGTGGCAGTGACCGGGCGTCGGACCATGGAAGACTTCGCCCATCAGATGCGCTGGTTGTCGGATGCCGCCTACCCTGAGGTAGAGAAAGTCCGGGTGGTGCTCGATAACCTGAACACTCATAGACCCGCCTCCCTGTACGAGGCCTTCGAGCCGAAAGAGGCCAGACGGGTGATCCAACGGCTGGAGTTTCATTATACTCCCAAGCATGGAAGCTGGCTCAATCCTGTCCTGAGCCTGCCGAAGGGATGGCAGAGATTGAGTTCAGCGTCTTCAGCAACCAATGTTTGAATCGCCGGATTGAAGATGAGGTGTCCTTAAAACGCGAGATCGCCGCATTGGAGACCGAACGAAATCAAGCTGGGGCAACTATCGAGTCGCGGTTCACTACCACCGACGCCCGGCACAAGCTCCAGCATATCTATCCATCGGTTTTAGACTGACGCGGTACTAGCAGGCTGGGGTATTTCTGACGTTGCGCGGGCGAGCCATGGGCGGGCTTTCGGCATTCATGCACTTCTTGACGGTGTCTCTGTGTATGCCCACTTCCCGGGCGATCCCACGGATGGACAGCCCCTTGCGCTTCGCCTTCTGCACCGCCTTCCATCTCGCCGTCTGAAGCGGGGTGGGCTTTCTGGGTCGCGTAGTCACGGGTTTGCGAACTCTTGCAGCGCCGTTGCGGTCGGCATCGTCGCGTAGTCTGTCCGCTTCGAGCATTGTGCCCATTGACTCCACATCGTCCTCCGGCCTCCTGATGACACCGTTGGTGTAGCGGCTGGGAACAGTCGTGTGTACAGTCCGTGTGCCGAAGTTGCGCAGGATACCTGGTCGCGGAGGCGCTTCCTGGGAGGCGACGATACGCCCTTCGTGTTGCACTGCCAGTCGTCCGTCCAGTGCTTCGAGCACTTCGACCGCCGAACCGGCAAAGCTCGGTCGAGCCTGATCGGGAAGCAACTGCAGGGTGCGCCAGCGGTATTTCACAGTGTTGTCCCGTCCAACCCTGCGCCTGTACTTCAGGCATAGGACTGTGTCTAGGCACAGCTCCGGGTCAGGGACCCGATATGCGGTGTCCGTGCATTCAGACGGCACACCAAAACGTTCATTGAAGCGGGGAAGGAAGTCGTTGAGCACGAGGTTGGCGTCATCGATGGTGGTCGAGCCTGCGAGCCTCAGCTCCGTGACCAGCCTGTCCTGAAGTGTGCCCGCGGTGCGTTCCACGCGGCCTTTGGCCTGCGGCGACCGCGCGAATATCAGCTGTACGCCGATCTCACCCATCGCGCGCGAGAACTGCGTGGGGGCGGAGGCGGTCTCTGACGGCGGCGTGTGCTTGAAGACACCGTGGCGGTCTGAATAGAGTGCGAGAGGTATGCCGTAGCTCCGTATCAGATCCCGCATCAGAAGTAAGTAGCTGCGGGTGTTCTCCAACTCGCAGAACAGGGCGTTGACGACACAGCCAGTAGCGTCGTCGACCGCCAGTAGCAAAGTGAACCGGGGGCCATCTTCTCCCAGCCATCTGTGGTAGCTGCCATCTATCTGTACCAGCATCCCCTCGCGGGGCATCCGCTGCCGTCGAACACGATGCTTCGGAGGCCTGCGCCGGCGAGGGCTGCTCACACCGGCGTCGCCCAGTATCTTGCGCAATGTGTCACGTCCGATGTCTATGCCCTCTCGCTCCCTCAGCAGCTCGCTCAGGTGCGTGTGGTTGACTCCCGCGTATCGGGTCCGCGCCAGGACCACCGCGTCAGTCGCCAACGGGTCCGGTGTAGCGTTGGCCGGTCTGCGACCTCGATTGCCGTGAGCTAGTGCGGCCGCGCCGTCCCTTCTGTAGGCCGCCAGTAGTCGCCTGGTGTGGCGCGGGCTCACTCCCATCAATGTCGCTGCCTGCTCCGTGGTCATATGGTCCGCCATCAAACTGTTGAGAACCTGAAGCCTTGTCTGCTCTTTCTGCGTCAATGTCACATGTTCCTTCATGCGGACATTTTCGCTTGACAGTTAGCGGGGACGTTTTCGCTGGACAACAACAGCCATCTTGCCGTACTCCCTGAGGAAGCTGGGCAGCCTCAGTTCCTTCAGGTGGTGTTCCAGCAGTAGCGTCGGCCTGTCGTTCATGCCGCTCTCCCCGACAGCAAGGGCATGTAATCCCTGGCCGATGTGGTGTTCACCCTCACCCGGGGCAGGTAGGGATAGAGCTCCAGGTCGAGCCGGGGCGGCCGTCCCTCCAGCCGGCAGAGCACCAGATGCTTCACCGCGTCGAAGCTCAACGCCCCCAGCCGGAGGGCATCCCGCGCCGCCGATTGCACCTCTTCCAGGCTGAAGTTCTCCAGCAGTCTGAGCACCTGGACGAACTCCCGCTTGCCCCTTCGTCCCATCCGGGACTCCAGCAGCCGGCGCAGGGTGGCGAACTCCTCGGGCAGGTCCCAGCCCTGCAGGGGAGCGGCCTGGTCCAGGGCCGCCGTCTTCTGCTCCAGCAAGGGCAGGTAGTGGATGGGGTCGTAGACGAAGTCGTCCCGCTGGTAGGAGCGGTGGTGTTTGGCAATGACCTCCGAGCCGCAGCTGATGATCACCCGGTCCACGTAGCCTTTTACCAAAACGTCGCGGTGCCCGTAGGCCACCGGCGCCGGGTAGTCGTTGGTCCTGTACCTCACCAGCGACAGCGAACTCACCCGGCCCGCCTGCTTCTCGCAGGCGTCATAGGGTGCGGCCGGCAACGGCCGCAGGGCCTCCAGGTCCCGCTCCATCCGCTGCCCGATGGTCTCGGTATGTCCCCGCAACTTGGCGTCCATCCGCGCCAGGCAGCGCCGCTCCAGGTGGACGTTCAGGGCATCAAAGCTGTCGAAGGACGGGATGGGCGCCAGGAAATTGCGCCGCATATAGCCGACCAGGCCCTCGACCTTCCCCTTGTCGTTGCCCTTGCCGGGACGCCCGAACCGGTCATCGAACAGGTAGTGGGACTGAAGCTCGGTGAAGGCCCGGGTGCGCTTCCTCCGGCCGTCTCCCAGGATCCTGGCCACCGCCAGCTTGGTGTTGTCGTACAGAATGCTCCGGGGCACCCCGCCCAGGAAGGCGATGGCCGGCACATGGCCGTCCAGGAAGGCCTCGGTGGTCTCCCCAGGGTAAGCCTTGATGAAGCAGCCGTCGCTGTGGGGCAGGTCCAGGACGAAGCAGTGGGCCTTCTGTTCCACTCCGCCGATAATCACCAGGGCCTCGCCGAAGTCGCACTGGGCGTGGCCCGGGGGATGGGACAGAGGGACGAACATCTCCTGGGACCGGCGGCGATGCTCCCTTACGTGGTCCTTGACTATGGTGTACTGGCCGCCGAACCCATACTCGTCCCTGAGCCTCTCGAAGATGCGCTTCGCCGTGTGGCGCTGCTTCCGGGGAACGCTCAGATCCGACTCCAGGATCCGGTCGATGACGCCGGTGTAGGGCTCTTCCTGAGCTTGGCGAAGGATCAGGCCTCTTGGGCGGAGACTGCCGCAGGTACCCCGGCGGGACTGAAAACACCAGCATCTTGCGCACCGTGTCCCGGTGCAACCCGAACGTCCGCGCCGCCTCCCGGATGCTCATCCCCTCTACCATCACCGCCCTGCGGACCCGAAGATATATGTCCACCTTGTACATCCATCACACCATCCATGGGTTCGGATACAACCCTATGAATGATGGCGGGCGGTGCAGTATGCAGTCGCCGTTTGTCAGCAATCTTCCACCCGCGTGGTCCACTTTACCTCCGCCGATTACACTGGTCCGTTTTTTGGGAGTCAAAGTCACATTCTCCATAGGGGGAATATGACATTTATGCTGGCCAGTTAGCGAGGACGTTTTCGCTGGACGTCAGCACCCCACTGGCCCAATTTCTCGGCGCCATTGACACCGCTGATACGATGTCTAGGCACACCATGCTTGCCGGGATAGCAGAACGGGAATTTCGGCCAAGGGCGCGGATGCGAAATTATGAGCCGTCAATCACCTGAACCCACATTTGAAATTAGAAACTTGGGAGCGGTAGACTCCGGCAAGTTTACCCATAAGCCGCTCACGATATTCTGCGGCCCAAACAATAGTGGGAAAACTTGGACTCTGTACTCACTCTATTCGTTTTATAAACTCTTACACACGTACGTGGTTGAATTGAGGGGAACGCATGATACCCTCTTTCCTGAGCTGGATGTCCTGAACGAAATAATGTCGAAAGGCGTTTCCTACGTCCTCAACACGATGGATGCCTCTACCATCGAGGCTCAATTCCATTTAATACCAAGCGATTCTTGGGAACAAGAATTGGAAACATTAGGAACAATCGACGTTTTCCTTTTGCCCGCCGAACGGAGCGGATTAAATCTCCTGTTTCGAGAGTTGAGTACTCGTCGTACGGCTCTCCTCCATCAGGCATCCAGACTCAATGTAGACGTCAATGTTCTCTTGAGGGATGTCATTTCCTCCCCTTATCCTGTGCCCATAGCCGACTACATTGACTGGCTCAATAGGATGATGGAGGTCCAGAATCCCAGCGGTGGACATTATCACTCTCATGCTGTGGGCCTGCAAAGAGGATTGGCAGGTGGGTCATATAGGATTGACCGTGAAACAGGTAGCATACAGTTCAGGCCCTATCAATCCAAGAGTAGTGGCACGAAAGTTGGCCGCATGGGTCTGCATGTCACGTCTGGAGCGGTCAAGAGCCTATTTGGGCTTTGGTGTTATTTGGAATATCAAGCACATCCAGGAAGCATCATAATGATTGATGAACCCGAATTAAACATCCACCCTGCCAATCAGCGTCAGATCGCACGCTTGTTGGCGAGGCTTGTTAACGCCGGGATGTCGGTGGTCATCAGTACCCATAGCGACTACATCGTCCGAGAGTTCAATTCCCTAATAATGCTCCATCAGAAGGCTGGGAAGTCGTTGCAACGGAAGTACCGATATCGTGACGATGAAGTTCTTGATCCGAAGAAGGTAGGCGCTTATCTTTTTGATGACCATACTATCTATCCATTCACGACGACACCCGAGGATGGTATACGCGCAACGACATTCGATGACGTGATCACTAGCATGAATGCCGTTAACAACGACATCTTCTTTGGGCTTCGGAGGGCTAGCGAGGCCGAAGGTGTCAATTGATGCGATTAGGACAGCTATTCATGGACGATATGGGATCCAGAAAAAGGGTCCCACCTTCGTCTTAGCTAAAGGCATAAGAGTGCACGTCAATGGCAAGAGTTCATTCGGATTCAGTCTCGATAGTGAGGAACATCCCCCGTTCTCTTTCTTTAGGGACAGCCCTCCTAAGCATTTAGCGAAAATGTGCGACGCTATCATCGTATTCGAAAATGGAGGAGCGCTGTATTTCGCCGTCATAGAACAGAAAACGGGAGACCCGGCAGACTATGACAGGCAGCTCGCGAATGGTAAATTCTTTTGCGAATGGCTCATGTCACTCTGCAAAGAGCACGGTTACACCCATGATGAAACCATCACTTACCTTGGGGTGCTAGTCTGGGAACCTCGTCCAATACCACTAAAGGGCAGGACTACACACCGGGGGTTTCAGGCAAGCCACCACAGGTTGTTCGACAAATTTTTTGATCTTCAAAATGAGACCGATATTGATGTGGCCCTATTGGCTACGTCACCTTTGCAGTTATAACAGTTGGGTTGACTATGCTAATTTACAGCAATACCGGGATCGGCGACATTTGACGTGGACCCGCCATGCCGCAAAGCGTTGAAGTAAAATTAAGCGAGAGTCCTCCTGTTCCCGCCAATGATACCAGCACGGATTCCAGTGAACCTTCCTTTGCCTCCAGTTGCTCCCACGTGGCATCCATGATCCCGTGGAACACCCCCGCCGGAGTCCAGCACCCCAAAGCCTGAAGAAGAATCGATCAGGAGCGGCAAGGGAAAGAGCGTACCCCTATTCGTACTTGCCAAGACCGGTCCGCGCTTTGAGTTTGGCGGTCATCTTCCGGGTTGTGCTGACACCTCCAAATAGTTGGTTGTCGGCACCGACCGGGGATTCCAAGAAGACAACCAAACACCGATGTCTCACCATAAATTGCACCATCTCAAAGAAGCCGATGAAATTGGACTTTCAAGAGCCGTTGGGGACGGTCAGAACGACTACATGTGGCAGGTCGGAAAACTCGGCTTCCGAGAAGGACCGGAACCAGCTGATATGCAGCGGTTCAATTTTCGCTAGAATCGATTTCATGTGCACTACATCTCCAGTCTCTCTAGCAACCCCGCCTACCTCAGTCACCAACCCAACCGAGACCATCCTGGAAACATAGGACGCGACGGAAGAGCAATAAGGTCAGAGGAATCTAATCGGAGCAAGCCCTTCTGGCGCACATTTCCGTCTTTGGTCAGGATGTCTAATTCGCCTGCGGACGCCAGAACTGACAAGGCCTTATCTAGGTCAGAGAATCGGGCTGCAGTACGGTTGGCGACGGCAACTCGAAAATCTCCGACCGACAACGGAGATGAAAAGTCAAACAAAGACAGCTCTTCGGGTATGGTGTCTAGCAATTGCTGGTGCAACAAACTATTGTCATACTGGCTGAACCCGAATAGAGGCAACAACCCGCTCTTAAGGGGATCCCAACCCATCATGTCTAGGCCACCTGAACCGTAGTGCTCGAACGTGTTAAAATTGTTCCAATGGCACTGGATCATGACGTCCCGAGCCACGGGATGCCTCGACAAGTGGACGAACCACAAGGCCCTTCGGGACTGCCTAGGCCGGATGAAGAACGGGGTGTCATAGGTGGCCCCAGTTCTGAGCCTGAGATGATCCCTCAACGTCCTTTGGGCAACCGCCCTACCACCAACACCTTGCTTCAAATCCACAAGGTCCCGTACATCGGTATCACTTAATTCGATCGGTCTAACGGCGGCATACAACTCCGGGCGCTCCACCATATAATTGAGCAATGTCTCAGCAGCGAAGGTCAGAATCACCTCGGCATGAGCCAACTCGTTGAAGATTCGCCTAACTAGGTCGAACTCCACCTGGGAAAATCCCTTCTGATCGAGCAGGAAAAGGGCACGTCCAGCCCTAGGCTGTCGTCGCCTGATGTCGGAGATAATCGCGCCGAGCATATCCTCGAACGCACCGTCATAAATTTTCACTTCGTGCTTCGGAATATGGAATTCACGCTCAGCGAGAACCCGACGCAGGTACAGAGTGTGGTCCGACGCAACATCCACGAAGTGGAACTTCAGGTCAAAGTGGAGAGGTTTGACTCGTTTTCCGTTCAGTCGAGAATAGGCAGCCTGGGCTTCCTCAAGCATAATTAGAGGAGTGCCGGAAATCTCGACTCCGCTCTCAAGAAAAAGGCCGCCTCCCGAGAAACCGTCGACCAAGTCCAATTTGAACACGTCCCTCCGAGAACCGTCACAAAGACGGTCTATGTAGTCAGAGACGTAATTCCGCAACACGGCAAGCTTTGCGCGGCTATGTTCCTCTATCCACGGAGGAGGGCTGCCAGGTACCCACACAAAGGACAACTCAAGACCTCCCAGACATTACAGGCTTACCGTTGTATTCTAATCCTTCCAATTTTCGACCACCGGACTTTGGCCTTACTCCCCCCCACTGCTTGAAGAAGAAAGGGATCCCATTATTTTCGCATAGATCCCTGACCTCACAAATCCAGCCTTCCTCGATAGGGCGGGCGCTAGGACCGCTTTCACCGCCAACGATTATCCAAGAGATGCCGGATACATCGAACTCGCCTACGGAAGCCAGCAGAGGTTCCATGGAGAGGAAACGCGAGGAAACAGGAGATTCTTGAAGATGTCTCACCCTAACCAAGGCTGCTCGATCCTCAACTGACACCCCGCACCAGATATGAGGAGGTGCGGCTGAATCTCCATAACGGCCCCTGAGATAGTCCCTCATCAGGGAACTCCGCTTGGTGAGAACCTGAAAGACATGCCAATCAGCCTGCTCCATCACGTCGAAAACGCGGTCGACGAAGCTCCATGGGATTTCCTTATGGAAAAGGTCGCTCATGGAGTTTACGAATACCTGACGCGAACGCCTCCAACGGAGAGGTTGTCCCAGCCGTTCCTCGCGCAGTGTTAGATCGAACCCCATTTCAAACGGATGCCCAGCAACGCCGCGGAATCGTTCCGCAAATCTCTCGGCATAGCAATTATCGCATCCCCTAGATACCTTGGTACATCCGGTAACAGGGTTCCAGGTCGAGTCGGTCCATTCGATGGTCGACTTATCAGCCATAGTAGCTCACAAAACAAAGCCCAGTTCTAGCAGGCTGCGGAAAAACTCTGAGGCCAACTCAGAGTCTAAGACGGCTCGACGATAAACGCCATGTCATTGCTTTCATTGAACGAATAGCAACAAGACGCGCTATATATTACGACTATCGTCAGTTTATTTGAGGTCTGACTCACCACGTCTGTTCACCCTTAGGTTTTTCCGCAGCCTGCTAAAGCAGTCCCAATTTCCAGATAGGGGAACCGTAACCCCCATTCACCCAGAGAAAAAGAGTATCTACTCCGTAGGAAACGATACACTAGTCAATCGCCCCAACGCTAGAAGGGAACGTCATAGAATGGCTTAGCAGGCTGCGGAAAAACTCTTCTCTGAGGTAGTATACGACCAAAGGGTAGTGGAGGAGGTCGTTCCATGAGAGGAAGACGCGACCCGCAGGCAACGATGCTGGCGTTCGTAGACCTGGAGGAGCGAGTTCCCAAGGACCATCCGCTTCGGACCATCAAGGCCGTGACGGACGAGGCGCTGGAGCGTTTGTCTGGGGAGTTCGACCGGATGTACTCGATGTTGGGCCGGTCGTCGGTGCCGCCGGAGCGTCTGCTGAAGGCGTCTCTGCTCATCTCTCTCTACTCGGTGCGCGGCGAGCCTTCTGCGAGGAACTGGAGTACAATCTTCTGTTCCGCTGGTTTCTCGATATGAACCTGATGGAGCGCAGCTTCGACCCGACGGTGTTCACCAAGAACCGGCGGCGGCTGTTGGAACACAAGACAGGACAGGCGCTGTTCGACGAGGTGGTGTTGGAGGCAGATCGTCATGGGCTCCTGTCGGACGAGCACTTCAGTGTGGACGGGACGCTGATAGAGGCGGCAGCGAGCATCAAGAGCTTCAGCCGCCGTGATGAAGAACGGCAGCCGCCCGACGATGACCCCGGCAACCCGTCGGTGGACTTTCATGGAGAGCGGTTGAGGAACGAGACCCACGAGAGCAGAACGGACCCTGAGGCGCGGTTGATGCGGAAGGGCAAGGGGAAGGAGGCCAAGCTGGTGTTCATGGGACATGCGCTGATGGAGAACCGCAACGGACTGCTGATGGACTTCTTGGTGAGCCGGGCGACGGGCACGGCGGAACGTGAGGCTGTACCCGTGCTGCTGGACGATGCGCGGCAGACGGGCTTCCATCCCAGGACGCTGGGAGGTAACAAGGGCTACGACACCCGGCAGTGTGTGAAGGCTATGCGTGACCGGGGAGTGACGCCGCACGTAGCACGGCGAACTCACTCGGCGATAGATGGACGGACCACGCGTCATCCGGGCTATGCGGTGAGCCAGAAGATTCGCAAACAGGTGGAGGAGGTCTTCGGGTGGATGAAGACGGTGGGCGGGTTTCGCCAGACCCGGTATCGGGGCGTGGAGCGGACCGGGCTGGCCGGGTACTTTGTGGCTGCCGCCTACAACCTGGTGCGGATGTCTAACCTATTGTCGTACCGGCAGGCTCGGGCCGTTCAGCCGGTGTGATCTGCCTGGGGCGCAGTGCGCCCAAATAGCCTGACGGGGCCTCGAGCCCTTACCGGTCACCTCCCTAACCGTCCGCCGGAACCTCCAATCCGCCCTCCTTCCCACCAAAAGACCGTCACCACCCAATCAGCCAACTACGTCGACTAGCAGCCCGTCCGAGAAACAGCACCGGTGAGGTGTCCCGGGTATGATGGAGGGAGCATCAGACGGGCGGAGCAGTCAATGAGCAAGACTTACCTTCCCTACGATTCGGACCAGCAGTTGCTGCTGCCTGCAGCCCTGCAGGAATGGCTGCCGCCGGACCACCTGGCCTACTTCATCTCCGACGTGGTGGACTAGTTGGACCTCTCGGCTATCACGGTCCGCTATGAGGAGGAAAGGCGGGGCGGGCCACTCTACCATCCCAGGATGATGATCAAGGTGCTGCTCTACGGTTACTGCACCGGTGTGGCATCCTCGCGTCGCATCGCCCAGAGGCTCCACGAGGACATCGCCTTCCGGGTGCTGGCGGCCAACAACATCCCCGACTTCCTTACTATCTCCGACTTCCGCAAGGACCATCTGGAGGCGTTGGCGGACCTGTTCCTGGAGGTGCTGGATCTGTGCCAGCAGGCAGGGCTGGTGAAGCTGGGACACGTGGCGCTGGACGGGACCAAGGTGAGGGGCAGCGCCTCGAAGCACAAGGCGATGAGCTACGGGCGGATGAAGGAAAAGGAAGGGCAGTTGGTGGCGGAGTTGCTGCCACGGGCCGGGGAGGTGGACGATGACGAGGACCGTAGGTACGGCAAAAACAAGCGTGGGGACGAGTTGCCGGAGGAACTGGCCTTCCGGGAGAGCCGATTGCGGAAGATAAGGGAGGCCAAGGCGGCGCTGGAGGCTGAGGCCCTGGCAGAGGCGGAGCAGGCTGAGAGGGAAGGACGCAATCATCCCGGGGTGCCTGATGACAAGGCGCAGCGGAACTTCACCGACCCGGACTCCCGCATCATGCCCGGCCCGGGAGGAAGGGATTTCCAGCAGTCCTACAACTGTCAGGCGGTGGTGGACAGCGCCCACCAGGTGATCGTGCCGGCCCGTGCCACCAACCAGCCCTCGGACAAGGGTCAGGCCGTGAGCATGATTGAGGAGACCGCGAATAACACCGGCGCGGTGCCGAAAGAAGTATCCGCCGACGCCGGGTACTACTCGGCCAGGGCGGTTGAGGGACTCTACGCGATGGGAGTGGACCCGTTGATAGCGCCGGAGAAGACCCGCCACGGCAGGGTGTTGGAGCCGGCGCCCCGTGGTCGCATACCCAAGGGACTGCCCGCCAGGGACCGCATGCGGCGCAAGCTGCGGACGAAACGGGGACGTGAGCGCTACGCCCTGAGGATGGAGACAGTTGAGCCGGTGTTCGGCCAGATCAAGCAGGGCCGGGGCTTCCGGCAGTTCCTGCTGCGGGGTCTGGAGAAGGTGAACCGGGAATGGCTGCTCATCTGCGCCGGCCACAACCTGCTGAAGCTGTTCCGTTTCGGGGTAGGTCAGCCCTGAAGAATGCGGGCCGATGCTGCCGCCGGAGCCGTTAAACAACCACGCCTCGCCGAAATCATCCGGATCATCGCAAGCCTGGCCGGGCGCACTAATTCAGCAGCGGCACGAACGGCGGCCACCGCCTGATCCCGCCCCATCGGCAATACCCCTCACGCAATCTTCGGACAGGCTGCTAGAGGGGGCCGGAAGACTACTTCCGGTTCTACAACGACCTGAGGCCCCATCAGGCCCTGGGCTACTGGACGTCGGCCGAGGTGTTCCATGGGGAGCGGGGAGTCGAGAAACGGGAATCCAATGAAAGGAGGTGTGCACCGGGACAAGGGTCAGAATCGCTGCAGGAACGCCGGGACTCTCACTTAACTCCGCCTTGACCCGGTCTAAATGACCGGGTCCACCTCAGATATTCTGCCAACGTGAAGGGATACGGATCATATAACCCTAGCACTGGCGCTCTCTACCGGCTTCTAGTCCCCGACGCGGAAGAGTCTTCCGTGGCAAGAACTGTCCCATGGCCCAAAGTCCATTTCACTAAGCATGACTGAACCATGGTATGTGTAAAACGTGAATTGGAAGGGTTGACCGTAAGTTAGCTGGATCGTGGATTCATCGTCTTCTCCGACATTCAGTGCGAGCTTGCATTCGCGTTCCCTCACCCTATGGCCACCGTCACGTGTCCAGTATTTGTAGGTGCCGGGAAGCAATTGCCCTGCATCTGTTCCTACCACAACTCGATAGGCGGAATGATAGGACTCCAACTGTCCAAGTGGAAATGCGATGATACAGATATGCTGTGCCTGGTCGGCGGATAGCTGGGGGTGGTCCGGCACTGATGGATTCCGGACTCCATGTCGGCTGGAATAGATATTCCCGGAACGTATCCAGTCTAGGACCATCGCCTCCCACTCATCGCAATACGTGCGGGGGTGTGGCGTGGGCGTAGGGGTGGGTGGCACCGGCGTCGGAGTTGGCTCAGGCGTTGGCGTTGGGGCCGGAGTGGCCGTCGGCAGCTGGGCAACCCGGGTGGCTTCCAGGGAGGCAGCGTACTGCTCTGCCTCTTGCTGAGCCTCGATTGCCGTCCTGGTAGCCTGGGATTCCAACCGCCGTTGTGCGTCCACCGCCTCGATTGCCGTCCTGGTAGCTCCCAGGTCCCGGGTTGGCTCGATGGTGGGGAATGCCGTTGGAGTCGGCAATACGTGTCCTTCCGAAGACACCGCACCACCAAGGTTCGCTTTCACTGCGTTGATCGGAATGGCAAATCCGATGCCGGCAATGGGTCTCCCTGAATCGCTGGTCTCCAGCCGGGAAACAACGACACCGCAAACTTTGCCGAATATATCCAGGAGCGGGCCCCCGGAGTTGCCAGGGTTAAGCGATGCGTCGGTCTGCAAGTAGCCTTCCCGTTTGGCTGAGATAATCCCAACACTGACTGTAGGTTCCGTGCCCAGGGATGCGCCGAGCGGAAAGCCTATGGCGATAATGTCCTCGCCAACACGTATCGCGTCAGAATCCCCTAAGGCGATGGGGATGAAGGTCCTTGTGCTGTCTATCTCGATGTAAGCCAGATCAAGGTTAAGGTCAACTTGGGTCACGTTGCCTTGGTATATCATGCCATCGGTCATGCGAATGCCGACTTGGGTCTGCCCTGCCACTACATGGCTGTTCGTGACCACTAAGCCAGCTACGTTGACAATGAATCCGGTGCCGTTTCCTTCTCTGGTCTGAATCTCCACCACGCTTAACAGGGCGTTCTCCACCACTTCGGCAATAGACAAGCCGGAGGATAGGGGTTGACCCAGTTCAACGCGGGCCTGTGAAAACGGCATAGGCGTTGGGGGCAATTGCGAGCTGGGATCTGAGGAGAGATAAGCCGTGGGATTAGGTTGAGTGATTACCGCAGTGTTGGATGTATCTGAAGAGCCGCAGGCCAGAATCGCCAGGGATAGGGCCAATAGCCCGATAAACAAGAGCCGTGACATGGAGGTGCCCCCTGCGGCCGAGACTGGCTACTTGCGACAGCCGCCGGGTCCCGTACGTAAGCCGATGCAGGGGGCATGATGCCACCCCCGGCGATATGGCTTACGTGGGGACTTAGGACTTGGGCACTCAGACCCAGGGCTGTCGCACGGCCAATGTAGGTCAGCCGAGGCAGGTTGTCAACCAGCCAGGGCCTTGTCCATTTCTCGCGGGTTTTTAGGACCAGAAAGTTAAACCAAAGCCAAGGTGAAAAGCACAGAAGCAGGGGTGAATTGGGGGAAGAACAGGAATAGCGTGGCTTGGAGTCACACAAGACGGGATGATGATAAGGGTGAGGGAGATAAAGGGGTTCCTCGAGCGATGGCGGATGGACGCCACGGATTTGCGCCGGCGGATGATACCGTCTCGGCCAGGCCCCGGGAGCGGGAACGGTGGTAAGCCCTCTGGCTCTTGAATGGGGGCTGGACCGCGTCCCGCACAGCGGAGGTTTTGGGACGGGACCAACACACCATCGGCCGGTGGGCCTCCGCCTTCGGAGAGGGCGGGCCTGGCACCTGGATTTTCGGGCAGTCCGGGGGCGCCCCCCGCCCTTGGCGAGACCCAGCAGGCGGAGATGAGGGGGGCGGTCCAAGAATCGCCCTCTATGGCGGGCATCGGCCTGGCCAACTGGACCCTTCGGCAGGCTCAGGGGGAAGTTGGTGCCTCGGTTTATTTGGGAACGATGCAGCGTCAGCCTGTGTCGTAGCAGTTGCCTGAACTACCTGCACCGGCTAGGATTTGCTTTCAAGCGTCCCAAGAAGCGCTTGGTCAAGGCGGACGAGGCCAAACGGGAGGCCTTCGTGGCGGAGTACGCCTCCCTATGGGGCGAGGCGGGCCGCACTGGCGCAAAGATATTCTTTGCCGACGAGGCCCACTTCCGGGCTGACGCGGAATTGCGGGGCAAGTGGGTGCTGAAAGGGGAGCCAGCCTTGGTGGACTCCAGCAGTCTGAGGCATGGCGGGAAGGCCAGCTACTATTCGGCGGTGTGCTTGGAGACCGGGGAGGTGGAGTGGATGGAACTGGAGGGAAACAGCAATGCCGGAACCTCGCCTGCCTTCCTGGAGCAGTTGCGCCGGAGGCACTCAGGGCTGCTGAACGTGATCTGGGACAACGCGCCGGCGCACCGTGGCGAGGCGATGCGGGAGTACCTGAGGACGCCTGGCCTGGGACTGCGACTGGTGAACCTGCCTGGCTACAGCCCGGACTTCAATGCCGATGAGGCAGTCTGGGGATGGGTGAGGGAGGAAGCCGCCGGGAACCTGTGCTTGGGAACAAAGGCCGCGGTGCAGGAGAGGGTCGGCGACTTCCTGGCCGGCTTGGCCAGACGGTAAAGAGGAGGTCAGGCGGCGCTGCCGAACAGTCCTTCAGTCAAGGGCCCAAGCACTCTTGCGGGACTCCCGGCACCCAGCAAATGCTCATTCCACCTTGGTTTAGGCCTTTCGCCCCCCGCTGCCGCCTCCTGCGGCGTTTAGGCGCACGGTCCATGTGTATCGCAGCTTTTCGTCGCGATTGTCTAACCGACTTGAAGCTGGCGGGATAGGTGACACTGCCGCTTACCCGGCTGATGGTGACCACCTTGTCTTCCAGGGGTTGTCTCAGGGACTCCAGGGCCGTGTGGCTGAACTCCGGCAACTCGTCCAGGAACAGCACCCCCCGGTGGCTCAGGGTGATCTCTCCGGGCTTGATGATCCTGCCTCCGCCCACCAAGCCGGCGTTGGAGATGGTGTAATGAGGCGCTCGAAAGGGCCTCCGCAGCACCAGCGGCTCGTCCGACGACAGGGACCCGTTCACGCTGTATATCTTCGTTACCTCGAAGGCCTCTTCCGGAGACATCTTGGGAAGAATGGTGGGCAGGCCGCGGGCCAGCAGGGTCTTTCCGCTGCCGGGGGGGCCGTTGAACAGCAGGTTGTGAAAACCCGCCGCCGCCACCTCCAGAGCTCGCTTGGCGTGCTCCTGGCCTTTTACGTGGGACAGGTTTATGGCGTCTGGGACGGTCTGCGGAATATGGGCGATGGAGCCGTTGTGCGAGGCCGGGGCGATGGACGATTCACCCCGCAGGTGGCTTATGAGCGCCGCCAAGTTGGGTGTGGGATAGACCTGGATCCCCTCGACCAAGGCGGCCTCGGAGGCGTCCGGGACCGGCACGTACACCGACTTGCAATTCTGCTGGCGGGCCACGGCCACCATGGCCAAGATTCCGTTGGTGTGGCGCAGGCTCCCGTCGAGAGACAGCTCCCCCAGGAAAACCGACCCGTCCAGGTCTGTCTGCAACTGGCCGGAACTGAGCATTATGCCCACGGCGATGGGCAGATCGTAGGCCGGGCCCGCCTTTTTCAGGTCTGCGGGGGCCAGGTTCACCGTGACCCGGCGCAGGGGAAACTCGCAGCCGCTGTTTCGCAGCGCCGCCCGTACCCGCTCCCGGGATTCTTGGACCGCCGCGTCGGGCAGGCCAACGACGTTGAAGACGGGAAGTCCGGGAGATATGTCCACCTCGACCTGGACGATCAGCCCGTCAAGGCCGATTACCGCACAGCTCTGGGCTGTAGCCAGCACTGAAGGCGCTCCTTTCTACCGGACTACGGGCGTCGCCCCGGTCCGCCGCGGGTTGACGGTCTTCACCTTGCGCCGTCCGTGCGATGCGCCCGCGTTGCGGGGAGAGGCCGTTTCAGCGCCAACTATACGGTAAGTGTTGGCGCGCCGCCACGGGGCCTTGACACAAGATGGTGCGGCGGCCCTCAGCCGCCCCCGGCGCGGTCCCGGTCCCACCGGGCCAGCCGTTGCTCCAGGCTGTGCTGCCGCATGGCCATGGTCAGGTCGCCCCGGGTGCGCTCGAGCACGGCCCGCATGTTGTCGGTGCTGTGCCGCAGCCCTCCGGTGACTCCCTCGGGGAAGTCCACGGTCACCAGGATGCTGTAGATTTCGTCCATGACGTCCATCAATTCCTGGCAGCGGGCCAGGGAATCCCGGCGCAGCTCATCCAGAATGTAGCGGCGGACTTCACCGATCACCTCGGCCATCCCGTTCAGGTAGGCGGCGGCGTCCACCCCCAGGTCCTGGGGCAGAGGAATGTCGCCCCCGGAAATCACGGCCAGGGTAACGTTGGCCTCGCTGAACTCCTTGCGGGCGTCGGCCAGGAAACCGGCAAAGTAGATCTCCGGGTTGTTCCGGCGTATCGATTCGGTCTCTTCCAGCCGGGTCCTGGCGCGGGCCGCCAGCTCCTTCGCCTGGTCGAACTGGCCCCGGTGTACCGCCCGGATGGCGTTGGCGGAGTAGCGTATAACCTCCCTGGACACGGAGAGGGCATGCTCCCTGGCCTGGTTGCGCAGGGTGAGTTGCTCGATGGCCTGGTTGGCGATGTCCGCCAGAGCGTCGTTGTACTTCGAAGGCATTACACCCGCCCCCCTCCGTCGTGGATTGCGGCCACCAAGCGCGCCGCGGCGCCCTCTGGGTCCGCGGCGCGGCCCACTGCCGCCGCAACGCAGATGGCGTCGGCGCCTGCTTCCACCACCGCCGCCGCGTTCTCGGCGGTGACCCCGCCGATGGCCACCAGGGGCGTCTTGGTCACCTCCCTGGCCAGGCGCAACCTGGCCGTACCCTGGGGAGCGCCGCCCACACCCTTGGTGGTCGTTGCAAAGATGGCGCCGAAAGCCACGTGGTCGGCTCCCATCTCTTGGGACTGTATCAGCTCGTCCAGCTCGTGATTTGACCGTCCCACCACCTGCCCAGGGGACAGCACCCGCCGGGCCTCGCTTACCGGCAAATCGGTCTGACCCACGTGCATCCCGGCGCAGCCCACCGCGGCAGCCAGGTCGGCGTGGTCGTTTACGATCAGGTCTACGTCGGCGGCCTGGCAGAGTTTCTGGATCTGGACGGCCAGAGGCAGAATTTCCCCCTTGTCCCGCAGTTTGTCCCTCAACTGCAAAATCCTGGCCCCGCCCCGGATGGCGGCTGCCGCTATTTCCGCCGGGTCCCTGCCGCCGGTAACCTGGGGGTCGATGATGACGTACAGCCCCCGCACCCGCCGGGCCCGGTCCTCTCTGAGGGCCGCGGCGAGACCGGCCGCCAGCGCCCCCGTGGTGTCCACCAACTCCCTGTGCAACTCGCCGCCCACGGGGCTGGCGGCTCCGGCGCCCCCCAGCGTCTCCAGCAGGCCCCGGCAGGCGGTCACCGCCGCGGCGGCTTCGTCCAGGGTAAGCTCTCCGCCGGAGGGTCCCGCTGGGACGTCGAACGGACCGTCCAGCGCCTGGACCAACGCCCGTAGCCGTAGCAGTTGCGGCGCGTTGGCGGGCACGTCGGGGCAGTGCCTGGCCACGGTGGACAGGAAATGGACCAGGGAGGGGAGACAACCTTCGTAGGTGGAGGCGGGGTCCATCAGGGGTCGAGGCCTTGGGGAAGCTCGCCCTGCCGGGCGGCGTCGATGGAGTCCCGCACCGATTGGGGCATCTCCACGCCGTGGCGGGAAAACTGCTCCTCGACGTGCCGCCCGATGTTGCGGGCGTCTCTATAGTAATCGGCGGAGGCCGGCCCGGAGGTCATGGGATGGGCCTCGTGGACCGACTGGACGGTCTTGGCGGTGGCGAAGGAGGACATGCGCCGCGTCATATCCGCGCTCCGGCAGTGGGTGCACACCGGCTCCAACGGTGATGATATGGAGCGGGTGAAGAACGAGGATACTTTGCCGCAGGAGTCACACCGGTATTCGTAGATGGGCATACTCGCCGCCCCGGGACAATAGTCTGGACTTGATCGGCCGCCGTCTGCTTCTCGCCCCGGCACGGGCTTGAAGACGGCCAGGCTATTTTAGCACGCGGCGCGACTGGGCAACGGGACCCGCGCTCCATCTCAGTTAGCGCCAAACCCCGACTCCAGCCAGCACCTCCCTGAGTCCGGATAGCCGGAGCGATCGAAACACCCCGTGCCGGAGAGAGTGCCGGAGTTGCCCTCCGGCCGAGAGGGGCCCGGCCAGGGTCCGGCGGCGGCAACCCCAAGACGGCTGACCGCTCCGGCCCGGTGTTATAATGCGCTCACCCCGGACATGCCGCTCAGCCTGCGATACCCCATTGACGCCGAGGTGCCGTCATGGTGACAGAGGACCGACAACAGACCCTAGATCTGTTCCAGCAGCCGGCAGACCCCGCCCGGGACGCCCCGTTGCTCATTCTGATGGACGGGCATGCCATGGTGCACCGGTCCTTTCGCGCCATCTCGGTTCGCGGGCACCTGTCCACCGCATCGGGAGAAGACACCACCGGCGTCTACGGTTTCGCCAACGTATTCCTGCGGGCCCTCCAGGAATGGAACCCCGTCTACTGCGCCATCGCCTTCGACACGGCGGCGCCGACCTTCCGGCACCAAAGCTTCGACCAGTACAAGGCGCAACGGGAGGCGATGCCGGAGGAACTTAGGCCCCAGTTTGGGCGGGTGAAACAGTTGATGCTGGCCTTCGGTGTCCCCGTGTTCGAACTGGACGGCTATGAAGCCGACGATCTCATTGGGACCCTTAGCCGCCAAGCCGAGGAGCGGGGCGTCAACACCGTAATTCTTACCGGTGACCGGGACACCTTTCAACTCATTTCACCGAGGGTGCGAGTCGACCTGTCCTACAGCATCCAGGACCGCAAGGTGTATGACGAGGTGGAACTGGAATCTCGGTATTCGGGACTTACCGCCGCGCAACAGCCGGACTTCAAGGCGCTGCTGGGCGACTCCTCCGACAACATTCCCGGCGTGCCCCGCGTTGGAGAGAAGCGGGCGGCCGGGTTGCTGAACGAGTTTCACGACCTGGAAGGAATCTATCAGCATTTGAGTGAGGTAAGGCCGCCCAGCGTCAAGGAGGCTCTCGCGGAAAATCGGGAGCGGGCCTTTGAGAATCGGGCGTTGACCACCATCGACCGGCACGCGCCCGTGGAGCTGGACCTGGATGGGTGCCGTTTTGGGGTCTATGACCGGCAGGCCGTGGTCGACCTCATGACCGAACTCGAATTCTTCAGCGTAATACAGCGCCTGCCCGCCACCGGCGCGGCCGGCGCCAACCTGGAGCAGGCCGCCCGGGCCGCGCCCCAGCCGGATGGCGACTATCAGGCGGTCCAGACCTTTGACCAACTGGAGGCGATGCTGGCCGCCATAGAGGAGGTGGGCAGCTTCGCGTTCGATACGGAGACCACCAGCCTCGACCCCATGCGGGCGGACCTGGTGGGGCTGAGCTTCGGCACGTCCCCAGGCCAGGCCTGGTACGTTCCCGTGGGCCACCGGGAGGGCGTTCAGCTTCCCATGGAGGAAGTCTTGGCCCGGGTGAGGCCTTTGTTTGAGTCGGACCGGCTGGCCAAGTGCGCCCACAACGCCAATTTCGACGTCACAGTTCTGGCCAATCACGGCGTAGCGTGCCGCAACGTGGATTTTGACACCATGATCGCCGCCCACCTCCTGGGCCGGCACGCCGTGGGCTTGAAGAACTTGAGCCTGGACGTCCTGGGCCGCGAGATGACGCCCATAACCCAGCTAATCGGCAGCGGGCGCAAGCAGATCACCTTCGATCAGGTGCCCATAGAAGCGGCGGTGGACTACGCCGCCGCCGACGCGGACATGACCGGCCGGCTTCGCGCGGCGCTGGAAGGTCCCGTCACTCAGCAGGGCTTGGTCCCTCTGATGACTGAGGTGGAAATGCCCCTGGTGCCGGTGTTGGTAACGATGCAGCGCAACGGCATCAAGCTGGACGCCGGGGTTCTCCACGAGATGTCCCGGGACCTGAACGAGCAGTTGCACCGGGTTGAGCAAGAGCTTTACCGCTCCATCGGCCACACGGTGAACATCAACTCTCCGCAGCAGTTGAGCGACTTGCTATTCAAGGAGTTGGGACTGCCCCACTCCAAGCGCACCAAGACCGGCTACTCCACGGACGCCAACTCGCTGGAGTTCATCCGGGACTCTCACCCCGTGGTGCAGCAGATCCTGGACTACCGGCAGATTGCCAAGCTCAAGTCGACCTACGTTGACGCTTTGCCTGAGATCGTAAACCCGTCCACCGGGCGGATCCACACCAGCTACAACCAGACCGGCTCCGCCACCGGGCGCATCTCTAGCAGCGACCCCAATCTGCAGAACATCCCCATCCGCACCGAGTTGGGACGTCAGGTCCGCAAGGCCTTCATCGCGGACAAGGCGCCCGACTGGCTCCTCTTCTCCGCCGACTACTCCCAGATCGAACTGCGGGTGTTGGCCCACCTGTCTCAAGACCAGGGACTGTTGGACGCCTTTCGGCGCGGGGAGGACATCCACTCCGCCACGGCGTCCCTCATGTTCGACGTGTCTCTGGATGACGTCACGTCGGATATGCGCCGCATCGCCAAGATTCTCAACTTTGGCGTGATTTACGGGCTCTCGGCCCACGGCATTGCCCAGCAGACGGAGTTCGGCAGGGACGAGGGCGCAAGCTTCATCGAGAGCTACTTTGCTAAGTACCCGGGCATCAGCGAGTACTTGGAGGGCGTGAAGGAAAAGACCCGGGAGACCCAGTACGCGGAAACGGTCATGGGCCGCCGCCGCTACATGCCGGACATCAACGCGTCCAACTACAACGTCAGACAGGCTGCCGAGCGGATGGCGATAAACATGCCCGTCCAGGGCACAGCGGCGGACATCATGAAGCTGGCCATGATTCGGGTGCAGGCCCGCTTGGAGCGGGAGAGCCTGCAGAGCAAGATGCTGTTGCAGGTTCACGATGAACTGGTCTTCGAGGCGCCCCGGCACGAGCTCGAAGCCCTGAAGGAACTGGTCTTCGATGAGATGCCCGCCGCCCATGATCTTGACGTTTCCCTAAAGGTGGACGCCAAGTGGGGCTACACCTGGGGCGACATGGAGTAGTGCCATGGGAGTAACGCAAGTACAGGCCAAGGTTTTCGGGGAGCATGGGGAGCGGGAGTATACATTCATGGTAGACACCGGCTCGACCTACTTGGCCCTGCCCTTGGAGGAGATCGAAGCACTGGGGCTGCGGCCCACTGGGGGAACGGTAAGGCTGATGAGCGCCACCGGCATGGTTTACGTGGAGACTTACTTCGCCTCCGGCGAACTCATGGGACTGAGGTTTGGAGGGGTTGTGGTCCCCTCTATATCGCCCTTGTTAGGCTACGAGTTGCTGCAAAATCTGAGATTCAGGGTCAACCCGGTGACCCACGAAATCGAAAAAGTCCCCGATGACGAAATACATCCCCCTTATCTCTTGTAGGTGAAGCCCGCGTTATGGAACTTTTTCGCAGCCTGATTTTCGTGCCCGGCAACCGGCCCAACATGCTGGAGCGGGCGCTGGGCTTTAACGCCGACGTGGTCATGGTGGACCTGGAGGACTCGGTGCCGCCGGCCGAGAAGCTCGCGGCCCGGGAAGTCGCACGGGAGTGGGTCCCCAAGCTAAGTCGCAGCGGTTCCGGCGCCGGACGCAAGATAATGGTGCGGGTCAATTCCCTGGACACGGGCCTGACCCGGGACGAGGTGGAAGCGGTGGCGGGGCCCGATCTTTACGGCATAAGCCTGGGGAAGCCGGAGTCGGTCTGGGACATTCGGGAGATCGACCGCATAATCGGCGCCGCCGAGTCCACGGCCGGCCTGGCCGCCCGGCAGCTAAAGCTAATACCCTGGATAGAAAACGCCCGTGCAGTCATGGCGGCCCAACAAATAGGGACCGCGTCCGGGCGCATCGTAGCCCTTGCCTTTGGCGCCGAGGACTACACCAACGACATGGGGGTCGAGCGCACCGACCTGGGCGGGGAGGTGTACTCTCCCCGGTGTGGCGTGCCCATCGCCGCCCGTGCCGCCGGGGTGGCCGCGCTGGACTCGCCCTTCGTAGGCTTCAGGGACGTGGACGGGCTCAGGCAGGACGCCCTGGCCGCCCGGCAGATGGGCTATGCCGGCAAGTTCGCCATTCATCCCTCGCAGCTTGACGTAATCAATGAGGTGTTTAGCCCCTCCGCCGAGCAGGTGGAGTACGCCCGCCGCGTGATGGACGCCTGGGACCGGGCCGAGGCCGAGGGCAGGGGTTCCGCCGATCTCGACGGCCGCATGATCGACGTCCCGGTGTGGAAGCGGGCCCAAAACCTGCTGTCTCTGGCCGAGGCCGTTGACGCGCAGCGTCCCGCCGGTGCATGAAGGCCGGACGCTGATGGGCGGACCTGCCAATCCCCCGGACCGTATTATCCTCCAGGGTATCCGGGTGTACGGGTACCACGGCGCCAACCCCGAAGAGCGCGCCCGGGGACAGTGCTACCTGGTGGACCTGGCGGTGGAGTTTGACCTACGCAAACCGGGGGACTCGGACCGGCTGGAGGACACGGTCAGCTACACCGGCCTGTACCGGGCCGTCCTGGCGGTGGTGGCGGGAGAGCCCAAGAGCCTGTTGGAAGCCGCCGCCCAAGCGCTGGCCGACAAGGTATTGGCCGAATTTCCGGTGAGCGCCGTGCACGTGGTCCTGAAGAAGCCCCGTCCCCCCATTAAGGCCTCGGTCATAGACAGCGCCGCCGTGGAAATATACCGCGCCCGCACATAATCAACCGGAGGGAACCAACGTGAAAGTCCACGAGTATCATGAGGGCAACCGGGCTCTCCAGGACCGGTTCGATACCAGGGGGCTGGCCGACCGTTTGGCCGGGCGGGCCGCTGACCGTATCGGGGCCGAGGACAGGGAGTTCATAGAACGAGCAGACATGTTCTTCCTGGCCACTTGCGACCATCGCGGTCTACCCACCTGCTCCTACAAGGGCGGCGACCCCGGCTTCGTCCGGGTGCTCGACGAGCAGTGGCTGGCCTTCCCCAACTATGACGGCAACGGCAAGTACCAGTCCATGGGCAATCTGCTGAAGAACCCCAACGTGGGAATGCTGTTCATCGATTTCGACGGGCAGCAGCGGCTCCGGCTCCAGGGCGTCGCCCAAATCGAGGACGATGACCCCCTGCTGTCCGAGTATCCCGAGGCCCAATTCATGCTCCGGGTCAATGTCACCGAGGTCTACAAGAACTGCCCCCGCTACGTGCACAAGTACAAGCTGGTGGAGCGGTCGGAGTTCGTGCCCCGGGCCGGGCAGTCCACGCCCGAGCCGGAGTGGAAGCGAAGGACCGAGCTGCAGGACGTTTTGCCCCAAAGGGACCGGGCGCCGAAACGCTAGCTATTCCGCGTTCTTGTTTTCTAAAGTGGGGTTGTGGTAACTTGACGGGGCGCCGCCGTAGGGACCAACACCGGCGTCCCGGCGTCTTCGAAGCACGGTCCCGGCCGGACTACATTGCCCTGGGGAGCCAATACCGCCATGAGATGTCAGCTTTGCCTCAAATCGGGGATGAGCGGCAACAACGTCAGCCACTCGAACCGTCACACCAAGACCCGGTTCAAGGCCAACGTCCACAAGCAGAGCCTCTTTCAGGAGGGCAAGCAGATCAAGGTCAAGATTTGCAGCCGGTGCCTGCGCTCCCTCCACAAGTCCCCCAAGGTGCGCAAGGCCCTGGCCTCGGTCGCTCCCTAGACCGGCGCCAGTCCCCGCAGGCACCGCCGCATTCGGCCCATGGCGGCGGCCACCGTGGAGAGGGCCCTATCCGCCTCTACTTGGGCTTGGAACAAGAGGAAGCGGGGCTGGCTTTGCTTCGAAAGTTGTTAAGCAGCGATCACGATGAGACCGCCGACGTCTGAGCCCGGCGTGGCGTCGGTGCCGACGCAGTCGGCGAGATGCAACGCTTCTACGAGTTGAAGGTCAGCGCAGGCGCCGAACCCGACCAAGTCACCCTCACCAGCGCCGAAGTGAAACGAACTTCGAGCACCCCAAACTTGTTCGTCGTCGTCTCAGGCATCGAGGGGGTTGACGCCCGGCCCAAGGTACGGGTTGATCGTCGATCCCCTGAGTTAGCTGCAACCGACGGAGAGCGGGTCTATCGCCTTGTCGGGAGTCCGAGGCACACCGAGCCTTAGCCTTACTTACGACTTGGCACCCATTGGGGTTCCCTGTCCCATAGAACAAGAAGCAGAGGCGGTGGCTCTCTGTGCTGGATCACAGCTGCGAGTTGGTTAACCTCGTCCTCGTTGGTGGCGTCAAGCGTAAGCACCATCGTGCTGGCCCGGCCGGAGACGTCTACACCTCGACACTTTGGCAATATCGGCAGGCATATGCTGAGTCGCATGGCCGTCCCTGGTACATTGTCAGCGCCAAGCACGGGCTCCTAGCTCCCGACACTTGGATTGAACAATATGATCTGTCGTTGGCCGATCTCTCTGCCTCTGAGCGTCGAGAGTGGTCGCTACGAGTTCTACATGACCTTATGGCGGAGGTTCCAGGGTTGTATGGAAAGACCATTGAGATTCATGCGGGCAAGATTTATTCGGAATACGGCTTGGAGAAAGGCCTTCGCGAGGCGGGCGCTGTGGTTCGCCGCCCACTGGAACATGTTGTGGGCCTGGGTCGGCAATATATCTGGTATCGAGAACATATGGCTTTGTGTTCTCAGAAAAGGTGAGGGTAATTCGGGATGCGCGTACCGGACATTTTCCATACGGCCGTAGTGGCCGAGGCAATCGTCAGCGACTTCTACGAAGATCGGTTAGACCTGTCCACCAGGGATGTGGTCCCGGGCAGCACGTGGTCGCGCTTGCCGGAAGTCGAATGCGTGACGCGCTTGCGTGGTTCTGGTACGTCGCACCGAGCCGTGCGCCTGTTTCTGACTTTCATTGCAGCTATGGACCGCGCCCGGGACGCCACGCGACTTTGGAATAACGGGGTCGAGCTATTTCAATCCTATCCGGAGCTTTTTGAACCCGCTGAGGTCTCAGAGATACCGGTCTCCACGCTACGCGGAAGGTTGTCCCAATACGGAGTGAGTCAACGTCACGGCCCCGACTCCTCTGCCTGGAGCGTCATTGCCTGCAGCCTTGCCGCAGGAGGAAACCCCGTCAGCCGCGTGGTGGATTTTGGTGTTGGAAATGCTAGAGAGTTGCGCCGTTACCTGCTTACGAGTTCTGGGGGGCAGGCCCGCTTCCCTCTGCTCCGAGGTCCGAAGATTGGGCCAATGTGGATACGAATGTTGGTTGCTCCAGGTGAAGCTAAGATAGACGAGATAGACATCATCCCTGTAGCGGTAGACGTGCATGTGCGCCGTGTTACCGAGAACCTCGGGGTCTTGGATACTAAGGGTGTGTCTGATGAACAAACTAGACAAGAGATTCAGGACACCTGGCGCGCAGCTGTCGCGACGACCACAATCGGCGGGCCGCCGGGACTAATTGACACTTGTGCAGCACTCGATCCAGCTTTGTGGATGTTCGGTAAGTTTGGTTGCAGCCATTGCGAAAAGGCGGCCCACCCGGTGCCTATCGGTCGGGCATGCAAACACTGTCGGCTTCTCAATTCGACCTGATGCGCCCTCAAATCGTGTGTAGAGAGAAAGATGGCGGGAGGGAAGGAGATGGTGAGGTACGAATACAAAGTCCTAGACGGCAAGTCTCAAACTGACATCGAACGCAAATTGAGTGAGCTAGCGAAAGAAGGGCGCCAACTCGCGAGCTTCAACACCAACATACCCTACGACCGGAACATCAAACCTCACACAGCGGTTACGGAGCGGAAGATTGGCGCGACCTAATCGGATACATAGTAATCCGATAAGCAACTTGAAGGGCGAGAGCCTCAGGCTGCTCCCGCTCGCGCCCAGCTTTTCACTCTTCCCCCATTGGCCCATCGTAACGTGTCTTTATTGAACAGATGCGCGGAACGAACGGCTGACCGTGAATGACCCATTGGCGACCCCAAACCCCTGCGGGAAACAATGGCTGGCTGTGTGACTTTACGAGACCTTCCCATTCGGCATAGCTGTTGAAAGGAGTTTGCTCCCTCCCCTTTCGCATCTCCTCGGCTCTGAGGAATCCCAGGTAGACGAGGACCACGGGATAGCCGAGTTGCGTCAGCTTCCATGACCAGGCAAACCGGTTAGATAGCTGGTAATGGTCGTCTCGAGATATGTTCCAAGGGTTCCCGGTCGCTGACGCCAGGCCTATGGGCGCCTCAGTAATTGCCCAGCCAATCCGTTCGTGATTCTTTAGGCTATCAGAGGTGGCATCCGAACGTAGCCTCTTGCCTTCGGTCTTCAATTCGCTTGCATGAGCCTTTGCCTCCACCAAGAGCAGCCCCTTGTGCCCATACGCGGTGCAGGTGCTGGCGATGTCCCAGTGCGGTGTCCGAGTGTTTCCCCTCCAAACCGCCAGCCACCAGTCACGCAACTTGTCCCGGTCTTGCTTCGGGAGCAGTTTTGCAGCTTTGTCCGACTGTGCTTCTTTGACCCGACAAAACCCCTCCGGCATCCAGTGGTCGTCTGCCGACACGGAGCCCCACGGCTCGGCCAGCGCGTTCAGCCGGCTGGCGACTTGCCCGGGTGCGCCATGCGTCATCCAATGGCAGCGAGGCTTGCTTCCGGTTCGCTTATCCGGCTTGAGTTTTTCCAAGAGTCTGTCTATGCAAAAGCCATCCTAGCCTCGGGTTGCTCCAGGGTTACTCGGCACCGGCTCCCTGAGTTGCGCCTGGTCGGCAATGTCTTTGCCCGACTCGATCTCCGCTACGCGTAGCTCGAAGCTCTTCTGAAGGTTCAGCCACAGTTGGGGCGTCGTGCCAAAGTAGCGGGATAGGCGCAGGGCGGTGTCGGCAGTGACTCCGCGCTGACCTTTCAGGACCGCCGTAATCCGGTTGGTCGGGGCGCACAGCGCGTTGGCGAGCGCGTTGGCCGACAGGCCAAGCTCCTCCAACTCCTCGGCCAGAATCTCGCCCGGATGCACCGGACGCATGCCGTTGCCCACCCTCATCGCCTAACTCCTCATCTGTGGTAGTCCACAATCTCCACGTCGTAAGGCCCGTCATCTCCCCAGCGGAAGCAGATGCGCCAAGGGGGTCGGACTAGTCCACGCAAATATCCCCGACGGCGCGCGATTCTGTTGAGGCTTTCGTAGTAGCGAATGATCAAATCGCTCGAGGTACAGGAGAACGAAACACGCATCCTGCCTGAGACCTTCTTGCTAGGAGGGTCGGCCGAGGTGACTGTTGGCATCACCCTGGACTACGCGGAGGCTCACGAGCGGGCAATCGCCAACGGCGGCAAGGCAAATTGGGAGGTTCTCTCGGACTATTCCTAGGCCGGCGTCAGTCCCTGCAGGCAGGTCCGCATCCGGCCCATGGCGGCCGCCACCGTTTCCTCCCGGTTGAATATGCCGGTGCCCGAAACCAGGATGGCCGCTCCGGCCTTCACGCACTCCTCCGCCGTCCAGTCCGCCTTGATTCCGCCGTCCACCTCGATCCGGGCGCCGTAGCCGTCGCCCGCAATAGTCCGCCGCAGCCTCTCGATCTTTCCCACCGACCCGGGGATGAACGACTGACCGCCGAAGCCGGGATTGACGCTCATCACCAGCACGATGTCCAGCAGGGGAAGCACTTCCTCCACCGCCGAGATCGGGGTGCCCGGGTTGATGGCCACGCCCACCTGTTGCCCATGGCCCTTGATTGTTTCTACGGTGCGGTGCAGGTGAGGGCACGCCTCGGCGTGGACGATTATCTGATCGCTGGCCGCCTTCATGAAACTGGGCAGCAGTTGGTCCGGCTGCTGGATCATCAGATGGATGTTGAGGGGCAGGTCGGTGGCCCGGCGGATGGCGTCCACCACCACCTCGCCCAGGGAGATGTTGGGCACGAACTGGCCGTCCATCACGTCCACGTGAATAAGGTCGGCCCCCGCCTCGGAGACCTCCCGCACCTGCCGCTCCAGATTGCCGAAGTCAGCCGCCAGAATCGAAGGCGCTATCTGCACTTTGTTGACGGGACAGCTCTCAGACATCGTCGCCCTCTGCCTCCAGCAATTTCTTGGCCGCCTCCAGGGCCTCGGCGACTTGCCTCGGGGCCGTGCCGCCGGGAATATCCCGGGCCTCCACCGCCGAGCGGGCGGTGATCTCGTACACTCCCCGGTCGAAGTGGGGAGAGAACCGGCGATATTCCTCCAGGTCCAGGCCCAGGAGGTCTTTGTCCTGGGACTCGCAGTACCGGCACAGCTCGGCCACGGCGGCGTGGGCCTCCCGGAAGGGAATCCCTTTGCCCACCAGATAGTCGGCCACGTCGGTTGCCAGGGCTTGGCTGTCTCCGGCCAGCCTGGCCAGCCGGTCCGTGTGCAGGGTCATGCCGTCCAGCATTCCTTGGAACACGTCCAGCGTCGCCAGGAGGGTGTCCACCGTGTCGAAGAATCCCTCCTTGTCCTCCTGCAGGTCCCGGTTGTAAGTCAGCGGCAGCCCCTTCATCACGGTCAACAGCGCGGTAAGATGCCCATACACCCGGCCCGTCTTGCCCCGGGCCAACTCCGCGAAGTCCGGGTTCCGCTTCTGGGGCATGATGCTGCTGCCGGTGGTGAAGTCTTCCGACAATGAAATGAAACCGAACTCGCGGCTGGACCAGAGCACCATCTCCTCAGCCAGGCGGGACAGGTGCATCATGCTTACCGCCGCGGCGGCCAGGTACTCGATCAGAAAGTCCCGGTCGGACACCGCGTCCATGCTGTTGCCGCTGATTTCGGCAAACCCCAACTCCCTCGCCAGGAACTCCCGGTCCGTTGGGTAGGTCACTCCCGCCAGGGCCCCGCTGCCCAGGGGCATTACGTCGCTGCGCCGGTAGCAGTCCCTAAATCGGTCTATATCCCGGCGCAGCATCTGATAGTAGGCCAGAAGGTGGTGGGCAAAGAGCACCGGCTGGGCCCTTTGGGTGTGGGTGTATCCCGGCATGAGCGCGTCCCGGTTCGCCTCGGCCAGGTGGACGAGGGACCGCTGCACGCCGCGGAGCCCCCTAATGGTCAGGCCGATCGCCTCTTTTGCGAACATCCGCATGTCCAGGACCACCTGGTCGTTGCGCGAGCGCCCGGTGTGCAGGCGGCCGGCCACGGGCCCGATCAACTGCCGCAGGCGGCTCTCTATGTTGGTGTGCAGGTCCTCCAGCGAAGCCTCCCAGGGAAAAGAGCCGGCCTCGATTTCGGCCCGGACCCGTCCCAGGCCCTCGATGATGGCCGCGGCTTCATCCTGGCCGATGATGTGCTGCTTCGCCAGCATTCGCACGTGGGCCGTCGAGCCGTCGAGGTCCTGGCGGTATAGCCGCCTGTCGTAGTGGATGGAACTGGTGTATTCGCCGGAAGCGGACATAACTCACTGGGCCCGTTGTTTTTACTATGATTGGCCAGGAACCCGGTTACCAGGAACCCGGTTAAAAGAACTCGGTTAAAGGACCCGGTTAAGAACTATACTCCCGCCCGTGGCTGACGCTCAAGGACGGGGCCGCGCCCGTGCTACAATTTGACTACCGAGTTAGCTACCCAACGCCGTGGTCCACGCGGAAGCCGGGCGCCTTGCCTTCGGGAAGGCCCTTGTTACCGGCCGCGGGTGTCCATCGGCGCGATCACAGGGAGAATCGACATGGAAGGCCTTAACCAGGAGAAATGCGTCGCCTGCCGCCGCGACTCGCCCCCCGCCACCCCGCAGGAGGTGGCCGAACTGCATCCGCAGGTCGTGGACTGGGAAATCATCACGGAAGACGGCATCAGCAAGCTCGACCGGGTTTTCCGGTTCCCCAACTTTCAGAACGCCTTGGACTTTACCAATGTGCTGGGCGCCCTGGCGGAATCGGAGGGCCACCACCCCAGGCTGGTAACCGAGTGGGGACGGGTCAAGGTCACCTGGTGGACCCACAAAATCCGCAATTTGCACCGCAACGACTTCGTCATGGCCGCCAAGTCGGACCAGCTGTACCAGGAGGCGGCCCCGGAAGCGGAGTAGGCGGCTCCTGCGCCGGGCCGGAGCGACGCGAATAACAATCGGCGGGGGCCTAATCAGGGGGGAACTGGCAGGCCAGGCACCCCACCCCGGACCTCAGGCGGCGAAAGCCCTCGGCGTACTCCAGCCCCGCCATCTCTCCCTGGCGGGAGGCCCCCCGGGTGATCCTCTCCATCCTTCTGGCGGGGCCCCACGATATCTGGCTGGCGTGCCGGCTCAAAGACTCGCCCTTGGCGTCCAGGTATCCGCCGATGTCCACGAACACATCCGGGGCCTCGGTCCCCCAGAGATAGGCTTCTGGCACCCAATGGGGCTCCAGGCCCTCCTGGGCAAGCTGCTCGGGAAACTGCCGCCAGTCCCAGGCGTAGGTAAAGGCCGCGTCGATGGCCACCTGTCCGCTTATCCGGTGGTCCCGGTGGGCGTGGCTCTCAGTCCGGTGGGGGTCCATGCAGAACATCAAGTCCGGCTTGTGGCGGCGTATCTCCCGCACCAACCGGCCGCGGAACGGCATGGTGTCTTCCAGGCCTCCGTCGGGGTACGACAGGAACACCACCTCCTTGACCCCCAGCACGGCGGCGGCTTCCTGCTGCTCCCGCTTCCTGATGGCGGCCAGCTTCTCTGGCGACATGTCCCGGTCTGAGGTCCCCTTGCTGCCGTCCGTGCACAGGACTATCACTATCTCGGCCCCCGACTCCCGGTTCCACTTGGCGAGCGAGCCGCCGCAGCCTCCCTCGCAATCGTCCGGATGGGGAGTAACGGCCAGCACTCTCCTCGGGGCGTCAGTGGTGATATCCAAGTGATTCCAACTCCACGGGTGGTTATCGCGGCACGGCCGCCGCTACAGGTGGAACACCACCATCTTTAGCTCGGTCATCTCCTGGATGGCATAGGCCGGGCCTTCCTTGCCCATGCCGCTGTCCTTGAGGCCGCCGTAGGGCATCAGGTCGGCCCGCCACTGGGGAGAGGAGTTGATGTGCAGGCTGCCCGACTCCACCTCCCGGGCAAACCGCATAGCCCAATCCACGTTCTGGGTGAATATCCCGGCGGACAGTCCGAAGCGGCTGTCGTTGGCCTTGGCTATGGCGTCGTCGATGTCGTCGAAGGCGCTCACCGCCACCGCCGGGCCGAACAGCTCTTCCCTGGAGATGCGCATGTCCGGCTTGACGTCGGCCACCACCGTGGCGGCGTGCATACCCCCTTCGTGGTCTCCCCCCGCCACCACGCGGGCGCCGCCCTCGACCGCCTCGGCGATCCAGCCTGCCACCCGCTGCACGTCGGAGCCGCGGATCATAGGACCCATCTTGGTGGCGTCCTCCAGGGGGTTGCCAGTGGTGAAGGACTCGGTGGGCGGCACCAGGGCGTCCAGGAAGTCGGCGTAGACCCTGCGGTCGGCGAACACCCGCTGGGTGGATATGCAGACTTGGCCCGCGTTGGCGAACCCGCCGCTCACGGTGGCCGCGGCCACCTTGTCGATGTCGGCGTCGGACATCACTATCAGCGGGCTGTTGGAGCCCAGCTCCATGGTCACCTTCTTGATGCCGGCGTTGCGGCAGATGCGGTCCCCTATCTCCATGCTGCCGGTGAAGGTGATCTTCCTCACTCGCGGGTCTCCGGTGAGGGCGTCGCCGATCTCGCTGCCCGGCCCGGTGACGCACTGGATGGCCTCTTCAGGCAGGCCTGCTTCCAGCAGGATTTCGGTCAGCTTCAACGCCGACAGGGGAGTGTCGCCCGCCGGCTTCAGGACCACCGCGTTGCCCGCAGCCAGGGCCGGGCCCACCTTGTGGCAGACCAGGTTAAGGGGGAAGTTGAACGGACTTATGGCGGCGACCACGCCCACTGGCACCCTGATGGTGAATCCGAACTGGTTGACGTTGCCGGGGGCGGCGTCCAGGGGCACGGTCTCTCCGTGGAGCCGCTTGGCTTCCTCCGAGGACACGGTGATAGTCTGAATGGCCCGCTGCACTTCGCCCCGGCCTTCCGCGATTACCTTGCCTTCCTCCAGGGTGATGGTGCGTCCCAGGTCTTCAACCCGTTGGGCCATCAGGTCGGCGGTCTTGCGGAGGATTTCGTACCTTTGGTAGGCGGTCAGGCCGGCCATGACCCTCGCGCCTCGCACGGCGCTGGTGATGGCAAGGTCGACGTCGGCAGCCGTGCCCCGGGGTACGGTGTCGATGACCGATTGGTCGAACGGGTTCAGCACCGGCACGGCCTCGGGCTTGTCTACCCAATTGCCGCCTATGTACATTTTCATGGTCGTCGCCTCCAAGTGGTTGGCCGTTGCTTCCCGCCCCGGCTCAGGCGGTGGGGCGCGACGAGAGTCCGCCCCAAGAACCCGGGGATCTGCAATGAGAGACAGCCTGCCGGGTCGCTATAGGATAGCCCGGAAGGCGGAAGGCCGCAACCGGCCCACAGGGTCTGGTGTGCGTCACGATTTGGCGGAGTCGGTAACCCGCGCCGTAGCCGACGCGCCTACCTCGGGACAGAAGGTTCACTCGTAGGGGCGAAAAAAATTTCGCCCCTACCGCTAGGCGGCACCGTCGCGCGAAAAACTGACCACACCCGCCGGGTCTTTCGGTGTGTACAGCCTGCGTGTAGTCACCGGGGAATAGCCGGGCGGCTATCCGGTGTGGGGACCGCTCATTGGCCCAGAGTCACCGAGCGGCCCGAGCCGGTGACCAAGTATCGCCCGGCCCGGCCGGGGACTCGCTCCATCCACTGGAACTTGCCCCGCGCGGCGTTGCGGAGCGTCTGGGTAAAACTGTGGGGTATGGGCCAGCCGGCGATGCCGAAAAGGGTTGCCAACTCCGAGGCGTCGACACTGCTCATGTCCAGGTGACGGCGGGCGCCCTCGGCGGCCACCACTACCCGGCGCATGTCCCCCATGGGATTGGCCGTCCGGCAAAACTCGGCGAAAGCCAAGTCGGAGTCAGGGCCCCTGGGCACCCCGGCAGCTTGCGGGGAGTCCACCGTTCTTGCCGCGGCGCCGGCGGGTACACTCCTACCGTGGTCCGGCTTACTTGTTTCCGGTGGCCCAAGCCCGTTGCCGCCGGTGGAGCCGTTCGGACCGGCTTGCATCAGGCCTTGGGGCAGCTCTCTGAGCGCTAGCTGGATCACTTCCCTGACGACTTCCGGCTCCTCTGACTCCAGGGTAATGAGGGCCGCGTTGGGAAGGGTGATCGACACCTTAACCATGCACTCCACCCGCTCTGCCGTTTCCACCGGTCAAGTACCCGGTATGGTACTTCATGGGTAACGCATAAGCAACCGGTGGGTCGGGTATAAGTGTAGAGGGACGGCGGCGCGGGGGGGCACGGCCATAGCGGATGGAGGCAGCCGTAAGGGCCCTAGATGGTCTGCTTGAGACGCACTGCCATAGAACGGGTCATGCCGGGTACCGAGGCGATGTCGTCCACCGACGCGTCCCTGATTCCCTGCAGGTTGCCGAAGCGGCGCATCAGCATCCGCTTGCGCTTGGGCCCTATGCCGGTCACCGAGTCGAGGGGAGAGCGGAGGCTGCTCTTGCTGCGCAGGTCCCGGTGATAGGTAATGGCGAAGCGGTGGGCCTCGTCCCGCATTCGCTGCACCAAGTACAGGGCCTGAGAGCTGCGGGGCAGCGCGATAGGCTCCGGCGTATGAGGCACGAACAGCCACTCGTTCTCCTTGGCCAGGGAGGCCAGGGGTATGCGGTCCAGCCCCAGTTCCAGGAACACCTCCAGCGCCGCGGAAAGCTGTCCCTTGCCGCCGTCGATCAGCACCAGGTCGGGCGTGGAACCCCACTTGTCGGCAGGCTGCTCCCCCAATTGCTCTCCAGATTCCCTGTCGCCCGCCTGCTCCGAGGCGCGGGCCTGCGCCAGGCGCTTGAACCGGCGGCGCAGGACCTCCCGTATGCTTTCGTAATCGTCAACGCCCTCCACCGACTTCACCTTGAAGCGCCGGTAGTGGGACGTCTTGGGCTTGCCGTCCTCGAAGACCACCATGCTGCCGACCGAGTTGCTGCCCTGGATGTGGGAGATGTCGTAGCATTCCATCCGGTAGGGCGATGCCGGAAGGCTGAGCTCCTCCTGCAGCTCGGCCAGGGCGTCTTGAATCACGTCGTGGTTGTCCAACCACTTGATGCGGTGCTGGGCCAGACCCTGGGCGGCGTTTTCCGCCACGGTGTCCATCAACTGCTTGTGTACGCCCCGGCGGGGATGCGCCAGGTGGACCACCCCTCCCCGCAGCCCTCGAAGCCATTGGACGACCAGGTCGCCGTCTTCCAGGGGATGTTGCACCAGGATGTTAGGTGGAATCACCGAGGCGGTTGGGTAGAACTGCTTGATGAACTGGCCCAACACCAGCCCGGGGAGGTCGTCCTGGGTACCCTCCATGAAGAAGTGGTCCCGGCCGATGAGCTTGTTGTGGCGGACGAAGAACACCTCGACCCAAGATTCGTTGGTCCCCTGGGCCACCGCCATCAGGTCCATGTCGCTGATGGGATTGGAGTCCACCTTGATGCGCTGCTCTTCCGCCACCTGCTCCACGCTGCGGATGCGGTCCCGCAGGACCGCGGCCCGCTCAAACTCCAGCTTTTCGGCGGCAAGGTCCATATTCGTCTTGAGGTCGTCGGTTACCGCCTCCGTGTCCCCCTCCATGAAGAGGATGACCTGCTGAATTACCTTGTCGTACTCTTCCAGGGTCGCGTAGCCCGAGCAGGGGGCCACGCAGCGATTGATGAAGTATTCCAGGCACGGGCGCGGGTCGGTGCCCGTTATGGTCTTGGTGCAGGAGCGGTAGGGGAACAACCGCTTGACCAGGTCCATGGTCTTGCGCACGGACCCGGCGGTGGCGAAGGGCCCGAAGTAGCGGGCCTTGTCGTTGGAGACTTTCCGGGTAATGTAGACCCGGGGGTACTCCTCGGTCAGGTCGATCTTCAGGAAGGGGTAGGTCTTGTCGTCCTTGAGCCTGGCGTTGTAGCGAGGCCTGTAACGCTTGATGAGGGTGTTTTCCAGGATCAGGGCCTCGGCCTCGCTGTCGGTGACGATGTACTCGAAGTCGCGGACGTGGCCCATCATCCGGCGGATTTTCGCCGTCTGACCCGAGGGGGAGCCGAAGTAAGTGCGGACCCTGTTGCGGAGTACGCTGGCTTTGCCCACGTAGAGGATGGCGCCGGCGGCGTCCTTCATCATGTAGACGCCCGGCCGCTCCGGCGTCGCCTGCAGCCGTTGCTCGACCAGAGCTAGAGGCATTGCAGCTTAGAGCACCACTCCGAGGACGATGATAACGGCCATCACCACGCCGGAAAGGCCGAGTATTCGCCGCACTTCGGCTCCGATGAGGTTGTTGGTGACCGGACGCTCCCGCCTAGCCCGCGATGGGGTGGGAACATGGGCCTCGGCCGTGGCGGAGTTTCGAGCCGCCACCGGACTCGGGCGGGGCGGTCTCGAGGGAGCGGAAGGCGGCGCGGGCGGGGCCGCGACGGGCTCCGGAGTGTCCACGCTCTGCGATTGATCGCCCGCCTCGGCAGGCGTCGACACGGGCGCTTGGACACCCACGGAATCCCTGCTCTGCCGTTTCTTGCGTCGGCCGATTTGGGCCTGGCGTGATGCTACCCGCTTAGCTTTACCAGCCATTGACACTCACCTCCTGGCAGCGGCCGCCGGTCGAGATACAGGCCGGCGCCGACACCCCGCCTCGTGTAACCCCACGGTTTACTATAGCAGCAATCGAGGGAAATGGGCAGACCGCGCCGCCGCCGTAACTGCTCAGTCTCCGCGAGGAGAACCGTGGCGCCATCCGGCACCTCATCCCGAGCGCCGCTTTACCAGGGCATTGCCACGAAAACAGACGAGGCGAGGGGGTCCGGGCATGACCGAGAGGAGACTAGCCAGCTGGGCACGAGCCGCCCGACACCCCACCCGGTTTCCCACTGAGCGCCCCACCCTGTCATTCCCACCGAGCGCCCACCCGGTCATTCCCACCGAGCGCCCACCCGGTCATTCCCACCGAGCGCCCACCCGGTCATTCCCACCGAGCGCCCACCCGGTCATTCCCACCGAGCGCCCACCCCTGTCATTCCGCTGGAGCACCTACCCCTGTCATTCCGCTGGAGCGCAGCGACGAGGAATCTACAACGCATAGCTGCAAGCCCCTACCGCTGGTGATAGGGCACTCCACGCTGCCCCATTTTCATTACCTTTATGTGGCCTCCCCAAGGCCATGGTAATTCCGAGCGCCTCTCCGACGTCATTCCGAGAGCAGCCGAGGAATCCAAACCCCTCCCCTGAGGGCAGAGCCACGCGCCCAGGGCCCTGGCGGGCCTATATGGACTTGAGATTCCTCGTCGCTGCGCTCCTTCGGAATGACGGAAGCGGGCGTAGGATGGTCCCTGCCTGGCTACGGTGCAGAGGCCGCGCTCCGGCATGGCACTTGAGATTCCTCGGCTGGCCTTGGCATGACAGGCAGGGGGGGCCTTGGCATGACAGGCAGGGTGGACTTGGGGTTATAGGGGCGGCGTTGGCCATGACGGGCTAATCAAAAGACCATGTGCCGCCGTCTCGCGCTGGAGATGTTGAGGGTAACAGCGGGGAGGCCTCGGGCGGTTCAGACCCTGGGGTGGCTCTTTTCGTACTCCTCGTGCAAGTGGGCGCCCGTCAGGTGAGTGTACACTTGGGTCGTGGCGATGCTGGAGTGTCCCAACAGTTCCTGCACGTGGCGCAACGAGGCCCCATTCTGTAACAGGTGGGTGGCAAAGCTGTGCCTCAGCGTGTGGGGCGTGATGCACTGCTGGAGGCCCGCTTTCTCGCCGTAGGTTTTCAGGATGGTCCAGACCCACTGGCGGGTCAGGCGCTCGCCGCGGTGGTTTACGAACAACGCCGGTTGGCCCTTCCGGTTTCCGATCAAGGCCGGCCTGGCGTGGCCCAGGTACCTTTCCAGTTCCTGCAGGGCCTTGGGATACAGGTGAACTATGCGCTCCTTGGAGCCCTTTCCCCAGCACCGGACGTAGGACTCGTGGTGGTCGATGTCGGCCACGTTGAGGGAGACCAGCTCCCCCACCCGCAGGCCGGTGGCATAGAGCATCTCCAGGATCATGGCGTCCCTCTGACCCTCGATGCTGTCCGTCTCGTAGGCCACCGCCAGCAACCGCGACACCTCGTCCTCGGTCAGGTACTTGGGCAGAGCGCGGCCCACCCGGGGGGCCCCTAGGGATTCGGTGGGGTCCTCGCGGATGGTGTCGTTTTCGAAGAGAAACCCGAAGAAAGACCGGATGGCGGCGACCTTGCGGGCAGTGGTGGTATCCCGGTAGCCCCGCGCGCCCCGAAGGTTGACGATGTATTGATTCAAGAGATTCAAGTCCACCGATTCCCAGGGGTAGTCCCCGTTGGTGGACCCGTTGCCGTTGCCGTTGCTGTGCTCCTGGAGAAATCCCCAGAACTGGCTTAGGTCGTTGCGGTAAGCCTGGGAGGTGTTGTTGGAGAAGCCCTTTTCGACGACGAGGTGCTGCAGAAAAGACGTAATAGCCCGGTCCATGTAAGATATCCTTTCGCCACAGGCGTAAAGCCATAGGCGTAAAAAAGGTGGAGTAACGCAACTAGCGCCACGCCAACGTTCACAATGGGGGAAGTCTAGCACGGGAGGGGAGGAGGGTTACCTAGGGAAAGTGGACCGGAAACGGCCGGTTTGAGGGAATTTGCGCCGCCGGGCCGGCCCGGCAGGGTGTCCAGCCGGCGGCGTTATCTCACCCCACGGATAGCACCACCGTGCCCGTGGAGGACAAAGACCCGCCCGTGCCGTTGACCAAAGCGATCTCCGGCCCCCCGCTTCCGCCGCCCTTTTTCCCAATCTGGCGCGGGCCGCACTCCTGCCGAAGCTGGCGGGCCGCCTCCACCAGCAGAAAGCTCCCATACATGCCGGGGTGGGTGTAGGACAAGCCCCCGCCGCTGGTGTTCACCGGGAAGTCGCCTCCCGGCCCGGTGCGCTGATCGGCCACCAGGTCCGGGGCTTCCCCAGGCCCGCAGAAACCGAGGCTTTCCAGGGTGACCATGACGGTATAGGTGAAGGAATCGTAAATCATAGCCAGGTCTACGTCGTCGTGGGTAACCCCGGCCCGGGCCAGGGCGTTGGGCCCGCTCTCCCTGGCGAAGGTGGAGGTGAGCGACGGCATCTGGCTGATCATGTTGTGGTCGTGGCCTTCCCCTGCTCCCAGCACCCAGACGGGCTCCTTCCGGCAGCTCCGGGCCCGCTCGGCCGTGGTGACTATGATCGCCGCGCCGGAGTCGGTGACCAGGCAGCAGTCGGGGAGGTGAAACGGCCAAGCCACCCAGCGGGAATCGTGGTACTCGTCGAAGGACAGGGGCGTGTCGTGCATCACCGCCTTGGGGTTCAGGTTGGCCCACTTGCGGGTGGCCACCGCGATCTCGGCCATGGCCTGGCGGGTGCGGTCCTCCCCATATTCGTGCATGTAGCGGGTGCAAGCCATGGAGTAGTTGACCGGAGGGCCGATGAGACCGTAGGGGAACTCGTACTGGGAGGGCGGCAGGTTAGGGTCGACGGGCGCCGGGGCCCGCGCCGACCGTCCGGCCTGGCCGTGGGTTATGAGGGCTACGTCGCAGTACCCGGCGCGGATGGCGGCGGCGGCGTGGGCCACGTGAATCACGAACGAAGACCCGCCCACCGAGGTGTTGTCGGTAAATCCCGGCTGGATCCCCAGGTACTCGCCGGTGGCCAGGGTGGACAATCCGGCGGTGAACAACCCGTTCACGTCACTCTTGGCCAGCCCGGCGTCTTCCAGGGCGTTGTGGGCCGCCTCGGCATGGTGCTGCAAAGACGACTTGTTGGGGACCGTGCCCATCTCGTCCGACTCGGCCACCCCCACGATGGCGATGTCGCGCTCTCTGGAAGTTCTCGTTGCCACTGCTTCCTCCGGCGGGATAACGTGGGCGGGCTCTTGGCTCTCACCTGCTGGTTGCGCTCCGTTTCAGCTCCTCGGCCCGGTCCGCGGCGGCTGGACTCTATGGCGGCGAGGGCTGAGAAACCCGCATGATGTTACAACAACCGGCGGCGCCGGCACAACATAGCCTGTCCGCCCGCCGCCTTCCACATCGGCCCGGCGTGATACAATGGCGGGGCGCAACGGTCGCCTTGAATATAGGTGCTCCCAGTCCACCGTTACGGGCCCTGAGGTGGCGATGCCCCACAACTTCTGGATGATAGTGAGCAACCCCGCCAACTATCGCATCACTAAGGAGCTAGGTTTCACCCGGCAAGGCCTGAAGTCGCAGCACCGGCGCAAGATCCAGAGGATAGAGTCCGGCGACCGGGTGCTGTTCTACGTGTCCATAGACCGCCGCTTCCCCGCCACCGCCACCGCCACGTCCTCTTACTTCGAGGTGGAGACCTCGTTGTGGGAAAAGGAGGGCAGCTCGGACTGGCCGTTTCAGATAGAAATCAAGCCTGAGGTGGTCCTGGACGAGGAGCAGTACATCAACGCCAACCTGCTGGCGCCCCGCCTGGACTACGTCAAACGCTGGGTGCCGGAGAACTGGCATCTGGCGTTTCACGGGAACCTGCACCTTCTGCCCAAGAGCGATTTTCTTCTCATAGAGGAGGAGATGAAAAAGCTCAAGTACGGCAGAGACTACGACCGGGGCAGCGCGGCCCCGCCCCAGCCTTCCCCCCGAAAGAGAAGGCCCAGGTCTCAGGCCAGGAACTCCGGGGAGCCGCGGCAGCCGTCGGCCCAGCGCTAGCCTTTACCCCGGCCCCGGCAATGGATCACGCCCGACCCCTCCGGTGGCTTCGGACCTTGTCCCGGTCCGAGAGGGATGAGGTCCGGGTCAATCGCGGGCCGCTTCCTCCAACACTTCACCCAGCGCGTGACCGATCTCCCTGAGCACCCCCGGGTCTAGTTCATCCGCGGCGGCGTGTCTCAAGGCTTGCCGGGCCTCGCAGCCACCGATTCTTCCCAAGGCCCACGCCGCGTGGCCGCGCACCAGGGGTTCTTCGTGGCGCAACGCCAGGCCCAGCGCCGGCAAGGCCCGCTCGTCTCTGTGGTTGCCCAGGGCCACGCAGGCGTTTCGTTGGAGCCCCACCCGCTTTGCCCTCAGGATGGGGCTGCCCTTGAACCTGCTGCGGAAGCTCTCCTCGGACATGTCCAAGAGGCTGACGAGGTCCAGCGTCGCCATCTTGTGCGGTAGAGAAGCCGCCGCCTTCTCCATCGGGTGTCCTTCGGGCGGCGGGAAGCCGCCCGCGGGGACGTGAGCGAGGCCCTTCGAACCCCGAGGGACATCCGCGCGCCCGGCCGAGGGGCCAGGGTCGCCGGCCGGGGCCCTTTGCCACAGGGTAGGCTTGGACGACGGGTCCTTGCGATTCACCGGGCAAACGTCCTGGCAGATGTCGCAGCCGAAAATCCAGTCCCCCATGAGGGGCCGCAGGTCCAGGGGAATTTCCCCGCGGTTTTCTATGGTCAGGTGGGAGATGCAGCGGGTGTTGTCCAGCACGTAGGGCGCCACGATAGCGCCGGTGGGACAGGCGTCGATGCAGCGCACGCAGCTCCCGCAGGTCTTCTTGAGGGGTTGGTCCTCCTCGAGGTCCAGGTCGGTGATAACCTGGCCCAGGAAGACCCACGACCCCAACTCCGGGGTGAGGATGTTGGTGTTCTTCCCGAACCAGCCCAGGCCCGACCTTCCGGCGGCTGCCCGGTCCAACATAGGGCCGTCGTCTATATACCAGCGGGCCCCAAAGTCGGACTCCAACCGGAGGCGAAGCCCCGCAACATAAGAGGCCATGCGCTTCTTGACGACCCGGTGGTAGTCTTCCCCCCAGGCGTACCGGGCCACCCTGCCCGCCGGGAATTCCGCCGGGAATTCCGCCGAGGCGTCGCCGCCGTGCTGGAAGTAGTTCAAGCCCAGGCAAATGACGGAGCGGGCCCCCGGAAGCAGGGCCTCGGGACTCGATCCGCGCCGGACTCGGCTCTCGTTGAACCAGGGCAAGCCGTCCATTAGCCCCGCCTGGAGCCGGTCCAGCGCCGCGTCGCGGTCCTCGGTGAACTCGCGGGCCGACGTTACCCGCACCAGGTCGAAGCCGCACTCCCGGGCGTATTCCGTGACAATGGCTTTCCGGCCGGCCGGGGCGCGCGGCTCCGGCGTCCCGCTCCTTTTCACCGGCAGAGAGGCTGGGCCGCGGTCCTCAGGCAAGGTTCTCCTCCTGAAATCTCCCCTGGTAGCCTTGGCTGGTGGCGCGGGGCAGCCGGAAGAAGATTAGCTGCAACAACCTGGCCGCCCTCTGGAGCCGGTACCCGGCGGGGTGGTGCACCACCAGCAGCGATTGCGAACGCCCGTGGAATCCCGCGTCCCAGACGGCGGTTTGGATGCTCACGCCGCTGCGCAGGAGGCTGGAACGGGGATGGCCCAACGCGGTCACGTTCAGGGGAAGGTTGAGCACCTCGTTGAAGTCGATGACGTAGGGGCCGGGGTCCAGGCGGAGCCAGCCGTCCGGCCCAAAGGCCAGAGGCTCCAGGTCCGATAGCTCCCTCTCGTCCGGGTCGCTTCCCATGCTGCCCGCGGTGACCGGGCGGCTCACCGTCGCCAGGGAGAGGTCGAAGCCGTTGGGCTGAAGCTGGGTCTCCAGAGACAAGTACCGTTCCACTAGGGGCGGCGACCCGGTGATCAGGTCGCCGATGGCGTCTCTGTCCAGAGGGTTGCCCTCCATATCCCTCCGGGGATGGGGCGGGTTGTCGGGGCCGCTCCAGGCTGCGGGTGGGCCTCTGTTGGATTCTAAAAGGCACGGCCTTTAACTACAGAGGCCCCGGAGGAACCCACCCCCTTTGCTCAAGGACGGAAACACGTTCTCCGGGACCTCCGCGGTTTGCTCGGGCCGGTTAGTCGTGCATGAAGTCCTGCACGTCCTGGGGCAGAGGCTTGAATTCGGGTATGTCGGTGATGATGGCCTCGGTTGTGAGCATCATGCCGACGATGCTGCCTGCGTTCTCCAGCGCCGACCGGGTTACCTTGACCGGGTCGACGATCCCCCGCTCGATCATGTGACAGTACTCGCCGACCTCGGCGTCGAAGCCCCAGTCCCCTTCGGCGGCGCGCACTCCTTCAGCTATCGCCTCCCCGGGGTAGCCGGCGTTCCTGGCTATGAGCGTCAACGGGGCGCTCAGGGCCTCCTTGACCAAGCCCACGCCCAGGGCTTCCTCTTCGTCAAGGCTTTGGGCCAGAGCGTCGAGGACCTTGGACGCGCGGAGGATGGCTACCCCGCCTCCCGGTATGATGCCCTCCTCCACCGCGGCCTTGCTGGCGGCCAGAGCGTCTTCCGCCCGGGACTTTCGCTCGTTGACCTCAGGCTCGGTGCTGCCGCCGACCTTGATCACGGCCACGCCGCCCACTATGGTGGCCCTTCTCTCCTCCAGCTTCTCCCGGTCGTATTCCGAGGTCTCTTGGGTTATCTGCACCCTGATCTCTTCCACCCGGTCCTTGATCTTTTGCGGGTCTCCGCGGCCCTCTATTATGAGGGTGTCGTCCTTCTGGATCACCACGCGCCGGGCCGACCCAAGGTGACTCAACTCCACCGCGTCCAGGGACAAGCCCACGTCGCCGCTGACCATCTGGCCGCCGGTCAATATGGCGGCATCCTCCAGCAGGGCCTTCCGCCGGTCGCCAAACCCCGGGGACTTGACGGCCGCGCAGTCCAACGTGCCCCGCCCCTTGTTTATCAGCATGGTGGCCAACGCCTCGCCGTCCACGTCCTCGGCGATGACCAGCAGAGGGTTGCGCCCCCCGGCAATGACCTTTTCCATGATGGGCACGACGTCGTTGGGGGAGCTTATCTTGCGGTCGGTGATGAGGATGACGGGATCTTCCAGCACCACCTCCATCCGCTCCGTGTTGGTAATGAAACGGGGTGAAATGTAGCCCCGGTCCAGCCGCACCCCTTCCACCACGTCCAACTCGTCCGCCAGCACCTTGGACTCTTCAATGGACACGACGCCGTCGGGCCCGACTTTGGACAAAGCGTCGGCCAGTAGGCTGGCTATGGGTTCCTCGTGGGCGGAGAGGGCCGCCACCCGCGCTATCTGGTCCCGGTTTTCCACCGGAGTCGCCATATTGGCCAACTCCTGGGACAGGGCTTCCACGGCCTGGTCGATGCCGTTCTTGAGGCCCAGTCCGCTGTAGCCGGCCGCCACGCTCATAAAGCCGCGGTGCAGCATGGCTTGGGCCAGGATCACCGAGGTCGTGGTGCCGTCACCCACGATGTCGTTGGTCTTCTTGGCGGCCTCCGTGACCAAACGCACGCCCATGTCTTCGTAGACGTCGGGAAGCTCCACCTCTCCGGCAATGGTCACGCCGTCGCTGCACACTACCGGCAGGCCGAAGGCGGAAAAGCGGTTGAATAGCACATTCCTGCCGCAAGGGCCCAAGGTCAGTCCCACCACCCGGCCCAACTCGTCGACGCCACGCATCAGGCTATTGCGCGCGTCCGATTCGTAGGTTAGTTGTTTGTCTCCCATACCAGACTCCTCAGCTTGCTTCGAACTGTCAAACGTCGGCTGCCCGCCCGGGCTTTGGCATAAAATCCCAAATCAATATCCGATAGTCGGCGGCGATTGTCAACCGGTTGCTGCGCCCAGGGCTATCGCGTCTTAGTCCATTTTATAGCTGACTCCTACGTAAGCATCCCCCTGAGCCCCAATTACGTCACCCTGAGCTTGCCGAAGGGTCTAAAATCCTTCCTATTAAGATGGTTACTGATTCTCGGCCGTGCATGAAGTCCAGGATTTCAGATGCTTCGACTGAGTTTATCCTGAGCGTAGCCGAAGGGCTCAGCATGACATTGACTTAAGACGCGATTGCCCGGTTGCCGCGCCGGCGCAAGGCGGGGCAACGACGCCGCGGGGCTTTCGGCGTCTCGGGCGATGGGGCCCGCCGAACATCCGGGCGGCTTCCCAGGTTAGCTTCGAGGTGCCCCCGGCAGGGGCCCCCACAGCCGCACGCCTTGGCGCCCCTCGGCGTGACCCGCCAGGTCCCCGATGGTGCGATTCAGGGTGGGATGGCACAGGCCCTCGTCGAGTTCGGCCAGGGGAATCAAGGCGAAGGCCCGCAGGTGCAGCCGGGGATGGGGTATTTGCAGGTCCGGCAGGTCGACCTCTATGCCCCCGTAGAGAAGAATATCCACGTCAATGATTCGAGGGCCGTTGCGGGGTGCGGGCGCCCGACCCATGTCTCGCTCGACGTCCTTGACCCGGCCCAACAGATCGACCGGCGTGAGGGGGGTCCGTATCTCCAGCGCGCAGTTGAGGAACTCCGGCTGCTGCTCCAATCCCCAGGGGGCGGTTGCGTAAACCGAGGACGCCCGCAGCACCGCGATGTCAGGCTCCTTCCCGGCGTCCACGGGCCGCGTTCCGGTAGCGGCCGGTCGGCTTCCGCCGAGACGGGCAGCGGCCTCCGCCAGGCTGCGCTCCCGGACGCCCAGGTTGGCTCCCAGGCCCAGGTAGGCCGTTACCCGGTCCAATGCGCAGGTCTCCAGTCCCGAACGATGGCGTCGCTCACTCGGCAGACCCTGACCATTTCCTTCACGTCGTGGACCCGCACCACGTCCGCCCCGTTGGCGACGGCCAGGGCCACCGTCGCCGCCGTGCCTTCCATCAGTCCCGCCGCCAATCTCTCCGGCGGCCTGCCGGTAGGGCGGGACGGCGCGTTTAGCAGTATCCGTATGGTGGACTTGCGCGACGTGCCTATCAACAGGGGGTAGCCCAGAGACTTGAAATGGGACAGCCGACGGAGGACCTCCAGGTTGTGCTCCGGCGTCTTGCCGAACCCAATGCCCGGGTCCAGGATGATGTTTTCGTCCGCCACGCCGGCGTTGCGCGCCAACTCCACGCTATTGAACAGGCTGGAGCACACGTTGGGCACCAGGTCCCGGTAGCGGCTGGTTGCCTGGTTGTGCATGATCACCAGCGCCGCCGCACCGGCGGCCGCCGCGGCCATGCCCGGGTCGGCCTTGAGCCCCCAAACGTCGTTGATGATGACCGCGCCGGCATCCAGCGCGGCGCGGGCGACGCCGGCTTTGTGGGTGTCCACGCTGACGGGGATGCCCACGCGGGCCGCAATGGCCTCCAGGGCAGGCAGCAGCCGCGCCCGCTCCTCCTCCTCGGCCACTGGCGCGGCCCCGGGGCGGGTCGACTCCGCCCCCACGTCCAAGAAGTCCGCCCCCTCTTCCTCCATCCTCAGGGCCCGGTCCAACGCCGCGGGGACATCGGCCCCCAGTCCGTCGCCGGAGAAGGAGTCGGGAGTCATGTTGATGATCCCCATGACGTAGGTCCGCTTCCCCCAGACCAGCGGTTCGCCACGGGCCACCACGAGTCCGGCGGCGGTATTGGCTTTGGCGCACAAGAGCTCGACTCCCAGGGCAATTCTATCACTCCCAAGGCCATAGTGATCCCGGACGCCTCCTTTCTGTCATCACCATGAAAATAGCTTGCCGCGCCCCCACCATGTCATTCCGTGGCCGCAAAGCGGCGAGGAATCTCAAGTCCTGAGCCGGAGTCCGGGTCGGGGCCGGCTGCCGAGCTTGGGATGCCGCGCCCAGCAGTTATGCGTCATCGGTAGGGGCGAAAAATCTTTCGCCCTTACGTGGGGTCCTGCGCGTATGGGCTAGGCCCCCACCATGTCATTCCATGGTCGCAAAGCGGCGAGGAATCTACGATGCATGGCTGCAAGCCCCGGCCGTTGGTGATTCGGCACTCGGTGTTCACCCATTTTCGTTCCTCTTCATGTGGCCTCCGCAAGGCCATGGTGGCTCTGACCGCAGCAAAGAATCTCAGCTACCGCGGAGAGACCCTTCACCTCGTCCAGGGTGACAACCAAAAGCCCCCCTTCGCCCAAAACTTCCGACACTTCCCCCTTGCGCCCTCCGGGGACCACTCCCTACGCTGTTAATAGGCAGCTATTAGCGGCCTGCCAAATCTATCAAACCGCCACTGAGGCCCATGGCTCGAAATGGCCCACAATGGCCCTTAAATAAAAAAACCCTGGCCTCTCCCCACGCCGGCAATCGGCTCTCCCTATACTCGCCGCCGCCCCATCCATCGCCCAGGCCGCCCGCCCGAACCGTCGGGGCTGCGGGACGGTCTGCTTCGTGTTGCGCCGCTCATACCCGTCTGCTAGGATGGGGCCACCTGGCGCCGGGCATGGTCGTGACCGGCGCATTTCCAAGCTGCGCCGCCCCGGGGAAAGTGAAAGTGACCGCGGAAAAGAGGGCCATAGACGAAAAGCTGGACTCGCTGGCGCAGCTGCGCCAACAGGCCCACAAGGGCGGGGGCCAGGAGCGCATAGACCAGCAGCACGGGAGGGGCAAGCTAGCCGCCCGGGAACGCCTGGCCCTGCTCATGGATGAGGGCACTTTCGAGGAGATAGACTCCTTCGTCACTCACCGGGCCAGCGACTTCGGCCTGGGCGACCGGAAGGTGCTGGGCGACGCCGTCGTTACCGGGTACGGCAAGGTCGAGGGCCGGCAGGTTTTCGCCTACTCCCAGGATTTCACCGTCTTTGGCGGCTCCCTGTCGGAAGTGGTAAGCCAGAAAATCTGCAAGATCATGGACGTGGCGGCCAAGACCGGCTGTCCCATGGTGGGGCTGATCGACTCGGGAGGCGCCAGGATTCAGGAGGGCGCCTTAAGCCTGGCGGCCTACGGTGACATCTTCCTGCGCAACACTTTGTACTCCGGAGTGGTCCCCCAGATCTCGGTCATCCTGGGCCCCTCCGCCGGCGGCGCGGTCTATTCCCCCGGCATAACCGACTTCGTGTTCATGGTGAAAGAGATCAGCCAGATGTACATCACCGGCCCCGATGTCATCAAGGCGGTCACCGGCGAGGAGGTAACCCACGAGCAGTTGGGCGGGGCGGTCGCCCACGGCTCCCGCAGCGGCGTGGCCCACTTCGTGTGCGACAGCGAGGAGGAGTGCCTCTCCGAGGTCCGCAACCTGCTGAGCTTCCTGCCCTCCAACAACCTGGACGATCCCCCGGTGGTGGTCCCCGGCAGCGGCGTCCCCCGCTCCGATGCGGGCCTGCGGTACGTGGTCCCCGACGACGCCAACCGCTCCTATGACATGCGGGAGATCATCTACCGGCTGGTGGACGAAGAGGAGTTCCTCGAGGTCCACCAGGGCTTCGCACCGAACGTGGTGGTGGGATTCGGCCGGATGGACGGACGCGCGGTGGGCATCGTGGGCAATCAACCGGCGTACCTGGCCGGCGTGCTGGACATAAACGCGTCCACGAAGGCGGCCCGCTTCGTGCGCTTTTGCGACTGCTTCAACATTCCCCTGGTCACCCTGGTGGACGTGCCGGGGTTCATGCCCGGGATGGACCAAGAGTACGGGGGCATCATCCGCCACGGGGCCAAGCTCATCTTCGCCTACGCCGAGGCCACCGTTCCCAAGGTGGCGGTCATTATCCGCAAGGCCTACGGCGGCGCCTACATCGTGATGAGCAGCAAGCATCTCCGCTCCGACGTCAACCTGGTGTGGCCCTCGGCAGAGATCGCGGTCATGGGGGCGGAGGGCGCCATCAACATCATCTACCGGGACCAGATTTCCAAGTCGGAGGACCCGGAAGAGACGCGGAAGTCCCTGATTAGCGAGTACCGGGAGAAATTCACCAACCCCTACGTTTCCGCCAACCGGGGCTACGTCGACGACGTAATAGACCCCGCCGACACCCGGCCCCGGATCATCAAGGCCTTGGAAGTGTTTCGAAACAAGCGGGACACTCTGCCCGCCAAAAAGCACGGAAACATACCCCTGTAAGCCCCTGTGGCAGAGTAACGGCCGGGGTCTCCGGGGCCGGCAGCCCAAGTACCGTAGGAGCCCTCTCCATGGAATTCGGCGTTTTCTACCAACTTCCCTGCGGCGACGACCAGTCCCCCGTCCGGAGATACGCGGACACCATCGCCCAGTGCCAACTGGCCGACGCGCTGGGCTTCGACAACGTGTGGCTGGCCGAGCTTCACTTTCACTCCACTTTCTCCATCACGCCGTCGCCGTTGCTGCTGGCCTCGGCCGTTGCCCAGGTTACCGAGCGGGTCAAGCTGGGCGCCGCCGTGAGCTTGATGCCTCTCCACCACCCCATCCACCTGGCCGAGGACATTGCCACGCTGGACGTCATCTCCGGAGGGCGGGCCGTTCTGGGAGTGGGTAGAGGCGTTATCCCCAGCCACTTCGAGGGCTTCGGCGTGTCCATGGACGAAAGCCGTAAGACCTTCAACGAGGCCTTGGAGCTGGTGGTCCAGGCCTGGACCAAGGACGTGATCGACTTCCAGGGGGAGAAGTACCAGGTCCGGGACATAAGCGTGGCGCCCAAGCCGGTCCAAAAGCCCCACCCGCCGGTGCACATAGCCGCCACGGCCCCGGACACCTTCGAATTGGTGGGGTCCACGGGTTACCACCTGCTGGTTGCGCCCATCATCGTAGGCAACGAAAGAGCGGTGGAAGGGGCCAGGACGTACCGGGAGAAGCTGGCCGAAAACGGCCATGATCCCGCCGCGGGCAAAATGTCGGTTACCTTGCCCATCCTGGTGAGCGAGGACCGCGACCTGACCGGCCGCCTGATGGAGGAGACCGTCAACTCCTACATTGCGACGGTCCAGACGATGATGACCTCTCCCGCCGCCGACCGCGCCGCCAAGACAAGCCCCCGTATAGCGCAAATGCAGGAGGGCTTGGGCAAGCTCAACTACCGGCAGATCCGGGCCGAGAATGCCGTCGTCGGCTCCCCGGAGGAGTGCGTGGAGCAGCTAAGCGCCTTCCAGGAGATGTACGGCGCCCAGGAATACTCCGGCTGGTTCAACATCGGCGGCAGGCTGCCCCACGAGGAAGTGCTCAAGTCCATGCGGCTCTTCGCCGACAAGGTCATGCCCCACTTTCGCTAGCCGGAGCCGCCGGCATTCCGCGTCCGGCGGAGAGACCGATCATGGCCCCTTCCCAGTCGTTGTTCGACCACCAGGGACACAAGCGCATCCAGGGCGCCGCGCCTCTGGCCGACCGCATGCGCCCCAGGTCTTTCGACGAATTCGTCGGCCAGCGCCACGTCGTGGGGCCGGACCGGGTGTTGCGGCGGGCCATCGAGGCGGGAAGGATGCCCTCTTTCATCCTGTGGGGGCCTCCGGGTAGCGGTAAGACCACCCTGGCGCGCCTGGTGGCGGGAGTCACCGAGGCCCACTTCGAGGCAGTCAGCGCCGTCACGTCGGGGGTGGCCGACCTGCGCCGCGTCATTGCCGAAGCCCGGGAGCGCCAGGGCATGTACGGGCAGCCCACCATCCTGTTTGTGGACGAGATCCATCGCTTCAACAAAGCGCAGCAGGACGTCATACTGCCCCACGTGGAAAACGGGGCCGTTACGCTGGTGGGCGCCACCACGGAGAACCCGTCTTTCGAAGTTATAGGCCCGCTGCTGTCCCGCTCCCGGGTGTTCACCCTGGAGTTGCTGTCTGCCGGGGAAATACGGACCATCGTGGAGCGGGCCGTGGAAGACTCGGAGCGGGGCCTGGGGGACCTGGACCTGGAATTGGACCCCTCGGCCCTGGGACACCTGGTGGATGTGGCCGACGGCGACGCCAGGATAGCCCTGAACGCCCTGGAGACCGCGGCCTACGCCACCCCTCCCGGCGGCGACGGGCGGCGCTGCGTCACCCTGGAGACCGTATCCGACGCGCTGCAGCGGCGGGCCCCCCGCTACGACAAGGCCGGGGACGGGCACTACGACACCATATCCGCCTTCATCAAGTCGGTCCGAGGCTCCTCCCCCGACGGGGCCGTTTACTGGCTGGCCCGGATGATCGACGCGGGGGAAGACCCGCTGTTCATTGCCCGCCGCCTGGTGGTCTTGGCTGCCGAAGACATCGGGCTGGCCCAACCGGAGGCCCTGACGGTGGCGGTGGCGGCGCAGCAGGCGGTGCACTTCCTGGGAATGCCCGAGGGCCGGATTCCCCTGGCCGAGGCCGCGGTGTACCTGGCCGCTGCCCCCAAGAGCAACTCGGCCTACGCGGCCATCGACCTCGCCCTGGAGGACGCCCGCAAGCAGGCCAACGAGCCGGTGCCCCTTCACCTGAGGAACGCGGTCACGGGGCTGATGCGCGACCTGGGCTACGGCCAGGGGTACAAGTACTCCCACGACTACGCGGGCCACTTCGTGGAGCAGGACTTTCTCCCCCCGGCGCTGCGGGGCCGCCGCTACTACCGGCCCACCCAGGAGGGCGCCGAGAAAGGCATGGGGGAGCGTTTGGAGCGTTGGTGGGGGTCAGGGGCCGCTTAGGTCCACTACCTCCGCGCCTGCCGCCGCCGCCAAGTCTACCGGCGTGATCAGTATCTCCTGTCCCCAGACCCCCGCGCCCACGCCCAGGACATCTTCGTCCATCAGGCAAGCGTCCAGCAGGGACCGGAACCCCGGGAGCTGCCAGGAAAAGGGCGGGATGGAGCCTACTTCGTAGCCGGTGATTTCCTTGACTGAAGCGGGGTCGGCCAGCTTGACGTCTCGGGAGCCCAGGGCCTTCTTGAGCCGCCCGGACACCGCCGACTTGCCCGCTCCCAGCATTACCAGGGCGTGCTCACCGGCCCCGGTGCGGAAAATGAGGGTCTTGACCATCTGCGACTCGGGGCGCCCCAGGGCGTGAGCCACGCCGGCGGCCCCTTTGGGTGTGCTGGTCGGGAAGCTGGCCACTTCGTGGGAGATGCCCCGGTCCCGCAGGAACCGGTGGGCCGGCAGCAGCATCTAGCCTCCCAAGCTCCTCAGCCGGCTGCGGCGCTGCCCAAGACCGGGAGCGTATCCCGTCTGTTCAGCATGATCACCTTGGCTAGTAGGCGTCCGGGAACACATGGTCCCGCAGCGCGTGGTAAATGACGTGGCCAACGGCGATGGCCAAGGCCCAGAGGGCAATGGTGCGGGTCCGCACCCGGCGCAACCTGCTCCCGGGCTTGGGGGAAGGCTTCCGGTCCGGCGCCCCCTCGTTCATCGCCGGGTCCGGGCGTCGTTCTCTGGCCGCGTCTGGACTCCTACCCTCGAATCAAGGCCCTGTTTCTCTATGAAGGCTATGAAGCCCATCGCCAGTCGTCGCCGGGCAAGATACGCCTCATGAACTCGTCGAACATCGGTACGGTAAAGGCGGTATCCCCGTGACTGGGGCTCCATATCATGCCTTTGTTGATCAACTGGCTCCGGGTGGGCGCCAGGGAGGTGACTGGACGGCCCAATTCGGCGGCAATGGCGCCGGACCGGTGCGGCCCCGAGCCGAGTTGGGCCATGGCCCGGGCGTACCTTTTTTCCAGGGGGGTAAGCCGGTCGAACCTGACCCTGAAAAAACCTTCGTCCAGGGCCGCGATGGCCTGCCGGGAAGCGGCTCTCACGTCGGCAATGGTAATGGGAGAGCGCTCGGCAACATCCCACAGATGTTTCCCCCACTCTTGCAGGAAATACGGGTAGCACTGGGTCTGAGAAACTACCGCGTCGAGAGCAAGCGGTTCTATCTCCACGTCTTCGTCTCGGGCCGGCTTGGCAATGGCCAGCCCCGCGTCCTGGGGCGACAGGGCCCCAAGCTCGGGAAACTCGAAGAGCCGCTCGGCGTAGGACTTCGCTTTCCCCATATGGCCGCGTACTTGGGGCAAGCCGGCCGCAATCATCGTGACCGGGAGTTGCAGTTGAGAAGTCCGGTGCAAGGCCGTGATCAGAGCTGCCAATTCATCCTCTTTCACGTATTGGAGTTCGTCGACGAATAGCGCCGCGCAGGCGCCGTCCGCTTTCGCGGCAACGCCGACGACTTCCAGCAAGTCCGGCAGGTCGATCTCCAAGTCCCCGTTGTCGGCGAGCCCGGGTTCGGGGTCCAGGTCCAGTCCCACTTCGATGTCTTGATACTTGACCCTCAAGGCGCGCGCGAATCCTGCCAGCGCTGCCAGGGCGCGCCGCGCCAAGTCTTTCGCGGCATCTCGAGTGGAAAGCTTCAACAAGGCCAGGCGAAGTTCGGGAGCCAAAACGGAGGGAAGGGAGCGGTTTTCCGGGGCTTCGATTTGCAACGCGTAGGCGCCGCCGGCCTCGGCGCACCTCCGGATTCGGTCCAGCAGCACGGTTTTTCCCACACCCCTTAAACCGACCAGCATCATATTTTTGCTGGGACGGCCTATCTTGAGCCGCTCCAACGCGATTCGCGCAGCTTCGCGCACGTCGTCGCGGCCGGCCAACTCAGGGGGCTGCGTGCCGGCCCCGGGGGCGTAGGGGTTGCGGACCGGATCCATGGGGCTAGTTTATACCAAACTTACTATGGTTTACAAGGCCTTCATAAACTAGCATAAACTAGCATAAACTGGCAAAACTCACTATAATCGCGCCGCGCTTGGCGGCCCGCAGTCTCGACTCTCCCTCACCGCCGCAGCGCCCGGACGGCCCGGGACGTCAGCCTCAGGGTCTCGTCCACGTCGTCGCCGGTGATGTGGCGATGGGTAACCATCCTTATAGACCGCCCGCCCGGATAGCTGACCTTGACCCCCTCGCTGCCCAGGGCGGTGATGAACTCCGGGGCGGTCCCGACCTCCGGGCTGACGTCGAATATGACGATGTTGGTTTGAATGTGCTCCGGCTCCAGGCTGAGCCCGTCGATTTCGGCCAATCCGTAGGCCAGCCTTCGGGCGTTGGCGTGGTCGTCCGCGAGGCGGTCTATCATGGTGTCCAGGGCCACCAGGCCGGCGGCGGCCAGCACTCCGGCTTGCCGCATGCCGCCGCCCACCATCTTGCGCCACCTGCGGGCCTGCTCTATGAAGTCCCTGGACCCGCAGACCACCGAGCCCACCGGACAGCTCAAGGCCTTGGACAGGCAGAAACTCACGTCGTCCACGTCGCGGGCCAGGTCCGCCGGCGGGACCTCCAGGGCGACCGCCGCGTTGAAAATGCGGGCGCCGTCCAGGTGCACCGACGCCCCGGCGGCGTGGGCAACCTCGGCCACGGCGGCGGTATCCGCCGGGGTCAGCGCCATGCCGCTGCACCTGTTATGGGTGTTTTCCAGGCACACCAGGCTTGTTGGCGGGAAGTGGATGTTGGTCTTGGGCCGGATCGCCGTCTCGACCTCCGAAGGGTCAATCCGGCCCTGGTCGTCGTTGGGCACCAGCCGGGTCTGGGCGCCGGCCAACGCCGACACCCCCGCCGACTCATTCCAAAACATATGGGCCTGGTCCCCCATGATCACCTCGTCGCCGCGGCGGCAGTAGGTGAGGGCGGCGATGAGGTTGCTCATGGTGCCGCTGGCGGTCAGCAGCCCGGCCTCCTTGCCCAGGAGCTCCGCCGCCCGCTCCTGTAGCCGGTTGATGGACGGGTCTTCTCCGAAGACGTCGTCCCCCACCTCGGCCTCCGCCATGGCCCGCCTCATCTCGCCGGTGGGCTGGGTAACCGTGTCGCTGCGTAAATCGATCATTGGCATGGGGCGTTCAGTCTCCGTTATCGGTATCACCGGGGTTTCGGGCTATTCTAGCAACATTGCCCGCCAAGCACTACCGAGGCCCCCGCGGTCACAGGACGATTGCAAAGTCAGGAGGCTAGTCCGTAGAGGCGATTGATGGTCTGGGTTGGGCGAAAGGCGCAGGTTTTGGCTCGCAGGGGCAAGGACATCCGGGAAGGAAACCAGCCTTCCAGGCGCAGGGCGTTCAGCCCGGTGTTGACGAGGGTGGCATATATCTCACCCAGGCCGGGACGGCGAAGTGTGTGGACGTCCTCATCCCAACTGCGGTCCTTCACGTGATGCAGGCTGTTCTCAACGCTCCAGTGGTTGCGGAACGCCCGGAGCAGTTCTGCTGGGCCGCACTGCCGGGAACTCAGACTGGTCAGCAGATACCAGCGCTCCCGGCTTACCTCCCCGGTGGCTATAGCCACCGTCTCCTTCTCCACCATCACCCCCTGCCTCGCCCCGGGAAACTCCAACTCCTCCCGGATGTAGTCGGCCAGTACGTCATCAGTCCAGATCCGCCGCCGCTCGATCACACCCGCTTTTTTTCCAGGGTCTCCGCCTGCGGCTCCTCCAGTTCCTCCCCGGCAAACCCGTCTTTTATTGCAGCCAGCGCCTCAGGCTGGTTGCCCTTGATTCGCACCAGATAGTCCCGCCGGTGGCTGACTATGGCTCGGCACAAGTCCCGCTCCGCATACAGGGCGTCCATGGTCAGCAGCCGCAGGCCAGGATAGTCCCCGAACAGCCGGCCCAGTTGTTCCCGCAACACCCCAGGTTCGTACCGCTTCTTCGACGCCGGCCACTGGGCTAAACACAACTTCAGGTCATGGGCCAGCACGTTCACCATCACCAGGGGATTCCCGTTGGCGTCCTCGGACTGCTTGGCCCACTTGCCGTCCACCGAGGCATTGAATTCCTGCTCCGCCACCACGTGGGACACCCAGCCGGTCAGGGCTCCCTGCAACTGCTCATAGGGCACCCCTGCCAGGGTGCGAGAGATGGTGGTGGCGTGGGGCGGATGGTCCCGAACAAACCCCAGAGGCTCCCTCAGCCCCGGCCAGTGCATCTTGGCGAAGTGGGCGATGTGGGCCATGGTAGTCTGACCACAGACCAACCCCAGCAGGGTCAGACGCAGTACGGCTTGGAAGGGATGGCGGACTCCCCTGGCTCTCCTGGGGTCCGGCACTTGCTCCAAGCACTTGAACAGAGATTCCGCCGCCTCCATATCCTCACCCTCCCCTATCTCTTCTATCTCTTACCTGCCTTATATAAACCTCCTTCTCTGACTTTGCAATCGTCCTGCCCGCGGTCAAGCCCTTGATGCTGCTGTCACGCCCCATCGCATCCCCACGTCATGCTGTACGCCTCGCCAAGTCAATATTGGGAAAATCGGCTGGGGGGGAGGGGGGCCGACCGTGACCGGATGGCACGCCGATACAACCCGCGGAGACTGAGCGGTCACCCTGTCCGGGGTTTCTTGCCAAACCCCAGCCCTTCTCCTAATATGACAGACGCGATATGTGAAAGACGGGAGTTTCAGGCTAACCATATGCGGCAAAGCACCGTAGCGTTCGACGTCAATGGGCTCAGCATGGAGGGTGTGGTGGCCGAACCCGACGGAGTGGGAGAGGACCGGCCGGGGGTGGTGGTCTGCCATCCGCACCCGCTGCACGGGGGCAGCATGGACAACAACGTGGTGCTGGCCCTCAGTTTCAGTCTCGCCGAGCAGGGGTTCACCACCTTGCGCTTCAACTTCCGGGGAGTGGGCGGCAGCCAGGGTGAGCACGCTAAGGGTGAACTGGAGCACGAGGAGGTGTCGTCCGCTCTGCGGTTCTTGGCGGCGTGGCCGGGAGTGGACGGGGGGAGGATGGGCCTGGCCGGGTACTCCTTCGGCGCGTCGGTAGTCCTGCGGCGCTCCGAGCTCCACGACAAGGCCCAGGCTTTCGCGCTGGTCTCTCCACCGGCGGGAGCGCTGGAGGGCACCGGGTTGGCGGCGACTCAACACCCGGTGTTTCTCATTGTCGGAGACCGTGACCGGGTGCTGCCTTCGGACAAGGTAGGCCCGCTTTTGGAACCCTTTGCCAGTCCTCCCGCCGTTTACGTGGCGCCCGGCATCGACCACTACTGGGCAGGCTCCGAGCAGGAAATGGCCCCTAGGGTGGCCCAGTTCTTCACCGAGGCCCTCCAATAGGGACCCATGGTCCAACACGGCGAAGAGGCCGGACCTAAGGAAGCACCGCGGCGCCCCATCTACAAGGACCTGGTGCTCCTGAAGCTGGCGGCCCTGGTTTTCCTGGCCGACCAACTGACCAAGGCTGTGGTCCGGGCGTCGTTGGAGCTTAGGGAGTCCTTTCCCGCCGAAGGATTTTTCCGGTTCACCCACACCTTCAACACCGGCAGCGTCTTCGGCCTGTTTCAGGACCAGAACCTTATACTAACGGTGGTGTCCTTTGCCGGCGTCGGCGTTCTGGCGCTCATATATCGGAGCCAACGGCGCCCCAGCAACCTCCTCCGCATGAGCCTGGGCCTGCAATTCGGGGGGGCCTGCGGCAATGTCCTGGACCGGGTGCGCTTGGGGCACGTCACCGACTTCGTGGATGTGGGCCCCTGGCCTATCTTCAACGTGGCCGACGCCTCCATCGTCGTCGGGCTGGTGCTGCTGGGCTGGATGTTCCTGGCCCCCGGCAGCCGTAACAAGACGGAGCCAGGCTCGGAGACGGCGATAACGGACACCGGAGGGCCTGGCCCGGTGTCCGCGGTTGCGGAGGAGTTGGGCGTTGCCCGTCCGCCGGCGCCGGCGGACGATACCGTGGGGCGTCCCGGAGACGCCGCCGGTGGCCCGCCGCCGGACCCATCCGCAGAAGGCCGAACGCCGGAGCAGCTTTCCCCGCCCCGGGAACAAGGACCGGGGGCCGGACGCCGGAGCCGCCCCGAGCCGGAAGAGTGACGATGGCTACGCCGCAGCCGGACGATTCCCGGGAATTCCGGGTCGGCGTCCCGTGGGAGCGGCTGGACAAATTTCTGGCCGCGGCGTCCACGGGGCTGTCCCGAAGCCAGCTGCGCCGCCTGATAGTGGACGGTTCGGTGCGGGTCAACGGGCTCCCGGGGAAGCCGGCGCAAGCCTTGCGTCCCGGCGACCGGGTGTCCTTCGCCGTCCCCCCTCCTCTGCCCTGGGGCGTGGTCCCCCAACAGGTGCCCTTCCGCCTGGTCTACCAAGACTCCCATATCGCCGTTATCGACAAGCCTGCCGGTCTCTCGGTGCACCCGGGACCGGGCCACCCGGACCGGACCCTGGTCAACGGGCTGCTGGCCCAATGCCCGGACCTCCAGGGAGTGGGGGACAGCCTCCGGCCCGGCATAGTGCACCGGTTGGACAAGGACACCTCGGGCTTGATGGTGGTCGCCAAGACCCACCGGGCCCACCTGGACCTGTCCGGCCAGATGAAGGAGCGGCAGGTGACCAAGGGATACTCGGGGCTCGCCGCCGGGGCCCTGTCCCCGCCCGCCGGCAGGATCGACGCGCCCATTTTTCGGGACCCGCGGCGCCGGCAGCGGATGGCCGTGGTGCCGGGTGGGCGGGCGTCCGTCACCCGGTACCGGGTGGTGGAGAGCCTTGACGGCTACAGCCTGCTGGAGCTCTACCTGGAAACGGGACGGACGCACCAGATCAGGGTGCACCTGGCCCACCTGGGACATCCTCTCTTGGGAGACGCGGTCTACGGCAAGGCTTCCCCCCTGCTGGCCCGCCAGTTTCTCCACGCCCATCACCTGGGCTTCAGCCACCCGGAAACCCGCGAGCCGCTGGAGTTCCGGTCCGGGCTGCCCCCGGACCTGGCCGCGGTGTTGGAAGCTCTGGGCGGAGAGGCTTCCCAGTACGTCGGCCGCGGACCTGACGGCCGCTGGGACGGGCCTGACCCTCCTTGCGCCTGACCAACGCGCCCAGCCAATGGTGCTAAAATATCGGCATGGCAGCTTCGGAACACTACTGGGAGACCGCCCTTGTCAGATAGCGTAAGAGTCAGGTTCGCCCCGAGTCCCACCGGGTTTCCCCACATCGGCAACATCCGCACCGCCCTGTTCAACTGGCTCTTCGCCCGGCGTCACGGCGGCAAGTTCATCGTTAGGGTGGAAGACACCGATCAGGGGCGGTTGGTCCCCGGCGCCGTGGAGCAGTTGTTGGACACTCTGCGGTGGCTGAATCTCCAGTGGGATGAAGGGCCGGTGGTGGGCGGCCCCCATGCCCCCTACTTCCAGTCGGAGCGTCTGGACATCTACCACGGCCTGTCCCAGCGGCTCCTGGACCAGGGCCAGGCCTACCGGTGCTACTGCACCGAGCAGCGCCTGGCAGAGTTGCGGGAGCGGCAGCAGCAAGCCAAGCAGCCGCTGGGCTACGATCGCCAATGCCGGCGCCTGTCCCTCGACCAGCAACGCAGCTTGGAGGCCCAGGGCGGACCATCGGTTATCAGGTTCGCCATGCCCGCCTCGGGCGTCACCGCCGTGGACGACCTGATACGCGGCGAGGTTTCCTGGCAAAACTCGCTGCTGGACGACTTCGTCATCATCAAGTCCGACGGGTATCCCACCTACCACATGGCAGTGGTGGCCGACGACCACTTGATGCAGATCACCCACGTGCTGCGGGCCGAGGAGTGGCTTCCCAGCACTCCCCGCCACCTGCAGCTTCACCAGGCCTTGGACATCCCGCCTCCTCGGTTTGCCCACGTGCCCATGATCCTGGGTCCCGACCGCGCCAAGTTGTCGAAACGCCACGGCGCAACCGCCGCACTGGAGTACCGGGACAATGGCTTCATGCCCGAGACCATGACCAATTTCCTGGCCCTCCTCGGCTGGTCCCTGGACGACAAGACGGAAATCATGGCGGCTGAAATGCTGGTGGAGAACTTTTCCCTGGAGCGGGTCAGCAAGTCGGCGGCCATCTTCGACCAGGAAAAGCTGGCCTGGATGAACGGAGTCTACATCCGGCAGTTGTCCGCGAAAGAGTTCGCCGACCGGGCCATGCCGTTTCTGGAGCGAGACCTGCCCCCGGAGTTGCTGCCCGTGGACCGCGGCTACCTGCTGCGGATACTGCCCCTGGTCCAGGAGAGGACGAAGCTGCTTTCCGAGATTGCCTGGCTCACGTCATATTTCTTCCAAACGCACTTGGACTACGACGGCGGGAGCTTGGTGCAAAAGGGAATGGACCGGGCAGCCGCCCTGACGGTGTTGGCCACCGCTGAAGAGCAACTGGGCGGGGAACCGGCGTTCCGGCATGCGGCACTGGAGGAGTCCCTGCGCGCCGCCGCCGCCCGGGTTGGACTGTCGCCGCGGCAGTTCTTCGGCACGCTGAGGGTGGCCGCCACCGGCCGGGAGGTGTCTCCTCCCCTGTTTGAGACCATGGAGGTATTGGGCCCGGAGCGGGTGCTGTCCCGGCTCCGGGCCGCCATGGAGCTATTGGACGGCGGGCAACAAGGGGAATAACTTCTGCCCGCGGCCCCCTTTGCGTCCGAGAACGGGCCTTAGGACACCCCAAAACACACGGAGGCAAGATGGCTGGACCACAATCTGGCCCGCCCGGCGACTTCATCCGAAGCATCGTTGCCGGCGACCTGGCGGCTAACAAGAACGGCGGGCGGGTTGTCACCCGCTTTCCCCCGGAACCCAACGGGTATCTTCATATCGGCCATGCCAAGTCCATCTGCCTCAACTTTGGTGTTGCCGCGGAGTACGGCGGGTGGTGCAATCTCCGGTTCGACGACACCAATCCCACCAAGGAGGAGGTGGAGTACGTCGAGTCCATCAAGGAAGACGTGCGCTGGCTGGGCTGGGACTGGTCGGACCGACTTTACTTTGCCTCCGACTATTTCGAGACGCTATACCGGTACGCCGTCCAATTGATCGAGGCGGGCAAGGCCTACGTCTGCGGCCTGAGCCCCCAAGAGATCCGGGAGCACCGGGGCACCCTAACCGAGCCGGGCGTCGATAGCCCCTACCGGGACCGCCCGGTGGAAGAGAACCTGGCCCTGTTCGAAAAGATGAGGGCCGGGGAGTTCGAGGAAGGGAGCCAGGTGCTTCGAGCGAAGATCGACATGGCCTCTCCCAACCTCAACATGCGGGACCCGGTCATGTACCGGATTCTGAAGGCCTCCCATCACCGGACGGGTGACCAGTGGTGCATCTACCCCACCTACGACTTTACCCACGGACAGTCCGACTCCATGGAGGGGGTCACCCACTCCCTGTGCACCATGGAGTTCGAGGACCACCGTCCTCTGTACGATTGGTTCCTGGAGGAGCTGGATATATTTCCCTCCCGGCAGATTGAGTTTGCCCGCCTGAACCTCAGCTATACGGTGTTGAGCAAGCGCAAGCTGATCCAGCTTGTGGAGCAGGGCCACGTGACCGGCTGGGACGATCCCCGGTTGCCCACCCTGTCCGCCCTGCGAAGGCGGGGCTACACCCCGGAGGCCATCCGCAATTTCTGCGAGCGGGTGGGTGTGGCCAAGCGAGATACGGTGGTGGACCTGGCGCTGCTGGAGCATGCCATCAGGGAGGACCTGAACCTGCGGGCCCCCAGGGTCATGGCGGTGCTGCGGCCCCTCAAGGTGGTGATTGATAACCTGCCCGAGGGCGTCGTCGAAGAGTTGGAGACGGAGAACAATCCTGAGGACCCGGCCATGGGGTCCAGAAAAGTCCCCTTCACCAGGGAGCTCTACATCGAGCGCGACGATTTCAGGGAAGACCCGCCCAGGGGGTTTTTTCGCCTGTCGCCGGGCCGGGAGATAAGGCTCAAGGACGCCTACTATGTCACCTGCGTGGACGTGGTCAAGGACGCGGACGGGGAGGTGACGGAGTTGCACTGCACCTACGATCCGGAGACCCGGGGTGGGCGGTCCCCCGACGGCCGCAAGGTCCGGGGCACCTCCCACTGGGTTTCGGCAGCCCACGCCCTGGATGCTGAGGTCCATCTCTACGACAATTTGTTCACCGAGGCGGACCCCGACGACGAATCGGGCGGGTCTGACTTCATATCCTGCTTGAACCTCAACTCCTTGGACATTCTCACCGGGTGCAAGGTCGAGCCAAGCCTGGCGGGCGCGGCCCCGGGGAGCCCCTACCAGTTCCTTCGGCAGGGCTACTACTGTGCCGACTCGGTACATTCGGCTCCGGGGAGGCTGGTCTTCAACCGCACTACACCGTTGCGGGACTCGTGGGCCAGAACGGAGAGAGCCGGCGCCTAGGGTCCGTCCCCCAGCCAACTACGGATGACCGGGCTCCTGCCCCGGGCTTAGCGGCCAAGAGCCGGCCGCGCCGGCGGTGAAGGGGTTGCGCAAAAGTGCATTCCGGACCTTGGAACTCTAGGATTAATTTGATAATATTTCAATCTAATTCTAGAATTTGCGCCAGAATTCGTCTGAATTCCCCTTGACAAACCCCACCGACCGTCCGTTATCTTTTACGCAGCCAAAACGGGGGGTCCCTAAGGTCCGCTGGTGGTGATAAACCCGCCTCTCGGATCGCGTCATGAGGCGGAGGACCCGTGGGCTGGCGCTTCCCGCGCCATAGCCCCGAATGCAGACGGCGAGTACAGGCGTCGAATACAGACGGAAGGAGGTGCTGCCCCGAGAGTACATAAGGTTCCCATAACGGTTTCATCGACCGCCCCAGGCGGTGGCCCCGGCCCGTGCCGCTTAGTTGCTCCCGGTCAACCCTTCCCTCTTTGGCTATATCTTACCGCAATATTTTTACTTTTTTGGGCGTAAGTCGCATCGGCGGGGCTAGTGCACATGATTTTTGCAGAAGGGATTGGGGGAACTCATGATGTCGACAGCTGTCAAGATAATGAGTGACGGAGTCATAAAGTTCGATGGCGGCTCCATGTTCGGCCAGGTGCCGAAGATGGACTGGCAAAACTCCGTGGTCACCGACCGGTACAACAGAATAACCCTTGGCCTTAATTGCATGCTGCTCCAAATTTGCGGCCGCAACGTCCTCGTCGACACGGGTATAGGCACCAAGGACATCGACACCGACCGGGAGAAGCTGGGACTGGTCCCCAGCCGGCTCTTGAAGGGCCTCAAGGCCCTGGGGTTGACCGCCAAGGACATCCACGCCGTGGTGCTCACCCATCTTCACTTCGACCACAGCGGCGGTTGCACCCGGCTGGACCGGGCCGGCAACTTGACGCCCACGTTCCCCAAGGCCAGGTATTACGTCCAGGAGTCCTGCTGGGACGAAGCCTGCAACCCGAACGAGCGCTGTCACCACACCTACCGGGCGGACAATTTCCGCCCCATCGAGGAGCGGGGGCAACTGGAGCTCGTGAGAGGGGACGCGGAAATCCTCCCCGGTTTGAACGTGATTGTCACCGACGGCCACGCCAAGGGGCACCAATCGGTGATGTTCAACCACGGCGGGGAAAGAATCCTCTTCATGGGCGACATAATACCCACGACTTACCACCTGGACCTGAGGGTGATTTCCGCCTTCGACGCCTCGCCGGAGGACACTCTTTCCCAGAAGCGGGATTTGCTCGACGAGGCGGAGCGGCGGGGATGGCTGTTGGTGTTCTCCCACGGCCACGACACCCGGGCCGGGTACTACGAGAGGCGCGGCGAGACGGCGTACCTCAAGCCGGTGGAACTGTGATCGGGCGTCGTTGGTAAGCGGGCGCCCCGGCTCAGGTGGGCAGGGCCAGGCTCTCCACGTGGTCTCCGGCTAGCCCCAGCAGCCGGGCTTCGGTGATCACGTTTCCCAGGTCCCTGGGGTCTTGGGCGCTCACCCGGATGTAGTTGTCGGTCAGGCCGCTCCATGCCGGCGCGTCGGGACGGCGTGTCGGCTCCCACAACACCGGCCGGACAGTGCCCACCTGCCCAAGGCGGAACCGCTCGAACCCCGCCCGGGCCACCCGTGACATGATCGCCGCCCGGTCCTTCTTGACCAGGTCCGGCGTCCGGGCTTCCCGGCGCTGTAGGTGGGCCGCGCCTGTCCCCGGGCGGGCCGAGTAGGGAAAGACATGGATGCCGCTGAACTCCATCGAGGCCGCGAAGGCTTGGCTCTCCTGGAACTCGGTCTCGCCCTCGCCGGGGAATCCCACGATAACGTCGGTGGTGATGCCGGCGTCAGGGAACGTCCGGCGGACTAGCTCCACCGCGCGGGCAAATAGGGCGGTATCGTAACGCCGGCGCATGGCCCGCAACACGCGGTCGCAGCCGCTCTGCAGCGGCAGGTGGAAGTGGGGGCACAACCGCCGGTCTTGCCACAGCTCCAAGAGACCGGGCCCGATCTCCTGGGCCTGGAGGGAGGACACCCTGAGGCGCGCCACCGGAGTCTCGTCCAATATGCGGCGGACCAACCCGGGCAGGCTGGCCCCCGGAATGTCGAAGCCGTAGCTTCCCAGTTGGGTGCCGGTCAACACCACCTCTTGGCAGCCCTGGGCGACCCGGTCGTTTACCTCGGCCACCACAGTCTCCGGCGCGATGCTGCGCTCCCGGCCCCGCACCTTGGGCACAATGCAGTAGGCGCAGACCTGGTCGCAGCCTTCTTGAATCTTGATCATGGCCCGGCTGCGGCCTGCGTGGGAGCGAGTCACGGCGGCGGATGGAGCCCCCGAGTCTTCCCGCTGCCCGGACGCTTGGGCCTGGGGAATGCGTTGTTCTCCCCTTTGGCGGAGGGCCTCGGTGACGGCGGCCACCAACCGCCCCTTGCCTACGTTGCCCAGCACCAAGGAGACGCCGTCCAGCCGGAGGAGCTCATCCGCGGCCCGCTGGGCATAGCAGCCGGTGGCGACGATGAGCGCTTTGTTGTTGGCCCGGCGAGCCGCGCGCAGGGTTTGACGAGCCTTGGAGTCGGCCGTCGCGGTGACGGTGCAGGTGTTCAACACCAGCACGTCCGCCCCGGTCACGCCGTCGGCCCAATCGACGACCGCGTAGCCAGCTTCGGCAAAACCCCGGGCCAGCGCCTCGCTGTCAGCCTGGTTCAGCTTGCAGCCGTGGGTATGGATGGCCGCCCTGGGACGGCCTGGGCTACTGGCCATCTTCTTCCCTCTCGGCCAACTCCCAAAGGCGCTGGATGGCCCCGCCCACGTCCTCCAACACCGGGACCAGCCGGTCTCCGCTAAACCGCCCCTCTCTCAGCCGCTCCACCGCGTCGCCGAAGCTGCCCAACTGACTGAAGGCGTCTCGAATTCGCCGGTCCTTGCGTTCCCGCCCCAGTTGCTCCGCGTATTCCCGCACCGCCTGGTCGCCGTCCAGTTGCAGGCCCCGGCTGAGGGCGACGCCCTTCACGGCCAGGGTCAGGCTGCCCCACAGCAGGTCCTCGGAGCGGGACCAGTGGCCTCCCCGCATCTGCGCTAGCGCGCTTTCCAGCAGTTGGACACTGCGTTTGCGATAATGGATGATCTTCTGGGTATCCATGGCTGTGCCGCCGTCTCTCCAAGGCCCGCCAAGACTGCGGCGGCTTGATTGCTCCCGTTCCCCTAGGCCGGAGACGCCGCCGAAGATGCCGATATGTCGGGGCTGCGGCAACTCCTGAGATGCGGTTGGGGATGGAATCAGGGTCCTGGACCCGGTCTCACGGCCACGGGGCTTCCTTCCCCTATGGACCCGCTCCGCCGGCCGGAGCCAGGGCTCCGCCGGGGTGTGATGCCGAATCCGCCTTGGCTGCGGCGGGGCAGTATTGTAGCACAGCGCCGGGGCCTGCCCGGCGTCCCGGGCTAGGTGAACAAGCCCGCCTGGATGCTATAAAATATGCGCAGCAATCAGGAAGGTGATTTCATGTCTGCTACTAACGACGGCACAAGAATAGAGCGAGATTCCATGGGGGCCATGGAGGTCCCCGGCAGCGCCCTGTATGGCGCCTCGACCATGCGGGCGGTGCTGAACTTTCCCATCAGCGATCTCAGGTTTCCCCGCACCTTCATCCGCGCCCTGGGACTGGTGAAGCAGGCGGCGGCGGAGACCAATGCTTCCCTGGGCCTCCTGGACGAGAACGTCGCCAGGGCCGTGGCCGCCGCCGCCGGAGAAGCGGCGGAAGGAAAGCTGGACACTCACTTCGTTCTGGACATATTCCAGACCGGCTCCGGCACGTCCACCAACACCAACGCCAACGAGGTCATAGCCAACCGCGCCACGGAAATACTGGGCGGCGAGGCCGGCTCCCGGCTGGTCCACCCCAATGACCACGTCAACATGGGCCAGTCCTCCAACGACGTCATCCCCACCGCCATGCACCTGGCGGCCTTGATCGCCGTGGAGCAAGACCTGATTCCCGCCCTGGAGCAGCTGAAGGCCGAGTTGCAAAGGAAGTCCGAGGAGTTCTGGCCCATCATAAAAACCGGCAGGACCCACCTTCAAGACGCCACTCCGGTGAGGTTGGGACAGGTATTCCTAGGCTACGCCGGCCAGGCGGAGCGCAGCGTCGCCCGGTTGAGGCGCATGAAGCAGGCGCTGGCCGAAGTAGCCCTGGGCGGCACCGCGGTGGGCACCGGCGTGAACACCCACCCCGAGTTCGCTTCCCGCACCTGTCAACTGCTGTCGGAAATGACGGGCGTGGAGGTGAGGGAAACCGGCAACCACTTCCAGGCCCAGGCGGCCCTGGACGCCATCGTGGAGGCCAGCGGCCAGCTTAAGACCGTGGCCATAAGCCTGCACAAGATTGCCAACGACATACGGTTCCTGTCCTGCGGGCCCCGCGCCGGTCTGGGGGAGATCACCGTGCCTGAGGTCCAGCCGGGAAGCTCCATCATGCCCGGCAAGGTCAACCCGGTGATAGCCGAGTCGGTGGTCCAGGTGGTGGCCCAGGTGGTGGGCAACGACGCAACGGTGATGCTGGCGGGCCAGGGAAGCTACTTCGAGCTGAACACCATGATGCCCGTGGCGGCCTACAACGTCCTTCAGTCCATCTCGCTGCTGGCGGCCTCCGCCGGCAACTTCTCCGAGCAGTGCGTCAAGGGTATCCAGGCCACGGAAGTGGGGCCGGACATGGTGGAAAGGGGGCTGATGCTGGGAACGGGCCTGTCTCCTGTCATAGGCTACGACGCCGCCGCGGCCATCGCCAAGGAGGCGGCCGCCACGGGGCGCACCATACGGCAGGTCGCCGGCGAGTCGACCGACCTGTCGGAAGCCCAGTTGAACGAACTGCTGGACCCCGAGGCGATGACCAAGCCTGGGTTGGGCTAGCGCCCACCTCCAGCCAGGCCGGGAGTCCGGGTTGCCGTCAAGGGGTGTCCAGGGGAAGGCCCCGCGACTTGGCCGCCTCGACGCACTGGAGACAACGCTCTTCGACTGAGTGGCCGGCGGCGCTCCAGATGTTCTCGCTGTTGACCCCGCAAAGGTACAGCGGCTCCATCTCCTCGATGCCCAGCTGCTGAAGATAGTGGACCCTGCCGTGGCGGGCCTCGTTGGCCCACCACCATTTGGGCATGCTCGCGGCCAGCTCCAGGTATGACCTCTTGTGGGGGTCCACCCAGCCCTCTTCCGGGACCTCCACCACCCACTGCTCGCCGCGCGGCCCCTGCTGCCTGAAGGCCCTCAACTCCCCGTTTCGGATGCCCTCCCTTATCGTGCGCTGAGATACGTTTAGGCGCAGGGACGCTTCCTGAATGGTCAGTCGTTCCAATTTAGCCCCTTATCGGTCCTATTGCGGGTGGGTCCGGACGTGAACCAGGATCATTCGATTATCCCGTGATGCCGAACGCACTCCCCTGTAGGACCATGGTGATTCAGAAAGATCCCTCATATGTCGTTCCGACAGAGCGGAGCGACGAGGAAACTAAACTTCTTCACCGCGGGTCCGGCTGCCGGACAACGAACCGTCTATAAAGTAGGGCTTTAAATTCCTCGGCTGCGCTCGGAATGACAATGGCAGGCCTCTTAACAGCACGTCGTTGGCTACCCTCCCAACAATAATCGAATGATCCTGGGACGTGCCCCCGGCCGGCGGCGGCGCGGAGTGCGGGACGCGCCGGGGTCAAGGGCTTTGGTTTATCAACGGGTCTTCTATGGTGTCCGCCAGGGAGCCTCCCGGGGGCACCATGGGGTACACGTTGGCCACCGGCTCGACGACGAACTCGATCAGGAAGGGGCCGTCGTAGGCTTGGGCCTGGCGCATGGCCGGCATGACGTCCTCCTGATGGGTCACGCGCACCCCGGGAATCCCGTAGGCTTCGGCCAGCTTCACGTAGTCCGGGCCGGGCACGGGCACCGCCTTTAGATGGTCCTGGAAAAACAGCTCCTGCCATTGGCGGACCATCCCCAGGTAGCCGTTGTTAATGAGGGCGATCTTGACCGGCAGCCCCTCTTCGGTGGCCGTAGCCAGCTCCTGCAGGGTCATTTGGAACCCGCCGTCTCCGGCTATGCTCCACACGGTGGCTTCCGGGCGGCCTGCCTGGGCGCCCAGCGCGGCGGGCAGCTCGAATCCCATGGCGCCCAGGCCCCCTGAGGAGACCAGCGTGTCCGACTCGTTGAAGGCCAGGAATTGGGCGGCCCACATCTGGTGCTGGCCCACGCCGGTTACCACCACCGTCTCCGAGTTTTCCCGCATCAAGTCGCTGAGGCTGGACAGCACCCGCTGGGCCTGCAGGCTGTCCGATACCGGGATGGACAGGGACGGGTGTTCCCGTTGCAGCCGGCGGATGTGGTCCATCCATTCGCCGCAATCAACCCTGGACACCAGGGGCAGCAGCGCGCGCAGCACCGCCTTGGCGTCGCCCACCAGGGGCACCTCTACGGGCACGTTGCGGCCCACCTGGGACGGCTCGATGTCCAGGTGAATCACCCGGGCGTGGGGGGCGAACGTAGACACCTTTCCCGTCACCCGGTCGTCGAATCTCATGCCTAGGCCGATTATGAGATCGGCCTGGTCCACTGCTATGTTGGACCAGTACATGCCGTGCATCCCCAGCATCCCCAGGCTCAGGGGGTGGTTGGCCGGGATCCCGCCCAGGCCCAGCAGCGTGGTGATCACCGGTATGCCGGTGGTCTCCGCCAGTTGCTTCACCTCCGGCGACGCGCCCGAGGCAAGAACGCCGTGTCCGCTGATGATGACCGGCCGTTGGGCCTGGCTGATCAACCGGGCCGCCTGGTGGACCGCTTCCAGCGTCTCGGAGCAAAGGGCGGGAAGCGCCGGTCCGGGTAGGTCGTCGAACTCCGCGTCGGCTTCTTCCAGTTGAACGTCCCGGGGGACGTCGATCAGCACCGGCCCCGGGCGGCCCTCCGACGCGGTCTGGAAAGCCTCTCGGATGGTGGGCGCCAGGTCCTTGGCGGACATGACCATGAACGACTTCTTGGTGCAGGAGGCCGTGATGGCGCAGATGTCGCACTCCTGGAACGCCTCTGTGCCCAGGGAGGCCCGCGCCACCTGGCCGGTGATGGCGACCATGGGCACCGAGTCGGCCTTGGCGCCCATGATGCCGGTGACCAAGTTGGTGGCGCCGGGGCCCGAGGTGGCGACGCAGACCCCGGGTTTGCCCGTGACCCGGGCGTAGCCGTCGGCGGCGTGGGCCGCCGACTGCTCGTGCCGGACCAGGATGTGCCGCAGCTGCGGGTAGGCCCACAGGGCGTCGTAGAAAGGGAGTATCGCCCCTCCGGGATACCCAAAGACTACTTCAATTCCCTCTCGCAGCAGGCTTTCGCAGATTATTTCCGAACCCTTGAGTCTCTTCGTAACCTTCACAGCGGCCTCGTAGTTTGCCGGTGTCGTCCGGGCGCCCCGATTGGGTTGGCCGAGCCGGCGTCGAATTGGTGGGCCCCAGGCCCCAGACTTGTTACCCCGTGTCTATAACGTTTGGGTCCCAAACGTTCCCCTGCCAAGAGCGCCGTTGCAACCAGCAAAGAAAAGCCCCGTCCCCTTATTAGGGACGGGACTTCATTCAATCCCGCGGTACCACCCTATTTGTCCCGGGTTCTCCGGGGCCTCCTCAGCAGGGCACCAACATGCCCCGTCGTTGCTAACGGGCGACGACCCCGGCCTGGCTTACTCGCTCTTCCCCAGGATCTTCCCAGATTGGAAGGCCTTCAGCCGGCGGCTCCGGAGGGATTTTCTCGTGAGCTAGGCGGGCCTGCTTCCACCGTACCAGGCTCGCTATCCGCCGCCGCTACGTTACTCGTCTCCATCACAGCCTTTGTAGTGAAGACCGTACCACAATGCCGGTTTTGGTGTCAATATTCAGAGGCGGGTGCAAAACAGGAGCTGACCTGAAGTCGGCTCAGGCGTGAAAAGGCCCCGGCGGCTTACTCCGGATCCCCGTCCTCCAGCCAGCCGTACCGCTGGGCCAGCCGCACCCACAGCCGTCGGGTCTGAGCCGTGTCCCTTCGCACCTCTTCCAGCAAATCGCCCAAGTGTTCCAAGCTGGCCTGCTGCCGCTCGGCTATTGAAGTCAGTAAACCGACTTGCGCCTGTTGCCCTTCGGCGATGGACTCCAGCCTTTCCACCCTTCTCTCTATGTCCCCGGTCATGGCCATCCCTCGCCCCCTATGCCGTTGCCACCATTATACAGACGGCAAGTTGCACAGCAAGCCTTGACACCCTTGGGCCAGGCATAGGCTAGATTCGCTACAGCCCTAGAGGTACCTCTGCGAGTATGCACCGGGACGGGGCCACGTGCCCCCTTGCTAGCTCGCCGTGGGATAAGAGAACTGTACCGAGTGCCTAATCCTGGTGCTCGAGGGGGCTTCTGGAAATGGAGGTCAAGGCTGCGCGGATTCAGGGGAGCCGGATTATCTTTCGACCGACCAAGTTGATCTTCCCGGGCCGCATGGAGTACGACGGCGAACGTGTCATTCGGGGCTTTATTCATGCCCAAAGGCGAGTTTTTTGCTCGCCTCGATATCGCGAATTTCCCCGCAACGACGCGTCTCCTGGGGCGCCCCTAGCAGTGATCTATGCAGCAAGCAGGACCGGCCTTGGCGGTGTGATAGTATGGACTTCGGTATATGAGTGTGGTCAATGGTCCTAACTCGGTGGAAAGCCAACCGAGATTCGTACGCAATATCGCCCTGCTGCCCGGGGAAACCGTCAGCCACGTGTTCTCTCCGGACCTGGGACTCACCCAGGCCCCCCCCGGCAACGGCCAGGTGTTGGTGGCCACCAACTGCCGGATTCTGGCGTTCCGGCGCAGCGAGGGTCGCAACGAGACCTTCCTGGCGCCGCTGGAGGAACTCAGGGTGGTCGCCCTCCAGGCCCATTCCCGAAGCCTGCTCTCCATGTTGCAGGGCTTTTTCCTGCTGCTCGTCGGCATCTTCCTTTACCTGGCGGTGGCCTACTGGATAACCGGCCGCATCCCCGGGCCCGCTGTTCCCGGGATAAACATGGACCTGGCTCCGCTGCTCATGTTGCTACTCGGCGTGATGGTGGTGGTGGTTATGGGACGGCGATACCTGGTCAAGGAGGAGGGGTCGGTGTCCTTCCGGGGCGGAGACTGGCGGTTCGAGTTTCCCTACCGGGGAGAGAGGGCCGGCCGGGACCTGTACGAGATGCTCAACAGCGTGTTGGCGTCTCGCCTGTCCGGCAACGGCCGCCCTTACCTTTGGGAGGACTGACCCGGCGCCGCCGGTCTTTGGTCCGTCTTTGAATGGAAATGGCCGCGGATGGAAGGGCCCGCCCTAGCCCAGGGTCAGGCCCGGGTCTATGTCCAAGTCCAGACCGAACTGCTGCCCGCGCCGGTATTGATAGTAGGCGCAGGCGGCTATCATCGCGCCGTTGTCGGTGCATAGGATGGGCGCGGGAACGATGACGGGAAGGTGGGAACGCCGGGCTACCTCCTGGCGCAGCAGGGCGTTGGCCGCGACCCCTCCGGCGAGGACCAGCCCCTTCGCCCCGTACTGCCCGGCCATGTCCAGTAGCTTCCGAGACAAGACGTCCACCACCGAGTCCTGGAATGCCGCCGCTAACTCCCGGACCGCCTCTCCGGCCTCCGGGCCAGTCAGGGCCTCGCTGGCCTGGGGGTATAGCCCCTGGTCCCGGGCCAGGTGCAGCATGGCTGTCTTAACCCCGCTAAAGCTAAAGTCCAGGGTGTCCCTCATCCAAGCCCGGGGCAGATGGTGGTGGCCGGCCGCGCCCTCGGCCGCCCGTTGAATCTCCGGGCCGCCGGGAAAGCCCAGTCCCAGGATGCGCGCCGCCTTGTCGAAGGCCTCCCCCGCCGCGTCGTCCCGGGTCCGCCCCAGCAGGCGGTAGTCGCCGTGGCCCTGCATCAGTATCAGGTCGGTGTGGCCGCCGGAGGCTATCAGGCAGGCCAGCGGAAACCCGGGGTCTTCCGCCGGGTCCCCCGGTCCCAGCCAGGAGGCATAGATGTGGGCCTCCAGGTGGTTGACCCCCAATAGGGGCGCGTCCAGGGCGAAGGCCATGGCCTTGGCGGCGTTGAGCCCGGTGATCAGCGACCCGGCCAAGCCGGGCCCATAGGTCACCGCCACCGCGTCCACGTTTTCCAGCGGCAAGCCGCTGCCGGCCAGGGCTTTCTCCAGCACCGGCGCCAGGTCCCGGACGTGCTGACGGGAGGCCACCTCGGGTACTACGCCGCCGTACTGGGCGTGCAGCTCCACCTGCGAGGAGATGACGTTGGAGCGGACCCGCCGGCCGTCGGCCACGACGCCGATGGCCGTCTCGTCGCAGGAGGTCTCGATGCCCAGAATGTTCAAGCTCATTGTCGTCTCCGGGCGCCCAGCATAAGTTCCCGGCGCGGACCCGTCAACTTTACACTCCTGAAAGGCCGATGCTATCATCGGACTCAAACACCCCGGCTCGAACACCCCGGGCTCCGGCTGGACCCCAGCTTGTGCCCGCCCGCCGGTGGAGGTGCCGCCCGAAATGGATGCCGCTGACTTATCGAGGTTAGTCTTACTGCTGGTGGGAGTGGCCCTGTCGGCGTTCTTTTCAGCCTCCGAGACGGCGTTTATCGCCCTCCCCCGCGCCCGTTTGCTGCACCTGACCAGGATCGGGCGGCCGGGCGCCGGCCGCGTCAACCAGTTGCTCCAGCGCCCGGACAAGTTCCTCAGCACCGTGCTCTGGGGCAACAACCTAGTCAACACCGCCGTGGCCGCCTTGGGCACGGCGCTGGCGGTGAGCCTGATTGGCAACAACGACTACGTGGCGGTGCTGGCCGCGACGCTGGGGGTCACCCTGTTGCTGCTGGTTTTCGGCGAGGCGCTGCCCAAGACCTTCGCCTGGCACCGCTCGGAGAGAGTGGCCTTTGCCGTGTCGCGTCCCCTGATGGCGGTGGGATTCGCCCTGGCGCCGGCGGTGAAGGCGCTGCAGGTGTTCACTTCCGCGGCCAACCGTTCCCTGGGGGTTACCAGCGAGTTCCCCCAGATGGGCGAGGAGGAAATTCGCACTCTGATCGCCGCCGGCGCCCAGTCCGGGACGGTGGAGGCCGGCGAAGCCGCCCTGCTTGAAAAGGTGTTCCGGTTCGGCGACCGGCAGGTGCAGGAGATAATGACCCCCCGGCCCGAGATCGTTTGGCTGGAGCGGGGAGCCACCCTGGAGGCGTTCCTGGCCATATACTCCAAGCACCGCCACACCAGGTTCCCGGTCTACGAGGGGACCATGGAGAACGTGGTGGGCGTGCTGGCCATCAAGGACGTTCTCTTGGCCATGGGCCAGCAGCGTCTCCGGCCCCAGGCCAACGTCACCAACTACCTCAGGCCGGCCCACTTCGTTCCGGAAACCAAGACGGTGAGCAGCACCTTTAGCGAGATGCAGCACAACGGGTACGGGATGGTGCTTACCGTGGACGAGTTCGGCGGCATCGCCGGTCTGGCTACTCTGAAGCAGCTTCAGGAGGTCATCGTCGGCCAGCTGCGGGAGGAGGGCGCCGCGCCGGAGGAGGCCTTTGTTCCCCTGGATGAGCACACCTACCGGGTCTACGCCGGCGCCGGTATCCTGGACATCAACGACGAGTTGGGAGTGGGCCTCCCCGAGGGAGACTACCAAACGGTGGCCGGTTTCATTCTCGACAGGCTCGGCCGGATCCCGGAGGAGGAGGACGTGCTGGAGTACCAGGACCTGAGGCTCACCGTCAAAGCCATGGATGGGGTTAGAATCGACCAGGTGGAGCTGCGCCGGATACACAGCGGACAGGACGTCGGAGACCGATGAAGCTGGTCATGGTGCGGCACGGGGAAACCGAGTGGAACAAGCTGGGCAAGTTTCTCGGCCATCACGACGTCTCCCTGAACGACCGGGGCCTGTCCCAAGCTAAGGAAACCGCGCGGGCGGTGACGGACTGGAAGCACAAGGCCGTCTACTCCAGCCCGTTGCGGCGCACCATGCAGGTGGCCCAGGAAATCTCCCGGCTTAGCGGCATGCCCGTGTCGCCGGTCCCGGGCTTGATGGAGCTGAGCCTGGGGGAGCTCGAGGGGGTCACGGGTGACGAAATGCGCTCCGGTTGGCCCGAGGTCTACGATGCCTGGCGGGACGACCCGGCGGGCGTCGTCATGCCCGGCGGCGAGTCCCTGGCGGAGCTTCAGGAGCGGGCTTGGAACTCCCTGGTGGAGCTGGAAGAGGCCCGCGTCGAGGATGAATACCTCATCCTGGTGTCCCACAATTTCACCATTCGCGCCATAATCGGAAGGTTGTTGGGGATGCCCCTGGCCAACTTCCATCGCATGTCCCTCAGCTTGAGTTCGATCTGCGTGATCGAAAGCAGCCAGTGGGGGCGCCGCCTGGTCAGCTACAACTCCACCTGCCACCTGTCGCCGGAGAACCAATAGGGCAGCCGGTGACCCCCGTCGCCCGCCTGGAAAGAGAAGTGGCCGCCGCGCTGCGCAGGGCGGGTTACTCCGGCAGTGGGGCCTCCCTGGTGGTGGGGGTGTCCGGCGGCCCCGACTCCACCGCCCTTCTGCACTGCCTCCATCGCCTCAGCGAGCAGCACCAACTGTCCCTTCACGTGGCCCACCTGGACCACAACTTCCGGGGCGAGGAGGCCCACGAGGACGCCCGGTTCGCCGCAGCGCTGGCCCGTGAATTGGGCCTGGGCGCTACGGTTGAGGAGAGGCACGTTGGCGGGGAAGGGCCGCAAGAGGCGTCGTCCTTCGAACAGGTGGCCCGGGAGGTACGCTACGCCTTCCTGGCGGAGGTGGCCAACCGGGTGGGCGCCGCCGCCGTCGCCGTGGGCCACACCGGGGACGACCTGGCGGAAACGGTGTTGCTTCATATTCTGCGGGGCTCCGGAAGCCGGGGCCTGCGGGGCATGACTGAGCTATCTCCCTGGCCCTGGTCCCAGGCCGGCCCGTCGTTGAGGCTGTTCCGGCCTTTGCTCCAGTGCACCAAGGCGGACACCGAGGGCTACTGCCGGGACCTGGGCCAGACCTACCGGGACGACAGCGGGAATTACCTTTCGCGCTTCGCCCGCAACCGGGTCCGCATGGACTTGTTGCCCCTCCTGGCCCGGGAGTACAACCCGCGCATCCGGGACTCGCTGGTCGGGTTGTCCCGGGTCGCCACCCAGGAACTGGACTACCTGGAGGGCGAGGTGGACCGGCTTTGGGACCAAATGGCCTTGGCGGACCAGGACGCCGTGGAGTTCTCCCAGCCGGGCCTGGTGTCTCTTCATCCGGCGCTGTTGAATCTGGTGCTGCGCCGGGCCTATGCCCATCTCCGCGGGGACACCCGCGCCTTGGGCAGGCGTCACCTGGACGCCATGGGGGAGTTGGTCCTGGCGCCGGCCGGGGGGCGCAGCCTGGACCTGCCGGGGAGGCTGAAATTTCACCGCTCCCACCAACAAGTGTGGTTGACCCGCGACGCAGGCATCCCGTGTCCCTTTCCGGCCATCGAGGGGGAGTATTGGCTGGACATCCCCGCAAATTGCGAAGGCCTGGCCCCCGTCACGGTTGGACCCTGGCGAGTGTCCCTGGGCCCCGGCGGGTCCGCCGTCCCGGTGCAAGAAACCCGAGCCGGGTCGAAGGGACCGTCATCCCCCCAGTCCTGGACCGCCCGCTTTCACCGGGCCGCCTTGGGGGATGGGGTACGGATAAGGGGTTGGCAGGCCGGTGACCGCTTCCGGCCCCTGGGGCTGGGGGGCGAGAAGAAGCTTCAGGACTTCTTCACCGACGCCAAGGCGCCCCGGTCCTGGCGGCAACGGGTCCCGTTGCTGGTCGCTGCCGGGGGCATCGCCTGGGTGGTGGGGTACCGCATCGCCGACTGGGCCAAGGCGCCGGAGTCCCCCGCCGCCGGAGACGTGCTGGAGATCACCTTCTCTTTGGATGAACTGACGGAGGATGAGTAACGGCGGCGGCGTGACGGAGAACCGGCGACGGCTTTGGTGAACACGCCGCCGGGGAGGATGTCCTAAAGTCCCGAAAGAAGCCCCACAAGCTTTGATGGACCATCCTTGACCGGCGCCCGGTTGACCCCAGGGCCTCGGGCCTCTAGGACAGTGTTAATAAAACGATTTGAATAGGTCGGCAAGATGGAACCAAGGGCGATAAACTCGCCCTAAGACAAGGCGTGCACGCCCCCTACTGGGACATTACGTTCACCGCCGGAGTGGTTCACACTAAGCTGATGGTCGTAACCCCAACCGGATGAGGGTGCCACTAACAGGCGGTCTTGGCATTGGGCACAGACAGGGAAGAAGCAACGGGGAACCTGAATTCTGCGCGTATGGCGTTCACCAACGGCCAATAGTCATTTTCGAAGAAATCCGTGATGACCTGCTTGATCTGTGGCTGGGCTTTCTCGTAATCGGGCTGAGGTGAGCCTGCCTTTCCGAGAAGGGGCTTGCTGTACACGGTATGCCACGTCTTACTTAGATTCCGTGAGCGACGCGTGGCGACGCCGGGCACTCCATTACTTTGGACGAGGTCGTAAAGCCGCTTGCGCGTCTCCTGTGGCCCAGGCCCTATATTCAGAACGAGCCTCCTCTCGCGGTACTTGATTTCGAACAAAAGGATACGGCCCGATTCCGTCCAGCCTGTTCCGTTCTTGAGTTCAGGTATCTCGTCAAGGTCCGGGGCGTAGAACCGATGATACCACTTGCTGTTGAAATCCGTTTGTAAAAGGGGAGCATACTGCTCCACCGCTGTATCAATGACATCCCAGCCCTTGGCCTCCAAGGCAGGCTTGGCGTTGATGATGAGGTCAATGGCAGCCCGATGGTTGTTGTATATCTGCAGAGCCAACTCATCGATATTATCGGTGGTCTCCAACACATGCCTCCGTAAGGTACGGGCGTACTGCTCCAGGAAACCAGCGACGCTGGTGCTGATGGTCGAGCCGCGCGTCCGCAATGTCCGATCAATGAGAGTGGCAACCCGCCCATAGTCGAAGGGCACGTAACGTTCGGCATCATCCTCGGCTTCCGGCTCCATACCATCGGGCGTCAGGAGTATTGGAAACGGATTGAGACCTTCATACTCGCGTTCGACCTCTTCCAGGTAGCGGCGGAGTTGGCCAGAGTGCTCGCTGGCCCCAATCTTGTTCTCGATGAGGCAGACGAACTCATCAGTCTCGTCTATCAACATGATGTCTATGTTATGGCGCTCGGTGGCGACCTCGATGTTGCTAAGCTTCCAGCCGTCCACGTCGAGCGGTGTAACGTCCGCGATTCCTCGCGCGCTCGCCGCCGCCTCTGAGAGAAATCTACGGAGAAAGTAGTCCCGCAATCCGTGTGAGCCAAGAGGGTCAAGGAGCCACGCAAGGAGCGCCGAATGTTGGAGTTCCCTCCGCTCGATCTTGAGCACATCAAACAGGTTGAATTCCGCTAGAAGGTCCTCTAGCCGCTCCAAGTCCCTGTCCAAGACCAGTGCTTGTAGTGCCTCTTCGGGTGACCCAGTGGCGGGAAGGCCGTTGGTCATTCCACTCCCCTTAACCGGGGCTTCCCGTCTGTTCAGTCGTCAAGCTCAGACGGGACCCGGAACGAGATAACGACATCGTAATCTGGTTCTGCAAAGCCGGTCAATCTCCGTGTCTTCCAATACGCGATGCAAACTCCGGTTGTAAACCACCCTCGGCGGATAGTCACCCAGGCCGCTGCCGCACTGCTGCCAGGCCACGCCTTTATAGGCTCTGGCCAGCAGATCTCCCTCGGTGGCTACGGATATGGCACGGTGCTCCATCGGGTGGCCCACTGTTTGGACACCGGGGACTCCCGCAGGAAGGCTTCCCCCACTCGACCATCGCCCCGGCGTCAATGCCCTGTCCCTTGGGGAAGTACCGGCGCTGGGGGGAGGACACGATACGCAGCGTAAGACCGGCGCCCGGCTTTCCTTAGCAGGCGGCCCCAGTCCCCATCCGCCTCGGTCCGATTTAGGGAAACATGATGACCGAGCGAAGGGTCTCGCCCCTCTCCATTGCCTCGAAGGCGGCCTCGGCGTCTTCCAGGGCGATTTCCCTGGACACCAATCGGTCCAGGTCCAGCTCGCCGCTGCGGTACCAGTTGGCCAGCAGGGGAAAATCCCGGGACGGCAGGCAGTCGCCGTACCAACTCACCCGCAGCGCGCCGCCAAGGCCGAAGAACTGCAACATGGGCAGTTCCATGGTCATGGCCGGGTCCGGGACGCCGATGAGGGTGCAGGTCCCGGCCAGGTCTCGGGACCACAGGGCCTGAAGCAGCGTTTGGGGAGACCCCACGGCCTCGAAGGAGTAATCGACGCCGTTGCCGCCGGTGAGGCCTTTGATGGCTTCCACCGGGTCGGTCTTGCTCGCGTCCACCAGGTCGGTGGCGCCGAACTCCCGGGCCCAGTCCAGCTTGTTTTGGGCGATGTCCACGGCGATGATCTTCCCGGCCCTGGCCAGCCTGGCCCCCATGATGACGCTGCAGCCCACGCCGCCGCAGCCGTACACTGCGACGGTGCTTCCCCGGCGCACCGCGGCCGTGTAAAGGGCCGCTCCCACCCCGGTCATGACGCCGCAGCCGATGAGACTTGCCTGGGCCGGGGGGCAGTCGGCGGGGACCGGGATTGCCTGTTTGGCGGCCACCACGGTGTGAGTGCAAAAAGTGCCGATCCCAAGGGCGGGACTCAAGGGAGCGTTGTCTGCTTTGGCGGACATTCGCGGCTGGGCATTCAGGCTGGCTGAGCACAGATTGGGCTGTCCCAGCTGGCAAAACCGGCAGCGCTCGCAGGGCGCGCGCCAGGCCAGCACCACGTAGTCTCCCACCGCCGGCGTGGTTACCCCGTCTCCCACCGCCTCGACGATGCCCGATCCCTCGTGCCCCAGCAGGTAGGGAAAATCGTTCCCAATCTTTCCCTGCTTGTACAGCAGGTCGGTGTGGCAGACGCCGCTGGCCTGAATCCGCACCAGGACCTCACCGGGCCCGGGGGCCTCGATGAGGATCTCTTCGGGCCGCGCCGGCTCCCCGGCCCGCCGGGAAAGGACTCCCATTCCGGTTATGGTCATCGCTCTCACCTAGTTAGAGTCTGGGCAACATATTACCACGGCTCGACCGCGGCGGCGGCGCCCGCCAGACGGGCAGGGTCATTCAATTGTGACCCCGGAAGGAGGCGGCAACCACCGCCTCCCGGTCATCCCGAACCCGGCTTCCCGGTCATTTCGAACCCGGCTTCTCTGTCATTCCGAACCCGTCGGAAGCGGGTGAGGAATCCCAAGCCGCTATCAAGAGCTAAGGTGAGCTGACCAAAGGCATTTTGGATTCCTCCCTGCACTCGGAATGGCATTTGCCAACAATTAATTGACCCTGGGAAGTCGGGCCGCGCCGGTCCCGCCGGGAGACAATCCAGGAGACAACTAAGGAGGCCTGCCCCTATTCTCGGCGTGGTTGTTCCCTCGGCGCGGGGCTGATAGCATGGGCGTAACAACGGACAAGGAGAGTGCCATGGACCTGGGTCTACAGGGCCGGGTGGCGGTGATCGGGGGCGCCAGCAAGGGTTTGGGCAAAGCGTGCGCCCTGTCATTGGCGCAGGAAGGGGCCGGAGTGGCCATCTGCAGCCGCAGCGAGGGTGACTTGGCGGCGGCCGCCGAGGAAATCCGGTCCTTGACCGGCGCGGAGGTGCTGCCGGTGCCGGGAGACCTCTCCCGGCTGGAGGACATACGGGACCTGATAAGCCGCGCCGCCGGCCACTTCGGCAGGCTGGACGTGGTGGTGTGCAACTCCGGAGGCCCGCCGGAAGGACGCGCCGTGGACACCGACGATGAGACCTGGGACCGGGCTATACAGATGGCCCTGACCTTCTTCATCCGCATGGGACGGGAGTCGATACCCCACTTGAGGAGTCAGGGGTGGGGAAGGATCGTCAACATCCTCGCCAGTACCGTCTATCAGCCCATCGACAACCTGGTTACGTCCGGGGTGACGCGCCTGGGAGCCGTCGCCTTTGCCAAGAGCCTGTCCGACGAGGTGGGCCGGGACAACATCCTGGTCAACAACGTGGCTCCGGGTTTCCTGCTGACCGACCGTATGGTGGGACTGTTCGAGACCCGGGCCAGGGAGACGGGCGGGTCCACGGAAGCCCTGCTCCAAGCCCGCGCCTCCTCTATTCCCCTGGGACGATTTGGCCGGCCGGAGGAGTTGGCCGACCTGGTGACTTTCCTGTGCTCGGAGAAGAACAGCTACGTCACCGGCACCACTATCCTGGTCGATGGCGGGGTCGTCCGCTCGGTGCTATGACGCTCCCCCGGTCAATTCCCGGTCAATTCTTGGAGATGACCGATCCGATGCCCTGGGTTTGCTCGCTGACCAGGAACGCGGCCGTGTCTCTGCCGTAGGGGGTTTCTAGCTCCGCGTCGAACCTCTGGCCCCCGATGCTCCCGATCAGTTCATACTTTACGTCGGTGTGCAGCGTGCCCTCGAAGCCGGGGCGTTTGATGGTCCGTTCCCCCTCTCCAGATAGGTACATTTCGACCGCCTGGATCATCAGGTCTTTGACCTGCTCTTGGCCGATGTTGGAAGCAGACCGCAAGAAGACGTATCCCCAGCGCATTCCCATGTGTTCCAGCATAGTTCGGTGTTACTCGCGTTTGATGGCAGGGTCATTCAATTGTCGGCCTATAAACCTTGTCATTGTTATGAAAATAGACGGGCGAGGAGGCCCGGGCATGACAGGGAGGGGCTAGAGCCGCCCGCCCGCCCCATTACTGTGATTCCGCTGGAGCACCCACCCCGGTCATTCCGCGGCCGCGAAGCGGCGAGGAATCTAAAAAGCATAGCTGGAAGCCCCGGTCGCGGGTGATGGGCCGCTCGGCGCTCCCTCATTTTCATCCGCATACGTGGCTTTCACAAGGCCATTGGCAATTCTGAGCGTAGCGAAGAATCTCAACTACAGCCGAGAGACCCTTCACTTCGTTCAGCGTGACAACTAAAAGACCCTGCAGGGTGACAACTAGAAGCCCCTGCGTTTGATGGCGACTGCCTTGACGGGGCCGCCGGTCCCGCCCTCAGGCGCCGTTATGGGCTTCCGGCATGAGCGGGTCGCACAAGCACAGGGCTTCGCCGCCGCCCAGCATGGCCAAATTCTCCAGGGAATAACCTAGCAGCGAAACGGGGTCCGGCAGCGGCGGGTGAGACTGCTCCCGGCTCATGGGTATCTCATAGACCGGCGCTCTCGGGTGCAGCCCCGCCAGTTCCCGCGCCTTCGCCAGCGCGTCCTCCAGGCCGCCCAAGTGGTCCACCAGCCCGCGCTCCCTGGCCTGCCGCCCGGTCCACACCCGCCCTCCGGCTACGGCGTCGGCCTCCTCGCGGGACATCTTCCGGCTCGCGGCGACCCGGTCTAGGAAAACCTCGTAGACCCGCTGGATGTCTTCGGTGACGCTTTCCCTCTCCTTATCGGTGTAGGGCCTTTCCCCGGAGTCGAAGTCGGCCTGCTGGCCGCGGTATATCGACTCCCGGCGAAAAAGAAGCTTGTCCCACAGCGAGGCGGTGACGAACTTGCCCGCCAGGACTCCTATCGAGCCGGTCAGGGTGCCCGGCTGGGCCGAAATCCACTGGGCCGGGGTGCAGACGTAGTAGCCGCCGGATGCGGCCACCGGGCCCATGGCGGCGACCAAGGGCTTCTTGGCGGCCAGCTTCTCCAGGGCCGCGGCCATGGACTCCGACGCTGACGCCGAACCCCCCTCGGAGTTGACGTACAGCACCACGGCGGCCACCCTCCGGTCCATCAAGGCAGCCCGCGCCTGTTGCACCACCGTGATGTCACCGGCGCGGGGGTTGAACACCAGGGGAATGGGCAGCGGGGGCCTTCCCGGCGGGCGCTGGCTCCGGCCGTTGACGATGACCCCCTCGACCCGTATCAGCGCGACGTACCGCCCGGGAAAGGCCGGGGACGGCCGCAGCACCCGCCGCCGAGCCGTGTTCCAGTGGGCCAGCCGGGCGGGCCTGCCCCCGGCGGCCAGGTGAGCCGGCAGGTCCTCCTCGCTGACCAATCCGTCCACGACTCCGGCTCCCAGCGCCTGCAGGTCGGTATAAGGCGCGCCGTTCACCAGGTCCCTGGCGGCGGCGGCTTCGAGGTTGCGGCCGGAGGCAATCGCCTGAACGAAATCGTCGTAGTAGCTGTCCATCAGCCAGTTGGACATCTCCCTTACCTCGTCGGACATGCCGGACCGGGTAAGTGGGTCGGCGGCGGACTTGTAGGGGCTGATTTGAACGAAGTCGGCCTTCACGCCGGCCCGTTCCAGGGCATCGGCCAGGAACACGAAGCTGACCCGAGGCCCCCGGGGGGAGGCGCTGCCGCCGTTTTGCAGCAAGATCTCGCCGGCCGCGGCCGCCACGTAATACCTAGCGTTGTCGTAGCTCGACGACCAAGCGACAACCCGCTTTCCCGAAGAGCCCAGTTGGAGGACGAGGTCTCGCAAGGTTTGGGCCTGGGCTACGGGGAGGTTCAAGCCTCGTATGTTCAGGACGACGCCTTTGATGCGAGGGTCTTGCCGTATGGCGTGAAACTGCTCTCCCAGTTCCCGGAGGCTTAACGCGGCGCCGGGAAACAACCGCCGCTGGAGAAACCCCGGCCTGGGGGACGGCAATTCCGGATAGGCGCCCTCCAGGGTGAATACAACGTAGTCGGGGGGCCTCTTCAACCGGCGCCGGAGGTTCCCCAGGAAACGGAGCGCCTGCAACAGGGCTGTCACCGGCCAGGCTGCTAACACTAGCCACCTCCTCCCCGTCCGGCCCTCGGCCATCCCCGCAAGTAGGCTTGTCCCCTGCGGCGGCTCCCGGCTAACCAAGAGACGCGGAGGACGCTTCCGAAGAGAGGGCTTGACGCTGCGGTTGGGCCCTTGCGAAAGGCAAGCGCCTCAGAACCGCCGTGCGCCCGCACTGCCCGCGCCCTGAGCCGCCGTTGCGCCGCTGCTGGGAATATCGCTAGGCCCTCAGGTGCCGGTCGAACCAGGCCATGGCCTTGGCCCAAGCGTCCTCGGCGGCCTCCGGCCGGTAGCTGCTCCGGGCATTGCAGTTGAAGCCGTGGCCGCAGCCGGGGTACATGTGGAACTCGTAGGTCTTCCCGTGCCTCTCCAACTCGGCCCCGATGGCGGCTACGTCGGCGGGAGTTGGGTTGGCGTCATCCTCTCCGAACAGGCCCAGCACCGGGCAGCCTATGCCGGGTGTCTGATCCAAGGGGGAAGGACCGTCCGAGCCCAGGGGCGCCAGGATCCGGCCCCCGTAGTACACCACCGACGCCTTGAGGTCCGAGATGTTGCAGGCCGCCAGGTAGGAAACCCGGCCGCCGAAACAGAACCCCACTATGCCGATGCGGTCCGCTTCCACGAAAGGTTGGCTCTTGAGGTAGTCCACCGCGGCCTGCACGTCGGCCAAGATGTTGGCGTCGGTGCAGCGGGTCATTCTTCCGATGGCGGTGTCCAACTCTTCGTGAAGGCCCATGGTCATTTGGCCCTCGCGGTGAAACATGGCGGGAGCCAGACCCACCAGGCCCTGGCCGGGAAGCCGGTCGGTGACGTGCTGGATGTGAGAGTTGACCCCCCAGATCTCCTGAATGACGATCACTGCGGGGTATCTTCCCTCCGCCTCCGGTTGGGCCAGATAACCCTCCATGGCGTCGCCGTCGACACTCATATGTACCCAACGGGCCGGCATGGCTTCACCTCCTGCCAAGTATAGACGCCGGTTGGCGTTCCAAAGGCGCTTTTGGTGGGCAACATTTTATCACGCGAATCAACCTGGCGGCTGAGCAGGGCGCGCCCCATCTGCCCGAGGGCTTTGGTTTTCCCGTCGCGCCGGGCGCACTCCCCTCATCTGCCGGCAGGGTCATTTAATTGTTAGCGAATGTCATTCCGAGTGCAGCGAGGAATCTAAGGCTCCTCTGGTCAACTCACCTTGACTCCTAATAGCGGCTTGAGATTTCTCACTCGCGTCCGACGGGTTCGGAATGACAGGGAAGGCGAGTCCGGAATGACGTGGTGGCGGTGGCTGCTGCGCCCTCACAAGGTGACAATTGAATCGCCTCCTCATCTGCCGGTAACGCGTTTTAATTTGGGGCGGTGGCCTGTATGATAGGCACATAGGAGCGGTTTCGAGGGCAGGCCCACGGGAGGAGTCCGCCCCACGTCGCCGGAGGTGTGGAGTTGCGCAACCTGGCAAACTTCCTGGTCCACCTATTTGGCCGGAACGGGGACACGGACCGGGTGTTCCTCTCGGTGGTCCACGACCGCTGTTTGTTGTGCGAAGAACCCATAGGGGAATCGCCCGCCTACCACACCTACCGGGTGTGCCCCTACTGCCGGTTCCACTACACGCTGTCCGCTCGGGAGCGCGTCGAACTCCTGGCGGACAAGGGGACCTTCAAGGAGTCTCACAAGTATCTGAGCTCGGTGTCCCCCCTTGCCTTCTCCCGGTGGGGCCGCTATGCCAAGCGGCTGTCCTTGGACCAGGACCGCACCGGCCTTACCGAGGCCGCGGTCACCGGCCGGTGCAACATCGGGGGCATCGGCGTAATGCTGGTGGTGCTAGACTTCGGGTTCATGGGCGGTAGCATGGGGAGCGTGGTCGGAGAGAAGGTGGCCACGGCCCTGGAGACGGCGGCCCGCCAGAGCCTTCCGGTGGTCGCTCTGGTGTCCGGCGGCGGCGCCCGGGTGCAGGAGGGGGTCCTGTCCTTGATGCAGATGGCCAAGACCGTGGCCGCGGCCAATCGCCTGCGCAAGGAGGGCGCGCCGTTCATCGTGGTGCTGTCCAATCCGTCGACGGGTCAGGCCTACGCCAGCTTCGCCAACCTGGCCGACGTGATACTGGCCGAGCCGGGTTCCCTCATCGGCCTGGCTCCCCTGCGGACCCTCCAGGAAGCTTCCAGCAGGCCCCTTCCTCTGGACGCCCACACGGCGGAGGCCCACCTGGGCCACGGCCTGCTGGACAACGTGGTTGACCGGGAAGTGCTCCAGGCGCGGCTGGCGACCATACTCCAGATACTGACCTCTCAAACACTGAGCGGAGAGAATGGCAAGGACCTCGCCAAGGCCGAGACTGAACCGCCGCCCGAGCCTGACGTGTGGGAGGCGGTGACCATCGCCCGGCACGCCGAAAGGCCCATGGCCATGGCCTATATGCGGTCCATGGTGGAGCCTTTCATCGAGTTGCGGGGCGACCGGCTCAACAGCGACGACCGCACCATCGTGGGCGGGGTGGGCTTCCTGTCCGGCCAGCCCATGGTCATCATCGGCCAGCAACGCCGTCCCGGCCTGGAGGGCGAGCGGTACCACGTTTACCCCGACGGGCTCCGCAAGGCCCAGCGGTTGATCCAGTTGGCGGCCCGGTTCCGGCTGCCGCTGGTGACCCTGATAGACACCCACGGGGCCGACCCCGGCTTGGAGGCGGAAGAGCAGGGGATGGGCAACGCTATAGCCACCACCCTGTCGATCATGATGGAAGCCCCGGTGCCCATAGTGTCGGTGATCATCGGGGAGAGCGGCAGCGAGGGCGCCCTGGCCCTTAGCTTGTCCGACCGGATATTGATGCAGCAATACTCCGTGTACTCACCCATATCCCTCAACCGTCACCTGGGCGGTCCTTTCCCCGACCACCTGCTGGACCGGGAGGCGGCGCAGGCCCTGATGTTGACTTCTCAGGACTGCCTGGAGCTGGGCATCGCGGACCAGATCGTGCCGGAGCCGGAGGGCGGCGCTCACTCCAGTCCCCGGGAGGCGGCCGGTACGCTGCAAGCCGCCGTGCACCGGCAGTTGACCGAGCTCACCAAGCTGTCCCAGAGCAAGCTGTTGAAGCGCCGCTATCAGAAGTTCCGGCGCATGGGCGAGCAGACGGCCTACTCCCAAGAGGCGCTGGGGTTGGAAGTGGAGATGCTCATCAACATTTCCGCCGATGGCGTGCGGCAGGGGCGGCTGGTCAGGACCAAGGCGGGGCGCGGTTCGGAGAACGGCGCCGGCGACGCGTTCTTGGTCACGCCGGTTCCCTCGGCGGAGGACGGCTAGCCGCCGCCAGGGAGCTTCGCGGCGGGACTCCCCCGCAGTTCAGGCCGCTTCCCGGCCGAACTCCTGCAGGCTCTTCCTAACGCCGTTGACCAGGTGGGTGTATTCCATCCCCACGTCGGGATCGGCGAGGACGGTGGGCTTGGAGGTGTCCCGGTAGCTGCCCCGCAGCGCCATGCTTCCCAGGAAGGGCGCGTCCACCTCCAGGGCCAGCTTCAGCGCGCCGCCTTCCCCGAATACCTCTCCGCTATAGTTCTCCACAACGCCCAGGACGTTTAGATTGAGCTTGCGGATCATGTTGATGCACCGCTTGGCGTCCATGTTGGCCAGCTCTTGGGGTGTGCTGACCACCACGAAGCCGTCCATGGGCAGGGTCTGCATCACCGTCAGCGGGGAGTCGGAGGTGCCGGGGGGCAGGTCCACCAACAGGTAGTCCAACTCGCCCCAGTTGGTTATCTGGAGGAACTGGTTGATGGCGTTGTGGATCATCGGCCCGCGCCATATGATGGCTTCCTCCTCCTTCTCCTGGAAGAAGGCCATGGACACCACCTTCACGCCCCACTTTTCCGCGGGGATGATTTGGCCGTCGACGTAGTCCGGTTTTTCGGAAATGCCCAGGACCTTGGTCACGTTGGGGCAGTCGATATCCACGTCCAGAAGGCCCACGCTCTTGCCCTGCTGCGCCAGCGCCGCCGCCAGGTTGACGGCCACGGTGGTCTTCCCCACCCCGCCTTTGCCGCTGTAGACGCCGATCTTGGTGCGGACCTTGGACAGCCGGTCGGTGATCTGCCGTTTTTGTTGCCAGGTCCGCTTGATCTGCTCCAGACGGGCGTTTTCCTGTGGAGTTGCCATGGCGCCCCTAGATGCCCAACTGCGCCTTGGCTTCTTCGCTGATGAGGTCGGGAGACCAGGGGGGATCGAATACCATCTCGATCTCCACCTCGCCCGCGCCCTCCAGGTCCTGGACCGCCCACTCGGCTTGCTGGGCGATAAAGGGCCCCATGCCGCAGCCGGGGAAGGTCAGGGTCATCTGCACGTAGATGCCGCCGCCGTCGTTGACCTGCACGTCGTAAACCAGGCCCAGGTCCACAATGTTCACCGGGATCTCCGGGTCGTAGACCGTTTTCAGCGCTTCTACAACGCTGTCCTTAGTCAGAGTAGCTTCTGCCATTACTGCCTCCTGCTGCGCCGGGTAAGGCGATTATATCTATAGTCGACTAAATAGGTCAACAATTGCGGCGCGAGCAGCGCCCGACAGGCTGGACCGGCGGCCGGCCGGGCGTCGGACGCCGCCGGCGCTACTCGTCCTTGCCGGAGTCCCAAGCCCCTGCGCCTCGCCGTCCGGGGTCTTTCGATTGTCCTATTCTGCTACCCTGATGTCCTACTCTGCTACCCTGAGCGTAGCCGAAGGGCCTAAGATGCTTCGGCAGGCTCGGCATGACATGGTGGGGAAGTGCCTCAAGCTCCATGATAATCGAATGATCTGAGGCAGGAGCTTATTGACAACTGCCAGGAGAAGTCGGACGAGATGTTCGAGCGGTATCCCCCTCCGCCGGAGCGGTAGAAGAGCAAACCCGTGTCCGCTCTGTTGCTGGAGGTGGTGTTGGCCAGGAATCGGGGAGGGTGGCTGGAGGAACTCACCGGCATCCACGTCGAGGTGCCCGGCGAGTGGTCCTGGTGGAGGTCGGGATCGCGGTGGGAATCACGGTCCTGGGCCGGATAATCGGGGGAGGACGGAGACGCTAGTGGGGATTGGGCTTAACGATCGGAAACCAGGGATTCGGCTTGTTGGATATAGTCGCTGGTCGAACGGATATCCTCGCTTATGGTCGGCCCGTCACAGTCACCGTCGTAAAAACAACCGCCGTGCAAATAGGTCAGTTGGCGCGAGTATTGATCCCGCAAGGCCCGGATTCGGCGATCCTGCTGTTCCAATGTCCCAAGGCCCTTCCTGGTCTGACCGCTAGTCCTAGGTTCCTCCCCGGTCCGGGCCAGAATCAACGCGTCGGTGGCCCGCTTCGTGGCACACCACGCCTTTTCTGCCGCGTCCCGGATGTCACCGGCGTCCAGTCGTTCCAGGGCGGCTTCCTGCATGGCGTGGGCGTCGCCAAACACCGCCTGAACTCTGTCGGTGGCCACCATACCGCTGTCTCCCTACCCGGGATTAAAAAATCGGCAGAAAACTGCAGCCGATATTATGGGTAAGGGGTGCTTGCCGGTCAACTGCCAACGTGTCACTCCCAGGACGATTGCAAAGTCAGAGAAGGAGGTTTATATAAGGCAGGTAAGAGATAGAAGAGATAGGGGAGGGTGAGGATATGGAGGCGGCGGAATCTCTGTTCAAGTGCTTGGAGCAAGTGCCGGACCCCAGGAGAGCCAGGGGAGTCCGCCATCCCTTCCAAGCCGTACTGCGTCTGACCCTGCTGGGGTTGGTCTGTGGTCAGACTACCATGGCCCACATCGCCCACTTCGCCAAGATGCACTGGCCGGGGCTGAGGGAGCCTCTGGGGTTTGTTCGGGACCATCCGCCCCACGCCACCACCATCTCTCGCACCCTGGCAGGGGTGCCCTATGAGCAGTTGCAGGGAGCCCTGACCGGCTGGGTGTCCCACGTGGTGGCGGAGCAGGAATTCAATGCCTCGGTGGACGGCAAGTGGGCCAAGCAGTCCGAGGACGCCAACGGGAATCCCCTGGTGATGGTGAACGTGCTGGCCCATGACCTGAAGTTGTGTTTAGCCCAGTGGCCGGCGTCGAAGAAGCGGTACGAACCTGGGGTGTTGCGGGAACAACTGGGCCGGCTGTTCGGGGACTATCCTGGCCTGCGGCTGCTGACCATGGACGCCCTGTATGCGGAGCGGGACTTGTGCCGAGCCATAGTCAGCCACCGGCGGGACTATCTGGTGCGAATCAAGGGCAACCAGCCTGAGGCGCTGGCTGCAATAAAAGACGGGTTTGCCGGGGAGGAACTGGAGGAGCCGCAGGCGGAGACCCTGGAAAAAAAGCGGGTGTGATCGAGCGGCGGCGGATCTGGACTGATGACGTACTGGCCGACTACATCCGGGAGGAGTTGGAGTTTCCCGGGGCGAGGCAGGGGGTGATGGTGGAGAAGGAGACGGTGGCTATAGCCACCGGGGAGGTAAGCCGGGAGCGCTGGTATCTGCTGACCAGTCTGAGTTCCCGGCAGTGCGGCCCAGCAGAACTGCTCCGGGCGTTCCGCAACCACTGGAGCGTTGAGAACAGCCTGCATCACGTGAAGGACCGCAGTTGGGATGAGGACGTCCACACACTTCGCCGTCCCGGCCTGGGTGAGATATATGCCACCCTCGCCAAACACCGCCTGAACTCTGTCGGTGGCCACCATACCGCTGTCTCCCTACCCGGGATTAAAAAATCGGCAGAAAACTGTAGTCAATATTATGGGTAAGGGGTGCTTGCCGGTCAACTGCCAACGTGTCACTCCCCTTCATCTCCTTCATCTCCCGCCCCCAGAGGCCGTACGCCAAACCAAAACGGCACCCTCGCCGTCCCATCGCGTTGCTATCAAAGACGGAAGCTGCTACCATAGCCGGACATGCCTGGGAGTAGCAGGATAGACTAATCACGGCTGAAACGGTCCGGCCGGCGAAACCCCGGCCCGTTCATCGACGGCAATGGCAACCGGCGCGGCTGCGGGTCGCTGCGGCAACACCTAGATCTGAGGAGGCATCGGACTTTGGAACAGCACGCCAGTCCCTCTCTTTCGGAGGCCCTGACCAGGTTCATGGTTTCAAAGAAAAACGGCAAGGGAGGAGCAACCGACCACTCGGAATTGGGACGCTTCGTGGCCTGGTGCGGACGGGAGAGAACCGTGATGGATGTGTCCCCGTCGGAAGTTGCCGACTACGCCCAGCACATCGGCCTGGGAGGAGTCGAGTCGGCCCAAAGATTGACTCCCGTAAAAGCGTTTCTTGGCTACTGGAAGGACGAGGGCTGGATTGAGACCGGGCTGGCCGCCCACCTCCGGTTGCCCAGGTCCCGCCGCAACAGCGCCAGGAAGGGCGGCGGCGTTTCTGCGCCCGAGGCCACCCAGTTGAGCCAGGAGGGGTACGATCGTCTCATGGGGCAGCTCGCCGACCTGAAGGCGGAAAGGGCCGGCGTGACCGAGGACATCCGGCGGGCCATGGAAGACAAGGACTTCCGGGAAAACGCGCCGCTGGACGCCGCCAAAGAGCGGCAGGGCATCATCGAATCGAGAATTAGGGAGCTGGAGGCCGGCCTGACCAACACCCGGATCATGAACGACCGGCCGGCTAAGCCCCGGCAGACCTCGGCTGTTGGCGCCAAGGTGACCCTGAAGGACGCGGCGTCGGGCAAGAGGTTGGCTTATACCCTAGTAGACGTCCGCGAGGCCGACGCGGAATCAGGCAAGATATCGACCACCTCTCCCGTGGGGCAGGCCCTGATGAACCGGGTCGTGGGCGACGAGGTAGTTATAAACGTGCCCAAGGGGACGCTGCGCTATACCGTCGAGCGCGTGGAGGGTTAACGCGCCGGCGCTCTGACGGACCGGGGTGCGGACGGCCCCAGCCCCAAAAAGGGGCCCCAGGCAAGTCCAACGCGAGAGGCCCGGACAATCCGGGCCTCTCGTCTTGTCAGGTCAAGCCCTCCACTATCTTAAGTATCTCCTCAGTGTCCGGAAGCGTTCCGGGGGCGTACGTCTGCCTGTGGCGTATTACCCCCTGCTTGTCCACCACCACCACTGCCCGCGTACCTGCTCCGCGTTCCTCGTTCCAGAGCTCATAGGCTTGGGTGGCTCGGCCCTTGGGATGAAAGTCCGACAACTCCGGGTAGGTGAGACCGCCCATGGAGGCGGACCAAGCCCGGTGGGAGTGGACCGAATCGCAGCTTATGCCCAGAACCTGGGCATTCTTCTCGTCGAACCGGCTGTTGGCCTGCCGGAACGCCATCGCTTGGGTCGTTCAACCGGAGGTGAAGTCGAAAACGTGGAAGGAGAGCACCACGGCTTTCTCGCCCCGGAAGGAACTCAGGATCACGTCGCCGTGGTCCACGGAGGGCAAGGTAAACTCGGGTGCGGCATCACCAACTTGCGCAGGCATAGGCCAACCTCAACTAGGGCCCTGGGCATGGCCCCGGAGTAGGCCCGCCCTTGGGCGACGGGCCGCAGGAATTATACCCCACAAAGCGAAGGGCCCGCCTCCTGCTTGGCACTGTCGTTCCCGCCGGCGTTCCTGCCCGCCTGTGGGCGTCCCCTAGCCAAGGCCAGGGGAGTGGTCGTTGGAGAATCCCGCCGGCGATGAATCGCCAATCTGCAGCGCCGCATTGCCGGTCAGAGACCTCAACCGGGCCCGCTGGTCCCCGTCTTCGATGGTGAACTGCCGAGGGCCCTCCGCCCGCACCTCCTCTATCTCCGAGAGAAAGTCCTCTATTTCGGCCATGAAAAATCGTATCTCATCGCCCCGCATCCGATTCTCATAGAAGTTACGGTGCAAGGAGTCGCCGTGCAGGATGGAAGTAAGAATCGACGGCTTCTGAAACTCTTGAGCAAGTTGGGCGCCAACGTCCATGACCTGCCGGTGATGGATGTTGTTCCATCCCCGTTCCTTGGCCACGGACTTGAGGGCATGGGCCACCGCGGCCCAGGCCTTCTCCGAGGCTTGGAGCCGGTGGCCCTGGGCAAGCTCCGCACTGGCTTGGGCCAGGAAGCCCCGGCTTATGGCTACGTGGTCCTCGGGGCTGGAAGCCCCGGGCTCAGGCAATGCGCTCGTCATATTGTTCCTTGGCCTACGGTAGCCCTAATTATAGCAGAGAGGTCCGATTTCGAACCTTGGAGAGACTTGCCACGGGCCAAGGCCGCGGGGTGCGCCGTGCTATACTACCGGCCTGCGTTGCACCGGGGCCGGGAGTGACCCCGGGGTACGGGGAGTACCGAGTTGTGGAAGTAGTGTTCGACCGCGGCGTCTACCTGCCTGCGCTGTCCCTATGGCTGGACTCGCGGCGCAAGCGGGAGAGCAGCGTTATCTCCCACGCCCACTCCGATCATCTGGGTAAGCACCGGCGCCCGGTCTTGACTCCCAACACTCTGCTCCTGCTGGCCGGCTACGCGCACTCCTGGGATCCCGTGGTCCTCCCTTACCGGGAGCCGCTGCGCCGGGACGGGCACACGGTTACGCTGTACCCCGCCGGTCACTGCTTGGGGTCGGCGCAGGCGCTGGTGGAAGACCGGGCCACCGGGGAGCGCCTGCTCTACACCGGGGACATCAAGACTCAGCCAAGCCCCACCAACGAACCCCTGGAAGCCGTTCCCTGCGACACGCTGGTCCTGGAGTCCACCTACGGCAGGCCGGGTTACGAATTCCCGCCTCAGGAGCAGGCCCTGGACTCGGCGTTCGGCGCCCTTCGGTCCTGGCTGCAACAGGGCCTGCGTCCGGTGGTGTGGGTGTGGCGGTTGGGGAAGGCCCAGGAGGTGTTGCACCATCTCCTGGCGGCGGGGTTCAGGGTGATGCTGGAGGACAGCATCGCCGCAGCTACGGGGGCTTACCGGCAAGCCGGAGTCACCTTTCCCGGCGAGTACTCGGGGTTCAGCGGCCGCTGGGCGGAAGGCGAGGTGTTGATCGCCCCGCCGGGCCGCGGCGCCAAGCTGGGCCTCGACCAGGTGCGGGGCAAACGCACCATGGAGCTAACCGGGTGGTCTGCGGCGGGAGGGAACGGCTGGGGCCGCCGGGCCGACGTTAGCCTGCCCTTCAGCGACCACCCTGATTTCAACCAACTGGTGTCCTACGTAGGACAGGTGGCCCCCAAGCGGGTATACACGGTCAACGGCTTTCCCGATCTAGCCGCCCACCTGCGGCGGCTGGGCTACCCGGCGGTGCACCTGGACGGCAACCACAGGTCCGGAGCGGGGTTCCAGATGAAGCTGATGTAGGCTCGCCACCGGGGACGCTTGCCGTGCCCTCCGGGGCAACAGCGCGTTGGGCCTAGCCCCCGTGGAGCTTCCTGAGGCCCTCGAAGCCCATGTTGTAGGCGCCCTCGAAGAGTTCCTGGGCCTCAGCCTCGCTCATCCCCGCCGGCTCGAAAACCGACGACCAGGTCAGCTCGCATTGGCCGCTGCCGGCGTCCCTCACCTGCATGGTGGCCACGTAGCCGCTCACCGCTATGGGCGTCTCGACGAAAGAGTAGGTCAAGCTCCGGGCCTGTTCGTCCAGGCTGTCTAGCCGCTCGACGATTGTGGCGCCGCCGTCGAGGGTCAACGTCCGCAGCGCGCCCACGCCGGACCCTTCCATCTTGCTGCCGGTAATCATGGCCATGAAGCGGTCGATGCCCTGGAAGTCGCTGATGTCCTTCCAGACGGCGTCCGCCGAGGCATTGATGGTAGCGCTCAGTGAAATGTTCATCCGGGTCACCCCCAATAGACGTTACGAAGCGGGAACCGCGGTCTGTCCCACGGGCGGACGAGCATGCGGCCCCGGTCGCCGCAGTTCTGTTCGCGGCCTGAGGGCCCTTACCGTCCGCTGCCGTGCGCCTGACAGTGTCATTATACCCAATAAAATGGGGGCGCATCGTCACGCGCCCCCTGGACGTCCCGCCCTCTTGCGTTTACGTAGGCTAGTCGGGCGTGGCGCCCAACGGCGGGGCCTCGGCCGATTCGTCGGCGGCCAGCATCCGGTTGATGGCGCTCAGGTAAGCCTTGGCGCTGGCCACCACGATGTCGGTGTCCGCGCCACGGCCGGTGTAGGTCTTTCCCTCTTTTTCGATGCGCATGGTAACCGTGCCCAGGGAGTCGATGCCCTCGGTTGCCGCCTGCACGTTGAAGTCCACCAGCTTGTTGGTTATGCCGATGGCGCGGTCCATGGCGTTGCAGATGGAGTTAACCGGGCCGTTGCCGGTGGCGGCGTCGGTGAAGGAGTTGCCCTCGGCGTCGGTGAGCCGCACCGTGGCCGTGGCCACGCCGTGGTCGCCGCCGCTGAACTGCACCTGCTCCAGGGTATAGCTGGCCGTCTCGCCGGCCTCCCGCTGCTCCTCGTCCATCAGGATTTCCAGGTCGCGGTCGGTCACCTCCCGCTTCTTGTCGGCCAACACCTTGAACGACTCGAATACGTTGGAGATTTCCTCCCGGGATAGCGAGTAGCCCAGGGACTCCAACCGGGACTGCAGTCCGGCGCGGCCGCTCAGCTTGCCCAGCACCAGGCTGTTGCCCGGCACGCCCACCCGTTCCGGTTGCATGACCTCATAGGTGGAGCGGTCCTTCAGCACCCCGTCCTGGTGAATTCCCGAGGCGTGACGGAAGGCGTTCTCGCCCACGACCGCCTTGTTGGACTGCACCGCCATGCCGGTGATGCGGCTGACCATGCGCGAGGAGGGGTAAATCTGCGTGGTGTCGATGTCTATGTCCACGCCGAAGTGGTCCTTGCGGGTGTCCAGGGCCATGATGATCTCTTCCAACGAGGCGTTGCCGGCCCGCTCGCCGATGCCGTTGATGCACCCCTCGACCTGCCGCGCGCCCACCTCGATGGCGGTCAGGCTGTTGGCCACCGCCAGGCCGAGGTCGTTGTGGCAGTGGACGCTGAGCACCACGTCGTCTATGCCCGGCACCTTCTCCTTGATGTCATGGAGCATCTTGGCAAACCCGTTGGCCGAGGGTATGGCGTAGCCCACGGTGTCGGCGATGTTGACGGTGGTGGCCCCGGCGCGGATCACCTCGGCCAGCATCTGGTAGAGGTACTCCGGGTTGGTGCGGGTGGCGTCCATGGGGGAGAACTCCACGTCGGAGCAGTAGCTCTTGGCCCGCTCCACCATAGCCACGGCCAACTCCATAACCTCTTCCCGGTTCTTGCGCAGTTGGTGCATCTGGTGAATTTCCGAAGAGGAGAGAAACACGTGGACCCGGGGCCGCTCCGCGTGCTGGACGGCCCGCCAGGCCTGGTCCACGTCGTTGGGATGGGCCCGGGCCAGGGAGGCGATGATGGGCCCCTTGACCTCCTTGGCGATGTTGGAGACCGCCTCGAAGTCGCCGGGAGAGCTGGCGGCGAACCCGGCCTCGATGATGTCTACCTGCATACGCTGCAACTGGCGGGCGATCTCCATCTTCTCGGCGCCGGTCATGCCGATGCCGGCCGATTGCTCGCCGTCGCGCAGCGTGGTGTCCAATAGCAATACCTTGTTTTGAGCCATTTCCCTTTCCTACCTAGATGTTAGTGGATAGCAGTTGGCGGTTAGCCGTTGGTTGCCGGCGGATGGTGGTTAGAAGCCCGGCAGGGTCACGTAGTCCGCCACGCCCAGCCCGGCCAGGACCAGCGCGCGACGGCAGACTACTCTCAACGTCTCCTGTGTCATGATTTTCTCCATTTAATATTAGCAGCCCCGCCTTGGTAACCACCGCTCGACGGGCCGAATACCCATTAATCTCCCACGAAGCGGGCGGCGAAGACAGCCGCCAGCAAGGCACCGCCGACCGCGAGAATTGTGTAGAACACCCGGTCAATGCGCCGGTTTGTCTCTGACAACCCGGTTTCCAGCCGTCGGTTTGTCTCTGACAACCCGGTTTCCAGCCGTCGGTTTGTCTCTGACAACCCAGTCTCCAGCCGCCGGTTCGTTTCTTGTTGGCCGTCTTTCAGGGCGGCCATATCGCCTTCCATCCGACCGATAGCCCGCCATACAGCGGCGGCGTCAACTTGCGTTCCGGTTTCGGCGTCGGTCGCCATCGCTTCTCTCCGATAGGCTGGTATGCATTACCATGGTTGCGCCACCCACGAGGTCGGCGCTGTCCGGCCCTTTGCGCACCGCCTACTTCGGGTCCATCCAGGGCATCATGGCCCGGAGCTCCTTGCCTATTCCCTCGATGGGGGCGTTCTGGGCGGCTTCCCGCATGGGGACGAACCTGGGACGGCCCTCGTCGTTCTCCGCGATCCACTCCCGGGCGAAGGTGCCGTCCTGTATCTCCTTCAATATCTCCCGCATGTTCTCCCGGACGTGCTCGTCGATGATGCGGTTCCGGCGGCTGAGCGACCCGTACTCGGCGGTGTCGCTGACCGAGAAGTGCATGTAGTTGTGCCCGCCCTGGTACATGAGGTCGACGATCATCTTCAGCTCGTGCAGGCACTCGAAGTAGGCGATTTCCTGGGGATAACCGGCCTCCACCAGGGTCTCGAACGCCGCGTTGACCAAGGCCGTCACCCCGCCGCAGAGGATGCTCTGCTCGCCGAACAGGTCGCTTTCGGTCTCGTCCTTGATGGTGGTTTCCAGCACTCCCGCCCCGGTGCAGCCGATGCCCTTGGCGTAGGCCAGCCCGATTTCCTTGGCCTTGCCCGTCGTATCCTGGTGCACCGCCAGCAGGCTGGGCACCCCCACTCCCTCCACGAACAACTCCCGCATCCGGTGCCCGGGGGCTTTCGGCGCCACCATCATCACGTCCACGTTGCCGGGCGGGACGACCTCCCGGTAGTGGATGCTGAAGCCGTGGGCCACCATGAGGGCGCTGCCCGGCCTGAGGTTGGGCTCTATCTCGTCGCGGTAGGTGCGGCCCTGCACGTGGTCCGGGATGACCACCATGACCACGTCGGACTCCTTGACCACCGCGGGCACGTCGTCCACCTCCAGGCCGGCCTGCCGGGCCACCTCCCGGCTGCGGCTGCCTGGGTATAGCCCCACTATCACGTTCTGACCGTTGTCCTTGAGGTTCAGGGCGTGGGCGTGGCCCTGGCTGCCGTAGCCCACGATGCCTATGGTCTTCCCGGCCAGCAATTCCAGGTCTGCGTCCTTGTCGTAATACACGTTTACCATGGCTTTATCGCTCTTCCTGAATTGTGTAGTTTTGTCAATCGTGTAGTTTCGTACGGTGGAACACCGGACGGGCTGCGCCTACCCGGCGCCGAGTTCCCCCGCTTGGCTCCCGTTGGCGCTGATTCCGAGGCCGTCGCTGACCCGCCCGTCGCCCTGCCCCCGCACCATGGCCACCAACCCGGTGCGCAGCATTTCCAGGATTCCGAAGGGCTGCAACAGGCTGTGGAAGGCGTTGATCTTGTCCTCTTCGCCGGTGATTTCGATGACCAGGGATTGGGCCCCCACGTCGACGATCTTGGCCCGGAAGAGGTTCACGATCTCGATGATCTCGCCGCGGGACGACGGGGTGCTCCGCACCTTGATCAGGGCCAACTCCCTGGCCACGATCTCCTCGCGGGAAATGTCGGACACCCGGATCACGTCGATGAGCTTGTCCAACTGGTTGGTCACCTGGTTGACCGTGGCTTCATCCCCGTTGACCACGAAGGTCATGCGAGAGAGCCCCGGCTGCTCGCTCCTGCCCACCGCCAGGCTGGCGATGTTGAACCCGCGCCTGCGGAACATGCTGGCCACCCGGGTGAGCACCCCGGGCCGGTCCTCGACCAAGGCGACTATGGTGTGAAGCTGTCCGTTCTGGTCCATCAGCTAAAGCCCTCTAAAGCCCCTGCGACGAGGGCTCCTCCCGCATGTCGCCCACCGACTCCCCGGCGGGAATCATAGGGTAGACGTTCTCGTCCTCCTTCACCCGGAAGTCGATTATCACCGGGCCGGGGGTCTCCATGGCTTCCTGAATTGCGTTGGCCACGTCGCCCTTTTCCGTCACCCGGATGCCCCGGATGCCGTAGGACTCGGCGATTTTGACGAAGTCCGGGTTGCCGCTGTACACGGTGGCAAAGTAGTCCTTCTCGTAGAACAGGTCTTGCCACTGGTGCACCATCCCCAGGGCCCCGTTGTTCAGAATGGCAAACTTCACGTCGATGCCGTGCTCCACCGCCACGGCCAGGTCGCACATAGTCATCTGGAAGCCGCCGTCCCCGGCAATGGACCACACCGTCTTGTCCGGGCGGCCCACCTTGGCGCCGATGGCCGCCGGGACCTCGAATCCCATGGCTCCCAGGCCGCCCGAGGTAATCATGGTGTTGGGCTGGCGGAACCTGCAAAACTGGGCGGCCCACATCTGGTGCTGGCCCACCCCGGTCACGATGATGGCCTCCCCCTGGGTAACGTCGGAAAGCTCCTTGAGCACGAACTGAGGCAGCAACCGTTCCGTTTCCCGGATTTGAAGCGGGGGATGCTCCGCCCTGAGCCTATCGACGCGCCGCAGCCAGTCCAGGTGCACCGCCGGGTCGACCAGGGGAACAAGCTGCTGGAGGACTCGCTTGAGGTCCCCCACCACCGGCGCGTCTGCCTTGACGTTCTTGCTCATCTCCGAAGGGTCGATGTCCACGTGGACGATCTTGGCCTGGGGAGCGAAGTCCTTCAGCCGCCCCGTCACCCGGTCGTCGAACCGCATTCCCAGGGATATGAGCAGATCGGCCTGGTCGATGGCCAGGCTGGCGTGGGCCATGCCATGCATTCCCGGCATTCCCAGGTTCAGGTAGTGGCTGGTGGGGAAGGAACTGATGCCCAGCAGGGTGGTAATTACCGGGAGCTGGGCCTTCTCCGCCAGCTCCGCCAGCTCCTCGTAGGCGTGGGAAATAAGCACCCCGTGGCCGGCCAGGACTATGGGCCGCTCCGCCCGGTTGATCAGATCGGCCGCCTGGGCCACCTGTTGCGGGTCGGCGTCGCCGGGGGGATTGTAGCCGGCCAGGCTGACGGAGTCGGGCCAAACGAACTCGGTGCGGTCGTCCAGGAGCACGTCCTTGGGTATGTCCACCAGCACCGGGCCCGGCCTGCCGGTGCGGGCGATGTGGAACGCCTCCTTGATGGCCGGGGCCACGTCGGCCACGTCCATCACCAGGTAGTTGTGCTTGGTGATGGGCAGGGTTATGCCGGTAACGTCGGTCTCTTGAAAAGCGTCGCGGCCGATGGCCGGCCGGGGCACCTGGCCCGTAATGGCCACCATGGGGACCGAGTCCATCTGGGCGTTGCAGATGCCGGTGACCAGGTTGGTGGCGCCGGGCCCCGAGGTGGCCAGGCACACGCCCACCTTGCCGGTGGCGCGGGCGTATCCATCCGCGGCCATGGCTGCCCCCTGCTCGTGGCGCACCAGCATGTGGCGCAGGCCGGGGTACCCGGCCATGGCGCCGTAGAGGGGCAGCACCGCGCCGCCGGGCAGGCCGAAGACCACGTCCACCCCCTCCTTCAACAGGCTCTCACATACGATTTCCGCGCCGGTTAGCTCCATGTTCTCTCCGTGACCTTGGCCCTGATTTTTGGCCACAAAAAAACCGTCCCGTGAAGGGACGGGTCAGTTTGTTCCCGCGGTACCACCCTTCTTTTTCGGCAGGCCATGCCCCGGTGCTGCCGAAACAACTCAAAGACTTTTAACGGTGTCTGCCGCCACACCCTACTTTACCCTTGACGGGGGGTTCAGGTAGGCCGCTCCCGGGCGAGTTCGGAGCAGCGCCGCCGCCGGCTTGCACCAGCCGCCGACTCTCTGGGGCGGGTACGCCTACTACTCCCGCTCATAGCGGATTTTGTGAATGTCGTAGCTAACTCAGCTTAACAGTGGCACTGGGCCTTGTCAACGGTTTTGGCTGCGCGGCGGCACAGCCATCGCGGGGCCCATTGCCCAGGCGGGCGTCAAATGAGCAGGTCGACGCGATGCAGTTGCCCGGAGGTTGGATCGACGTTGAATCCCAGGGTCTCCAACGCGGTGACTCCCAGGACCGACGGGTCGCCCTCGACGCCGAACACCGCAGTGGTCCCGGCTACCTCGCCCCCGTAGTGGATGTTGACGCTCCCCACGTCGCGGGTCAGCCTCCCGCCGAAGCCGCGAAACCCGCGCTGCCCGATCCGCTGAATCCCCAATTCTTCCAGTAGGCTAGTTGGCAAGACGCTGAGGGTAGCGCCGGTGTCCACCATGACCGACACTGACTCGGTACGGCCGGGGTCCGCGGGGTTGGAGAGGCCCACGTTTACGTATACAAGTCCCACGGCTGGATTATGTCCCTCCTCAGATGCGATGCCCCAAGTACCATGAATTGTACTACACCCGCTCCTTCCGGCATTCTTTCCGGCGTCTTTTTCTCACCCCGCGAGACCGGGCTGTTGTTGTGCTAAAATATCGACGCCAATCCATTCGGGCCCAGGACTACTCCCTTGCCTGAGAAAATTCTCGTTGCCGTTGCCTGGCCCTACGCCAACGGCCCCCTGCATCTGGGCCACGTAGCCGGCTGTTATCTGGCCGCCGACGTCTTTGCCCGCTACCATCGCGTCAAGGGCAACCAGGTGCTGATGGTCTCCGGCAGCGACAGCCACGGCACTCCCATCACGGTGCGCGCCGAGCAGGAAAACGTGACGCCCCAGGAAATCCTGGACCGGTACCACGCCCAGTTCCTGGACACCTGGCAGCAGTTGGGCATCTCCTTCGATCTGTTCACCACCACCCACACCCGGAACCACGAGGAGGTGGTGCACGACATTTTCCGGGTCCTCCAGGAGCGGGGGTACATCTACACCGGCAGTATGATGCTGGCCCACTGCCCCCGCTGCAACCGCTTCCTCCCCGACCGCTACATCACCGGCGATTGCCCCTATTGCGGGAACCAGCAGGCCCGGGGCGACCAGTGCGATAGCTGCGGCCGTACGCTGGACCCTAAAGACCTGGTTGCTCCCCGCTGCGCGCTCTGCGGGAACACCCCCGGGTTCCGGGAGTCGGAGCACTTCTTCCTGAAGCTGTCCGCTTTCCAGGAACCTCTGCTGGAGTGGGTAAATCGCCAGCGCCACTGGCGTCCCAATGTCCTGAATTTCACCCGCCGCTACCTGGAAGACGGGCTCAAAGACCGGGCCATTACCCGCGACTTGACCTGGGGGGTTCCGGTGCCCCAAGAAGGGTACGACGACAAGCGTATCTACGTGTGGTTCGAGGCCGTAATCGGCTACCTGTCGGCGGCCGTGGAGTGGGCCGGAAGCCAGGGTGCCCCGGCCAAGTGGGAGGACTTTTGGAAGGACCCCGCCGCCAAGTCTTTCTACTTCATCGGCAAGGACAACATACCGTTCCACTCGATAATCTGGCCCGCCATGCTCATGGGCTACGGCGGCTTGAACCTTCCCTACGACGTGCCGGCCAACGAGTTCTTGAGCTTGGAGGACCGGAAATTCTCCACCAGTCAAAACTGGGCGGTGTGGGTCCCCGACTACCTCTCCCGGTACGACCCCGACCCGCTGCGCTACCTGCTGAGCATCAACATGCCGGAGACCGGCGACTCGGATTTTTCCTGGAGCGAGTTCGTCCGCCGCAACAACGACGAACTGGTGGCTACTTTCGGCAACCTGGTGCACCGGGTGCTGTCCTTCACCTACCGCAACTTCGACGGGAAGATTCCCGCCGCCGGCCCCTTGGGCGAGATGGACCGGCGGCTGTTGGACGCCGCGCGGAAGACCCTGCAGGCGGTGGATGAGAACCTCTACCACTGCCACTTCAAGGCCGCGATGGAGGCGGTGTTCTCGCTGGCCAGGGAAGCCAACCGCTACCTGGACGCGACCGCCCCCTGGAGGTCCATCAAGACCGAGCGGCAGCAAGCGGCGACTTCCCTGTGGGTGACTATCGCCGTCATAAACTGCCTGAAGGTGGTGGTCTACCCATTCCTTCCCTTCAGCGCCCAGCGCCTGCACCAGTTCTTGGGGTTCGACGGAGCCGTTGAAGAAGACCGGTGGGACTTCGATAGCATCGTGGAGGCGGTGAAGGAGGGCGAGGACCTGCGCAGTCCCTCACCCCTGTACACCAAGCTGGATCCCCAGGTCGTAGAAGAAGAAGTGCGGCGCCTTAGCGCCACGGCCGCATAGGGGGCGGTTTGCTCGACGGCTCCGATGGAATCATTGCCTCGATCTACGCGCCAGTCCGCGACGAGCTGCGGGAGGTGGATGAAAAGCTCCGCGGTCTGTCTCGGACCGAGACCCCGTACCTGGAGCCGCTGCTGGACTACGTGACCAGCACCGGGGGCAAGCGGATGCGGCCGGCGATGACCCTGCTGTCCGCCGGCTTCTATCCCCACAACCGGGAGCACGCCATCACCATGGCCGCCGCCGTGGAACTGCTGCACGTGGCCACCCTGATCCACGACGACACGGTGGACAACTCCTCCCTGCGCCGGGGCAAGGCCACCGTGGGCAATGTCTGGGGCCACCACGTGTCGGTGCTCTTCGGCGACTACATCTTCGCCACGTCGGCAACCTTCGTCTGCGACACCGGCAACATCCGCATCATCCGCCGCTTCGCCGAGACCATCATGGACCTGGCCAGCGGGGAACTCATCGAGTTCTTCAGCGCCTTCGACCCCGAAGAGGCCCTCAAGCTCTACGACGAGCGCATCTACCGGAAGACGGCGTCGCTGTTCTGCACCTCCGCCGAGTCGGGCGCCATTCTGGCGGGCGCGCCGGAGTCGCAGGTTCAAGCCCTGAGAAACTATGCCTACAACGTCGGCATGGCCTTTCAGGTCATGGACGACTTGTTGGACGTTCAGGGAGACTCGACCGAGCTCGGCAAGCCGGTGGGCAATGATCTGATGCAGGGCGTGCTCACCTTGCCCACCATCAAGCTGATGGAACGGTATCCCGGCCAAAACCCTGTCGAAAAGCTGCTGATGAACCGCGGGGAGACCACCGAGGTGCAACAGACCCTGGACATGATCAACGACTCGCCGGTCATCGACGACTGCTACGCGGTTATCCAGCAGTACTGCGACAACGCGGCCAAGGCCCTCGACGCCTTGCCCGATTGCCCTTCAAGACGCTCTCTCTTGGAGCTTTGCCGGTTCACCCGGGAACGACGGCACTAAGCCCGGAAGCCTCACTCTGCCAGGCCACGCGGCCGCCCACGATGGTCAACACCGGGCGCACCCGGTCGAGCCGCGACGGGTCTGCGCCCAGCGGGTCAAGGTCCACCAGCACCAGATCGGCCAGCTTGCCCGCTTGAATGCTGCCTTTGAAGCCGCTGCTGCCCTCCGAGTAAGCGCCCTCCAACGTGTGCCTGCGGAGCGCGGACTCCGTGGTTATCGCCTGCGGATCGGGCTGTCCTCGCCGTCCGCCCGGGCGCAAGCTGCGCCCCGACCGGGCGGCCCCGGTGACCGCGCTATAGATCGCCGGCCAGGGATTGGGGTCGATCACCGGCGCGTCGGACCCGAAGGCCACGCTTATTCCCAAGCCGGCCAGCGCGCCCAAGGGGTAGAGCCACGGCAGCAAGTCGGGGCTCACCTCTTGCCGGTAGCGCTCGCCGTTCCAGTAGACGAACCCCGGCTGGGTCACCACCATCGCTCCGCTGCGGCGCAGCCGGGCGGCCAGAGCCGGGGGACACTCCGAGCAGTGCTCGATGCGGTCAGGTGGCATAGCCGGATCCGGGCCCGTCGACGCCCCAGGCCCGGCGTCTCGACGGCGCCTTAGGCCCATTTCGCCGGGAGGCGTTGCCGGGGATGCTTGATCAACCCCGGCGTCGAAATCCGATGAATGGGCGGGTCCTCCAAGGAGGCGCGGGCGCCGCGGAGCCGCCCCCAAAGCGTCAACCGCAGCGGCGACCGCCTCCTGCTCCACGGCGTGGACTGCCACCGGGAAGCCCGCCTGCCGCGCCTCCCGGACCATGAGGGCCAGCGTCTCCGGGTCCGGGTAACACGCGCCGGTGGTGGTGGTGAGCATTACCTTGACGTGACCTAGCCTCAGCGTGAGACCTCCCTGTCCCCAGCGGAAGCCCTCCGCCAGGAAATCTTGAAGATGCGCGGCCCCGGCCATCATGGTTACCCGAGGCTCAAACAGTCCCGACGCCTCCAGGTTTTGAAAGACGCGCCAGCGGGCGGGGCCGTTGTTGGGTCCCGCGTCTTGCACCGACGTAATGCCGTAGCTGAGCAGCCGGCGGTTTAGCTCCGCCACACCCTCCCCAAGATCGTCGTCGGTCCGGAGTTTGCCCAGTCGCCGGGCCAGATACCCTCCCATCTCCAGAAGGAGGCCGGTGGGTTCGCCGGTGGTCTCGTCCCGGCAGATGATCCCGTCCACCGGGTCGGGCGTGTCCCGGTCTATCCCCGCCAAGTGCAACCCCTGGCTGTTCAGTACCGCCGCGTGCCCGCTGCGGTGGTCCAACCGCACTGGATTAGCCGAGGCGGCCGAGTCCAGGTCCCAGCGGTTGGGGTGCCGCTTTTCCGCCAGGCCTAGGTGGTCATAGCCGAAACCCCGCACCCACTGCCCGCGGGGCGTCTCCCGGGCGCGGCTCCGCACCGCCTGTTGCAGGCGTCCTATGGTGGGAAGGGACTCCGGAGAGCAGTCCAGCCCCCGGAGGGAGGACGCGGCAGCCAGCAGATGACAGTGGGCGTCGACGAATCCCGGGAGCAGGGTCATTCCCCGGCAGTCGATGGTGCGAGTCCCAGGCCCCGACAGGCCCTCTACGTCGGCGCGGCGGCCCACGGCCACGACCACCTCACCCCGGACTGCCACGGCTTCCGCCAGGGGCTGTTGGGGGTCCATGGTGACGGCCTTGGCGTTTACCAGCGTCAGGCTGGCCGGCCCGGAAGCCGTGCGTCCGCCGGTGATTCCCACGGGCATGGGATGGGGTTGTTCCACCATAGGGGCGATGGCCTGGCAAGGGGTTCTAAAGCCGTCGGAAACCGGGAATCGCGCCTAGACGCTCTCTCCCGCCAGCTTCGCAAGTAATCGTTCAGAATCGGTGAGCCCACTGGCACGCAACCGTTCGTCCTGAGCGAAGCGAAGTGCAGCCGCAGGCGGAACGAAGCGCAGTCGAAGGGCCTGTCCTGAGCCTGTCGAGGGGCCGATCCCCTCGACTCTGAACAGTTACCTTCGCAATTCTAGCATAGCTCCCGGTCCGGACCCCCAGGACCCCGCGCCATCCGACAGGCCGGGCCTTGGTAGCGTCGCGGCCTGCGGCTTGCCCGCGCCTGATATCTGCTGCGACCTGCTATTATGTACCGAAACTTCAGGCGGGGATTGACTTGAAAGCGGTCGTCTTCCACCGGGACCTGACGCCGTGGGCCATCCGCGGCGGCTGCCTTGGGCTGATGGACGGCCAAACCGGCGTTCAGCGTTGAGAGTCCTTTCCAGAATCCCCAGAACTCAGGGTCACCCTCCCGCAGAGGTGAGCGCGGGAGGCGCCTCTGGGCCCGGGGCTGGCGGGTCAGCGGTGAAAGGGTGGCCGCGCCGTCGCGCCGCCGCCGCCGCCGTGGTGCTCCTGGCCCTGCTGGGCGTGGTGCTCGTCCTGCTGGACTGGCGGGAAGCTCGGGACGTCTTGGTGCGGGCCCGCTGGCAATGGCTGCCCCTGACCCTCGTCTTCACCGCCGGGTCCTACCTCTGCCTGAGTTACAGCTTCGCCCTGATCAACCGGGCGTTCCGTGTTCCGCTGGCCGGCAGGGAGCTATGGTGGGTGGGGTTCGTGTCTTCGGCGATGATTGCAGCGGTGGGGGGGCTGGCGGGACACTCCCTCCGGCTGCTCCTGATGGCCCGCCGGGGGCTGCCGGCGGCCGACGTGATGGCGCCGTCTCTCTTCCACTCCTACGTCGAGAGCCTGGTTTTCTTCTCGCTGATCCCCGCCGGCCTGGTCTACCTGCTGCTGACCCACCCGCTGTCTCCCGGCGTGTCCATCTGGCTTGGCGCGGGAACGGGAGTCCTGGGCGTAGCTTTCGCCATGACCGCCGTGGTCTTCTTCTTCCCTCCGGCGCGGGCGTTGGCCCTGGGGGTGGTGGGCGGCTTCTGGCGCAGGGTTATCCGAAGGGACATCACCGAGTCGCTCCGGCGCTTCGACTATACCCTGAGTCAAGGGTTGGCGGGACTGCGCCGCCGGCCGCAAGCCTTGGCGTTGCCCCTGGCCCTGGTCCTGGCGGACCGGGTGGGCCGGGTGGTGGTGGTCTGGTTCTGTTTCCAGGCGCTGGGCATCGACGTGGGCCCGGGGGTGGCCGTGACCGGCTTCTCCGTGGGCGTCGCGGCAGGGGTCATGTCCATGACGCCCGGAGGAATCGGGGTCCAGGAGGGCTCCATGGCCGGCACCTACCACCTGCTGGGCATGCCCCTGGAAGAGGCGGTGCTGGCCTCGGTACTCTTCCGGGTGGTTTACTACATGGTTCCCTTTGCCGTTAGCCTGGCCTTCTACCGGCGGTTGCTGCGAGCCAACGAATCTTCCCCCGCCTAGCGGAAGGATGGATGGTACGTCATTCGTTCCCCTTCCTTCAAAACTCCCGGACACCTGGCCCTTGCCCCCTCCGGTGCCCACTCCCTACACTGTTAACAGGCAGCTATTAGCGGCCTGCCAAATCTATCAAACCGCCACTCAGGCCCGTGGCTCAAAATGGCTCACAATGGCCCTGAAATAAAAAACCCCGACCTCTCCCTACGCCGGTAATCGGCTCTCCCTATACCCGCCGTCGCCTTCAGGCGCCCCGCCCCCTGTCACGCCGAGTCCGCCTTCAGGCGCCCCGCCCCCTGTAGGCCGAGTCCGCCTTCAGGCGCCCCGCCCCCTGTCACGCCGAGCCCGCCTTCAGGCGCCCCGCCCCCTGTCACGCCGAGTCCGCCTTCAGGCGCCCCCGCCCCCTGTGACGCCGAGTCCGCCCTCAGGCGCCCCGCCCCCTGTCACGCCGAGTCCGCCTTCAGGCGCCCTGCCCCCTGTCACGCCGAGTCCGCCTTCAGGCGCCCTGCCCCCTGCCACGCCGAGTCCGCCTTCAGGCGCCCTGCCCCCTGTCACGCCGAGTCCGCCTTCAGGCGCCCCGCCCCCTGTCACGCCGAGTCCGCCTTCAGGCGGGCGAGGGGTCTAAAGTCCTAGTTAAGGCCGTGCTGCTGGCCGCCAGGCGGTTGAGATTCCTCGCCGCTTGGCGGCCACGGAATGACATAGTGGGGGCGCTGCTAGCTATTTTCATAATAATGACAAGGTTTAGAGGCCGACAAATGAATGGCCCTGTTACACTACACTGGGCTTGTTGACGTGATATGCCCGTCCGCCTAAAATCAGACCCGCGCGTCGACGCCTCGCCTGTGTCACAGCGGCGTCAACGCGGTCCGAAATCGCAGCCTGAAATCCCATCCGAAATCTGAGGCCGGTGCTGGTCTATGGCTGTCAAAGTTGCCCGGGTCCCACACCTGAACACCGAGGCGTTCTACGTAGACATGGTGCGCCGGGGCCTCGAGTTGAGGGAGATACCCCCCGGAGGCGTGGCCGAGGCCATCCGCAGCGGCGAGGTGGACGCTGGGCCGGTGCCGCTGGTCGACGCCTTCGAGCTGGAAGACCAGTGCAAACCGGTATCGGGGTTTTGCGTATCCACCACCGAAAAGGCCAGGAGCGTCCTGCTTTACTCCCAGCGGCCCATTGAGGAGCTGGGCGGGGCCCGGGTCGGCGTCCCCCAAAACTCCGGCGCGTCGCTGAAGCTCCTCCAGGTGCTGCTTGCCCTGCGGCATGGAGTGCAACCCGAAGCGTATGTGGCGACCGGGGAGCCCAACGACGCCTTCCTGATCACCGATGACCAGGCCCTTCGCCGGCGGTTGGGGGCCCGCGGACACCCTCACCGCTACGATCTTGGGGAGGAGTGGTACCGCTGGACGGGGCTTCCCTTCGTGTTCTCGCGCTGGCTGACCCGCAAGGACTTGTCCCCGGACCAGTTCCTGCTGCTGGAGGATACCCTGTACGTGGGGCTGGAAGAGGGGGTTGAGTTGCTGTTCCACGAGTCGGAGCCCCGCGACCGGTTGCTCATGCTGCCCAAAGACATCGTCGAGTACATACAGGGGTTCCGCTTCTTCATGGGGCTGTCGGAACAGAAGGGCATGAACCTGTTTCGAAAGTACCTGGACCAAATCGATGCCCCCGGTTAGCCTCTCGCAATTTGCCCATCGCGGCCCGCCGCCGGGCTGAACCGCGGGGGCATGGTGGCAAAAGTAACCGAGCGGTGCTTCGAAGCCACGGGACGCACGGCCTTCATTTGCGACTTCTCGCCTCCCCGGTCCGGACAGCCCTCCGTCCTGGACCAGGCCGTTCCGGACGCCGATTTCCTGGCGGTAGCCTACAACCCCGGACGCGCGGTCAGAGTCAACTCCGCCATGCTAGCCGCCGCGCTCAAGCATCGCCTGGGCCGCGACGTGGTGTTCATCCTGGCCACCAGGGACATGAACCGGCTGGGGCTCCAGTCGCTGCTCCTGGGAGCGCAACTTCTGGGCCTGGAAAACGTGGCGGTGGTCCGGGGCGACCCCTTCGGCCCTCGTGACCGGGGACTGGTGCGGGACGCATCCGACACCTCGCCCACCCAGTTGGTCTCCGCCATCGCCGAGATGAACCTGGGCCGAGACTTTCGCGGGTCGAAGCTGGCCGCTCCCACGGACTTTTCCATTGGCGCGACCTTGGACCTGGGCCGAGGCGTCGAATCGGAGGCTGCCCTGGCCCACCGGAAAGTCCGGGCCGGCGCCCAGTTCTTTTTGACCCAGCCGATATTCGAAGCCGCCGCGGCCGCCGGATTCGCCGCGGCCTACCGCGCCGCGGCCGGAGAGGCTTTGCCAGTGCCGGTCTTCTATGGTCTGCAGGTCTTGGAGAAGGACGGGGTGGTGTTCAGCTCGGCCCCTCGGGCCATACTGGAGGAGTTGGACCGGGGTAGGCCCGGCCCGGAAATCGCCCTGGAACTGTACGGGCAGTTCCGGGAAAAGGGCCTGCGCAACGTGTACCTGGTGCCCCCCATCCGCCGGGGAGGCGGCCGGGACTACGACGCGGCCGCCGAGGTCCTGGCCGGCGCACCCCGCACCTGAGCGGGGAGGCCCGCACTGAGTTAGTGCGAGTTAGTGCGAGTTACGGCCCCCAGGGCATCGGGGCCATGCCCTCCACGTCGGTCACCACCTCGACCACCGCCGGCCGGCCCGAGGCAAGGGCCTGCTCGATGGCGCCCTGGATAGCTCCCGGTTGCTCCACCTTCACCCCAAAGCAGCCCATGGCTTCCGCCATCTTGGCCAGGTCAACATCGCTGAACTCGTAAAGCTCTCCCGGATTGCCGGAAATCCCCTGGTAGGCCAGGTCGTCTCCCCGCTTGTCCTGGTTCAGCGCCCTGTTGTTGTTCACCACAATGACGGCGTTGATGTTGTGGCGGGCGGCGGTCTCCATTTCCACCATGTGGTACCAGAACCCCCCGTCGCCGCTGAAGCAGATTACGGGACGGTCCGGCGCGGCGCACTTGGCGCCCAGGGCGGCGGGCAAGCCCCAGCCGAGGGACCCCGCGGCCCGGAAGTAGCTCTGCTCCGGGTGCTTCAGGTCCACCATGCTGCCCGTCCAAATCCCCGCGTGGCCGGTATCCGCCAGCAGAATCGCGTCGCTGGGCAGAGTCCTGGTCAACTCGGTGCAAAGGCGCTCCGGACGAATCGGCACGGCGTCGGAGTTGGCCAGGGGCGACACGTCGTCGCGCCACTCGCTCACCAGTTGCTGCGCCCTCCCGACCCATTCGGACTGGCCGCCCCTGGGCTCCACGGCCTCGATGAGGCGGCGGACGCTGGCCTTGGCGTCTCCCTGCAGGGCTATCGTGGACGGATAGCTGCGTCCCAACTCCGAGGCGTCGATGTCGATTTGGATGACCGGTGTCCCCATCGCCGGTATTCTCCAGTCCAGCGTCACCTGGCTCCCCGTGTGGCTGCCAACGAACAGCACCAGGTCGGCCTCGGAGACCGCGCGGTTGGCGCACCAACGGGAATACGACCCGCACACGCCCACCGCCAGGGGGTGGTCTTCCGGAATGGTCCCCTTGGCGTTGAGGGAGGTGGCCACCGGGATCGACAGCATCTCCGCCAGCTCCACGACCTCGAGTTGGGCGCCCGAAGCCGTAACCCCACCGCCGGCCACTATGACCGGTCGGCGGGCCCCCACCAGGGCCTGCGCCGCCTCCCGCACCCGCTCCGGTTCCGGCTCGGGGCGGAAGGCCGGCCGGTGGACGAACGCCTCGTCGATGGCGACTTCCAGGTCGGCTTCACCGTCGGCGACCACTTCCCCGGAGATCCCCTGGAACTCCAGGTGCGCCGGCGCCGGGGCCCCGGAGGTCGCCTCCCGGAAAGCCTGCCGGAGCAGGTGGGGCAACTGCTCCGTGCTCTCCACCGTGGCGCTGTACTTGGTGACCGCGCTAAAAGGCTGCTGGTGCTCTACTTCCTGGTAGGAGTTCCGGTAGCGGTGCATCAGCGGGCGCTGGCCGGTGATGGCAACCACGGGCGAGAGGCCCAGAAAGGCGTCCTGCAGGCCCGCCGCGAGGTTGACGGCGCCCACCGATTGGGCCAGGCACACGCCGACGCGGTTGGAGGCCCGGGCGTAGCCGTCGGCCATATAGGCGGCAGACTTCTCGCCGTGGGTCACCACTCGGCGCATTCCCAGCCGTTCCATCTCGATCATGGCCCTGCGCACGATAACGGGCACGAGGAAGGCGTGGGTGACGCCGTAGCCCTGCATGGTCTCGGCCAGGAACCTGCCTCCGGTCATTCTGGTCATGGTATCGCCTCCATATGGTGGTGACGTTTAGACCCGCTCCGTTTCATCCATCCCAAGCGGCCATTCCGAACGACCGTTCCCGAACGGCCCATCCCGAACGGGGGTCCCGGAAGCGTGGCAGCGCGCCTTGTCGAACGCCTCCGCACCGCGGCGGACCGGCCTAGCGGGAGTCGAATACTTCCTTGGCCACCCGGGACGCGTTGGCGGCGACGGGCCAACCGCCGTAGAACGCCTCGTGAAGGATAACTTCGCCTATCTCGTCCTCGGTGACGCCGTTGTCCAGCGCCCGGCCGATGTGACCCCGCAGTTGCTCCGTGCGGTAGAGGGCTATCAGCGTGGCTACGGTGATGAGGCTCCGGTCTCGCTTCGACAGTCCGGGACGCTCCCAGACGTCGCCGAACAGCACGTCGGCGCTCAGTTCGGCCAGGCGGGGGGATACTTCTTGCATGATTTCACGGGCGGTAGTCATCGTTGCTCCTTTCGGTGTATTGGCGCGGCGGCGAGCCGCGCATGTGGTATGTGGGGCCTCTCCGGCCCGGGGGCAGTATATGCTCCAGGGCCTCCCGTGGCTAGCCGCACTCCCCAAAGACCAAGGTTTTTCGATTGTCCTATTCTGTCACCCTGAGCCTGCCGAAGGGTCTAAAATCGTCGTGGCAAGCCCTGGTTCGGGACCCTAGACAAGAATGGCATCATATCGGGACGCCATTGGCTTGCACGGCGGATTCCGGAATCGACCCGCCAATTGACAAGGTATGACCTCGCCTATAGACTCGGGTGCGCCCACCCCGGCGCGGCGCAGTCGCGGGCCGGAACGGGCGCACCGCGGGCCTCCAACCGAAGCCGGGAAAGCCGGCCCTCCCCCAGGCCCTTTCACCGGACCCACCCCCAGGGATTGTTCACCAACCGGATTTCACGAGGTGTCGATCATGGCAGACGACAATCAACCCTCCGCTCCCGGCGCCCGGTTCGGCCCCAAGCCGCGCCCGTCCCGGTTCTGCAATCTGGACCGCCTGGTGGCCGCCATGGAAGCCCGCGGCCTGGACGGCATCCTCTCCTACTACACCCGCAACGTCCTCTATCTGAGCGGGTACGCCTCCGGCGCGACCTCGGTGTACGGGGAAGCCAACGGCTTTACCGCTTTCGCCATTTCTCGGCATCAGCCCGACCACCCCATCGTCATCATCCCCGACCTGGAGATGAGCTACTTCCTGCGGGAATCGAGCTGGGTGCGCGACGTCCAGCCCTACCGCAGCGTGATACTCCCCGTGGACATCCCCTGGGAGCGGGACATGATCGACCGCTTCATCCCCAGGGACGCCCAGGAGATTCCCTGGGTGCAGGAGGCCAAAGGCAAGTATTGCGAGGACCTGGCCCAGGGCTGCGCCCGGGCGCTGCGGGACCTGGGGCTGGACCGGGGCCGCGTGGGGTTCGACAACCTCTCCTACGCTCCCATGGTCGCGGAGCATCTGCCCGGCATGGAGGTGGCGGACGCCTACGGCATGATGAAGTTCGTGCGCATGATCAAGACCGGGGCCGAGGTGTCGCTGCTGGACGAGGCCTCGCAGCTCAACCAGGCCGCGATAGAGCGGACCGTCGGGTCGTGGACCCCGGGCATGACCTGGCGGGACCTGAATACGGCCTATGCCCTGGAAGTGACCCGCCTGGGCGGGTTCGTCCTCGACCGGGGCAGCCTGGTCCTGGCCAACCCCCGGGGCGCCGACGTGCCCATGCACCAGCTCTCCACGGGGATCGAGGAGGACTTTACCCTGGAGCCGGGCACTCACGTGATGTTCGACTGCCACGGCAGGTACAACAACTACAACTGGGACGGCGGCAAGACCTGGGTGGTGGGCGGCGACGCCAACGACTACGACCGGCGGATCGCGCGGGCCTGCGGGGACGCCATGGAAGAGGTCCTGCGCTCCTCCCGGCCCGGGGTCAGCCTTAGCCAGGTGCAGGCCCGGGGCCGTCGGGTGCTGGAGTCCCACAACGTGCCGGACAGCAACACGGCATTCATCTACTTCCACGGCCTGGGGCTGGACAACAGCGAGCAGGAATGGGGGACGCCGCGGGACTGGACCATGGAAGCCGGGATGGTGCTGGCCGCCCACATCTACTACCACGGGGACGAGCGCCACCGCTACTACATCGAGGAGATCGGCGTGGTGACCCCCGAAGGCATCGACCGCTTCTTCACCTGGGACATGAAAGAGCCGCTGCTGGGCTAGGGGGGCCGGGGAGGGGGAGGACGGGCTGTCACCACCACACAACAGCTACGTCGACCTGGTAATCCTGCTCTTCCGGAGACGGCCAACGGCGCCAAGCCAAGGAGGCCAACTGATGAAGCCGTTTAGCAAATGCCCAGTATGCGGTGGAGAAATGACCGGGAAAGAGGTCGAGAAGCTGTTGCGTGGGGGAGTCAATCTCGCCGCAGTCAAGGTCCATGCAGAGGTCTGCTTACGCTGTGGAGAGCGACTGTACTCTAAAGAGACCGTCGACAACTTTGAGCAGATCCGCGAAAAACTTGCTAACCACGAAGTAGGAGAGTTCGATCACATGAGCCGGTCGTTCCTAATCCCTGTCTGATAGACTTGCTACGAACTCTGCTAGCATCTGCTACCATGGGGACGAGCTCCGCCGCTACTACATCGAGGAGATCGGCGTGGTGACCCCCGAAGGCATCGACCGATCCTTCACCTGGGACGCCCAGGAGATTCCCTGGGTGCAGGAGGCCAAGGGCAAGTATTGCGGGGACCTGGCCCAGGGCTGCTCCCGGGCGCTGCGGACGTGCCGCCAGTTGACGTCAGGGGCAGGCCGGAGGCAGAGACCAGGCCAGCGTGGTGCCGAGGACTTTTGGACACCCCGATTTCCCGAGCATGATCCGAATACCTCTGGTAATATTGAGTGAGCACACTCGTGTTCCGAGCACCCGACACTCTGGGGCGACTACCGGGGTATCGGCACGGTATTATCTCTCGGAGAATGGTAACGGAGACACCATGAACACCAACGAAAGTTCCATCCGCCACGAAAGAGAGCCTACCGAAAATGCGTTGCCATCCAATACCTCGACGGAGCTTAGCGACCTTGAAAAGAGGCTGTCAGAACTACGTGCCCAGGGAATCCTGAGCGGAGGTGACGGACCTAGAGAAGCCCTGCGCCCCGTCGCTCACGTTCCTGGCGCCTTGGAGCGATTTCTCAAAGCAAGAGCCTAGCCACTGGTGACCAAGAGCCCATGACACCACAAATGCCGTTGGTAGCTTATGTCGACCCGTCCGCGTTGATTTCCGAAGTTCTAGACGAAGAGCTGTTTCAGAGTTCCACTCGCCAGCGACTTGATGCGTTCCCGCACCTGATGTCATCGAACTTTCTTGAGGCTGAGTTGCGGGTAGCATTTAAGCGGGAACAGGAGGACTTCGACACAAGTTCGATATCCAGCATCGCTTGGATTTTCCCGGATCGCAGGGTGGACATTGAAATGGCGAGAGTGTTGGAAATCTCCGAACTCTCACCCGCTCGCGTTTGGCACCTTGCCACGGCGTTATTTTTCGCAGAGGTCTTGCAGAGTGAGATGGCTTTCATCACACTGGACGAGCAGCAGGAAACCGTGGCACGCGAGCTGGGTTTTCCGATTCCATAGGGAGAGCAACTATGCCGACACTGGATTTCAAGGGTAAGCAGCATGTCTACGCTCACCACCTGACCGTTCCCTACCGGCCGCTGGTTGCCGACGTTGAGCGTTCGCTGAACCCGGCAGACGTTGACGACAACCTCATCATCCACGGCGATAACCTGCACGCGCTGAAGGCGTTGCTGCCCCGATACGCTGGCAAGGTGAAGTGCATCTACATCGACCCCCCCTACAACACAGGCAACGAGGGTTGGGTTTATAACGACAGAGTGAACAGTCCTCTACTCAAAGAATGGCTCAAAGACCAAAGCCCGGTTGACAACGAGGATCTTGAACGTCACGACAAGTGGCTGTGCATGATGTGGCCCCGCCTTCACATACTCAAAGAACTGCTGTCGGATGACGGGGGTTTTTTTATATCCATTGACGACAACGAGCAGCACCATTTGCGGATGCTGATGGATGAGATTTTTGAAGAAAGCAATTTCCGTAATATTTTCGCAGTTGCTCGTATGAAGAAGAACATTAGAGAGCGTGAACACATAAGAGCATTAAACGAAGGGTATAACTTTGTTCTGTTTTATTCCAAATCCACGGATGGGTTGATTATACCGCCGACTACATTTCAAGAAAAGGCAGCACGTTGGCACGCTTTTGATGCACCCGGAATTCGTCCGTCAATGGAGTACGAACTCTTTGGGACCACTCCCTCAATTGGAAGGCATTGGATGTATTCCCAAGAGAGGGCGGAAGAACTCGTTGCTGATGGCAAACTACGCCCCAATCCCCGTACTGGTACTCCACAATATTTGCTTGACGCCAGTACCAGCACAATGCTAGACACTAACTGGACGGACATTCAGGAATACGATACGCGCTTTAACTTTCCTAACGGAGAGAAGAACGCAGGTCTTATTCGGCGAATCTTAACTATGCTTGATGACCCGGATGCCGTCGTCCTCGACTCCTTCGCTGGCTCCGGCACAACGGCCCACGCTGTTCTGGCACTGAATCAAGAGGATGGCGGCAACCGCAAGTTTATTCTGGTCGAGTGCGAGGACTACGCAGACACCATCACCGCCGAGCGGGTACGCCGGGTTATCAATGGGGTGCCCGATGCTAGGGACGCCTCGCTAAAGGAAGGGCTTGGCGGCTCCTTCACCTACTGCACGCTGGGCGAACCGATTGACGTGGAGGGAATGCTTGCCGGCGACTCGCTGCCGGAGTATTCAGCGCTGGCAGCCTACCTGTTGCATACATCGACCGGGATTTCTGCCGGTGTGGGCGCAATCGGACCACAGGACGACGACGGCCTGTTTTATAGCAGCGACATCACCAATTACCACCTGTTGTATGAACCCGACGTGGATTATCTTAGTAACAACGAAGGGATGCTGAACGAGGAGCGGGCAAGGCGCATCAGCGCTCTTAGCCGACAGGACGGCAAGAGAGCTATCGTCTTCGCTCCGGGCAAGTACATCGGGCAGCGGGAGTTGACGTCCCTGGGCATCACCTTCTGCCAATTGCCTTACGAGATACACAAGGCGGGGCAATAGGGGGTTGGTCATGGAATTGAAAGATTACCAAGCCAATGCCCTCGAAGCCTTTACTGCTTGGCTGGATGCGCTCACTTCGGCCCGGTTACAGTCCCAGGCAGCCATAGACGCACTGAGACAGGCCGGTCCGGCTATCACGATTTCCGATGAACTCTACAACTATCCGAAGATTGCGTGGCAACAGCTGAAGGACGCTGGCCGTGTCGCGGATACCGTCGGCGAGTACGTCAGCCGGACCGATGACGCCAATCGGCCTGTTCCCCATATTTGCTTCAAGGTGCCTACGGGAGGTGGTAAGACCCTTCTTGCTGCTGCTGCGTTGCAGCGGCTTCGGCGGCAAACCGGCCTGACGCTGTGGGTGATGCCAACACGGGCTATATACCAACAGACTAAAGCCGCATTGCGGAGCCGGGAACATCCCTACCGGCAAATGCTGGAAATCGCCAGTGCCGGGCGGGTCAAGCTGTTGGAAAAGGATGACTTGTTCACCCGGTCAGATATAGAGAATTACCTTTGCGTGATGTTGTTGATGTTGCCGGCCGCTAACCGGCAGCAAGGGCGCGACTTTTTGCGTATGTTCCGTGATTCGGGGCGTTATCCCACGCTTTTCCCGGACAGCGACGACTTGCTTGGCGACGCCAGGCTGCTCAACGACTATTCCGACTTGGAGCGGATTACAGACGACGGCCCTGTTAAACACAGTCTTTTCAACGTGTTCAAGATGCTGCGCCCTGTGGTGATACTGGACGAGGCGCACAAGGCCTATGGCGCGTCTAATCTGGACGCTAACCAAGAGTTCGCACGCTCGGTCAGCCGCCTTGACCCCAGCCTCGTGATTGAGCTATCAGCCACCCCCAACCGAGGGATCAGCAACCTGCTGGTTGATATTACCGGGGTGGAACTGCACAACGAGGAGATGATCAAACTGCCGGTTCAGGTGACGTCCTTCACCAACGCCGACTGGCGCTACACGCTGGCGCAGGCCCACGACGAGTTGGAACGGCTTGACGCCGAATCGACATCGTTGCAGATGAGCGAAGGCCGGTACATTCGTCCTATGGCCGTAGTGCGGGTGGAGCGCACGGGCAAAGACCAGCGCGACGGCGAACACGTTCACTCCGAGGACGTCAGGGAGTATCTCACCCAGAACCTTGGGGTCCCGGAAAACTCCATTGCCGTTAAGTCCTCTGAGTTGGACGAATTGGGTCGTGACGACCTGTTGTCGGAGTTTTCACCAGTACGATGGGTAATCACCAGGGCCGCTCTTATGGAAGGTTGGGATTGTCCCTTCGCCTACCTGTTGGTGATGTTGGACAACACCCGCGCCCAGCGGGCTATTACCCAGTTGGTGGGCCGCGTGATGCGCCAGCCTAATGCCCGGCGCACCGGCCGGGAGGTGCTGGACCAATGCTACGTCTATTGCTGGAATACCAGCGTGGGAGATGCTGTGGGGCAGGTTAAACGGGGCTTGGAAGAAGAGGGCCTTACAGGGCTGGGCGATGCCGTGATCAGCGGCTCGACGAATTTCCGGCGTATCACCCTGCAAAGACGCGAGGAGTTGAAGGGAAGGGATATATTCTTGCCCCTGGTTTTGCATCAGCATGGTGAAGGGTGGGGTGAGTTGGATTACCAGAGCCATATCCTGCCCGGAATCGATTGGAACGGAATCGAGTCTCCCGACCCGAAAAGCAGCCTCCCTGACCGGGCTGTTCGGCAATCTGCGAGCGTCTATTTGGGCGATGCCCCTCCTGTTTTTCACCCCGAAAGAGAGTTGGACATTGCCAAAGAGGTCCAGATAAATTGGTTTGCCCGCCGCTTATCGGATGTACTTCCAAATCCGTGGCAAGCGGCACGCCTTGCACAGCAGTTTGTGGAGAAACTACGGGCTGCCGGAGATGCTGAAGACGAAATTTACGACCGCCGCTCTTACCTAGCCTTCGCTCTGCGGGATTACGTGGCGGATCAGTTGCAACAGCAGGCGGAAAGAGTTTTTCGAGCTAAATTGAAGGAAGGCCAAATACGCTTTGACTTGGAAGCAGGCCACCCGAATTTCCGCATGGTCGAAAGCTACGAAATTCCTATAACCAGCGATGCGGCGCTTCTGGCGGGGAATGACGGGAGACAGGTGCAACTTAGCCTGTTTGAACCCGTCTATGTACAGCAGTTCGATTCAACTCTAGAACGGAACTTCGCCCGCTATCTCGATGAACAGAAGGCGCTGAAATGGTGGCACCGGGTGGCAGTAAGACAACGTGGCGATTACTATCTCCGGGGCTGGAAACAGGAACGGATTTGGCCTGATTTCGTGGCCATGGGCGGTAAAACCGAAGGCAAGCCCCAGGTCCTAGTCTTCGAGACCAAAGGGGAGCATCTCCGCGATAACCCGGACACGGACTACAAGCAGCGGGTGCTTGAGACGCTGGAAAATGCTTTCAACTACGGAAGAATGACCATCAAAGACGGGCCGGCCAAAGGTACATTTCGTCTCGTGTTCAACGAAACCGAGTTCCCTGAAGCGTTGGCAATGCTTGAGGGGGCTTACAAGGTCTGATCACGGGCGCAGTTGTCCAAGCCGCCAGGCGGCGCCCCAAACCAATACCTACCCCGCCGGGCGGAACTTGGGCAGGCTGACGTTTTCGTTCACGTCTTCGAACACCACCTCCACCGCCATCCCCACCTTTATGGCCGCCGGGTCCGGCGCCACCTCCACCAGGTTGGTGGGCATCCGGGGGCCTTCTTGAAGCTCCACTATCGCCGCCACGTAGGGCGTGCGCTCGCGAAAGGCCGCCGTGGGGCCCCGGTGCACTATGGAAAAGGTGTGCAGCGTGCCCGCTCCCTTGCTCTGGACCCAGTCAGTGTCCCGGGAGAAGCAGTGGGGGCAAATGTCCCTGGGGTAGAAGTAAGCCTGGTCGCAGCTTCGGCAGTGCCGCAGCCACAGCTCGTGGGCCTTGCACTTCTCCCAGTAGAAGTCCGACTCCGGCTGAGACGGCGGCGCGGGTATGGGCGGCAGGTCTTGCGCCGGTTGGGTCATACGTCCCCCTGGGCTCTCAGGCTATGCGGGTTCCGGGCCTCCGGAAAGCAAGAAGAGAATAAGGAGAAATCCAGCCCCAGTCAACTTGGCCGGCATGGCGGCCAATCGTGCCGGGCGCCATGGGCCTCCGTATCGGGCGCCGCCCGGGGCCGGCTTCCCCCCTGCCTGGGGTCCTCGGAGGCGTTTTGACAAAAACAAGGCCCCGGCTTAGCATGGGCCGGAGGGCAGCAATCGGGGCCGGATGGCCCGCTTCTCTACGGGTCACAAGTCGGAAAATTCCGGGAGGCTTGAGCGACATGGATGCAACGGGCGTTTCTCACATTGCTATTTGCGTAAGCGACCTGGACCAGTCCCTGACCTTTTACCGGGACGTATTGGGCATGGAGGTGACCATGGACGAGGTCCAGGACACCACCACCGGCGGCCTGCCCAGCGTGTACAAGCACCAGCGCAAGACCCGCCGCACCGTCCACGTGCGCAGCGGCAGCACCCCGGAGCTGGTGTTGACCAGCCATCCCGGCGACCAGCCCGATGGCGGGCCCATAAAGCTGGACCAGATCGGGATCAGCCACTTCTCTTTCACCGTCCCCGACGTCAAGGCCTTGGGCGAAGAGCTGGCGGCAAAAGGGGTGGAGTTGGCCGCGCCCATGGAGGCGTTTTCCAACGCCCAGGGCGCGATCAGCAGCATCTTCGTCTACGACCCCGATGGAATCCTGCTCCAGTTCGACGACCACGGTTGACCATGACGGAGCCCGGCGGCCACGCGGACAGCCATGACCTGGACAAGCTGGAACGCTGGAGCCGGGCGCTGGCCTCGGCGGCGGCCCCGGGGTTTCCGGTCTGGGCCGTATTCCTGGTGGCGCCCGAGGACCGCGTTGCCCACGACGTGTTCCGGGAGTTCCGGTCCAGCTTCAGCGATATGGGAGCGGACTTCCAGCACCTGGTCATCTTCGGGCAGCACGGGGTGTCCACCACCGTCCAAGGCTTGACGGCCGGGTTGCGCTTGTCCCCAGGCTCACTGCCCTTGCTGGCCCTGTTCCCCGGCCCCTCCGGAGCGACGGGGACGATGTTCCACACCCTGACCCTGACCAAGGGCGGCTACGGCAAGGACGCGGCGTCTTCGGAAACAGCCGGACAAGGACCCTGGCGCGCGGTGCTCGATTGGCTGCCGGCTGGTGCCGACGGAAAGACTCTGGATGAATCCCCGATTCCCGAGCTGGAGCGCCGGGCCCTGGGCAGCAGTTCCCTGGAGGCGCTGGTATCCGGCCTGCTGGCCGGCTAGCCGCCTCCGTCATACGGGATAGCGGTCTGTGCCGCGGGCCCCGGTCCTACCCAATGACCCCGACGGCCATCAATACTCCCCAGGCGATCAGGCCGACCCCGGAGGCCCGGCTCAACGCCTGGCCCTGGGGCGCCGCTTTTTCCAGCAACACGAACCCGGCCAGGACCGCAATCCAGAGCAGGTTCATCACCCCCAGGACGAAGAGCAGCCCCATTAGCACCCAGCAGCAGCCCACGCAGTAGGCCCCGTGGTGCAGTCCCATCAGAAGCGCCCCCCTGCCTCCCTCGCGCCAGCTATTCATTAGGAACGAAAACGGGGAGCGGCACTGGGTCAGGCATACGTACTTCAGGCGGCTCCACTGGAAGGCTCCCGCCACCACCAGCAAAGCGCCGCCCAGGTAGGCGCTGGTGCTCCCGCCCATCATGGAGTCCAGGAGCGAGTTGACGTGAAGCGCCCAGTTGGCCGCGGTGGCCACGGCGGCGAAGGCGCACCAGACCAGCAGGTACCCCAGGAGGAACACCCCGGTGGAGACAAAGGGCTGCCGCCGCTCCCGGGACCTGCGGTTGACGGCGGCGAAAACCAGGACCATTGGCGCGGCGGTGGGCGTCATCATGGCCGCCATCATCACCGCCCACATGAGGAACATCAGGCCAAAGTCGGCGGCGGTCCAGGCGCTCAACCGGGGCATGGTCATGTCCATGGCGCTGCTGCCGCTCGCCAGGTAGACGATGTAGGCCCAGGCCAGCCCGGCCACCGCCAGGATTCCGGCGGCGACCACCGCCCGGTCTCGCCGGAGCACGGTTTCCAGGGGAGTGGCGGCTGCCATCGATATCGCCTCGCCTCGTGGACTTTACCGGCGCCCGTGTCCGGGCCCAAGCGGCCGGCCACGCCGGATGAAAGGGGTCTATGCGGCCGGTGGCCGGGGAAAATATACCCCAACCGCCCGGCGGGTGTCACGGCAGGGCATCTTTCAAGGATCGCCCAGGCCCTGAGAGGGCCTTTTAATTGTCATCACCATGAAAATAGCTTGCCGCGCCCCCACCATGTCATTCCGTGGCCGCAAAGCGGCGAGGAATCTCAAGTCCTGAGCCGGAGTCCGGGTCGGGGTCGGCTGCCGGGCCGGGGATGCCGCGCTCAGGGGATATGCGTCATCGGTAGGGGCGAAAAATCTTTCGCCTCTACGTAGGGTCCTGCGCGTACGGGCTAGGCTCCCACCATGTCATTACCATGAAAATAGCTTGCCGCGCCCCCACCATGTCATTCCGCGGCCGCAAAGCGGTGAGGAATCTGAGATTCTTAGGTCCGGGCGACCATGGCCTTGGGCAGAGATTTCAGATTCCTCCCGTTGGTTCGGAATGACAAGTAGGGACCAAGGTGACAGTTAAAAGGCCCCAGCCGGCCTCCTTATCACGGCGTCATAGGTACGTTGACCATCGGCCCATCGGCGGTTAAGATGATTCGGGCACACTAGCCCAAGGATCGGTGTCCCGGAAGTCGCGTCCGCCGGCAGCAAATGCGCCTCCGGTGCAACCCATCACAATAATGCGATGCTATAATTCCGCCCAGGAGGTGGCCTAATTGGAATGGATTGATTACGAAGCGCCCAAGACCATCGCGGAAGCTGTGAGCCTCATGGCTTCCAAGGGAGACCGAGCCAAAGTCATTGCCGGCGGCACCGACATCCTGGTGAACCTCAGGGTGGGCCGGCGCGGCGCTGACCTGCTGGTGGACGTGAAGGCAATCCCCGAAGTTAACGAGTTGTCCTATAGTCCTCAAAGCGGGCTGGTGCTGGGAGCGGCGGTCCCCTGCTACCGTATCTACGAGGACCAAACCGTAGCGTCCGCCTACCCCGGGCTCATCGACGCGGCCTCGCTGATCGGCGGCATCCAAATCCAGGGGCGCGCCAGCATCGGCGGCAACCTGTGCAACGCCGCGCCCAGCGGAGACTCTATTCCTCCGGTCATCGTGCTGGGCGGTGTATGCAACATCGTCGGCCCCAACGGCAGCCGGCAGGTGGCGGCGGAAGACTTCTGCACGGCCCCCGGCCGCAGCGTTCTGCAGGACGGAGAAATCCTGGTCTCGATCAATATTCCCGCCCCGCAGGCCCATTCGGGCGCCAACTACCTGCGGTTCATCCCCCGCAACGAGATGGACATTGCCGTCGCCGGCGTGGGCAGCTCGGTGGTGCTGGACGCCTCCGGCCAGAACTTCGTGTCGGCCCGCATCTCCCTGGCGTCGGTGGCGCCCACCCCGGTGCTAGCCGCGGAGGCCGGGGACAGTCTGGCGGGTCAGCCGGTCTCCGAAGCGTCCGTACAGGCGGCCTCGGAAAAAGCCATGGCCGCCGCCTCGCCCATCAACGACATGCGGGGCACCATCAGGCAGCGGACCCACTTGGTCGGAGTCTTGACCCGGCGCACCTTGAATAACGCTATCGAACAAGCTAGAGGTGGATAACAATGCCTGGAGTAACCCACGTACAAACGACAATCAACGGTGAGCCGGTCAACTTTCTGTGCGAGCCCCGGCAGAGCCTGCTGGAGTGCCTGCGGGACGTGCTCGGCATGACCGGCAGCAAGGAAGGGTGCAACGACGGCAACTGCGGCGCGTGCACCGTGCAGTTCGACGGCAGGATCGTGGACTCGTGCCTGGTCCTCGGCGTAGAGGCGCAGGGCAAGGAAATCTCGACTATTGAAGGTATGGCAACCCCCGAGGGGTTGCACCCGTTGCAGCAGGCCTTCCTGGAACAGGCGGCTTTGCAGTGCGGCATCTGCACCCCCGGTTTCCTAGTGGCGGCCAAGGCGCTGCTGGACCAGGAACCCGACGCCGATGAGGCTCGGATCCGCCATTGGCTGGCGGGCAACCTGTGCCGGTGTACCGGCTACGACAAAATCGTCAGGGCGGTGCTGCAAGTATCTCAACCAGGCAGCTGAGGTGAGAGACAAGTGACCTCTAACCAAGGGACCTCCAACGTAGTACTGTCCGAAGTCGAATACCGGGTCGTGGGCCAGCGGCCCATACGCCCCGATGGCGTGGACAAGGTCACCGGAAGGGCGCAGTACGGCGCCGACGTGACCCTGGCGGGCCTCCTCCACGGGAAGGTCCTGCGCAGTCCCCACGCCCACGCCAGGATAGTGTCCATCGATACCTCCCGGGCCGAAGCCCTGCCCGGGGTGAGAGCCGTGGTCACGGCGAAAGACCTGCCCTTCTCCGGGCTTTCCAAAGAGGAGTTGGGAGGCGACTACCTGAGGTTCAAGTTCGCCAGCGACCACGTGTTGGCCAGCGACAAGGTGCTGTTCAAGGGCCATCCCGTGGCGGCGGTGGCGGCGGTCAACCAGCACGTAGCCGAGGAAGCGGCCAAGCTGGTCTCGGTGGTCTACGAGGAGCTTCCCGCCGTGTTGGACGTGCGGGAATCGATGCGGGAAGACGCGCCCTTGCTTCACGACGGACTGCACACTTCTTCCCTGGGCGAGACCTCGGAGCGGTCCAGCAACGTGGCTGCCCATCTTCGCTACGAGAAGGGCGACGCGGAACAGGGCTTCGCCAAGGCCGACGTGGTGGTGGAGCGGGAGTTCACCACCGCCCCGGTGCACCAGGGCTACATAGAGCCCCACAACGGCACCGCCTTCTGGAACGCCGACGGCCAGTTGAACATCTGGACCAGCACCCAGGGCGCGTTCCAGGTAAGGGCCGCCGTCGCCGACGTCCTGCGGCAGCCGGTGTCGAAAATCAAGGTTACGCCCATGGAAATCGGCGGCGGGTTCGGCGGCAAGATACCCGCCTACCTGGATGCCATTGCCGCCACGCTGTCCCGCAAGACCGGGTCTCCGGTAAAGATAACCATGAGCCGCATCGAGGTGTTCGAAGGGTCCGGGCCGGCCCCCGGCTCTTGGGCCAAGATTAAGGTGGGGGCCACCAGGGACGGCCGGCTGACCGCCTGCCAGGCGACCATGGCTTTCGAAGCCGGGGCGTACCCGGGATCGCCGGTGATGCAGGGCATTACGTGCGCCTTCGGCTGCTACGACGTGCCCAACGGCTTGGTCGACGGCTACGACGTTGTGGTCAACAAGCCCAAGTCGGCGGCCTACCGGGCCCCCGGCTCGCCCCAGGCGGCCTTCGGCGTCGAGTCGGTAATGGACGAAATCTGCGGCCGGTTGGGCATCGATCCCATAGAATTCAGGCTCATCAACGCCGCCAAGCAGGGGACCCGCCGGATCGAAGGGCCGGCGGTGGCCCGCATCGGGTTGGTGGAGTGCCTGGAGGCGGCCCGCGACCACGAGCACTACAAGACCCCGGTGGGAGACGGAAACCGCGGGCGCGGCGTGGCCTGCGGGTACTGGATGAACCGTTCCTTCCAGTCCAGTCTTTCCATGACCGTAAACTACGACGGGACCATAACCCTGATCATGGGCTCGGTGGACATCGGCGGCACCCGGGCGTCCATCGCGCAGCAGACAGCGGAGGCCTTGGGCATCTCCTACGAGGACGTCAAGCCCACCGTGGTGGACACCGATTCCATCGGCTACACCTTCATCACCGGCGGCAGCAGGACCTCCTTCGCCACCGGCTGGGCGGCCATCGAGGCCGCGGAGGACGTGAAAGCCCAGATGGTCACCAGGGCCGCCAAGATCTGGGACACCCAGCCCGAAGACGTAGAGTATGCCGATGGGGTCATTCAACACACGTCGGACCCGGAATTGCGGATGACCTTCAAGGAGTTGGCCAGGCAGTTGGGGGCCACCGGCGGCGCGATCACCGGGGCTTCCAACGTGGAGCCCACCGGAGAGGGCAACGGCTACGCGGTCCACCTGGTGGACCTGGAGGTCGACCAGGAAACCGGCAAGGTCGAGATCCTCCGCTACACCGCAATCCAAGACGCCGGCAAGGCCGTCCATCCCAGCTACGTGGAAGGGCAGATGCAGGGCGGTGTGGTGCAGGGAATCGGGTGGGCCTTGAACGAGGAGTACTTCTTCAACGACAAGGGGCACATGCTCAACTCCAGCTTCCTGGACTACCGCATGCCCACCTCCCTGGACCTGCCCATGATCGACACGGTCATTGTGGAAGTGGCCAATCCGGGCCACCCCTATGGAGTCCGGGGCGTTGGCGAGGTGCCCATAGTTCCCCCCATGGCCGCCATCGCCAGCGGCATCAACGGGGCCACCGGGGCGAGGCTGCAAAGCCTCCCCATGACCCCGGGCAAGATACTGGAAGCCGCCTGGGACCAAGAAGACTGAGCGTCAGCCACTGGAGGCGCAGCAATGGCCATCAGCACGTTCCGCCGGGTCGTTACCGAGGTTGACCAGCTAAGGGAAATACTGGGCCACCCCATGGAGATGGCGGTCCAGAAGCAGATATCGGCCCTTGACCACCACTGCCGCGATTTCATAGCCCGGTCCCCGTTCTTGCTCATCGGCACCGCCAGCGGGGCTGGAGTCTGCGACGTTTCCCCCAAGGGCGACCCCACGGGGTTTGTCCAGGTCCTCGACGACAACACTCTGGTTATCCCCGACCGCCCGGGCAACCGCCGGGCCGACACCCTGACCAATATCCTGGAGAACCCCCAGGTCGGGTTGCTCTTCATGATTCCCGGAATCGAGGACACGCTCCGGGTGAACGGCCGCGCCCACATTGTGCAAGACGAGGACCTCCTAGAGCGCACGGCCGTCCGAGGGAAGAAGCCCCTGCTTGCCATTGTGGTGGAGGTGGAGGAGGCGTTCCTCCACTGCGCCAAGGCCTTCAAGCGCAGCCGGCTCTGGGACCCCGAGTCCCAGGCGCCCCGGGGCGAGCTGGCGACGCTGGCCAAGATGGTCATGGACCACACCGGCTACGACGCTTGCACCCTCGACGAGCTGGAGGAGAAGGTGGAGGAGTCCTACAAGACGGACCTCTATTGAGAGCCGGGGCAGGGCGCTTTCAGGTGGAGTAAGGAGTTGCGGTCTTGGCCACGGTGTTCATTCCTACCATGCTCCTAAAACTGACCGGCGGCGTGAAGCAGGTCGACTTCGAGGCCCGCAACGTGCGCCAGGTGGTCGACAAATTGGAAGAGCTCTACCCTGGTATGAAGGACAGCCTCTTGGAGGAGGGCAAGATCAAGCCCAGCCTCGCGGTGGCCATTGACGGGGAGGTCGCCCGCATGGGCTTGCTGGAGAGGCTCAAAGAGGACTGCGAGGTCCACTTCGTGCCCGCCATCGGCGGCGGAGAAGGCGCTTCCGGCCCGGCCACCCCCTCCCATGGCAATCGTTAGCACCCGTGCGGCCATGCCGCCGCCGCGGACCCCCTCACCACTAGGCCGCGCAAGGGCTATACCCGCTTGACCAAGAACAACTCCAACCACCGCGTGGAAACCCTGGTGTCGGCGGGTGGAGTCGTCTACCGGAGAGACGGCGAGCGTTTGGAGGCGGTGCTCTGCGGGCGGACCCTGGCTCCCAAACCGGGCGGCGAGGGCGATATCCAGGACGGCGGCGGGGACGGGCCCCCGGGAGAGACGTTCCGCTGGAGCTTGGCCAAGGGTACGCCGGACCCCGGCGAGACCATCGAGGAGACGGCCCTGCGCGAGGTGCGGGAGGAGACGGGCTTGGAGGTGGAGATCGATGCCCCTTTGGGCAGCATCGAGTACTGGTTCGCCGGCCGTGACCCCGGGGTGCGCTTCCACAAGACCGTCCATTTTTACCTGATGGTCCCCACGGGAGGCAGCACGGACTTGCACGACCCGGAATTCGACGTGGTCCGGTGGTTTAAGTGGGACGAAGCCCTGAAATCGCTGGCCTACGTCAACGAGGCCAACGTGTTGCGGCGCGCCTTCGACGTGATCTCCCGGGGATAGGGGACTAGCCCAATGCTGGAACTCCGCGGCGCAAAAATTGTTCTTCGCGACAAGCGCTTGGAAGACGCTGAGCAGGACTATATCTGGCGAAGCGATCCGGAACTGGCGCGCCTCGACGCGGCCTACCCCCTGACCATGAGCTTCGAGCGGTACCTAAAGATATTTCAGGACCAACTCCGCTACCCCACTCCCGGCTCTCACCACTTCTCCACCGATACCGTCGGCGGAAAGTTCATCGGCAACTGCATGTACTACGATCTGGACTCGGTGAACCGGGAAGCGGAGCTGGGCATAGTGATCGGCGACCGGGAGTACTGGGGCAACGCCTACGGCTATGACGCCGTCACCACCCTCCTAGACTACATGTTCGCCGAGAAGAAGCTGAAGCGGGTGTATCTGCACACCCTGGCCTGGAACACCCGGGCCCAGCGCTGTTTCGAGAAGAGCGGCTTCAACCCGCTCAAGAAGGTGCGCCGCCTGTCCCAGGACTTCATCCTCATGGAAGTGCTGCGGGAAGACTGGCTGGCGACCTGCGAAGAGCGCCTGGCTGCCCGTTGGCCCGCCTCGGACCGTGAGACCTCTTCTCCGGAGTTACCGGAGCAGCGGCCGGGCTAGGACCGCCAACCACTCTACGGACCATCGGGGATAGGCGCGGTCCCGGCGTCAGTTCCGTTCCGAGCCGCTCCCTCTCCCCGAGTCGATGGCGTCCTTCAGGCTGAAAGCGCCGTCGTACAGGGCCCGCCCCAGGATGACCCCCTCCACTCCGGAGCCCCCCAGCCGCCGGATGTGTTCCAGGGTGGTCACGCCCCCCGAGGCCAGGACCGCCATTCCAGTGTCCCGCACTAGGGCGGCGTTGGCGGAGAAGTTGGGCTCAGTCATGGTGCCGTCCCGGGAGATGTCCGTGTACAACAGCCGGGTAACTCCCACCGTGTCCATGCGCCGCGCCAACTCCAAGACGCCGAGCGAGCTTTGCTCGGTCCATCCTTTGACCGACACCAGCCCGTCGCGGGCGTCCAGGGCCACCACCACCCGTTCGCTGCCCTCGACCCGGCACAAGTCCTCCACCAACGACGGGGTTTCCACCGCCGCAGTGCCGATGACCACCCGGTCGGCCCCGTCGGCCAGCAGACTGGATGCCGTTCCTTCGTCGCGCACTCCGCCCCCCACCTGTACCGGAATAGATAGCCGCCTGACGATTTCAAGTATTACGTCCCGGTTTACCTGCCTCCCCTGGGCGGCGCCGTCCAGGTCCACGAGGTGCAGCCTGGGGGCGCCCTGTTCCTCCCAGCCCACGGCGACGGCAACGGGATCGTGAGAATAGACGGTCTCCCGCCGGTGGTCGCCCTGGTACAGGCGGACGCAACGGCCCGAGCTCAGGTCAATGGCCGGGATTACTTCCATAAATCGACCAGGCATAGGTCGACCAGGCATGAATTAACCGGGTGTTGCCGCGGGGGCCGGCGGGCGGCTGCCAACTACCGGGCCAAGCCGGACTGCGGATAGCTGCCGGTCCTGTGCTGCTCCGCCAGCGCACAGAAATTCCGGTAAATTCTCAGGCCGGCGTCCCCGCTCTTTTCGGGATGAAACTGGGTGGCTATCAGGTTGCCCTGGGCGTAGACACTGCAAAAGGACACGCTGTAGTCGGTGGAGCCGAGCCGGCCCGAGGGTTCGTCCGGCACGGCGTAGTAGCTATGGACGAAGTAGAAGTGGCTGTCCTGGGGAATACCCTCGAAGGCCGGATGGTCCCCGTGGAGCCGGACGCTGTTCCACCCCATGTGCGGCACCTTCAAGCCCTGGGGAAGTCTCTCCACCCGGCCCGGGACGACGCCCAGGCAGGCGGCCTCACCCTCTGCCGTGCTGTCCATCAGCAACTGCAGGCCAAGGCACACCCCCAGGAACGGACGGCCCGACGACACGTAGTCGCGCAGCGGCTGGACCAGCCCTCGCTGCCGGAGCGCGTTCATTGCCGCCGGCGCCGAGCCCACTCCTGGGAACAGCACCGCGTCGGCTTCGGCCACCTCCGCCGGGTCCCCGGTGACCGTGGGGCGCACGCCCGCCGATTCCAGGGCCTTGGCCACGCTGCGAAGGTTGCCTGAATCGTAATCGACGACCACAAGCTTGAGACTCTGGGTCACCGGGCTAACCTCGCGCTCCGGTCGCCCGTTCCATGGGCAGGTCCCGGTCCTGGTAGCGGGCTACCACGAACAGCAGGTCTCCTATACGGTTCAGGTAGGTTATGACCAAGTCGTTGGTCAGTTGTTCCGCCTCTTTCAAGGCCACCACCCGGCGCTCCGCGGTGCGGATGATGCACCGGGCCAGGTCGATGGCTGCCGACGCCGGCGAGCCTCCGGGCAGGATGAACACGTTGGGCATTTCCACGTCTTGTTCCAGGGCGTTTATGGTGGACTCCAGCCGCTCCACCATCTCCTCAGTCACCGGCTCGAAGTGCTGCTGGAACAGCTCATACTTGTCCGGCTCGGTGGCCAACTCCGCCGCGATGGTGAACAGCTCCCGTTGCAAGTCCCTCAACACGTCCTTGACCCGTTGGTCTTCGGAGACGGCCCGGGCCAGACCCATGGCTGAAACCGCCTCGTCGGTGATCCCGTAGGCCTCAGTGTGCGGGTTGTTCTTGGAAACGCGGCCCCCGTAGAGCAGGCTGGTGTCGCCCTGGTCCCCAAACTTGGTATAGATCCTCTTTCTGTACGAGGAAGATGACGAGGTCATGGGCATAGCCTTCGGGTAGATTGTCCGCCTGGACCGGGGAAGTCGTGGGCCGGTAGGGTAGCGGGTGGAATTGTAGCATAGGGGTACTCGCCGGGCTATACTGGACGCAACCGCCCCAGAGGTAAGCAGCTATGCAGCCCGAGGTCCACGTCATTGGTATAGAAGGAATGCCGGAGATCAGGTCCGGTGACGACTTGGCCGCCCTGCTGATGGACGCCGCCCGGGAGCAAGGCGTCCTGGTCGAGGATGGAGACGTGATAGTCGTGACCCAGAAGGTGGTGTCCAAGGCCGAGGGGAGAGTGATGTCCTACGAGGGCGTCGAACCGTCATCCCTGGCCCTGACCATCACCGAAGGCCACCGCCGGGACCCCCGTCACACCGAGGTCGTCCTCCGGGAGAGCCGGCGCATAGTGCGCATGGACCGGGGCGTGATAATCAGCGAGACCCACCATGGCTTCGTCTGCGCCAACGCCGGCATCGACGCCTCCAACATACCGGGATCGGACACCCTGTGCCTGCTCCCGGTTGATCCCGACCTGTCCGCCCGCCACATCCGTGATTCGGTGCGAGAGAGCCTGGGGGTCGACGTGGCGGTGGTCATATCGGACACTTTTGGCCGTCCCTGGCGCAACGGGGCCACCAACGTCGCCATTGGCGTGGCCGGCATCGACCCTATCCTTAGCTACGTGGGCCAAGAGGATGCCCACGGCAACCTGATGCACACCACCGAGATAGCCGTGGCCGACGAGCTGGCCGCCGCCGCCGAGCTGGTGACCGGGAAAGTGCGCGCGGTCCCCGTGGCGATTATCCGGGGCTATGCCTTTGCACCGGCCGAGGACGCCGGCATTCAGCGGCTGGTCCGGACCGGCGACCGGGACCTGTTCAGGTAGCGCCGCGGCCCGGTGCTTCGTCCCCGAACAGCGGCAGGGGAAGCTGGAGTTGGGGACCCTGGGGAAATGAGGACACACCCACTCCCAAGAGCCGGAAGGACCGCTCTGGAGACAGCTCCGCGGACAGCAAGCGCCAGGCCTGCTCCAGGATGGCTTGTTGAGAAGAGGTTGGAGCCGCCAGCGTCACCTGCCTGGTGAAGGTGGCGAAGTCGGCCAGCCGGGCCTTGAGGGTAACCGTCTTTCCTTCCAGCCCCTGTCCTTCCAGGTGGCGGGCCACGTTCTCGGCTAGCCCGTTCAGCTCTTCACGCAGGCGCTCCGGGTCGTTGAGGTCGGCGGCGAAGGTGGTCTCCGCGCTTACCGACTTGGTCTCCCGCTCGGTCTGCACCGGCTCCGTGTCCCGGCCCAGCGCCTTGGCCTGCACCGCGGCGGCCCGCTGGCCGAAGGTCCTGTGGAACCACTCCGGCGGCTGAACGGCCAACTGCCCTATGGTGTCCACTCCCTCCCGGCGCAGCCTTTCCACTGTCTTGGGACCGATGCCCCACAGCTTGCCCACCGGCAGCGGCGCCAGAAAACCGGGCTCCTGCCCCGGCGGGACCACCACCAGCCCGTCGGGCTTCCGCAGGTCAGAGGCGATTTTGGCCACGGTCTTGTTGGTTCCCACGCCCACGGATACCGTCAGGCCGGTCTCTTCTCGCACCCTTTCCTTCAGGTCCAGGGCAACCGCGAGGGGAGGCTTGCCCCGGTCCACCGCCTCTGTGACGTCGAGATAGGCTTCGTCCAGGGATAGGGGCTCCACCAGACCGGTGGCGGCGTGGAATATCTCCATCACCCGGCCCGAAATCTCCCGGTAGCGCCGGAATCGGGGTCTTACGACGATTCCCTGGGGACACCGCTGCACCGCGGTGCGCATGGGCATCGCCGAGTGAACGCCGAAGGGCCGGGCTTCATAGGAGGCGGTAGCGACCACGCCCCGGCTCTCCGGGGGACCGCCCACCAGGACCGGCTTGCCCCTCAGTTCCGGATTGTCCAGTTGCTCCACGGCGGCATAGAAGGCATCCAGGTCGGCGTGCAGGATGTGACGCCACCCTCCCTCCGGGGGACGTGTCGACTCATTGGGCTGCTGGGTCAAGGGGACCGCCCGTCTCCAAGCATCGAATTGCCATCATTTTACCCCGGGCTCTCCGTCAGGGGCACCCAGCGGTTGTCCAAGGCTCCGGCCTGCCGGGCCGGACCGTTCCAGGGCCATTCGATTGTCACCCCGAGTCCGCCACAGGGCCATTGAATTGTCACCCCGAGTCCGCCGCAGGGCCATTCAATTCACCCCCGGGCTCTCCGTCAAGGGCATCCAGCGGTTGTTCAAGGCTCCGGCCTGCCGGGCCGGACCGTCCCAGAGCCATTCGATTTACCCCCGAGCTCGCCGTCAAGGGCACCCAGCGGTTGTCCAAGGCTCCGGCCTGCCGGGCCGGACCATCCCAGCGCTATTCAATTTACCCCCGGGCTCTCCGTCAGGGGCACCCAGCGGTTGTCCAAGGCTCCGGCCTGCCGGGCCGGACCGTTCCAGGGCCATTCAATTCACCCCCGGGCTCTCCGTCAAGGGCACCCAGCGGTTGTCCAAGGCTCCGGCCTACCGGGCCGGACCGTTCCAGGGCCATTCGATTGTCACCCCGAGTCCGCCGCAGGCGGGCGAGGGGTCTAAAGTCCTTGCCTGTGCAGTCGTCCCGGCCGCAAGGATTTTTGGATTTCTCGCCGCTCCGCTACTCGAAATGACATGACATGGATGCTGTATTCACTTGGCCTGAAGGATTGAATGATCCTGAGTAGCTGCCGCCTCTCCCTTGACAGGCCCGAAAGCCAATGCCCAAACTCAGACCATAGCCTCACGCCAACGACCCAAGACCCCCTTGACACTCTTTGACCGGTGACTGGCCGTCGGCCACTCCCATAGGGGGTCGGGAGGATTTCGCCCGCGACCGATTCGTCCCCTATTCGTTCCCCATTCGTTCCAAACGAAACGAATCCAACCCCGCGTCGCGGCGGCCAGCCGGGCAACGCCAACGCCCTCCGCCACGGTCTCTATTCCCAACACTTCAACCCCCAACACCTTCAATCTCTCTTCACCCAGCCCCCCTCTCCCCAGGACGCCGCCGCGCCCGGCGCCCCCGGCCCTTCCCTCGTCCGCCACCTGGCCATACTCCAAGCCGTCATCGAAGACCTGGCCCAAGCCGCCGCCGAAGGCCAAAGCGCTGCTATCCCCCTCCTCCTCAACGCCATCCGCAGCCACGCCACCCTCGCCTTCCTCTCCCACTCCCTGGATTACCCCGCCGCCCGCCGCCTCCGCAACAACCCCGAGGGACACACCAAGTGCGCCGACTGCGGTACCTGGTGGCAAAACCGGCTCCTTTCCCCCGAAGGCCTCTGCCGCAAGTGCGCTGCCTCCTGAGTTCCTGCCATCAATGCTCCGGCCGCCTCCACTAAGCGTCTTTCAGTCCTCAATACTGGACACCCGGACTCGCTCCCCGAATCCGTTCCAGCGAGGTTGCCCCCCAGTTCGCCCCACCGAGTACACCCCAACTCTGGGCTGTTGCGTAGAATCAGGGCTAGCGCATTTGAAAATATCTTGGCTAGCGATCGGGAAAATCGGTATCTTTCGGAGGGATTTCCTGGCTTGATCGCCGCTGCACTAAGAGATTCTTGCTGCTGGCCCCTCAATATTTCCGGTTGGAGCTTGCAATGTACCCCTCGACGGCGTTCCGGGCCCATCTCTTTTCCTGCTCACCCACACGAATGAGCTCCGGGGGGCCTTATGACACTTGTCCCTTTCCAACCCCGGGAACCATGCTTCACCATAGTGCCTTTCCGGAATAGTGCAATCCTGATTCTGAATCTAAACAACGCCGGACCTCAAAAATCCTGACCCGTCTCCCTCCGCGGCCCCTGGTGTGAAAATGGGTGAAAATGAGCGGAAATGAGAGGGAAACTAAAAAACCGGCGCGTTACCCGAGGTTTCCAATTGCGGGCGCGAAAACCTGACGGGCGCCCCGACCGTTCCCCTTTCGTGGCGGAATCGCCGCCCAGGGGTTAGAATGGCTGCGGCTCTACCGCGCCGTTTCCTCTTCGCCGGTGACGCCCAGCCGGGCATTCTTCTCGGGCCGGGCAACCGCACGGCAGACAGGCGCGAGTTTCCGCCTAAGCTTCCGGGGGAGATATGCCCGCCATATTGGAAGAATACATAGCCAAGCACCCCGGGTCGGCCCGGCGATACGCCGAGGCTGCCGGCCTTTTTCCCGGCGGGGTGACCCACGACTCCCGCCACGCCCAGCCCTTCCCGCTGTTCATGACCCACGGGGAAGGTCCCCGGAAGTGGGACGTGGACGGCAACGAGTACGTGGACTACGTGTCCGGCCACGGCGCCCTGCTGCTGGGCCACTCCCATCCGGCCGTCGCCGAGGCCGTCTCCCGGCAGGTCCTGCGGGGCACTCACTTGGGGGCGTCCACCGACGAGGAGGTGCGATGGGCCAAGGCCATTCAAGCCCTGGTGCCGTCAGCGGAGAGAGTGCGGTTCCTCAGCTCCGGCACCGAGGCCACCCTGATGGCCATGAGGCTTTCCCGGGCCTTCACCGGCAGGAGCAAGATCGTCAAGCTTCAGGACCACTTCCACGGCTGGCACGACTACGCGATGGCCGGGTCCGACCGCGGCGCCCCCGGCATTCCCCCGGCCGCCATGGAGACCATGGTGGTGGCGCCCTCGGGTGACCTGGACGCGGTGGAGGAGATGTTGGGCCGGGACCGGGACATAGCCGCGCTCATACTGGAGCCTACCGGCGCCCACTACGGGCAGCTGCCCATCGACGCCCCCAATTACCTCCCGGGGCTGCGAGAGCTGACCTCGCGGCACAACGTTGTCCTCATCTTGGACGAGGTGGTCACCGGCTTCAGGGCCGCACCCGGGGGTGCGCAAGCGCGTTACGGCATCGTCCCCGACCTGACCACCATGGCCAAGATCGTCGCCGGCGGCCTGCCCGGAGGGGTGGTGGGAGGCCGGGCCGACATAATGGACATGATGGCCCACCGGGGAGACCCCGAGTGGGACGACCGGCGGCGGGTGTACCATCCCGGCACGTTCAACGCCAACCCGTTATCGGCGGCGGCGGGGGCCGCGGCCCTGGAGTTGATAGCCGCCCAGCCCCTAAACCGGCAGGCTGACGCCATGGCTGACCGGCTCAAGGCGGGCGTCAACGAGCTTTTCGGCAAGATGGAGGTTCCGGGTCACGCCTACGGCATCGCTTCGATGGTCCACGTGGTGCTGGCCGATTGCGATTGCGACCGGGAAATCTGCTTCTTGCCCCATAGCCGGATTAAAGAGGCGGTGGGTTCCCCGGCAACTACCGGCCTGAAGCGGGCGCTGCAAAACTTGGGCGTGGACATCATGGGTCGGGACGCCTTCCTGGTGTCCGCCACCCACACCGAGCGGGAGATAGACCAGACCCTGGAAGCCTTTCAAGGCGCCCTGGCGGACCTCAGGTCGGAGGGCCTGGTTTAGCCCGCGGTCCACGTCCGGGGTGACTTCGGCGCAGCAACGGAGGACGCGCCGGCCCTGAACGGGTAGCGGCCGGGGTCCCGTATTCGACGAGGTATCTATGGCGACGCAGTCTTTTGCCGGCAAGACCAACGCACCGGACTTCCCTGTTGGGCTGGAATGGGTCAACACCGACCGGCCCCTGACCCTGGGCCAGTTGAGGGGAAAGCTGGTGATTCTCGATTTCTGGACCTACTGTTGAATTAACTGCATGCACGTTTTTCCGCAGTTGCGGAAACTGGAAGAGAAGTACGCCGCCGAGTTGGCGGTGGTGGGGGTCCACTCGGCCAAGTTCCCCAACGAGAAAGACTCCGGCAACCTGCTAAACGCGGTGCAGCGCTACCAACTGGAACACCCGGTGGTCAACGACGTCGACTTCGAAGTCTTTCGCCAGTACGCCTGCCGGGCCTGGCCCACCCTGATGTTCATCGACCCCCAGGGCAAGGTAATCGGCAAGCACGAGGGGGAGATCTCCTACGAGCCCTTCGACCAGCTTATCGGCCAAATGATCGCGCAGTTCGACGCAGAGGGGCTAATGGACCGCGGCATTTCCCACCGGGCGCCGGGCCGGCCTGTTGGCTCCCCCCTGTGGTTTCCCGGAAAGGTCCTGGCGGACGCTCCCGGCGATCGCCTGTTCATCGCCGATTCCAACCACAACCGCATCGTGCTCACGTCCCTGGCGGGAGAGGTCCTGGAGGTCATAGGCTCCGGCGAGGAGGGGCTGGCCGACGGGGACTTCGGATCAGCTCGGTTCAATCATCCCCAGGGCATGGCGATGGCAGGGGACCATCTTTACGTGGCTGACACCGAGAACCACGCCGTCCGCAAGGTGGACCTCGAAGCCCGCACGGTGGAAACCGTGGCCGGCACGGGTCAGCAGGGCGGCGTCCCCGACGCGAGGGCGCCGGGCCTGGAAACGGCGCTGAGCTCCCCCTGGGACGTGACCCTGCATGACGGCGTGCTGTACATCGCCATGGCCGGCATCCACCAGCTTTGGTCCATGACCCTGGCCGACGGCATGGTCGGCCCCCACGCGGGCAGCGGAAGCGAGTCTCTGAGCGACGGCCCCATGGACTCCGCCACCCTGGCCCAGCCCAGCGGCATCACCACCGACGGGCGAAAGCTGTACTTCGCGGACAGCGAGACCAGTTCCGTCCGCTCGGCAGACCTGGCTCCGACCGGCCGGGTACAGACCATCGTAGGGCTGGACTTGTTCGTATTCGGCGACGTGGACGGGACCGATCACCGGGTTCGTTTGCAGCACCCCCTGGGCGTAACCTGCCTGGATGGAGTGCTTTACCTGGCCGACACCTATAACCACAAGATCAAGCGGGTGTTGCCGGCCACCCGGGCCGCGTTCACCCTGCTCGGGTCAGGAGAGGCCGGGCACCGGGACGGCTCCGGCGGTGAGGCCCGGTTTTCCGAGCCCAGTGGTTTGAGCATCGCCGGGGGCCGCATGTACGTCGCCGACACCAACAACCACGCGGTGCGGGTGGCGGACATGGAGACCAACGAAGTGACGACACTGCAGCTCACCGGCCTGTAGGCCGCCGCGGGTCAGCCTTGGCCCGAGATCACGAACACCCGATCTCGGCGGGACAGGTCCTGCTCCACGCTGACGGCGGCGTTGGGGAAGCGCTCCCGGACCAGTTCCCGGACCGCGGGCACCTGTTCCGGGTCCAACTCCAACAGGACCGTGCCGCCCTCTTTCAGCCTGCCCGGAGCTTGCGCGATCAACCTGCGCACCAGCGCCAAGCCGTCGGGGCCGCCGTCCAGGGCTTCCCGGGGCTCCCAACGGACCTCCGGCTGCAGGGTGGCGATGCGTTCCGTGGGGACGTAGGGCAGATTGGCCGCGATCAGGTCCACCGGCTCGGGCAGCGGTTCCAGCAGGTCTCCCTTGCCCAGTCTCACCCGGTCGGCCACGTTGTGGGCCCGGATGTTGTAGGCGGCCACGTCCAGCACCGCGTCGGCGCAGTCCAGGGCGTAGATCCTGGCCGCGGGAAGGTGTATTGCCAGGTTGACGGCTACCGCTCCGCAGCCGGTGCCCACGTCGGCGATGACCAGATCGGTGGTCTCCATCCCCATCAGCGCCATGAACAGGGCGTGTTCCACCACGGTCTCGGTCTCGGGACGGGGAATGAGCACGTTGGGGGTGACCAGCAGGTTGATCCCGTAGAACTCGCGGTAGCCGATAATGTACGCCAGGGGTTCGCGGGCCAGCCTCCGCTCCACCATGGCGGCCAGCCCTGGCTCCAACTGGGGGCCGAACTCGGCTTCCTGCTGGGCGTAGATGTCGTGGCGCGCCATCCCCATCAGGTTCATCACCATGACCTCCGCCTCCAGGCGGGCGTCCGGTATTCCCGACGACTCCAGGGCTTGGTGGGTGCTTTGGATGGTCTCCCGGAGTGACGACATAGCCTAGGGGAGGGACTAGGCCAGGCTGGCGGCCAGCAGTTGCTCTTGTTCCCGGTTGCTAAGCTGATCGATGATGTCGTCCAGGCTCCCATCCAGAATCCGGGGAATGCCATGGAAGCTGGTGTTGATCCGGTGGTCGGTGATCCGGTCTTGGGGGAAGTTGTAGGTCCGTATCTTCTCTGACCGCTCGCCGCCGCCCACCTGGGCCCGGCGGCTTTCACTTATCTCAGAGGCCTGGCGCTCTTGCTCCGCCTCGTAGAGCTTGGCGCGCAGCATGGTCATGGCTTTCTGCTTGTTCTTGTACTGCGACCGCTCGTCCTGGCAGACCACCGTCAGGCCCGTGGGCTCGTGCACGATGCGGACCGCCGTTGCCACCTTGTTCACGTTCTGGCCGCCGTGTCCGCCGGCGTGGTAGATGTCGATTCTCAGGTCGTCGGGATTGGTGGTCACCTCCACCTCGTCGGCCTCCGGCAGCACGGCCACGGTGGCCGTGGACGTGTGGATACGGCCCTGGGTTTCCGTGTCCGGCACCCTTTGCACCCGGTGCACGCCCCGTTCATACTTGAGGCGGCTGAAGGCGCCCTTGCCCTGAATTTCGAACACTATCTTGTTGAACCCGCCCAACTCCGAGGGATTGGAGTCCATGACGTCGACTTTCCAGTTTTGCAACTGGGCGTAGCGGGAGTAAGCCCGAAAGAGATCGCTGGCGAACAGGCTCGCTTCGGCCCCTCCGGCGCCGGAGCGGATTTCCACGATCACGTTTCTTTCGTCATTGACGTTCTTGGGCAGCAATTCCAGTTTCAGCTCCTGGTCCAACTTCTCCAGCTTCCCCTGCACCGCTTCCAGCTCTTCCTTGGCCATGCGGGTGATTTCCGGGTCCTGGTCCTCCAGGAGAAGCTCCTCCAGGTCCCGCCGCTCTTGCCCCAGCTTCCGGTGCCGGTGGGAGATCTCCACCAGCGGCTCCAGGGAGGCCCGCTCTTTCGCCAATTGTTGGGCCTGTTCGAAGTTCGCGGCTATCTCGGGGCGGGCCATGGACTCCTCGATGTCCTGGTAGCGGGCCAGGACCGAGTCCAACTTGTCGAATACTGAGCTCATAGAATAATCCGAATCGTCGATGGTTGTAGATAGGCCGGCAGGGTGAGACCGTCCCGTCGGGTTCTCAGTTTATCCCAATCCCATGCGGTGGACAACCGTTGACGCTCCATAGCTGGCGCTGTCCGCCGTTGCGCCGTCCCCTAGCTTGACCGGCTTGACGCCCCTGTGTGCGATCTCCCGCTCCCTGGCGGACGCCGCCGCATCCCCGCGTCCTCAGGCCGCCGGCCTGAGGCCCCAGTGCAGGGTAACCGCTCCCAGGCCAAGCCTCTGGTATCCTACGTCCACCAGGCCCAGCTCCCGGAAGAGCCCGGCCAGCCGGTCCGCGTCCAAGAAGCGGTCCACCGACTGGGGCAGGTAGGTGTACGCGGCCCGGTTGCCCGCGGCTAGCTGCCCCATCAGGGGCACCAACCGCCGGAAATACAATTGCAACGGCCGGTACTGCCAACCCGCGGGCATCGGGCTCAATTCCAGCGTAGTTACCCGTCCCCCGGGGCGTACCACTCGCACCATTTCGGCCAGCGCCCGGCCCAAGTCGGGCATGTTGCGGAGGCTAAATCCGGCAGTGGCGCAGGCGAACGAGCCCTCGGAAAAGGGGAGCGCCAACGCGTCTCCCGGCACGAGAGTGGTCTTGTGCGCCAGGCCCCGGCCCTGGGCCTTGGCCCGGCCCAGGGCCAGCATGTCGGGCAACAGGTCCACCCCTACCGAGTGTTCGATATGGGGTTGGCGGGCCAGGGCCAGGGCCAGGTCCGCGGTTCCGGTGGCTACGTCCAGCGACATTCCTCGCAGGCCCCGGCTGGCAACGCGCGCCGCCTGCTTCTTCCACCTTCGGTGTAGCCCGCCGGTCATCAGGTCGTTCATCAGGTCGTAGCGGCCGGAGATGCGGGTGAAGAGGTCTGCCACGTACTGCTGCTTGGCCTGTCCCGTCAGCTGGGCCATTGGGTCAGTCCCGCGGCTGGTAGCGGAAGTCTCGGGGAAGGGCGTCCTCTATCCCCAGGGCTACCAGGATGCGGCCCACAACGAAGTCCACCACGTCGTCGATGCCCCGGGGGTGGAGGTAGAAGGCTGGCTCCGGGGGCAGGACCACCGCCCCCAAGCGGCTTAGAGTCAGCAGATTCTCCAGGTGCACGCTGTGTAGCGGGGTCTCCCTGGGGACCAGGACCAGTCGCCGGCCCTCTTTCAGGCACACGTCGGCGGCCCGGTGCACCAGGTGCCCGGTGATCCCGTGGGCTAGGGAAGCCACGGTGTTCATGCTGGCGGGCACTATCACCATGCCCCCGGTGGGGTAAGTGCCGCTGGCGATGGGCGCCCGCATGTCGTTGACCGGATGGAGCTGGAAGTTGGGGTTCTCCTGCCACTCCACCAGGGTGTCGCCGAAGGGCGCCCCCAGCTCGTCCTGCCACACCAGCCGGGCGCTGTTGGAGCACACCAGCTCGGTGGGCACTTCGCGGCTCAGCAGCGCTTCGACAGTTCCCAAGGCCAGCGCCGCCCCGCTGGCCCCGGTTATTCCCACGACTACCGGATTCATCACTGCTCCCAATGACCACCTTCTGCCGGCGCTCTAAAGCGGTTCCCTATTGGGCACCCCGATTTTCCGTGACACCCTCTGCCCACGGCGGCCAAGTAGTCCGTGCGGGGTCAGGTCACGACTGCCGGGATGGTGAATGCCAACAGTATCATGGAAATGACGCTGTTGTACTTGAAGAAGGGTGAGTGCAGCTTGGAAACGTCGTTGGCCCGCACCAGGCTGTTTTCGAAGACCAGCAGGGCCACCGCGATCGCCCACCCCACGTAGTAGTAAAAGCCCAGGTCGAGCCACAGGCCCAGGGCCAGCAGGCAGGCGGTGGCGACCAGGTGCAGGCCTTTGCACACCCAAAGGGCCGCGGACACGCCGAACCGGCTGGGCACCGAGTGGATGCCGTGCTCCTTGTCGAAGGCGTAGTCGGCGCAGCCGTACACAATGTCGAAGCCGCCGGCCCAGGCCGCAACGGCCAGGGATAGGAGCACCGGCTCCGGGTCCAGCCGGCCCGTAACGGCTATCCAAGCCGCTGAGGGAGACATGCCCAAGGCGCACCCCAGCAGGAGGTGGCAGGCCCAGGTGTGGTACTTGGCGTAGGAGTAGAGGATGACGTAGGCCGCCGCCACCGGGGCCAGGGCCAGAGTCAGCAGGTTAAGCTGGAACGCGGCGAAGAAGAAGACCCCTGCCGACACCAGCATCATGGCCACGATTTCCCGGGGTTTCAGCAGCCCTCGGGGCAGGTGGCGATTAGCGGTCCGGGGATTTAGCCGGTCTTCTTCCTGGTGGATGAGCCGGTTAGCGGACATCCCCAGGGTGCGGACTCCGGCCATGGCGACGGTGATCCAAATGAAGGGGCCCCATCCGGGCCAGCCGCCCGCCGCCAGGACCATGCCCATGTAGCCGAAGGGTAGAGCGTACAGCGATTCCCACACGCGGATCGCGCCCAGGTACAGGGGCGCTTTTTCGGCGACGGTCCAAGGAAAGGCCGCCGCGCCGTGAGCGCCAGCTTTCGCCAAGTGCTCCCCGCTCGCCGGCGGAGCTACGGCCGGCCCGACGTAGCCGGATTGCGGCCCGTGGAATGCGACGGGGGCGGCGTCAATGGATGCCGTATTCGTCCCACTTGCCGTCCACCAGCGCCTTGATTTCCGGGGACATCACGATATCCGGAGGCCATCCCTGCTTCCGGCCTTCCAACGGGCCTTTGATGGTGGCGTCGATGCCCAGCTTGCTGCCGAACTTGGGCGTGGGCGACCCGACGTCGAGATCGTCGATGGGCCCGCTGGATATGGCCAGGTCGGTAGCCGGGTCGATGTTGTTGGCCACCCGCCACACGACCTCCGACGGGTCGTGCACGTTCACAAAGTGGTCCACCACGACGATGGTCTTGGCCAGGCTCATGAGCCCCAGTCCCCACAGGCCGTTCATCACCTTGCGGGCATGGCCGGGGAACTCCTTCTTGATGGACACGATGACCAGGTTGTGGAAAACGCCCTCGGCGGGCATGTTGATGTCCACTATTTCCGGCAGCACCAGCTTTAGGGTGGGGAGGAAAACCCGCTCCGAGACCTTTCCCATCCAGTAGTCTTCCATGGGAGGGCGTCCGACCACCACGGCAGGATAGATGGGCCGGGGCCGCTGGGTGACGCAAGTTACGTGGAACACGGGGTAGGAGTCGGTCATGGAGTAGTAGCCGGTGTGGTCTCCGAAGGGGCCTTCCTCCCTCTCCTCTCCAGGTATGACGTACCCTTCCAGGACGATTTCCGCTTGGGCCGGGACCAACAGGTCGACGGTCTTCCCCTTGACCAGTTCCACTCCCTCCTCGCGCAGAAACCCGGCGACCGCCATTTCGTCCACCTCCGGCGGGACCGGGGCCGATCCGGTCCAAATGGTGGCCGGGTCTCCTCCCAGGGCCACGGCCACCTCCAGCCGGTCGTCGCCCCGCTCGCTGCTTATGCGGTAGTGGTGGGTCCCAACCTTGTGGGTTTGCCAGTGCATCCCGGTCGTGTTGCGGTCGTACACCTGCAGGCGGTAGGTGCCATAGTTTTGCACGCCAGTCTGGGGATTGCGGGTAATCACCAGCGGCAGGGTGATGAAGCGTCCCCCGTCCAGGGGCCAGCACTTCAGGACCGGCATACGGAACAGGTCCACCTCGTCCCCGCGATAGACCACGTCCTGGCACGGGGCGTGGCTTACCGTTTTGGGCTGGAAGGAACCCAGGTTGACCAGTTGTCCCAGGGTCCGGAGCTTGTTCATCAGGCCCTCGGGGGGGCCGTGCCGCAGTTGCAGCAAGCCCTCCACCCGGTCGACCAGTTCGTCCAGGTGGTCCACTCCCAGGGCCCAGGCCATGCGCCGGTCGGAGCCGAACATGTTGATCAATACCGGCGTGTCGTAACCGGTCACGTTCTCGAACACCAGCGCAGGCCCACCGCTTTTAACGACCCGGTCCGCTATCTCCGTTATCTCCAGCTCCCAGCTAACGGGGGTCTTGATGCGGCGGAGCTCATTTTTCTCTTCCAGAAACGCGATAAACTCGCGCAGGTCTTTGAACTTCATTCCGCAGCCCTGGGTGGAATTGGTGAGAATGCGGCGCTCCGGCCGGAGGTTGACGGCGGCTCGCTGTCCAGCGAAGGCAACCGGAATAGGGCCGGGCTTGAGCCGACTCTAGGCGTAGCCATTGTAGCGGGTTTGCCGGCCCGCGTTCAATGGGAGGCACGCCGGCGGCCAGCCATTGCCGGGCTGACGGCGGCGGGTGGGTGGAGGGAGGAGGCCCCTTGGAGGGGAACTCAGAAGCTTGAGGATTCGGTCCGCATCTTGCCGAAGCAATCGCTGCAGTAGACGGGACGGTCTCCCCGGGGCCTGAAGGGAACGGTGGCGTCAGTGCCGCACTCGGCGCACACTATGGGATACATCTCTCTAGGCGAGTCTTGGAACATCCCCCCGCCCCCGCCCCCGCCTCGCTGCTCCGTGCGACGAACGGCGCGGCAGCTCCGGCAGCGTTTGGGCTCGTTAGAAAACCCTCGGGCGTTGAAGAATTCCTGCTCGCCTGCCGTGAAGATGAACTCGCCCCCGCACTCCACGCAAATGAGGGTTCTGTCTGACAAGGCCACTGGTTGACCTCCTTGTAGTCAATGCGTGCTGGCTATTTGGCCCAGTAGGTCAACCGGCGCCCGCCGTTGCGACTCGCGGGACCGCATATAGATTAGCTGCCTTGGATAACCTAACGTGTGCCTAGCAACCTATTATACCCGCCGCCGGGATATATGCAACCCGCCGGAAGCGCGGGTAACTGTTCAGACTTGATGTGTATCCGTTCGTCCTGAGCGAAGCGAAGTGGAGCCGTAGGCGGAACGAAGCGCAGTCGAAGGGCCTGTCCTGAGCATGTCGCAGGGCCGGTTCTGCTTAAGTCTGAACAGTTACAAGCGTGGGCAGGCGCAGCTCATTGGGCTCGCCTGGGCCTGGCCCCAATTAGCGAGATAGTCCCCGGGGACTGGTCCACCTCGTCATTCCTGGACCAGGAAGCAAGAGGAGGCTTTGAATACGGCCCATAGCTCCATGCCCGGCTGAATGTTCATTTCGTCCAGCGCGCTTCCCGTGATCTGGGCCCGGATGGGCACCCCGCAGTCCAGGGTTACCTCGTAGCCGGGGGACCGCAGTTCCACGCTGCTTACCCTGCCCCGAAGCCGGTTGCGCGCCGTCGAACCGGTCATTTCCCGGTGGGCCAGGATGATGTCGGAAGACCTGACGGCTACAGTCACCTCGGCTGGCGCCCCCCCGGCGTCCCCCCAAGGCGACGACGGCTCATCCAGGGCCACCTCTATGCGCAAGCCTCCGCCCGCGCAAGTCATGGTCCCATCCCTGGGGTTGCGGGCCTCGACCTTGAGGCGGAATATGTTTTCCACTCCCACCAGGTTGGCAATCTTGGCCTGGGCCGGTTGTCCCAACACGTCCAGCGGGCGGCCCGCAGCCAGGCGTCTGCCGCCGCCGATTACCTGGACCGAGTCCCCCAGGGCCAATGCCTCCTCCCGGTCATGGGTAACCAACAGCACCGGCACCCCGGTCCGGGCGAACATGGACCGGAATTCGCTGCGGAAGATGCGGCGAAGCTCCGCGTCCAGAGACGAAAAGGGTTCGTCCAGAAGCAGCACCTCCGGATTGGGAGCAAGGGCCCGGGCCAGGGCCACCCGCTGCTGTTGGCCCCCCGACAGTTCCGTGGGGCGCCGCTGCTCCATGCCGTCCAAGTGGAGAGCGCCGATCAGCTCGTGGACTCGTTCGGCGGCGGCCTGCCGGGGCCAACTCCTCAGGCCGTAGGCGATGTTCTTAGCCACGTTCAAGTGGGGGAACAAGTTGTACTGCTGCGTCAGGTACCCGGCTCGGCGGCGGTGGGCCGGTTCCCATACGCCGCCGGCGCAGTCGTAGACCACCCTTCCCCCGATCTCGACGCGGCCCCGGTCCGGCCGCAGCAGCCCCGCTATGGCCCGCAGGGTGGAAGTCTTGCCGGAGCCGGAGGGACCGAAGAGGACCAATACCTCGCCGGGCTCGACGCTCCAATCCGCCTCGAGGTCGAAGGTCCCCACCCGGCAGGCGACCCAGCCGCGGGTCACGCGAGCTTTTCCCCGGCTGGAGCAGCCCGACGGCCTAATGCACGGGCTTCTTGCCGGGCCGCCCGTCGCCGGCGACGGGGGGGTTCCACCGGGCCGCGCCGCGCCGGGGGAGTCATGATTGTCCCAGCCAGTGCCGCCGTGCCGCCAGCCCCAGGGCCAACAGGACCGCTACGGCCCCTGCCATCAGCAGTACCGACAGCGCCAATGCCGTGTCCAGGCTGCTCTCCATGGCGGTCATGATGGCCAGGGGCATGGTCTGGGTCTTGCCGGTGAGATTGCCCGCGAACATGACGGTCGCCCCGAATTCGGCTATAGCCCTAGCCCAGGCCAGGGCCAGCCCCGCCAACAGGGACGGCGCGGCCAAGGGCAGGGTCATCCGCCAAAAGGTCCACCAGGGGGAAATCCCCAGCGTAAGGGACACGTCTTCATGCTCTCGCGGCGTCGATTGAAACCCCAGCTTGGCGGCCCGGAGGTAGAACGGCGATGCGACGAACAGCTGGGCGAAGACCACCGCCGCCGTGGTAAAGGGAAGGCTAATGCCGGCGTCGTATAGCGCCGACCCCAGGATGCCCTGGCGTCCAAAGGCCATCAGCATGGCCACGCCCGCTACCACCGGAGGAATTACCAGGGGCAGCTCGATGAGCGTGTCCACCAACCGGAAAACCGGCGAACTGCCCCGGGCCAGCAGGTAAGCAAAGGGCGTTCCCACCAGCACCACTATCACCAGGCTAATGGCGCTGGTCATCATCGAGAGTTTCAGAGCGGTCAGGGCGAGGTCGCCGGTCAGGCTGGCCCAGAAGCTGTCTTGTTGAGCGGCCCGGAACAGCAGGGCCCCCACCGGCAACCCGATGAACCCCACGTACAGCAGGGCGCCGGCCGAGCCCAAGCCCGCGATGGCGCCGGGCCCGCGGGAAGGGCCGGACAGCCAGATCAGGGCCACCGAGGGGCTCCCCCGGGACGGCCTCGGATCTCCATGGGCCCGGTGGCTCTCGGGGCTGCCCAGGGCCCTTGGTCGTTGGCGGTATCGGGCCCTGGGCGCGACCGTGGACCTGTTTGCGCCGGTCCGAAGCCTTGGCTTTCCAGGATGCTCCGGCCTTCGGGTGAGGTCAGGAACCGGACAAACGCCTCGGCCGCGGGTCGTTGAGGCCCATCCCGCAGCACGGCCGCGGGATACGCCGCCACCACGTTGGCCCAGGCGGGCAACGGAATGACCCTTACATCGGAGGCTGCCCGGGCGTCGGTAACGTAGACTATTCCCGCGTCCACTTCTCCCAACGCCACCTTCTGCAGCACGCTCCGGACGTTGGGCTCCAGGGAGACCACGTTGGCCAGGACCCGCTCCGGGAAGCGCGACCCAAACCCGGCCCCCTCCCCCAGGTTGGATATTACCGTCCTGGAGTACCTGCCGGCAGGGACTGCGGGCTGGGCCAGCGCCAGCTTCACCCCTTTATTTCCCAGATCGGCCGGCGCCCGTACGCCGGTGGGACTATCCCCGGGAGACAGGTCTCCGCCCGGCTGTTCCGAGTCTTTGCTGTCCCGGGTGGAGGCTATGACCGCCATGGTGTTGGTTGCGAAGTCCACCGGCTCGCCCAGCACAAGCCCCAAGGTTTTCGCCTCGTTCATCTGGTGGGGGTCGGCGGAGGCGTAAACGTCGGCGCGGGCGCCGTGCTCCAGCTGTACCCGGAGGCGCTGGCTGCCGTCAAAGTTCAACGCCACCGAAGTCCCGGGATGGGCAGCTTCGAAGGAAGCCGCAACGGCCCGAAACGCCTCGGTGAGCGACGACGCGGCGAAGACCGTCAGCGTCCGGCTGTTTCCTGTTCCGGCGCCGGAGGAGCAGGCCGCCGCTATCACCAGGACCACCGCGGCGGAAATCAGTCCGGGGCGGTTCACGGCCATCCGGCCATGCCGTATGGTATTGGCGAGGGACCTGCCATTGACCTCATAATCCTCGGTGGATGGGCCGGCGTTCTTCATAGAGGCGGTTGGTTGCGCCGCTCCGGCCCCGGGTCTAGCCGCGATACTATCTAGGCGCGATATTGTAAGGTAAACTTGTGGTTCTGACAAGTATACTGTACTCTATCAGCGTGGCAGCGCTACTCAATCACCTGAAGCGGCATCGACTGAACGCCCGCCTGTCGCAAGGGGGACTGGCGGCCCGGGCGGGCGTCAGCCGCCAAGCCTACGCCGCCGTCGAGTCGGGCAAGTCCGCTCCCTCCACCGAGCTGGCCTTGCGTTTGTCCCGGGCCCTGGCGACTCAGGTCGACCTGTTGTTTTCTCTGGCCGACGAGCCGCCTCCGGCCATGCAAGCGGAGCTGATGGAGGTCCCCGAAGACTACCCGGCGGGAGCTTCCCCGGGGCCTCGGCGAGCCAGGATCTGGCGCGTGGGCGGCAGGTTGTTGGCGCGCCCGGTGTGGGGGCCTTCGGTCGCGCCTCAGTCCCTGTTGGACACGGAAGGCGTGATACTCTCGCCGCCCCAAGACCGGCGGCGAGTGGCGGTGCAGCCCTTCGATGACGAGGCCTTGGAGGTCCCTGCCCTGGCGGTGTTGGGCTGCGATCCCGCCGTGGCGCTGCTGGAGTCCGGGCTGCGGGGATACGGCGTTCGTCTGGTGGCGGTGGAAGGCGGCAGCCGTCAGGCCTTGACCGGCTTGGCCCGCGGGGACGTGCACGTGGCGGGGTGCCACCTGAAGGACGAGACCACCGGAGAATACAACCACTCTTGGGTGAGCCGGCTGGTGCCCTTCCCGTGCACCCTGATAACCTTCGCCGCCTGGCGGCAGGGTCTGATGGTGAGGGCGGGCAATCCCAAGGGTATCAACGCCGTGGGGGACCTGGCGCGTCCCCCGGAACGTCCGCCGGTGGTCATCGTAAACCGGGAAACGGGATCGGGAAGCCGCTCCCTGCTGGACCGATTGCTCAACGGGCAGGGCATTCCCGCGGGGAGGGTGGCCGGCTACGACCGGGAGGCGGCCGGTCACTTGGCGGTGGCCCGAACGGTGGCCTCCGGGGCGGTAGACGCCGGAATCGGAGTGCAAGCAGCGGCTTGGGCCATGGGACTGGACTTCGTGCCCCTGGAGGAGGAGCGCTACGACCTGGTGGTCCCCAACCACCTGCTGGACGAGCCGCCCGTGCAGGCCCTATTCGACCTGCTGCGCCGTCCCGGCCTCCACCGCCGGGTTGAAGCCCTGGGCGGCTACGACGCCGCAGACATGGGCATGCCCGCCTCCCGGACTAGCCCGGCGCCGGCATTGGCCTGTGGCCCAGGACCTCTGCCGACTCCGGGCTTTGAGTCTAGTACTCAGTCAATCTTGGAATCAAAAGGGTAAAGGCGGTGAAGTTTGGTGCGGGCATCCTGGGTGTTGAATCGCCAGTGGATGGTGGTCCCTGCGGCGTTGCGCTCCCGCACTAGTGCTTGGACTTCTCGCCGGAGCGCCTCCTCGCCGGGGAGCCGCTGCTTGAGACAGGAGCGGGCCAGGACGCTGAACTCGATTTCCGCCATCCCTTCGGCAGGCTCAGGACAGGATTGAGCCAACTGCCGTGCTTCGGCGTGTAGTGGAATTCCAGCCGCCTGGCAATCCGCCGGGCCTCCGCCGCTGGGAAGGTCTCGTACAGGGACGCCGGACGATGAGTGTTCAGGTTGTCCATGACCACCCGCACGACCTCGGCCTCCGGGTAAGCTTCGTCCACCAGCCAACGCATCTGCTGGGCGAAGTCCCGCATGGTGCGCCGCTCAGTGACCGCCACCTGCCGCCAGCCGGCCAAGGGCTCACAGGCCAAGAACAGGTTGCGGGTGCCCTCCCTGCGGTACTCGTAGTCCTGCCGCGCTGGTCTCCCCGGCTGGGCTCGCAGCGGGGGCCGGGTCTCCGCCAACAACTGGGTGGAGGTCTCGTCAAAGCAGACCACCGGCCTTTGGGGGTCATAGGTTCGGCGTACAGGTCCAGCACGTCCTCCATGTTGGCCACGAACTCGGCACTCACCTTGGGAATGCACCACTCCTTCTTCTGCCACGGCTTGAGAGCGTTTTTTTGAGCCGCTTACGCACTCCTTCGTGGGACATGGAGGACGCCAACCCCAACTCCACCACCTTGCCGGCCAACAGCCGCAGCGTCCAGTGGTCGTGCCCTTCCGGCGCTGGGCTGCAGGCCAGGGCTATCAGGTGGGCCTCGCCGCGGTCGTCCAGCTTCCGGTGCCGGTGGGCTTGGGGCCGGTCCCCTAGTGCCCCATCCAACGCCCCTTCGCAAAAACGCTGCTTGATTCGATACACGGTGCCCAAGGCCACGTCCAAGGCTTCTGCCACTTGGGGAGCCGGCCAACCGTCATCACTCTTGAGGAGGATCCGCGCCCTGGTGGTCACTCGGGCCGAGCTTTTCCCCACCCGGATGAGCCGCTGGAGTTCTTCCCGTTGTTCAGACGCCAGCCGCACGGCGTACTTGTCCCGGACCATCGCTGCCACCCCCTCTAACAACACTTCCACCGGACAGAATATCCTAATTGGTCTACTTCTTAAACAATTGCTGAAACCAAGTTGACTGAGTACTAGTGGGAGCGATTGACTTCCGGGGCGGGCAAGGATGCTCCATGGTTCCTTGACGGCCTCCCAAATCTAGGGTGTAATTCGCTAAGGCCTGAGTGGTCCCCCACGGCGCCGCTTTCGCCTGAGCCCGGCGAACGCCCGGTGAGGCGACTTCCACCCAAGGAGGTAAGGACATCATGGCGCTGGTACGGTGCATTATGGAGATGGGCATGGGGGTGGACGTTCATGGCCGGGACTACACCTTGGCCGCCGAGCGGGCCGTGTTCGACGCGATACACCACAGCAGCCTGGGATTTCAGCGGTTGTTGGGCAAGACGGCTGACGACATGCAGGTCGACATAAGGATTGGTGTGCCCAGCCCGGAGTCGGTGGACCGGGACGCCGTGGCGGCGGTGCTGCCCCACGGACGCGGGCAGGTAACCGCGGTCCTGGGAGGTCTGGAGGTGCCCAACGAGGACGGCAGCGACGCGATGGTGATAGCCAACGCGGCGGTCATCGTGAGCTTCGACGACGGCAAGTGACGGCGCTCCTCCCGGACCACGCCGCAGGCTAGCTGACCGTCGCCTCCGGGGGCCTGCGGCTGCCGGACCCCGCTGAACAGTCCCAGGGAATGGAGTAAATGCCATGCCGATAATCAACAAGGACGACGTACCCCTGCCGCAGCCCGAGGATGGGCGCAGTTCCCGCCGGTTTGTGACCAGCCACGCCGGCGCGGCCAACCTGACCGTCGGCGAATTGGTGATGCAGCACGGCTCCGCATTGCGGCTGCACACGCACCCCACCGATGAAGCCATCGTTCTGCTGGAAGGCCAGGTGGAGATGGTTGTGGGCGACGAGTGCCACGTCGGGTCGCCGGGCGACACCTTGCTAGCGCCCCCGGGCACACCCCACCGGCTGATCAACGAGACCGGCGGCTCCGCTAGGATGTTTACTATTTTCCCCACGGACAACCCTCAAACGCAATACGTGGACCAATAGGTCCCGCCCGCGGCGTCCTTGGGAGCAGGGCCGGAAGCCGGGTGAACCGGATCGGGACATGCTCCCACGTGGAGACCTCTGAGACACTGGGGATGAGGCTTGGCAGGCGTCCAAGTGGGCTACGGGTGCTGCGGCGCTCCGGGCCTTCTAATGGAAGGGGTCGAGCACGATACTCGGCCGCGCGAGGTGGATGGCTCCCATAAGAAGACCCCGGCATGACCGGGGTCTTTGCTTGCAAGCTGCCAACCGGGGGGGCTATCTCCGGCTTGGCGTTGCGCCAATGGGCAGCGCCGGCGCCCCAAGTCCGGGCCGGCAAGACGGCCCGGAGGTGTGGTTACTTGCGGGTGGTCTTGGTGGACGCCCTGATGTTGGCGGCCAGCTCTTGGGCCTCCACCTCGTGGATCTCCACCATGTGGCCGGTCATGTCCTCCAACACCCCGTCCTCGGTGTCGGCTTTGGCAATGTAGCGGCAGCCCGTTCCCGACTCGTCCAGGGCCAGCGACAGGATAGCGTTGCACCGAGCGTACTTCACCATGGCATTAGTCTCCTCGTCTGAGCGGTGGACCCGGCGGCGGTCCGAAGATTGCCCGCCAATTATACGCTATTCCTTCTCGCGTGGCACGTAGCAGCGGGCCGAGAGGCCGGGGCGGTTTGATCGCCGTTGTTACCATAGCAGTGGATCCCGGCCGCTCTCGCGCCACCGGCTACTTCCCGCCGGCTTTGCCGCGAGCGTTGGCGGCGAAGCTGGGAAGCCGGCCAATACCCCCGGGACCAGATGTGGTGAGCCGCACCAGTGCCCGGCCTTCGACGAAGAACAGGGTCTGGCTCTGCCGGCCGTCGCGGACCTCGTTCAGGATGCCGGAGATGTCTTGGAACTCCCCAGGGTCCGGCAGCAGAATTCCCTGGGCCAGCTGGTCTTGCTTGATCCCGGCCAGCGCCAGAAGGGCCGACTCCGCAGTGGCGAAGAGCAATACGCTGTGACTTAAAGTGAAGTCTGGCCCCGACAGCTCCACTTGGGCCGCGGACACCCCCAGGAAAGTGGTGTCCGCCTGGGCAGCTCCCCCGGTTACTCCTCCATCGGGGAAGTCGGCGGGCGACAGCAGCATGGCCGCCGGGTCCGGGTCTCCGCCGGAGCAGGCTGCTGCCAGGGTCACCAGGGCCAGCGCCATGGCGGCGGCCCAACGGGTCACCCGCGGTCGCTGGGCGGCCCCCAACCGCCGCCTCCGGGAGTCCGGATGCTCAAGACGTCACCGGCGTTGACGTCGAAGACCTCTTTCCCGGCCAGCCGGACCTCTTCGTAGCCGCCGCGCAGCAGCAGATTTTCCCCGGTCTCGCCGTGGTGGCCTCCGTGGTAGCCCGGGGGCGGCCGTTTCCTCCGCTCGGACAGCAAAGTGACCCGGGCCGGCGCCAGGAACTCGACTTCCCGGATGAGACCGTCTCCTCCCCTGAATGTCCCGTCACCCCCAGAGCCCCGGCGCAGGGCATAGCGTCTCAGGCGCAGCGGGAAGGCGAACTCCATCGCTTCTATGGGGGTGTTCATGGTGTTGGTCATGTGAGTCTGGATTCCGGAGATCCCGTCCTTGGTGGGCCTGGCGCCCATGCCGCCGCCTATGGTCTCGTAGTAGACAAAGGGTCTGTCTCGGACGGCGTCGTGGCCGCCGACTATCATGTTGTTCATGGTGCCCTGGCTGGACGCCGGGATGCGCCCGGGCAGCGCCTGGGCCAGGGCCGCCAGCAGGACGTCGGTGATCCGCTGGGAGGTTTCCACGTTGCCCCCGGCCACTCCTCGCTGGGGCTCCGGGTTTACCACGCTGGCCCGCGGCGTTACCACGCGCACCGGGCGCAGGCACCCCTGGTTGGCCGGGGCGTCCCCTCCGGCCAGGCACCTGACCACGTACAGGCAGGCCGACACGGTGACGGCTTGGGGCGCGTTTATGCAGCCGGCTCTTTGAGGAGAAGAGCCGGTGAAGTCGATGGTCATCTCGTCCCCGTCGACGGTTATGGTCGCGGCGATGGCCACCGGCTGGTCCGTCAGGCCGTCGTCGTCCATGTAGTCCACCGCCCGGTAGACGCCGTCGGGGATTCCCAAGATGGCTTGCCGGGTCATTCGCTCCGAGTAGTCCAACAGGGCGGCCATGTGGTCCTGAGTCTCTTCCCATCCGTACCGGCGCACGATGTCCTGCAGCCGCTTTTCGCCCACTCGTATGGACGCGATCTGGGCCGCCAGGTCGCCCTTGCGCTCGTGGGGGGTCCGGGAGTTGCGGCAGATAAGCTGGATGACCTCCTGGTTGACTCTGCCGCCCCGGAGCAGCTTTATGGGAGGAATGATGGTGCCCTCCTGGTACAGCTCGGTGGACAGCGGCAGCGAGCCCGGGGTCATGCCTCCCACATCGGCGTGGTGGCCCCGGTTGGCCACGAACCCGGCCAGGCGCTTCGCGCCTCCGTCTTCCTGGTACACCGGGGCGACCAGGGTGATGTCGGGCAAATGGGTACCGCCCAGATAGGGGTCGTTGAGGATAACCATGTCTCCCGGACGAAGCGCGTTGGGAAACGCCTGCAACGCAGCCTGCACCGAGGCCGGCATAGCCCCCAAGTGCACCGGAACGTGGGCCGCCTGCGCCACCATGTCGCCCCGGGGGTTGAAGACGGCGCAGGAGAAGTCCCGGCGCTCTTTTATGTTGGGGGAGTAGCCGGTGCGCTGCAGGGCCACGCCCATCTGCTCCGCCGCGGAGATGAACATGTTCTTGAATACTTCCAGGCTTATGGGGTCTACCGGCATGGGCCTATCCTTTGGAGTTACGGTGGCGCTACGGCTTGCTAGGCGAGTTTGGCCAGCAAGTCGGCCGCGTCGTCGGGTCCCTGGGGAAAAGCCAGGGAGTAGTACTCGGTGCTCATCATCTCCCGGACCATCTCCTGGGGCAAGCGGGAGAAGGGACCGTTGGGGTCCATCTGGGTGCGATGGCAATTTAGCGAGGCGATCTTGGTGTCCACGAAGGCGCTGACGTCCACCACCGTGGTGGTCGCTTCATCGGGGGTTCCCAGCGACTCCACCTCCAGGCTGGCGAAGGGCGGGGTGATGCCGGCGTCCCGCATCTGCTGCCACAGGCGCCGGAAATTGCTCCGGGGGAAGCACACGTAGTAGAGCAGCGCGGGAGGCCGGGCCTGCCCTCCCCGGGGAGGCGCTCCGGGGCACTCGTGGCTACCGGCTAGGTCGAAGGCCCGGCGGGTGTGCCGGTGCACCGCCGTGTGGTCCGGATGGCCGTAGCCTCCGGTGGGGTCGAAGGTTATCACCACGTCGGGGCGCACCTCCCGGATGATGGACACCAGTTGGTCTACAACCGGGCCGGCGTCGGCCTGGTGCAGGGCGCGGGGGTGATTGTTGTCCTCCGTTCCCTCCATGCCGGAATCGCGATAGTCCAGGAACCGCACGTCGGTTACCCCGATGACGGTCATGGCCTGGCGCAACTCCTCCCGTCGCACCTCGGCCAGGGTTTCCGGGGTGGCCAATTCCGGGTCGCTAATCTCCCCGGCGTCGCCGTTGGTGGCGCAAACCAACGTAATCCGGGCGCCGCCGGCCGCCAGCATAGCCAGGGTGCCGCCGGACCCAAAGCCCTCGTCGTCGGGGTGAGCGTATACTGCCAGGATCGAAAGTCCGGACACCGTTGGGGGCATTTAAGAGTCTCCTTGGCTGGGGGTAAGCACGAGATTACCGTAGCCGTCGACCGGCCCGCCCCAGCCGGGAGGCACCACTATGGTGGTGTCGGTCTGCACCACCAGGGCCGGACCTGTCACCACCGCGCCCGGTCCAAGCTGGTCCCGCCGGTAGACTGGTGTTGACGCGGCCCCGCCGGCGAAGACCACTTCCGTTTCCCTGATCATGGCGCCTGATGGGTCCGCCTCGCCGGGAGGCTGGGCGGTGACCTGAGGTTTGGCCGTCGCCAGTTCCAGCTTGATCCGCAGGCTGACGACCTCCACCGGCTCCCTCCGGTCGGCGTAGCCGAACCTCTGCAGGTGCGCCCTGTAGAAACGGTCGCCCACGGACTTGGCCAGGGCGTCCCGGCCCGAGCCCTCCGGGTAGTCGATGGTCAACTCGAAGGACTGCCCCACGTAGCGCACGTCCAGAAATCGCCGCACGCCCATACGGTCCGCGGGCAGCCCTTCCCGCTTGAGCTCCTCTCGAGCCAGGCCCTCCATACCGTGATACTCTTCTTCCAGCCGGGGGCGGCTCATGTCGTCACCGCGCAGCATCACCGTGCGCGAGTAGTCCTTGACCAGGTCGGCGATGGCCACTCCCAGGGCGGACAGAATGCCGGGGTGGGTGGGGATGAGCACCCGGGGAATACCCAGTTCCTGGGCCAGCTCGCAGGCGTGCATCGGCCCCGCCCCGCCAAAGGGCGCCAGGGTAAAGCGGCGGGGGTCGTACCCCTGCTCCATGGATACGGCCCGGATGGCCCGGTCCATGGCGGCGTTTGCGACCCGGACTATGCCCAGGGCAGTATCCCGCACCGGCGCGCCTATGTTCGAAGCCAAGGACGACATCACGCTTTCGGCCCGGGACGGGTGCAGCAACAGGCGGCCGCCGAGGAAGTGGTCGGGAAGCAGCCGCCCCAGGACCAGGTTGGCGTCGGTGACGGTGACCCAATCGCCGCGGCCGTAGCACGCGGGACCGGGGTCCGCCCCCGCCGACTGGGGGCCCACCACCAGCGCTCCCCCGCTGTCCAGATGAGCGATGGAACCGCCCCCGGCGCCCACGGTGTGGATTTCGATCATGGGCACGCCGATGGGGTGGCCACCCACCTTGGCGCCGGTGGTCTCCTTGATGCCTCCGGGGCACAGGGAAACGTCCGTGGAAGTGCCTCCCATGTCAAGGGTGATGATGTCGGAGTAGCCCGCCTGGGCCGCGGTGTAAAACGCGCCCACCACACCCCCGGCGGGTCCGCTGAGGATGGTGCGCACCGGTTGTTCCGACGCCAGCCGGGCGGTGATGCTGCCTCCCGAGGACTGCATTATTCGCAGTCCCTGGCCCAGGGACTCCTCCATATTCCCCAGGTAGCGCGACATGACCCGGCCCACGTAAGAGTTCACGACCACGGTGCTGGTGCGCTCGTACTCCCGGAATTCGGGGAGTACGCGGCTGGAGATAGATATGAACGGCCGGCCGGGCAGGTTCTGCAACGCCTCCAGGACCATTTCTTCGTGCGCCGGGTTGAGAAAGGAGAATAGAAAGGAGACCGCCACCGCGTCGACCTCGGCCTCCCGCAGCAGGGACAGCGTGGCCTCGATGGCGTCCGGCCGGAGGTCTTCAATGATGGCCCCCGTGTGGTCGATGCGCTCGGGGAGGCCAAAGCGCAGCTCCCAAGGAGCCAACGGCGGTGTCTTGTCCTGGTCCAAATCGTAGAGCTGGGACCGGGCTTGGCGGCCGATCTCCAGCACGTCTTCGAAGCCCAGGGTGGTCACCAGGGCGGTGCGGGCGCCCTTCCCCTCCAACAGAGCGTTGGTGGCGACGGTGGAGCCGTGGACGAAGTCGGCGCCGGCGACGCCGGTTTCCGCCACGCCCTGAAGGGTGCTTCGGGACGGGTCGTCGGGGGTAGACTGGAGCTTGTGGACGCTAAGTCGGCCGTCCTCCAGGACGGCGAAGTCGGTGAACGTCCCTCCCACGTCAATGCCAACGACGGCTCGAAGGCTAGAGGTCCTGTGTCTCATGTGGAGTCCGGAGCAGTTTACCGGTGTGACTTAAGAAACGTCAGGGGTGTCTTCGTACGTCTCGGTTGCTCGATTCCACCAACCGTATTCCCAGGCGTCAGTCTCGGCTGAAGGTTCGCAAGCAGACGCGGGGACCCAATGGAGCATAGGAGTGCGTCCAGGTGCTGAATCAGCGCGCACTTGATACATAATCTCCCCATTAATTATGGTGGCTCCCATTACCTCCACTTCCGAACCGATTTTACCCGCTTGCTGGAAACAAACGCGAGAACCCCTAGTGAAAAGCTGTTCGTGACCTTCGCGTGCCTCATTGTCGAGAGTGCTCAGAGCCGTACCAAGAGAAAAGGTGAAGTATTCCTCCCGGATACGACCAACTATATCGGGAAAACCGTCCATACCCTGCTTCTCTTCTGCTTCTGCGGCGACGTTTAATCGGTCAAGGATATGGCCGAATTCAAGAAACAGTCTTTCAGTGAAGCGGAGACTACCGTAGGTGTTGTCAAATATTGCAATGCACCCGCCATGTCGCGCCCCTCCCTCCGTACCCCGAACGTTGATGTTGGTGGCTGCAGACCCTATGTCGTGGGCCATGATGCTATATTCATGCGCAAACACTTCCAGTAATTTGTTGGAAACCATTTGCTTAACTTCGAAAACCCTGAACCACGGTTTATTTATGCAAAGAACAACTCCAGTGGTTCGAAAATTTCTGGACCTGGCTCGCATATTGGCGTTGTGTTGTTGTAGCTCCCTATATGAATGGAACTGCCCCTGTCCGTCAAAATACCCTTCAACCCGCTCAGTAACTAACATCTGGCATTCTACTAGAAAGCCGTCAGACCCCTTGAGGAAGTGGCCCTGAATAACTTCGCTCTCTGAAATCCCTGTGTTAACCCAGGTTCTTATCTGTGGTCGTGTCAATCGACGAGGGTATGTGCCTTTGACTCGGACAAACGAATCAACCGCACTTACGTGCCATGCTAATACCTCGTATGCACGTGCATTGTGATAATACGTAGCCCCTGGATAGCATTCTCTGAGAGCCTGCGACTCATTAGCATCTCCTATACTATCAGCGTTTTGGTTGAACTTTATCTGGAAATTGACATCTCCTATGTTCCTCAGAGGATATCCTCTGTGTGGGGTATCTCCTCCGAGTCTAGCTATTGCGTCGAACTCGGGGGGGCGGTTTCCATCTGGAAGAGCATATTGATAGATTTCACCGAACCCTTCTGGCCAGCGTGGTCTACTCGTTAGACGAGGTGGCGCCGCCAGTGACTCTCGTTCGGCGGCGAGACAACTTCCGTGGGCAAACTGCATAAAACGATTGTCCAAGTATAAGTAGGAGGGTTCCACAGACATATCATGGTACTCTTTAAGGGTTGTGCCGTATCTGCGGAATGCATCGGGAGCAGCTATGACCACGAACGCGCCGGGACCATTGCGGCCAACACGCCCAAGACGCTGTCGATATGCTTTGCGAGTTGGAGGAATTCCTACGTTGAATCCAACGCGTAGAGAAGGCAAGTCTATTCCAAGCTCCAGCGCAGAAGTTGAAACGACGCCCCGAAGCTCCCCCGACCTCAACCGCTGTTCAATTGCTTGGCGTTGGTCGGGGGTGTAACCTGCGCGATACGGAGACACATCGGGGTGGTTGGAAAGTTCATCTACTTCTTCCTGGGAAGCGATGGCCAGGGTTTCGACACCCTTCCTTGAATCCACGAAGGTTATGAAGCTGCCATCATTTCCGGCTGACAAAATCCTTCCCTGAAGTTCCTTGGCAATTTGGAGTTCTAAATCGGGCGGACTAGCTATATGGGCCACAACACGGTCATGTCTCGGGGCACCGTCGGATTCGTGATCGACCACAGAGAATTCTGCACCCGTAAGTAGTTTGAGATGTTCACCTGGATTTGCGATTGTCGCTGTTGCCGTAACGAACTGCAACTGACGTTCTGCGGCTTCGTTGCCAAGTAGATGGTTCCGTGCCGCTATTAGGCGTCGAATCAAAAAAGACGCGTTGCTCCCAAATACTCCCTCTAAGGCATGAGCCTCGTCCATGACCAGGGTTGAAAGGGCTTTGATGAAGTTCCTGACGGCTGGCATGGCTAGATTCGACATCAGCCACGCGTGACATACGTCAGGCGTCATCACGACAACCCTCGCCTTCTCAAGGATGGCATTTCTATCCTTGACAAGAACGGTGCCATCTATTCGTCCGATGGTATCTTCATCTAGGCCAAGTTCACGCGCCATTCCGGACCAGCCACGCAATTGATCGGTAACTAGTGCCCTAAGAGGATAGAAAACAGCTATTTTGGCTGACGAATCGCTCAATAACTTATGAAAGGCCAAAGACTGGAATATCAAACTTTTTCCAGACGCGGTTCCCGTGGAAATCACTAGATTCTCGCCCCTTCCAAGCGCTTCCAGGGCCTGAGACTGGTGTGCCCATAGGCCGCTGGGGTATCGTCGATCAAGAACGGCCCCTACTTGAGAAGAGAACAAAAACTGAGGGATATTCTCGTGACGGGCCGACTGATGCCCGATAATGAAAGATTCGACAACTGAAAATTCGGGGCTCTGCAGGATTTTGCAGATGGTATCGTACATATCCGATCCTTCTATGCTGGTCCGTTTAACTAATCCGCCAACGCAATCCGCAGCCGCTTGTTGATGCGGCCTTTGCTTTCGTGGCCCACCACCCTGATGGCGCCCACCTCTTGGGTATTGGCCACATGGGTGCCGCCGTCCGCCTGGAGGTCCAGCCCCCGGATGTCTATCGTTCGGACCTGCCGGATGTTGGCCGGCAGCAGGTTGATCTTGGTCCGAATAAGGTCGGGGTTTTGGTCGGCCTCCTCCCGGGCCAGGTTGCCCACCATGACGTCCCGGGCCGCCGCGACCTCGGCGTTGACCTTTTCCTCGATTTCTTCCGCGAACTTGGCGCTCATCTGCTCCAGCTCGAAGTCCATCCGGGCCTCCCCCGGTCTCATGTCACCGCCGGTCACCTTGGCCCCGTAGTCCCTCCACACCACACCGCACAGGATGTGAAGGGCCGTGTGGGTGCGCATGAGAAGGAACCGCCGGTCCCAGTCGATAGTTCCTGTCACCTCATCCCCGGGTCCCGGGCCCTGGGCATCCAAACTGTGGACCAGTCTCCCGTCCCGGCGGCCCACGGCGGAGACCTGGTAGTCGTGGCCCCGGCACGCTATCACCCCGGTGTCGCAAGGCTGGCCTCCGCCCCCCGCGTAGAACGCGGTGCGGTCCAGGACCACTCCGTCTTCCACCGACTCCACCACCGTGGCCCGGAACTCCCTGAGGTAACTATCGTCCAAAAACAGCAGTTTGGTCATAAAACGATTCCGGCGCCGCGCGTGGCGGCCATGTCCAGCCCGCGGCATTGGGGGGATTGCCGCCGGGACGCCGCCATGGAAGTCCGGCGGCGGGCTGAGCTTGGGTCCGGACCGGGAGACCGGGTTCCCGGCGTGTTCCGCCCTTCTGATGACCCGGGCGGTACGGGGCTATTATAGCAGACGGCGCGGCGCATTCCGTCAGCCGCAGCGGGCTGCCAGGGCCGCCTTCGGCATCTCCCTGTCACGCCGAGTCCGCCGTCAGGCGGGCGAGGGGTCTAAAGTCCTGGTCAGGGCCGTGGTCCATCGTTCGCAGCATGGTTGGCGCATGAGGACTTGAGATTCCTCGTCGCTGCGCTCCCACGGAATGACGGAGAGCGGAGGGCGGCCACGGAATGACGGAAAGGGGGCGCTCGGAATGACACAAGCGTGAGCTGGGAATGGCGAGGGCTGGCAACTGTTCAGACTTGATGTGTATCCGTTCGTCCTGAGCGAAGCGAAGTGGAGCCGTAGGCGGAAGGAAGCGCAGTCGAAGGGCCTGTTCTCCTTAAGTCTAAACAGTTACCCAGCGTCGTTCCGGTAAATGTCGACCAATTCGTTGGCGGAAGTTTCAGGGTTGCGGTGTAAGAGGGTCCGGAACGATGCAGTGGGGTATGGAATGGCGCGGGCTGGGAGCAAGTTGTTTTTGGCAGGTCGGGATGACATAATAGGGGGCCGAAACGACCCCAAGACCCCAAGATACGTTAGGTGGCGCCAGATGAGATTGTCGTGCTTGCAGGAAAACCTTAGCCGCGGCCTGGCGGTGGTGGGACGCGCCGTCGCCACCAGGTCCACTCTGCCCATCACCCAAAACGTGCTGCTCAGCGTCAACCAGTCCATGCTGCAGCTCTCCGCCACCAATCTCGAGGTTGCCATCACCACGTGGACCGGCGCCATGGTCGAGGAGGAGGGCTCGGTTACCGTTCCTGCTCGTCTGCTCACGGAGTTCGTCAACTCGCTGCCCAACGAGCGCATTGACCTGGAGTTGCAGCCCGGTGCGGGCGTGCTCCAGCTTTCCTGCGCCCGCTCCCAGGCCCGTATCCACGGCGCTGACGCCGCCGAGTTTCCGCCTATACCTACCGTGGACGAGGGCGTAGGCGCCCAGGTGGACCCGTCGGTGTTGAAGGCCGCCATCTCCCGGGTGGCCTTTGCCGCCGCCACCGAGGAGTCCAGGCCCGTCTTGACCGGAGTGGAGATGAAGTTCGAGGGGGACCGGTTCAGCCTGGCGGCGGCCGACGGCTTCCGGTTGGCGGTGAATCAGGGAGTGCTGCGGGAACCCGTCGAATCGGAGATCAAGGTGATCGTACCCGCCCGGACCCTAAACGAGGTGAATCGCCTTCTCGGAGACCAGGAAGAACCCGTGGAGATCACCATGACCCCGGCCAAGGGGCAGGTCCTGTTCCGCATCAAGGGTGGCGAGACCGTGGAGGTAGTCTCTCAGTTGCTCCAGGGGTCCTTCCCCAATTACCAGCAGCTAATCCCCGATAAGCACGACACGCGGGCGGTGGTGGACTCCCCGGCCTTGCTGAGGGCGGTGCGCACTGCGGCCATATTCGCCCGGGACGGCAGCAACATAATCCGCCTGGAGCTTTCGCCGGCCAATGGGGGCGGGGACAAGGGGAAGGTGATTATCTCGGCCCGTTCCGAGGAGGTCGGCGACAACCAGGACGAGGTGGACGCCGACCTGATAGAGGGGGTCGAGGGGAAGATTGCCTTCAACAGCCGCTATCTGCTGGACGTGTTGACCGTCCTGGAGCGGGGCCAGATCGCCCTGGAAACGGCCTCCTCCTCCAGCCCCGGGGTCTTCAAGCCCACCGACTCGGAAAATTACATCCACGTCGTCATGCCAATGTTCGTGCAGTGGTGACCCTGTAGGGAGTCGTTTGCCGGGTCCTTCCGCTACGAACGCGCGCCGGCTCAGCTTTGACCGCGGCGGCCCTGCGGTCCCAGCCCCCGCCGCACATGGGCAATTGAGATAGCCCCGGTAGCACCCCTGCTCGCTCCCTTGGCCGACGCCTCTGCGCCGCTCCGTCGCGTCCCGCGCCCCTGGAGACCCCATGAACTCTGGAATCATGTCATTGTTCCGTTGACAGTCCTGCTCTAATAATGAGAACTTATGTTCTTATTATGTGATTGGGGGTCCACGATGCTGATCAATCGCAGTCCGGACGTCTACGAGAAAGTGCAGATTCTGGGGGCCATGGCCAGCGATGACATCCTGTCGGCCCGGGGCCAGGGAGCCGCCGCCCGAGTGCCCTATGCTTCGCCAGGGAAGAACCCCATCCCCGGCGTCTACCGGGCGTCCATGCCCAACGGGAAGCGTATCAACCTGATGCGGGTGATGTTTACCGATTTCTGCAAGATGGACTGCGCCTTCTGTCCCAACAGCCACTGGGTGCCCCGGAAGCGGTACTCCTTCAAGGTGGATGAACTGGCGGACACCTTCATGGAGCTGCAGCGTCGCCACACCGTGGCGGGCCTGTTTCTCAGTTCCGGGGTGGCGGGCAGCGGCTCCAAGACCACGGAGCGGCTGGTCAAGGTGGTGGACCTCATTCGGCGGAAGCACGGTTTCAAGGGATACATTCACCTGAAGGTAATGCCGGGGACGGAATTTCAGTACGTTGAGGCCGCCCACCGGCTAAGCGCCCGGCTATCGGTGAACATCGAAACTCCCACCACGGAGCACATGCGAAAGCTCAGCGCGATGAAAGACCTGGAGCGGGACATCCTGTCTCCCATGGAGTGGATCGACGGGCTGAACCGGGATGGGACCGGCGGCGCGGTGGGGCAAGCCACCCAGCTGGTGGTGGGCGCGGCGGATGAATCGGATTGGGACATCTTCCGGCGCATGGACCAACTGTACGCCGACTGGAATTTGAAGCGGATTTACTTCGCCGCCTTCCGCCCCGTGCGCCACACTCCCCTGGAAGAGCACCCGCCAACTCCGCCGGCACGGGAACACCGTCTATACCAGATCGATTGGCTGAAACGCGTTTACCATTTCTCCAACCAGGAGCTGGAGCTCGCCTTCGACGATGGAGGCTTTTTGCCTCTGGAAACCGACCCCAAGACGGCCATCGCCGCCGGGAACCTGGACGCCTTTCCCGTGGAGGTAAACACGGCGAGCAGCGAGCGGCTGCTGAGGGTGCCCGGCGTGGGCCCTACCTCGGCGGAGCGCATTTTGGAGAATCGTGGCAGGCACAGCGTGGACAACTGGAAGGACCTTCAGGCCATGGGGGTAATCAGGAAACGGGCGTGGCCCTTTCTGGTGTTTCCCGGCCACCGGCCGCCCAGCGCCAGGCAGCTGAGGCTCGATCTGTTTGGAGAGCAGTCACCCGCGGAAGACAGGCGGGATGGCCGGTCTGACGGCGGCGGACGTTCCCCCGCTGGAGGACGGCGAGTTCCCGCGCCGGTCCAGACGCGGGGCGCGGCGCCCTGCGGACAGGCCATGTCCTGCGGAAGCTGCCCGATGTACGGAATGCCGGGTCACCCCGGCGGCTAGAGTTAGGGCCGTGGGTTCGCCATGCAGCGTCCTCAGGTTTGGACAGTAGTGAGTGAGGTACAATGTATCAATGTACCAAGGAACCTCAGATCGCCCGAATCCTTCAAAGAGAAATCATTTGCCCGGCACGCTGCCCAGAAGGCCAACCCGGCGTTTCGCCCTGTGGTGACCAAGCCTGGCGGAGACCGTATACGATGAAGTTACGCGTAGTGGTGGAATACGACAGTGAAACGGGCAGCTATGCCGCGTACTGCCCCGAGTTGCCTGGCTGCGCCAGCGCCGGCGACACCGAAGAACAAGCCCTGGCGAATATACGTGAAGCCATTGCCCTATACCTGGAGCCATCGCCCGTGAAGATAAGTTCGCATGGCAAGATATACGAGGTTGAAATCCCGGCCTGATGGCCCAACGCCTGCCGAGACTCACCGCCGATGGGGTAATCCGGGTCCTTCGTCGGCATGGCTTTGAGATGGTCTCCCAACGCGGCAGCCATCAGAAGTGGCGCCATCCGGGTACCGGCAGACAGGTCATCGTTGCCTACCACAGGGGCAGGCAGTTGCCGTTGGGCATTATCAATAGCATCATTGAGGGGAGTGGGCTGGCTCTGGAAGAGTTTCGGCGTTGAGACAGCCCCTAGTATCCCAGACATCGCGGAGTAGTTCTCGAAATACCTCGCACTATGTCCGGTAGAGTCGTGGGCCCTGGGACATATAGAGCCGACTCGGAGCAGGGTGGGTTAAGGCTTCGATCCACGAGCTTAATGAAAGTTCCGGGACTCCGGCGGATGGGGTATGGCGTGCATCGGCTTGACCTGCTCCACCACCAGGTTGAGGGTTTCGTCATGGCGGGACATGGCCCCGGTTACCACCAGGAAGGGCGCTTTGAGCTCGTTGCGAAATCGGGCGTAGTTCTTGGGCCACACCACCATGGGGATGTGGCCGTATTCGTCCTCCAGGGTAATGAACACCGCTTTTGCCAGGGGCCGTTGACGGCGGATGACTAGGCCGGCCACCGTGATCCTCTCTCCCTCGGTCGCTGAGGACACCTGGTCGCTGGTCAGCACGTTCTCCCCCAAGCTCTCGCGGATGTAGGCCATGACGTGGCTTGCGGGGTGCACCCCCATGGTGTGGTACTCCCGGACCATTTCCTCGAAAGCCCCGGCTTCCGGCAGGCGGGCCATATCCTGTTCCACCGGCAGGGGGAGTGCCAACTGCCGGCCCACCGGACGGTACCGCAGGCCCGCTTCCCAGCGCGCGCCGCGGCGGTCCCGGCACAGGCTATCCAGCGCTCCGGCGTCTATCAAGTCCTCGACTTGTTGCTGCTCCAGGCCCGAGCGGGACATGAAGTCGGCCAGGCTGAGAAACCTTCCGCCCCGGTCCTTGGCCCGGTCTATGGCGCTTATGGCCGCTTCGCCCAGGCCTTTCACGTAGCTCAAGCCAAGCCTGACGCCGTCGGATTCTTCGGATTCTATGGTGCACAACCCGGCGCTGAGGTTCACGTCGGGATTGAACACGGAAATGCCGTGGCGCTTGGCGTCTTCCTTCAGCGTCTCGGGGTTGTAGAAGCCCATGGGCTGTTGATTGAACAAACCCAGGTAGAACTCCAGCGGGTAGTAGCACTTAAGCCACGATATTTGGTAGGCGGTAACTCCGAAGGCGAAGGCGTGGGACTCGGGAAACATGTAGTGGCCGTTGAACCGCTCGAAGATGCGGCGGGCCGTTTTGGAGTCTACGCCCCTGGCTCCCGCTCCGTCGCGGAACCGTTCCCACCAGCGTTGGATGATGGGACCGTTGTTGCGCTTGGTGAAGGCGCGCCTCAGCCGGTCGGCCTCCGAGTGGGAGATACCTCCAACGTCGTGGGCGACCTGGTTTATCTGGTCCTGGAAGAGGATCACCCCCCGGGTCCGCTCCAAGGCCCTCCGCTCCAAGTCGTGGATGAACTTGATGGGCTCCAGTCCCATACGGCGGCTGATGTAGTGGCGAATTCCGTCGTTGGCTCCTACGCCGGGGCGGACTGCGGCTACTTCGTGGGCCATGTCGGTCAGGTTTTTCGGCTTGATGCGGGTGATGGTCTGCTGCTGGGCCGCCGACTCCACCTGGAAGACGCCGATGGTGTCCGCTTTGTGAAGCATGGAGTAGACCGCTTCGTCTTCGAAGTCTATGCGGGATAGGTCGATGGGGTTTCCGTGGCGGCTCTCGATAGCCCGCAAGGCATCCTGCACCTGGGAAAGGGCCCCTACGGCCAGGAAGTCTATCTTGACGAAGCGCGCTCGATCGATGGCGTCCTTGTCCCACTGCATGACGTAGCGTCCCTCGATGGCGCTGGGCTGCACGGGCACTATCTCAGTTAGAGGGCCGGAGCCGATGATCATACCGCCCGGATGCTGGGCAAGCTGGCGTGGGAAGCCCTCCAGTTGGCCGGCAAGCTCGATGAGGCGCTGCCACGGTGGGGCTTCGATTTTGTCCTGAAAATCGGGCAGAAGGTGCATCTGCTCTCGCAGCGGTATCCCCTCTCGCTCGTCCACGCGCTTGGCCAGCTTGTCCACCTGGTCCGGAGGCAGTCCCAGGGCCAACCCCAGGTCCCGCACCGCGCCGCGAATACGGTAAGTGCTGATCATCCCGGTAAGGGCCGCCTGCTCCCAGCCGTACTTCTCGTGGACCCGGAGGATCAGCTCCTCGCGGATGTTGCGCGGGAAGTCCAGGTCGATGTCGGGCACGCTGGCCAGTTCGTCATCGGGCAGAAAGCGTTCCAGGGAAAGGTTGTAATGCAAGGGGTCGATATGAGAAATTCCCAGGAGATAGCCCACCAGCATCGACACCGACGACCCTCGTCCGCGCCCCGGAGGATCGAACTCCACGGGCGTCTCCGGGCTGGACAGGCCCAGGTCGACGGCCACCTGCTGGGCCAGCAACACTATGTCGCGGTAGACAAGGAAGAAGCCGGCAAGATTGTGCTTTTGGATGAGGCCCAACTCCAGTTCCAGGCGCTGGCGCACCTCGGGAGTAATCCGGCCGTACCGCCGCTCGGCGGCCTCGTGGCAGATGTGCGCCAGGTGGCTCTGGGTCGTGTACCCTTTTGGCGCGGGGTGGTCCGGGAACTGGTACCCCAGGTCCTGGGTCAGGTCGAAATTGGCGCAGCGCCGGGCAATGCGGGCGGCGTTGTCCACGGCGTCGGGGCGCCATTGAAACAGGCCGGCCATTGCCTGGGGCGGCTTGAGAAAGAACTCGCTGTTGGGACGACGCCGGCGATGGGAGTTCTCCAGCGTGGTGTTGTTCTTGACGGCCACCAGGCAGTCCTGAAGGCGGTGGCGCTCCCGGACGTGGTAATGGACGTTGCCCGTGGCGACCACGCCGACTCCCAACTCCCGGGCCAAGGCGGCCAGACGTTGATTGCGCCAGGTGTCTCCCTGGACCAAGTGTTGCTGCAGCTCCAGGAAATAGTTGCCTTCCCCGAAGAGCCGCAGGTAGAAGGAGGCGGCCTCGGCGGCCTCGGTGAAGCGGCGCGCGTCCAATAACGACGCGACTTCGCCCTGGCGGCAGCCGGATAGAGCGATAAGGCCCTGGGTGCGGCCCTCCAGCAGCGCGGGGTCCAGCGCCGGATTGCGGCGGTCCTCCCTGTAGGCTTGGGAAATGAGCCAGCAGAGGTTGCCGTACCCCAACCGGGTCTCGGCCAGCAGGGTGAGGTGGCCGCCGCCGGTTAGAGTGACCTCGCAGCCGGTAATGGGCTGTATTCCGGCGTCGTGGCAGGCTTCGGCAAACTCCACGGCCCCGCAGAGATTGTCGTGGTCGGTAATGGCCAGGGCCTGGTAGCCGAGCCCGGCGGCTTGTCCCACCAGCTCCCCTACCGAGGAGGCCCCCTCTTGGAAGCTGTAGCTGGTGTGCAGGTGAAGCTCGGCGTACACTGTTTCTCACGCCTGCTGCCGGCGCCACTGGCCGCCGACAAGGTCCTTGAACAGGCTGGTCACCGTTCCATCTTCCAGGACCACGCGGTAGTACAGGCGCGACACCGGTTCTTTCCGCCACCACTCGTCGTCGATGCGCCACGTGTCCAGGACCTCCCGCACCCGGCGCCACTTGTGCGAGGCTGCCCCTCGGCCCTCCCGGAGCAAAGCGGCGCGGGCAGACCGGCGCTCCAACCCCGGTGCCGGCGCCTGCCGGGGGAGGCCCGGACTGTGATGGACCGCCGCCCCGGCATTCTTGTTCCCGGCCGCGGCCAGGGCCAGGGGTACGCCGTTGCCGTCCACTTCAACCCGTACCGGCTGAGGCGTGTTTAGGGATCGTAGGCCACCAGGGCCCGGCGCCGCTCCGGTATTCGCGACCATGGCTCCACCTCTCGGACGTGATAGATGGGCGGCTTGCGTCCCAGCCTGGCCCGAAGCTGCCGGACGGCGTCGTCCAGCCGGTCCCGGCGCCGCACCTCGGGCAGCAGGCTTGCCTGCGGCCCCGGCTCCCCGGTAATGCCGGAGAGGGTCAGGGACAGGGTTTCCAGCGGGCCGGGCAAAGCCAGGTTCTCCAGGCGGGTCCGCAGGATGAACAGGGCGCGGGCATGGCTGCCCACCGGCTCGCGAAAGGCCACCCGCTTGCTCCAGGCAGAGCCGTTGCTGGTGCGCCCTTCCAGGTAGGCAACCCTGGCGAAACGTCCTTCGAGCTTGCCGGCGAAGGCCCGGGACAACAGGCTCTCCAGGGCAACTGTGATGGCGGGCAGGGAAACCGTGGGCGTGAGGAAGGCGAGCTCGCAGGCGAAGGTTTCCTCGTGCCGCCGGGGGAGCAGCAACTCATCGTCCTGTCCGTTGGCCAGCCGCCACAGACGGGCCCCTTCCCGGCCGAATTCGCCCTGCATAGCGTTGAAGGGCAGTTGGGCGACGCTTCCCATGGTGGCTAGGCCAAAGTCCAAGAGCCGCTCCCGGACCTTCCAGGAGACGGGCAGGTGGGTCACCGGCAGCTCCGCCAGAAAGGTCGCGGCGTCTCCGGGAACACGGGTTGCCCGGCCCGGCCCAGTCTGCAGGGCGGCGGCGTAGGCGGGAAACTTCCCTTCGGCCACGCCCACCTGTGGACCGTAGGTCTCGGGGACTCCGTCCACAATCGCCTTTACGAGGTTGGCCTCGGTGCCGTAGAGCTCTTTAAGACCTCGGAGGTCCACGTAGGCCAAGCCCAAGCCCGCATCCTCTACTATGGGGCTTCTTTGTTCCAGGCCGTCCAGGATGCCGCTCCACCTCTCCCGGTAGAGCGGCTCGTCGGCTTCGATCAAAGCGGCGTGGGGGCAGTGGGCCAGGGCCTTCTCCAGGGGCATTCCCACCACGGTGTCATGGGCTGAAGGTGAGCGGTCGGCCACCAGCTTTCGGGCGCCGGACTGTTCGACGACCAGGACCGCCTTGCTCGCCAGGGAGGACCGGCGGAGCAGCTCTGTTTTCAGCGGCAAATGGCTGACAAGGACGCACGCGATAGACATGAAGCCCCCGATGTGAAACCCTCGCCCTCCAACCCCCTGCGTCTTCAGGATATGGGACCTTCACCCTGCAACCCCCTCACCTTGCAAAAGAAAAGCCATCCAGATTCAGAAGGAAGGCTATTGTAAGAACACAAGTTCTAATCCGCAAGCGGCAATTGACAGGCGCGAAGCAGCTCTTGGCAGGGCGCCGGCGAGCTTGGCCGGCGCCGTGTCGTCTCTTGTATAATCCGAGATGTCTTGGGGATATCTGTCGCCAGGGCCTATCGATTGTTGTTAGAAGATAGCCACTGTCATTCCGACAGAGCGCAGCGACGAGGAACCTAAAATTCTTGTACCTGCGCCGGGCTTTTTAGGAAGTACCGCGTCGCGGCGAAGGGCTGGAGATTCCTCACTGCGTTCGGAATGACGCGGTGGAGGTGGACGGAATGTGGCGGCGAGACCGGGTTGGTATCGAGCGGAGTGCGGCAACGACGTGAAAGTCGAATGACCCTGTATTCAGCGTGAGGTCCCCAGGCCCGCCAGAGGGACAGCTAAGGAGGACACATGGCAGTACGAAGACTGGTGACCGGCAACGGACCCGACGGCAAGTCCAGGGTGGACATAGATGGGCCAACGCCCGGACACATCGACATCGGGCGTGCGGTGTTCGACGAGCTCTGGATCACCGGCGCCATCCCGCCTTCGGTGAGCGGCGGCGAGGACCCCGCGGACGTGGAGGTGGCGGTCCTACAGCCGCCGGCGGGAGGGGTCAAGTGGCGCTGCGTCACCTTCCGCCCCTATGCCGAGGTCCAGGCCATGGGTGGCTACACCCCGGAGGGAATCGCCGCCGGCGGCAGGTTCGACGATTGCGGCGCCATGGAAACCGACGCCCCCGGCTGGCACACCACTCCCACCCTGGATTTCGGACTGGTCCTGTCGGGAGAAATCGACCTGGAGCTGGACGACGGCGTGCACCACCTGAAGACCGGGGACTGTGTCGTGCAGCGAGGGACCCGTCACGCCTGGCGCAATCACACGGATGAGCCCTGTGTGATGACGTTCATCCTGATCAGCACGGAACAGGCCTGACTTTTTTCGGGTCCGGCCTTCCTGGTTCAAACCTTCCGGGATCAGACCTTCCCCTGCGCTTCCAGCTCCGTCAACTCTTGCCGAGTCAGACCGCCGATGCCGCAGAGGATTTCGCGGTTGTGCTCTCCCAGCCGGGGCGGGGCGTCGTTCGGAGGCTCGCCGCAGCCGCTCAGGCGCAGGGGAGTGCGCAGCGAGCGGAAGAGGCCGCCCATGGTGTCGCCGGTCTCCAGAAACATGCGGCGGGCCTCCAGATGAGGACACCGGTCGATGTCGGCGATGTTCTGGGCCACACCCATGGAGAACCCGATCTCGGTGAGTATCCGGACTACCTCCCACTTGGGCAGATGCCGCGACCACTCCTCGATGGCGGGTATCACGTGTTCGAAGTAGAAGTCTCCGTCCGCACTCTGGCCCAGGTAGCGCGGGTCCTCCGTCAGGTCCTCCCGGCCGAGGAGCTCCCACATCTGCCGCAGCCGCTCTTCGGTCTTGACGCCGGCCATTATCACGTAGCCGTCCCTGGCCCTGAACGTGAGCCCCGAGGACGCCAGCCTATCCCGGGAGCGGCCCGGGACCTCCCCGGTGGCCTGGTGATAAATCAGATTGCCCACCACGTGGGACGCCATGCACTCGTACATTGACACGTCCAGGTACTGGCCGAGCCCCGTTTTCCTCCTCGACTCCAGGGCCAGGACGATGCCCAAGGCCGTCCAGACTCCCGGTATGGTGTCGCCCATGTTGTCGCCAACGGCTTGAGGCGGCCCACCGGGTTCGCCGGTGACTTCCATCCATCCGGCCATGCCCTGGATGCTGAGGTTGTTGGCTGGCCACTGGGAATAGGGGCCGCCCGCGTCTTCGTCGTGGCCGTAGCCGGTGATGCCGGCGTAGATGAGGCCCGGGTTGATCTCTCTCAGACGCTCGTAGCCCAAGCCCAGCCGCTGGAATGCGCCGGCGCCCCAGTTGTCCACGAGAACGTCCGACTGGCGCACCAGGTTCTCGAAGGCCCGCGTGCAGTCCGGGTTGCGCAGGTCCAGGGTCACGCTCTTCTTGTTGCGATTGGAGGGCAAGAAACGAGCGCTGACCCGCTGGCCGTCGCCGCCCCGCAGGAAGGGCTCTCTGCCGCGGGCCAGGTCTCCGGTAGCGGGACGCTCCACCTTGATTACCTCCGCGCCCATGTCCGCCAGGATCATGGAGCAGAAAGGGCCGGCGACCAGGTGGGTGGCGTCGAGGACGCGTATTCCCTCCAGGGGCAATGGCGCCGGTGTTGGCTGGGTGGTCATAGGTGTACAGCTCCTTGAACGGCTTTGGGGGAATATAACCAGGGCTATCGGGGGATTTCCCCGTCAGGTAATGGCTGGCGCAGGCGGGTAAGATACAACCAAGTCAACCGGGCTGGCGGAAACCCGGGGGGTCATTCGATTGTCACCCCGGAAGGGCGCCTCCTCCTCCATGTCATTCCGAACCCGTCGGAACGGGTGAGGAATCGCAAGCCGCTATTGGGAGCCAAGGGGAGTTGACCAGGGGTATTTTAGATTCCTCGGCTGCGCTCGGAATGGCAATTCTAGCCTTATAACTACACGTCGTTGGTCACTACCCGACAATAATCGAATAACCCTGCGGAAAACCGGGGGGGTCATTCGATTGTCACCCCGGAAGGGCGCCTCCTCCTCCATGTCATTCCGAACCCGTCGGAATCGGGTGAGGAATCTCAAGCCGCTATTAGGAGCCAAGGGGAGTTGACCAGGGGTATTTTAGATTCCTCGGCTGCCCTCGGAATGGCAATTCTAGCCTTATAACTACACGTCGTTGATCACTACCCGACAATAATCGAATGACCCTGCGGAAAACCGGGAGAGTCGTTCCAACCGGGAGGGTCATCCAGATGTACGAAGGTGACCACGGGATGGCCGCAGGCCCCAAGTCGGCACTTCCCGAAGGGAAGGGGGCATCGGAGAGATCGAAGCCGTACCGGGGCTGCCCCCCGAGCATCCCTTGGGCGACTACGGCTCAGATGTATTCATCGGCGCGGGCTAGTAGGGCCAGGGCCTATTGGGAAACAGGGCCTAGAGCGAATCGTAGACCGCGGCAAACAGTCTCGCCGCGCGGCTGTCGTCGCCGGCCTCGACCCTCATCTGGTTCATGCAGTAGCCAAAGCCGATGCCGGCGTCCGGGTCGGCGAACCCCAGCGAGCCGCCGGCCCCCGTGTGCCCGAAGGTCCTGGCGCCGGGACCCAAGGGAAAGCTTTCGCTCGTCAGCATGAAGCCCAGGCCAAACCTGGTGGGCCGGGCCAGCACCGCGTCCCACCCGTTGGACTGCTCCATCAGCGCGGCCTCGATGGCCGCCTGGCTCAGGATGTCCACGCCGTCCAGCTTCCCGCCCTGGGCCAGCGCCTCGTAGATGCGGGCCACTGCCCGGGCGTTGGTGTGTCCGTTGGCCGCCGGGATCTCGGCGCCGCGCCACTCGCGGGAATTGTCGGTCACCCCGAAGGCAAAACCGGGGTTGGTCATGGTCTTGGCGATCATGCCCTCGGGCTCATTCATGATCAGCTCTTGTATGGGGTCGGTCTCCCCTGGCGGCAGGGGAGGCGGGGCGAGGAACTGGGCGGTGCGGGCGTCGTGGACGGCGTCGAGCCCAATGTGAAAGTCCGCGCCCAGGGGGCCCGCCACCTCTTCCCGGAAGTAAGCGCCGAGAGTCTTGCCGGTGATGCGCCTGACCACCTCGCCCACCAGGAAGCCGTAGGTAATGGCATGGTAGCCATGCCGGGTCCCCGGCTCCCACCAGGGCTCCTGGGCGGCCAGGGCACCGGTCATGGCTGTCCAATCGAACATGGCCTCCGGGGGCAGGGGTGCTTTTATCGCTGGCAGGCCGGCCTGGTGGCTCAACAGGTAGCGCACCGGCAAGTCCCCTTTCCCGGCTTGAGCGAACTCGGGCCAGTACCTGGCCACCGGCGCGTCCACGTCCAGCTTGCCCTGGTCTATTAGCCGGTGGGCGCATATGGCGGTCATGCCCTTGGTGGTGGAGTAGACGTTGACCAGGGTGTCCCGCTCCCACGGGCGGGCGCCTGCCCCGTCGGCGTGGCCGCCCCAGAGATCGACGACGGGCTTCCCGCCCAGGTAGACGGCCACGGTGGCGCCAACCTCGTTCCGCAGGGCAAAGTTCTCCTTGAAGACCTCTTGAACGCCGCTAAACCGGCTGTCGCATTGGCCGCTGACTTCTATCTTGGTAACCATAGCTATCCCTCAGAGCAAGTAGTATGGCGGCGGAGACCCTCGGCTTATAGGCCCAACTCCGCTAGGGCGCCCAGTTGTTCCCGGGCCAAGCTGAGACCCCGGGTCTGGCCCGCTTGGTACTTTTTGCGGAGGCTGTCCAGCACCCCGTCCGGCGGGCGGCTGCCTTCCCCCCGGTGGGCGGCCGCCTCGGCCAGGGAGCCGTAGGCCCAGTCCAGATTCCAGAAGAAGCACAGCAGCCAGGCCAGCTCGCGCTCCTTCAGGGGAGGAGGGACGTCCGGCAGGTCTATCAAGTCGTTGTCGACCTTGGTGTAGCGCAGGATGCCCGCCTTGTCCTCATCGTCGAGGCTGTAGTAGCGGCGGCGGCTGATCTCCATCATGCGCCGGGCGTATTCCTCTTCACCGTAGATGTTGCGGGGGAGCCACTGGGAGCGGAAGTCGACGACCTCCTCGCCGCCGGCCCCGAGGATGGCTACCGCAACGTCCGAACCCATGATTTCGTCGTGCTCGAATCTCACGGCCTCCCGCAAGAGGGCCTCCTGCAGCATCAGGGTCAACTCTTTGGGAATCTTGTGATAGAGCCGCCCGCTGGCAGAATCGTTGGAATCGGCGCCCACGCCGCCCGTGTTGAACGCGTAATACTCCTGGGGCAGGCCTTCCTGTTCCATCTGGGTCAGGATGTGGTACATGAGGTTGGCGTTCTCATCCTCCAGGCCGATGATAAACGGGTCGGAGAAGTATTCCACGTAGGGCATGCCGATGGCGCCCACGGCCGCCCCCATCTGCACGGCTTCGCCGTACATCAGGACTCGAACGTACTGCTTGAGGGTCAGGCGGCGCAGCGGGGGTATCACTGTGTTCTGCCGCATCACCGCTTGCCAAAACACCCGGTCGGTGTGTTCCATGGGAACGTGGACCGAATCGCTCTCGCGCCCGCCGGTGATGCCTTCGATGATGTGGCGGGCGCCCTTGCGGTCAATGAGCCGGGGGCGGGAAAGGATGACTCGCATGTTGCGGACGGGGTTGGAGAGAAAGTTGGGCCTGGCCTCTTTCACCTCGGCGGGCACCTCGACGGGGACGTTTTCCAGCGCTTCCTGGGGGTTGGGAGCGTCCGGAGTGCCGCGAATGGATTCGAAGGTAATCGGGTCGTCGTTGGGGTCCACGCCGAAGGGCATGGCGTAGAAATTGTTTTCGGTGCCGTCGATACCGTAGGAGATGGTCGCCGGTCGGCCCCCCAGGGTGGTGTGAATGGGGTGGCTCAGGGGTTGCAGCAGAACGATATCGTCGTTCATGGGGTAGACGCCCTCTTCGGGGTCCTCCCTCAAGCCGAGCTGTCGAGCCAACTCGCTGTTGGCCAGCTCTAGCATGATGGTGAGAGTGCTCTTGCCATGCAGCGAAGGCCCCACCGATATGAGCGCCGTATTCTTCATGGCGCCGCTCAGGGTCTTGGCGCGGGCCATGCTCAGGGCTGACTGGATCGCAACACCCTGGGACTGTTTGACCAGGAACATGGCCACCGACAGCGGCCCCATCTTGTGTTCGCCCACGTAGTCAAAGCCCAGGTGCAGGGACAGCCCCTTGGTGGGCGCCTTGAAGACCAGCTTGGTGATGCCCGACTCCACGACCCTGGCCTTCAGGTCTTCGGGCAGGCCCAAGTCCTCGAGCCAGTTGGGTATGGACACTTCCAGGATGTCGGGAGCTTCCCGCCGGCGTGAGTCCGGCAGGTCGAAGGTAAGCTGGCGCCACATGATGGGGATTTGCAGGTAGCGGGCCCCGAACAGCAACTGCCTGGCGTGGAAGGACCGCTCCGGCAGGTCCCCCACCTGGCGGTCCGACTGGACGATGGGCCCTCCGGACTCGAGGTGGCGGCTCATGGTCCGGTTGACGTGGCTGAACACCTCCGCGAACAGGACCTGGTTGGCCTCGCTGAAGGCCACGGCGTCCCGGTTTCTGGCGAAGCCGTCGATGAAGTACTGGGTGATGTCCGGGCGGCGGGCGACTCCCAACTGGCTGAAGAAGGCCAGGCCGCCGCTATCCAGCCGGACCACCGCCTCGGGCCAGGCCCGCGGCGCGGCCCTGCCCGCGGCGTTGTGCTCCTCCGCCTCCCTTTTGACCTCCTGGGCCTCCCGCAACAGGCCCTCTCTTTGGGCGGCGGGAATGTCCTGCAGGATGGGCATCCGGTCGATTAGCCACTGGGTGGATGGGTTGTAGTAGCTGCTGCCGGGCTTGTGCCCCTCCCGGGCCAAGGCAACCAGCCGGTCCAATTCTCGTTCGAAGGAGGGGTCGATGGCAGGCCCGGCGAGCGGAGAGGGTGGGTTCTGCTGGTGTTGCTCCGTCATGACCTCGTCTCCCCGGTATTAGCCGCCGGCTCGCGGACCCGGGAGCGCCGGTGCGTCTCCCAGACGCCGCTAGCTACGTGGCGGGGCCGCCAGTATGCTACATGGTTGCCGCAGCCAAGTCAAAGGGTTCTCGCATCAGTAGCTGCTCAGACTTGATGTGTATCCGTTCGTCCTGAGCGAAGCGAAGTGGAGCCGTAGGCGGAACGAAGCGCAGTCGAAGGGCCTGTCCTGAGCCTGTCGAAGGGCCGGTTCTCCTTAAGTCTGAACAGTTACTCGCATCAGGGCCATTCGATTATCCTGGCGCTTGAGGCCCTTCTCCACCATGTCGTGCTGAGCCCACCCACCCCTGTCATTCCGCGGCCGCGAAGCGGCGAGGAATCTCAAGTCCTGAGCCGGAGTCCGGGTCGGGGTCGGCTGCCGGGCCGGGGATGCCGCGCCCAGGGGGTTATGCGTCATCGGTAGGGGCGAAAAATCTTTCGCCCCTACTTAGTGCCTATCCTAATAACCCGGCGGCTCTGAGAGCAATAAGGGCGCAGGCGAAATGAAGAAAGGCGATGTAATTGCCTGGGGTCTTGTCCCAGCGGACCAAGATGCGGCGAAAGCGGTTCAGCCAGCTGTGGGTCCGTTCCACCACCCAACGCCGGGCCTTGAAGCCGGCTTCCTCTTTGATGGCCTGCGCCTCTTCGCCCCTGCCGCGGATGTGGGCCGTGAAGCCGAACTCCTCCAGAGTTCGCCGCACCTCATCGAAGTCGTAACCCTTATCCAGGCACAGACCCTGGGGGTTCTCCTCACTGGGCGGCGGGCGTTGCACCGCCAGGCTCTCCACCGTAGCCCGCACCAGCTTCATGTCGTGGCGGTTGGCCCCAGCCACTGCCAGCCCCACCGGAATGCCTTGGGCGTCGGTCAACAGGCTGCGTTTGACCCCTGTCTTACCCCGGTCCGTGGGGTTGGGGCCGGTTTTCCCCCCCGCCCAGGGGGGACTTGGTCATGGCCCCGTCCATGCTCAGCCAACTCCAGTCCAGACCCTTCAATTCGTCGTACCGTCCCAGCCCCGACTGCCATAGCCTTAAAAACACTCCGGCAGCGGCCCATTCTTGAAAGCGCAGATGGGCGGTGGAGCCGGAGCAAATCCCGGTGGCATCCAGGGCTTTCCACTGGCAGCCGGTGCGAAGCACGTAGAAGATGCCGTTGGCGCAGGTCCGGTCCGGCACTCTGGGACGGCCTCCACCCAGGGGATGGGTGTTCACCCGCCGGGGAATCAGCGGGGCTAGGGCCTCCCATAGGGTATCGGACACCTGGTAGGCGCCGGTAGTGGGGTTGGCCGGCGTCACCGGGCCGGTCCGCTTTGGCCGAGGCAGCTTGGGTCCTTCGTATTTGATCATTACCCAAGTCTAACCTCTACTCCCACTCGTTCCCTTTCGCTACTGTTGCGGGTTATTACTAGTTTTTAGGATAGGCTCTAAGTCGGAACAGTTACTTCTCCGGCTGGTACTGGAAAGGCAGAACGCCTTGCTTCATAATAGTTGCACCTCGTTGGTGATGGTTTTGATTGAAGCCTTACCATCATAGCCAGCTTCACGGCTGGCTCCGACGGGGTGTTTCCTTCCATCTTAGGTGGGGGATTTGGGTTACCTGGTCAATATGCCCTTGACACGACAGGGGAACGCGACGTATGTTCCTTGGGCGAGAGCAAGCTCAAAATGGATATTTCGGTTTCAGGCGAAATGTGATGGGAGGATCGACCAATGACAGAAAAGAACAATGCCGATGAAAAGAAAATGGAAGAAGCAGAGAGCGCCGCCCCGCCAGACCCTTCAATGATTTCTCCAGAGATGCGAAAGGTCTACCTTTACGTGAGCGATACGTTCTTTGAACAAGGCAGGAGACCATCTTCTGAGGAGGTTGCACAAAACACCGGCCTTCCTGTAGAGGCAGTCGAGGCAATACTGGATGCATTTGAAAGCGTATACGGCATTTATAGAGATCCTTTCTTCAAGAATGTTATCGCTTTCTATCCGGTGGCAGGGATACCTACGATACACAAGCTGATCAGGCCGGATGGAGGACGTGTTTCCTATTCTCCTTGCGCTATGGATGCCCTGACACTTCCGCCCACTTTTGGCAAGGACATCAGAGTGAAATCGTCCTGCAGATATTGTGACCAAGAAATCTCCATAGGCTACGGGGGAAATGGAACCCAAATCGTGGATCGTTCTCCGGATGACATATGGATTTGGCTCGAAAACAGATTGCCGCGTAATGCGCCCTACTATCTCATCACGTGCGTCAACACCAATTTCTTTTGCGGCAAGAACCATTTGGACAAGTGGCTGGAAGAAGAAACCATGGAGAGAAGCGGCAAAGCCTACTCTCTGGATGAAGCGTTTGCAGCAAGGGAAGACTGGTGCACCTACAAAATGTATAAATTGGTTACTGAGGGACGGCCTTGGGGAGGTAAGGCCCTCGACGAGGTGTAAATTTGCAGAAACTTGGATATGTCGGCAACCGGCAAAAATGGGACAGCCTGAGACCCGAGAGATCAGCGGTCGGATCGAGGTATAGTCAACTCCCTGAGAATCCTGTTGTGCCGTCTTCGCCGTTCGATCGTTTAGGCCTGCACCTCCTTCCTTCGCCGTAGGATCTCATCTCTCCTGTTCCTTAGCACGTCCGAGGGCGTCACGTTGCCCAAGGCCTTATGGTAGCGCCGGTAGTTGGAGTAGCTGACGAAGGCCACTAGGGCCGCCTCCAGGTCAGAAGGCATCTCGTAGGGCAGTTGGTTTACGTCCCGCTTGAGGGTCCGGTGATAGCGCTCCAGCTTGCCGTTGGTCTGAGGGTGGTGGGGAGACGCCAACACGTGCTTGATGCCCACCATGCCCAGGTAGTCCCTGAAAGCCCGGGATATATACCCTGAGCCATTGTCACTCGGCAACCTGGTCCGGTCTTCTATCGGGACCTGGTCCATGCCCGTCCTGTCCACCGCCTCCTGGACCACTTCTATGAGGGAGTCGGAGGTCATATCCCCTCGAAGCCGGTGGGCCAGGATGAAGCGGGAGTAGTCCTCCATGACAGTGACCAAGTAGTAGTAGCCCCCAGCCCACCACCCTGAAGTAGGAGGCGTCGGTGGGCAGCCGCATGATCAACGCAAGAGCGGAGACGGTGGCCGAGAAACCGAGCTTCCGCACCGCCCTGAGGCGAAGGCGCTGTCTGGTCCTGGCGGACAACTTCTATGAGTGGCAGCGGGATGGGAAGGTCAGGCGGCCCATTAGGATCTCGCTGGATTCCGGGGAGCCCTTCGCCTTTGCCGGCCTGTGGGATTCTTGGAGCAACCCCACGGGCCAGACCATCGAGTCCTGCACCATCATCACGACGCAAGCCAACGAACTGCTCACGCCGATCCATAACCGGATGCCGGTGATCCTGCCCCAGGCGCTGGTTGAGCTTGGGGTCCTCCCACACTTCATCGTGTAACAGTTCGGAATTGGGGAGAAGCGAGCAGCTGGCGGCAGGCGAGGAAGGGATTGAGACCTCGGGCGCGCCAGGTACCGAACATGGAGGCCAGGGCCATCTTGCTATCCGTGCCCTGCTCCGAACGGGTGCCGCCGCTTATCTTGCGGCTGATGACCAGGGGCCTCAGGCTACGCTCCGCAGCGTTATTGTCTGCGGGCGTCCCCGGCTGGGCCACGAAGACGAACAGTTCCTGGATAAAGCCCTCGATGCGCCGGCAGAGCTTCCCTTGGACCGCCAAGGGACCGTTAAGGAACGGGCGGCAGCGGGCCAATAATTTACGTTCCAGCCGCCCTTGGGCAAGACGCCGCTGCCGGGCGTCGGGATGGGTAAAGGCCTTGGCGTCAGAGGCAATTTGGTGGACCGCCTTAGCCCATCTTGCCAGCTTGGTGTCCTCCGGATAGAGCGTTTCAAGTTCATGGATGTCCCTAAGCAGATGGGCCCAGCATCTTTGTTTCAGACCGGGGTAGTGATTGTAGGCAGCATAGAAATCGCTGACCAACACCCCGTCGAAGGACTCGCCCAGCACCTCGTCCACCACCTCTTTGTTCCGCCCCCGGCTGATGAAGTACCGCTCGGTGGGGGTGCTGAAGGTCCAGACTGACCCGTTGACCCCGTCCTGGCGCCAGCCCGTTTCATCGGCATGCACCACCGGACTGCCTCGGATTCGTTCCACCATCTCGGCGCTCCCCCATTTTCATCGCCCTTATGTGGCTTCCGCAAGGCCATGGTGATTCCGGACCCGGCTTCCCTGTCATGCCGCTGGAGCGCCCCACCCTGTCATGCCGCTGGAGCGCCCACCCCTGTCATTCCGTGGGAGTGCCCGCCCCGTCATCTCGCAAGTGTGCCCCCCGTTTGTCATCCTGCTGGGGTGCCCCCGTCTGTCATCTCGCTGGGGCGCCCGCCCCGTCATACCGCTGGGAGCCCCCGCCTCTGTCATTACCATGAAAATAGCTTGCCGCGCCCCCACCATGTCATTCCGTGGCCGCAAAGCGGCGAGGAATCTCAAGTCCTGAGCCGAAGTCCGGGTCGGGGTCGGCTGCCGGGCCGGGGATGCCACGCCAAGGGGGTTATACGTCATCGGTAGGGGCGAAAAATCTTTCGCCCCTACGTGGGGTCCTGCGCGTACGGGCTAGGCTCCCACCATGTCATTACCATGAAAATAGCTTGCCGCGCCCCCACCATGTCATTCCGCGGCCGCAAAGCGGCGAGGAATCTCAAGTCCTGAGCCGAAGTCCGGGTCGGGCCTGGGATGCCGCGCCCAGGGGATATGCGTCATCGGTAGGGGCGAAAAATCTTTCGCCCCTGCCTGGGGTCTTACGCGCAGGGGCCGGAGTGCCCCGCCTCTGTCATTACCATGAAAATAGCTTGCCGCGCCCCCACCATGTCATTCCGCGGCCGCAAAGCGGCGAGGAATCTCAAGTCCTGAGCCGAAGTCCGGGTCGGGCCTGGGATGCCGCGCCCAGGAGGTTATGCGTCATCGGTAGGGGCGAAAAATCTCTCGCCCCTGCCTGGGGTCTTACGCGCAGGGGCCGGAGTGCCCCCACCTCTGTCATTACCATGAAAATAGCTTGCCGCGCCCCCACCATGTCATTCCGTGGCCGCAAAGCGGCGAGGAATCTCAAGTCCTGAGCCGGAGTCCGGGTCGGGCCTGGGATGCCGCGCCCAGGAGGTTATGCGTCATCGGCAGGGGCGAAAAATCTTTCGCCCCTGCCTGAGGTCTTACGCGCAGGGGCCGGAGCGCCCCCACGATGTCATTCCGTGGCCGCAAAGCGGCGAGGAATCTAAGATGCGTAGCTGCAAGCCCCGGCCGCCGATGCTGGGCCGCTCGGCGCTCCCCCACTTTCATCCAAAAGACCCTGCAGACGGCCCCCGGGCTGATTGACATAAGAAACTCCCGATTTGTGCCTGGCGGCCCGGGCAACTCGCCTTGACGGGCTTAGGCAGGGGTGGTAGAGTCCACCAATCAATCCTAGGCGTACCTCCCCACCTCATTCAGACCTGGAGTCCCTGCTCGATGGAGGAAGCGGCCCAGCGGTTGTTGGCGGGTGACCAGCGGACTTTATCCAGGCTCATCTCCCTCGTAGAGCGAGGCGACACCCAGGCCGCAAAAGTCCTCAAAGCGGTGGACGGCCACACCGGCAGGGCTTTCGTTATCGGGGTCACTGGTCCCGCCGGCGCGGGCAAGAGCACCCTTGTGGACCGGCTCACCCAGTTGCTCCGCGGAGACGGCCTCACCGTGGGCATCATTGGAGTAGACCCCAGCAGCGCGATATCGGGCGGGGCCTTGCTCGGCGACCGGGTCAGGATGCAGCACCATTATCTGGATGCGGGGGTGTTCATTCGCAGCGTGGCGACCCGGGGACACACCGGGGGCTTGCCTCGAGTCGTTCCCGGCGTCATCCGCCTCTTGGACGCGTCCGGAATCGACATCATCTTGGTGGAAACCATCGGTGTGGGACAGACCGACCTGGGCATCTTGGAGGTGGCAGATACGGTGCTGGTGGTCGTAGTGCCGGAGGCCGGAGACGCCATCCAGGCTCTCAAAGCAGGCATGATGGAAATCGGAGACATATACGTGGTCAACAAGTCAGACCGGGAAGGGGCCGACCAGATGGCCGCCACCATCAACGCCATGCTGCAAATGGGCCCCCCACGCCCCCACTGGTCGCCTCCCGTGGTGTTGACCGCGGCCGGCAACGGCCAGGGCATAGAAGACCTGTGGGCTAAGGTGCAGGAGCACCGGCAGGTCCTCAACGACACGTCCCAACTGACCGTTAGGCGCGGCTCTCACCGGCAAAAAGAGTTCTTGGAAACCGTGGAGGAGGAGCTGACCCGCCGCTTGAAGGCGCGGCTCCAGGGAGACCCCGCCCTGGCCGCCACTCTGGAGATGGTGGCCCACAAACAGGCTGAACCCTACTCTTCCGCCATCGAGTTCTTGGACTCGTCTTTCTCCGCGTCGGAAGGCTTCACCTCGCCATAAGCAAAGCCCGGCCGGTGGCGGTCCGCCGGCCCGTTACCGAACTCTGACTAGGTTGCCCGCGCCTTTGTGGGGAATACCAGCAGCCCGCAGCTTGGCATTGATGGGAGACAATGATGACGGTTCTTGGAGTCGATTTACGGGCATCCTCCAAGCGTCTCAGCACCGTGGCAGCGTTGGACCAACAGTCTTCCGCGTCGTTCTTGGAGTCCTTCAACCAGGACGACGAGCTGGTCCAAATCGCCCAGTCTCATCAACCTGCGCTGATCGCCATAGGGGCCCCGTTGTGTCTCCCGTTGGGTCTCTGCTGCCTGGAGGCCTCCTGCCCCTGCGACTTCGCGACGCCCCACAGCAAAGGCCGGCTCCTGGAGCTGGAGCTGTCCCGGATGGGCATAAGCTGTTTTTTTACCAACAAAGGGTCCATCATCCGCAACTTGATATACCGCGGTATAGACCTGAGCCGGCGGCTCCGGGGCCTGGGGTTTGACGTGATCGAGGCCTACCCGTATGCCACCAAGGTGATACTGTTCGGGGATAAGGTGCCCCGCAAGAACAGCGCCGCTGGCGTGGCTTTCTTGAAGGAGCGGCTTCCCACCTTGATTGGCAGCCTCAACGGCTACTTGGACGGCCTGGACCGGAATCGCTGCGACGCCGTGCTAAACGCCTATACCGGCCTGCTGCACCGCCGCAACGCCACCGACGTCCTGGGCACTCGGGAAGAAGGGACCCTGGTCCTTCCCAAGCTGCCCAGTTGACCTGCCGCCCCGCAAAAGGCCTTGATTCCAGGCCAAGGCGCCCTCTACACTGAATTATGCGAACGGCGCCGCCGCCTTCAGGCGCCCCGCCCCCTGTCACGCCGAGTCCGCCTGAAGGCGGGCGAGGGGTCTAAAGTCCTAGTTAAGGCCGTGCTGCCGGCCGTCAGGCGGTTGAGATTCCTCGCCGCTTTGCGGCCACAGAATGACAAGACCCAGAGGCCGACAATTAAATGACCCTACTAATTCCGGGAGGCCCGGGGCGTTGGAGCTGAACATACAGGGCCGGAACATGGAGATCGACGACCGACTCCGCCGGCACGTCCAGAGGAAAATGGGCCGCCTCCACCGGCAGCTGCCGGCAATGTCAGTGGCCGCGGTCCGCCTTGCCTCCGAGTCCAACCGGGTTAAACGCCCCCGGTTCTCCGCCAGGGTTATCCTCACTCTGGGGTCCTCGGTCCTCCCCGTGGAACAACGAGCGTCCGATCCGTGGACTGCCCTTGACTGGGCGGCCGAGATTCTCAGCTACCAGATCGCGGTCTACAAGACCCCGGCCTACCGCCAGGAACGGGCCAGGCACAACATACTGTTCGCGGACACTCGGCACGTGTTTCGGAACGGCCAATCTTGCTGCCTGCTGTTTTGGTGCAGGCCCAAGCGGTGGGACAAAGCCAGGCTGTGGTTGAGCACTTGGGCATGGCCCATGCGTTTTTGGTCCGGACCCAGCCTCCCGCCGCGGGTCCCGTAACGGGGGTCCCAACCCGGCCGGAGCCCGCCATGGCCCGCCCGGTTTGCCCCTGGCGTCCCGGCGTCGATGCCCGTCCTTCGCCGTCGTCCCTGGTCCCGGCTTCGATGCCCGTCCCTCGCCGTCTTCCCTGGTCCCGTGATGCGGTGTTCAGGCAGGGCCATTCGATTATCGCGGCGCTCGGAGCACTTCTCCACCATGTCATGCCGAGCTTCACCTCGTCATGCTGAGCCTCGCCTCGTCATGCTGAGCCTCACCTCGTCATGTTGAGCCTCACCTCGCCATGCTGAGCGTAGCGAAGAATCTCAGACCCTTCGGCTGCGCTCAGGGTAGCAGAATAGGACAATCGAAAGACCCTGGGTGTCAAGGCCCTTGATTGGCGGCGCCGGCGCTGCCTACACTAGTTGTCACGGACAGTCGGGCGCCGCGCCGAACTCTGGTCAGGAGGTAGTGGGCCTTGGAGTTGACCATACGGGGCCGAAATCTCGAAATCGATGATCAAATCCGCCGCCACGTGGAGACCAAGCTGGGCCACCTGGACCGGCAACTGCCGGGACTGTCCCGCGTTGCCGTGGAGCTGTCCTCGGAGCCAACCCGTGCCCGGGGCGACCGGTTCGTGGCCCAGATCACCCTGGAGGTCGGCGGCTCGATCCTCCGCGCCCAGCAGCGGGCGCCCAATCATGCCGCCGCCATCAACTCGGCTGCGGAGGCTCTGGTCCGTCGCATCGAACGCTACAAGAGCCAAACCTATCGCAGCGAGCGGGCAAGGCACAACGTTTCCCTGGGAACGCAGCAGGCGGACGCGGCGGCGCAAGATTACGGGGAGCCGCGAGATTTGGCGTTGGCCGAGGGCGACTTGGTCCGGGTGAAGCGCTTTGCCATGGAGCCTATGAGCGTTGACGAAGCCGCCTTCCAGATGCAGCTTCTGGGTCACCAGTTTTACGTGTTCTTGAACAAGGAGTCAGGGACCCACAATGTCCTGTACGAGCGCTCCGCCGGCGACTTCGGGCTCATCCAGCCGGAATAGCGGCCCCCCTCTGCCGGGCAAGAGCCCCCGGGCCGCTCCCGAGGGCGTAGGGACCGTTAGGCCCAACTCCCGGCGGTCAGGACGTTCCGGAGTTGTCGTTCCCCGGCCGCTGGCCGCCCCCGGCCATTCCCAGGAACGGCGACAGCATGTTGGTGAACTCCATGGGGAATATCCACTTGGTGGACGGGCTATTCCCCAGGGACTTGAGCGTTTCGAAGTACTGTAGGCTCATGGTCTTGGCGTCCACCGTGTTTGCCACCTGGAATATGTGGTCTAGAGCCGAGCTGAAGCCCTGGGCCCGCAGGACTTGCGCCTGCTGGTCGCCCTCTGCCTTGAGGATCTCCCCCTGCCGCTGCCCCTCGGCTTGAAGAATCTCCGACTGCTTTTGTCCTTCAGCCCTGTTGATCTGCGCCTGCCGTTGCCCCTCGGACTCGGTGATCTCCGCGGTCTTGATGGCCTCCGCCGACTTCTCCCGTTCCATGGCCGCCTTGACGCCCAGCGGCGGGTCGATCTCGTTGATCTCCACCTGGGAGACCTTCACGCCCCAGCGCTCGGTGACCTCGTCCATACGGACCTGTAGCTGGTCCCGGATCCTTTCCCGCTCGGTCAGAGCCTCGGCCAGGGTGGTGGAACCGATGACGGCGCGGAGTGTGGCAAACGCCAGGTTGACCACCGCCAATTCGAAGTTTTGCACCTCCAGCACCGACCTATCCGCCAGCTCCTCCATCACCCGGTAGTAGATGACGAAGTCCATGTCGACGACCACGTTGTCGGAGGTGATGTACTTCTGGGTTGGCACTCGGGCCACCCGCTCCCGCAGGTCCACCTTGATCCCGGTGTATACGATCGGTATCAGAAAGTGAAACCCTGGAGACCGCGTGCCGATATAGGTCCCGAATTTCTGGACCACCAAGCGCTGGTACTGCTGAACGATTACAATTCCGGCCGCCATCGGAGCCTCCTAACCCGCCAACCGGGTTGCTTCACCCGTCGTTTTTCCCGAACCGGGACACGGTTACGATCAATCCGTCCATTTGTGACACTCTGATGGCCTCGCCAACGCGTATCACGGTACCATCTTCACTAATAGCTGTCCAGGTTTCGTTGCCCACTCGCACCACGCCCTGAGGAGCTATCTCCCCGGTTACGGTGCCGTCCATGCCGACTATCGAGGGACGCAAGGGCTCTAGGCCCACCCGCCGCGACTGGTAGACCGCGCGCACCACCCACAGCAGGGTGAGGGCCATCCCACCGGTGGCTCCGCCGATCAGCCACCGGTTGACGCCCGCGGGCGGCATGGTGGGGGAATCGCCTCCGAACAGCACCAGTCCGCCGATGACGAAGCAGACGATGGAGCCCAATCCCAGTACCCCCCAGCCGGCCACCTGGGTTTCCAGCGCCGCCAGCGCAATGGCCACCATAATGAACGCGACCCCGGCCCAGTTTACGGGAAGGTTGCCAAAGGCCAGGAAGGCCAGCAGCAGGCAGATTACCCCTACCACCCCGGGCACGATGATGCCGGGATTGAACAGCTCTATGGCGATGCCCAGGCCGCCCAGGCTCAGGAAGATGAAGGATATGTTGGGGTCGGAGATAAACTCTAGGAAGTTGTCCAGCAGGCTCTTGTCGAACCGGCGCTGGGGCAGGCCTACGGTGTCCAACGTGTGGACGCCGGCCGCCGTCTCTACCACCCGGCCCTGCAACTGGGCCAACAGGTCGCCCAGGTCTTCCGCGACGAAGTCCGCTACGTTGAGGTCCACCGCCTCGGTGGCGGTGAATGCCGCCGCGTCGCGGACCATGTCCTCCAGCGCGTCCTGGTTGCGCCCTCTTTCCTGGGCGATGCTGCGGATCAGCGCGGCGGCGTCGTTTTCCACCTTGCCGGCCAGGGTCTCGCCCAGGTCTTCCCCGGTGCCGGAGATGGGAGTGGCCGCGCCTATGTTGGTTCCCGGCGCCATCACCGCGAAGTGAGCCGCTGCTGTGATGAAGGCCCCCGCTGAACCCGCGTGGGCCCCTCGGGGAGACACGTACACCGCCACCGGCGTGGGCGACTCCAGCAGCTCGGTGACGATTCCCCTCGTGGAGCTATACAGTCCTCCGGGGGTGTCCAACTCCACCACGATCAGCGAGGCCCCGCTCTCCTCGGCCCGGTCGATGGCGCGGGAAATGTACCTCTCCTTGACCGGGTTTATGGTCCCGTCCACCTTGAGGACCAGGACGTGGGGCTCCTGGGCGCTGGCAAACGACGGGCCCACCAGGCCGGTCACCACTAGCAGCATCAGCGCGGAGAGCAAGAATACTCGTATCGCGCCGCGCTCGAACACCATTGCCAGCTTTCCATCCCCGGGCCCTTTGGCCGGACCGCGCCCGCATTTCATCTTGGTGCACCCGGTAGGGCTTGTCAAATGGACCGCCAGGCCCGGACCCCAGCCGCGGTTATGGCCTTTCCAACTCCTTGACAACCGGCGCTCCCGTTGTATAATCGAAGGCGTTCCGCAAATTGGTCTGACCACCTGCCCGCGATGCCCTTAAGTGATACCCTTGGTGATGCTCTTAATGGATGTTACAGGCGAGAACCACGGCATTCAGGGGCGCAGGCTGTACGAAGACATCGTACAGCAGCTCCACTCGTTGATTCGGCAGGGCGCTCTGCAGCATGGGGCGCGCCTTCCCTCGGAACGACTGCTAGCGGAGCAATTCGGGGTCAGCCGGAGCTCCGTCAGGGAGGCCATCCGGTCCCTGGAATTGCGGGGCTTGGTGATTAGCAAGCGGGGCTCCGGCACTTTCATCAACACCGAAAACCTGGACTCGGTGGTTGCCCTCATCGCAGGCACCCTGGCCTCCGGGGACGAGAGCCTTAGGGACGTGTTCGAGGTGCGTCACCTGTTGGAACCCCAGATCGCGGCCGTCGCCGCCCAACGGGCCGACGATGGCGAGATCCTCCGCCTGGGGGAGGTCCTCGAGCAGCAGCGGCGGGAGGTCGAGGCGGGAGAGACCGGGGTGAACGCCGACACCGCCTTCCACTTTGCGCTGGCTTGCGCGACCCATAATTCGGCGTTGGTGAAGGTGATTAGCGCCGTGGAGGACATCCTGAGGCGGTCCAGGGATCAGTCGCTGCAGGAGCCGGGACGGCCCCAACGCTCCCTGGCCTCCCACCGGCGCATCCTGGAAACCGTCCGGGCCCGCCAACCCGAAGCGGCCAGGCAGGCCATGGAGCACCACTTGACGGCAGTGGAGCCGGCGCTCCTCTCCAACGGTTCTAACGGCAACGGCCGCCGCCCCCACGCCGGCCTGCCGGAGCCCTCTGCAACCCTGGCCGTTTCTAAGGACCGCCGCGGCCCGGAGGCGCCGGCAACCGGGGTATAATCCCAGTATATAATAGCTGTATGCCACGAAATCATTGACCGCATCTCCGCATCATAGGGAGGGAGCTTTATGAGCACAGTTGCCGTGGAGGTGGTGTACCGGGGCATCTTCCAGAAGTCGCTGGCCCGGAACATCGTCAGGTCCATAGTCTTCGCCGCCAGGAAGGAAGGCAAAATCGGCACCGCCTTCGGCCGCTACGGCGACTCCCCGGAGCGCAACGGCATTCCGGCCAAGCAGTTCGCCATAGTCGCCGACACCGCCGAGGAGCTGGAGGAGAGCCTGGCGGTGTACGAAGCCTCCGAGGTGGACGTGACCATCAACGTGGACGACACCATGTGTAAGGGCGTCGAGTCCTGGGCCTGGTACGGGTTGCAGCCCATCAACGAGTTGACCAAGCCCGGCGGGACCCTGATAGTGACCTCGCGCCAGGACGAGGCCTCGTTGGTCCAGGACATCCACGACAAGGACCAACCTTACAACCTGGCCGTAGTTACCGGCACGGTCAGCTTCTCCGGCCTGTGGGTCTACAAGGACGACCACACCGACGTGCGCATCCTAGGCGCCCTGGCCCGGGTATGCCCCCAGTTGGTCAGCCTGGACTCCATGCTGGAGGCCATCCAGGACCAGTGGGGCAGCGAGACCAAGATGGCCTCGGCGCAAAAGTCCTACGAGCGCACGGCCCTCCGGCCCGTCGAGCCCGGAGAGGGCAACTCGGAGACGCCCTTCAAGTTCGAACTGCCCGGCTGGAGAGACATGGAAGAGGCCGTGGTGATCAAGGCCATCGAGCCGGGTCACGGGTTCCGCGACGGCGACACCGGGTATGAGCCCACCCGGAGCGAGGTCTTCAAGAAGTTCAGCACCCGCTCCATGCGCCCCGTCATCAACTTCGAGACCTGCATCAAGTGTACCCTGTGCTGGCTGCAGTGCCCGGACACCTGCTTCGACGTTACGCCCGACGGCCTCTACGACGCTAACATGGAGTCCTGCTGCGGCTGCGGCGTGTGCGAGGCCGTTTGCCCCGTTCCAGAGTGCGTCACCATGGTCAACGAGGCCCACTTCAACGACAACGACAGCCAGTGGGAGGCGTGGCAAGACGACAAGGAAGCCTACAACCGCTGGATGACCGGCCTGGTCCAGACCCAAAAGGCGGAGGTCCGGACCCACGGGTTCCATCATCAGGGGCAGTACGCGGAAGAGATCTCTGCCCTGGGGGAAGACTGATGACAACTTTGGCCGGTGAAATGTTTCAGACCAAATCCGAAGAGCTCATCAGCGGCAGCGAGGCCATCGCCATCGCCTGCGCCATGGCCGATGTTGACGTGATTACCGCCTATCCCATCCGGCCCTACGACACGGTGATGCAGTACGTGTCCAAGCTCAAGGCCGACGGCGCCTTCGACTGCGACTTCATCGTCGCCGAAAGCGAGCACTCCCAGTTCGAGATCGTCAAGCACGCCTCCGCCGTCGGGGCCAGGACCTTTTGCGGCTCCAGCGGCGTCGGCTGGTTCTACGCCTTCGAGGCCATCACCGTCACCGCGGGCCTGCGTATGCCCGTGGTCGCCATGGTGGGCAACCGCGCCTTGGACGACCCCGGCGCCTTTGGCGTGGAGCACAACGACGCCCTGGCGGTGCGGGACCTGGGCTGGATGCTCTACTGGGTGGCCACGGCCCAGGAGGCGTTCGACATGGCGCTGCTCGCCTGGCGGGTGGCTGAGGACCCCAGGGTCCTCCTGCCCTGCGCCCTGAGCTGCGACGGGTCCTTCCTGACCCACTCTCAGGCCATCGTTGAACTCCCGGACATCCGGCAGGTGCAGCGCTTCCTGCCGCCCTACGACCGGGGCCGGCTGAGGCTGCATCCCGATAATCCCATCACGATTGCCCCCCAGGTCAACGAGGACTGGCTCATGGAGATCCGCCGCCAGTCCGACGAAGCCATGCGGCGGTCGGTGGGAGTCATCCGCGAGGCCTACGAAGAATTCAAAGAGGAGTTCGGCCGGGGCGACCCCAGCCCCTTCATCGAAGAGTACATGACCGAGGACGCGGACATAATCCTCGTGGGCATGGGGACCCTGGCCCTGCCGGTGCGGGTGGCCTTGCGCCGGCTACGGGAGCAGGGCCAAAAGGTGGGCTTCCTGCGGGTCAAGTTCTTCCGGCCTTTTGCCACCGAGGAGATACGCGCCGCCCTGGGCAACTGCAAAGCGGTGTGCGTCATCGACCGGGACTACTCCTACGGCTCCCCCTCCTTTGGCGGGGTGCTGTTCAACGAGTTGCGCTCGGCGCTGTACAACCACGACAAGCGGCCCCCGATGTTGAACTTCATCGCCGGTCTGGGCGGCCGCGAAATCCACGTCAAGGAAGTAAACGAGATGGTTGAGGCCACCTGGAAAGTGGCCGAGACCGGCACGGTCCAACAGGAAACAACCTGGATCGGAGTGAGGGAGTAGACACTATGACCACGCTGCAAGAACTTCCCCAGATCAAGGGCGTCAAGAACATACCCCTAGACGAGCAGTTCACCTCGGGACACCGGACCTGCCAGGGCTGTGAGTCCGCCCTGGTCATGCGTCTCATGATCAAGGCCGCCGGCCCCCGGACCGTCGTGCTGGGCAGCACCGGGTGCATGTACGTGGCCAACACCACCTACTACAGCACACCCTGGGTCGTGCCGTGGATGCACACCCAGTTGGGCTCGTCGGGCTCCGCTGCCACCGGCACCGCCGCCGGGCTGGCGTCCCTGATGCGCAAGGGCAAGATGGACCGGGAGCCCATCAACGTGATCGCCTTCTGCGGCGACGGGGGCGGCGCCGACATGGGCCTCTCCGCCATCTCGGCCGCCCTGCAGCACGACGAGTACAACCTGCTGATCCTGATGTACGACAACGAGTCCTACGCCAATACCGATATCCAGGTGTCGGGAAGCTCCCCCTACGGCGCCAACTCCACGTTCAGCCCGCCGGGCAAGGTGCACCGCATCATGAACACCCGGTGGAAGAAGAACACCGCCCCGATGCTGGCGACGGGCCACCCCAACTGCCGCTACGTGGCCACCGCCTGCGGCTCCTACGGGCTGGACTTCACCAACAAGATCCGGCGGGCGCTCACCATCGGCGGCCCCGCCTTCATCCACAGCATCGACCCTTGCCCCAAGGGCTGGGACTACGATCCCAAGTACTCCCACGAGTTGGGTATGCTGGCCATCGAGACGGGCCTGTGGGTCCAGTACGAGATAATAGACGGCGAGCTCATACTTAACGGCCCGTCCCGCGCCATTGCCCGGGGCATCCGCAAGAGGAAGCCCATCGGCGAGTACCTGGGCCGGCAGGGTCGGTTCGCCCACCTCACCCCGGAAGACACAAAGTACTACCAGGAGAAGGTGGACGAGAGCTGGGAGAAGTGGTACATGCCCGGGGTCATCCCCTTCACCATGAACGACGAGTAACACCGGCGGGCCGACCCTCATCCCTAACCGGACGCAGGGGCGGAAGTAGGACTATGGGCGCGAGACTAACTGGTGGTAACGTCGAATTTATGAGTCAATTAGAACCCTTGAACATCCGCCGCCAGCGTGCTAATGCCCATTAGAGTGCCACTAAAGGGCGCAAGTCTTCTGGAGTTTTGAAAGCGGGCCCCTGACGCGGGCTCGCTTTCTTTTGTGGGAGAGGGTCGGTGGCGAAAGAAGACCTATAGGCAGCAGAATGACGGGAGACAGCGCAGAGAGGGTTTACGCGGCGCCCGATCCCCAACATTGACCGCCACGCGGCCGAAGGCGTATCTTTGAAGAAGGACCCGGCTGCTTCAGCGCAACTGGTGAGGAGGGTTCCGTGTCTGGTCTAACTTACGGGCCCGGGGAAGTGAGAGCCCTGGGGGAGGCCATCTACCGAGACCAAGTCCGGTCCAAGATTGGGCCTGTGGAAAATGGGACATTCGTGGTAATCGACGTCGAGACCGGCGACTATGAAGTTGACGCTTGGGACGCCGACGCCACACGGCGGCTGCTGGAGCGAAGGCCCGCCGCCGTGACCCACGCAGTCCGAGTCGGTCATCGCGCAGCCTACAGCCACATCGGCGGATTTCGGACCCCGGGACATAGTGATTAAAGGCAGGGTGAACGCTAACCAGCAGGCGATGGTTTCCATTGACATCATGGACAGCAGGGGCCGTCCTCGGCCTCTAGAGGTGGCGCTGGACACCGGATTCACGGGCTATCTGACTTTGCCCGGGGACTCAATTCAGCAACTGGGATTGCCATCCGTAGGCCAACGCACCTTTGAGTTAGCCAATGGAGAGGTTTTCGACTTCGACACTTATCTTGCCACCGTGTCTTGGCATGGACAGTTGATTTATAGCTGGCTCAACGGTCTGACAGCATTCCGTTGCTAGGCATGACCCTGCTTTGGGGCAGTCAGGTTACCATCGACGCGATAAATGACGGTGAGGTTACCATCGAGGAGATGGTTGCCAAATGAATCAACAACGCCAGCTAACGAGGAGTTGGCGATGCCGACCGGTTGGGTAATGGCCCCCTTCGAAAACAAGCAGGGACGCTTCGACCAAGTCTGGAAATATGCCCGCGAGAATAATGTCATATCCATTGGATGGGACATGGGAGATTTTAGGGCGTGTTGACACAAGCGTCCAACATGTCACCCTGTGCATAGCCCAAGGGTTCGGAATGACATAGATGGGGAAACAGCAAGCAAATTAGTGTCGATACGCCTTGATTTATGGAAGGAACCAGCGAGTAGGTACGAGGAGGCGGACGGTTCGCCCACCTCACCCCGGAAGACAGAAAGTACTACCAGGAGAAGGTGGACGACACCTGGGAGAAGTGGTACATGCCCGGGGTCATCCCCTTCACCATGAACGACGAGTAACACCGGTGGCTCCGCCGCAGCAAAAGCTCCGACCGCAAAGGGGCGGGCACAATGCCCGCCCCTTTGCGTTGCCCTTGGACCCTCGAAGTGGACGGACTCGGACGCCCACCCACCCCCAGGGCGGCCACAAGGGCCGCCCCTGCGCCGTGAGACGACGGAGGTACAAGGCCTACGCAGGTCAAGGCCAGAGTCGAAGTCCATCTTTCGAACGGGATTGATTTGGGCCCGACCACCCCGGTCGACTCGGCTCCCGGGGAGTTTTTTGAGGCCGCTGCGAGGGTGCCTAGAAGGCGGACTGAGAATACGGGTCGCATTGGGTTGTCAGCCAGCACAGCCCTTTGACAATTGATATCGTATTATGATATCAATTACATGTGAGGACTCGGCATCGTCGGACCCTGGATGCGATATTCAAACGCCCCACCCAATCCAACATTCGTTGGGACGACATCGAGTCGCTGCTGAGGGCCGTCGGAGCCGCCATCGAGGAAGGGGCAGGGTCCCGTGTCATAGTCAAACTCAATGATCGAGTGGCAGTTTTTCACCGTCCTCATCCTCGCAAAGAAACGGACAGAGGGTCCGTAGGGTCCGTGGAAAGGTTTCTGAAGGAGGCTGGAATAACTCCTTGGGGCAATCAGGAGGCCAAACAATGATGGGATACAAAGGATACCACGCCGCCATGACTTTCGACGACGAGGCAGGCATATTCCACGGCGAAGTGTCGGACACCCGCGATGTCATTACTTTTCAGGGAACATCCGTTGGGGAGCTTAGGGACGCCTTCAAAGTTTCCGTGGACGAATACCTCAGGGTGTGTGAGGAAATGGGCCGGGAGCCGGACAAGCCGTTCTCCGGGAAGATTCTGCTCAGAGTCAACCCCGAGATTCACCGGGCCGCATTTGCGACCGCCAGCGCTGAAGGGAAGAGCCTGAACTCCTGGCTGGCGGAGACGGTGGAGAGCGTTGTCGGCGCCGGTCCTGAGGAAACACCGGAAAAGGCGGCGCGGCCAAAGATGAGGAAACGGTCCAGGCAACCCGCCGTCAGCCCTGGGGAATGACGATTAACTATTTCCAGGCGAGCTGACTGGAGACGGAGAACAATGGGCAGCAGAATGACGGGAGACCGAACACCAGGCAAGCCTATCCGCCAGGCTTGACCTAGACACGGCCTCCGCGACCTGTCGGTCCTTCCAGCGGCTCCGACACGCCGTTGAAGAATTGGTTGGCGCCTTGGATAGGAATGCCGCCATCGTCTCACCAAATTTGGCCGGCTAAAGCCTCGCCAAGTTAATAGCGGTAATATCCCATGGTTCCGCGTGCGTGAACAGCGGACCGGGCAGGGTTCATGGACCAGAGATTTGACATAACCTTCGACAAGGTTGCCAGGGCAGCGGAGATTTACTTCGTAGAGAAGGCTTCGAAATACAGGCGATATTGGTGCGCCTATCAACGCGTGAATTCGCAGGCCTTGCGGGATAGGTTGCTATACGACCCGGATGGGGATTCTCTGGATAAAGTCATCGGATTCCTCAACAATTGGCGATGCCGCTTGAACTACGAAGCATTTCGGCCTGTTCTGTGCAACGCGCTGAAGGAAAACTCGGACCAGATATCATCCATTTATAATGACCACTTGGAATCGTCTTATTTGGATCAATCCAAAATGGGCCCTACCGTCGCTTCCAAGGTTCTCGCTGTGCTGAGCCCTGGGCTATTTGTACGGAAATGATTTTGGCGGCCCTTTTTCCTTAAGCAGTTTGATTAATTATTACCTTTGGCTTACCTTCACCCAATCGGAGACCATGTCATGAAGCTATATAAGCCGCCAATTATTCCTTACGAACCCCCGGAGGACACCAACGGCATGTGTATGACAGAGGCCCCTGCTGGCGGGTTGCCGCGCCTGGGGAGACATGCCCTCGCAAGCGTTGGGGCACGTCCAAGGAGTGGCGGAAGCGATTACAGAGTCCTACGACTCACTACCAAGCGAAGGCGGCTTCATCAGTACTCCCTCGGGCCGGTATCTCCGTACTGAAAGTCGTGCCTCAACTCATAACGGGGTTATTCTAGCCAGGGTTAACATGCGTCTGTTCGCGGCAGACATTTGGGACCGGAGGAATTGACGTGCCTATACCGATATTGGGAGCGATAGTAGCGGTTGCAAAGGCGATACTGGGGAAAGCAGCAGTGCAGCAAGTGGCGACCAGGGCTGCTGTGGTAGCGTTCGACGCCTTTGTCAAAGACGGCAAATCCGCCGACGAGAGTCGTTCCAAGGATGCGACTTACGAAGCTATCATTGCTCTTAGAGAGCAGGTTGAAGAACTGGCGGCCCATTCCATTGAACAAAGGGAACTCATCTCTGAGATAGCGGCGCAGGGCCAAGACTTCACTTGGGCTTTGTCTGAAATCGCTAAGGAGTTAGAGGCCAACGACTCCAAGCAATCAGAGCGGATCTCTCAAGTAACGTCCCACACGGATGCCCTTAGAGCACAGATGGAAGAACTGATAGCCCAGGCCGTCGAACAAAAGGAGCTCATCGCCACTCAATCAGAAAGTATCTCTCAAGTAACGTCCGATGTTGAAACTCTTTCGCGGGGTCAGAGCGGATTGGCTCTCCGGATTAACATAAGCCTATTGGTTACCAGCGGCGCGGCTATCATAGCTATAGTAGCTCTGCTCTTAGCAGTGCTTTAGGATGTGGTCCTAGACCTTGGATTCCAGGTGTTGCCTGGGCCACGAGACAATCGGTTGCTCCGGTGTCCTCCGGGAACAGTCCCTCCCAGACCCCCTCCGGTTCGGCCACGTTTCTTATGGTCACGGTCACTTGCGTTGCCCCCATCGCATACCCTCTTTGCCGCTGGAGTACCCATCCCTGTCATTCCGGCCGCCCAGCGCCCACCCCTGTCATTCCCTCTTTGCCGCTGGAGTACCCACCCCTGTCATTCCGCGGCCGCGAAGCGGCGAGGAATCTAAGAATGCTCTAAACAAGTAGCTGAATACGCCACTTTTCGTATCTGGCTTCCGAGCTAATTGGAGCCTTATTCAGACCATTCCTAAAATGCAAAGCTGCCAGCCCCGGCCGCTGGTGATGCGCCGCTCGGCGCTCCCGCATTTTCGTCGCCCTCATACGGCCTCCGCAAGGTCGTGGTGCTTTCCGATTATAGCAGCGTGAGCCTGGACTCCGGCGGCCTCCCCCTTGATCCAAAACTCACGACACTTCCCCCTTGCGCCCTCCGATGACCCCTCCCTACGCTGTTACTAGGCAGCTATCAGCGCCCTGCCAAATCTAATCGCCACTGAGGCCCATGGCTCGAAATGGCTCACAATGGCCCTGAAATAAAAAACCCCGGCCTCTCCTCGCGCCAACAATCGGCCCTCCCCATACTCGCCGCCGCCCCCTCCATCGCCCAGGCCGCCCGCGTCTCCAAGGTGGGCCGCCGCAGCGGATGCACCTACCTCGGGACAGAAGGTTCACGCGTAGGGGCGAAAAATCTTTCGCCCCTACCGCCTAGGCGGCACCGCCGCGCGAAAAACTGCCTCCACAGCCTCGCCTTTCAAGCCGTCGTTTGCCTCGGCGACCTCCTGGAGAGTCCGAACCCGGAAATCCGCCTCCGCGCCGTCCGTGCCATCCTCAGCGGCTCGACCAAGTTTGGCGAAATCCAGGAGTTGCACGACCAGGTCCAGGCCTTGGAGGCCGCCCTGCCCCTTTGGACCGCCCAGCGGAAATCCAGGTAACCGTTCAGACTTGATGTGTATCCGTTCGTCCTGAGCGAAGCGAAGTGGAGCCGTAGGCGGAACGAAGCGCAGTCGAAGGGGCCTGTCCTGAGCCTGTCGAAGGGCCGGTTCTCCTTAAGTCTGAACAGTTACAAATCCATGTGAGCCTCAGCCCTTTGCGGGGTGCCCATCCCCGTTCGTGGTGAGACCTTCCAACCACTAGGAGAAACCAAGATGAACCTTAGCTCGTTGCGGGCCCGCGTCCGCTCCCTTCGCCGCAGAATGGCCCTGGCCTACGCCCAGGTCATGGTCCAACGCCAGGCCGACGACCTCTGCACCCAATGGGCTGTCGCCCAGGCGGATAAACGGCCCACGCCCTCCCCCCAAGCCTTCGTCCGCCGGGTCGCCGCGGCGGGTTTCCATCTCTCCACCTTCACCGGCGTCGTCCGCTACCTTGAGCGCTGCGCGGGGCTCCGCCAGAAGCCCACCCCGCCGCTCCTCCTGCGCGCCCTCCTCCCCTGGGCCGAGTATCACTTCGGAGTCACTTGATATCCAACACCCCGGTTGTGAACGGTTCCTCTTGCTTCGACCCCTTGCCACTAACGTTTCCGGCGGTTAGAGTAGGTATCGTTTTGTCAGTCACCACTCCCCGGCCTCAGGGTCTCGACTAGCCGGGCCGGGGTAGACACCCTATAAGGGGGACCTGATGCGTCTGGACCCGCTCAACCTCTACGACTACGAAGCCAGGGCCAAGCAGGTGTTGCCCCACAACGTGTGGGACTTCGTCGACGGCGGCGCCATGGACGAGACCACCAGCCGTCGCAACCGCTCCGCCTTCGAGGAGCTGACCCTGCGCCCCCGGTTCCTGCGGGACGTCGACCACCGGGACGTGTCCACCACCGTCCTCGGCCAGGAGATCAGCCTCCCGGTGATGATCGCCCCCGCTGGAATGCACGGCATCGTCCACCCCGAGGCGGAGGTGGCCACCGCCAAGGGCGCCGGAATGTCCGATACCCTGATGATGCTCAGCACCTCCTCCAACAGCAGCATGGAGGAAGTGGCCGAGGCGGCCACCGGCCCGCTGTGGTTCCAGCTATACCACCGCGGCTACGAGTACACGGAGATGCTGGTGCACCGGGCCGAGGAGGCGGGCTTCAAGGCCATCTGCATGACCGTGGACACCCCCGTTCCCAGTCCCAAGGAGCGGGACCTGCGCAACCGGTACGAGCGCAGGCTTGAGCTGGGCAACTTCCGGGGGATGGACCGGCCCAGCAGCGAGATCAGCGGTACCGACGACACCCCCAGCTGGGCGGTGTCCCGGGCCACCCCGCTGACCTGGCGGGAGCTGGAGTGGCTCCGCGACCTCACCTCCCTGCCCCTGGTGTTGAAGGGCATCCGCACCGCCGAGGACGCCCACGTGGCCGTCGAGTGCGGCGTGGAGGGCATCCTGGTGTCCACCCACGGCGGCCGGCAGTTGGACATGACGTTGGGCGCCATCGAGATGGTGCCCGAGGTGGTGGATGCCGTGGCGGGCCGCGCCGAGGTCTACGTCGACTCCGGAGTGCGTCGGGGCAGTGACGTGATCAAGGCTCTCGCGCTGGGCGCCAGGGCCGTGGCCATAGGTCGCCCGCTCTACTGGGGCTTGGCGGTGGACGGGGCTGACGGTGTTCACGGAATCCTGGAGCTGCTTCGGGAGGAGATAGACCGCTGCCTGGCCCTCTGCGGTCAGACCAGCGTCAAAGAGTTGGAACCGGCGTTGATCAACGTTCCCTACAGTTGGGGCGCGAAGACCACGGCCCCCTAGCCCGCGCCGGAGAGGGTCACGCCGGCCACCGTTCCATGTTATAGGCCATGCCCCAGAACAGGTACTCGTAGCGGCTGCTGGTCAGGAAAGCCTCCCGCATGGCTTGCAGCTCTCCGGGACCGGCTTCTTGGGCCATCTCGTCCACGAACCCGGTCCAGGCGTCCACGCTGTCCTGCAGCATTCCCGCCACGTAGAACGCCGTCCACTGACCGTACAGCGGGTGCTCCGAGGGCCCTAGTTGGTCCCTGAGTTCATGATAGGTCCAGGGGCAAGGCAGCAGGGCGGCGGCGGTGGGGCCCAGGCCGTGCAGCGCCGCCGTCTTCAGCATGTGGTTCACGTAGGCCGTGTTGGTGGGAGACATGGGCGCCCTCTGGAGGGCCTCCAGGCTGACGCCCGCCTCCGCCGCCAGCTTGTGGTGCAGCGGCCGCTCCACCGGCGTGAGGACGCGGCGCGACAGATGCTCCAGGGTGCGGGAGTCGGGCGCCTTGGCCAAGGCCAGGGCCACCGTCCGGGCAAAACCCTCCAGGTAGTGGTAGTCCTGGGCCAGGTAGTACCGGAACTTGTCCAGGGGCAAGCTCCCGTCCCTGATCTCCAGCAAGAACGGCTGCCGGAAAATCCGTTCCCATATGGGCCCGGCCTCGGCTCTAAGCTGCCGGCTAAAGCTGTCCATTGCCCTCTCCTCCGGCCCGGGCAACCTCCCACTCGCGCAACTCCACCCGCCGTATCTTGCCGCTGATGGTCTTGGGCAGTTCGGATACGAACTCGACCGACCGGGGATACTTGTAAGGGGCCGTGGCGCTCTTCACGTGGTCCTGGATGCTGATGGCCATTTCGTCCGAGGGCTGGTAGCCCGGCTTTAGTATAACGAAGGCCTTGACGATTTCTCCCCGGACCGGGTCTGGGCTGGCAACCACGGCGGACTCTGCCACCGCCGGATGTCCAATCAGGGCGCTCTCCACCTCGAAGGGACCGATGCGATAGCCGGCCGATATGATCACGTCGTCGGCCCGGCCCACGAACCAGTAGTAGCCGTCCTCATCCCGGTACGCCTTGTCTCCGGTCAGATACCAGTCCCCCACGAAGGACCGCTCCATGGCTTCCGAGTCCTTCCAATACTCCCGGAACAGCCCCACCGGCCGGTCCGGTTTCACCTTGACGGCTATCTGCCCCTCTTCCCCCGCCGGAAGTTCGCCGCCATGGTCGTCCACGATGGCTATGTGGAATCCTGGCATGGGCTTTCCCATGGAGCCGGGCCGGACGGGCATACACTGGAAGTTGGCCACCAGCAGCACCGTTTCCGTCTGCCCGTAGCCGTCGTAAATGGTCAGGCCGGTGCCGTCTTCCCACTTCCTCATCACCTCCGGGTTCAGCGGCTCGCCGGCGCTGGTGCAGTGACGAAGATTGGACAGAGGATAGCGGGTCAAGTCCTCCAGGACCATCATTCGGTAGGCGGTTGGAGGAGCGCAGAAGGACGTCACCCCGTAATCTGCCACCATCCGCAAGGTCTGCTGCGCGTCGAACCGGCCCCTGGCGTCGTGCTGCAGCACGGCGGCCCCCTGGGTCCACTGCCCGAACAGCTTGCCGTAAGCCGCCTTGGCCCAGCCGGTGTCGGAAAGGGTCCACTGGAGGTCCGTGGGCTTCAGGTCGTGCCAGTACTTGGCGGTGAGGACGTGGCCGATGCCGTAGGACGCCTGGGTGTGCAACACCATCTTGGGGTAGCCCACGGTCCCGGAGGTAAAGTAGATGAGCAGGGGGTCATCGCTGCGCGTGGGCTCCACGCCGCTCAAGTCCCTAGAGGCCTCAGAGGCCTCCGCCATCTTCTCTTCGTAGGACAGCCAGCCGCGCTTTGTCCCCCGCACCATCATTAGGTGATTCAGTGAAGGGCAGGACGCCGCGGCCTGCTCCACCTTGGCGGCGTTCTCCGGGTCGGTCAGCGCCGCCACGGCCTCGGCCCGGTTGACGCGGTACTCGATGTCCCCCGCGGTGCAAAGGGTGGTCGCCGGCATGGGAATGACTCCCAGCTTCGTCATTCCCACCATGGCGGCGTACCACTCAGACCACCTGGGCAGCATGACGAACACCCGGTCGCCCTTGCTGACTCCCAGGCTGCGAAGCACGTTGGCGAACCGGTTGGACTGGACCTTCAAGTCCCAGAAGGTGTGTTGCTGCGCCTGCTCGCCGGAGGAGTCGACCGATATCAGGGCCAGCTTGGTCCGGTCCTCCGCCCAGCGGTCCACCACGTCGAAGCCGAAGTTGAAATACTCGCCGACTTCCAGCCTCTCGTTGCGGTAGGCGGCTTCGTAGTCTTGCATATTCAGCACGGTCGGTTTCATGTCTCCTCCCGGGGCCCGGTCGGCGTGGGCCTATTTTACATCCCGCCGTCGCACCAGGTGAAGCTATGGCCCCGCCTGACCTGGGACGATTGCAAAGTCGTCTGGCGATTTTATATCGTCACCCTGAGCGCAGCGAAGGGTCTAAAGTCCCTGCCCAGGCCGACCGGTTTGCCGCCGGACACTTTGAATTCTTCGCTTCGCTCAGGATTACGCGCCCCGTTGGGGGCCTTGCAATCGTCCTGCCGCCTGACCTGGGTATAATGGACATTGGTGACGTCCTGTCCCATCACATATGCAGGTTACCCAGGGGGTTGAAAGGCATGGCGCGAAGCGACGCTGAAACGGTCGAGGAATACCTTGCCGAGTTGCCCCCAGACCGGCGGCAGGCCATTGCCGCCCTGCGGGAGGTGGTCCTGGAGAACCTGCCCGCGGGCTACGTGGAGACCATGTACTTCGGCATGATCGGCTACGTGATACCGCTGGAAAGGTACCCGGTGACCTACAATAAACAGCCCTTGGGCTACGTCGCCCTGGCTTCACAGAAGAACTACATGTCCCTGTATCTCATGAACGTGTACGCCGATCCGGAGACGGAGCAGTGGTTCAAAGACGAGTTCCGAGCCCGGGGCAAGAGGCTGAACATGGGCAAGTCGTGCGTTCGTTTCAAGTCGCTTGACGATCTGCCCGTTGACTTGATCGGCAGGGTCGTGGCGCTGACTTCCGTGGAGGACTACATCGGGACCTACGAGGCGGCCAGGGGGATGACCGGGCGCAGCTAAGCGCTCCTGGCCGGAGGTCCGGAATGCGGGGCGGCGCTCAGCGGGCCGACGGAAAGTTCGGCTGCCGCTTCTCCTTCACCGCCGCTAGGCCCTCGCGGACGTCCTCGCCGAAGAACCCCAGCATTTCGGCCGCCAGGGAGTAGTCGAACGCGGTGTGAGCCCCCATGCGCAGCCACTGGTTGAGGGCCCGCTTGGTGTAGCGAATAGAGGGCTGGGAACTGTCCGCCAGCTTCCGGGCCACCTCCATGGCCCGGGGCATTAGCTCCTCCGGCGGCACCACCATGCTGACCAGGCCGATGCGCTCGGCCTCCTTGCCGTCCAGAAAGTCGCAGGTGAGCAGGTAGTACTTGGCCTTGGCCATGCTCATCAGGAGCGGCCAAATGAGCGCGGCGTGGTCCCCGGCCGCCACTCCCAAGCGGGTGTGTCCGTCGGTGAAGCGCGCCCTCTCCGACGCGATGGAGATGTCGGCCAGTAGGGCTACGGCCAGGCCGGCGCCCACCGCCACGCCGTTGATGGCGGAAACCACCGGTTTGTCCAGGTTGATCATGTTGTGAACGATGTCGCTGGCCTCTTGCATGTTGCTGGCCACGACCTCCGGGTTGCCCAGGGCCTTCTCGATCATCTCGAAGTCGCCGCCGGCGGAAAAGGCGTTTCCCGCGCCGGTGACCACGGCCACCTTCACCTCCGGGTCTTGCCCCAGGTCCGGCCAGATGCGGCTCAGTTCGTTGTGGAGCTTGAAGTTGGTGGCGTTGTACACCTCGGGGCGGTTCAGCGTCAGCAGGGCAACGCCGTCATCCTTCTCTATTAGCAGGTGCTCATAGCTGTCGTAGTCCATGAATCAACCTCCGCGGCGGGCAGGACCGTCGGGCTGGGCCGCCGCCGGTCCGGTCAGTAAATCACTTCTTCCCGGGACAGCCGCTCGAATTCCTGTTGGCCCAGGCCCAGCAGTTCCCCGAAGACGTAGCTATTGTCTTCTCCTATGTTGCTGTAGCTGCCCATCTGGCGGGGGGTCTGCGACAGGTGGACCGGGACGGCCCAGGTGATGCCCTGCCCCTCCTTCCAGTGCGCGGCGGCAGTCCCCCGTTGGGCTTCGTAGTACCGGGTGGGGTGGTAGAAGTCCCTGGCCTTGAGGTGAGGGCTGTCGTACAGGTCCTGGCCTTGGGACACGATGCCCGCCGCCACCCCGGCCCGCTGCAAGGTCTCCATGACCTCCTCCGCGGTCCGTTGGGAGGTCCAATCGCTGACGTGGGCATCCAGGGCGTCCTGGTTGCGGGAGCGTTCCAGCACCGTGGGATAGTCCCCGGACCACCGCGGGTTGTCCATGGCCTCGCAGAGGGCGGCCCACTCGTCGTCGCCGTACACGGCTATGGCGCAATACCGTCCCTCCCCCAGGCAGGGGTACACCCCGTGGGGAACGGCGGCCCGGTCCCGGTTGTTCATGCGTTCCGGGTCCCGTCCGTTGGCCTGGTAGTCCAAGAGGGCCGGCCCGGAGGTGACGGCGCCCGATCCGAATATGGAGGACTCCAGGGTGGCGGCTTGACCCGTAAGGCGACGGCGGATCAGGGCCCCGATTATCGCCACCGGCTGGAACACGCCGGTGTGGTAGTCGGAGTAGGAAGTGTTGACTGTCACCGGGGGCGCGCCCGGTGGGCCGCTCATCATGGAGACGCCCGACATGTGCTGGACCAGCATCCCGTAGGACTTGTAGGTGTAGTAGGGGCCATGGCCTCCCAGCCCCGTCTGCCACATGATCACCACGTCCGGCCTGGTCCGGCGTATCTGGGGGAAGTCGATGCCCCACCGCTCCAGGATGTTGCGGCGGAAGTTGGTCATGAACACGTCGCTGACCTTTATCAGCTCCAGGAACTGGTCCCGCCCCTCGGGAGTGCGCACATCCAGGGTTATCCGCTTCTTCCCGGTCTGGAAATCGGGCTGACCGGCGCCCCTGGACCACGCCGGGATGAAGGTCATTTCGTCCAGGACCTTGTTAGTCTCGACCTTGATGACCTCCGCGCCCAGCGAAGCCAGGATCCGCCCGGTTAGGGGAAGCGCCACGTATGGCCCAAATTCAACCACGCGCAGTCCTTGCAACGCCTGGCCGGTCATGAGTTGGTCCGTAGCATGATCAGTTAGGAACTAAATGGTCCCCGAGGCCCGCAGTTGGACGAGGTCCGCTTTCTCGAACCCCAATTCGCCGCAATACACCGCCTCATTGTCCTGGCCCAGCCGGGGCGCGGGATTGGCGGCGGGCCCCACCTCCGGGCTATTGAAAATCCCCAGGGGATACTTGAGGCTTCCCGCCTCGGGGTGTTCCACCTGGGTCCAAAACCGGCCGGCTTCCAGCTGAGGGTCCGCCAGCACGCCGGCCACCTCGTTGACCGGCAGGAACACCAAGTTCCGCTTCTGCCCCTCGTGGAATAACTCCTCGGCGCTGAACCGCATGGCGAACTCGATAAACATGGCGGTGATGATATCCAGGTGGGGAGCCCTTTCCTGGTTGCCCCCCTGGTACTTCTCGTCCAATATTTCGGGGTTGCCGGTTACCTCGAAAATCCACTGGGACAGGATTTCCCACTCCCTGGGCGTGATGATGCCCGCGGATATCCAGCCGTCCCGGCAGGGATAGGCTCCCAGGGGTATCACCAGGGTGGAACTGGTGCCTACCCTGGTCACATTTTGGCCTTGCTGCATCCAGAGCAGCGCGGGGTGAGCGTCGGCGTAATAGGTGATCAGGGCTTCCTGCTGCGACACGTCGATGTACTGGCCGGAGCCCGACACGGCGTCCCGGTAGTAAAGGGCTGCGAGAATACCCGCCGCCGCGTACTGGGCGCCCGCGAAGTGGGACTGTTCGTTGCCCTGGCGCACCGGCGGCCCATCCGGGTCTCCCGTAATCTGCATGTACCCGCTGGCCGCCATGGTGACCAGGTCCGAAGACTTGTAGTCCTTCCAGGGACCGCTCTGCCCAAAGGGAGTTACCGAGGCCATAATCAAGCCCGGGTTCGCTTCCTTCAGGGCGTCGTAGTCCAAGCCCAGGCCCTTGAGGTAGCCCACGGGGAACCCTTCCACCACAACGTCTGCGTTGGCCGCCAGCCTCAGGAAAATGTCCCGGCCCGATTCGGCTTCCAGGTCCAGGGTTACCGACCTCTTGTTGGTGTTGTAGAAGAGGAAATACAGGCTCCGCTCTGCGCCGGGAAGGTCCTCCAGGAAAGGCCCCTTAGCCCGGCCCGGGTCCCCCGCGGGCGGCTCCACCTTCAGCACGTCGGCTCCGTAGTCGGCCAGTAGCTTGGTGCAAAACACGCCGGCGGCGGCGCCAAGGTCCAGGACCCGGTAGCGCGGCAGAAGGCTGTCGCCGGGTGGGACTAGTGGCTCCATCTAGCTCCCCCTCCCTCTTGGTGCTAAAGAGGAAGTAAGGCTGGGGTGACGCAGTCTTGATGCGAGGTCCCCCGAGGGGCGGCGGCCGGTCAGCCTACCGGAGTTGGGCCCAAGGCCGCATCCGGCGGTCTAGTGGCTGAAAGAACTCTCCTGGGACGGATAGACAGGCGTGGTCTCGACGCGGGAGGGGTCTCCGTCGAACCAGTCCTGCACCGTCTCCCGCCACTTGGTGTAGTGGGGCATTTGGCGGTGCGCCACTTCCCAAGATTCCCGGTCTTTGTACACTTCGTACAGGTATACCGTGTTGGGATCGTTGTTGTCCTCCAACACGTCGAATCTCAGGCAGCCGGGCTCGTCCTTGTTGGAGCCCTCGGCGTCGCCCATGGTGGCCTCCATGAAGGCTTCTTTGTGGCCGGGCTTAATCTTGATGGTAACGAATAGAGCGAACATCACACCTCCTACGTGGGGCCGTCGGGAGTCAAGGCTTGGTTACTTCTGGCCGGCTGCCCTTCCGGGCGCGGCGCCGGGGGCATTGCAAGCGCCATTATATCCGTGGCGGCAGGAAGGGACAAGGCGCGTGGCCCGGCTCACAGGGTTTTTTATTTCGGGGCCATTTTGAGCCATTTTGAGCCATGGGCCTGGGTGGCCGCGGGATAGATTTGGCAGGGCGTTTATAGTTGCCTATTAACAGGATAGGGAGTGGTCACCGGAGAGGGCAAGGGGGAAGTGTCGGGAGTTTGGGAGGAAGCAGGGTCTTATAACTGTCACTCCGAACGAAGTGAAGGGTCGCTGCGCTGTAGCTGAGATTCTTCGCTAGGCTTAGAATGGCGAGGGTTAGAGCCAGACAATTAAATGACCCAGGCGCAGGCCAAGGCCCAGGCGAACACATATCGCGGGCCTCCTCGGATGACACGGGTCTTGACCCATTGTAGAATGGTCTAAACGCCAGTCCGTCGGCCGCTTCGGCGCCGCCCGATGAACGCGGCGGATGGCCCACAGTCAATCCCTAAGGAGACGCCACCCATGGCCGACATCCCCGTGGTCTACACCCTAACGGTCTGCCCCGCCTGTGACACTCTACGCACCTCCTGGGGGCGGCAGGGCATCGCGTATGAGGAACGCCGTGTGGACCAGAGCCAGGAGGTATTGGACGAGGCCTTGGACTATGCGGACACGGTGCCCATCATCGTGTACCCGGACGGCAAGGTGGAGATCGGCTTCGAGGGCCATACCGGTTGAGAGATAGGCTGACGGGCTGTACGCCCGCAAGCGGAAAGACCCGGAACAGCGGCTGTCCGAATCGCCCGCGGCCGAGCAAGGAGTGAGGGCCATGGCCAGAGAGACCAGCGTGGTAACCCCCCAGCGCTTCCAAGAGGGGTTCAACTACCCAGACTACGTCGCCCAGATCAAGGTGAACAAGGACAGATTCAACGGCTACTACGCCGACTACCCGTTGACGCCCGACGACGCCTCGCGCTTCCGGGACCTAGCCCAACGCCCCGGCGGGCCCGTCAAGATGCTGGTGCTGGGCGAGGACTGGTGCGGAGACGTCGTGAGAGGCTTGCCGGTGCTGGCCCGCATCGCCGAGGCGGGCGGTATGGAGATGCGCATATTTCCCCGAGATCTGAACCACGACATCATGAACGAGTTCCTGAAAGAGGGGAAGTGGATGTCCATACCCTGCGCCGTGTTCTTCACCGGAGACCACCGCTACATCTGCCACTGGATCGAACGGCCCGCCTCGGCGGAAAGGGAAATGGCGGAGATGGAGTCGGCCATACGCGCGGAGAACCCGGAGATCACCGACCAGCAGTTCAGCCGCGAACGCCGGACCCGGACCGCGGCCCGCGCCGGAGATTGGATCGGGGACACCGTCGCGGAGATCAAGGACCTGCTGACCAAGAGCATAGGGTGAGCCGGAGGCACGCCTCTCCGGGTGTCACTCCGACCACTCGCGGAGACTGAACAGCGGTATCCGGCTTGCTGCTCTGGCGCAATCTAGCCGGTTGTACTAAAATGACTCAAGGACAAGCCCATCGCCGGATATGAACACTTCTATAATGCTGAATTGGGAACCCAGTCATCGCCCCGGGGCGCCCTTGACGGCTCAGAGAAGGTCAGGGCCCCGGTGGCGGCTTGATGCCAAAACGGGATAACAGCAAAGGGAGGAACAATGAAATCGGGACTGTTTATGATGCCTTCGCACCCCCCGGAGCGGAACATCCGCGACGCGCACCAGTGGGACCTGGACTACCTAGTCCTCGCCGACCAACTGGGCTACCAGGAGGCCTGGATCGGTGAGCACTTCACCGCTCCCTGGGAGCCCATACCGGCTCCGGACCTCATGATTGCCCAGGCGTTGATGCAGACCAAGCAGATCAAGCTGGCCCCGGGCGCGCACCTGCTGCCCTTCCATCACCCGGCCGAGCTGGCCCACCGGGTGGCCTACCTGGACCACATTGCCCAGGGGAGGCTGATGCTAGGGGTGGGCGCCAGCGGCCTGCCCACCGACTGGACCCTGTTTAGCGTCGACGGCATCAACGGGGAGCACCGGGACATGACCAACGAGTCCCTGGAGATCATGCTGAAGATCTGGGAGGACAAGGGCCCCTTCAAGTACGAGGGCAAGTACTGGACCGTGGAGAAGCCCTCCGACGACGAGGTGGACACGCTGAAGTTCTTCCTAACGCCTTTCCAGAAGCCCCACCCGCCGATCGGCGTGGCGTCGGTAAGCTACAAGTCCCCAAGCCTCATAATGGCCGGGGAGAAGGGGTATATCCCGCTGACCCTGGCATTCAGCACCGACTACGCCAGGAGCCACTGGGAAGCGGTCGAAGAGGGCGCCCAGAAGTCCGGCCGTACCCCGTCGCGCCGGGACTGGCGCATCGTCCGGGACGTGTACGTGGCGGACACCGACGAGGAGGCCCGGGCCGGCGCCGTGGACGGGATGACCGGCAGGGTCTGGAACGACTATCTGCTCCGGCTGTTCCGCCACTTCCAGTTGATGTCGGTGTTCAAGCACGATCCGGAGGTCCCGGACAGTGCGGTGGACGTTGACTACCTGGCGGACCACATGTGGCTCGTGGGGTCGCCGGAGACGGTGGCCAACAAGATACGCACCCTGTACAACGACGTGGGCGGCTTCGGCACCCTCGTGCACCTGGTTTACGACCACATGGAAGAACAGGAGGGTTGGGAAAAGTCCACCCGCCTGTTTGCCGAGGAGGTCATACCCAGCCTGTCCGACCTGGTGCCCGCCTAACCGGGACTCCCATCTGGGTAAGCCAGCCATGCCAAAGGGCCGAGTCCACGGACTCGGCCCTTGGTTTTGTGCCGACGCAGTGACGAACCCCGCCGGACTGGGACTATTTCCCTTTGGTCAGGCTCCTTGGACACTCCGCCGGGTCTTCGCCCCTTGGGGTGGCCCGGCTTAGGCGGGCTGGCGCCGCAGCGGCGCGCTCATCTGGTGCATGTAGCCCAGAATCTCCCGCTGCGACTGTATCACGCCGGTCTCGTAGTAGGGTATCGACCGGGCCCGGCAGAATTCCCTCACCAGCGGCTGGGCCTTCCTCAGCTTGTTGCGCGGCATGCTGGGGAAGAGGTGGTGCTCGATCTGGTAGTTGAGGCCCCCGTAGACGAAGTCGATGACGGGGTTGCCTTTGACATTCCTGGACGTGATCACTTGCTGCCGCAGGAAACCCATGGCGGTATCCTGGTCCAGCACCGGCATGCCCTTGTGGTTGGGCGCGAAAACCGAGCCCATGTAGAACCCTTCCACCGCCTGGTGCACCGCGATGAACAGTACGGCGTGCAGCGGCTCCAGGAAAACGAATAGCAACCCGAAATAGAAGCCCAGGTGGACGACGATCAGCAGCGGCTCCACCGCCGGGTATCTGAGCTTGCGTCCGGTCAGGACGTAGTGGATGCCGGCAAACAGGAAGCTTATCGACGAGAGGACCAGGATGGGGAAGAACATGAAGGCCTGGTATCGCACCATGGCCTTGGGAAGCCCGGTCTTTTCGAAAGACCGCGCTATGGTGAAGGCGAACAGCGACACGTCGATGTCGCCGTCCTCGCCGATGCGGTTGGGATTGCGGTGGTGACGCACGTTGTGCTTGTCATTCCACCAACTGGGAACCAGGGCCATAAGCCCGCCCACCATGAGGCTGACCGCATGGTTGCAACGCGGACTGGAGAATATCTGCTGGTGCCCCGCGTCGTGCCCCAGAAGCCCCAATTGGGAGAACACTACGCCCAGAAAGACGGCGTTGGCTACCTGGAGCCAGGGGTTGTCCACCAATACCAGGAAAGCGACGCTGGCCGCTACCGCCCCCACCGTGAGCAGTATTTTCAGCCAATAGTAGCCCCGTTGCCGGTCTATGAGACCGTGGGCTTTGACCAGCCGCCTCAGCTCAGCGTACTCCAGGGCGTCCTTCCGCAACTCTTCCGACACCGAGCTTGCCGGAGCGGTGGCTTGGTCTGGAACTACCGAAACCGCGCTTTGTGCTGCCATATAGGCTCTCGTGTTCGCTCCAGTGTAGGTTCTGGGCCGGGGCGCTTGTCCCTGACGCTCCGGCCGGAACGGGCTGCGCCCGGAAACCGCGTAACAGGATACCACATACCTAGTCCGGCTTGTTGTGCTTCGGACGCGGGATACGCCTAGTTCACCCCCGGGAGGTGACGCGGCGGGGTGAGGTCAACACGCGCTGGAGGCGCCCAGTCCCAGCCTAGCCTCCGCCTGCTCCTGGAGCTTGAATTTTTGGACCTTGCCGCTGGGCGTCATGGGGTACTGCTCCATGAACAACACGTAGCGCGGCAGCTTGAAGCTGGCCAGCTTGCCCCGGCAGAACTCGATGATCTCCTCCGGCGAGACCACTGGCCCGTCCACCGCGACTACGCAGGCGCACGCCACCTCACTGAGCCGTTGGTCCGGCACTCCCACGACTTGGACGTTCTTCACCCCGGGGTGGTCCAGCAGCAAAGCCTCCACCTCGACGGGGTCCACGTTCTCTCCGCCCACTTTGAGCAGTTCCTTGTATCGGCCCATGAAGTATACGAAGCCGTCGTCGCGGATAGCGGCCACGTCGCCGGTGTGCAGCCAGCCCTCGGGGTCGATGGCCTCGGAGGTTTCCTTGGGTTTCTTGTAGTAACCCGGCGTGGTGGCGTAGCTGCGGACGCAAAGCTCGCCCATTTCTCCCGCCGGCCGCTCCCGGCCCGTGCGGGGTCCACCACCTTGAAATCGTAGCCCGGCAAGGGGTACCCGGAGCCGGTGCAGCGATCGTCTTCGGGTGAGTCCAGGAAGGACAGGGACGCTCCCACGCCCACCTCGGTCATCCCCCATCCGGTAACTGTAGGGCACAACTCGGCCTGGGTGCGCCGCGCCACAGCCTCGCTGCTGGCCATGCCGGCTGCCAGCAGGCCGGTCCGGAGACTGCCGCGGTCGGTGCGGGAGCAATCCGGGTGGGAGAGGAGCCCGTGGAAATGGGTGTCGAAACCGTGGACTACCGTTACCCGCTCCCGCTCGATGAGTTCCAGCGATTCTCCGGGATCGAATATGGTGGTCAGGACCATGCGGGCGCCGGACATGGCGCACATCAACGGCCCTTCGTATAGCCCGAACGCGTGGAACAGGGGCAGGTACATCAGGACCACATCCCGGGAGGTGATCCCCATCCGGTTGGCCTGGTCGGAGACGTTGCGCTGGATCCAGTGGCCCTGGACCACGCCCTTGGGAAAGCCCGTCGTCCCGGAGGTGTACATAATCAGGGCCGGGTCGTCCGGGTCCACCTCCCGCTGGCGCTCCTCGAGCCGGCGGCGGGGGACCGCTTCGGCCCCGGACAGCATTTCCCTCCACGCGGTTACCCCGGACTGAGGCGCGTCGCCGAGGACTACCACCCGCTTTAGCTCGGGAAAAGCCTGAGGCCTCAAGTCGTTGGGGTCACCGCCCTCCAGTTCGGGGCACAACTCGGCGACCATGCCCAGGTAGTCCACCGGGCCGGATCGGTCCACCGTAATAAGGGCGGACGTGTCCGACTGCCGGACCACGTACTCCAGATCGGCAGTGCGAAAGCGGGTGTTGACCGGCACCAGCACGGCGCCTATCTTGGCTGCCGCGAACAGGGTGTGAATCCACTCGGGCCGGTTGGGCATCCACAGGGACACCTTGTCGCCCGGCTGGACCCCCAGTCCCATGAGTCCCAGGGCGGCGCGGTCTACGTCCTCCTTGAGTTGGTCGAAAGTCCACCGGCCGCCTTCGTGGTACAGGGCCTCCCTGGGACCGAAGAGACGGGCGGCCCGGTCCACCAGCGCGCCCATATGGTCCTTTTGGAACCAGTCCATGGTCATCTCCCGGGTGCCCGTGTGACGGCTGCAGAATCCGGACCAACCAGCAGTGGAGTTTAGTAATGGGTACCTGCGCTGTCAAACCCCTGCCGCCGCAAGCGATATTATTGTCATTACACGAAGCGCATCAAGGTCTATGGTCCTCTTTTGGGCGGGAACAAGGGCCACCCGGGCGAATGGACAAGACGGGGCCGCTATGGGTATCCGTGGGGCGGATGCGGTCCCGCCGCTGGGGGTAGTGCGGGGCCGGGGGCGGGCGGCGCTTTGCTAAGTTGGCTCGGAACCGGCGGTTACGGTGTCCCTAACGGACACTGCGCCGGGGGCGACCACCATGCCGTAGACGCCAAAGTAGGGGACCCTGGAGCCGGGGCGGTAGCTCACTATGTCGCGCAGGGTGTCGGCGTCCGTTTCCCCGGACTCCGGGTCGTGGGTTGTGATGGCGCATCTGGGGTCCCGGGCCACCACCAGGACTGCGAGGCCGGGGCCGATGCGGATGACCCGGTCCAGCCAGGAGTCCTCTTGGTGGGGTCCGCAGCCCCCCAGCAGGAAGGTGGGGCGAAATCGCCGGCCTTCGAACGCGGCCCCGCCGCCGCTCCGTTCTCCCAGGTAATCTATGGAGGCCTGGGAAAGCAGCGACACCGGGTATTCGTCGTAGCATTGGCCGGGCAAATCGGACTTTACCAGTTGCACGGGTTGTCCGCAGAAGTTCGACAGCTCCTCCGACCATTCGCCTTCCACCAGGCGCCCGGGCACCGGGCGGCCCCATATCCGGGTCACCACCGGCCCGCCTAGCGCAGGATGCCCGCCGACGCCGTGCCCGCCGGGGAAGTGGAGGGTAAGGCTTTCGGGTTCCGTCTCATAGGAGGCCTTCACGCGGACCAAGGTCCCCGCCTGCCGCTGGGTCAACAGGGCTCCGTCGCGGTCCACCAGGTGGAAGCGGCGGTCCGCCAAGACGCCATCCGCATCTACCTGAACGCTCTCGAGCTGGTTCAGGCCCAGTGACTTAACCGGCGAGGTGTAGATGGCGTCTACGGCAATCATGGCAGCGCGGGCGCTTGACCGGCTCTCCGGGGCCGTTCACCCAAGGTTACTTCCAACGTTACTCGCTCCCCGTCTTCTCGTATCACCTCCAGATGCACCCGGTCTCCTGGACTGGTCTCCCCGACGAAAAAAGCCAGCAGGTCGTCCATGAATCTGATGGGAGAGCCGTCGATGCCCACGATAACGTCTCCGCCTAAGGGATAGCTGACTCTATCCACGGTGTAGTGGTCCTCGCTGGGGCGCAGACCCGCCCGGTCGGCCGGGCTGTCCGGGCTAACCTGGAGTATTAGCGCGCCCCCGGTGTCCCGGGGCAGGTCCATCTGCTCGGCGGTGTCCGGGGATAGGGTCGCGCCGGTGATACCCAGCCAGGAGTATGCGTACTCGCCCTCGTCGATGAGGGCCGGCACGACCCTCTTGACGAGGGCGATTGGCACGGCGAACCCCACTCCGGAGTTGAATCCGCTGCGGGTCATGATTTGGGTATTGACGCCAATGACCCTGCCGCGCCGGTCCAGCAGCGGCCCGCCGGAGTTGCCAGGGTTTACCGAAGCGTCGGTCTGTATTACCCCCGGCATGGAGAAGACCACGCCATCGCCGCTTATGGTGCGCCCCACCGCGCTGATGATTCCGGTGGTCATGCTGAAGTGCTGGCCGAAGGGGTCCCCAATGGCCACCGCCATCTGGCCCACCTGCAAAGCGTCGCTGTCTCCCAGCGTCACCGGACGGGCTTCCTCCTTGTCTTCGTCGAGTTTCAACACCGCCAAGTCGGAGCTCGGGTCCAGGCCGACGACCTGGGCCGCCACCTCCTCGCGGTCCGAAAAGACTATGGTGACCCGGTCCGCGTTCTCCACCAAGTGATTGTTGGTGACCACGTGCCCTTCTCGGTCCCAAACGAAACCGGAGCCCTCCCCCTGCACCAGGTAGTCCCACGGATAATCATCCGGGGACACGTCTGGATGTCCCGGGATTACCGGCGGATGGTCCGGTGTGCCCGGCTGCTGGGTTGCTCGTACGTGGACCACGGAGGGCAGCAGGTCCTGATACAGGCGGATTAGGACTTGCTCGTGAGCGGCGACAATGTCCTCCGGGTCCAGGTCTTCAGCCTGCAACCCGCTCCCCGCAGCGCTGCTGTAAGACACGGGGAGGTACCGCGAACCCTGGGCCCCGGGAGCCTCGAACCCATCGGTAGCCAGTTGTCCCGACGCTTCCGGCGTTGTTTGCCCAACGCAGCCGGCGGCCGTCAATAGCAAGGCCAGCACGGCGGCCACCAACAGCAGCACTAACCTTCCGCGCCGCGCAATCTCAGAATCAGAAGAAGTACGTGCCGGCATGGCCCCACTCCTCAATCGCGAGTCGCTCCCCTTACCGGTGAAGTACGCCATTCACCCCCAGACGGATTCTTGCGGTCCGGATAGGCTGTTCCGCGAACTCGGCGCGGGGTTTCTTGGGGAAAGCGCCGGGGCATGGCACCTGCTACTGGCTGCGCTTCTTGCCGGTCTTCTCTTCGAACAACTGCCAGGTAAGGTCGTTGAAGGGGTAGTACTTACCCGGGGAGCACCCTTCTTCCCTGACCTGGGCCTTGATGACCTCCTCCACTTCCTCCCGCTCCCCGGCAATATGGATAACCTCGTCCACCAGGCCCTGTGGGACCACCACCGCCCCATCGTCGTCGCCCACCACGGCGTCCCCGGGCCGCACCAACACCCGCCCGCACTGGACAGCGTCGTTGACCTGCCACGGCCAGAACTCGGCCGGTCCCTGCTTGGCGGTGGTGGCTGCCGAGTAGACCGGGAATCCGTACTCCTTCAGGGACACGCTGTCCCTCACCGCGCCGTCAGTCACCAACCCTCCTACGCCCCGTTGCCACAGGCGCAGGAACTTGATGTCTCCCCCGATCGAGCTATACTCCCAGCCCATGGCGTCGATCACCAGGACCTCCCCGGGGCCGCACAACTCGAAGGCCACGTATTCGGCGGATTGCTCTCCTTTGGGTTTGTCCTGCACCAGGTCCGGGCGGTGGGGCACGAATCGCAAAGTCACGGCCCGGCCCGCCATGTGCTGGCCTAACTGGAGGGGCTTGGCGCCGTGGATGAAGCTCATGGGCCAGCCTTTGTCCCAGAGAGCGTCGATCAGGGTCTGGGTTGGAATCCGGCGGAGGACTTCCAGGGTCTCAGACGGGATGGGGGGCAGGCTGCTCATCTCTCTCGTCCACGGGGTGGGTTGAACTGGCCTACGGGGCCGCCGCAACGTCGCGCACCCCGGTAATCTCACCCGGATAATCTAATGTACCCCAAAGCGGTGCAAAGGCGCCAGGGCGGGACGGCGGCGAGTAAGGGGAGAACTTGACTGTGGGCGTGAGGGAAGGCCAGGGTTTTTATTTCAGGGCCATTGTGAGCCATTCTGAGCCATGGGCCTGGGTGGCGGTTGATAGATGTGGCCAGGCGCTAATAGCTACCTATTAACAGTGTAGGGAGTGGGTACCAGCGGGGGCAAGGCGGAAGTGTCGTGAGTTGAGGAGGAACCAACTCTGAACAGTTACGCGGTTGGTAGGGTCATTCGATTGTTCTATTCTGCCGCCCTGAGCGTAGCCGGAGGGTCTACGATGCTTCGGCAGGCTCAGCATGACATGGTGGAGAAGTGGGTTCCGTTTGCTTTTAGAGTATGGCATACCTACGGCCAGATAGTCCGTACACCAAAAGCAAACGGAACCCTTTGGATTGCGTGTCCGCTCAAAGCCAACCTCCTCGGGCCGTAGTTTGTTAGTGGCCCTGTAGGAAGTGTGTGCCCCGTGGCGGCCGCTGTCTCTAAACGAATTGAAACGAAATGGGGATTGGCCTAAATGCCGAAACCCCCGAAGCGGGAACGAACCGCAACGGGGGCCTTGACAACAGCATCGGGAGAAGGAATCATTAGTATCGGCAACGTCCATAGTCGCCCCAACGCCGGGACAGGAGGTGATCGCCCCAGCGCCATCCCAACGTTAGCTAAGGAGGAGCGCCATGTTCACGAAGAACCTGCGGCTACTCCTTTTGTTGGGAGTCTTGGCCGCCGTGCTTTCAGTGGCGCCCGTCGCCGCCTAGGGCGACGAGCCGCTACAGCTAACCGGCGACAACGTTGTCCAGTACGAGCGTGACGACGGCGTTGATATCCAGGACGCGGAGCGCAGCATCAACCGGGGCGAAAGGGTTGGCACGGACGCCTGTGAGTTCACCATGGGGCTTGCCCGGGGCTTCGGCGAACCCATCAAGGCAGCGAGGACGCTGGCCATCGACTTCGACACCTGCGAGCGGTTGGTGGAGACGGGCTCGGTCACCCCAGAGGACGCGGCCCGGATCAATGAGAGCGATGCCTCGGAATCGAGTCCTCCCGCCGCTCCGGAAGGCCCGAGACCTTCAAAGGCATACTCAGGCTCCGGGGTCTTAGCTTCTACGGTCAACACCGCAAAGTTCACGACCACCTGGGAAGACCTGGCCGGCATCGATGTGAACTGGGTCCGGTCCGAGGTCAAGTGGACGGTGGACGACGGCCAGGTAACCTTTAGGTCCGGCCAGTGCCAGCTGTACTGGCGGAGCGGCACCGGGTGGAGGAAGGGCACCAGCGACGCTTGCGCCTCGGAGTACCTCGGCGGCCAAACCCAGATAGTCGTGAACCGGGCCTACCAGGAGTTCAACAACAACGTCTTCCCTTGCCCGACCATCTCCGGTGTCGGCGCCGGCGCCGACACCGCGTACTTCGACAACAAGGTGGGCGGGACGACCATCGGCTCCTGGGGCAGGTCCACCACGCGGGCCAGCGGCGACTGCGCCTATCTCCTGGATTACACCCAAGTGCTGCACTAGGCTTGCGGTTAGCCTTTGCAGTGGGGGGCGGGGTCATCCCCGCCCCCCACTCTGTTCTGGACGGTGAACCATGCCGATAGCACTTATAGCGATGTTTGTCGGGGCTTTGATTGTCGTCCTGGTTGGCACTCAGGGCCTTGCCCGCAGGATCATCGGCGCCCAGCCGGTCCTGCGAAGACGGCATCGCGCTGTCGGGCTGATTGGGCCGGCGTTGATAGTGTTTGGGTTCTTCTTCCTTCCCGCCATTTTCTTCATCCAGCGCCTCCTCTAAGGAGGTCCGGGCGGTCCTGCTAACAGGGCTCCCGCGTCGGGGGCGTCCCGCCAGCGGGAGACTCGGTCACAGCGACCTGGGAGGACCTCCGGAGCGCGGCGGGATATTCGCAACATCCTACGAGGACTATTGATTCCAGGAGTGATCGGCGGTGGCTTGTACATCGCGGCCTACTACATCGCCTGAAGGAGGTAGCGCCTAACCCCACACGGTTCCGTTTGCTTTTAGAGTATGGCATACCTACGGCGAGATAGTCCGTACACCAAAAGCAAACGGAACCGAGAAGTGCCTCAAGCGCCATGATAATCGAATGGCCCTGGCGCCGAGGGCGGAGGCTGCCGGGACCCCTGGGCTGGAGTGGTGGCTCCGGGCCGGCCCGGTTACCTCTGGTGCCACTCCGGGGTCGGTTCGTTGACGCAGTGCAAGAAGACGAAGGCGCTGGTGCGGCCCAGGCCCCGGAACTGACCGGTCAGCTCCTTGACTCGCTCGTGGTACTCCAGTGGGTCCAGGGACCTGAGGTACGCGTAAAACGATCCGTGGGCCTTGGCCAACGCCTCTACGGCCTGGGCGTTCTCCACGGTGGCGAGTATCTTGCGCCGGTTGCGGACAATGCCCTCGTCCCCCATGAGCCGGGCAATGTCCTGCTGGTCGTAACCCGCTACCCTGCCAATCTCGAACCAATCGAAGCCGCGGCGGAAGTTGTCCCACTTGTCCCGCACCACCTGCCAGCTAAAACCGGCCCGGAAAATCGCCTTGGTAAGCTCTTCCAAGTAGCCATCGTCGTTCTCCGGCGTGAGTTGAGGGGGCACCTCGGTAATACGCGGCATAGCGATCTCTGGCAAGACGACTTGGGGAAGCGCGGGCCGACTGGACCCGGCGAGTGATACCCTTCGGACCACGCGTCGATCCGCCGGTCAACCCTGCTGTTGAAGCTCCTCGACGTGGCTGACGAGCCTCCGCAACTCTTCGGTTTGGGCTTCGGGCGGCCCATTCTCTAGGTAGAACCGCAGGTCTTCCAGGGCTCCCCGGTAGTTGCCCATCTGGTACCTGACCAACCCGCGGTCCCGGCGCTCCGCGGGTTCCTCCGGGTCCAGGGCCACCAGCCGGTCGATCATGGACAGGGCCCGCCGGTGGTCGTTGTTCTGCAGGTATATTATTTTCAGGTTTCGCAATATGCGGGCCACGTAATCGCGATTGCTGACCGGGGTCAGATATCGGCTGTCCCAGGTGAAGTTGCCCTGGGTGATCTCCCGCAGGCGCTCGGCGCAATCTTCTTCAGACAGCAGGATTCCCCGGTGGAAGGGGTCCACGAAGATGGTCTCTTCGTCCCGGTGCCTCACCAGGAAGTGGCCGGGCATTCCCACGCCCACCAGGGGAATATCCAGCCGCTTGCCCACTTCGATGCACACCAGGGACAGCATGATGGGTATCCCCAGGCGGCGGCTTAGCACCTCGTTGAGGTAGCTGTTGCGGGGGTCGTAGTAGTCGTCGTTGTTGCCGGCGAATCCCACCTCGTCGAAAAGGTACTCGTTGAGGCTATTGACGCAGTACAACGGGTCCCGGTCCGGGCCAATGCGCAGGCCGGCAGCGGCGGACAGCGAGTCCAGGGCCGCCAGCTCCCGGTCGACGTCCAGGTCGGGATACTCGGCGGCGGCGATGAGCAGGGCCGCTCTCCCCAGGTCGATCTCCTGGTTGTCGGACTGCATCATTCCGACGAACTGGTCCCAGATCGATTGTTCCCTATCCATCGGCGCAAGGTCTCCCTTGGGGAAATCCGCTCCATTATACCCGCAAGCGCCGCCGGCAAATCGGGCGGCCCGGCTCGACCGGCGCTCGTGGACCAGGGCGGGGCAGAGCCCGGCGTGACCAGGCAAGGGCCCGGAGAGCGTTCCTAGGTCAGCAAGCTTTTGGGGTCAACAAGCCTTTGGCCAGACCAAAGGCCTCCTCGAACATGTCCCGGGTCAGGCGGCCCGTGGAGGTGTTGTGCTGGCTGGGGTGATAGGACGCGGCCAGGATGGGGCCGCCGGCCAGCGGGTACACCGCCGCGTGGCCGAATTTGGGGCGGGGCCTGGGCAGGGCCGCGCCCCGGGCCGAGCAGATGCCGAGGTAGGCGTCGAAGGCGAACTTGCCCAGGGCCATCACCACCTGAAGCTTCTCGAGGGCTTCCAACTCCCGGGCCAAGAAGGGGAGGCAGCTGTCCCGTTCTTCCGGGAGAGGTCTGTTTCCCGGCGGGGCGCAGCGCAGGGCGGCCGATATGTACACGTCCCGGAGGGTCTGGCCGTCGTCGCGGTGCAAAGAGTGGGGTGAGCTGGCCCAGCCGAACTTGTGGAGGGTGGAGTATACCCAATCGCCGCTGCGGTCTCCGGTAAACATCCGGCCCGTTCGGTTGGCCCCGTGGGCGGCAGGCGCCAAACCCAACAGCAACAGGCGGGCGTCGGGGTCGCCGAAGCCGGGCACCGGTCGCCCCCAGTAGTCCCAGTCGCCGTACATGGGACGCTTTTCCCGGGCCACCGCCTCCCGGTGGGCCACCAGGCGGGGGCACTTTCGGCACGAGACAACCTCATGGTGAAGGCGGGCCAAGCCGCTCGCTGCGGGTTCCGGGTGGCTGCACAACGTAGGGCTGCCCGGTCAGTTCAGGTGGTAGAACTTGACGGCGTTGTCGCAGATGATCTTCCGCTTGGCGGCCTCAGCCAGCCCGCCCAACTGCTCCTCGATTATCCGGCGGGAGTCCGGGAAGAGGCAGTCTTGATGAGGATAGTCGGTGGCCCACATGATGTTGTCCTCTCCCACCAGGTGCACCACGTCGCCAATGCAGGACTCCTGCTGATAGGTGGTCATGCCGTTGCGCCGGAAGTAGTCGCTGGGTTTCATGGAAAAGTTGAGGCTGCGGAGCCGGTCCTCGTACTGTTCGTCGAAGCGGTTGAGAATGTAGGGCAGCCAGGTGACGCCCGACTCACCCAGGACGAAGCGGAACTCCGGAAATCTTTCGCAGGCGCCCGACATGATAATGGCGGAGAGCACCTCGGCGCCGTCCACTTGAAAGAGCACCGACTCCATGCCCAGTATTTCCAGCTGGTATTCCTCGGCCATTTGGTCGTCGTCGGCCAGCCGGGCCCCGGTGAAACCGGTGGAGTGGAAAGAAATGGGGAAGTCGCACTCCGCCGAAGCCTGCCACACCGGGTACCAACCGCGGTGCCACAACGGATAGGCCAGCTTCTTCACCGGAAGGTCCCCGCCCTTCAAGCCCATCCGGGCGCAGCGGCGCACCTCGGCGGCGGCCGCGGCGGGATCGTGGTAGGGGATCGCGGCCAGGGGGAAGGTGCGGTGCGGGTCTCCCCGCTTGGCGAAGTCGACGGCCCAATCGTTGTAGACCCCATACACCCACGCAGCCAGTTCACCGCTCTGTATACGGAGGTTGATCCCCAGGATCCCGTATATTACCTCGGCGTCGACGCCGTCATTGTCCAGGTCTTGCAGCCGGAATTCCGGGGTGATGGGACGCGGCAGCGCCCCCGCATGATGGCCGGTATAGAAGCCCAGGTCGTACATCTTGTCGATGCGGGCCTGGCGGCCTTGCTGGTACCTGCCGAACCCCGGCCCCACGCCGTTCCACATTCCGACGTGCTTGCCCTCGATGAACCAGTGGAGCCCGTCGTCCATCTCTTCCACCCGCGGGGCCAGCAGCTTCCACTGGGCCGGGGCCTGGTCTGACCAGAGATTGGGCGGGCAGGACGTCATGTCAATATGGTTGTCCGAAGACACAACCCTGTAATCCATCGATCCCTCTCAAGTTATACCAGGGTGGACCCTGCCGATACGGGAGGACCGCGTTCGGAAGGGCTAGGTGGATTTTATCTTGACCCCGTTGGCGCCGCAATATTGGTGGATAGCCATTATAGTGGACTACTGTTGGGATTTCACAATACGGCGGCCGGACTTGGCGTCGTGCTGTCTGCCCGGTCCTTTTCTTCGTTATCGGGATTCGCTATCGGGGCAGGATATGGTAGGCTGTGCCCCGGACGGTGAAGTCGCTCACCTCCCCCGGCAGCCCGGCGGGCGCGGATCTGCCACCGGAGCGCGTGCTTTACGCTCGCATTCACGCTCCGGGGCCGGCCCGGCAATAATCTCATAGGGGGTAAGAGGAACCATGCCCAGAGTGAGCATCAATCTCAACCAACCCGACGGGTTGGCCGCGGTCAAGGCACAGTGGAAGTACGCCGAGGGGTATGTCCCCGGCGAGCCCAACGGAGGACTGGCGCTGCGGGCCGAGGGCAGCCCGGCCCGGCTTCCGGACTACGACGACTCGCCCTGGGCAACGTGCCCGGACATCGCCGCGTGGGCGTCAATCGAGTCTTCGTACGTGACGGGGTTTTCCATCGTCTGGTACCGGATAAGCTTCATCCTGCCCGATTCCGTGGGCGGGAGGGCCACGTCCCGCACCAGGGTCATGTTCGAGACCTGCGTGGACGACTACGGGGAAATATGGATCGACGGCCAGTGCAACCGGGACCGGGGCGCCATCGCCGGCTTCAACCAGCCCCAGCGGGTGGAGGTCACGGCCAGTCCCAATCCCGGGGACCGGCACACCATCGCCGTCCTGGCGGCCAACGGTCCCATGGGCGCTCCCGGCGGCGGGGTTTTCGTCCGTTACGCATCCCTAAACTTCGAGTGGCGCGACGACGACCCTTAGACGGCATCCGGGAGTTGCCCGTGCCGGTTAGCCGCGTTGCCGCCACCCAGCGCCCGGCTTGCGTCGTTAGTTGGCGCCGTTAGGAAAGCAAGCCGCGGCGGACTGGCGGGAACAAGCCAACGGCCCCGGGTGAAGTCCGCGGGGCTGTGGCCGTCCAGCGCGGGCCGGACCCCGTCTTAACTTACTGCACCAGGTTGGGGGTTACCTCGGCGGGGAGTCCCCCGGCTTCCATTTCCCGGGCCCGGGCTTCGACTCCGGGCAGCACCGAGGCGATCAGCTCCTCGTCCAGGTCGGCGGCCACGCCGGGATAGCCGGCCCGCTCCAGCATAGCGGCCAGCTTCTTGTTCTTGAACTGGTCCAGGCACCAGCCCAGGGTGTCCCGCACCAGGGTCCTGTCCCAGTAGATGCGGTGGTTCTTGTTGCGCGGGCCGTAGTGGTAGTGGGGGCCGTCCCAGAAGCAGTCGAAGGCCAGCAATTCGGTTTCCTCGGTGAACACTCGGCCCGTGTTGCCCGCCAGGTCCGACAGCACGTGGATGGCCAGCCCGCCGTCGCCCGAGGCGAGGCGGCGCATCTCCAGGCCGAACCGGATGTTGCCCGCGTCGAACACGTCGGTGCCCCGGTTGTGCTTGACGGTGTTGCGCTCGGCCATGAACTTGCCCCGGGCCACCTCTTCCACCTCGTCGAGGCTGGAGGAAACCGCGGCCATGTCCAGCTTGCCCGCCACCTCAGAGTGACCGGCCTCTTCCACCATGATAGGCAGGTGGTCGCGGATGGTCTTCACCGACCAACCAATGGGGTTGCCGTCGACGGTGTGGTCCATGCGGAACTTGGTGTTCTTGCCGTCGGGACCGTATACGTAGCTCCGCTCCACGTCGAAGCAGTTGAAACGTAGCAGCGTTCTGCCTTCGGACTCGACCAGGATCGCCACGCCCTGGTCCGTGTGGTCCTGGATGTTGCCGTCCCACAACTCGTGCTGGATGATGAAGGTAACGTTGCCCGCCTCTACCCTTACTCTGCCGCTCTGCATCATAGGTAATCTCCTCAAGCGTGAAGGCTCTGGCCGAAATATAGCTATGGGCGCGGTTGAGTGTCAATAGCCCGGACTCACCCCCGGCCGTTGCCGGAGGCCCGACCAAGGCGCCATGACGTCTCAGGCGCCGGGGTAGACGCCGGGCCCTGGCCGAAGCTTGACATAAGCACCTATGCGGGTATTATGACCCTATAGGCCCTCCGTCTTTTCCGCTTCAGATTGACCCGTTTTCTCGGAAGCCGTTTTCCGGCGGGGCCGGACGCGGAATAGATGCCGGAAAGCGACGGCGGGCCCCCTTCCCGGAGTAAGCCATGGCTGACGGCGTGCACTGGTCAATACCGCCGGCTCTCGACCGGGCGGCTATCCGGCGCGAGTTGGATACCGTTCTGGACCCGGAGCTCGACGAGTCCATCCTGGGCCTGGGCTTGGTCCACTCGGTAACCGCCGAGGGCGGGCGCGTCGCCGTAGAGCTCCGGTTGCCCACGTACTGGTGCGCCGCCAACTTTTCCTACCTCATGGCAGCCGACACCCGCCGCAATCTGCTGCGGGTCCAAGGGGTCGAGGAGGTGACCGTGCGGCTATTGGGCCACTTCGCCGGCCAGGCCATCGAGGATGGGGTGAACTCCGGAGCGTCCTTCACCCGGGCCTTCCCCGGCGAGGCCTGGGGGGACTTGGAGCAGCTACGAGGGTTGTTCCTCAGGAAGGGGTACGTGGCCCGCCAGGAAAGGTTTATCCGGGAGTTGAAGGACGTCGGCCTGTCTTTTCCGGAGATGTCTTCTCTGACGCTGCGCGATCTTAGGTGGGACGGCGATACCTGCCGGGTCTCGTCGCAAGGGGGCGGCCCGGGGCGCCCGATAGCCGGAATAGCGGCCCGGAAGTACCTGGAGCGGCGGGCGGAGCTTGCCCTGGACTGCTCGTCGGAGGGGCCGCTGCTCACGGACCTCAGCGGCAGTGCGATAGCCCCCGAGGAGTTGGAAGCCTACTTTATCCGAGCCCGGACCGCCCGCGTGTCCGCCGAAGCCACCGGCTCGCTGTGCTCGGCGCTGCTGCAGGCCCGGAACTCCGTCTCAGCCGAATCTGGAAGCGCCCGGACCGGCGCTATCCCGGAAAAGGAATAGAGCTATGTACAAGCGCAACGGCCAGGACATCTTCGTGGTCGACGGGCACATGCACAATTGGGACGCCAGCCCGGAGAACTGGCTCAACCAGTACGGCGAAGGGTGGATCAAGTGCTTCTACGACTACCACTGCGCGGTCAGCCCCGCCGATTACGTGTGGCCCTTTGAGAAGTACTGCAAGTATGGAGAGGAAACCCTGGTCCAGGACGTGTTCATCGACGGCTACGTGGACGTGGGCATCCTGAACTCCACCAACCTTTTCGAGTTTTTCAAGGAAGGGTTCAACCCCGTCAAGCAGAACAACTTGGTCAAGGAGATGCACCCGGACCGCTTCATCCTTTGCGGCGCTTTCGATCCCCGTGAGGAAGAGGCCGGACTGGAAAAGCTGCGCCTGATGGTGGAGCAATATCCGGTGGAGGGGTTCAAGCTGTATACCGCCGAGTGGCGGGATGGTTCCCGGGGTTGGCGGCTCAACGACCCGTGGGCCTACAAGTATTTCGAGCTTGTGGAAGAGCTGGGCATCAAGAACATTCACGTCCACAAGGGGCCCACCATATACCCCCTCAGCATGGACGCTTTCGACGTGCGGGACGTGGACGATGCGGCCACCGACTTCCCCAACTTGAACTTCATTGTGGAACACGTGGGCCTGCCCCGGTTGGACGACTTTTGCTGGATCGCCACCCAGGAACACAACGTGTACGCCGGCCTGTCGGTGGCGGCGGCCTTCGTCCACTCGCGGCCTCGCTACTTCGCCAACATCATGGCCAACCTGCTTTTCTGGCTTGGAGAGGACCGCCTGCTTTTCGGCAGCGACTACGCCATCTGGAGTCCCAAGTGGATCATCGAGGAGTTCATGGCCTTCGAGCTGCCCGGCGACATCCAGGAGGAGTACAAGGTCAACTTCACGCCGGAGGTCAAGCAGAAGATACTGGGCGAGAACGCCGCCCGCTTGTACGGGATTGACATAGACGCCCGCCGGCAGGCCCACAGCGCCGACGAGATCGGCGTCCGGCTGGCCGCCGCCGGCTGAGGCCCGCCCGCCGGTGCGGGGTCCCGGCGCCCGGAGGCTAGACGCCCAGTGCTAGACGATTCTCTGGTCGGTGCGCAACAGCCGCAGGGCGCCGCCGTCGGAGGCCATGATCTGCGGTATTCGCCGGGCCAGGGACGAGAAGTCCTCGCTGAAGGCCTCGATCACCCGGCCGCTGAGGCCTGCGGTAGCGTCGCTCGCCAGCAGGACCGCCAGTTCGGCCGCCCGGTCCTCCGACGCGCCGCCGCCGCTGGTCACCCGTTGGCCATACTCGAACAGCTCCGTGTCGCCGATGCTTTGGGCCGCGTCCCGGGTCTCCTCCCACATCCGGGTATGGATCGATCCCGGGCTCAGGGCGTTGACCTGAACGTTGGTCCCCTGTAGTTCCGCGGCCAGGGTTTGGGTGATGTCGGCCACGGCCACCTTCGAAGCCCCGTAGGCCGACACGTTCCGGCCGCGGCCCCCGTGGAGATTGATGATTCTGCCCCTGCTGTTGGCCAGCATCACCGGCAGCACGGCACGGCAGCAAAGGAACACGCCTATCACGTTGACCATGATGGTCTGAGTCCAGTAGTCCGCGTCGTTGTCCTGCAGCGGCCCCACCGGGCCGGGCAGCCCGGCGTTGTTCACCAGTATGTCTATGGTGGAATAGGTATCCAGGGTCTCCCGCACCATACGCTCCACCTGCTCCCGATCGGACACGTCGGCGGTGATGACGCAAGCCGGTGCCCCCAACGATTCCGTCTGGCGCGCCGTTTCCTCCAGCCCGCTGCGGGTGCGGGCCGACAACGCCAGCCGGGCGCCCTCCTTGGCGTACGCCAGGGCGATGGCCCGGCCAATGCCCCGGCCTGCGCCGGTTATAAGCGCCACCCGGTCTTGTAGCAGCATGTCGTGTCTCCTTTACTGCCTAGAAACAAGGGCCCAGCGCCGCCCCAACCTCGTAGTTATCGTCCATGGAAGGTACGCTACAAAGCGCAATTACGAATGAGTTTCTTCGATGCGGACTATATCCGCCTGTATGACCGCAACGGCCTGGAGCAGTCGCTGGAGTAACTCGTCCCGGCTCCTGTGGCCCTCGTCCAAACGCCGCATAGATTCCGCCAGCAATCCCATGGTCTCATCCCGGCTCCTCTGGCCCTCGTCCAAACGTCGCATAGATTCCGCCAGCAACCCCATGGCCTCATCCCGGCTCCTCTGGCCCTCGTCCAAACGCCGCATAGATTCCGCCAGACGCCTCTGGCCCTCTTCCATGCGGCGCCGGTCCTCTTCCATCATCACGATCATGTCCGCGGCGTACTGGGCGAACTCTTCCAGGTTCCTAAAGCGCTGTTCCATCACATCATCCCGGGTCACGGTCTATCCCGAATGGAGAGAAAACCTTGAACAGCCCCCTTTCCCTATTGACGCCGGTGCCCGGGACCTGGTCCATGAAGGTGATGCAACGGCGGGAGACCGGCAGCGCGCCAGCTACGAGAGACTTTCGTCGATGCGGACTATATCCGCCTGCATGACCGTAACAGCTTGGATCACCCTCTGGAGCAACTCGTCCCGGCGCGTCTGGCCCTCTTCCATACGCCGCAGGGCCTCTTCTATGCGGCGCCGGTCCTCTTCCATCATCACGATCATGTCCGCGGCGTACTGCGCGAACTCTTCCAGGTTCCTAAAGCGCTGTTCCATCACATCGTCCCGGGTCACGGTCTATCCCGAATGGAGAGGAAACCCTGAGCAACCGCCTTTTCCCCCTTGCGGGAGGGCGCGCCTCGGCACATGCGGGGGAACCTTAGTGTAGCACACCGAAAGCGGTGGAGAGATGGATGGTGGCGGCCCCATTGACGCTGGTGTTCCCTAGCCTGCTCTCCTGAAGTTGACCGGACGTAAACCGTCGAGGACAATGTTGACCCTGGCGTTCCTACGCCATACGGAGAGTCAGGGCCCGGGACCTGGTCCATTCGGGTGGTGCAACGGTGGGAGACCGGCCGTATCATCCGCGCGGACACTGGCTTCGACTGTTGGAGAATCGCGGAGAACCCCGGCGCGAATATGACCCCTCACATCGACCTTGCCGACCCCAAGTATCGTAACGCCGCGGCGCAAGTCCTGTGGCGGCACGACAACTTCGAGGCCGAGGCCAACATCACCAGCGCGGTGCGGGACTTTCTCATCCTCACCGGCTTGGCCCGGAGCGAGGAGATCGTCGAGGAAAACCCGCCCTCGGACGCCTCCCGCCGCGCCGTCGACCTGACCGCCCTGGATACCTTCATCGAGTTCAAGCGGCGGATTGGCACTACTCCCGGCGGCGAACCGGACCCGGAGAACGTCCGGCAGCTAGACGAGTACCTGGCCCAATCGGCGGGACAGGGCCGGGTCCGCATGGGCGTCCTCACCGACGGCAGGCGCTGGCTTCTGCGCTGGCCCGGCGCCGGCGAGGTCAAGTTGACCCGGCCCTACGCCTTCACCCTGGGGGACCCGGAGGGCTGGCTTCCCCTCTACGAGTGGCTCCGGGACTTCGCCCTGGTGTCCCTGGAGGACGTCAGTCCCGATAGGGAGGGCATCGCCGGGCACTTCGGCCCCGACAGCCCCTCCTACCAGCGGGACATCGCCGCCCTCGGGTCCCTGTACCGGGAGAACGCCTGGATGGACACCATCCGGGTCAAGCGCCGGTTGTGGTACGACCTGCTGCGCACCGCCCTGGGCGAAATCGCCTATAGCACGGAGGGGAGGAGCGACTCGGACGGGGCGCCTCCGGGCAGAATCACCGTCGATACGGAGGAAATGGACGACCTGTTCGTCCGCCACACCTACCTGGGCGCCGTCACCGGCATGGTGGTGCAAGCCTCCTTCGGCATCGACATCCGCGGTCTGGCCGCGACGGACCCCGCCGACCTGCTCCAGGGACGGGAGCTGTACAGCGCCACCGGGTTGAAGGGAGTGCTGGAATCGGACTTCTTCGCCTGGCCCAACGAGGTCGGGGGTAACCCGCTGCTGCAAACGCTGGCCCGCCGGGTGGCCAGGTTCAACTGGGCCGAGGCCCCGCCGGAGACCGGCGCCATCCTGTACGAGACCGTTATCCCGCCGGACGAACGGCGGCGGCTAGGCGAATACTACACGCCGGCGTGGCTGGCCCGGACCATGGTGAGCGAGCTGGTGACCGACCCGCTGAACCAGCGGGTGCTGGACCCCGCCTGCGGCTCCGGCACCTTCGTGGCCGAGGCGGTGGCCCACTTCATCGCCGCCGCCGGAGCGACCAACTGGGAACCCAAGGAAGTCCTGGACCGCCTGCGGGACGCGGTCGCGGGCATCGACGTCCATCCGGTGGCGGTGCACCTGGCCCGGACCGCCTGGACCCTTGCCGCCCGCCCGGCCATCGACGCCGCCGGCGCCGCCGGGTACGACGCATCCCTGTCCATCCCCGTCTATCTGGGCGACGCCCTGCAACTGCGCTTCCGCACCGGGGACCTGTTCGCCGAGAACGAGATCACCATTCAGGCCAGGGACGAGGAGAACACCGAGCTGGTCTTCCCAGTCAGCCTGGTGGAGCGGGCCGAGGACTTCGACGCCCTGATGGGGGATGTTTCCGCCTATATCGAGCAGGGAGACGACCCCTTGCTGGCCCTGGACGACAACCACGTCAACGGTCCCGCCGAGCGGCAGACCATGACGAAGACCATCGAAGCGATGCAAGGGCTCCACCACGAGGGGCGGGACCACATCTGGGCCTACTACACCCGCAACATGGTGCGGCCGGTGGCGCTCTCCCGCTCCAAGGTGGACGTGGTGATCGGCAACCCGCCCTGGATCAACTACAACCAGACCGCCGACATCCTGCGCACCGAGTTGGAGGGCCTGAGCCGGCGCCGCTACGGCATCTGGGCCGGAGGGCGCTACGCCACCCACCAGGACGTGGCGGGCCTGTTCTTCGCCCGCAGCGTAGACTTGTACCTGAAGGACGGCGGCGTCATCGGTTTCGTGCTGCCCCACAGCGCGCTGCAGGCCGGGCAGTACTCCAAGTGGCGCTCCGGCAAATGGCAATCACCGCCATTAGGCAAAGGCAAAAAGCGGGCTCCCGCCTACACCCTGTCCGTGATGTTCGACCACAAGCGGGCTTGGGACCTGGAACAGTTGGACCCCAATACCTTCTTTCCGATGGCCTCATGCGTGGTGTTCGCTCGCAGCACGGGGCGAAGCGGAATATCAGCGCCGCTTGCCGGACAGGTCGAGCGGTGGCGGGGCAAGACTGGGAGCGGCCACATCCGGCGGGAGCCCGCCGGAATCACTGACACGGAGGCGCCGGGCGGCTCTCCCTACGCCGGACTGTCCCGCAACGGGGCCACCATATTCCCCAGGGTATTGTTCTTCGTCAATGAAACGGAAAACACCGCCATTGTACAGGCCGCGCCGACGGTCACCGTCAACCCGCGGCGGGGCAGCCTGGACAAGGCGCCCTGGAAGGACCTGGACCTGACCGCCATCACCGGCCAGACCGTCGAGGACCGGCACCTCTTCGACGTGCACCTGGGGGAGACCGTCGCCCCCTACGTTGCCTTGGAACCCCTGAAAGCACTACTCCCAATGAAACGGGGCGACACAGGCATACCCACCGGCAGCGGCCCCGGCGGCATCCGGCTGGGCGGGTTGGAACGGCGGATGCGGGAACGCTGGCAGACGGTCAGCGCGTTGTGGCAAGCCAACAAGGCCCCAGTCAACCAACTGAACCTGTTGGGGCAGTTGGACTACTTGCACAAGCTGTCGTCGCAACTGGAGTGGCAGAGCAACCCAGAAGGCCGCCCAGTTAGGTTGGTCTATACCAGCTCTGGCCAGCCAACGGCCGCCATCTTGTACCACGATACTGACTTGGTAGAAAACGTCCTATTTTGGGTCACTTGCAAAGATGCTGACGAAGCCAATTACTTGCTGGCAATCATCAATAGCACGGCATTGTACGATGCGGTTTTCGGCATCATGCCCAAAGGTTTGTTCGGGGCACGCCACCTGCACAAGCATCTGTGGAAGCTGGCCATCCCGAAGTTCGACCCGGCGCAGGAGTTGCACGTCGCTATCTCCGAGGCTGGGGCAACGGCGGCAACCGAGGCGGGGAAGAAGTTGGAGAAACTCAGGGAGCAGTGGGGCGACAAGCTGACCGTAACCATCGTCCGCCGGGAGCTGCGACGGTGGCTGCGCACGTCGAGTGAGGGCAAGGCCGTGGAGACCGCCGTGGGCCGGCTGCTGGCGGGCGAGTAGGAGCGCTGAGGGCGGCGTCTCAGGACCAGATGCCGGACTGGTTCAGGACTTCGTGTATGGCCCCGAAGCTCTTGCCGATCTGGCCCTGGGGGATCTGGTCGGCTATGAGAAGCACGGGCAAGGAGCGAGCGTACGCGGTGGCCAAGCCGGAGGCGGCGTTGTAAACACCCGTGCCCGGCACCACCAGGGCGACCCCGGGCTTGCCTGACGCGCGAGAATAACCGTCGGCCATGTGCGTCGCGCCCGCTTCGTGGCGGGTCGTGATCATGCGGATGCCCGGCTCGTCACGAAGCGCGACGATGGTCCCGCAGGGTCATTCAATTGTTGGCCTGGAACTGCGCCGCTGCCTCCATGTCATTCCGAAACGGAGCATGGCGGAGTGAGGAATCTCAAGTCGCTATTGGGAGCCAGGGTGGGTTGATCAGAAGATTTTTAGATTCCTCGCCCGCCGTGGCGGACTCGGAATGACATTTGGGGACAATTGAATGACCCTGGATGGGCCCGGACATGTGTATCCCTCCGATGCCGAACACAGCTTCAACGCCTTCCCGCACCAGTGACTTCACGAGGGCTTCGCCCCCACTCATCTTGGCCATGGGTCATATGTCCCATCTATAGAATCTGTAAGTTTCCTTTGTCACCTGTTGCATCGCACCAGCGGCGCCGGACTACTCGCCGAATGCCGAAAGTGCGCCGGCCCGGGTTGCGTGGGCGGAGATAATCTTGTCGAAGCCGCTAACTTGGAATACTTCGCGGATCGACTCCTGGAGCGAGCATACGCTAAACTTCACCGCTCTCCCCTGTAGCTGGTGGCCGATAAGCAGGATAACCCTGAGACCGGCGCTGCTGATGTATGAGAGATGCTCCAGGTCCAAGACCAAGCCGGTGAGGTTGTCGACCGAGAGAGCTCCCAGGGCGTTTTGGAACTCAAGGGCATTGCGGCCGTCTACTCGGCCCTCGGCCATCAGGGCCAATATGCCGTCCATTTGCTTGCCTTGTATCGTCAAGCCCTCGATGTCGGCAACGTTCCAGGCGGTGTTCGCTTCGTTCTTCTCACCGTCAATTTCCATTCACAACTCTCTCATCAACGTGACGATCTCGAGCGTGCGGCCAAAGACGGGCTTTAGTCAGCATGGCAGACCCGATATCCGCTGACCCAGGCCCAGCCCGTCGATCTTATCTTCCATGCCGTGGCCTGGGTAACACCGGAGGCTCCGTGGATCGGTATCCCAAAGCCGTGGGACTGCTGAATACCGGACCATAACAGGGCGCCGAAAAGTTCCCGGCAGGCTCTAGGACGCGAGGTGCCTTGGCGATAAATGGTAGTCTGGCGGCGTCACCTCGAAGTGGTGTGGGTTCCCTTTCTTCACCTGGCGCAGCCTCATCCTGACCAGCCGCAATTCATCGAATGAGTAATCGTCGCCAAGTGATTCCTTAACGGGCTTCAAGTATTCGCTGCTTACCTCTGCGAAGGCCTGCGCTATGCGCTCGTACCGTTGTAACTCGGGCATGAAGTGTGCAAGGTCGGGCCCGTTTTCTTCGTCGGCGAGCCGCTCCAAGTGGGTGAGCACGGTTTGTTCGGCGATGCCGCGCCGCTGGGCGATCTCAGCAATGGTGAGTCCTTCCCGCACCAAATGTAGTGTCAAGAGGTCTGATCGGCCATTCCGAGGGGTGAGTCCGGAGCGGCGCAGCCTTGACCCGATGGCGGAAGGTCGGCGGCCCAGCGCCGAAGCGATCTCGTCAACCGATTGCCCTGACTCGAAGAGGTCCCTGAGTCGCTGGTCTTCGCCGGGTGACCAAGGTTCGTAGGCCCGGGAATGAGGTGGGCGCGCCGTGTCCAAGTACGAATCGGACTCTGGCTCCCGGCGGGGATATCCCGGGTTTGGAGAGTCGCAGGCCTGCCCGGACGTCCCGTTGACCTCCGCCGGGGCCTCCGGCGACCCTTCCGCCTCGCCCCCGGTCTCCGCCAAGTGACTTGTGATGACGGCCAGGAATTGGTCCCCGAACTGCCGCGCCTTCGTCGCTCCTATTCCCTTGATCCGGCGCAGCGAGGCGTGGTCTCGGGGCATCATCCACGCCATCTGGCGGAGCACCGCGTCACCGAACACCACGAATGGAGGCGCGTCCAGCGCGTCAGCCAACTCTTTGCGGAGCACGCGAAGCTTCTCGAACAACGCGGGATTGTGGATGGTGACCGGGTCTCCCTGCGGGGACGGGCTGCCGGCCTGTTTCACCAGGGTGACGGGATGACTGTCCTTGAGGAAATCCCGGCCCCGAGGGGTCACCGACAGCGTCGGAAACGCCCCCGTCTCCCGGGCGATCAGACCCATGTCGATGAGCTGGTCCAGGACGTCGTTCAGCTCGTCCTTTGGCGTCGCCCGCGCGATGCCGTGGACGGACAGTTGGTCGTGTCCCAGTTCCAGCACGCGTCTCGAACGGCGGCCGAGCAGCACCTCCACGACGTGGTAGGCCCCGAACCTCTCCCCGGTCCGTATGACGGCGGACAGGACTTTCTGGGCCGTCTCCGTGCCGTCGAACGCGCTGCCGTCATAGCTTCGTTCTTCTCCCGCCAGGCATACGTCGCAAGCCCCGCAGTTCCCCTCCCGCCACTCCTCGCCGAAGTATTCCAGGAGGAATCCCCGCCGGCAGGACTTCGCGCTGCCGTATTCGATCATCTTGGCGAGCTTGGCCCTGGCGTTGGCGCGCTCCGCGTCGTCCTCTATCTGGTCGATGAAGTAGTCCTGCTTCATCTTGTCCCGGTAGGAGAAGAACAGGACGCACTCGCTGGGCAGGCCGTCGCGCCCGGCCCTCCCGGTTTCCTGGTAGTAGCCCTCGATGGTCTTGGGCAGGTCGTAGTGCACGACCAGACGTATGTTGGGCTTGTCCACCCCCATGCCGAAGGCTATGGTGGCCGTGATGACCGGGACCTCGTCGCTGAGGAATCGTTCTTGGGTATCCCGGCGCACCCGGTCCTCCAACCCGGCGTGATAGGGGAGCACGCTGAACCCCCGGCTGGACAGGCTGGAGGCGAGGTCTTCAGTATCCTGCCGGGAGAAGCAATAGACGATGGCCGAGCCGCCTTCGTTCCTCCGGAGTAGGTCTGCGAGGGCCTCCAAGGTCCTCCGCTTAGGTCTCACGCTATAGGTCAGGTTGGGCCGGTTGAAGCTGGCGACGAACCGGGCGGCGCGGGTCATTCTCAGCTGATAGAGGATGTCTTCGCGGACCCTCTCGGTGGCCGTCGCCGTGAGCGCGATCATCGGGGTGTCCGGGAACTCGTCCCGGAGCGTCTGGAGGTTGCGGTAGTCGGGTCTGAAATCGTGGCCCCACTCCGAAATGCAATGGGCCTCGTCGATGGCAATCAGGCCCAGCTTCGAGGCACGCAGGAAGTCGTTGAACCGCTGCGTAACCAGCCGCTCGGGCGCCACGTAGAGGATGTCCAGGCGACCGTGATACGCGTCCGCCTGCACGCGCCGCACATCGGAGTATGTCATGGCGCTGTTGATGAAGGCCGCCCTGATCCCCTTGGACGTGAGTGCGTCGACCTGGTCCTTCATCAGGGCGATCAACGGCGAGACCACGAGGGTCAATCCGTCGAGAAGCAGCGCGGGAAGCTGGTAGCAGATGGACTTCCCGCTTCCCGTCGGCATCAGAACGAGCGAGTCGCGCCGGGAGAGCACGTTCTCGATGACCTCTTCCTGCATGGGTAGGAAGCCGTCATGGCCAAAGCGCCGCTTCAGAACATCCGATGGTCCGGAATTGGTCTCCGTAGATTCCTGCATCGTTGCCTGTTCCCCAGCGTCATTTGATTGTCGGCCTTTAAACCTTGCCGTTCTGATAAACCTTGTCATTCTGAGCGTAGCGAAGAATCTCAGCTACGGCGGAGAGACCCTTCACTTCGTTCAGGGTGACAACCAAAAGACCCTGGTCGTTCAGGGTGGCAACCAAAAGGCCCTGGTCGTTCAGGGTGACAGCCAAAAGGCCCTGGCCTGTTTCCCGGCAGCGGCCAAACAGCAAGCCGAAGGCACCCCGAAACTACCCTCGGCTTGCCCTGGAACTATTCCGGAGTTGCCCCGGAACTGCGCCGGAGTTGCCGAAGAAGTCCGTCATTGCGGACCTTCTATTGAGCGTCACGGAAGTGGGTAGGCGTGATCACTCTTGGGGCCCTGGCGCCCCTAAGTATCGGGGCTGGCCCTGCCGCGGCGGCGCGGCGCCGGGGCGCTGTCCTCTTCCCAGAAGAAGACCACGTTCCCTTGCCGCTTTACGGCGAGGCTCTTGCCCAGCAGCTGGGCGGCGGCGCCGAGGCGGCGGCGAAGGGAGGCCGTGGTTTCGCCTACCGCCGGGGTGAGCTTGGCCGCGCGGCCAGGTTCCAGTTGGTTGATGTAGTCCATGTACTGGCGCATTATCGCGCCGCTCTTTCCCGATAGGGACAGTTCAAGCTGTGCGTCCTGGAGTGAAACAACTTCAAGTGTAGGCACGTCTGCTAGAATCCTCCTGTCAAGTTAGGCGAGAAGTATCATAGACTGAAGTTGTCCATTGCTACAAGTGCAGGGGCGTCACAGGGCCCTTGAATTGTCACTCTAGAAGGACGCAGCAACCGCCGCTTTCCTGTGATTCGGACCCGGACTGCCTGCCATTCCTGATCCGGTCGGCCTGTCATTCAGACCGGGCTTCACTGTCATTCCGAACCCGTCGGAAGCGGGTGAGGAATCTCCAGCCGCTATTAGGAGCCAAGGCGAGTCGACCAGAGGCATTATAGATTCCTCGCTGCACTCGGAATGGAATTTGCTAACAATTAAATGACCCTGGGGGTGTGCGTACTTGGGTATCCCAACAGTCCCATAGGTCTGCTGAATCCGCTCGCCGGAAGACCGCCGGACCATGAACGGACGGTCTTTATACAAACTCGGGACAGGCGGGACTACCGGCAACTGAAAGACCTTAAATGAAAAAGGCGCGGGTCAACCCCGCGCCTTTTTCGCCGGCTAATCCGGGCTAGATGTTGTGGACGTGGTCGTGCTCCGGCTCGTGCTTTTCGTCGGTGATCAAAGAGCGCGTAGTCAGGACCATGCCCGCCACGCTGCCGGCGTTTTCCAGCGCCGTCCGGCAGACCTTCGCCGGGTCGATGATCCCCTTGTCCATCATGTCGCCGAACTCGTTGCGCTGGGCGTCGAAGCCGAAGTTGGGGTCGTCCGAATTGCGCACCGTGTTCAGCAGCACCGGGCCATCCCTGCCGGCGTTGGCGCCGATGATGCGTATCGGCTCCTCCACCGCCTGCCGCACGATGTCCTTGGCGGTGGCCTCGTTGGCGGGCAGCGCCAGCGACTCCAGGGCGGGCAGGCAGCGAATGAAGGCCACGCCGCCTCCGGGCACTATGCCCTCCTCCACGGCGGCCCTGGTTGCCGACAGGGCGTCTTCAACCCGCTGCTTCCGCTCCCGGAGCTCCGGGCTGGTGTTGGCCCCCACTTTGATCACCGCCACCCCTCCGGCCAGCCGGGCCAGCCGCTCTTCCAACCGCTCTTTCTCGTAGGATGAGGTCGCTTCCTCCACTTGAAGCCGGATCTGTTCCTCCCTCGCTTTGATCAGCTCGGGCGAACCCCGTCCCTCCACGATGACGGTCTTGTCCTTGGTGGACTCCACCCTCCGGGCCCGGCCCAAATCGGCCACTGTGGCCGAGTCCAGCCTGCGCCCCTGGTCTTCCGAGAGCACCTGCCCACCGGTGAGGATGGCGATATCTTCCACCATCTGCTTCCGGCGGTCGCCAAAACCGGGTGCCTTCACCGCCACGCAGTTGAGGCCGCCTCGCAGCTTGTTGACCACCAGCACGGCCAGGGCCTCGCTGTCCACGTCCTCGGCGATGACCACCAGGTTTGGGGACACCTGGATGGCTTTCTCCATGATGGGCACCAACTCGGACGCCGAGGATATCTTTCTGTCGGTCAAGAGGATCAGGGGGTCTTCGATATGGGTCTCCATGCGGTCCCGGTTGGTGACGAAGTAGGGGCTGACGTACCCCCGGTCGAAGTTCATGCCGTCCACGAACTGGACCTCGGTGCTGGCGGTCTTGCTCTCCTCGATGGTGACGACGCCGTCGGCTCCAACCCGGTCCAGAACGCCGGCCAGCATCTCGCCGATCTCGGTATCGTTGGCGGATATGGAACCCACCTGGGACATCTGTTCCCGGCCTTCCACGGTGGTGGACAGCTTCTTCAACTCCTCCACCAGGAAAGAGACGCACTTGTCTATTCCCCGCTTCAGCGCCATGGGGTCCTGTCCCGCGGCCACGTTCTTCATGCCCTCGCGTATCATGATCTGGGCCAGTACCGTGGCTGTAGTGGTCCCGTCCCCCGCGGCGTCGTTGGTCTTGTTGGCCACCTCCTGGATGATTTGGGCCCCGATATTCTCGAAGTTGTTGGGGAGCTCCACCTCTTTGGCGATGAGCACCCCGTCGTTGGTGATGGTGGGAGCCCCCCACTTCTTGGCCAGGATCACGTTCTTGCCCTTCGGCCCCAGGGTCAAGCGCACCGCGTTGGCAACTTTGTCGATGCCCTGCATCAACGAAGCGCGGGCCTCTTCATCCATTTCGATCATTTTCGCCGGCATGTCGATCTTTCCTCCTATGTTCGCTAGCGTAGACCTGGCGCCCCCAACCTTCCCGGCGTGGGGGCAGCCGGCCAGGGCTTGCATTCCGGGACGGAGCGCCGTTGCGCCCGCGCAGGGGCCGGCAGGCGCCCGTCAACCCGATAACTAGGATAATTGGCGGTGTGCCGTCGGTCAAGACGCGCGAGGGGCAGCGCCTTGGGGTAATCCCGCGGGCGCCGTGTTAGACTGCCGTCGATGCGCTACACGGCCGACCTTCACCTGCACTCCTCCTTTGCTTACGCCTGCAGCAAGCATTCGACTCTGGACAACCTTGCGTCGTGGGCCGCGATCAAGGGCATCGATCTCCTGACGTCCGCCGACTTTACCCATCCCGTCTGGAAAGACGAGCTGAAGCGCCGGCTGTCGCCGTCCAAGCCGGGCCTGTTTTCCTTCGGGGGCGTCGACTTCGTGCTCGGCTCGGAAGTCAGCTGCGTCTACCGCCAGGGCGGCAGGCAGCGGAGGGTCCACCTGCTGCTGCTGGTCCCGGACTTCTCAACCGTGGACCGGATATGCGCCGCGCTGGCGGAGGCCCGCTGCAACCTGGATGCCGACGGGCGTCCCACCGTCAAAATGTCCGCCAGGGACTTCACCTGCTTGTGCCTGGACGTCAACCCCGACTGCATCATAATTCCGGCCCACGCCTGGACACCCTGGTACGGGATGTTCGGCTCCAAGTCCGGGTTCGACTCCCTGGAGGAGTGCTTTCAGGACATGAGCCGTTGGGTGCGCGCCGTCGAGACCGGGCTCTCCTGCGATCCGGCTATGGTTTGGTCCATTCCCGACCTGGCGGGGAGAAGCATCGTGTCCTTCTCCGACGCTCACTCCCCGCCCAAGTTGGGCCGGGAGGTCACAGTCTTCGAGGGAGAGCTGAGCTACCCCGGGCTTGCGGCGGCGCTGACCGAGGAAGCGATAGCCTACACCGTGGAGTATTACCCCCAGGAGGGGAAGTACCACCACACCGGGCATCGCAAGTGCGGCGTGAGCCAGACACCGGAAGAAACGCGGCGCTTGGGGACCGCTTGCCCGGTCTGCCGCCGTCCCCTAACCCTGGGAGTGCTGCACCGGGTGGCGGCCCTGTCCACCACCCCACCCGGCACGCAAGGCCCTGCCGCCTGCAGCCCTGACGGCTTTGTGCGTGACTCCCGGTCCAGGCCCCCGTTTATCCGGCTGGTCCCGTTGCTGGAGTTGATTGCCCAGGATAAACGCGTTGGCCCCGGGGCCAAGGCCGTGGCAGCCGAGTACGACCGTCTTACCCGTGAGCTGGGAGGTGAGCTCCGGGTCCTGATGCACGCCGATGCCGCCGAACTGGAGAGGTCCGCCGGGGAGGCTTTGGCCCAAGCAGTGCTCCGGGCGAGGATGGGGGACGTGGTGGTGGAGCCGGGATTCGACGGAGTATACGGCAGGGTCCTGGCCCCGCAGCCGCAGGGGTAACAGCCAAGGACCCTGGCCGGAGTTGGCGCCGGCGCAGCCTCGGTTTTCCCGCCTACCGTGGTGAGGCGCTAGGGAGGGCCAAGCTCCAACCGGGATGCCTCGCCGGATATCGGGTTGTAGGCTCCGCCGGTGATCCGCAGCCCCGCTTCCAGGCCGGCCGGCGGCCTGGAGCCCTCCGGGCCGGTGAGGAGGGTCGACTCGGTGACCAAGAGCGTGGTCAACTCTAGATGGTTGCCGGATATGGTGAGTCTGACATCCTGGCCGGGGGCGTCGGAGATACCCCGGATGAAGCCGCTGACCGGCGAGGTCAGGTGCGACTTGATGCTGAGGGTCAGCAGGTCATCGCTTCCTCTTTCGTACTGGGTGTTGGGGCGGACCACGTAGCCGAGGCGGACCTGATCGATAGAGATGCGTCTGCCGTCCCGGATAATGACGGTGTCGGCGGTGTGGTTGAACATCCTGACGGCGCCGTCGGGGGTCAGGATGGAAATATTGTCTGGCAGCACCTTGCGCACCAGGCTGTAGACTACCCCGTTTAGGTAGGACCAGTAGTCGTTGGGAGAAGGTTCCGCGACGAGTACGTCCAACCCAATGACTTCCGCCGACTCAGGATCGAAAGTCACGGCCGCCATGGACCCGAGCAGGGACCGGAGGGTTGACGGCGAGATGCCCGCGGCGACCCCGCTGCGGGGGGATATCTCCAGGGTAAGCGCGGCGTTCTGCAACTCGTCGTGAACGATGATGGTCCACACCGTGCCGCTGCGGCTGACGTCGGTAATACGCCCGATCGCTTCTCCCCGCTGGGCCGAGCGCAGCAACTCCCTGGCTTTATTCGGTTCCAGGACCAGGGCGGGCAGCAGCATCACCTGGGCCGCCGCGGCCGAGGTCAGTCCGTACCACAGCCTCACCCGGCTGCCCAATTCCAAGTCCGCGAACCCGGCCTCTCTCCCCCCGAATTCTCCAACGTAGGAGGCGGTGTCCGCGTCTCCCCTGAGCCAGGTCTCCGCCGCCGCGGCCGGCAGCCCGGGCGGTCCCCTCCACAGGGTGGCGCGGAGGGGTATTGTGACCGGAATGGATTCCAGGCCCTCCTCTCGCACGATGACACTTCGGCTGGGCGGGTCGACGGAGGTGATGAGGCCGGTGACGTCGACCATCGGCTCTCCCGCATCGTACCGGGATAGGGCCGCGGAGTAGGCGTCAAAGACCGGCTTCGAACGCTGTTGGACCAGGTCTCCCGGCGCGGCCGCTTGCTGCGCCATGCCGCGCAAGATGGTCAAATGACTGGCGCTGCGGCTGATCAGCCTCTGTCGAAGCGCGTTGAACGTCTCTTGGGCGTCTGCGCTTTGGGCCAGGGCCAGGGCCGATTCTAGGCGCGCCAGGCCTGCCAGTGCCGGCTCGACTCCGCTCACCGCCAGGGCGCCGGTGTCCAGGTCCTGGGTGAGCACGGCGGTGACCAAGTCGCCCGGTTGCAGCTCGCGCGCGCCCCCAGGGACCGAGGCCGCTATAAGGTGACCGGCCTTGTCTTGCAGGCTAACCGTCCCCGCTTCTCCGTCGGCGGAAACTACAAGCCCGACAAAATGGCGGCTGGCCGCCGGGCGGTCCGGGCGCACGGCCACCCGCAGCGCTTGGTCTCCGGCGGCGAGGACCGCCACCCTGTCTCCCGTCGACAGGTCGTCCGGCGTCGCCGCCGCCAAGCCCGGCGCCCGCACTACGGTGCCCGCGGTGACGGCCAGGTTCTCCGTAGCAGTGCCCGTGTCCACGGCGACGCGGACGTCTTCCCCTTCGGCGGGGTCCCCGGTGACGCTCAGGACCGTACCGAAGACACCCCGCACGTCATCGGACTGTCCGTAGACTGCGGGCGCGGCCAGCAGGGCGGCCAAGACCGCAATGAAAATGGCCGCGGAGACGGGTCTAAGTTTCCTCAAAGCTGTCCTCGGCATGGAATTCCGTAGCCTGAACCCTCAAATCCTGATTTCCGTGCTCCGCAGGGCGCCATCGAGTGGCATCCGGCCGCCTCAGGGCACGAATACCACCATCCTGACCACGGACCGCTGTTCCCCGTTGATGGAGGTGGCGATGGCCACGATGGGCAGGGGATTGTCTTCCTCGGACGGAGGCAACTCCACCGAGAAGCGGCCTTCCGCGTCCGGCACGGCCAGGATGCCGTTGACGCTGACCGTGGCGTCGGGCGAAGTTAGCCCGTTAACGGGCAACTCCCCGCCTGCCAGGGATGAAAGGCTAACCACCGAGTCCTCGGCCGGAGAGGTAAGCTCCAGCTTCAAGGACGCCGTTTGGGCCAAAGGGGTGGCGGATGGCGTGGGCGCCGGCGTGGGAGTCGGGGTCGGCGCCGGCGTCGGAGAAGCAGTCGCGGTAGGCGCCGGCTCGGGGGCCGTGGTAGGCGTCGGCGCGGGTGTTGGCGCCGGAAGCGTTGGCGACGGGGGCGCGGACGTTGGGGAGGGCGCGACTGTAGGGACCAGGGTAGCCGGTCCATCGGAGGCGCCGCAGGCAACCGACACGGCGGCCGCAGCGATCAACAACAGGACTATGGGCCTAGTCCACCGTTTTCCAAGCGCCATGAGGGTCATGTCATGTACCATACATTACGGCTTGAATGTTGTCACCGTGGGCCATCGCTCGTAACCGTTAGGTCTCCGTGGGTGGAATCGCGGGACCGCCCCACGAGTAATTCCCCAGCCCCACTCCCCGGCATCATTCCCAGCGCCCGCTGTCATTCCGAGCCCCGCGAGGAATCTAAAGCCCTCGGTGGTAGGACCGTTCACTGTCCGGAGGCGCGGCTGCGGGCGAGGAGTTTGGATTCCTCGTCGCTGCGCTCCAGCGGAATGACAGGGTGGGGCGTAGGGCAGCCCCTGCCCCTCATGCCCGCGCCCGTCATCCGCCTATTTTCATGGTAATGGCAGGAACGGGTGCTCCGGACGGTAAGCAACGGCTTGGCGGCTGGCGTGGGGCTAGGTAACAGTATATACGATTCGACTTCTCAGTATATAACCATGGGGGCGAAATTATCGCCGCCGTTGATGATGTCTCTTACGGGAAAGTTAACGCTGCCGGAACATCGTGTTAATCATTGGGACGAGGACCCTCAGAGCCGTTCGATTATTGCGAGGCGGGCGTCCATAGTGATTGCGGGCGCCCTCCACCGTGATCCCGAGCTTATTCCTCCATCTCACTGTGTGGAGTGCCCCTTATAGTCATGACCATGAATATCAACGGCTGAGGAAGCCCGGCCATGACTGGGAGAGGACTGGCAGCCGGGCGCGGGCCACCCTGCGCCTCACCCCGTCATTCCGCTGGGGCGCCTCACCCTGTCATTCCGCTGGAGCGCCTCACCTCGTCATTCCGCTGGAGCGCCAGCGACGAGGAATCCAAACCCCTTGCCCGCACGCCGCCGCACCGGGCGATGAACCGTCCTACCACGGAGGGCTTTGATTCCTCGCGGGGCTCGGAATGACAGGAGGTGCTTGGTATAAGAGAGGAACGGGTGGGGCATGATGGGAAAACCCAAGGACCGCGTCGGGCGCCTGTGCTAGAATTGGTGGCCGACGTCTATGTGAAGGGTTACCGATGGAAGCTTCGGTCCGGCGTCTCGCCAGTGAGGACATCAGCCAGGTCATCGAGATAGAGCGGGAAGCGTTCTCTCCTCTGTGGGTTACCACCCCCTTCAAACGCGAGTTGAACAATCGCTACGCCTGCTACCTCGTGGCTTGCTGCGACGGAGGGTCCCTGGAGGAATCGGGGGGCGGTCCGGGCCTCGGCGCCTCTGGCCCGCATCCTTGGCGCGGCCTGAGGAACAAGGTCCGCAGATTGGCCGGGGGCGCTCCCCAGGATGAACCGCCAAGTCCCCTGGTGGCGGGATACGTCAGCGTTTGGTACCAGGGGGAAGAGGCCCACATCACTGAGATTGCCGTGCGCGAGCGCCTACGGGGAAGGGGAATTGGAGAGCTTCTCTTGATTGGGTCGCTGCGGGCCGCCCTGGAGTACGGCTCGAAAGTAATGACCCTGGAGGCCCGGGTGTCCAACTTCGTAGCGCAAAGGCTTTACGAGAAGTACGGGTTCAAGTCGGTGGGCGTACGCAAGGCCTATTACTCGGACAATCGGGAGGACGCGGTCATTATGACCACGAACCCCATCGACAGCGAGGACTACAAGCGGATGTTCCAGGAGCTCCAGTGCTCCTTCCGGTCTCGCTGGGGTGAAATCTTCATCTGTGCCTGACCCCGCCGGCCCGCCGGACATAAGCTTGTTTCCAGTCGGCGCCACCGGATCCCAACTGCCGGGAGCCTGCGGTGTATGCGCCAGTTCACACACCTCCGGCGAATATTGTTGACCATCGCATAAGGCATTGGTAGAATTGCCGAGATTGCCCGTGGGCGCCCGTGCCGCCGCGACCTGGGCGTGTATTTCCGGAGCGGGACCGCCGGTGTCGAGTAAGTCATGTTAGTCATTGGCTTGACCGGAGGCATAGGCACCGGGAAAAGCGAGGTGGCCCACCTGCTGGAGAAGTTGGGCGCTAGGGTAATCAACGCCGACAAGGTCGGCCACGAGGCCTACACGCCCGGTTCGGACAGTTGGCGGCAGGTGGTGGAGGCCTTCGGCGAGGGAATACTCCGGGCCAATGGCGAGATAGACCGGGGAAAGCTAGGGGCCATAGTGTTCTCGGATCCTGAGCAGCTAGCCCGTCTTAACGGCATCCTTCATCCCACCATGGCGGGCATCGTCGCGGACGACTTGGAGGAGTTTCGGTCCGACGGAGTCCGGGTGGCGGTGGTGGAGGCCGCGCTCCTGTTGGAGGCGGGATGGGACTCTCTGGTTGACGAGGTGTGGACCACCGACGCGCCGGTTGAGGCTGTCATGGGACGGCTCAAGGAACGCAACGGCATGTCCGGCGAGGAGGTGCAAAAACGCATCGACTCCCAGATGGACCGGGCGGAGCGACTGGCGCGGTGCCAGGTAGTGGTAGACAACTCGGGCAGCGTGGCGGCGCTGACGAGCGTCGTCAGCGATATTTGGGAAAGCAGAGTTAAAGGAAGGATTGCGGACAAGTAATGGTTGATATGGCTGAGACAGACGACCCCCGTGCCAAAGAGTACGCCATCGAGGAATTCCTGGTGCGCAGCGAGCCCTACTATCGCCCCGTCGGCGACGAGTTGGAGTTGTTCACCGCGGCGTACAATCAACACATTCCGGTGCTATTGAAGGGTCCAACGGGCTGCGGAAAAACCCGGTTCGTAGAGTATATGGCTTGGAAGCTGGGCCGCCCCGTCACCGTGGTCAGGGACGGGGGCAAGAGGGGCCAGGAAATGGGGGAAAACGAGGTGCGGGTCCCCCTGGTGACCATCGCCTGTCACGAGGACCTCACCGCCAGCGACCTGGTGGGGCGATACCTGCTGGATGCCGCCGGCACCCGCTGGATGGACGGCCCGATGACCCGGGCCGTCAAGACGGGGGCCATCCTCTACCTGGACGAGGTGGTGGAGGCCCGTAAGGACACCACCGTGCTCATCCACCCGCTTACCGACCACAGGCGCATTTTGCCCGTGGAAAAAACCGGGTCGATCATCGAGGCCGACGACCGGTTCCTGCTGTGCATATCCTACAACCCCGGCTATCAAAGCGCCCTGAAAGACCTGAAGCACAGCACCCGGCAGCGGTTCATCTCGGTGGAGTTCAACTACCCGCCTCGGGAGATCGAGAAGGAGATAATCGAACGCGAGGCAGGTTGCTCTCCGGAGCAGGCCGACTCGTTGGCCAAGCTGGGAGAGAAGATACGCAACCTGGAGGAACACGGGCTCCAGGAAGGGGCCAGCACCAGGCTGCTCATCTATGCCGCCCGCCTCATGTCCGAGGGCATTCCGGCCCGGCGTGCCTGCCAGGTGGGCATAGTGTGGACCCTGACCGACGAGGCGGAGTTGCAGCGGAGCCTGGAAGAGGTGGTCTCCTCGATATTCGAATAGAGGTGTGAATGGTTTCATCCCCGCCGGATGTCATCCACAAGGCGCTTGGCCGCCGGGTAATACAACCGGTGGACGATCCGGCCCTGACGCCGGCCGCGGTGCTGGTGTTGCTCTACGCCAAGGACGGCGAGTACTGCCTGCTCCTCAACAAGCGGTCGGATCAGGTGGAGCACCATAAGGGCGAGATATCGTTCCCCGGCGGAGCGAAAGACCCCGGCGACCATGATTCCCTGGGCACGGCCCTCCGGGAAACCGAAGAAGAGATGGGCATCGGCCCCGCTCAGATCACCATCCTGGGGGAGCTGGACGAGATCGCCACCAACAGCCGGTTCCACGTCAAGGTCTACGTGGGGTCCATTCCTCCGGGGTGCCAGTTCAAGCCCAGCGCGCTCGAGATCGCCGAGGTGTTGGAAGTCCCCATAGCCGTCCTGCAAGACCCGGCGAACCGAAGGGTTGAGACCCGCTGGGAGGACGGGGCGCCGGCAACCAGCTATTCCTACGCCTACCAAGAGCACTTGATATTCGGGGCAACAGCAAGAATCCTCCGGCAGTTCCTGGAGCTTCTGGCGGATGGCATGGAAAAGGAGGAGTCCTGATTTGAGCACGCTTCCTCTGCCGGAAATCGAGACGGAACTGGCCAAACTCCCCCCCTCAGTCCTGGAGGCATACCTGGAGGCCAAGCCATCCCTGGAGGCGGCCTTTGGCCAGGAAGAACTGAATCTCTGGGCCAAAGAGGGGCTGTCCATAGGCACGCAGACCGTCCGCTCCTGGGAATCCGCGGTCGAATACTACCGGGTGTGCCCCCAGGTGGCCCGGTTCCTATCGTTTCCCTCCTTCATGCAATGGGCCCGCTGCGGCACCTACCTGGCCCAGGACTCTCCCACCCTGGCGGTGTCGTTTTTCCGGGCCAGCTCGGCCATCGTGCCCAACCTGCGCCCGCAGTACATTCCACGCTGGGCGGGGCTAGGCCGCACGCTATACAAGGGCACCTGGAAGTCCAGCACCCTGGCGGCCAAGTTCTTCGAGGTCAGCCCGGACCTGGTCCGCAGCCTTCCATTCTGGGACGTGGAGGTTTTCGCGTCGCTCATCGAGGCCCTCTCCTACAAGTCCTACGACGTGGCTAGCGAGTGCCTGGTGCTGGGCAGGGACGTACTGCCGGGCATGGGACGCGAGCGGGAGCCTTTCTTGTCCATGTCCCGGGCCCTGGTGGAAGGAAGCTGGCGGGAGGTCAAGACCTGCCTGGAGCTGGTGCCCAAGGCGTTGCAGCAGGTGGAAGAGGGACAAACGGGCCGCCTGCTCAAGCTGGGCGAGCGCCTGGCCAAGGCCGGAATGCGGGACACCTCGCGGTTCTTGTCCGACGGGACCCAGGCCCTCAACCGGGCGCCCCAGGGGTCCCAGGGCTATATCCTGGACCTGTGCGAAAACCTTCTGGCGGTCTCTCCGGACGCAGTCCCTCCCTTCTTCAAGAGCTTGGGCGAGGTCCTCAACCGGATAACCGTGAACCAATTGGACACCTGGTTCCAGCACGGCGTGGGGCTCCTGAAAGACAACCCGGAGAGCGGTATCGCCTTCTTCAAGGTCGAGTCCAGCACCTCCCAGTCGCTGCTGGAAACCCTGTCGTCCAGCCTGGAACTAGACCGGGTCAAGGGGATAATCCGCCTGTACTGCCGGGCCCTGTCCGGATTCGGCGTGGAGATATTCACCACCAAGGAGTTGGTGCGCAAGAACATCGGCTGGGTGGACGAGGACTCGGCCTCCACCGACGGCACCAAGGTGTTCCTGCCGCCCCTGGTGGACCACTACACCAGCAAGGAAGACAATTTCTCCTGGTTCAAGGTGGTGTCCACCCACCAGGTGGCCCACCTGGAATTCGGCAGCTTCGAGTTCGAGTTCGACAAACAGGCGACCCAGTTCGACGACCGGCGGCCCGGCCTGGAACGTGATGTGGAGGAGCGCAAGGCGGGCCGGCTATCGCCCGCGCGTGAAGCCCAGGAGGAGCCGGGGACAAACGGCCAGGCGTCCTCTATCCAGCAGCCAGGGACGGTGGGGTTGGGGACCGACCGGGGTTACACCGCCATCGGCCGCTTCTTGCAGCTGTTCGAGAACCGTCAGTTGGCCTTCGACACATTCACCGTCCTGGAAGACTGCCGCCTGGACTACCGGATCAGCAGGGAGTACCCAGGCATCAGGGGCCCGGCTGAGCGGGTGCAGGCGGAGTCCCGGGCGGCTCGGCCCAGGATTCAAGACCTGCAACTCCAGGAGGCCCTGGTGGAGTTGCTCGTTCGCATGAGCCTGGGGCAGTTTACCGATCTGCCGGTGCCGGTAGACTACCAGGACGCGGTGGTCATGCTGGCCCGCATTCTGCACCAGTTACGCACCACCGAGGCCACGGTCGAGGACACCTCGGAAGCGACCCTGCGAGCATACGAAATTATTTCACGCGTTCAAAACGAGGCGCAGCCGGAAGACCAGTGGCAGGAGCAAGACCTGGAAGAACCCGGCGACTTCTCCGACGAGGACCTCCAGGAACTTATCGATAAGCTCCAGGCGGGCATGGAGGGGGCCGGTGAGCCGGGTGAGGGCGATCCCTACGAGTCCCCGGAGCCGGTGGACTACCGGGGCGACTTCAAGCCGGAAATGGTGCAACTCTTGGTCCGGCTCCAGGCCGACGCCGGCGACCAGGGAGAGGGCCAGCCCCTGTCCCAAGAGATGCTGGAGCAACTGTTGGAGGAGAGCACAGAGCTGGAGTTGGACGCCGAGCAGGGCGACATCAGCAGCAGTATGACCACGTTTGCCCAGAACCTCATGAAGGAGGCCGGCGCGCCGCCTCCCAACTCCCAGCCCGGGCAGGGCTACGGGCCGCTGCTCCACGACAACGACCAGGGCGGGGAGTTGGAGGCCAAGGAGCCCCAGACCTTCGCCTACGACGAGTGGGACTTCCGCGCCGCCGACTACAAGCCCAGGTGGTGCATCGTCAAGGAGAAGACCGTCGAGGAGGGCGACCCCAACTTCTACAACGACGCCCTGAAGAACTACGGCGCCTTGAGCAACCACATAAAGCGGCAGTTCGAGCTGATCATGCCGGAAAGCTTCAAGCGAATCTACCGGCTGGTCGACGGTGAAGACCTGGACCTCAACGCGGCCTTGGAGGCGTGGGCCGACCTCAAGATGAACGTCCCCCCGGACGACAAGATCTACTGGCACCGCAACCGGACCCGGCGAAACGTGGCCGTGGTGTTCCTCCTGGACATGAGCGCGTCCACCGCCGAGGCCATCGACGAGGGGCGGCAGGTGGTGGACGACCGGGATGCCCCCGAGGACCCGGTGGAGTACATGGTGTGGCTCCGGCGCCGCCGGGAGGGCCTGGTGCGCCGGAACTACAAGCGCATCATCGACCTGGAGAAGGAGAGCACGTCCCTGCTGATCAACGCCCTGGAGTCCATTGGCGACACCTACGGGATTTACGGGTTCTCCGGCTACGGCAGGGAAAACGTCGAGTTCTACGTCATCAAGGACATCGAGGAGGAGTTTGGCGACAAGGTCAAACGCCGCATCGACAAGATCACTCCCCTGCACGCCACCCGCATGGGCGCGGCGGTCCGCCACGCCATATCCAAGCTGGAACGGCAGGACGCTTCCACCAAGATATTGTTCCTGATCAGCGATGGGCGTCCCCAGGACCGCGGCTACAGCCGGGAGGGCGTGGAGAAGGAATACGCCGTGCACGACACCCACATGGCCCTCATCGAGGCCAGGCGGCTGCGGATTACGCCCTTCTGCCTTACGGTGGACAAGGCCGGCCACGACTATCTCAAGAGCATGTGCGGCGACATGGGGTACGAGGTCTTGGACGACATCCACGCCCTGCCCGAGCGGCTGCCCATGCTGTACCGCCAGCTAACGATTTAGGGGAACAGCCGCCACCAGCTTGCGCAGCTCTATCAGGGCCTGGTTCGACAGTCGGCGCTTGACCACCACCCGGCGGGGAGGCAGCCGAAGCTCCATCTCTCGCACCTGACCGTCCCCGACGATGGCAAGGTAGCCCAGCCCCACCGGCTTGCCCTCCAGTTCCTCGGGGCCGGCCACCCCGGTTATGCCGACGCCCAGGTCCGAGCCGGCGACTTGACGAATGGTCCTTGCCATGGCGGTGGCGGTTTCCTGGCTCACCGTGCCGTGGTTTTCGACTATCTCCGCGGGCACGCCATGGGCGATCATTGCCCCACCGGTGTAGGCCACCACGCCGCCCTTGAAGTAGCTGGAGCGATACGACGCCTCGGAGATGCTGTTGGCCAGGTAGCCTCCGGTGCAGGATTCCATGGTCGCCAGGCTGAGGCCCCGCTCTTCCAGCACCGGCGCAATGGCCTGCTCGGGCGTCTCATCGTCGTAACCCCACACGTAAGGCCCCAAGCGCCCCAGGATGGCGTCTTCGACCGGCCGGACCAGGGATTGGGCCTCGGTCGTGTCCTTGGCCCGGGCGATGATCCTCAAGTGTATCCCGTCGGCCTTGGAGTAGATGCCCAGGTAGGGGTTCTCCTGGCCGAAGAACTCCGAGACCATCTCGTCAATGGCGCCCTCGGACATTCCCATGGTCTTGATGTTCCGCGTCACGGTTACGTCGCCGTCCACGAGGGGGCGCAGCCGGGGCTCGACCTCCTCCTCCCAGATGGCCTGCATCTCCCCGGGCGGTCCGGGCATGCACACGATTATCTTGCCGTCTCGTTCCGCCCACCAGCCGGGCGCGGTGCCGTTGCGATTGGGTATGAACCGCGCCGACGGTATGAGCAAAGCCTGCTTCACGTTGTGGGAGGGCATGGCTTGGCCCCGACGCCGGAAATACTCCTCCAGCGACCTCACGACCTCTTCCTGCACCACCGGGGTCTCCCCCAGGGCGCCGGCGACGGCTTCTCTGGTCAGGTCGTCCTGGGTTGGGCCCAGGCCACCGGTGGTAAAGATGACGTCGGAGCGGTGCAAGCCCCGGGAAAGGGCCTCGGTCAACATAACGAGGTCGTCGCCGACCACGGACAGCCATTGGGCTTGGATGCCCAGGGGAGGAAGCCTGGCGGCGATCCAGGACGAGTTGGTATCGGTCAACTCGCCCATCAGCAACTCGTGCCCGATGGAGATGATTTCAGCCTTCATATGGTGGACGTCCCTGGAGGTGGTGGGGTGAGGTGGCGCCGGACCGGCACGAGGCAGACCACAACGCCATCGCTTGGGAGGCGAAATTGTGCTACTTTAGCGGTGATGATATTCTATACCGGTGAATTTGCCAAGGCGCGGGTGCTTCGGACAAGGTCCATCGACGTCCCATCACGCTGAACTCACCCCCTGTCACTTCGAATATTGCCCGCCCATGTCTCGCCAAACATATCCCCAGGCCAACCCGAACGTGCCGCCATGTGTCGCCAAACATATCCCTAGGCCAACCCGAACATGCCGCCAAGTAAACTCGAACACGCCGCCAGGTCGACCGAACATACCCCATCGTCATTCCGCTGGAGCGCAGCGACGAGGAATCTACACTCCTCCGCGGTAGCACGGTTTACGGACCGGAGACGGGGCGTGCTGCCCAGAAGTTGAGATTCCTCGTCGCTGCGCTCTGTCGGAATGACCGGGGTGGATGCTCCAGTGGAATGGCAGGGGTGGGTGCTCCAGCAGAATGACAGGGTGGGCGTGGGCGGCCCGCGCCCGGCTGCTAGGCCCCTCCCCGCCATGCCCGGGCCCCGTCGCTCGTCTATTTTCATGGTGATGACTGAGGCGGGAGGCGGGAATGACGGGGCGAGGGCTCGGAATCGCCGCGGCCTTGGGAAGCCATATGACGGCGATGAAAATGGGGGAGCGCCGGGAGGCGACTCGAGGCGCAGCCACCGGAGGTGCGGGCCTTTGTTAAAAACGTCCATTGTCACGGTAGTAGCCCTGAGTCCCGGAACGTATCTACGGCACACGAATTAGGGGAGGTAAGATGCACCTGGTGATCGACGGCTTCCGTGGGGACGCGGCCAAAATGTGGGATGAGCAACTTGTACGGGAGTTCCTCACGGACTGCCCTACCCGGCTGGGCATGACTCGCATCACCGAGCCGAAGGTCCTGGAGTACAATGCTCCCAAGGCGGAAGACTCGGGGGTCTCCGGGTTCGTCATCATCGCCGAGAGCCACGTGAGCATTCACACCTTCCCCCTGCGTGACTACGTCAACATAGACATCTTTTCCTGCCTGCCCTTCGATCACCTGCGGGCTTTGGAGGAGGCCAAGGCGCTGTTCGATCTGCAGGAGGTCAAGACCTGGCTTCTGGACCGCGGTCTGGAATGGCTGGATGAACGCCAGGGGATGGCCGAGGCCATGGAGCAACGGATGGCCTTGGAGACGGGAGGCCCGGGTCAGCACCATGGCTGAAGTCGACCAGGAGCCTTGGGTCGCCCGGAACTTTCTGGCCCTCTCCCCAGAGCAGAGCAGCCTGAAGGACGCCAAGGTGGTGCTGATTCCCGTCCCTTACGACAGCACGACGTCCTTTCGCAGCGGCGCCCGAGACGGCCCCGCGGCGATCATCGACGCATCCTACGGCATGGAAGACTATGACCCGGAGCTGCAGGTGGACGTGTCCCAGGTGGGCATACACACCACCGCGATGCTCGAGCCCCACATGGGCGGTCCGGCGCAGATGGTGGAGCGGGTGCGCCAGGCAGTGGCGGGGTACGTGGGTCCGGGCAAGATGGTGGGACTCCTGGGCGGCGAGCACTCGGTTGCCGTGGGTTCCGTGCAAGCCCACGTCGAGGCTTACCCCCAACTGTCGGTGCTCTACCTGGACGCTCACGCGGACCTCCGGGACGACTACATGGGGACTCCGTGGGGCCACGCCTCGGTGGCCCGGCGCATTCACCAATCCTGCCCGCTGGTCTTGGTGGGGCTGCGCAGCCTTTGCCAAGAGGAGCACAGCTATATCCGGTCTCGGGAGGTCCCGGTCTTCCCCTGGACGCATGATGCTGACGAAGCGTCCCTGAAGCGGGACGTGGTGGACCGGCTGGGGCCGTTGGTCTACGTCAGCGTAGACCTGGACGTTTTGGACCCTTCGGTAATGCCCTCGGTGGGGACCCCGGAGCCGGGGGGCATGACCTGGCAACAGGTCACATCTTTGCTGCGGGCGGTTGCGGCTTCGCGGCAGGTGGTGGGATTCGACGTGTGCGAGCTTTCCCCCAACGAGGGGCCGCGGGCTTCTTCTTACACCGCGGCCAAGCTGGTATACAAGCTCATTGCGTACACCGCCGCTATGTCCGCTGCCGGCTAGCCCCCCCGGGGCGCCGGACGTTGGCAAGTTGCTTCATCACCGGTGTTGAGGGGCCAAACGGCTAAACCTGAGGAGGAGATTCGGAGATTGAATGGGGACCTCCCTGCGCATCGGCAAGATCTTCGGTATTCCCGTGGAAGTCAACGCCAGTTGGCTCGTCATCTTCTTGCTCCTGACCTACGTGTTGGCCCAGCAGTTCGACGACACAGGCCTGGCCTGGTCCGCGGTCCAAAGATGGCTGATGGCCGCTCTCATGGTGGGCCTGTTCTTCCTGTCCGTGTTGGTCCACGAGCTCAGCCACAGCGCCGTCGCCCTACGCCGGGGAATCCCGGTCCGGGGCATTACCCTGTTCATCTTCGGGGGTGTGTCCCGGTTGGCCCGCCAGCCCGGGCGCCCAATGACCGAGTTCGTCGTTGCCGTGGTGGGACCCCTGACCAGCTTGGCGCTGGCTGCCATGACGGGGGTTCCCTGGTATTTTCTGGACTTGGGAAACTCCCCCGTGGGAGTCGCCTTGTTCCTGCTGGCCTGGTCTAACTTATGGCTGGGGGTCTTCAACATCCTGCCCGGTTTTCCCCTGGACGGGGGACGAGTCCTCCGGGCGGCGATTTGGGCCCGCACCGGCGACTATCGGAAGGCGACCCGCATCGCCGCCCGGACCGGGCAAGTCATCGCCGTCCTGATCATGGTCGGCGGTCTGGGGCTTGCCATTTTCGTTGACCTCTTCAACGGCATTTGGATCGCCGTCGTCGGGGGATTCCTGCTCTCCCTGGCCACCGCGGGCCACCGCGAGGAAAGCTCCGCCGCGCCGGCGCCGGTGGACCGGGTCTGGAACGGCCAGGACGCCTGAGGACGCCCCGCCGGGGCAGCCGCCCCGCCCGGCTATGCTACAATATCCGCACGTAGCTTGAGAGGCCGCAGATGGAGAACCGCGGGCGCGTTTATCTAGACCACGCCGGGACCACCCCCATGGACCCCAGGGTCCTTGAGGCCATGGAACCCTACTTCAGCCGGGCCTACGGCAACCCCTCCAGCATCCACACGGTGGGGCAGGAGGCCAGGTACGCCCTGGACGAGGCCCGGGAACGCGTCGCTCGCGTCTTGTGCTGCAGGCCTCGAGAGGTGGTGTTCACCGCCGGCGGCACCGAGTCGGACAACGCCGCCATCTACGGAGTGGCCACCGCCCTGCGGGAGACCGGCAACCACCTGATCACCTCCACCGTCGAACACAGCGCGGTGCTCCACATGTGCCAGCACCTGGAAGGTCTGGGGTTCGAGGTCACTTACGTCCCGGTGGACGGCTACGGGGTCGTTTCTCCCCAGGCCGTGGCCGACGCCATCACGAGACGCACTACGCTGGTCTCCGTCATGTACGCCAACAACGAGATCGGCTCCATCAATCCCATCCCCGAAATTTCCCAGGCTGTGCGCCAGCGGGCCAAGGAACTAGATCGCACCATCGTAACGCACACCGACGCCGTTCAGGCCGCGGGCTTCCTGGAGCTGGACGTGCGCCGCCTAAACGTGGACATGTTGAGCCTGTCCGGGCACAAGTTCCATGGACCCAAGGGCACCGGGGTGCTTTACATGAAGAGGGGAACGCCCTTCTTGCCCCTGTTGCTGGGAGGGGGACAGGAGCGCGAGCGTCGGGCGGGGACCGAAAACATGCCCGGCATAGTGGGGGTTTCCGTGGCCCTGGAACTGGCCGACGCGCAAAGGGAGGCGTCCTCCGCTCACTGCGCGGCTCTTCGAGACCGGATCATCCAGGTGGTGCTTGACGGGGTCCCGGGCAGCCGGTTGAACGGCCATCCCACGCAGCGGCTGCCCAACAACGTGAATTTCTCCTTCAAGGGCATCGAGGGCGAGCCCATACTGCTGGGGCTGGACATGGCGGGCATCGCCGCCTCCAGCGGCAGCGCCTGCAGTTCCGGGTCCCTGGAGCCGTCCCACGTGCTGCTGGCGTTGGGGCAGCCGGCCGAGCTCGCCCGCGGCAGCCTTCGGATGACCCTGGGCAAAGACAACACGGAAAAAGAAGTGGAGTACGTGTTGAAGGAGCTAGTGCCCCTGGTGGAGCAGCTGCGCCGGCTGCCCACCATGGCCACCACCGGTTTCTAGGCTTCCCGCCATGGGTGGGGCGCCTCCGGGCGTCCGCCGCACGGGGCCGGACCAGCCCATGCTCCGCCGATTACCGCCCCGGCGGCTCCCTTCCACCTCGTCATTGGGCAACGCCGAGCTGTGGAATACGGTAGACTTCCGCGTTGGAAGACGCCGACACGCCGCGGCCTCGGCGCGGTCCAACCGTGCAAGCCCCATAGGCAAACAGCGTGGGGATACCCATCGCCCGCAACTGGGTCAGTATCCGGAGGGCGCCGGAAGCCGCGGGGAAGCGGTCCGGCCCGGTTAGCGGATGTGGCCTTGACACGGCGGGCAGACCGGCGCCCCGGCCCTGGATGGTGGCTGAGGCAACCACGTGGGGATGAAGCGTAGGAACAGGCCGGCAACCATGGCGGGAGAATCCGCACCTGTGGGCCGCCCACCGCCGCCGATATGGCGGCGGTTTTTTCACTTGATAGCCGGGTCCTCCGTTCCCATAGCCGGGATTTTGGCCCCGGAAACGCCCATGATCGCCGCGCTGGCTGTGTTGTCGGGCGGAGGGTTGGCGCTGGACCTGCTCCGGTTTCGCGTCTCGTGGGTGAATCGACAGTTCATGCGCCGCTTGGCCCCTCTGCTGAAGCACGACGAGGGCCATCGCTTCAACGGCGCCACTTACGTGGTGGTCGGCGCCCTGTTCACCTTCTTGTTGTACGGGCCTGAAGTGGCGGCGCCCGCCCTGCTTTTCCTGTCCGTTGGAGACCCGGCGGCGGCGCTGGTGGGCCGGCGGGTCCCCGGCCCAAGGCTCTTCGGCAAGTCACCGGGGGGCGCCGCCGCTTTCCTGGCGGTTTCGCTGGCCATTGTCGCCGTGTTGGTTGGGGCCGGCGCCAATGACTACCACTGGGGGCTGCTGGTAGGGGCCGCCGTGGCCGCTATAGTCGAGCTGCTGCCGGTCCCGCCCGACGACAACCTCACTATTCCCTTGATCGCCGGGGCGGCGATGCACTTCTTGGGCGTGTAAGAAGGTGCGGCGTGTAACGAGGTGTGCCGCCGGACCTGGGAATTGCTCAGGCTCCGCCGTCGAAGTGGATGACCTGGGCCTGCTCTCGCTGCAGCTTCAAGTAGGCGCTCTTGCTCATGGCCTGACGGTGCGACTCTACGATCCGTTTTCCCTTGGCGCCCTGTTCCGCCAGCAGGTCGATAACCACCATGGCCATAATCTTGGCCGGATTGACCAGCGCCTGCTCGTAGTCGGTGATCAGGTAGTCCTTGCTGTGGCCCGGGCCCACCGCGCCGCCTGTGTAAGGGTGGCACACGGGCATCAGGTGGCTCAAGTCGCCCATGTCGGTGGACCCGCCGCGATTTCGGCGGGGTTGTATCACCATGGTGGCCGAAGAGCCCAGAAGGTCCGTCGCGTTGCTGTTGAAAAGGTCCTGGAGTTTGTGGTCGTGGCGCATGGGCAGGTACCCGGGTATATTGGTGATCTCCACCGACGCTCCCACGGCCAGGGCCCCGGCCTTGAAGCAGCGGTCCACGACGGCGCCGTTGTGCGCCACCGCCTCCGGCGTCCCGGAGCGCACCCGCCACTCCAGGCGAACATCAGCGGGAACGGAGTTGACCGCTTCTCCCCCCCGGGTCATGATGCCGTGGACCCGCACGGTATCCTCGGCTCGGTGGGTCTCCCGGGTGGCGTGGATCGCCTGGAGGGCGAAGGTGGCCGCGTTGAGGGCGTTGATGCCCAGGTGGGGCGCACTCCCCGCGTGGGCGGCCCGTCCGCTGAAGCGGACGTACTTGACCATGTGCCCGTTGCTGGTCCCGCCCACGGCAAAGGTCCGGTCTCCCATATCGCTGGCGGTGTGGCACATCATGGCGATGTCCACGTCGTCGAATTCCCCCAGCCGGATCAACTCCTGCTTGCCGCCCAGGAATTCCAACCGTCCCTCCTCCCGGAGTTGAAGGCGGTGTTCGACCTCGATGAACTCCTCGGCGGGAACGGCGAAGGGCACTATCTCACCGGCAAGCTGGCCCAACACGTCCGGCGTGGTCAACCCGATAGTCGCGCCCAGCATCATGCCAATCTGGCAGTGGTGGCCGCAGGCGTGGGCCGCCGCGGTGTCCGGGTCTGCGTGGGGATGCCCGGCGACGATGAGGGAATCCAGCTCTCCCAGGATGGCGACCCTGGGTCCGGGGCCGCCTCCGCCGGCAACGCGGCCCTTGACGCCGGTAATGGCCAGCCCCCGCCGGTGCCGGATACCCAACTCGTCGAACTTGCGGGCCACGAGGCCGGCGGTCCTGGTCTCCCGGAAACCGGACTCCGGGCTGGATAGGATGTCCTGGGCGACGCCTACGATGTCTTGCTTCCTCGACTCGATGGCGGCGCAGGCCCGTTGCTTGAGCTCTTGGGTAGTCAACATGAGCGACCCTACGGGTGGGGCCCTTCGCTGGAGAAGGTCTCTTCCAACGCAAGCTGGCGCATGAATGTCAGATAGTCGTCGGTGGTCATGTCGGGGCGATGCCCGGCGATGATGCCGCCCGCGGCGGCGGCGCCGTCCCCCAGCAGGTCGACTGCCGTGCCGGCCAGCGCCTTGGCCGCGGTTACCACCGCCAGACCGTAGTCCTCGACGACGTAGTCGGCCCCGTGGCCCAGCCCCGTCGCGCCTCCCACGTAGGGATGAATGGCCGGCATCAGGTGAGTCACGTCCCCCATATCGGTGGAGCCGGTGCGGTGAGCCCCGTGTCCCACGTTGTCTTTGCCCACCAGCGTCGCCGAGTTAGCCTCGAAGACCTCCGACAGGCTACCGTCTTGGGCCAGGGGCAGGTATCCGGGCAGGGTCTTGATGTTGACCTCGGCGCCCACCGCCATGGCTCCGGCTTTCAGGGCGCGGTCGACCTTGCGGTTGGCGTCCATAATGGCGTCTATGGTGCGGCCCCTGACGAAGGTCTCCATTCGAACGTCGGCGGGCACGGCGCTCACCGCGTCGCCTCCCTTGGTGATGATGGGATGGACGCGGACGGTGTCGTCGTCCCGGAACGTCTCACGGTTGAAGTGGATGGCGCTAATGGCCAGGGTGGCCGCGTTGAGGGCGTTGATGCCCAGGTGCGGCGCCCCGCCGGCGTGGGAACCCTTGCCTACGAACTGGACCAGCTTGGCTATGGTGCCGTTGTTGGTCCCGCCTACGGACAGTTGCTTGTCGCCGGCGTTGCTGGTGGTGTGGAGCATCATGGCCAGGTTGACGTCGTCGAACTCCCCCAGCTTGATCAACTCCGGCTTGCCGCCCAGGAACTCGATCTTGCCCTCGCTTTGAAGGGTCTCCCGGTACTCCAGCTCGATGTATTCTTCCGCCGGGACGGCCATGAACACCAGCCGTCCGCTCAGGGCGGACAGCACGTCCGGCTGCGCCAGCCCGTAGAGCGCGCCAAGCATCATGGCTATCTGGCAGTGGTGGCCGCAGGCGTGGGCCGCGCCGGTGCCGGCGTCGGCCAGCGGGTGCTCGTTGACGATGAGAGAGTCCAACTCGCCGAGGATGGCCAGGGCAGGTCCGGCGCTCCCGCCCACCAGGTCGCAGCGCACGCCGGTCAAGGCCAACCCCTCGCGGAAGGGGAGGCCCAGTTCAGCCAGCTTGCCGGTGACCAGCCGGGACGTCTTGAACTCCCGGAAGCCCGGCTCAGGGTTCCGCAGAATTGCCTGGGCCAGGTTGACGATCTCGTCAGCCCGGGCATCGATTTCTGCGAAGACGCGGCTCTTTAACTCGTCCTTGGATGGGGACGTCATCCATGCTCCCCCTTAGTCGGCTAGAGCGGATTCTACCAGATGCCTCAAGGGTTGGGTATCTATTGACACGCCCCGGGCGCGTCGGGCGGCTTCGTAGCTGAGTGTATAATGTCGGTTCCATGGCCATGAAGGTGATCATAGCCCCCCAAAGTTTCAAGGGCGCGGTGTCCGCGCTGGAGGCGGCCAGGGCCATCCAGCGGGGAGTCCTGGCGGCAGACCCCGGGGCGGACACGGTGTTGGTGCCGGTGGCCGACGGGGGTGACGGGACCCTGCAGGCCTTGGTCGACAGCACCGGAGGCCAGGTGTTTCAGAGCACCGTCACCGGGCCTCTGGGAAGCCCTTTGACGGCGACCTGGGGCGTGATGGGGGACGGCCAAACGGCGGTGGTGGAGATGGCCCAGCCCTCGGGCCTGGCCCGGGTCCCGGCCCAACTGCGAGACCCCAGGCCCACCACCACTCGCGGCACCGGCGAGATAATCGAGGAAGCGCTGCAGCAAGGTTATCGCCGCATCATCGTCGGCCTGGGGGGCAGCGCCACCAATGACGGCGGGGCCGGAATGGCCGGCGCCCTGGGTGTCCGGTTCCTGGACCAAGCCGGGCAGCCGCTCCCCGGCGGGGGAGCCGCCTTGGCCCGGTTGGACCGCATCGACGCCTCCGACCTGGACCCCCGGCTGGCGCAGGCGGAGATTGTCGGCGCTACCGACGTCACCAATCCCCTGTGCGGCCCCATCGGCGCGTCCGCGGTGTACGGTCCCCAGAAGGGGGCGTCGCCGCAGATGGTGGCGGAGTTGGACGCCGCCCTGGAGAATTACGCCAGGGTGATAAGCCGAGATCTGGGCCTGGAACTGTCGGACCGTCCCGGGGCGGGGGCGGCAGGCGGCTTGGGGGCGGGTCTCATAGCCTTTGCCGCGGCGGAGCTGAGGTCGGGAATTGACCTGGTGTGCGAGGTGTTGGGGTTCGACGCTCACCTGCAGTCGGCCGACCTGGTCATTAGCGGCGAGGGCCGGACCGACGGGTCCACTATCTACGACAAGGCTCCGGTGGGGGTTGCCCGCCGGGCGTTGGCCCGGGGCGTGCCCACCATCATCCTGGCGGGCAGCCTGGGCCCCGGCTACGAAGAATTGTACGAGCACGGCGTTGCCGGGGTCGTGTGCATCTCTGAGGGGCCGATGACCCTGGAGCAGAGCATGGCGGGTAGCCTAGAACTCCTGGAGTCGGCGGCCCGGCGGACGGTGCGGCTGCTGCGGTCAGGGATCGTGTTGGGCGCTGCCGGAGGTTAGCGCCGGCCCACTCACGGCGGCGCGGAGAATCGCGCCCGGAGGGGCGTTTCAGGCCATGCGTTCCTTGACGAACTCCACAACCTGGGTGGACAGGTATATGGACCGGTCAGCGTCGTCCTGATCGAAGGCCTCCGAGCAGATGCCGCCGGGCAGAAAGCCGGGGTATCGGGTGGTCTCGTAGTACTTGTCCAGCTGGCGGGCCTGGCCCTTGATGGTGTCGAACATCATGTCGAAGAGCTTGGCGTCCTCGCACAGGTCCACCAGCGCGTGGCCCCAGACATCCTCAACCCGGCGGCGGTAGAGATACCCTTTCACCGCGATTTCGGCGGCCTGCTGTCCCAGGAAGCAGGCCAGGTTGAACCGGCTCCCATCGCGGGCGAAGGCGGCGTCGTCCAGGGTCTGCACCGCCTGGCGCAGCCACCGTCCGCCTTCGGACACGTAGTCAGGCATCGAAGATAACCCTTCCTTCCTTGCAGGCACGGCTCAGGGCGGGCAGTTGGTCCCGCAGCTCTTCGAACTCCTCGGGCGTATACACCTGGGTATCTACCTCTACCCGGGTGTTCAGATGGTAGGAGAAAAAGTCGGAACGCCGGCCGAAGGGGAGATCGGTGTTCTGGACGACAATCAGCTCGATGCGGCTGTCCGGGCTGTAGTCCTCGGTGGCCATGTCCCCCGTCAGAATCACCTTCTCCACCCCCAGTTGGGGCAACAGTTGCATGACCGTATCGAGTTCCTGCTCCAGCATCTCCTTGCGGTACCTGGAAAACCCGGCGCGCACCGGCATTCTGAATCTCCCCGACCGTCCCTGCCGCGGCGGGACGGCATGGCTATTGCAGCAGCACCATGTGGGCCTCTTTGGGCCCGTGTACTCCCACCACCAGGGTCATTTCTATGTCGGCAGTGCGGCTGGGACCGGTGATGAAGTTGAGGTAGCTCCCCATGTCCCCGCCGTTGCGGTAGTACTCCAGGCGGCGCAGCAGGAACAGTTGGTCCAGGCTCTCGATTACCTCCTGGGGACGCACCAGCGCCAGGTGCACCGGGGGGACCAACGACACCAGGCGGCTCAGGCCCTTGCGGGGCATTATCACCACCGACCCTGTCTCGGCCACCGCGTAGTCGGCCCCGGTTAGTCCCATGCCGGAGGCCGAGATTTCCTGCCGCAGCGACTCCCTGGTCCGGCTCTCGTCCCGGGCCACGGTGGTAACGGTGATGCCCAGGCTCTGCAGAGCGGCGTCCAGGGGCAACTCACTAAATACCGGCTGGTCGCTGCGGACCAGTCGCTCCGCGCCCAGGGAGGTGGCCAACGACGCCGCGTACTCGACGGCGTCCTCGTATCCTGCGGCCCGGTACACTTGCCACCCGCCCAGCCTGGCCATCTTGTCCAGCTTGTCCGCCACCTCGGGCGCGCGCTGGGTCAGGCCCCGGCGGATGTCCCCGGCCTGGGCCTCCAGCTCGGCCAGGCCTTCCTCCAACCGGGGATAACCCGGATCGGGGGGAGCCTGCCGTCGGCCCAATGTTGACCGGATCCCGCGCAGAAACTGGTCCTTGGGCGTCCCCACGGGGGCTTCCATCTTAGGCTTCGTCCTTGAGCCGGGAGAACTGCCCTCCCTGGCGGTTGGCCCGCCGCCAGGCCTCGCGAAAGGTCTCCGCGGGCAACGGGGGCACGTCCCGGGACTTGGCCCACCGGGACAAGAGGGGCAGGGGCAACCGGGCCAACCTTTTCCTGCTTCGCGGTCCGTCCGGCGACGAGGACGTCCTGGTGAAGGGGGCTTGCAGGTTGCGGGCCACCTTGTGGGTCAGGGAGAGCAGTTTGGGGCTGCTCATCAGCCGCGCGTAGGCCCGGGCCAGCAGCGTGTGGCGGCCGGGCGCGGCCCGCACTTGAGGATCGGGGCTCTCGGCCAGCTTTCCCCGCAGGTGGAGCAGCATCCGGGGTATGTCGATCTTGACCGGGCAGGCGTCCCGGCAGGCGCCGCAAAGGCTGGAGGCGTAGGGGAGGTCTTTGGACTCCTGCAGCCCGGTGAGCATGGGAGAGACTATGGCGCCGATGGGACCGGGGTAGACCCAGCCGTAGGCGTGGCCGCCCACCTTCTGGTACACCGGGCAGATATTGAGGCAAGCGCCGCACCGGATGCAGTTCAGGGCTTCCCTCAGGCTGGGGTCGGCCAGGAGCCGGCTCCGGCCGTTGTCGACCAGGATAAGATGGAACTCCTCGGGCCCGTCCTCGTCGTCCTGCCGGCGAGGCCCGGTGATCATGCTCACGTAGCTGCTTATGCGCTGGCCGGTGGCCGACCGGGGCAGCAGGCGCAGGAAAACGGCCAAGTCCTGCAACGAGGGTATGACTTTCTCCATGCCGGTTATGCCCACGTGGACCCTGGGGGCGGAAGTGCACAGCCGCCCGTTGCCTTCGTTGGTAACGATAGCCAGCGTGCCCGTCTCGGCGACCACGAAGTTGGCGCCGCTGATCCCCAGGTCCGCCTGCAGGAATTTCTCGCGAAGCACGTCCCGGGCCGCCCGGGCCAGGGCTTCTATGTCGTCCGTGTAGGGCAGGTCCAGCTTGTCTCGGAACAGCTGGGCCACGTCCTCCTTGGTCTTGTGCAAGGCGGGCGCCACCAGGTGGGATGGGGTCTCCTCGGCTAGCTGAATTATGTACTCGCCCAGGTCGGTCTCGTATACCTCCATTCCCAGGGATTCCAGCACGGGGTTGAGGTTTAATTCCTCGGAGACCATGGACTTGCTCTTGATGGCGACGCCCAGGTTGCGGGACTTCACCAGGCCGGTGACGACGTCGTGGGCTTGCTGGGCGTCCGCGGCGAAATAGACGTGGCCGCCGGCCTTGGTCACGTTGTCGTGGAGCAACTCCAGGTAGTAGTCCAGGTGTTCCAGGGTGTGAGTTTTGATGCGGCTGGCCTCGGTCCGCCAGGCCTCCCAGGCCTCCGGAGTCACCTCCTCGATGGCCTCCCTGCGGCCGGTGTCGAAGCCGGAGCCGACCCGGTCTAAGGCGCGGCGCAACTGCGGGTCACGGACCGACGCCGAAGACGCCTTGAAGAAGTCACTGGTTTTTACTTCGGCCACTACTCAATCGCTCCTTGGTCCCTGCCGCCGTCTTCGGTGGTGGGGCTACCCGGTCTGCCGGGGGTCTGCATCCCCGTCCAGCACCTGGGCCAGATGGCGCACTTCCACGCTGGACCCCCGGCGGCTCAGCCCGCCGCCGATGTTCATCAAACAGCCCATGTCGCAGGACACCACCAAGTCTGCCCCGGTGGAAGTGATGTTGTCGATTTTTTCCGTCAGCATGGCCTCGGAAATATGAGGAAACTTGACCGCGAAGGTCCCGCCGAATCCGCAGCAGGTCTCTGCGCCGGGCAGGTCCTCGACTTCCAGCCCGTGGACGTTGCCCAGCAGGACCAGGGGTTGCTCCCGGACCCGCATCTCCCGCAGCAGGTGGCAACTGGGATGGTAGGCAGCCCTGCCCGGATAGCCGGCCCCGGCGTCTTCGACCCCCAGGACGTCGACCAGGAACTGGGAAAACTCGTAGACCTTTTGGGAGAACTCTTGCGCCCGGGCGAGCAGGGCCGGGTCGTCGCCGAAAAGGTCCAGGTAGAAAACGCGCAGCATGGCCGCGCAGGACCCCGAGGGCACCACCACGTACGCGGCGTCCCTGAAGCTCTCCAGCGTCCTTTCCGCCAGCCGTCGGCTCTGGGCCGCGTACCCCGAGTTGTACAGCGGCTGGCCGCAACAGGTCTGGTCCTCCGGAAAATCGACGTCCACTCCCAGCCGGCGCATTACCCGGACCGCGCTAATGCCCACCTGGGGATACATCTGGTCGATGATGCAGGTGACGAAGAGGCTGGCCTTGACAGCGGGGCCTGGGGTCATTGACGGTGTGTCCTTGGCTGGATGGCACGGGTAGAGTAGCAGACCCTCGAAGCCCTGGCAACCTGAAGAGGCCGGGGCGGAAAGCGACCCGGCCGGGAGCTCTCCCGGGGTTGGCGCCAGCCGCAGGGTCATCCGATCATCATGGCGCTTGAGGCACGTCTCCACCATGTCGTGCTGAGCCTGCCAAAGCATCTCAGAGCCTTCGGCTACGCTCAGGGTAGCAGAATAGGACGATGGAAAGACCCTGCGCCAACGGACGACGCCTTGTTGCGGCCCGCGGCGGCGGCTACAATGGCGGCAGTCCGGCGCCGGGGCCGCGCTCCCGGCAATGCCCCTGCCTCAGCCGCGCCGGGCCTCTATCCGACCTGTGGAGACGGGCAACTATGGCGCCACCAGCGGAGGGCCTGGGCGACGCTTCTCCGGCGGACCTGACAGCGTCGCTGCGGGAATGGTACACCAGGGAGGTCTGGGGCAAGCGGGCCAAGGACGACGACGCTCTCTTCGAGGTCATGAGCCTTCAGGTGTTCCAGGCCGGGCTGACCTGGAACATGGTGCTGGCCCGGCGGGACGCCTTCCGTGCCGCGTTCCAGGGCTGGAGCGTGGACGCGGTGGCAGACCTGGGCCCCGACAGCGTCGAGCGGATGGTCCAGGACCCCTCCATCATACGAAACCGCAAGAAAATCCAGGCTTGCATAGAGAACGCCAGAACGATCCAGGAGTTGCGGCGCCGTCACGGCTCCTTCTGCGCCTGGTTTTACAACACGGCCCCGCCGGACCATCCGGACAACGCCGGCCTGGAGGGGGACGACCTGGCGAGCCTTCAGGGAGTCCTGCGGTCCACCTTCAAGTTCATGGGTCCCGAGATCGCGCGGATGTGGCTGCTGGCGGCGGGACGCATAAGCCCGGAAGGGCACTAAACTCCATCCCAGGACCCGTGCCGGCCGCCTAGGCCTGCGGTCCTCCCCTGGGACCGCCACGTTTCATAGGGCTGCCTGAACCGTCCCCACGGCAGCGCGGCGGGTAACTGTTCAGACTTGATGTGTATCCGTTCGTCCTGAGCGAAGCGAAGTGGAGCCGTAGGCGGAACGAAGCGCAGTCGAAGGGCCGGTTCTCCTTAAGTCAGAACAGTTACCGCGGCGGAGGGTTGAAGGCCCGTTGGCGCCAAGTTACACTATCTTCCAGTCCGCCCTTACGCTCCTTGTCAATTCATGGTCAATTCAGCGGTCGGGCGATACCACGGACAATCTGATTTAGGAGGGGACCAGCATGGCTCAGGCGCCCCTGTTTCCAGTAACGGTGGTTGGCAGTTGGCCCAGGTCCACGGGCCTGGTTCGAGCGCTGCGCAAGAGGCTGAGCGGGGACATCACGTCCGACGAATTCCAAGCGTTGGCTGACCGTGACGTCATCACCGCCCTCAAGGCCCAGGAGGAGGCCGGGGTTGACATAATCACCGACGGCGAGCAGCGCCGCGACAACTTCTACTCCTTCGTGGCGGACCGGCTCTCCGGTATGAAGCTCATGAAGGTGTCCGACCTGCTGGGCTACGCCAAGGACCGGGCCAGGATGGAGGAAGTGCTGAGGGCCCTGGATGTGCCCGCCTTCGCCATCAAGAGCCCCGTCGCGGTGGCCAAGCTGGGCAATCCCCGGGGGCTGACCCTGGGCGAGCTGGCCTTCGTGAAAGAGCACACCCAACGGCCCATCAAGGTCACCCTCCCGGGCCCCTATATGCTGACCCGGTCCAGTTGGTTCGAAGGGCTGTCGGACAAGGTCTACGGCTCGCCGGACGAATTGGCCGCTGACTTCGTCGCCATTCTGCACGACGAGTTGATCGCCCTCCGGGACCAGGGCGCCGACTTTGTCCAGTTCGACGAGCCCATCCTTAGCCAGGTGGTGTTTGGGGAGGAATCTACCGAGACCTTCATGTGCGCCCAGCTTCCCGGTAGAAGGGACCCCACCGACGAACTGGAGTTCGCCGTCCGCTTGATGAACGAGACCACCAAGGACGTTACAGGTATCAAGACCGGCGTGCACGTGTGCCGGGGCAACTGGAGCCGCCGCGAGGACGTCCTGCTGGAAGGGAACTACGGCCCCATGCTTCCCTATTTGGTGCGGATGAACGTCGATCAACTGGTGCTGGAATGCGCGACCCCCAGGGCCGGGGAGATGGCAGTCTTCAAGGAGTACGCCAACGAGAAAGAGCTGGGTATGGGCGTGGTCAATCCCAGGACCGACGACGTGGAGCCGGTGGAGGAAATCGTCGCCAGAGTCAAGGTCATCCTCGAGTCCTTCGACCCGGACAAGGTGTACCTGAACCCGGACTGCGGGTTCGGCACCTTCGCGGAGCGCAGCGTCAACACCGCGCAGACCGCCGGCAACAAGCTCCGCGCCATGTCTCAAGCGGCCGAGAGGCTCCGGGCCGAATACGGCTGACCGGGAGTTTGACAAGAAGGTTGACGGGGAGTCCTGGGCGCGACGGCAACCCGGCGTAAATATCCGGAATCCTGAGACCAACCGAAACGGGGGGACAAGAATAGTATGGCGGGAGAAGACACCCTGAACGGCTTGCCCCGTGAGAAGCTCGGTGAGGTGCTGGAGTCCTTTCGAGATCCGGAGGTCTTCAACGCGGTAACCGGGCCCTGGAAATCTCGCATAGTGTGGCAGGACGGGTTCCGCGCCAAGGCGTTCATGAGGAACCACGCGGTGGAGATGGATGAGCCGGGAGACCTGACCGCCACCGATTTGGCGGCCAGCGCTCACGAGCAACTCCTGTCGGCCGTGGGCAGTTGCATGACCGTTGGCTTCGTGCTGAACGCCACCCGGAGAGGTATAAAGATCCACGACCTGGAGATAGCCGTGGACGGCTACTTCGACAACATCCGCAAGTGGGCGGGAGTGGAAGAGGGCAACCCAGGTTACGGAAGCATTTCCGCCAAGGTGTTCGTTCGAGCCGACGCCGACGAGGCCACCCTGGCGGAGATATGGAAGCTGGCGGTGGAAGGCTCGCCGGTAACGCAGTCGGTTATGCGGGAAACCAAGGTTACCACCGAGTTCGAAGTCATGGGATAGCGGCCGCCTTAGTCTCCGCCGACTGGGTGGCGGAGAGGTTAGGCAGGCCCGGCTACACCGTCATCGACACCCGGCCGGCCGTGAGGTACCTCATGGGCCACCTGAAGGGCGCCGTAAGCGTGCCGCAGCGGAAAATGAGGGACGAAGAAGGCGGGTTGCTGCCGCCGGAAGCCCTCTCCGGTGTCTTTGGAGCGGCGGGCCTCGGCGACGGCGACGCGCCGGTGCTCTACGATGGCCACGACGGGCGCAACGCTGCCCTGGCCGCTTGGGTCCTGGAGTACCTCGGCCGGGAAGACGTGCACATCATGGACCTGGCATTCGACCAGTGGAAGGCCCAGGGCCGGGAGGTGCTGTACCGCCCGGTGACGCCCGAGGCCCGGCGGTTTACCCCCAGGGTCGACGCCGGGGTGCGGGCAACCCTGGCCGACGTCTCCGGCAACTCGGGCCTGAAACTGGTAGACGCCAGGAGCGCTGAGGAGTACCGGGGCGAGGCGGACGGCCAACGACCTGGCCATATCCCCGGGGCCGTGCACGTTGCCTGGGACGAACTAATAGGCCGGGATGGCCGCCTGGCCTGCCCCCCGGAACAGGCCCGGGAGGTATTCGACGCGGCGAACGTCGACGCCAACGACCGCATCGTGACCTACTGCCAGACGGGGGCCAGGGCGGCCGTGGCCTACTTGGCGCTGAAACGCCTGGGCTACGACGTGAGGCTGTATGACGCTTCCTACGCCGAGTGGGAGCTGAGCGGCCTCCCGGTAGAGAGGTAGCCGGACGTCACGCCGCCCCGGGGGTTGCCTGCGGGGCCGGTGAACTCGTAACTCGCCGGGGACGCCCTCCGGCGTCGTCACTACAATTAACTCGTGAGGTGTCAACATGGACTGGGGAATGGCAAACCGGATGGCGCAGCTCATCCAACCGGACGGCCACTGCCTGTTTTTGCCCATCGATCACGGCTACTTTCAGGGACCCACCAGGAAGCTGGAACAGCCGGGAAAGACCATAGAGCCGCTTATGCCCTACGCCGACGCCCTGTTCGTGACCCGGGGCGTGCTGCGCTCATCGGTCGACCCGGCCAACACCAAACCCATTGTGCTCCGCGTTTCCGGCGGCACCAGCATGGTGGGGGGCGACCTGGCCAACGAGGGGCTGACCACCTCCATGGAAGAGGCCGTGAGGCTGAACGCCGCCGCGGTGGGCATATCCGTGTTCATAGGCAGCGAATACGAGCGCCAGTCCCTGCTGAACCTGGGCAAGCTGGTCGATGAAGGGGAGAAGTGCGGCGTCCCGGTAATGGCGGTCACCGCGGTAGGTAAGGAGCTGGAAAGGCGGGACTCCCGGTACCTGGCGCTGTGCTGCCGCATTACCGCCGAGCTGGGGGCGCGAGTGGTCAAGACCTACTGGTGCGACGACGGCTTCGACAAGGTGGTGACCGGCTGCCCGGTGCCGGTGATCATGGCCGGCGGGCCGCAGGCCGACACGGAGCGGGAGGTCCTGGAGTTCGTCTACGACGGGATGCAGAACGGCGCCATCGGCATCAACCTGGGCCGGAACGTTTGGCAGAGCGACCACCCGGTGCCCATGATCCGGGCCTTGCGTCACATTATCCACGACAACGGATCGGTAGAAGAGGCCCAAGAGATCTTCGACGCGGTCAGGGCCGAAGGCGGCGTGCTGGCGGGCGCCCCGGCGTAAAACCCCGCGGGCCGGCGGCTAAGACAGCTTAGGGTGTAACTGTTCAGACTTGATGTGTATCCGTTCGTCCTGAGCCTGTCGAAGGGCTGGTTCTCCTTAAGTCTGAACAGTTACCTTAGGGTCGTTCGGCTGATCGAGGTGTCAACAGGGAAAACCCTTGGGCCGGCGATTCATTAGACATAAAGTGCGCACACATGACCTCCAAGTCCATTCTTGAAAGCGTCGAGGAGTCCCGCAAAGAACTGCTGGACCTCAGCCTGCGCAATCCGCTGCTGAACTACCGCACACTACGCGCCAGGGGTGTGGAAATGGTGGGGGAGAGCGCGGAGCAGGTCTTCACCACGCTGACCGTAGAGCGCCGCCCGATGTCCTTTCTACCGGGGCTTCCATCGGAAGGTGATCCGGCCCAGTTGAGTCTCGAAAACGACTTTGACGCTGGTCAACCGGAAGACGCGGCCGCTCCGTCAATAACTGCTAACCAGTCGGACCGGCGCCTCCAGACCAGTGAAACCTTGGAAAACCTTCAGAAGCGGCTGCTCAACACTTATCGGCTGGCCAACACTTCCATCGAGGAGACCGGGGTCAACACCCTCTTCATGGCCTTCGGGATGCTTCATTGGTATGAAGCGGAGGAAAGCCAGGAGGGGCGGAGGGCCCCGCTTGTCCTAGTCCCGGTCCGACTGGAGCGGGACGGCGTCCGGGAAAACTTCCGGGTCACGTGGACCGGGGAAGACATTGGGGCCAACCTGTCGCTTATCGAAAAGGTCCGCGCCGACTTCGGCGTGCTTCTGCCTGGTCAGGACAAAGCAGACGAGGTCGCTGAAGGGACCATTAGCCTAGCCGATTATCTCGACTTGGTGAAACACAACGTCGAGCAATTCCGCCGGAGAAGGTGGAGTGTTGACCGGGATAGCGTCGTCCTGGGATTTTTCTCCTACAATAAACTACGGATGTTCGAAGACCTGGATGGTGACAACTGGCCGGAAGGGGAGGGAATCGCGGAAAACGAGATTATCGCCGCCCTATTTGACGATGGTTTCCGCGAACCTGCCTCGGACATTCTCCAGGATGCGCGCCTCGACGACCATCTCAACCCCGGTGACACCTATCACGTAGTCGATGCCGATTCGTCCCAGTCTCTGGCTATCCGCGACGCCGCCGGTGGCCGTAACTTGGTGATTCAGGGGCCGCCCGGCACCGGCAAGTCCCAGACTATCACCAACATCATCGCCGAGGCCGTGGCCCGCGGCAAACGGGTGCTGTTCGTCTCCGAAAAGATGGCCGCACTGGAAGTGGTCAAGCGCCGGCTGGACAACGTCGGCTTGGGCCAAGCGTGCCTGGAGTTGCACAGCCACAAGACCAACAAGCGGGAGATTCTGGACGAACTGAACCGAATACTGCACCCGACAGACCGAGGCAGTTACTGGGTAACTGGGCCCGAATTTGGATTGGACGAGATGGTCAACGCCATCAGCGACCTTAACAGCTACGCTGACGCCGTCAACACTCCGGTACTGGACAGTGGCGTAACTCCCCACGACGCCTTTGGGCAATTACTGGCCCTTGACCACCATGAAACTTCCAATCCTCTCCCTAGGGGCAAGATTGCCAACATCCGGAGATGGAGCGCCGGAGACTTCCGGCGCAAGCGGGAAGTGGTAGACGATTTGCGCCTGCGGTTGCAAAGGTGCGGGGTTCCCAATCGGCATCCGTTCTGGGGCAGCGGCCTTCGGGTTCTGCTCCCAGACACCCGGTCGGAGTTGCGAGAAAAGATCGACGCCGCCCTGGGCAGCTTGCAAACGCTAACGTCGGCCTCTGACGGCTTGGCCAAGTTTCTTGGACTGAGCCGTCCGGAGGACGCGCCCGACGCCAATGATCTGCTGGCAGCCGCCCGCCTTGCCTTCGATGCTCCGGTCATCGCCGGACTGAACTTGGCCGCGCCGCAATGGGAATCCCACCCGACGCTGATTTGGGACTTGATGGAACTAGGTCTTCTTTGGCAATGGATGCGACGGGAGAGGATCGAAGCGTCAGACCAGGGTCTCCGGGCATTAACCGACGCGTCCCGAGACTTGGCGGAGGCTCTGCGAGCTGAACCTCCTGCAGATGTGGAGGCGGCCGCCACATTGCTGGCTGCCGCCCGAATCGCCTTGGATGCTCCGGACAGCAGAGATTTGGACCTGGACGCGCCCCAGTGGGGGTCCCATGGTAGGCAAATTTTGGGCTTGGTAGACAAGGGTTTGGAATGGCGGCGTATACGCACGTCGAACGACGCCGTGGTCTTGCCGCAGGCCTGGGATACCGACTGGCGCGAAGTTCGATTGTCGTTGAATATCGATGGCCGCAGGCTTCTTGGACGCCTGTTCTCTTCCAGATACCGCTGTTCGCGTAAACAGCTTGCCGCCGTCATGCGCAGCCAGGTGCCTCCAGATGTGGACCGGCAAATCGGGCTAATCGACGCTATCATCTCGGAGCAATCACTTCGGGCGGAAATCGACGGAGGATACCCTGAGGCCGCCCTCGCTTTGGGCCGTCAATGGGATGGGTGCAACACCGGCTGGGAAGCCGTGGGCGCCTCTGCGCGGTGGTGGTTGGGAGTATTGGAAGAAGTTGCCGCTAACCGAGCGCCGGTCGGCGCCGTCCCCCTGCTGAAAAAGATAGCTGCTCGCCCGCAGGTCGAGGCGCTGAAGGAAAGAATCGACGTCCTCAACTCCGTCATGGACGTCTACCAAGAACGCGCCCGAGAGTTACAGGCGGTGCTGGATGTGGGCAACCCTGGGTGGATGGGAGTCCGCGAAAGAATAGACGCTCTGCCCTTCGAAGATCAGCGACACTTAATCTCCCAATTGCCCGGACGCTCGTCTACGAGAAGTCCTAGCGCCTCCAAACCAACCGGGCAAACTTCGGCAGAAACGTCCCAGAGTCCGGCTGAAATTGCGACGGGAATATACGGGTTTCAGAAGGACGTTAGTCCGGCTTTGGGTAGCCAATGGGATGGCCATCACACTGACTGGGAAGGCATCGCCCACGCCGTCCGGTGGTGGCTCGACGTGCTGGTTGAGGCGTCTGCAGGCCGGGTTCCTCAGGGGGCTGTAGGGTTGCTGCAGTCGCTGCCGGTTTGGGCCGCCGGGGATTCTCGGCAGGAATGGGAAACCCAAATCGAGGAATTAGGCCGCGCTTTGGAGGGATACCCGGGCGGCATTGAAGAGCTTCAAGTTGCTCTGAATATGGATAAGGGCTTGCGGTTCGGCAATCCTGTCGGTCTCCAGGGCCTGCCTTTCACCTTGCAACGAACCGTGTTGGGCGAGTGGGCTGGCCTTCCTTTGGAAGAAATCGAGGGCATCATTGGGTTCAATGTCGGCGCAAACCAATGCTTGGAGGAGGAGCTCCGCTCGGTGGTAGAAGTCGCGGAGTGGCATCCTGGGGCTGCTGAGTCACTGACCGCATGGTTCGAGCGGGCATGGCACGAGACCATCGCGTCGACCGCCATGGCTGAAAGAACTAACTTGCGGGAGTTCGACGGTCAAGTCCATCAAAGTCGAGTCAAGCGTTTCCGCACTCTCGACGGGGAATTCCAGTCCCACAACCGCTAACGAGTGACCACCGCCCACCGCAACATGGCTTCCCGGCCAAGTCGCTTGCCGGAGCGCCTGCCCAGACTTAGCGGGGACGAAGATGAGGATTCAGAAACAGCGCAAGTCCGGCGGCAAATGGAGCAGTTACGGGTCTTGCGACGCGAGATCGAAAAAAAGAGCCGACACAAGCCCATACGACGACTATTGAGGGAAGCCGGGGACGTTATCCAAGACCTCAAACCCGTATTCATGATGAGCCCCCTATCCATAGCCAACTACATAGAACCGGGTAGCGCCCAATTCGACCTGGTGATATTCGATGAGGCCAGCCAGGTCCGCCCGGTAGACGCCCTGGGCGCCCTGATGAGAGGCCGGAAGGCGGTCGTGGTTGGCGACAGTCGGCAACTTCCGCCCACCACCTTCTTCGAACGCATGGCCCAGTCGCCTGATGATGCGGCGGATGAAGACGAAAGCGTCACCGCCGACATTGAAAGCATCCTGAGGTTTTTCTCCAGCCAAGGAGCTCCGTCAAGAGACTTGCGCTGGCACTACCGCAGTCGGCACGAGTCGCTGATTGCCGTGTCCAACCGGGAGTTCTACAACAATAATCTGCTAGTGTTCTCCAGCCCGGACGCCGGGCGGGAAGCGTCCGGCTTGCGATTTCATCACCTGCCGGAAGCGGCTTTCGACCGGGGCAGAAGCGCCACCAACCGCTTGGAAGCAGAAGCGGTAGCCCACGCCGTCATGCAGCACGCCGTTCACAGCCCCGAGCTGTCATTGGGGGTAGCCGCCTTCAGCGTGCGCCAAGCACAGGCAATAGAAGACCAGTTGGAGTTACTGCGACGGAAGGACGATTCTGCCGAAGCCTTTTTTGCCGCCCATCCCGAAGAGCCGTTTTTCGTCAAGAACCTGGAGAACGTGCAGGGCGACGAACGGGACGTGATATTCATCAGCGTCGGCTACGGGCGCGACGAGACCGGGCAGGTCTCCATGAACTTTGGGCCGCTCAACCAACAAGGCGGGGAGCGAAGGCTAAACGTTTTGATTACCCGCGCCAAGCAGCAATGCCATGTTTTCACTAACCTGCGGGCCGACGACCTTGACCTGGGAAGGACCAGTTCAGTAGGCGTGCGGGCGCTCAAGACGTTTTTGGCCTACGCCGAAACCGGGGTAATGCCTGCGGATGTTCTCCCACCGGGTGGTATTGTGGTTGACTCTCCCTTCCAGCGAGTGGTGACGCAGCGTCTTCGCGAGCGCGGCTACGAGGTACACGAAGAAGTCGCCTCCGGCGGCAAGTTCGTCGACATCGGGGTCGTTGATCCGCAACATCCGGGGCGCTATCTTATCGGCATCGAGTGCGACGGCGCATCGTACCACAGCGCCCGCTCTGCCCGGGATAGAGACCGCCTGCGTGAAGAGGTCCTGCGCGGCTTGGGCTGGAAACTCCATCGCATCTGGAGCACCGACTGGTTCCGCAACCCCGAGCGGGAGTTGCAGAGGGCGGTCGAGGCTATCGAGCAGGCCAAGGCTGCCAAGGGATAGGTCAAGAGTTTATGCGCGTTGCCATGTACTACAACAACCGGGACGTGCGCCTGGAGGAGATGCCGGTCCCGCGCATCGGCCCCGGCGAGCTGCTGGTGCGGGTGCGGGCCAGCGGCATCTGCGGCAGCGACGTTATGGAGTGGTACCGGACGCAGCGAGCGCCCCTGGTGCTGGGCCACGAGGTGGCCGGCGAGGTGGCCCACGTGGGAGAAGGGGTCGAGGGGTACCAGGAAGGCCAGCCGGTGGCGGTCACCCATCACGTGCCCTGCAACACCTGCCGCTACTGCCTGAGCGGCCATCACACCGTCTGCGACCTGCTGCGCGAGACCAGCTTTGAGCCCGGCGGGTTCTCCGAGTACCTGCGCGTTCCCGCTGTCAACGTAGCGCGAGGAGTTGTCCCGGCGCCGGAGGGCGTCTCCTTCGAGGAGGCCTCTTTCGTCGAGCCCCTGGCGTGCGTCTACCGGGGCCAGAGGCGGGCCAACCTGCAGCCCGGACAGAGCGTTCTAGTCCTGGGCAGCGGACTGGCCGGACTGCTCCACGTGAACTTGGCCCGGGCCCTGGGCGCGGGCAAAATCGTGGCCACCGACATGGTTGACTACCGCTTGGCGGCGGCGCGGCGCCTGGGGGCCGACGCCGCCTTTTCCGCCCGGGAGGACGTGCCCGCCAGGCTGCGGGAGGCCAACGAGGGACGGCTGGCCGAGTTGGTGATCGTCAGCACCGGGGCCCCGCCGGCCTTGGCCCAAGCCCTGGAGTCCGTGGAACGCGGCGGCACAGTGCTTTTCTTTGCTCCGACGGAGCCGGGAGTCACTTTGCCGGTTTCGATAAACGACGTCTTCTTCCGCAATGACGCCACCCTGACCACCACCTACGCCGCCAGTCCGGCGGACCTGGCCGCGGCGATGGCCCTCATCGGCGCCCGCCGGGTGCAGGTTTCCGATATGGTCACCCACCGGCTAGGGTTGGCCGAGGCGGCGCTGGGGTTCCGGCTTACGGCCGAGGCCCAAGACTCCTTGAAGGTAATCGTCGAGCCGCAGCGCTAGCCCACGTCCGGCGCTGTCCTCCTGGCACACACGGGCGCGGCGCCGGGCGTCGCTCCCAGGACCGCTGCGTCGCCCGGCTTTCGGCCTGAAGCGGGTATCCCGAGTGTCCTGGGCAGGCGGTGGCGCCCGGTGCTAGGCGGCTTCTCCCCGTATGTACTCGGCGATGCGCTCGCCGATCATCATGGTGGTGACGTTGGTGTTGGCCCGGACGCAGTTGGGCATGATGGACGCGTCGGCGATCCTGAGGTTCTCCAAGCCGCGCACCCGCCCGTACTGGTCCACCACCGCCATGGGGTCGGAATCGGGGCCCATCTTGCAGGTGCAGGAAATGTGCTGGGCGGTGGTTACTTCCCGCTGAATGTAGGCGTCCAGCGCGTCGTCAGACGCCAGCTCGGCGTCCGTGGGCTCCACGCGTTCCTCGATGATGTCGCTGAAAGCCGGATGTTCGCCCATCTCTACGCAGAGACGGACCACCTGGCGCAGGCGCCGCCGGTCGAAATCGTCGGTCAGGTAACGGTAGTCCAGGGACGGCTGAGCGTCGGGATCGGCGGAGGTCAGGCGAAGCTCCCCCGAGCCCACGGCCAGGTTCAGGATACCGATCATGCGGATACCCAGGGGCTCCATGCAGTCGCCGCCCCGGTCCACCCGTTCCGTGGCGAAGGACTGCATCAGGACCTGCATGTCGTTGCGCAGGTCGGAGCCCTCGGCCGTGTAGCGCAGCGCCATCTGAATCCTCGGCGCGAGGCCGTCCAGAGGATACTCCTTCTTGGTGCGCCAGGTGACGTAGACCAGAGGATGGTCCCGCAGGTTCTGTCCCACCCCGGGCAGATCGTGGATCACCGGTATGCCCAGTCCGCGCAGGTGGTCCGCGGGACCCACGCCGGACAGCATCAGGACCTGAGGAGACCCGATTGCCCCGGAACTAAGGATGATCTGCTCCCCTTCCACCGAGAATCTTTCACCGCCGCTCTCCACCTCGACTCCGGTGGCGCGTTTGCCCTCGAAGGTGATCCGGTGCACCGTGCAGTTGGGCCTGATGGTGAGGTTGAGGCGGTGCCGGCCCAAGTCCAAGTAGCCCAGGGCGGTGCTCCAGCGGATGCCGTTGGGGTTGTTCACCGGGCAGGGCCCAATGCCGGAAGCGTCAGGGGCGTTGTGGTCGGGGCTTTCGGCAAAGCCAGCCTCCCGGCAGGCGGCGTAGAAGGCGTTCTGGTCCGGCAGCATTTCCTCGGCCCTGAACCGGCGGACGATGATGGGACCGTCGGAATTGTGAAAGTCTCCGCCGCCGAACTCGGTGTCGGACTCGACCGCCCGCAGGTACTCCAGCACGTGTTGGAAGCTCCACTGATCGTTGCCCATGGCGGCCCAGGAGTCGTAGTCCTCGGGTACGCCGCGCAGGAACACCTGGCCGTTGATGGCGCTGGAGCCGCCGGTCACCTTGCCCCGGGGGACCATCATGGGCGGCGCGGCGTCGGTGGCCTTCCCCACGTACTGCCAGTTGTGGTCGCTGGTCATGATGTCGGTGGCGGTGGCGTAGCCGTACTTGACCTCGTCAGGCAGGTGCTCGAAGTTGGGGTAGTCCGGGCCCGCCTCGATCAGCAGCACCGAGCGATTCGGGTCCTCGCTGAGCCTGGTTGCCATAATGGAGCCCGCCGAGCCGGCCCCCAGGACGATGTAGTCGTACTTCATTCGTACTTTCCTCCGGGCGTAGATTCCTCCGGGGATATACCAGGGGTGTTGGGCCCAAGCAGTTACGGATACTATACGCGGCGGCATTGGGCGTCAACATCGCCGCGAGGGGGCCGGTAGGACCTTTTAGTTGTCATTCCGAGCGAAGCGAGGAATCTGAGATTCTTAGGTCCGGGCGACCTTGGCCTTTGGCAGAGATTTGAGATTCCTCCCGTTGGTTCGGAATGACAGATAGGAATCAGGGTGACGATTATAAGACCCTGGAGGGCCAGGGAAAGAGCCGCGGGCGTGACGCTAGCGGGAGGGAAACCGGGCGGCCAGCACGTCGATTATCAGCCGGGCCGCGGCCAGGACGGTTATCCCGGAGGAGTCGTAGGGCGGGGCCACCTCCACCAGGTCTAACCCCACCAGGTTGTCTCTCCCGGCCAGCGCAGTCAAGCAGTCCCGCAGCTCTTCGTAGCGCAGGCCGCCCGCCTCCGGGGTGCCAGTGCCCGGCGCCTGACCAGGGTCCATCACGTCTATGTCGATGGTGAGGTACAGGTTCTCGGACCTCGGTATGCGGTCCAGCACCCCCTGCGGCCCCAACTCCCGGAACCGGTTGGTGGTGATGACCAGGCTCCCGTCCCGCTGGGACTCCTCGTAGGGCTTCCGCCGGGCGGTGCGCACTCCCACCGAGGTTATGCGGCCCACGAAGGGCAGTTCCCGGCAGCGGCGTATGGGGCTCCCGTGGGTGTACAGAGAGCCGTGGTAATCGTGGGTGTAGTCCAGGTGGGCGTCGAAGTGGACTATGTCCAGGGGGGAGTAGAGCTCCAGGCCCCGGACCGCCGGAAAGGTGATCGCGTGGTCCCCGCCGACAACCACCGGGAAAGAGCCCCGGTCCACGATCTTGGCAACCGCCCGGGTGACCCTATCGAAGTTTCCCAGCACCTCGGAGGGCAGAATGGCAACGTTGCCGCAGTCGCTCATGGTCACGCCCCGAAGCATCTCGTCGCCGGCGTCGAGGTCGAAATAGCCCTCCGCCTCCGTCTGCCGTCCGAAGGGGTCCACGTAGGCATAGGCTCTGGGGGCGTCCCTGATCCCGTCGGGACCGTATCGGGCGCCCGGCCGCCCCAGCGTCCCCTGATCGAAGGGCACGCCGATGAAGGCCACGTCGGACTCCAATTGGTCCAGGTCGGTGCACAGAGGGGTCTTGAAGAAGCTCCGCGGCTCGGCACGCACGTTGGGCAACGGCCCCCCGGGGAGGTCCCCCGGCGGGCCGGCGGGCGTTGGTTCGCTCATTGGTCCCTCGCCGTTTGCAGGTGTGACCCTTATGGTAGCAGCTAGAGGCAGCCTCGCTCAACGCCGCCCGAGAGCCGATAACTCGCCAGCGCGTTCTTGGTCAATGGTCGGTGGCTGATTAGTAATTATCTCAAAACTTCGCCGCTTTTAACCGTTCGTCCTGAGCGAAGCGGAGTGGAGCCGGAGGCGGAACGCAGCGCAGTCGAAGGACCGGCGGCGGGGAGACCCTTCGACTCCGCCGTGCTGCGCTCAGGACGAACGTAGAAAACTACCAGCAGTGACCTGCAAGTTCTTCTTGATTTGAGATAGTTTCTTAGTGCGGTCTCACGACGGTTGGCGCAGCAGTTGACATAAGGAGAGACCACTGTGGGACAGGCCTATCCTCGCCGCAGACGCAGGGTCTTTTAATTGTCATTCCGAGCGGAGCGAGGAATCTGAGATTCTTGGGTCCGGGCGATCGTGGTCTTTGACCGAGATTTCAGATTCCTCCCGTTGGTTCGGAATGACAGGTAGGGACCAGGGTGACAATTAAAAGGCCCTGGCCGCAGACTGGTCCCTGCCGGTGCCCAATTGGGCTGGTGCGCTATAATTGGCGGGCCGCGCCGCCCGGCGGCAGCCCAGCAGAGGGCGGTCACGGGCAGTCCCAAGGGAGGTCCGCCACGGACATGGTAGAGCAGAAGATCGAGCAGAAAGCAGAGCAGCAGGCCAAAGCCGGCTCGCAGGTCCCCGCCAGCTACCTATGGCGCTCGGGGGAACTGGTGGAGTGGGAAAAGGCCACGGTCCACATTTCCATGCTGGCCTGGACGGCCATCTCCGCCGTGTTCGAGGGCGTTAGGGCCTACTGGGACCCCCAAGCCCAGCAACTGTACGTGTTTCACCTCGACGCCCACCTGAAACGGCTGTTTCAGTCCATGAAGATCATGAGAATGACCTCGCCCTATTCCAGGGAGCAGTTGGGGGAGGCCATCGTGGGTCTGCTGCGAGCCAATGAGTGCCGGGCCGACACCTACGTCCAACCCCTGGCTTACTTTGGAGGCGGCGTGCCGGGCTACCTCGCGGTACTGGAGCAGCCCGGCGAGGTGGTCATTACCACGAGGCCGGTATCCTCGAGGCTGGACGACGCTATAGCCGCCCACTGCAACGTGAGCAGTTGGACGCGCATCTCCGACAACGTGATGCCGCCCCGGGCCAAGGCCATCACCAACTACCAAAACAGCCGCTACGTGTCCACCGAGTCCCAGGTCAACGGCTACGACTACGGAATAATCTTGAACCCCGGCGGCAAAGTGGCGGAGGCCAGCTACGCCTGCATCTACCTGGTGCGCGATGGGGTAGCCCTTACGCCTCCCTGGAGCGCCGGCATACTGGAGAGCGTTACCCGGGAAGTGGTGCTGGAGCTGCTGACCGAGGAGCTTGGCATGCCGGTGGTGGAGCGGGAGGTCGACCGGACTGAGTTGTATCTGGCCGACGAGGTGTTCATCTGCGGCACGGCGGTGGAGGTGCAGGCGGTGGGCAGCGTGGACCGGTACACCGTGGGCAACGGGGAACAGGGGCCCGTGGTTACCCGGCTCAAGGAGTTGTACCGGGACCTAGTCCGGGGCGGCGACGCCAAGCGCTCCGCCTGGCGCACCCAGGTCTATTGATGTAGCGGCGCCTGCGGCAGGGGCGCCCGGGCAGGCAGCCATCGGAGCCAGCCCCTCGGCGCCAGCCCCTCGGCGCCCGGCAGCCTCACTCCGGCATGTTCCGCAGAATGTCCTCCAGCGTCCGGTCCAAGGTTGGGTCCAGGGTCACCGGCGTTTCGAACGGGGTGTAGGTGTAGTCGGACCGGGCCCCGTCGATCAGTTGCTTGGCGTCCGGGTTGGCCAATCCGATCTTTTCCAGGCGTTCCAGCAGTTCCTTGGACTCGCCGTCCCCCATGGTCTGCAGGTCGGTTAGATCGATGCCCAAGTTGAACATGGACTTGAGCCGGCGCAGGATGTCGTAGTAGGACCTGTGGTCCCTGGATATGCCCACCTGCTCGTTGTTGGAGGTCATGAAGGGGTACATGGGCGCCATGGCGCCCACGCGGAACATCTCCACGTCGGGATACTGAAAGTGGGCCAGGGTGACCAGGGCCATGGCCACGGTGGGGCCCCTTCTGCCTTCGCTGCCGTAGCTGGAAAACTGCATCCCGTACTTGTCCAGGGTCTCCCGCATCTCCGGTTTGCTGTACACGCAGGTAATCCGGCGCTCCATGTCGGGGGGTACCGGTCCGTTGACTCCTTCCACGGCCACGGTCTGGGTGACTCCCAGGGCCTTCACGGCCTGGAAGAAGGCTTCGCCGAAGAGGTCGATGCGGAACCAAGGCTCCTGGCCGCGGAAGATGATGACACCGTCGCCGGCGTCGTAGAAGTAGTTTTCCCGGTGCATGGGCTTGGTGGGCAGACCGTCTTCGTAGGCGGCCAGGGGGCGAAAAGTATCGTGGGTGCCGGCAACTTGGAAAGGGTAGCAAAGATCGGACACCACGGGGGCCAGCCTGCCGATTTGCTTCGCCCCCAGCTTGTCGATGAGATACCGGGTGAGGCCTCCCGATATGCTTCCCCCGTCGGACCACTGGCGCCGCCAGCCGGCGATGAGGTATTTCGCGGGCGGCTTCTCGTCGAAGATCACCAATTCATCGGCCATGCAACTCTTCTCCTGTACGCCGAGGCCGGACCACCGCGGCGCCCGCACGTTGGCGGGTCCGCCCTGCCCGGCGTCGAAACCCGGCGGTTGGTTGCCCTGGCTCGGGCGTCCCTATAGTTTAACCCCCAATGACCGGGAATTATATACAATCTTACCCTAGGAACTCCGACCCTCCTGCTGACCACTCATCTCCATTATCTTAGCCAGAAACTCAGGGTTGGTCGCTATAAGGGGCAAGAAGGTACTAAGCAACTTGTCCTCAGTCGTCTCCTCTCTAGGCCTAGCAATGGCCGTAACAGTGTCCACCAGCTTACCCTGAGTCTCACTCACGGTCGACTCAATTACCGCTGCCTGCTTGCTGATCTCTGCCAAGACGTCCTTGGTACGCTCATAGTTCAGCGTACTCAGCCAGATCGCGATGGCAGCGATTAAAATCGAGAATCCTCCAACCGTCAACGAAACTACTGCTACCCAATCCATTTGCTCACTCTCCCGCAGGCTTGTTCTTTCGCATCGGCTGCACCAGCGCCTTGAGCACGTTGGAGAACGTGACCGGTCGCCCAGGCTGGGACTCCAACTTGACCTTCGACATTCGCTGCTTCACTCGCTTGACCTTGCTCTTACTCACACTCTGCCTCCACGATGTCCACTACCTCGAGTCCCAACCCCGCCTTCAGCTCCAGGTACTCGAGACTAGTGTCGCCCACAGCCGCCTGCGGGTAGTCCTCTCGAAACTCCACCACGAAGTCCTGCGCCGCCTCCAGTTGCGCTCGCCACTGCGGGGCCTTAAAACACAGGTCCCGCGCCTCTTGCGAACTCAGCACCCTGTCCGCACTCATCTCTACCAAGCTCTCCTCGAAGGCGTTCACGTTTCGCATGTGCTCCACCATCGCCCCTCGCCGCTCTAGGACGCTGTCATTACCGCCCTTCTGAGCCACGGCTAGGGCAATCTCCTCCTCCCCCACGCCCTGCGACCGCAGGTACCCAGCTAACTCCTGGGACGTCATGTTCTGGTACTCTGCCGCGGACAGCACCACCGGCACCTCCCCCTCACCAGCCGATATAGCCGAAGCAGACGGCGGAGCAGGAGTCGGCGTTGGTGGCCAAACGATACTCGGCACCTGCCTCCCACCTGTCGACGGTAGGTCAGGGAAGGGATAGTAGGTCGTCAATAGAGTCGGTTCCGGAGCCGTCGTCGGGGCCAGAGTCGGCATCAAAGTCGGAGCCGATGTCGGGACCAAGGTCGGTACCGTAGTCGAAGTCGGAACCGAGGTCGGAACTGGCGTTGAGACCGCCAACTGCTCCCCACCAAATTCCGCCGTCACCGGCTCACGCGCCTGCGCGTAGCAAGTCACCACACTCATCGCCAACGCTGCTACGGCCATTCCAGGCACCAGCCACTGCTTTCCCCTCGATACTCCACTACTCCACCAACTCACGTAGGTTGCCTCCCTGCGACCAGGATGCTGGCAACCTACCCAAGTCGTCCGCAATCCGACGTAGAGCCGCAGGGAGACACGTGTGCCTCCTGCCTGCCGTAGCAGGCTCTACGCCGAAATAGGAATGTCCCGGAAGACCTGGGTAGGTCTCTTTCATCCTATCACCCCCTTCCCAGCTAGTAAACCGTCACCCCCGCTCCAAACTAGGTGACTGCCTTGTCTGCTCCCTGGCCTCCTCGATACGCGCCTGAATTGCCTCCAGCGTCTCAGTCGTCGCCGGCTTCGGAACTGCTGCCCCAGCAGCCTGCTCGTGGAGTCGACCCCCGCACCGGGGGCAAGTCCGCTCCGTGCTCTCCATCAGTCCAGTCCCTCCTTGACCACCCTCTGAGTCCTTGCTACGCTCACGGCAACCTACCCACTAGGAGTCGTCCCATGCCTGAGCCGTCCAAAATGCTCAAATGCCTCGTGTGCGAGGAAGTAGCACATGGGCAACAAATCAATAGCCAACATTGCATTTGGTGCAGTCGGTGTGCCAATGACCCGCTCCTCACTACTTGGCCCCCCTTGTTCTACGTGACGGATCCCAGCAATCGGATCGCTAACTGGTACATACCGTCCGAGACGGGCCTGGAAAAATTGCTGCACGACTTCCTGACCAAAGCGACAGAAGGGCTCAAACCGACAGAGGCTAGCGGTCATGCTAGCGGGAACTTGCTTAATGAGGTTTGGGGCTTCCGCTTGGTAGAGTAGGGGGTTGTCCCACAAAACAGTACTAATAGTCATAATCCCTCTAAGCGGCCACCAAGTCTTGATATCGTAGCCGCTTGCCGTTGGTGCGGTGGATCAGGTGCCTCACCTGGTCGAGGGTGTCGGCAGGGCGGTCGTTGTGCCGGCCCTCGAACTCCGTAACGTACCGGTCCAGGTGCTTCGGGCTCATCCAGTGGTACGTGCCGACGTACCCGCGCTTGAGCATCGACCAGAAGGACTCGATGCCGTTGGTGTGGGCCTGGCCCCGGACGTACTCCCGCGCGCTGTGCTTCACCGTCTCGTGGGGGTTCGGCAGGCCCTTGTACCCCGCGAAGTCGTCCGTGTACACCTTGGCCCCAGGCTCGACCTTCTCACCCACGAAGCCCTGCAGCGTGCCCTTGGTGGTGTCCTCCGCGACCTCCGCCTGCACCTGCTTGGTGTCCCGGTCCTTCACGCCGACCACCGGAGCCTTGCCGACTGCCCCGCGCCCCGGAGTCCCCCGGCGCTTCTTCCCACCCATGTAAGTCTCATCTACCTCTACTGGCCCGGCGAACAGCCCTCCGGGACTCTCCCACGCCTTCCGAATCCGGTGCGCCAGGTGCCACGCGGTCTTCTGCGTCACTCCGAGGTCCCGGTGGAGCTTCAGACTGGACACGCCCTTCAGGTTGGTCGTCAGCAGGTAGATCGCCAGCGCCCACTTGCCCAGGGACAGGTTCGACCCCTGCATCACCGTCCCCGTCTTCACGGAGAAGTCCTTCCGGCAGTCACCGCAGCGAAACGGAGTCGACTTACGCGCCTCGTAGCGCCACACGGACAGGGAGCCGCACTGGGGACAGCAAATCCCGTTGGGCCATCGCGCCTCGATGAATAGCTGCTCAACTGCTGCCTCATCCTCAAAGTACTTCACCGCCTCCGTGAGGGACATTCCCTCTCGATACGCCCTACCTGGACCCTTCTTTGCCATCTCGTTCTCACCCCAGTATTCTTGATATATTACATTATATCATAATAGGGTAAGATTGTATATAATTCCCAAATAAAAAACCCCAGCCTCTCCTCGCGCCAACAATCGGCTCTCCCCATACTCGCCGCCGCCCCCTCCATCGCCCAGGCCGCCCGCGTCTCCAAGGTGGGCCGCCGCGGCGGATGCACCTACCTCGGGACAGAAGGTTCACGCGTAGGGGCGAAAAATCTTTCGCCCCTACCGCCGAGGCGGCACCGCCGCGCGAAAAACTGCCTCCAGAGCCTCGCCTTTCAAGCCGTCGTTTGCCTCGGCGACCTCCTGGAAAGTTCGAGCCCGGAAATCCGCCTCCGCGCCGTCCGCGCCATCCTCAGCTGCTCGACCAAGTTTGGCGAAATCCAGGAGTTGCACGACCAGGTCCAGGCCTTGGAGGCCGCCCTGCCCCTTTGGACCGCCCAGCAGAAATCCAGGCAACTGTTCAGACTTGATGTGTATCCGTTCCTCCTGAGCGAAGCGAAGTGGAGCCGTAGGCGGAACGAAGCGCAGTCGAAGGGACCTGTCCTGAGCCTGTCGAAGGGCCGGTTCTCCTTAAGACTGAACAGTAGACTGAACAGTTACGAATCCAGGTAGCCTCAGCCCTTTGCGGAGTGCCCATCCCCATTCGTGGTGAGACCTTCCAACCACCCAAAACAATCCAACGGAGAAGTCCATATGAACCTTAGCTCGTTGCGGGCCCGCGTCCGCTCCCTTCGCCGCAGAATGGCCCTGGCCTACGCCCAGGTCATGGTCCAACGCGAGGCCGACGACCTCTGTACCCAGTGGGCTTGCGCCCAGGCGGATAAACGGCCCACGCCCTCCCCCCAAGCCTTCGTCCGCCGGGTCGCCCAAGCGGGTTTCCATCTCCCGACCTTCGCCGCCGCCGCCCGCTACCTCGAACGCTGCGCCTCGCTCCGCCAGGAGCCCACCCCGCCGCTCCTCCTGCGCGCCCTCCTCCCCTGGGCCGAATATAATCCCAGAGTCACTTACTATCCAACACCCCCGGTGTGGCCCAGGGCCATCGCCAAGGCCACCGGATGATCGTGGCGCTTGAAGCACTTCTCCGCCACGTCACACTGAGCCCTTCGGCGGAGGTTATCCTGAGCGTAGCCGAAGGGCTCAGGGCGCCGGAATAGGGCAATCGAAAGACCCTGGTTCTCACATCCGGCCGGGGGCTTGGCAGCCCTCGACCTCATGCCGGGGCGCCTCTTGTCCCTTTTTTGAACCTTGGGGACCTGTAGGCGCAGCGGCCCAAGACCGCCTACGAAATCAAGTAACTGTTCAGACTTGATGCGTATCCGTTCGTCCTGAGCGAAGCGGAGTGGAGCCGGAGGCGGAACGAAGCGCAGTCGAAGGGCCTGTCCTGAGCCTGTCGAAGGGCCGGTTCTCCTTAAGTCTGAACAGTTACAAAATTAACCCTCCGGTTGCGAGTTGCGTAGTTAGGCTGGTATCCTACCGCTGGCAACTACATCGGTCTGCCTGCCGCAAATCGACCTCAACACGTAAGGGCTTTCCAATCCTCTCGCTGGTATGGGGCACCCATGCCCGGCGGGTTCTTGGAAGGGTGGGCGGGGGACGGGCTGGCAGCCGTGGGCGCCGCAGGCTTGCGGGAACTCAGGGCTGATATCCTCGGAGGACTACAGTGAACGGGCTCCGGATACTTTCCTGGAACGTCAACGGCCTGCGGGCCGCCCATCGCAAGGGGTTCTTGGAGTGGCTCACTCAGGAAAGCCCCGACGTGCTCTGCCTCCAGGAGACCAAGGCGTCGGAAGACCAACTGCAGCCCGCGTTGAAAGGCGTTCCCGGGTACGATTCTTACTTCTCGTCTGCCGAGCGCAAGGGCTACAGCGGGGTAGCAATCTACACCAAGGCAGCCCCGGTTGAGGTCCGGTCGGCCTTTGACGTGGAGTCGTTCAGCAAAGAGGGACGGGTGTTGGCCGCCGATTACGACGAGTTTGTGCTGTTCAACGTGTACTTCCCCAACGGGAAATCGTCCAGCGAGCGATTGCAGTACAAAATGGACTTCTACGACGACTTTCTGGAGCACGTGGAAGGCGTCAGGCGGGGCGGCAAGCACGTCGTCATCTGCGGAGACGTGAACACGGCCCACAAGGAGATCGATCTAGCCCGTCCGGCGGCCAACGAGATGGTGTCGGGGTTCCTGGCGGAAGAACGGGCCTGGATCGATAAACTCCTGGGCCGCGGGTACGTCGACACCTTCCGGATGTTCCATCAAGAGCCCGGCCAGTACACCTACTGGGACCAAGTTAGCAGGGCCAGGGAACGGAACGTCGGATGGAGAATAGACTATTTCTTCGTGGACCGGGACTTCGCCGGCCGGGTGAGCGACGCGTTCATCTTGGCAGACGTCATGGGCTCCGACCACTGCCCGGTGGGGATCCTGGTCAGTTGAGCGGGTCGGGTGACTACGGATGTGTTGCGGATGGTGATCGTTAGATACGGCCGGCAGCGACAGCCCGAGAGGTCTCACATTCCGGCCGGCAAGGGGTGCTAGATGGTGGTAACCGCGAGCAGCGTGCAGATGGACCCGGTGGCCCTAGAGCGGGTGGAAGGCCTTTTCCGGCGCCAGATCGACGAAGGGGTCCATCCTGGCGCCGTACTGGCGGTTTACCGCCACGGCAAGCAGGTCATCGATTTACACGGCGGTCTGGCCGATGCCGAGGCGGGGAAGCCGGTCGCTGCCGATACTCTGTTTGTCCTTTACTCCTCTACCAAACCCCTGGCCGCGGCCTGCCTGCACATACTTTGGGAGCGCGGGAAGCTGGGCTGGGACGACAAGGTGGCTGATCACTGGCCCGGCTTCGCCCAGAACGGGAAGTCCCAGGTCACCATACGCCACATTCTCACCCACCGGGGAGGTTTTCCGGACACGCCGCCGGAGCTCAGCTGGGAACGTTGGCGCGACTGGGACTTCGTGGTCCAGTGCATGGAGAGGGCCGCGCCAATCTACGAGCCGGGCAAGACCATCGCCTATCATCCGCGCAACTTTGGATGGGTGATTGGAGAGCTGGTCAGGCGCATCGACGGCCGGCCGATTCAGGACTTCGTTCGAGAAGAGGTCACCGCTCCGCTGGGTATGCATGACACTTTCGTGGGCCTTCCACCGTCCCTGGAGGACCGGGTCTCCAAGGAGCACGCCATGCCGGACTGCGATCGCATGGCCATGGTAACCACCTACAACCGGCCCCAGGTGCATCAGGCGGTGCACCCCGCCGGGGGAGGCATTGCCACCGCCCGGGACCTGGCCAGGTTCTACGCCATGATGGTCGGCGGAGGTTGCCTGGACGGGACCCGCATCCTGCGACCGGAAACCATTGCCGAAGTCACCGCTCTTCAGGTTGAGGGAATGGACCACACCCTGGAACGGCGGGTGCGCCGCTCCCTCGGCCTGTCGATTGCCGATGGGCGCATGGGGTCCCCGGAGAGGATGTCGGCCGGGACCTTCGGCCATGGAGGGGCAGGCACGTCGGTGGGTTGGGCGGACCCGGACCTGGGACTGGCGGTGGGGTTCATCACCAACGGCTTCCGGGCCGAGGCGTCCAACACCCGGCGGTTGTCTGCTGTCTCCCAGGCGGTGCGCGACGCCTGCCACTGAAGAGACTAGTGAAGCGCCGGTTAGGCCCCGGGGCCTCGATGCTTGGAGCCGGAGCCGGAAGAATTCCGACAGCAGAGCTTAAAGGAGATTAGCCGTATGGGGGGCCAAAAGCGGTCTTACGAAATCGAACTCAACGCCGATCACATGGGCTTCATACGCGAGGCCAAGGACAAATACAGCATTGCGGACGAAGACAAGGTCGTGCGCATCGTCTTGGACTACCTGATCACCAACCCGGAGTCTCACGACACCGTTTTCGCAGAGCCCCGCTGCCTCCGTTGTGAGTAACCGCGGCCTGCCCAGAGACCGTTGTCGGACGCCGTTGCCGGACGGCCGTCAGCCCATGTGCTTGACCGCTTCCAAGGCCAGCCGGTACCCGTAGACGCCGAAACCGTACACCGACCCCTTGCAGACCGGCAAGATATTGGAGACCGTTCCCCTGGCCGTGGGGTTGGACGCGTGCACCTCGATGACCGGGTAGTTTAGCTGGGTGATGGCGCTGCGCAAGGGCCCCGTCCCCGTGGTGTAGCCCGCCGGGTTGATCAGTGCGGCGTCGAACCCCCGGTCGTGGGCGTCGTACAGGGCGTTTACCACTTCGCCCTCGATGTTGGAGTGAAAGAGCTCTACCTCCACGCCCAGGCCCTCGGCGTGGGCCAGAATCTGCTCGTTGATTTCGTCCAGTGTGGCAGGACCGAAGGTCTCCGCCTGCGCTTTGCCTCGCATGTTCATGCCGGCGCCTTGAATTACCAACACCTTGGTCATTTTCCCATGCCTCCGTTGAAGATTTCCGGGGAGATTTCCGGCTATTTTAATATACCCCGTCATGCGCGGCGATGGCTGCCCAAGGCCGCGGTCTTTTAGTTGTCACCCTGCGCGAAGTGAGGGGTCTCTCCGCCATAGCCGAGATTCTTCGCTACGCTCAGAATGACGGGGTAATGACGGGGTTTAGAGGCCGACAATTAAATGGCCCTGAGGGCCGGACCGCAGGGGCTATGGCTCGCCGCTTGCTTCCGGTTCGGTCGGGGTCTCCGTTACGTACCCGGCCAGCAGTATGTCCAACTGCACCATCAGCAGCTTGCTCCAGGCTATCGACGCCTGGGCAGCTTGCCCCCGGTCTGGGATTGCCTGGCAGAATAGATTGGCAAGGGCTGATTGAATGAATGAAATCGTACCCACCATATAACGGCTGGGTATGGATCCCAGGTGGGCCCGGTGGGACGGAGGGTGAGTGTGGACAATGCCCGTGGCCAACACCCGGATGGGATAATCGTGGTCGATCTTGAAGTCCAGGGAACCCCGCAGCCAGCGGAGCAGGCTCTTCTTGCGGCGCTCCAGCTTCTCCAGGTCCACTGTACCGTCGGCGTCGAGGAAGAACCTCCGGGAACCCGGGAAGTTGATGAAATGGTCGTAGACCGACGCGGTCAACTCTTCGGCGTGGGCCAACACCACCGGCGCCGTGGCCTGCACCGCCTCAAGCTCCGCGCTGCCCAGACCGACGAACTCGGCCACCTCCTTCATGCGGGCGGGCCAATCTACGATTTGCGGCATTCGTGCTCCTTGCACCGAGACGGGAGCTTGGGACTCGACGCCGGCCGCCAGCCGGTCGGGAGGCTGCCGGCGGAGCCGACGCTCAACCTGGAATATAATCCCTTCCAAAGATGGACACAAGGCTTCCCGCGGGGCATCTCCCCGGCGTCATATCCCAGGACCATTTCCCGGAACGCTGGCGCCTGCGGAGTGGTCCTCCTCAGCTCCAGACCCCTGTGAACGCTCCATGGTTCGCCTCGTAGGGCGCCGTCGCCCGTCGTTGTTCCTTGGCGTTCAGCGCAACCGCCGCCCTCCATGGGCCCGTTTCCCAGGGCATTTCCCCTGCACCGTTGGCCTCTGTCACGTCCTCTGCTCCACGACGGTCATCTTGACACCGGCGCCTGGCGGTAGTTAACTTTGGGAAGCCTAGCAACTCGATGTATGCGGCCCGTGCCCGGCCCCGGCGGCCCCAATCGCTACCGGAGATGGCCCCCCGGGGGCTGTCTACGTGGCGCCGCTGGATGCCCCGACGCGGGATACCCGGTCGTAGGATGCCTGGGGATTGTGCAAACCCGACCTGACCTGGAAACCAGACCAACGACTTGGGACATAGAGGCCGGGTCTCTGCCCCTGCCGTTGGTAATCGCCCACCGGGGTGATTCCAGCGCGGCCCCGGAGAACACGCTTTCCGCCTTCAGCAGCGCCCTCTCCTCCGGCGCGGACGGCGTTGAGTTGGACGTCCGGCTGACCCGGGACGAGCAGTTGATAGTTTTTCATGACCGCCTCCTCAACCGCACCAGCAACGGCAAGGGGTTGGTGAGCCATGCCACCCTGGACCAGGTCCGCTCCCTGGACGCGGGCTCTTGGTTTGGGCCGGCATTCCGCGGCGAGAGGGCGCCGACTTTGGACGAGGTGTTCGAGCTGCTGCCAGGAGATTACCTGATCAACGTGGAGATGAAGGTAATCGTCAGCAGCATGAAGTGCATCGCCCATCGGGTAGCCGACACCATCCGACGCCACGCCCGTTGGGCCAGCACTCTGGTGGCCAGCTTCAACCCCGTGGCCCTGTACCAACTCCGCCTTCTGGAGCCCCGGATTTCCCGCGGTTACATCTGGTCTAAGCGCCACCCTTTCCCCATCAGCCGCCGCTGGCTTAGCCCCTTGGCGCAAGCCCAGTGGTACGACCCGGCCAACGACACCTACAGCACCAAGCTTCACGCCAAGTTTCGCGACCGGGGCCGCCGGGTCTTGGCCTGGGACCTGGACTTCAAGCGTGACATGGAGGCAATGGCCGAGGCGAGGCTGGAGGCTGTGGTTACCGACCGCCTTGCCGAGACGGTCCGGCAAAAAAGGGAGTTGGCCGGCCGCCTCGGCTGACCGGCGCCAGTTCTGACCGTGGGGCCCGGGCGGTCCCGCACCTCTTGCCGGATGGGAGCCCTTCCCGGCCTGCGTCCAGACCCCGGCCGTTTGCCGTGAGTGGCTTCCTTGGGTGCGCGGTGGCCTGGAATCACCGATCATGGCCCGGCGATTGCGCCGCCGCGTCGCCGGGCTACGAACCGTAGTGCCGGAGAGGACTTGAGGTTCCTCGGCTGCGCTCGGGACGACATTGGCTGCGCCCGGAACGACGTTGAATGGGTATCCCTACAATTGCACCCAGGGAGACTCAGCAGTTAGGTTTGTCTTCTTAGGCAAACGTGATATGCGGAGAAATGATACAATGTAAACTGGGCCGGTTTGTTGATTGAGCGTCCCCGAATGTGATGGGGATAGAGGCTGGCAGACCACGTTGACCAATACCTCCGGACCACTAGCCCGACGGCGGTCCCGAACCTTTGGGCTGCCGGAGGGCCGGGGGACTTGCTCCTCCCGGTGCCCTGTGGGTCGCGTTGTAGTATGGCTATTATAGACGAGATAAAGAGCCGGCTGGACATCCTGGACGTGGTTTCGCAGCACGTTCCGTTGCAGCGTTCGGGTCGGAGCTACAAGGCCAATTGCCCGTTCCACCAGGAAAAGACCCCTTCCTTCCATGTGTTCCCCGATCGCCAGTCGTGGCGGTGCTTTGGGGCCTGTGCGACGGGAGGAGACGTGTTTTCCTTCGTAATGAGGGCGGAAAACCTGGAATTCGCCGACGCTCTCCAGCGGCTGGCGCAGCAGTCCGGCGTTCCACTGCCCAGCCGGGAGCGTCAATCACAGCAACAAGGGATGGAGCGGGTCAACGAGGCGGCCCGGAGCTTCTTCCAAGAACTGCTGTCGTCCGCTCAAGGGTCTGAAGCACGCGACTATCTGCGCGGGCGAGGCCTCGACGCCGCCATGATTGAGTCTTTCGAACTGGGGCTGAGCCCGAGGGACGGGGACTCACTGCGCCGGCACTTGGTCGACAGGGGCTATTCGGTGCAAGACCTGGCCCAGGCGGGTCTGGTCTACGTCCCCGATAACGGGTCGGCCAGGGACCTCTTCCGCGGCCGCCTGATGTTCCCCATTCGCAACGACCGCGGCGACCTGGCGGGCTTTGGCGGCAGGGCCCTGGGCGACGCCAACCCCAAGTACCTGAATTCGCCCAGGACCGCCGTCTTTGACAAGAGCAGGCTCTTGTACGGCCTGCACCTGGCCAAAGGAGAGGCTTCCGGCAAGGGACTGGTGGTGGTGGAAGGGTACATGGACGTTATCGCCGCCCATCAGCACGGTTTCCGCAACGTGATAGCCTCCATGGGCACCGCCCTCACGGAACATCAAGTGGCCGCAATCCGCCGCCTTACTTCGGACGTAACCATGGCGTTGGACCCGGACGCCGCGGGGCAGCAGGCCACCTTGCGCAGCTTGGAGTCTTCCTGGAAAGCCCTCCACTCGACCGTGGTCGGACGCTCTCGGGGCATTACGACTTTTCAATCCGCCAGCGCCCTCCAGCCCAAGATAGCGGTGTTGCCCCCGGGGCAAGACCCGGACCAACTCATCCGGAACTCCCCGGAGCAGTGGACGAGTATAATCGAGAACACCACTCCGATTTTCGACTTCGTGCTGTCGGCGGTCTCGGCCCAATTCGACCCTTCCACTTCCCAGGGCAAGGCGCGGATTGCCGAGTACGTGTCCTCCATGGTATTCCGGGCGGAGCCGGCGGAGCAGGACCAGCACTTCCAGACGCTGGCCGTCTACTTGGGAGTCACTCCGGAAACCCTGAGGGCCACGCTGAGCAGGCCGTCGCCCCACCGCCAGGTCCGTACCGCGGCGGCTCCGGACCGGGGGGCCACTCCGTCGCCCTTCGCCAGGCTGGACCGGGACCCCCTGGATGACTATTGCCTGGCGATGTTGTTGCAGAACAGCGACTTGGATGAAGCGGCGCGATCCCTGCGCCCGGAGTACTTCTTGAGGCCGGAGAACCGGGAGATTTTCAGCCACTGGCGCCGGGATGAGGGACAAGGGCGCTCCGTGGAGTTGTTGAGGGCGGAAATCGACGAGGAATTGACCGAGCACCTGGAAACGTTGATTGGCAAGGACCTTCCACCCCTCAACCCCCGGAGCCGCCTGGGGGCGTTGCAGGATACAGTCCGGCGTCTGGAAGAGCGCCATCTGCGGGAGCTAAAACGAGAGGAGGAGATCAGGTTCACCGAGGCGCCGGCCGACTGGCACGAGGAAACTCAAACGAACGTGCTGGAAGTAAACGAGAGGCTGCGGCAAAACCAGGAGAAACGGAGCTCGTTGGTATCGGATATTTCCAATAGAGGATGACGACAGCATGGTACGACGCGACAACGGGCGCGAACTAAACCCTGAAGATTTTCTGGATACGGCGGAGGAAACTGAAGAACCCGACCAGTTCGCGGACATATTCCGCGTGGTGAAGGAGTCCGCCGAGGAAGAATCGGGAGAGTCCAACGGCATAGTGAGACCGGCCCCCGATCTGGCCTTGGAGCGAAGCGAGGAGCAATGGGAAGACCCGGCACTGGAGGCAAAGCCCGCGGAAGGCCCTGCCGATGGGGCCGCGGAGCCCAGGCCTGAAGACTCGGACTGGGAAGCCGAATCGGAGACCATGGAGGTGCTGGACGATCCGGTGCGGATGTACCTGCGGGAGATCGGCCGGGTGCGTCTCCTCACCTCCGCAGACGAGCGGACCTTGGCCCGCAAGATCGAGGGCGGCAAGCACCTGCAGGCGCTCAAGAAAGAGTTGAGCGACATGGACGAACGCCAGCCCCGGTCCTGGGAGCTGACCCGCGCCTTGTTGCGCCGACTGGTGGACGCCTCGCCCCTGGTGGTGGCCCTCAGCAAGCAACTGGCCCTGCACAGCAATCTCACCCTCTCCCAGGTGACAGACCATCCCAAGCTCCGCTCGGCTATCGATGCGGAAGTGTCGGTGGAGCTGCTGGCCGAAGTGGCTGAGACCCTGGAGGAGCTTCCGGAAACCGTCTACCGGCAGGTGGTGAATCTCTCTCTCAGCACCTGGCTCCTGCCTCCCGATGCCATTGACGTGCTGGAGGACTGCACCCTTAGCGACTTGAGCTCGTCTTTGAGCCAGCCAGGCTGTTATGAAGAACTACAGCAAATGGAGCCGCTATTCCGGGCCTACTTCCGCCGCATCGACGCGGAAGCGGCCCGGGCCCAGACCCACCTGACCGAGGCCAACCTGCGTCTGGTGGTAAGCGTGGCCAAGAAGTACATTGGCCGCGGCATGGCGCTCCTGGACATGATCCAGGAGGGCAATATCGGCCTGATCCGGGCGGTGGAGAAGTTCGACTACAGGAAGGGCTACAAGTTCAGCACCTACGCCACCTGGTGGATCCGCCAGGCCATCACCAGGGCGATAGCCGACCAGGCCCGGACCATACGCATACCGGTCCACATGGTCGAGACCATCAACAAGTTGATGCGTCAGCACCGGCGGCTGTTGCAAGAGTATGGACGGGAGCCGACGGCCGAAGAGATCGGTCTGGCCATGGAGATCGGGCCGGAAAAGGTCGAGGAAATCCTGAAAATATCCCAGGAGCCGGTGTCGTTGGAGACCCCTATTGGGGAGGAGGAGGACTCCCATCTGGGGGACTTCATTGAGGACCGCAACGTGCCCGCCCCCGCTGACGCGGCGTCCTTCCAGCTGTTGAAGGAGCAGGTGGACCAGGTCCTCCACACCCTCACCGATCGGGAGGCGCGGGTGTTGCAACTTAGGTTCGGCTTGGAAGACGGCCGGAGCCGCACCTTGGAGGAAGTGGGCCGGGAGTTTGGGGTCACCCGGGAGCGCATCCGTCAAATCGAGGCAAAGGCCCTGCGCAAGCTGCGGCACCCCACCCGCTCACGAAAGCTCAGGGACTTCTTGGAGTAGGGTCTACCCCGCCGCGGGAGCCCGGTCCAACGATCAAATTCCATATCACGATTGGCGGCAGGGTTCACTCCGTCGGGGGGCACGGGTCCGGGCTAGGCTTTGGCGGCTACGGTCTCAAACTCGCCATTCGCGGCGGCGAATTTTATTGTATGCATCAAATTTCGGGTGATATACTCGGCGTCAGTCCAATTCGGGAGGGGTCTAAGTGGAAGAGAGGGCGAGTCCCAAATGCATGAAGTGTGAGGTCGGGCAGCTGGTCCCATTGTCGGACTACGGCGGACAGGGCGCCGCCGTCCATTTCAAAGCCTGGGTCTGCATCAATCCCAGTTGCGGTTTCAACCTGAAAATCCGCAACGGCGACATCTACGTTAACGAGCCTATAACCCCCGGCGGCATGAACGCTCCTCGGGTGCGTTAGATACCCGTCGCACTGTTGCCCGCCCGGCGCCGACCTCGTTGAACTCTCCTTAGTCTCGCGGGAAGCGGGTGTGAACACGTGACGATGGGACGACCCTCTCAAGCCAATCCCTCGAGTTTGGCGTTCTACGGCTCTCGCTAGGGAGGTGGGATGGAAGCTGGCTACGATTACTTACTACTTCGCGGCCGCCTGCAGCGGAAGCTAACTACATATCTGGGCATAATCGCTATTACCTGCGGCGTCCTGCTGCTGGCCGGAGGCGGCGCGTACTACGGCTACGCCGAGATAGCCCGCTCCGGCCTGGACGAGCTCAACGTCACGGTGCCCGCCTCCGTCGCTCCGGCGGCTCAAACCTCGACCTCCGGCGGCAGCCCGGCCGTGGACCAGCCGTCCGGTCCAGCCGCGGCGGGTCCTGCTCCGGCCCTGGACCGGCCGGCCCCGAGTCCGGTGGAATCTTTTCCCAGCGCCGCCGCAGTCCATCCCTGGGTCTACCGGCTTCCCCTCCACCAGGAGCAGATGCTGCAACTGGGCTTTACTCCGATAGAATTCTATGGCACGGCCCCGGGCGAGTCGTTAGATACGGCAACACGCATAACCATACCCGCGGTGGGCATCGAGTCCACCATCGAAGAGCTCGAGATCATGGAGTTGGGAGACAGCCGGGCCTACGAGACCCCGGACCGGGTGGTGGGCCACATACCGGAGACGGCGAACCCGGGAGAATCGGGCAGCGCTTGGTTCTTCGGCCACACGGAAAGCCTCACCATGGGTGAAGGTTCTGTGTTTTTCAACCTGCGGGAAATCCCGGGGAAGCTTAGCAACGGTGAAGAGGTCTTCATCATCACCGATAACGGCAGTGACCAGTACCTATACCGAGTCACCTCGTCTCAGGTGGTCCACCAGGATGACTTGAGCCTCTACGACGCGGGAGGGGCCACGATTCACTTGGTGGCTTGCGTGCCCCGCTGGGTATACGACCACCGGCTGATAATCACCGGCGAGCTGCTGGGACAGAAGAGCAACTTTTAGCCGCAGGCTTTCGCCGCGCGGCCAGGGCAGGCGGTGTTCTCCGCCCCGGCGGCCGTCCGCTGCCGGGGCGGTTTCTAGCTATCATCCTCGGGCCCGTTGGCGTCCACGCGGCCAATGCGCAGCCGGCGCAGGCGGCGGCCCAGTATGGAAACCACCTCTATGGACAGATGGTCGGTGACCACCACGTCGCCGACCTGCGGCATCTTGCCCAAGCGGTGGTAGACGAACCCGCCCACCGTGTCCACGTCGCTGCTTTCGATACGGGTGCCGAACAACTCCTCCACGCTCTCCCGGCTAATCCCCGCATCCACCAGGGCGCCCCCGTCGGGCAGCCTGACCACCGACGCTTCCCGGGTGCGGGAGAACTCGTCCTCTATCTCCCCCACTACCTCTTCCAACACGTCTTCCAGGGTGACCAGGCCCTCGGTGCCGCCGTACTCGTCGACCACGATGGCCATTTGAAGTCCCTTGTCCTGAAACTCCTCCAGCAGGTCGTCCAGCCGTTTGGTCTCGGGAATGACGAAGGCCAGCCGGATTAGAGCCTGCAGGCTGTGGTCCGAACGTTCGTCCACTAGGGCCGCCATCACGTCCCTGGCGTGCACGATGCCCAGTATGTGGTCCATGGTATCTTCGTAGACCGGCAGCCGGCTGTGCCCTCCCTGGACCATCAATTCACAGACTTGGGCCAGGCTGGCGTCTCTGTTCACGGCAATCATGTCCAGGCGCGGAGTCATGATCTCCCGAGACGTGGTAACGTCCAAGCGCAGTATGGATCGAAGCATCTCCAGGTCCCGCTGGTCCAGGCTAACCAATTCCGCGGGCGTGATTTCCGGCTGCGCCCGCTCTGGAAAGACCTCCTCGGCGTGGTTTCCCTCCCCTCCGTTGAGGCCGGCAATGGAGGCCCCTCCTCCCTCCCGGCCTTCCGGGCCGGCCGCGGCCCGTCCGGTGGTCCGCCGTCCCGCGACCCCCACGGCCGTTCGAAGTACGGAGGGCCAAGCGGCACGGCGTTCCAGCGCAGAGCCGGAAAGGCGGTCCAAGACAGCCAGGAAGGCCAGCAAACCCAGCGCCATCAAGGACGCCTGCCACCAGCGAACTGCGCCGGTGCTGTGGACCAGCGCCAGGGCCGACAACGTCGCGGCGATCACGCTCGCGCATTTCAGCCACGGAACGGCGGACGCCATCCACCCGGTAGGCCTGGGATGGATAGATTGAGCGCCGGTGGACGGGTCCGGGCGATGGAGCAAGCTCAGGTAGAAGTACAGGAGAAGGGACGCGGCGAGTACCGGGGCCGATGGTAAGCTGTCTGTATCCAATACCTTTACCCTGACGGGCAACGACGGCCACAGAGCTGGGCTCTGTCCGTGACAGGTTGAATACTTAATTCAGTTACGATTTTCTATCCTTTATTTTAGCAGGAACGCCAACTGCCAGTCTACCCGGAGGGACGTGGCGGGTGACCACCGACCCAGCCCCCGTAATGGCTCCGGCGCCCACCGTAACCGGGGCCACCAGCATAGTGTCGCAGCCCACGAACGCTCCCCCTTCGATCACGGTGCGGTGCTTTTCCCGGCCGTCGTAGTTGCAGGTCACCATTCCCGCACCCAGGTTCACCTTGGGGCCTATGGACGCGTCGCCAACGTACCCGAAGTGGCCCATCATCACCCCGGACGCCAGGCTGCTCTCTTTGATCTCGGCGAAGTTGCCCACGTGGACTCCCGGCCCCAGGCATGCCCCGGCCCTCAGGTGGCTGAAGGGGCCCACGTCGGAATCGTCCTCCATGGCCGCTTCTTCAAGCATAGATGCGGTGACCCGGCACCGGCTGCCCACCTGGGAGTCCCGCACCACCGACCCTGGCCCGATTTCGCTGGCCTCGCCCACCGTGGTACGCCCCAAGAGCATAGTGTTGGGCAATAGCACGGTGTCCCTGCCAATGGATACCTCCGCGTCGATAAAGACGGAGTCCGGGTCCATCATGGTGACGCCATCCAACATCCACTGGTTGCGGATGCGCCGGCGCAGCAGGCTTTCCGCCTGGGCCAACTGAATACGGTTGTTGACTCCCGTCAGCTCCGCCGGGTCCGCCGCCGTCACGGTGTCCACGTCGCACCCCTCCGCCGCGGCCAAGGCAACCAGCGAAGTGATGTACCGCTCTCCATTCCCTGCGGGTTCGATGCGCCGAAGATGCTCCCACAACCACCGGCTGGGAAAGCAATAGACTCCTCCGTTGATCTCGCCGGGCGCATCATGGGGACCGGTGGCCTCCGCCGCTTCGACCACGGCGACTACGCGGCCGGACGCGTCACGCTGCACCCGGCCGTAATCACCCACCGAACCGGTTTGGGCCACCAGTAAGCTTACCCGGCTTGAGGACGCCAGGTGAGACGCCGTCAACCGGCCAACGCCGTCGTCCGGCAGCAGCGGAGAATCCGCTCCCATCACCACTACGTTGCCGGCGTGTCCCTGCAGCAGCTCCTCGGCGCAGGCCAGTGCGTGCGCGGTGCCCCCGGCCCGGGTCTGGAGTGCGTACTCAACCCGGTCGCCCAGCACCTCCCGCACCGCTTGGTCGTTGGCGGGAGACACGACCACAACTATCCGGTCCACGCCCATGCGGCGCAACAGGTCCACCGGGTAACGTACCATCTCTTTGCCGCAGACCCGGTGCAGCACCTTGGGCGTCGCGGACTTCATCCTCTCTCCCTTGCCTGCCGCTAATATCACGCCGGCCCACTGGTCCATCGAAACACCTCTCGGCCGGTCTTCGGTCAGGCCGCGGCGTTCCGATGCCGGCGGCGCTTCCGGTAGACCGGGAATGGGCGTGTATCCACCCGGCGATTATACTAGCCGCGGGGCCCGTTATCCCCTGAAACCCGCTCCGTCGACTCGACGGTCCTGCTGTTGCGCCGTCGCGCCCGGAGATTAAAAAGGAGCGCCTGACCGCCGCCGCAACTCGGCCTTGCGGGGCCAAAGCCTGACCCAAGCGGCGCATGAGCCGGCCTCCGTGGGTCAAGGTCTTCCGGGTCCAACGCCCGCTGCTAGGCAGGCGCCACATAACGGGAGAGCGGCACCGCGACTTGGCGGTACCGCTCTTCGGATTCCGGCCTGATGCCAGCGTCCTCCGGCTAACCCATCCCCCTTCCTTCGCCGTCCGTCACCGGAGTTCGGGATGACTCATGTTCTTGCGTTGGCTGTCCAGGTTGGACCGCACTCTCTTGGGGGGGTGCCTGCCGGGGACGCCGGAGTGGTGCTACAGGGCGGCCACCTGCTTGCGAAGGGCGTCCAACTCCTCGATCAGCTGGGCCTTGGTCTTGCGTTCGTCCTTGGGCGTGGCGCGGTCCGCCTTGTTTTCTGCCACCAGTTCCCAGGCCCGTTTCTCCATGTCCGGCAGCAGCGACTGGACCAGGTTCTCGTCCACCGCGGTAGCGATGGAAGGGTAACCGGCCCGGTCGATCATGTTGCGCAGGTTCCCGGCCTTGAACTGGTCCAAGGTCCACTGGAGCGTGTTGCCGGAGGTGGTGGTGTCCCAGTAGATGCGGATGTCCTGATTGCGCGGTCCGTAGTGATAATGAGGGCCGCTCTCAAAGCAATCGAAGGCCAGCAGCTCCACTTCCTGGTCGGCAACGTCGGACACCACGTGAATAGCTATGCCCTCGCTGTTGATCTGGGGCAGCAGGCGGTACTCCAGTCCAAAGCGGATGTTGCCCGCCGCGAAGGTGTCGCCCTCTAGCTGCCTCTCGAACATGTGGGTAACGGTGCGCCGGCCTTCCTGGGCCAGCTTGCGGGCTACGTCCTCGGCTTGGCGCAGCGTGTCGTCGGCCACCGGGTGCGACCGCAGGCCGTCGGCCAAGCCGGAGTACCCGGCGCGCTCCACCATGTCGGGGAGGTTGCTCCGGATCTGCGACATGGTCCAGCCCAAGGGGTTGCCTGCCGTAGTCTTGTCCATGTCCAGCCGGATGTTCAAGTTCTCCGGTCCGTAGTGGTAGTGAGGCCGCTGGTCAAAGCAGTCGAATCGGAGAATCTCGGTGTCCTTCCCATCCGCTTCCCCATATACCTGAATACAAAGTCCCTGGTCGGACATGATGTCGTCCCGGTATTGCAAGGCAATGCTCACGGGGCCTGCCTCTATTACAGTGTTGCCCTTGTCCACGTCTTACCTCCTACTAAATCGCCGCCAGCTTGAGTCCAACGGGAATGAGAACGCCGCTTAACAGCGGGGGATACCCAGGTCTTGGCACCCCATTATGCCAATATTTGCCGCCGCGCGCAACTGCCGGTCTCCTCCCACGCGTCATCTCCCCGCCGTCATGTCATCCCCCACCCACCGGCGGCATTGGAAATGATCCGCAGCCGCCAGGCCCCCCGCGCCAGCAACCGCTAATTGACGCCGGCATGGTGACCTTGTCGAAGACCCGGCCTAAGGAATGCCAACGCCGGTGCCCGGAACAAGCAGCGCCCCCCTGTCCCCAGGAGCCCCGACATGGTATAACGTCCGCAGCCGGCGCAAGGGGTCGTAAGCCATGAGAATCGGGCTAGGCATCCCCCATTTGACCAGCGGACCCGACCTGAGGAGCTTCGTGCAGCGGGCGGAGCAACTGGGCTTCGAGTCGGTGTTGGCCGGGGACCACATCGTGTTGCCCACCCAGGGCACCCGCCAGTACCCCTACACTGCGGACGGCTCCTTCTCCCGCGCCGCCGAGGACCCTTTCCTGGAGACCATGACCACGCTGGGGTACCTGGCGGCGTGCTCGGAGACCATCAGGCTGGGAAGCACGGTCATCATACTGCCCTACCGCAACCCGGTGGTGCAGGCCAAGATGTTTGCCTCGCTGGACGTGCTGTCCAACGGCCGCATGGTCTGCGGCGTGGGGGTGGGCTGGCTGGAGAAGGAGTTTGACGTCCTCGGGACGCCCTACGCCGAAAGAGGCCCCATGAGCGACGAGTTCCTTCAGATATTCAAAGCCCTGTGGACCGAGGCGCAGCCCGAGTTTCACGGCCGCTACTACCAACTGGACGGAATCGCGTTCTACCCCAAGCCGGTGCAAAAGCCCCATATTCCCATATGGGTGGGCGGCCACACCAGGGCCGCGCTGCGCCGTACCGCCAAGTACGGGGATTGCTGGCACACCACCCGCCAGACCCCGGAGTTTGTGGCCGAGTGCCTGCCTTATCTGCGCCAGCAGACCGAGCTCGCCAGCCGCGACCCCAACACCGTGTCCGTCTCTTTGAAACGCAGCCTGCACTTCACCGACATGGGTATCCCCGATGGTGGCGGCGTGCGCACCAATGGGGCCCTGGTGGCGCCCACCGAGGACGTGGTGGACGACCTCTACCGCTGCCGCGAGATTGGCATAGACCAACTGACCTACGACTTCCGCGTCAAGGGCCTGGACGACAGCATTCGCGTCATGGAGCACCTGGCCGAACGGGTGTTGCCGGCGGCCGAAAGGCTGGGATGAGCCGGGCCCCTAGAGGCCGCTTTCCTTGAACCGCTTGGCCCGGGCCACCAGCTCGCGGCAGGTGTGCTGCATGCTCTCGATCTGTTGGGGCGTCACTTGACTCTTTATCGCCGCGGGGACCCCGGTAACGAACGACCGCTCCGGGACCTCGGAGCCGGATAGGACCACCGAGTTGGCCGCCACCAGGCATCGCGGCCCCAGCACCACCCGGGGCAGCACCGTGGAGTTGTTGCCCAACAGACAACCCTCTCCCACCCGGTCGCAGTGCACCACCACGCAGTGGCCGATGCTGACGTTGTCTTCGATAACCAGCCCGTCGCCGTGCACCACCGACCCCTCCTGCACGTTGACGTAGTCTCCGATTACGATGGCCTTGGTCCCGTCGCCCCGTATGGTCACCCCGGGCCAGATGCTGCAGTATTCCCCGATTTCCACGTTGCCCACCACGTAGGCGAACTCGCTGACCCAGGCGGTATCGGCCACTTTGGGGGTCTGGTCACCCAACGTTCTGATCAAATCGGACCTCCCGCATCTACGCTGTCGCCGCCGCGGCCTTCCGGCGGTCCCGCCCGCCTCGCTCCGGCGGGTGTGATGGACCGGAGTCAGGGGCCCCGATTGGCGGAAACACACGTCTGCTTGCCGAAATCCGGCAGACGGCCATTATACCCGGTTGGCCGGCCGCTGAGTGGACGCTTCAGGCGTTAGCGCCAGAGTCATTCTGTTGTTAGAGAATGCCATTCCGAGCGCAGCGAGGAGTCTGAAGTGCCTCTGGTCAACTCACCTTAGCTCCTAATAGCGGCTTGAGATTCCTCCCCGTCTCGACGGGTTCGGAATGATAGGGGAGCCGAGTCCGGAATTATCCGGGGGAGGCGGTTGATGTCTCCTTCCTGGGTAACAATTGAATGACCCTGACGTTAGTGCAAGGCTTCCTGCCCCAACTTGGGCGACAGAGGGGCGATGCCTAGCCACAACCGAGGGGCCGGAGTAGGACTCGGCTCAAGCCCGGCCTGGGTGGGATGAAGGCGTGGCAGTCCCTTCCTGCGTGGGGGGGGAGGCGGAGCACCAGGGCCGGGCTCGGAACCGTCAGTGGGCTACTGCAGGGAGCGCATGGACCGCCGGGCGGCCAGGTCCAGCTCCTTGTCGATGATCGCCCGCCGCTTGTCGTACTGGCGTTTGCCCCGGGCCAGGGCCAGCTCCACCTTGGCCACGTGGTTCTTGATGTACATTCGCAAGGCGACTATGGTCAACCGCTTCTCGGCTACCTGTCCCGTCAACTCGGCGATTTCCTTCCGGTGCAGCAAAATCTTCCTTGGGCGTTTGGGCTCGTGATTGTACTGGTTGGCGGGGTTGTAGGGAGCTATGTGAGCATTCATCAGCCAGAGTTCGCCGTCCAGGGGCCTGGCGTAAGCGTTTCTCAGGTCTACCTTGCCGGCCCGCACGGACTTGATTTCCGTGCCGGTGAGCACCAGGCCCCCCTCGTGCCGGTCCAGGATCTCGTAGTCGAAGAACGCCCGCCGGTTGGAAGCGACGGCTTGTTGGTTGGACTTGGAACCGGCGTCTTTGACGCCGGATGTTTTTTTCTTGGCCATGGACTAACGGCTCGAAGCTATCTGCTCTTGCAGGATCTCCAGGGCCCGGTCGAACTGGACATCTTCAGTCTCGTCCTCCGACCCCTCCACCACCACGTCAGGCTCTATCCCCTCTCCTTCGATCTGAACGCCGTTGGGGGTGAACCACCTGGCAACGGTGAAATTGACCCCCGACCCGTCGCTGAGCGGCCACTGATTGTTGATACTGCCCTTACCGTAGGTGGTGGCGCCGACGACCGGAGCGCGCCCCTGGTCGATTATAGCCCCGGCCAGCACCTCGCTGGCGCTGGCGCTAAACTCGTTTACCAGAACCACCATGGGAATATCAGTGGCCTTGCCTCCCCCCTTGACCTTCCAGTCCGTCCGCTCGCCATCGGCGTCGATCTGATACAGCACCAGGCCGTCGTCCAAGAACTGGCTGGTCACGGAGATAACCGAGGAAAGGAGGCCGCCGGGGTTGTTTCTCAGGTCCAGGACCAGGCCCAAACCCCGCGACCGCTCGAACCTCTCGAAGGCCGCCTCTATCTCGGTGTTGGTGGTCCCGGAGAAGCTGAGCACCCGGAGATGACCGATGCCGCCCACTTGCATCAGCAGCCGGACGCTCTCCAACGGGATAACGCCGCGGACGATAGTGATCTCCTCGGGCCGGCTTTCGTCGCGGTGCAAGACCAACAGGGTCACCGGCGTGCCCTTTTCTCCCCGGATGATCCTCACCGCGTCCAGCAGGCTTATGCCCTGGGTGTTTTCCCCCTCGATTTCAAGGATTACGTCGCCGGGGCGAATGCCGGCCATATCCGCCGGAGAGTCGGGTATGGGAGCGATGATGGTGACCCTCCCGTCGCGCATGCCCACCTCGGCCCCGATACCCTCGAAGAACCCCAGGATGTCCTGGGAATCGATGGAGTACTGCTCGGGGGTGAGATAGGCGGCATACGGATCATCCAACGCCCGCAACATGCCGCGGATGGCCCCGTCGCTGAGTTCATCGGCGTCCAGGTTGCCTCGGTCGACGTGCTCCCGCTGCAGCAACTGCCATACCTCGGTCATGCGCTGGAATCCCTCGGGCAGACCTTCCACGGAAGGCGCCGGCTCCGGGACGGTGTCAGTTTCGCTCCTCCAGCAAGCGGCGGCAATCAGCAGGAAAACCGTCGCGATCAGGGCCAGGGGCAGGACCCAACGGACTCTGGTGCCGCTCAAGAGGCTGGACTCCTGACGGGGAGGATACCGGGAATGCCCGGCTGCCGGCGGTATGGACAGGCAGCCACCCAGCGCGATTTTAACATAGGCGGCCGGCGGCCCCGGTCGGGTCGAGGACGGAAGTAGGATCGGTCCGCGGCCTCCCCAGGGTCCTTCAATTGTCTCCAAATGTCAGTCCAAGGCCGCCACGGCGGGCGAGGTTGGCGGACTCCTGGCTAAGGCGGGTCAGCTCGTCGCGGAAGTGATGGTCTTCAAGCCAACGGCGTAAGGCACTCTCTCCGATGCCGGAAGTGCGGGTGGCTTGAGAGATGGTGGGGGAGGCGGCGATGATGGGCAGCGCTGCCTGCCGGTGAAAGGTGAGGTTAGATTTTTCGACTTCCCTCTCATTTTCGCTCATTTCCTCCCATTCCGGCTCGCTGACCGGGTTGGAGGCAGATTCATGGGCCTGCGGGGCGGGTTGGATTTGGGTTGTGTCTCGGCAGGACGTTCCGGTCTGTCGTTTATCAGGTTAGGGGGGCGCATCCGGAGTTGGGAAGGGAGGGGTGTCAGTCGGGGTGGGGGCGAAAGATTCTTAGCCCCTACCGGCAGAAGGCGTAAGGGTATACCCATGCCGCTCACCATAGCACAGGGCAAGGCGGCGCAGAATGGGCTACTCGGCCTCCCGCGCGGCGTTGACATAGGGACGGGGCCGCTGCTACGATTCGTGCCTGCCGGTAGACTATACGCCGTCTTGTAGAGGGTGCAGGTTGGCAGGAATCGCTGCCTACGGTGGCTATGTTCCCCGCTTTCGTCTAGGAGCGGCGACATCGGGTTGGAATTCGCCACAGGAAAGGGCCGTTGCCAACTTCGATGAAGACAGCGTGACCATGGCCGTCGCCGCGGGGTTGGACTGCCTCAACGGACAGGACCGCCAAGCCGTCGACGGTTTGATCTTCGCCACCACAACCCCTCCCTACGCCGAGAAGCAATGCGCCGCCATCATCGCCGCGGCGCTGGACCTTCGCCGGGACATTTTCTCCGCCGACGTCACCGACGTGCTGCGCGCCGGGACCACCGGTCTGAAGTCGGCTCTCGACTCCGTGGCCGCGGGATCCGCCCGCAGCGTGCTGGTCATCGCCAGCGATAACCGCGTGGGAGCGCCCCGAGGCGAGGCCGAACGCAACCTGGGCGACGGAGCAGCGGCGTTGCTGGTGTCCGGGGAGGGCGTCATCGCCGACCTGGAAGGCTCTCTCTCCATAACCGAGAACCTGATCGACTCCTGGCGTTCGGCAGGGGACCCCTTCGTGCGTTCCTGGGAGGAGCGGTTCGCCATGGAAGAGGGACTGGAGCGCATCCTTGGTGAAGCCATCTCCCGCTTCTTCCTGCAGCAGGGCATCGGGCCCGGGGACGTGAGCAAGGCCGCGGTGTACGCACCCAACGGACGCAGCCACGGTCAACTCACCCGGAAGGCCGGCTTCACGACCGAGCAGGTGCAGGACCCGTTGTTCGGCAGGCTGGGCAACACCGGCGCCGCCTTCCCTCTGCTGCTGCTGGTCACGGCCCTGGAATCGGCCGCGCCAGGGGAATTGCTGCTGACCGTCTCCTACGGGGACGGCAGCGACGTTCTGGGCTTCCGGAGCACTGGGTCCATTTCCCAGGTGACGCCCCGCCGGGGGGTGACCGGGTACCTGGATTCCAAGACACAGTTGGACAGCTATGAGACCTACGCCGGCTGGCGGGACCTATGGGCATCCGACAGCGCCTCCCGCAGGCCGGCCCCCAACCCGCCTTCGGTCACCGCGCTATGGCGGGAGACGGACAAGAACCTCAGGCTATACGGCGGCGCCTGCAACCGGTGCGGCTATGTTCAGTATCCCCGGCAGCGGGTGTGCGTGAACTGTCAGGCCAAGGACGATTCCACTCCGGTCCGGCTGAGCGACCGTGCCGGCTCCGTCTTTACCTATTCCATGGACTACCTGGCGGCCGGCGCCGACACGCCACTGGTCATCGCCGTGGTGGACTTTGACGGCGGGGGGCGGATTCTGTGTATGCTCACCGACCGGGAGCTGGACGAGGTAAGGGTGGGCCTGCCCGTGGAGATGAGCTTTCGCAAGCTCCGGGTGGTCAACGGCGTCCACAATTACTACTGGAAGGCGGTGCCCCGGCGTTGCTGATCGGACCACCTCACGGTCCCGGGCCGGGCGCGGCCCAGTAACGTCATCCCCGGCCGCGGTTGCGGCGGGTTCAAATCTGAATCGGCTCTGGTTCTACTCTACCTGTAACGGAGGCCCTCGATGGCGGGCATCAAAGACCGGGTGGCCATAATCGGCATGGGGTGCACCAAGTTTGGGGAACGTTGGGATGCCAGTTCCGCCGACCTTATGGTGGAGGCGGCCCACGAGGCCTTCGCCGACGCCGGCGTCGAGGCCAAAGACATCCAAGCCGCTTGGCTGGGGACCGTTGGTTCTTTTCGCACCGGGCAGCCCCTTGCCGAGGCGTTGAAGCTGGACTACGTGCCCATAACCAGGGTTGAAAACGCCTGCGCCACCGCCACCGACGCTTTCCGCAACGCCTGCTACGCCGTGGCCGCCGGCGTATACGATATCGTGCTGGCTCTAGGGGTGGAGAAGCTGAAGGACTCGGGCTTCTCCGGCCTGGCTATTCCGGAGGCTCCGGGGTCCGACGTGACGCCGCCCACGCCCCCGCCGTCCCAGTTCGCCATGGCGGCGACCCGCTATTTTCACGAGTACGGCATTGTCTACGAAGACGGCAAGCGCACCTTGGCCCGGATCGCTAGCAAGAACCACCACAACGGGACCCTCAGTCCGAAGGCCCACTTTCAGCGTGAGGTCAGCACCGAGCAGGTGATGAACGCGCCGATGGTGGCCTGGCCCCTGGGGCTGTTCGATTGCTGCGGCGTCAGTGACGGGGCCGCCGCCGCGATAATCACCACGCCGGAAATAGCCCGCACCTTCCGGGACGACTACGTACTGGTAAAGGGCCTGGGACTGGCGGTGGGCGCTTTCGGCATTTTGCGGGACGACTGGGACTTCGTACACTTCCCGGAGACCGTCCGGGCGGCCCAGGCGGCCTACCAGGAGGCCGGAATCAGCAACCCCAGGGAAGAGCTGGACCTGGCTATGGTTCACGACTGTTTCACCATCACCGAGCTGATCATCTACGAAGACCTGGGATTCAGCCCCCGGGGCCGCGCCAGCGAAGACGTCGACGTAGGCGCCTTTTCCATGGAGGGCGAGTTGCCGGTGAACACCGACGGTGGACTGAAGTGCTTCGGACATCCCATCGGGGCCAGCGGCATCCGCATGATCTACGAAGTTTACAAACAGCTTCAGGAAAATGCCGGGCCGCGGCAGGTAAGAAACCCCGCCTTGGGCCTCACTCACAACCTGGGAGGACGGCCGGGTTCCTTCACCTGCTCGGTGGCCATCTTCGGCGCTCGAGACTAACCCGATAACCGGGGCAAGTAACCGGGGCAAGGCTTGCGTCCGGCTGCTCTCGTATTCTTGGCACTGAGAGACGTATCCCGGTCCTTCGGGATAGGCCTCGTCCACGGTTCCGCCTCACCTGCTCGGCCGTCCCGCCGCGGCTTTCCCCTTCAGGCCCGTCTCCCCGATTACTCCCGCGCCTTGATCCGCTCTCAAAGACCGGTTGCCCACTGCCCGGCCGCCGGGGCGCCAGGCTCTCGCGTTGGCCGGTTACCGCTTTGGCACAGAGCTGAGGGGACGGAACTGAGAAGACATAAGATATTGGCTGAAACGTGTAAGGATATTGCTTGAATAGGGCTCAACCCCGCTGCTATAAACAAGAGTGACGCAAGGTGATATCCAGTGGGGAAGGTGCCGCTTGCCGCGAAAAGCCGGGGTGGTGCGAATTTCGGGGAGGGGCTCCAACGTCGATTTCACCATCGACGACTCCGTGCCCTTCGAGCAGGTCGCAGAGGGACTAAGGGAGTACCTGGTGGCCAATCGGGGCTTGTGGTCCAGCGGCACCGTCGGCGTTAACGCGGGCCGGCGGACACGTTCCCCGGACCAACTCAGCCGTATCCGGCACATCATCGAGTCCGGATCCGGGCTGACCGTGGGCCGGTTCTGGTGCTCCCCGGGCAAACTTAACGAGCCTGACCTGGGCCCGTCCGCCGGGGAGGATACTGGCGGCAATGGGGACGTCGAGGATCTCCGGGAAGACTGGGGATTGGCCCGGTTGACGGGGGTAGCGATGACGGACCGCCCGCCACGGTCCAGGGGCGCGAGACCTGCGGCGGCCAACTCCCGCAAGGGACTCCGGTCCGAAGCCCTGTTCGTCAAGACCACTTTCCGTTCCGGCGAGTCCATACGCCATCCCGGCGACGTGGTGGTGCTGGCCGACGTCAACCCCGGAGCCGAAATATCGGCCGAGGGAGACATCGTGGTATTCGGCAGCCTTCGGGGTTTCGCCCACGCCGGCTCGGCCGGGGACACCAAGGCAGCCATCATTGCCCTGGAGTTGGACGCGCCGCGGCTCCAGATAGGCCCCTACACCGGGTTGGCGCCAAAGGTAAATCAGGCATCCGAACCCATGCGGGCCGGCCCGACCATCGCCTACTTGCGCAAGCGCACCATCTGTACGGCGCCCTATGCGGGCCGGTTCGCGAGATACAGCAGAGGCATACCGTATGACGGGTAGGACCATTGTCATCACCTCGGGCAAGGGCGGCGTGGGCAAGACCACCGCCACTGCCAACCTGGGCGTCGGACTGGCCATGCGGGGTCATAAGGTGGTAGTCATCGATACCGATATTGGCCTGCGGAACCTCGACGTCGTCATGGGGCTGGAAAACCGCATCGTATACGACCTGGTCAACGTCATCGAAGGCGATTGCAAGGTCCAACAGGCCATGATCCGGGACAAGAGCAACCACCAGCTTTCCTTGATACCGGCGGCCCAAACCCGGGACAAGAGCAGCATCGACCCGGAGCGCCTTCGTCAGTTGTGCGCCGGCCTGGAGCAGGATCATGACTACGTGCTGATGGACTGCCCCGCCGGGATCGAGCAGGGGTTTCACAACGCCGTTGCCGCCGCCAACGAGGCCATTATCGTGACCACCCCGGAGGTGTCCTCGGTGCGCGACGCCGACCGGGTGATCGGCCTGCTGGAAGCGTCGGACCTCCAGCGGCCGAAGCTCATCATCAACCGCGTTAACGCTGACATGGTAAAGCGCGGGGACATGATGGACCACAAGGACGTGGTGGACCTTCTGGCGGTGGAGATGTTGGGTCTGGTGCCCGCCGACGAGAGGACTATCACCGCGGCCAACCGGGGAGTCCCGGTGGTGCACGACAAGAAAGCGCCTTCCGGCGCGGCGTTTCTGAGAATCGCGGCCCGCATCGACGGAGATCAAGTCCCCATGGTGGGACTAGCGTCCAAGTCGGGCCTGTTCTCCCGGTTTAGGGGGCTCATAGGCATCAATGGAGGCGCCTACTCACATGCTTGAGTTTCTGCTCCGGTTGCTTAAGCAACGAGGCCCCGACCAAGACCCGAACCACTCCAAGGACACGGCCCGCCGGCGCTTGCAACTGGTGCTGATGCACGACCGGCTGGACCTGGCCCCGGACAAGATGGAGGCCATGAAGCGGGAAATCTGGCAGGTGGTGTCCCGTTACATGGTGGTGGAAGAAGACTTCCTCGAGTTCGAGGTCCGCCGGTGGGACGAGCTCATGGTGCTGGTGTCCAACATCCAGGTCAAAGAGTTGGACCGCCTGGCCCCCGTCGCCTGACGCTCCCGGCCGCCTAACGTCGCTTCTCGCCGCCTCGCCATTGTCGGCCTTCGCTCACGTTGACCAAGGGCAACGTCAACAGGGCAACCACCTCACCTCGGCAGCATTATTCTTGAGTCGACGCGCCTGGTCAGTCTTGGCGGGGTAATGCCGGACCGCTCTCTCGTCGCTCCGAGGCGCGCCCGCGGAGACCGAACCGTTGTGGGTCGATTCGGGCTATTGCGAAGTTGACTATCCTCGTGTAAACTGCTAGGCACAATTAGCGTGACGCCCGCGTGTGGACCCTGGGCTTTCTCCATAAGGGCGTTCCTCATGAGAGCGTCTCCGGCTGGCCCCGGCTGGCGCTGATGCATACGACAGTCTGAGCGGCCAAATATATAGGAGGATACGGCATGGCGGAATACGACTTGGTCATCCGGGGCGGAACCATCGTAGATGGTACCGGGATCCCCAAGCACAAGGCTGATCTGGCCATCAAGGATGGGCGCGTGGCAAAGATCAGCGGAAGAATCGCCGGGGGTGGCGCCAAGGAGATCGACGCCGGCGGCTGTATCGTCGCGCCGGGCGCCATCGACCTCCACACCCACTACGACGCCCAGCTCAACTGGGACCCCTACGCCACTCTATCAGGGTGGTTCGGCGTCACCTCGCTGACCATCGGCCAGTGCGGCTTCGGATTTGCGCCCACCAGGGCGGAAGACCGGGACCTCAACATGCGCATGATGAACCGCATTGAGGCCATCCCCTTGGAGTCCATGCGGCAGGGCCTGCGCTGGGACTGGGAGACCTTCCCGGAGTACATGGACAGCCTGGACGGCCAGGGCTTGGGCGTCAACGTCGGCGCGCTGGTCCCCTTCTCTCCCCTTCGCGGCTACGTGTTGGGTATGATCCCCGCCCGCGAGCGGACCTCGGTCACCGAGGCCGAGCTCAACCAGATGAAGCAGATCATGCACGACGGCATGAAGGCCGGCGCCTTCGGCATCTCCGCCGACCTCAACCAGGAAGACCGCTGCGAAGACGGTAGCGCGCTGCCCAGCCACGTAGCTTCCAAGGAAGAGTACATGGCTATGGCCGAGATCATGGGCCAGTTCGGCGTCGGTCACATCGGCTGGACCCTGGGCCTGGGTCATGACGAGGCCGCCTTGGCCGAATACCGGAATTTGCTGGCCGACATGGCTCGCACCAGTGGGCGGCCGTTGCACTTCGAGGGCGGCAACGCCCCGGCCGACTGGTTCCAGGCCGCCCGTGACGAAGGCCTCAACGTCATCCTCCAAGAGGTCTGCATGGAGGTCGAGGCCGAGTTCACCCTGGCCGAGTACAACCTGTTCGACTATATGCCCAACTGGGTGAACCCTCTGGTAGGCTCCGCGGAAGAGCGGGCGGCCAAGCTCCGGGATCCCGCGGTGCGGGCGGGCATGAAGAGGGACGTGGACGGCGGCGCTTCCGGCCCTGGCGACAACAGAATGGTCGAGATGGCCAACGAGCGCACCGACTGGACCCGGTTCAAGGTGGTAGAGACGGCCCACGACCGAAACAACCACTACGAGGGGATGAGCATCGCTCAGATCGCCGACCAGGAGAACAAGCACCCGGTCGACGCCCTCTTGGACCTGGCCTTGGACGAGGACCTGCAGACTGAGTTCCTCCACCTGGTCGCCTTCGGCGACGAGAAGAAGGTGGAGGAGGCCATTGTCCATCCCTACGGCCACATCTCGGTGTCCGACGGCGGCGCCCACACCCGCTACCTCACCGTCAGCACCTGGCCCATCTACTTCCTGAGCCACTGGATCCGCGACCGGGGTCTGATGAGCGTGGAAGCGGCCCACCAGAAGATGAGCGCCTTCCCGGCCTGGTTCACCGACTTCAAAAACCGGGGGACCCTGCGCTTGGGCGACTGGGCCGACATCATCGTCTACAACATGGAAGAGCTGGGTCTGCTGTACGAGCGCCCCATATTCGCCACCGACTTCCCCGGCGGCGAGCGTCGGCTCATCCAGAAGCCCACCGGCCTGCGCTACACCCTCGTCAACGGTCAGGTGACCTTCGAGGGCAGCGAGTGCACCGGCGCCCTGCCCGGCAAGCTGCTCCGCAGCTACGACATGGTAAGCTAGGACTTCGGTCCGCTAACCAGGCGCCAAAGAGAGGCCGCCCCCCAAGGGGGCGGCCTCTTGGTTCTTCGGGCAGTGGCACCTGGGCCGGCTCATTTGGCCCAGGTGCCACGGTGGACTTACTTTCCAGGCTTGGGGAGGCGGGCGGGTCCGTCCCAGCCCGGGCCCGGGTCCCCGGGCCTGGGCTGGATGCTGCCGGGACTCCCCGGAGGCGCCCGGTCTGGAAACGCCGGCTTACTCCACGTGCTTGCGGATGAACTCGCCGCTCTCTTCTATGGCCTGTTGGGCTTCGGGAAGGAAGGTGGCAAACATCTGCCAGACGTGGGGCACGTCGTCCCAGACCCGCAGAGTCACGTCGACCCCTGCCGCCTTGGCCCTCTCCGCAAACCCCAGCGAGTCGTCCAGCAGCACCTCGGCCGTGCCCACCTGCATCAGCAGGGGAGGCAGTCCCCGCAAGTCAGCGTAGAAGGGAGAGGCCAACGGGGTCTTCCGGTCCCTATCCCCCAGGTATGCCGACGCCATGTTGTCGACCATCTCGCGGTCGATGATGGGGTCCTCCTCCGCTTTGGTTACGAAGGTGTTTCCGCTGTTGGAGAGGTCGGTCCAGCCGGAGTGCAAGATTCCCGCGGCCGGCATGGGATAACCCTCGTAGCGGAGAGCGACGAGGGTGGCCGCCGTTAGCCCGCCTCCCGCCGAGTCCCCGCCGATGACGATGCTCTTGGCCTTGATCCCGGAGGAGAGGAGCCAGCTATAGGCGGCTACCGAGTCCTGCACCGCCGCCGGAAAGGGGTGCTCCGGAGCCATGCGGTAGTTCAACCCCAGCACCCGCGCCCCGGAGGCCTTGGACAGGCGGGACAGGGGCGCCCGGTGGGTGCGCATGGACCCGATGATGTAGCCGCCGCCGTGGAGCCAGACCAGCACCCGGTCCTCTATGGCGTCGGGGCCGTAGATCCATTCGGCGGGGACTCCTCCCGCCGCTATCGGCTCGTACACCACGTCGGCGTCCAGGGGAAACTGGGCCGTAAACTGCTCATACCACAGGCGGAACTCATCCACGGTAGCCAACGATTGGGTTTCGGCCTTAGCCGACCTGAACATGTTTATCGCCGTGTCTAGCTCCGGACTAGCCATTTGCAACCTCCTGTCATTACAGCCTCGCCGAGTACACCGACATTATAGCTTTGCATTGAGGCTGCATCCAGCCGGAATAAAGATTACACGACCGGCGGCGGGTGCGATGCTCCTCTTTCAAGGTCATGGGATATCCATTACAATACCCCCGTCGTCCCTCCCGCGGCATACTTCTCCCAGGAGCTACGAAATGGCCGGCAACAAACTCACCATCGGCAACGTGGAAATCACCTCGCTGTCCGACGGCATCCTGGAGTTCGACGTCTGCAATTTCTTCCCTTCCATCCCCCAAGAGGAGTGGAGCGCCCACCCAGGTCACCTGACCGATGACCACAAGGTCAGTTTCAACTTGGCTTCGTTCCTGATTCGTTCCGACGCCAAAACGATTATCGTGGACACCGGTCTGGGGCCCAAGCCGGCCGATGCCCCGGAAACTCCTTGGGGGGAGCTTCTCACCGACTTCGAAGCCCACGGCGTCAAGCCCGAAGAGGTGGACATGGTGGTCATGACCCACCTCCACCGCGACCACGTGGGCTGGAACCTCCGCGATAGGGACGGCAGGTACGAGGCCACTTTCCCCAGCGCCCGTTACTGGCTGAGCTCCAAGGACTACGAGGCGACCCGGAACCCGGAATTGATGACCGAGCGGTTCCCCAACGCTCCAACCTGCGTGTGGCCCCTGGAGGAACTGGACCTTATTGAGTTCATGGACGGAGAAACCGCGCTGACCAGCGAGCTCACCGCGGTGCCCACTCCGGGCCACACCCCCGGCCACGTGAGCATTATGATAAACTCCCAGGGGCAGCGGGGCATTGTCATCGGCGACGTGCTCCACAACACCGTACAGATTCAGGAGACTGACTGGGTCTCCCGGGCCGACATAGACCCCGGACAGACCAGGGCCACCCGCCGCTCCCTGATGGAGCTATTGGAACGGGAGGGCATGCCGGTGGCCGCGGTGCATCTGGCGGCCCCGGGGTTTGGACGCATAGTGCGGCTCCAGGACCGCCGCGTGTGGCAGGCCCTCTAGCTTCTCCGGAGGACCGATGTCTAGATTCGAGTACTTGGAGCCGCGCAGCCTGAGGCAAGCGGTGTCCTTGATGGAGCGCCACGGGGACCAGGCCCGAATCGTCGCGGGGACCACGGATTTCCTGGTGCGGTGGCGGCAGCGGACCTGGCAGCCCCGGTACGTGGTGAACATAGGCAATATACCCAATCTGGCCAGGATCACTTTTAGCCGGCGCAACGGCCTCCGGCTGGGAGCGCTGGCGACGGTCCAAGCCCTGGAGTCCCACCCGGTAGTGCGCCAACGGTATCCCGCTCTTTCGGCCGCCGCTTCTACCTTTGCGGGAGTGCAGATACGCAACCTGGCCACCGTCGGCGGCAACGTGTCCAACGCCTCTCCCGCCGGGGATACTCTTCCCGCCCTGCTGGCCTTCGACGCCCAGTGCCGCATCGTCGGACCCTCCGGGGAGCGCTCGGTCCCCTTGGACGAGTTTTTTGTCGGACCCGGAAGGACGGTCCTGGAGAAGGGCGAGATATTGGCCGAGTTGAGGCTGCCGCCGCCCACTGGCAGGACCGGGTCGCTTTACATAAAGCACAGCCCCAGGGGCGCCATGGACATAGCCACCCTGGGCGTGGCGTCAGTAGTGTTCCTCGAAGAGGGCGGGCAAGTCTGCCGGGAGGCGCGGATTGCGCTGGGAGCGGTTGCCCCCACTCCTATTCGGGCCTACTCCGCCGAAAATATGCTGCGAGGCCAGACCTGCACCCCGGAGTTGCTGCGGGCGGCAGCCGCTGAGGCACAGCGTTGCGCCGTGCCCATAGACGACATTCGCGGGACCTCGGCGCACCGCCGGGCCATGGTCGGCGTGCTGGCGGAGCGGACTTTGGAGCGGGCTGTCTCCATGGCGCAGAGCGGCCCGGTGTCTTTCCAGTTGCAGCGCCGTTGGGCCATCGAGGCCGAGTATTAGCTACGGGACTATTTAAACCCGAGAGAAGGCACCGGAGAGAAGGGCCACGTGAAGCAGCAGCTACAACTAACGGTCAACGGGCAGCCCCAGCAGGTGTTGGTAGAGAGCCACCACTCTCTGCTCGACGCGTTGCGCGACGGGCTGCACATGACCGGCACGAAGAAGGGGTGCGACGAGGGAGACTGCGGGGCGTGTACGGTGACCCTCAACGACAGGGCGGTCACCTCGTGCATGGTCCTAGCCCTCAGCGCTCACGACGCGGAAGTAACGACCATCGAGGGGCTCGCCTCGGACAACACGCTGCACCCGGTGCAGCGGGCCTTTGTGGACCACGGCGGGCTGCAGTGCGGCTTCTGTACTCCCGGCTTGGTCATGTCCGCCGCGGCCCTGTTGCGGGAGAACCCCGATCCCACCGAGGAAGAGGTCAAGTTTGCCATCGGGGGCAACCTGTGCCGATGCACCGGGTATTCCAAGGTCGTGGAGGCCATTTTGTCCGCCGCCCGCGCCGGGTAGCCCGTCGCTGCCGATAGGCATAAGACCGCTCAGGAAGGAGAACACGGCGAATGGCCTCTTACAACGTGGTTAGAGAAAGCCATCCCAGGCTGGACGCGGTGGAAAAGGTCACCGGACGCACGACCTACGCCGCTGACCTCTACCTACCCGGGATGCTCATGTGCAAGGTCCTCCCCAGCAGCCGCAGCCACGCCCGCATCGTGAGTATCGACACCTCTCAGGCGGAGCGGCTGCCGGGGGTCCGGGCCATCGTCACCGGCAAGGACTTCCCGGACGTCTTCTTCGGCTCGGGCGCGGTGCGGGACCGCCGCGTCATGGCCCGGGACGAGGTGTTTTACGTGGGCGAACCGGTTGCTGCCGTAGCCGCGGACGACGAGTTGACCGCCACCGAGGCCCTGGAGCTGGTCCGAGTGGAGTATGAGGACCTCGAGACGGTGGTCGATCCGTTGGAAGCCCTCTCCCCGGCGTCCCCTGCCGTGCACCCCGACTCTAGCTCCTTCGAGGGCCGCTCCTTCTCCATGGGGGGCAACAACGGCGCTCTTCTGGAGGCCGACCGCGGCGACGTTGACCAGGCTTTCCAAGAAGCCGATCACGTATTCGAGGAGACTTACCACTCCCAGAGCATCAACCAGGGGTTCCTGGAGCCCATGGCCTGCGTCGCGGACTCGGAACCCTCGGGCCGGTTGACGGTGTACGCCTCCACCCAGGGCCCCTTTCAGGTTAGGGCCCAGTTGGCGGACGTCCTGCAGGTCCCCATGTCACGCATCAAGATAGTGCCCATGGAGCTGGGCGGGGGTTTCGGCGCCAAGCTCCGGTTGGCCTTCGAGGCCTTCCCCGCCATCCTGGCCATGAAAACGGGGCGTCCCGTAAAGCTGATCAACACCAGGGAGGAGGTCTTCACCCTCAACGGTCCCCGTCTGCCCACCACCATGTACCTCAAGACCGCCGTGTCCGCCGCCGGCCGGATTCTGGCCCGCGAGGCCTACAGCGTGTTCGACATGGGCGCCTACGTGGGCGCCGGGCCCAACTCCGGCGTTAGCCACGCCGTGGGGCCCTACGCTGTCCCCAATTTCAAGCTTCGGTCTTACGGTATTTACACCAACAAGATTTGGGTCGGGTCCTACCGCGCCTCCGGGGTCGCGGACGTTACCTTCGCCGTCGAGTCCCACATGGATTCCATCGCCCACCAGATGGGCATAGATCCCGTGGACTTTCGCATCAAGAACGTCCTCAAGGAGGGCGACACCTCCGTAACGGGGGCGGTCATTCCCCGCAACGGCCTGATGGAAACCCTGCTGGCGGTCAAGGACCGCATGGGCCTCCCCAAGAAGCTGGAGGAAGGCCACGGCGTGGGCATAGCCCTCTGCGAGTGGCGCAGCGGCAGCGGCCCGTCAACCGCCTCCATCAGCGTCAACGAGGACGGCACTATCAGCCTGCTCACCGGCTCGGTGGACATCTCCGGCAGCGACACGTCCCTAGCCCAGATCGCCGCCGAGGCCCTGGGGGTCACCCTGGACCAGGTGGTGGTGTCGAAACGGGATACCGATACCACCCCATTCACCCAGCCTACGGGCGGCAGCCGCATTGTCTACAGCCAGGGCAAGGTGGTTGAAATGGCCGCCGCGGACGCCCGCGGGAAACTCTACGCCCTGGCCGCGGGCCGCCTTGGAGTGCCCGCCGACGCCCTGGCCTGCGGAGACGGTTGCGTGTACGTGCAGGACAATCCTCCGCAACGGCTCGCCCTAAGCCAGTTGGCCCGGATGAGCTTGACGTCAGCCGCGGGACCTATCACCGGGTCGGCCGCCATGTCCAGTATGCCCTACACCCCGGTGTACAACACCCAGGGGGCCGAGGTGCGGGTCGACAAGGAGACCGGACAGGTCAGGGTAACCCGGTTCGTCCAGGCCCAAGACGTAGGGGTCCCTATCAACCCCATGGGGGTGGAGGGCCAACTGGAAGGCGGCGCGGTCCAGGGCATCGGCAGGGCCCTCAGCGAGGAGTTGCTGATAGACCCGGAGACCGGCTTGGTGCGCAACCCCTCTCTGTCCAGCTACCTCATGCCGTTGGCGGTGGACATGCCGCCCATAGAAAACATCCTGGTCGAGGTTCCGGCGGAAGACGGTCCTTACGGCGCCCGGGCGGTGGCCGAGTCACCGGGATTCGGCCCCCCGGCGGCCATAGGCAACGCCATTTACGACGCCGTGGGCGTTCGCATCAAGGAACTCCCCTTCAGTGCGGAGCGGGTGAGGGCCGCCGTTAACGGGGAACCCCTGCCGGAGTACCGGGTCGACGTTGCCGCCCTGCGCCGCGCCGAAGAGGACGCCTAGTCTTCGGCGCCGGTTGCCCCGGGAACCAAAGGAGGGCGGCGCGGTCCGCCGGAACTGCCGTATCGGGAAGACGCTAGGTTCGAGGAGAAGTCAGCATGTCGCCGGGTGTGTTAGTAACGGGAAGCGTTCCTCCGGAGTTCGAGGATATCCTGAGCCCGGAAGCCCTGTCCTTCGTGGCCGGCCTGGCCCGGAATTTCGAGGCTACCCGCCGGGAGTTGATGAACAGGCGAGGGGAGCGCCAGGCCGCCATAGACGCCGGGGAGTGGCCGGGATTCCTGCCCGAGACCCGGGGCGTGCGGGAGGGCGACTGGAGCATACCCCCGGCGCCCCACGACCTGCGCAACCGGCGGGTGGAGCTTACCGGCCCGTCCTCCAGCCGCAGGATGGTCATCAACGCCCTCAACTCCGGGGCCCAGGTCTACATGACCGACTTCGAGGACGCCCATTCGCCCTCCTGGCTGCAAACCCTCATGGGACAGGCCAACGTCCGGGCCGCCGCCGCGGGAACCATATCGGATGAGGCCCCCGACGGCCGGCAGTACCGGCTCAACGACGAGATAGCCACCCTGTGCGTGCGGCCCAGAGGCCTCCACCTCATGGAGCGCCACGTCTTGGTGGACGGCCAACCTCTGGCGGGCAGCTTTTTCGACTTCGGCCTGACTTTTTTCCACAATGCCAAGGTCCAGCTTGAGAGGGGCACGGGGCCTTACTACTACCTACCCAAGATGCAGTCCCACCTGGAGGCGAGGTTGTGGAACGACGTTTTCAACTTCGCCGAGGATAGCCTGGATGTTCCCCGGGGGAGCGCCTGCGCCACCGTGCTCATAGAACACATCCTGGCCGCCTTCGAGATGGAGGAGATCCTCTACGAGCTGAGGGACCACCCCACCGGGCTGAACCTGGGGCGCTGGGACTACATCTTCAGCTACATAAAGACCTTTTCGCAGCGGCATGACCTGGTTTTCCCGGACCGCGCCCAGGTCACCATGGCCACCCATTTCCTGCGCTCGGCCGCCGAGTTGCTGGTGCATACCTGCCACCGGCGGGGCGCCCACGCCCTGGGGGGAATGTCCGCTTATATTCCCCGCCGGGACGACCCGGAGGCCAACGACAGGGCCTTATCCCAGGTGAAGGTGGACAAGGAGCGGGAAGCATCTCAGGGGTTCGACGGCGCGTGGGTGGCCCATCCTGGACTGGTGGCCCCGGTGCTTGACATCTTCCAGAACGCCTTCGCGGAAGACAACCAGCTTCACCGGGTGCCAGACGCCGCCGTCACCGTGGAAGACTTGCTCCAGGTCCCGGAGGGTGAAGTTACCGAGGCGGGGGTCCGCAACAACATCTCCGTCGCCCTGCAATACATAGACGCCTGGATCCAGGGCAACGGCGCCGTCGCCATATACGGGCTCATGGAAGACGCGGCCACGGCGGAGATCTCCCGGACCCAGCTATGGCAGTGGATCAGGCACGGCACCACCCTCTCCGACGGCCGGAAGGTCGACGAGGACCTATACCTGGACATTCGGACCCAGGAGATGTCGCAGCTGTTGGCAGCCCGGGGCAAGGACGGCACCGGAGCGTTGGACAAGGCCGCGGAGCTTCTGGACGCGTTGGTTACCGCGCCCTCCTGTTCGGAGTTTCTCACCGTCCCCGGCCTGCGTTACCTGTCGTAGGGCCGCGCGCGGGGCGACGCCGCGGAGAAGCCCGGGTGAAGAACAAAATCTACCAGTCCTTTGACGCGGCGGTGGCGGACATTCCCTGGGGCGCCACCATCATGTTCCCCGAGTTCGGCGGGGTCGGCTCCCCCCAGCACCTGATCTCGGCCCTGCATCGCCAGGGCGCCCGCCGCCTCACCGCCGTTTCCAACAATCACGGGGGGACCGACGGCCGGGTGGACGTGGGCACGCTGGTGGAAGCCGGGCAGATCAGGAAAATGGTGTGCGCTTTCACCGCCCCAAGCCATCCGTCGCAAGTGACGGCGTTCTCCCGGATGTACAACGCCGGGCAGATCGAGGGAGAACTGGTCCCCCAGGGCACGCTGGCCGAGCGTATTCGCGCCGCCGGGGCCGGCATCGGCGGCTTCTACACTCCCGCAAGCGTCGGCACCGAGCTGGCCCAGGGCAAAGAGCACCGGAACATAGGCGGCAGAGAGTACGTGCTGGAGTACCCGCTGCCCGCAGACTACGCCTTCATCCGGGCCTGGCGGGCCGACACCTTCGGTAACCTCCAGTTCCGGCTGGCGCAGCGCAACTTCAACCCCATAATGGCTATGGCCGCCAGGGTCACCATCGTGGAGGTCGAAAGCGAGATAGTTCCGGCGGGAGAGCTGGACCCCGACGAGATTCACACGCCGGGGGTATACGTGGACCGCATCCTGCACATCCCGGATGGCGGCATATGAGCCGGGCGTGGTCCCGCGGCGCTCCGGGCAGGCGGCGGATCGCGCCCACGGAGCGGGGATAACAACACTATGAGCGATCACGTGCGTTGGGCCGCGGCCGTGCCCCAGGCGTTTTTTCACGACCGGGTGGACATGGACCTCATCCGTGGATGGGCCCGAAGGGCGGAAGACCTGGGCTACGACAGCCTGTGGGTCCAAGAGTCCATCGTCGGCGACGTGCCGATACTGGAACCGGTGACGCTGCTCTCCTACCTGGCGGCCATCACCCGGAGAGTACGGTTGGGCACGTCAGTGATGGTGGCGCCCCTGCGCAATCCTGTGCAGCTGGCCAAGAGCCTGGGGACCTTGGACCACGTCAGCGGCGGCCGGCTTACGGTGGGCCTGGGCCTTGGGGGCCAACCCAACGACGTGGCGCCCTTCGGCATTGACCCGGAGCACCGGGTGAGACGGTTCGTCGAGATCATAGAGGTGATGAAGTCTCTCTGGACCGAGTCGGCCGCCCAATACCAGGGACAGTTCTGGCGGCTCGAGGGCGCGCAGATGGAGCCCAAGCCGGTGCAGCAGCCTCACCCGCCCATCTGGATGGGGGCTAGGCATCCCCGGGCCTTGAGACGGGCGGTCCGCCACGCCGACGGCTGGATGGGGGCCGGCTCCAGCACCACGGAAAGCTTCATTCAGGGCGTGGGCCACCTGCGGGGCTACCTGGAAGAAGCGGGACGCGACCCTTCCGGGTTCACCGTCTCCAAGCGGGTCTACGTGGCGGTGGACAACGATGAAGCGAGAGCGGAGACGCGCCTCCGGGACTGGTTTGGCTTGCGGTACAAGAACGCGGAGATGGCTTCCCAAGTGTCGGTGTGGGGCAGCGTCTCCCGGTGCGTGGACCTGCTGGGAGAGATCGTCGCCGCAGGCGCGCAACTGGTGCTGCTCAACACCTGCTTCGACGACCTGGAGCAGTTGGAAGTGCTCTCGGGTGAGGTTATTCCCCAGCTGACGAGCTAACGGGGGGCCTTCGCCGGGGCGAGTGCGGCTAGTAGTGAATCCCGCGGCCCACGCCGCCGCCGGCCGCGATGGCGTCGCCGTTGATCGCCACGGACTTGGGCGAGGCCAGGAAAGCCACCACGTAGGCGATTTCCCGGGCGTCGATCATGCGGCGGACCGAATTGCCTTCCGCCATCCGCCGCTCCACCTCGTGGGCGGGCAAGCCCTGCGCCTGGGCCTGCTCTTCGATCATTCCGGGTATTCTCTCGGTCCAGGTCAGTCCGGGGTGGACCACCGTTACGTTGATTCCCAGGGGGCCCAGCTCGTCAGCCAGATTCTTGGTCATGGCCGCCACCGCCACGTTGCGCATGCTTCCCACGGCCGATCCCGACTGCCGCGCCGCCATCCCGCTGACGTTGATGATGCGCCCCCAGCCCTGGCTGGCCATGTAGGGAGCCACCTCCCTGGCGCACCGGAGATAGCCCATCACCTTGACGTTCATGTCTTCCCAGAAATACTCCTCGGTGATGTCGGCAAGTCCCGGCGCCGGTCCTCCGCCCACCCGTGCGGCACAGTTCACCAGTATGTCCAGGTGTCCCAGCGCCGCCGCCGCCTGGTGCACCATGGACTGCACGGACTCCTCGTCGCCGGTGTCGACGATAATGGGTATGAAGTGCCGGCCTGTCTCCTCGGCCAGTTCCTTGGCCGTGGCCTGGAGCGCCTCCCGCCCCCTGGCTGCGATAACGGGGTCGACTCCCTCTAGGGCTAGTTCCCGGGCGATGGCCCTGCCGATCCCCCGGCTCCCGCCGGTGACGATAGCGGTCTTTCCGGTCAGGTTCAGGTCCATGGGATGACTCCTTGCTTGCCGCAGGCCCGGGACTCTTAGGCTCGTGGTCCGAGTCCGGCGCCTTACGCCCCCGTGATATAGGAGTGTATTCCCCTCCGTTGCCCTGGGCAAACTACTCGTCAACGTCAACTAATTCGTTGACACCCCCCGGCGATGTTCCTACAATCGGTTGGACGTTCAACCGGAGGTGGGCCGCGGGGCTTTCCGGCCGGGTAAGGAGACCGCAGGCCGCCGCGGTAGACGTTCCGGTCCAACCAGCAGCGGCCCCTGATGCCCTAAAGACAGGAGGTGAAGCCATGGCGCGGATCAAGCATATTGCTCTGCATACCGAGGACCCGGTCAAGACCGCCGAGTTTTACAAGCGGGTCTTTGGCTTGGCGGAGTTGCACCGCAAACCCAGGGATACCGGCGAGGATGGGGTGTGGTTGAGCGACGGCTACATCTACTTTGCCGTCCTCAAGTTGGGGAGCGAGGACGCGCCCAACCTTGGCGAGGGTCCCTCCACCGTGGCGGGCGTCCACCACATAGGGTTCTACGTGGACGATTTGGAAGAGTCGGTGGCGAAGTTCGAGCGGGCCGATGGCACGGAGTGCCCGGGAAGCAGCGCCGTCAACCGCAAGTACAAGGGCCCCGACGGCCTCATGATTGACATGAGAGTCCGGGGATGGGACGAGCAGATCAAGGCAAGGACGGAGTTGCTGCTGGCGGCTCCAGCCGGAGACTAGGGGTCTGCCCCCTGTCAAAGGGTAGCCTAGTGGGGGGCGTCGCCGAGGCGGAGAGCCTATGCCCCCGGCTTCCTGAGGTGTCGGACAAGCCTCCTAGCCCAACCGCTCGGCCGACCCAGGGAACCCGGTGACACCGCTCGTGCTCCTGTCTCCACACCGCTGATGACTTTCCCCGCCGGGTGAAGCACTCGCAACGCCCGGGTGGCCCCCCAAACGTCTCTGGCGCCGTCCCTCAAGTGAGCCGTGGTCTCTTGTACGTTCCGGGCGGCCTCGGGCGCGTGTGCCGCGGCGTCCCTCAAGTGAGCCGTGGCCTCTTGTACGTCCCGGCGGCCTCGGGCACGTGTGCGGCGGCGTCGCGCAGGTGGGCCGTGGTCTCTTGTAAGTTCCTGGCGGCGGCCACCGCGCTTGGCGCGGCCTCGGCGGCGCTGTTGCTCACTTGCTCGAGGTTGAGGACGGACTGGCGCAGCGGTCGAAACAGCAGCACCAGTCCTCCAGCGATCAGAATGCACAGCATCGCTGCCGCCGCCGCCAACACGATGACCACGATGTCCCGGGCAAGAGCTATCGACTCCACCAGTGTCCTCCTCAGTACCCTCGTAACATAATGTTTCCACCCCGGCCGGACCACGCTGACGCGAGTGCGGGGATGGCGGGCCGTAGTGTCCCACTACTCGGGGGGTGAGGCAACATCGATATGGAGGGGGAGGCCCGGGGAATGGCTGGTATGCCGTGCCGGGCTTGCGGAGCGGCGAGTCAGGGCCCCTTGGGACCGCCGATGTCCTTCTTGTTGAAAATCCAGACGGCGGCCCCGGACAGCACGATGGTGTAGACCATGATTACCAGGAAGCCGTGGAGGACTCCCTTGGTGTCATCGATGCCCCCGAAGATGCCGCCGTCCCCTTCTCCCAACCAGGCAGCGGCGGCCCGCCCCAGCGTGTAGTCGGCGATGACGTCGAAACCCTTGACGAACTCCGCCAAGATTTCCAGCACCACACCTTCGATAATGAAGATGTAGACCATGGCGAGGCTGGTGGCGGCGCCGGCGGAAGAACTCAAGACCACGAAGAACATGGTCAGCGCTATGTAGGGCAGCACGGCGTAAAGCGCCTTGCCCAGGGTCTCTCCGACTGAAGACCATTGCCCCGAAGTGGAAAACCCGTCGTCGGAGAACACCCCGCCCAGCAGGCTGCTAATGGCGGCCCCGGCGGCAACGACGATCAACCAGAGGAGGACCGTGGCCGTCATCACGGAAAACTGGGCGGCGAGGAACTGCCAGCGTCCGGGGCCCCGCACCAGCACGGTGCGGAAAGTGCCCCAGCCGTACTCGGACCCCAGGGCGGAGGCGGCCCAAATGACGATCATGATGGCCGCCAGTGTCTGTCCCAAAGTCAGGCCCAGGACAATGCTCCTGGGTGGCAGCAGGTCTTCGGCTCCCGGGTCGCCCACCGTGAAGGTGACCCAGTAGACTATCTGGGTGATGGCTACGACGAGTCCCAGGAGGACCCACGGCATCCAGCGCCTGCCGAGTTTCCGGGCCTCGGCTTTGACCAGCCCCGGGAAGGGCGAGTCTAAGGCTGAACGTAGGGCGGAATTCAAGGGATGGCCCCGGGTCCTTCGGCGGTGACCTCCAGGAAGTACTGCTCGAGGGATATTTGCAGGGGCCACATTTCGGCAACGTAGACCTGGGCCTGGCTCAAGGCCTCCGTCAGCTCCCAGGACCTCTCCGCGGGAGCCGTGACCAGCAGGGTCCCGTCGGCGGAGGTCACGTCTCCCACCCATTCCAACCCGGTGAGAATTTCCAGGGCCCGGCTGTTGTCGGTGCTCCGCAGGCGCACCTGCTCCTGCCGCCGCAACAGCTCGGCCACGTCACCCTGGGCGATCAGCTTCCCGTAGGAGAGGATCGCCACGCTGTCGCACACCTGTTCCACCTCGTAGAGCAGGTGACTGGACAAAACCACCGTGCGCTGGGAAGTGCCCAGGTTTCGGATCAGGGCGCGAACTTCGGCCATGCCGGCGGGGTCCATGCCATTGGTGGGCTCGTCCAGGAACAGCAACTCCGGGTTGCCCAGCAGGGCGTAGGCCAGGCCCAGGCGCTGTTTCATGCCCAGGGAGTAGATGCGGTACTTGTCGTCGGCCCGCTGCAGCAGGCCCACCTGGTCCAGCAACCCGTCCAACTCGCCGCGGTCGCCCCGCCCCGAAATACGCTGGAAGTAGGCCAGGTTCTGGCGTCCCGACAGGTAAGGATAGAAGGACGGGCTCTCGATTATGGCTCCGACGCGGCGCAGCCCCTCTCGATGGCCGGTCTCGGAGCCGAACAATCGGAAATCGCCGGCCGTGGGTTGCACCAGCCCCAGCAGCATGCTCATGGCCGTGGTCTTGCCCGAGCCGTTGGGGCCCAGGAGTCCAAAGACGCGGCCTCGAGGTACGTCCATGGACAGCCCGTCCACGGCCAACACTCGGCCGTACCGCTTGGTCAGGGAATGGGTCTGTATTACCAGGTCGATCATGGGGTTGCCGTTTCCGAATCACGCATCTCGATGGTTTGATTGTAAACCATGCCGTCTATCCCAGCCCGTACAGGCCGGTGGCCAGCAACTCCGCCGCTACCAGAACGGGCCACCGAGGCGGCGCAGGAGTCAAGACGACTTCCTCTGCTACCGGGCGCCCATCATCGTCGCCGTGTGTATGGACGCCTTGGTTGCGGCTTTGGAAGGAGACAGGGCAACGCGGCCGTGGACTTTGTCCAGTTTGGCGGGGTCAAGCCTTCTCGGACTTGGGGAGAGGCGGCGTGTCAGGGGCAACGACAGCTTTACAAGCGGTTGGCTGCGTCGACGGAGGCCATAGTGGCCTTACAACCTTGCCGGTCTCCGCCAAAGGGCACCTAGGGCCCGATTACGGAGCACCGCCAGGCGCTCGGGGATGGTCCCTACTTCCAGGAGTGTCCCGCTGGCCAACAGCACCCCTATGGCCACCGCCGCGATCACCACTGCTCCAAGACTTAGGTTCCTCGCCCACAGGGGCGCCGCGTACAGATTAAGGCCGTTGCTGAGGACGCCCAGGACCATGGACCCGCCGACGGTCCCTTGGATGGACCCGATGCCCCCGGATAGGGCTGTGCCCCCGATGAGAACGGCGCCTATGCTCTCCAGCAGTCCCGGGCCTTGGCTGTATAGAGTCGCCCCTTGCCGGTATGACACGCCGGTGTCAGACGCCCGGATCAGGCCGGCTATCCCGGAAAACAGGCCGCACAGCACGTAGGTGCTGATGACCATGCGATCGACGTTGACCCCGGAGAGCCGCGCCGCTCTCGGGTTGGCCCCTGCCGCGTACAGGTGATTCCCGAAGACCGTGTAGGCAAGGAGCAGGAATGAGCCAAGGGCCACGCCAAGAAAGATGATGACTTGGACGGGGAAAGCCCCCACCGTCCCCCTGCCCAGGGCGCCGAAGAAATTGTCCGGAGGCGTGGCCAACTCCCCCAGCTCGAAAATGGAGTTGCCGCCGCTCACCCGCTCGCTGATGCCGTTCCAGATCGACTGAGTGGCCAGGGTAGTAATGAAAGGCGCTATTCTGGCCTTGGTCACCAACAGACCGTTGATCAGCCCCAGCGCGCCGGCAAAAAGGAAGGCAACGGTGAGAGCGGCATGGGTGGAAACCCCATCTATGTGAAAGAGTCTGCCGAACACCATCGACGATCCAGCCCCGATGGAGATAATCGAAACGTCCACCCCACCGCCAAGAAAGACGAAGGAGTTGCCCAGGGCATAGAGACCGGTGACGGATACCGAGCGGATGATTACTTGCCAGTTCTCCCCGGTAGCGAACGTGTCTCTGCCGAGGGAGAGGAAAAGCACCATAACGGCCAGGAATACCCAGCAGTAGTTAAAACGAAGCAGTCTTAACACATCCTGGGCTTCAATTTGCCTGAACATAGCCATGGCTAGCCGGCAACGCCCAGGGCGGCGCCAAGCAGCTTCTCCTGATCGGCGCTGTCCCGGTCGAATTCCGCCACCACCGCGCCTTCATCCATAACCAAAGTCCGGTCGCACAGGCGCAACAGCTCCGGGGGATAGGACGAAGACACAATCACGGAGCAGCCCTGGGCTACTAGCTGATCGATGAAATCGTAGATTTGCTCCTTGGCTCCCACATCCACGCCTACGGTGGGCTCGTCGACGAGGAGGACTTGCGGGCCCATGGCAAACCACTTGGCGAGCAGCGTCTTCTGCTGATTCCCGCCGCTGAAGAACTCCATCTCTTTTTCCGTGTTGGGGGGGTTGATGTTGAAGTCGCCTATTTGGCGGCGCGCCAACCCCCGCTCACGGGAGGGCGGTATCACCACTCCGCCATAGCCCACCTCGGGCAGATTGGGAAGAGACATGTTCTTGCGCAGGGTCAGCACGTACATCAAGCCTTCCTCGCGCCGGTTGGCCGTGATTAACGCCAGCCCGTGCTGCATCGCCTCCTCCGGAGTTCGGACCCGAAGGGGTTTCCCGTTGAGGGTAACGGCGCCGGCGCTTCGCGGCTCGGCGCCGAACAGGCCCTTGAGCAGCTCTGACCGGCCGGAGCCCAGCAGTCCATAGAAGCCCAGGATCTCTCCGGCGTGAAGGCTGAAGCTCACGTCCGTCACGGCGCCGTCGATGGTTATTCCCTCGGCAGACAGCACCACGTCTTCGGAAACGGTCCGTTTTACGCCAGTCTCTTGCACTAACTCATGGCCCACCATGTCCCGGACCAACTCCGGACTGGTGATGTCTTTGAGATACGAAGTAGTCACCCTCTCCCCGTCCCTTAACACGGTGACCCGGTCGCAGAGACCATAGATCTCGTCCAGAACATGGGAGACGTAGATAAAGCTCACGCCGCGCTCCGCCAACCGGCGGATGGTGTCGAATAGCGTTTGTTCTTCCCGGTAGGAGAGGGCGGCGGTCGGCTCATCCAGGATAATCAACTGGGAATTCAGCGTGAGGGCCTTGGCGATCTCAACCATTTGCCGGTCCGGAACGCTAAGGCTAGCGGCCTTGATCCGCGGGCTGATATTCACGTTCAACTCGGACATTAGCTGCTCCGCCGCCACGTTCAGCTTCTTCCGGCTGACGTGGAAGGGGAGGTTGCCCCGGGCATAGCCCAGGTTTTCGGCCACGGTGAGGGTGGGCACCAGTTGCGGCTCCTGCTGCACCATGGCGATCCCAAAACGGTGCGCGTCCCGGGGGTTCTGGATGTCGGCTTCCTCGCCGTCCACCAAGATCATCCCCTCGTCCCTGGTATAGACGCCCGCCATGATCTTGCACAGTGTGGACTTTCCGGCGCCGTTCTCGCCCACCAGACCGTGGACTTCACCCTTTTCTATGGCGACGTCAATTCGAGATAGGACCTCCACGCCGTAGAAAGACTTGGTGATTCCTCGGGTTTCCAGAACGGCTGGCATATTTTCACTCCTCGATGAATACTTTAGCCACCGGTCAGGAAGCGCCTGCGGCGTTGCTGCCGGAAGGTGGCGTCTATCCACAGGACCACCAGGAAGATCGCTGCCCGGATCATGAACTGGTCGTAGATCACCACGTCCAAGTGGGTGAGCCCGCCGATGAGAACCCTTAGGAGCAGCACTCCCAACATAGTCCCGATCATGGACCCGGACCCGCCAAACAGGCTGGCGCCGCCTATGATCACCGCGGTGAGCGCCTCGAACTCCATGCCCGTGCCCGCGTTTACCAGGGACGCCTGGAAGCGCGAGGTCAGCACCGCCCCTGCCACGGCCGCGCAGGCCCCCGATATGACGAAGGCCAAGACCCGTATCCGGTTGGCGGAGGTCCCCGCAGCGTGGGCCGACCGTTCGTTTCCTCCCACGGCGAAGAACGCGATACCCAACCTGGTGTGGGCAAGGATATAGTAGGCCACCAAGGCCATGCCGAGGAAAACGTAAAAGGCCACCGGGACGCTGCCGATGAAGTCCCCCCTACCGAAAAATCGCAGCGCATCGTTATTTATGATCTGGCTGGTCTCGCTGCCGAAGAAGTCCAACTGGATCCGCACTGCCATAGCCCGAAACGCTGCCAGGGTGCCCAGAGTGATGATAAAGGAGGGGATGCGCAGCCGGGTCACCAGGAGCCCGTTCAGCAACCCCAAGAGCATGCCCAAAACCATCACCATCATGATCGCCAGGGGCGCCGGGACGTTCACATTGCGGACCAGCGCCGCCAGCATCACGGCGCAGACGCCCATAATTGAGCCCACGGAGAGGTCGATGACGCCGCAGATAAGCCCGAAAGCGATGCCGATGGAGACGAGGCCCAGGGTGGTGATTGGAATGGTCAGGTCCTGGAGATTGGTGGAGGCGCGAAAGGACTCGGACATGAGGATGAATACCAGGAACAGGAGGCCCACGCCCACCACTAACATCCCCTCGTGGCTCAGGAAGTAAGCCGGAACCCTTACCCTGGCCACCAGGGGTCTTATCGCCTCGGCGGACCTCACCACGCCGACACTACCGCTCCAGACCTGCGACCGGTCAACTCGCAAGTCGCCTCAGCCAAGTTGTTTCGCCGCGTTGTTGCCCTGTCTATGATTTTCATCCCCAGGTGGGTAACTTCCTGAAGGCTGCGGCCCATGGCGCCTCTCTGCGTGTTGCTCCCGAGCGCCGGTTGATCGTCATCGCATCGGCATCCCGCTACCTCGACCACCCCTCGTGATGATGGCGGAGGCTCAACTGGTCTCCCACCCCATGGCCCTCGGCCATGGGGTGGCCGGGCGTTGGGTAATGGCTCAGGTGGGAGACGGCCACTGGCTGTCGATCCCGACGCTTACCCCCGGCTCGGCGTCCTTGGTTACGACAACCATCGGGAATATCCTGGCCATTTCGAAGGCGTCAGCGTGGGCGCCTCCGCGCCACATGGCCAGGGACTGGTCGAAGGAGCCCGAAATCTCCGGCCCCTGGCCGTGCTTCATCATCACCGACACGTCCAAACGGCCAGTCCTCACCCCGTCTTGGCCGTCCTTGAGGCCATCGCATCCGGCGATAAGGACATCTTCCCGCCGCCCCGCGTCTTCGTACGCCTTGGCGATTCCCAGCGCTCCCTGGTCTTCGCCACCGAATATGCCCTTGAGGTCAGGGAACCTCTGCGCCACCGTGCGGCCCAGGGAGTAACCGCCCTCCTGGGACCAGGCGGTCCCCTGTTCCACCGCCACCACCTCCCCACCCCATTCGGCGGCCCCGTCCAAGAACCCTGCCTTCCGCATGTTCCCCGCGGAAACGACGAAGTCACCCACCGCCATGTACAACTTCGAGCCGGGGGCCAGCCTGGTGCCCATCCACTTGGCGTTCAGGTACCCGTCGTCGTAGAACCTAAAGCCGTACTTCAGGGTGGGACGCCGGAGATTGTCGCAGCACCATCCCAGCATGAATACGTTCGCCTTCCTGGCCCGTTCCGCCGGGTCTGCTACCGTGGCCGGGTCGGTGACGCCCAGGGAGATGATGTCGTACCCCCGGGAGATGCCCAGGTCCATGTGCTCGGCCTCCTTGGCCGAGTCGAAAGCCGAGTCCAGCACCGTGTACTCCACGCCCGCTTCCTCGCACTCCCTCTTATAGACGTTATGGGTCTGGGCCAGGAACGGGTGGGCGAGAAGGATTGCGATGTGGAGGAAGGTTAGTCCCTCTATCTGCCTCACCGCCTCGGGCGAGTACATGTTTAGGGGCATGGCTGCGAGGTCGGGGAGCCGTTTGATCAACTCGCCCGTCTGCTGCTGGGCCAGCGCCGTTCCTCCACCGGGACCTTGCTCGGAGGCCTGGTAGAGCAGCAACGCCGAGGACGCGGTCAACCCCAAGGCCAAAGCGCCCTTCATGAAAGTCCGCCGGTCCATGATGTTGCGGTTCACCTGCAAGGTGAGCGCCTGCAACTTGAGGGAGCTCTTTTCTTTCTTGTTCATATCTAAACCCTCTCAATCTTGCCCAAGGACGCACTAGACGGGCGATTTCCACTGGTCCGCGATATTCTCCGCGGTCACCACACGCAGTCTCATGCCCATGGAGAACCAGGCGGAGTCACCGTGTATGGGGCCTCCCCGAATCATGGCCTCCACAAAGTCCATAGCCCTGATGGTCTCCGGCCCGTGCCCGGCACGTATCATGATCGACATATCCAGGCTGCCGTCGGCAATCCCGTCTTGACCGGCCTTGAAGCCATCGACTCCGGTGATGAGAAGCCCATCCCGACGGCCCGCGTCCGCCGCGGCCTGGTGGAACCCCAGGGCGCCCAGGTCGTCTCCACCGAAAAGGGCCTGAAGGTCAGCGTAACTGCCGAGAATCGCCTCGCCCACCGTGTAGCCGCCCTCTTGGCTCCAGCCGGTCCCCTCCTCGAAGGCTACGACCTCCAGGCCGGCCTGGGCCGCGCCATCCAAGAACCCTGCCCTCCGGGCCTGCCCGGTGTGGCTGACCAGGTCACCCACGGCGCCGGCCACCTTCGCGCCGCTGCCGAGCTGCTCGCCCATCCATTGGGCCGTCAATTGCCCTTCTGCATAGGTGTCTTTGGCCCACCGGGCGGTGGGGCGGACCAGGGTATTCTCCGCGTAGGCCATTACGATCTGGCCCGATCTCCGGGCGCGATTGATGTTCGCTCCCCCGGAGGTCGTGTCCAAGGCATGATAGATTATCACGTCGTACTCGCCGGCGATGGCCTGGTCGAAGTTGTCCTGTTCCTTGTTCAGGTCGCCGGCCGAGTCCAGCACCGCGTACGTCATGCCGAGCCTTTGCTCAGCTTCCTCTTTGAAGATGTTGCTGCTACTTAGCGTATACGGATAGGCCAAGTCGTTGGCCAGGTAGATGACGGAGTGACCGTCGGGGAACTCCCACATCTCGTCCGCCTTGAACGGCAGGGTCTCCAGTGGCGGAAACCTCATGACCATCCAGTCGAGGTTTTCTTCGCCGGCCACCTCAACGGGTGCGCTAACCTCCGGGGCTGCAGTGCCCTCCGGCGCCACTGTCTCGCCCGCCGGGGCAGCCGCCCCCGTAGTCGCCGTGGGTGGGACCGGCGTCGCGCCGTCACCGCCGCAAGCCTGGAACAGCAACAACGCAGCGCTGGCGGACAGACCCAGCACCATAGCGCCTTTCATGAAGTCCCGTCGGCCTATCTGCTTGCGCTCCGCCTGCTTGGTCAGGAATTTAAGATGGACGTTTCGTCCAGATTGGTCCATGGTGAAGCCTCCCCATCTGGATAGGCCGGGTCGTCATCACGCCTCCCAACACCTACCACCCCGCATGATTGTAATTTTCTATCGCCCCATTGGCCCCTGTCAATAGGCGATTCGGGCAATTCAAGGCCTTCCTTTTTGGCGCCCAGCCCCTGCCTTTTCCACAGTTCCTCGATTCGAGCTGTCTACTGGGTGAGGGCCTCGTCAATGACCGCCTGCAAAACACTGAACGGCACAGCCCCAACCAGCTTTCGGCCATTGATAAAGAAGGTTGGGGTCGCCCTTACGCCGTAATCGCGCCCTGCCTGGTAATCCCCAAAAACTGTCATGGTGTGGTCGCCGCTCTCCACACAACGCGTGAAGACCTTCGTGTCCAGGCCCAGGTCGGCGGCATACTCGCTCAGAGTCTCCAATCCCAGGTCCTCTTGGTTTTCGAACAGCACCTTATGGTATTCCCAAAATTTCCCCTGGTCGCGGGCGCACTCCGTAGCCTCCGCTGCTTTCTGCGCGTCGGGATGCAAAGGTGAGATGGGGAAGTTGATAGTCACGTATTTCAGCAAGCCCTCGTATTCGCTGAGGACTTGGGGAAGAATCTCCCGGGCGTGGTGGCCGCAGAATGGGCATTGGTAGTCGACGAATTCGACAAACGTGACCGGGGCGTCCGGGGGTCCGCGGAACGGCCGCCCTGCTACGTCGATGGTCACAATCTCCCCGGTGACGGCCTCCAGCGGAACCACAAAGGGCTGTTGCAGCGGGCTTGGTTCCAGGACCTGAGGCGAGGTCGAAGTCAGGCGGTATACTCCCCATGCCGCCGCGAATCCGCACCCAAAGGCCACCAGCACTATTAGAGCCACGAACAGGTCGGCCGTTTTTATGGTGATGGTGCCGTTGCCCGTCTGCATGTTTATCGGCAGGGGCGGGCTTGCATTGATCTAGCCAGGTTGCCCGGCGGACGAGGAGGCTTCAATCGAGCGGCACGTATGAGCAACAATTCACTCCCCCTGACCCGTCGCAGGCCTGCAACTCGTCCTGTACAAAGGTATTTGCTTCGGCTGCGGGGGCGCGACCCTCGCCCCACACCCAGCCGATGGACGACATCGATATGGCCACCGCCAGCATGATTAGCACGATGACGGATGACAACGTGTACTTTCTCATGGTTTAAGGCTCATGGTTTAACGCCGGCTAGCCGCCTTCAGTGAAGGCGCCCGGACCGGGGCCGGCGACGACCGGCAGGCCGTCCCTGCTCCACCCGGGCCACGCCTCCTCATAGCTGCGCACGTCAGGGTAGCCAAGGGCCTTCAACGTCATGTAGGTGTGGGCGTTGTGTTCCCCGCCCTGGCAGTAGGTCACGATCGTCTTGTCCCTGGTTACCCCTTTGCTGTTGAACAACTCCTGAAGCTCCCCTAGGTCTCTCAGCGTTCCGTTTCGATTCCGGGTGTCTTTCCAGAACAAGTTGATGGCGCCGGGGACGTGACTCCTGTTGTAATGTGCCTCCGGCCGCACATCGAGGATGACAAGGTTGGGGTTGCTGCTGTGTTCCAAGATCCACGAGGCCGTAGCCAGGTGCTGCGGCGCGTACTCTACGGGGAATACGCCCGGCTCGACCTCAGCGGCAACTTGGGTGAGGCGCCGGCCTTCACTGAACCATTTGGGAAAGCCTCCGTCCAGTACCCTCACCTTCCGGTGGCCGAAGTGCTGAAGTTTCCAGAATACTCTGGAGGCCTGGTAGCTGCCCTTGTCATCGTAGAGCACCACGTAGCTGTCTTTGCCTATGCCCAGCCGGCTGAATAGCCGGGTTATCTCATCGTCGCTGATGAGCGCCCCTCTGACCTGGCTGTCCCGGTCCACCAGGGAGGGGGCGGGAAGACTCAGCGCGAAAGGAATGTGGCCCGCCGTAAATTTGTATGAGATGCGAAGGTCGATGATTCGTATCTCAGGAGCGTTTAGGAGAGGGTCCAACTGCTCGGTGGTTATCAGCGGGGACTGGGGGAAAAATTCATCGATGCCCCCGACGGTAGAGAGTTGCGAAGCGGCAAGGGGTTGTTGCGGCGAGGCCGAATCTGGACCAAATATGCCCCATGCCGCGCCGAATCCGCCTCCAAAAGCAAGAAGCAAAGCCAAGACTGCCAGGAGCCAGGTCTTCTTGATGGTGATAGCGCCTTCACGTATCTGCATGGTCGTCCCGTTTCGGGCAGGCTCCCTTTGGCGCATTACGGCTAGTCGATGTAGCCGGCAAGAGGGCTTGACTCTAGAGGCCGATTTGCTGTGTGGGCCTATATTTCATATGGCTACGGGTCATATGGCTGCGGGACGGTACGGCGCCAACCAGATCCCCGCAGCTAAATTATAGACCATAAGTCTCTCCTGCTGGGGGACCTGCTGCCAATTTGTCCGATGGTCCGCACGAGTTCCGGTCGGGCTTAGCTAGGTCGACGCCTTATCAACCCCTTCAGGTCAAGTCTCTCGGCGGGAAGCTCATTCCGTACTTGGATCCAGAGATACCCATACCCTCGAGTAATCCTCGCCGAGGTGATAACGGCGGTGATTTGCGACGGGGCAGGCAGTCGCGCTTCAGTCTGTCGATGGCTCCCATCGCCGGAGCGCTCCTACCATGTCCAGTATCCGGGGCTTGCTGCGACGCATTTTGGATTCCTCGTCGCTGAGCTCTGTCGGAATTACAGAGAGGTGGGCTCCAACCAATTAGTCCACATTTATTATTAGAGGAATAACAGGGGTGCGCGGGGAATGATGTAAGGCGGTGCCACGACTTCACCCGCGAAGACTGAACAGTTGCAATCGGCCAGCTCGCATTGACATTCCGGCAGGGCAGCTTTAGCATCCACTACTAACCGAGTTTTTCGCGTGGTCTAACCTTCATAATTGGGGGAGGATAGGAAATGAAAACCTTGCTGCTTCCTGTGCTGGTCGCCTTGCTAGCCATTGGCGTCGTATCCTGCGGGTCCAACCAGGCCGAGTTGGACCAGGCCAACGCCAGAGTTCAGGAATTGGAAAGTCAGGTCTCCAGTGCCGACGAGAAGCTGGCGCGCCTTTCCCAGAACCTGGCCTCCGGCGGCGGCGTCAACGTGAAGATGATGCCCGATGAGGCCGGAAACCCTTCGGTGAGAATGGATGAGGTCTTCAGCTTCGGCACAAACTTCGCGTTTTGCCGTGTGGACAACGTTCCTGTCGGTTTCGTGATGCCTACCTTCGCCATGGGCGAGGTGTTCATAGAGCCCAACACCTTCTTCATGGAAATGACCACTACTGATATCGCTTCCTTTGATATCAGCACATCGGGCGACGGGACGACCCGGGCAGTAATGACGGGAGAGTTTGGTTGCGCCACCGAGGCTGGAGTAGGGGGGAGCACGGTCGGCAGCAGGGACGATTTCGAGTCGGCTACCTTTGAGATCACCGCGGTTGATGGTGGAATCGGCAACGCCAACGATTCGTTCGTATTCAAAGTGTTCTTCGACGAGGATGAGGCCCCCCTCAACTACAACATCTTCGGCCCGGAGTTCGACTTCACAGGGGACATGGTGTCGGGCGATATCACTGTCATCGATCCCGAGGCTTAGATTCCTGGACGTCGTCGCTGCTCGCCTTTGATGGCAGCTGTGGCCTGGACACGCAGTAGCTCCATTGCCCGGATAGACCTCGCTATGGTCTCCGGTGCTTTAACGGGCCGTGTGCCCAGGGCAAGGATAGGCCCACTCCCCCTTGTTTCGGCTTCCCAGGCACAGTTTCACCTTAGCGTGGAATGGGATGGGCCGGACGCCAACCACCTGGAGGAGTCTCCTCGTATGTTGCAACCTGGGGCGGGAGCCCGGAATGATGGGGGCTGCCCTCTGAATGGCTATGACCTTGGGGAGGCCGTACCGGAAGGGATGAAAAGTGGGGGAGCACCCGGCATTGACCCCAGACTTGAGCCACCGGCGCTCCGGGCCCTTGTTGATGCCGGCCATTTTCACAATAAGGGCAGGGGGGGCTGCACACTACCCCACCAGGAGCGGCGGCAGCGTAGCCTCGAAGATATAGAGCGGGCCCCGGAGACTCGGGAAAAGGATCAGGGTTGAGAAGGGTTAGTCCTGACGACCGGGCGGGTCCGATGGCACTTGGTTTTCCAGCACCAGCTTCCCCAGGTCCAGCTGGACGGGGATCGGGTAGTTGCCGGTAAAGCAGGCGTCGCAGAACCCTCCTCCGGAGCCGCCCACCACCTGCATCAGGCCCTTGACGCTCAGGTACCCCAGGGAGTCCACCCCGATCATCTGCTGGATCTCCGGCACGCTCTTCATGGCGGCAATCAACTCTTCCCTGGACGCCATGTCCACGCCCATGAAACAGGGGTGCTTGATGGGTGGAGCGCAGACCCGCATGTGGACTTCCCGGGCGCCGGCCTTGCGCAGCAGTCCCACCACGTGGGGTGTGGTGGTGCCCCGCACAATGCTGTCGTCAACCACCACCAACCGCTGTCCCTTGATGACGTCCACCAGGGTGTTGAACTTCTGGCGCACGCCCAGGTCCCGCATCTGCTGGTCCGGCTGGATGAAGGTGCGCCCCACGTAGCGGTTCTTGATCAGCCCCTCGCTGTAGGGAATGCCCGACTCTCGGGCGAATCCCACCGCCGCCGCCGTCGAGGAGTCGGGAATGCCAATGACCATGTCCGCGTCGGCGGGATGCTCCCGGGCAAGCTGGACCCCCAGGTCTTGGCGCACCGAGTGCACCAGAGTGTTGTTCATTTGGCTGTCGGGCCGGGCGAAGTATATGAGCTCGAATACGCACAGCGCGCGACGGCCGGAGGCTCCCACCGAGACGGAAGACTGCACCCCTCCGCTATCGATGGTCAGGGCTTCCCCAGGGTCCAACTCCCTCACGTACTCGGCCCCCAGGTGGTCCAGGGCGCAACTCTCCGACGCGACGATCCAGCCCTCTCCCAGGCGGCCCAAGCACAGCGGGCGGATACCCAGAGGGTCCCGGATTGCGATTAGAGAGTCACTGGTCAAGGCCACGGCAGAGTAGGCGCCCTCCAACTGCCTCATGGCGTGGGTTGCCCGCTCCTGCCAGGTGGCGCCGCCGGCGTTGGCCAGCAAGTGGGCCATGATTTCCGAGTCGGTGGTGGAGGTGAAGGTGCATCCCCAAGAGTTTTGCAGATGCTCCTTCAACTGCAAGGAGTTGACGATATTGCCGTTGTTGGCCAGCGCCACCTGGCCGTAGTGTCCCTCGACCAGCAACGGCTGGGCGTTGCACAGCAGGCTGCTTCCGGTGGTCGAATAGCGGGTGTGGCCGATGGCTAGCTCGCCGGACAGGGGGAGGAAGTCTCGTTCCCGGAAGCCCTGGGTTACCAAGCCCATCTCCCGGTGCACGTTGATGCCCTGACCGTCGGCGGAGGCGATCCCGCAGCTTTCTTGGCCGCGGTGCTGAAGGGCGAAGAGGCCGAAGAACGCGAGGTGGCTGGCTTTTCCCTCCGGCGCATACACTCCTACCACCCCGCACTCCTCTCTGGGGTGGTCGGACGGAAGTCGCAGCTCCGGAGGACCCAGCCTGCTATTCACAATCGTATTCTATGCACCAGGCGCGCTCAGGTCAACCACGGGTTCTGGCGTGACTCCGCCCCGCGGCCATTACCGCAGCGAAGCTGGGAAGGGCACGGCTTACGCCACACAGCATTCCTTTTTGACGAACCCCTCCCGGCCGCCGGTACTGTCTCGACTGGACAATCCAACGTGGGCGGGGCGGCCGCTAGGCTCGGTCCCGTGGCTTGGGCATGATGGTAACCTTGCGGTTCTCACCCACCCCCATGCTCTCGGTGATGACGCCGGGATGGTCGGTCAGGGACATGTGCACAATCCGCCGGTCGGCTGGGGACATGGGTTCCAGGGTAATGCTGCGGCTGGTCTGCACCACCCGGCCCGCAACCTTCACTGCCATGTCTCGCAGAGAAGATTCCCGGCGCTGGCGGTAGCCCTCCACGTCCAGGGTCACCCGCACCTGCTCGCCAAACTGCTTGCGAACTATCAGATTGACCAGGAACTGCAGTGACTGCAGGGTCTGGCCGCGCCGGCCGATCAGGAGGCCGGAGTCTTCACCGCTGAGGTCTATAACGGGACCGCCCAAGTCCGCGTCGTTGGCGGCCCGGAGAGTCCGGCTTACGTTGACCCCGGCCGATTGCAGGATCCGGCTGACGGCCTCAGACGCCACGGCGGCGGGGCTGCCTCCCTGGGGAATCTTGGTTACGCGGACCCGGGCCAGCTCCCCGCCGATGCCCAGGAAACCCGACTTGCCCCTACTTAGTACTTCTACCTCGGCCTCGTCTCGGTCGGCGTCGAGCTCTTTCAGGGCCAACTCGATCGCCTCTTCTACGGTGCGGCCGCTCATCATGCGTACTTCCATCGTCTGCTATCTCCTCCGGAGATTGGTTTTGGGCCGGCTGCGGCGCCGTTGCCGCGGGTTGAGACCGCGGGAAGATGGGGAACAGCGGCGCCCACCCGGTGATGAAGTATTGTATGCCGATGCCCACGATGTTTGAAACTATCCAGTAGAGGGCCAATCCGCTGGGGAAGGTGAAGGAAAATACCGCGATCATCAGCGGCATCATCCACAGCATCATGATTTGGTTACCCTGCTGCCGCGGGTCCGTCGACTGCACCATGGTCATCTTTTGCTGCACCCAGGTGGTGACGAACACCAGGACCGGCACCAGGACCTTGGTGGGGTCAGGCTCGGCTAAATCCAGCCAGAGGAAGTTGGCGTTGAGGGGGGCTGCCGAGTAGATGTCGAAAATCGGGATCCAGCTATAGAGCTTCTCCGAAAGCCCCACCAAGTCGTCGGGTTTGGAGAACAGGGTCTGCACCAATACCCGGAACAGCCCCAGCAGGATGGGCATTTGGATGATCATAGGCCCCAGACAACCCAGCGGGCTGACCCCCGCCTGCCGGTAGGCGGCCATGGTCTCGCTGGAAATCCGCGCCCGGTCGCTGGCATAGCGGGTCTGGATTTCCCGAATCTTGGGCTGCAGCCCGCTCATGGCCCTCATTTGCTTTACCTGGCGGACCGTGAGCGGGAAGGTCAGCAGCCGCACCAGGATGGTGAACAGCACAATGGCCACGCCCATGTTGCTGAAGCTGATTACGTACAACACCATCAAGGTGTTGAGCATGGGCCGGATTATAAATTGGGTCCAGAAGAAATCTAAGAATTCCACGGGTCTCTACCAGCAGGCGCTAGCGTACGGAATGTTGGAAGCTCTGGTCATCTGCATTCAGCGTTGTCCTCGGTGTCATAGCACCACGCCTCGCTTAGGTCCAGCCGTCCGGCGCTGTTGATGCCCACGTCCAAGCGTACCACCGTACTGCCCTGGGTTCCCACGTATACGTTGTTTCCCACCACGAACAGGGGGGCCTTTATTTCCGCGTCGCTAACGAACTCCGTATCTATCAACCGGTCAACCTCGGCGGTTTGGGGATTGGTGTCCAGGAGACTCACTTCCCTGCTATTCTTGGCCGACACCACCAACGCCCCCCGGACCAACCCCGGTCTTGAGACTATGGCGGAACCCAGGTCGTACTTCCACGACACGGCGCCCTCCACGTCGACGGCGTAGACGTGGCCGTCCATGTTGGGAGCGAAGATGAAACGCTCATCGGCTACCGGGCCCGCCCAAAACCAGTTGTCTCCTTCCACCGTCCATCGCAGCACGCCGCTGGAGGCTTCGATGCCGTAGAGTTTCTTGTCGTAGGACCCCGCTATGACCATGTCACGAAAAATAAGCGGTCTGCCGGCCACGGCCCCTCCCGTGGACAGCCTCCATTCCTCCACCCCGGTCTGCACGTTCAGCGCGTAGATATTATTGTCGTGGGAACCGAAGTAGACGGATTCGCCGTGGACCACCGGCGTCGACCAAATGCGGTCCCCGGTGGGGAAGCTCCATATCGGGTCTCCCCCTTCCTCGGCGTGGTAGGCGTAGAGACTACCGTCTTCGGAACCGACCAGGACCAGGGGGATATCCGTGGCCGTGGAAAGCGCCGGGCCGCCGATCAGGGGCTGGGGGTCTCTCTGGTCGCCCACCACCATCCGCCAGCCGGAGTCTCCCAAATTAGAGGTATCCCCCCCCTGGGTAGACGGGGACAGTCCCTCCCTATCGAGGGCGTACAAATACCCGTCCAGCCCTCCGACGTACATAAGCCTTTCCCCCAGCACGGGGTGATCGAAGGCCCCCCCAATTCCCCCCGCCGTCTCCTGGGAGCAAGCCGCCAGGGCCGCCGATAGGACCGCTGCCGCTGCGATCACAGCCCACCTCTTGCCTATGCCGACGATGGCCATACTCACTCCGGCGGCTCGTAGGACCACAGCAATGACGGGTTCGTCGAACCCGCGTCTTCCAGGGCCTTGACCTCTCCCTTCTTGGTGCCGATGAATACGGTGCTGAGGTCTCCCAGGGTGAAGACCGCGGAGCCATCGGCGTGGACCCGCGGCCTGGTGTTGTTCACGCCTCTCTGCACTAGCAGGTCTCCGTTTTCCATGCCGGTAACCAGGATTTGCTCTCGATCGATGAGGAGTATTTGCCCGGGTGTGAAATCCCTGGGGTTGGTCACCGTCAGGGCGTTGTCCAGGGCCGATAGGGCGGCGCCCCCGTTGAGTTGCCCGCCGGTATCCACGGAAATCAATTCCGCCGCCACCGGGGACCACCCTGTGCTGGTCCCTCGCAAGCTGCCGCCGGTGCACGCAACCGCCGCCAGAGCCAGGGCAAGCAACATCACAAGGCCCGACATCGTCTGCCGGGCTTGCAGCCTCACCGGAGTCGCGGTGCGATGGGACTCGGATGTGGGGTGCGCGAAGATTCGCAACAAGTCAACCGGGATGAATAGCTGTCGCAATATCGAGGTCCGGGCGCAGGATCATGGTACCGGGTCGTACCCCTGGCCGCCCAAGGGTTGGCAGCGAGCTAGGCGTTTCAGTCCGATCCAAATCCCTTTTACGGCGCCGTACCGCTCGACCGCCTCCTGGGTGTAGCGCGAACAGGACGGGAGGTACCGGCAGGTCGACGACAGGCAGAGCGAGATGGTGTTCCGATAGATTGCTATGGCCAAAAGGACTAGGTGCTTCATTTCCCGGCTCAGGCCCCTGGGCCCTTCTTCGATGGGCCGGGTTCCGCGTCCGTAAGATGGCAACGCCGGAGCAGACCGTAGACAGCCTGTCCAAGTTTCTCGTAGCTGGCTCTATTAGACCCTCGGCGGGCTATGAATACCGCGTCCCACCCGGTCCGGACCTTACTGGCGCGCACAGCCTCCCGCAACCTGCGTCTCACCTTATTCCTAACTACCGCGTTGCCTATCCGCTTGCTAATCACGAACCCAAATCGGCTGTGGTCCAGGCCGTTGGAAAGGAAGCGGATAACCAGAAAACGGTTTGCCGTGCTGCTGCCGTGCCGGTGAATCTCGGAGAACCGCGTGCTTCCGGTCAGGCGGGACCTGCGTTGCATAACGGGGGACGAGTTGTTAGACCGTCAACCGGTGGCGCCCTTTGAACCGCCGCCGCCGCAACACCGCCCTTCCGTCGGAAGTGCTGGAGCGGGCCCGAAAACCGTGCACTCTGGCCCGGCGGCGTTTCTTGGGTTGGTATGTACGTTTAGGCATGGTATGACTGCTCTCGACGGATGGGATTATATGGCCCACCCGATTCACCCGTCAAGGCCGCCCTTCGGCACTTTCGGAGTCATAGGGTCATTCAGTTGTCATCCTGGAAGGGCGTAGCGACGACCGCTCCCATATCATTCTCAACTTGGCGTCCCTGTCATTCGGAACTTGGCGTCCCTGTCATTCCAAACACAGCCTCCCCTGCATTCCCAACCCGGCCCCTCTGTCATTCCGAACCCGTCGGATACGGGTGAGGAATCGCAAGCCGCTGTTAGGAGCCAAGGTGAGCGGACCCGAGGTATCTTGGATTCCTCGCTGCACTCGGAATGGCATTTGCTAACCGTTAGATGACCCTGCGCCCAAGCGGTCCGTTCTTCATTTCGCGCCGCCGGTAATCTATACTCACATTCGTACCTTCGGCCGTCCGCTATCGACGGCCGAAGCCCCCCCGCCGCGGCCGGGAAGCGCTTGGGCGCCGGCGCCGGGGGAACCCGATGGGCCGGGCGCCCGGAGGACCAGCATGAGGCCAAGCGGCGCGTTCATTCCTTCCTTGGACCACTCGCTGGGGGAAACAATCGACATCGTGAGGCAGACCGTCCGGGATTTTTCCGCCCGGGAGATCGCCCCCCGCGCCCAGGAAATCGACCAAACCAACGAGTTCCCCCTGGACCTGTGGCCCAAGCTGGGTGGGTTGGGCCTGCTGGGTATTACCGTGCCCGAGGGGTACGGCGGCGCCGGCCTGGGCTACTTGGCTCACGCCGTGGTCATGGAAGAGATATCCCGGGGTTCGGCCAGCGTGGGCCTTAGCTACGGGGCCCACTCTAACTTGTGCGTCAATCAAATCTTTCGCAACGGGAACGAAGACCAGAAGGGGCGCTACCTGCCCAAGCTGATCTGCGGGGAGCACGTCGGGGCCCTGGCCATGAGCGAGACTGAAGCAGGGTCAGACGTGGTCAGTATGCGGCTGCGCGCCGACAAACACGGCGATGCCTACGTCCTGAACGGCGCCAAGATGTGGATCACCAACGGGCCCGACGCCGACGTGCTGGTGGTGTACGCCAAGACTGACCAGGAGGCCGGCTCCAGAGGGATTACCGCTTTCCTCGTGGAAAGAGGGGTCCCCGGTTTTTCTGCCTCCCCGAAGCTGGACAAGCTGGGGATGCGGGGCTCCAACACCAGCGAATTGCTTTTCGAAGATTGCCGGGTCCCCGCCGGCAACGTGCTGGGCGAGGTGGGCCGCGGCGTCCAGGTGCTGATGAGTGGACTAGACTACGAGCGATTGGTGCTTGCCGCCGGGCCGCTGGGCATAATGCAGGCCTGCCTGGACGTGGTGGTCCCCTACGTCCACCAACGGGAGCAGTTTGGCCAGCCCATCGGTGAATTCCAGCTCATCCAGGCCAAGCTGGCGGACATGTACACAGGGCTCTCCGCGAGCCGCTCTTACGTCTACGCCGTGGCCAGGGCCTGCGACGCGGGCAAGGTGGACCGTAAAGACGCCGCCGGCTGCATCCTGTTCGCCGCCGAGAAAGCCACCTGGATGGCCCTCGAAGCCATCCAGGTCCTGGGCGGCAACGGCTACGTGCAAGGCTTTCCCACCGGCCGCCTGCTGAGGGACGCCAAGCTGTACGAGATTGGGGCCGGCACCAGCGAAATCCGCCGCACCCTCATCGGCCGGGAGTTGTTCCGCGAGACCATGTGAAGGCCCCGGTCCGGCGGATACCGGGGCGGTTCGACATCCGCGGGTCGCCTAGCCGGATGCTGCCGCGGGAGCGTCTATCGCCAAGGGGCAAAGCGTGGAAAACCCCCCTGATTGAGTATAGAATCACAGTGCGCCGATGTAGCGGAATGGCAGACGCGCCGGTTTTATACTCCCCGGAGCAGGCGCAGCGCATCCGAGAAAGACTAGCAGAAGAAGCGGAGGCCCATAGTGGCTAACACTCCCATGAAGGGCTGCATTCGCGTAATGACGGGGTGGGCGGCGGTTTTAAGCGTACCGGTCCTGCTAACCCTTGCGGCCTGCGGCGGCGAAACCGCGCCGCCCACGGCTGCCCCAACCCCAACCCCCACGGCTGAGCCTGAACCCACGGTGGCAGCCACAACCGCGCCAACTCCCACGGTTGAGGCCGCGGCTACGCCGGGCTGGGTTCTGCCCGACGGCGCTGACGGCCTTTCGATCAGGCTGGACGCCTACGAGACCGGCGATGGCCAGGGTGCCGCCCGGTTGACCGTGACCTGCTTCAACTCGCCGCCCCTGGGCCAGTACATCAGCGCGGACATCGCCTGGGACTCGCCGGTGTCCGTCCTCTACGATCTCGATGTTCAACTGACCTGGGACGACCAAGACACGGTGTTGGAAACCTGGGATGGGACCACCTTGGGGAACAACATCACTCCGCGGCGCAAGGGGTTGGACCAGGAGTTCATTGACCGGCTCCTGGAATACGGCCACCTGGAGTTTGCCGTGGAGGGCGACGAGGGCCGTCATGACGCGAAGTTCCACCTGGCGGGCTTCGAGGCGGTCTACGCTCCCTTCAAGGCCGATTGCGAGAGCCGGCCCACACCGGGCACTGACTATCTGGACCCGGCGGAGTAGACCAAATCGAGATGACAACGGACGAAGCCGCCGGCGCACGTCGAGAATGCCGTGACCACTCCCAATCTCGACGAAGCAGCCGAATTCGCGGCCCACGCCCGCGAATTCTTGGTCAAGAGCCGGGAGCACTTGGCCGCTGACGATCTGCACCAAGCGTCGGAGAAGGGATGGGGCGCTGCGGCCCGCATGGCCAAGGCCGTCGCCGCCACCCGGGGCTGGGAGTATGCAACACACAGCCATTTCCACGTCGTGATGAATCGCGCCCGCCGCTTGACCGGCGACGACCGACTGCCCTTGCTGCACGGCAGGGCTGAGATTTTGCACGGCAACTATTACGAACGCAAAAGGCACTTGGATGCCGAGCAAATCGGCAGGGACATTGAGAACATAGCGGAACTCGTAGACCTGCTGGCTCCGCTGGCCGGGCCCGGGCGCTAACCGCCCGTGAGAGGCCCATTCTCCAACGGGCAGCGAGGCGCGAACGGATCGGCGTGAAGGGAAAACCATCCAGCGGATTCGAGATGCGGTGAGTCGCGGGAGCCCTGAAGAGCCGTTGAGTCCAAGACGCGTGAACGAGGAACTGGGGATAACTTATGCGGGTAAGTTCCTGACGGGTACTCCCACGTGCTGCCCGGCCCGAAGGCGGAAGCGGTGACCAAATGGGAAGCAAATTTCGGGCCTCTTGAGACCGGGGATTGGCAACAGAACGGCATGACCCCGGCTGCCGGCTAACAAAGGGCCGCAAATCGTATCTGTGCCGAAGTGGCGGAATGGTAGACGCGCCGGTCTCAAAAACCGGTGGGGGCAACCCCGTGTCAGTTCGACTCTGACCTTCGGCACCACAGTTCGGTCCCGTGCCCGGAATTCCCGCCAAAGACCCCCGTTGCGGCGCCCCAATTTGGCTGTCTTTTCCCCGTTGTCTGCGTGAAGGGAGTTGACGCATCACTCACCCAAGTCGTTGTGTGGTGCATCCCCAGAGTTTCTTTGTGATGCAAGCTTTTGAGACTGGCTCTTGAACGTCTTGGTGACGGCCATGTATTATTTCGCAAGAGGGCCGTCCCCACGGAACTCCGCCAACGACCTAAGCTGCGCGTCAAGCGCACTCGCTCAAGTGAGATGGAGGTCGACGTTGAAAGGCCGGTTGACGCACGCGTTTAGCGCGCTTCTCTTGGCGGCAGCGCTCCTGCCGTTACTGATCGCATGTGGGGGAGCGGACTCGGTGGCGATAGCCACTGCAGGCGACTACCATCCCTTTGACTTCATCAACGACGAGGGTGAAATAGACGGCCTTGAGCGTGAACTGGGGGACGAGTTGTGCCGGCGCGCCGATTTGGAGTGCGCGTGGGTCCTGAATGATTGGGAAACGATGATTCCCGACCTTGTGGCGGAAGAGTTTGATGCAATCCTCGCCGGCATGAGCATCACCGCCAAACGGGAGGAGTTGATTGATTTCACCGAAGCGTACTACCCGCCCACCCCTTCCGTGTACGTGGCGAGGGCCGGCGAGGGCGACGAAGCCGCCCAAGGCACGATTGGCGTTACGGCAAACACCATATACTCCGACTATTTCACAGGGTTGGGCATGCCGTTTGTGTCGTTCGATGGCTCGATAGACGTAGTCGATACAGTGCTCAACGACGAGGTGGATGCCGTTCTCGTGGACCACGGCTACGGCGTGGAGAGGCTTGCGGAGTACGAGGGCCAACTGGCGATTGTGGGCCCATCTATACTGCTAGACCGCGGCCTCGGCATTGGCGTCCGCAGCGGCAGCGACCTGAAGGGCAAGCTCGACGAGGCCCTGGCGTCGATGAAGGCCGACGGCAGCCTGAATGCCATCATCCTCAAGTGGGTGGGCGAGGACGCCTCGACGTTCGAATAGCGAAACCGATTCAAGGGGGTTGATCGGGCAAGGGGGATGAAGGCTGCCCAGCCGTTTCCCTGTTCCGGCGTGATTAAACCTCTCTCTTATTCCGGTATCCCTCTCTATCCCCCTGTTGACGTTCAGCCCACGGGCGGGCGCAAGGTCTGGGGTCGGCTGTCTTCCAGCCCCCGGGCTACTTGCAGCAGCGTCAGCTCGTCGAAATGACGGCCCACCACTTGGACGCCTATCGGCAGCCCGTCTGAACTGAAACCGAAGGGCACGGAAATGGCCGGGGAGCCGGTCAGGTCCCAAGGCAGGGTGATACGCAAGGTGTGCCTGCCCGCCAGGGTGCGGCCTTCGATGTGGAACTCGCTTTGCCCGTGGGGGAAGGCCGGCATAGGCACTGTGGGGCACAGGAAAATATCGTAGCGGGTGAAGTATTCCTTGACCGCCTGACGCAGTTGCTCCCATTCCTTGGAGGCGTTCAGGTACTCGTCCAGGGTGAAGGTATTGCCGTCCACGTAACGGGCCCGGAACAGCGGCGTCAGCTCCGATTCCCTTCCGGCTACCGTGGGCGCAGAGTAGCGCCTGGCTTCCATTGTAAAGATGATCGTAGAAATGGCCGACGCGTTCTTCTCGGTCAACGCCGGTATTTCCACCGGCTCGACGTTCATGCCAAGCTGGCCCATGGCCGCTGCGGCCTCGGCCACCGACCGCTGGACCTCCGGCTCCACCGGCACCCCGGTACTGGGACTCCATCCCACCTTCAGCCGGCTCAGGTCAGCGTCCAAGGGCGCATAGTCCGGCGCCGGCACCGGCGGAGTGTACAGGTCGACGCCGTCGGCGCCCGCCAGGATGGACATGCCCAGGGCCACGTCACCCACGGTGCGGGCAATCGGCCCCACGTGGATGGCCCGGAGGAGGGTTTGAGGTTGAATGCCGGTGTAGGGAATGCGGCCCAGGGTGGGTTTGATGCCCACGACGCCGCACAGGCTGGCAGGCGCCCGGATGGACCCGCCGAGGTCCGTTCCCAAGCCGAAGGGCGAAAGACCCGCGGCGATGGCGGCTACCTCCCCGCCGCTGGAGCCTCCGGGCGTCCGGTCCAAGTTCCAGGGATTGCGGGTTTTCCCGAAGACCTGGTTGTCCGTCTCCCACCACAGGGCGAACTCCGGCATGTTGGTCTTGCCCAGCAGAATGCCACCAGCCGCCTTCAGGCGGGTGTAGACCTCCGCGTCCTGCCGGGACACGTAGCCGTCGTAAATCTTCGATCCCAGGGACATTCGCATCCCCGCCGTTTCGATGCAGTCCTTGAGTGTGTAGGGCACGCCATGGAAGGGGCCGAGGTCGTCGCCTCGCATTACCGCTGCCTCCGCTTCCTTGGCCCGCTCCAGCGGGTCGTCGGTGAAGAAAACGATGGCGTTCAGCCTGGGGTTGATTTGCTCGATGCGGTCCAAGTGGGCTTGGACTACCTCCACCGGGGATAGGACCTTCCGGCGTATCTTCGCCGCCAACTCCGTAGCGGGCGCGTAGTAGATCTCTTCACTCATGGCACTCCTGCACAAGGTAGGTTTTTGGGTCGGCCATCAATTGCTTCAGCTTCCTGTTCTCCTCCTTCAGGACCCGCAGCCTCCTCCCCTGGGCCGCCTCCAATCCCCGGGACCTCTTCTTCCAGGGGTGGAGGGTCTGCTCTCTGATGGCCATCTTGGGGCAGGCCTCGGCCACCGGCCCGCCCTTCACTGCCTGGCGCAAGCTGGATGCGATCTGCCCCGGGGTGTACCTGGACTTCTTCATGGGACTTCCTTCTTAGCCATTCAGTTTAGATCATCCCACTAAGCTCGCACTAAGCTTGGTACAGAAAATGGGGCAAGATCAAGCGCTTGCCGGCCTAACATAGCTGGTGGTGCAGACACCGGGGGCATGTGTGTTCTTGGTCCACGATTTGGTCCGTAGCCAACAACAAAACCGGTCCTCATTTACTGGGCCGGGTAATTGTCCAGCCACCACCGGGCGATGTCGATGCGGCGGGGCAGCCAAACATCGGGCTTGCCCTTTACATACTCCAGGAACCGCCGTAACGCCGCCGCCCGGGCCGGCTTGCCGATGATGCGGCAATGGAGTCCCACCGACATCATCTTTGGGTGGGTCGTTCCCTCCAGGTAAAGGGTTTCGAAGCAGTCGCGAGCCGACTCGAAGAAGTGGTTGGGCGTGAACAACTGGCCGCGCCAAAACCCGTAGTCGTTGACCTCCAAAGAGTAAGGCAACACCAGCCACGGGTTCCCATGGACCTCAGTGTAATAGGGCAGGTCGTCGTTGTAGGCGTTGGAGTCGTAGACGAAGCCGCCTTCCTCCACCACCAGTTCCCGGGTGTTTACGCTGGGTCCGTACCGGGTGTACCAACCCAGCGGCCGCTGCCCGATGGTGCGGGTGATGGAGGCCACGGCCTGTTGGATGGCCAGCCGTTCAGCCTCCCGGTCCATCTTGTAGTATTCTTCCCACCGATTGCCATGGCCCATTACCTCGTGTCCCCGGCGGACGATCTCCGGCCCCACCTCTGGGTTGCGTTCCAGGGCCTGGGCGCAGGCGAAGAAGGTTGAGTTGACGCCATACTCGTCCAGCAGGTCCAGAATGCGCCAGACGCCGACCCGACTCCCGTACTCGAAGAATGACTCGTTTGCCAGGTCCCTCTCTCCCCTGGCTACTGGCGACGGCGATTCGCCAAGCGTCTCCCCATGAGGGTCCCCATCCAGGATGGAATATTCGGACCCCTCCTCGTGGGCGACGACAAACGATACGGCAACGCGGGCGCCGTTGGGCCATTCAACCACCGGAGGGTTGGGGCCGTAACCGATCAGGTCGCGTTCCGCCATGAGATGTCGCCTCCTTTGCACCCGCCACGCGACCCCGCAAGGTCGCTGGTATCAAGCCTGATTGCCATTGGCCGCTTCCAAATAGCCGCCCCCCACAGCCCACCATCAACAGAATGGGAGGTGATTTGGCGGATGGCGTCGTTCAGCCACCGGCCCGATTGTAACCTTTACGCTTGGTTGACTCGTATCTGCCGCTGACTATATCATGCCGGGCAATCCGGGGACCGCATAACAACGGTCCGCCGGGACTGATGCTCACGGGGCGAGCCCGATAATTCGATTGTGGAGGTCCAAGGTGGCAGAGACAAAGGGGCTAGGAATGTTGATGGTCTTTACCGACGTTCCCCCGGAGGTGGAGGAGGAGTTCAACCGCTGGTACAACGAGGAGCACCTGCCGGAGCGCCTGTCCATTCCCGGTGTGTTGAGCGCGGCCAGGTACGAGGCGCATCGGGGTGGCCCGAAATACCTCGCCTGCTACGAGCTGGACCGGCCCGAGACCTTCCACTCCGGCGCCTGGCGTCACCAGCACGAGAACCCCACGGAATGGAGCCAACAAATGTCGCCCAGTGTGGTTGGGCAAAACTACGTTCGGAACCTTTGCCGGCTGATTTTCCCTGACGAGTTGCCTCGTGAAACCGCCGAGGGCGAGATGTCCCCGACGCTTCTGGTGGGCCGGATGTCGGTGCCCCCTGAGTTGGAGGCCAAGTTCAACGACGCCTACAATACGGAACGTCTGCCCGAGTGTTACAAGATTCCAGGCTACATTCGCAACCGCAGGTTTGAGGCGGTCGAGGGACACCCCAAGTATATGGCGGTGCATGAGATGGAGTCGGTGGCGGTGTCGGAGAGCTCCGGTTGGGACAGGTGGACAACCATGGTGACGCCGGTCTGGACCAGCGAAATCCGGCCCCACATGGTGCATGAGACCGGCTCTCCAGGCGTATACCAGCGCATCTTTCCGGCCTAGCGGGCTCCTGAGCGATAACGGTCCCGGCTATGTGTCCGGGGCCTTCAGGGACTACCTGAGTACGGTGGGCATTAGGCACATCCTGGCTGCTCCCTTCTACCCTCAGACCAACGGCAAGTTAGAGCGCTAACACCTGACGCTGAAGCGGGACGTGAACGAGACGCTCTATGAGTTGCCCTCCGGCCTAGAGGCGGCCATCATGGCGTTGGTCAGCCACTACAACTACCGCCGCTATCACAAAGCCCTGGGAAATGTCACACCGTCGCACGTATTTCGGACGTATTCAACGCAATGTGGCAGGAGACCCTACGACACAGGAAGGAGGTGCAGGCTCAAACATCGAATCGAACGGCGAAGGCTCTACAACCGGACCTCGAGGGGCTCACCGGACGTCCGTCTGACTCCCGATCTCTAGGCTCGCGAAGTGTCCCACTTTAGCTGGTTGCCAACGCTAGGGAGTAACTCAGAAGCCCCCAATCGTTCTGCACGATTGCACTCCCCCATTGGACCAAAGGGAAGCCCATGCCCCCGAAGACGGCGGTCCCCAACGCTGTCACAGATTTCCCAGTTGTTCCGCCTTCCGCGCGGGGTTTCATACGTTCATACCTCGTCCGGCCCCTGGTGCCGAGTCTTCGGGCCCGGACCCGACAGGGCCGAGGAGGAAACCGACCCCGTCAAACTGGCGGTACACCGGGTCTGGCGCCATCCGCACCAGGAACCCATAGCCTCTGACGCCCAGCCCTCCAGCTACCGCCGACAGGCAAGGAAGGGTTAGATCAACTTAGGAATGCCACAATAAGGGCGGCACCCACTGTCACCGCGCTTGACACCACCAGGACTGTGACGGGGAGCCGGTTTTGTTCGAGCCAATAGCGCCGGGGCACTTTCATTCCTGGTAGTAGCCGCAGCCCCGGATGGTGATCGCGACATCGTAGGAGTCATGCCCCGACAACACGCCAATCTCTCTGAGCAGCCTAATGGCCTCGCGGGCAAGGGATGTCGTACTGACGACAACCGGAAAGCTGTAGCCTGGTTCGGCGTTGGACAACTCTCCCAGGATGCGGAGCATTTCCTTGCTTAACTCAGGGCGCATCATGCACTACGCCCGGCGCGGCCTCTCGCGGGGGCGGTACGGGAGCTTCCAAATAGGCCCCCGTGGTGTCAGCCACCGAGGCCGCTTCATTTTCCGAAATTGTAGCACCAGAGGTTTCAATGGCGCCCTTCGCAATCTCGGTAGCTATTTGGCTCTTCGGCAGATAGCCCCGGGGAGTTTTGCACTTCCCCCAAATTAGCGGTCGACTGTACATTATGGCGTTCCATATGTACAATCGAGCTTCATCTTTCAGCCTTCATAGGCGTATGGCAATCTTACTTTGACAAAATTTCGACTCGCCCGAGGCTCGTGTGAGATGATGCAATGCTTTCAGAGACGAACGGTCTACATCAGCTATTTGAGACCCAAACGGCCAAGACCCCCGACAGCCTGGCGATAGTGTTCCGCGGCGGGCAGTTATCTTAATGTCCAATTAGACCTGTCGACGGACGCGCTGGGAGCTTATCTTCGTTACTGCGGTGTCACCACCGATGACGCTGTGGGCATATTCATGGAGACCTGCCCCGAGTACATTGTCGCGAGCATCGCAACCTTGAAAGCCGGTGGGGCCTTTATGCCCATGGCCCTCGACTCACCCGACTCATTGCTGCGGGCCATAGTGTCTGAGGCGCAGCCGAAGGTCGTGCTCACCAAGACGCAACACCTCTCCCGATTAGGTCAATTCACCGGGACGCGCATATTGCCCATCGACAGCGACCAGTCCTGGCAGAGCTTCCATGCCGGAACCCATGGCGCCCCCGTTGCCGACGACAATTTGGCCTTCCTCCCCTACACTTCCGGCACGACGGGAGACCCGAAGGGAGTGATGCAGACCCTCCGTTCCGTTGTTTCTTCCTACTTCGCCAGGTACAAGTTCAGTTCTTACAGTACCGGAGACAGGGTTGCCTGCAATATCTTCTTCATTTGGGAGTTTCTTCGTCCGCTGCTGAAAGGCGGAACGGTATACGTCATCCCCGATGACATTGTGTTCGTCCCCCGGGCTCTCGCCAATTTTATCTCAGAACATCGAATTTCCGAGGTCCTGTTCACCCCGTCTCTGCTACAGGGGATTCTGAACTCGACAGACCGCGAACTGCTGCGGGCCCAGCTGTCATCCCTACGAGTCGTCTGGCTGAACGGCGAGGTGGTGCCTGTCAGCCTGCTCAAGCTGGCGTTGGACGTTCTGCCGGGCTCCGCCCGCGTGTTCAATACCGATAGTATCAGCGAGACCCACGATGTCTGCACCATTGACTTGACGGACCTGAGCTCGGAAGGAATGGACACTTGCCCGGTGGGTTTTCCAATGGATGGGGTGAAGGTCCGGGTATGCCCGCAGGGGCAGTCCGCTCTGGCTCCCACTGGTGTCGGCGAATTGTTCATTGGCGGCCGGGGCTTGGCCCGCGGCTACCTGAAGAGGCCCGATCTCGATTCCGAGAGGTTCGTCTCCTGGAAAGGCGAGCGGTATTACGCCACGGGTGATCTGGCTGAGGTTGGAACCGGGGGCCTGACCAAGATCATCGGACGGACCGATTCGATGGTCAAGATCCGGGGGTACAGCGTTTACCTGGGTGCCATCGAGGAGACCCTCCGCAGGCACTGCGATGTCTCGGATGCGGCAGTCCTGGCTGAAGAGGTGGGCGAAACCAACAAGCGGCTGATGGCCTACGTTGTCCGCGGCCCGCAGGCAACCTGGAAGGTGGACGCCAAAAGCGGGGCCAGCCGGAACCTGCGGGCTCTGTTGGAGCGACATATGCCGCTCTACACAGTGCCGGCCCATTTCATGGAACTGGAGGCTCTTCCTATAAACCAACAGACCGGCAAACTGGAACGCAAAGCCTTGCCCCCGCTTCGGAAAGGAGGGCCGGTCGTCAGGCAACGAATAGAACTGCCCAAGCACTCCACAGCGGCGGAGCGACACAAAGCCTTGCGACAACTATGGGCCGAGACCCTGGAGGTTGACAGCGACACTTTGGAGGATGACTGGAACTTCTTTGATCTTGGCGGCCACTCCCTGACCGGCCTGGGTCTCACCTTGGGCATGGAGCAGTTGTTCGGGATTCAACTCAGCGGCACTGAGATCTACGAGTACCCGACCATAGCTGAGTTGGCGGCATTCTTGGAACATCGAGGGCCGAATATGAAATCAACAGTCTCCCTGGCTGAAGACTCGATCCTGGACCCGGAGATTTCACCAAGGGGTGACGCGACGACTACTCGATTGAGCGATGCGTCTTCGGTCCTGGTCACTGGGACGACCGGATTTCTGGGGGCCTTCTTGCTTGACCAACTGCTGCGTACCACAGGGCAGAACACGCGATTTTACTGCCTGGCGCGAGACCACAACTCCGGGCAGGGGACGCCCTCCAACCGGGTGTTGGAGACGCTGAAGTTCTACGGCCTGGCCAGCCAACCCACGGATGACCGAATCATCCCTGTCCGGGGGGGCCTTACCCATCCCCAGATGGGACTGGACAACGACCAGTACCAGGAGCTAGCGGAAGAGATCGACCTGATATTCCATTGCGCCGCCTCCGTCAACTACGCCTACCCCTATGCCGCAGCCAAGCCCCACACCGTCGGCGGCACATTGGAGGTGCTCAAGTTCGCTTGCAGCGCCAGGCCGACACCAATCCAATACATCTCTTCCAACGGTATTTTCCCTGGAGGAGACGATGCTCCCTACCTTGAGAATAATCGAATAGACCACTTCGTCGATAGGATGGAGGGAGGCTACAATCAGGCCAAGTGAGTTGCGGAGCGGCTCGTGTGGTCTGCTGTATCCAGGGGACTGCCGGTCTGTATCTTCAGGCCGGCCAACATAGGCCACCATAGCCAGACCGGTACACTCAATCCGAACGACTTTCTGTCGTTGATAATCAAAGCCTGCGCGCGCTTGGGGTGCGCCCCGGTTGCGCCGGACTGGTTCTTTGAGATGACCCCTGTCGACTTCCTGGTCTCCGCTATCATGAAGATTTCCGACGACCCGAAGCACTTGGGCAAGGTCTTCAACGTGGTCCAACAGGACCCGGTTTCCGCGAACCTGGTCTTTGCCCGTATGGAGAGCCACGGATACATATCCGATAGCATCCCGTTGAGAGACTGGAAGTCAAGATTGGAAGCTGCGGCCGACCGCGAAGACGATCTGGAATTGAAGGTTCTGGTTCGATCTCTGGACTCGGTCGAGCCTTACCTGGCCGATACCAGCGTCTACGACATCACCCAGTTCACCAATGCCCTTGCGGGAATCGGTCTGACCATGCCCGCAGTTGATGCGGACTACGTGACCAGATTTCTGGAAAGGTAACTGGGCGGGCAGGCCTTTTCGGGCCGAAAGGTTACGCGCCTATTGCTGTCTGTTTGAGCCGTGCTGAGCCCTCTCGCTCAATCTTCATTAAGGGCCGTTCCGGTACCCCAAGGAGGGAAGTCTTTCCAAAACATCCGCGGCTGATGCGTATCATGGACCTGCGGGCCACCCGCTGTCGACCTCGCACCAGCCGGCCTGCGCCCGGGGGCCGGGTCTATCCCCATCTATTGAGAAACGCCAATATCACTCGGCCCAACCAGGCGTGGGCGGCGGACGTCACCGGCTTGCCCATGGCCCCGGGGTCCCTCTACCTGTGGGTGGTCATGGAGTGGATGACAGTCTCCAGCCACAACTCGGTCACGGCGGCAGCTGAAATAGGTCTCAAAGCCTGCTACTGGCAGCCCCCGGCGGCCAGAATTCGCCCGCGAATGGAGCTCTACGCAGAAGTACGATCAGCGTTGGAAGAGAGGACGTTCAAGCTGGGAGAAGACCAGGCGGTTGTGCGGTCCACGTATGTCGCTTCCTCCATTGTGGAAGCGCGACGGGATGCCGAGGCCGGGATTATGTTGGCGTTCACTTACAATGACCCGTTCCGCGGCAGGCAGGTGTTCACCAACCCAGGGGAGGAGTTCGACCAGGACGTGAAGTTGGACTGGGACTTTGTCGAGCCTAGCACCTTGCTGGTTGGATCTCCGGACAACGTTATCGAGAAGATCCACGAATTGCAGGAGGTATGCAGCCCGAGCTACCTTCTTGTCGAGTTCACCCACCCGGGACTACCGATCCGCAAGACCCTTCAAAACCTGGAGAATTTTGCCACCGAGGTGATGCCGCGACTCGTTGACTGAGCGTCAAAAGCGGACACCTCGGCATGATTGGCCGCTGCCGGCAGCGGAAAGGTTGTCTGACAACGCAGGAGGGTGGAACTACGTCCGGCCTCTCTGAAGTTGCTTTCAGCTCCACGCCTGGGCTGCGACGGAGATGGCGCTCAACGCGGCTGGATACCCTGCGTATCCGCCGGTCTGGATGAGGACTTCGATAATTTCATTCTTAGACAGGCCCACCCGCGGGCCGGCCTGTAGGAAGTTGCGGAGCTGGGCATCGGCTCGCATGGCCGTGAGCGAGGCGGTGGAGCACACCACCCTGGATTTCAGATCCAATCCGGGACGGAAAAATATCTCCCCGAACCCGTACTGGAAAGTGAGGGTCCTCAGGTCCGGCGCGAGGTCCTCCAGGGCGTCGGCGTAGCCTCCCCGGTCCTGCGTGCCCATTAGCTGTTCCCGGAGCTCCCGGCCCCTTCGCTCCATCTCTTCCAGGCTGACTTCGGGCGCCTCCGCCTGCGGCACCTCGACACCCCTCTCGCGGAATGCCTCGTGCGTCACTTCCAGGGAGTTGACCGCCGACGGGAACCCGGCATAGAGGGAGCAGTGTATGGGCACCTCCTGGATTTCCTCTGGGCCCAAGCCCATGTTCAGCGCGCTGTGGACGTAGGTCTCAAGCTGGGGGAGGCGTTGCAACGAGGACAGGACGGAAAGGGTGGCCAGCATGCGATAGCGGATGTCCAGGCCGGGACGGAACCACACTGCTCCAAAGATGGCCTCTCCGGTATAATTCCTAAGTCCTGGGATGCCGGCCACTGCCCTGGGCCGCTCCCGGGCGGGGTACGTACCGTGCTGCAGGCGTTCGCGGATCTCATTGCCCTTCCGCCGGAGTTCCTCGCGACTGCTCATTCCTGTCCTCCAATTTCCACTCGCACAAATTGCGGCCCAGTATACCCCACGGCGCTCGCCTCAAGATGGGAGGTTCAGGGGACGACCATAACGGTGTTAGAATACGGCGCATCGACAAAACTTGGGAGCGGCTGATTATGAATGTCAACGACGCGGTAGCCCGCATTCTAAAGACCGAGGGCGTGGAGTGGGTCGCATGCTTCCCCTCCAACAATCTGATCGAATCGGTGGCCAGCGAAGGGATCCGGACCATCATGTTCAGGCAAGAACGGGGCGCACTGATGGCAGCCGACGGCTACAGCAGAATGAACGACCGTCGCAGGTTCGGTGTGGCCATAACCCAGGGCGGCCCTGGGTCTGAGAACTCTCACGGTGGAGTCGCCCAGGCCTTCTCCGACAACATTCCCATCCTTTATATCGCGGGCGGGCCGGCATTGGGCCAGTATGCCGTGAGGCCGAACTTCTCACCCGTTCGGTCTTACCAATCGGTATCGAAATACGCGGAAGTCATCACTGCTCCGGGGCAGGTGGCGGCGGTCATGCGGCGGTGCTTCCACAACCTCCGCAACGGCCGCCCCGGCCCGGTGATTCTGGAGATCCCCGCCGATATTGGAGGGCAGGAGGTGCCGGAGTCGGCCCTGGCCTACCAGCCACCGAAGCGGCTGCCGCAATCTCCTTCCCGCGGCGACGTGGCCGAGGCAGCCCGTCTGCTGCTCGACGCCCGGAAGCCGGTCATCTGGTCCGGGATGGGCGTCCTCTTTGCCTCTGCGACCCAGGAACTGCGGGAACTGGCCGAGCTGACCCAGATTCCGGTCTACACCACCATGCCGGGTAAGTCGTCCTTCGACGAGCGACACCCGCTGTCGCTGGGGGCGGGCAGTGGGGCGACCTCCCTGCCGGCCCGCAAGTGGATCCAAGAGTCGGATGTGCTGTTCGCCGTGGGTTCGAGCATGACCCGCACCAGCTACGGTCAGCCCATCCCCGACGGTAAGGTCATCATCCAGAACGTGGAGAGCATTGAGGACATCAACAAGGACTTCTACGTCGACGTGGGTCTTCCCGGCGACGCCAGGCTCACCCTGCAGGCGCTGGTCGACGAGGTGAAGGCCCAGGTTGGAGAGTCGGGCAGGCCCTCCAACGGCGTTGCAGAGGAGATCGCCGAAGTGCGGAGGGGCTGGCTGGCTGAGTGGACTCCACTGCTGGAGACCGACGAAGTCCCCATCGGCACGTACCGGGTGATAAGTGAGCTGGAGAAAAACCTGGACCGGGAGAACAGCGTGGTCACCCACGACGCCGGAGCGCCCCGTGACTCCATAATCCCCTTCTACACCGCAACCACGCCCCACAGCTACATAGGATGGGGAAAGTCCACCCACCTTGGCTACGGCATTCCGCTGATGATCGGAGCCAAGTTGGCCGAACCGGACCGATTCTGTCTGAATTTCATGGGCGACGGGGCCTTCGGGATGTCGGGACTGGACATCGAGACTTCGGTGCGGGCCGGGGCCCCCATCACAACCATCGTTCTGAACAACGGCGGCATGGCCACCTACCCCGGCGGATATCCGATCTCAAACGAGCTCTTCGGACTGACTCGAATGGTTGGCGATTACGCCAAGATCGCCGAGGGGTTGGGCGCTGTCGGCATCACCGTAACCCAGCCATCGGAAGTCGGCCCGGCATTGGTCAGGGCCCAGCAACTGAACCGCGACGGCCGCACCGTGCTGCTTGACATCCACACCAACATGGAAGGCCGCAGGTCCACGTTCTAGGCGGTCCAGGTCCCCATTCACAGTAATCAGGAATCTCATATTCAGGAGACCAAAAATGACACTGCCCGGAACGCCGCCGGTTGCCACCGACCTGGTGCATCACATTGGCATCGCCGTATCGAACCTGGATGAGAGCATCGAGTTCTACCGTGGCCTGTTTGGCTTCAAGCCCGGCCAGATCATCGTACGTGAGGACATCGGGGTGCGCGGCTGCTTTGTGCCGGTTGGCGAGACCAACCTGGAGCTGCTGGAAGGCACCAGCCCTGACAGCCTTATCTCAACCTATATTGCGAACCGGGGCGAGGGTCTGCACCACGTTTGCTTCGAGGTGGAGGAAATCGCCGGCAAGTTGAAAACACTGGATGAGCTGGGGGTACCCTTGATAGACAAGGTTCCCCGCACCGGTCTTATGGGCGGAGACATCGGGTTCATGCACCCGACGGCGGCCCACGGAGTCCTGATAGAGCTGGCCCAGCACAGCCACTAGCTCAACGTGAGCAGTTTCCCAAGCATAGCTGGACAGGTGTCCTGGCGCAGAACTTCAGGCCGGTAGCCCATGTTCCTGACCGCGCGTGCTCCCGGCGTTGTCGCGCAGGCGCGGAGTCCAGGTGCGAGGCTCGGGGGCAGCGCCGTTGCCCCGGACGATGTGGCAACGTCCTCGAGGCAGGCCGACAGTCCCGCCGTAAAAGAATGGAATGGAACTAGTACCGCGTCCGGCTATTTTTGATAAATAACCGAACAAGATCAGGCTGTGGCAACTATCGACTGGAGATTCTCTACCACCCGTGCCCCGGCCATGCTTCGGCACATTTATACGTCGGTTTCAGCCGGACGCGGTACTAGGCTACCGGGGATGTCCCGTACCGGCGACAACAACGAGCACTTCGGCGGCAACCGCTGAACCGTGCCAGTGGAGGCCAACCTGGCTCGAATGGCGTACCTGAACGTGGAGGGCTATGCATCCCGCACCGGCATTTTCAGTAGGCTATGGAGCGGCGTGTCCTGGCCCTACCGGAACTGGGAGTTGAACTTCCACTTCCGGAACCAGGACTACGACGCCGAGCGGTTGGAAGAAGAACTGCTACGCCGGGCGCAGGGCCGGAAGCCAGCTGGGAGATGAGGATAGGAGAGAAAAAGGGGGTAGGTCATGTCCAGAGTTACGATGATCCAACACATCAATATCCCCATCACCGACAAGGAGCGAAGCCGCGAGTGGTATGAGAAGGTCCTGGGAGCGGAGTTTCTGGACCGCGGCCCGGAATTGAACCGGGGACAGCTGCAGCTACGGATCGGGAACGGGGAGATTCACAGCACTCTTACGTCCGATCCCAACCCATCAGGCCATTTCGCCGTGGAAATCGACGATTGGCAGGAGATGATCGCCAACCTGGACGCCCTCGAAGTGCCGTATTCCCCGCCGTCGGTCCGGGCATACAGCGGCGGGCACTCAACCTACATTACGGACCCCGACGGGAACATGATAGAACTGGTGCAGCACCCATTGGGGTTGAGGAACTCAAGGGGAGAAACGGTTGACGTGGCGCATGACCCTGAGGGCATGAGGTGGGCGCAGCGGGCCAGCTTCGGCCCTACCGGCTGAGGCGCCGCATCAGCCTCCCTACCCCACAGGGTATACCCCCATTACCTACTAAACCTGTTCGATACAGCCCTGGAGGCGCATTAATGCCTTACTTGGCCGCGGACCCCGGGGTGGAACTGCACTACTATGACGACGACTTCACAGATCCGTGGCAGTCTGCGCCGACGGTGCTGCTGCAGCACGGGTTCTCCCGGAACGGCAAGTTCTGGTACAACTGGGTGCCCCTGCTGTCCGGTGAGTTTCGCGTCCTGCGTCCGGACATGAGAGGAATGGGCGCGTCCATCATCGACGAGGACCGGTTCGAGCCTTCCCTGGAGGTCTTCGTCGATGACCTGCTAAGGATCCTGGACCACCTGGGCATCGATGACGTGGTCTACGTTGGAGAGTCCTTCGGCGGCATTCTCGGACTGAACTTCGCCCACCGGCACCCCGGACGAGTCCGGGCGCTGGTGCTGTGCAACACCCCCTGCCGCCTGCCGCGCCGGGAGCAGTCCGGCCGGGACCGAGACACAGACGACGCCCTTAACAGGAGCGTGGGCGCATGGTCCACAGCCACCATCAACAACCGCCTGGACACCCGTTTCGCGCCGCAGGGGCTCATCGACTGGTACATCGCCGAGATGGACCGGACTCCTGCTTCCATCGGCCACAGCCTGCAGGGATACCTCGATACGCTGGACTTCAGCCCGTACTTGAAGGAGGTGGAAACTCCCACGCTGCTCCTAGTGGGGGAAGAGTCGCCCACCTCCACGCTGGAGCAGCAGCAGTTCATGGCGGACCAGTTGCCGGACAGTACGCTGGTGGTGTATCCCGGACTGGGCCACGGCATCAACGCCATCCATCCGGAGTGGTGCGTCCAACAGGTTCGCAATTATCTCGGTTCTCGGACCAAGTGAGGAGGGAATCATGCCGTACTACATGTATGTTGCAGTTCAAGAAGACAACAAGATATCGGTCTTCACGGTGGACCCCGAAGCGGGAGGTCTCACCCACGCGCACGATGTGGCCTTGGAGGATGGGCCCTTCACCCTAGCGATCAGCCCCGACCGCAACCACCTGTATGCCGGCTGCCGGGAGACCCCCCAGCTGGCCAGCTTTCGTATTGACCAGTCAGGCGGAGGCCTGACGCGGACGGGTACGGTGCCGCTGAGCTCCTGGCCGGTGTACGTGGCCACGGACCGCCGCAGCAGGTTCGTGCTGTCGTCTTATTACCAGGGCGCGGGCGTGGCAGTGCATCCCATCGGCGATGACGGTTCGGTGGGTGTAGCGCCGGTCGTATCATTGGATACGGCCACAGGGGCCCACGCGATGCAGACCGACCCGACCAACAGCTACGCCTTCGTTCCCCACATCGCGGGCAACGGCCCCAATCAGGTCTGGCAATTCAGGTTCGACGAGGACACGGGCCAGATAACTCCCAACTCCCCGGCCATCGTGGAACCGGAGGAGTTCCTGGGCCCTCGGCACTTCTGCTTTCATCCTTCACTGGACGTCCTCTATTTTTCCAACGAACAGGGCTGCAGCGTGAGCGGCTACCGCCTGGATACGTCCAATGGCACACTGTCGCTCTTCCAGACAATCACCACGCTTCCACCTGAAGGCTTCGCCGAGAGGAACACCTGCTCCCAGATCCAGATAACAGGGTCGGGGCGGCACCTCTACGCGCCAAACAGAGGGCATGACAGCATCGCCTGCTACTCTGTTGACCCCGCGACGGGCGAATTGGCTTCCAACGGCATCGTCGCCTCCGAACCCAGGCCCAACGCGCTGTGCCTGGGCCCGCAGGACCGCTACATTTACTCCGCAGGCCAGGACTCGGGGCAGATGGCCATATTCCGGGTGGACCGGGACTCAGGGACGCTGGACCGGGCGGAAACCGTCCCGCTGGGCAGCGGACCCTGCTGGATATCAATCGCTGAATTACCGGGATAGAAAGGGGCTCGGAGGCTAATGCTTCAAGCGCGGGCATTTCTGGCGACTTTGTCCCTTTACAGATACCAGCCTGTACCCCGGTGGAACCCTCTCAAGTAGGCGATCTGGCCTCCGTGGGCCACACTCTCAAGGACCAGTTGGCCAAGAGCGGTGCCCAGCGTATGATCCTGCCGTAGTGCCGTCGGAGGAAACACTACCCGTCTCTCCAAGTCTTCAGAAGACAGAGGCGGGACGTATTCCCGGGTAATCGCCTTGGCAGCTTCGAAGTAGCCTACCTGCACCTCAATGGCCGGAGGTTTCCAAGTGGCCAGGTCGGCGCCCCTGCCGAGTCCTTCGACGTTGTCCGCCATGCCGTATTTCTCGCACCAGCCGTCTGCAAACCACAACTCCGGTTTGGACTGTAGCCGGTGCATGATGAACATGTCCGTGACTCGGCTGATGTGGCCGAAAATCCAGGCAATGGAGTTGCTCTGGGCATTCGGCTGCCGAGCCAGCGTGTCGTAGTCGAGATCGGAGATGGCGCTCTCCACCATCTCCCAGTTTCGCTCCAAGGAATACATGATCGAATCTGTGGCAGCCACTTTTTGCTCCTCGAAATGTCTAATGAAGTGTTTAAACAGCTGCCTTGATTAACAACGCGATAAAGGCCGTGCCTGAGGTGGACCCCGTTAATTGGACCGAGTTGGAGCGGAGTTAAGTGAGGGTCCCATCGCCCCGCCGGCGACGCCCACGCCGGGTCCGTCAAACACCTCCGTTCCTTCGACTCTTCTTCCCGGACGGCCTGGTCTCCCTGGAACACGTCGGCCGTGGTCAGATAACCTGGGGTTTGATAAGGCCGCCTGTTGCCCCGTGTCTTGGTTCATCGGCGCCCGCTGCAACCTCGACCGGGCATCGCCGGTTCCGTTCCCCCGTGAGTCTATAGCCCAGGAAGCCCTGTGGCTAGAAGAGCCGGAACGACCATACCGTGACGACCGGGGGTGGGCGGTTTGCCGTCAACTGCTGGCGGGTCCCGCCAATGCCTCGATGATCTCCGGGCCGCCATTGGCCGTGGAGTTGACCAGAGCAGAGACCTCGTAGGCATCCATGGCGTCGGCGGGATAGGGACTCAGGACGCCGTCAAGCGCGACGGGGTCGTCGACACTTGGGTCCAGCCAGAGCCCTTCCATCTCCCTGGGCAGCACCACTGGCATCCGGTCGTGGATGGGCCGGAGCAGGTCATTGGCCGTGGTCGTGATGATGGTGCACGATGGGACGGCGTTGCCCTCCGGGTCTCTCCACACCGACCACAGCCCCGCGAGGGCAAAGGGTCCCCCCGACCTTATGACGACGCGCATCGGTCTCTTGACTCGCCCCACTCGCTGCCACTCGTAGAAGCCGTGCGCCAGCACGAGGCACCTTCGCAGTCTCAGTGGGTCCCGGAAGGCCGGCTTCTCGCCGACCGTCTCCGCCCTGGCGTTGATCATCCGGCTTCCGATGGAGGCGCTCTTCGCCCAGTGCGGTATCAACCCCCAGCGCATGAACCCGCCGCGGCGGGTTTCTCCGCCCACAACGGTCAGCACGTCCTGGGTAGGAGCGCCGTTGTAAGCCGGTTCGAAGGTCAGCCGGTCGCCGTCGAACTCGAATCGCAGCGCCAACTCCCCAAGATGGGCTGTCAGGCTGTATCTACCGCACATGGCAACTGCATGATGGACCAGCAGGTGCTCCCGCGCAATCCCCGCCCCGTTGGCCGCGGTCGCGCAAGGGCGGAGTTCCATTGTGCCACTTGGGCGGACGGTCGCTGGCCGCCAACACAATCGGTGACGGAAAACTTTACTGAGGAAGCCTGCCCGCGGGTTACCCAGCGAGTCTGGGAAGAACGAAGGGAAGAGAACCGTTTACAGCAACAGGGTGAAGGACATGGTGAAGGTTCTTGATTTTGTCCAGTTAGGTGGGCCGTGTGGGGATCGAACCCACGACACCCGGATTAAAAGTCCGGTGCTCTGCCTAACTGAGCTAACGGCCCCGATGCGCCCCCCGCGACCGCTCGGGGAGGAGGGCTTGCGGATGCGGCGCCATATTGACCCGCCAAGGTGTCACACAAGCTTGCGCGAGCCGGGAGCGGCCCGCGGCGTCAACCTCGACCCTTCACCGGGCCCGGCAGGCCTCCGGACCCGTCGCGCCGGGGCTAACTGTTCAGAGTTGACAACGCCACCGCCCGCAGAGTGCGGGGATATACCCTTGCCCAAAGATAAATTGCGCTACCACCGCGAGCGATGCCGCCGGATAACATCTCACCAAGTCTGCGCATTTACGCCGTGGGATGTGGCGGGCCGGCGCCTGACCGTCGATCGTTTCCCCGGCGGCACCGTATTGTATCACTTGCGGGTTATGGCCTACCCTCACCGCTCAAATAGCAAAGAAGACACGGTTGGAGCCCTTCGGGAAGTGGGCTGGAAGCGGGCCATGACGGTAAGGGGTAAATAACACCATCTCCGGCGCGGCTATTGTGCCTCAGGGGGCGCTGGCTTTCCAGTATGCCGGGGGGAAGAGTCCGACGGGGACGACCGCTCTCGCCGGTCTGGAGACGTATCCGGGCCTGCCTCAAGGTCCCAGGGTTGGTTCGATGCCCAAATGGTCTCCTCCCTGGTTCTGACGGCCGCGTCTCGGAGCACCCTCGCCTCGTCCCACTGGCTTGTGGAGGGCTGAGCCCGTCCCTGCCGGGCCAAAGCCCGGTCTGGTTGGTCCCGGCCGGGGCCGAGGGGCGGCCTGCGCGGGTCGGGAATGCCCGCCAAGCGACCTCGGTTTCTTCCAATTCCTTTAAGTCCTAATTCCCCCAAGCCCCCCGGACCCCGCCCTTGGACTGCTCCCCTATCCCTCCCCGGCGGCCCGAGCGGGGGATTTGGGACATTCCCCTTGCGGTCTCCCGGTTGTTGAATTAACCTTGCTGTTGAGACAGCGCGCTGGCCCGCGGTTGGGGGGTCTGCCGGGGGACGGCGGGCCATAACACGGGGCGGCGGCCGCCGCTCCGCCGCGAGGGGATTGAGGGGAGGACGAACGTAGTTGGGCAGTGACGCCTACCGGAAATCCGGGGTGGACCTGGACTTCATGGGCGCTCTCAAGGACCGCATCCGGTCGTTTGCGGCCATGACCCACGGCCCGGAGGTGCTCAGCGACTGGGGCAGCTTCGCCGGCCTTTACCAGCTCTCGGGATACCTCAGCCCGGTCCTGGTGGCGGGCGCGGATGGGGTGGGCACCAAGCTGAAGATAGCGGCGCAGCTTGGCCACTTCGAGTCGGTGGGCCAGGACCTTGTGTCTCTCAACGTAAACGACATAATCACCAGGGGCGCCAGACCGCTGTTCTTCCTGGACTACATCGCCTTCAGCAACTTGGACGCCCACAAGATGGACACCTTGATGCGCGGCGTCACCTGGGGATGCCGGGAGGCTGGTTGCGCGTTGATCGGCGGCGAAACGGCCCAGATGCCCGGCGTTTACCCCGACGACCAGTTGGACTTGGCTGGCTTTGTGGTTGGCGTCGTGGAGCGGGACCGCCTCATAGACGGCGCGGACATCGTGCCCGGCGACTACCTGGTGGGCATACCGTCCAGCGGAGTCCACACCAACGGCTTTTCGCTGGTGCGGCGGGTGTTCGATATCGACGCCAACCCCTCGGCGCTGTTTCGCCGCTACCCGGAGATGGGGCGCCAGCTGGGAGAGGAGCTCCTGATCCGCCACCGGTGCTACTATCCCCTGCTGGAGCCGGTTATGGACCGCATCAAGGGGATGGCCCACGTAACCGGTGGGGGACTGCCGGGCAAGACGCCCGCCATGCTCCCCGATGACACGGCGGCGTCATTTCAACGGGGCTCTTGGCCGGTACCGCCCGTTTTCGACGTTATCCAACGGGAGGGCGGCCTCACCGCCGATGAAATGTACTCGGTGTTCAACATGGGCCTGGGCATGGTGCTGGCGTGCGGAGAAGCGTCCCTGCCCGCTGTCCGGCAGGCGGTCCCAGACAGCCTGGTGGTGGGACGAGTAGTGCCGCGGCAGGGCGACCCCCAGGTGTCATTCGACTAGCGGCGTCCCTGCCGCCTCCGGGCCGGGGCGCGACTCCCGCAAGGTGGTAGAAGAATTGAGAGCGCTAATCAGCGTATACGACAAGACGGGAATCGTGGAATTCTCCCGCCGGCTGTCCGTGGCCGGGTTCGAGTTGCTAAGCACCGGCGGTACCCACCGGACCCTCACCGAGGAGGGCGGGTTGCCGGTACGGCAGGTGTCCGAGGCAACCGGCTCCCCGGAGATTCTCGACGGCCGGGTCAAGACGCTTCATCCGGTGGTCCACGCCGGCTTGCTGGCCCGCCGGGAGTCCCGCAAACACATGTCGGAGCTGGCGGAACACGGCATAGAACCCATAGACCTGGTGGCAGTCAACCTCTATCCCTTCGTGGAAGCCATCAATCGACCCGGCATCGCCCTTGCCGACGCTCTGGAGAACATCGACATCGGCGGCCCTGCCATGCTGCGGGCGGGGGCCAAGAACTTCTCCTCCGTGGCCGTGGTGGTGGACCCCGCAGACTACGGCTGGTTAGCCGACAAGATGGTTGAAGGGAGCCTGACCCAAGAGGACCGCCGGGGGTTGGCGGCAAAGGCGTTCCACCACGTGTCCCTTTACGACACCGCAGTCGCCGGTTACCTGGATGTCGCGCCGCAGAATGAAGGCGCCGGCGCCGCCCTGCCCGCCGCCCTGACGCTGCCGTTGACCAGGGCGGCAACCCTTCGCTACGGCGAAAACCCGCATCAGGCGGGCGGGCTGTACGTGCCGGCAGGTATGCCGTCCAGCGGCGTTGCCGGAGCCAAGCAGCTGCACGGGCGGGAGCTCTCTTTCAATAACCTGATGGACGCCGACGCGGCCTGGCGCACCGTGGGGGACTTCGACGAGCCGGCGGTGGCGGTGGTCAAGCACGCCAACCCCTGCGGTCTGGCCTGCCGCCAAGACCAGGCCGAGGCCTACCGGCGGGCCTACGAGGGCGACACGGTGTCCGCCTTCGGCGGCATCGTGGGGTTCAACCGCACCGTCACCGCCGCCGCCGCCGAGGCCATGGACCCGGTCTTCTACGAAGTCGTGGTGGCCCAGGGCTATGAGCCCGCGGCCTTGGAGATCTTCCGGAAGAAGCGGAACCTGCGAGTCTTGGCGGTGGAACGGGAAGCTGGCAGCCAGGGCTATGACTTGAGGCCCATTAGCGGCGGCCTGCTCGTCCAGTCCCGCGACGTGATTGACGAGGACCCTTCGGGGTGGAAGACCGCGACCAACCGGGCACCCACCCAGGAAGAGATGGACGACCTGGTCTTCGCTTGGAAAGCCGCCAAACACCTAAAGTCCAACGCCATAGTCTTCGCCAAAGACCGGGCCCTGGTGGGTATGGGGGCCGGCCAACCCAACCGGGTGGTCAGCGTTCATCTCTCCCAGCGCACCGCGGGGAGCAGGGCGTCAGGCAGCGTCCTGGCGTCGGACGCCTTCTTTCCTTTCCCCGACAACATAGAGCTTGCGGCGGATGCGGGCGTAACCGCCGTCGTCCAGCCCGGCGGCTCGGTGCGGGATGAGGAGGTAATCGAGGAAGCCAACAAACGAGGCCTGGCCATGGTGTTCACCGGCGTCCGCCATTTCCGGCACTGACCGCCGGTGGGTCCGCCGGGACACGGCCGCGCCGGGCGACACCCCGAGACACTGTGCGAGGGCAGCGGCTGCCGGGGGGTATGGAGCTAGGGATGAGCAGCACCGTAGACGTCGTGGTGCCCGTATACAACGAAGAGCAGGCCCTGTCCCGCAACATTGTAATCCTGGCCGACTTCATGAGGGCCAACCTGCCCAATCCGTGGCAGATTATCATCGCCGACAACGCCTCCACAGATCAGACCTCGGCGGTGGCGGACATGCTCTGTGAGCGTTACACGGGCATAAATTACCTGCATATTCCCCAGAAGGGACGGGGCCGCGCGTTGAAAGCGGCCTGGATGGACAGCACCGCCGACATCGTCAGCTACATGGACGTTGACCTTTCCACCGACCTGTCCCATCTGCCCCCGCTGCTGACTTCCCTGGAACTGGGCTACGACGTAGCCATCGGGAGCCGTCTGAGCCGTGGCTCCCGGGTGACCCGGTCTTTGAAGCGGGAGATTGTATCCCGCGGCTACAACATGCTCGTCAAGTCCATGTTCTTCACCCCGTTCCAAGACGCCCAGTGCGGCTTCAAGGCCCTGACCCGCCGCGCCGCCGAGGCCATCGTTCCCCACGTCAAGAACGACAATTGGTTCTTCGACACCGAACTGCTCATCATTGCCGCCAAGCGGGGTTACAAGATCAATCAGGTCCCGGTGAAGTGGGATGACGATCCCACCAGCACAGTCAACATCGCGCGCACCGCCGCCGAGGACGTCAAGGGGCTGCTGAGGCTGCGCTTCGGCGGCATTCCCAAGGTTCCCCGACCCGGAGAGCCGGGCCAGAAATGACAACTTGACTCACCTCCGAGTTTGGCAAACACCCGAAAAATCGCGTAACAACGTGGGTTAGTAGAAAGACTCCTTCGGGCGGAATGGGATGGTCGGCGCCCCAACCACCGGAAGGGGTTTTTTCTTAGCTGGCTATGAAATGTCATCGGATAATGGGCCGTCCCGAATACGAATTTACCTTCAACTGCGTAACTCCTATGCCATTCCGAGCGCAGTCGAGGAATCTAACGCCCCGCTTTGCAGACGGTTCGTTGTCCGCCGGCCGGGCAGGCGGTCAAGAAGTTGAGATTCCTCACCCGCTTTCGACGGGTTCGGAATGACTGGGAAGCGGCGGTTGCCGCGCCCTTCCAAGGCGATAATTGAATGACCCTGACCTAACCAACGGGGTAATCGCGTCTTACTTATCCCCTAATTGAGCCAAAGCTCCTTGACAAAGAAGGTGTGTCACCTTGAACAAAGAAAGTATGTCACCCTTGTATCTTAAACATGGACGTGACAGACCGCTTCACCCTGGGTCTTGAAGACCGTAGCTCGGCAGGGTCGTCACGTCCTACCTGCTCGGAGCCCGAACAGTTGAGTGGGCCGTAAGAGCCTGAATTGGGCAAGGTTGGGCCAGAGGCAGGGGAAACATCTTGGGGGGAGGTAGATAAATGAAGGAGTTCCCGTTGTTTGTTGGCATCGATGTCTCCGGGGACTGCTTGGATGTGGCGGTGCGGCCCACCGGTGAGGCATTGCAGGTCTTCCATGATTCCCAGGGGATCAGCGGCTTGGTGGAACGTCTGGGCCAAGACGCCGGGGAGTTGGGCATCGAGTCCTATCCGGAATTCGTCCTCATGCCCGAAATGGATGATGAGGACTGAGGGCGCCCGCCCCGGCAGGTCACGGCTCTACCCTTTGGAGTCCCGCCACGAGATCGAAGTCTTTATCGTAGCTGACGATCTCAGTCACGCCTCGCTGCTCCATGTGCGCCACGGCCAGGGCGTCTTCGAAGTCGAGGAATGGCGACGACGCATATAGGTCCAGAGCTCGTATGTAGACCCTCTTCTGCAGGAGTCTAAGTTCCCGCAGGGTCAGTATCGGCACCAGCCGGGCTCTGATCTCTCCGTGGTCCAGTCTATAGTGAGCACGATGGGAGGAGAGAACGTATACGACCTCCGCGACTATGGCTTCACAGGTGAAGAGCTCCTCTTCTCCCTGACTCACCCGCTGAAAGAGCCGGTAACAAGCCTCGGCCTTGGCCTCGTCATCTCTGGTCAGGTATCTGAGGATAACGTTCGTGCCCAGAAACCTCATGCCTCGCTCAACTCCCGGGCGGTATCCTCGGCCTTGGCTTCCTTGGCATCCCGGGAAACCTCCTCAAAGTCCTCGGGCTTGCCGGAGGGCTCCACGGAGCCGTAGGCCGACTCCAGGCTGAAGGAGGCGGCAGCTAGCCGCACCTCTCCCCCATCCCCGATGGTGAAGGCAACCTTGTCCCTGGGCTTCAGACCCAATAGGTTCCGCACCTCGGCGGGGATGGTAACCTGATTTCGCTGGGTGATAGTCGTGGCGATTTCCCGCATGCGTTCCCCAATGCTATACTGGCTAACCAATGTGTTTATATCATACCATTGGTACACCTCAGCGAGATGGTCAGCGCAGCCGGCCCCTCCGCCGAGGAATGAACGATTCGTGGCAATCTGTAGAGGAAATGGGGCCCTACCCCCACCAGCAACTGCTGTTGACGGTAGTAGAGGGCTGGGCTACACTTGGCCCCGGCGGAGCTTTTGTTCCCGGCCAACACTCGGACCGATACGTAAAGCCGGTTACCTCGTATGTGCGGCGTAAGCGGAATCCTCTACAAGAAAGCGACCGGCGGCGGATTCGCCCCAATAGGGGGCGACCTGGTCAAAATGTTGGAGTCCATGACCCACCGGGGAAGGGACTCCAGCGGCATCACCGTGGCCGGCGAGGAACTGGCCGGTGACCTGGTCATACGTATCTGGACCGACGACGCCGGCCAAGCGGCGGATATCCTATCCCGGGCCGAAGACGCCGTGGTCCGTTGCGGCGGAGTGGTCGGCTCGAAGCAGTCTGACGGGCAATTCTTGCGGCTGGTGGTCAACTACGAGGGGGAAGTCGCGGCCCTCGCCGAAGCCTTGCTAAGCACCCCGGGGGTCGCCCTGCACAGCATAGGCGAGACTTCGGAAGTGGTGAAGGACGTGGGAACCCCGGTTGTCATGGACGACAGGCACCTCTTGAGGCAGCTACGGGGCACCCACGGCATCGGCCACGTGCGGATGGCCACCGAGAGCCGGGTTGACGTCAATCACGCCCACCCCTTTTGGGCCTACCCCTTTCCCGATGTGACGGTAGTGCACAACGGCCAGCTTACCAACTACCACAAACTGAAACGAATGTACGAGGACCAGGGCCACCGCTTTCAGACGGGCAACGACTCGGAGCTCATCGCGGTGTACCTGGCCGACAAGCTGGCCCACGGGGCAACTTTGGATGCGGCCCTTCAAGACTCCCTGGGCGACCTCGATGGGACATTCACCTACCTGGTCTCTACCAAGAACGGTCTCGGCTACGCCAAGGACCAATGGTCGGCCAAGCCCCTGGTTACCATGGAGACCGAGGACGTCATTGCCGTCGCCTCGGAGGAGATCGCCTTGCGCAGGGTGTTCAGCCAGGAAATCGACAGGCTGGAGCCCCAGAACAGCGAGGTCATGACTTGGTTACTCTAGACGCAGGTCAACTCACCACGCGTGAGCTTAACCGGCGGCTAAAGGCGTTGGCCTCCACCCATGCGGAGATCACCATCGATAACCCCCAGGCGCGGCATAATATCGCCGTGGGGGTGCTCAGTCCCTGTAAGATACACATTCAGGGCAGCGTGGGCTACTACGCCGCCAGTCTCCTGGACGGCCCCGAGGTGACGATCGATGGCAATGCCGGCTGGGCCTTGGGCGACAATATGATGGCGGGGAAGATAGCTCTGACCAAGAACGCGGGGGCTTCGGTAGGCTCCACCATGCGCGGGGGTGAGCTTTTTGTCGGGGGAGACGCCGGGGCCAGGGCGGGCATCTCCATGAAGGGCGGGACCCTCATAGTCTCCGGTAGCACCGGCGTCCTGACCGGTTTCATGATGCAAAAGGGCCGCATCATCATCTGCGGCGACGCGGGCGAGGCGGTGGGCGACTCGATGTACGAGGGGGCCATCTACGTTGCCGGCAAGATCGGCTCCCTCGGCGCCGACGCTAAGGTTGAGGAGGCCGGCGAAGAGGAACTCATCGACATCCTGGGAGTCCTGGAGAGCTACAGCGTCCGCAAGAGGCCCGGCTTCACCAAGATCGTGTCCGCCAAGAAGCTTTATCACTACGACTCCCTGGAGCGGCTGGAAAAGACGGTGATTTAGGCCTCCGCTCCAACGGCGCGGCAAAAAAGGAACGACCTCACATGGTGATGAGCAATAGCCAGCTATGGCCGCCGTGGGTGTTGGAAGACATCCACGCCAAGGCCGAGCTGGGCCGCTACCGGATCCGGGGGTTCAGCACCTTCCAGAAGGTGACGCACTTCGACGACCTGACTTTCTTGTCGACGGGGCTTACCCGCTTTCCCTTGGAGGGGTACAAAGAGCGCTGCAATACCCGGACGGTAATCGGCTCGCTGCACGCCGAGAACCCGCTGGTCTTGGAGACCCCCATCTACATAAGCGGCATGAGCTACGGCGCGCTGTCCGCTAACGCCAAGACGGCATTGGGCAAGGGCGCGGCGATGGTGGGGACCGCCAGCTGCACCGGCGACGGCGGGATGTTGCAGTCGGAGAGGGACGCCTCCGACAAACTGATCTACCAGGTGCTGCCCAGCAGGTACGGATTCAACCCGCATCATCTGGTCCAAGCCCAGGCCATCGAGATCGTGGTCGGGCAGGGCGCCAAACCGGGCACCGGCGGCCTGCTCATGGGGGTGAAGGTCCTCGATGAGATCGCCGACATGCGGGACCTGCCCCAGGGCATCGACCAGCGCAGCCCCGCCCGTCACCCTGATTGGCTGGGACCCGACGACCTGGCGGTGAAGATCGAACAGCTGAGGGAAGCAACCGGCTGGAGTGTGCCCATCCACGTGAAGCTGGGCGCTTGCCGGGTGGACGACGACGTCAAGCTGGCGGCCAAGGCGGGGGCCGACGCCGTCGTCATCGACAGCATGGTCGCCGGCACCGGCGCTTCGGCCGAGGTATTGATCGAGCACAGCGGCATACCCACGGTGCCCGCTATCGTCATGGCGAGGGACGCGCTCCGGGAGCTGGGACTGTACGGGAAGGTCAGCCTGATCGCCTCGGGTGGCATCCGCCACGGGGCCGACGCGGCCAAGGCTCTGGCCCTGGGCGCGGACGCCGTCGCCATAGGCATTGGCGCTCTCGTCGCCCTCAACTGCAACCGGGAAATCCCCGAATCGGATTTCATCAACGAAATCGGGGTGCCCGCCGGGCAGTGCCACCACTGCCACACCGGCAAGTGCCCCGTGGGCATCACGACCCAGGACCCGGAGCTGACCAAACGCCTCGATCCCGACGAAGCGGCGGAACGGGTGGCCAACTACATCAACTCTATGACCATGGAGATGGCGCTGCTCACCCGCTCCTTGGGTAAGGGAGACGTGCACAGCCTCGAACCGGAGGACCTGGCGGCCCTCACCATCGAGGCGTCAGCTATGGCCCGGGTGCCCTTGGCGGGGACCAACAAGGTCTATTAAGCAACGAACCGGCCGCGGGTCGCGGTTAGAGTCCGGGGCCGGGGGGTCGTTGGCGTGGAGCAATTACCTCAGACCGCCTCGGTTGGTCCCAAGGAGCGGAACATGGCCGATAGAGAAGAAGTCCGCCGGAGGATGCGAGACGACGGCATCGACTACCTGTTGGCCCAGTTCGTCGATATAAACGGCTCTCCGAAAGCCAAGATGGTCCCCGCCTCGCACCTCGACGACGCCATCGATACCGGCGCGGGATTCGCCGGGGCCGCCTTGCCGGGAATGGGCCAGGGCCCTCACTCCCACGACATGCTGGCCAGGATCGACCTGGACTCCTACACGCCGCTGCCTTGGACCGAGGGAGTAGCCCGGTTCGCCAGCGACCTCTTTGTGGACGATAAGCCCCACATGTTTTGCCCTCGTCAGAACCTCAAACGGGTGCTGGCCAACGCCGCTGACGCCGGCTACCGGTTCAACGTGGGCATCGAACCGGAGCACTTTCTGGTCAAGAGGAGCCAGGATGGCTCCATATCTGTTTGGGACCCCAACGAAGTCGATACTCTCACCAAGCCCTGCTACGACTTCAAGGGCATCGCCAACGTCATGGACTACCTGCGGGACATGATGGACGGGATGCGGCGCATCGGCTGGGACGCCTACCAGTCGGACCACGAGGACGCCAACGGCCAGTACGAGATCAACTTTGTCTACGATGACGCTCTGGTCACCGCTGACCGCTACACCTTCTTCAAGATGATGACCAGCCAGTACGCCCAGAGGTACGGCGCCATCGCCACCCACATGGCCAAACCCTTCAGCAACCGCACCGGCAGTGGCGGGCATATTCACTTTCACCTGGCGGACGCGGTTACCGGCCAGAACCTGTTCCTGGACGAAGAAGACCCTCGGGGACTTGGCCTGTCCGAAATGGCGTACCAGTTCATTGGCGGGATTTTCGACCATGCCCCGGCCCTCTGCGCCGTCATGTCTCCCACCGTAAACTGCTACAAGCGGCTGCAGGTGGGTCCGGCCCTCATGGGCTCCGCTTCCGGCTTTCTGTGGACGCCGGCCTTCGTATCCTACGGCGACAACAATCGCACCCAGATGGTCCGCACGGCGGGGCCGGGGCACTTGGAAGACCGGACCATGTCAGCGGCCTGCAACCCCTACCTGTCCATGGGGGCCTACGTTACGGCAGGACTAGACGGCATCCGTCGGAAGCTGGACCCCGGCGAGCCTAACCTGGGCAACCTGTACGATCTGGGCCTGGAGGAGATCGGACGCCGGGGCATCAAGATGCTGCCCCAGTCGCTGGCCGAGGCGCTGCAGGAACTGGGCCGGGACGAGTTGGTGCAGGAGTCCCTGGGCGTGATCTACGACGAGTTCCTTTCCTTGAAGGAAGGGGAGTGGCGGGAGTACCATCGCCAGGTGACCCAGTGGGAGTTGGACCGCTACCTGACCATGTTTTAGCTGTTTTGGACTTGTGGCCCTGCACGTTATGAGAGTTCCCAGAGAGTTCGAATTAGGTAATTCTATAGTGGAAGCCCTCCGGTCACTCGGGGGAAGCGGTTCCAAATTGGAGATAGCTGCGGCTGTCATCAGTCAAATGCAATTGCCGGAAGCTGTCGTCCAGCAGCCTCATGGGACCAGTGGGCAAACCGAGTTCAAGTACCGGCTTGCCTGGGCGCTGACCGTACTGAAGACTTGCGGCTTAGCAGCCAACCCTAACCGGGGCATTTGGGCGTTGACTAAGGCAGGCTTCCGGCGACAGTCGCTTGACGCGATCGAGTTAAAACGACAATATTTCGATTATTTGAGTCAGGCTGCGCCCCCCTCACCTAAAGCAGAAGCCCAAGAAGAAGAGGCCTGGCGCCGCCTAGGACTCGAGCAGTTCTTCTCGGGATATTGTGAAGCCGACTCGATATATGACACGTTCACATGAGGGAGAGGAATCTGTCCGGTGGAGTCGTGCTGCTGGACTTCCCCTTTACAGATCGAGCCGGATCAGGTCTTCGCCCCGCGTTGGTTCTCTTGGACACTGGAGATGCCGACTTCGTCGCAGCCCGAGTGACCAGTCGAGTAGTTGTGGATGAGCATGATGTCCAACTACACGATTGGCGTTCGGCTGGATTGGCTAGGCCTTCAATCGCCAGGCCCCACAAGCTGGTGACCATAGACAAACGATTGGTCGTGCGAAGATTGGGAGCGCTTTCTGAGGCAGATTGGGCCCGAGTGAGGGAATCGATACTGAGGCTTTGGGCGTAACGGAAGTCGACACTGTATATAGTGCAAACGGACTTTCAAGAATTTGGGGGCAAAGTGTGACGGCCATTCCTGGATTCAGCGACATGGTTCGGGGAATGATGAATCCAACTCTTGATGCTTTGCGGAGTTTGGGAGGGAGCGCGTCAATCCGGGAACTGGATCAGGCAGTGGTTAATCGCATGGGGTTTCCCGAGCATATCGTCCAGCATCCCCACGGTAAGGGTAACCGCACTGAAGTTGAATGGCGCCTGGTCTGGGTGCGCACATACCTTGGAGGCGTCGGTCTTTTGACTAATTCTTCCCGAGGTGTATGGGCTCTGACACCGGAAGGGCTAAATGCAGTTAATATTGACCCGCAAGCCGTAATACGCAATTACTCGCGACGAGGAAGAGAGGCCGACGACGAACTCGCTGTGCCTCCTGAGGAGGAATCTGGTTGGCGGGAACAACTAATCGAAATCCTCTTGTCAATGGAGCCATCCAGCTTCGAACGGCTGTGCCAGAGGCTCCTCCGAGAGTCCGGGTTCATCGAAGTCCAGGTTACTGGGCGTTCCGGGGACGGTGGAATCGACGGGCGTGGCATAATCCGTTTCGCCGGACTAATTGGTTTCCCGGTCTTGTTCCAATGCAAACGCTTTACCGGCAGTGTCACAGCTCCCCAAATCCGTGATTTCCGCGGGGCAATGACTGGTCGCTCCGACAGAGGGTTGTTCATAACTACGGGTAGCTTTACTCAGGAGGCCCAACGGGAAGCAACCAGAGATGGCGCTCCTCCGATAGACCTTATCAGTGGTGAGATTTTGGTTGACAAGCTGAAAGAACTTGAACTTGGGGTTGTGACACAACAGGTCGAGTTAGTAACGGTCGAGCCCGGGTTCTTTACTAGCTTCTAATAGAGTTGGTGCTGCGCACGATGTCCTTCCTCCTAAAATGCCCCAACTGCGGGGACCGCAACGTTAACGAGTTCCGCTTCGGCGGCGAGGTGACTTCTCGGCCCGCTCCCGACGCCAGCCGGGACCAGTGGGCCAGGTACTTCTACTCCCGCAGCAACGTCGCGGGGGTGTCTCGAGAATGGTGGAACCACCGCTTCGGTTGCCGCAAGTGGTTCCTGGCCCTGCGGGACACGACGGTCAACCAAGTACAACAGACATTCTGGCCGTGATCAATGGCCCAGCAAAGCCGTAGTCCCCGGCTGCCGGCCGGACCCAGCGAGCTTATCGACCGCGGTACGGCGGTCGAGTTTCACTTCGACGGCAAGAAGGTCACGGCTTGGGAAGGCGACACCGTCGCCTCCGCGCTCTTCGCCTCCGGCGTATCGACCTTCAGCCGGGGCTTCAAATACCACCGGCCGCGGGGACTGCTCTGCGCCGCCGGGCGGTGCCCCAACTGCCTGGTGAACGTCGACGGCGTGCCCAACGTCCGCGCCTGCATCCAGCCGGTCAAGCCGGGCATGCAAGTCCGCCACCAGAACGCCTGGCCCTCGCTGCGCTGGGACTTCCTCTCCGTCCTCGACCGCCTGGGCTGGCTCATGCCGGTGGGCTTTTACTACAAAGCCTTGCACCGGCCCAAGCTGCTCTGGTTCTTGGCCCAGAGGGTCATCCGCCGCGTCGGCGGCCTGGGCAAAATCGACATTGACGACGTTCCCGACACCGCCTACCAGCACCGGAATTACCACACCGACGTTGCCGTCGTGGGCGGCGGCCCCGCCGGCCTGTCGGCGGCTCTGGCCGCTGCGGAACAGGGGGTCGGCGTTACCCTGATCGACGACCAACCCCGTTTGGGTGGGCACCTTCGTTTCCGTTCCCGGGAGTCCGCCGGCGCGGCCGGCTCCCGAGGGGTGACAGGAAACGAGATAGCCGACGGATTGGCCAAGCCGGCGTTGGACTCCCCCCGGCTGCGGGTCATGAGCGGCGCCACGGTCTTTGCTTGCTATCAAGACAACCTGCTGGGCATTTTGAGCGGCCAGGACCTGGTGAAACTCCGGGCGAAACGGGTTGTCGTGGCTACCGGTTCTTACGATGTCCCGATGCTGTTTGAGAACAACGACCTGCCCGGGGTCATGCTGGCCGGCGCCGCCCAACGCCTGATCCGTCTTTATGGCCTCAGGCCGGGCCGCAAGGCGGTGGTGGCAACCGGCGATGAGCGGGGCCGGCAAGTGGCGTTGGACTTGCTGGAGGCGGGCGTGGAAGTGGAGGCCCTCGTCGACTCCCGGCCGTCCCCCGATGGAGATTCTCAGGCCCGTATCTACGCCAATCTACCGGGCAGAGGGGAGCTTTCCCCGCGGGTGGCGGGCAGCTTTTCTTGGTTGCGCTCCCACGTGGTCGTCAAGGCCCACGGCAAGAACAAGCTCCGCGGTGTCACGGTGCAGCCCATGGAAGCGGGAAAACCGGCTGGTCCGCCGCGGACCATCCGCTGCGACCTGCTGTGCATGTCCGGAAACATCCAGGCCGCTGACGGATTGCTCTATCAGGTCGGCGCGAGGCGGGACTACGGCCGGGCCCCGGGCGACCCCGAACACTGGGTGCTGCCTCCCGGTCTTCACGTAGCCGGAGACGTCACCGGGTCCCCGGACCTTGCGACCTCCCTCCTGCAGGGACAGCTGGCCGGCCTGGAGGCCGCCCAGTGTCTTGGTTTGATGTCGCCGGCATTGGAAACGGAGGTGGACGCCTCCCGTCGGCAGTTGACCGAAGCCCAGGCCCGGCAAGACGAGCGGCGTGTTCTTTCCGACACGCGGCCATCGCCGACAGGCAAGAAAGAGTTCGTCTGTTTCTGCGAAGACGTGACCGTCAAGGACATTTCGGACGCGGTGGCCGAAGGGTTCGATGACATCCAAATGTTGAAGCGGTACAGCACCGCGTCCATGGGCCCCTGCCAGGGGAAGATGTGCCTGAAGGCGCTGATCGGGCTATGCGCCGAATATACGGGACGAAGTGTGGAGTCCACCGGCGTTACGACCTCGCGCCCGCCGCTGCAGCCGGTGCCGCTGGCCGCCCTGGCGGGCGCCTCCCCCATGCCCATAAAGCGCACTCCAATGGACCGCATTCACCGGAGTCTAGGAGCCGTTATGGTGGAAGCGGGCCCGTGGCAGAGGGCTCACAGCTATGGCTCGCCACAAGAGGAGTGCCTGGCGGTCCGGCAGCGGGTGGGCATAATCGACGTAAGCACCTTGGGCAAGCTGGACGTCCGCGGCAAAGACGCCGGCGCCCTGCTGGACCGGGTCTACACCCACCATTTCTCCAACCTCCCGGTGGGCAGGATTCGCTACGGGCTTTTGTGCTCGGACAACGGGACCATCTTGGACGACGGCACCGTCACCAGGGTGTCGGGCGACCATTATTTCGTCACTACCACTAGCGGAAACGCAGACCTGATCGAAGAGTGGTTCAAGTGGTGGGCTGCCGGCAGGGACCTGTGTGCCCACGTCACCAACGTCACTTCGAACTACGCGGCGATGAACGTGGCCGGTCCCTACGCCCGGCAGACCCTGGGCAAGCTGACCGGGATTGACCTCTCCCCCGCTGCGTTCCCTTACCTGCGCTTCGCTCAGGGTGAGATTGCGGGCGTCACCGGAATGCTGCTCCGCATCGGCTTCGTCGGCGAGGCCGGATGGGAGGTGCACGTGCCAGCGGAGTACGGCGAGCACCTGTGGGAGGCGGTTATGGAGGCGGGCGGAGAGTTCGGCATCGCTCCCTTTGGCCTGGAGGCGCAACGGGTCCTGCGCCTGGAAAAGAAGCACATCATAGTTGGCCAGGACACCGACGCGGTGTCTAACCCGCTGGAGAGCGACGTGGGCTGGGCGGTCCGCTTCGACAAGGAGGACTTCATTGGCCGGGGCGGTCTCCGCATCGTCAGCGAGCGCGGTCTGCGCAACAAGCTGGTGGGTTTCGTGATGCGGGATGGCCTGGTGCCCGATGATGGGGCGCCGGTGGTCGACGGCCGGACGCCCGTCGGGCGGGTTACCAGCGCCCGGCGCAGCCCCACGACAAGCAAGGGCTTCGGGCTTGCCTGGGTGCCGGTGGAAATGGCCGAGGAAGGTTCACCAATCAGCATACTGGTCGATGGCAAGTCGTTGACGGCCCAAGTCACCCTGCGCCCCTTCTACGACCCTGACGGTGAGCGGCTGCGGGGGTAATTGTCTTGTCGATCGCTCCGGTGAAGAAAAGCGCGCTGCACCACAAGCAGTTGGCCATGGGGGCCCGCATGGCGGAACGGGACGGCTGGCAGCAACCCGCCCACTACTCGGACGCAGACCATGAATTCCGGGCGCTGAACGAAAGCTCCGGCGTTTACGACATCAGCCCAACGGGCAAGCTGCTGCTGCAAGGCAAGGACCTGGGCGGTCTCGTGGGTAATATTCTCCAGACCGATGATGCCCTGGCTGTCGGTGAAGTGCGTCCGGTTTCGGTCCCCGCGAGCGGGCGGTTGGCCAGGCTGGCCGGAGACGAATACCTGGCACTCTGCCACGCCCCGGATTTGCCGAAGTGGGTTGCGGCCGCGCCCGAAGACCCTTCGGATTGCGTCCACTCGTTGGACCACACCTCCGGCCTGGCGGGCCTCCGGCTCACCGGCCCCAAGTCAGGCCAGCTGTTGTGCAAGCTCTCGGCATTGGATACGTCCTCCGAGGCCTTCCTCAACCTGCGCTGCGCCCAGACCAAATGCGCGGAGATACACGTCACGCTGGTTCGCACCGATTTGGGGCTGCTGCCGAGCTACGATCTGTATTTCCCTCGCGAGTTCGGGGACTACTTCTGGGACGCAATATTCGAGGCCGGAGAGGAGGTCGCAGCGGTGCCCGTTGGTTTCGAGGCTATGGAGCGGCTCCCGACCTGAATCTCAACCGGCGGGGCGCAAACAGACATGTTCCAGCTATTTCAAAAGGACCGGATGTGGCCGAAGCGACCGCTGAAAGATCGCTACGAGGTGGTGATCGTCGGCGGGGGAGTCCACGGCCTGTCTACCGCTTACTACCTGGCCAAACTGGGCGTCCGCGACGTGGCGGTGCTGGACAAGGGGTACCTGGGCGGCGGCGCCAGCGCCCGGACCACCGCTATCATCCGGGCCAACTACCTGACGACCGAGGGAATCCCTTTCTTCAAGGAAAGCGTCGAGCTCTACGAGGGGCTGTCCAGGGAGCTAAACTTCAACCTGCTTTTCAACCAGATGGGCCGGTTGGACCTAGGGCACACGGAGGCCGCGGTCTACGGCTTGAGGATGCGGACCGAATTCAACCGGATACTGGGCGTGGACAGCCGGATGGTCGGACCGGCAGAAATAAAGAAGCTGGTCCCGCCGATGGACCTGCGGGAGAGCAAGCCTTTCCCCATAGTGGCCGCCCTATACCATCCCCCCTGCGGCGTCATTCGCCACGACGCGGTGGTGTGGGGGTACGGGCGGGGCGCCAGCCGGTTGGGGGTCGAGCTGCACCCGTTCACCGAAGTCACCGGAATCGAGCGGACCAACGGCAGCGTGACCGGCGTGGCGACGGACCGGGGACTAATCAAGGCCAATACGGTGGTGAGCGCTACCGCTGGATGGACTTCCACCATCGGCCGCATGGTGGACCTGGACTTGCCAATTTCGACCCACCCGCTTCAGGCGATGGTCACCGAGCCGCTAAAGCCGTTTCTGGACAAGACTATTTCCTCGGCCAATCTCCACGCTTACGTCTACCAGACCGACCGGGGAGAAGTGGTCATCGGCGGCGGCGTCGATCCTTACCCCAGCTATAGCCACGGCTCCTCTATGCAACCGTTGGAAGAGCTGGCGGCCCACAGCCTGGAGATGTTTCCCTGCTTGAAGAACGTGAACGTGTTGCGCCAGTGGACCGGCATTTGCGACATGACTCCGGACTACGCGCCCATTATGGGCGCCGTCGATGGACTGGACGGCTTGGTGCTCAGTTGCGGTTGGGGCAGCTGGGGCTTTAAGGCTGCGCCCGTGGCCGGAAAGCGCATCGCCGAGTTGATCGCCACCGGGGAGACGCCGGGCTTGATCAAACCCTTCTCCCTTTCTAGGTTCAAGGAAGGCCGGCTGGTGAACGAGAGGGCCGCCGCGCCGGCTGCCGCCATCCACTAGGTCCACTACGAAAAGGCCATGAAACGCGCGCTGGTCATCCGTCACGCCGCGCCGGAAACCTTGGCCGGCAACTTCGAGTCCGTACTGGCGGCCCAAGGGTTTGAGCTGGAGGCGCTGAACGTGTTCGAGTCGGCACCCGGCTATGAACGATTTGGGGCTCCGGACTTGGCTAGCGTTAGCATGGTCATGATCTTGGGCGGCCCCCTCTCAGCCTACGACGACTTCCCGGCGTTGCATCAGGAGAAGGCCTACCTGAAAGAGGCGTTGGACGGGAACAAACCGGTATTTGGGGTCTGCTTGGGGGCCCAAATGATGGCCGCCGCCTTGGGAGGCGTGGTGGAGCCCAGCGGCGGCTACCAGATTGGCTTGAAGAAGATTTCGGTGACGGCCCAGGGCAAGGCCGATCCGGTGTTCAACAAGATTGAGATTCCGCTGGTGCCGACGCTCCACGGTGACACCTTTGCCATTCCGGAAGGAGCGGTAAAGCTGGCCGACTCCTTCATGTTGCGCCGCGACGGCACTTACCGGCGAATCAACATGGCCTTTCGCTACGGGCGGTCCTACGCCTTTCAGTTCGAGCCCCAGCTAACCCTGGAAGAGTTCCGGGTGTGGGACAGAGAACTGCGTGACGATTACCGGTTCATGGGGAGCCGTTTTGACCCTGAAGAAGAGGCTGCGGGCAATCTTCGCGAGTTCACCGCCTTCGCGCCCTACCACGAAAAACAGATGCGGGAGTTGCTTCTCGCCTTCCTGGCCAACGCCAGCCTGAGCGATTGCTCGTAGCCCTACCCCACCATCCCGGGATTGACACCGGACCGCCTTTATCCGCTTTACTGTTCGTGTAAAGACCAGCCGCCTAGCCGTATGAGTTCGGCGTCGAGGCCCACGTAAGGGCTGGCCAAGCAACGCTTTTTGCCAACCGAAGAACGTGTCCGCCGCTGCGGTCCACGTCCGCCATGCTGTTGATCAGCGGCCAAAAGGCGTCGGTTGCCGGACATCAGCCCCCGACCCGGAAGGGACGCGGGGACGCGGCATCACCAACCCCGGCACGGCATAAAGTGGGGAGGTGGTGGGCGGTGCAGGACTCGAACCTGCGGCCTCCTGCGTGTAAAGCAGGCGCTCTAACCGGCTGAGCTAACCGCCCGAGCGAGGGGTCGGCTTGGGGCCCCCGAGAGGAGGTGGGTCTACTAATTCAAACACCTCCGTGGAGGTGCGTCAACTTGGGGCGCGCCCAGGGCGATCGCGTCTTAATTATCTCCATTGAGCCAAAGCTCGTTGAGAAAGAAGGTATGTCACCCTGAGTCTGCCGAAGGGTCCAAAATCGTCATGGCAAGCCCTGGTTTGGGACCCAATACAAGATTGCCGAGTATCGGTTTAGATTCTTCGGATTCGGTCAGATGCCGTATTAAATATCAACCGTTTGAAGCGACAGTATGCAAAGAGAGATCGAAGGGCCTTCCGCTCTTGAGAACCCCAAAGCACAGGCGCAGCAGCTTGTGCATCGCAGCCACGATGCGCACCCGGCCCGTTTGCCGCGGCCCCGCGTCCGGTCCCCCAAGGCCTCCACCACCGGGTTCCAGCGCAGGGCGCTCACCGCCGGCAGATACAGCCCAGCGCGCGCCCTAGGCGCTCGTACACGAGAAAGCCTGCTGTAGCAGCCCTTCCCAGATTGCCTCGGCTCCAGGTTGAGGCCACAGAAGGCGGCCCAGGTTCCGGCGCCGGAGCATCTGCTCGCCGGCGGCAACTCGGTCAACAGGAGCGTTGCCGTCCGCTCTCCTACACCGGGAACGCTGGTCGACAGCTCTATTCGGCGGCTCCACTCCCGGTCTCGTTCCTGCCGGCTGGCCATCGCCTCTCTCACCAGCTTTATTTCCTCCTCGAGTTGCCGGATGGTCCCTTCCAGGCTGTCCAAGACCTCTTGTGGCGTCCATGGAGAGAAACTGGCGGTGTCCAGACGATTGTGTGCTGCCTGAAGCTCCTTTTCCAGCCATTCCAGGTGGCGTCTCAAGACTTTGAGCTCCTCCTGATCCTCTTCCGGCGGGGGACTGGGTTTCGGCTGTTGACTCTCCCCAGGGAGGCCAGTACCCGGGTGTCCCCTCGGTCGGTCTTAGCCCGCTTCCCCTGCACCCGCGCGAAGGCGGCAGTGCGGGCCGGATTGATCAAGGTGTAGGCCAACTCCCAGGCGGTCAGGGCCCGGACCAAGGGATGGTGGTAAGTGCTGGTGGGCTCCACTATCGGTTGCAGATCCCCATGGGGGAAGTCCCTAGACAACCAATCGAGCATGGTGTCAATTCCTGCCCCCGTGTTCGGAAAGGACCTCGCCGAGACCCTGCGGCGTAGGCCACTTCCAGAGACTCTTTCGCCACATCCACACCCAAGTATCCCATAGAACACCTCCTCTCTCGTTTAGGACGGTTTCCCTCCCTGCCCGTTGCGGTGCAACCTTGCTAATGCGGGCTTGGTGGCCCATGATGCCGTCCGCACTCGGCAAAGGGCGGAGGGAGGCCTATCTGAACCACCGGCTTTCATGCCCTAAGAATGACAACGGCCTTACCTCCGTCCCTGATTCCTAATATACAAGAATGACACTATCTTGAGACGCGATTGCCCTGTGGCCGCGCCCATGGCACGAGACCCCGCCGGCATGACCGGCGCAAAGAATGGGTAGCCTCCAGGCCCTCGGCCGGGCAGAATCGTCGGGGCCGGGCGGCCGCCTCTGAGACAACCGCCCCAGTCCCTTGTCCGCCGCTTGCATTACTGTTCCGAACTGGGGAGACTGGCCCGGCAAACGCCGCCGCCGCCACATCCGGTGGGGGATACCCGGCGGTCGGACCTCCCTCAACTCTCCCTAACCCGGAGCAGTTGTCGCCTATCCAAAGGTCTATACCCCCGGCCCCTTACGGCTTATAATTGGCCCAGTTATCCGGGAGAACCGGCGGGTTATAATGGATACAGCGTCAACCACCGGCGCCATAGAGGAGGACGGCTAATGGCTTACGACCTGTTGTTGAAAGACGGAAGGATCGTTGACGGTTCCGGCATGCCTTCATTTCACGGAGACGTGGGAGTAAAAGACGGCAAGATCGTGGAGTTAGGCAAGCTGAGCGGCCCGGCAACTCGCACCATCGACGCTCAGGGCTTGGTCATAGCGCCGGGGTTCGTGGACAACCACTGCCACTACGACGCCCAGGTCCTCTGGGACCCCTTGTGCAGCTTTTCCTGCTACCACGGGGCAACCACGGTCATCATCGGCAACTGCTCGTTGTCCCTGGCGCCCGTCCGGTCCGGCGCCCAGGAGAGGCTGTCCGAATTCCTGTCCTACGTGGAAGCCATTCCCATGGAAGTGCTTCGGACCGTCGACTTCTCGTGGAATTCCGTCTCCGAGTACATGGACACTCTGGACCGGCGGCTGGGCGTGAACGTGGGCACCCTCATAGGCCATTCGGCCGTCCGGTACTACGTCATGGGCGACGAGTGCCAGGGCCGGCCTCCCACCCAGGACGAGATCCAGTCCATGCAGCAGATCGTGGCCGACTCCATCCAGGCCGGCGCCCTGGGCCTGTCCGTCTCCCGCAACAAGGGCCACTACGATCCGCAAGGCGCCCTGATTCCGGCCGTGTGGGCCACTGAAGAGGAGATTTTCGCCCTGGGGGGCGTGCTTAGAGACCTGGGCACCGGCATAATCCAGAGCGGCGGCGGGCGCGGCGCGGAAATCGAGAGCCGCCTGATGAGCAAGCTTTCCGAGGCCACCGGCCGGCAGGTGGTCTACAACAACCTGGGGCAGACGGTCCGCCGGCCCAACGAGTGGAAGGAACTGATGGCCATTGTCGACGAGACTTCCAAGGCTGGCATCAGGGCCTATCCATTGTGCACTCCCAACAGCACCACCCAGCGCTTCACCCTCAGGAACTGCCAGCAATTCCGCGGCTTGCCCACCTGGCACCCCATTCTGCTGGAGTCGGACGAGGAGAAGCTGCGGGCTTACAAGGACCCTGAGGTGCGCCAGAGGCTGCACGAGGAGGCCGTGGCCTGGAGCGTGGACGTAACGGAGGCCAACATTGCCAAGAACTGGTACGAGTATATGTGGGTGGACGAGCCGGTGTTGGCCAAGAACAGCGGTCTAAAGGGCAAGTCCATCAGCGAGATTGCCCAGGAGCAAGGGAAAGGGATCATCGACGCCTTTCTGGACTTGGCGGTCGAGGAGGACCTGAACACGGTCTTCGTTCAGGGCGACAACAACGTGGACCCCGAAGCGGTGTCCCAGATCCTCAATTACCCCAACACCATCGTCGGCCTGTCCGACGGCGGGGCCCACGTGCAGTTCCACGGCGGCTATGGCTACAGCACCCGGCTGCTGGGCTACTGGGTCAGGGAACAGGGGATCATGAGCTTGGAGAAGGCCGTCCGCCGCCTGACCTTCGAGTCCGCTTCCGCCTTCGGCATCTACGACCGAGGCCTGCTGCATCCGGGCATGGCGGCCGACATAACCGTCTTCGATCCCGACACTGTCCGCACCCTTCCCGAGGACACGGCCTACGACTTTCCCGCCGGAGGATGGCGGATCAGCGAGTTGGCCGAAGGCATAGAGGCGACGGTGGTCAACGGCGAGGTGTTGATCGAGCAGGGCAAGCCCACCGGCGCGCTTCCCGGCCGGGTGATGCGGAACGCCCTGTACCGCTCCAACCACGATTAGCCCGGGGCCGGCAGGGGGCCAGGGACGCCCCCTGCCGGTGGTCCCTCGCTCAGTTAGGGGGAGCAGGAGAATGAGCAATGGCTGACCGGAGGTTCATATCCTCGGACAATCACGTGATGGAGCCCGGCGACCTTTGGGTAAGCCGCGCCTCCGCCAAGTTCAAGGACCGGATGCCCCACCTGGAGCGCCTGGATGACGGCGACTGGTGGTTCTGCGACGGCTACAAGGTGGTGGGTCTGGGGCCTGGCTCCAATGCCGGGCTGAGGTTCGATGAGCCGGAGAAGATGACCCTCACCAAGAACGCCGAAGACGTCCGCCCCGGCGGCTGGATTCCCCGGGAGCACGTCAACGACATGGACGCCGACGGCATTGACGTAAGCATCGTCTACCCCACCGTCGGCCTGTTCATGTACAACCTGCCGGACAGCGAATTGCTGAACGAGGTCTTCAAGACCTACAACGACTGGTTGGCCGACTTCTGCCGACCATTCCCCGACCGGATTAAGGGTATCGCCTGCATTAACGTGGACGACGTCCCACTCGGCATCGAGGAACTGGAACGCTGCGCCAAGATGGGGTTGGCGGGCGGAATGATCACCGTGTATCCCCGGGCCGGGGAGGGCTACTACCAACGAGAGTACGACCCGCTTTGGGCGGCGGCCCAGGACCTGGAAATGCCTCTGTCCCTCCACCTGGCCACCAACCGGTCGGAGCGAGGCCAGGAGTTCGTCTGGTCCACCACCCTGAGGCCGGAGGCCATGTGCAACGTGGACCACTGGGTCCGGATGTCCCTGGCCGGGATGATCTACAGCAGCGTGTTCGACCGGTTTCCCAGGCTGCAAGTGGGGTCGGTGGAGATGGAGTTGGGGTGGATTCCCCACTTCCTGGACCGCTTGGACTATACCTACACCCAGAGGACGCCCCGGGACCGGTGGTGGGATGACTACCGGGGAGACATGCTCCCCAGCGAGTACTTCCACCGCAACGTCTTCTGCGGCTTCCAAGAGGACGCCCTGGGCATCAAAATGAGGGACATCATTGGGGTGGATAACCTGATGTGGGGGTCGGACTATCCCCACACCGAGTCCACCTTCCCCCGCAGCCGCGAGATCCTGGGTGAGATTTTGAAGGACTGCACCCCGGAGGAAACCGACAAGATAGTGGGCGGAAACGCGGCCCGCGTCTACAAGCTCGACTAGGTCCCGCGCCTTCTCGCCCAAGACCTCAGCGGCAGCCTTGCACCGGAGCAGTTGCAGGGCTGAGTTACAAGGCTTCCAGGCCGGCCTGAGCGCAGTCTTCGTCCTGCTGAGCGGTGGCCCCGCTGCCCCCTATGGCGCCCACCAGTTCCCCGTCTTTGCGTATGGGGACCGCGCCCTGGGCGGCAAGCATCCGCCCGCCCATGGTCGATATGATGGCTTGGATCACCGGGGAGTCCGCCTGCAGCGCCCCGCTGGCGCGTCCAAAACCCGCTGACGCGGCCGCCTTACCCTGGGCCACCGTGGCGCTCACCGCGCTGGCGCCCGCCATGCGGTTGAAGGCCAGCAGGTTCCCCCCGGCATCGCATACGGCTACGCTCAAGTTGACGTTTATCTCGGCCGCTTTCGCTATGGCGGCCTGGACCATCCGGTTTGCTTCAGCCAAAGTCAGCGCCATTTCTAGACCTCCTTGCCAAGTCTCGCGGGAAAGTTTCGCGCCGCTATTCTACACTCTCCGTCCCCGTCTGCCCCGGGTATAGAACTCCCCCTGCCCATCAGATACGGGCAGGGGGATCATTAACAGGCCTGTGCGGGAAGGCCATACTCCCGGGCGGCGCCTACCCGAGCGCGGTCACAGGCCCCGGCTCCCGGTTTCCTGCGGGGCTATGCCCAACTCAGTCCAAAGGCCGTGCATCAGTTCTTGTTCCGGGGACAGCCCGTTGGTCACGTAGCTGGCCATTCCTTCCGGTGACTGCCACATAGCCACCAGGTCGTCGGCGATGAACTCCATGATGGCGTTCCTCACCCCGGTATCGGTGCCGATGTCCGGGTAGAGCTTCCAGGACTCGTTCTTGATGGACTTCCTCCACCCGGAGTCGTTGGGGCTGTTGAGCCGCTCGTAGTCGAAGTGCCAGGCATACCAGGCCGCTACCATCTCCCGGAATATGGTCAAGTCCGAGGCGGGCGCACCGACGATGGACATTTGCACGTTGAACCGGTGGTTATCCCCCGGATGCCCCTCTACGGCGGCGAATCTTCGGCCGCCGCCCAGCCCCCTTAGTACAATGTCGTGAACGTTGGCGTCGGTAACTCCCACGCCGGAGGCCGAGTCAACGTGGCCCACGCCGATTTCCCCTACTCTCCATACTTTTTGTTCCATGGCCGAGGCGCCGCGCTGCATGTCGGCCAGCAGTTCACCCAGGTCGTCCCGCAGGCGCAGGCCGTTGGAGAAAACGGAAAGGAACCCGGCCTCCATGGACACGTTGTCCTGGATCTTCTCGGAAACGGCCAGGGCGAGAAGGTCCTCCAACTCCTGCAGTCCCACCCGCCCGGTGCCGTATGCCGGCGTCCCTTCCAGCGAGACCCGCACCAGTTCAGCCAAGTCGACGATCTCCCGGTTGGTGAGCTGGAAGCGCCCCAAGATGCGCGAAGCGATATCCTGAGCGGGGCCGCCCCGCAGCAGGTTTCTCACCGTGGGGTCGTCGCTCTCGAAAGTCCACGTGTCGGGTTCGACCACTTGCCGGAACAACGCGCCGCCCAGGCTTGAGTGCCTCCTGAGGGTGGAGGTGACCTCGAACCACGACGCGATGTACTCTTGTATTTCCGCTTCCATATACGCTATGACGTCGCAAACGTGATTGCGGCACTGCGTTTCCAGCCACTCGTCAATCAGGGATTGCCAGCGCGGAACTCGTCTCCGCCGGTCTTCCGGCCTGGCAAGTTCCACGGGGGAATACTCGGGGATCTCGGGCAACTCGGTGCGGGCGGTGCGGGCGGAGAGGCTAATCCACCGTTTGACCCCGGGGTCTTGATGGGGTTCGGCGATAAGACTCTGGATGTACAGGCTTTCCAGCTTGCTGTGGACGTCCCGGCACAATAGGTCTTTCTGCTGCTCGGTCAGAAAAGTGGCCCGCACCATTTCTTTGCGGATTTCCCCATTGGCCTCGATGATGACCCGGTCGGCTACGGCCCCTGGGGCCCGGAGCTGCTCGAATATCAACTGGATGGACTTGTCCACCTCTTCAAGGGACGCATGCACCACCGAGTGAATCTGGGAGAACGCGTCCCGGTACCTGGTGGTAGCCGTGCCGGCGCTCAGGAAGTCCAAAGGGTCCATCGTCGGGGATATCCTGCCGGTTTCCCGTTTGTACGAAAACCGCCTTCTACTCAGCCAAAACATGAATAACTTCTCCATCCTATTTGTTGCCGCCGTTCCACTTGGTCTGCAGGAACTGGCGTGCGGTCATGTTGAAGAACCCCTCCAGGAGGCCCACCTCCCTGGAGTTGATGGAGCCGAACCGCGCGTCTATCTTGTTGTTGGCTTCCCGCATGGTTTCGTGGTACCTGGCCCACCAGTCTTGCCCCGTCCCGGAGGACTCGGCAACCAGGGTTTCCAGGACGCGGCTCACGTGGGCCCTTTGGGCCGGCACGGAGTCCTTGGGCGACCTGTGCAGCAGGGCTATGTCGAAGTGGGGCCCGCGGGCCTCCACTCTCTTGTCCGGGTAAACGGTAATGTTGAAGTCGTCCGTTCCCGTGAACTTGCCCTGGGCGGCTACGGCCCCGGTGATCGCCCTGAGGAACTGGATGGTGGTGTAGGCGTTTCTAAGCTGCAACGGATAGCTGTTGTCCGGATCGCGGGACATTCCCCGCTGCGGCGTGAGTAGGTGAAGCACGGTGCTGAAGTTATACGCGGTCCCCCGGGCTTCGGAGAGGGCCGCCAGCAGCACCGGCAGCGCGCCTATAGTGCCGCCGCCCAGGAAGCCGACCACGTGAACTCTCAGGTAGGTTTTTCCCTCGTAGTAGGGGCACACCGCGGCTATGATCGATTCTATGTGTCCCCGTATCGCGGCGTAGTTGTATCTGGCGGCAACTCCCGCGTTGGCCAGCATGCCCAGGGCGCCCTCGCGGGAGAGGCTCAGGTGTTTCAACTCCGGCACGCATTCCAAGAGCCAGGGCCGCAGGTCGCGCAGGTTGGAGAAATGGGGGAGCGACAGCGGAATAAAGCGCGACGCCCTGAATATCTCCTCGCGGGTGGCTTCCCGGGTGTCCAAGTACAAGAACCCCAAGCTCTGCCGGTCGCTGATACTCCAACCCAAGGTCCTTTCTTCCAGGTGCTGGGTGACCTGGCACGCCGTGGAGCCAAGCCCGATCACCACCCCCGGGGATCGGACCCGCTGGCCTGCCCTGGACCCTCCCAGCCTGGACCGAAGGTTGTTACGGGTCTCAGCTTGTACCATTAGTCCTCCCTGTGCTCTATGTGGACCGCTTAGGTGACGCTAACAGCCGGGGGGAGGGGCGGTTCCCGGTTGGCCGCGCTGTGAGCCGGGACGGAGAAGCTCCGCTGCTCCCAAACAGGGTTGAGGATTCGGCTTTAGCCGGAACCGCAACGTTGCATCGAATTTATATCACAATCGAGATTACTGTCAACTTTAGGCCGTCGCGCGGGGCCGACCGGCATCTTGGACTCCGGTTGGGGGTCCCCAAATACCGGGGCGCTCCGTCGGCCTAACCGCCAACTGGCGGGACGGACCGGCGGATGGGCAAGCGACGCGGGGATACCCATGGTAGGAGTGCCGGAGGTTACAGAGACCCGTCGATGCTAACGTCGATCACCGTCGGTTTGCCGCTGTCGTAAGCCCGGCGCAGGGCCGGACCCAGTTCCGCGGGGTCCTCCACCTTCTCACCGGCTACGCCCAGTCCCTGGGCGATGGCCGACAGGTCCAGCGGGTTGGCGAATTCCATTCCGACGTACTCGCTGCGACGGTCCTCGTCTTCCAACATGCGGCGCAGATAGATGTCCATGTTCACTTTGAGAATCCGGTACGACCGGTTGTTGCAGATGGCGTAGACCACGGGAATGTTGTAGCGGGCCGCGGTCCACAGGGCCTGCACGGTGTACAGCGACGCGCCGTCTCCCACGACGGCCAGGACAGGTCGGTCCGGGTTTGCCAGCTTTACCCCCAACGCGCCCGGCATAGCCCAACCCAGGGCGCCGCCCCGGATGGAGTAGAGGCTTCCGGGTTCATCGAAGTTGAACGCCCGGTTCAAGGCGGCCCTGGAAGTGATGGACTCGTCGGCCACGATGACGTCCGGAGGCGCGGCCTCGGCCAGGCCATGCATCATTTGCTCCACCGCCATGGGCCGGCGGCTTCCCATGTTCCTGACTCGTTCCAGGTATTGCTCGTCGGAGCGTCTCCGCTCCTCGGCGTACTGCGCGGACCTGGTGGCGGCGGCTTCTTTGGCCGAGCCGGACATATCCTGGGTCAGGGCGGCGGTCAACTCGTCGGCCCCCGCCGCCGGGTCCGCCAGTATCCCCACCTCGGTGGCGTAGATCTTCTCCACCTCCGCGTAGCTGCTGTCCAGGTGCACCAGCTTGGTGGCCGGGCCCAGGAAGGGTTCCGGAACGTACAAGAAGGAGTTGAACACGTTGGCCCCCACCGCCAGCACCACGTCGGCCCCGGCCAGTTGCTGCCGGGTTGCCGGATTGTTCAAGTTCAGCATCCCGCCGTACAAGCCGTGGCTGGTGGGGAAATTTACCTCCGAGAAAGACGCGGCGTATACCCTCGCGCCCAGTTGCTCGGCCAAGCGGGTCACCTGGGCCACCCCGCCCGACTGGGCCACCCGGTCACCCACCACCATGACGGGGTTTTCCGCCTGGGCCAGCAGCCGCGACGCCCGGGCCAGCGCCTCCGTATCGGGCCGAATGCGAAAGTAGCCCGGGGACGACGGCGCGATTTCCACGTCGGCGACGTCGTCCATGGTGTCCCATGGAAAGGACAGGAACACGGGGCCGGTGGGCGGCGTCTTGGCTTCCCTGAAAGCCCGCCGGATCGCCACCGGCAGGTCCGAGGCGTGGAGCACCTCGGCGCTCCACTTGGTGTACTGGGAGGTCATTTCTACCAAATCACCCGACAGGACGGGATCGGCCAAATACATGCGGGTATCGGAATTGCCCGCGGTCAGCACCATCGGAGTGCCGCCGCGGTAGGCGTTGTACAGGCCGCTGATGCCATTGGCCAGGCCGCCTGCGATGTGGATGTTGGCAAAGGCGGGCTTGCCGGTGGCCCTGGCGTAGCCGTCGGCCATTCCGACTGCCGTGCCTTCCTGCAGCGCCTGCACGTACCGCAGTTGCGGGTAGTCCTGGAGCACGTCCAGAAAGGGGGTCTCGCTGGTGCCGGGGTTGCCGAAGATGTACTCCAACCCTTCCGCCGCCAGCATCTGCGCCAGCGCTTGTTTGCCCGTCATTAGTGCCATGCTAAAGCCTTCCTTTCGCCGGTCGAGTTCTTGGTCCACTCCTCAGTTGAGGCGCCCGGATTCGATCTCCGGTTTGCTCGCCATTGGGCCGCGGGCTAGTTGTCCAGGTAGACCATCCACTCCAGGAGGTTGGCGTCGGGGTCCCGGGCGTACAGGCTCACCGCGGGCAGTCTGCCCCCGGCCCGGGCGCCCTTGCGCGGCCCCGGTCCCCGGATGACCTCCACCCCGGCGCTCTCTAGCCACGCCTGGCACTCTTCGGCCGGTCCGTCCCAAACGAAGCAGACGTCGCCGCAGCCGGGCACGGCGGTGGGCCCTCGCAACTCGGCCGTAAACCCCTCGGGATGAACGTTGATCTTGGAGTCTCCCACCTGAACGGAGAATATGTTCGCTTGGCCTGCCCTCCACTCCGCCTCATCGTTAATGGTGAATCCCAGGCGCTTGTAGAACTCGATGAACCGCTCGGCGTTGGCCGTGGGCAGCGCGAGGTGGTCTATGCTTACCGTTGCCATGTTTAACTCCTTGGCCGTGGATACTTACCGTGAGTCCGCTGGCGTGCGTTTCCCACTCAAGAGCCGTTCAGGCTATGCACCACCCGGCCCACCTCGTCGCAGGCGGCGCTGACCTCCTCTGCGGTGGTGCAGCGGCCCACCGAGAATCTCACGGTGCCCATGGCGTATTCTATGGGTACGCCCATGGCTTGGAGAACACCGGAGACCTCCACCTGTCCGCTGTGGCAGGCGGCGCCGGCCGACGCGGCTACTCCGTCCAGCCGGGATAGGATGGTGTCGGCCTCCAAGCCCTTGAAGCCGATGCTGGACGTGTTGGGCAGCCGCTGCTCCGGGTGCCCGTTGATCCGCGAGGAGGGAAAGCGGTCGGCCAGCGAGGTCTCCAGCAGGTCCCGCATCTTCCCCATGTGAGCGGAATACTCCGGCAGGTTCCCGTCGATCAACTGGCAGGCTTTGCCCAACCCCACCGCCTGGATGACGTTCTCCGTTCCGGCGCGGCGGTCCATCTCGTGGTTGGCGCCGTGAATCAGCTTCTCCAATTCGACGCCTTCCCTGACGTACAACGCGCCGATGCCCTTGGGGGCGTAGAGCTTGTGCCCCGCCAGAGTGAGCAGGTCTACTCCCAGGGCGTCCGCCTTTACCTGGATCTTGCCGGCCGACTGGGCAGAGTCCGTGTGTACCAGCACGCCCCGGCGGTGGGCGGCCCTGGCGATCTCCTCGATGGGCTCCACCGTGCCAACCTCGTTGTTGGCGTGCATGATGGTGACCAGTATGGTCCGTTCCGTGATGGCGTCCGCCACCTGCTGCGGGTCCACCAAGCCGTAGTGGTCCACCGGCAGGCGGGTCACCTGGCAGCCGTTTTGCTCCAGGTGGCGGCACACCTCCAGCACCGCGGGGTGTTCCACGGCGGAGGTGATGATGTGGTTGCCCCGGCGCCGGTAGGCGCCCGCCACTCCCTTGATGGCGTAGTTGTTGGCCTCGGTGCCGCCGCTGGTGAAAACTATCTCCCCGGCCTGGCATCCCAGCATGGCCGCCACTCGCTCTCGGGCCTCTTCCACCGCGGCCCGGGCGGGGGTGCCGAAAGCGTGGCTGCTCGACGGATTGCCGAAGTGGCGGTCGACGAAGGGCAGCATCGCCTCGGCAACCTGAGGGTCTATGGGAGTGGTGGCGTTGTAGTCCAGATATATAGAGTTCATTGGCCGGTCGTCTGAGGCTGGCCGTGTTCATCGCTTGGGGGTTGCACCAATCTTAGCCGCAACCAATACCGCTGGCAAGCGACCGGCCACCCCACCTTGTCATTCCGTTGGAGCGCAGCGACGAGGAATCCAAAATGCATACCCGCAAGACCCAGATGCCGGACAACGGACCGTCTACAAAGCAGGGCCGTAGATTCCTCTGCTGCGCTCGGAAGACAATAGCTGGCCCTTCGATGACACGTCATTGGCTACCCGCCTGACGATATCGAATGACCCGGCCCAGTGAAGGCGGGGTCTAGGGGTATCTGCCCGGTGGTCCCCCGGCCCTCTGTTGTATCATAGCCGCGTATCCCAAGCTTGACTCGCCAGGGCGGGAGGAACCTTGTTCGATCTGCTGCTGAAAGACGGAAGGGTTGTCGACGGCACCGGGCAGACCTGGTTTCGGGCCAGCGTCGGCATTGCCGGGGACCAACTTAACATAATTCGCGGCGACGCCTCCGCGGTCCAGGCCGGCCGGGTAATCGACGCCAGCCGGCACGTAGTCTGCCCCGGCTTTATCGACATGCACTCCCACTCGGACCTCATGATGCTGTCCGACCCACGCCACGAGGCCAAGGTGCGGCAGGGCGTCACCACGGAAGTGCTGGGTATGGACGGCCTCTCCTATGCGCCCACGTCGCCCCGAAACCTGGAGCACCTGCTTACCTACCTGGCCGCGGTCAACGGGATGCCGCCGCCCGGCGTCCGCTGGGGCAGCGTCAGGGAATTTCTCGACCTGTTGGACAGGCGGGCGGCCTGCAACGTCGCTTACATGGCGCCTCACGCGGCGATACGCGTGGAGGCCATGGGCTGGGAAGACCGGCTGCCCACCGAGCCGGAACTGGACCGGATGAAGGAGCTGGCCCGCCAGGCGATGCGCGACGGGGCCTTCGGTTTCTCCACCGGCCTGACCTATCCTCCCGGCGCCTACAGCGACACCAACGAGCTGGTGGCGGTGTGCGACGCCATAAAGGATCTGGGCGGCTTCTACATGACCCACGCCCGGTACAGCCTGGGCGACCGGCTGCTGGACCCCTTCCGGGAGGCGGTGGCCGTGGGCCGGCGCAGCGGGGTCCCGGTGCACATCTCCCACTACCACAGCCCGGTCGACGGCATGGGGCGGCGGATGGTGGCCCTGGTGGACGAGGCTCGCGGAGACGGCATCGACGTTACCTTCGACCAGTATCCATACGCCGCGGCCAGCACGATCTTGCACTCGCTGCTGCCCTACTGGGTCCACTCCGGCGGGCCGGCCGCCCTGCTGGAGCGGATCAAGGACCGCAGGGTGCGGGACGAGCTGGGCGACTCGGTGAATCCGATGTGGGGACTGAATTTGGACCACTACATTTTCAGTCACATCGGCTCCCAGCGGAACAGGGAATGGCAGGGACGCTCTCTGACCGACTTGGCCAAGGCCCAGGACAAGACGATGGTGGACGCGATTTGCGATCTGCTGATCGAGGAGAACCTGGAGGTTGCCTTTGTAGCCCGCACCGGCAACCCCGACAACATCCGTCAAATCCTCCGTCACCCGGCCCAAATGGTGGGGTCCGACGGTCTGCTGACCGGGGAGACGCCCAATCCCAGAAGCTACGGGACTTTTCCCTACGTGCTGGGGCAGTTCGTCCGCGACGAGGAACTGCTCACCCTGGAGGAGGCGGTGCGGAAGATGTCCGCCATTCCGGCGCAGCGGCTGGGCCTGAAGGACCGGGGCATACTGAGGGACGGCATGAAGGCGGATCTAGTGGTCTTCGACCCTGAAACGGTGGAGGCCAGGGCGACTTTCGAGCAGCCCCGGCAGTATCCCGTGGGCATCGACTACATGCTGGTCAACGGCAGCCTGGTAGTGGACGACGGAACCCACACCGGCGCCCTGCCAGGGAGGGCTATCAGGTCCCAGTAGGGAGACCCCACGGGTCCCGCTTTCCCCCAACTCTCGCCACCCGGTCCCCGGCGCCGGTCTAGGAGCGGTCTACGACCTGGCCCGCGGCGTTGACGTCCATGCCCAGGGCCCTGGGCCGGGTGGGCAGGCCCGGCAGCGTGGCCACTGCGCCGGCCAGGGTGTACAGGAAGCCCGCCCCGACTGACGCGCGGATGTCGGATATGGGGAAGGTGTACCCCCGGGGGCTGCCCCTTAGGGACGGGTCGTGGCTGGTGGAGAGGTGGGTCTTGGCCATGCAGATGGGCAGGCTCCCCCATCCCTGGGCCTCGAAGTGGCGAAGCCGCCGCAACGCTTCGGGCGCCCAACTCACGTCGTCGGCCTTGTAGATGGTGCGGGCCAGGGCCAGCACCTTGTCCCGGAAGGGCGCGTCCAAGTCGTAGGCGTACCGGACCGCCGCCGGCTCCGCCGCGGCCTGGACCACCGCCTCGCCCAGCGCCGTTCCTCCCTCACCGCCGTCGGCGAACCCTGAGCACTCCACCGCGGCCTGTGCTCCGGCCTCCGCGGCGATGCGCTCCACTTCCTTCAATTCCTCGGGGGAATCGCTGGCGAAGCGGTTCACGGCCACCACCACCGGAACACCGAAGCTGCCGATGGCGTCGACGTGGTGGGCCAGGTTGGCGCCGCCGGCCCGCACCATCCCCGGGTCCGGAGCCGCCAGGGCGTTTCGCGGGGCGCCGCCGTGCCACTTGAGGGCCCGGACCGAGGCCACCAGGACGGCCGCGTCGGGCAGAAGGCCGCTCTGCCGGGCCTTGATGTGCATGAACTTCTCGAATCCCAGGTCCGAGCCGAATCCGGCTTCGGTGATCACATAGTCGGAGTAGGCCAGGGCTAGGCGGTCGGCCAGTATGGAGTTACAGCCGTGGGCTATGTTGCCAAAGGGTCCGGCGTGGACTATGGCCGGCTGCCCCTCCATGGTCTGCACCAGGTTGGGATTGATGGCGTCCCGCAGCAGGGTCATCAGGGCGCCGGTTACCCCCAGCGATTCCACCGCCACGGGCCGGTTGTCCGCGGTCGCGCCCACCACCATGCGAGAAAGCCGTGCCCGGAGGTCGTCCGGTCCGTCGGACAGGGCCAGGATGGCCATGATCTCCGAGGCGGAAACGATGTCGAACCGCGTCTCCCGAAGCGGGCTGTTGGCGTCGCCGCCAATGCCTGTGACCACCTGCCGCAGCGCCCGGTCCGAAGCGTCGGTCACCCGGGCCCAGCTAATCCCGGAAGGCTCCAGCCCTGGCGCCGACTTGCGGTAGACGGCGTTGTCCACCAGCGCGGCCAGCAAGTTGTGGGCCGAGGCCACCGCGTGGGCGTCCCCGGTAAAGTGGATGTTGATCTCGTCTTCCGGGACCACCACCGATTTCCCGCCCCCGGTGCCGCCCCCCTTGATCCCGAAAATCGGGCCCAGGGTAGGTTCCCGCAACGTCACGGTAGCCCGGCGTCCCAGCTTGCCCAGGCCCTGGGTGAGACCCACGGCGGTGGTGGTCTTTCCCTCGCCCGCCGGGGTGGGAGTAATGCCGGTAACCACCACCAGCTTCCCTTTCGGTTCCCCTTCCCGGCCCTTCAGCGCTTCCAGCGAAATCTTGGCCTTGTGCCGGCCGTAGGGAATCAAGTGTTCTTCCTTGATGCCCAAGCGGGCGGCAACGTCAACGATCTGGTCCACCCTTTCCTCCGATGTTCGCCGGCGATGTTCACCGGCAGGGAATCAAGCCGCCCCTGCACGGCGGTTTACCCGCAGGGAGACGGGCTTACAGGGACGCCACGTCCCGCTCCAGGCGGTCTATGTCCCCTTCGCTCAGGTTGAAGTACTTGGCCTCCGGGTGGTGGAAGACCAGGGCGGACACCGATGACTCCGGGTCCATCATGAACCCCTCAGTGAGGTCCACTCCGATGTTGTCCGTGACGTCCAGCAGCCGGAATAGCTGCTCCTGGTCCTCCAGGCGGGGACAAGCCGGATAGCCGAATGAGTACCTGCGGCCCCGGTATTGGGTGCGGAACAGGTCCTGGTAAGTGGTGTTCTCGGGGTCGCCAAAGCCCCACATTCTCCTAATCTGCTGGTGGAGCAACTCGGCGAACCCCTCGGCGCTCTCCAGGACCAGGGCCTGCAGGACGTGGGAGTCCAGGAACCGGCCCTCCTTCTTGAAGGACTCCGAGAGGTCCAGGACTCCGGGACCCACCGAGACCAAGAACATGGCCAGATAGTCCACTCCCCGAAGACCGTTGGGCGCCCCTTGTCCCCGGCTGGCGTCCTGGGTGTCAGGTGAGCGCTCGGGAGGCCTCTCGGGGGACCTGGGCAGCACGTAGTCAACCAGGCTCAGGCCGTCCCGCTGGGACTGGCGTCCGAAGTAAAACCGCTCCAGCACCGTCCGGCCGTCGGGCCCGTACACCAGCAACTGCTGTCCATCCGCCTGGCAGGGGAAGAACTTGAAGAGTCCCTTGGCGGTAACGTCGGGACTGGCCAGCACTATCTCCTCGACGCGGCGCACGGCGTCGCGCAACTCCTGGGCCGTAGGGTCTCCGGCGGCCAGCGCCTCGGCGAAGCGGCCCTTGAAACCCAGGTGGCGCCCGTAGAGCATCTGGGGATTGATGTAGGGGAAAATCTCCTCCAGGTCGTAGTCCTGAAGCACGTGCAGCCGCAGGTCCGGCGGCTGGGGGACGGGAAAGTCCCGGCGCAACTGTGGCTGGGGCGCCGGCGCCCCTTGGTCCGCTCCTGGTTGGGCCGCCGGAGTGGCGGCTGCGCGGGAGAGCTCCCGGGCTTCCTGCTCCAGGTCTGCCGCCAGCTTCTGCCGCTCGTCGGCGTCTTGGATGGTGTTGGCCAGGGCGAGCCCGGCCATGGCGTCGGGCGCGTAGGCCACCAAGCCCTGGTATTCCGGCGCGATGCGCAGGCGGGTGAACCGGTTGGACAGGGCGGCGCCGCCCACCAGCACCGGGCATTCGATGCCCGCCTGCCGGAAGTCCAGGGCGGTCTCCGCCATCATTTGCGCTGACTTGACCAGCAGGCCGGAGAGGCCGATGATGTCCGGCCGGTGCTCCCGGTAGGCGTCGATCAGGTCCTGCGGAGGCACCTTGATCCCCAAGTTGATGACCTGGTACCCGTTGTTGGCCAGGATAATCTCCACCAGGTTCTTGCCGATGTCGTGCACGTCGCCCTTCACCGTGGCCAGGACGATCTTCCCTCTTGAAGCGCTCTCCTCGCGCTCCATGTGGGGCTCCAGGCGGGCCACGGCGAACTTCATGGACTCGGCTGACTGGAGCACCTCGGCCACGATCAGTTGGTTGGCGTTGAACTGGCGGCCCACTTCCTCCATGCCGGCCATAAGGGGGCCGTTGATGATGTTCAGGGCCTCGCGCTCCTGCAGGGCCTCGTCCAGGTCCTCCGCCAACCCCTCCTTGGTGCCCTCGATTATGGCCAGGGCCAGCCGCTGGTCCAAGGGCAGGTTGAGCCGCTCCTCGCCGGCCGCCTTGGGGGGCCGGTCCCGGAAGTGGGCGGCGAAGGCCGCCACCGGGTCGTCCCCGGTGTACCAGATGAGGTCCTCGGCCAGCCGGCGCTCCTCCTCGGGTATTGAGGTGTAGCGCTGCATCAACTCCGAGTTGACTATGGCCATGTCCAGGCCGGCCTGAACGCAGTGGTAAAGGAACACCGAGTTCAGCACTTCCCGGCCCGCCGTGGGCAGCCCAAAGGACACGTTGGAGATTCCCAGCACCGTCTTGGCCTCGGGCAGGGCGTCCTTGATCATGCGGACACCTTCGATGGTCTCGGCGGCGGACCCCACGTAGTTGGCGTCTCCCGTTCCGGCGGGGAACACCAGGGGATCGAAGATGATGTCCTCCGGGGGCACCTCGTACTTTTCCGTCAGCAACTGGAACGAGCGCCGCGCTACCTCCAGCTTGCGCTCGCGGCTGATAGCCTGGGCCTGCTGTTTGTCGTCGTCGATGCAGCCCACGATCAGCGCCGCGCCGTACCGGCGGGCGACAGGCACCAGCGCCTGGAAACGGGCTTCACCGTCTTCTAGGTTGACGGAGTTGATCACCGACTTGCCCTGCAGGCGCTTGAGGGCTATCTCCACAACCAGGGGGTCGGTGGAGTCGATCATTATGGGCGCCTTGACCTTCCTGGTAAGCAGGTCCAGCAAGGCGATCATGTCGGCGGTCTCGTCCCGGTCCGGGTCCTGGAGACAGACGTCCAGGATGTGGGCCCCGTTGCGCACCTGGCGCCGCCCCACTTCGGCGGCCTCCTCGAAAGCGCCGTCGTTGATCAGTCGGCGGAAGCGGCGGCTGCCCAGGACGTTGGTGCGCTCGCCCACTATGACGGGCCGGGTGTCCTCGTCCACGGCCAGGGCCTCGATCCCGGACAAGCGCGTACCCCCCAGCCGCACCGGCTGCCGGGGAGCCCTGCCCCCGGCGGCTTGGGCCAGCAGCCGCACGTGCTCCGGCACCGTGCCGCAGCAGCCGCCCACTATGTTGAGCCAACCCGCGTCCAGGAACCTGGAGATGGTGGCAGCCATCATCTCCGGAGTCTCGTTGTACCTCCCGTTCTCGTCGGGAAGTCCGGCATTGGGGATGCAGGCCACCGGAAAACCGGAGATGGCGGCCAGGGTGCGGATGTGATCGGTCATGAACTCGGGGCCGGTGGCGCAGTTCAGACCTATCCACAACAGGTCCCGGTGGCTCAGGGAGGTGTACAGCGCCTCCACGTCTTGCCCGGCCAGCAGGGTCCCCATGGGCTCTACAGTGCCCTGGACCGCCACCGGAACTTGCTGCCCCAACTCGGCGAAAGCCCGGTCTATGCCCTCCAGTCCGGCCTTGATGTTGAGGGTGTCCTGGCTGGTTTCCAGCAGAAGAAGGTCCGCCCCGCCCTCCATCAGCCCCGCCGCCTGCTCCCGGTAGGAATCGGCCAATTCCTCGAAGGAAATGCCGCCGGTAACGGAGATGGTCTTGGTGGTCGGCCCCATGGAGCCGGCCACGAACCTGGGATAGTCCCCTTCGCTGGCCGCTGCCGCGGCGTCCCTGCCCAGCCTTGCCGCCTCCCGGTTGAGGCGGCGGGCCTCATGGGCCAGATCGTACTCGGCAAGCACCACGGAGGTGGACCCGAAGGTATTGGTCTCTATGACGTCGGCCCCGGCGTCCAAAAACTCCCGATGAATGTCCGAGATGACGTCGGGCCGGGTAACCACCAGGTACTCGTTGCAGCCCTCGTACTCCGGGCCGCCGAAGTCCTGCGGGCCGAGGTCCCGGGCCTGGATGGATGTGCCCATGGCGCCGTCGACCACCACGACGCGTTCTTGGAGCAATGCTTTCAGGGCGTCGATTCGTTCCGAGCTATCCATATTATTCCAGCCATCGATATTGGTCCGTGTATCGTTCTACCGAGCACCGGGTCATTTGATTGTCGGCCTCTAAACCTTGCTTTTCTGATAAACCTTGTCATTCTGAGCGTAGCGAAGAATCTCAACCGCGTCGGAGAGACCCTTCACTTAGTTCAGGGTGACAACTAAAAGACCCTGCTAGCTAGCAGGCCGAGGCGTAGGTCCTGGGCGCCGGGAAAGGCGCGGCTAATCGGCAAAGCGGGCCGATTTCAAGAGGAGCATCTGCTGCCGCAGCCGCTCCAGCACCTCCAGCTTGCGCTTAAAGCTCATCCGCTCCTGGCGGCGATGCCACTTCTCCTTCTCGCGGAATGCTAGTTCCCCGTAGGTTTTCGAGTCTGGCGGCAAGGACATTTTCGGCATCATCAAACCTCTTCAATAGCCCGCCCAACTGCTCCGGGTCTGCTTCTCTCAGGAGATAGCGAACGCGAAACCGGTCTTGTTCCCGGTTAGCCAGAAGACCCAGCAATATTAAATGTTCCGGTGTCGCCACTTTGACCCTGAGATTGCCGATACGGGTCTTTCGGGCCTGCTGCAAGGTGTCCCGGTAAAGCGGCATTACGGTGGAAGGAAAGACCTGCACCGGGACCCCGCCCAGAACGTAGTGTAATCCATCTTGTGCCTCTGCGTGCTCGGCGACAAGTCCGAGCGTATGGACATACTCCTCATCCGTATCCACCAAGGCTATCACGTCCAGGTCAGCGGTGGACATCGGCTCCATGTAAGCGGTCGCGGCCACAGCGCCGATTATCACATAGTCCCGCACGACCTGACGTTGCTTCAGCACGTTCAGGGCGCGTAGGGCGTCAATAAATGCCACGGCGTTTTCCGGCCTACGCTCCGAGCCAGCCGGCCACCTCGGTGCGGCTGCGCTCCAGCCAGCGCATGTTGAGCCGGACTCGCTCCAGGGACTGGCGGATGGTCCGCTCCGCGGCCGGCGCGGGATGCTCGGTGAAGAAAGACTCCACGTCGTCGTGCTTGTCCTGGGTGGTGAAGTTGCCGCAGATGGAGACCAGCCGCATCAATCCAAAGCCCCCGGAGCCGTAGCGGCGGTCGAACTCGGGCCAGTTGCTCTTGACGAACTCCCAAGCCAGGTCCCGGCCCTTGAGGTTCCCGGCCACGCCGGTCACCACGAAGATAGTGTCCTGGGAGCGCACCTCGGACGATAGGGAACGCTCCAGGGTCTCCCGCAGCAGGTCAACGTCGGAGAAACGGGTCAAGGCCATCAGCAGCCTGATTTTCTCTTCCTGCAGAGACGTCCGTTTCTCCAGGTCCCATAGCGTGTCGTAGGTGGACCGGTCGCCGTCCTGGCCCGCCAGGCCGAAGACCATACCCCTGATGTCGGGGTGCAGGAAGGCGGGGTCTTGGAGGTAGCGTTGGAACCTGCCCCCGGCTTCCCGCAGCACCTCCGGGTCGCCGTAGCTTCCGGCCTGGCTCAGGACCGTGCTGCGCAGCAGCGCGTCCAGGTGCCCCTCGCCGGGCCGGGCGTCCCAGCCGGTACGCCGCACCGCAGGGCCGAATATGCTGGCGGCGAAGGCCCGGTATTGGGGATAGCTCGGCTCTCCGGACAGCAATACTTCGATGTCCCGCAGGTTGCTTGAAAGGTCTCCCCAGACCGAGGCGTCGGTCTCGTTGTGGTAGGCCCTGGCCAGGGAGAGGAACTGGGTGACGGGAAGCAGCCCGGCCTTGGACAGAGAGTAGGCGTCGTTTTGGATGCCGAGCCGGTCGGGCGCCGGCAACTCCAGGGACTCTATGGCCGGCACCAGTCGGTCCCAATCGGCGGGCTGGTAGTTGACCCGGAAGAATCCGGTCTGCTGGGAGTTGACTTTGAACCAGCCGGTGTCTGAGGCGGGCGCCGCCGCTGCTCCGCCTTCCGCCGCTCCTTCCAGGGTCAGGGACCCGCTGCGGCCGTCCATCAGCAGCGACGCCGGCGGCAGAGAGCCGCCGCGGCTGACCTGGACGGGCACTCGCCACACCTCGGGGTCAGGCTCGCCCTCGCCCGGCGGGCGGTCGTAGACGAAACGTTCCTGGGAGAGCAGGAGTTCCGGGTTTTCCGGGGGACCCGCCACGTTTACCTGGAGCACCGGGTATCCCATCTGCTTGGTCCAGGAGTCCATGATGGAAGTCACCGGCTGGCCTGAGGCGGCCTCCAGGGCGGACCACAGGTCCTCGGTGCGGGCGTTGCCGTACTGATGGGCGGCTATGTAACGTTGCAGGCCGCTCTGGAAGACGGCCGGCCCCAGGTATTGCTCCAGCATCCGGATAACTGACGCCCCTTTGGAGTAGCTGATGGCGTCGAATAGCTGGCCGATCTGGGCCGGGTCTTTGACTTCCTGCTCGATGGGATGAGAATTCTTCAGGCCGTCCAGGGTCAGGGCCCGGTTGGTGTCCATGTTCACGAACTGGGTCCACATCTGCCACTCGGGAAACAGCCAGTCCACGGCCTTGGTGCCCATCCACGAGGCGAAGCTTTCGTTGAGCCACAGGTCGTCCCACCACTCCATAGTCACCAGGTCGCCGAACCACATGTGGGCCATCTCGTGGGCCACCACTTCGGCGACCCGCTGCCGGGTGCCCGCCGAGGAGTTTTCCGCGTCCACCAGCACGGCGGTCTCCCGGTAGGTTATGGCGCCCCAGTTCTCCATGGCCCCGGCGGCGAAATCTGGGATGGCCACGTGGTCCAACTTTTCCAGGGGGTACGGTATCCCAAAATAGTCGTTGAAGAAGCCCAGCAGCCGGACCGAGGTGTCCAGGGCGAACCGTCCCTGCTCCTCCTTGCCCCGGGTGGTCCACACCGCAACCCTGGTGGCCCCGTGGGGGCCCGCGTAATCGGACTCGATGCGGGTCAAGTCTCCCACCACGAAGGCCAGCAGGTAGGTTGACATAACCGGGGTTTCGGCAAATCGCACCGACTTCAGCCCCGGCCCGGCTTCCGATTCGGCCGCTATCGACGTGTTGGACAGGGTGGTCAAGGCGGCCGGAATGACCAGGGTCAGGTCGAAGCTGGCCTTATGGGCCGGCTCGTCCCAGCAGGGGAAGGCCCGCCTAGCGTCGGTGGCCTCGAACTGGGTGGTCGCCAACGAGGTCTCCCGGCCCTCCGCGTCGATATACCGGCTTCGGTAGAAGCCCCGCAGCTTGTCGTTGAGCTCGCCAGTGAAGGCCACTTCCAGCACCGCTTCGCCTAAGGGCAGGTTTTCGCCGTTAAGGGCCGGGCCGAAATCCAGGGTGGCCGTCTCCCTTTCCTCGTTTAGGGACACGGAACCGCAAGGGATGTCCAGCGGACCATGGCGCAAGCTGACTTCGCCGATTTCCAGGTCCACGGCGTTCAGCACTATCTCCGAGACAGGTTCCACCACCCGGATGGCGATGGTCTCCTCGCCGCTGAAGGTCGCCTGTTCCAGGTCGGGCTGCAACTTGAGGGTGTACTTGCTGGGCCGGACGGTTCCGGGTAGAACGAAAACCTCGGAATCGGGCATTGCGTGTCTCCTCCTCAGAATATCACTACGAATATCACCGCCGAAGATGGCTGCCCACGGTTGCCCTTAGAAACAGAAGCCGGTGCTTTGGACGCCAACCTCTTCAACGCGGGAATGTTCCCTTAGTATCGCTAACCCGCATCCAAGAGCGCAAGCCGAAGGCCTGATCCAACGGGGTCCTTCGGGTTTCGCTCCAATGTCTCCTTTCCCCAATTCAGCCTTGTATCTTGGACTTGGACCATCTGTGCGTAGCATTTCCCCTTACGGCGGTAATCGGGGAAATCTCTTACGATCCGTTGGGAGATGTCAGGCAATGACGGCGTTGCGGCGGGGATGTCGAGTGTCTCCCAACCTGCCGCGGTACGGCAAGACGGGCGGCGGAAATCTTGGACCCGCCGGCCCCCGGCGCCGACTGCTCTTGGGGTTACAATGCGAAGCGTGAGGATCTTTAGCACTCTGGCCGTGACCCTGTTACTGCTGTCGGCAGTCGCCTGCCCCACGGAAAAAGAGACGCCCACACCCACACCCGAGCCCCGATCATCCAGAATTATCGACAGGCCGGTCGGGGAGACCCCCTCACCCACACCCGAGCTAGCCGCAGATGCTCCGCGCCCAACCCCTAGCCCGCCCTCTGTTTCTTTCGCCGCGGTCAGCGCCGGACATCACCACACCTGCGGAGTCAAGACCAACGGCTCGGTGGTTTGCTGGGGCGCGGATAACCAGGAATATGATTGGGGCCAGGCTGATCCCCCCGGCGGCTATTTCGACTCCGTCAGCACCAGCGCGGTCCATAGCTGCGGAGTGCAGACCAACGGCTCCGTGGTTTGTTGGGGAAGCGACTATTGGGGACTAACCGCGCCGCTAGCCGGTTCCTTCACCGCCGTCAGCGTGGGATCGCTCCACACCTGTGGAGTGAGAATGAACGGGTCCGTGGTTTGCCGGGGATACGATGAATACGGCCAGGCCGCTCCGCCCGCCGGTCCCTTCACCGCCGTCACCGCCGGACATTCCCACACCTGCGCAATGAGCGCCGGCGGCTCGCCGGTTTGCTGGGGATACAACGTGTTGGGCCAGGCCACTCCGCCCGCCGGTTCTTTCACCTCGCTCAGCGCAGGTTTGGCCCACACCTGCGGGGTGAAGACCAACGGCTCAGTGGTCTGTTGGGGAAATGATGAGTACGGCCAGTCCACGCCGGCCACCGGTCCTTTTACTTCCGTCAGCGCCGGAGCGCTGCACACCTGCGGAGTGAAGACGGGCCGGTCCGTCGCTTGCTGGGGGTATGATGGGTCCGGTCAGGCCACTCCGCCTGCCGGTTTCTTCACCTCCGTCAGCGCCGGGCTGGCCCACACCTGTGGAATCAAGACCAACGGCTCGGTGGTTTGCTGGGGAGATGACAAACATGGCCAGGCCACTCCGCCCGGATAACGCCGTGGTAGTTGCCGGGCGCCGCGCTGCCGGGCATCCCATCAATTGTGCCGATTGCCAGATAGCGGCCATAGCGCAGTGCAGGGGAGCCCCAGTCGCGACGAGAGACGTGAACGACTTCGAGGGTTGTGGGATCGAAGTGATCAACCCCTGGGCGCAGGAGTAAACGCGACGGTGGACAGCCGCGGGGTTGTGGAATGTTATAATGTGTTGCGCCCAGGGGGCTCGAATCAACGAGAGGCCTGAGCAAGCCGTGGTCTTTTAGTTGTCACCCTGAACGAAGTGAAGGGTCCTCCGCCGTAGTTGAGATTCTTCGCTACGCTCAGAACGACAAGGTTTAGAGGTCGACAATTACATGACCCTGGTGACCACGCCGGAGCGGGCCGGTCGGCCCGTCGGGGCAGTCCTTGGGCAACGACCGCGTAGGGCCAACCGCGGTCTGAGGCCACGGTCTCACCGGCGTCGTAGCGCGGCCCCATGGCGAAAACATTAGGAGCAGTGGACCAGCATGCCGGCAATGACCATGTTCGAGAAGATCTGGGACTCCCACCTGGTGCACGACGATCCCGGAGAGGCCTCCGTCATCTATATCGACCTGCACCTGCTCCACGAGGTTACCTCTCCCCAGGCTTTCGACGGCCTGCGCATGGCGGGCCGAAGGGTCCGCCGCACGGATTTGACCGTTGCCACGGCGGACCACAACACTCCCACCTGGGAGCTTTCCCGTCCGGTGACCGATGACATCTCCCGCAAGCAGTTGGAAGCCCTCACCGCCAACTGCGAGGAATTCGGAGTTACGCTGTACGACCGGTTCAGCCCGTTGCAGGGCATCGTACACATCATCGGGCCCGACTTGGGCTACACCCAGCCGGGGAAGACCGTAGTCTGCGGCGACAGCCACACCTCCACCCACGGGGCGCTGGGGGCCCTCGCGGTGGGCATAGGCACGTCGGAGGTGGAACACGTCCTGGCCACCCAGACTCTGCGCCAGTTCAAACCCAGCACCATGGAAGTGCGGGTGAACGGCCAGGTCCCCCCCGGGGTGTCCGCCAAGGACATAATCCTGGGCATCATCGGCCGGATCGGGGTCAACGGCGGCGTCGGCCACGTGATCGAGTACACCGGGGAAGCCATCCGCGGCCTGTCCATGGACGGGCGGATGACCGTCTGCAACATGAGCATCGAGGCCGGGGCGCGGGCGGGCATGATCGCCCCGGACCAGACCACCTTCGACTACCTCCGGGGCCGCGAGTTCGCCCCCCAGGGGAAGGAATTCGACGAGGCGGTGGCGCGCTGGAAGGTGCTGCCCACCGACCCGGGGGCGTCCTACGACAAAGTGGTGGAGATAGACGCGCCCGGCCTGGTGCCCTACGTCACCTGGGGCATCAATCCCGGCATGGTGGTCCCGGTCACCGATCGGGTGCCTGACCCGGAGTCTTTCTCCGATCCCAACGAGCGCGAGGTTGCCGAGCGGGCCCTCCGCTATATGGGCCTGGACGCGGGGACGCCCATGGAAGAGGTGAAGATAGACCGAGTGTTCATCGGCGCCTGCACCAACGCCCGGCTGGAAGACCTCAGGGCCGCCGCCGAGGTGGTCCGAGGGAAGCAGGTGCACCAGGACGTCTACGCCATGGTGGTGCCCGGCTCGGCCCGCATCAAGCAGCAGGCCGAGGAGGAGGGGCTGGACCGCGTGTTCACTGAAGCCGGCTTCGACTGGAGGGTTGCCGGCTGCTCCATGTGCTTGGGAATGAACCCGGACGTCCTACAGCCTGGCGAGCGGTGCGCCGCCACTTCCAACCGCAACTTCGAGAACCGCCAGGGCAAGGGGGGCCGCACCCACCTGGTCAGCCCGGCCATGGCGGCGGCGGCGGGCATCGCCGGCCACTTCGTAGACGTGAGAAACCTGTAACGAACCCAAGGCCGGGAAGGAGCCCAACTTAGGCTGAGAAACGTCATGTTGAAGACCTCAAATACACCACCTGACCCCGCAACCCTGCCTAGCCCTCTAGCGTTGGACTTCCGGGCAATCAACATGACTGACGAGCAATTTGTCCAGTTTTGCGCCGACAACGGGGAGCTTCGGTTCGAACTTACGGCCGACAACGAATTGATCGTCCTGGCCCCTGAGGGCATGAGCACCTCTTCACGCAGCGCGTTGCTATTGGCTCAGTTGGTTACCTGGGCGAGCCAGGATAGGACCGGCCTATCGTTCGGCTCTTCGGGCGGCTTCACCCTGCCCAACGGCGCAGTGCGCTCGCCCGATGCCTGCTGGATCCTCCGCGAGCGGTGGAACGCCCTCTCAGACCCGGAGAAGGACAAGTTTTCTCATATTGTGCCCGAGTTCGTGCTGGAGCTCCGCTCGCCGTCAGACAGGCTGGCCGACGCACAGCGCAAGATGGTGGAATACGTGGAAAACGGTGTCCTGCTGGGATGGCTGATAGACCCGCTGACCAGAAGCGTGTACGTCTACCGTCCGGGACAGGCCGCCGTACGCTTGGAAGAGCCGCGGACCCTATCGGGCGAGCCGGTGCTGCGGGGCTTTGACTTGGACCTGGAAGGCATTTGGTAACCCTCAGCTCTGCGTAAGTCTACGACGTAAGGCTACGAAATCGAGAGGTTTGAGGATGGAACCTTTTATCACACTGACCGGCGTGGTCGCGCCCCTGGACCGGGTAAACATCGATACTGACCAGATCATTCCTGCCGTGTTCTTGAAGAGCATCGAGCGCACGGGCTTTGGGGATGCTCTCTTCTCCCCGTGGCGTTACCACCCGGACGGGAGCCCCAATCCGGACTTTGTGCTCAACAATCCGGCCTACCGGGAAGCTAGAGTCCTGGTGGGAGGCAGCAACTTCGGCTGCGGTTCCTCCCGGGAACACGCTCCCTGGGCGCTGAACGACTACGGTATCCGGTGCGTTATTGCCCCCAGCTTTGCGGACATCTTTTACGGCAACTGCTTCAAGAACGGCCTGCTGCCCGTGCGTTTGCCGGAAGAAACTGTGAGGACGCTGCTGGACCACGCCGCCGCCAAACCGGGGGTGCAGGTGACCGTGGACCTGGAGGCGCAGCGCATCTGGTCCGAGGACGAAGCGATCTCCATCGATTTCGAGATAGAGCCTTCCCGCCGCCACGCCCTGCTCAACGGGCTGGATGACATCGGTCTTACCCTCCAACTGGAGGACAAGATCGCCGCCTACGAGGCCGCGCGCGGCCTCTAGCCGGCCCTCACTCTCATCAGGCCCGCAGCGGCCCGCTTTCCGCCGTCCCGCACCCAAGGCTCTGGCGGCCGCGTTGTGTCCGGTTCTCTTCAGCTCCGGCGGGTCACTTCATACGGCCTTCCGGGGTCTGACCAACCCGCAACCCCGGGTCCCGGGGGCCCTTGCCGCGTCGTATTGGGACTCTGCCAAGGTCGCGCGCCCAGGTTGACGCCGGCCCATCCCGGCGCGGGGCCAATAGCAGCTCTATGCCTCCGGATAGGTGAGCCGGAGGAGTACGTGGCGCCGGTTCGTGGTGTAAGGGCGGACTTCCTCGGGCCACCGTCCCCGCTCAACGGCCTCGCTCCACGCTGGGCTGGTTAGCACGTCTGGCGAGTCCAGTTGGTACATGGCGTGGTGCCTGGGCCCGCCGTCCAACGGCACCCGGTGGGTCACTCCGCCGATGTTCACCTCGAAGTCTTGCGCCTCGAAGCGGGTCACTGCGCCCACTCCCGGGACTTGGGACAATTCGGGGCAGTGCTCCGTGTCGTAGACCTCGTTGAACAGGCCCAGCTTTTCGGGGTCCACGTCCATGCTGGCAATGAACAGGTACTTGGACTTAAAGGTCATGAGGATGCTCCTGTCTGCTAGGTAGACTGCCGGGATGAATGGCCGGTTGGCGGCTGGGGGTTGGAGGGAAGTCTACGCTGCCGAGGCTGGCGGCGCCGGGATACTCGCCGGGATACTCAGGGTCTATGAGCTAGGGTATCCCGGCCCTTTCATAGAAACCGCGAAGCGCCGCCAACTCTTGGCCCTAACGCTGCCCGCCGCCAGGGGCGGCCCGCCCGGTCTCCTCCGGTGGGCAGAGCGTATGGCCAGCACCGCCGCGGCCCGAGTGCGCGTGCCCTTGCGGCAGGCGCTTGTGGGGTGCGGCTCCGGCGGGCTTAACGCCGTGCAGCCTCTCTAAGAATAGTCTGAATAAGGCTCCAATGAGCTCGGAAGCCAGATACGAAAAGTGGCGTATTCAGCTACTTGTTCAGAGCATTCCTAAAACGCTCGCCTATGGGGAGCCTGGGTCTCGGCGGAGGTCACGAACTCCAGCAAAGTAGCCATGCCTTCCTGCTCTGTCATCCGGCGGGCCCTGCGGAATGCCGGGATCACCTCTGCCGGGTCCTGCACGCGTTCGGCATAGCCGCCCATGGCCCGGCCCATGTCCGCGTAATTCCCCCCCACGTCGCGGGTGTTGTATAGCTCGTGGGACGCGGCCATGATGGTGGTCTCCGCCGCCATGGTGGAGTTGTTGAGCACCACGGTGATGATGGGCAGCCTGGAGCGCACCGCGGTCTCGAAGTCCAAGCCGGTCATGCCAAAGGCGGCGTCGCCCATGAAGTTGACGCATACTTTTTCCGGGTCGGCCAGCTTGGCCCCGATGGTCAGGCCCAGGCCGGTCCCCAGGCCGTGGGACTTGCCCCATCCCAAGTAGGTCCTGGGGCCGTTGGAGCGGTAGAAGGGGGTGATCTGGTCCCGGGGCCCGCCGGAGTCGTGGGTGACTATGGCGTCCTGGGGCGGAATCGCCTGCATGAAGTCGGAGATGACCCGGTAGGGACTGATGGGCGCCGTGTTGTCCGTGAGCTTGGTTTTCCACTGGGTTAGCCAGGCCTCGCGTTCCGAAGCAACTTCCCTGGCCGTGGTCTCGTTGCCCTCCCGGCTGCTTCCAACGATCTCCCGGCAGGCTTCTATCAGCTGACGCAACACCAATTTGGCGTCCCCGACAATCGGATAGTCGACGTTGTAGTCTTTGTTGATGTCCCTGGGGTCGTTGGTGGCGTGGATCAGGGTTTTGCCGCCGGGTATGTTCATGGACATGTTGTGCTTGGTGAAGGAGCAGCCGATGCCGCAAATCAGGTCCGCCCGTCCGACGAAGTGGTGTACCGTTCCCGGCATGGTAAGCGCGCCGCAGCCCAACGCCAGGGGATGGACTTCGGGAAAGGCGCTCTTTCCCAGCAGGGTGGTCATCACCGGGACCTGCAGCAACTCGGCCAACTCGACCAACTCGCCAGCGGCCTCGGCGTAAAGGACGCCCTGGCCGGCATGGATTACGGGGTACCTGGCCTGGCACAGCGCCCGGGCGGCCGCCTCCACGTCCCGGGGGTCGCCCTGGTAGACCACCCGCCTCGACGGCTGGTAGTAGTAGGCCTCCTCGGACACCTCTTCCAGGGCTACGTCAACGGGCACTTCCACCAATACGGGGCCCGGGCGTCCCTGGCGCAAGGCGGCAAAGGCCCGGCGCAGCACCTCGGAGGTTCGGTTGGCCGTGTTGATTTGGTCTACCGACTTGGTTATGCCGGCAAAGTTGGTCAGCGAGCTGAAGTGAGGCAGTATCCCTGCCTTTTCCCTGGGGTGGGCCGTGGGCATGACCAGTATGGGTGTGGAGTCCGAGTACGCGGTGGCCACGCCGGAGTAGGCGTTCTCTGCGCCGGGACCGTACTGGACCGCCACCACGCCCGTCCTCTGCCCGTTGGTTACCCTGCTGAATCCGTCGGCGATGCCGATGCCCACGCGCTCCTGGCGGCAAATTATGGGGCGTATACCGCCCTTGGCGGCGGATTCCAGTATCGGCGTGGTGGGATAGCAGCTCAGGTACTCCACCCCTTCTTTCTTCAGCACCTCGGTGATGGTGTCTATGGTATTCACCCGCTAACCTCCTTAATTGATCGGTTCCATACGTCCGCAGGCTGTCCAAAGATCAGCCGGGCCGCCGCCTCGTAGCGTTTCCGCATCACCGTCCCGGAGGGGTTCGGTTTTCTTTTAGAGGCTGGGATTCCTCTGGCATCATAGGCCGTACCCTAAAAGCAAACGGAACCAGGCATGCTACTCGTTCCTTACTCCAGATGGCAGCAACCCCGGCACAGCCAAACGTCCACCTGCTCCCCCAGGGCCTTGACCCGCGCCATCGCGCCCTGGTTCGTGTTAAATATCTCTTGTCCCCCGACATCTGGGGTAGCTGGGGCACCCCCAAAATGCGCCGCGTCTCCCTTTCCGCTCTACCATCGCTTTTCCACATCCGTGAACGGGACAACTCGGCGCACTATCGGACATCCCGAACATCCCTTCGTCGATGGCTTCCGCCATGCATACTATATGCTGCGCGGAAATGAGCTCTATCGGCTTACCCCGCGCGAAGTCGTAGACACCGCTTGTAAATCCTCCAGTGCAGGCCAGAATCGCGTTGTCGGCACCAGAGGCTACCATGCTGCCAAACAACTCCCTGACCACTGCTGGTCCGACGGGTTTTTCGTGGGCCTTGCACTGGACAACTGTCGTATTGCCACTCCTTTTCAAAACGAGGTCAATCCCTTGGTCGCCGGAAGTAGGGGTTGATGCCACACGGTAGCCCTTCGCCCGGAATAGCTTCCCCAGTTCACGCTCAAATGCACCGCCGTCCAGAGATTCCCAGTATCGTTGGGTCCGCTTTAGCTGTTCTGTTCTCTCCGCCTGTCGTTGCCTCTCCGTCTCCCTTTGTTGGCGTGCAGTTGCCAGTCGCGCTTCCTCTTCGGCTTCTCGCTGCTGTCTCTCGACCTCTTGTCGCGCTCGGTGAGACTCCTCTAGCGCCGCCCTGTAAGCAGCCTCTGCCTGCTTCGAGGCCTTGGCCTGCCGACGTTGTCTCATGTATCGAGCAGGCGATCGCACTAGGGCTACTGCCGTAGCAACCAGGTTGTTCAATGCCGGAGGAACAGGCGGGCAATCCGACCAATCCCAATAGACTATCGGCCCCCCAACCGCCGCAGGGCGTGGATATGGGAATGGGCGGGTTTCTTGCGGCGGCCCGGGGTGCTCAATCGGCCCGCCGCCCGCCGCAGCCGGGGTTTTCGATGAATGCGGTTTGTGGCCGCGGCGGCGTTTACTGCCGCGGCGTCCACGTCGGCGCCGTAAATTAGCTTCGCTCCCTGGATGGTCTGCCAGACCGCCGGATGGCCGCGCTGAATGGACATCAGCCAAATCGGCCTTTCCGTCCCCGTTCACTGCCTCCCACGCGGATACCATCCCTTCTTCGGCTTCTCCCTGCTGGCTCTAAGCTTCTTGTTGCACTCGGTGGGACCGCTCTAGGGCCGTCCTGTAAGCAGCCTCTACCTGAGCGAAGCCCTTAAAGCCGAGGCCAGGATGGAAGGCGACATCGCCATTTTGTTGGCGTGGCGGCGTGGGTAGCCGAGCTTCCTCCCGTGCCACCCAGTAAGCAGCTGTCAGCTCTTGTTGCTCTTGCCGACCTTGCTCCTGTGCCGCCCTGTATGCAGCCGCAGCCAGCCGCGCTGCCTCTTCGGCTTCTAGTTGCTCTTGCCGAGCTTGCTCCAGCACCGCCCTGTAAGCAGCCGCAGCCAGTCCCGTATCCCGTATGCCGCGGTGGCGTGGACCAAAGGCAATCCCCGCGAACGGCGCACAGAGCTGGCAGTCCAGAATGTCGTCCAGGTTGGTACTGAAGGCGACGCTCACAGTCTCCGAGTGTGTTTGGATAGGCCCACGCCATGCCCCATCCCCTGGCCGCCTCTCCTGGTCCAGCAGCTGCGGGCAATTGGCATAGTGGATGGTCGCTCCCTTCCACAGATTTTCGTTCACCCAAAACACGCTTTGCCTACTCCCCCCGTCGCCTGGCGTTGACCTGCAGCTGGTAGATGCCGGCCCGACCAGTGGTCGGCGAGTCCAGCACCCGCACCCGGCCTCTGCGAGGCAAGTGCGCCGCACCGTGAGGGTTATCACCCCGACTAGGCAGATACTTGTCCGTCATAACTGTACTTACTGGCCTGGGGGAGCCCCCGATGGCGGCGGCGGCGGTAGTCAAGATGCGTTTCGTATTCCCTGGGATGGCTTGCCGCGGGGTGAGTGCCCGGGTCCACGACAACCCTGGGCTCACCCGCCTCCAGGCGGGCAACAAACGAAGCGTAAAAGCGCGGGTGAGTGCGATTGTTTGACCAAGCTCTTAAGCCATTTGGATTGTCCACACTTTCGCGGGCGAATTGGTCCATGAATGTCATGACGCTGTAGCTCTGGCCATCGACCTCGAAAGTAACCGTCGACCGTGCAGCGCTTGCAGCTTGCTCAATTGGCGAGGCCACCCTCTCAGCCTCCCCCCTTGCTTCAGTCGGTTGAACCGCGGCCAGGCGTTCCAAAGTGTGTTCTACCCGTTCAAATCTCTCCTCGTAGGCCCTCAACATCGATTCACAAAACTCTGAGGCTTTCTCGATCCGGTCGAGCCTTTGCCCACAGGACACCAGAAGCGGCTCGATGCGATCCAGCTGCGATAGCATCTCTTTGGTCTTCCTTCACAGCTGGGCGTGGTTCCGTTTGCTTTTAGAGGCTGGGGTTCCTCTGGCACCATAGGCTGTACCCTAAAAGTAAACGGAACCCCCGAGGGCGGGCAAGTTCCAAACGGCGAACCAAGGGGGAGTATACCACGCAGGCCGGGCGGTCCGGGGCTAGGTCTCCTCCGGCCGGGCCTGCCCGTGGGCCGCCCGCAGGTCCCGTTTCAGCACCTTTCCCATCACGTTGCGGGGCAGTTCCTCCACGAAGGCGACCGAGCGGGGCCGCTTGAAGCCGGCCAGCCGCTGCCGGCAATACTCGACCAGCTCCGTCTCGGTCAACTCGCCGCGCCGGGACACCACCACCGCCCGGACCTCCTCCCCCCACTCCTGGTCGGGGATGCCGATCACCGCCGCCTCTTCCACCTGCGGATGGGACATCAACACCTGCTCCACCTCTTCCGGGGAAATCATCTCTCCGCCCCGTTTGATGAAGTCTTTGGCCCGGCCGGAGAGAAAGATGTAGCCGTCGTCGTCCCGGTAGCCCAAGTCCCCGGTATAGACCCACCCGGAGCGTATGGCTTGCTGGGTGGCCGCCTCCTCCCGCCAGTAGCCCGTCATCATGCGGGGGCCGCGGGCCACGATCTCGCCCACCTCGCTGGCGGCCACCGGCTCGCCGTCTTCGTTGATGATCCGGACTTCCACGTCATCCAGGGGTTTGCCAATGGACGACAACCGCTTCAGTTTCTTCTCGATTTCCTGGGGCGTGCCCTCCAGGACATGGTCCTCCGGGGGCAGCATGGTGATGGTGGACGCGGTCTCGGTCTGCCCGAAGGCGTTGATGAAGCGGGTCCCGGGAAACTTTTGGATGGCTTGCCTGATGACCTCCACGGGCATGGGCGCCGCGCCGTAGGTGATGACTTGCAGGGAAGAGAGGTCGAACTCCTCGAAGCGCGGGTGGTCCATCAGCTGTTTCAGCATGGTCGGCACCAGCATAGCCCGGTTGGCCTGGCGCTGTTGCGCCAGACTGAGCCACTCCTCAGCCTCGAACTGCCGCATGAGAATCAAAGTGCGTCCGCCGTACGCCGCCGCCAGCATGGCTTGCAGCCCCGCGATGTGGTACAGGGGCACGGTGAGCAGGTTGGATTCCTCCGTCTCGGGGTCCGCGGGGTCCACTGTCGCCAGCAGGAAGGAAGCGAAGCTGTCGTGGGTGAGCATCACCCCCTTGGGTGCGCCGGTGGTGCCGGCGGTGAACATGATCACGGTGGTGTCGCCGTCCTGGGCCTCGGGAAAATGCAACTGGTCATCCGGGGAATCCGCCAGGAAGGCGTCGTAGCCGATGGTCCCCTGTGCCCCTCTACCGGCGGAGGCCGTCCCGTCCAACAGCACCACCGGCCCGGCGCCGCTCCCTCCCTGGGCCTCTCCCGCCGGGAGAAGGGGGAGGTAGCGTTCTCCGATGAACATAATGCTTGGCTGGGCAATGGCCAGCATTTGGGCTAGCTCCTCGGAGCGGGCCCGGAAGTTGATGGGCACGAAGATGGCGTCCAGTTGGGCCGCGGCGAAGTAGATTTCCATGACCTCGGTGCAGTTCACCGCCATGACCGCCACGCGGTCCCCGCGGGCCACCCCGCGGTCAGCCATGGCGTTGGCCAGGCGGTTGACTCGTTGCTGAAGCTCCCCGAAGGTGACTGCTTGGTCGTCGAAGTACACCGCGATTCTGTCGGGCACAATGGCGCCGGCGATGGTTAGGAAGTCAGTAGTTAACACGCTCTCCTCCGAAAACCCCGGATTGGTCCCCTCGTCCCTGCTTCCTTTGTCCCTGCTGTCCCTGCTTTTGGGTGATATTCACGCCATGGCCCGCAGGGCCAGCGCCGCCTCCATAGACAGCCCTTGGTCCGGAGCCAGCTCCGCGCCGCGCCGCAGGCATTCCTTGGCGGCGGCAGCCAGGCCCGCGTCCAGCGCCGCCAGGCGGCGGGCCACCCGCCACGCCTCCTTCTGAAGACCGCCGTCGGGGACGACGCGGGTCACGAGCCCCATAGCCAGGGCCTCCGCCGCGTCCCAGCGCCGCCCGGTCAGGGCCAGGTCCAGGGCCCGGGAACGCCCCACCGTCCGAGGCAGTGTTTGGGTGCCTCCCGCGGCCGGAATCATGCCCAACTGCACCTCCGGCAGGGCAAACAAGGTCCCGGAGGCGCTGATTCGCAGGTCGCAGAGAAGCATGATCTCCACGCCGGACCCGACGCAATGGCCGTGGACCGCCGCCACCGCCGGCTTGGACAGGCCCAGGAACTGGCCCCAAACGTCACGTTGCCAGCGCACCTGCCGCGCCGCGGCCTGGCTGGGCGCGGAGCCAAACTCGGTCAGGTCCGCGCCGGCGCAGAAGGCCCGCCCCTGGCCCGTGACCAGCAGGCACCGGACCTCCGGGTCCCCTTGGACCGCCTCCAACGCCTGGGCCAGATCGTCCCGCATCTGGATGTTGTAGGCGTTGAGCACCTGGGGCCGGTTCAGGGACACGTGGGCCACGGCTTCCCGCTTGCCGTACAGGAGTGTGGGGAACGCGGTCATATCGGTGGTATCGAAAGACGGCGGTTGGGGGCTGGTTCCAGGCCCTCCCGCTTCATAGTCCCCCTGCCGCCGCTGATGGCGCGTCAAAGCAGCGACTTGGCGAGGCCCGGGCCGGTGCCGGCCCGGCCCTTGGGCGGACTGAGACCGGCGGCAGCTAACGGACCGCCCTTCGATACAGGTCCTCCAGTTCCACCTCGGTGTAGCGCAGACCTATGTTCCCCAGGTTGTGGGCGTCGCTCACTTCCAGGACCAGCAAATCGTGCGCTTCCGCCAACTCCCGGACCTGGTTCTTGCGGATGTGCCAGTTGTGGATGTAGTTGTCCACCTCGATGGCGTGAACGCCGTCTTCTATGATGATTTCCGGCGAGTAGTAGCCGGGATGGCAGTAGCTGCGAAAGACGCCTCCGCCGGGGAGAAAGAGCTCCGCCACCTGGTACTCGGCAAACGGGTTCTGCGGCGGTCGAACCTCGATTTCCCAACCGGGAATGACGATCACCTCTCCCGGGCGGGTTCGTTCCACCAACTGGCAAAACTCGAAGGCCCATTCCTTATTCCGGTGGTCGGTAATGGCGATTCCGTCGATGCCCTGGGACTTGATCTGGTCCACCACCCGGTCCACCATAGATTCCTCGGGAGGCTGAAAGTTGAACGCTTCCCAGAGGTGGGTGTGCAAGTCGAGCTTGACTTTCACCAGTTGACCTTCTTGTGACCTTCCTGCCGGCGAGGCCTCGGTTAGCCCCGGCCTTCAGCCGCCCCTGTATTGGGGCTTGCGCCGCTCCAGAAACGACCGGATTCCCTCGGCGCGGTCGGCGGTGCTGTGAAGCAGAATGTTCAAGTCTGCTTCCAGCCGCAGTCCCTGCTCGAGGGGCAGCTCCATCCCCACCGTCACCGCTTCCTTGGCGTACCTGGCGGCCAGGGGCGCGCCGGCGGCGATGTCTCGGGCCAGCAAGCGGGCCTCGTCCAGGAGGCGCCCTTCCGATGTGATCCGGTTAATCAAGCCGATACTCAGGGCCTCGTCGGCGCCAAGAACCCGGCCGGTGAGGACGATATCCATGGCCCAGGCAGGGCCGACGGCGCGGGGCAGCCTCAGCGTGCCTCCGTCCCAGGGCAGCGCGCCCTGGGCCAGGTCGGTTAGTCCGAACCTGGCTTCCGGGGCGGCGATTCTCAGGTCGGCGGCCAGGGCTAGCTCCATACCGTGGTCCAGCGCGTCCCCGTTCACCGCGGCGATCACCGGCGCCCGCAGCCGCGCTACCCATGAGGCCGCCTGAAGGCCCTCTATCCACGCCGCCAGGTCAGGGGGCCTCTCCGCCGGAGGAGCTTCCCGCCCCGCCGAGAAGACGCCGCCGCTGCCGGTGAGAATGACGGCACGAACCTCCGGGTCGCCGGCGATGGCGGCGCAGACCTCCCGTAACTCGGCGGCCATGATCGAGTCGATGCGGTTGCTCGCTGCGGGTCGGTCCAGCGTGATGATGGCCACCGGAGGTTGAAGCTGACAATGCAGCCGTTGGTGTCGAATGTCGGCCCGCTCCTAACGCCTGCTCTCAACGATCGACGGCGAGGTGAAGCACCGGCGCCGGAGGCCGCCGACGGTGCAGTACCGCTACAATAGTAGACATGAATTCGGAATCTTGACAAGGCCCAAGGCCTTCAATACCATGGTAGGGGTTGCCCTTACGGGGAGCCCAGGCCCACGTTGGGCCCAAGCCGAGTTCTAAAAATTGCGGAAGCGTCGAAAGGAGGCAACGGTGGCAAACTTCGTGCCGCTGGGCGAGCGGGTAATCGTGAAGCCAACTGAGCAAGACCAGCAGACCAAGGGAGGAATTTATCTGCCTGACACCGCCAAGGAGAAGCCCCAAGAGGGACAGGTGATCGCGGTGGGTCCCGGGCGCATGGGAGAAGACGGCAACCGGATGCCCATGGAGCTGGGCAAGGGCGACAAGGTGATCTACTCCAAGTTTGCCGGCACTGAGTACAAGGACGGCGACGACGAGTACCTGATTCTTCGCGAGAGTGACATACTGGCCAAAATATCCTGACCGACATCCAACCCGGATATCTATTTCATAACCGGATATCTATTTCGTAAAGGAGTACAGGGATGCCCCCTAAGAAGATCACTTACTCGGAGGAAGCGCGCAAGTCCCTCCGTTCCGGCATAGACACGCTGGCGCAGTCCGTGAAAGTCACCCTGGGTCCCAAGGGCCGCAACGTGGTCTTGGACAAGACTTTTGGACCTCCCCAGGTCTGCAGCGACGGAGTCACCATTGCGAAGGAAATCGAGCTTCCTGACGCCTTCGAAAACATGGGCGCCCAGTTGTTGAAGGAAGCCGCCACCAAGACCAACGACGCGGCGGGCGACGGCACGACCACGTCGGTGGTGCTGGCCCAAGCCATTATCAACGACGGCTTCAAGAACGTGACGGCGGGCCGCAACCCCATGGCTATCAAGCGCGGCATCGAGAGGGCCGTCCAGGCAATCACCGAGGAACTCCACGCCATGTCTCAACCCGTGGAAACCAGGGAGCGCATCGGCCAGGTGGCCAGCCTCTCCGCCCACGAGGAGGCCATCGGCTCGACCATCGCCGAGGCCATGGAAAAGGTGGGTAAAGATGGGGTAATCACCGTCGAGGAGTCCCGGGGGCTGTCCGACGACATCGAGTACGTGGAGGGAATGCAAATCGACCGCGGCTACATCTCTCCCTACTTCATCACCAACTCCGACCGCATGGAGGCGGCTCTGGAAGACCCCACTATTCTCATTACCGACAAGAAGATCTCCGCCGTCGCCGACATGCTGCCGGCGCTGGAAAAGCTCCTGCAGCTCGGCAAGAAGAACGTGGTGATCATCGCGGAGGACGTGGACGGCGAGGCGTTGGCCACCCTGGTGGTCAACAAGCTCCGGGGCACCCTGAACGCCCTGGCCGTCAAGGCCCCGGGCTTCGGCGACCGGCGCAAGGCCATGCTGGAGGACATCGCCATCCTGACCGGCGGCACGGTCATCAGCGAGGACATGGGCAAAAAGCTGGACTCCGCTACCCCGGAAGACTTCGGCCAGTGCCGGCGGGTATCCTGCACCAAGGATGAGACCACCATCGTCGAGGGACGCGGCTCCGAAGACGCCATCCAGGGCCGCATCAACCAGATCAAGGCCCAGATCGAGGACACCACGTCCGAGTTCGACCGCGAGAAGCTTCAAGAGCGCATGGCCAAGCTCTCCGGCGGCGTAGCCGTCATCAAGGTGGGCGCCGCCACCGAGTTGGAGCTCAAGGAGCGCAAGGCCCGGGTAGAGGACGCCCTGTCCGCCACCCGGTCCGCCGTCGAAGAGGGGATAGTTCCCGGCGGCGGGGTGGCCTTGGTCCGCGCCCAGAGGGCCCTGGGAAGCCTGCCCGGCCTGACCGACGACGAGGTCGTTGGGGTCAACATCATAGGGCGCTCCTTGGAGCAGCCCCTCAGGCTCATCGTCGAGAACTCCGGCTTCGAAGGCTCCGTGGTGCTGAACGATGTCAAGCAGCAAGCCGACGACTACGGCTTCGACGCCGACGTCGGCGAGTACGGTCCCATGTTGGACCGGGGCATCGTTGACCCGACCAAGGTGACCCGCTCGGCTTTGCAGAACGCGGCCAGCGTGGCGGCCATGGTGTTGACCACCGAGTCCATGATTACCGAGATACCCCAGGAGAAGTCGGCCGCCCCCGGCATGCCCCCCGGCGGCGGGATGGACTTCTAGTCCTAATCAGGTGGACCGTAGCGGGGGCGCTCCGTGGCAACGGGGCGCCCCTGACTGTTTTAGACGCCTGCCGTTACCCCCGACTTTGCCGCTAGTTTGCTGTTAGAATCGCGTGTGGCAGCCGCCGAGACCGGGCCGCGGCCTAGGGGAGGCGCCCATTAGCCAGAATTCCGCAGCCATCGGCCCCGGGCCCAGGTCGCCTGTGGACAAGGTCTACTCTTCGGCCCGGGAGGCTTTGGTCGACCTCTTCGACGGCGCGACCATCCTCGTTGGCGGGTTCGCCGGCCTCGGTTGTCCGTCGGGTCTGGTGTCCGCGCTGGCTGATAGCCCGGCGTCCGGTCTCACAGTCACCTGCCAAGGGCTGGGGGACGCGGAAGGCAGCGAGAGGCCCGGGATCAAGTCCATGGACGCCTTGCTGGCCGGCGGTCAGGTGGCCAGGCTCGTGTCCCCCCTACCCTTCAGCCCCGATAAAGGCGGGGTCGCCGAGGAGCGGTGGAAAGCCGGGACCCTGGAGATCGAGGTGGTGCCCCAGGGGGTGTTGGCGGAACGGCTGCGGGCCGGCGGCGCGGGTCTAGGAGGAGTTTACCTCCCCATGGCGGAGGGCCTCCGGTTTGGGGAAGGCCTGGAACGGAGGCGCTTCTCCGACCGCGAGTGTGTGTTTCAACCGGCCCTCCGGGCCGACTTCGCCCTGCTGCGGGCCCACCGGGCCGACACCGCGGGCAACCTCGTATACCAGGCCGCCCAACGGAATTGGAACCCGGTAATGGCCATGGCGGCTGAGGTGAGCGTCGTCGAGGCTGACGAGATTGTCGACCCCGGAGGTCTGGACCCGGAGTTGGTGGTCACTCCCGGGATATTCATCAACCGCATCGTACGCACTATCTGAATTGCCGTCGACCCGGCGGCGGGCCCAGCGGTCCCGCCCATAGCGGCGCGCTTTGGCGCACTTTGGCCCGCTTTTTAGGATGGATAGACGGGGTGAAAGCGCCCCCATGGGTTCTCTCCACACTCCGTTTGAGATACACCCGGCTTGAGAGGGACTTAACCTAGTTGGCTGCCAAAGAGAGAATCGACGCGTACCGCCAGGCCCGCCGGGCCGCGTTGGAGCTACGGTCCCAAGAGACTGTGGGATTGGGTCCGGGCCTGCCCGGGCTAATTCCCGCCGGACTAACGGGCGCGGCCAGGCCCTGGTTCCTGGCCGAGAGCGGGGTCTTGGGGTACAGGGCCCCGGTCGATGCGGCCGGGCCTTCGCCGGTGAACGCTCCCGTGGACTCCGGCGGCGGCGGCGTGGCCTTTCACCCCGGCTCGGCCATGCTGAGCATTATCGACCTGGCCGGCATGATCCGCGGCGGCCACGTGGATGCGGTGGTCCTTCAGACTGCCAAGGTTACCCAACGAGGGGACTTTACCCACTGGACCACCGCCGCCACCGCGCCGCTGCATTCCCCCGGGGCCGCGGTTGATTGGGCCGGGGGCGCGCGCCGGGTCATTGCCATGATGCCCCACACCGGCGAAGACGGCTCCTCCAACCTGGTGGCTCATTCCTCCTTTCCCATCGACGGCGTTGCCTGCGTTGACACAGTCATTACCGACACGGCCGTGGTGCGCGTCACTCCGGACGGCCTGACCTTGATCGAGTTGGCCCCCGGATGGACCTCTGACGACGTTATTGCGATGACCGAGGCCTCTCTTGCCGTAGCTCCCGGCCTCAAGGAGATGACCTTCAAGGACCCGGTTTGGTCCACCCAGGACAAGGTCTTCGCCGACGGCATGGAGGCCGTGAAAGACTTGCCCGACGGCGCTATAGTGAACGTCGACGGGTTCGCCGGCCCGGGCGGGATGCCCCATTACCTCCTGGTCTCGCTGCGGGACCACGGCGCGAGAGACCTGACTATCATCAGCAACACCGCCGGCGTCACCAGGGTGGTGAGCTTCGGCACGCCTCCGGGGGTCCTCGCCATCGACCACAGCATACTGGTGGACAACGGGCAGGTGAAGAAAGCCATAGCGTCATACCCCGTATCTCCCCGGGCTGCTACGCCCACCTCGTTCGAAATGGCCCTGCGGCGGGGGGAGGTGGAGCTGGAGCTGGTCCCACAAGGGACCCTGGCAGAGCGTTTGCGGGCGGGAGGCGCCGGGGTGGCCGCCTTCTATACCCCTACCGGCGTCGGCACCCTGCTGAGCGAGGGCAAGGAGGTCCGGGTGCTGAACGGCCGGGAGCAGGTGCTGGAGACCGGGCTCCGGGCCGATTTCTGCCTGATCCGGGCCCACAAGGCCGACACCCTGGGAAACGTGGTCTACCGAGGCACCTCCCGCAATTTCAATCCCGTCATGGCTACGGCCGCCGCCGTCACCATAGTCGAGGTGGACGAGATAGTGGAGCCCGGAGAATTGGGCCCCGAGGAGATAGTCACTCCCGGCGTCTACGTGCAACGCATCGTGCGGAGGCCGCCCACCTTCTCTCCCTACGAGTAGGTTGGGGACGGCTTCGCAACGGACCGGCGAGGATTGAAGAAATTCCGGATGGAGGATGGCCGCCATGAGTGGAGCATTGGACAAAGAGCGGCTTGACCGGGAAGTCGTGGCAATGCGGGTGGCCAAGGAGCTCCCCGACGGCGCCTACGTCAACCTTGGCATAGGCATCCCGTCCCTGGTGTCCAGCTTCGTGCCCGAAGGCAACACCGTCTACTACCACAGCGAGAGCGGGATCCTCAACTGCGGCCCCCTGGCCGACGAAGGGGAAGAGGACATCGACCTCATCAACGCCAGCGGGCACTTCCTCCAGCCGATTCCCGGCATGTCCTACTTCAGTTCGGCGGAAGCCTTCGCCATGATCCGCGGCGGCCACGTAGACGTGACCGTGTTGGGTTCCCACCAAGTCTCGGCCCGCGGCGACCTGGCCAACTGGATGCTCCCCCAGCGGGGGGTGGGCAACGTGGGCGGGGCCATGGACTTGGCCGCCGGGGCCAGAGAGGTCATCGTGGCCATGGAGCACACTGACCGCGACAACAATCCCAAGGTGGTGGAAGAGTGCACCTACCCCGTCACCGGGAGGAGATGCGTTACCCTCGTCGTCACCGATCTGGCGGTGATGCAGTGCACTCCGGAAGGTCTGGTGCTTCGAGAGGTCGCTCCGGGATGGACGCCGGAGGAAGTGCAGCAACTCACCGGCGCCAGTCTCATCGTGGCCCCCGACCTGAAGGAGTACCAGCTGTAACTGTCCAGACTTCGATGGGGTGCCTCCATTCTCGTCGTCCCGGCCCCGGGTTCCGCCCTAATCCCCCAGCCTCACTTCAGACCAGGCGCCCCCGGCCACTAACCACTAAAAGCTCTCGACACTTCCCCCTTGCCTGCTCCGGTGGCCACTCCCTACACTACTATTAGTCGGCAGCTATTAACGCCTGACCCACCGGAAAGCCGGTAAACGAACTGACACTACATTGCCCACGCCGGCGGCCATTCCCAAAGCGGCCTGCAGGATTTCAGCCCTAGGATTTCAGCCCTATCGCCGATTCGTTCCTTATTCGTTCCAACGAAAGATAAATCCAAGCCCCAGGCCGCCGCACCCAGCCGGCCGGCGCCAGGGCAATCCCCTGTTAACCACACCCATGTTACGAAAATCAAAATACGATTCCCCTGACACTGAACACTTACTACCAACTGTAGCTCGTTGACTTGGCCCGGGCGTCATGATAAGCTTCCGAGCACCAAGCGGAAATCTGGAACACAAAATCGTTTGGCGGGAGCTTGGGTAAGCCAAGCTGAGAGGGTGGCCGTGGATCGCCGCCGACCGTCTATACCTGGATCAGGTAGTCCTGACGCAGGGATGGGGCGCCAAATCCGGCTCGTTCAGCAACCGCCAGATTCAACACCTGGCGGTTGGTTTTTGTATCCATCCGGCAAGGAGACGTGAGCAGCATGTCGGACGAACTGGTGATAGGGGGCAAGAGTTTCGGCTCCCGCCTGATCCTGGGCACGGGCCGCTACCGGACCATGGAGGAAATGGTGGGCGCCGTGGAAGCCTCCGGCACGGAGATGATCACGGTGGCAATCCGCCGCTTGGACTTGGACGACCCCACCCAGAAGACCCTGCTGGACTACATCGACTGGGACCGCTACCAGATTCTCCCCAACACCGCCGGCTGCGCTACCGTCGAGGAGGCCCTGTTCGTTGCCCGCCTGGGCCGTGAGGTGGGCAGGACCCCCTTCGTGAAGCTGGAGGTAATACCCGACCCCAAGTACCTCTTTCCCGACGGAGCGGCAACCCTGGAGGCCGCCAAGCTGCTGGTGGAGGACGGCTTCGTGGTCTTGCCCTACGTTCACGCCGATCCGGTGCTGGCCAAGAGACTGGAGGAAGCGGGGTGCGCCACGGTTATGCCTCTGGGTTCCGCCATAGGGTCGGGCCAGGGCATTCACACCGTCGAAGAGCTCAAGATAATCATCGAGCAGGCCAATATTCCCGTGGTGGTGGACGCCGGACTGGCCGTCCCTTCAGACGCCTCCTTGGCGCTGGAGTTGGGCGCGGACGCTGTCTTGGTCAACACCGCCATTGCTCAAGCCCAAGACCCGGTGATGATGGCGTCGGCGTTCAAGCAGGGCGTCGACGCCGGACGCAAGGCGTACCTGGCCGGGCGCATCGGCGTCCGCCAGTACGCCGCCGCCAGCAGCCCGGTGGGTGACGTGCCCCAGCCGGTACGGATCCCCGGTTAGTCTTATGGCCCCTTCTCTCCCTCAGCCGTGCCTTTGCCTGGTCACCGACCGGCGGATTGAAGGCAGCGGCCCCATGGTCCGGCGCATAGCCCAGGCGGTGGAGGGCGGCGTGGACCTGGTGCAAGTCCGTGAGAAAGACCTCCCCGGCGGCGAGTTGCTGGAACTGGTCGGGGAGGTGGCGAGAGCCGTTGCGGGTCGGGCGTTGCTGCTAGTCAACGAGCGTGCCGACGTGGCGGCGGCCGCGGGCGCCGACGGGGTGCAGTTGGGCGAAAACGCGCTGCCCACACCGGCGGCCCGCAAAGTGATCGGGCCGGATGCCCTCATCGGGCGCTCGGTACATTCCTCGGACGGCGCCCTGAAGGCTCGGGCCGGCGGGGCCGACTTTGTTCTGGTGGGCGCCATGTACCCGACCCGCTCCCACCCTGAGGCCTTGCCTGCCGGTCCCGGCCTGATGCGCAGCATAGCCGGGCTGCCGGAAGTCCGGGCGTCGGCCCTGCCCCTCATCGGCATCGGAGGCATTACGGCGGCCAACGTCGGAGAGGTCATCCGGGCCGGCGCCGCGGGCGTGGCCGTTATCAGCAGCATCCTGGCGTCCCCGGACCCCAAGGGCGAGGCCCGGAAGCTAAGAGAGGCTATGGCCGAGGCCTGGGAGCACCCAAGGCCCGCGCTGAGCGGGGAAGCCGCTGGGGGATTGGCCGCAAGATGATAAGTCTCATGGTAAACGGCAAACCAAGGACCCTGGAGGCCGGGGTGGACCTGGCAAGCTATCTATCCTCCTTTGGTCTAGACCTCGAGTTCATCGCGGTCGGTTACAACGGGGAGGTCCTTGCCAGGGAGGAACTTCCCGTCGTGCGGCTGCGGGACGGCGACGTGCTGGAGATCGTGAAACCGGTGGGGGGAGGCTAGGACGTGGAGCAGCTCATCGTCCATGCTACCGGGGTCGAAAAGACCTACGACACCGGCGCGGTGAAAGTCCACGCCCTCCGGGGGGTGGACCTGGCGGTAAAGCGCGGCGAGATAGTCGCCATCATGGGGCCCAGCGGATGCGGCAAGACCACCTTGCTCAATTGCCTTTCCGGCCTCGACGACATCGACTCCGGCCAGGTTTTAGTGGAGGGCCAGGTGGTCCACGACCTCCCCGACGATGATCGCAGCGACTACCGCGCCCGCCGCATGGGCTTCGTGTTCCAGCTTTACAACCTGCTCCCCGTCCTCAGCGCCGTCGAAAACGTGGAGATGCCCCTGCTGGTTTCCGGCGTCAAACCCGCGGAGGCGCGGCGCAAGTCCCTGGGCATGCTGGACCTGGTGGGTCTGTCCGAGCGGTCCAGCCACCTTCCTGCCGAGCTCTCCGGCGGCCAGCGGCAGCGGGTCACCATCGCCCGGGCGCTGGTCAACCAGCCCTCCATAGTGTGGGCCGATGAACCCACGGGAGACCTGGATAGCGAGACCGCCGGCGACATCATCGACCTGATGTGCGGGCTGAACCGGACCAACGGCCAGACCTTCGTGGTCGTAACCCACGCGGAAGACGTGGGCGCCCGCGCTCACCGCATAGTGCGCATGAGGGATGGGCACGTTGTGGACGATGGGTCCGGGCCGGCCGATTCCACCGCCGCGGGAGGCTTCCTCCCAATGCCCGAAGAGTAGGCCGCAGCGCCTTGGAAGAAATCTTCGGTCTCCCCATGCAGTCGGTCATGGTGGCCCTGCTGGTCATCCTCCTCCCGGCCCTGGCGCTGATAGTGCTGATGGCCTGGCGCAACCGGGTGATGCTGAAGCTCGGCCTGCGCAACATACCCCGCAGGAAGACCCAAACCGCCCTCATCGTCGTGGGCATCATGGTCAGCACTCTGATCATGGCGGCGGCCTTCGGCACGGGCGACACCATCAGCTATTCCATACGCAGCGAAGCCGCCAAGTCCCTCGGCGCCATTGACGAGATCATCGTATCTGCTTCCGCCGCCGCCGCCGACAACTTCGGCGGTCCCTCTTACATGCCCTACGAGAGATTCTTGGAAATCCGGGACCAAGTCGCCGGATGGGACGAGATCGACGGGATATCCTCCGGCATTGGCGAGTGGGCGCCCGGAACGAATACCCGCACTTCCCTCCGGGAGGGACGGCTGCGGATAGTCGGTGTCGACGCGGGCTTCCTGGAAGGCTTCTCCTCCCTGAGGCTCACCTCCGGGAGCCCGGTGGACCTGAAGGCCTTGGCCGCAGGTGAGGCCTTTCTCAACGACGAGGCTGCCGATGAGCTTGACGCTGTTCCCGGCGACGAAATCAGCTTGGTCTTGTATGGGGGAAAACTGTCGCTGCGGGTCGCCGGAATAGTGCAGAAGGGCGGCCTTTCGGGACCGGACCCGGCGTTGGTGCTGCCGTTGGACCGGGCCCAGGCCCTGCTGGGCCGTCAAGGGCAGATCAATTCCATAGCCGTGTCCAACCGGGGCGGCGTGGTTTCCGGTGCGGGGCTCAGCGACGAGGTTACCGGCCGGCTGCGGACCCTCTTCGCCAACCGCGAGGTGGCGGCCCAACTGAAAGAAGTGCTGGGCCGGGACCCGGTACTGCAAAGGCTGGAGGCCCGGGAGTCCGGGCTGGACGGTGGGCTGAAGCCGGACATTTCGGCGCTCCGCGCCGAGCTTGGACGCGACGGCGTCAGCGACCGGCTTGTCAGCCTGCTGGCCGACGAGGAGGTCTCGCAAGAGATATTGGACGCCCTGGAAACCGGGGGTCTGCGGGAGGAAGAACGGCTGGCCGTAACCCTCTTCTCCGGCCTGGGCGACCTGAGCGTGATAGACATAAAGCGGCAGGTGTTGGAGCTGGCGGACGAGGTGGGCAGCAGCGTGACCAGCTTCTTCGTGATCATGGGTCTGTTTTCCATCATGGTGGGTGTGCTGCTGATTTTCTTGATCTTCGTGATGCTGGCCGCAGCCCGCCGCACCGAGATGGGCATGGCCCGGGCCATCGGCGCCAGGCGGAGTCATCTGGTGCAAATGTTCGTCTTCGAGGGAACCGCCTACGCGGTCTTGGCCAGCGCCGTCGGCGTGGTCCTTGGCCTCGCGGCCAGTGCGGTGATCGTGGTCATCGCCAACCGTATTTTCGCCGGCGGAGGCGGCGCGGCCGAGGACTTCCAGCTGACCCGGCACTTCGAGGTCCGCAGCGCCGTCGTGGCTTACTGCCTCGGCATGGTGATCACCCTGGCGACGGTGGCCTTCTCCGCCTACCGGGTTAGCCGGATGAACATCGTTGCAGCCGTGCGAGACCTGCCGGCCCCGGAGACCGCCGCTGAGGTGGAATGGCGACAGGTCCTGGTGGCCCCCTTGGCGGCTTGCCGGCGCTCCGGCCGCCTGTACTGGCGCGCTCTTGTGGCCCTGAGTTCCCTGCGGCCTGACCTGGCAGTGGCCTACGGCGTGCAGGGCACGTGGAACTTTCTCACCGTGCCGCCGGTCTTGTTTGGGACCCTGCTGCGGGCCATATGGCACGTAGTTTGGCGCCACTTCCGCCACGGCTGGCTGGCCTTGGTGTTAGGCATTGTCATCACCTGGGCCGGCATGGCGGGCAACGAGGCGGCATACTTCAGGATCGGTGTCTCACTATTGATCATCGGTCTCGGACTGACCATGCGCTCCGCCTTGGACCTGCGCTCCCTGCTGCGGCCGGAAACCCGCAGCCGGCTGGCCTACACGTTCATCGGCCTGTTGATGCTGGCCTTCTGGGTAGTCCCTTTCAGCGCCCTGCGGGCCGTGGCCGGAGAGTTGGAAGGCGGCATCGAAATGTTCTTCATTTCCGGCATCGCCATGGTGGCGGCCGCGGTCTGGACGGTGATGCACAACGCCGACCTGCTCCTGGGGTTCCTTACCTTCGTGAGCCGCCCGGTGGGCCGCCTGCGCCCCATCCTGGTGACCGCGGTGGCTTACCCCATGAACGCCAAATTCCGCACCGGCCTGACCCTGGCCATGTTCGCCCTGGTGATCTTCACCCTCATCGTGATGTCCATTCTCACCGGGGCCTTCAGCGCCGCCACCAACGACGTGGATACGGTGGCGGCCGGCTGGGACATCCAGGGGCAGGTCAATTTCAACACGCCCATATCCGACATGCACCGTGCGGTCGAAGACCATCCCGACCTGAGTATGGACCAGTTCGACGCCATCGGCGGGTACACCATCATACCAAGCGTGGGGGCCCGGCAAGTAGGGGCGGAAAACCAACGCTGGCGCGGCTACGTCCTTAGGGCGGCCGACGAGGACTTTCTATATGCCACCGAGGGCAAGCTGAAGCTGGTGGCCGATGGCTACGGCGACACCGACCAACAAGTGTGGCGGGCGATGATAGACAATCCGCAACTGGCTATCGTCGACGCGTTGGTTGTGCCCAGCAGAGGCAGATTCGGTGAGGATGAGGTTCCCTTCAAGATGGAGTCGCCCTTCTACGAAGACGACCGGATGGACCCCGTCGACGTGGAAATCCGGGAGCCCCGCACCGGCGCGGTGCTCCGCTTCACCGTGATCGCCGTTCTCGACAGGGCGGTTGACGCCTTCGGCGGCATCGACGTAGGCATGTTCGTGTCCAAGGGAGCGCTGGACGCGGTGGTGCCCTTCGACATACCCACCACCACCTACCGTTTCCGGGCCGCCCCGGGAGTGTGGGTTGCCGGGTTGTCCCGGGACGTGGAGGCTGCCTTTGGGGACCACGGCATGGAGACCGACGTGCTGGCGGAGTTGGTGGCCGAGGAGGCCGCCGCGAACCGGGCTTTCAACTATCTGTTCACCGCTTTCATGGGCCTGGGCCTGCTGGTGGGCATCGCCGCCTTGGGGGTGGTCAGCCTGAGAGCGGTGGTGGAGCGCCGGCAGCAGATAGCGGTCCAGCGAGCCATCGGCTACCGCAGGCGCATGGTGCGGTGGAGCTTCCTGCTGGAGTCCTCTTTCGTGGTGCTGCTGGGCGTGGCTATCGGAGTGGGCCTGGGCACGGTGATCTCCTATAACATCGTCAACGACATCAGGGACAACGTGGAATCGGTGGAGTTCACCTTCCCCTGGCTGCAAATCACGATAATTGTCGCCGTGGCCTACCTGTTCTCCGTGGCCACCACCTACCTGCCCGCGCACCAGGCGTCCAACGTGTACCCCGCCGAGGCGCTCCGCTACGAGTAGCGGCAGCCCTGGGGAGGGCGGCGGTGCGGACGGCTCACTGGGGGGTTAGGATGACCTTGCCCCGGGAGCCCCTGGCTGCCAGGTGCCGGTGGGCGTCGGCCACCTGGGACATGGGCCTCACCTGGTCGACCACCAGCCTGATCTCTCCTCGGGAAATCATGGGGAACATCTCGTCCATGGCCGACTTGTGGTCCAGGCTGCCCAGGGGAGAGCGGCCCATGCTGAATCCCACCACGGTCCGGTTGGTTGGGAAAATGTCGGCCGCCTCCAAAGACGCGGGGGTCCCCGAGGCGTTGCCGTAGGTTAGGAGCCGGCCGTAGGACGCAACGCAACGCACGCTCTTTTCCAGCACCGGGCCTCCGACGCACTCCAGGACCAACTCCACTCCCCGGCCGGCGGTCTGCTCGGAGACCTCAGCTTCGAAATCGTGGGTAGTGTAGTTGATGGTCACGTCGGCTCCCAGGGAACGGGCTAGGTCCAACTTGTCCTGGGTGGAAGCGGTGGCGATGACCCTCGCTCCCCAGGCCTTGGCCATCTGGACCGCCACCGTCCCCACGCCGGACGCGGCCGCCTGGACCAGCACGGTGTCGCCAACCTGCAGATGGCCCCTGGTCTTGAGGAGATGGTAAGAGGTCAAGAAGACAATAGGCATTCCCCCGGCCTGGACGGGGTCCAAGGACTCCGGGTAGGGAAACACGAAGTTCCCGTTTACCGCCACGTACTCCGCCTGGCCGCCGGGCCCCATGGCCATCACCCGCTGGCCCACCGTGATGCCGGTGACTTCGTCTCCCACCTCCACCACGCTGCCCGCCGCTTCCAGCCCCAAGGCCGAAGGCAGGTCGGGGCCGGGGTAGCCGCCGCTGCGCCGCATCAGGTCGGCGTAGTTGACCCCGGCCGACTCCACTTTAATCAACACCTGCTGGGGACGGGGCGTGGGATCGGGCGCGTCCTCCCATTGCAGAACGTCTACGTCACCGAACTCGTGAATTCTGACGGCTTTCATGTCTGTCCTACTGAATCATGGTCATGGTGGCCAGGCCGGCGTCGTGTCGGCACAACCGCCTGGGAACCCCTGAGTGTTGGCTTATTTGGCTTGCTCTGCGGTCCCATGTGACGGTTGGGTGTCTCGACGCGGCGCGTGGCCTTGTTGAGGATCGCAGGACCCGGACGGCCCGGCGGAGGGGCCGGAAAACACCAACCAGGAGAATCCAACATCGAAGCAGCCGGCGATGAGCCCCGGTCAGCCGGGCCCTCGGAGGGCGGGCGAGTCCAAGACTTCCGGATTGACCAGCCGTATGGGTTCTCCGCCGGCGAAGGCCCGGATGTCTTCCACCACCCCGGCGTAGTACGCTCGGTAAGACTCCTCCGTAACGTATCCGTTGTGGGGCGCAAGCAAGGTGTTGTCCAGGGTGAGAAAGGGATGGCCCGCGGGCAGCGGCTCTACGTCGAAGGTATCCAACGCCGCCCCCGCGATGGTGCGTCGCTGCAGCGCGTCTATGAGCGCGGACTCGTCCACGATGGGTCCCCGGGAGATGTTGACCAGGCAGGCGGTGGGCTTCATCAGCCCCAACTCCCGCGCCCCCACCAGGCCTCGGGTGCGCTCACTGAGGCGAACGTGCACCGACATGATGTCCGACTCGCAAAACAGGGCGTCCTTGTCCACCAGAGTGGCGTGGCATTCGGCGGCGCGCTGCGCGGTCAGGTTCTGGCTCCAGGCGATGACCCGCATGTCGAAAGCGTTAGCCACCCGCGCCATCCGCGAGCCAATGTGGCCCAGCCCCAACAGCCCGATGGTCTTGTCTTGGAGTCCCGCGCCGATTTCGGTGCCCCATTTTCCCTGCCGCGTGCGCCGGTCCTCCTCGGGTATGTGACGCAGTATACCGATGATCAATCCCCAGGTGATCTCCGTCGGCCCTTCTCCCGCGCCGGGAGTGCCGCAGACTACTATGCCCAGGCCGGTGGCGGCCTCGACGTCGAATGAGGCATTTCTGGGGCCCGTGGTTATCAGCAGGCGCAGTTTTGGAAGTCTGGTCAACACCGAGCGGGGAAACGGGGTGCGCTCCCTCATACCCATCACCACGTCGAATTCCTCGAGGCGGGCCACCAGCGCGTCCTCGTCGGTGAGGTGGTCTTGGAAGAAGCTCACCTCGCTGCCCGCCGGAAGCAGCGTCCAGTCCGTCATGTCCTGGGCTACCGTCTGGTAATCGTCCAGCACCGCCACCTTCATCGGAGACTGACCTCCCGGGATTGCCTCAAGCTGGGACTGTTGTGCCTACGCTGCGCCGGAGCCTAAGCGGCGGAACGGACGCGCCAAGGCGGAGGAAGGGACGGCTACAGTTAAGCATAGGGGCAAAGAGGGGTCAAGGCGCTCACGCCCGGCAGAGCGGTTGGGGACAGAAGCATACAGCCTGACGGCCCCGGGGTCCGCGCCCGGTCCCGGGACCCTTGACGCCCCAACTTGGCCGCACTACCCTGGGTCTCGCCCAAGGTGGGACGGCGGGGCCAGTAGAATAGCCCTATCGAGTTGCCCCGTAGCTACGCATCCAACCACAGGCAACCGGGCCGGACCGCGGCGGAGGAGAACGGCGCATGAACGCGGAGATAGTCGCCATCGGGTCGGAGCTGCTGTTGGGCCAGATCGTAGACACCAACTCAGCCTGGATGGCGCAGCGGCTAGCCGGCCAGGGGGTAAATCTGTTCTACAAGACGGTGGTGGGGGACAACCCCGGCCGGATGCTGGAGATCATCTCCAACGCCATGGAACGCTCCGACGTGGTCATCACTTCCGGCGGCATCGGCCCAACCCAGGACGACCTGACCCGCGAGATAGTCGCCAGGGCGGCGGGCCGGGAATTGGTGTTGGACCCGGAGCTTCTGGCCCAGATAGAGGAGCGATTCCGGAGCCGCGGCTTCATTATGACGGACAATAATGACCGCCAGGCTTACATCCCCCGGGGCGCCATACCCGTGAAAAACCCCAACGGCACGGCGCCCTCGTTCATCGTGGAAGACCCCCGCGCCGTGGTGATCTGCTTGCCAGGAGTCCCCTTCGAGATGAGGTGGCTTTTCGACAACGAGGTGGTCCCCTACCTGCGGCGCAAGTTCGGCCTGTCCGAGTCCATATACTCCCGGGTCCTCAAGGTGGCAGACCTGGGAGAAAGCTCGGTGGACGACCTGGTGGGTCACCTCATTGCCGGGTCGCGGAACCCCACGGTGGGGGTGCTGGCCCATCCCGGACAGGTGGACGTGCGCATCACGGCCAAGGCATCCAGCCTGGAGACTGCGGACCGTCTCATCGAGCCGTTGGAGCGGGAGGCCCGGGAGCTTCTGGGGCGCCACGTGTTTGGCAGTGACGAGCAGACGATTCAGGACGTGGTGGGAGACTTGCTGCGTGCTCGAGGAAACCTGACCGTGGCCACCCACGAGGGTCTGGGCGGCGGCTTGCTGGCGCAGCACCTCCAGCAGGCCGCGGGCCCTCTGTTTCTCCAGGGTACCGTTGGCGGCGACCCCGCGGGGCTGCGCCGCCTGCTGCGGGCCAACCCCCCCGGCACGGATGGGGATACCCTTCCTCAAGACCCGGCTGAGCTGGCCGACCTACTGGCCGCCGCGGTAAGGACTCAAGCGGGGGCGGACTATGGCCTCGCGGTGCACGTCGTTCCCGAGGCGGGACAGGTGACGGAAAACCTGAATGCGGGGAACACCTATGTATCGGTGTGCTCCGGGGCGGGGTTCCGCCGGCGCCACTATAACTTCGCGGGAGTCGGGATGCCCGATCGCACCCGCACGTCTATACATGCGCTGAACCTGCTGCGGGTCGCCATCCTCGACGGTAGCTAGGAGCCGGGAGTGGTATCATTCCCTTTGGGAAACCGGTTCTAGCCCACCCTCGCTCAGAGAGGTGCTGCGTGGAATCCAGAGACTACGACGTGGTGATCATCGGCGGCGGTATCGTCGGCCTCTCCACCGCCATGCAACTCAAGCAGGGCGGGTCCCCCCGCTGGCGTGTTGCCGTCGTGGAGAAGGAGAACGGCCTGGCGTTCCACCAGACCGGCCACAACAGCGGGGTGCTGCACTCGGGCATCTACTACCGACCAGACTCTCACAAAGCCCGGTTCTGCGTGAACGGGTTGCAGGCGCTGCTTCGCTTCTGCGACGAAAACGAAATCGAGTACCAGCAGTGCGGGAAAGTCATTGTGGCCCTGGACGAGGACGAGTTGCCCCGATTGCAGAACCTCTACGAGCGGGGCGTCGCCAACGGCGTCAAGGGCCTGGAAATAATCGGGCCGGAGCGCCTCCGCGATATCGAGCCCCACGCGGCCGGAATACGGGCGCTGTGGGCGCCATTCACCGGAATCATCGACTACCGCAAGGTCTCAGAGGCTTACGCCGGCCGCTTCCAGCAGGCCGGCGGCGATATCTTCACCAATGCCCCGGTGCAAAGAATCACCCGCCACAGCGACGGCCTGGTATTGGAGACGCCGCCGGGGCCGCTCAAGGCCAAGCACGTCATTAACTGCGCCGGCCTCTACGCCGACCGGGTGGCCGAGATGATGGGCGAGAAAATAGACGTCCGCATCATTCCCTTCCGCGGCGAGTACTTCACCCTGCGTCCCCAGAGCCATCACTTGGTGAAGGGACTGATCTACCCGGTCCCCGATCCCAGGTTCCCGTTCCTGGGGGTGCACTATACCCGCACCATCCAGGGACAGGTGGAAGCCGGGCCCAACGCGGTGTTGGCGTTGGGCCGGGAGGGTTACCGCAAGAGCGATTGGAGTCTTGGAGAGTCGTGGGGCACCTTCACCTTTCCCGGCTTCTGGAAGATGTCCGCCAAGTACTGGAAGGTGGGAATGCAGGAGATGCGGCGGTCCTACAGCAAGAGGCTGTTCCTCCAGGACCTGCAGCGGCTGCTCCCGGAGATTCGGGACAAGGACCTGGAGCCGGGAGGGTCGGGAGTGCGCGCCCAGGCGGTGTCCCGCTCCGGGGTGCTGTTGGACGACTTTTCCATCGTCAGGGGAACCGAAGCAATCCACGTGTTGAACGCTCCTTCCCCGGGCGCCACGTCGTCCCTGGCCATCGGGTCTCATATCGCCGGCCTGGCCGTCGAGGCCTTTGCCGGCGCTCGCTGAACGTGATGGGCCACCGGAAGCGGCGGCCACACAGTGCCGAAGCTCACTCTCTGATGTTGCTACCGGGTGAGCGGCCTGCGTATAATCCAGCGCAGCCGCACCAGCTAACTGCGCCGGGCCTTGCCGCCCGCGACCGAGGCGAAGCTGGTTCGATTCCAGGATGGTCGGCCATCCGAAGTAGGTGCAGAGCCGGTTCGCGCCGGCTATCTTCACGGGCCGGAGCGCCCTTGTCCCCGGCAACGGCATTCTGGGACCCGCGGCCGGACCCAGGCCCGAGGTTGATTGGGAGGCTAGGTGGAACTGGGCGCCATAAGGCTTGGCGAAGAGTTTGTCCGCGATTACCTGGACGCCGTGGGTGATCGGTCTCCGGTCTACGCCGGCCACGGGTTGGTCCCCCCGGTGGCGCTGATGGCCCGGGCCCTGGGCCCGGCACTGGACTGCTTGGACCTGCCCCCCGGGGCTATTCACAGCGTTCAAGAAATACATACCGTTAAGCCCGTGTCCTTTGGGCAGGAAGTCACTGGGACCGTTGACCTGGGTCCGCCCAGGCGGCGCGGCGGTATGGAGTTCATCACCGCCGCCATCTCCCTGCGAGACAGCCAAGGCGAGGAGACCACCTCAGGAAAGAGCACCGTCATCGTCCAAGACCCATCGGATGACGCTCCAAAGAGTCCGAGCGAGGAGATGGGACCGCGTTCTGCCCCCGTCGCGCCGGCCCGGGACAACGGCGCCGGGGATGCACGGGGGTTGCCTTCGGTGGTGAGGACCATCACCCAAGAGCAGCTTGGGGCATATGCCAGGGTGTCGGGAGACCATAATCCCTTGCACTTGGACCCCGAGTTCGCCGCCGCCACCCAATTCGGGGGCGTCATTGCCCATGGTATGCTGACCCTGGCCTTCATTTCGGAAATGATGACGGCCGCCTTCGGGAAAGCCTGGCTGGAGAGCGGCGTGACCAAGGTCCGTTTCAAGGGCGCCGCCTATCCCGGCCGCGAGGTGCTGGCCGATGGCGCGGTCGCCAAGGAGGAGCCGTCCTTTGGGGGGCGGCGCATCACCTGCACGGTAGGTGTCAGAAACCGGGACGACGGACAGGAGTTGGTCGGCGGCACGGCGGCGCTGCATGTATGAACGGCGGTCCGCAAGAGCGGCAAAGCGTGACGCGGGAGCCCGCTTGGTAGAGGCGCCCGCGGCGAGCCGGTCCGGGGCGGGAGCCCCTCAGGCCTAGTCCCGAGGTAGAAGCGACATGACCAGCCAAGCCGAACCAGGCACGCCTCCGGTCAGAGTAGTGGTCGACGCCATGGGAGGTGACCACGGACCGGAAGAGACGGTAAGGGGGGCCCTGCAAGCGCTCCGGGCGGAGAACATCGAGTTGGTGCTGGTGGGAGACGCCGGGGAAGTACAGGCCCAGTTGTCGGGCCTCGACACGGGCGGCAAGCGGGTACAGGTGGTGCCGTCGGTTGGGAAGATAGAGGACGGCGAACACCCGATGCAGGCCCTGCGGCACAAGCCCGACGCCTCCATCCTGGTGGCCACGAAACTGCTCGGGGGCGGCCAAGCCGACGCCCTGGTGTCCATGGGTTCCACCGGGGCCTCCATGGCGAGCGCCGTGCTGGTGCTGGGCCTGATGGACGGCCTGGAACGCCCCTGCATAGGCGGCCCGTTTCTAGGACTCGCACCGCGGACCGTCCTGTTGGACATGGGAAGCAACATCGACTGCCGGCCGGCTGCCCTCCTGAATTTCGCCGCCCTGGGAGTCGTGTTCGCCCGCAAGTTCTTGAACATCGAAAACCCCTCGGTGGCGCTGCTCAGCGTCGGCGCTGAAACCGCCAAGGGCAACCGTCAGGTGCAGGAAAGCCACCAATTGTTCCAGGACAGCCATCTCAACTTCATCGGCAACGTGGAGGGCATGGACCTCTTCACCCAACGGGCCGATGTCATCGTCTGTGATGGGTTCGTGGGCAATATCCTGATGAAGTACACCGAGGGATTCGGCAGCGCCCTGTCCCCATTTCTGCAGGAGCGGCTGTCTTCCAAGCTGACTCCTGAGGAAGTCCGGGAAATCGCCGGTTCTCTGTGGCAGCTTACCAATTTGCCCCGGACCATGGGAGGCCCCCTGTTCGGCGTGAACGGCGCGGTGGTGCTAGGTCACGGTTCTTGCCGGGCCGACGGCGTGGCCGGAGCCATAAACACCGCGACCCGTTGCGTAAGCCTGGACCTCGTGCAAAGCATGCGGGAGGAGCTGTCGCGGATGAACGGCCGGGCGGACTCCTCCGGCGCAGCCGGTTAACCGGGACCTATGCCTCCTGGTTTAATGCCATCGGATGCAAAACTATGGTCGACCTCTGCGGGCCGCATCGCCCCGTCGTAACAGGTGCAGTTGATGACTGACCAGAGCCTGTCGGGCCGCGTCGCCCTGGTGACCGGCGCCTCCCGGGGCATTGGGGCGTGCATCGCCGGCTGCCTGGCCCGCGCCGGGGTGAAAGTCGGCGTCAACTACCATTCCCACCCTGAAGCCGCGAGGGCGGTGGGAGAAGAGATAAACCTGCATGGCGGCGAGTCCCTCCTCGTGGGAGGAGACGTGGCCCAGGACGCCTCCGCCAAGTCGGCGGTGGAGCAGGTGGTGAAGCGCTGGGGCCGCATCGACATTCTGGTCAACAACGCCGGCATCAACCGGGACCGGCTGCTGGTGCGCATGAGCCCCGAGGACTGGGACCAGGTGCTGGACGTGAACCTGCGGGGCGCCTACCTCTGCTCCAGGTACGCCATGACCCACATGATCAAGCAGCGCCTGGGCCGGATCGTCAACGTGTCTTCGGTGGTGGGCCTCAGCGGCAATCCCGGGCAGGCCAACTACGCCGCCGCCAAGGCGGGCCTCATCGGTTTCACCAAGGCCGTGGCCAGGGAGGTTGCCTCCCGCAACGTAACGGTCAACGCGGTGGCCCCGGGTTTCGTCACCACCGGCATGGTGGAGGGCCTATCCGAGGACGCCCGGAGTCAGATCCTGGCCCGGATACCCATGGGCCGGTTCGGCACGGCGCAGGACGTGGCCGAGGCGGTGTTGTTTCTCTGCGGCGACGGCGCCGGTTACATCACCGGCCAGGTGCTCACCATAGATGGTGGAATGATCGCCTGATCACAGAAACCCCGTAGCCGGCCCGCCGGGGCCAGCCACCGTCGCCTCTATCAATACCTCGTCACCAGACCGGAGGTCGCTATGGAGACCAGACTCTCAGCCCGGAGCCGGTTTCGGCGCTTGATGGCGGAGCCGGGGATAATCTCGGCGCCCGGGGCGTACGACTGCCTGACCGCCGTCATTATCCAGCAGGCGGGCTTCCCCGCCGTGTACATGACCGGGGCCGGCACCTCGGTGGCCAGGCTGGGCTACCCGGACTTGGCCCTGGCGACCATGTCCGAGATGACGGCCAACGCGGCGGAGATAGCCGGCGCGGTGGATATTCCGGTTATCGCCGACGCCGACACCGGCTATGGCGGGGTCCTCAACGTGCAGCGCACCGTACAGCGCTACGAACGGACCGGCGTGGCGGCGATTCATATCGAGGACCAGGAGTTTCCCAAACGGTGCGGCCACCTGGACAACAAGAAGGTCATACCGACGGAGGACATGGTCCAAAAGATACGAGCCGCCGTCGACGCCCGCACCGATTCGGACTTCACCATCATAGTCCGCACCGACGCCCTGGCGGTCACCGGCTGGGATGACACGATGCGCCGGTGTGAAGCCTACGTCCGGGCGGGCGCCGACGCGCTATTCGTCGAGGCGCTGCGGACCCCTGAGGACGCTGAGCGGGCAGCACGCAGCTTGGCCGCGCCCCTGCTGTACAACTACGTGGAGACGGGCAAGTCGCCGCTCATCCCGGCGGCGGAGCTGGAGCGGATGGGCTTCAAGATCGTCATCTATCCGGCTACCGCGCTGCTCAGCGTGTGCCGGGTGGTGTCCGACGCCATGCGGGACCTGAAGCAAAAAGGGACCACCGCCCACTTGGTGGAAAACATGGTAGGGTTGCAGGACTGCTTCAACATCATGGGCCTGGACGAAATGCTGGCCCGGGACGCGTCGTACTCGGCGCATCCCAGGGCGGCCGGATAGGGTTCTCCGGACCCCGGCAATATGCCGCCCGGAACAGGGTGCCTGGGGCTTGGGATGCTCCGCAATCCGGCAGCAGGCGGCGGAGTGAGTTATGGGCAGCGCCGTATTGGTAGTGGACATGGTCCGGGGCTTCCTGGAGCCGGGGCACAATCTCTATTGCGGCGATGAAGCCCGGGACATCATCCCCCGGGTCAAGTCCCTGCTGCAACGGGAGCGGCGGGCCGGCTCGGAGGTCCTGTTCATCTGCGACCACCACGATCCCGACGACCTGGAGTTTCAGGTGTTTCCCGTCCACTGCGTCAAGGGGACCGAGGAACCCGAGGTGATACCGGAGCTGTCCGAGTTCGTCACCGGGAACAACGTAGTCCCGAAGAACCGTTACAGCGGCTTCTTCAACACTGACCTGGACCGGCGGCTGGAACGCTTGAAACCGGACAAGCTGCTGGTGTGCGGCGTCTGCACCGACATATGCGTGCTGCACACCGCGTCCGACGCCCGCAACCGGGACTACCAGGTGGAAGTTCCTGCGGACTGCGTGGCGACCTTCGATACCGACGCCCACGGCTGGGCGCTGCGGCACCTGCAAAGAATTCTGGGGGCCCAGGTGGTCTAGTGGTCTAGAAGCTCCCGGAGAGGCGCCGGTTGCGGGCCTAGCCCAACGCCCCGGCGATGGCGGCTTCGGCGATGTCTTCGTCGCTCATCCCCAACAGGTCCCGCAGCACGTGGTCGTTGTGCTGGCCGAGAAGCGGGGCGGGAGACCTAGGGCCACTGTCGTAGCCGCTTATCCTGAATTGGTGGCCGCTGTAGGGGACGTTGCCCATCTCCGGGTGGTCCAAGGGACGGAAGAAGCTTCGGTGGGCAAGCTGCGGGTCGCCCAATAGATCGCTGCTGCGCTGCACCACCCCGGCTGGCACCTCCTCCGCCGTGAGAAGCGACATGACCTCCGCGGCGGGCTTCCCCCGGGTCCACTGGCCGAGGTGACGGTCTATCTCCTCCTGGAATTCAAGGCGTCCCTGGGCGGTGGCATAGCGCCCGTCCGTTGCCCAAGCGGGACTTCCCATGGCCCGTCGCAGTCCGGCCCACTGCCCGTCGTTTTCCACCGCTACAGCGCACCACTGGTCGTCACCGGAGCAGGGATAGGCGCCGTGAGGGGCTGCGGTATCCGAGCGGTTGCCCTGGCGCGACACGATCCTTCCGCTGAGGCCGTAGTCCATGATCTGGGGAGCGAGGAAATGGAGCGACATTTCCAGCTGGCCGGCGTCGATGTACTGGCCCTCTCCCGTGCGACGGCGATGGTCCAAAGCAGCCATGATAATGGCGGCCAAGAACCGGGGGGCCACCGTGTCCGTGTAAGCCGTCCAAGGGCCGTCGGGAGGGAGGTCCGGCCAGCCGGTGATCTCGTAGAAGCCGGCGATGGCTCCGGCGTGAAATCCGAAGCCGGCGAAACCGGACAGGGGCCCGGTCTGGCCCATGAGACAGGTGCTGGCCATGATTAGGGACGGGTTCAGAGACTTGGCGGTTTCGTACCCGATGCCCAGGCTGTCAATGGCCCCGGGGGTAAAGCTTTCGAGGTACACGTCGGCCCAGGAGATTAGCCGCCGGGCGATGGCGGCGCCGGCCGGATTTTTCAAGTCCAGAGTCAAGCTGGACTTGGAGGTGTTGAACTCGCCGAAGAACTGGGTGCGGTTGGGCCCCGGTTGGCCGTCCTTGAAGGGACCGACCACCCGGATGATGTCCATCGGGTCGTGAGTTTCCACCCGCACCACCATCGCCCCGTGATCGGCCAGGTATTTGGTCGTGGTGGGACCCACGGCAACCCAGGAGAAGTCCGCCACCTTGATTCCCTCGAAGGGAAGCGAGTCCGCCATCTTAAGCCTCTAACGCTGCGAATCGCCCTGGGCCCTTGCGATGGACCCGGCATCCAGTCCCAGCAGGCCTCCCAACACCTCGTTGTTGTGCTCGCCGAGCCGGGGCGGCCAACGGCGCACGTTCAAGGGCGTCGCCGAGCACCGGGCAAAGACCCCGGGGGCTGGCGCTTCCTCGCCGTTGGGGAGCGGCGCGCTGAGCCAATAGCCCCGGTCTTCCAGGTGCCGGAAGCGGGCCAGCTCTTCGACGTTGCTTACCGGGGCCAGGGACACCCCTTCCCTCATGCCTTGCTCCAGCAGCTGCGACTTGGTCTTGTCTTGAAGGTAGCGGCGAATGGGCGCCAACACGTCGTCCAAGGAGTGGGCCGTCGGCTCTCCGTAGAGCAATTTGACGTGAAACGTCGCCCAGTCCTCCTCTTCCAGCCACTCCTCGGGCGCAAGACCGTCCCCGACGCACCAGGTGACCAGCTTGAGCAGGGTGTCCCCCAGGGGAGACATGACCACGTATCCGTCGGCACACTCGTACACCAGGTTCACCGGTCCGGCGCCCACCTGAAGGTTGGGACCGTTGCGGTTGAAGTCGAAGCCCTGTATGGCGTGGGCGGTCATGCCTTGGAGCATAGTCCACACCATGGCGGTCTGAGCGGAGATGTCCACGAACTGGGCCTCGCCGGTGTTGAGCATCCTGGCGTGAGCGGTCAGGGCGCCCACTGCCGCCTCGGCCGCGGCGTGGAGCCACGCCTGCGGCACCGTGAGGCGCACCGGCGGGCGGTCCGGGCGCCCCTGCAGGCTCATGGGACCGCCCATGGCGGCAAGGGTAAGGTCGCTGGCCGGGAACTCGGCGTGGGGCCCATCCTGCCCGTAGGCGGTGATGGCCACGTACACCAGGCGGGGGTTGACCTGCCGCAGCGTGTCGAAGCCAAGTCCCTGCCGGGCCATCTGCCGCGGGGGCGATGATTCTATGAGGAAGTCGGCTTGGTCCACCAGGGACAGGAGGGCCTGACGGCCCTCGTCGGCCGCCAGGTCCAGGGTCACGCCCCGCTTGTTGCGATTGAAGGCGAAGTAGTGGAGGCTCTGCTCCCCCTCGGGAGCATCCGCCATGAAGGGCCCCATCCGGCGGCTGGAAGAGCCCTGCGGCGGCTCCACCTTGATGACGTCGGCCCCCAGGTCGCCCAGGACCATGGAGGCCAACTCTCCCCGGTCGTCACTCAGGTCCAGGACCGTGTAGGGACTGAGCATTTGGGCCAACTCTCCGGGAAAAGTGGCGACATTATAGCACGAACCGTGTATACGAGCCGGTTTATGGGCCGCTTTCGCCGCCCGAAGACAGCGATGTGTTTGCTACCAGAAGCTATTCAGGCGAGCGTCCGGGGCTTCCTGCACCCGCGGCCGGCGCGGGACCCAGCCCCGAGGGAGAGGGGATGGAAGGTAAGTGTTCAGATGGGACAACCGACTGTCGGCGTGAGGGAGGGCCAGGTTTTTTTATTTCAGTGCCGTTGCGGGCCATTCCGAGCCACGAGCCTGGGTGGCGGTTGATAGATATGGTAAGGCGCTAGTAGCTGCCTATTGACAGCGTAGGGAGTGGACACCGGAGATGGCAAGGGGGAAGTGTCGTGAGTCGAGGAGGAACCAACTCTGAACAGCTACGGATAGAAGGGTATCCTTGCTGTACTGGATGGTAAGACGGTATCATAGGGTGCCCGCGAAGGGTGCGGGACCGGCGGGGGCACCTGAGTCCAACGCCGAATTACGCCGGCTTAGTGAGGAAAAGTGCTGTATCGCAGCTATCGCTACTCCCAATGGGATGGCACCCAACGGCTGTTCGACCTGGACGCCGATGAGCTGATGGACCGGCTGTCGGACCAAGTCCTGGAGCAGGGGGACGTCATGCGGGCCCTGCGGGAGCTATTCCGCAACGGGCTCCAGAACCGTGACGGCCAGCAGCAGCCCGGGCTGAAAGACCTGATGGACCAGCTCAAGAACCGCCGGCGGGAGCAGCTTCAGCAATACGACATGGACTCGGTGGTGGACGACCTCAAAGAGCGGCTGGACGACATCGTCAAGACGGAACGGGAAGGCATCAGCCGCCGGTTGGAGGAGGCGGGCCTCCAGGTGTCGGAGGCCCCGGAAGACGAGCGCGACCAGACGGAGAGGCTGTTCAAGCTGCTGGAGGAGCGGGCGGAGCGAAACCGGGAGCGCCTGGACAACCTGCCCCAGGGGGTGGGGGGCCAGGTCCAGGAGTTGATGGAGTACGACTTCATGGACTCGGAGGCCCAGCGGAAGTTCCAGGAACTTCTGGACATGCTCAAGAGCCAAATGGCCCAGAACATCTCCCAGCAGATGATGCAGCAGGCGCAAGACATAACTCCCGAAGACATGGCCGCCATGCGGGAGATGATGCGTCAGCTCAACGGGATGATGCGGGACCAGTTGGAGGGCCGGGAGCCCGATTTCCAGGGGTTCATGCAGCAGTTCAGCCCCATGTTCGGCCCCAATCCGCCCCAGAGCCTGCAGGAACTCATGGAGCTCCTGCAGCAGCAGTTGTCCCAAATGCAGTCGCTGCTGCAGAGCATGTCGCCGGAGATGCGCCGGGAACTGGAGGACGCCTTAAGCTCGGCGCTGGACGCCGACACCCGGCGGGAGATGGCCGAGATGGCGTCCCTGATGGAACAACTGATGCCCATGGACGAGTTCCGCCGTGAGTACCCATTCCTCGGCGACGACAGCCTGACCATGGAGCAGGCGATGGAAATGATGAGGGGCCTCCAGGAACAGGACCAACTGGAGGAAGCGCTGCGGCAGGCGATGCGCACCGGGAACCTGGAAGACGTGGACCCGGACAAGCTGGCCGAGTTGCTGGGCGACGAAGCCCGGCGCGTCTGGGAGGAACTGGACCGGCTGCGCAAACTCCTGGAGGACGCGGGCTATCTGAGCACCGGTGACCAAGCGGACTTAACGGCGCGAGGCGTCCGCCGCATCGGCCAGAAGGCCCTCAAGGAGGTATTCGGCCACCTGAAGAAGGACCGTTTGGGCAACCACCTGGTCGACGCCAGGGGAGCCAACGGGGACCTGCTGGCCGACACCAAGCCCTACGAATTCGGCGACCCGTTCCAGATAGACCTGCAGGCCACGGTCAGGAACGGGGTGCTGCGGGGCGGCCCTAAAGTGCCGGTGGCCCTGGGACCCGAGGACTTCGAGGTCTTCCGCACCGAGCACATGACCCGGACCGCCACCGTGGTGCTGCTGGACCAGAGCCGCTCCATGGGCTTGTTCGACAACTACCGGGCCGCGAAGAAGGTAACCCTGGCCCTCATGGCCTTGATTCGCACCCAATATCCCCGGGACACGCTGTACGTCGTCGGGTTCTCCGATTACGCCAGGGAGATCAAAGAGGAGGACCTGCCCAAGTCCAGTTGGAATGCTTGGGTATCCGGCACCAACTTGCACCACGCCCTGATGTTGTCCCGCAAGCTCCTTTCCAAAGAAAAGGGGGGCAGCCGCCAGATCCTGTTGATTACCGACGGGGAGCCCACAGCGCACCTGGAAGACGGGCGGTCGTTCTTCAGCTACCCTCCCAGCTACCGCACGGAAGTAGAGACGCTGAAGGAAGTCAAGCAGTGCACCCAGGAAGACATCGTAATCAATACCTTCATGCTGGAGAACTCCTACCAACTGGTCAATTTCGTGGACCGCCTGACCAAGATCAACCGGGGCCGGGCCTTCTATAGCAGTGCCGCCAACCTGGGGGAATACGTGCTGGTGGACTACGTGAGCAACCGCCGCAAGAGGGTCATGGCCTGACGCGACCTGCGCCGCGAGTCCATCATGGGCGGGTCCACGCTGTCCTCGTTGGTCTCCGGGACTGCTCGTCAGTGCCGGCCGGATACCCGGGACCCGGCCCGGCCCTTCCGTCCCGGCTGAACGGCTGTTATGATGGGATCCGAAACCCACAAAGGAACGAACAAAGCAACAATATAGACCGCCAGGGTTAAAGGGCCGCCGTGGACCGGCGGCTGGGCTTTTAAGGCAGTCCTGTGAGGCTGGCAAAGTATGAGACCCTCAGTCGAGGCGCGAGGCCGCAGCCGGCGGTCCGCCGACCTTGCACCCCTTGCCAGCCCAATGGCCAGGGGTTTTTTGTTGTCCCGGATGCCGAGGGTGCGGAGGACCGCCCAGGGAGAGTCTGCCCACACCATCCGACGGGAAGGTAGATGTCCGAACGCCAGATAATGAACCAAGAGGAAGTCCGCCGGGCCCTGGCCCGCATTGCCCACGAGATACTGGAGCGGAACCGGGGCGCGCAGGACTTGGTCCTGGTGGGCATTTACACCCGCGGTGTGATGCTGGCCAGCCGGTTGGCGAGCAACATCGCCGAGTTCGAGGGCAGCAAGGTGCCCGTCGCTACTCTGGACATCAGCCTGTACCGGGACGACCTCAAAGACCGCTCCCGGCCCGTGGTCCGGCCCACCAACATCCCGGTGGGCATCCACGACAAGAAAGTGGTCTTGGTTGATGACGTACTCTACACGGGGCGCACCATCCGCGCCGCCCTGGACGCCCTCAACGACTTCGGCCGCCCCCGGCAGGTGCAGCTTGCTATATTGCTGGACCGGGGGCACCGGGAGTTGCCCATCAGGCCCGATTACGTGGGCCAGAATATTCCTACGGCCATGGACGAACAGGTGAAAGTCCGGCTGGAGGAGACCGACCACCTGGACGAGGTGGCTATCGTTCGTGCTGACCGTTAGGGCGGCCGCCGCTGAGACGAATGGACCGGCGCCGTCGGGGGAACCTGCCGGACGCGCCTGTCTTGGCGTCCCGACCCTCGCAAGCTCGGTGGCCTGAAAGCTTGGTGAACGGAAAGAGAGGCAAGGAGGACCGAGGGCTGTGACCGCTTCTCAGGCAGTCGAGACCTCCGCTTTGGCTCCGGCAGTAGGGCTGGTGCAGTTGCCCTCCAGGAAGCACGTGTTGGACTTGGACGACTTTGCCCCCTCGGAGATACTTGGGCTGCTGGAATCAGCCGAGGGCATGGCCGAGGTCTTGGGACGCGACATAAAGAAGGTGCCCACCCTCCGCGGCCGGGTGGTGGTAACCCTGTTCTACGAGTCCAGCACTCGGACCCGCATCTCCTTCGAAGAAGCGGGCAAAGTGTTGAGCGCCGACGTGATCAACATGAGCGCCTCGGCCAGCAGCGTGGAGAAGGGGGAGTCGCTGCTGAACACTGGTCTGACGCTTCAAGCCATGGGAGTCGACGCCATAGTAATACGCCATCCCCACGCCGGCGCTCCCCACCTGCTGGCCCGCCATCTGGACAAGGTGGGTGTGATCAACGCGGGGGACGGGATTCACGCCCACCCCACCCAGGCCCTGCTCGACTTGTACACCGTCCGGCAAAAGCTGGGCCGGCTGGAAGGGCTCAAGGTGGTCATCGTGGGTGACGTGCTGCACAGCAGGGTTGCCCGCTCCAATCTGTTGGGCTTCCGGAAAATGGGGGCCAGGGTGGTGCTCTGCGGGCCGTCCACCCTGCTTCCTCCGGACCTTCTCCGGCCCCGGGGGCTCCCTGGCTCGGATGACCCGGCGACGGTGGAAGTGGACACCGACCTGGACCGCGCCGTCTGGCAAGCCGACGTAGTGATGGCCCTCCGCCTGCAGGCCGAGCGTCAGGACGCCGGTTACCTGCCCAGCCTGAGAGAGTACGTGCGCCGTTGGCAGGTGACTGAAGAGCGCATGGCCGGCGCCAGCCCCAACGCCGTGGTGATGCACCCGGGACCCATGAACGAGGGCATAGAAATCAGCTCCGGCCTCGCCCACGGGCTCTCCTCGGCCATCGAGGAACAGGTTACCAACGGGGTCGCCGTCAGAATGGCGCTGCTCTACCAACTCTGCGCGGGTCGAAAGTAGCGTGGCCGTCGAGTCGATAGCAATCAAGGGGGCCCGGGTCCTGGACCCCGCCAGGGGGATGGACGAGGTAACCGACATCCTGGTGCGGGACGGCAGGATCGCCGCCGTAGAAAATATGCCCGCAGGCATAGCGCCGGAGGGATGCCGGGTCATCGAGGCCGAAGGCCTGGTCGCCAGCCCCGGCTTCATCGACCTCCACTGCCACCTGCGGGAGCCTGGCTTCGAGTACAAAGAGACCATCGCCACCGGTTCCCGGGCCGCGGCCCGCGGAGGCTTCACCTCCGTTTGCTGCATGCCCAACACCGACCCTCCCATAGACAACGCGGCCGTTGTGGACCTCATCTGGCGGCGGGCCCGCGAGGAAGCCGCGGTCCGGGTGTATCCCATCGGCTGCATCACCAAGGGACGGCAGGGCAGGACCCTGGCCGATATGGAGGAGTTGGCCGCCGCTGGCGCGGTGGCCTTCAGCGACGACGGGGACCCGGTGGCCGATCCCAATCTGATGAGACTGGCTTTGGCCTACAGCGCGGACTTGGGCCTTCCCGTCACCAATCATTGCCAGGAACACTCCCTGTCGGCGCAGGGAGTGATGGCGGAGGGTGCCGTCGCCACTCGCCTGGGTCTGCGGGGAATCCCCGCGGCGGCTGAAGACGTGATGATGGCCCGGGACATCTCCCTGGCGGAGCTTACCGGCGGCCGCTTGCATCTGGCCCACCTCAGCACCGGGGGCGCCGTCCCGCTGCTGCGCCAGGCCAAGGAGAGGGGCGTCAGGGTCACCGCCGAGGTGTGCCCCCACCACCTGACCCTCACCGATCATTGGGTCCTGAGCGGCGGGGATGAGGAAGTGGAGTCTGCCGGGGCCCGCGCCTACGACACCAACGCCAAGGTATACCCGCCTCTCCGAGGCCGGGAGGACGTGGACGCCTTGATCGACGGCCTGGCGGCCGGGGTCATCGACTGCATCGCCACCGACCACGCGCCCCACGACCTGGTAAGCAAGCAGGTAACCTTCCAGGAGGCGGCCTTCGGCATCAGCGTCTTGGAGACCGCCCTGGGGTCTTCGTTGCGATTGGTCCATTCGGGTCGAATGACGTTGAATGACCTGGTCGAGCGCATGACGGTGGGGCCGGCCCGGGTGCTGGGGCCGCCGTTCCAGCCCTTGGCCACCCTGGAGCCGGGGACCCCGGCGGACATAGTGCTCTTCGATCCCAACCTGGAATGGGTGGTCGAGCCTCGATATTTCGCGTCCAAAGGCAAGAACACTCCGCTGCAGGGCGCAGTCTTGAAGGGCAGCGTGGCGGCGACTATCGTGGAGGGAAAGATCGTTTACTCCAGAGACGAGTCCTGATGCCTGAGAGCTATTCACCAGCGCATCTGGTCTTGGAAGACGGTTCGGTCCATCTGGGCGAGGCCTTCGGCGCCGACTTGGAGGGCCACGGGGAAGTCGTGTTCAACACCAGTATGACCGGTTACCAGGAGGTGCTGACCGACCCGTCCTACGCCGCCCAGTTGGTCACCCTCACCTACCCGCTGGTGGGCAACTATGGGATAAACGCCGAGGACTTCGAGTCCCGGCGTATCCAGGTGGCGGGCCTAATCGTCAGGGAGCACTGCGATCTGCCCAGCCACGGCCTGAGCGAGCGCACACTGCACGAGTTCCTCCAGTCCCAGGGCATTCCCGGCCTCAGCGGGGTGGACACCCGGGCTATAGCCCGGCGCTTGAGAAGCAGCGGGGTCATGATGGGGCTTATAACCCGGGGAGACCCCGGCGCCGCTCTGGCCAGGCTTCCCCGGATGGACCGCTACGGCGACTTGGACCTGGTGGCCACAGTCAGCACCGGGCAGGGTTACCGTTGGCGCGGGAACGCCCAAGACCCCCCTGACGCTGATGAATCTGAGAAGTATCGGGTGCTGGTTGTCGATTGCGGGGTGAAGTACAACATCTTGCGCTTGTTGCAGCAGCGAGGTTGCGAGGTCATGGTGGTCCCGCCGGCCACCTCGGCGGAAGACATGCTGGCCCTAAACCCCGCGGGAATACTCCTGTCGCCCGGTCCCGGGGACCCCAGGATGCTGGATTCTCTGGTGACCACCGCGGGCGCGGTGCTGGGCCGGTTGCCCGTGCTGGGCATCTGCCTAGGCCAACAGGTGGTGGCCCGGGCCCTGGGAGCGGACACCTACAAGCTGAAGTTCGGCCATCGAGGCGGCAACCACCCGGTTCAAGACCTGGAATCCGGACGGGTCTACATAACCGCCCAGAACCACGGCTACGCGGTGAGCGCCGACTCCCTCCCCTCCGGCCTGGAAGTGTCCCACCTCAATCTCAACGACGGCACCGTCGAAGGATTGCGCCACCGGGAGTTGCCCTTGTTGACCATCCAATATCACTCCGAAGCGTCACCGGGACCGCGGGACAACGAGTATATCTTCGATAGATTCCTGGGGATGATGGCCGAGTTCGCCGGCCGCCGAGGGACCGCCTAGTGGCCAAAACTGGCCACTATTGCCCCCTGTACCGGTGGAACCTTCCGCCGCCGCCTTGGTATGCTGTGGCGAGCAATTTTCTCGAGTCGATGCCTGGGTCATGCCCGGAGCAAATACGCCTGTCTCGAGAACCTTAACCTCGGGTGCGCCCCCGGCGGGTGGCGCCAGTACGCCCGGGGAATAATTTGGAGGTGCCCGATGTCTTCCTTCACCATGATGATGTTGGAGGAGGGTGTGGAGGTGGAGTTACCCACGGACTTGACGGGAATAATCGGAATACTGGACAAGGAAGTGCCTTATTTCGGCACCAACGGCCACGGCTACAGCGTCGCTGCCGGGAAGGCTACCCTGGGCAAGCGTTGGGACTTGATGATCAACGCCGTGGACTATTCCAACCGGCAACTTGGTCCCGTCACCATCGGCCGGGTTGAGTTGGAAAAACTGGATGACTGCTCGGTGCAGCTCAGGATTCCTCCCCGGCACGAGCAGGACGTATCGGACGCCCTGACCCACGATCCAGGCGGCCGTGTTTTCGGCTCCTTCGTGTGTCACACGCTCAATACGTTGCAGCGGCACCAGCTTATAGAACTTCCTGGCGTGCTGCCCACGGTCTAAGAGGAAAAACCCGCGTAGTTGCCCGAAGGCCCCGCCCGCGCGGCCTCCGGGAAGTACGTGGACAATTCAGCCGCACGGACTGCGCGGAAGGTCAGGCCCGGCGCGCGGGCTTGGGGGAAAACAACCGCATCGCCGGGCCCCGGCGGTGGCTAAAGACTGGCGGGCGCCATCAGCCTGCGGGCTGGCGCCGCGGTTGCAACGGGGCGCCAATGGAAGCGGCTCCTGAGGGGCCGCCGAGGAGGCCATGGGTTCGAGCAGGCCGGAAAAAGTGCTGGTAATAGGCTCCGGCCCTATCGTCATTGGCCAAGCGGCAGAGTTCGACTATGCGGGCACCCAGGCCTGCAAGGCCCTCCGCGAGGAAGGCGTGGTGACCGTATTGGTCAACTCCAACCCCGCCACCATCATGACGGACCAGGGGATCGCCGACCGCATCTACATAGAGCCCTTGACCGTTGACGTCCTGGAACGGGTCATCAGGCAGGAACGCCCCGACGGAATCCTGCCCACCCTGGGCGGACAGACGGGGCTGAACCTGGCCGTGGCGCTGGCTGACGCCGGCGTGTTGGAACGCTACGGGGTGCGGATGCTCGGCACCCAACTGGACACCATTCGCAAGTCCGAGGACCGCGACTTCTTTCGCAGGTTCCTGCACGAACTGGGCGAGCCGGAACCTCGCAACGGCACGGTTGTGTCGCTGGATGAGGCGCGGGGACTGGCCCGGGAAATAGGCCTGCCCCTGGTGGTCCGCCCCGCTTACACCCTGGGCGGCACCGGCGGCGGGGTGGCCAACACCTGGGACGAGCTGGAGGACATCGTCCGCAGCGGACTGGCGCGGAGTCCCATCTCCCAGGTGCTCTTGGAGCAATCACTGGTGGGCTGGAAAGAGATCGAGTACGAGGTGATACGGGACGGCGCGGACAACTGCATCACCGTGTGCAACATGGAAAACCTCGATCCCATGGGCGTCCACACCGGCGACAGTATCGTCGTGGCCCCCAGCCAGACCCTCACCGACAAAGAGTACCAGATGCTGCGCTCCGCCAGTTTGAGGATCATCCGCGGACTGGGCATAGAGGGGGGTTGCAACATCCAGTTCGCGCTGCGACCTCACCCAATGGTGCTGGAGTCGCTGGACCAGTCCCAGGACTTCGACTCCCCGTACTACGTCATCGAGGTCAATCCCCGGGTCAGCCGCAGCTCGGCGCTGGCCAGCAAAGCCACCGGCTATCCCATCGCCCGGGTGGCGGCCAAGATTGCCGTAGGGAAGCGCTTGGACGAGATCCCCAACGCAGTGACCACTGTAACCAAGGCCGCCTTCGAACCGGCCCTGGACTACTGCGTGGTGAAGTTTCCCCGCTGGCCTTTCGACAAGTTCGCCCACGGGGACCGGACCACCACCACCCAGATGAAGGCGACCGGCGAGGTGATGGCCATTGACCGCTGCTTCGAGGCCGCGCTGCAAAAGGCGACCCGCTCCCTGGAGGTGGCGGGCCGGACCCTGCTGTGGGAAGACCCGGCCTGGGCCGGGGGCGACTCCGTTTCCCTGGACAGCCTGCCCCTGGGGCCCAACGACCTGCGGATCTGGGGCCTGATGGCCGCGTTGCGCCGGGACGTGGACTGGGAGACCCTGGTGCGGCGCACCAAGATCGACCCCTGGTTCATCTGCGCCCTGGACCGCATCGTCGCCATGGAGCGGCGATTGCTCTCCGAGAGACTGACCCCCGACCTGTTGTTTCGGGCCAAGCGGCTGGGCTTTTCCGATGACCAAACCGGCACGCTGGCCGACGTGCTGCCGGAACAGGTGCGGAGCTTGCGCCATCAATGGGACCTTCGACCGGTCTACAAGATGGTGGACACCTGTGCCGCCGAGTTCGAGGCGGTGACGCCCTATTACTACAGCACTTACGAGCTAGAAAACGAGGCCCCGCCACTGGAGGGCAGCAAGGCCGTGGTCATTGGCAGCGGCCCCATCCGCATCGGCCAGGGCATCGAGTTCGACTACTGCAGCGTTCACGCCGCTTGGGCCCTATCGCAAGAGGGCGTGTCCAGCATCATGGTCAACTCCAATCCGGAGACGGTTTCCACCGACTTCGACGCCAGCGACCGCCTCTACTTCGAGCCACTGGACGAGGAAGCCCTGCGCGATATCCTGGAAAACGAGGCGGTGGACGACCAGCTTCCCCCGGTGGTGGTGCAGTTCGGCGGACAGACCGCCATCAACCTGTCGCAGAGCCTCGCCACGGTGGGGGTGCCTATATTGGGTTCCAGCGCCGAGGCCATAGACGTGGCGTCGGACCGGCACAAGTTCGACGAGTTCCTGTCCCGGCTGGGCATACCCCAACCGCCGGGGGCAACGGTGACCTCGGTGCAGGAGGCGCTGCAGGTTACCCAGAACATCGGGTATCCGGCGGTGGTCCGGCCCAGCTACGTGCTGGGAGGCCGGGCCATGGAGATCGTGCAGAACGCCACGGAGCTAATCCGGTACTTGGGCGCCGCCACCGACGTCTCTCCGGACCGCCCGGTGCTGATCGACCAGTACATGGAAGGACGCGAGTGCGAGGTGGACGCCGTTTGCGACGGCGAGCGGGTGCTGATCCCCGGCGTCATCGAGCACATCGAACGGGCCGGCGTACACAGCGGGGACTCTATGGCCACCTACCCGGCCCTGAACCTGAGCGAGCAAGAGGTAAACACGGTCGTCGATTACACCACCCGCATCGGCCTCGCGCTGGGGGTGCGGGGCCTGATGAACGTCCAGTTCGTGATCCAGGGCGGCTCCCCCTACCGGAGCCCCTACCTCCACTCCTCCGACAGTCCCTCCACCTCGGTCTACGTGCTGGAGGTCAATCCCCGGGGCAGCCGCACCATTCCTTTCATCTCCAAGGTCACGGGGGTGCCGGTGGCCGCCGCCGCGACCCGGGTCATGCTGGGCCAGAGTCTGGAGCGGCAGGGCTACCAGGGCGGGCTTTGGCCCCGGCAGCGGCTGGTGGGTATCAAGGCCCCGGTATTCTCCATGGTCAAGCTGGTGGGTGTCGACTGGCACTTGGGGCCCGAAATGAAGTCCACCGGCGAGGTCATGGGCATCGACTGGGAGTTTTCCCACGCCTTGTCCAAGGCCCTGATGGCCGCCACGCTGAGCCTGAAACGGGGGATGGGCGTGCTCCTCAGCATTGCCGATCAACACAAGGCCGAGGCTGTCTCCCTGATTAGGCAACTGGACGAAGCGGGTTGCCGGCTCTTCGCCACCGAGGGCACGGCCGCCATGATCGGGGCCATGGGGATGCCGGTTACCATGACCACCAAGAAGATGGGCGAGGGGCACCCCAACGTGGTCGACGTTATCGAGGACGGCAGCGTGGGGGCCGTCGTCAACACGGTCACGGAAGTGAGCACCGTGCTCCGGGACGGCTACCTGATCCGCCGGGCCGCCGCCGAGCGGCAGGTGCCCTGCTTCACGTCCTTGGACACCGCCCGCGCCGCAGTGGAAAACCTGCTGATGGAGCAGGGCAACTACAGCGTGCGCTGCACCGAGGAATATCTCAACGGGGCCAACCGCCAACCATCCGGTCAGCCGCCTTCCGGTCAGCCGTAAGAGGGACCGGGCCTAAAAGTCCATCTCCACGCCAACCCCCCTGGCTCTTGCCCGGTCGTAAGCCAGCTTGGCGGCTGCCACGTCAGCCACTCCGGTCCCCATCAGCTTGGCGAAGATGATTTGGTCCCGCCGGTCCCGGCCCGGGACCACTCCGGCCACGGCGTGGCGCAGTTCCAGCAACCGGCTCCACTGCAAGAGGCCCCGGTCGACGGCGGCGGCCATATCGCCCGCCTCCAGGGGCGCCTGCTCTGCGGAGTCCACGAATATCTTGTCGGCCTTTTGGAAGACAGCCTCGTCGGACTCATGGGCCCGCCAGGTGGTGGGACCGGCGCCAATGGCCGTGACCCCCGCCCCCAGGTAATCGCCCTCTAGCACGGGAGACATGGCGGCGGCGACGGCCACCACTACGTCGCTCCCTTCCATGGCCTCCCGGCTGCTGCCCGCCGGAGTGACTTCCACTCCCAGGGTCTCGGTCATGGCCTTGGCGAAGGCCTCCCGCCGTTCCGCGTTGCGGCTGAATACCTTGACCGCCTTGATATTCCGCACCCGGCATAGGGCTTCCAACTGGGTGGGCGCCTGATTGCCCGTGCCTATGACGCCGGCCACGGCGGCATCCGGGTTGGCCAGGTGCTTGACAGCGACTCCGGTGGTCGCCCCCGTACGCAGTTGCCCCAGCCGGTTTGCCTGGGTGTAGCACAGAAGCCGCCCGGTGTCCGCGTCGTACAGACTGATATGAAAAGAGTAGGTCCCGCTGACCACCGTGTAAGTCTTGACTCCCATGACTCCTTGATAGAACAGTCCTCCTCCCATGACGGAGAGCAGGGAACCACCGGAGACCAGCTTACGTCGGGGCAGGTTGGCCGCTTCGCCGCGGCCGAAGTGGCCCTGCATGGCCTCAATCGCCTCCAGCATGTCATCCATGGACATGCACTGGCGAATGTCGTCGTCCCTCAGGAAAAGCGTCATATCTGGCTGCCTCGCCGGGTGAAAGTCATGACCAGCAAACTGGACAAAATCGAGAACCTTCATGCTGAGGTTCGTTCTGGACCTCTAGCCGGCCACTGGTACTGTGGCTCCGGGTGAAAACCCGCCACGTGGAGTTGCGGTACTAAGCGCGGCCCGATCGTTGGCCATGCTCACGCCACTCCCCGGTAACATTGCTTGCGATGCAACGATATCCTCTTCGGCAACATTTACTATGAGTCAATTCGGTGCATTAAAGCATTGGCGGAAGCTGTGATACGATACGTCGGCCCCGCAGCCGAGAGGCTGGTTTCCTTGGGGTTCTTATTTTATCAAGATAGTCTGCACATAGGTGAGAGATTGTCAATGATTACACGCATCGTCGTCATGGCGTTCGCCTGCATTGCGATCGCAGTGTTCGCCGCTTGCGGCTCCGACCCCACAGCAACCCCTACACCCACGCTCGTTCCCACCCCGACGACGGCGCCCACTATCACCCCAACGCCAACGGCGCCCGCGCCCACCGCTTCGCCAACGCCGACACAGGACAGCTACGCCGATGGCGATCCCAGCGGCGCCTACTTCGCCCTCGACCGCGTTCTGAACATAGAGGTCGAAATCGCCCCGGAGGATTGGGACACTCTGCGCCATCAGACCCGAACCTTCGGGGACTTGATGGCGGAAATCGGGGAATACGGCCTCTCCCGTCCCTTCGCCAACATCTACACCTGGTTTTCGGGCATCGTAACCGTGGACGGCGAAACCTACTCCAACGTCGGCGTCCGCAAGAAGGGTTTCATAGGGTCCCAGAGCGACACCAAACCGTCGCTGAAGCTCCGGTTTGACAAGTATGTGGATGACCGGTCTCTCGGCGGTGTCATCGAGCGGATGACCCTGAACAACAGCATTCAGGACCCGTCCCTGATTAACACCTGCCTGGCCTATCAGGTCTTTGCCGTTGCCGGCCTGCCGTCGTCGCGCTGCAACTTTGCCACCGTGACGGTCAACGGCAAGAACCTGGGCCTCTACGTCCACGTCGAGGAAATCAAGCCTCCCTTCCTGGCCCGGCACTTCGATAGCGCCGAGGGCAACCTGTATGAAGGTACGATAAGCGACTTCACCCCAGATTATCGCGGCACCTTCGAGAAGAAAACCAACGAAGACGTCGATGACTGGTCTGACATAGACGCCGTTATGGCAGCGCTGCAAGACCCCTCGGAGGCGGGGCTGGAAGCGCTGGCCAAATCCGTCGACCTAGACCGCTTCCTGTCCTTCTGGACCACGGAAGTGCTGGTGGGCCATTGGGACGGCTATACCGGCGACCGTAACAACTACCACTTCTACCGCGAACCCGACGGCCCCTTTGTGTTCATTCCCTGGGGAGTGGACGACACTTTCCACCTGAGGGACGACCCCAATCCCTTCGACCACGTCACCGAGCCTCCACCTTCCGTGCTGGCGCTCACCTCCATTCCCAATCGGCTGTACAACAATCCCGACTGGCGATTGAAATATGTTGTCCGCCTGAAGGAACTTATGGATACCGTCTGGAACGAAGATGAGTTGCTGGCAAGCGTTGACCGGATGGCGGCCATCGTGCAGCAGCACGCCTTGCCCGAAGCCAGGGCGGCGGCAGCCGAAGACACCGGGCGCGTGCAAAAGTTCATTCTGAAACGGCGGGGCGAAATCCTGGCCGACCTCACGCCGGAACCGCCGGATTGGCCCGAACCCGAAGAGGCCGCCGCGGCTGGGGAATCAGGCTCCCTGGAACTGAGCTTTGAGACCACTTGGGGAAGCAACCAGAACCCCAACCCCTTAGCAGAAGGAGAACTCGCTTATCTGGTGTTCAACGGGACCGAGCAGCCCCTTGACAATATAGGCATAATCGCCGGTCATGCCAGCCCGGAGGAACAAGCCATCCTGCCGGGCGCCGGAGCATTGGCATCCATAGCCGTTCTTGGCGTCGAGCCGGACGGCTCCGTTAATGGTCTAATCATTGTGCTGCCCTTGTCCCACCTGACCGGCGGCGCCACGCTGGTCATTGGCAAGGACGAAATCGCCGGGGGTGTGTGGACCATACCCTCCGGGTCCGACGTACCGGACAGTTTCTCACCCTTCACCACAGGCACCCTGGAGCTGTCGGATGCGGGAACGGAGCCAGGCGCGGCCATTATCGGCAGCTTCTCCGGCGTCTTCGGGGAAATCCCGTCCTTCCCCGGGGACAGCGAAGGCGGCGCCGGCACAACTGCGGCGTATACCGGCCTAGTCATAAACGAGGTGGCTGCCAAAGGCGATCCGCTGGACTGGTTTGAGCTGTACAACGCCTCTGGCGAGGAGATAGCGCTGGGCGACTTCGTGGTGTCCGACGACCTGAAGGACGCGGCCAAGCGGGTTGCCTTCCCTGACGAACTGGTAATCCCACAGGGCGGATACTTGGAAATCGAGCTGGACAAGGACGGCTGGCCCGGTTTCGCTCTGGGCGGGGACGAAGAGTTGGGCATCTGGACAGCGGACGGCGCGCTGGTGGCCGAGGTTGATTGGGACGAAGGGCAGGCGGGTGAGGGTATGAGCTTCGCGCGGGTGCCGGACGCTATCGGAGAGTTCCGGACGGTCGGCAACCCCACGCCGGGCGCCGCAAACCAGAGTGGCAACTGACCGCAAGCCTTCTTATTTGAAATACTCCCGGTTCTTGCGGACGTACTCCCGCCACTTGGCGGGGACGGCGAACTCGTCGAAGATGGCGTTTACCGGGCAGACCGACTCGCAGTAGGAGCAGTCAATGCAGGTGGCTGGGTCTATATAGTACATGTCGTCTTCGTCGGTGGTTTGGATGCAATCTACGGGGCAGACCTCCACGCAGGTGGCATCCTTAACCCCAATACAGGGCTCCGCAATCACATACGGCATACTGTTCCGCTGAGACGATGGTTTAAAAGGATGGTCGGATACGCCGCGGCGCCTCCCGAGTTGCTCGATCGAGTCAACGACCGGCCGTCCCGGACAGCCGGCAGCCGCGGGGGGCACACACTCAATTCTTGATTTTGGGCGCGTATTCTGTCAAGCTATGGTATATGATGTTTTGTATCAAACAGATGGATGCGACACCGGGGAGCGGGGTATGGAACTTCGAGAGCTTGTGAGCTTCTACCACGTTGCTCGACTTAGCAGCGTCTCCAAAGCGGCCAGAACGCTGGAAGTGGGTCAACCCACGGTGACGACTCACCTGAGGAAGCTGGAGGGAGAGTTCGGCATCACCCTTTTCGACCGAATCAAGCGCCCGATACAACTGACGCTGGAAGGCGCCACCCTGCTGGAACTGGTGACCCCGGTGGTCGAGGCGGTGGATACTCTGAAGACCCAGATGAACTACGCGGAGCACCGGGGGTCCTTCGTGGTAGCGGGCTATCCTGACTTGGTGACCAGCTACCTGCCCAAGAGTATCCAGTCGTTTAGCGCCAAATACCCCCAGGTGAGGCTCCGTCTGCTGGCGCGGTCTTACACTCCACTGATACAGATGGTGAAGTCAGGGGAAATAGACTTGGCCCTGTGTTCGCCGCCCCCGCAGGAAGACACTACCCTTCACTTTCAGGAGTTATTTGACTACAACATGGTCCTGCTCACCCCGCCGGACCATCCCTTGCTGAAGAAGCACGTGGTGGAATTGAGAGACATAGCGGAGTGGCCCATGATCCTCCCGGGCCCCGGCAGCCTGACCGCACAAAAGGTGGAGCAGGCGCTGAGAAGCGCCAGGATTCCTTTCGACGTAAGCCTGGCCATGGACGACAGCCAGTCCATAATCCGGTACGTGGCCATCGGGATGGGGGTGGCCATATGCAACGACTTCAACGTCCATGCCGATGACCACCGGCGCATCGGGGTTATACCAATAGACCACCTGTTCTCCGGCTCGACCGTCGGCATATGTACCCTCACGGGCAAGTTCCTGGGTCAGGCCATCCAAAACTTCATCAACACCATGATGGACGACTTGCAGGGGTTCCAGCCGGACCGCTGGGAGTGGCCTATACCAGCAGACGGCTCCACCGAGTTGCCCCGCGTCGCCGTCGGGCGATAAGGTTGCGGGACTTACCGGGGGTCGAAATCCCCGGCTACCCACCGTTCGCCCCGGTCCGTGCTCAAGAGATGTCCGGCGCGTCGTCCTTGGTGATGGCCCTGGGGACCACCTCCCGCACCCTCCGGGCCAGGTAGGATCTCGGCAACAGGACGTCGCGTCCGCACTTCCGGCAAGTCATGCCGATATCCGCTCCCAGCCTCATCACCTCCCACAGGCTGCCGCCGCAGGGATGGGCCTTTTTCATTCTCAGCACGTCGCCAAGTCTCAGTTCTAGGACCATCCCCTGCCCCCGGACGCCAACACCCGGTTGATGTCCTCGCGCAGTTCCTCCGTCCTGGCCCGGGCCGCCGCGGCGTAGTCCGCGCCGCTCGACGCGTAGATGATGCCGCGAGACGAATTCACGATGGCCAGACGCCCGCGTGTGTCGGTCCCCAGTTCCACCGCGGCCTGCAAGTCTCCTCCCTGCGCGCCGACCCCCGGAATAAGGATTGGCATGTCCGGGCAGGCGGCCCGCACTTCCCGCAGCTGTTGGGGGTAGGTGGCGCCCACCACCAGGCCAATGTTGCCCGTCCGGTTCCAGGACCGGGACAACCTCGCCAGGTGCTGGTGTACGGCAATGGGCCCCTTCCCGCTGTCTACGGTCAAATCCTGAAGGTCTGCGGACCCGGGGTTAGAGCCGCGGCACCAGACAAATGCCCCGCGCTCCGCGTCTTCCAGGAAGGGCGCTATGGAGTCCAGCCCGCCCCAGGCGTTGACGGTGACGGCGTCGAACCCCCACACTTCGAAGGCGGCCCTGGCGTAAGCCTCCCCGCTGGGCCCCACGTCGCCCCGCTTGCCGTCGCCGATGACCAGGGTGTCGGGCGACACCCGGTGGATGTACTCTACGGTGCTCCCCAGGGCCTGCAGGCCCGCCAACCCCAGTGCCTCGTAGAAGGCGAGGTTCGGCTTGTAGGCGCATACCAGGTCACGGGTAGCGTCCACGATGGCCCGGTTGAACTCCAGGACGTCCGGCGTGGGCAGGCGGTCTGGGTCCGGGTCGAGGCCCACGCACACGAGGCTCCGGTTGACCTGACATGCCCGCTCCAGACGGCCCAAGAACCCGCTCATACCTAACCTTGTGCGCCCTGGGAAGGCGGCGGCCGCGCTCCGCGTCCGGTCTCGCGCCAACCCGTTTGCCTGGTGAGGCGACTCACGGCGCCGAATTTGCGTCCATTGTCATACTTTGAGGTGAAGGTGGCAACCGGCAAGGCCGCTCTGCCCCAGGCCCCAAAGCAAGGGTGTCGGCCCGTTGCCCCCGAAGCCGGGCGTTGTTACCATTGCCCGATAGCCGCCCCCCGGCGTTAATACCCAAGCCGGGGTTGGTTTACATAAGGCTCGGAACGCGGCCCGGAGAGGGCAGCTCTGGCTCCCGTGTCGACTGACAGGGCGGCCTGGCGGTCACCGCGCGCGCTGGCGAGGCGGTGGGCGGCATGTTGCCACGAAGTATCCGGCTATTGCCGGCCAGCTTCCCAGGCGCTCGGTGTCCCCGTCACGTATCCCAGGAGAGGCGCGTTTTGGACTATTCGGACGACCTGGTGGAGGGCCGGTTCAAAGTTCGCCTCAACCGCTTCCTCGCCCTGGTGGAGGCGGGAGGGCGCGAGGTGGGGGTCCACGTGGCCAACTCGGGCCGCATGCACGAACTCCTGGTCCCCGGCCGCCGGGTGCTCGTCTGGCCCCGGCCCGGACGGCACCGCAAGACGGGCTTCGACCTGGCGCTGGTGGACCTGGGAGGACCGCTGGTGTCGGCCGACGCGAGGCTGCCCAACCTGTTGGTGGCTGAGGCATGGGTCCAGGGCAGGCTGTCCCAGTTCGCCGGTTATACCAGCATCAGGCGGGAGGTCGCCTCAGGAGAGAGCCGCCTTGACCTCATGCTAGAGGGTCCAGCCGGCCAGTGCTACCTGGAGACCAAGTCGGTCACCCTCGTCATCGACGGTGTGGGATTGTTCCCCGACGCCCCCACCACCAGGGGAGTCAAGCACGTCCACAGCTTGATGAAGGTCGTGGAGAGCGGACGCCGGGCGGCGGTGGTGTTCGTAGTGCAGCGGGACGACTGCGAGGCTTTCGCGCCACATGACGCCGCTGACCCGGCTTTTGGGGCCGCTCTGCGAGAGGGAGTTGCGGCCGGGGTTGAAGCCTTCGCCTACAACTGCCGCGTCACCGAGAAGACAATCGAGCTAGGGGACGGCCTACCCGTGCGGCTCTGAATTCGTCGGGCCCGGGTCGACGGAAGTGAGATATGCCGGACACCGGCGACGGACCTTGCGAAGCCTCAACCTTGCAACCCGTTCAGAAAGCCGCGGCCCCTCAACCCACTCTTATGGAGATGTACCGGCGGCTCTATGCCCGTTACGGCCCTCAGGGTTGGTGGCCCGGCGACGGGCCGCTGGACGTGGTCATTGGCGCCATTCTAACCCAGGCCTCCTCGTGGACCAACGTCGAGCTGGCCATAGACAGCCTCAAGAGGGCGGGACACTGGTCGTTACAGTCCATCCACGCCTCTCCGGTCGAAGAACTGGCCGCGGTCATACGTTCGTGCGGCTACTTCAACGCCAAGGCCCGGAAACTGAAAGCTTTTGCGGCCCACGTGGTCGACCACTACGACGGCAGCCTGACAGCCCTGCTGGACCAGAGCCCGGGCCCGCTGCGGTGGGAGTTGCTGTCCATCCACGGCATCGGACCGGAGACGGCGGACGACATCCTGACCTACGCGGCGGGCAAGCCTTCCTTCGTGATTGACCAGTACACAAAGAGGCTCTTGGGCCGGATCGGACTGGCTCCCCAGGGCGCCTCCGGCGGATACGACGCCTATCAGGACCTGTTCCACCGCAGTCTTCCTCTCGATCTGCCGTTATTTCAGGAATATCACGCGCTTATCGATCATCATGCCAAGACCACCTGCGCCAAGACGCCCAAGTGCTCGGGCTGCTGCCTGGCGGACGTCTGCGCCGCGGGGTCTGCGTTTCTGGCCGGTCGAAGCCCGGCCTCGGCATGAACCGCCGCAAACCCCGGCGAGCAGGACGCCGTTGACGGCCCTGTTGCCCGTTGCTATTATTGGCCGGGTCCCGCACCTGTGCCCAGGCCGGAACGCCCCGGCCGGCGCCTGGGTCTCCGGGATTGGGGCAGTTGGGACCGCGGACCCAAGTCATCCGGGAGGAGAAGCGCCATGCAGGTAGTCAGGGTATACACCGGGGACGACGGCGAGTCCCACTTCGAGGAGTTGGACCTTCCCTACGAGAACATCGCCAATGCCGAGGTGACGGCGATGCAGTCCGCCAGCGGAGTCCAATTCCGCCGGACGACTTCCGGCGACTTCATCGATTGGCACCCCGCACCGCGCCGCCAGTACGTCATCACCCTGCAGGGGCAGGCGGAGATCGGCATCGGAGACGGCACCAAGCGCATATTCAATCCGGGGGACGTGCTCTTGGCCGACGACCTTACCGGACGGGGGCACACTACCGCCGCGGTGGGAGGGACGGCCCGCGTTTCAGTCGCCATCCCCATAGTCGACTAGCCCTGCACCCGGCTGTCCGGACCAAAGCCATTTCCCCGGCGCCGGTGGGCGCCCCGACGTACTTCGGCCCAACACGGCCCGGAATTTGGCGGGGACCCCGGCGCGGGCCTAGTGGTCTGAGCAGAGGAATATCGAGGAGTCGCAGCATGCCCTTCGCCAGGCTCGACGATTCCCTGGAAACGTACTACGAGGACGACGACTTCACCGACCCCTGGCGGGAGCCGGAAGCCGTGGTGCTCCACCATGGCAACGCCAAGAACTCCCGGCTCTGGTACGCCTGGGTGCCGCTGCTGGCCCGCCAATACCGGGTGATTCGCCTGGACGCCCGGGGGTTCGGACGGTCCACCATCCCCCCGGAAGGCTACACCTGGTCCCTGGGCAACTTCGCCGGCGACCTGCTGCACCTGATGGACTTCCTGGGGCTGGAGAAGGTGCACCTCATAGGGGAAACCGTGGGAGGCACCATCTCCCTGCAGTTCGCTCACCAGCACCCGGAGAGACTGCGTTCGCTGACGGTATGCACGTCACCCTACAAGTTTGCCGGGGTGCCCACCTACGGAGAGTACTACAAGATGGTGCAAGAGGAAGGCGTTGCCGGCTGGGTGCGCAACACGGCCGACCGGCGGGTGGACCCGGCCTCGAACCCTGACCACCACCGGTGGTACGTGGGGGAGATGTCGCAAACGTCGCAGCGGGTGGTGCTGGAGACCCTGGCCTATCTGGCCACCCAGGACCTGACCCCGATATTGGGGGAGATTCAAACACCCACCCTGATCCTGGCGTCCCAGGGCAGCGCCGCCGGCAGTCCCGATCGCACTCAGGGTATGGCCCGGTTGCTGCCCAACGCCAGGTTGGCTATGCTCCCCGGCACCAGCGGCTACGTACAGCACTCGGCGCCGGAGCGTTGCGTCGCCGCCTGGCGGGAGTTTGTGGGCCGGCTTGGCCACCGCTAACGTCCCGCGCGCCGGAATCCTGCCCACACCGTCATCGCCGCCGCGGCCCGCTCGTCTAGAACAGCGACTTGGACTGACCGCCGTCTACGTTGATGCAGGCGCCGGTGATGAGGTCCGCCCGGTCTGATGCCAGGAAAGCCACCGTCTCCCCGATGGGTTCCGGCCAGCCGAATTTGCCGGCGGGCAGGTTGCGGGCGATGAACTCCGCCACCACCTCTGGCGGGTTGTTTTGCTGAAACCGGTCCCAGGAGCTGCCGGGAAAGTCTATGGAGCCGGGAGCGATGCAGTTGACCCGCACGTTGATGGGCGCCAGTTGCAGCGCCAGGTGCTTGGAGAAGGCAATGAGGCCCGCTTTCGCCGTCATGTAGTCTATGGAACCGCCGTGCTCCCGGCCGTAGATGGACGAGATGTTGATAATCCTTCCCCATCCCTGCTCTCTCATGTGGGGCAGCACCATGGCGGTCAGGCGCACGGCGCTGAACAGGTTTACCTCCAGCCCGTCGCGGAACTGCTCCATGGTGGTCTCTTCCAGCAGGACCGAACCCCGGCGGCCGCCCACGTTGTTGACCAGAATGTCCGGCTGGCCCAGGTTGGCGATGGTGTCCTCGTAGAAACGCACCGCGTCGCCCTCGACGGTCACGTCGGCTTGGGTGCCGCCGGCCTGGTATCCCTGAGCGCGGAACTCCTCCAGAGCGCCATCCAGCTGCTCCCGGCCCCGGCCGCAAATGGACACCTTGCAACCCTCCCTGGCCAGGCACTCCGCCGCATGCCTGCCCAGCCCGTGGCTGCCGCCGGTAATCATCGCTACTTTGCCGCCCAGTCCAAGGTCCATGTCGCCTCCTATCGGCCTTTGATACGATTGCGCGGTCGCCGCCTGCACCCGGATTTTTTCGGGATTGTACGGGGCCCGGCGGACACGCCCGTGCCGCCTCGTTGCTGTGACCGTCCGCCGCACTGGGATACCTATTTGCCAGCCGGGGAACGGGTATCCCGCCCGCCCGCGCCGTGGGTCCGGGTCAACGCATCCCCGCCGAGGCCGGGCGCGAACCCGGAACGCGAAGCAAGGAGATTATAGCCGCTGCCCGGAGTCCTTGCATCCGAGGCGGCGAATCCGGCAGGGCTCACGCGACTGGTCAACCCGCGTCCACTCCCGGCTATAATTGGCCATCCCTTTCCGACGGCCAAGGAGACGAGTCATGCAAGCGCTAGAAGGTGTCAGAGTCCTGGACTTTTGCCGCAACGCCCCCGGGATGTTCTGCACTATGGTCCTGGCCGACCTGGGGGCCGAGGTGCTCATGGTGGAGCGGCCCATGACCGGCGACCGGGCGGACTACGAGCGGGTCGTCGCCGAAATCAACAGCCCGGAAGACGAGCGGAGACGGACCGCCTACAACGCGCTCCAGCGAAACAAGCGCAGCATCGCCCTCAACATGAAGGAGCCGGAATCCCGGGAAATTTTCTACCGGCTGGCCGGGGACGCCGACGTGGTGGTGGAAGGGTTCCGGCCCGGCGTCATGGACCGCCTGGGCGCCGGGTACTCGAAGGTCAACGAAATCAATCCCAGCGTCGTGTACTGTTCCGTGTCCGGTTACGGGCAAGACGGCCCCTACGCGGCCATGGCGGGCCACGACCTCAACTACATATCGCTGGCCGGCGTGCTGAGCATGATCGGGAATTCGGAGGAGGAGAAGCCGGCCATCCCCCTCAACCTGCTGGCCGATTACGCCGGCGGCGGTCTGTGCGGCGCGGTGGGCATCCTGGCGGCGCTGCTAGCCCGGCAGACCACGGGAAGGGGACAGTACGTGGACATTGCCATGACCGACGGCGTGATGTACATGATGGCCGCCTTGGTGTCCGGCTTCTACCAACGGGGCCATACGACGGCGCGAGGAGGCGACCGCCTCAACGGCGGGACTCCCTACTACAACGTCTACCGCACCAGGGACGGCAAGTACCTCAGCATCGCCGCCATCGAGCCCTGGTTCTGGGCCAATCTATGCCGGGCCTTGGGCCGGGCGGACCTGGCCGATAGCCAGACCGCCGGGGGCGGCCGGCGTCAGGAGGTGCTGCAGTTCCTGGAGCAGACCTTTGCCACGAGGACCCGCGACGAGTGGTTCGAGTTGTTGAAGGACCGCAACATTTCGGTGGGTAAGGTGTATTCGCTGGAGGAGGCGCTGGCCGATCCCCACGTGGCCCACCGGGGCATGGTGGTGGAGGTCGACGCCCCGGATATTCCGGGGGGAAAAGTGTCCCAGGTTGGCATCTCCATCCGGCTGTCGGAGACGCCGGGCCAGGTCCGCCGCGTGGGCGCCGTGACCGGCCGTCACACGGTGGAGGTGCTGGAGGGCTTGGGCTACACCAAAGACGAGATAAGCGACTTGACGCTCCGGCAGGTTGTGCAGCAAGCAGACTGACGAGGAACTCCGGGGCAAGCGTTGCTATTCGGCGAAGCGCCCGCCATCGATGACCAGCTCGCTGCCGGTAACGAAGGACGACTCGTCGGACGCCAGGTAGAGGGCTCCGTAGGCAACGTCCTCCGGCTGGCCCAGCCGCCCCAGAGGAGTCTTGTCTATTCGGTCCTGGCGATAGTAGCCTTCGGCCAACAGGTCCGCGGTCATCGAGGTCTCCACGGTGCCGGGGTGAATCGAGTTGGCCCGTATGCCCTCCCTGGCGTACTGGATGGCCGTGGACTTGGTCAGCAGCCGCACCGCGCCCTTGGACGCGTTGTACGCGGACTGGTCGTGGCTGCCTATGAGGCCGGCGATGGAGGACATGTTGATGATCGAGCCTCCGCCCGCCTTGCGCATTTCCGGTATCGCCTGCTTGGTCCCCAGGAAGACGCCCTTGGCGTTGATATTGAAAACCAGGTCCCACTCTTCACTGGTGGTGTCCTCCACCCGGTGGGTGCGGTAAATCCCGGCGTTGTTGACCAGCACGTCCAGCTTGCCGAAGCGGCTGACCGTGGCGGCTATGCCCTGCCGCCAGCTTTCTTCGTCGGTAACGTCCAGGTGGACAAAGAGGCATTCCGCCCCCGTTTCGTTGATCTCGGCCTCGGTTTTCCTTCCCTCTTCGTCCAGCAGGTCGCCGATGACCACCTTGGCCCCCTCACGGGCGAACAGCCTAGCCTGGGCGGCCCCAATACCCCGGGCGCCGCCGCTGATGAACGCCACCTTGTTTTCCAGTCGCATTTTCACGGTCCCTCCGGCCAATATGCGCTCGATTGTATTACTCGGGTCGGGCAAGTCAAGGCCAGGGCACGCGCCTTATGATTATCCCGATCACTATCCCGTCGTTCAGGACGCCATCCCCGACGTCGTTTTCGATGCTGCTCACCACGTCGTTCCCAGCGGTTCTGTGGGCGGCGGCATCGTGTTTGACCCTTGAAAGGGCCGGGGATAGAATGTGCAGGGATCGGAGAGGCGGACGGCCTGGGCGATGGATGGGGCGGCGAGTATAGGGAGAGCCGATTGCCGGCGTGGGGAGAGGCCGGGGTTTTTAATTTCAGGGCCATTGTGAGCCATCTTGAGCCATGGGCCTGAGTGGCGGTTTGGTAGATTTGGCAGGGCGCTAATAGCTGCCTATTAACAGCGTAGGGAGTCGGCACCGGAGGGGGCAAGGGGGGAGTGTCGGGAGTTTTGGAGGAGGGGGGAGGCCGCCGCGCTGGAGCCGGTATTGGGACGGGACCTTGAAATGGGCGGGATCATCGCAGCCCTTCTGCTGCTCCTGGCCGCGTGTGGCGAAGGTCGCCCCGGGTCCCCGGCTTCCGATTGACCCAGTTCCACGGGGCGCCAACTCCGGCAGCCCCGCCGGAGGCTGTAGGCACGCCGGACCCGGCGTCCGGGCATCTTCGCGCCCCTTGGTCTGGATGGCTAGGAAGACGCCCGCGGGTCCGTCGATGCGCTGGGAGTGACCTTCAGCTTCGCAACTCACAGGGGGAGGCGGGGTGACTCAAGCGGTGCAAGTAACGGAGTTTCCCACGACCTTTATCGTTGACGGCGAGGGTTGCGTATTTCGCAGACACGTCGGCGACCTTGACGAAGGCAAGATTGTCCGCATCGTCCGAGAAACGGGCCGGGGCTAGGCGTCAACGCCTCGGGCGCCGGGGGCCTGCCCGGCAGGTCGTCCCCCGGCCATGAGTGTCCGGGGATGAGCCCCCTGGACTGGATTCTCCTGGTCATTCGCTGGGCCCACGGCTTGGCGGCGGTGGCCTGGGTGGGGGGAGGGATTTTCTACCTGATGGTGTGGCGTCCCGTTGCCGCCAGGTCCCCGGCGCTTCGGGAGATGGCACAAGACCTGGGGCCCGAGTTTAGGGGTCTCGTCAACACCGCCATCATGGTCCTATTGCTCACCGGGGTGATCCTGTCGGTAGCCCGGCTCACCGAGGACGCGGCCAGCGTACCCTACGTGGCGGTGCTGGCAGTCAAAATTCTCCTGGCGGCCTACATGTTCTACGTCGTGCGGTTCCTGCGCCGGCGCAGCTATCCCGAGGAACTGGCCGCCGGGACCGGCCGCTGGGAAAGGCTCCGGACGGCCGCCAGTGGGACTACGGCGGTCCTGGTCACCGGGGTGGTAGTCTTCGGCTTGTCCGATGTGCTGACCTTCTTGTTCGAAGACGGGCTGCGCGGGTAGCGGGAAGGCCGGGTACCCGCGGCATGAAGGGTCTTTCAGTTGCCATCCTGAGCGTAGCCGAAGGGTCTCTTCGCCGTAGGGGAGATTCTTCGCTGCGCTCAGAATGACGTGGTTTGCGCTCAGAATGACGTGATTTAGAGGCCGGCAATTGAATGCCCCTGCTGCGGCATGAGGCGTGACGCCCGGGTTTTGCGACCCGACATAAGCTAAATAACCCCGGTAATGCCCCGTGAAATGCCGCCGCGGCGGTTGAGCCGCCGATTCTCGGACGTGGGAGCAGACTTGAAGAAAGACCTTATGGAGATACTAGCCTGCCCCGTTTGCAAGGGCGAGTTGGAGCTGGCGGCGGAAGCCGAGGATGGGGATGAGGTGATAACCGGGTCCCTGACCTGCGGGAGGTGTCCGGAGACTTACCCAATCAGCGACGCCGTCCCCAACCTGCTCCCCCCGGAAATGCGGGCCTGAAGGCTATGCATTTAGGGCGGGTGCGGTTTAGATGGGACGAGCGGCGGTATCAGATGCCGGGGCCTCTCCGCCGGAGGCGCTGGTGCTTCACCGGCGGCTTCGGGAGGGACCCAGCTAGGGGATTTCGGAGCAGCACGGCGGGAGCGCTGGCATGGGCAAGAAACCGGACCGAGTTAGTTGTTAACGGGTCCCTTGGACATCTGCCCACGACTCAGTAGGAAATCGTATGCGATGGCTTAGCTCCTACGACTACAGCCTTCGAAGATTCTCGGGCGACGTCTTCGGCGGCGTTACGGCGACGGTGGTGGCCCTGCCGATTGCGCTGGCCTTCGGCGTGGCCTCCGGCCTGGGACCCATCGCCGGGTTATACGGCGCCATCGCCGTGGGCTTCTTCGCGGCGGTGTTCGGAGGCACACCCTCGCAAATATCCGGTCCCACCGGGCCAATGACCATCGCCATGGCGGTGGTAGTCACGCAACATGCCGACAACTTCGCCGAGGCCTTCACCATTGTCATGCTGGCCGGCCTGCTCCAGATTGCCCTGGGGGTGCTGAGAATCGGCAGCTTCGTTTCCTATACCCCCTACTCGGTAATCTCCGGGTTCATGTCGGGCATCGGCATAATCATCATAGTGATCCAGTCCCTGCCCTTCCTCGGGGCCGTCACCGTCTCGGGCGGACCGATCAACTCCATCCAAGCCTGGCCTGACGCCATAGCCAACCTCAACTACAATGCCCTCAGCGTGGGCGCCATCGCCCTGGGGGTAGGCATACTCTGGCCCCTCAAACTTCGCAAATTCATGCCCTCTCCCCTGGCCGCCCTGGTCATCGGCACCCTCGTCGCCTTCTTCTGGCTCAGCAACGCCCCGGTCATCGGGGCGGTGCCCAGCGGCTTGCCCACCGTGCAATTGCCGGAACTCTCCCCCGGCTTTCTCGCCGGCGCGATACAACCGGCATTCATTCTCGCCCTCCTGGGCTCGATCGACAGCCTCCTGACTTCCCTGGTGGCCGACTCCCTCACCCGCACCCGCCACAGGCCCAACCGTGAGCTGGTGGGCCAGGGACTCGGCAATACGATAGGCGGCCTGATAGGCGCCCTTCCCGGCGCCGGGGCCACCATGGGCACCGTGGTGAACATTCGCGCCGGAGGCCGCACCCCGGTCTCCGGCGCCCTGCGCTCCATCCTCCTCCTGGTCCTGGTCTTGGGACTGGGGAAAATAACCGAGCCCATTCCTCACGCCGTTCTCGCCGGGATACTGATCAAAATCGGCTGGGACATCATAGACTGGCGCTTTATCATCCGTATCCGGCACATCCAGCGTCACTATATCCTGGTCATGCTGATCACCTTCTTCCTCACCGTGTTCGTGGACCTGGTGACAGCCGTGGCCCTGGGGCTGATTGCCGCCGGAATCGCGCGGGCCCAGGAGTCTCGACGGGAGGAGATGGACAGCGTGGTGTCCGTGCCAATGCTGGACCAGAAGTTTTTCTCCGGCCAGGCGGACGCGGCCGAATTCGATCCCTACGCGGCCCGAGTCGGGATGGTGGCCCTGCGGGGCCGTTTCTCCGTCGCTTCCTCCAACGAGCTTGTCCGGGTGATTGGCGCAGACATCAAGGACCACGAGGTCGTGGTCTTCGACTTCTCAAACACTACCCACATGGACGACAGCGCCGCCCTCATAGTGGAACAGCTCATAGACACCGCTTCCGACGAAAACACCGAATGCATCGTGATGAATCTCTCCGGCCCAGTTGCCGACGCCCTCAACGCTCTCAACGTATTCAAGAACCTACCCAAAGACCGCTTCGTGGACAACCTGGACGAGGCCAGGGTCCTGGCCAGGAATCTCCTTGGCGACGAGGCCGAATAAGTCCCATTAGCCTCGCCGGAAATAGCGCTTCCAACCCGGCCGAGGGCATCACCGGCAGTCCCGGAGCCGCAGCCCCCCTCGGGAAAGGATGTCCATATCGACCGGACGCAGGACGGAACAATGCCGGGCGAGGGAGCAGTGAAGGTGTCCGGGGGCAGTGACGGCCTATCGCCCTGGATATAGAGGACTTTGAAAACCGCGCTGAGCTGTGAGGGCGGGCCGTAGAGCTTCTCTTCCGGAACGTGAAACTGCGGTCCGGCTAAACCGGGGAGGGGCCTACCGGGGTAGGGTCAACCACCCGGAGATCCCGATGTTGCTGCCGGGGCTGTCCGGCTGGGTACGGGGCGGTGCCGGCTAACCCCTGGGCCAGCTGGCCCGACCTTCAAACTTGGCTCGAAAACGGGGTGATAGCAGCGGAAAACGGCCTGCCGAAAGACCTCGCAGGCCCTATTGGGCGCCGCCCACCAGCACGCCGACCACCAGCGGGGCCAACTCCTCGGCCCGCCGGCGTAGTTGCTCCCGGCTCAGGTTCTCGATGGGGTGAGGGGTGTAAATGGTGGGGTAATCGGGCGCTCCCCACATCTTGGCCATTCCCTCCGCCGTGGGGATGAAGCGGTCGGTGCAAATGGTGGCTGAGGGTATACCGGCATTCTCCACGTGAATCCCGTCGTGCACACTGCACGCGCTGCACGACCCTCAATCACCCACCGCCACTATGACCGAGTCGCAGCTTGCCGCCAGCTCTCTGATGGCCGCCGGGTCGGCGGGCTTGGACGCGCTGGGCTTTCGGTGCCACCTTACCTCGGCGATCTCGTAGCGGGTGCGGAGCACCTCCGCCAGTTCTTCCAGCAGCACGTCGGCGTTGCGCTTGCTGTCGTCGATTAGGCCCACCCGCGCGCCGGCCAGGGTGGGCAATCGAGGCGCGCCGTCGAAGGGCGCCACGACGGCCTGGGTGGTGGGGTTGACCAATAGGTGCTCGTTTTCTCCAGCCATGTTCATTGCCTCCCCCGGTTGGCGCTGACTTCTTTGGTTACCGCCGTGGACGCCACCTTGGGGCCCCAGCTTGGGATCACCGAGGACATGTTGGACTCCTCTCCCCCGGCAAACACCAAGAGGATGTCGTCCGCGTGGGGAATCAGGGGCAGCCGCCGCTGGTAGTCCTCCTCATCCAACGGGGCCGCCAGGACCCGGGCGTTCTTCAGGTCGGCGACCGAGCGGCGGACGTTGGAGTGCAGGTAGTCCCGTACCTGTTCCTTGGTCCAGTCCTGCCACAGGGCGGCGTTGCCGGCGACGGTTACCACGACCTGCCCTTGCCGGACGCCGGGCCCTGACTCGCCCACGGAGCCGGAGGTGGACATACTGGTCCCCAGGGTGGAGGCGGTGTCGGCTATCGCGTAGAGGATGGCTTGGGGGTCACCCACTGCCCGCACCTGCCGCGGCGCCTCGCCGGCGAAAACCGTAACCGTGCTCTGGTCCGGGGAAAAGCCTCGCTCGACGTGCAGCGGCAGCCAGTGGGTCTCGGTCTCGGCTTCGGCAATGCAGTAAGTGTACTTGCCTGGATGGCCGATGACGCTGCGGTCGAACAGCCCCGGTACGGCGGCGCAGGCGTTCATCAGAATCAGCCGGACGGCCCGGCCTATGGTGGCGTTGGCCCGGTTGCCGGGACCGAAGAGGTTGTTGCGGGAGTTGATGCCCAGGCGTTGGGCTTCGGGACCGTTGACTACCAGGAGAATTCCGGCCCCGCCCATGCTGGAGGATGGCCCCACCAGGTTGAAAATCGGGTCCAGCATGGCCTCGACGCCCGCCAGCACCACCGGCAGGTATTCCGGCAAGCACCCGGCCATCACCGAGTTGGCGGCGACGGTGGACACCGTGATCTCCCGACGTCGCTCCGGTATCTCACCGACGACGTCGTGGGGAGGACGGCCCGCGTGCTCCAGGAATTGGTTGACCCGGTCTACCGTTGGAGGGACCACGGGGAGGCCGTCGGTCCAGCCCAACTCGTAACACCGCTCGATAGCCTCGAGAGCGCTGTTCCAACTGACGGTTACCGTCTCAGCCGGGTCGGTCAACGATTGGCGCCTCCTGTTTGGCGGGCCTGCCCGGCCGAGCCGCTCCAAATGTGGCCTAGCCCCCCGGAGGGTTGCCTCGCCCGGCGGGATAGACCAACGGGCGGCGGGCTACACCCGGGCGTACTTGGAGAGGCTCCGCAACTCCCTGGGGGGGTCCATGTGCCGCCCGCGTATGGTGTAGGACACCTCGGCGACGTACACGTCGCCTTTCGAGTCCACCGCGATACCGTGGGGGGCGATGAATTGTCCGGCGCCTTCCCCCTCTTCGACGGCGCCAAACATGGAGACGCGGTTGCCGTCCAGGTCGTAGATGCTCACCCTATGGCCCAGGCCGGGAGCGTCGTCCACGCCGCCCATGCCGTTTAGCTCTCCCACGTAGATGTGGTCTTTCCACAGGACCATAGAATCAGGCCGGTGGATGTTGCTCCACATGGTGACGAAGTTGCCTTGGGGATCGAAGATCTGGATCCGGTGGCACTCGCGGTCCACCACGTACACGCGGTCGTTGTCGTCCACCGCTATGTTGTGGGGCCGTATGAACTGGCCCGCGTCGATGCCGGGGCTGCCCCAGGAGAACTTGTACTCCCCGGACCCGGAGTAGACGTGGATCCTGGAGTTGCCGTAGCCGTCGGAAATGTACAGGTCTCCGTTGCTGGGCATGATCGCCGCGGAGGTGGGGCGGTTGAAGGGCTGCCCGCTCCACTTGGGGGCGGGCTGGTCCCGCGGCCCAACTTCCAGCAGCTTGTCCCCCTCGGAGTTGAACTTCTGGATGGTGTGTATACCGTCGTCGGCGGCCAGAACCGCGTCGTCGTGGGCAATGTACAGCCCGTGAGTGCGGTCGCTGAACAGCCCTTCCCCAAAGGAGCGGATGAAGTTCCCCCCCTGGTCGAACACCATGATGGGGTGCTCTCCCCGAGTCAGGACGTACACGTTGTCCTGGGAATCAACCGCAACCCCGGGAGACTCCTGGAAGGTCATACCGTCGGGCAGCTTTGCCCAGTCCTCGACAAACGTGTAGCGAAAGTCTCCGCTGCCAAAAGTCTCGGGCATCATGTCCCCCTGTCGTGGCGTCTCGTTTTGGACCCCGTCCGCTCCCCGGGCCCTCGCCCATATAGAGGGCCGGCGGAAGCGTGGCTATCTTAGAATCTCCCCAATATAGTGTCAATGGGCGGGCGACGCCAGGGTCATTTAATTGTCGGCCTCTAGACCTTGTCTCGGGCCTCCAAACCTTGTAATTCTGAGGGTAGCGAAGAATCTCGGCCAAGGCGGAGAGACCCTTCACTTCGTTCACGGTGACAACTGAAAGACCCTGCGGGCGACCGCAGGCTAGCGGCGCTCGAATACGGCGGCCACTCCCTGACCTCCGCCCACGCACATGGTCTCCAGGCCGAACTGCGCGTCGCGGCGCTCCATCTCATGAAGCAGGGTGGTGAGAATCCGGGCCCCGGTGGCGGCTATGGGGTGGCCCAGCGAGATGCCGGAGCCGTTGACGTTGAGCTTGTCCTCGTTGGGGAGCTTCCACTCCCGGAGCACCGCCAGCACCTGGGCGGCGAAGGCCTCGTTCAGCTCCACCAGGTCCATGTCGTGCAGGCTCAAGCCCACCTTCCCCATGACCTTGCCTACGGCCCCCACCGGGCCGATTCCCATGTACGCGGGGTGGCAGCCGGTAACCGCCCAGCCCCGCAGGAATCCCATTGGCCGGAGTCCCAACTCGTCCAGTTTGTCCGCGGCCACCACCAGGCACACCGAGGCGGCGTCGTTCTGACTGCTGGCGTTGCCGGCGGTCACGGTGCCATTGTTCATCACGGGCCGCAAGCGCCCCAGGGCTTCCACCGAGGTGTCGCCCCGCGGCCCTTCGTCCTTGTCGAAGGGCATGGGGTCTCCCCGCCGCTGCGGCACCGGAACGGCCACCACCTCTTTGTCGAAACGGGCGCTCTCGGCGGCCGCCACGGCGCGCTGGTGGCTGCGCAACGCGTACTCGTCCTGCTCCTCCCGGGATACCTCGTACTGCTTGGCCAGGTTCTCCGCCGTCTCGATCATGCCGGAAATGGGCCCGAAGCGTTCCTCGGGTGAGATGGTCTCTCTGGCGCGGGCCAGGCGGTCGTGGAGGGTAACCGAGCCGAACCGGGCCCCCCAGCGGCTCTCGTTGACATAATGTTCTGCGTTGCTCATGCTCTCGACTCCGCCGGCAATGACCACGTCGGCGTTGTCGGTTTGGACCAGCATGGCGGCGTTGAGAATAGCCTGCAGGCCGGAGGAGCAGCGACGGTCCAGCTGGTAGCCGGGGACCTCGATGGGCAGGCCCGCCTTCAGACCGGAAAGGCGGCCGATAGCCGGGTTTTCGCCACTGGGGTAGCCGTGGCCCAAGATCACGTCGTCCACCTTTTCCGGGGGCAATCCGCTGCGGTCGAGGGTCTCCCGGATCACGATGCTGCCCAACTCGGCGGCGGACACGTCCTTAAGGGCGCCGCCGAAGGCGCCCACGGCGGTGCGCACCGGTGAAACAATCGCAACTTCTCGCATTGGTGTCTCCTTTTCCAAGGCTCACTTGAGGGAAGCTCGTTGGCGGGGATGTTTTCCCAAGTTGACGCCAGCCGCTATCATAACGCCTGGGTTGGGCGGTGTCGATTGACGCGACGGCGACGCCTTGGCACAGTGTGGGCGGCGGCTTACAATACCGTCGGCCTGCCTAGGCGGGACACATCATTAGAGGAAAATTGGGGGGTTGCTATGACTACACTTGACCAACGGGCCCAGCGGGGCGCCGAAATGCGCGCCAGGTTTGGTGGAGGGACGGCCAGCGGCGGCTCAGTGACGGGGTCTCGGGAGGTGGCGCCGGACTTGCATCGCATCGCCGACGAGGCGTTGTTTGGGTCCATTTGGCAGCGGCCCGGACTCGCCATCGAGCACCGGGAGATGATCGTGCTGACGGCGCTGACCGTGCTGCAAAGGGAGAACCAGCTGAGGCGCCACGTGGCCAACGCGGTCAACCTGGGTCTCACCTCCCAGCAGGTTATCGAGGTCATGATCCACGCCTCATTCTACGGCGGAGTGCCCGCGGCGTTCACGTCGATGGGTGTGGCCAACGAGGTGTTCAAGGCCAACGACATCCCCTTCACCCCTCAACTGGTGTTCGACCCCAACGAGACCCCCGACGACCTCTACCAGCGGGGAGTCGCGCGCCGCCAGGAGCTGATGGGCGACTCCGGCGGCCCCGCACCGGAGCCGGTGACCCAGGCGGAGCGGGAGTTCACCCGGCTGACCACCGAGTACTACTGGGGATCGGTCTGGACCAGGCCCGGCCTGGACCTGAAGAGCCGCTCTATCTGCACCCTGGCCGCCCTCACCGTGCTGGGCCGGGAAGGCCCGCTGCGCAGCCACATAAACGGGGCGCTGAACATCGGGCTGAGCCAGGAAGAAATCATCGAGGTCTTCATCCAGACCACGTTCTACGGCGGCCTGCCCTTCACCAGGGCCGCCATGGACCTGGCCAACGAAATCTTCCGGGCCAAGAACGGCTAGGGCGGCTCCCCCGGACGCTTGCCGCCGCTGGCGCCGCTGTGGCCTCGTGGATGCCATAGTGGTGCAGAACTAGCGTAGCCACGCGGGACCCAAGCTACTCGGGCCCACGGCGGGCTGCCGGAGCAGGGACTACCCTGGTGCAGGACTTTATATCCCTCGCTGCGCTTGGTAGACATAAGGGAGCACGTTCGGCGTGACGGGAAATTACAAGACTCCGCGCTGCTCCGACAGGACGATTGCAAAGTCAGGAGGCTAGTCCGTAGAGGCGATTGATGGTCTGGGTTGGGCGAAAGGCGCAGGTTTTGGCTCGCAGGGGCAAGGACATCCGGGAAGGAAACCAGCCTTCCAGGCGCAGGGCGTTCAGCCCGGTGTTGACGAGGGTGGCATATATCTCACCCAGGCCGGGACGGCGAAGTGTGTGGACGTCCTCATCCCAACTGCGGTCCTTCACGTGATGCAGGCTGTTCTCAACGCTCCAGTGGTTGCGGAACGCCCGGAGCAGTTCTGCTGGGCCGCACTGCCGGGAACTCAGACTGGTCAGCAGATACCAGCGCTCCCGGCTTACCTCCCCGGTGGCTATAGCCACCGTCTCCTTCTCCACCATCACCCCCTGCCTCGCCCCGGGAAACTCCAACTCCTCCCGGATGTAGTCGGCCAGTACGTCATCAGTCCAGATCCGCCGCCGCTCGATCACACCCGCTTTTTTTCCAGGGTCTCCGCCTGCGGCTCCTCCAGTTCCTCCCCGGCAAACCCGTCTTTTATTGCAGCCAGCGCCTCAGGCTGGTTGCCCTTGATTCGCACCAGATAGTCCCGCCGGTGGCTGACTATGGCTCGGCACAAGTCCCGCTCCGCATACAGGGCGTCCATGGTCAGCAGCCGCAGGCCAGGATAGTCCCCGAACAGCCGGCCCAGTTGTTCCCGCAACACCCCAGGTTCGTACCGCTTCTTCGACGCCGGCCACTGGGCTAAACACAACTTCAGGTCATGGGCCAGCACGTTCACCATCACCAGGGGATTCCCGTTGGCGTCCTCGGACTGCTTGGCCCACTTGCCGTCCACCGAGGCATTGAATTCCTGCTCCGCCACCACGTGGGACACCCAGCCGGTCAGGGCTCCCTGCAACTGCTCATAGGGCACCCCTGCCAGGGTGCGAGAGATGGTGGTGGCGTGGGGCGGATGGTCCCGAACAAACCCCAGAGGCTCCCTCAGCCCCGGCCAGTGCATCTTGGCGAAGTGGGCGATGTGGGCCATGGTAGTCTGACCACAGACCAACCCCAGCAGGGTCAGACGCAGTACGGCTTGGAAGGGATGGCGGACTCCCCTGGCTCTCCTGGGGTCCGGCACTTGCTCCAAGCACTTGAACAGAGATTCCGCCGCCTCCATATCCTCACCCTCCCCTATCTCTTCTATCTCTTACCTGCCTTATATAAACCTCCTTCTCTGACTTTGCAATCGTCCTGGATGCTCCGACTCTCGCCTTGACCCTTGATGGAACTGCTAGTAGCATTGGCGAGGGTGAGGGATGGCGGAGGGCGTCCCCAAATACCGCCAACGCCTGGAGCAGCAGATGTTTCTAATGCGGTTCACCGAACGGGCCTACGTGAACTATACCGAGGATGACGTTCGGAGCAGCCCCAACAACGCGGTCCGCCTCACTTTCTCCAACTCGCACTTCGACCCTCAGGTGGGATCGGACCTGTACCACGAGCACCTGGACGAGTACGAGTACGCCGAGGAGGTGGGTTTCGACGGCCTGATGCTCAACGAGCATCACAACACCCCAACCTGCCTCGGGGCCGCCATGAACCTGGAGGCGGCGATCCTGGCCCGGGTGACCAAGACCCCCAAGATAGTCCTGCTGGGCAACCCCTTGCCCATCTTCGACAACCCGGTGCGCTTGGCGGAGGAGTTGGCGGAGATCGATATGATTTCCCAGGGGCGGCTGGTGTCCGGCTTCGTGCGCGGCACCGGGGTGGAAAGCCTGGCCACCAACACCAACCCGTTGTTCAACCGAGAGAGGTTCGAAGAGGCCCACGACCTCGTCATCAAGACCTGGACCACCCCCGGCCCCTTTCGCTGGGAAGGCAAGCACTACCACTACCGGGTGGTCAATCCCTTCCAGAGGCCTTTGCAGCAGCCGCACCCGCCGGTGTGGATACCCGGCACCGGCAGCCCCGAAACGCTGGTGTGGTGCGCCGAGCGCCGCTATCCCTACCTGTTCCTGGAAACGGACCACCAGGGCACCGCCGACATGATGGAGATCTACGCGGAGACGGCCCGGCAGCATGGCTACGAACCGGGGCCAGAGCACTTTGGGTACCTGGTGCGCATCCACGTGCAGGACACCGACGAGAAGGCCAGGGCCGTGGGCCGTGGGTATATGACGGGCAACATCGGCGTGGGCCGCATTCCCCTGCCCCGGGACTACCAGTCCCCCGTGGGCTACGCCAGCGTCAGCCGGGACCCCCGCTACCTGAGGCTGCGGGAGCAAATCCGCAGCGACCCCTTCCGGGTCGGCGGCCTCGACACGGCGGCCTACGATCAGATCCTGGACTCCAAGCGCTGGATTATCGGCAGCCCAGACACCGTCGTAAGGATGTTGCGCGAGGTCTTGACGGATATGAGGCCGGGAATCCTGGCCATGTGGACCAACGACGGGACCATCAGCCACCAGGACTCCATGCGCTGCCTGGAGCTGATGGGCCAAGAGGTGCTGCCCGCCCTGCGGGAGATCGGGGACGAGCTGGGACTCACCGACCCCTTTCAGAAGGCGCCCTGACCGGCGGCCCGACTTCAATATCCGCGCCGGGCGCGAGCTAGCCTACAGGACCTATTACCAAGAGCAACAGCCGGCCGGGGCGAGCCCAGGCGCCGATTGGGGAGACCGGCGCGGCCCTGTGGCAAATGGCGGTAAGCGGGAGGCGAATATGTTCTTGATGCGGTTTACCGAAAGGGCCTACGTGGACTATTCCGAGCAGGACGTCCGCAACAGCCTCAACAGCGCCGTGCGCTTGACCTTCCCCAACACCTACTTCGATCCCGAGGTGGGCGCGCGGCTGTACAACGAGTACCTGGACGAATACCAGCTCTGTGAGGAAGTGGGCTTCGACGGGCTGATGCTCAACGAGCACCACAACACCCCCACTTGCCTGGGCGCCACCATGAACCTGGAGGCGGCGATTCTGGCCCGCATCACCAAGCGCCCCAAAATTGTCCTGCTGGGGAACCCCCTGCCCATTTTCGACAATCCCCTGCGGCTGGCCGAGGAACTGGCCGAGATCGACATGATCTCCAGGGGCCGGCTGGTCTCCGGCTTCGTCCGGGGCACCGGCATCGAGAGCCTGGCCACCAACACCAACCCGCTGTTCAACCGGGAGAGGTTCGAGGAGGCCCACGACCTGGTCATCAAGACCTGGACCACCCCCGGGCCCTTTAGATGGGAGGGCAAGCACTACCATTTCCGGGTGGTGAATCCCTTCGAGGTGCCGCTGCAGAAGCCCCATCCACCGATATGGATACCCGGCCTGGGCAGCCCCGACACCCTGGTGTGGTGCGCTAATCATCACTACCCCTACATATTCCTGGAAACCGACTACGAGGCCACCATGGACATGATGTCCATCTACACCGACGTGGCCCGGGAGGCGGGCTACGAACCGGGCCCGCAGAATTTCGGCTACCTGATCCGGGTCCACGTCCAGGATACCGATGAGTACGCCAGAGAGGTGGGCAAGGGGTTCCTGTCGGGGAACGTCGGCGTCGGAGGCGTGCCCCTGCCCAAGGACTACATGGCTCCTGTGGGCTACAACTCCGGGGGACGCCCCGCGCAGAAGCAGCAGGACCCGAGGTACGCCCGGCTGCGCCAAAGGGTATCCACTGACCCCTTCAGCACAGTCCAATTCAATCCGGCCGCCTACGAAGCCGCCATCAACGCCAACCGCTGGGTTATCGGGGACCCCGACACCGTGGTGCGAAAGCTCCGGGAGGTCATGACTTCCATGCGGCCGGGTATCCTGGGCATCTGGACCAACGACGGCGCCATCAACCACCGGGACTCGATGCGTTGCCTCGAGCTCATGGGGCAGGAAGTCCTTCCCGCCCTCCGGGAAATCGGCGAGGAGTTGGACCTGCCCGACCCCTTCCAGAAGGCGCCGTGAGGCTAACCAACCCGCCCCGAGGTTAATCAGACGCTAATCAACGGAGGAGCCTGAGACCTATGGCATCCAGCTTTACCGAAGAGTTCGTCGACGTCGGCGGGTCCCAAGTTCACACCCTCAAGGGCGGGCAGGGGGAACCCCTGCTGGTGCTCCACGGGGCCGGCGGAAACCAGGGGTGGCTCCGTTACGCCCAGGGCCTGGCCGACCGCTACACGGTGTACATTCCCTCGCACCCGGGGTACGGGCAGTCTGACCGCCCGGAGTGGCTGGAGACCATCAACGACCTGGCCTGCTTCTACACCTGGTATATAGAGCGGCAGGAATTGGAAGGCGCCCGCGCCATCGGCTTCTCCATGGGCGGCTGGCTGGCCGCGGAGATCGCGGTGGCCTGTCCCCACGCCTTCAGCAAGCTGATGCTGGTGGGCGCGGCGGGCATCAAGCCCCAGGCTGGCGAGATTGCCGACATCTTCATTATCAGCCCCGCCCAGGTGCAGGAGCTTCTGTTTCACGACCCCGGCCAGGCCCCGGAGTACGACCAGGTCTATGGGCGTCAATTGACCCCCGAGGAGTTAGAGACCGCGGAGCGCAACCGGGAGATGGCGGTGCGCCTCACCTGGAAGCCCTATATGCACGACCCCCGCCTCCCCGCCCTGCTGGGCCGTCTGAACATACCCGCCCGCATCGTGTGGGGGCGGGAGGACCGGCTGGTCCCCCTGGAATGCGGCGACCTGTACCGGGAGGCCATTCCGGGATCGGACCTGGTGGTCATAGACAACTGCGGTCACTTGCCCCAGGTGGAGCGGCCGGAGGAGTTTCTGCGGGCCGCGCTGGACTTCCTGGCCTGATACTCAGCGGGGTCCCGGCATCCTCAGTTTCCAATCGTCGATCTAATCGGCGCGCTTGATTTCAACTGGGCGCCCGCCCCGCTAAGCCGAAGCCTGAGTGCTTGGCACGGCTTAGACCCGTCGCTTCCCCGGGGAGACTTCTCTTGGCGGACTTTGCCCCGTCGACCCGCCGGGCTATGTCTCCCGCACCCCTGCCCCCGACGCCGGGCGGGTGAGGCATTGATTTATCCTGCTCCAGGATATACTGTATGCCAAAACCTGCGTCTAACTGACCCAACCGACTGCTCAGAGGAGGAACACGTCATGGCCTCTAAACTGCTATTGCCCCCGCGCGCACCCAGGCTGCCCCTCCCTCTCCAGCGGCGCAGCACCGACGAATACAAGCCGCTGCCCCACCATCCGGTGAACCTCCCCGTGGTGGCCCGCCTGCGGGCCGAAGGGCCTCAGCACGCCGCCAGGCTGAGCATGTCCCTTGGTGACTACTGGACCAGCCGCCGCGGCACCGCCGCGGCCTTGCGGGCGCTCGACGAAGCCTGGGGCGGCGGCTTCTACGACGTGCCGCCCGAGGGGGCGTTGGACCGGGAAGCCGCCGACAACGGTCTGGGCGGTAGCCAGCTGGTCATCGACGTCCAGACCCACTACGTTGGCGACCGGGTACACGACCAGATTGCCCGGGAGCTGATGCCCGCTCTGTTGGCCTCGGGGGAGTTCGTCGCCGGCGACACCTTCAAGGGGTTGGGCAAGTTGGCCCAGATTCAGGCCGACGCCTTCTACGGCTTCGCCGAGTACCTGCGCTGCGTGTTCGTCGAGAGCGAGACCGCGATGGCGGTGCTCACCTCGGCGCCCATGGCCGACGGCAAGGCCAGGACCAACTTCCTGGACAACCCCGAGATGATCGGCACCCGCGAACTGATCGAGCGGTTGGGCGGCACGGGCCGTCTCATCAACCACTCGGTGGTCACGCCCAACGTTCCCGGCGATATCGAAAACATGGACCGCTGGAGCGACTGGTGCCGCCCCGCCGGCTGGAAGGTCTACACCATGTTCGGCGCCGAGGGAGACGGGTTTTTCAAGTCGGAGGCCAGGGCCTGGCGGCTGGACGACGAGGAGAGTGGGGTCCCCTTCCTGCAACGGGCGATGGAGACCGGGGTGCAGATCGTGTGCGCCCACAAGGGGCTGACCTTCGGGGAGGACAAGGGTTGGAACGGCCCGGCGTCTCCCCGGGACGTGGGCCCGGCGGCCAAGGCGTTCCCGGACATCGACTTCCTCATCTATCACTCCGGCTACGAGCCCAGGGGCGGGGCCATCTACCTGGGCAACGAGGGAGGCGCCGAGGCGCAGGAGGAGGGCCCCTACTCGGAGGAGACCTCCCACTACGGCGTCAACCGGCTGGTCAAGAGCCTCAAGGACGCCGGCGTCGGCCCCGGCTCCAACGTCTACGCGGAGGTGGGCAGCACCTGGTACCTGATCATGGCCCACCCGCGGGAGGCGGCCCACGTATTGGGCAAGCTGCTGCTGGCCGTGGGCGAGGACAACATCCTGTGGGGCACCGACGCCATATGGTACGGGTCGCCGCAGCCCCTCATCGACACCTTCCGGGCCTTCCAGATACCGCAGGAGTACTGCGAACGGTATGGGTATCCCCAGCTGACCCCCGCGGCCAAGGAGAAGATACTGGGCCTGAACGCGGCGCGGCTTTACGGACTCGACCCGCAGCAAGTCAAGGCGATGGCGCAGAAGGACGACATGGCGTGGCTGAAGGCGTCGCTGGAGGAGTACGCGGCCAAGGGTAACCCCGTTTCCGCGTAAGCTCCGGTAAGCCGCTTTGGATGCGGAACCCTGATGGCGCGCCCTGCCCTTGCGCTTATCGGCCCAACGGCCGGGCCGGGCGAGAATGGCTTCTGTGCGCAGCCAGTGACGTCTATATCGGCGGGCCAGCCGCCGCCCGGCGTGGGCAGGGCGTTTGTATTCCTCTTACCGAAGTCGGGTACAGCGCTCCTGCCGATAACCGGCGCACTTTCGGTCCCGCCGGGCGTCCTTTGACTAAGGACTCCCGGCCCGCATGGTAGGCCGTGGGCTCGAGCAGTCTCAGGTAGGCCAGGGGCCCGGACGAGAACAGCGCCTGCCCCGTTTCAGGCGCTAACAACCAAGTATATAATTCCCCAATCTTTGGGGGTGTAGCTCAGCGGGAGAGCACCTGCTTTGCAAGCAGGGGGCCAGGGGTTCGATTCCCCTCACCTCCACCATTTTCCGGCCGAGGCGTACTGTATTCTTAACTCCTCGGCCATTGAGGTCGCTGTTCTTGCGGGGGAGTTCATGGCAGAGGGATTATTCTCGCTTGTTTAAGGGAAGGCGAACGGTCACGGTGACGCCCTGTCCAAGACCGTCGCTTGCTACGGCTATCGTGCCGCCATGCGCTTCGACTATGGCCCGGGCGATGGCCAGGCCCAGGCCCGTGCCGCCTACCCCACGACTGCGGGACTGGTCGGTGCGGTAGAAGCGGTCGAAGACGTAGGGAAGGTCTGCGGCGTCGATGCCGATCCCGTCATCGGTGACTGCGAAGGTCAACGCCTCGTCGCTTTCCAACGCCGCCCGAAGCACGATACTCCCGCTGGCCTTGGTGCAGCGAATGGCGTTGCTCAGAAGGTTTCCCAACGCCTGGCTCATGCGCATCCGGTCGAGGTCCATGTCCGGCAGGTCAGGGGATGCCTCCAGCGACAATGCAACCTGGCGAGCCTGGGATTGCGGCTGCCAGCGGTCCGTCTCTGCGATGAGCAGCTCGTGAATCGAAATCGCTTCGAGGGCGAGCCTCAACTCGCCGCTGTCGGTCTCCGCCAGCCAGTCCAGATCGGTTGTGAGGCCGCGCAGCCTGTCCACCTCCTGGATGATGTGGTCGGACGCGCTCTCCGGCGTCTGAAGTCCATCGCGCAGCCCTCTCGCCTCCAGCTGTATGACGGTCAACGGGGTGTTCAACTCATGGGAGACGTCGTTTATCAGCCGCCTGCGGAGCTCGCGCTGGGTCTCCAGGGCGGAGGTCATCCGGTTGAAGGCCGCGCTCATACGGCCAAGCTCATCCGAGGATGTGACCGGCAGTCGGGCCGCATCTCCCTGGGCAATTGCCTGGGTCGCCTCGGTCAGGGCCGTCACCGGCGCTGCGATGCGATTGGACAACCAGGCGGCCAGCAGTACGGCAACGCCGACGGTCAGCGCTCCGCCAATGATGATCACATATAGGAGCGTGTTCAGAAATCCGTGCGACTCGGCCGACAGGAACTCACGGTTCACGTCCACATAGACGTGGCCCACGGGCTGGTCCGTGCTCAGATCGAACACCGTCTCGCGATGCCCGTCCAGGTCGGGCGCGGCGGTCCCGGGCGGCAGCTCGGACAGGTTGTCCTTCACCACACGGCCGTCGACGCCGGTGATGACGACTCGTACCGGATCATCGTGAAAGAGGTCCGAGGACTCTCCCTCGCCTCCTTCGTGGCGCTCCCTCTGCGGAACTCCGTCGTAGATGTATCCGGCCTCGGAAAGCGGTCTGTCCACCGTGTCCCAGCCACCGGCAGCGGTGTACTCCCGGCTCAGACTCCGGGCCAACCGGCCCGCCTCGTCAACGCCTATCTCCTCTACGAACACGCCCAGGCGGGACTGGGTGGTGTAGTAGCCCACGCCGACGCTGATCAGCACGGTGAGAACGATGACAAGGACCATCGGACCCATGATTCGCCAGCGCAGCGACATCACTCGTCCTCCACCACGAACCTGTAGCCAGCTCCGTAGACGGTCTGAATGGGCCGGCGGCCATCCCGGCTGATCTGCCTTCGCAGGCGGGCGACCTGGCTGTCGATGGCGCGGTCGAACCCGTCGAATTCATCGTTGAAGGTCAACGAGATCAGCTGCTCGCGGGTGAGCGCTTGGTTGGGATGACGCATGAACGTCGACAGCAGGGCGATTTGGGACTGGCTCAGATCTACGAGTTCTCCATCGACCGTCACGCTCCGGGTGGTCTCATTCAGCGTGATGCCGCCCTGCGTCAGGACCTGCTGGATCCTGTCCTTGACGCGGCGAAGCACGGCTTGGGCCCGCGCAATGAGTTCCTCAGGGTCGAAGGGCTTGACGACGTAATCGTCGGCTCCGCTGTCCAGCCCGATGACCCGCTCGGCGTGGGCTTCCCTGGCCGTCAGCATGATTATCGGAACGTCTGACTCCCGGCGCAGGATTCTGCACAGCTCCACGCCGTCGAGACGGGGGAGCATCACGTCGAGGATTATCAGGTCCGGGGCCAGGTTACGGGCCAGGGCCAGACCGGACTCGCCGTCATGGGCAACCTCGGCGGAGAATCCGGCGCGCTCGAAGTACACCTTGACCCAGTTCGAGATCCTCGCGTCGTCTTCGATTATCAGTACCATGCCGCTCATCATCAGCCCTCTAAAGAGCTATCGTGGAGGCGGCGCCCCATGAGGCGCCGCCTCCTGTCCACCGGGGCTCGTGGCCGAATTGTCTCATCTGGAGCCGGGTTTCGACATCTCCCATCGGTCGATTCCGATTGGCTCTAGCCGCCGCCCCGGCGCTCGCTGCCGCTGCCGTGTTCGCCGCCGGACTCTCCGCCGCCGGAGCCGTTTCCCTCGCTACCGGAGCCAACCTCGGCGTGCGCCACCCATCCGGTGAACAACGCCTGCGTCGAGGGTAGGTTGACCGCCAGCACCTCCCTGGGAGCGAGGGCCGTCGGTGTCGTCGGACCCAACTCCGTTCCGTTGGACAGGTGCACCTCGATCCTGACCTGGGTAAGGACGCCGTTGGTCGTGTTCTCCACGGTGCCCCTGAAGGAGTTGCTTGGAGCGTCGTAGCTCAGGACGAGCCGGGCGCCGCCGCGAACCGCATCGAAGGTCTCGTCCGGCGCGAGCATATTTACTGCGCCGCTGCCTTCTTCGCTGCCCCCGCTGGACTCGCCGCCGGATTCAGCGCCCGCTCCTCCTGTGTGAGGTACGGGGCCGGAGCCGGCGCAGTCGAACACTTCCAGGTGAACTACGTATCCGTCGAACGAAACTCCGGCAAGATTCGGTTCGCTGGCCACTGACACGCTGGACGTTTCTTCCTGTCCGGGGCTCAGATGCCCCAGAACGTCGGGACCAAGCTCCCCAACCGTCGTCGTTCCCGACTTCAGGTGGGGTTCGGCTTGCACGTAGCAGAGCACTTGCGAGAGCGTGTTTTGCACCGTTACGTGAACGGTCTGGGTTGCCGCATCGTACCGGGCTGAGACGGCCAGTCCGCCGAGAATGCCGTTCCACGTCTGGTCGAGGGGAACTATCGGGCTCGACATGGCGGCTTCCCCACTTTCTGCACCGCCTTCACCGCCCGACTCGCTGCCCTCGCCCCCACTGCCCTCGCCTCCACCAACCTCGGCATGAGGCGTCCATCCGGTGAACGATGCCGCGGTCGCAGGCATGTCTATCGACACCACCTCGCCGGGAGCCATGTCCCTCGGTGTCGTCGGGCCGAGCTCCGTTCCGTTGGAGAGGTGCACCTCGATCCTGACCTGGTCCAGGACGCCGTTGGTCGTGTTCTCCACGGTGCCCTTGAAGGAGTTGCTTGGAGCGTCGTAGCTCAGGACGAGCCGGGCCCCGGCGCGAACTATGTCGAAGGTCTCATCCAGCGCCAGCATATTGGCTGCGCCGCTGCCTTCTTCGCCACCGCTGCCTTCAGTGCCTTCACCACCCGATTCGCTGCCCTCGCCTCCACTGCCATGCTGACCGCTGGATTCGCTACCTTGCCCCTCGGAGATTTCTTGCGTTGCCGTGGCGCTGCCGGAATCACGGCCGCCTTGGGGTCCCGTGTTGTCTGTGCACCCGATGAGTAGCCCCGCGGAGAGCATGGCCCCCAAGAGCGTCCCCACCAGGAACGTCTTCGTCACCAGCTTCTTGAGTTTCCTGCGAATCATCGTTTCACCTCCTTCGTGAATGTTCCTGACGCTACTCACGATAGCGATGAAATGTCGCAGAAATATGTCAGCCGAGGCCGGAGGTTACAATCGTCCGGATGAAGGCAGAGAAACAGAGGAGGGGACAATGACTTGCTGGGTCTAAGAGGATGGTCCCACCAACAGGGTGCGCGTCCACATGGCGACATGCAACCGCGGCAAGGATGGCCGGGGAATGAAGGGCTCGCGTCTTCCCGATAATCGATGGCACGGCCCGTTCGGAACCGAACGGGAAGCCATCGACCGCGCGCTGAGCACAGGCCGCCTGGACGCCAGGGGGTGCTGGTTCTGTCTCCGAGGTATGGGAAGTCTTCAGTAGCGGCCAGCGCATTGCTTCAGTCACGTCGTTGGATTCTGCTTGCCTTTACAGGGGCGCACCAAAGATAATGGGGGCTGGGGTTGAGGGTGCTGTGGCAGCGTCGAGGATGGCGGGTCGCACCGGTCTTGCCTTACAACGAACGAGCCTCCAACCCTGGCAGGCCGGAGGCTCGTAGGCAAAGCCGGGGGTCCCGACCTGCTCCTTATATGAGGACCTCCCAGCGAAAAGTTCGCAATTGAGTCCCTTTAGGCCCACTTTTTTCGGTCTAAGCAGACTGAATTCATGACTCCCCCTTTCAAAACGACCCCCGCAGCGTCCGCTCCCTCTATGGGGCTGTTCTCCAGCGCCGGTATGGAGGTAGACGATAGTCGCCTTGCCGATCGGGACTCGCAGTTACCTGGTTTACCAGCCACCAGCCCCGGAAGCTGTATTGCCCGCAGAACCTGGCCCAGTGGTGGTCGGACTAGATAGGACTATAATGGAAGGCCGTACAACCATGGGGGCGGGTCATCGAAAATCGGCAACCACCAACGAAGATACGGCGGTGGACATCGACGTCATCGCCAACGACACCGACTCCCTGCGCGTGTCCGCCGTCGGGACGCCGCCGCACGGGACGGTCGTCATCAAACAGGGCAGCACGACCACGGTGACCTACACACCCGATGCCAACTACAGCGGGGCGGACTCCTTCACCTACACTGTGTCGGACAGGGCATCGGGAGGCTTGACCGCCACCAGCAGCGTCCCCGTCACCAACGTGAACGGCGCCCCGGATTTCCTCGCTGCGACCGCCACCCGCAGCGTGGCAGCCACCGACGCGGCCACCCCCGCCCTCACCGACACGGTCGCAGGGACCATTAACATCACCAACGTGAACGAGGCCCCCGTCGCCGAAACCGCCGGGTCTGCCCTGACCGTTCGCCCGGGGACGTTGAGATTGCCGGTTGTCCGGGTTGGCAAGGTTGCCCACTGGCGAAAGGGAACGCCCCCACCCCTTCGGCCCAACCGCCCGTCGTTCGACAAGCTCAGGTCGAACGGTTGGGCTTTGCAAACACTCCCCGGGAGACCCCTGTAACCCGCCTGACCGGAGGCGCCTCGCACTCGGCTTTCCTGGTCAGGATACGGGCTTGTTGGCTACAGCTTCGCCAAATCCTATACCTAGGATAGCGCCGGAATGTTCCCTCCACTTGTCGTAGGCGTGGCGGATGCCATTGCAAAGCTCTTCGGTTGCCGCTCCATATTTTACGGCCGCTTCCATGATCTCGGGCGACAGGAGCCACCCCATAGCTACAGTTTGGATGAATTCGATGTCCTCCTGTGCGCTGTAGACCTCGATAGAAGCGGTCGCTCGGACATTGTTGAACCCGGCCTTCAAGAGGCTGGCCTTTAAGTCCTTGCCCATCTGGGGATGGCCGTCGTCAGACGCCAAAAGGTCTTCGAACATATCCCACGATCTTCTGAGAACGCCGAAGTCGGGGTGCGTGAAGCACGACCCGCATATCAGTTCACGGCAGCCGATGACGCCACCGGGTTTCAGGACTCGCTTCACCTCGGCGAGCACGGCGGAGGTGTCGGGTACGCTCATGAGAACAGCATGGTAGTGGGCGACGTCAAAGAAACCGTCCTCAAAGGGGAGGTCGGTAGTGTCGCCAACATGGAATATGGCGTTGCCTGTCCACTCGCCTCTGCCAAGTACCTCGCTCAAAGCCAGCTTTGGGCCAGGTATAAATTGGGCTGCCGCAGAGTGCCGCATGGATGGGCGGGTGGTTGGCGCGGTGGGATTTTTTTGAAACTCCCGTTCATTCTCGCTCATTTCGGCCGCTTTCTTAGGTGGCTGCCTGGGTGGAGTGTGGACTTGGTACGATGGGTGTGGTGGGACACACGGATAATATGGTTCGCAATTCAGTCCCATAAGGCCCGCCATCCTTGAAGGTAGACAGAACCGGAGTGTGTGGAACTCTCTCACCTCGGCTGCGAAGGGGGAGTGGAACAGCCCTAGGCCGCCTCCAACCACAGAGACTCCAGCCCCCGTAACGCCACCTGGTTCCGGAAGCGCGGCGCCTCCGCCAGCCGTAGGCTGCTCAAGCGGGGCAGCAGCGCCTCGAAAGCCAAGCGCCCCTCAAGCCGGGCCAGCGGCGAGCCAAGGCAGTAGTGGATGCCCCGCCCAAAGGCAAGATGATTGACGGCGGCGCGGCCCACATCCAGCCGGTCCGGGTCTGGAAAGACCTGCGGATCGCGGTTGGCTGCCCCCAGGAGGCAGATCACTCGCTGTCCGGGGGCTATCCGCTTCCCGCGCAACTCAACAGGCTCGCGGGCTATCCGGCTGTCCAACTGCACCGGGCAGTCAAAACGCAACATCTCGTCGATCGCGCCGTTCAGCAGCGTAGGGTCGTCGCGCAGCCTCTGGAGTTCGTCCGGATTGCTCAGCAGCGCCAGGGTGCCGTTGCCGATGAGGTTGCGTGTGGTCTCGTTCCCTGCCACCAGCATCAGCAGCAGGTTCACCAGCAAGTCATCTCGCTCCAGCCGTTCGCCATCGACCTCCGCCGTCACCAGTGCGCTCACCAGATCGTCCTGCGGATCGCGGCGCCGCTTCGCTGCCACCACCTCAAAGTAGGTGAACACCTCGTCGACGGCCTGCTGCACTTGGCGCACCTGCCGTTCGTTCAGCAGGGGGTCAACGATCAGGGAAACGATGTTGGACCACTCGTTGAACTGCTCCCGATCCTCCGGCGCGACCCCCAGCATCTCGGCAATGACGATGACAGGCAACGGGAAGGCAAGGTCCGCGATGAGGTCGAAGCGCCCTTTGCCCTCCACCTTGCCCAGCAAGCCGTCTACCGTTTCCCGGATGCGCGGCTCCAGGGCGGCCACGGAGCGTGGAGTAAAGCCATAGGACACCAGACTCCGGATCTTAGTGTGTTCCGGCGGGTCCAGGCCCAACATGCTCACTTGCGGGATGTAGCCAAACTCCCTTCCCGTGTTCCCGAACCGCTGGCTGTTCCGCAACACCATGTCGACGTCGGCGTAGTCGGTCAGCACCCAAGCGTCCTGCAGGCGCATCCGGTGCACGGGGTCTTTCCGTCGCAACTCCTCATAAACGGCGTACGGGTTTGCGCGCAACGCGGGGGAAAGGGGATTGTACGCCACACCGGACTCGATCCGCTCCCAGGCCAACAGGGCCCGCATCGCCAGGGGCCGTACCGTCATGCTAAGGGCCTTGGACAACCGGTTCATGCAGTCCCTCCGCCGTCTTCTCATGTTGCGTGAGAGTAAGCACCCGCTGGACGCGGTCCAAGCACTGCCGTCGCACTGGGCTTCGCTGGGAGCCGCGCCAGCGCCGCCGTTCCCGGCGAGATGGGCCTTAGGTAATCATAGCGAGACTATTTTATTCGAGTATGCCCTGTACTGCCAGACCGTTAGGAAGCACACCCAACTACGCACATATGGCCGCATCACAGCAACTTGATATGATACTTCCTAGTTCTTGCTGGGTAGCCGGGGCCGCTTTAGCCGGTCGGCTTGGGGCGCCGGCAATTTCGGTTTCGGTTAAGAGATTGGCCGCGCCTTCGGCAATTTCGGTCGAGGCGCGGCCCCTGCTTTTACCACGCCGGCCCATTCCATAGAAAGGCGGGTTAACCTTGGCCCGCTGTCCAGGTGTCTTGTTCCGCAGGCTCTCATGCCCTCTAAAATGATTGTAGGTCAGCACCCAGCCGTCGAGATAGCGCTGGCTGGTCTTTCTGCTGTCCAGGCCCCGGAGAGTCTTGATGCGGTCCCTGAACGCCCTTGCAGGCGCTCCGACAGGTTGTTATTGATACTAGCCCGCATCCCCTCAGATTGCATATGCCGGGATTCAGGCAACACGGACTTGACCGCGGACATATAGGACTTCAGCTTGTCGGTAGTGATGGTCTTCGGCGGCTTGTCGGTATAGTGCCGCACCCATTCGTAGATCGTGGCTTTGCTGGGCTCTTTCTCCAGGTTGTACTCTTCTTTCAGGCCCTGCGCTATCTGCTTGTAGCTCTTGCCGGTGTAGTAGTACCGGATGGCTGAACCCATCAATTCCGCGTCCATCTTCCGGCCCTCGGTCTTGCCGCTGGCCCGAAAGTCCTTCTTACAACCCCGGCAACGATAGCGCTGCTGCCCCGTTGCGAACGCTTACCTTCACGATATGGTGAGAGTTACACGCCGGGCAGTTGACGGAGTAGGTAGTGGTCGTAGTGAACTCGGTCATCAAGGACTCCTCAGAGACCACATGAGGCAAAGACCGATGCTTGGCTGGGCTTTAACAGGCGCTGCGTTTTTGTTTCCTTTGTCATTATGTTTTATCTTGGCCACAAACAACTCAACGACGATTAACTGTAGGCTGCCCATTAGCCTCTTTTTGTTCCCAACGATTCAATAACTTCTGAAGCAGCTCTGTTTCAGCGCCTTCTTCGGCAATGGCCCGCCATTGAGCCATAAGCTCCCTCTTCGCTTCTCTCCGTTTCCTCGAATTGGGCTAATGCGGACAATCCCTTTTGGCCATTTATAGTCCACAATAGCAAAGTGAAGGCGAGGTTGCCGAAAGGTGTCACTACAGCATATTTGCTGAATTATGACCCCATGTATGGGAAAGGAATTATTCGGAATTCTGTGGAATTATAAAGTCACGGATGACTCCGGGCTTCATGGTTCCTCACTTCTTTGGGGCCAGCCTCTCGGCTACTTGAAAGACGCTGAACGTCGCGTGTTTCAGGATGGTGGTCAAGGTTATTCTCCTTCTCGGCAGCCGCCAGCTGCTAGGATCGGCCTAACCCATTCTGGAAGATCCCACCATGCCTGGTCCACCTCCAGTAACGCCAGGTATGTTTCACTGGTCCAAGCTTGTTGTTCTTCGGATGTGGCTGCTGATCCGGGCATCTCATTTATAACTTCACCGCTTTGAGGGTCGCTGTGCGGTAGTCTCCGAGCAACGGGGGTGGGTCAATACTATAGAAATGGTCGGTTAGTTCTTTTACGCTCCGGGGGTTCTTAGTAGACCCCTGGAGCCCCGCCGCGCACCAAGCGGCCTATCCGTCCACCGTGACTTGGGGTTTCCCATTGCCACAGTCTGCGAAGGCCAGCAAGCTAAAGGAAACCGGGGCTATTTAGCACTGCCAAACGATTCTTCACCCCTTACCCTAGCCACCGCGGCAACCAGCAAATATGCACAGCGATTAATGCTGGCCCGGCGAGCCAGCCAATAGGTGAGAACACAAGGAACAGCATCCATCCCATCCAGGCGTCAAGCCTTTAGGCTCTGTTTCTTTCGGATTCACCTTAGCTTCCCTATACTCAACCCTTGTCATCAGGGCAACATCCCCAACTTGGATTTCACGCCATTGACGCTGGTTTCAGCGGTGGCGAATTGCTATCATATGGCATACGCCGAAAGCAAACGGAACCGACCGAGAGACCATGAGGTACGCTACTAAACCATGAACAAGGTGGTCCTGCACGGGGCGGCGCTGGCGGCGCTGATAACGCTGGCAGCGGCCTGCGGCGGGCAACAGCCTCCGTCCCCCACGGCTGCCGAAGTAGCGAATACACCGACGCCGTCGCCAACCCAAACTGCCGCGCCACTCGACACCCCGCCGCCAACCGGCACCCCGGCGCCTACGGCCGCCGCCGAGCCTACGCCGCCGCCGTCCGAGCCCACGCTTCCTCCTCCGTCCGAGCCTGACCCCAACCTTACCGGCGAGCAGATGGCGGCCATGATGCTCAGCTGGGAGGACGTGAATGCAGAATTCCCTTTCGCGCAGTTCGACCCCGCGGACCAGGGCGGCTTCGTCGCCAACGCCGACGCGGCCGAGGGCACGTTGGACCCTTTGGACACCGGGGCCGATATCGAGGCCGCGGGCAGGATCACCGGCTACCTACGCTACTTCGTCAACCTCCAGGGTATGGCCGGAGGCAACGATGACGGCCCGATATTGGTCGAGTCGGAGGTCCACGTCTTCGCACACGAAGCGGGGGCCGCCGATTTCCTGGACCTGCTGGCCAAGGCGCCGGGCCGCTTCGAGGATGTGCCCGGAGAGTCGGGAACGCTGCGTTCCGTCGTGATCCTCGCCTTGCACCCGGCGCTGGGAGAGGAGGCCAGAGGGTTTCAAGCCCGGCAGGAGGTCCCGGAGCTAGGCGTCTCCTTACCGGTGTTTGGGGCGGTCTGGAGGCGCGGCGCGGTGGTGCTGACTGTCTTTTTGGCCGGCGCCCCCGGATCGGACCATGGCGCGGCCGCTGGTAGGTTGGCGGCCATGATGGACGTCAAGGTGAGACCCGCGATGACGGGCGAGATCGCGGCCCAGCCGCAAGTCACCGAGCCTACGCCCCAGGGCGCAGCGAGAGAGGAAGGCCCGGCACTGGAACGCCGGGTGTTGGACGAGGGCTACGACCTGCGCGGGCTGACCGACCTGGGCGTCTTGCTTCCCGGCTTCCAGGTCTACACTGCCAACATCTCATGGGCCGGCTCCGAAATCCGGTTCGAGAGGGATTACGCGTCTGAGTCGTTTACCACTACGGTGGGGGATTCGGCGGTGTTGAGCGTGAACCTGGTGATCGACCTCTACGCGACTGACCTGGAGGCAGCCCTCCCCGTGCTGGTCGTTGGCGCGATGGAACCCAACGCGGCGGCCGGTCTCTTCGGGTTCGACGCCGAGGCCGGGAGGTGGTTAGGGCCGGACCAGGCCCCCTTCGAGGCCCAAAGACTGGAAGTCGCCGGCTTGGGCGACGAATCGGCCAGCTTCTCGGCAGTTTTCGGGGCGCCTCCCCTGGAGTTCCAGGCCCATATATTCTTCTTCGCTCGGGGCCGCCTGGGCGGCTACGCCCTCATCCTTGGCACAGACCTGCGAATCGAGGACACCATGTCCTTAGCCGCCGAGGTCGACGCCAGGGCTGCCGCCCTCCGGCAGTAGGGGCGCTCCGCCCCGCCTTTCGTCACTCGGGTCCATCACGACAGGCCCAGAGTTGCCGGCCAACGGGGCCGCCACCGGGCAACTCCAGCCGGTGCCAACGAATCCCCTAGGGGCGCGGTAGGCGGTAGACCGATGCGGGGGCCGGCATCGTTAATACCGACCACCGCAGCCCAGCTATTGCGACCCAGGAACGGCGGCAGCCCCAGTTTAACCCCGGTCTATGGAAGTCCATAGCGTTCGGGCGCGGCGGCCATTACAATACGGTCACAGACTCGAAGACGGTGCTGCCTACGTCCACCCCGGCTCCCGGGCAATGGACTTTTATCATAGCGCTCGCCCGCCGGTCGTAGCTACGGCCAAGGCTGCGGGTCAGGCCGCGTCCCATTCCTGTCACTCCGGCGCAGACCGGACTTGGGAACACTCGGGGGGACATGGCGTCCAACTAGCCGCGACTTTTCCGGTAGCCGGGACGTCTCCCCGTCTGCTCCACCACGGCGGTTAAGGCAACCCACAACTCGAAGATGGCGCCATCTCCAGTTGCGAGATGACCTGTGCACGATGATGTGAGCCTACTCTCGGACTTCGCCATCATAATGGCGGCGGCAGGGGTGTCCCTGCTGGTCTTTCGCCGTTTCAATCATCCCCCGATCCTCGGATATCTGCTGGCGGGCCTGATCATAGGCCCCTTCACCCTGCCCAGCCCCCTGGTGAAGAACCCCGAGATTGTGCGTTCGGTGGCTGACCTGGGGTTGGTGATTCTGCTGTTCGCCTTGGGTCTGGAGTTTGGCTGGACTCGCATCCGGCAAGTCGGCTTGCGGGTAGTCATCATAGGCGCCATAGAAATCACGGTCATGATCACCTTGGGCTACGAGGTGGGAAGGCTGTTGGGTTGGAGCGGCCCGGAATCCTTGTTCCTCGGCTGCGCCATGTCGATAAGCAGTTCAGCGGTCCTGGCCCAGGTGCTGCGGGACCAGGGAAGGCTCCAAACCGGTCCGGGAAGACTCATAGTGGGCATACTGGTAGTGGAGGACTTCGCCGCCGTTCTGCTGCTTGCCGTGCTGTCCGCCGTGGCCACCAGCGGCACAGCGACCGCCGCCGACGCGGGACTTCTGGTGGGAAAGCTCCTTCTCTTCGCCATGGCGGCCCTGGTCCTCGGCGGTCTCTTTGCGCGAAAAATCACCGGCTTCGTTGGCCGCTTCGGGTCCCGAGAGACCCTGCTGGTGACCTGTTTGGCCATGTGCTTCGGGTTGGCCCTCATAGGCGAAACATTGGGTATCTCGGCCGCGGCAGGAGCCTTTCTCATGGGAAGCGTGCTGGGGGATACCCAACACTCCGATGAGATCAGACGCGTAACCGATCCGGTACGGGACATGTTTGCCGCCATCTTCTTCGTCTCCATTGGCATGTTGGTTGACCCGTCGGCCATCGTCCAATTTATCATCCCCGCCGTGGTAATAACGGGGGTGTTCGTCCTGGGCAAGATTGCCATCGACAGCATCGCAACTTTTTTGACCGGCCACGACGGCAAGACTTCCCTGGCAGTGGGCATGGGCATGCCCCAGATAGGCGAGTTCTCACTGGCTATGGTCAAGGTGGGTGTGGAGGGGGGAGCAGTGGGGGCGTTTCTCTACCCGGCGATTACCGCTACCACCGCCATTACGTCCTTTCTCTACCCTTACGTCTCCCGCTCCTCGGAAGGCGCGTCCAACTTGCTGGAGCGCCGGTCGCCCCGCCTCCTGCGCGAGTATTTCCACAGCCTATCCGCGATGCTTTCTTCCCTGCGGGCGGCCCTGCGGCTGAGAGGTCAGTTTGCCCGGGAGATGCAACGGTCGGGCAAGGTCATCTTTTCAAACGTGGGCATCATCGTGCTGATAATCGGGGTGGCGACGGCCCTCCTGAGATTCACCTTCACCTTTGCCAATTGGGTGCACCTGCCGGAGAGCGTCGTAGGGCTGGTAGTTGGAGGCGCCGCCTTGGCTTTATGCATTCCGCCCGTGGTGATGTTGGTGCGCACCGGCAGAAGCTTGGCGGACCGGCTATCTCTCTACGCTTTGCGGGGGCGGCGCCGTTCAGGAATATGGGCACAGGAGAGACTGCGGGTGGTGTTGCGGGATACTTTCCTCATCGGCGCCATCATCTTAGGAATCGTAGTTAGCCTTCCTCTGGTCTCCGAACTGCTAATCCTGGGAGACCTCGCCACTCCCATCCCGGTGCTAGTGCTCATCGGCTTGGTGGGCCTGCTGGTGCGGGCCGCCTTCAAGGTTCACGCCGTGTTGGACGAGACCTTTGCTCGCACTTTCTACGACGACGACCCCTTGGAACCAGCCGAGGGCGAGCACCACGACGACTGACCAAGGTCTCAGATTACGCGGATGGGGCTGCTCGCCCCACCCCCGGCCTTTTCCGATACGGTCTATTTTCATGGCGACGGTGTGTTGCGGGGCCTCACCATTCCACCCAAGAGACGGGACGCTTACCCCTGCCTAGTGGCCCAGGGTCATGTAATTGTCAATAACTGTCATTCCGAGCGCAAACTGTCATTCCGAGCGCAAACTGTCATTCCGAGCGCAGCGAGGAATCTGAAATCCCTCCGGTACGCTCATCTTAGACCCCAATAGCGGCTTGAGATTCCTCACCCGCTTTCGACGGGTTCGGAATGACAGGGAAACCGGGTTCGGAACGACGGGGAAGCGGCGATTGCTGCTCCCTTCCTAAGGTGACAATTAAGTGATCGTAACTGTTCAGAGTTGGTTCTTCCTCGACTCACGACACTTCCCCCTTGCGCCCTCCGGTGCCCACTCCCTACGCTGTTACTCGGCAGCTATTAGCGCCTTGCCCCATCTATCAACCGCCATCTAGGACCATGGCTCACAATGGCCCACAATGGCCCCGAAATAAAAAACCCTGGCCTTCCCTCACGCCGGCAGTCGGGTTCTCCCCCATACTCGCCGCCGCCCAACTCTGAACACTTACAAATGATCCTGCGTAGTGGCAAGGAGAAACGGTATGGTGGTAACATAGGTCAGGCGTTGCTGTTTCCTGGGCGGAATGCTGCGGCCGCACCGACCCGCGGCAGTTGGCGCGTCCGGTCCTATCTTTCAAACCAGGCAACGCCGGAGTCGACAAGGATGAGACGAGTGAACGGTTTCCGAATCCGGACCCTTGGGGGGGTGATTGCCGTATCCGTGGCGCTGCTGGCCGTGCTAGCCTGCGGCGGCTCGGCGGCGCCTACCCCAACGCCTACTGAGGCCCCCGCGCCAGCCCCTACCGAGGCCCCTGCGCCGTCGCCTACCGACGAACCGGCACCGCCGCCCACGGAGGAACCGGCGCCAACCGCGGAAGCCATGACCGAGCCGTTCCGAGTTGGAGTGATGGAATCGCTCACGGGTCCCGGCGAGACCTACGGCAACGTGGCCCTGCAGGCCAAGCAGCTAGCGGTTGACGAGATCAACGCCGCCGGAGGCATCGGCGGACGTGAGTTGGAACTAGTCGTCGAAGACTCCAAGTGCAGCGCCCAGGACGCCATCACCGCCTACAACAAGCTGACCGCCGTGGACGGGGTGAAGATCATCCTGGGCACCTCGTGCAGCGGGGCGATGCTGGGAGCCGCCCCCTTGGCCGAGGAGGACGGGGTAATACTCTTTTCCGGCCTGGCTACCAATCCGGACATCGCCAACGCGGGAGACTACATCTTCCGCACCGCAATGAGCGACGTTCAGTTGGGTATCGACACCGGCAACGTGCTCTGGGCCGACGGCATCCGTAAGGTGGCCACCATTACCGAGGAAACTGACTACGCGGAGGGCGTCAGGCGCGCCTCGGTGGCCCAGTTCGAGAAGCGCGGCGGCGAGGTGGTGGCCGGGGAACGGTACCCTACCGACACTATTGACTTCCGGAGCCAATTGACCAAGCTGTTTACCGCCAACCCCGATGCGTTGCACGTCGCCGCGCAGGGAGAGTTCAGCGGCGGCACCATCGTCAAGCAGGCCCGAGAGTTGCGATTCGAAGGGCCTATCTACTCCGAGGTGGTGCCCGTAGGGGCCACGGCCCTGGAAGTGGCCGGGGAAGCCGCCACCGGCCTGAAGGCCATTACCGCCGACCTGGACCCCGGCAACGACAAGGCCCAACAGGTGCTGGTCAATTTCAGGGAGCGCTACGATTACGTGACGCTGCCCTGGTACCTGGGTTCCGCCTACGATAACGTCTACATCTCCGCCGAGTGTCTCAGCAGGACAGGTGACGACCAGGACGCGGATGGGTTCCGGGACTGCCTCTACGACATCACCTGGAGCGGGACTATAGGGGAAAACTACACCTTCGACGAACTTGGCGAGGTCGTGGGCCTCTCCAACGTGGTGGTGGAGGTCCTACCCGTAGCGGATAGGACCGAGGAAAACCAGGGATACGAGGTCCTGGGCGGCGCTCCCGTTGAATAGACCGCGTCCCATAGACCACGGGCCGGCCGGGCGCCCCCAACGGGCTAAGCCATTGCCGGGAACCAGGGGGACCCGGTCTGCCCCTATGCCCAGACCCGGGGTTGCGAACCCCGGGCTGCGGCCTCCCGCCAAGGGCTGCAACTAGACGGGCCGGGGCGCCCCTTGGTAGGCCGCTTGCTGGCATTTCGCCAACGCCGGACCGGGCTTTTTGCAGCGGCGTTGGCGGCGGCAGTGGCCGCCTACATCCTCTGGAAGATCGCCGAGACCCCCGATCAGGCCGTACAGTTCGGCTTCAACGGGCTGGCGGTTGGCGCCGTTTACGCCCTGTTGGCGATGGGGTTTACCATCGTCTACAGCACCGTGTGGTTCTTCGATCTCTACTACGGCGCGGCCGCCGCCCTGGGCGCCTACGGCGTCTTCTACCTGAGGTCCCAGGACACCCTGAGCGGGCTGTACGCGGTGAACAACCCCTCGGTGAACGTACTCCTTGCCGCCGTAGTCGCCGGGGTGGTCGCCTGGGCGCTTCACGAGGGCGCTTTCAGCGGCCTGCGCCGGAGCTTCAGCCGCAGGGGGCTGCTGGCGGCGGAAGCGGTGATGTCCGCCGCGGCCGGGGTCTACGCGGGGTTCGTCCTGACCTATCCCGCCCAACTCAACGTTACCCTCAGCCCCGTCGTGGGCGTCCTGACCGCCCTGGCGGCCGTCTTGGCGCTGCGCCGGGTCCTCCACAGGGTCCTGCCGGGGGCCGGCGCGCCGCGGCTGCTGGCCTTGGCCGCCCTCCCGGGAGCGGCGCTGGGAGCCTACTGCGCCCTGCTGCTGACCGGAGCCGGCGGCTCCAAGCTCTACCTGAGTTGGGCAGTGTCGTGCCTGCTGGCCGGGGCGGTGGGGCTGTCGTTGTACCGGGGCCTGTACGTGTTTATCCGGCAGCGGGCCAGGTCGCCTCTAATAATGCTGGTCGCGTCTTTGGGCGTGCTGCTGGCCATCACGGCGGCCATCGCCATCGTGTTCGAAAGCGCGCCCCGTCCCCTTCCCGACGCCTTCGGCAGGGAGTCCTGGACCGTGGCCGGCGGCTCCATCAAGGGTTTCAACGTCTTCGCCGTCGGGGTCACCCTGGCCGCCTTCGTAGGCCTGCTGTTTCTGCTCAATCGCACCTCCTTCGGCCGGGCCATACGGGCCATCGGAGACGACGAGGAGGTGTCGAAGGTGGTGGGCATCAACACCACCTTCGTTATCGCCGTAGTGTTCTTCATCGGGGCCGCGTTGGCGGCAATGGCCGGGCTGTTGAGCGGCCACGACACCGCCATACAGCCGCGCATGGGCCTGTTGCTGTTGCTGAAGGGCTGGATAGCCTCGGTAGTGGGAGGCATAGGTAACCTCTACGGCGCGGTGCTGGGCGGGTTCGCCCTGGGGATGCTCGAGCAATTCGGCATCTGGGACTTGGCCGGCGAGTGGCGGGACGTAATATCGTTCCTGGTCCTCATCCTATTCTTGTCCTTCTGGCCCAGGGGCCTTTTGCCGAGGAGGTAGGGCTATGGCGTCCGGGCGGGTCTTCAGCCTGCTGAAAACTGCGCGGGAGCCGCGGCAACTGGTGCGGGCGGCCGGCAGCAACGTGGAGACGTGGGCCTACCTGTTGGTCGTGGGCTGGGCCGTAGCCTTCTGTCTTTGGCAAGGGGTCGGCTATGCCATCACCCTGGGCACCGTCTTTGCCATCTGGGCTATCCTGGCGGTCAGCCTGAACCTGCTGGTGGGGTTCACCGGCCTGCTGTCGGTGGGACACATCGGCTTCTTCGGCATCGGCGCCTACTCCATGGCCATTCTCACCTCGACCACCGACTACTCGCTGCTGCGCACCGAAGCCATACCCACCTTCGGCTGGCCTTTCTTTGCCGCCCTGCCCGTGGGCGCGGCCTTGGCCGGGGTAACCGCCCTGGCGGTGGGGGTCGTCTTCAACCGCTTCAGGGACGACATCTTCGTGCTGGTGTCCTTCGGCTTCGCTATCATCACCTTCAACGTCTTCTTAAGTTGGCGGGGCCTCACCAGGGGAGCCTTCGGCATTCACGAGGTCGCGCGGCCCCAGCTGGGCGGGTGGGTCTTCACCGGAGAGCTGGAGTTCCTGGGCTTGGTGGCGGTCTTCCTGGCGCTGGTGCTGCTGGTCTCCTGGTTCATCGTCACCTCCTCCTTCGGGAGGGTGTTGACCGCCATTCGAGAGGACGAGCAGACCACCGAGGTCTTCGGATACCGGGTGACCCATTACAAGCTGGCCGTATGGGTTATCTCCGCCATGATGGCGGGCCTGGCCGGCGGGCTGTTCGGCAGCTGGACCAGGTTCGTCGACCCCAACTCTTTCATTCTGCTGGAGTCCATGCTCCTGGTATGCCTGGTTATCCTGGGGGGATTGGCCACCATTTGGGGCTCCTTCTTGGGCGCCATGGCCTTCGTGCTGCTAGAAGAGGGGATGCGTTTCCTGCCCTTCCTGCCCGTCGAGTACGTAGGCCAGGCCCGTCAGGTGGTGCTGGGCGTTCTGCTGGTGGTCCTGATGCTGTTCCGGCCCCAAGGGCTGGTGGGGAGGTACAGGCTGTGAGCGACACGCCGGGTCCGTCCGCGGAGTCCTTCGCCGTGGAGACGGTTGACGTAACCAAGCTCTTCGGCGCAGTGAGGGCAGTGGACGAGTTGTCCATCTCCATCCCCAAGACGGGGATAACCTGTATCACCGGGCCCAACGGCTCGGGCAAGTCGACCCTGGTGAATCTGTTGAGTGGGGTGCTGCCCCTGGACGGGGGGCTGGTTGTCCTGGACGGCGTGGGCCTCCGGGTGGTGAAGGCCTACGAGAATCCGGAGCACGGCATCACCCGCACCTTTCAGGACGTGAGGCTCTTCGACCAGGTCACCGTGTGGGACAACATCCTGGTGACCCTCACCGAGCGGCGCCTGATCCCCGCACTGCTGGAGCGGACCAAGGCCAGCCACCGGGAGACGGCGCAGACCATCCTGGAAGAAGTGGGGATGTGGGAGATGCGGCGCTCCCTGGCCATGAACCTGTCCTACGGGCAGCGCAAACTGCTGGAGATGGGGAGGGCCATGGCCATGGACGCCAAGACCTACCTGTTGGACGAGCCCTTCGCCGGCCTCTTTCCCCAGATGGTGGAGCGGGTCAAGGTCATCATGAAGCGAATGCGCGAACGGGATAAGGCGCTGGTCTTTGTGTCCCACAACATGGACATAGTGCGGGAACTGTCCGACTACCTGATGGTGCTGGACAGCGGTAAGCTGCTTACCGAGGGAGACGTGGCCGAGGTGCTGTCTCAGCCCGAGGTCATCGAGGCATACCTGGGCCTGTAGACGAGGCCGAGGTCCCGGAGGTCACCCCCGGAGGTCACCCATGGAACAAGAGGCTGCCAAAGACCAGGCCGCCGCGCCGCAGACCGCCTCCAGCCCTATGGAAGGCAACAGAGGGGCGGCGGGCCCGCCGGCGCTGCTGGAACTGGTGGACGTATCCGTGCGTTACGGGGCCAGGACGGCCCTGCACCAGGTGTCCCTGGGGGTGCGCCGGGGCGAGGTGGTGGCGGTCATGGGCCCCAACGGGGCGGGCAAGTCCACCGTGCTCAAGGCAATCATGGGGCTGGCGCCGGTGGTCGCCGGGGAGGTCCACTGGCGCAGCCGGCCGCTGACGGCGGCCACCCACGAGATAGTGAAGGACGGCATATCCTTCGTGCCCCAGGGCAGGCGCCTGTTCACTCACCTCACTATCGAAGAGAACCTGGAGATGGGCTGCCTGTACGTGAAGGACCATGCCGAGCGCCGGCGCCGGATGGAGTCGGTCATGGAGCTGTTCCCCATCCTGGGCGAGAAGCGGCGGGACTTGGCCAGCCAGATGTCGGGCGGGCAGCAACAGATGCTGGCCCTGGGCCGGGGCCTCATGGCCGGGCCGGAGGTGCTGCTGCTGGACGAGCCGACCCTGGGCTTGGCTCCCATAGTGGTGAAGGAGGTGTTCCGCATGGTCTCCCTGATTGGAGAGCGGCTGGGCACAACCATCATGGTAGTGGAGCACAACATCAAGGGAGTGCTGGACATCACCGACCGCGCCTACGTGCTGGAGCGCGGCCGCCTGGTATTCGAAGGGACACCCCGGGGAGTCCACGAGACCAACATTCTTACCGATGTCTTCCTGGGCCGGGTTGACCAAGAGGAAGAGGAGTAGACGAGTCTGCCCTCTACCGGGAGCGGCTCCTGCGCCTGGTGGGGGTATTGGCGATGAAGCCGGAGAGGTTCAGAGCGGTGTGGATTAGACCGACGTGCGAGTAGGCTTGGGGAAAGTTGCCCAACTGCCGGTTGGCGACGGGGTCGAACATCTCCGAGAACAGGCCCAGGTGGTTGGACCGTTTCGAGATCAACTCGTGGAAGTAGTCGAACCCGCGGTCGCTCTGACCGGTGAAGATTAGGTTTCCGATCAGCCAGAAGCTGAGCAGGGTGAAAGCGCCCTCGGGCTGACCCCCCAGCCCGTCATCGGTTTCCCCCGGCAGATAACGCCAGACCAGCGGGCCGTCGGCCAGTTCCCGCTCGATAGCGTCCAGGTTTTGCCGCAGCCGGGGATCGTCGCGCGGCACCAGGTCCAAGAAGGGAATGACCAAGTTGGAGGCATCCAGGGTCTCGCTGCCGTAGCGCTGCCGGAACGCCTGTTTTCGGGAACTCCATCCCGAGCCCAGGACTTCGGACTTGATGCGATCGGCGGTCAGGGACCAGCGCCGGAACAACTGCCGGTTTCCCAGGGTGGCGGCGATGTAGGAGGCCCGGTCCAGGGCCGCCCAGCACATCATCTTGGAATACACGAAATGCTGCCGCTCGCCGCGTACCTCCCAAACCCCCCGGTCCCTCTGTTCCCAATTGGACATCACGGTTTCGGCCAGGGAGCGGACCAACTCCCAGGCGTCCGGCGGGATCTCCCCGTAGAGCACCAGCATCGAATGGATGGAGAGGATCACCTCGCCGAAAACGTCAAGTTGAACGTGCTGCGCGGCGCCGTTGCCCACCCGGACCGGGTAGGACCCCTCGAACCCCTTCAGATGCCCGAGGGTACGTTCCCGAAGCGACGAGTTGGGGCTGATGCCGTAGACGATGCGGGTCTCGCGGCGGCCCAACTGGCACTGTTCCAGCAGCCAATCCACGTAGCGGTCGGCGCCGTAGGCGTCCCCTAGGCGGTAGAGAATGTCCATGGTGAAGCTGGCGTCGCGCAGCCAGGAGAAGCGGTAGTCCCAATTGCGTGAGCCCCCGATGGTCTCCGGCAGGCTGGTGGTGGGAGCGGCGACGATGGCCCCGGTGCGGCGGTACATCATCAGGTGCAGCACCAGGAAGGAACGGACCACCGACTCCCGCCAGAGTCCGTCGTAGTTCATGTGGGCCACCAGGTCTAGCCAGTAGCGCCGGGTCTCCTCCAGCTTCTCGGCAGTCCGGTAGCGGCCAACGCCGGCGGGCCGGCCGTGACCGTAAGCGAGGACGAAAGTCGCCGTTTGTCCCTGGGCCAGGCTGAAGTCGCAGGCAACGTCCCCGCCGTGGGCCTTGATGGGGACGCTGGCGGCCAGGGTAAGCGTCTGGCGGCCTCCCCGGGCTTCAACGCAGCCGCCGTCGCGGCTGCCCAAGGCACGAAAGTCGGGCGAGGCCCGGGCGTAGTCGAACCGGGGCTGGAAGTCGCAGCGCAGCCCTGCTTCGCCGGAGAGGCAGGAAACTACCCGGTGTATCTCCCGCGGCGGGTCCGAGGGCGGGTCCGGGCTGTCCTCGTCGACCGCGGCTATCGGCATGAAGTCGATAATGGACACGACGCCGGAGTCCAACTCGAAGACCGTCTCCAGGATGTTGGTGTCGGGGACGTACTGCTGCTTGGACGCAACCACCGGGGCCGTCGGGCTGATGCGGAAGCGCCCTCCCACCTCGGGGTCCAGAAGAGCGGCGAACACGCTGGGAGAGTCGAAGCGCGGAAAACAGCACCAATCAATCGAGCCGTCGGCGCCGACCAGCGCCGCCGAGGACATGTCGCCTATCAGCCCGTAATGGTACAAACCCTAAATCAGCATCACTTTGGTATGTTGAAGCTGAATTTATCACCGCAGCGCTCCACTATGCAACGGACGAGGGCCCATCGCCGGACGCCGGGCCGCTCAGGATTGCGTGCCGGGTATCCCGTTGCTAAAGTTGGAATGGTCAACACGGCTTGCGGGGAGACGAGGCGCAGCCAACGCCGGGGACGGTCGCCTCGCGGCCACACGTCATCCAGAGGCGCTCCACAATGAATCGCTTGGTAGTTCTTTCCGGACGCCTGGTCCAAGCCAACGCCTTTGAATACTTCATAATCACGGTCATCGTGTCCAACGGCGTGCTGCTGGGGTTGGGAACATTCTCGGCCCTGGAGCGGGACTATAGAGAGTGGCTCCACCACGGCAGTCAGGCGGTCCTGGGCATCTTCATCGCCGAAGCCCTGCTCAAGATGTTCGCCCTGGCGCCCCGCCCGTGGCAGTACTTCAGGGACGGCTGGAACGTCTTCGATTTCCTGGTGATCGCCCTCGCTCTGGTCCCGGCCACCGGCCAGTTGGCAATGGTCGCCCGTCTGGCCCGCCTGCTGCGGGTGGTCCGGCTCATTACCACCATCAGGGAGTTGCGCCTCATCGTCGCCGCCCTGGTGCGCTCCATCCCCAGCGTGGGCCACGTGCTCATGCTGATGAGCATCGTGGTGTACATCTACGCCATCATGGGATACCACCTCTTTAGCGAACACGACCCGGCCAACTGGGGCTCCCTGGGCGCGTCGGTGCTGACCCTCTTCAACATCATCACCCTGGAAGGCTGGACCGAGGTCATGTACACCGCGATGGAGCTATACCCGGCGGCGTGGATGTACTTTGTCAGCTTCGTGGTGCTAGGCACTTTCGTTGTCATAAACATGTTCATCGCCATCATCATCAACAACTTGGATGAAGCCAAGCAAGAGCGGCTCCGGGAAATCGCGGAGCCCGTCTCCCGGGAAGAGCTGCTGCGGGAGATCCGCAGCACTCAGGCCGCGCTTCACCGCCTGGAGCAACGGCTGGACAATGAAGACCGGGAATAGGGAGGGGCGCTTCCCAATTCGGGCCGGGTTGGTCGCGGGGTCGTTGGCTGCGGTAGTGGCCCTCCTGGTAAATCTCCCGCTGCATTCTCCCAGCGACGCTTTCTTAAACAGCGCCACGGTGATGGTAGGATCACTGGCTGCGGGTTTCGGCGCCGGGTGCCTATGGAGTATCCTGAGGTTGGTCCGAGCCGGCGAGGTCCGCCGGAGGATGATTTTCGGGGCTTGCCTGGCGCTGGCCTTCGGCTTGGTGTGTGTCATCGCCGTGGTGGCCGAAACCCAGCTACAACGGTCCGTGTCCTACTTTGTACCCTTGGCAGCCGTCGTGGTGGGAATCACCGGGACCTTTACCTGGCTGCTGCTGCGCAACCCCCGATTCCTGCAGTGGAAGCTGGCGGTCCTCGCGGTCCTCATTGCGGTGGGGTTGGGGATTGGACTGGCGGGCCAAGGCGACCAGGAGAGCGGCAAGCTCGAGCTGCCGCCGCGGGCGTCCCTGGCAGGCGCGGGCGGCGGTTTCCCCGCACCTATCCGCGTTGGAGTAGATGGTCATCATGAGACGAGGGAGCATTATTAGCACCCTGCTGGGGGTCATTTGCGGGGTGGCGGCGTTGCTGCTCGTGGCGGCTTGCGGCGGCTCCGGAGATACCGGTCCAAGCCCCAGCCCGGCGCCGGCCTCCCCGGAGGTGCCCACCCCAACCCCCGCGGAACCTCCGTCACCGGCGCCGACCGAGGCTGCCGCGCCGACCCCAACCCTCACGGAACCTCCGTCACTGGCGGCCACTGAGACGGCTGCGCCCGCGCCCACGCCCACGGAGCCGCCGTCACCGGCGGCTGAAGGCGGGCCGAGAGAGATGGGCGAATACGAAGGCGTGACCTTCGCCGTATCGGAGGGTTCAGAGGCCACCTTCACGGTCGAGGAGCAGCTAACCAGGTTGCCCCTGCCCAATGACGCGGTGATGCGCACCACCGCCCTTTCGGGCGAGGTGTACCTGGACGGCAGGCCGTCGGAGGTCCGGATAGACCTGCACCAGTTGAGCAGCGACCAGGTGTGGCGCGACCGGTACGTGAAAGAGCGGATGTTTCCCGACTCTCCCATCGCGACTTTCACCGTCGCCGGAGACCAGACCGTACCCGAGGGGCTGGCGAAGGGCGAGGAAGTTACGGCCCAGGTGCCCGGATCGTTGGAGGTCCGAGACTTCACGGCGCCGCTGGTGTTTGACGTGGAGGCCCGAGACGACGGCGACGTGTTGTTCCTATTGGGCCGCACCATCTTCACCTGGGACCAACTGGACCTGTCCCCTCCCACGGCCTCGGTGGTGGCAAGCATCGAGGACGAGGTCCTGGTCGAGGTGCTGCTGGCCCTGGTCCCCAGCGGGCCGTAGAGCAAGGAATTCAGAAGCCCTCGGGCCCGCTGCCGAGGCGCGTGGCCGCGTTTGACGGGGCAAATGCCCTGTGCTAATGTGGTGAACACCCCTCGGCCGCCGTCAGGTGGAGAAGGGATCATGGCGCTACGCCAAAGCGGTAGCCTGACCTGCTGATCGTTGCGCTCACCGGTTGCCCTGAGGGCGTGTGATTCCACGGGCCGCGGGTAACTGCGCCGTGGAGCGGCAACGCAGGACGAGGAGGGCATTGGGGGGCGTGAGAGCAGTTACCGCAAGGTTTGTGGTGAGGAGGAGCTCGCAGACATGGACCTAATCGACCGTAAGCTCCTCAACGTCGTGCAAGAAGGGTTCCCCATGGTTGCCCAGCCGTATCTGGACTTGGCCCAGCAAGTGGGCATTACCGAGCAGGAGGTACTGGCGCGTCTTGCCGAGCTGAAGGGGAAGAACGTGCTGCGGCAGATCAGCGCCATCTTCGACACACGCCGCCTGGGGTATAAGACCACCTTGGTCGCCCTGGCCTACGACCCGGAGCGGTTGCACAAGGCAGCCCAGGAGATAAACAAGCACCCAGGGGTCTCCCACAACTACGCTCGGGAGGGGTCCTACTACAATCTGTGGTTCACCCTGGCGGTGCCCGCGGAGCACGACTTGGAAGCGACTGCCGGGCATATGAGCCGCAAGACAGGGGCTCTGGAAACCCGCATCATGCCCACCATCCGCTTCTTCAAGATAGGTGTCAACTTCGACATGGTGAACCAGCGGGGGTCCTCGTTCAACTTCAGTCCCGACAACTACGGGACCGGCGGCGTTGACCAGAATGAGGCCGAGTCGTGGAATAAAGCGGTAGCGGTGACCGAGTTCGAGAAGGACGCCATCCGGGAAATGCAGGAGGACCTGCCCCTGGTTTCCCATCCCTTCGATCCCATAGCCGAGCGGTTGGGAGTCACTACCGACGGCCTGTTCGGCATGGCCCAGGACTTCCAGTCCCGCCGCATTATGCGCCGGTACAGCGCGGTGCTGCATCACCGCCGCTCCGGGTTCTGGCACAACGCCATGATCGTCTGGAACGTGCCGGCGGAGCGTTCCCAAGAGGTCGGGATGGTAATGGCCAGCCACAAGGCAGTGACCCATTGCTACGAGCGCCCCACCTTTCCCGACTGGCCCTATACCCACTTCACCATGGTCCACGCCGCCAGCAAGGAAGAGTGTGAGCAGTACGGCCGGGAGATCAGCAAGGCCACGGGTATCACCGACCGGCTGGTCCTCTACAGCACCAGGGAGTACAAGAAAACCCGGGTCAGGTATTTCGTTCCCGACTACGACGAGTATCTGGAGTCGCAACACTCCGGGACAAACGCCGGGGCAGTGGCCGGCTCATAGCCCGGGCCGGTCCCGCCGCCCCGGGTACCCACCTCTACTTGACCGAGCCGCGGAGCGTCCCCACCTGCTAAGCTATCGTTGTGGCGTCTTGCGGAGCCAGGTCATCGCCATGAACAATCGCCCCCCGAGATTACCTCGCAAAATCACCGGTGGAGCGACGGGCCGCAAACACCGCTGTCCCTCCACGTGACCGGGATGGGCAGTCCGTGGAGACGGAGGCCGCGCGTCCGGCCATCTACGTCCTGATCATGCCGGAAAGACCCATATCCTATCCTGGGATTCCCCAGCAGGGTGAGAGGCCCGGCCCGGTAGGGGAGAATTGAGCGGCAAAGTCTATCTGGTCGGCGCGGGTCCCGGCGACCCGGACCTCATCACCGTCAAGGGCCGGAAGGCGCTGGCGAAGGCCCAGGTCGTCGTATACGATAGGCTGGTCGATCCTGTGCTGTTGGAGGGGACGCCCCCGGACGCCCAACGCGTGTTCGTGGGTAAGGAACGGGGCCGCCAGGAGCTTTCCCAAGAGGAGATCAACCTGTTGTTGGTGCACAAAGCCGCCGAAGGGTTGACTGTGGTGCGCCTGAAGGGAGGAGACCCTTTCGTCTTCGGACGGGGGGCGAGGAGGCCCTGGAGTTGGCCCGGAACGGCGTTAACTTCGAGGTGGTGCCCGGGGTGACCTCCGCCGTGGCCGCTCCCGCCTACGCCGGCATACCCCTCACCCACCGGGGCATAGCCACCAGCTTCACCGTGGTCAGCGGCAGCGAAGACGCTTCCAAGCCGGAGGCCGCGATACCCTGGGAGGCGCTGGCCCAGAGCGGCGGCACGCTGGTGGTGCTGATGGGGTGGGCTTCCCTGGAAAACATCCTGGCTGCCTTGGCCCGGGGCGGGTTGTCGCCCGCCACCCCCGCGGCCCTCGTCCAATGGGGGACTTGGGCCAAGCAGAAGACCGTTACGGGCAGCCTGGCCGACGTGGTCTCCCGGGGCAAAGAGGCGGGGCTGTGCCCGCCGGTGGTGGCTGTTATCGGCGGGGTGGCCGCCCTGCGCGACCAGTTGGCGTGGTTCGACCGTCGCCCCTTGTCCGGCCGCCGGGTGCTGGTCACCCGGTCCCGGGCCCAAGCGTCGCGGCTGCGGTCGCTGTTGGAGAACGTCGGGGCGCAGACGGTGGAACTTCCCACCATCGAAATAGCGCCGCTCGACGACTACTCCCAACTGGACCAAGCCCTGGACCGGGTCCGGGAATACCAGTGGGTCCTATTTGCCAGCGCCAATGCCGTGCAGTCGGTGTTTCAACGCCTGGAGGTCCTCGGCAAAGACGCTCGCCACCTGGGGCCGGCGGTGGTGGCCGCCATAGGCCCGGCGACGGCCCAAGCCCTGGCGGCGCGGGGGGTCAAGGCCGACTTCGTGCCGTCGCGTCCCGTGTCCCAAACCGTATTGCAAGAGCTGGGCGGCCGGGAATGGAACGGCGTGAAGGTGTTGCTTCCAGCCGCCGACATTGGCCGGGACGAGCTGGAAACGGGACTATCGCGTTGGGGGGCAAAAGTGGACCGGTTGGCGGCCTACCGCACTCGTCCCGCCGCGGGCGCCGCCGAGAGAGCCAGGAGCGCTTTCGACGACGGGGTAGACGTCGTATCCTTCACCAGCTCTTCGACGGTGCGAAACCTGCTGGGGATGCTGGACGGAGACCCAGAGCCGGTGAATGCCGGGCTCGTGGCCTGCATCGGCCCGGTGACGGCGGCAACCGCGCGGGAATTTGGCCTCCGGGTGGACTTGGAAGCGCAGGTGCACACCGTAGACGGCTTGGTTGACGCCCTCACCGCCCACTTTTCCACCAACTCCCAGTCTTCCCTCACGGAGGAGCAAGCCCATGACTAGCTTTCCTGACTTGAGGCTGCGACGGCTGCGGGGGTCGGACCCCATACGGGGACTGGCCCGGGAAACCAGGCTGTCTCCCAAAGAGTTCGTGTACCCCATGTTCGTAACCCACGGTCACGGCGTCCGCGACGCCATCGGACCCATGCCAGGCTGCCACCAGATGTCCATTGACATAATGACGGAAGAGGTGGAAGAGGCGGCCGGCCTGGGAATACCCGCGGTGCTGCTCTTCGGTCTGCCCGCAGAGAAAGACCCGCTGGGCGCCGAAGGCTACGACCCGGAGGGCATCGTCCAAGAGGCGGTGCGGGCCATCAAGAAAAACACTCCCTCCATGCTGGTGATCACCGACGTTTGCATGTGCGAGTACACCGACCACGGCCACTGTGGAGTGATAGCCAATGGAAGGGTGGACAACGACCGGACGTTGGAGTTGTTGGGACGGACCGCGGTATCCCACGCCCAGGCCGGGGCCGACATGCCCGCCCCCTCGGCGATGATGGACGGCCAGGTGCGGGCCATCCGCCAAGCGCTCAACGCGGAAGGCTACGAGGACACTCCCATCATGGGCTACGCCGCCAAGTACGCGTCGGCCTTCTACGGGCCATTCCGAGTGGCCGCCGGCTCGACGCCCCAGTTCGGCGACCGCAAGTCCTATCAGATGGACCCGGCCAACGTCCGCATGGCCCTGCGGGAAATCGAAAGCGACATAGCTGAAGGCGCTGACATAGTGATGGTGAAGCCCGCCCTGGCCTATCTGGACGTCATCAAGGAGGCCCGGGAAAGGTTCAACCTTCCGCTGGCGGCCTACAACGTCAGCGGCGAGTATTCCATGATCAAGGCGGCCTCCGGGCAGGGCTGGATCGACGAAAGGCAGGCGACCATGGAGCTGCTCACTGCCATCAAGCGGGCCGGGGCGGACATAATTCTGAGCTACCACGCCAAGGACGTAGCCCGCTGGCTGCGAGACGAGGACTAGCGGCGGGATTGATCAAGTCAACAGCAAGGACGAGAGTTGGACCAACCCATGCGATTGCCTAAGTCGGAAGCCCTGTTTGCCGAGGCGCAGCGCTACATCCCGGGCGGGGTGAACAGCCCGGTGAGGTCCTTCAGGTCGGTGGGGGGCACCCCTCTCTTCATGGCCCGGGGGCAGGGCTCCCGCGTCTGGGACGTGGACGGCAACGAGTACATAGACTACCTGGGGTCTTGGGGGCCGCTGGTCCTGGGGCACGCCCACCCCGCGGTGGTCGAAGCGTTGAAGCAGGCGGCGGAAGGCGGGACCAGCTTCGGGGCGCCGGTGGAGCAAGAAGTGGAACTGGCCCGCCTCATCTGCGAAGCCCTTCCCTCCGTGGAGTCGGTGCGGCTGGTCAATTCCGGCACCGAGGCTTGCATGAGCGCCATTCGCCTGGCCCGGGCCTTCACCGGCCGCAACAAGATAGTCAAGTTTGCCGGCTGCTACCACGGCCACGCCGACGGCCTGTTGGTCAAGGCCGGCTCCGGGGCCCTGACCCACGGAATTCCCACCAGCGCCGGGGTGCCGGAATCGTATGCCGCTGAGACCCTGGTCGCCGACTACAATGATCTGCCCTCGGTGGAGCGCTGCTTCGAGGCTTTCCCCAACGACGTGGCCGGCGTCATCGTCGAGCCGGTGGCGGGCAACATGGGAGTGGTGGAGCCGGCGGAGGGGTTCCTGAGCGGCCTGAGACGGCTGACCGGCGGCCAGGGCGCCCTGTTGATATTCGACGAGGTCATCACCGGGTTCCGGGTGGGACCCCAAGGGGCCCAGGGGCTCTACGGCATCACCCCCGACATAACGACTATGGGCAAGATCATCGGCGGAGGCCTGCCCGTGGGGGCCTACGGCGGCCGCAAAGACGTGATGGAGCGGGTCGCTCCCCTGGGAGACATGTACCAGGCTGGGACCCTCTCGGGCAATCCGTTGGCGGTCGGCGCGGGCATCGCCACCCTGCGGGAGTTGCAGGCGCCCGGGGTCTACCCTCGTATCGATCAGTTGGCCGGGAGGCTGACCGGCGGACTCGCCGAGGCGTTCCTGGAGGCGGAGGTCCCCGCCGTCATAAACCGGGTGGGGTCCATGTTCACCGGGTTCATGAATCCGGGGCCGGTGGACAGCCTGGCCGGGGTGGAAGAGTCGGACGCCGCCCTTTACGGCAGGTACTTCCACGCCATGCTGCGGCGCGGCGTCTACATTGCTCCTTCCCAGTTCGAGGCCGGGTTCGTTTCCACGGCTCACACCGTTGACGACGTCGATGCCACAGTCGCGGCGGCGGCGGCAGCCTTGAATAGCGTAGCTCGAACGGCATCTGACTCCCAGTAGGCGCGGTCGACATGGTCGAGAACCTGCTGTCCATCGGCCTGCTTATAGTTGTCGCCAAGCTGGCCGAGGGCGTCTTTCGCCGCCTCGGGTTAAGCCCGATTCTGGCCTACACCGTCACCGGCATCGTTCTTGGCCCCGTCATCATAGGCTGGGTCGCGCCCGTACCCGAACTCCAGGTTTTCCTCGGCGTCGGAATCTTCATCCTCTTCTTCATGATCGGTCTGGACGAGATCGACGTACCGGCCTTCGTGGCAACGATCAGCGGGAGGTTCTTCGTCGCGGCCCTGTTGTCGGTGGTTGTCTGCACGGCCATATCACTGATCGTCACCTCAGACCTGCTCGGCCTGGACTTCTCCCTCAACTTAGACTTGAACGAGGCCTTGGCCGTCGCGGGAGTGCTGTCTCTGTCGAGCGTGGGCCTGGTAGCGAAGGTGCTGGCGGATTCGGGCAATCTCAGAGAGCCCATTGGGCTGGAGATATTCACCACCACCATCATCGCCGAATTGATCGCCATTCTTATCGTGGGATTCACCATCGAGGGACACGGGCGCCCCAACAGCGTCGTTACCATATTCACACTGCTGGGAAAGATCGCCGGTTTCTCGTTGGTCGTGTGGGTGCTCTCGTCAAGGCTGCTGCCGCCGGCGATAGCCCACGTGCAACGCTTCTTGAAGACGCCCGAGCTATCCTTCGGCATCTTGATTGGCGGGCTGCTGCTGGTGGTGGTGGCGGCCGAGACCTTGCATTTCCACGGGACCATCGGAGCGTTGCTCTTCGGCGCGGCTCTTTCGGGACTGCCCCGGGAGGTGCGACGTGACGTGATGCCGGGTATCCGCAGCACGGCGGAAGGGCTGTTCGTGCCCCTATTCTTTGCCTCAGCCGGGCTGCACCTGGACCTCTCCTTCCTGGACCTGCCCGCATTGACTGTCGTCGCTCTGGTAACTATCCCACTGGTTGGCAAGTTCACCGGCGCTTTCCTGGGCGCGTTTGCGGCAGTGCTGGACAAGCCCTACGCCCAGGCCTGGGGATTGATGGCCAAAGGAGTGGCGGAGATTGCGCTGCTTGTGGTCCTCCTGGAGCTGAACGTGATCGGGCAGGAGGTGTTCTCCCTGCTGGTGCTCGTAATGTTCGGCTACATCCTGCTGATGCCCCCGGCCATCACCTACGCCGTCAACCGGGCCAAGTTATCCCATCACGCTCGGCCTCAAATGATGCCTCCGTCATTTGCCCGCCACGCTCTCGACAGCGTTAGGGTCTATCACGTGCTGGACCGCACCGGCGAGTACACCAACTCCAGTGTTTCGGTCCAGGAGTTCCACGACCGGTGGGTGACGCCCCATCAAGACGATTACGTGGTGGTTGACGACGGCATAGTGGCGGGCATTGTGTCCGCCGCCAGGCTGCGTTTCCTTCGCCGGGGAGCTTGGGCCGCCACTCCCATCCGCAACGTGATGAGCCATCAAGTCTCCCACGCCGTCCCGGATGAGGCCATCGAAGACGTGCTAAAGCGGATGGCCGACCACTCGTTGGACGTCATTCCGGTTATGGACCAGGAGTCCGGGGAATTCCTGGGCACGGTCACCAGCGGCAATATCCTGGAATTGATCACCTTCATGGACGAGATCGCCACCGAATTGAAGAACGTGGAGGGGAGGCCTCGAGGCGCAACCGGCGACGATTAGCCGGCGAGGCGGCCCGCGTCGGTCCGTCGCCCCAACTACCTCGGGCCCGGCCCCAAGGCCATTCGGCTATCGCTAGGAGCGAACCCATCGTTCTTCCCGGCGCGGCATGAATGGAAAATCCGGGACCTTGATCCGGCCTTAGGGCGCCTCGCACGGGTGGTGTGCCTATGATAAAATCCCAGTGGTACCGTGAATTGGCCGGACAGGCCATGTTGGTAGTTCCAAATGCGCCCTTCAATTGAAGGCGCCTCATCACAGACCTGCGGACCGCGTAGGAGGCGAACCGATGGAAATCACAGTGGAGCAGCAGAGCCAAGCCCTAGTCGTGGCGGCCAATGGGCGCGTTGACAGCAGCAACGCCGCTGTCTTTCAAGAAGAATTGACCGCCGCCACGGATGACAACAACCAATCGGTAATATTGGACTTAGGGGGTCTTTCCTACCTCAGCAGCGCAGGCCTCCGGGTAATTCTCCTCATCGCCAAGTCGCTCCGGACCAAAGACGCGGGGTTCGCGGTTTGCTCTCCCTCGGAGCCCATCCGCGAGATCTTCGAGATTAGCGGTTTCACCCAGATCATTCCGGTCCACGCTACCAAGGACGAGGCGGTCGCCGCCCTGAGGAAATAGCCGCAGAAATAGTCGCGTTGTTGGCCGGTGAGAACGCGGTGGTGTCTGCCCACGCGGGCGGCGTGATCATCGAAAGGCGGGGGAAACAGGAGGACGATGGAGCGCCCGTACAAGATTCTGGTGGTCGACGACGAGCCGGACCTCAAGCCGCTTGTCTTGCAGCGCATGCGGCGCGATATCCGTGACGGCCGTTACGAGTTCGTTTTCGCGGAAAACGGCGTGGAGGCCCTAGCGCAACTGGACCAAGACGAAGGCATCGACATGGTCCTCTCTGACATCAATATGCCACAGATGGATGGCCTTACACTGCTGGAGCAGATGCGCCAGACGGTCCCCAACATCCGATCCGTGATCGTTTCAGCCTACGGAGACATGAAAAACATCCGGGCCGCCATGAACCGGGGCGCGTTTGACTTCGTCACCAAGCCCATAGACTTCGAGGACCTCCAGGTGACCATAGCCCGGACGTTGAGCCGCCTGGCCGAGTGGCGGGACGCCGTTGCCTCCAGGGACAAGCTGATCGCCCTGGAAAACGAGCTTGCCGTCGCCAGCAAGATGCAGCAGGCCATCCTCCCTGTCCACTTTCCCGAAGATGAAAAATACCGGGTCTTTGGCCAGATGATGCCGGCCAGAAACGTGGGCGGGGACTTCTTCGACATAATTCGGTTGGACAACGGGCGGGTTGGCGTGTGCATCGCCGACGTTTCCGACAAAGGCGTGCCCGCAGCCCTCTTCATGATGTCCAGCCGCACCCTGTTGAAGGGCGCCGCAATTGGCCACGCAGATCCGGGCGGCGTGCTAAGGGAGGTCAACGACCTTCTCTACGATGACAACGAGACTATGATGTTCGTCACCCTCCTGTACGCAGTGTGCGATCCCGGCGCCGGCAAGCTCACCTACGCCAATGGTGGACATAACCCTCCTCTCGTCATTCGGGAGAACGGAGAGTCGGTTTTATTGCCCACCACGCGGGGAGTGGCCCTCGGGATAGTGCCCTTTTTCGAGTATCAACAGAACTCCATAGCCACCTCGCCAGGGGACATATTCATTTTCTACACCGACGGGGTTACCGAGGCCATGAACAGCGATGGGGAAGAGTTCGGCATGGAGAGGCTGCGCCAGGTCTTTGTCGACTCGCCTCCCACCGACTGTCAAACGGCAACCGAAGCGGTGTTCCAGGCGGTGAGCGCCTTCGCCGGCGGCCATCCCCAATCGGACGACATAACCTGCGTGGCGCTGCGACCTGACGGCGGTGGCTAATGAGCGGTAGTATTTCGCTAAAAGTAGAGGCTAGTACCAGCGGGCTGGAGCAAATCGCCGGCGCTGCCGAGGAGATGGCCCAGCGGGAAAACTGGCCTGCCGACCTCACCTTCTGGGTGAACCTGGTCCTGGAGGAGATAACCGTCAACGTGGTGAATTACGGAGGCGAGGTCAACGAGATCGAGGTCTCCCTCGCGTCCAACTCCGACTCCATCACTATCGAGATCATCGATAATGGGTCTCCCTTCGATCCGCTGAGCGACGCTCCCAAGCCGGATACGGACTCCAAAATGGAAGACCGTCGCATCGGCGGGCTGGGCATTCACATAGTGCGCACGGTGATGGACGAGCTGCACTACCGGCGGGAGGAAGGTAAGAACCACCTGGTCATGACGAAACAAAGGGTCGAATGAAGGGAAGCTCCCGCTTACCGGCAGCACTGCTGTTGGGGATCGGGGGCGCGGTTCTCCTCTCCGTTACCTTGGGCTTGGCTGGCTGCGGCGGCAATGACAGCCCAGGGCTTACGACCGGCCCCTCTCCGGGGCCCGCTGAAACTCCAGACCCCAATCAAGCCCCCGGCCCATCCTCCGCCTCGGAGCCTGGCGTCTTCGACGACCGGGTCGTCTTTGGCCAGTCAGCCGCGTTTAGCGGCCCCGCCGGGCAACTAGGCGCCGGCATGAAGCTGGGAATCGAGACCGCCTTTCACGAGGTCAACCAACGCGGCGGCGTGCATGGCCGGCGACTGGAGCTATTCTCCCTCGATGACACCTACGAACCGGAAGCGGCGGTTACCAACACCATCAAGTTGATCGAGGAGGAATCGGTATTTGCGCTGATCGGCGCGGTGGGCACGCCCACCTCCCGCTCCGCCACGCCTGTGGCTGCCGAGGCGGGAGTGCCTTACGTGGCCCCCTTCACCGGAGCCGCCTTCCTGCGGGACGAAAAGTGGCGCAACGTGGTCAATCTTCGCGCCTCCTATTTTCAGGAGACGGAGGAGATGGTGGCCCGCCTTACCCAAGACCTGGGACTGGACCGCATTGCCGTGATGTACCAGGACGACTCCTTCGGGCGCGCCGGTTACCTCGGCGTCCTGGAGGCCCTGGCCCGTCGCGGCATGGAGCCGGCGTCGGTGGGGTGGTACCCCAGGAACACGACCTCGGTCAAGACCGGGGTTCTGGACCTGCGGAGAGGGGCCCCCCAGGCGATAATCCTGGTTGGCGCCTACGAGCCGGTGGCGGCCTCCATCTCTTGGGCCAGGCAGATGGGTATGGACGTGGTTTTCGTGACCATTTCTTTCGTGGGCAGCAACGCCCTGGCGGACGAGCTCGGTCCTGACGGCCCGGGGGTGTTCGTCACCCAGGTGGTGCCCTTTCCTTCCGATGACTCGCGCCCCATCGTATCCAGTTACCTGACCGCGCTTGCCAACTATGACTCCGGCGCAATCCCCGGCTTCGTCTCGTTGGAAGGGTACCTGGCAGGCCGGCTCGCCATCGCCGGCCTGGACCGGTGCGGCCAGACCGCCAACAGGGCCTGCTTTCTGGACACTTTCGGCCGCTCGCAAGCCATCGATATCGACGGGTTTCAGCTCAACTACGGGGAAGGGGACAACCAGGGCTCCGACGCCGTTTTCTTGACAGTGATCGGGCCGGACGGCAGGTACCATCCGGTTGACACCCTCCGGGACCTGGGACCATGAGAGAACGCCTAAGCCGGCTGCTGCGACTCCGGTACCGCATTTCCACCCAACTCTACATCGGGATTGGCGGAGCGGTCATCCTCACCATTGCGGCCAGCCTCGTGGGCTGGTTTTCCTTCGACCGGGTAGCCGACGTTCAAAGCCGGGTAAATGAAGGAAGCGTGCCCGAGATGGCGGCCGCCTTCGGTGTGGCCCGCTACAGCGGCACCCTGGTGGCCGCCGCTCCTAATCTCGCCGCCGCCGAGACCATCGAAGACTTCAACGTGGTTTCCGAGGGCATTGCCGAGGCGCATCGGGAGTTTGAGAATCAGCTAGCCAGCCTGCAAGCAGGGCAGGAGGACCAAGACTTCCAGCGTATCCGTTCCGGCGCCGACGAGTTGATCCTGAACGTCAGCGCCATAGAGAGCGGGGTGCTGGAGAGCTTCAAGCTGGCCGAGCGGACCGACGCCCTTCGCCTGGAGCTCGCCAGCCTCCGCGTCGAGTTGGACCGCATAATTGTCCCGGCCCTGGATGATCAGCTTTTCTATACCATGACCGGCTTCCGGGAGCTTGGCGGTACGTCGGCGCCGCGGGACGTCCATTTCTCGGAGCCGCAGCTTGCCCGTTTCCGCTACCTGTCCGAGCTGCAGACCGACGCCAACGTAAGCACCCAACTGTTGGCCACCGCATTTACCCTCTCCGACGCCTCGTTGGTCGAGCCGCTTCGGGAGCGCTTCGAGGCCGCCGCACGTCACATAGAGCGGAACCTGGCCTCCCTGCAGGGCTCAACTTGGCACGACGGCCTGGCCCCGGTCTTCGGCAAGCTCCTGGAGTTGGGGAGCGGGGAACAGGACGGGTTCGACCTGGTTTCCAGGGTGTTGCGGCTGACCGAGCGTCAAGGGGCACTGCTGGCGGACAACCGCAACATCGCCGTAGACCTCGGCTCCGAGGTGGACGGGCTGGTGAGCTCGGCCAGATTGAGCGTCGAGAGAGCGACCCAAGCCTCCTCGCAGGCTGTGCTAACCGGACGCACCCTGTTGCTGGCCATCAGCGCCGTGGCCGTGGGCGGCGCGATACTCTTGGCCTGGCTGTTCGTCGGACGGGTGCTGCTGCGCCGGCTCGAGATGCTGTCCAACTGGATGCGCCGCATGGCCGGGGGCGATCTGGAAGCCCAAGTCACCATCCAGGGCAGGGACGAGGTTGCCGACATGGCCGCCGCACTGGAGGTGTTCCGGCGCCACGCCCTGGAGGTGCAGCGGCTGAACTTGGTGGAGCAGTTGGCCGAAGAGCTGCAGGGAAAGAACGACGAGCTCGAGGTCGTATTGGGGGACCTCCGCACGGCCCAGGACCAGATCGTCATGCGGGAAAAGCTGGCCGCCCTGGGCGAACTCACCGCCGGAGTGGCCCATGAAATCCGGAACCCGATGAACTTCATCAAGAATTTTTCCGAGGTCTCCCAGGAACTGGTCGTCGAGTTGCGGGAGACCCTGGAGGAAATCGATGGGAACCTTCCCCAGAAGCAACGGGACCTGATCGAAGACATCTCCCAGGAGCTTACCGGCAACCTGGAGCGCATCCAGTCCCACGGCGACCGCGCCAACCGCATCGTGCACGACATGCTCTCCATGAGCCGGGGATCGGGATCAGCGCAGCCCACACGACTCAACGAGCTCCTGGACGAGCATGCCCGGCTTGCCTTCCACAGCGCGCGGGCCACGGACCCGGATTTCCAGTTGGACTTGAAGTTCGACCTGGACCCGGAGATGGGAGAGCTTGAGGTCATCCCCCAGGACCTGGGCCGGGTGTTCCTCAACATGGTGAGCAACGCCTGCTACGCCACCGACGAGAAGCGCCGCGGCTTGGTGCAAGCCGAGAGGTCCGGCAGCTACATGCCGACCTTGTGGCTGTCCACTCACCGGGGAGAAGACACGGCCGAGGTGCACATCCGGGACAACGGCGACGGGATACCGGCCGAGGTCGTCGACAAGATATTCAACCCCTTCTTTACGACCAAACCCACCGACCGGGGCACTGGACTGGGTCTGGCGATATGCTCCGACATCATCCGCCAGCACGGTGGAGCCATCCGTGTGGAATCCGAACCCGGCGAATTCACCGAGCTGATCGTAGAGCTGCCCCTGGCCGGGGTCCCCGGCCCAACGGCTGAGGAAGAAGCGGACGCGGCGCCCAACGAGACCGAGGGGGAAGAATCCGCAGCCCCCGGCGAAACCTAGGGAGGACCCGCGCCCGTCTCCACGCGCCGGCCGGTCCGGCTCCGCGCGCCTCCAGTCCCGCAGGCTCACAAGCCCACCAGCCCCAGGGTCCGCTTGATAAGCGCCGGTCCAGTCAAGGACACGGCCCTTGTCTTTGTAAGCCCGGGGTGCGGCCCGCCATCGCTACCAAGAGGATGGCGCTTGTCGTCGTCAACCGGGGTACGGCCTGCCGTCGCTACCAAGGAGCGTAGCGGCCATGTCGGTTCAAGGGCCCACACTGTCACAAGGGCCCACCCCGCCATTTCGACAGAATATCCCCCCGTCATTCCGACAGAGCGAAGCGACGAGGAATCTAAACCGCATGGCCGCAAGCCCCAGCTGCTAGCCACAGCCGGCCGTCCGGGCATGAGCCGTCCTACCGCCGGGTAGTTTAGATTCCTCGGCTGCGCTCGGAATGACAGGGTGGAGAGGCGCTGGCAAGGGTGGGGAGGTGCTGGTGCCGTTTAGCCTGGGTGGATGATGTCTCCGGGCCTCCCTAGAGAGAGCGCAAGTCTTCAATCAACATACGTTTGCCCAAACGGGCGGATCCGTCGAAGCCTTGCCGACGGCACCACTTCGTTCGAACAATTTCCAGGTCACAATGGCATCCCGGAATCCGCTCTCCAGAGTAACTTCCCACTGGCCGTTGCCGATGTATGTCGCGATCCACAACCCCGGGGCGATACCAGGATCCAATTGCCGGAGGCAGCCGCTGTGGGCAGCCTGTTGGACAACGGCTATCGCCTCGCCCTCCGAGAAAACGGGTCTGTCGGGTGTGGGGGCAGGAGCGCTCGTGGCCACAGTTGGGAGCCCCGGGTTGGTGCAGGCGACCGCAGCCATAGCGAGGACAACGGCAACCACGATAGTCCGCCAGGTCCATTTACCAAGACTGGCTCTCCGATCGGGGGGCTGGGCCATCTGGGACCTCTAGGGCTTGCTGAGCCGAGGCCCCAACATCCGTAGATCGTGGCCTCCCCGGGTCTGGGCCTGGGTTGGCGATTTTCTACGCCGCACCGATATCTCGGGCGGCTGGGGCGGGGATTGAGACTGAGGCTGGGCCTCTCGGTGCTCGTCCAGGGCCTGGCGCAGCGATTCGTTCATTTCCGACATGCGGGGGGACCTGAATTCCGCCGAAAGTTTAATCTCCACGCCTTCCGTGAGAAAGGTCTTGCTGACGGCGGCGCAAAAATCCCGGATTTCTACCGACGCGACGATATCCGCAAGTCTTGTCAGCCGAGGCATCCCTATTGTACGATTATCCGGTGGGGGGCGTGATTTCCTTCGCTGGGGACTGCATGTGGCCTCCTTACTCGTAAGGCCCGTCCGGTGGTTCTACACCTGGCGGGCCGTCCTTTGTTCAATCTCAATCCAAGGTAATCCCGCACGGAAGAAATTGCAATCGCACCACGGCGGCGGGGCTCCTACTCCAGGTGTTCACCTGAAGAAATAGTGCCAGACGGCGATCGGCCCGCCAATCCCTGCGGCGGTCAAGGCTTTTGCGGGGTCATCCACCCAAGCTAAACGGCACCGAGGCGCTGGCAAGGTTAGAGGCGCCGGAGCGGGCACAGGGGCCGACGGCGGATAGGCGCCTTGATTGGCCGGAATCAGGCGACCCGGCCTTGGCTGAGAGGGGGAGGAGCTGGTACCGGCGCGGCGACAGTCCTGCCAGGCATGCCGCGGAACCCCGGCGCGCCGGTACTAGCTAGAAGCGCTTACCGAAGGTCAAACTCCGCGTAGCCGCCTGCGGCCGCCTCGTCGCACTTAGCCCGGTAGGCGGGCGCGCTGTTGGCGTAGAGGAGGAAGGTGCGAGCCTTGCCGGGAATGTTCGCTCCCACGAACCAGGAGTTGGCCTTGGTTAGAAGGGAGCCCTCGATCAGGTCTGCGGAATGGATCGTCCACTCCTCTTCCGACTCCGGCGTGGCCGCGATGCGGGTGTACCGGTTCTCGCCCATGTACCGGATGCAGTCGCTCACCCACTCCACGATCATCTCGGCGCACCTGGGGAAGTTGCAGAAGGAGGCCGAGTTGGCGATGAAGAAGTTGGGGAACCCCGCGGCTTGTATGCCCAGGTAGGTGCGGGGACCCTCGGCCCACTTGTCCTTGAGCGACTCGCCGCCTTCTCCGCGGACGTCCATGCGGGTCAGCGATCCGGTGACGGCGTCGAACCCCGTGGCGAATATGATAATGTCCAGGTCATACTCGGCGGCCGTGGTCTTGAGGCCTTGGGGAGTGATGCGCTCGATGGGGTTCTCGCGCACGTCAACCAGCAACACGTTGTCCCGGTTGTACGCCTCGTAGTACCCGCTTTCCAGGGGGATGCGCTTGCTCCCGAAGGGGTGGTCCTTGGGCACCAACATCTCCGCCACAGCCGGGTCATGAACGCGCTCACGGATCTTGTTGCGCACGAACTCGGCGAAGGTTTCGTTGGCTTCCTCGTTGGTCATGATGTCTTCGAAGTTGCCCAGCCACTTCTTGAAGCCCGGCGCCGCCCACAGCGCCTCGTACTGCGCCAGCCGCTCCTCCTCCGAAACGTCCAGAGCCGACCTGGGATCGAAGTCGTGGAGGAAACCGGCGGTGCTTTCCCGGCACCTTTTGAAGATTTCCGCGTAGTTGGCCTTGATCTCCTTCTGGGTCTCCTCGTCGATCTCGCCGTTTCGCAGTGGCGCGCAGTAATTGGGCGTGCGCTGGAATACGGTCAGGTGGCCGACGTCCTTGGCAATTTCGGTGATGAGCTGGACGGCGGTGGCGCCGGTGCCGACCACGCCAACTCGCTTGCCGGCTACGTCCACGCCCTCATGCGGCCATCGGCTGGTGTGGTGCCACTCGCCCTCGTAGGTGTCCAGTCCCTCGAAGGGCGGCAGGTAGTGAGCCGAGAGTATTCCCACGGCCGCAATCACGAACTGCGCCCGGGCCCGATAGCCGTCCTCGGTCAGGATGTCCCAGCGATTATCGGCTTCATCGTAGACCACCGAGGCCACACGGGAGTTGAAGCGGATATACTTGCGCAGATCGAATTTGTCCGTTACGTAGTTCAGGTAGCGTTCGTTCTCCGGCTGCCCGGAAAAATGTTCTTTCCAGTCCCACTCCTGCAGAAGCTCCTCCGAGAACGAATAGCCGTAGCTAACACTCTCCGAGTCAAAGCGAGAGCCGGGATACCGGTTCCAATACCAGGTGCCGCCCACGCCGCCGCCGTCTTCGAAGCACCGCGCCGAGAGCCCGAGCTCCTGTATGCGGTACAACTGGTATATCCCGGTTAGCCCCGCGCCGATGACTACCACGTCGACCTGCTCGACCTGTCCTTCCGCCTCGGTGGCGGTTGCCGACGCTTGCCGTAGAGAGTCTGCCATGTCGTTCCTCCTTAAGGCCCTCACTTCTTCCGGAATTCACGAGGAGCAACCCGCTGCCGTCGTGACGCAACTCCGGTGGACCGGCGCAGGTGAATCACGCCTGATAATGGTCGAGGCCGCATTGTAGGCAGGGTACAATATCCGGCACCGTTTGGCAAATTGGACCGGCTTCCCGGTACAGGGCCTTTTAATTGTCACCCTGGTCCCTACCTGTCATTCCGAACCAACGGGAGGAATCTGAAATCTCTGTCAAAGGCCAAGGTCGCCCGGACCCAAGAATCTCAGATTCCTCGCTCCGCTCGGAATGACAATCAAAAAGCCCTGGTTCCCGGTAAGTGTTCGGAGTTGGGCGGCGGCGAGTATGGGGGAGAACTGACTGTCGGCGTGAGGGAAGGCCAGGGTTTTTTATTTCAGGGCCATTGTGAGCCATGGGCCTGGGTGGCGGTTGATAGACGTGGCGAGGCGCTAATAGCTGCCGGGTAACAGCGTAGGGAGTGGGCAGCGGAGGGCGCAAGGGGGAAGTGTCGTGAGTCGAGGAGGAACCAACTCTGAACAGTTACGCTCCCCGTTGGCCTGCATGGGAGATACACCCATGGGGTTCCGGTGGTAATATTGGGGCAGCGCCCGCCGCGGCCGGCCCGGTTTCCCGGGCCCCGCTTGTGCTCCATGGGTCTCCGGGCGGCGAGTGGGAAACCCCAACGCTAAGCCCGGAACTCGCAGACCGATACTTGCAGATTGGAGGGACGGCATGGCCCACCGGATACGGGTCACCGTAAACGGCGCCGAGTACACCAGTGACGTGGAGTCGAGGCTCCTCCTGGTCCATTACCTCCGCGACGTCCTGGGGCTGACCGGGACCCACGTGGGATGCGACACCAGCCAATGCGGCGCATGCACGGTGCTGCTGAACGGGCTCGCCGTCAAGTCCTGCACCCTGCTGGCGGTCCAGGCCCATGAAGGCGCTATTACCACCATTGAGGGGCTGGCCCAAGACGGCGAGCTTCACCCGCTGCAAGAGGGCTTCTGGGAAGAGCACGGGCTGCAGTGCGGCTTCTGTACCCCCGGCATGATTTTGACCCTGCACCAGGCCCTGGAGCGGAATCCGGACCCCACCGATGCGGAAATTCGCCGCAGCATCGCCGGCAACCTGTGCCGGTGCACCGGCTACCAGAACATCGTCAAGGCGGCCCAACACGCCGCGGCCCGGATGCGGTCAGGCGACGCCCCACTCCCCGACAGATAAGAGGCCGAGGATGATTCCAGCCGCCTTCGAGTACCACGCTCCCGCAACGCTGCGCCAGGCCGCGGCCCTGCTGAGGCGCTATCCGGGAGAGGCCAAAGTGCTGGCCGGAGGCCACAGCCTTCTCCCCATGATGAAGCTGCGGCTGGCCGAGCCCGCCCACGTGGTCGACCTATCCAGGATCGGTGATCTGGCCTATATAAGGGAGGGGGACGGGGGCTTAGCCCTGGGCTCGATGACTACCTATTACACGGTGGAGTCGTCGTCGCTGGTGCAGAGGCACGCGCCGGCCCTGGCTGAAGCCATGGCGGTGGTGGCCGACTTGCAGGTGCGGAACATGGGCACCATCGGCGGGGCTTTGGCTCACGCCGACCCGGCCGGGGACTTCCAGGCCCTGGCCTTGGCTCTGGAGGCCCGCATCCGGACCTCCGGCGGCGGAAGGCCCCGCAGCTTGGCCGCCGACCGCTTCTTTCAAGACATCTTCACCACGGCCCTGGGGGAAACGGAGATCATCCGGGAAATCTTCATTCCCCACCTTCCCGCCAACACCGGAGGCTCGTACCAAAAGTTCGCCAACAAGGCGTCCCACTTCGCGGTGGTGGGCGTGGCGGCCTTCGTCACGCTGGACGCCGGGGGCCATTGTCAACGAGTGCGCATTGCCGTGACCGGCGCGGGCCCCAGACCGGTGCGGGCGCGGGCCTCGGAACGATACCTGAGAGGAAAGGAACCCTCCCCGCCCAACCTGGAGCAGGCGGCGCACCGGGCCGCGGACGGCATCGAGTTCCTGAGCGACCTGCACGGCTCGGCCGACTACCGGCAGCACCTGACCGGCGTATTCACCGGCAGGGCGCTGGCCCAGGCGGCGAGCAGAGCGGCGGAACAGTCAACCGCTCTTGGGGTGTAACCCGTGGCCGGCGTCATCGGAGCATCCGTCAAGCGCAAAGAGGACCGGCCCCTCCTCACCGGGTGTGGAGTGTTTACCGAAGATATCCGGCTGCCGGGCATGCTCTGGGCCGGCTTCGTGCGCAGCCCTCACGCTCACGCCCGCGTACTCAATATCGACGCCGCGGCCGCCCTGGCCGACCCGCGGGTTGCGGCGGTACTCACCGGCGAGGACATACACCCTCGCTACCGCACCTATCCGCTGGTGGCCATCCCAGGGGTGACCGGGCTCCTCGACCTGGACCACGAGAGGCCGCCCTACTACCTCATTGCCACCGGGAAAGTCCGGCACGTCGGCGAGATCGTCGCCATGGTCATCGCCAGGGACCGCTACGGCGCTCGGGACGCGGAAGAGTTGGTGACCGTAGACTACGAGGTCCTGCCCGCCGCCGTAGACCCAGAAGAGGCGCTGCGCCCCGACGCTCCCCAGGTCCACGATGATTGCTCCAACCTCGCCTTGCAGTGGAGGCGCAGCACCCCCAACGTAGCCCAGGCTTTCGAAGAAGCCGACGTGATCGTGGTGCAGCGGATAGTCAACCAGCGAATTCACGCTGCCCCCATGGAGCCGCGGGCGGGCCTGGCCCACTGGGACTCCCAGCAATCCAACCTTACTCTTTGGGCCAGTACCCAAACCCCCCACGATCTGAAGACCCACCTGGCGGAAATCCTAGACCTGCCCGAGGAAAAGGTGCGCGTGGTGGCCCCGGACGTGGGCGGGGGGTTCGGCCCCAAGGCCCACGGCGACCCTGAGTACGCTCTGCTGGCCGCTGCCTCTCTGGAGCTCAAGGCGCCGGTGAAGTGGGTAGCCAGCCGCGCCGAGGAGTTCGTCGGGCTGAGCCACTCTCGCGGCAAAGCCTCTTACCTGGAGCTTGCCGCGACCAGCGAAGGGCGGGCAACGGCGGTGCGGCTGCGGCATTTCGCGGACGTGGGCGCCTATCCAAAGGCCGCCGAGGTAAACCTGTCAATTACCTCGGCCATGATCTGCGTGGGCGCCTACCACATACCCGACGCGGACCTGGAGGTCCACGCAGCCTACACCAACCGCACGCCCCAGGCGCCCTACCGTGGCGCCGGGCGTTCCGAGGGCATATTCCTCATCGAGCGGGGCATGGACCTGCTGGCCGGAAAGCTGGGCATGGACCCCGCCGAGGTGCGCCGCCTCAACCTGACGCCCCCCGACGCTTTCCCCTATACCACGGCCGGCGGCGACACCTACGACAGCGGCGACTACCCGGCGGCGTTGGACCGGGCGTTAGCGCTGTCCGGGTATGCCGCCCTGAGAGAAGAGCAAAGGGAAGAGCAAGCGGGCCTGCGCTCCCCCGGCCTGCCCTCTCAAAAACGCTGCATGGGTATCGGCCTATCTTGCTGGGTGAAATCGGGGGGCATGGGGCCCCTGGCCATAAACCCGGCGGACAGCGTCTTCGAGTGGGGCCGGGTCCGGGTGGACCGCGGCGGCGCCGTCACGGTGTACACCGGCTCTTCTCCCCACGGGCAGGGATTGGACACGACGTTGGCGCAGATCGCCTCGCAAGCGCTCAGCGCCCCGGTGGAGGAGGTGACGGTCCTTCACGGGGATACCCAACAGGTCAGCTACGGCGCCGGCACCTTCGGGAGCCGCAGCATGGTGGTTGGAGGGACCGCCGTCCACCGGGCCGCGTCCAGGGTCCGGGAGAAAATGGTCCGCCTAGCCGCCCACCTGCTGGGCGCGTCTCCGGATGACCTGACGCTGGAGGACGGCGTGTTCACCCCGGGGGATGGGACCGGACGCCGTCTCACTATGAAAGAAGTGGCCCGCGAGGCTTGGAGTCTCCGTCACCAGTCCTCCGGGTTGGAGTACGGCCTGGACGAAAGCTCGTTCTTCCAGCCCGCGGGACTAACGTTCAGCTACGGCGCGTATGTTGCGGTGGTCGAAGTGGACCCTGAGACGGGAGACGTACAAGTCTCGAAGCTCTTCTGCGTCGACGATCAGGGCACTGTGGTAAATCCCTCCATAGTGGAGGGACAGGTCCACGGCGGCGCTCTCCAGGGGCTGGGGCAGGCGCTGTATGAGGAGCTCGTGTACGACGACGCCGGCCAGCTGCTGACCGGCTCTTTCATGGACTATGCGCTCCCCACCGCCGAGATGGCGCCTGAGTTCGTGACGGCCCGGCTGGAGACCCCGTCCCCCTTCAATCCCCTGGGTATGAAGGGCATGGGGGAGGGTCCCACTGTGGGCGCCGCGCCGGCCGTGGTCAACGCGGTGGTGGACGCCCTAGCCCCCTTCGGCGTGACCCACGTGGAGATGCCATTGACCCCGGAGCGGGTCCGCCGGGCCATTATGGGGCTGGACTAGCCAACCGGGCGCCGCCCGCCGGGCCCCGGCGCCTCACTCTCTCACTCTCCGGGGCGTTTGACAGCGCTAGGAGCCGGTGATAGCGTTACCCCATCGCTAGGCCGCCTGCATGAGGCCTGAAGAATCTCGTTGAGAGATTGGGGTACAAGGAGTCGAAGATGGCCAAGCAGCCCTTCTCGATAGCGATCCCCGAAGAAACCATCGCAGACCTGCGGGAGCGCCTCGCCAGGGTGCGTTGGCCCGACGATTTTGCCAACTCCCAGTGGGAGTACGGCACAAACCTTGACTATCTCAAGGAGTTGGTGGAGTACTGGCGCGACGAATACGACTGGCGCCGGCACGAAGCGGCTATCAACGACTTCCCCCAGTACCAGGCAACCATCGAGGGGATGCCCATCCACTTCATCCACCAGCCCGGCAACGGGCCCCGGCCGGTCCCGATAGTCCTGAGCCACGGCTGGCCCTGGACCTTCTGGGACTTCAACAAGGTGATACGGCCGTTGAGCGATCCCGCCGCCTTCGGCGGGGACCCGGCCGACGCCTTCGACGTGGTGGTGCCGTCGCTGCCCGGTTTCGGCTTCTCCACGCCGCTGAGCAAGCCGGGCATCAACTTCTCCCGTACCGCGGACCTGTGGGTCACCCTGATGCAGGACGTGCTGGGATACCCAAGGTTCGCCGCCCAGGGAGGGGACTACGGCGCGCTGATCTCGCACCAGCTTGGCCACAAGTACGCCGACCGCATGATTGGCGTCCACACCAACCTCCTGGCGCCGCTGAGTATCTTTAGCGGCGGCCTCCCCGACGCGTCTTGGTTTGGGCCCGGCGAGGAGCCCTGGTACGAGAGGAACACCCACTTCTTCGAGAACGAGAGCGGCTACTACGCCCTCCAGACCACCAAGCCGCAGACCCTCGCCTACGCCATCAACGATTCTCCCGTCGGCCTGTGCGCCTGGATACTGGAGAAGCGGCGCACCTGGAGCGACTGCAAGGGAGACGTGGAAAACCGCTTTACCAAGGACGAGCTCCTGACCACCATGACCCTCTACTGGGTCACCCAGAGTTTCGGCACCTCAGCCCGTTACTACTACGAGGCGGCGCATCATCCCTGGCAGCCTTCCCATGACCGCACCCCGGTGGTGGAGGCTCCCACGGGGGTTTCCGTGTTTATGGAGGAGGTCATTCTCATGCCCCGGCGCTGGGCCGAGTCCTACTACAACCTGAAGCGGTGGACCGAAATGCCCTCCGGCGGCCACTTCGCGCCCATGGAGGAGCCGGAGCTGCTGGTGGAAGACATCCGGGCTTTTTTCCGGCCGTTGCGGGACTGAAGCCTGCTAAGAACGGGAAAGCCGGCGGAAAAGGCGGCTCTCAGCCGGGACAAGCCGGAGACGGGAATCAATCAGCGCACAACTAATACATTGGGAGGTCCGACTATGAGCGTACAAGAGCTGGAATCCTTTGCCGACCAATTCTGCGACGCGTTTAACCGCATGGACTTCCAGGCCGGCGTGGACATGATGACCGAGGACGTGGAGATATTCGACAGCGTTCCCTGCCGCATCGACGGGCAGGAAAAGTTTATGCAGTTCCTCCACGCCCTTCTGCGGAACGTCGAGTCCATGAACTTCGGCTTTCACCAGGTCTCCTGCCGCATGATTACCGACAACGTGGGCACCATCAACGCCCACGACACCTTTTCGGGAGTGACCAAAGACGGACAGGACCAACTTGCCCACGGGCGCACCACGCTTGTCTGCCACAAACAGGGGGGGCAGTGGAAGGTTGTCACCGCCCATTTCTCGGCCATGCCCAGGGGGTAGCAAGTCTGCCGGCAGCGGTCAGCGTCCCTCCCTAGGATGGAGAGCCGCTCCGTCGCTCGCCCGAAGCTGCACATGGGTCGATAGGCGGGGGCCGTCCATACCCCCGGTTCGCCAAAGCGCTGAGGCCTTGTTATGCACAACTACCCCCCTTGGATGCGCCGCCCCGGGGACCCGCCTCCGGAAGCGGAGATCACCGTTGAAGCGGTCGACCTCGTTCCGGCCCACGACGGAGGAGCTGGCCAAGGGTTGGTGCTGCACACCGGTCTGGGCAATCTCAACGGGATACTGCACCGGGCCGACGGCGCCGATCAAGCCGTCGTCTGGGTGTGCGGGGCGCTGGGCGGCTTCGGAGGGCCCGGCGTCGGCGTCTACTCGCGGCTTGCTGAAGAGTTCACCGGCCGGGGTATCACGTCGTTGCGCCTGGACTACCGGGAGCCCAACGCTCTGACCGATTGCGTCATGGACTTGATGGCCGCCGTGGAGTACCTGAAGAACGAAGGGCACGGTCCCGTCGTGGTCGTGGGCCATTCCTTCGGGGGCGCGGTGGTAATTGCCGCCGGGGCGCATAGCCCGCACGTGAAGGGCGTCGTCTCCCTGGCTCCCCAGCCCTTCGGGGCCGACCGGGCGCGACAGCTATCTCCAAAGCGGCTGCTGGTGGTCCACGGCAAGAACGACACCCGCCTTCCCTACACGTTCGGCATGCAGATCTACAACCTCGCCTTGGAACCCAAGGAGTTGGTGCTGTACGAGGGGGCGGAGCACCGCCTGGAGGAGTGCCAAGAGGAGCTTGAGGAGTTGCTCACCGCCTGGATCCCAGCGACCCTGGCCGCACCCATGGGCGCCTAGCGGACCCTTCGAAGGCTCCCCCCGGCAGACCCTGCGCGCCCCCAAGCCAGCCGGGCCCGGCTCGACCAACCGGGCTGGGCGCGTGCGGCGACAGGCGCCAAGTGGTGACCCACCATAGCTGAGCACACGCAGATGCTGGTCGTGCTGGACGAGCCTACGGAGCAGGCGCTGCTTCGTTCGATGCTCGGCGCGCCGTCCCCCGCTCCAGTCGTCTTGGCGGACTTCAACGCCTCCCTCAACCTGGGCGAGGACCTAATCGTCCTGGCCCAGGAGGGGCGGGACCCCGGCTACTCGTCCGCGGTCACCGGCGCTCCCCTGCCCTGCTACGGCCGCCTGGGCCCACTGGAAGCCGAGCCGGCATACCCGGCGCTGGCCTCCGGGTCAGCCGGCCCGCGGCTGGTGCTGCTAGAGGTCTCTCCCGGGGACCCTCCCGACTGGCGGGCCGTCTATTTTTCCTCCCAGTCCGCGGCCGGACTGGTATGCGCCGCCGAGGTGCTCCGCCTGGAGCACGACTGGCGTCACACCACTCCCGACGCCTCCCAGCGTTGGCTGTTGGGACAGAAAATCGTGTCGGTCATCGGCTTAGGCCGACGCGGGAGCCTGGGTGCGCTGGAGTTAGTCAAGGCCGGGGTGGGAAGCCTCCACCTGGCGGACTTTGCCCGCCTGAGGGGCGATGACGTCTCCAGCCATCTTTGCGGTCTGGCCGACGTGGGCCGGTTCAGGACCAGGGCGGTGCGGGACGCCATCCTGCGCCACAACCCGCGGACCTCGGTGGTCTGCCACCAGGTGGACATAATCGAGAATACGGACTTGCTGGACCAGATGCTGCAGTCCAGCGACGTGGCGTTCGTCGCCACCGGCAGCGAGGAGTCCCGTCGGGCGATAAACGGCGCCTGCACGGCGTTGGCCAAGCCTGCGGTGTACAGCACCGGCCACCCGGGCGGGCCTGCCGGCGCGGTTATCCGCGTCATCCCCGGGGAGACGGGATGCTATCAATGCGTGGGGCGAGGTCTGGCTGGCGTCTTCCCGTCGGGACACGTGCCGGGGAATGGACCCGGTGACGCCGCGGAACAGGCGTCGGCTGGGGTCTGGGAAGCAGGTAGGGCCGCCATCGCCATTACGCAGACCCTGGCGGCGTTGCACGCCCTGTTGAAGGACGCAACGGACCCTGCCGCGCCGCCGTGGGAAGACGCCGCCGCCAACGTTCTAATTTTGAACGGCTGGAACGGCCCGGCCCGGGGCGCTGAGGACCAGTCGCGCCGGCTGCCAATGTCCTGGCGGGCGGCACGGATCCCTGGAGACGGGGATTGCGAGGTCTGTGGAGGGATTGTCAGGGCGTCCGAAGACGAGACAGGCCGCTAAACTCGCCGGTTACGGCTCCCCGGGCTTGGCTGGGCCGAAGGTCTCTTCGAGGTCGAAGCGGAACTCCTCGATGACCGGATTGGACAACAGCTTGTTGCACATTTCGGTGACCAGGTCGTTCACCCTGGCCCGGTCGGCCTCGTCCACGCGCACTTCGAGGTACTTGCCGATGCGCACGTCCCGCACCGGGCCGAACCCCATTTGCCGGAGGCCGTCCAACACCGTCTGACCCTGGGGGTCGTTGACCCTGGGCTTCAGCGTCACGTATATCCTAGCCAGGTACATACCCGTGCCCTGCCGGTCTCACCCGTGTTGAGGCGATAGCCCCAGGCTGTGTTCGGGCCGGCGCCATGGCGGGCGCACTCCCAACGTTCCTAGCTCTCAAGTGCAGGGATCGAATTCCGGCCCCAGCGTGCCGGCGTAAGTGTTGAAGAAGGTGCGTATCCGGTCCTCGTCCACCCCCTGGAAGGTATCCACGACCCTCCAGGTGGACACGGCCACCGTTCCCTCCGGTATCTTGTCGTAAGACCGGGTGACGCCCCAATCCTCGGCTAGGGTGATGCCGCCAACCAGTTGGCGGAGGCCGTCAACCTGGGCGGAGGCCGGCAGATTGTAGCTGACCACTATGTTGCCGTGCTCCATGTGGTGCACCGCTATTTCATCGGGCAGTCCTCCCTCGTAGAACCCGCAGGCCACCAGGTTGCTCGCGTCCCAGTGGTCCCCGGATGTCGGCGGGAAAGTGGTGTATTCGACCCTCTGGGAGGTGGGTACGTGACCTCGGGAGACCATGGGCTGCTCAGTTCCGACCCCGGAGACGTAGCGGTTCGAGCTTCCCGTGTCGAGGTTTGCTTCCGGGACTCCGCCCCCGCCGCCGACCAGTCCGCCCACGGCGAAACCGGCAATGACCAGGACGGCGATCACGGCGGAGGCGGCCAGATAAAACTTGTTGACCTTCCTGCGCCGCGGCGCCTCATAGATGGTGCCGGCGGACCGGGCCGAGCGGGGAAGGGAGCGTCCCCGGCGGCGGCGGTGTGTTGATTCAGGCAACCTCGTACCCCCTAGAGCCTCTCCCCGGTCAGGAGATGGTAGGCTTCCAGGTACCGGTCCGAGGTCTTGGCTACGATGTCCTCGGGCAAGCTGGGCGCCGGAGGCTCCCGGTCCCATCCCTGGTCGGAGAGCCAGTCTCGGACGAACTGCTTGTCGAAGTTGGGCAGCGAACGCCCGGGCTGGTATCCCGCGGCGTCCCAGAAGCGGCTGGAGTCGGGCGTCAGGAGCTCGTCGATCAGGATCAGTTGGCCGTCCAGCAGGCCGAACTCCATCTTAGTGTCCGCCAGGATGATGCCCTTTTCCAGGGCAAAGTCCCGGGCGAACAGGTACACCGACTTGCTCACGTCCGCCAGTTGGGCGCTGAGGCCGGCGCCGACCATGTCCAGGACTTCCTGTTGCGACATGTTCTGGTCGTGGCCCTCCTCGGCCTTGGTGGTGGGGGTAAACAGCGGCTCGGGAAAGGCCTGGCCCTCCACCAGCCCGGGAGGCATGGGCTGGTCTGACACGGTGCCCCGGCTGCGGTATTCCGCCCATGCCGAGCCGGTGATGTAGCCCCTAACGATGCACTCGATATCGATGCGCTCCGCCTGTTTGACCACCATGGCCTGCCGCGCGACCTCTTCGGCCAGGGACGCCAGGGCATTGCCGGCGGCCGCCCGGGAGGACTCCCCCGCCGGGTCGTCGGCCAGCGCTATGAAATGGTTGGGAATGATGTGGGCGGTCTGCTGGAACCAGAAAGCCGAGATGCGGTTCAGGACCAAACCCTTTTGGGGGATGCCCCCGGGCAATACCACGTCGAAGGCCGAGATGCGGTCGGTGGCCACGATGAGCAACTGGCCCTGGTCCAGGCGATAGGTGTCTCGCACCTTGCCCCGATGAAGCAGTCCGGGTAAGTTGGTCTCGATGATCATCCTTAAATCCTGCCGCCGGCGAATGGGGGTGACTGACCCGGGGAGCTGGGGCCGGCGCGTCATCCCGGCGCCGGCTCGGTCGACAGTCCGACCCTCCGGAAGATGTCGTCGACGTACCGGGTGTAGTAGCCGTAATCGAAAATGCGGTCCATCTCTTGGGCCGATAGATGGGCCAGGGCCTTGGGGTCCGACTTGAGCAGTTCCCGGAAGTCCCGGTCCTCGTCCCAGCTGCGCCCCGCGTTGTCCTGGACTATCTTGTAGGACTCCTCCCTGGACAGCCCCTTGTCCACCAGGGCCAACAACACCTGCTGGCTGAATATAAGGCCGCGGCTGCTCTCCACGTTGGCCCACATCCGCTCGGGGAATACCCGCAGGTCCTGCATAATCCGGGTGAAGATGCTGAGGATGTAGTCCAAGGCCAGGCAGGAGTCGGGAAGGATAATTCTCTCCGCGGAGGAGTGGCTGATGTCCCGCTCTCCCCACAGGGCCACGTTGTCCAGGGCCGTGATGCCGTGGCCGCGGATGAGGCGGGCCAGACCGCAAATGCGCTCGGCAAGCTCGGGATTTCGCTTGTGGGGCATTGACGAGGAGCCGGTCTGCCCCTGGGCGAAAGGTTCTTCGACTTCGTGGATCTCCGTGCGCTGCAACGAGCGCAGCTCCGTGGCGAATTTCTCCAGAGAAGCGGATATGAGGGCCAGGGTGAGCACGAAGTGGGCGTGCCGGTCCCGCTGGACGACCTGGCTGGAGATGGGTTCCGCTGTCAGACCCAGGCTGTGACAGACCCGGTCCTCTACCGAGGGCGGCACCGTGGCGTGGGTTCCGACGGCCCCCGAAATCTTGCCCACCCGGACCATGTCCACCGCCTCCTCCAGGCGCCCGCGCTGCCGCCCCAACTCCTCCCACCAAAGGGCAAGCTTCAACCCGAAGGTTATGGGCTCGGCGTGGACCCCGTGAGTGCGTCCCATCATTATGGTGTCCCGGTGCGCGACGGCCTGCCGCCGCAGGGCGTCGCGGGCGCCGTCGATGCCTTCCACTAGCAAGTTGCCGGCTTCCACCAGTTGCAGGCCCAGGGCGGTGTCCAACATGTCCGACGACGTCATGCCCCAGTGGAGCCACCGGCCTTCGGGCCCCAGCTTCTCGGTGACCGACGTGAGGAAGGCGGTGACGTCGTGACGGGTGGTCTCGAAGATCTCCATCATGCGCCCGTGGTCATACTTGGCCCCGCGCAATAGCTCCATGTCGGCTTCCGGGACCACCCCCTCCTCAGCCCAGGCCTCACACGCCGCCAGCTCCACCTGGAGCCACTTGCGGCACTTGTTCTCCTCAGACCACACCTGCTTCATGGCAGGCCGGGAGTAGCGTTCGATCATGGCGAGGCCTTCCGGCGGCGGCTAACGTGGCCGGGGACAGCGCCCGGTTCCCGCCTGTGTTCAAACATGGAAACTCGACTCGACAACTGAGGGAGCTACCCGCCGGAATGCGGCGCGGGGAGTTGGGACGGATGCTCTCGCACCGCCATCAGCAGGTCCGAGAAGTCGGTGAACGGCCGGTAGGGCGCCCTCCGGCGCTCACATTCCTCGGCCAGGGTCCGGTGGGCGAACAGCAGGTCGGCCCGGTCGATGGCCTCGAAGTCCGACGCGCCGTCGCCGGCATAAATCACGTAGTACCCCATCTGCCGGTACTGCTCCACCACCAGGCCCTTGGAGTTTCCCTGGATTTCCCGCCCGGGGCGGGCGTATTTGTAGCGGTAGCTGATGCCGTCGGGCGTAAAGGTGGTGTTGACGGCGTAGACGGGCACCTGGCCGTGACCTTCGGCGTCCAGCACCGCCTCGATGTAGAAGTCCAGGCCCTGGCTGACAACGGCAAGGGGAATCTCGTGACCCCGGCAGTAGTCCCGCAGCTCTTTGAAGTGGGGGCGCAGGTTGGCGTGTTGCTTTACATAAGCTTGCATGGTGGGCTTGTCGGCCCGGATGTTGCGGAAGGCGATCTCTTGGTACTGGGTTAGGGTCAGCTCTCCGGCGCGGAATCGGTCCCGGGCCTGCCGCCAGGTGGGGTCGCCGAAACGCTCCAAGAGAAGCTGGGCTACGTTTTGCTCGGCCGCGGTGTCATCGAAATCGGTGAGCACCGCCGGAAGCCCGCTACCGTTCCCGCAGTTGCTGCCGGAAGTCCTCATAGGCCTCCCTGATTTCATTGTACTTGAGACCCAGGATTTCTGCGGCCAGGTAGGCCGCGTTCCTGGCTCCCCACGAGCCCACGGCCACGCAGGCAACGGGGATGCCCGGCGGCATTTGGGCGGTGGACAACAGCGCGTCTATGCCCTTGAGCTCGCTTGAGGTCAGGGGAATACCGATGACCGGGATGGTGGTCCACGACGCCAGGGCGCCGCCCAAGGCTGCCGAGCCGCCGGCCGCGGCTATGAGCACCTCTATCCCCCGTTCCCTAGCCTGCTGGGCGTACTCCTGGACCCTCTCCGGGGTGCGGTGCGCCGACATGACCCGCACTTCATAGTCGATCTTCATTTGCTCCAGGGTCTTGACCGTATCCTGGACCACGGGCTCGTCGGAAGCGCTCCCCATGACTACGCCGACCAAAGGCATGTCTTGCTCCTACGTGCAATTAAACGCCCGAGCGCCCACTTGACGCCGCGGGTTGGCCCGGCTACAGCTCCAGTTCGTCCCGAAACGTTGCCACCAGGGCGTCCTCGAGAGCGGCGCGCTCCGGCCTCACCCCTATGCCGTTGACCACGAGGGCGATTCCCTCCGCGGTCAGGACCATCTCCACCGCAATCTCCCGGTCGCCCCTCTCGTCCCAGGAGAGGACGAAGCTCAAGACGTCGTCGTCCTCCTCGTCTTCGTCCTCGATATCCAGCAAATCATCATCGGCCGGTTCCAGTTCCCAAGATCGGACCGCCTCGACGCGGCCCTCACCGTCCAGCAGGATGGAGTTCATCGAAGACAGCAACCCCTCGACGCCCAGGGAAGCAGCCAGCGACTCGAGCTGGCCTCGGGCCTCATCCAACTGCTCCGTTTCTCGGGCCGCCCGTTGTTGACGCTGCTCTCTGACCTCGGCAAGCTCTCCCCGGAGATCGGACAGGGTATCTTCCCACGCCATTCAAACTCCTCCTTGGGAGGCGGACCGGGTTACCATGTAGGAGAAAAGGTCCAACTCGCGAAAATCGGGCAAGCCCAGGCGCCGCCGCATCAGGTACGCGCTGTCCAGCAGGTCCACATAGGCCACACCCAGGGGGCCTTTACGCAGGGCCTGGGCAGGCAGCTTCAGCTTTCGTATCGCCCGCTCCGCGGCGGAATTCCAAACTGCGAACGTCGCCGGGTCTTTCACGCAGAGCAGGTAGGAGACAAACTCCTTCCCCGCTCCCATTAGCTTGTAAGCGCCGTCTTCGGCGGCGCACTCCTGAAACCGGGCTTCCACCTTGACCGTGTCGTAGAGCAGGAAATCCAGGGACTCCCTCACTTCCTCTATGGGGTTGCCGGTGAAGTCCTTGCGCTTGACGCCGCCCGAAGCCGCGTACAGCGACAGGGCCTGGTCCATGGACAGCGAGGGCAACTGGGACTCCCGGAGCCATCCGGCAAACCCCTCCCACCTTCCCCAGCGGCGCTCCCGGTATTTTCCCAGCGCGGGCTGAGACTGGGCCAACCGGAAACCCCTCGCGGCCGCTACCCAGTCGACGCCGGCCCCGGCGACCATGCCGCAACCCTGTTCTCGGCAGCCGCAATATCGTTCCGATAGTGCGCCTGCCGGAAGTGAATTTGGCGGACTCTATCATACGCCCTGGCCCGGGCCTCCGCCAGAGAGTTTCCCCCTCCCACGACGGTGAGCACCCGGCCGCCGTTGCTGACCAGGCTCTGCCGGCCCCCCGCCTCGTCCCGGCGCGTGGCAGCGTGGAACACCATGGTGTCGCCCTGCGCCGGACCTTGCCCGAATTCTTGTACTCCGGGCCCGGCCGGGCCATCCTCTCCACCACCGTGACCCCAAGGTCCCAAGCCCGAAATGCCAAAGCCGGTCTCGTAGGCGCCGGGATACCCGCCCGACGCTATTACCACTCCCACGTAGCTTTGGGTATCCCACGCCACGTCCACGGAGTCGAGACGGCCCTCCACACAGGCTTGCATCACCTCGATGGGGTCGGAGCGCAGCCGCGGAAGGATCACCTGGGCCTCCGGGTCGCCAAGCCGGCAGTTGAACTCCAAGACCTTGGGCCCCGCGGCGGTTAACATAAGGCCGGCGTACAGCACGCCCTTGTAGGGCGTACCGCGGCGGGCCATGGTGTCGACCACCGGCCGCAACACCTCCCGCTCCACATCTCGGGCCAGGGAGTCCGTCCAAAAGTCCGGTGGAGAAAAGCTTCCCATGCCCCCGGTGTTCGGCCCCCGGTCTCCGTCCTCCAGCCGCTTGTAGTCACAGGCGGCGACCAAGGAAGAGAGCCGGCTGCCGTCACAGAAAGCGAAGACGCTGACCTCGGGGCCGGATAGCCTCTCCTGTATGACGATGGTCTCTCCCGCCGCTCCGAAGGCCTCGCCCGTCATGCAAGCCCGGACCGCGGCGGCGGCTTCCTCCTCGGCGTCGCACAGGAAAACGCCCTTGCCCGCGGCCAAGCCGTCGGCCTTTATGACCACCGGGCCGGGGTGTGCCTTGAGATAGTCCAACGCCTCCCCCTGCTCTCGGAGAACGCGGAACCCGGGGCAGGGCACGCCCGCCTCCCGCATGACTTCCAGGGCGAAGCTCTTGCTGGTCTCGATACGGGCCGCTTCCCGGGTGGGCCCGAAGGCCGCGATTCCCAGGGCGCTGAGGCGGTCTACGATGCCCAAGGACAGCGGAAGCTCCGGCCCCACGGCCACCAGGTCGATGGACAGAGACTGAGCGGCTTCGACGAGGCCGGAGACGTCGTTGGGCTTGACCGGCAGGTTGGTGGCGAGGGACGCGGTGCCGGCGTTGCCGTCCGCTACCCAAAGGCCGGTGAGGCGGGGGCTTTGGGCCAGCCTCCAGGCCAAGGCGTGCTCCCTGGCGCCGGAACCCACGATCAACACCTTCATGGAATGCGTCGAGGCCGCGGCGGTGCGTCGCCGGCGGCGTCCGCCCTCATTCCCCCTCGCCCTATTCCCATTCAATAGTGCCCGGAGGTTTGCTGGTTACATCGTATACCACCCGGTTGACTCCCGGCACTTCGTTGACGATCCGAGTGGACATGCGGGCCAGCACGTCGTAGGGAAGGCGTACCCAGTCGGCGGTCATGGCGTCGTCGCTGCTCACCGCTCTGATGGCGCACACCTGCCCGTAGGTGCGATAGTCGCCCATGACCCCCACGGTGCGGCTGCCGCTGAGGACCGCAAAGGCCTGCCAGACCTGGTGGTAAAGGTTGGAGGCCTTGATCTCGTCTATCACAATCCAATCGCAGCGCCGCAGCATATCCAGGCGCTCTTGGGTCACCTCTCCGATGATTCTAATAGCCAGCCCCGGACCGGGGAAGGGCTGCCGGTAGACCATCTCGGCGGGCAGTCCCAACTCCAAGCCCACCTCCCGCACCTCGTCTTTGAACAGGTAACGCAGCGGCTCCACTAGCTTCAATTTCATGTGCTCGGGCAGCCCGCCGACGTTGTGGTGGGTCTTGATGCGGGCCGACGCCCGGTTTTCCGGGGTCTCGCTCTCTATGACGTCGGGGTAAAGGGTCCCCTGGGCCAGGAAGTCTATGGCGCCCAACTCGGAGGCGGCATCCTCGAATACTCGGATGAACTCCTCGCCGATGACCCGGCGCTTCGCTTCCGGGTCGGTCACGCCGGCCAGCTTGACCAGAAACCGGTCTGAGGCGTCCACGTACATGAGCCGCAGCCCCAGGTTACGGTTGAAGGTGGTCTGGACGCGCTCGGCCTCTTCCAGCCGCAGTAGACCGTTGTTGACGAATATGCAGGTGAGTTGATCGCCGATGGCCTGGTGCAGCAACGCGGCGGTCACCGCCGAGTCGACGCCCCCGGACAGGGCGCAAATAACCCGGCCTTCCTCCACCTGGGCGCGGATGCGGGCGACGGAATCGTGGATGAAGTTGCGGGGAGTCCAGTTGTGGCGGCACTGGCAGGTCTTGGAAAGGAAATTGTCCAGTATCGACTGGCCCAGGGGGGTGTGCCGGACCTCGGGATGGAATTGCAGGCCGTAGATTCCCCGGCCGTTGCCAATGGCCGCCACCGGGGAGTTTTCCGTGTAGGCCAGGGCGGAAAATCCCGGCGGCATCTCCTCCACCCGGTCGCCGTGGCTCATCCAGACCTGGAGCGTGGGAGGCACGTCGTGGAAAAGGGCTGCGTCGGCCGAGTTCTGGTGCAGGACCGCCGAGCCGAATTCCTGTTTCAGTCCCGAGCTGACCCTGCCGCCCAGTTGATGGACCAAGGCCTGCATCCCGTAGCAAATCCCCAGGACCGGAAGGCCGGACTCGAACACCCAGTCCGGCACGGTAGGAGCCCCGGGTTGGTAGACGCTGGCGGGCCCCCCGGAAAGGATGACCCCCTTGGGATTGAGGTGCGCCACCGCGTCCCACGTTGCGGAGGGGGGCACCACTTCGGAGTACACCTTCAGTTCCCGCACCCGCCGGGCTATCAGGTGGCTGTACTGGGAGCCGAAGTCGATGATGACCGCGCTTTCGTTGACCGACTGCGGCCCGCCGTCGGCCTCGGACCCGACCCCCTCCAGGCTCTTGGCTATCTCCAGGTAGGCCGATACCTCCACGTCGTCGCTGACGGCTACCCGCCGTCCTCGGGGCAGCTTCTGATGCGCCGTAGCGGTACCTCCTTCAGGGCCCGGCCGGGCTTGGCGCAGGCCACTAGGCAGCCTTGGGAAAGCGCGGCAGCCAGGGAGGGTCTTGAGCGATGGGCCTGAGGTCCGGGGCGCTTAGTTACGAAGCTGTCCACACCCTTCCGCGCATAGCCCTATTACCGGTGCGGGCCCCGCCGCCGCGTCACGCTGGTCTGCACGATGTCCCGCCCGCCTACCGGCGGGATACTGGAGACTGGGTCCGGGTGGTCCTCCGGATACCCAATGCCTTCCCCCAAACGTCTGGTCAGGGGGCTGCGTTGGTTTTTGGTATTATACCCGTGATCCTCTGGGGAGTATAGGCGGCCTACATCCGGCCCAGGGCAACGGCGTCTCAAGACAATGTCATCCTGAAGATATAGTGCATTCTATAAGCGTCATTAGCATGAAAATAGACGGAGGACGCCCGGCCCGGGCATGACTGGGCGGGGTTAGCAGCCTGGCGGGAGCCGCCCTACGCCCCGCCATTCCCACCGGGCCCCCCAACCTGTCATCCCGCTGGAGCGCCCCACTCCGTCATTCCGTGGGAGCCCCCCACCCCGTCATTCTGCTGGAGCGCCCACCCCGTCATTCCGTGGGAGCGTCCACCCCGTCATTCCGTGGGAGCGCCCACCCCGTCATTCCGTGGGAGCGTCCCACCCCGTCATTCCGTGGGAGCGCAGCGACGTGGAATCTAAGAATAGTACCGCGCCCGGCTGTTTTTGACGAATATAAGAATTGGTATAATGGAGGCATTCTTTGGTTGTGGAGAGGTGTAGGGAATGCCGGCCAAGCTATATCGAGTGAACTTGACCGAAGCTGAGCGGGAACATTTGTTGGGTATTACCCGACGCGGCAAATCCTCGGGACGTAAAGTGAAACGGTCCCTGATTTTGTGTAAAGCCGATGAAGGTCTTACCGACCAGCAGGTGGCGAAAGCTCTGCTGGTAGGCCCCGCCACGGTCGGCCGGGTGCGGCAGCGCTTCGTAGAAGGCGGGTTGGAGCGCGCCCTAGATGACCTGCCGCGCCCGGGGCAACGGCGCAAACTTGATGGAAGGCAAGAAGCCCACTTGGTGGCCGTGGCCTGCAGCGCGGCCCCGGAAGGGCACACCAGATGGACGCTGCGATTGCTCGCCGACGAGGCAGTGAAGCTGGAATTGACCGAATCTATCTCCAGGGAGACGGTCAGACAGGTGCTGAAAAAAACGAACTCAAGCCGTGGCGGAAGAAGGAGTGGTGCATCCCCAAGGTGAGCGCCGAGTTCGTAGCCTGCATGGAGGACGTGCTGGACCTCTACGCCGAACCCTATGACCCCAAGCGGCCCGTAGTCTGTTTCGACGAGACCTCCAAGCAGTTGGTGGCCGAGAAGCGGGCTCCCATCCCGGCCAGGGCGGGACGGGAGGAGCGATTTGATTATGAGTACCAGCGCAACGGGACCCGGAACTTGTTCATGACTTGCGAGCCCCTGGCGGGCTGGAGGCACGTGGCAGTGACCGGGCGTCGGACCATGGAAGACTTCGCCCATCAGATGCGCTGGTTGTCGGATGCCGCCTACCCTGAGGCAGAGAAAGTCCGGGTGGTGCTCGATAACCTGAACACTCATAGACCCGCCTCCCTGTACGAGGCCTTCGAGCCGAAAGAGGCCAGACGGGTGATCCAACGGCTGGAGTTTCATTATACTCCCAAGCATGGAAGCTGGCTCAACATGGCAGAGATTGAGTTCAGCGTCTTCAGCAACCAATGTTTGAATCGCCGGATTGAAGATGGGGTGTCCTTAAAACGCGAGATCGCCGCATTGGAGACCGAACGAAATCAAGCTGGGGCAACTATCGAGTGGCGGTTCACTACCACCGACGCCCGGCACAAGCTCCAGCATATCTATCCATCGGTTTTAGACTGACGCGGTAATAGTCTGAATAAGGCTCCAATCAGCTCGGAAGCCAGATACGAAAAGTGGCGTATTCAGCTACTTGTTCAGAGCATTCCTAAAATGCATAGCTGCAAGCCCCAGCCGCTGGTGATGGACCGTTCGGCGCAGCCCCATTTTCATCGCCCTTATGTGGCCTCCGCAAGGCCATAGTGATTCTGATCGAAGTCGAAGAATCTAAACCGGTACCCGGCAATCCGGTCTTGGATACCAGACCAGGACTTGCCTCGACGATTTTGGACCCTTGGGTAAGCTCAGCAACTGCCTTCTTTGCCAACGAGCCTTGGCTCCATAGGGCCCATGCTATACTTTTGCGAGGCCCCGTAGACTACAGGGGCCCGGTTGGACCGGAATCCTGAGTTGCCAGGGAACCGAGGGCGGTAGCATCTTTGCCAGACAACGCCGGTTTAGCCCAGATCAACGAAGCCGTCAGCATACTCAAAGCCGGCGGCGTAGTGGCGTTCCCCACCGACACCCTGTACGGCTTGGGCGCCGACGTGTTTTCGCCGGCGGCCCTGGACAAGGTGTTCGCCATCAAGCAGAGGCCCACGGGGTTGGCGTTGCCGGTGTTGGTTAGCAGTTGGGACCAGATGAAGATGGTGGCCAGGAACATTCCTGAACCGGCGTTGCGGGCGGCGAGACGGTTTTGGCCCGGCCCGCTGACCTTGATACTACTCAAAGGGGAGGGCCTGCCCGATAGGGTAACCGGCGGCGGGGATACCGTGGCCGTCCGCATGCCGGACCATCGGGCGCCCTTGGCGCTGGCCGAGGGATTGGGAAGGCCCATAACCGGCACCAGCGCCAATCTGAGCGGAGGCCCGGACCTGCTGACCCTGAGCGAGTTGGAGGCAGACCTGGGCGGGCTGGTTGACTACATCGTGAAGTCCGGCCCGGCCCCGCAAGGAACGCCGTCGACGGTGGTCGACGCCAGCGGCGGAGAGCCCCGTTTAGTCCGCGCCGGGGCGGTGGACTTCGATACGGTGCTGGCGGAATGGGGTTAGCAGTCCCCCAGGCAACGGCCGGCCCCGGGCTATACGCCGGCCAGGAGAAGCGTCGTCGCCTTGCCTCTTGACCTGGAAGCATACCGGGCTGCACTGGACGGGGAACTGCGGGAAGTCTTCTCGTCGCGTCAAGGGTTCCTTTACGACCTGCTGCGCTATCACCTGGGATGGACCGACCGGCAAGGCCTGTCCGAGGACAACCCCAGGCCTCCCAGCTTGCCCGCGCTGCTATCGTTGGTGTGCTGCGAAGCGCTGACCGGCGACTTTCGTCTGGCGCTGCCGGCGGCCGCCGGCGTGGACCTGGTCTACAACTTCACCCTGGTCCACGGGGACGTGCAGACGGCCCGGCCCGAGGCCCAGGACCGCCCCAGCGTTTGGTGGGTGTGGGGGCCGGCCCAAGCCATCAACGCCGGCGATGGCCTGCACGCCCTGGGCCGCATCACCACCATGGGCCTGTCTCAAAAGGGAGTCCCGCCCGAGAGAGTGCTGCAGGCGGTGCAGTTGCTGGACCGGGCTTGCCTCTCGTTGTGCGAGGGCCAGTACCTGGACTTGGAATTCCAAGACCGGATGGTGGTGACCACGGCGGCCTACTTTGACATGATCGCCCGCAAGGCGGGAGCGCTGACCGGATGCTCGGCGGAGTCGGGGGCCCTGGCCGCCGGCGCAGACGCGGACGTGTGCGCCCGGTTTGGGGAGATGGGCCGCAAGCTGGGGATGGCCTGGCAGCTCAGCCGGGACATCGCCGACCTGTGGGGCGGGAAGAGTGACGGCATGACGGCAGCCAACGTGCTCGGCAAGAAAAAGAGCCTGCCCTTGATACACGCCATGGAGACCTCTACGGTGGCCGTCAAGCGCGAGCTTGGGGCCATCTACGCCAAGCGGGTGCTGCAACCCGAAGACGTGGCTAATCTGCTGGACGTCCTGGACCGCTGCGATGCGCGAAGTGTCTCCGAACGCAAGGCCGAGGAGCTGGCGTCGGAGGCCCTGGAGAGTCTTGACAGCCTTGGTCTCCCCGATGAAGCCTCAGCAATCCTGCGGGACTTGGGACGCATGGCCCTGCGGGGCGAGGTCTAGCGTCCGGGACCCAGCCCGTGCTGATGCTGGGCAATGGGAGCCTCGCCGGTGGAATACCCGTCTACGCGGCGGCGTGACCGGCACAGGAGAACTGGTGAGAAATGGCTAAACGGTGCGTAACGGACCTGGACGTCGACGGCAAGCGAGTGCTGGTCCGGGTTGACTTCAACGTCCCCATCGAGCAGGGCGTGGAGGTCATGGCGTCCTACGACCAGCGCCTGCGGGCCACGCTGCCCACCATCGAGCACCTGGTGCAAAGGGAATGCCGGGTGATTCTTTGCTCTCATCTGGGACGACCCAACGGGCAGATAGTGGACGCGCTGCGGCTGGCCCAGGTGGGCGATCGCCTGGCGGTCCTGTTGCAGCGGCCGGTCCGGAGTCTCCCCGAGTGTACCGGGCCGTCCGTGGAGGCAGCCATAGCGTCCCTGGGGCCGGGAGAGGTCTGCCTCCTGGAGAACCTGCGGTTCAGTCCGGGTGAAGAGAAGAACGATCCCGGTTTTGCCAGAGACCTGGCGTCGCTGGCCGAGTGCTTCGTCATGGACGCCTTCGCCGTGGCCCACCGCGCCCACGCCTCGACGGTGGGTCTCCCCGGGCTCTTGCCCTCCGCCATGGGCCTGCTGGTGCAGCGGGAGGTCGAGGCCCTGAGCCGTGCGTTGAACGTGCAAGCGGCGGACAGGCCCCTGGCCGTGTTGTTGGGTGGGGCCAAAGTAAGCGACAAGATCATGGTGTTGGAGAATTTGCTGGAAAAGCTGGACCACCTGTTCATCGGCGGCGGCATGGCGACAACCTTCCTGAGGGCGCAGGGTTACGACACCGGCGCTTCTTCCGTTGAAGAGGACCGGTTGGAGTTCGCCCGGGCGATCCTGCAACGGGCCGCCGACCGCGGCGTTGAAGTCCGCCTTCCCGCGGACGTCATAGCGGCCAGCGAGTTCGCGCCCGACCCGGCTGAGATCAAGCCCGTGCTGGTGAACCAGGTGCCTGACGGGTGGTACATTCTGGACATAGGCGACATAACGGCGCAATTGTTTTCCGAGAGCCTGGAGCAGTGCAAGACCATCGTGTGGAACGGGCCCATGGGCGTATTCGAGATGCCCCGGTTCAGCCGGGGCACAAAGACCGTGGCCGGCGCCATTGCCCGTTTGCGGGGGGCCACCAGCGTCATCGGCGGCGGCTCTACGGCGGAAGCCGTTGAGGCGCTTGGACTGATGGACGGCATGACCCACGTTTCAACCGGGGGCGGGGCGTCCCTGGAGTTCCTGGAAGGCAAAGAGCTTCCGGGGATTGCCGCTTTGCCGGATGCGTGACACAATTTCCGGGCCACGTGATTGCCCGGGGGACCGTCTTGACGGGTCTGCGGCCGCCGGACGAGGGACTATAGATGACTGACCTGGACGCCATTCAGGAGTGCTGCACTTCCACCCCTTCGAAAATCGTGATGCTGGTGGTCGACGGACTGGGCGGGTTGGCCCATCCTGACACCGGCAAGTCGGAGCTGGAACAGGCCCGCATCCCAAACCTGGATGCCCTGGCCCGAGAAAGCGCCTGCGGGCTGACCACGCCGGTGCTTCCGGGGATTACCCCCGGAAGCGGGCCGGGACACCTGGCCCTTTTCGGCTACGATCCTCTCAAATACTTCATCGGCCGCGGCGCGTTGGAGGCCCTGGGCATGGAGATCGACCTCCAACCCGGCGACGTAGCGGCCCGGGGCAACTTCTGCACCGTGGACGCCCACGGCGCGCTGGCGGACCGGCGGGCCGGACGCATTCCCACGGAGTTCAGCACGCCCCTGTGCCGGCGGCTGGACCAGGTCCGCCTGGACGGCGTGGAGGTGGACGTCTACCCCGTGCAGGACTACCGCTTCGTCCTGCGCCTGCGAGGCCCGGGGCTGTGCGAGGCGCTGTCGGAAACCGACCCCCAGCAGGCGGGGGTCCCGCCGCTGCCGGTCAAACCTCTCGTATCCGAGGCCGAGGGGACCGCAGCCTTGGTAAATGAGTTCGTATCCCAGGCGGGGCGGTTGCTAGCCGAGGAGGAACGGGGAAACATGGTGTTGTTGCGGGGCTTCGCCCAACTGCCCGCTCTCCCTCCCATGGGCCGGGTGTTCCACCTGGACCCGGCGGGGATCGCCGCCTACCCCATGTATCGGGGGCTGGCCAGCGTGGCCGGAATGACCGTGATCCCCACCGGCGCGAGCTTCGGCGACGAGGTGGAGACCCTGAAACAAAGCTTCCAGGACCATGATTTCTTCTTCATCCATTACAAGCCCGCCGACGCCGCCGGAGAAGACGGGGACTTCGACGCCAAGGTCCAACGGTTGGAAGAGCTGGACCCCTTCCTTCCAGCGATTCGCGCCCTGGAGCCGGACGTGCTGTTGGTGGCGGGAGACCACTCCACCCCGGCTATCATGGCGTCCCATAGCTGGCATCCGGTGCCCTTTATGGTCCACTCCAACCTGACCCTGGGCGAGGGAGTGCCGGGGTTCAACGAAAGGTCCTGCGCCCAGGGCTCCATCGGGCGCATCGCCGCCACGTCGGTGATGCCGCTGGCTTTGGCCCACGCCGGCAAGCTCACCAAGTACGGACCGTAGCAGACCCCGTCCTGGCCGAAACTCAAAGGACCGGAGAACAAGCGCCCGTGCCTCCCACAATCGTAGCTGGTAATTGGAAGATGAATACCGACTTGGCGGGAGCCGTGGAGTTGGCCTCCCAGGTGCGCGACGGCGCCGCCTCCCTTCAGGGATTGGAGCTCATACTCTGCCCGCCTTTCGTGTCCCTGGCCGCGGTCCGGGACACCCTCCGCGGAACGGACCTAAAGACCGGCGCCCAGAATATGCACTTCGAAGATTCGGGGGCGTTCACCGGGGAGGTGGCCCCCTCGATGCTTCAGGGTATTTGCGACTACGTCCTGCTGGGGCACTCGGAGCGGCGGCAACTGTTCGGCGAAACCGACGACCTGGTCAACCGCAAGGTCCAGGCCGCAATTCAGCACGGTCTTCGGCCTATCCTGTGCGTCGGAGAGACCCTGGAGGAGCGGGAAGGAGGGCGGGCCGATTCGGTGGTCGGCAGCCAGCTGCGGGCTGGCCTGGCCGGCGTGGTTGACATAAGCAGCCTGGTGGTGGCCTACGAACCGGTGTGGGCCATCGGGACCGGCCGGGCCGCGACCCCGGAAGTCGCTTCCGAGATAATGGGAGGCGCATTGCTGGGGACCCTCCGCTCCCTGTATCCCGGCGCCGCTGACCAAGTGCCCCTGCTTTACGGGGGCAGCGTGAATCCCGACAACGCCGCCATCTTCGCCGCGGAGGGCTGCATCCATGGGGCCCTGGTGGGCGGGGCCAGCCTGCGGGCGGACCAATTCCTGGACATAGCCCAACGGACCGCCGCCGCTGGGAATGCCGGTTAGCCGCCTCCGGCCTATTTAGGGCCGGCGCTGCTCCCCGCGTCAGCCCAAGGCGCACACCCTCCTCGTCACCTCCGCGATATAGGGAAGCCGCTAGTGGACTCACCGCCTTCAGGCCCCGTCCTGTTCATCGTAGGTCCCACCGCCGTGGGCAAGACCCGCTTGGCGGTGGTCCTGGCCCGGCAGTTCGGCGGCGAGATTATCAACGCCGACAGCCGTCAGGTGTACCGCCGCATGGACGTGGGGACGGGCAAGCCCTCCGCCGAGGAGCGCCGCCAGGCCCGGCACCATCTGCTGGACGTCCTGGACCCCGATGAAGACTTCGGCCTGGCCAGCTTCCTGTCCCTGGCCCGGGCGGCCATGTCCGACATAACGTCCCGGGGTAGGCTGCCCATCGTGGCCGGCGGAGCGGGCCAGTATATCTGGGCGCTGATCGAGGGGTGGCAGGCGCCGGAAGTAGCCCCGGACCACGCTTTTCGCCGCGACAAACAGCGAGAAGCGGAGCGCCACGGCCCGGGGTTCGTCTACCGGCAGCTTCAAGAAGCGGACCCCCTGCGGGCCGGCCGGTTGGACCCCAGGAACCTTCGCCGGGTAATCCGCGCCCTGGAAGTACTTGACGCCGAGGGACGCGGCTGCACCCCCGCGGGTCATAGCAGCGGCGCGCCGCCCGGCCCCCTGGACAACAGGCTCATCGTTGGGTTGACCACCCGGCGCGAGCGCCTGTACGAACGCATCGACGCGCGGGTGGACCTCATGCTGGCCGCGGGGCTGGAACAGGAGGCCGCGGCTCTTGCCGCAAGCGGGTTCTCGTTGGGCAGCGGTCCCTTGGGCAGCCCAGGGTACAGGGAGCTGGGCCAGTACCTGGCCGGAGAGATCGACCTGGAGGAAGCCGTCACCCGCACCAAGTTTCAGACCCACCGCATGGCGCGGCGCCAGTACACCTGGTTCAAGCCCGGTGACGGGAGGATTTGCTGGCTGGACTGCGAAGACCCTGACCTGGACCGCAAGGCCGGGGGACTGGTCCAAGAGTTCCTAGCTGGCAACGGCTGCTATGGTACAATAGGCCCCAATTCAGCGAGCAGCTTGCCCTAGCAGCGGACCGGACCATGGACTTCACCAAAATGCACGGCGCGGGCAACGATTACGTGTACGTGGACGCCCGGGGCCTGACCCACGACTGGCCCAGCCTGGCCCGGGAAGTCAGCGACCGGCACTTTGGAGTGGGCAGCGACGGCCTCATTCTCATGCTGGACTCCGAAGTGGCCGACCTGAAGATGCGTATGTTCAACGCCGACGGGTCTGAGGGCGAGATGTGCGGCAACGGCATCCGATGCTTCGCCAAGTTCGCCATCGAAGGAGGCGCCGTAGCTGCGTCCACGCCGTCCCTTGACGTGGAGACCCTGGCTGGGGTGCGCACCGTGGCGCCGGTGTATCGGGAGGGCCGCGTCAGCGGCGCTCGGGTATCCATGGGGATGCCCGGCTTGAAACCCGCCGCCCTGCCGGTCATCCTGGGACCCGAGGCACAACATACCGAAGGTCCCGTGATCAACTACCCGCACCGCGTGAATGGCGTCCCGTTGTCCTTGACCTTCGTGTCCATGGGCAACCCACACGCGGTGGCGTTCCTAGAGGAGCCGGTGGGCGAGTTCGACCTGCACCGCATCGGCCCCCGGGTGGAACACGACCCCATGTTTCCCAACCGGGTCAACTTCGAGGTGGTGAACGCCAGCGGCGACGGCAGTCTGGCCGCCCGGGTGTGGGAGCGCGGCTCCGGGGAGACCATGGCCTGCGGCACCGGGGCCTGCGCCATAGCGGTGGCGGCCTGCCTTCAGGGGTTGGCCCCGGGGCGGGTTGACATAAGCTTGCCGGGGGGCACGTTGAGCGTCGACTGGGACGGCGAGGGCGAGGTATACCTGGAAGGCCCGGCGGAACACGTGTTCACCGGGGAGTGGCCGACCACGTGAGCACCCAAGCCAAAAAGCTGACCTTCAAGGCGTGGCAGGCGCTACCCCAGTCAAAACAGCGTTATGAGATCGTAGATGAAAAACTGATAATGCCTCCGTCTCCAACGTCGGACCATCAATGGATCGCGGGACGGATATTCCTACATATCAGCATATTTGTGGATGAGAGAGGGTTGGGTGTGGTACTGGCCGCGCCCTTGGACATAGTCATCCGGCAAGAACCGCTGCGTGTTCGTCAACCGGATGTTCTCTATCTGAGTGCTGAGCGTACCGGCATCACAAGAAGAGCAGACCTCCAAGCACATCCGATTCTGGAAATACCGCCCGACCTGGTGGTTGAAGTGCTCTCACCCAGCAATACTCGCGGCGGCATCGCGGACAAACTGGAAGACTATCGGCGGTTTGGCGTGCGGGAGTGCTGGCTGGTCGACCCTGAGAATAACACCCTTGAAGTCCTGGGATTATCCCCAGCCGGCATCGCTCCGGAAGTGGTTTACGGTGTGGAAGACACCCTGCGCTCCGGGGTATTGGATGGGTTGGAGCTACCCCTCCGGCAAATATTTGAGTAGGCTGGCCCTTTTGACCAAGGCTAACGACATAACGTGTAGGGTTAGTCTCCATATGACGCCTTCCAACTAGCCTGCCACTTTTGCTGACGATCAAGAGGCCATAGGATGAAGCTCTACAAGCTGCCGGTAGTCCTCTACGAACCTTCGGAAGACACTAACGACATGTTCTTAGCGGAGGTCCCATTGCTGCCGGGCTGTCGAGCGTGGGGAGATACGGCCGCGCTGGCTTTGGAGTATATGCAAGGGGTGGCCGAAGCGTTTATTGAGTCATACCTCGAACATGGCGACCGGCTTCCTGCGGAAGTCGAAGCGTTGGCCTTGAATCCAGAGGGGGTGGTTGTCCATACGGAGATAATCGTTGGGGCATGAACTACCGTCAGGTTACTCGTAAGCTAAGGCAGTTGGGCTGCGAGTATGATCGCCAGAGTTCGGGGTCTCACGAGATCTGGATGAACGTCCGTACAAGAGCGAGAACCTCAATTCCTTATTGGGGCGCTAAAGATTTGAAACCCGGTACTGTTGCCGGAATAATCCGCGACCTGGGAATATCCCGAAAGGACTTCGAGAGTGCCTGAGAACCGTATCACGGCCATATCCGGTAAAAGACAGGGACCACCGAGATGAAACTCTCCGAGCGGCTGGGCAAGCTGGCCCCATACCCTTTCGTGGAGATATCCCGCATCATCGCGGAGAAACGGGCGGCCGGCGTGGACGTGGTGACCTTCGGCATCGGCGACCCCGACATCCCCACGCCGCAGCCCATCATAGACCGGTTGATGTCGGCGTCGCAGCACCCGCCGAATCACCGCTACCCGGAGACCGACGGGTTGCCGGAGTTGAGAAGGGCCATCGCCCACTGGTACCGGCAGCGGTTCGACGTTACTTTGGACCCGGACAAGGAAGTGTTGCCGCTCATAGGCGCCAAGGAGGGTATCGGCCACGCCGCCTTCTGCTTCCTGGACCCGGGAGACGTTGCCCTGGTGCCCGACCCGGCATACCCGGTCTACGCCGTAGGGACCATGTTCGCCGGCGCCGACAGCCACGTGATGCCCCTGCTGGAGCGAAACGGTTGGCTTCCCGACCTGGACGCCATCACCGCCAGCGTGGCGCAGGCGGCCAAGGTCATGTGGCTCAACTACCCCAACAACCCCACTTCAGCAGTGGCCAGCCAGGAGGACTTCGTCTCGGCCATCGCGTTTTGCCGGGACCATGACATCGCCCTGCTGCATGACGCGGCCTACAGCGAGGTGGGCTACGACGGGTACCGGGCGTCTAGCTTTCTCCAGGTTGACGGCGCCGCGGAAATAGGCTTGGAGTTTCACTCTCTGTCCAAGACTTACAACATGACCGGATGGCGCATCGGCATGGCCGTGGGCCAGGCCGACATGATCCGGGCGCTGTTCCAGATCAAGGCCAACCTGGACTCGGGAATTCCGCAGGCGGTACAGGAAATGGCCATGGAGGCGCTCACCGGCCCTCAGGACTGCGTCGACGACAACGTCGAGATATACACCAAGCGCCGGGACCGGGTGGTCCAGGCTCTGAGCAAGCTGGGGTTGCGGGCGCCGACGCCCCGGGCCAGCCTATACATCTGGGCCGCCATACCTGAAGGCTATACGTCGGCGGAGTTCGCCGCCCGCCTGCTGGACGAGATCGACATAGTGGTCACTCCCGGTTCCAGCTACGGACGGCACGGAGAGGGTTATATCCGCCTATCCCTGACCACGCCCGACGAGCGGGTGGAGGAAGGGTGCCGGCGGCTGGAAAACTGGCAAGTTCCCCCGCCGAAGGGAGGCTAAGCTCATACCCAAGTCCGCCCATCCAACCGAGTCAGGCCCGGAGCGGGCTGTCCTGGTGGCGGTGGAGTACAAGCGCCGGGACCACCCCTGGGGCCTCGATGATACCTTGGACGAGTTGGACTACCTGGCCCGCACCGCCGGGGCCGAGGTGGTGGACCGGGTCAGCCAAAGGTCCGAGCGGCTGACCCACACCTACGTGGGCAAGGGCAAGTTGCGGGAAATCGTCGAGTCCGCAGCCCAGCACCAGGCCGACGTGGTGATCTTCGACGACGAGCTTACCCCCACTCAGCAGCGGAACCTGGAAAACTCCCTCAGCGCCAAGGTCATCGACCGCACCGCCCTCATTCTGGACGTGTTCGGCCGCCACGCCCGCACCTACGAAGGCCGGCTGCAAGTCGAACTGGCCCAACACCGGTACCTCCTTCCCCGGCTGGCCGGCCAGTGGTCCCACCTGGAAAGGCTGGGCGGCGGCATCGGCACGAGGGGGCCCGGCGAGACCCAGATAGAGACCGACCGCCGGCTGGTCCGCAACCGCATTCAGCGCATCGAGCGGGAGCTGGAAGGGGTGCGCCAACGCCGCACCCTCTACATGAGCCGCCGAAAGAAGTCCAGCGTTCCCACCGCCAGCCTCGTGGGGTACACCAACGCCGGCAAGAGCACCCTTTTCAATGCCCTCAGCGACGCCCAGGTAGACGCCCAAGACCAACTTTTCTCCACCCTGGACCCGGTGACCAGGCGGGTCAGGCTGCCGTCCGGGACCGATTTGCTGCTGACCGACACCGTGGGGTTCATCCAAAAGCTGTCGCCGACGGTGGTGGCGGCCTTCCGCGCCACCCTGGAGGAGCTTTCCGAGTCGGACGTTCTGGTCCACGTGATTGACATAACACATCCCAAGGCGGCACAGCAGACCGAGGTAGTGGAGGCCGTTCTCGATGACCTGGGACTTGGCGCGCGGCCCAGGGTCCTGGCGGCTAACAAGACCGATTTGCTGTCCTCGGACGGCAACGGCAGGGCCCCCGCATCCTCTCGCTCCCTTGACGCGGCGGCCACCGTGTTCGTCTCGGCGGCCAGGGGCTGGAACTTGGATCAGCTCTTGCAGAAGATCGAGTACAAGCTGATGAGCATAGACAGACCCCTGACGGTGGCGACTTCCGCCAACGGCAGTTGACCGTCGCGCCGTATCCCGGCGTGCGCCAAGCCTGCCCCGCGGCGTCGCGACTGGGTGCAGACGCCCCGGAGGAAACAGAGGAAACTCTTCAAAAAGATACTCAGCCAGTCCCCCAGTGGAGGCACAGCCATGAGCAGTAACGAACAACCGGGGGTCTCCCTGGAGCAGTTGCAAATGATGGCGGAGGCGGCCGGTTTGGGCATGAGCCGGGAGGAGGTAGAGGAGCTGAAGCCCCTCTACGATTTATACGTCCCCTACCTCCGGCAGCTTCGTTCCGTCGACCTTGGCGCCGAAGAGATATCCCTGTCGTTTCATCCGGATTGGGCGGCCTGACTCCGCGCGGGCGCTGAGAGCGGTCCCATTACTTTAAGCTCAAACTGAACTTCAAAACGGGGCTCGATACTCTGGGACGCCTCCCACTCCCGGTCCATCGTCCCCGGGCATGCCGGTTGCAAAGGAGCGAAAGTTGGCCGATACCGATAACAAGCTGTACTTCTTGTCCATTCGAGAGGCGAGCGACCTGCTCCGCAGCGGGCAACTGTCTCCCGTGGAGTTGGTCCGGGCCTGTTTGGACCGCATTGAGGCCACCGAAGACCGGCTTCACTCCTTCATAACCGTTCTGAAGGACGAAGCCCTGGCCCAAGCCCGCAGGGCCGAGGCGGAGATACTCCGGGGCGGCCACAAGGGACCTCTCCACGGCATCCCCATTGCCCTGAAAGACCTCTACGACACCGCCGGCGTGCGCACCACCTCGGGTTCCAGGGTGGACTTCGACCGGGTGCCCCAGGAGGACGCCACCACCACCGCCAGGTTGAAGGAGGCCGGCGCCGTGCTGCTGGGCAAGCTGGCAATGCACGAGTTCGCGCTGGGAGGCCCCGATTGGACCACCCCCTTCGAGCCGGCCCGGAACCCTTGGAACCTGGACCACGTTACCGGGGGGTCTTCCAGCGGTTCGGGGTCGGCGGTGGCGTCGGGACAGGTGATGGGCGCCCTGGGTTCTTGCACCGGCGGGTCCATCCGGGGCCCGGCCCACTACTGCGGCATCGTGGGGCTGAAACCCACCTACGGCCGCGTAAGCCGGGCCGGGGTGGTGACCCTCAGCTGGTCTCAGGACCACTGTGGCCCCATGACCTGGACGGTGGACGACACGGCGTACATGCTGCAGGCCCTGGCGGGACACGACCCGAAGGACCCTACCACCAGCGCCGCGCCGGTGCCCGACTACTCGCTCTCCCTGCGGGAGGACGTCAAGGGCCTCACCATTGGGGTGCCCCGTCACTTCTTCTTCGATCCCAATCCCGACGTCAGCCCGGAGGTGGTTTCCACAGTGGAAAAGGCCCTGGCCGTGCTGGAAGGGCTGGGGGCCCGCCTGGAAGAAGTCAGTATTCCCAGCCTGGAATACGTCCGGGCGGCCAACTCGGTGATTATGCTCAGCGAGGCCTACGCGTTCCATGAAAAGAACCTCAAGGCCCGGCCCCAGGACTTTGGCGAAATGGTAAGGGGCAGGTTCCGGATCGGCGGGTTATTCAGCGCCGGGGACTACGTTCAAGCCCAGCGCTGCCGGCGCTGGATCAAGCGGGAATTTGCCGAGGTGCTCAGCCGGGTAGACCTGCTCGCCACCCCCACCATGACCCAGCCCGCGGCGGCCTTCCAGGGGTACGACCCCACCAGCACTATCCGCGGGCCCAGCTTTACCGCGCCGTTCAACGTAACCGGTCTGCCGGCAATATCCGTGCCCTGCGGATTTACCGCGGGCGGCCTGCCGGTGGGCCTGCAGATCGCGGGCAAGCCCTTTGACGAGCCAACGGTGCTGCGGGCGGCTTACACTTACCAGCAGCACTGCCGGTGGTTCGAGCAGCGCCCGCCACTGTAACCGGTCCGCCCGGAACAATAAATAAATACGCGTTGGTTCGCACAAGATACGTTATGTTGTCTGGAAGCCCGGCCCGCCTTTACATAACCTGCACCGGCCCACTTTTCCGGGCCGGGAAGGTCTTTGAGGCCGGCGGCGTATCCCCATCGCTGGGGGTAGCCGCGGCCGGCGGTGGTGGCGGCGGACGGCGACTCAACTCCCTGGCCGACTCTCGACCCAGGAGGTAAGCGGGAAAAATGCGAGTGGCAGGTAAAGTGGCCCTGGTAAGCGGCGGAGCCCGGGGTATCGGCGGCGCCACGGCTCGGCTCCTAGCCCGGGAGGGGGCCGCCGTGGTCATCGGCGACGTGTTGGAGCGGGAAGGCCGGGAGGTGGAGGCCGAGATAAACGAGAGCGGCGGGAGGGCTTCCTTCGTCACCCTGGACGTAACCCAAGAAGACTCCTGGCGGGGCGCGGTCCAAGCCGCGGTCGACGCCTACGGGAAGCTGGACGTGGTGGTAAACAACGCCGGGATCACCGGGCGTACCGGCGTGGAAGAGACCTCCGGCGAGCTATGGGACCGGGTGATGGACATCAACGCCAAGGGGGTATTCCTGGGGACCAAGGCGGCCATTCCCCAGCTTCGCCAGGCCGGCGGCGGCTCGATAATCAACATCTCCTCCATTTACGGCCTGGTGGGCAGCAACGGCGCGGCCCCGTACCACGCTTCCAAAGGGGCGGTAAGGCTATTCACCAAGTCCGCTGCGGTCCAGTACGCGGCCGAGGGTATCAGGGTCAACTCGGTACATCCGGGCTTCGTGGACAGCCCCATGACCGAAGCGCACCACGCCATACCGGAAGTTTGGCAGGACCGTGTGGGGAAAATTCCCTTGGGGAGGATGGGCACCCCGGAAGACGTGGCCTCCGGGGTACTCTTCCTGGCGTCTGACGAGTCTTCTTTCGTAACCGGCAGCGAGCTGGTCATCGACGGCGGCACCACCGCCGCCTGAGGTGCGGGAGGGTCGCTTGGCGTAGCCGGGCGCGGGCTGCGGCCAAGCTTATGTCAACCCTCAGCTCCGGAAACCGGCTACTCGCGCCTACCTCTGGTGATATAGCGGGTGGCCGTGGACCTGGGTGCGCACCCGGCTGAAGTGGTCTCCCTCCAGGTTGGCGAAGTACAGCTCCTGGAGCCCCGGGCCGCCAAAAGCGCAGTTGGTCGGCGAGGCCAGGGAGGCGCCGTCGGCGTCGTCGATCATCATCGACCACTCCCCGTTGGGTTTCACGGCGATGATCTTGTTGGCCGGGGTCAGACCCCCTTCGACGGCGTAGCCGGGGAGCGTAATGTACATGTTGCCGTCAACGTCAAACGCCATGCCGTCGGGCAGCGCCGGGAAGCCTTCGGAGTATACCTCCGGCTCGCCGAAGGAGCCGTCGCCCCGGATGGCGATGCGGACGCAGTCGTTGGTGGAGCTTTGCAGCACGTAAACGGCCTCTTCCTTGGGGTCCAAGGCCACCCCGTTGGCGGCGTAGAGGCCCTTGGCCACCACGTCGCCCCGGCCGTCAGGCCGGATGCGGACCAGGGCGCCGTTGGGTTCCGGGTTGGAGAGTTCCGGCAGCACCGTACTGAGGTCGCGGGTGCTGGTGTTGGACACGTAGAGATTGCCCTCGGCGTCGTAGCAGGCAAAGTTGGGCAGGACCAGCTTTACGTCGCCCACGTGGTCGGCTATGAAGGACACCTGGCCGCCCTGGGTCATTCGGAACACGGCCTGCTTTCCCAGGTCGCAGTAGATGATGTCCCCGTTGCGGTCCATGGTGATGCCGTTGGGGATAGAACCCTCAGGCAGAGTGGCGATTTCACTCACCTGGCCGCCGGGGCTGACTTTGTACATGACGGCGTTGCGGCCGCCGCCGTAGACGAACCCGTCGTTGTCGACGACCACACCCTCGGCTTGCATTACACCGTTCCCAAAGTTCTCAACCTGGCTGGAAGCAATAGATGTCATACGCCCCCCATTGACTGTTGTGTGTCGCCGTAGCAGAAGGAATGTACTCGCGCCGGTACCTTTTGTCAATTTGAAACCCGCTCCGCCGGGCCCGATCGGAGGCTGCCGCGAGGGTGTTCGCCAACTGGCGTCCGCTCGGCTCGCGTCGTCCCGGCCCCTCGATGCCGGCGTTGGCGCACCTTATGTCAACACGACTCCACCTGTGTGACCGAGTATATGTTCAGAATGGGTGAGGGAGCGGAATGGAGGGGCGGAGGCGGGCTTGCACCCCCAATGGCTGCTGATATAATTGAACCCGGCCCGATGACCGGCGAGGGCGGTTAGCTCAGCGGTTAGAGCGCCTCGTTCACACCGAGGAGGCCGGAGGTTCAAATCCTCCATCGCCCACCATCAGCCCGTCCTGTAGGTCCAACCGGGTCCAATTACCAGCCGAGGTGGCGGAACGGCAGACGCGCTGCGTTCAGGGCGCAGTGTCCTTACGGATGTGTGGGTTCAAATCCCTCCCTCGGCACCATAAACCAGTGGCCCGCTATGGACGCCCGGCTCCCGGGCAGGCTGCCCGCCGTCCGTAGCCATGGACTATAAACGCGCTTGTAGCTCAGTGGATAGAGCGCTGCCCTGCGGAGGCAGAGGTCGTGGGTTCGAATCCCGCCAAGCGCGCCACATCTCTCAGACTACCCCGGCGCAGGGGGTGCGAGGCGCCACTGCATGTCCCGTTACCTTCAGCGCACCCTAAGCTGGTACTGATAGGTGCCGGCGGCGCCCAACTCGGGTAGCGGAGGCTGTTCCTTGGCCTTGAACCGGTAACCGGGGTCGGCGTTCACGCTGGGACCAATGGTGTTGCGCAGTACCCCAATCCCTTCCACCTCATGCTCCACCACGTCCCCCGGTTGCAGGAACCGGGCTTTCTCGTACCCCTTCCGGATGGCCTCCCCAATGGAACCGCCCCCCACGGTACCGCTGCCGATGACGTCGCCGGGGACGATGCGGCTGTCCCAGGAGGCCCGCTCCACCAGCGCGCCCCAGGTGTGGTACGCCTCTCCTCCGTCAGCGTCGCCCAGCCACACGTCGCCGTTTACCCTGGCGGTGCACCTGACCTGCAGCCTGCCGTCGCGGAGGTAGGGGGCCATTTCGTCGGGGGTAACCAGCCACGGGCCTAGGGACGACGCGGAGTCCTTCCCCTTGGCCGGCCCGAGCCCCACTGCCATCTCGTCGCGCTGGAGGTCGCGGCAGCTCCAGTCGTTGAAGATGCAGAACCCGGCAACGTAGGCCATGGCCTCGCTTTCGGGAACGTTGCTCCCCTCACGCCCGATGACGCACCCCAACTCCAGCTCGTAGTCCAGTTGCTGCGCCGCCGAGGGATACGGGACCACGTCGTCCGGCCCGAATATGCGGAGGGGACTGGAGTAGTAGAAGATGGGCATCCGGTACCACGCCTCCACCTGCTCCCTGGTGCCCTGGGCGGTGGCGTGTTCCTCGTAGACCATATAGTCGCGCACCGTGGGCGGCTGGAGCACCGGGGGCCGCAGGGTGACCTCGGATAAGGCCGCCGCCGAAGTATTCCGCGCCAAGGCCTCTCCCACCCGCGCGATGGGGTTGTCGCCGAGCTCCAGCAGGGCGCGCACGTCCCTCAAAATCCCCTGAACGCCCAGCAGGGCGCTCACGTCCATCACGTGGTCATCCCGAAGGACGCCGCAGCGGGGTCCGGTTCCCGTGTCGTAGGTCAACAGTTTCATTTCAAAGGGCCTCCTCAGTGACGTCTGACGGACGCGGCAACCAGGCAATAACGGAGTCTGTCCGGAGCCAAGTCCGATTCTACACCCCTTTGGGGCAGGGCCGCACCGGGCCGATGTTATAATCGGCGCGGGCGCGGCTCCCGGCCGCACAGCCAGCACAGTGGAGGTGCCGAATTGAAGATCGCAGTCTTGGGCGCGGGAGCCATGGGAGGGATCGTAGCCATCGGGCTGCATCGCGGCGGGCACGACGTGACCATCATCGACCCCTGGAAACCCCACGTCGAGGCCATCCGGGCCGCCGGTTTCCAAATGACCGGATACTACGCCGGCGAGCCCGTGGAGTGGACCGGCGTCATCCCCGCGATAAACACCGATGAGCTTCATCTCCTCGGTGACAAGCTGGACCTGGTGTTCCTGTCGGTCAAGGGGTACAACACCCGGATGTGCTGTGAAATCATCAAGCCCTACCTGGCCGACGACGCAATGGTAGTCTCGGTTCAAAACGGCATCAACGAGCCCGCCATCGCTGATGTGGTCGGTCCACACCGGACCGTAGGCTGCGAGACCCTCATGGGCGGGCAGACCTGGGAGCCCGGCCACATCCACCGCACCCAGGGAGGCGCCCCGGGGGTGATGGACTACATGGTGGGCGAGTATGCGGGCGGCATTTCCCCCAGGGTGGAGCAATTGTCCGAGCTGCTGCGGGGCAGCGTGGGCACCTGCGGGGTGTCGGACCGGGTGATGGACGAGGTGTGGACCAAGTTCGTGGTCAACTGCGGCGGAAACCTGCTGGCCGCCGTCACCTCATGGGACAGCCGCGAGCTGGGGTTGAACAAGACGGCCCGGTTGCGCTGGACCCTCCAGAGCGAGGCCATCGAGGTTGGCGAGCAACTGGGGGCCACCTTTGGCAGCTTCGCCGGCAGCGTGGGGGTCATCCTGACTCCTCAGGACGTAAAGGACGCCGCCATGGGCCTGCGCCCCGACCTGGAGGAAGCGGTTGTGGAGACGGCCAAGAAGATGGTGTCGGTGACCCGGCCGTCGACGCTGCACGACGCCTTGCGGGGCACGCCCATGGAGGTGGAAGAGCTGAACGGTTTCGTGGTCCGGCAGGGGCGGGAGTTGGAGATACCTGTGCCCCACAACCGCGCGTTGGTGCGGGTGGCGACCCTGGTGAACGAACACAAGATAAGGCCCTACCCGTCCAACCTCGCCCTGTTCCGGGAGCACATCCAAGAGGAGCTGGACGCCGCCCGCTAACGGGCTGGCGGGTCAGTCCCCCGGCTATGCCGGAGCGCCGCCCGCGTCAATCAGCGGGGAGTCGGCCGCCAGCCACTCCTCGCCCATAAGCTCGGTCTCTCCCCCCTCGATGGTCACGTAGTAGGTGCGGTCCTTTGCCGCGTAGGGAGACTGACTGTTGATGAGCCAATCGGCGGTGCACTGGGGCGCAACTACCCCGTATGACCCCTTGGCATCATTGGAGGGCGGCCGGTGGGCCCCGTTGGCGGTCCTTATGTAAACCCGCTGGCCCACATCGTATTTCCAGGCCATGGACTCCACCTCCCGGGCCGGCTGACCGCTCCCCGCGGCAGGAACGGCGATGTGTTCTCGACTAGTATCTCTAAGTAATTATCTCAAAACTTCGCCGCTTTTAACCGTTCGTCCTGAGCGAAGCGGAGTGGAGACGGAGACGGAACGCAGCGCAGTCGAAGGACCGGTGCCGGGGAGACCCTTCGACTCCGCTGTGCTGCGCTCAGGCCGAACGTAGGAAACCACCGGCAGTGACCTGCAAGTTCTTCTTGATTTGAGATAGTTTCTTAGGGGGCAACAGCCCTATTTTATCATCAGCGGACCGGTTGTCGCGCCGCCCGGGGCCGGTGCAATTATCCGCTACAATGTTGCACAACGGTGAGCCGCCGATCTCCCGCCTCCCCGCCGGCCCGCCGAATTTGGGGAAGCTGATTTGCATTGCTGCCAACATGCTGATAGAAGTCGAAGTTACCGCCGGGGAGAACAGCCCATTGGACTTGCACCGCATGTTCGACCTGGTTTCCGAGCCGCGGGCCGTTTCCGCCGTGTTCACCGCCGACGCGTCGGGCCGGGACGGGTGGTGCCGCGTGACCGGCTGGAGCGATTCCGGGCAATGCCCGGCCCGGGCCGTCATAGCCGAGGACTCCGGAGAGGGCGTGGTGTTGTTGGTGTACGGGGGATCCCAGGGCATCCGGTTGAAACCGGACGATTCCCCGGAGCCCTGGGACCTGGCCAACGCCAATCAGTGGGGAGAGGCGTGCCTGCTGCTGGACAAGGACGCGCCCTTCCGAGAGTGACCGTCGCCTAACCCGAGGGCTCCGTCGCCTAACCCCGAGGGCTCCGCCGCCGGAGAACTACCCCAGACGCCGGCGGCGCAGCCATGACCGTTATCCCTGGAGGCAGGGGAACGGTAAATCCACGGACCTGGTGACAACCGCTATGGAACAGATGCCCAGCCTTCGCCGCTTGAGACCCCGGTGGCACTCCGTTGACGGCCGCGATTACCTATTTCTGGAGGACCCGCTGCGCCTGTCCGACCAGAACATGGGCCTGCCCGTCGTGTTGGCACCGATGCTGGGCCTCATGGACGGCACCCGCGACGCCGGGACCCTGGCCGAGGAATTCGGTTCCATCACCGGCATCCCCGTTGCTGCCGAGGACGTGCGGGCCATCATCGAGGCCCTGGACGAGAGGCGCTTGCTGGAGAATCAGCAGTCCCTCGACGCCAGGGAGACGGCGCTGTCCCGCTACCGCTCCGCCCCGTTCCGGGCGCCGGCGCTGGCGGGAAGCGTCTACCCTGAGGACCCGGAGGAGTTGCGGAACACTATCGACGAATTCTGTGACAACGCCGACCTGCCGGAACTGGAGACCACGGAGCCGGTGATGGGGGTCATCAGCCCCCACATCGACTTCCATCGGGGCTGGCGCACCTACGCCAAGACTTGGCGGCAGGTCCGCAAAGCCGCGGCGGAAGCCTCCCTGATCATCCTGCTGGGCACCGACCACTCCGGAACGCCCAACCGGCTAACCCTGACCAGGCAGTCTTACGCCACTCCTTGGGGAGTTCTGCCCACCGACACCCGTCTGGTCGACCGCCTCGCTGAAGCGGTGGGCCTGGAGAGCGCTTTCGACGAAGAACTGCACCACGTCCACGAGCACTCCATAGAGCTAGCCGCCGTATGGCTGCACTACGTCCTGGACGGGAAGCCCAAGCCCGTGGCGCCCATTCTGTGCGGCCATCACGGCGATGGTCCCGAAGGCGAAGACTGGGGCGCGGCAGGCTTGCGGGACCCCCTGAGGATTTTGGCGGAGACCGCCGCCGAGCCCGGGGTCTTGGTGGTGGCCGCCGGCGACGTGAGCCACGTGGGACCGGCCTTTGGGGACAGGCACGGCTTTACGGACGAGGACAAGGCCCTGGTGCGGTCCTCGGATGCGCGGTGGCTGGAGACGGCCTGCCTGGGAGACAGCGGCGCGCTGTGGGAGCACATTCTCAGCGAGGGAGACGGGACCCGCATCTGCGGCGCGGCCCCGATTCACCACATGCTGGCGGCGCTGCCCGGCGCGAGGGGTCGGCTGATAGACTATGACCAGTGCCCCGCCGACCAGGAGTTCGGCTCCCTGGTGTCCATTGCCGGGGCATTGTTCACCCGATAAAATGCAGGTTGAGCACCCTGCCCGGCAGACCCTGGTTGAGCCGACCGGCGTCCCTGGGACCGGAGACCCGGCGGCCTTGGCGCGCCGCTTGCCGCAGGAGGGCTGAAATTGCCCGCTAACCTGCCTCCCCAATACTACGTAGCGGAACAAAAGTACCGCGCGGCCCGCAGCCCGGGGGAGAAGGTGGCCGCCCTCCAGGATATGCTCTCCGCCACTCCCAAGCACAAGGGTACGGACCACCTTCGCGCCGACCTGCGGTCCAAGCTCGCCAAGACCATGGACGAGCTGGAGAACCCCAAGCGCGGCTCAGGACAGCCTCAACCCTACGCCATTCGGAAGGAAGGCGCGGGCCAGGCCGTCCTGGTGGGCCTGCCCAACAGCGGCAAGTCGCGGCTGGTGGCCCGTCTCACCGGCGCGCCCGCCAAGGCAGCCCAGTATCCCTACACCACCCGCATACCCCTGCCTGGCATGGTCCGGCACGAGAACATCCGCATTCAGCTCGTCGACACGCCGGCCGTCAACGACCGGGAGGTGCAGGGCCGGCTGTTCGGCCTCCTGCGGAACGCGGACCTCTTGCTGCTGGTGGTGGACCTTTCCGGGGACCCGCTGAGCGAGACTGACGAGGTGATGGCGGAGCTGGAGAAATCGGGGTTCCGCCTGCTGAGAGGGGGCGAAGAAGTAGACCCCGAGGACCATAGGGTGCAGAAAAGGGCCGTTTTGGCGGGCAACAAGACCGACACTCCCGGTGCTGAGGTGGCGTTGGAGTTTCTGGAGGAACTCTACGGCGCGCGGTTGCCTCTGGCCGCAGTGTCGGCCGATACCGGCGCGGGGTTGGAGGGCCTGACCCGGTTGCTTTACACGACACTGGGCAAGGTGAGGGTTTACCTGAAAGCACGGGGGTCGGAGCCGGACTACAATGAGCCCCTGATACTGCAGACGGGGAGCCTGGTGGAGGATGCGGCGGTGTCGGTGCACAAGGACTGGACCCGCAAGATCAAGTACGCGCTGCTCTGGGGTTCGGGCAAGTTCGAGGGGCAGCGGGTAGGCCGCGACTACGTACTGCGGGACGGGGACGTCATCGAGTTGCACGGATAGCGGCAGGCCCAGCCCTCCCGGTCCCCAACGGGAACCATCGGGCGCCGGTATCCGGGCATCAGCGCGCGAGGCGGATAGAGTCCGGACAGGGAAACCAGCGGGGTTCTCCCAATTTACTTGACGAGAGGTGAGACATGAAAGCGGCGATGTTTCGTGAGGTCGACAGTCCCCTGGAAATCGAGGAGGTACAGATCGACTCCCCGGGCCCCAAGGAAGTCCTGGTCCGCACCGGGGCCACGGGGGTGTGCGGCAGCGACCTGCACTTCCTGGAGGGAAGCTACCGGACCCCATTGCCCACGATACTGGGACACGAAGCCGCGGGCATAGTGGAGGCCGTGGGTTCGCAAGTGTCCTATGTCAAGCCCGGCGACCACGTAATCACCTGCCTGTCGGTGTTCTGCGGACATTGCGAGTACTGCCTCAGCGGGCGCATGGTCCTCTGCGCCAAGGAGGACGTGGTCCGTACGCCCGGCGAGCCGCCGAGGCTGAGCCAGAACGGAGAGCCCGTCAACCAGTTCATCAACATATCCTCCTTCGCGGAGCAAATGCTGGTGCACGAACACGCCGTGGTGAAAGTGCGGGAGGACGTTCCCTTCGATGTGTTGGCCCTCATCGGCTGCGGTGTCACCACAGGGCTGGGCGCGGCGATGAACACGGCCCGCGTCGAGCCAGGAAGCACGGTCGCCGTCATCGGCTGCGGCGGCGTGGGACTAAGCTGCGTCCAGGGAGCCCGCATTGCGGGGGCGCTGCGGATTATCGCCATAGACACCGTGGAGACTAAGCTGACCATGGCGCTAGAAATGGGGGCCACGGACGTCATCGACGCCTCGGGCGGCGACGTGGTGGAAAAGGTCCGCGCCCTTACGGGCGGCGGCGTGCACTACTCTTTCGAGGCCATCGGCACCAAGCAGACGGCCGAACAGGCCTTCGAGATGCTGAAGGCGGGGGCTACCGCCACCATAATCGGCCTGGTCCCGGAGGGTACGAAGATCGAGTTGGACGGCGGCACCTTCCTGCGGCGGGAACGCCGGATCCAGGGCAGCACCATGGGATCGAACCACTTCCGCACCGACATGCCCCGGTACATAGAGCTGTACCGCCAAGGCCGCCTGAAGCTGGACGAGCTGGTCACCCAGAGGCTGCCGCTGGAGCGGATCAACACCGCCTTCGACGACATGAAGGAGGGCCACGTCGCCAGAAGCGTGGTCACCTTCGATTAGACCGGGACACCGTAGAACGGGACTCCTGTAGACCGGGGCGCCGGGACAGGGGCCGTCCTAGGCCACAAGGATGCTCTATGCTCGATGCCTCCAGCCGCGCATGAGAAGAGGCGCCAATGGACCAAACCGTCGTCCGCTGCCAGTGGGCCGACCTGAGCAAACCGGACTACGTCGAATACCACGACCGGGAGTGGGGCGTTCCGGTCCACGACGACCGCCTCCTGTTCGAGTTCGTGCTCCTGGAAGGGGCCCAGGCGGGTCTGAGTTGGTACACGGTGCTGCAGAAGCGGGAGAGCTACCGCGCCGCCTTCGATAACTTCGCTCCCGATAAAATCGCCGCCTACGACGCGGACCGTATGGCGGCCCTGCTGGCGAATCCGGGAATCATCCGCAACCGCCTGAAGGTGCAGGCCGCGGTCACCAACGCCCAGCGGTTCCTTGACGTGCAGCGCGAGTTCGGCAGCTTCGACGCCTACGTCTGGGGCTTCGTCGGCGGCCGGCCGCTGGTGAGCTCGTTTCCGTCCCTGGCGGAGGTTCCCGCCACCACTCCCGAGTCGGACGCCCTGAGCAAGGACCTGCGCCGGCGAGGCTTCAAGTTCGTGGGGTCCACCATTTGCTACGCCTACATGCAGGCCACGGGGATGGTCAACGATCACACGCTGGACTGCTTTCGTAGGCAGCAGATCATCGACGGATACTCCTGAGCGGCCCGCCGGCCCACGAGGGTTACCGGCCAGACCCGCGCCGGACCTTCGGTTGAAGCGGGGGGCGTACCGGCGGCGTACACCGTCCTCATACAAGGGCGCGGTCCGCCGCCCCCACCCCAGTCTCTAAGTTCACCGCTCATGGGGTGTCTCCGCCCTTCCGTTTCCGCTCTTACGGGCCAGCCGTCACCGGATGCGGCCGCGTCCGGCAACCTCCCACACCGCCTCCAGAAACCCGTCTCTGAGGGCGAACAGATGGGTATGAAGGTGAACGGTGGTGTCGTTATGGCCGGGTATCAAGTCCACCCGGTCCCCGGGCCGCAGCTGCCGGCTGTCCTCGTCGGTGAGTCTCACCGTGAGGTGCTCATCCGACACATTCCCTATTTCCACGCCGGGCAGCCCGATCACCTCCGGAGGCCACTGGTCCATGGAGATGGCCTTCATGCCGCAATCCAGGACGGCCCTGTCGGCGGCGGGCCTGCTGATGACCGAGGCAAGGACCGTTCCGGCCACCTCGAAGTCCTGCAGCACCCGGCGGTAGGCCGCGTCCATGAAGACGTAGGAGCCTGCCTGCACCTCGGTGACGCCAGGGTAATTGCCGGTGATGTTGTAGGTGCCGGTGCCTCCCGCGCTTACCACGCCGCCCGCCAAACCCTGGGCGCGCAGGGCTTCCGCAGTCTCCACCACCCTGGACATGGCCTCGTTGGCCCGGGTGGTCCGCTCTTCCAGGTCGGCCACCGACTGCAGGTGCCCTTCGTAGCCGCAAACGCCCCTCAGCTCCAACCCCGGAGACGCCGCCACCTTTTGGGCCAGCCTCACCGCGGGCGGGCCGGGGTCGACGCCGCAGCGGTTCTGGCCGGAGTTGACGTCCACCAGGATTCCCAGGGAGACGCCGGCGGCCCGGGCCGCCGCCGACAGGTCCCGCACGTTATCCGCGTCGTCCACGGTGACCATGACGTCCGCGCGACGGGCCAGGTCCATCAAACGCCGTATCTTGGCCGAGCCGATAATCTCGTAGGTAATCAGGATGTTGTCGACGCCGGAGTCGGCCATCACTTCGGCCTCCCCCAGCTTCTGGCAGCAAATGCCCACCGCCCCCGCCGCGACCTGCTTGTGGGCGATGGCCGGCGTCTTGTGGTGCTTGACGTGGGGCCGGAGCCTGGCGGGCCTGCCCCTGAAGTAAGCCGCCATCTTCTCGATATTCCGCTCCATGATGTCCTGGTCCACCACGAAGCAAGGAGTATCGAGGTCCGCTTTGGGCGTGCCCGGAGGCAGCGCGGCTGACAAATCGTACGACATGGGTCTCCTCTCCGGTGTCCCTATGCGCCGCAGCCCCGGCGGCGGCACGGCGCGTGAGCAGGGTCGCTAGTCGCGGACCTCGACAATCATTTCTATCTCCACCGGCATACCGGACGGCAGGCTGGCCATGCCCACGGCGGAGCGGCCATGGCGTCCTGCCTCGCCGAACAGTTCCACCAGCAGGTCCGACGCGCCGTTGGCCACCTTGGGGGTATCCCCAAAGTCGGGAGCGCAGTTGATCATGCACAGCAGCTTGACCACCCGCGTCACCCGGTCCAGATCGCCCAGCTCCTCCTTCAGGGTGGCCAGCAGGTTCAGCACCGTTTGCCTGGCGCATTCGTAACCCTGCTCCACGGTCAACTGGGAGCCCAGCTTGCCTACGTGCAGGTACCCGCCCTCGGGAAGGCCGGGGCCGTGCCCCGCGGTATAGACCAGGTTGCCGGTGCGAACGGAAGGCACGAAGTTGCCCATCGACGATCGCCGGAACGGGGGCAATTGGTATCCCATCTGTTCAAGCCGCTTCTCTATCTCCATGACTTCTCCTCACGTGGGGTCTGTGTTGAAAAGGTCAATGTCGCGGGGCGGTTGTGCCTTGGCCCGCTTGCGGGGTGGGCCGGCGGAGCTATACCGCCGCATCGACACGGCGCCGAAAGTCCTCGGCGCCTAGCCTCAGCAGGCCCCAGGCCGAGATGGTCACGAAGCGGGCGCCCAAGAGCACCAGCTGCGCCACCCCCTCGGTGTCCGACGGCGCGTTGCCCCCGACTCCCGCGACCTTTCCCGCGGCGTGGATTGCCGGCACCACCTGGCGCATCAGTTCCCTCACTTCCTCCCGCCCCGGGTTCCCCATGCTCTGCCCCAAGTCTCCCGCCGCCACGTGCAGGACGTCAATTCCGGGCACGGTGAGAATGGACTCCAGGTTCTCCACGGCTTGGGTATCCTCGATCATGGGTATCACCAGCGTCTGAGAGTTTATCCAGCGCGCCGATTCGTCCCGGCCCACCCCCACGCCGTAGTCATGGGCGCGGCCTCCGCCAACGCCTCGATGCCCGTCGGGGTAGTATTTGGCTGCCCTGGCCGCGGCGTAGGCCTCGTCGCGGGTGTTGACGTGGGGCACGATAACGCCCTGTACGCCCCGGTCCAGAAAGCGCAACACCGTGGCATCGGCGTGGTCTGGGATCCTCGCGATGGGCGTTATGTCAAATACCTCGGCGGCGCGCACCATGTGTTCCACCTGGTCCAGGTCCATGGGTCCGTGCTCGCAGTCGATCATCACGAAGTCGTAGCCTATAGCCCCGAAGAGCTCCACCAGGTCGGGCGCGTAGCGGCTGATGATGGCCCCGAATACCGTCTTGCCTTCCTCGAGCTTGACCTTCGTAGTGTTGGTCCGCATGACTCGTCCTCCTGATCGACCGGCCCGCGCTTGGGCCTCCCCGGGCCATCGGTGAACCTCCCGGCTCCCGTGAGTATACCCCCTCTCCCGCTTCGATAGTTGCCGCGAACGGAGCGCAGCCGCCGCCATTGCGTCTTAATTATCTCCTAATTGAGCCAAAGCCCCTGAACAAAAAAGGTATGTCACCCTGAGAATAGGTATGTCACCCTGAGCTTTGCGAAGGGTCTAAAATCGCCGTGGCAAGTCCTGGTTCGGGACCCAGGACAAGATTATTGGGTGCCAGCTTGGATTCTTCGGCTTCGCTCAGAATGACGTTAACTTAAAACGCGGTTGCCGCGAACGGAGCGCAGCCGGCGCTTGCCAGACATTTGGCCGGTCAATACAATGCCTGCTAGCCGCCCCCGCTCCACCAGGGTCGGCGCTACGATGGTCCGGCCCCGGTCGCCGGCGGCCGAGAAGCTTACGCGCGGCGGTCCCCGACTGCGGGAGCCGCGAACCCAGGGAGGAAATAGTGACCACGTCAGACCCCCAGGAGATGATCGACCTAATCAATTCCGGTTCCCGGAGGCTGGGCGGCTACCTGTCCGGGCTGGACCCGCAGGGTTGGTCCCAGGATAGCGCCTGCGAAGGCTGGAAGGTGGGCGACGTGGTGGCCCACCTGACCGTTGCCGGTGAATCGTGGTGCGGCTCCCTGACCCGAGCCCTGGAAGGAAACGCCGAGCCCCCTCCGGGGCAGTCCTTCTTGCCCCAGGGAGAGCTGGGCTCTCAGGTGATTGGCCAGGCCGCCATAGACCGCTACCGGCAGTCCGGGACGGAGCTCCTGCAGGAATACCTGGCAACGTGCGAGCGGCTGTCGGAGGTCATGTCTACGCTAAGGGCCGGCGACTGGGACAGGCCTTGCTACCACCGCCGCGGGCCTATGCCGGTGCGCGACTTCGTGGGCGTACGGGTGCAAGAGGTGGCGCTGCATAGTTGGGACGTCAGGGCGGGCGTCGACCCAGCCGCCGAGATGTGGGAAGAACCTCTGCCCCACCTGGTGAGCATACTGCCCCGCTGGCTGAGGATAGCCTTCCGCCGGGGGCTGGGCCTGCCGGCGCCGGCCCGGTTCCGGTTCGACGTATCGGGTCCGGCGCCGGTCAGCCAGGACGTGGTGGTAAACGACGACGGCTTCCAGGTTGAAGCCGGCGGCGACACCCAGGCCGACGCGGTGTTCCACTGCGACAGCGGGGATTACATCCTGCTAATCTACGGGCGTTTGAGCGTCGCGCGGGGAATCAGCTCCGGCAGGCTCAGGGTGGAGGGATCGCCGGAGCGCGCCGCCGACTTTACCAGGTGGTTCCAGGGCTTCTAGCGTAAGTCCGGGAAGACTCAGTCGGCGTCCGGGTGCGTGCTGATAAACCGGGCCCCTCTGGCCGGGTCCACGTGGGGCGCCCGCACTTCCACGTCAGCCTGCTCCTCCTGCAACAAGAAGGTGACGCTGCTGTCGCGGTCACCCCAGCCGCGGTTCATGCCCTGAATGGCAATCTGCTCGGCCAGGTTGGCTATGGGCATGGGCACGTTGAATTCCTTCCCCAGCTCCGTGGCCAGGGCGATGTCTTTCCGCGCCAGGGACAGGGCAAAGCTCGGAGGATCGAACTCCCCGCGGAACACCGTCTTGGGGATTCCCTCGTGCAGGCCGCTCATCCGGCCCACCGCGCCGCGTCTCACGCACTCCCACAGGGCCTCGGGCTCGACGCCGGCCTTGACCCCCAGGGTCATCCCTTCGGCGATGGCCTGGCGCACGCCGTGGCCAATCATGTTGTGCATCAGCTTGGCCACGCTTCCGGCGCCGATTGCGCCGGCGTAAAACACCTTGTCGCCAAAGGAGTCCAGCAACGGCTTGATTCGGTCGTAGATTTCGCGGTCGCCCCCCACCATCACGGCCAGGTTGCCGCTGGCCGCGCCGCTCTTGCCGCCGCTGACCGGGGCATCCAGCACGTGGGCGCCTTTCTGACGAAACCGGGGCTCGATTTGGCGTATCAGGGTGGGACGGCTGGTGGAGAGGTCCACGTAGATTCCGCCCGGCTTGATGCCCTCCAGCACGCCTTCGGGCCCCAGGGACACCTGCTCCACCTCCCTGGGTCCCGGCAGCGAGGTAAACGTTATGTCACTTAGGGCAGCCACCTGGGCCGGAGAGTCGCCGAGGCGGGCCCCGTTTTCCAGGAAAGTCCGGGTCGCCTCCTCGCGGATGTCGAACACCACCATGGGGTAGTCCGCCCTCTGGATATTGGCCGCCATCCCCCCGCCCATGTTGCCCAGTCCAATGAAACCCACGGTTTCCATGCAGTTCCCTCCTATGGCCGGCTATCAACCGGCGCATGACGGTGCTGTGCCTTGCACCGGTCGCAGGCCCGTCCGGCGGCGTCCATATCTAAAGACAGCCGTTGGGCACGCCGATTATAGCCCGTCAACGCGGGTATCACCACCGGCTAGGGTGGCCCCCAGGGGTTTGCGCCCCTACCTCCACCTGGATTCTTTCGCCCGGATACGAGAATGGCCATAGCAACAACGTGCTTCCAAATTGAGTGGATATATTCTTAGGACACCCCCCAATGCCATCTCTCGCTTGACCGGCCCGAAAGCCAGTGCTCAAACTGAAACCATGGTGTCCACACGTCAACGACCGAAAGCCCCCCTCGATGGTCCGTGACCAGAGACCAGCCATTAACCTCTGGCCGCCGACCACTCCCAAAAGGGGGAGCGGAGGGCTTCAGCCCCATGGCCGATTCGTTCCCCATTCGTTCCCCATTCGTTCCAACCAAGAAACGAATCCAGCCCGGGCCCAGTCCCCGTAAAAATCTAAGAATCCTCTGAACAAGTCAGCGGCGATGTGAAATAGTAGTATGTGTGCGAGCCGATGCCTGTTGGTGGAGTAAGTCCCATGGAGCAGCCCACTTTTGCCGACCTGGAATACCAGGGCAAGAAACGCAAGACCCGCCGCGAACTCTTTCTGGAGCGCATGGACGGACAGATTCCCTGGCAGAGCCTGGAGGACCGCATCCGTCCCTTCTACCCTAGGGTGGGCAAGGGCCGCCACCCCTACCCGCTGCCGGTCATGCTCCGAACCCACTGCGTCCAGCTCTTCTACAACCTGAGCGACCCCGGCATGGAAGACCTGCTCTACGAGTCCGACCCGGTGCGCCGCTTCGTGGGTCTGAAGCTCTCAGGCCCCCTGCCCGACGAGACCACCATCCTCAATTTCCGCCACCTGTTGGAGCAGCACAGCCTGGGTCAGGGTCTGCTGGGGGAAATCAACGCCCACCTGGAATCCCAGGGACTGAAGCTGCGGGAGGGAACCATCGTGGATGCCACCATCATCGAGGCGCCGTCGTCCACCAAGAACCGGGCCGGGGAGCGGGACCCGGAGATGCACCAGGCCAAGAAGGGGAACCAATGGCACTTCGGGATGAAGGCGCACATCGGGGTGGACTCGGAGACGGGCATAGTCCACAGCATGAGCGCCACGGCGGCCAATGCGCACGACGTTACGGAGGCGCACAACCTGCTGCATGGGGGTGAGACGGTGGTGTGGGGCGACGCGGGCTATCAGGGAGTTCACAAGCGGGAGGAGAACCTCGGACTCGAGGTAGAATGGCAGGTGGCGATGCGGCCTGGGCGTCGGCGGAAGCTGGAACCTGAGAGCGAGGAGGCGCTGGCGGAGAGGGCGAAGGCATCTGTGAGAGCGAAGGTGGAGCATCCGTTTCTGAGGTTGAAGCGTCTGTTCGGATACGGCAAGGTGCGTTACCGCGGGCTGATGAAGAACACGCAACGGCTGGCGCTGCTGTTCGGACTGGGCAACCTGCTGACGGCGGCGGGTCAACTGAGGGCGTAGTGGGCCCTGCGGCATTTAGCAGTGGCCCTCAGGCTTGGGTCAATTGCCCAGCGGCCCCATCAGAGGCAAAACACCAAGGGCTGAACGCTGGCCAGCAACGCCCGGACCGTAGTTCTCACTCCCTGCACCGTTCTGTCAAATACAATTCACACCAAAGTGACCCTATTCAGAGTATCCCTAAGGCGCACCCCACCGGCTGTTTTCGGTTGACGGCCGGGATGCACCCGGTTAAACTCGTTCGGGGTTCGATTCCGGTCCGAAGGCAGAGCGTCCGTTCGAGGGGCTGCGCCCAAGACGCCGGGCCGAGCAATCCGAAGCTCCTTGCCACATCCGGACGGTGAGCGCCTGTCCCTTAAGCCGGCGCCAATCGCTGCATACGAGGGGTCTGTACTATGACTGATCACACCTACAAAGTCGTCGAACTGGTCGGTTCCTCCAACGAGGGGATCCAGCAGGCCATCGAAGGAGCCATCGGCCGGGCCGGCCAGACCCTGCGGAACCTGGACTGGTTCGAGGTGAAAGAGATCCGGGGCAACATCCAGGACGGGCAAGTGGGGTGGTACCAGGTGAAGCTGGACATAGGATTCCGCGTGCTGGACCCGGCCGACCTCAACCAGGAGTAACCGGACCCACGGCGCTGCGGCGCCAACGGTCAAGTCCAGGCTTGCCGCATCACGAGACGGGTGCCCGCGGCCTGTAGGCCCCGTCGTTTACGGTGGGTAGTCAGCCTCCAGGCTGCTACCGCGCCGGTTCGCTGCCGTGCCCCGCGCCCCTCGCCAGGGAGTCCAGCATCGCTCCCACCCGAGACCGGAAGGGCCGCACCCGGTTCGTCGCGGCCGTTGCTCCCAAGGCCACCAGGAACATCACGCTCTTGCCTTGGGCGTGAGGAGAAAAGAACTCGGTCACGGCGTCGTCGTAGAAGGTCATACCCGTGGCCCCCAGTCCCAGGGAATGGGCGCACAGATACGCGTTCCCCACCAGGACCCCCGACTCCAGTTGCGCAGCCCGGTAACCGCGGTTCCCGTATCGCTCCAGCAACCGGTCCAAGTCGGCCAGATAGTACATCACGGCCGCGGCGTCGGCTCCCAGCGCTTGCTCGAAGCACAGGTGCCCGGCCTCCTCCCGAAAGGCGCCCTCCCTCAGCAGCTCCAAGCTCCCCGAGACCTGGGAATAGTGATAGGCGCCCGAAGGGAGGCCGTCCACCGCGTTGACGATGATGTAAACCCCCAGCAGGCTGCCCGTATCCCCGGCGACAAAGTCGGCTGGCAGGGGCCTGGTGGAGCTGCCCAATATCGCCCGGAAGTGGCCCAACGGTATGGCCTCGCGGGCGAACCGCCGCGTGGACCCTCGCTGCCTGATGGTTGCCCCCAAGGGAGCGGAGGAGAGGCCTGGCCTGTCCGTGAGCTCCGGCGGCCCCGGTCCTGGACCGCCCGATCGCTCCCCCCGGGGGATGGAAGCCCGCGGCTCTGACGCGCTTCGCCAGGCCAATACCTCCGCCTCGGACTTCAGGGCGGAGGCGGCGTGGGCGAGAGCTATTTCCTGGTACTTGATGCCGTCCGCGAGGCTGTCCTCCCGCGTGTTGCCGTTGCCGTCAGCACCCGCGGCCCCGCCAGGGGGAGGCGGCGGCGAGGGAGAGGCCCCGACGGGGACCAGGCACAGAGCCGCTTCCCGCTCCGTGTCGAGACCCAACAGGCCGTTGACCTCCTGGTCCACGAAACCGGCGACGACCGAAGCGGGCAGGTCTGGTCCGGCCCTGACCGCGGCCAGCAGATTGGCCAGCATGGTGCCGGCGTCCCACAGGCAGTACCGGTAGCTGCGTACCCGGTACTTCCAGGCGCTTCTCCAGAAAACGGCGGTGAACACCAGGGTCATTGGCGCGGACGCAACGCCCTCGGCCCCCGCCGTCGCGGCGGCCAACTCCCCGCGATGGTCCCCGGCGCGCAGCCGGGTGAGGGCAAAGTCCGCCGGGGAGAAGTGGTAAATGCCCGCCTCAAGACCGGCAACGTCCCCGGAGACGACGTATACCTCTATGGGGTACAGGGCCCCGGCGGAGGCGGCGGCCCGGTAGTGCACCTCACCCGCGCCGGTCAGTTGCCTCCTGTGGAGCAGCCCGGCGGAATAGTAGAGTAGCCGGGCCAGGGAAGCCAGGTCGGGCGAGGAAGACACGGCCGCCGGCCCAGGGTGTCCGGACTGGTCGGCGGGATTGGGCCGGGATCCCGCACCACCGGCGACGGCTTCCAAAGTAGGCATTTCCGGGGACGGGAACTCGCCGGGAAGTGGGACAGAAGGCAGGCCGGGGTAGGACTTGTGCAGTGGGGGCTTGTTGCCCAGGTTTATGTAAGTCAGCTTGGTGGACTCGTGGTACTGCCGGGCCGCATCGACGTCGTGGTTGTCCAAGCAACCTCCTCGGGACATCGTAACTGTTCAGACTTGATGTGTATCCGTTCGTCCTGAGCGAAGCGAAGTGCAGCCGTAGGCGGAACGAAGCGCAGTCGAAGGGCCTGTCCTGAGCCTGTCGAAGGGCCTGCCTTGAGCCTGTCGCAGGGCCTGTCCTGAGCCTGTCGAAGGGCCGGTTCTGCTTAAGTCTGAACAGTTACGGGACATCTTGTAGGGGGCCTCTCGTTCTTGGCCCGGCGCTAAGCTGCGCCTCCCAAGGCCACTATTTCGTCCCATTCTTCCCCGGTCACCGGCGTGATGGACAGGCGCAGGCCCTTTCTGGCAACCATCATGTTTTGCAGACGCGGGTGGGCCTTGATTTCCTGCAGGGTAACCGGACGGGCGAACTCCCGGTCAGCTCGAATGTCCACCATGAGCCATGCGGGGTTCTCCGGGGTGCTCTTGGGGTCGAAATGCCGGTCGGCGGGGTCCCAGGCAGTGGAGTCGGGGTAGGCCTCCCTGACGATGGTCGCCGTCCCCATCACCGCCGTGGGCGTGGCGCTGCTGTGATAGAAGAGCACCCCGTCGCCCACCTTCATCTCGTCGCGCATCAGGTTGCGCACCTGGTAGTTGCGCACCCCGTCCCACTCGGCGGTCCGCTCCGGCTCGGCGGCCAGGTCCGCATAGGAGTACGAGGTGGGCTCCGACTTGAACAACCAGTACTTCTTTTCAGCCATTCCTAGCTCCCGGACCATCGGCTGACTGCCGGCAGGCTTCGAACCAACTAGGCAACGTGGGGCTGGATACTACAGGGAAAGGCGGATTCTCACCCGGACCTGGCAATAGCGTCCTCTGGTCTGAGCGGCGGGCTACCGCAAGCGGATTCCAGCCGCTTCCCGGTCGAAGCAGCCATCGGTGAGGTCTTCCCGCTCCTGCCTCAGCACGTCTTTGCGCACCCGCAAGGACGGCGTGCGGGGCAGATCGTCCCGCATCTCCAGGTACCTGGGGACCTTGAAGTAGGCCAGGCTGTCGGCGCACCAGTGCACTAGGTCCTCAGGGTTTACTTGCGCCTCCGGGCGCGGCACCACGTAGGCCTTGACCTCGTCTTCTCCCAGGTCCGACGGCACGGCCACCACGGCGCAGTCCAATACCTGCGGGTGCCGCTTGATCACGTCCTCGACTTCCTGAGAGGATATATTCTCGCCCCTGCGGCGGATTATGTCCTTCTTCCGGTCCACGAAGTAGAGATACCCGTCCTGGTCCAGCCATCCCAGGTCCCCGGTGTAGAGCCACCCGTCCCTCAGGGCCAGGGCCGTCTGCTCCGGATTGCGCCAGTAGCCCGGTGTGACCGCCGGATTGTTGATGGTGATCTCGCCCACGGTCCCCGGTGCCACCGGCTCGCCGGTCTCCGCATCGGATATGCGCAGCCGGTTGACGAAACGGCCGTCGGGATGCTCCCGGGCCTGCCCGGAAGACCCTGACCTTCTCGGTTGGCCCAGCCGCTCTATCGCGCCGTAGGCGGTTTCGGTCATTCCAAAGCCGACGATGATGTCGGTGGCGAACCTCTCCTGAAAGGCGGCCAGGAACTCCGAGGATAGGGCCGGGGAGCCGTAAAACAGCCGCACCGAGTTATTGGCGTCGTCGGGAGACTCAGGTTGCTTGGCCAGCACCGGCATCATCATGCCGATGAAATTCACCACGGTGGCCCTGGCCTCCCGCACCTGGTCCCAGAACCGCGAGGCGCTGAACCTCTCGGTCACCACCAGCGTGGCCCCGGCCGCCAGCGCTCCCATGGTCGAGTAGTAGTGGGTGTTGGCGTGGTAGTAGGGCAGGCAGGTGAAGAAGCGGTCCTGGGCCGTGGCCCGGGTCCAGTGGGCGAAGCCCTGGCCGGCGGCCACGTACATCCGGTGGGTAACCATCACGCCTTTGGGGTTGCCCGTGGTCCCGGAGGTGTAGACCAGCATCGATACGTCATCCGGAGCGATCTCCGGCGAAGAGACCAGGACCTCTGAGGCGGCCAAGCCGGCGGCGAAGGACGTCCAGCCAGCCGGGGACGCCGCGTCGCCAACCAGGAGCTTGTGTCTTATCCCCGGGGCCTGCGCGGCGGCTTCCTGGGCCGTCGCCGCCAGGGACTGGTGGGCGACCAGGGCGCGGGCGCCGGCGTTGTTCAAGATGAACGCGGTTTCGTCCCGCTTGTAGGCAGTATTGACGGGGACGCCGATGGCGCCCAGGACGGAAAGGCCGAACCAGCAAAAGAGGTACTCGGCACAGTTGGGCATGAACAAGCACACCCGGTCTCCCCTCCCCACTCCCAGGTCGCGGAACATCTGCGCCGTCCGCATCACCGCATGGTGAAACTCCCGGTAGCTGAAGCTGTCGCCGTAGATCTCCAGGAACACTTGGTCCGGACTGCGGGCCACCGCGTCGTCCAGGAAGCGCCCCATGGACACTTCCCATGGGTTGGGTCCCAGGACAGCCTCAGGTCCAGCCTCGGACTGTCCGCCGGCGTCGGACTCTTCGCCCGCGTTGGGCTTTTCAACAAAAGTCAATTCGGTCCCATGCTCAGGCCCAGGATTGGATGCCGCCGGCCTCGGAGACTGCGACCGGCGGCATCCCCAAACCTACCATGTAGTCAGAACCCGGTCAATGACCGGTCCGGCGACAGGTTCCCTCCCCCTTCCTTCCAAGCTACCGACACTCCCCCCTTGCCATCCCCGGTGACCACTCCCTACCCTGTTAATAGGCAGCTATTAGCGCCCCGCCAAATCTACAAACCGCCACTGAGGCCCATGGCTCATAATGGCTCACATTGGCCCCGAAATAAAAAACCCCCGCCCTCCCCCTTTGGACCGCCCCAGGGAAATTCAGGTAACTGTTCAGACTTGATGTGTATCCGTTCGTCCTGAGCGAAGCGGAGTGGAGCCGTAGGCGGAACGAAGCGCAGTCGAAGGGCCTGTCCTGAGCCTGTCGAAGGGGCCTGTCCTGAGCCTGTCAAAGGGCCTGTCCTGAGCCTGTCACAGGGCCGGTTCTCCTTAAGTCTGAACAATTACAAATCCAGGTAGCCTCAGCCCTTTGCCAGGCGCCCATCCTCATTCGTGGTGAGACCTTCCAACCACCAGGAGAAACCAAGATGAACCTTAGCTCATTACGGGCCCGCATCCGCTCCCTTCGCCGTAAAATGGCCCTGCCCTACGCCCAGGTCATGCTCCAACGCGAGGCCGACGACCTCTGCACCCAATGGGCTGTCGCCCAGGCGGAGAAACGGCCCACGCCCTCCCCTCAAGCCTTCGTCCGCCGGGTCGCCCAGGCGGGTTTCCATCTCCCGACATTCGCCGCCGCCGCCCGTTACCTTGAACGCTGCGCCGGGCTCCGCCAGGAGCCCAGCCGGGAGCCCACCCCGGAGCTCCTCCTGCGCGCCCTCCTCCCCTGGGCCGAGTATCACCCGGGCGTCGCTTGAAGGTAGGCATTCAATATCAAGGTCATTCAGTCGTCACCCTGGTCATTCAGCTGTCACCCTGGTCATTACCATGAAAATAGACGGGCAAGGAGGCCTGGGCATGACTGGGAGGAGGCTAGCAGCCGGGCCCGAGTCGCCCTGCGCCCCAACCTGTAATTCCACTGGAGCCCCCTACCCCGTCATTCCGTGGGAGCGCAGCGACGAGGAATCTACAATGCATGGCTACAAGCCCCGGCCGCTGGTGATGCGGCACTCGGCGTTCCCCCATTTTCATCGCCCTTATATGGCCTCCGCGTGGCCTTAGAAACTATCTCAAAACCTCGCCGCTTTTAACCGTTCGTCCTGAGCGCAGCGGAGTGGAGCCGGAGGCGGAACGCAGCGCAGTCGAAGGACCGCCTCCGGGGAGACCCTTCGACTCCGCTGTGCTGCGCTCAGGAAGAACGAAGAAAACCACCAGCAGTGACCTGCAAGCTCTTCTTGATTTGAGATAGTTTCTTAGGGCACACCCGTCCATTACACCTCGGTTGACACCAAAAAACGCGCGGTTTAAGCTGGGATACCCAGCAACCGGAGGCTTCCGCAGGCTTATGGCGGTATCCGTTGACAGCAAGAGACTGAGGCTGACCAACGAGGATGGGACCGAGGGCGTTCTGCTCGGCCACCGGTGCCTGGACTGCGGCATCGTAGTCTTCGGCCCGGCTACCTTCTGCCAGGGCTGCACCTCCGCCAACCTGGACCCCGTCGAGCTTGGCCGGCGGGGAGAGTTGTACAGCTACACCGTCGTCAGGGTGCCGCCCCAGGGATGGCCCGGCGGCGTACCCTACGTCCTGGGGCAGATCGATCTGCCCGAGGGGCCCCAGGTGCTGGCGGAGGTCATAGACTGCCCGGAAGCCGACCTGAAAATAGGCATGCCGGTGGAGTTGGCCCTAGTGCCGGTGGAAGCGCCCAATGGCGGCCAAGCCAAGGTAGTATACAAGTGGAGGCCGGCGACCAACGCTGGCCCTAAGGAGGAAAACCGGTGACTCAGCCAAGCGCAAGACGCGAAGTGGTGGTCGCCGGGGTTGGCCTCCATCCCTTCGGCAGGTTCCCCGGAAAAACCCTGGCCACCCTGGCGGCGGACGCGGTGACCCCGGCCCTGGCGGACGCGGGAGTGGGCTGGAAGGACATATCCATCGCCTACTTCGGCCATGTCTACTACGAGGGCATGTCGGTGGGAGAGACCGCTCTGGCCAACCTGGGCCTGACCGGGATACCCATCATCAACGTGGAAAACGCGTGCTCCAGCGGGTCCACCGCCTTTTGGCAGGCCTACTGGGGCATCACTTCGGGACTCTACGACCTGGCTCTGGCTTTCGGCGCGGAGAAGGTGCCGAGTGGGCCGGTGACGGTGACCGCCGACGACAGTCCGGACCGCTACATCGGAGGCGACCACATGATGGCCGGCTACGCCCTCAGAATGCGGCGTTACATGGAGGAAACGGGGGCCCCGGCGACGGCCCTGGCCCAGGTGTCGGTCAAGGCCCGTCAGAACGCCGCCATGAATCCCTACGCCCATCGCAAGCAGCAGTACAGCTTGGAAGAAGTGCTGCAGTCCAGGCTCATCGCGGATCCCCTGACCCTGTACCAGTGCTGCCCCACCAGCGAAGGCGCCGCCGCGGCCGTCCTGTGCGCCGCCGACGCCGTGGACCGCTACGGGATCGACAGGCAGCGGTGCGTCCGCATAGCCGCCGCGGTCCTCAGGTCGGGAAGCTACAACGGGCGGGGGAGCGATCACTCGGCCTTCAGTCCCTATCGTACGGAACCGGCGGCGGAAGCCGCTTACGAGATGAGCGGGATCGGGCCTGAGGACGTGGACTTGGCGCAGGTCCACGACGCGGCCACCATCGGCGAGTTGCAGCAACTGGAGGCCCTCCACCTGGTGCCCTGGGGAGAGGCCTGGAAGGCCACCGCGGAGGGCCGGACGGCGCTGGGGGGAGACATCCCCACCAACACCGACGGCGGGTTGCTGGCCATGGGCCACCCCTTTGGGGCCACCGGCATTCGCATGGTCCACGAGACCGTCACCCAGTTGCGGCGGGAAGCGGGCCCCCGGCAGGTGGCTAACGCCAGGGTGGGCCTGGCCCAGTGCTCCGGCGCGGGAGACGTTACCACCATCCACATCCTGACCCGGTAGGGTCGACTCGCTAACCGCCCTTGCCTTGAGTGAGCTATGGCTTCGTTCATCGTGATGGCCGCCATGAAAGGCAAATTCGTCTCCGACCGGGGCAATACCTACGACAACTTCCAAATGCTAGGCTACATGGAAGCCGGCAGCCCCGACGACGCGGTGAGGGCGTTCTTCGACCAGGCGCCCTATCCAATCCGGTGGGAAGACGTGGAGTACATGTGGGCCGAGCGGCTAGCGGACCACCCGCCAGGCGGCCACTACGGGGACTATGACCGGGTCTACGTGGAGTCGCTGCGCCGCCGCTGGGACCGGCTTGACGGCTAGCTGCCCGGTGCGAGACGATGTCCGGCGGATAGCCGCACCTACCGCGACCGGAGGACGGCGGGGGAGCTACAGGTCCTGAGCGAACTCCCGCAGCTTGCCGAAGTCGGCGCGGAAACCCTCGGCCAAAGCCCGGCGGTCGGTGCCGTGGAGGACGAATCGGGCGCCCTGGCCTATCCAGTAGGTGGAAAGCTCCGGCGTCTGGTGGTGTACGAGCACGGCGATGCCCCGGGCCTCCGAGGCGTCGATGATGCGCTTGACGGCGCTCTGGTACTCCGGCCGGTCGTATTGGTCCGGGATGCCCAGGGATATGCTGAGGTCGTTGGGACCCACGAAGATGCCGTCGATGCCGGGAACCTCGAGCATCCGGTCCAGCGCGTTGACCGCCGCCACGCTCTCGATGCCGATAATCGCCACGCTGTTGCGGTTGCGGTCCTCCAGATAGGCCCTGGTGGCGTCACTGACCTGGTCCCCCGACTCAACCAAGCGCCGCGCCGCCTCCCCCTTCAGGGGCCGCCACTTGGCCGCCGCAACCACCTCCCGGACCTCCTCCACGGTCTCGCAATATGGGGCCAGCACCCCCTGGGCGCCGGCATCCAGGGCCATAGTGACGTAGTGGGAACTGGCCACGGGAATTCGCACTATGGGCATCACCGGAGAGGTGTTCAGCATAGCCAGGTAGTCGCCCAGTTCCGCGCGGCTGCGGGGATTGTGCTCGGTGTCGACGATCACATAGTCCAACCCCACTCCCGAGAGGACCGGTACCCAGCGCGGGCTCCGGCCAATGGTGAGCATGGTCCCAAAAACGCGGCCGCCCGCCTGTAGAGTCGCCTTTAGCTCTGCGCCGTTCATCCTCGCTCCCGCCTATTACCGGACTTCCATCACCCGTTCGCAAAACCTGGCGGTGGTCACCAGGTCGGGAATGAGCACGTGCTCGTTGACCGTATGCATCTCGTTGGTGGACATGCCCACCACCACGCAGTGAATCCCGTTTAGCCTCATGGCGTTGGCGTCGGTGCCGCCTCCGGAGGGCCGGATGTCAGGGGTTATGCGCATCTCCCCCATGACCCGGCTCACCATGCGGACCACGGGGTCGTCGGGGTCCAGGTTATACATGTGGAACAGCACCTCCAGGTCTTCCTGGATGGTTGCCTCCTGGTAGCGCCGCCGCGCCTCCTGCATGATGTTGACCACCTGCAGCCGGAGCAGGTCCACGGTCTCGGTGTTGCGGCTGCGGAACTCGCCGCTGAAGGTGACCTCGGCCGGCACGGCGTTGCGGACCGATCCCCCGGAGATGGTCCCCACGTTGAAAGTAGACTCTTCGTCGAGACGGCCGTTGGGCAACTCGGAGATGATGTCGGAGGCGATTCGGATGGCCGACAGGCCCTTTTCCGGCTCCACTCCCGCGTGGGCCGCCCGCCCCTTGACGGTCACGTCGAAGCTGACATAGGTGGGGCTGGAGCCGGTGATGCGGTTGACGGGGCCGTTGCCGTCGAATACCACCGAGTCCTTGGCCCGGATCATGGAGTAGTCCAGGTTGCTGGCGCCCACCAGGCCGATCTCTTCCTCCCTGGTGAAGACTACCTGCACGGGACGCCTGGCCCGGCCTCCAGCCGCCGCCGACTCCAGGGCTTCCATGATAGCCGCTACTCCCGCCTTGCAATCACCGCCCAGTATGGTGGTGCCGTCACTTTCGATGCGGTCGCCCCGGACCTGAGGTTTGACCCCGCGGCCGGGCTCGACGGTATCCATGTGGGCTGACAACAGCAACGGATCGCTCCCGTCCTCGGACGCTATGACATTGCCGTAGGCGTCCCGCTCTACCTGAAAGCCCAGGCTGCCCAGCCTCTCTTCCAAGTGTCTGGCCACGTCCTCCTCGTATCCGGAGGGGCTGTCTATGCGGGCTAGCTCGCAAAAAGAGTTTACCAACCGCTCTTGATCTACCATGTCGTCTCCGCGCAGGGGTCGTCGTAGGCCGGGTGAGTCCGGCGCACGTGCAGGCGCCGACGCCGGCCGGCCGCTGTCGGCCATTATACCTTATGACCACAGAAGAGGGACCGCCGATGCGGCAACCCACGAACAAGAATATTCCCCTGGTAGCCCCCACATCATCCCCTGTTGGCCGTAGGCGAAGGCCCTCACGAATCGTTCCCCCGGACTGGCCCGGTCGACTTCGCACCCATGGCATCGCGTCTTGGTCCATCGTTATGCAGGGGAAGTCGTTCTTGACCTCCTACGTAGCGTTGAACACCTGGTAACGCCGCGCAGCCGACCCGAAACCCTCACCATTCAACGGCGATGAACCGGACCGACCGGGTTTGTATGGAAGATCCCACCAATATAGGACTAACCGTCAGGGCCCTCTAATTCTCCCATAATCCCCCCAGGATGCCATTCTGAGCCGAAGGCGAGGAATCTCAAATCCGTTGTCACAAGCCAGTCCGCGCCCGGACTCTTCGTCGCAAGCTCCTCAGCGTGACATTGGGAGGGGCTACCGGACATCGCAAGGGGCCACCACATTGTTTCAGCATGACACCCAAGAGACTCTGGACTAACGCGGCTTAAGAACTTTTCGCCGGCAAGCTGGTGGTATACTTCGTCGTCTTGGCCCGCGAGGACGGAACGCCTCGGAGAAGGGTATCGCCCATGCCAAGGGTCACGATTATTCAGCACGTCAACATCCAGACTAGCGACAAGGAGTGGACCCCGGAGCGGCCGGACTAATCGCTCTTCGGCTGCTGAGTATGAGGCAGGCGCCGCGTGGAATCATTAGCGTCTAGAGCGTTGCGACTCCGGTTCTACTACGGCTGGACCGTGGTGGCCGCGGCGGGCCTTGTCCTGTTCATGGCCTACGGCGTGCAGTACAGCGTGGGCATCATGCTGGCGGCCATGGAGGAAGACCTGGGATGGAGCCGTTCCCAGCTATCCCTGGCATACACGCTGTACGTCATCGTCTACACCACGGTCGGCACCGTCACTGGCCGGTTGACCGACCTCTGGGGACCCCAGCGGGTCATGCTGGCAGGGGGCATCTTGCTTGGCGCGGGGCTGGCCCTGCTGAGCATCACCCACGCGGTTTGGCAGTTCTACCTGTTCTTCAGTTTGGTGGCCGCCCTCGGCATGAGTGTGGCCTACGTGCCCTGCAACTCCACGGTGGTGCGGTGGTTCACCGCGCGGCGGGGCTTGGCCCTTAGCATCACCAATCTGGGGTCCAGCGTAGGCATCTTCCTGGTGCCTTTGGCCATGGGGACGGCCGTGGCCTTCCTCGGATGGCGCTCAGCCTACGTCGGCGCGGGCGCGGCCGTCTTTACTGCCGTGTATTTGGCGTCCCGCTTCATGGTTCGAAGCCCGGAGAGCGTCGGACTGCCGGGTGACCGCGGCACAGACATCGCCAGGGCGGCAACGACGTCCTTGCGGTTGAGGGAAGCACTGCGGACCCGCAACTTCCGGTTTTTCGCCGCCGCATTCTTCGCCGCCTACTTGGTCGCGCTTATTCCCTTCGTCCATCTTCCTTCCCTGATAACCCTGGACCGGGGCGGGAGCTCGGCCGAGGGGACCCTGGCGGCCAGCCTAATCGGGGCCGGCGCTATATTCGGCGTGTTGATGTCAGGTTTCCTTGCCGACCGCATCGGCGGACGAACGCCCGTCGTCTTGGCGGTTGTAGCCGAGGGCGCCGCCTTTCTGGGTTGGCTTTTGGCGCCGCAGCTGGCGCCCCTTTTTGCCTTTGTCTTCGGGGTATTCTACGGTGGAAGTATCGTGCTGATGCCCGCCATGGCCGGGGAGCTTTTTGGCCGGCAGTACGCAGGTTCGATCCTGGGAGTCCTGTTCGCCTGCATCGGCTGGGCGGGCTCTTTGGGCGCGCTAGGGGCCGGCGTCGGCCGCGACGCTCTGGGCTCTTACGATCTGGTGTTTGGGCCTGCCGTCGCGGTCTGCGGGGCGAGCGCGGGACTGTTCCTCATGGTACGGATGCCGGCCCGCGTGTGACGGCTGTTGCCATCGGCGTGGTTCCACAGAGTAGCGAAGGAGAGCTCCAAAGCGCCGAGATAAGCAGGGAATAGCGGTTGAGAGTTCGGACCGAGGTAAGAGGGTTGGTAGCGCGTGCGGGATTCGAACCCGCGATCTCCGCCTTGAGAGGGCGGTGTCCTGGGCCTCTAGACGAACGCGCCACGTCCCGTCGCCGAGATGAGGCGCCGGTGGAGAGCTCCAGCGGCGGCTCAGAGCCGTTGCATCCTAGCAGACTGCCCACGTTCTGGCAAACCGGATGCACTCGTCGCGTCCATGTGGCGCGGGGACACGGGTCTGCGGTTGGATGGGCCGGCGCATGACCAAGTGTCCGGTGGACCCCGGGAAGGTCGCGCCAGCCCCGACGGCATGGTCACCGACCGGGGCTCGCACCATACGGCCGCGCGGGCGGAAGCGGGGCCTAGCGGGTGACCTCGAAAGCGCCGAACATGGTGGCGTTGTGGCCCGGGAAGGTGCAGACGAACTGGTAGACGCCGGCAGGCGGCGCGGGGAAGCCGGCCTCCCCGGTAACGCCCGGGTCCAACAAGGAAGTGGTGGCGATGACGTCAGGGTCGCCGGGCTGGAGCCAATTGCTCTGCTGATGGTCGGCGCCCCTGATGGCCACGTCGTCCTTGGTCCCCTCCCTCACCACCACCCAGTTGTGCTGGTTGACGGTAGAGACGTTGGCGAAGGTCAACACCACGTGGGAACCGGCGGCTACCGTCAGTTCGCCCTGGTCGAAGGTCAAGGCGTCCCCGTCGACGGAGATTTCCAGGGCAGCCAGGGGCGCATCGGGGTCCGGCGTTGGAGTCGGCGGCGGTGGCGGCGCCTCCGTGTCGGTTTCCGGGGCCTCGGGGGCCGGCGTGTAGGTTGCCGGGACCCTGGGCGTCGGGGTGTCCAGCCTGGGCAAAGGGGTGGCTGCGGGAGCAGCAGTGCCCATGGGCCTCCTGGCCAGCGTGACATCGGCGCTTCCGCAAGCTGCGGACGTTGCGGCTATCACTGCCAGCAGCCCAAGAATCAGCAATGCCGCTCTTTTCACTGCTCCTCCTCGCTCCCGGCTTTTGTAACTTTATTCACAAGCAGTATATCGTATCGGCACGTATCGGCAAAGGGTTAGCCACAAGTATAATCCAGGAGGCGCGGCCCAAGAGGGCGCCCTCGACCGCTTCAACTCTGCGGCCCCATCCCCCGGATTTTACGGCTACAGCCTCGGCCGGCCCCGGGAGAGCCGGCCGAGGCCTTCAGGCCCCGCGTGGGCCGGAATTGCCAATGGCTTGATGGCGGCCCCGTAACCACGTAGCGCGCAATAAAGACGGGTCCCGCTCCCTGCCGACGACGATCGCCAAAGTCCGGAGGTTGTGTTGGAAATCGGTAAATTCCCGCCCGATCTTTTGGAGAGATTGCTGTCCAAGAACCGGGTCCTTGACTCCGGCGTGGCCCTGGGACCTTCCGTCGGGGAGGACGCCGCCGCGCTGGAAGTGGGAGACCGCCTCCTGGTGGCCGCCAGCGACCCGGTTACCCTGGCCTCGGAGCGGGCCGGTTGGTACGCCGTCCACATAAACGCCAACGACGTGGCCTGCTGCGGAGCGACTCCCCGCTGGTTTCTCGCTACCCTGCTCGCCCCGGAGGGCTTCGCTCCCGACAAGGCGGAAGCCCTGTTCGATCAGATACTCCAGGCGTGCCAATCGGTGGGCGCCACGCTGGTTGGGGGTCACAGTGAAGTCACCCAGGGACTGGACCGGCCCATCATCATGGGGACCATGCTGGGCGAGGTGGAGCGGGGGAAGCTGGTGCGCACCGGCGGCGCCCAAGAGGGAGACAGCGTGGTGTTGACCAAGGGGATCGCCATCGAGGGAACTGCCCTCCTGGCCGCCGACCGGCCCGATGACCTGCGCCGGGCGGGGCTGACCGATGACGCCATACGGCAGGCGTCAGACCTGCTGACCGATCCCGGTATAAGTGTACTTGCCGAGTGCCGCGTCGCTTGCGCACAGGGAGAAGTACATTCTCTGCACGATCTCACCGAAGGAGGCTTGGTAACCGGGCTGCGCGAACTGGCGCAGGCTTCCGGGCTGGGCCTGGCCGTGGAAGAGGGCAGCCTTCCGGTCCTACCCCAGTGCCTAGAGATATGCCAGGCGGTGGGTCTCGACCCGCTTGGGTTGCTGGCCTCCGGGGCCCTCCTGATTACCTTGCCGGCCGCCGAGGTCCCCGCACTGCTGACCGCACTGGAGCGGGAGAATGTCGACGGCTGGGAGATAGGCCAAATGCTGGCGCCCGAGGAGGGACTGGTGCTGGTGGGCCGCCACGGAGAGCAACCCCTTCCCCGGTTTTCCCGGGACGAACTGGCGCGGTACCTGGGAAAGTAGTCGCCGCGCCTCGGTACTCTATGTACGCTATTACACTTATTGCTTGTACACGTTTATCGCGTCGAGCAGTTGGCCCGGCGTGATGTTCCCCCCGCTTACCGTGATCGATACCTTCTTACCCCTCACCAGTTCCGGCCGCTTGACCGCTCCCGCCAGGGCCGCGGCCCCCGCCGCCTCCGCCATGGTGTGGGCCTTCTCCAGCAGGAGGCCGATGGCCCGCCGGATGTCGTCGTCGCCGACCAGGACGAACTCATCCAGGTGCTCCCTGAGTATGGCCTGGGGCAAGGCGTACCCCTCTTTGGTGGCCAGACCCTCGGCGAAGGTTTCCATGGGCGCATCGACCTGGTGCCCGTGCCGCCAGTAGAGGTACCCCGCCGGCGCGGCTTCTGCCTGGACCGCCACCACCTGTATGCCGGGGTCCACCGCCTTGGCCACTATGCATGCCCCGGCGGCCCCGCTGCCCCCTCCCAGGGGTAGGACCACCACGTCCACGTCGGGCAGGTCCTCGATTACTTCCAGGGTCTGGGTCGCCACGCCCGAGATGAGCAGCGGCTCGTTGGAAGGGTGAGCGTACCTGTACCCCTCCTCCCGGGCCAGGAGCTCCGCGTGGGCCCGGGCCTCGTCGTAGTTGGCGCCGTGAAGGACCAGCTCGGCCCCCAGGGAGCGCATGGCGGCTACCTTCAACGGATTGGCCCCATGAGGAAGGGTAATGAGCGCCCGGGCGCCGAAGAGACGGCAGGCGGCGGCGATGGACTGGCCGTGGTTGCCCGTGGAGGCGGATATTATGCCCCTGTCCCGCTCCTCCTGGCTGAGATGGGCCAGGAAGTTGATGCCTCCCCTCTGCTTGAAGGCTCCCAGGGGCAGGTACTCGTCGTGTTTCAGGTACACTTCGGCTTCCAACAGTTCACTTAGGCCCGCCGAATAATGCAACGGGGTCCTGGACAGGTACGGAGCGATCGTCTTCTTGGCCTGGTACACGTCTCGCAGGGTAGGAACATTCATCGGCCCACCTCATTGGCGTGATTGGCGTGCAGTAGGGACTACTTAAGGACTAGTTGGGCCAGCTTAAGGTAGGGCTTTCGCGGTGTCAACGGCGGCCCGTGCGGGGCCATGGAGCCGCCTCAAGGAGGATTTTGCCATGCGGCAGCGGCTGGATCGGGGGGGATTTCAGCAGCTTCCCTGAAGCCGATTGACGGCTAATTGATGTGTCCCAGCTTTATGTTCTAATCAAGTCTTAAATTAGTTTAAAGAATAACTTATACCCGGCCTTGACAAAAACCGGCATGGCGTAGTACAGTCGCGGTGAAGTGAGAACCGGCCCGGCGCAGCGGTAACTGCCGGCGGTAATAGCCAACGGTAGCCAGCTATGGAAGGAGGTACACCTTGGCCCGCAAGACTAAATTGATGCAGCGCGTGGAAACGGAGCATCAGCGTCCCCTGGAGCGGCTGCTGCCGGAAAAAGTCAACGAGATCGGCCTGTCCAGCACCGCCGAGGAGTTGGGGGTGAGCAAGGCCACCCTGGGATACTGGCTGCTCAAGCTTGGTATAAATGTAAGGCGGGTGGCGCTCGCCCCCGGAGAGACCCTGGAGGTCAAGCGAATAAGCTGACCCGGTCCCCAGACCCGCCCAAGAGGTTGGCCGGAATCCGGTCCCCCATGGCTGGCCCTCCGTTATCCCCACGTGGCCCAGCACCTAAGACTTCTTAACGGAGCGCCAAGCCGACTCGGGTATGAACAAGGCCCCGCCGGTGGGACGGGGCCTTGTTATGTCGCCCGCCATCCCCCCACCGTCCGTCGGCTCCGGGACGCGAGGCCCTCGCCGTTGCTGCGCCTACCCCTGAAAGATATCCTCTGGCAGAAAAGCGGACACGGTGACGTTGGGCAGGTCCACGACGTTGCTGACCCTGAGGTCCACCGCCACGCTGCAGATGATATAGGCCTGCTGCTTGCTCCAGCCCCGCTCCTGCAGCAAGTCGATCATGTTGATCAGGGCGTTGCGGGCCGCCAGGGTCAGATCTTCGCCCTCCTGGACGCCGTCTTCCCGCACCGGCATGCCCATGGTGGCGATGAAGTTCCGGGGCGCGGCCCACTCGGGAGCGGCGAAGTAACCCGGATGGCTAAATCGCGGCCACCGGATGCCCAGTCTCGCCGCCTCTCCCTGGTGGACCCGGAACCGGACGGCGGCGGTCGCGCCCATCTCGATGGCGGTGATGCAACACTCGCCGTCGCCCTGGGCGAAGTGGCCGTCACCCACCGAGTACAGCGCGCCCTCCACGTTTACCGGGATCAGCAAACGGGAACCCCCGGTAAGCTGCTTGGCGTCCACGTTGCCGCAGTTCTCCCGGGGAGGGATGGTCCGCAGCCCCTCCAAGGCGATGGCCCCTCCCGCCGGGACCGCATCCTCGGGGTCCGGAGGAAGGGCCGTTCCGCCGCGGCGGGCCAGGTCCGCCTCACGCGCCGCCCACGCCTCCATCTGGGACCTGGACGGGGCGACGCCCGCTGTGCCCATGAAGGACCCGTCGGGGATGCGCACCTCAGGAAGTTGGGGCGACGTGGCCCAGCCATCCTCTATTTCCCAGTGGGCCAGGTAGGAATCGGTGAACAGGTCCCGCAGGAAGCCCGCCCCGGGCCTGTATCGGGTCCAGCCGTGGGATTCCGGCCTGACTTCCAGGTACTCCACCTCCAAGAGGTCTCCGGGCCTGGCCCCCTTTATGTAAACCGGCCCGGTGAGCGGGTGCGCCACCTTGGCGTCCAGGCCCTCCATGTCCGCGGCGGTCATGCCCGGCCTGATCTGGCAGTCGGACGCGTCCCTGGTCTCCAAGACGACCTCTTCCTCGGGATCCACTTCCAACACCGGCGTCATGTCCGGGTGCCACCGGTTGTGTCCCTTGGCCGGCTCCTCCTTGAGGCGCTTTCCCCGGTCTATCTCTATGCTTTTCACGGCCGGACCTCCCTAGTTACAGCTATGGCATTGCTGCCGTTACAGCGTCCAGTCGTCGGGGGTCTCGGGAGTGGGCATGGGCCTGATCATTACCTCTACCAGCGCCGCTTGTCCGGTCTCCGTTGCCGCGATGGCCCGCTGGAAAGCGGAGGCCAAGTCTCCCGGCTGCTCCACCCTTTCCGCATGAGCGCCCAAACCCTGGGCCACCAGGGTAAAGTTTCCGCCCAACTGGGCCATGCTGGGCGGAGCAGCGTTGGGCCGCTCCATAGCCATCAGGCCACCGCCAGTGCCGCCGTTGTTCAGCAGCACCGTTAGGGTGGGAAGCCTCATTCGGACGGCCGTTTCCAGCTCCATGCCCACCATGCCGAATGAGGCGTCTCCCAGCAGGTGCAAAACCAGGTGGTCGGGCCGACCCAGCTTGGCGCCTATGGCCGCCCCCAGCGACCAGCCCATGGCTGCCATGCCGCCCATTCCGATGTAGCTCCTGGGTTTGGTGGCTACCCAGAATGGGGACAAATACCCCCGGCTGCCTCCGGCGTCATGAAGCGCGATGGTGCGGTCCGGGTCGACTGCCCGCATCAACTCCCGGACCACTCGATAGCCGTTGGTTGGCGCCGAGTCGTCATCGAACACCGGCTGCCACTCGCCCAGCCATTTGGCCTTGGCTTGGTGAATCTCCGCCGCGACTTCCTCCTTGATTCCACCCGCGCGGGGGCCAAGCCTCTCCCGGACGGCGTCGATCAGACTGCGCAGCGCCAGCTTGGCGTCGGCGAGGATGGCAACGTCGGCCTGGTAGATTTTGTTCAAGTCACCCGGGTCGGCGTTGATATGGACCAGCTTGACCTCGGGCGGAATGGGCCGGCCGTCGGTGGCGTTGGGCATTCTGAACGAATTTCCCACCGCCAGCACCGCGTCCGCCTTGCGGTTGACGTGCAGGGCCTGGCCGGAGGCATATCTGCTCCTGGGATACACGCCGCCGCCCAACGATAGAGGATGGTCCTCGGGGAAAGCCCCCTTGCCCACCAGGGTGCTGGCCACCGGCATGGAGAGCAGCTCAGCCAGTTCCCGGACCTCGTGCCAGGCCTCAGCGGACAGGACACCGCCGCCTACGTTCATCACCGGAAAGCGGGCGTTGACCAGAACGTCGGCGGCCTCCTCTATATCTGCCGGATCGGCCGCCGCCTTGCGTCCCGGCCCCACCGGTTCGTACCTCAGAACATCATCGGAAGCCTCGGAGGATAGAACGTCGGACGGCAGCTCCAACACCACGGGACCGGGTGAGCCGGAGCGCAAGGTGGTGAAAGCGCGCCGCATAACCACCGGCACGTCCTCAATCCTGGATATGGCGCCCCTCCACTTGACCAGGCTGTCGAAGATGGAGGCGGGGACCTCCTGCTGAATCTCCCTGCCCATGCTGCCCAGGGGATGCTGTCCCATGAGCAGCAGCACGGGAACGTTGTCGGCGAAGGCGCCGGCGATGCCGGTCAGCGTGTTGGTGGCGCCTGGACCGGTGCCGGTCAACGCTACCCCCACTCTACCTGTTGCCCTGGCGTAGCCGTCGGCGATCTCCACACCCTGCCTCTCGTGCCGGGTGGAGAAAACCTTTATTGACTGGGAAGCCCGAAGGGACGGCCACAAGGGCGCCTCGCCGCCTCCGGCGAACCCGGAAATGTACTCGACCCCTTCTTGTTCCAACGCATGAATGACCGCATCGCCCCCGCGCATAATTGCCTCCAGTAAACCTTCAGCGCTCCAGGTGGACCAGGCCGCTTGAGAGCCTGCGGCCGTTTGCTGGGATAATACGCCCGCCCCCGGGGGCGGTCAACGTTATGGTTAGTCGGTGTTCCCCGTCACGTCCGGCATTCTGAGCTTGCCGAAGAATCCGAGGCCCTAACGCACCACCCCCGTGGCGCCGGAAAGGACCCGCCGCCCGGACTCTCACACCATGAACCGCAAGCCCGACGGCGAGGTCTGGGCCACCCTCCGGCAAGCACTTTGGATTCCTCGTCGCTCCGCTCCAGCGGAATGACAGGGGGGCGAGGGGGCGGGTTTACGTAGTTAGGCGGGTTAGTCTAGCCGTCGTGTGGTGGATTACGGGTGGGCATCCAGTAGCTTACGGGTATGTTGAATGGCTTAATCCGATCAGGCTTCTTCACATCATCGTAGAGGTTTCGCCAGTTGGGAAGGTTTGGTTGAATTGCCGCCCAGGCTGAAATTGCGGATAGCGTGGCGTCCCGTTTATGGTCAGCCAAGCTCGCTTTGGGCTTGTCGGCCTCGCCGCATCCGCATAGGCAGCGCGTAGCGTACTGTTTGTAGTCAGCGACGCCTTCTGTTAGGCGCTTTACCATAGCCCGCTCTTTCGTGTAGCACAGCAAGTGGCACAAAGCCTTGGGGTGAGACTCCGTTATTAGTAGTTGGTTCCAGGTATCTCTGAGATACTTGGCTAACAGCGCGCCTTGCACCACGCACGCACCGCGTAGGCTGTTGACGGCCTGAACCCTACGGCCCCCATTCTTCGGGGCTGGAAACTCAGCGCCCTCCAACACCTTTTCGAGCACGTCGTCAACCTCTCTGTTTCCTTTCTTGCTCCAGAGCAGCGGCGCATCAATGCCTGCGGCTAGGACGTTTGGAGTGGCGTCAAGGGATTTGAGAGCTTTTTTGACCTGGCCGATGGCGTCCCATGCGTCGATTGCCAAGTCGGTTATCTTGGGTGGCTGCAGAACGCCGTCAACCTGGTTGCATATGCTCCAACCGAAGTTCCCTTTACCTCGGGGGGAGTTCCCTTTGCCGCCGGGGTCGAATCCCAGGATGAAATCTTTGGATTCGGGCATCTCCATCCTTCTTTAACGTTGGAATGTTAGCGCACCCATTGCCTGAGCATTACGTAGAGCTTTGGGGCTGGGACATTATCTGCTTTGGTGAGCATGATTGTACTGCACCGGATCGAAATTAGTATGCCGACCGAAGTAGCGTAACTGTTCAGACTTCGATGGGGCGCCTCCATTCTCGTCGTCCCGCCCTAATCCCCCAACCACACTTCAGACAAGGCGCCCCCGGCCACTGACCACCAAGAAACTATCTCAAATCAAAAGAAGAACTTGCAGGTCACTGCTGGTGGTTTCCTACGTTCGGCCTGAGCGCAGCACAGCGGAGTCGAAGGGTCTCCCCGGCACCGGCCCTTCGACAGGCTCAGGACAGGTCCTTCGACTGCGCTGCGTTCCGCCTCCGGCTCCACTCCGCTTCGCTCAGGACGAACGGTTAAAAGCAGCCAAGTTTTGAGATAATTACTAAAGGCTCTTGACACTTCCCCCTTGCCTGCTCCGGTGGCCACTCCTTACACTACTATTAGTTGGCAGCTATTAACGCCTGCCCCACCGGAAAGCCGGTAAACAAACTGATACTGCATTGCCCACGCGCCGGCGGCCATTTCCCAAGCGCACTGTAGGATTTCAGCCCTCTGGCCGATTCGTTCCCTATTCGTTCCAACAAAAAAACGAATCCAACCCGCCACGGGTCACGAGCCGGAATGGGAGGAAATGAGCGGAAATGAGAGGGAAGTCGAAAAATCCAACCTCACCTTTCGCCGGCAGGCGGCGTTGCCCATCATCGCCGCCTCCCCTGCCACCTCTCAAGCCGTCCGCACTTCCGTCATAGGAGAGAGTACCTTGCGCCGATGGCTCGAAGACGGTCGCTTCCTCAACGAGCTGACCCGCCTTCGCCAGGAGTCCGCCAACCTCGCCCGCCGTGGCGGCCCCAGAACTCCAAATGTCATTTGTAAATGACATTTGGAGACAATTGAAAGACCCTGGACCCCGCTTAGCTTCAATTGACATGCGGGCACTGGGGCCGTAGACTTGGCGCAGTCCCTAGCACGGTCCAACCCCAAAATAGCTCCAATCATTCACTGGAGGACGGAATATGCCTGAATTCGATTTGGTAATTCGCGGCGGCACCATCGTAGATGGGACCGGGGTCCCCGGCTACGCGGCCGATCTGGCCATCAAAGACGGCAAGGTGGCCATGATCAGCGGCAAGATCAACGCCGCCGGGGCCAAGGTCATCGACGCCGGCGGGTGCATCGTGGCTCCCGGCGCTATAGACCTGCACACCCATTACGACGCCCAGCTCAACTGGGACCCCTACGCGTCCCTCTCCGGCTGGTTCGGGGTAACGTCCTTGACCATCGGCCAGTGCGGCTTCGGCTTCGCGCCCACCAAACCCGAGGACCGGGACCTGAACATGCGGATGATGAATCGCATCGAGGCCATACCCCTGGAGTCGATGCGCCAGGGCATGCGCTGGGACTGGGAGACTTTCCCCCAATACTTGGATAGCCTGGACCGCCAGGGCCTGGGAGTGAACGTGGGTTCTCTGCTGCCCTTCTCCCCGCTGCGCGGCTATGTGCTGGGCATGATTCCGGCTCGGGAGCGGACCTCGGTCACCGAGGCCGAGCTCAACCAGATGAAGCAGATCACCCACGACGCCATGAAAGCCGGGGCCTTCGGCATCTCCGCCGACAAGAACATGGAGGACCGGCCCGAGGACGGCAGCTGGCTGCCCAGCCACGTCGCCTCTCCCGAAGAGTACCTGGGGCTGGCCGAGGTCATGGGCCAGTTTGGCGTGGGCCACATAGGGTGGACCATCGGGATATCCGACGACCGCGCCGAGCAGCGGGCGATGCTGGCGCAAATGGTTAGGGTCAGCGGCCGGCCGCTTCACGTGGTGTTGGGGGACGACGAGGGCTACCAGTGGCTGAAGGAAGTCCGGGAGGAAGGCCTTCCCGTGATCGCCCAGCAGGGGTCGGTGCCCACCGTCGCCGAGTTCAAGCTCTCCGAGTACAACATGTTCGATTACATGCCCAACTGGGTGCAGCCCCTGGTGGGGACTCCCGAGGAGCGCGTCGCCAAGCTCTCCGAAGAGGGCGTGCGCGTGGGAATGAAGAGGGACGTGGTAGAGCGCCCACACCCCAGGACCGACTGGACGGCCATGACCGTGGTGCAGGTGGCCCACGAGCGCAACTACCAGTACGAGGGGTTGAGCGTCGCGGAGATCGCCCAAACGCAGGGCAAGGAACCCCTGGACGCCTTCCTGGACCTGGCGCTGGACGAAGACCTGGAGACCGAGTTCGGGCACCCGGCGGCGGCCCAGGGCGACGATGCCCGCGCCGAGTACATCAACAATCCCTTCGTCCACATATCCATCTCCGACGGCGGGGCCCACACCAGGTTCCTGACCAACAGCATCTGGCCGGTCTACTTCCTGACCCACTGGGTCCGGGAAAAGGGCTTGATGACCCTGGAGCAGGCCCACTACAAGATCAGCGCGCTGCCGGCATGGTTCGCCAACTTCAAGAACCGGGGGACCCTCCGGGTAGGAGACTGGGCCGACGTCATCGTCTACAACCTGGAGGAACTGGGCTTCCTCCACGACAAGCCCAAGTTCGACACCGACTTCCCCGGGGGTGAACGGCGGCTGGTCCAGAGGCCCACCGGGCTGCGCTACACCCTGGTTAACGGCGCGGTCACCTTCGAAGGCAACGACTGCACCGGTTCGCTGCCGGGCAAGCTGCTGCGCAGCTACGACATGGTGGGCTAAAGGCGCCCGTCTTCAGCCCGACTTCAGGCATGGCAGGTCTTGGCCGAAGGGCCCCGCCGGAAACCGGCGGGGCCTTTCCCTTTCCCGAAAACCGCCGGGACCACGGCCAGGAATGGCTTGCCCTCCGGAGGCGGACGACACGGCGGGTGGCCCTGGGTTGAGAACGACGGGTGGGAGAGCTGCAATGTAAACCGGCGCCGCTGACCGCAGCCTTGACCGCCTTTTCCCCTCAGGTTATTATCGGCCCGACTGCCGTTTAGAACGCCGCCCGCGGTAGGGGACGCGGCGTTAAGGGAGGCCCCATGCCCAGTGCCAGCGAGCTAATCGTCCAGACCCTGGAGGAAGCCGGCGTGGAGTACGTGTTTGGGATTCCCGGGGGCGGCACCGGCCAGATATTCCAGCTTCTCCAAGGCAAGGAGGACCGCATCAAGGTGATCTTGACCCGGCACGAGCAAGCCGCGGCCATCATGGCCGACGCCTACGGGCGAGCCACGGGGAAGCCCGCGTTGGTTATGGGCCAGGGGCTCTTCATCGGCTCCAACGCCTCCTTCGGCATCATGGAGGCCATGCTCAGCAGCTCGCCCATGCTGGTGCTGACCGACACCTCCGACGGCGGCGTCGCCATGCACCCGGCCAACCAGTCCGGGGCCGGCGAGTACGGCAGCATAGACCTGCCCGGCATATTCAGGGCCATGACCAAGTACACGGCCGTGGCGGCCAGTCCCAAGGAGGCGGTCATCAGCACCCAGTTGGCCATCAAGCATGCCGGCAGCGGCCGGCCCGGCCCGGCCAGCGTGGTGATGCGCTCCGCGGCCATCGGCGGCGAGGTCGACGTGGAATCTCCTCCTTTCATCCACCACGCCGCCGGGTACCTGAACACCGCCAAACCCCAAAGCGCCCCCCAGGACGTGGCCCGAGCCGTTGAAATCCTCTCGGAGTCCCGCCGCCCCGTCTTGGTGGCAGGCAACGGGGTCCACGTCTCCCGGTGCCACGGCAAGCTCCAGGAGCTCGCGGAGATGTGGGACATGCCCCTGGCCACCAGCTACAAGGGCAAGAGCGCCATCGCCGAGACCCATCCCTTGGCCCTCGGCATGGTGGGCGTATACGGCCAGGACGTAGCCAACCGGGTGGTAGGCGAAGCCGATTGCGTGGTGGTGGTGGGCGCGAAGCTCTCGCCCCAGGACACGGTCAGGGAACGGCCCAACGTGTTCGACCCCCGGAGGCAGCGGATTATTCAGATAGATATAGACGAACGCAACGCCGGGTGGACCTTCCCGGTGGAACTGGGACTCATCGGCGACGCCGGCAGCATCCTGGACCAATTGGTGGCGGCGTCCCGGGAGGCGGCGCCGGCCGCCGCCTCCGCCAGGCGGCCTTGGGCCGAGGCTCTACCCGGGCGCAAAGAAGACCTTGCCTTCTACGACGACCCGGAGATGGCCCGCGACTCCTCCCCGGTTACGCCGCAGCGCCTGGTCGCCCTGCTCCAAGAGAATCTCGACCCGTCAACGGTTTTCGCCCTGGACGCCGGCAACAATCGCACCTGGATGGCCCACCTCTACCAGTCGCAACAGGCGGGGACCTTTTTCTGCCCCGGCGGCACTGCCGGCATGGGATGGGGACTGCCGGCAGCGGTGGCCTTGAAGCTGGTCTACCCGGAACGGCCCGTGGTCTGCGTGACCGGCGACGGCGGCTACATGATGACGGTCAACGCCCTGTCCACTGCGGTGCAGTACCGCCTGCCCATACTGTGCGTCGTCTTCAACGACAACGCCCTGGGCATGGTCCTGGACCACCAGCCGCCGGGCCGGGAAATCGCTTCCGAATTCGTGAAGACGGACAACGCCGCTATCGCGCGGGGTTTCGGCTGCTTCGGGATTCAGGTCGGCGATTCCCGGGACCTGCCCGAGGCTATCCGTCAAGCCCAGGCATCCGGTCTCCCCGCGGTGATCGACGTGCTAATCGACCGCGGCCCCAGCCCCGACGACTGGCGCGCCGACGCCCGCCGCTCCGGGGAGACCTAGACCCGTCAGGGAGCTTCATGCCCACCTGGACCGAATCCCAACTCGCATCGATCCACAAGATGCTCAACCCGGAGTCCATAGCCGTGGTTGGCGCGACCCCGCGGCTCCAGTACGGCGGGCGGATGCTGGCCGCGGCGTTGAAAGCCGGGGACCGGGTGCGGGTATACCCGGTCAATCCCCGCTACGATGAGATTATGGAAACTCGGTGCTACCCCAGCGTCAGCGCCCTGCCCGAGGCGCCGGACCTGGTGGGGATAGTGGTCCCCTACGACCAGGTGCTGGAGGTGCTGCGGGAAAGCCACGAAAAGGGCGCCGGCTCGGCCATCGTCATCTCCGCGGGGTTTGCCGAGCGTGGCGTGGACGCCCGCCGAGACCTGCAAGACCAGCTGGGCGAGTTTGCCGCCGCCTCGGGCATGAGGGTTTCCGGCCCCAACTGCCTGGGCCTGGCCAACCTCAAGAACGACGTCTGGGTCAGCGCCTCGTCCCTTGGCGCCCGGGGCCTCCCCGGACCCGTGGGCCTGGTCTGCCAGAGCGGGGCGTCGGCCTTCGGGCCGTTCCTGACGCGCGCCGTCGACGAGGGAGTTGGGTTCACCTACGTGGTATCCACTGGCAACGAGGCGGACCTGGACTTCTCGGACTTCGTCCGGTACCTGCTGGACGACCCGGAGACCCGGGTGATCGCCGGATTCGTGGAGGGCTTCAAGGACGCCAGGAAGTTCATCGAGTGCGCCAAGCTGGCCGCCCACCGGGGCAAACCCATCGTGCTGATCAAGATCGGCCGCTCGGCCCTGGGGTCGCGGGCCGCCCTCTCTCACACCGCGGCGCTGACCGGGGAAGACCGTCTCTACGACGCCGCCATGGCGCAGCACGGGGTCATCCGGGTCGAGGACTACGACCAACTGCTGGAGGTATCCCACCTCCTGGCCCACTGCCCCAAGCCGCGAAAGCCCGGCATAGCCGTGGTGTCCCACTCCGGGGGCATCAGCTCTCTGACCGCCGACATGTGCGGCCGGGAAGGACTGGACCTGCCGCCCCTTAGCCAGGACGCGACGGAGGGAATAAACGGCGTGCTCAAAGGCTTCGGGTGGGCGGCCAATCCCGCTGACGTCACGGGGTTTGCCAACAGCGAGTCTTTCCCCGAGATCATGGGCCACATGATCGGTGGACCCGAGGTCGGGACCATGGTGGTGGCCAGTTCGGGAGGAGACGACCAGGCCGACCAGGTGATCGCCCAGCGAGACCTCGCCCTGAATGACGACCTCGGCGGACCCAAGGGCGTGGTATTCCTCTGGACCGGCAGCAGGACCGCAACCGCCGGGCTGAACAAGCTAAAACAGGCCATGGTCCCCGTGTTCTACACTCCCAACCGCCTGGCCGCCGGCCTCAGGAGCTATCAGGAGTATCACGCCTGGAGGGAGCGCAGGCCGACTGGCACGGGCGCCCGGGATGGGTTCCCTGTGGCCCCTGAGACGGGCCCGGAGCAGCGGGAAGTCCTGGGCCGCTTGCTGTCCGATACCGGCGGCCGCAGCCTATCCGAGCACGAAAGCAAGCAGCTAGTCGCCGCCTGGGGAATCCCCGTAAACCGTGAGGTCCGGGCCGCCACCGAGGACGACGCGGTGGAGGCCGCCCGAGGCATCGGCTATCCGGTGGCCCTGAAGGCCGACTCTCCGGCCATTCCCCACAAGACGGAGGCCGGGGTAATCAGGCTGGGGCTCCGGGATGACGCCGAGGTGCGAGAGGCCTTCGTCCAGGTTATGTCAAGGGCGCGGGAGCAGCTTGGTCCGGGCGGAGAAGGCGGAATCAGCGGCGTGTTGGTCCAGGAAATGGTCGCGGACGCCGTGGAAGTAATCGCCGGGGTTTCCTATGACCCGCAACTGGGCCCGGTGCTGCTGTACGGCCTTGGAGGGGTCATGGTGGAGCTGTTCGCCGACGTGGCGCTGCGCCTGTGTCCCGTGGACCGGCCCCAAGCCCTGGAGATGATAGCCGAAGTAAAGGGGGCCAGGCTCCTGGAAGGTTTCCGAGGGCGCCCGGCGGCAGACGGGGACGCCCTGGCCGACGCCTTGGTCCGGCTGTCTTATCTGGGGGTGAACCTGGATGGCCGTCTGGCCGAACTGGACGTGAATCCCCTGATGGTCCTGCCCGCCGGGAGCGGCGTCAAGGCGGTAGACGCCCTGGCCGTGTTTCGGCAGTAAGGTCAGCCCCAGCCCTTCTCCCCATTTCCGTAGGCTCGGCTCAAGAAACGGCGCGCCATCCCTCACGTTTCCTATTGGACCGGGGCAGCCTGTTTTTGAGCGTCCCGCTGGGCGCAGGCGGCAGCCGTCTCCAACACCACCTTGGCCCACTCATCCACCGGCACGTCGATCATGCGCCCGTGGAAGGGCGCGGCGGCAGTCCCGGCAGCAATGGCCTGGGCAAAGACGTGCCTGACCTGGGTGTAGTACTCCACCTGAGACTCGGTGGGAGTGAAGGCGGAGTTTACCGGCCCCACCCAGCCGGGATGGGGACAGACCATGCCCTTGAAGCCCAGGTTTTTGGAAGCGGTGGCGATTTCCAGCATATCTTCCGGGGTTGGGAAATCGCCCCGCTGTCCCGCGGAGTGGGTTACCCAGACGGGCTGCACCCCGGCGGCGGTGGCCTCCACTACCAACCGCCCCCGGGCGTAGACGAAGGGATCGCAGCCCGGCATCGGCGTAATCCCCAGGGACGCCGCCAGGTCGCTTTCGTCTAGGCCCACCTGGGTTACGCGTGGGTCGGCCTTGATTATGGCGCGAACGCGCCAGAGGGCGGACGCCGACTCCACCAATAAGATAAGCTGCAGCGCGCCCTTTTCCAGGCCCCTCCGGCGCTCCATGTCGCCCAAAATCTCCGAGACCTCGGCCACGTCGTCCGAGGAGTCGACCTGGGGCAGCACGATGCCGCTCAGGCCCTTCCACACCGACGCCTCGATGTCCGCATAAGCCAAGCCCTTGTTCACCCTCACGAACACCTCCGCTCCACCCCTACCCACCTGCCCTATGGCGTCTTTCACCCTGAGCCTGGCCCCCTCCTTCAGGGCGTCGGGGACTGAGTCCTCCAGGTCCAGGGTCACGGCGTCGGCATTGCGCCGCCAGGCCCCCTCGACAAACCGGGGGTTGGTGACGGGAACCAACAAGTTAGACCGTCGGACTAAAATGGCCATCCTGGGCTCCTCAGCTTAGTTCTGGGCCGCTACCTTATGTGCACTTGCGGTGTCGCCAGGCACTGGCCCGCTACCCGGCAGCCTCGGCCACGCAGGCCGCCGCCTCTGCCTTCTCTTGGTCGCGCTGCCGGACCTGACGCTCCCAATCCAGAATCTCCCGGGCGCGGGCTGCCTCGTACCGGTCGACGGTCTTGCCGTCGACTTCGGCCCAGGTCTCGCTGCCGCGCGCCAACTCACGGTAGTGCTGCAGAACGTCGCGGGCGTCAGCTATCTCGTCCTCGGTGGGCGTGAATCCCCGGTTTTGCGGCTCCACCACGTTGGGATGGAGCCCCCCGCCCACCCGGAGCCCGCACTTGCGGGCCGCCTCCGCTTCCCGGAAGGCCCGGTCGGGATCGCTGACGCTTCCCGTCGAGTTGGCCGTAAAGGGAGCGGTGTGGACCTCCAAGCCCAAGGCGCGGGCGGCCAACTCCACCTCTCCCTTGCCATAGACGAATTGGTCGAACCCCACGAACATTTCCACACCGAGATCGCGGGACATGTCGTAGCCGGTTGCCCCGCCGAACTCCCTAACCCTGGGGCTGGCCGAGGCTATCTCGTGGGCGTTGGCCACTCCCATTGCCGTCTCGATATTGGCCCCTATCTCCACCGTGTAGGGGCGTATCCCCCGTTCTCGCTCCAGGCGGCTGATGATGCGGTCGAGTTTTCCGATCTCCCAGGCGTGCTCGGCTTTGGGGTAGTTTATCTTGCTGAGACCCGGCCAGACCACGGTCTCGAGGTCGGCCTCCACCAGATCGTGGTTGATACGGGTGAAGGCTTCCGCGCCCCCCTTGGACACATTGGGTATGGCGTCTTTGATCAGGGTCCTGGCGTAGCCCTTGAGGTGCTGGGGGACCGAGTCCTCCAGGTCCAGGTTGATGAAGTCGCAGCCCCGCCGCCAGGCGTTGTCCACGAACCTGGGCGTAACCACCGGCATGGTCAACCCGGACCTTCGGACCTTCCTCTCAGCCTCCATTAACTAACCCCTAACAGTGGCGTTCTCGTGACAAACCGGCGGCGTAGTTCCCCAAGCCGGACTTGCGGGGCTGCCGCTACCGGGGCGTGACCAGTGTTCACGGTGCCGGCACGGGCCTCTGCTCCAGCGCCGCTTCCTTGGCTTCGTCACGCTTGAGGCAGGCCAATGCCAGGTCCACCGTCCCCTGGGCCTGGGCCGCCGCCCCCCTGTCGACCATCCGGTCCTGCCAGCGGACCGCCGCCGCGCCGTTGGCGACCCCCTCGTGGTAGGCCGCGAGCAGATTTTGGGCCGCCTCGACTTCAAGGTCCGTCGGGGTGAATCCCCGGTTCAGGGGACCGACCTGGTCCTCCCGAATGCAGAAGCTGCCCTTGAAGCCGATGGCTCGGCCGCGGACGGCTGCAGCGTGGGTGTTCTCCGGGGTGGCCAGCAATCCCCGGTCCGGCTCTCGCCACCAGGCCCCCAAAGGGACCGCGCCGCAGGCGTTGGCCACAGTGACCAGGCGCTGAATCAAGTACTGCATCAGGTGGACCTCTCCGGAAGGCTCCGGCCGCAGGTCCATTATCAAGTCGGCCCGGCCCAGGGTGAGACCCCAGGTGCGGGAACTGGCGGCGGCAACCTCGAAGCCGTCGCGGTTGCCCTTGGCGGTTTCCAAAGCGCCCACGGTCTCCAGGGTATTGGGCAGAATCCCCCGCTCCTCCTCCAACCCGCCCAGAAGCTCGTGGGCCTCCGCCGCCTGCTCGACGGTCTCCAGCCGCGAGACCACCACCCCCGACAAACCGGGCCACACGCAGGCCCGCAAGTCGGCGTAGAGCAGCTCAGGGTCCACCTGGGCAAACACCTCCGCACCTCCCGCCCTTGCTTGCTCTATGGCCTCGGGCATCATGTCACGGGCCCGTGGCTTGTCCCTTTCGGCCACGAACTCGACCAAGTCCAGCACCACCACGTCGGCGCCGGCCAGGTGGGCCTGCGCTACCCGTTGGGTGTTGGAAGCTGGCGTCAGCAACCAGGACCGCCGCACTTTCATGGTCAACTCAGCACCCCGGGACTGACCGGCCGCCCGGCAATGATCGGAGGCGAGGCCCGATGCCGGCGCGGGACGCCCCTTCGCGGGCAGCTCGGATTCCGCTGGGCTCTCATCTTGCTACCTCATCTGCGGGACTGGAACATGGCGATGCCGGCGTATTGGCTAGGGGGCCCGGCCGGTTTCCCCGTCAAACCGTCCCGGCGGGCGGGTATAGTATAATGCCTGGGCCGGTCTCGTTTCCGGTGATTCGTGGCCCGGTGCAGGCGTGGAATCCCGGGAAGAAACGCCCCGCCGTGGGCCTCTCGGGCCCAGGGGCATAGCCCACAACCGTCCCCTGCGGCTACCGATTGTAAGACCACTTCGTTCTCCTGACAACAACGGCGGGCCGCGGCGGGCCATGAGGTGATGACGGGCCGGCGCTCCCCGATGGTAGACCTCTCTTGGGACAGGGGGCCGAAGGGGGACACGGGCTTGGAGCGGCAGCCCATTGGGACTTGGGTTAGCCGGAGAGTAGCAACGGGAGACCCATTGGACAGGAACCTGGAGGTCATTCATCTCCCCGCCAGCAGGGAGGTGCAGCTAGGCTTTAGTCGAGACGGCGAGCACAGCTTGTGTCCGCCGGTCCCGTTTCCCCTGCCGGGGGAGGACCATGGCGATGCCCCGGCAAATCAGGAAGCCGCTTGGTACTTCAAGGACTACCTGGCTGACCCTTTTGGCGAGTCCAGGGCCCGGGCGGCGGGCGTGGAGGCCCACCTGCGGGACCTGGGCAGGCGGCTCTTCGAGGCCGCGTTCGGGGGCAGCGAAGCCGCCCTGGGATGTTACGCGACGGCGGCGGCGGACGGCCTGTCGGAATACCGCCTGGCCATCGTCTCCCCGGAGGTCTCCTTCCTGGCCCTACCCTGGGAATTGCTAAACGAACCGGCGCTGGGCTACCTGGCCGGCCGGCTTTCCGCGATAGTGCGAGTTCAGACCAGAGAGACCTTGCCGGAGTACGCCGGGCGCCTCCCTAACGACCAGCTAAACGTGCTCCTGGTTTCCCCTTGGCCGGAGCTCCCTGCCCCGGAAACCCCCGCAGGCTCCGAAAGCTCCCATTGGACGAGAACGGCCGATAGTCCTCACCACCTGGCCATAGAAACCCTTGGCGTCCTCGACTCGCTGGCCGTCCCCGTGGCGCTGGACATGCTCCGCCCGGCGACCATCGGCGCGCTGACCGGCCTGCTGGCCGGCCGGCCTGACTACTACCACGTGGTCCACTTTGACGGCTATGGCTTCGGAGGACCGGGATTGCTGGCGTTCGATGCCGAAGGCAACTCACAAGAGGTGCAGGCTTCCCACGTGGGAGAGCTTCTGGCCCGGGCGGGCGTGCCGCTGGCGCTGCTCTACCCGGGAGAGGCCGGTCCTACCGCCTTCCACGAGGCCTCGGCGGCTGTGCCCGCCGGGTTGGTCTCCGGGGGCCTTCCCGTGGCGGTGTCGGCGCCGTTTCCCATGGCTCCGGATGCCGGCAAGAGCTTCCTCCAGCGCTTCTATCAGGGGCTGGCCGCGGGCACCGACGTGGCCTCGGCGGTCTCCGGGGCCCGGGCCGCTCTGATGAGCGGACCCCATCGCCCGTCGCCGGCGGGCAAAACGGTCTTGTGGGACTGGCTGGGGCCCGCCGTGTACCAGTCGCGGACCTACGTGCCCGCTGCCGTGTCCAGGGAACCGGCCGGGGCGGGAGCGCCAGACGCCCCGGCGCCGGAGCCACCCGACGCCGCAGACAGGCCCACCGACCCGTTGCCCCAGGCCGGACCCTACGGTCTAATAGGCAGACGGGAGGAACTGGCGCGTCTGGAGCGGCTCTTCGGCCTAGGGCCGGTGAACCTCCTGTGGGGCGACACGGGAGTGGGAAAGTCGGAGCTGGCCCTCGGGTTCGCCAGGTGGTTGAACAGCACCGGCAGCCGGCCCGGCGGGGTATTCTACAGCTCCTTCGAGGTGGGCGCGGGCCTGGAGCGGGTAATTCACGAGACCGGCACGGCTATCCTGGGCCTGGCCTTTGCCGACGTGCCCTTCGATGAAGCACGGGCCTGGCTGTTGGACTATCTGCGGGAGAACCCGTCACTGCTCGTTTGGGACTCGGTGGAAAGCGCCGCGGGGTTTCCCGGGCAGGACTCGGCTATGCTGAATTTAGACGAACAGTCGGCGCTGGCCGAGTTCCTTGGCGAGGTCGCCGCGGGCGGCCAAAGCTGGGTCCTGGTCATCAGCCGGCGTGGCGAGGAGCCCTGGCTGTCCGCTTCTCACGGGACATTCCGGTTAGAGGGACTGTCCCGCCGCGACGCCATCGATCTGGGGAATCAAGCCCTGGAGAGAGCCGGGGTCGCCGGAGCCGCCGATCGGGACCCGGACCTGCACCTGGGAACGGACTACCTCGACCTGTTGGAATTACTGGAAGGGCATCCCCTGGCCGTGCAAATCGCCCTGCCCTTGCTCCGGGAGGCGCCGGCCTCGTCGGTGCGGCGGGAAGTCGGCGCCGCCATAACCGGATTGACGCCCAACGACGGGGAGAACGCCCGTCCCCGTTGCCTGACCGGGCTCATGGACTACTCGTTCTCCCGGATGTCCCGTCGCAGCCGGACCCATCTTCCCTTCCTCTCCCTGTTCCAGCGGCGGATCATGCTGGACGTCCTCACCCATATGACCCAGGAGCGGGCTTACCGCGGCGTGATGGGCGAGGAGCTGTCCTGGGGCTCCTGCCGGACGCTGCTCCGCGCCGCCCGCGACGCCGGGTTCCTGGAGCAGGTGACACCCAGCGTCTTCCAGGTACACCCCAGCCTGCCCTGGTTCTACAGCCGCCGCCTGCACCGCCACACTTCCCAGGCCAACATCGGCCGCCTGGAGCGCGAGTTCGTTCGGGTATATACGGACACCGCCGACTACTTCCTGGAGACTCTCCAGGAGAACCAGGACTCCGGCGCCACCGCCGTGCTGGCGGAAGAGGCAAACCTGATGCAGGCCCTGGGCCTGGCGCTTGAAACCGGGCAGTGGGACAATGCCCAGGTGCTGGTGCAGCCCCTGGCTCAGGTATATTCGATGCAAAAGAGGCGCCCGGAGCTGCGGCGGCTGCGCCGCCAGTTGATGGAAAGCCTGACGCCCAACGGCCAGGGCGCCGGTGAAGCCGACGCCGCCGGCGGCATCGACCTGTGGCTTTACTTGACCGGGACCGAAGCCAACGACGCGCGGGAAACCGGGGAACTGGAACACGCCGAGGAACTGAATAAACAGCTTCTCGCCTATCTGACTTCCCTTCCCGAGGCTGGCTCCGATCCCCGCGCCGGCGCGGTCTATCACCAGCAAGGCCTCATTGCCCAGCAACGCTGGGACCCGGACGTGGCCGAGGACTATTTCCTGAGGTCGTTGCAGATTGTCGAGGGGCACGACGACCCCGAGGCCGCCCCGGCGGCTGCCGACGACTACTTCTGCCTGGGCCAGGTCCGCCATCGCCAGCGGCGGTACGCCGAGGCCAAGGAGTGGCTGAGCAAGGCCCTGGCCATCCACCAGCAATCCGGCGACCCGGAGGAACTGGTGAACGACTACCGGGCCCTGGGCCTCGCGTCCCAGTATCGCATGGAGCATGACGAGGCCGAGAGTTGGTACCAGCGGGCTAGGGCTATCCTGGAGGAAAACCGGGATGAGGAGACTGCCATCCTGGTCTACCACGAGCTGGGCACCGTCTGCCACGCCCGCTATCATTTCGAGGAGGCCGAGAGTTGGTATCGCCAGGCTCTGGCGTTGAGCGACCGTCTGGGCAAAGAGCTGCAAATGGCGGTGGAGTTTCATCATCTGGGGCTGCTGCACCAAGCCCGGGAAGTCCTGTACGAGGACGCGGAGGAGTGTTACCTGCTGGCCCTGGGAAAATACGAGGCCTTGGGCGACCGGACGGCGGCGGGCGACGAGTGCCGTCAGTTGGGAGTCCTGTTTCACCAGCAGAAACGCCTGGACGCTGCCGAAGAGTGGTACCTGCGCGCCAGCCGGATTTTCCAGCAGACCGGGGACCTCTACCGCACCGCCAGGACCTACGGCCAGCTAGGAATGGTGGCCGAGGACCGGGAGGACCTGCCGAACGCGCTGCACTGGGTGGCGCTGACCTACCAGCTTGCCGCGGACAACGGGCTGCCTCTGCTGCCCCAGGCCAAGTCCCACCTGGCCCGCTTGCGTCTCAAGTGCGGCGAAGACCGCTTCCGCTCCTGGTGGACGTCATCCGTAGGGTCTGAGCCCCCCGACGACTTGGAAGACTTGGAAACTGAAGAGTAACCGGCAGCCGGGTACAACGACCGCCTCCGTAGGCGGCCCGGCCCTTACGGCGGCCTTTGGGCCGCCTGCCGGTCTCCGAGGTTGCGGCCCATAATCTTCCCATGTACAGTTGGGTACAGCGTCATCCGCCGCCCAATGCCCCAAGGAAAGGCCGGGAGGGTGGCGCCTCGTTTTACCGGCAAAGCCCGGCTTGAGTCCTGAGGCTGCGCCCGGGGCTGCAAGGGCGGCGAGGCTGCGCTACTCACCCGGTGAGGAGGCCCCATGTCTGCCGTCGCTTTGGAAGTCCATAAACGGGTCCCCTTTGCCGGTGGGATGTCCTTCGGGGACACCGGGAGCTACGAGCAGCTCGACGGCACGGCGCGGTTCGCCGTTGACCGCGCCGACCCGCGCAACGCGCTGATCACCGACATCCGGCTGACCCCCAGGGACCGCGCCGGCAAAGTCGTCTTCTCGGCGGACTTTCGCATCCTCCGCCCCGTCCAGCCTCAAAGAGGCAACCATAGACTGCTGCTGGACGTGCTGAACCGGGGCAAGCAGCGGGTCCTGAAGTACGTGAACGGGGCCCCCGACGACCCCGATCCCGCCGCGCCTTTGGACCCCGGCAACGGCTTTCTGATGCGCCAGGGTTACACCCTGGCCTGGTGCGCCTGGCAGCATGACGTGCCGGATACCCCGGGATTGCTGCGCATTCAAGTCCCCGGGGCCGCCACCGCCGCCGGTCCCTTGTCCGGCAAAGTGACGGTGACCTTTCAACCCAACTCCGCCAGCCGAGTGGAGCTGCTGGCCGACCGCGGTCACCGCCCCTACCCCGCCGCCGATCTGGAAGACCCCGAAGCCGTCCTCACCGTCCAGGACCACGACTACGCGCCCTCCCTGGTGATTCCCCGCGGCGAGTGGCAATTTGCCCGCTTGGAGGGGCAACAGGTCGCGCCCGACGGGCGCCACGTGTACTCGGCCTCCGGGTTCGAGGCGGGGAAAATCTACCGCATCACGTACCTCACCCGGGGCGCTCCGGTGGTTGGGCTGGGCCTGCTGGCCACCAGGGACCTGGTCTCGTTTCTCCGCCACGGGGCGGCAAGGGATGATAACCCCTGTGCCGGAGAGGTGGACTTCGCCTATGCCTTCGGAGCATCCCAGAGCGGGCGGTTCTTGCGCCAGTTCTTGCACCTGGGGCTGAACCGGGACGAGCAGGACCGCATGGTGTTCGATGGCGTGTTGGCCCACATCGCTGGGGGAAAGCGCGGGGAGTTCAATCAGAGGTTCGGCCAGCCGTCCAGCGTGGTGGAGCAAAGCATGGGCAGCCTGTTCCCCTTCGCCGACGTGGAACTGACCGATTCGGAGACCGGCATTACCGACGGGCTGCTGTCCCGGCTGGCCGCCGGCGGCTTTGCGCCCAAGGTGTTCTTCACCAACACGTCCGCCGAGTACTGGGGCGGGCACGCCGCCCTGGTCCACACCGGCCTGGACGGAACCCACGACCTTTCGCCCTCGGAGTTGGTCCGCATCTATCACTTCGCCGGTTCCCAGCACGCCTCCGGCGCTCTGCCGCTATCGGACTCCGACGCCGCAACGGGCTCCCGGGGCAGCCACCCGTTCAACTGCGTGGACTATGTACCCCTCCTCCCGGCGGCGCTGGCGCGCCTGGACCGGTGGGCCGCCCATGGAGAGGCCCCGCCGCCCAGCTGCCACCCGCGGGTCGACGATGGCACCGCGGTCTTCCCCCAGGACACTGCGGCGGTGTTCCAGAGCATTCCCGGGGTGGACTTCCCCCAAAGGCCGCGTTACCTGTGCCGGCTGGACTTCGGCCCATCCCCCGGCGTGGCTGAGAAGCTCCCTCCCGCCGTGGGAAAGCCGTATCCCAACCTGGTTTCGTCCGTGGACGGAGACGGCAACGAGGTCGCCGGCATCCGGCTGCCCGACGTCAGCGTTCCCCTGGCGACCCACACCGGGTGGAACACGCGGCACCCTTCCTCGGGAGGGGCGGGGCTGACCCTGCGGATGATCGGGTCAACCATACCCTTCGCCCCGACGGCCGCCGCGAGGCGGGCAACCGGGGACCCCAGACCCTCCATAGAGGAGCGGTACGGCTCGAAAGAGGAGTACCTGGTCCGGGTGGAGGCCGCGGGCCAAGAACTGGCGGCAGCGGGGTGGCTGTTGCCGGAGGACCTGGAAACTGTAGTTGCCGACGCTGCGGAGCGCTTCGACCTGTTCCACGCCGGGTTTAGGGGGGCCCAGGCCGCCGGCCGCTAGGAGCGGGGGCCTCGTTGCGCGCCGCCGCTGCGGGGGCGCGGTGTGGACCGCAGTTCACGGGGAATCAGGTCCGTCGGAATAGACCGGAAAATCAAGCAATGGAGTAAACGACATGGCCGTTGGAACTTCCGTACCCCTTCCCGCCTATACCGTTGACGCCGCCTTCATGGGCCAAAAAGCGGAAGAACTGGGATTCGAGTCCTTGTGGTACGCCGAGCACCCCATCCTGCCGGTGCACAGCGACAGCCCTTTTCCTGCCACCGGCGGGGCCATCCCGGACACCTACCGCCACTTCAGCGACCCGTTCATAGCCCTGGCCCGGGCTTCGGGGGTCACCAGCAAGATAAAATTGGGCACGGGCATCACACTGGTCCCCGAGCGCAATCCCCTGGTGTTGGCCAAGACCATCGCCGCCCTGGACCACTACAGCGGAGGCCGGTTTCTTTTTGGCATCGGCGCCGGCTGGAACCGTGAGGAGACCACGATCATGGGGGGCGACTTCGACCACCGCTGGACCCAGACCCGGGAAGCCGTGGAGGCCCTGAAGGCGCTGTGGACCCAAGACGAGGCGGAGTTCCACGGCCGTTACTACGATTTTCCGCCGGTGTTCTGCTATCCCAAGCCGGCCCAACAGCCTTGCCCGCCGGTTATCCTGGGTGGCCACGCCCGGAACGTTCTCCAAAGGGTCGCCCGGTGGGGGGATGGCTGGCTGCCCAACCGCTCGGACCCGGCCCAAATCGAGGAAAGCCGCAAGCTGCTGGACACCCTGGCCGCCGAGCGGGGACGGGACCCCGCGTCCCTGAGCATTTCGGTGTACGGCCAGCCGGCGAACCGGGGGCTAATCCAGTCTTTCCTCGACGCCGGCGCGGACCGGGTGGTGGTGCGGCCTGAGCCCTGCGCCACCGAGGAGGAAATGGGCGAGCAACTGGAGCGCATGGCCGAGGCGGTGATACGCTAGGCGCACCCGCCGGAGGTCATCCGCAATCCATCGAGGCGGGCACGGGAATTCTGGGCAAGGCTTGAAGTCCGGCAGGCGGAGGTTTTCGGAGGACATATGAACCAGACCACGGAGTTGTTGAGTTCCTACGCCTGCTCTCTCGGCTTCGACGACCTCAGTCCCTCGGTCGTGCACCAGGTCAAGCGCACCCTGATAGATTCCCTGGGCTGCGCGGTGGGAGGGTTTTCGTCGGAACCGGCGCTGATTGCCCGGCGACTGGGCTCCAACGTCACCAGCACCCGGCCGTCCCGGGTCCTGGGCACTCGGGACCACTCTTCCCCCGACCTGGCAGCCTTCACCAACGGGGTTATGTTGCGTTACCTGGACTGCAACGACTCCTACTTTTCGCCCGGCGGCGGCCACCCCAGCGACATGATTCCCGCGGCCCTGGCTTTCGCCCCCGGGGGCGACGGCCCAAGCGTCATCACGGCGATAGCGCTGGCTTACGAGGTGTTCTGCGGGCTGTCGGACCGAGTGGCGGCCAACGACTTTGGCTGGGATCAAGGCATCTTTTGCGTCATCGGCGCCGCCTGCGCCGCCGGCAAGATGATGGGGCTGGACCGGGAGAAAATGGGCCACGCCATCTCCCTGGCGGTGGCGCCCAACCTACCCCTGGGGGTGACCAGGACCGGCGAGATCTCCATGTGGAAGGGCTGCGCCACCGCAGGTTCCGTCCGGGCCGGGGTTTTCGCCGCCCAACTTGCCCAGGAGGGAATGACCGGGCCTTTTGAGCCCTTCGAGGGCCGCCGGGGCCTGTGGGCCCAGGCCGTAGGCCGGCCGGTAGACCCGCCCTGCTTGAGCGAAAGCGGTAGGGAGTTCCGGATTTGCCGCACCACGTTCAAGTCGTTCCCCTCCCAGATACACACACAGGGCCCCATAGGGCTGGCTTTGGACCTCCGCCCCCAGATCGACGTGGACCGCATCGAGTCCGTTCGCCTGGAGTCCTACCGTCAGGCCTGCAGCGACCCTTCCACCGAGCCGGAAAAGTGGGACCCCAAGACCCGGGAGACCGCCGATCACAGCATACCCTTCCTGGTGGCGGCGGCCCTTCAACACGGACCGGTCACTCCGGCAACGTTTACTCCCGAGGGTATCCGGGACCCGGCCCTGCGCCATCTCATCGGCAAGATGTCCATCCGCGAGAACGAGCGGTTTACCCAAAAATACCCCGCGGAATACAACTGCCGTTTGGAGATTACCCAGCAACCGGGCCAAGTATTCACCGCCGAGACGGCCTATCCCAAAGGCCACCGCTCGAACCCGCTGAGCGACTCGGAGGTCGAGGACAAGTTCAGAAATCTAGCCTCGGGCTTGTTGAGCCGGGACCAATGCGCGGGGGCCCTCGATGCCGCCTGGTCCCTTGACCGGCTGCCCGACATCGATCAGCTGTACGACAGCTTGGTGATCTGAATCGGCGTAACCAATCCGGCCAGCCCAAGTCCACGTATTACGTTGTAGACATGGCTGCCGCGGCTACATGAGGTATCCTGGCGCGGTGGACTACCAAGACCTAGAGGACCACCATCTCATCCGCCGGGTCGCGTCTTCGGATAAAGACGCGCTGGAGACGCTGTACGGCAGGTACTCGGCCCAGGTCTACTCACTAGCTATGCATATGCTGAGGCAGGAAGCTCTGGCCGAGGAAGCAACCCAGGAGGTCTTCCTCAATATCTGGCTCAAGGCCGGCAGCTTCAAACCCGAGCGAGGCGAGCCGCGCTCATGGGTTATGAGTGTCGCCCACCACAAGATCGTCGATCTCATTCGCGCCCGCCGCCGGGCCGTGGCCGTCACCGAGCCCGCGGACTATGACGTCCTGGCCCAGATCCCGGACAACCAAGCCTCCACCGAGGAGCAGGTCCAACGGAACCTCGATCGAGAGCGCATACTTGATGCTCTCGGTCAGCTGCCCGGCGCTCAGCGGGAGGTAATTCTGCTGGCTTACTTCGAGGGTTACTCCCAATCGGAGATGGCGGAAAGGCTGAATCAGCCCCTGGGGACCATCAAGACACGGGTAAGGCTGGGGATGCAAAAGCTGCGAACGGTGTTAGAGGGTTATGACAACCGGTGACCAAGGCCGACAGGTCCACCCCCTGGAGGAACTGGAAGCGTACGCCCTGGGCGCCCTGGACGAGATGGAGACCGGGCGGCTAGAGACCCATTTGGACCAGTGCTTCCAGTGCAGCCGGGAGGCCGGCCGGCTGCAGAGCGCCACCGTCCTGCTCGGCCAGGTGGCGGGACCGCTGACTCCTCCCGCAAGGCTCCGGTCCCGGGTGATGCGGGCGGTCGGACCCCCGGTTGCGCCGCCGCAGTACGCTGTTGTTCCTCCCCGCCCCCGGGCGTGGTGGGTCCCGGCGGCACGCTTCCTCGTGCCCGTTGCCGCGGCGGTGCTGATTGGCTTGTTCTCCGTCTCCGTGGTCCTGAGTGTGCGCCTATCGGAGCGCACCGGCGCTGTGGAACGGGAAAACGCCACGCTCACCGCCGAGGTGGCGCTGTCCGAGGACAGAAACACCAGGCTGGCCGAAGCGGTGCGGCAACTGCGGGCAACCAATTACTGGCTGGCCAATCCCTCCAATCAACCGGTGGCCCTGAGGCCAACCGGCGGCCCCGGACATTCCCAGGGAATGCTGCTGGTGGCCAATGACGGGAGCGGCGCGGCGGTGCTGCTGTCGGGAATGGACGAGTCCTCGTCAAGCTCCACGTACCAGGTTTGGCTCATGCGGGGCGGCGACAAAGTGCTCGCCGGCACCGTGCAGGTGGACGAATCGGGTTGGGGCGCCGCCACCATAGAGCCGCAAGAGCCGGTCTTCGGCTTCGACACCCTGGCACTGGCCACGGAGCCGGCCCCTGGCGCCGCTCCCGGCGACGACGACATGGTGCTGGAAGCGGACCTGCGGGTGTTGCGGCCGCCGCAGATGGTGACTTACCCTCGCCCCTGGTAGCCGTGCCTGACCGTGCAGGTAATTGACTGGAGAGCGGATGCTGGCCTCGGTGTTAGTCCTCTACGACCGCAAGGGTCCCGCCATCGAAGCTCTGGCCCGCGCCGGGGCCGAGGGAGTGGACGGCACCGGCTTGGCCCGGGCCGCCTTAAGGGCCACCGAGGAAGCTGGGCGCGACGACCTTCTAAGCTCCGACGCCGTAATGCTGGGCTCGCCCAATTGGAGCGGCGTCACCGGGTCCCTGAAGTCGTGGCTGGACGACCAAGGAGACCTGTGGGAGGACGGCAGCCTGAGAGGCAAACCCGGGGCCGCGTTTACCACCGGCTCGGGGTTGCACTCGGGCCTGGAAATTACCCTGTTGCAGCTAATCCACTGGATGCTGGCCTGCGGCATGGTGGTGGTGGGGCTGCCCTGGTCCGAGCGAATGCGGGCGTCCGGCTCCTACTACGGCGCCACCGCAGCCGGGGCCGTCTCGCCGGACGACCTGTCCCAGGCCCAGGAACTGGGCGCCCGTCTGGCCGGGTTGGCCCACCGGCTCCGCCCAGCCCAAGAGTAGCGCCCGTCGCCGGTCCTCCCGGACCACGACCGCTGGCCCCACGCCGCCGGGCGCCCTGGGTCTGCCGCGGCGCCGCTTGAAAACCGGCGGCGCCATTGCCGGTGTTAGGCCCCAGCCGGAGCAATGGTGGACCCTCGACGCCGGCGCTAACCCGTCCGCGGGAAGGGCCACCAGTCCGGGTAGTCCCTCAAGTTAAGGTGCCTGAACAGCCCAGGATGGGTATCCACCGCCAACCTCATGGCTGCCTCCACCGGGGTTCTAATGGCGAAGTGGGCTAGCTGGGAAGTGCGCAGTTTGAACAGGTGATAGCACTCGCGGAGGTTCATCTTGGCCAGGACCCTCTGGTTGTGGGCGTGGGTTACCAGATACTGGGATACCCTAGGATACTGGCGATGGACGGTGTCAAAAGCCTCCTCCGCCTGGCCTACCGCCTCCCGGAACCGGGATTCCAGGCCGGCCTCCGCAATCAACTCCGGCGCCTGGTAGCCCAGGCCCGCCGTTAGCGGTTGGGGAACGTAGGACATCATGCGGTGCCGCTTCAGCTCCCGGTAAGCGCCGTAGTCCAACACGAACTCGAAGGTATAGTCCACCAGCTCGAACTCGCGAACGGGCGCGTCGTGGGGGCCCAGTCCGGCCAGGTGCTCGGCCACGATACTCCGCCGCTCCTCTTGCGGCAGTTCCAGGACCCGGCGCCATACCTCGTCGTAGGCCCGGCCCGATTCACGGAAGAGCAGGGCGGCGGTGATTTTCTCCTCGGCCATGGCGTCCCAGTGGACCAGCCTTGCCCTGGGCTCCCCGTCCAACGGCGCAGCATCCCCTAGGGACACCCAGTCCCAGGCGAGCCGCCGCCGGGCCTCGGCGGTCTCCAACAAGTAGGCGTTGGGCTGGGCGTACTTGATCAGCGTGGGGGTGATAGCCCGTCCCTGCTCCAATACCTCTGCTCCCAGGCCCTGCTCCTCGGCCAGGTGGGAGGACAGCAGCTTGGAGATGGCGTGCTCCAGCACCCGGGCGTTGGCGGTGACCCCGACGTTGGTCAGGGTGGCCGCGGGCAGCAAGGCGCGGCAGCTATCGGTGGCGATGCGCCGGAGCCGCAGGTTGTAGGCGGCGGCGCGCTCGTCGTTCCCCTGTGGGTGAGTCCTCCGCAGGTGCGCCATGGAGCCGTCGATAAGCCGTTGATAGCAGTGGAACAGGCCCCGGCAGGCGTTGGCGTAGACCTCAGCGAGCTGAGGGTCGCCCTCCAGCTCCGCCGGCACGTGGTAGTAGCCGGCCGGCATGACCTGGTAGCGGGACGACTTCTCGGTGTAAGAAGCCAGCCGGTTGTCTTCCAGGGCGTCACAGGCCAAGCGGGAGACGTTTTCCACGGCCAGATGCACCACGGCGTGCTCGGCCACCGAGGCGTGGCCGTAGCCCAGCACCCATCTCTCGTGGAAGTCGGCCGCCTTTTCCTCGCTGACCTGCCGGGCTATCTCGTCGAAGGCCTCCGGCCGGCGCGACGTCATGGCAAAGGCGACGGCGATCTGTTCTTCGGTCAGGTCATGGGCGTCCAGGGGGTACACCCGCCGGGGGTACAAGGTGTCCTGCTGATCGAGACTCATGAGGTCAGACGAACGCCCCGCCGGGCCGGAATGATTATGCCGTCACCGCTAAGGTTACCCGGCGCTCCGGCCGGCGGGAGGAATTCAAACGCCTCGCCGGCGCCGGAGATAGCTAGCATGGGAGACTTTGACTCTTCGCTTCGGTGGAATTTACGATCAAGCGGCCCTGACGCGGGGCCTCCCCCTACCGCAGAGCTCCCACGCCGTCGGGCACCTGGACTTCCACCAAGTAGGTGCGACCGGACGCCAGGGCGGTCTCCAGCGCGCTGGTCAGCTCCGCCACCGACGACACCTTGCGGCCTTCGAAGCCGTAGGACTCGAAGATCTTCACGAAGTCGGGGTTGACCAGCTCGGTGGCGTATAGCCTGTCGTCTCCGTAACGGTCCTGCTGGTACTTCTTGAGCACGCCCCAGGCGCTGTCGTTGAACATGAGCACGACGGTGTGAATGTCGTACTGGGCCGCGGTGGCCAACTCCTGGAGGTTGTACTGGAAACCGCCGTCGCCGGTGACGCAGACCACCGGGCTTCCGGGAACACCGGCCTTGGCCCCCATTCCGGCGGGGAAGGCGAATCCCAGACCGGACCACCCGTGGGGATGCATGTAAGTGCGCGGGCCGTACATGGGGAGGCAACGGCTGGCCCGGTTGGCTGCTATGGTGGGGTCCAGGGAGAAGATCGTGTCCCTGGGGGTGACCTCGCGGATGGCCTCGAAGGCGCGAAGCTCGTTGCCCCACTGCTCCTTCAGGCCTTGATAGATCTCCGTCCGGATGGCGTCAACTTCCGCCTTGTAGGTGTCCCCGGTGTACACGTCGCGGCCTCCGATGGCGTCCAGCCACTGGCGTACCACTGCTCCCGAGTCCGCCTCGATGGAGACGGCCGCAGGGTAGTTCTTGCCCACGAGCTCTTGGTCCAGCAGCACGTGAACGATGGTCTCCGGCAGCCTGAGGCCCACCCCGACGGTGGTGCGATGGGTCAGCGCGGACCCCAACACGACGCCCACGTCGCAGCCGCCCAGCCATTCCTGCACCGGGTTGTCCCCCCATATGCGCCGCCCCAAGGCCGGACCCAGGGAGAGGGGATGGTCTTCAGGGAAGACCCCCTTGGCCCCGTCGCCGCTGACCACGGGTGCGCCAAGCAGCTCCGCCAGCCGTACCACCTCGGCGGATGCCTCCGCCGACTGGAGCTCTTCACCCACGAAGATCACCGGCCGCTTGGCCCGCAGGAGGGTTTCCAGCGCCCGCGCCACCATCACCGGGTCTCCGGGAGGCGGGGCGGGTCGCCGGGGCCCCAGCACTTCCACGTCGGAATGCCGCCCCAACAGATCGGTGGGAATCTCCAGCGCAATGGGCCGAGGCCGCTCCACGCTGAATCGCTGGAACGCCTCCACCACGCGATCGGGGATGGACTCCACCTGGTCGATAGTCGCGCTCCAGCCGGTAACGGACTCCAGCATCCCCGGCTGGTCCTTGGCTTCGTGGGTAACCAAGCGGCCCTGGTCCAGGAAGTCCTGCTCCACGTTGGTGGTGATCTCCAGCACCGCGGAACCGGAGAAGTAGGCCTCGCCCAGAGCGCCCACGGAGTCGGCGGCGCCGGGGCCGGTGCTGGTCAGCAGCACACCCGGTTTGCCCGTGGCGCGGGAGTATCCGTCGGCCATGAACCCGCACCCGTGCTCGTGGCGGCCGCCGATGAACCTGAGGCTCTCCCGGCTGTCCAGCAGGGCCTCGAACAGGTCCAGAGTGTGTATGGATATGATCCCGAAGACGGTGTCCACGCCGTGGGCCTTCAACGACTCCACCACGGCCTGTCCGCCCGACATCTTCGCCAATTTATTCCTCCCGAGCGGCAGCCAACCCGGCGCCGGCCCCTTAAGTCGGGGGCCGGGGCGTCCGTTGGCTGCTATTTTTACAACACCAAGTTGATGGGATGTTCCAACAGGCGTTTTATCTCCATCAGGAACTGGGCGGCCTCGGCGCCGTCCGCCACGCGGTGGTCCACCGAGAGCGTGGCTTTCATCATCTGGGCCAGCACTATCTCGCCGCCCCTGGCGACGGGCTGCTCTTTGACCGTGCCCACAGCCAAGACCGCGGCGTGGGGAGGATAGATGATGGCCACGAAGCTCTCCACGTCGAACATCCCCAGGTTGCTGACGCTGAAGGTGGAGCCGCTGTACTCCTCGTTGCGCAAGGTCCCGCTGTTGGCTCGGCTGATGAGGTCCGTGCTGGCGGCCGCTATCTCCAGCAGTCCCTTGCTTTCGCAGTGGTCGATCCCGGGTACGATCAGGCCGTCCTCCAGCGCTATGGCGATCCCCACGTTGACGCGGGAGTTCATCTGCAAGTGGTCGTCCTGGAAGGATGAATTGAACTTGGGATAGCGGCCCAGGGCTATGGAAGCGGCCTTTACGATGAGGTCGTTGACGCTGACCCGGACTTCCGAGGAGGCGTCGTTGACCTCCCGGCGAAACTCGGAGGCCCTGGTCATGTCCACTTCGGCGGTGACGTAGAAATGAGGCGCCTGCCGCTTGCTGTCGCTGGTCACCCTGGCTATGGTCCGGCGCATGCGGGAAAGCTCCACCCGCTGCCCCTCCGCCTCGGTCTCCGCAGGCTCCGCTTCCGGCGCCGGAGCGGGCTCCCGGTAGCCCAGCACGTCCTCTTCGACGATGCGGCCGCCGGGGCCGGTCCCGGTAATCCGGGCCAAGTCTATGCCTCGCTCCCGGGCCAGACGGCGGGCCAGCGGAGAGGCCCGAACCTCGCCCGCCGGGGCCTCCGCGGCGGACGCCTCTCGGTAGCCCAGCACGTCCTCTTCGACGATGCGGCCGCCGGGGCCGGTCCCGGTAACCCGGGCCAGGTCTATGCCCCGCTCCCGGGCCAGGCGGCGGGCGATGGGAGAGGCGCGGACCTCCCCCGCCGCGGGGGCCTCCGTGGGGGCCGCCTGTGCGGTTGGGGCCGCGGCATCTCCTTGTCCATCCCCCACGGATGCCGGGACTGCGGATTCCCCCGCCGCCGCTCCTACACCAATGTCGTCGGGCAGGGCTTCGCCGGGGTCGGTAATCACCGCGATGAGCTCGCCGACGGGGACTACCGCCCCTTCCTGGGCTACTATCTTCCGCAGCACGCCGCCGGTAAACGCCTCGTACTCCACGGTGGCCTTGTCGGTCTCGATCTCCGCGATTATGTCGCCCCGGGCCACGCTCTCGCCCTCCTGTTTTCGCCAGCGCACGACGGTGCCTTCCTGCATGTCGTACCCCATCTGGGGCATAACTATGGTGGTTGCCAACGCGTCCTCCTACCGGAAAGCGGTGTGTCGCCGGCCAGTCCAGGGCAGACTCAAGGTTTGGGGGATGCTGAGGCCGCGGCAGAGCCGCCGGGTGCATAGATATTAAAGCACATGGATAGGCGGGGCAAGGTGCCTCCTGAAGCGGGCCCGCCGTGAACGAGGAGCCGGCGCCCGGATTCCGGCAATATCGCAACCGGAATCCGGGCGCCGGCCGCATATCCCCCGAGTATCTTGAGAAGGGGCCCGTAGAGCGGCCGGGAGAGGGCTACATCATCCTGTTGATGATGCCTTGCGACTGGTCTTTGCTCAGTCCGAGGGAGCGCCAGGCGAGGGGGCCCTGTTCCAAGACCGATTCCCGGTGCCCCAGGTCGGGCTGCTCCTCGGTCTGGTAGAAGAGGCCAGTGTATATGGTGTCGCCCCACTCCACGGCCTTCTGGCAGGCTTCGGCCCAGTCCGAGGCGTCGTGCTCCTCGTCTTCCAGCTTCTTCACCCGGTCCTTGAAGAAGGAGTGGCCGTTGTCCAGGTTGAAGGTGACGCAGGGGCTGAATATGTCCACCAGGGCGAACCCCTTGTGCTGGATAGCCTTTTGCATGAGAGCCGAAAGGTGCCGCACGTCGCCGCTATAGCCGCGGGCCACGAAGGTGGCCCCGTTCATGACCGCGGCGGTGATGGGGTTGATGGGCATCTCCACGCTGCCGTAGGGAGTGCTCTTGGTCCTCATCCCCAGGCTGCTGGTCGGGGAAATCTGGCCCGTGGTGAGGCCGTAAATCTGGTTGTTCATCACGATGTAGGTTATGTCTATGTTGCGGCGGGCGGTGTGGGTGAAGTGGTTGCCGCCGATGCCGTAGCCGTCCCCGTCGCCGCCGGTGGCGATGACTGTCAGGTCGTGGTTGGCCAGCTTGGCCCCGGTGGCTACGGCGAGGGCCCTGCCGTGAAGGGTGTGCATGCCGTAGCTGTTGAAGTAGCCAGGAAGGTTGGAGGAGCACCCGATGCCGCTAACCGTGAGAATCTCGTGGGGCTTGAGGCCCAGCTCCGCACAGGCCCGCTGCAGGCTGTTCAAGACGCCGAAGTCCCCGCAGCCGGCGCACCAGTCCGGATCGACCAGCCCTTTGAAGTCCTTGGCGGTTAGCTGGACAATGGGTTCATCTTGGGCCACGTCGAGGGTTGTGGTCATTAAATCCTCTCCTCAGGCTATTACTTCTTGATAGGGTACGTACACCGAGGTCTTTTCCGCCAATAGCTCCAGGACCCCGTCGACTACGTGGTGGGGCATGAATGGCTCCCCGTCGTACTTGCGGATGTGACCGTCGGCGCTGATGCCGGTCTCGCTGCGCAGGTAACGGTAGAACTGGCCCGACTGATTGTTTTCGACGACTACCTTGCGCTTGGACCGGGAAAGGATCTCGGACACCGCGTCGGCATGGAATGGCGCGATCCACTTGATGGCCAAGTGGTTCACCCGGACCCCGCGCCGTTCCAACTCCTCCATGGCCTCCTGGATAACGCCGTAGGTGGAACCCCAGCCTATGAGGGTGACCTCGGCAGGATCGGAGCCGGACAAACTGGGGGGCTCGATCACGCTGGTGATGTTCTCCAGCTTGCGGGCCCGCTTCTCCACCATCATTCGGCGCTTGTGGGGGTTGGTGAACTCGTCGCTGATGAGGGACGAGTCCTCGTCGTGTTCGTCGGTGGCCGCCACGTGGATGTACCCCTCCATCCCGGGCAGCGCCCTTGGAGAGATGCCGCTCTCCGTGTTCTTGTAGCGCAAGTAGCCGTTGGGACGAGAAGGCTCGGTGATCAGCTCGCCGCGGTCGATCGCGGGGTGCATGTCGACCTGGTCCGGGTCGAAGCTGTAGCGGCCCTCGGAAATCAACAGGTCGGAGATGACCACGCCCGGGCACTGGAACTTGTCCGTCAGATTGAACAACTCGGGAACGGTGTTGAAGGCGTCCAGGGCGCTGGTGGGCGCCACGATGAAGCGCTGGAAGTCGCCCTGGCTGGCGCCCAGCACCTGCCAAAGGTCCCCTTGCTCCGTCTTGGTGGGGACGCCGGTGGACGGGCCCGCCCGCTGCACGTTTATGTAGACCACCGGGATTTCCATCATCCCGGCTGCGCCCACGGCTTCGCTCATCAGCGCAAACCCGCCGCCGGAGGTGGCGCACATGGCCCGGCAACCCACGTGGGCCGCGCCGATGACCATGTTGGCGACTCCGATTTCGTCCTCCACCTGCCGGACCATGATGCCCAGGTTGCGGGCATTCTGGGCCATCCAGTGCAGGATTCCGGTGGCGGGACTCATGGGGTAGGCGGCGTAGAACTTTACCCCCGCGGCGGCGCCCGCCATGGCCAGGGCCTCGTTGCCGGACCACACCCCCAGCGGTTTGGGCCCCACCGGGGGAGATTCCGGGTAGGCCTCGAAGTTCTCCCGCGCGTAGTTGTATCCGGCCCGGGCCACTCCCACGTTTTCGTCCACCACGGCCTGCCCCTGCCGCTGGAAGCGCAGGCTCAGGCTCTCTTCCAAGACCTGGAAATCAACCCCCATCAGGGCCATTACCGCTCCGGTGGCCACGGTGTTCTGGACTAGCCGGTTCCGGCTGTTGGCCAACTGGGACACGGGGAGGGGACAGACCCGCACGCCGTCGGCCACCGTCCCGGGAGAGATGCTGTCGGCGTTGTAGACCACCCGGCTGCCCGGCCCCAGGAGACCCACGTGCCGGTCCATGGTGTCTTGATTCAGGCACAGCAGCAGGTCCAGCTTGTCGCCGTGGGTATAGACCTCTTCCTCGCTGACTCTGAGGGTTAGGAAGATGTGCCCGCCCCGGATGATGGACTGGTAAGCGTTGTAGGTGCCGATGTGAAGGCCCCGGCGCACGAAGATCCGGGCCAGGATGTCTCCGGGGGTTGCGATGCCCTGCCCGGCCTCGCCGCCGATGGCAAGGGCGAAGTCGTACTTCCTTGACGCCATAGGTCCGCTCCTAAATATCGGTTCGGGAAATGACTAGCCGCCGGTACAAGGTGAATGAACAGGGTCCCGGCGGTCCAATACTCCGGCGCGCCGGTCCGGTTGCGCCCACCAAGCCTACCCGGGACCTCTCATTGCGAGGGGCCGGCATAGGAAGCTCACGTCAACAGGCGCTGCCGAATTTCATTCCCAAAATCTTAGGCAACAGTATAACGCCGGCAGTGCCTTATAACAACGTCTGAACAAATTTGAGCGGATTTCGTCGCTTTGGTATATGGATTCGTCAATACCGTCGCCCCGGGGACGCAGTCCAGCGGACTCTGTGCGCCTACATGTGGATCGCCTGTCCCTGGGCGCTGAGGGCCGCCTCTTTCAGCATCTCGGAAAGGGACGGGTGGGGATGGACCGCGAAGCCCAGCTCCAGGGTGGTCCCCTCCAACAGCTTGGTCATAGCCAACTCGCCCAATAGCTCGGTGACCTCCGGCCCGATCATGTGCCCGCCCAACAGCTCGCCGTACTTGGCGTCCACCACCAGCTTTACCAGTCCCTCCGATTCACCCATGGCCAAGGCCTTGCCATTGGCCTGCAGGTTGAAGGTCCCGGTCTGGACCGTGTGTCCTCGCTCTTCGGCCTGCGCCTGAGTGAGGCCGAAGCTGGCCACCTGGGGCTGGCAGTAAGTCGCCCTGGGCATCATCTCGTAGTCCAAGGGTTGGGGGTCCATCCCGGCGGCGTGCTCCGCCGCCAGCACCCCTTGGGCGGAGGCCACGTGGGCCAGGGGCATCCTGCCGGTAACGTCTCCCACGGCGTACACGCCGGGAACGTTGGTGGCCATCAGCTCGTCGACTTCGATCCAGCCATTGGCGGTCCGCACGTCGAGGTCTTCCAGGCCCAAGTCCTCTATATTCCCCTGGACCCCCACCGCCACCAGCACCTTGTCGCACTCGATTCCCTGCCGGACCCCGTCCTTCTCCACGGCAACGGTTAGGCCGGCGGGACCCTTGTCCAGTCCGGTAATCGCGGCCCCGGTCATGATCCTGACCTGCTGCTTGGAGAAGCTGCGCTCCAGCACCTGGCTTATTTCTTCGTCCTCGTTGGGCACGAGCCTGGGCAACAATTCGACCACGGTAACCGCCACGCCGTAGGTCCGAAACACGTAGGCGAACTCCACGCCGATGGCTCCCCCGCCCACGATGACCACCGATTCCGGAAGCTGGTCTAGCACGATGGCCTCGCGACTGGTGATCACCCGGTCCCCGTCAATGGGGAGAGGGGGGATGGTCCTGGGCCGGGCGCCGGTGGCAATAATGATGTTCTTGGCCGTAATCCGTGTGGTGTCCCCGCCGTCGGAGGCGATCTCCACCACCCCGTCGCCCCGGAGGCGCCCGGAGCCCTGGATATGGTCCACATTGTTCTTGCGGAGCAAGAAGGCCACGCCCCGGGTTATGCGGGCCACCACCTCCCGGCTGCGTTGGACCGCCACCGAGTAGTCGGCGCCGAAGTTATCGAAGCTAAACCCGAACTCCGTCGCGCGATTGAAGTAAGAGAGCAACTCGGCGTTTCTCAGGAGCGCCTTGCTGGGTATGCAGCCCCAGTTGAGGCACACGCCGCCCAGGGATTCCCGCTCGACCACGGCGGTCTTGAGGCCCAGTTGCGCGGCGCGGATGGCGGCGACGTATCCGCCGGGGCCGCCTCCTACCACAGCCAGGTCGTAATCGGTTCCAGTCGACACCATATCGTCCCGTCTCCGGCCTAGATCCCCGGCCCGGTCCCGGCGGGCGCCAGGGCCGCGTCACCGGGCATTATACTCGCGGCCCTCCGGCAGATACAATAATGGAGAGACCGCCCAGGTCCACTACCCACCACTGCCCAATAGATGGCGCGGTCCAGTTTCGTAGCCGAGTTTCGCGGCTAAATTGGCCATCCTCGACAAGCCGTCCTCTCAACTGCCGGGGTGATGGGAAGGCGCCTGTATCCAAGGCTGAATTGGCTACAGGACCGGACCGAGGGTCCGATTTAGGCGGTGGACTTGGGACTGGCCGGCACGATTGTATTGGGATTGAAATTCTGGTATGATACACGTCAGTCTTAATCTGACCTGAGCAGAGGGGCGTTATGAGAATAGGGCCGCTGGGCATCCCGGAGCTAATAATAATACTGACGATCATCATGATGATCTTCGGAGCGCGGAGGCTCCCCGAAATCGGGTCTTCTCTGGGACGCGGCATCCGCACCTTCAAGAGCGCCATCACCGGCGAGGATGAAAAGGCGCAGGAGGAGCGGGAATCCGACCGGAAGGCCGGCGCCTCCACCGTCCAGGACGACATCACCTAAGCCGCTACTCACAACCCCGTCCTTGGGGCGGCTTCCCGAGCAGTCTGCGGAAAGACCAAGCTATCGGCTTGGTCTTTTCGTTTCAGAATGGATGCCGCCCAAGTCGACCATCGAGGGAGACAGGATACCCCGTTGGAGCCGGGCGGGCCGCTGCCTCAAGTGGTCGATTCGGGACCATTGACAGACCCCCTCGGCATCCGTGGCTTGGTGGGTATAACGCGCATGCGGTACAGGATTTGACCCGGGGCCAGGCTGCCGGCGTCGGCGGATGTAGCTGTCGCGGGGCGACGATTCCCGGCCCCGTGCTGCCCGCTGGTCAAATCCCGGGCCTCCGCCCCGAGGCTGAAGCCGCAAGCGGTCGGGCCGTCCGCCTAGACACGGCGCCAGCCCCGCAAGCCGTTTCCGCATCACCTGCGCCTGTGCCGCGGCCGGGTAGATGTCGGGCCGGTATGCGCCGGAGGGGGCCTGGTCTAGAGCCAAGGCCTAGTTCACCGGGGTGATGGCTTCCTCCGAGGACTGGCGCCTCCGGTTGGCGAACCGCGCCAGCAGGATACCCACTTCGTACAGCACCAGCAGCGGCACCGCCACCATCACCTGGTTGACCGGGTCGAAGGTGGGGGTAATGATGGCTGCCAGCACAAAGGAGATTACCAGCCAGAAACGCCGGAACCGGATCAACCTCCGGGTCGTGACCACCCCCAGGACGGCAAGCAAATACATCACCAGAGGCGTTTCAAAAGCTATACCCATCCAGAACAGCAGGCGAACCATAAGGTTGACGGCGTTGCTGACCCTGATCATCGGGGTGGCTACGTCTCCTCCCAGGCCCAGCAAAAAGTTCAACGCCGGCGGGGAAAGGACGAAATACCCGAATGCTATGCCGGAGGCGAAGGCCAGCATCATGCTAGGCAAAAAGGCAAATAGGTAGCGTTTCTCCCGGCCCGACAGTCCCGGCGAGACGAACATGATGAGTTGGTATAGGACAATAGGAAACGAGAGAACAAACCCGGACAGAAGAGAGACCTTGACGCTGGTGGTGAGACCTTCGGTCACCTCGATAAAGATGAGGTTCCCGCCCTCCCCGGTTTGCAGGTGGTCCCCGGCTGGGCGTACCAGGAGCTCAATTATGTCCTCGTAGAAGGCCCAAGACGCGGCGGTGCCCACCAGCAACGCGGCTACGCAAATAATGAGACGTACCCTCAGCTCCCCCAGGTGCTGAATGATTGTCAGCTCGCGTCTGTTCATCTTCGGTCTAGTCCGCCGCTTCTTCCTTCTTGGGAGTCGGCTCGGAAGCCGGCGGGGAATCCTCACCGGCGGTGGGCTGTTCGACCGAGGGCTCCGCTTCTCCGGCGGTGGGCTGTTCGACCGAGAGCTCCGCTTCTGCGGCAGTGGGCTGTTCGACCGAGAGCTCCGCTTCTGCGGCAGTGGGCTGTTCGACCGAAGGCTCCGCTTCTCCCTCAGTGGACTGTTCCGCCGTCGTCTCCTCCTCTTCGGCGGCGGTCTCTTCGCCTACGGGAGCCTGATCGTCGACCTGATCGTTGGATCGAGCGGCCGGGACCGGCCGGGAAGCCGTCCGGGCGTTGGCCGGCTGCGTCGCCTGCTCCATGCCGGCCGCGGCGGCCACCTCGGTGAAGGTGCGCCGGAGGTCGCTCATCACCTTACCGGCGGTGCGGGCCATGGATATGGACCGCGACGGGCCCAGCGCCATGAAGGCAACCAACAAGATCACCAAGAGCTCCAGGAGCCCGATTCCCATCAAGTTCACGGTTGCCTCCTCGTTTCCACGTCGCAAGCGGCGCCGCAGCATTGGACCAGGGCTTTCTTCGCCGCCTCCGGCAGGTTGCAGCCCAACGCTTCCAGCATCCCGGACAGCCGGCACAGCGGCAGTCCCACGATGTTGTAGTAACAACCCTCCCAGGACTCGGCCGGGCGCAGCGAGCGGTCCTGCACGGCGTAAGCGCCGGCTTTATCGAGAGGGGTCCCGGAGGCCACGGAGGTCTCGATCTCGGCGTCGGTCAACTGCCGCAGTGTCACGTGGCTGGTCAAGCTGTCGACGACCCGCCGCCCCGAGGCCGCGTCCACCACTGCGACCCCGGTTATGACCTGGTGCCGGGAGCCCCGGAGTTCCCGCAACATACGCCGGGCTTCCTCGTCATCGGCGGGTTTGCCCATGGCCCTGCCGTCGAGGACCACCATGCTGTCGGCGCCGATGACGTGACCCGCCTTCCGGCGAGCCGCCACCGCCAGGGCCTTGTCTTGCGCCAGGCGCTCCACGGTTTCCTGCGGCGTCTCGCCGGGAAGGGTCCGCTCGTCGACGCCTGAGGTGTCCACCTCGAAGCGTAGGCCCAACTCACTTAGCAACTCCCGCCGCCGGGGGGACCCCGACGCCAGGACCAGCGTCTCGGCCCCGGACGCAGCCGAGCGGTGCAAGACCGCCACGCACTCCACGTGGTGGGTCTGGGGGAACATGTCCAGCGCCGCCACTTCTTCAAGCCGGTACCCTCCGTCGCAGAGGAGCTTCAGGTCCCGGCCCAAGGTCTCGGCGTCGCAAGAAACGTAGGCAACCCTGGGGGTCGCCAACCGGCACAGCTTGCTCAGCGCCTCGGGGCGGCATCCGGCCCGGGGCGGGTCCAGGATGACGGCGTCAGGCTGGCAGGGAAGACGGTCCAACACGTCCTCGGTCTTCCCCAGCATCAACTCCACGTTTCCTATCCCGGCGGTGTTGTGCCGGGCGTCGGCTACCGCGGCGGAGGACTCCTCTATGGCGATCACCCTATCGACGTGGGGCGCCAGCAGCACGGCGAAGGCTCCCACGCCGGTGTACGCGTCGACAAGCACGTCCCCTGACGTGAGATTCAACGAGCGGCGCACCACCCGGGCCACTTCCTCGGCCTGCTCGACGTTGACCTGGAAAAACGAAGGCGAGGATACCCTAAAAGGCCTGCCTCCCACGGTGTCGGTGTAGCTTTCCTGCCCTGTCGCCATGGGGACCCCGGGATGGAACAATCGGGGCTGTACCAGGAAGTTTCCCGTTTCCTTTCCGGCCCGGATCGAAAGCTGGCTGGTCTCCCCGCAATTGCCCTGCAGCGCGGCCAGGGGACGGTTGATTTCCTGGTGCATGATGCGGCAGCTATCGATCTTTACGAACTTCCGCGTTTCCCGGTTCACGAAACCCAGGTACCCGTCATCGCCCACGGTCAGCCGGGCGTGGTTGCGGTAGCCGTACTCTTGGGGTGAGGCCGCCACCGGCGAGACCGGCGGGTCCTCGAACTGTCCCACCCGGCGCAGGGCATCCACCACCTTGGCCCTTTTCACGAGCAGTTGCTGGGGATACCCCAAGTGCTGCCACTGGCACCCCGTGCAGTCTCCGAAGTAGGGGCACGGCGGCTCGACCCGGTGGGGCGACGCGTCGAGCACTTCCAACACCCTGGCGGCCGCGTACTTGCGGTGCACTCGCACCACCTCGGCAACCACCCGTTCCCCCGGAATGCCGCCGAACACGAACACGTCCATACCCTCATGGGTAGCCATGGCCTCGCCCAGCCTGCCCCAAGAGGCCAAGTCCAAGGTCAGTTTTTCACCCTTGGCGACGCGCTCCTTGGCCAACCGCATGGCCCTACTATACTGTATGTTGGATATGAATCCAAGGCTGCGGGCTACGGCGGGTATGCCCTAATTTCTTGCGGAGGACGTGGGGCGGCTAGATGCAGGAAGGGTTTGGACCAAGGGTGGGCGGCCTTGATGGCCCATCACCAACGGCCGGGGCTTGTAGCCATGCATTGTAGATTCCTTGCCGCTTTGCGAGCGTGGAATGACATGGTGGGAGCCTAGCCCCTGCGCGCAGGACCCCACGTAGGGGCGAAAGATTTTTCGCCCCTACCGATGACGCATAACGGCTGGGCGCGGCAACTCAGGCTCGGCAGCCGGCCCCGACCCGGACTCCGGCTCAGGACTTGAGATTCCTCGCCGCTTTGCGGCCGCGGAATGACATGGTGGGGGCGCGGGGCGGCCTCTGCGCGTAGGACCCTAAGAGCCTATCCTAAAAACTAGTAATAACCCGCAACAGTAGCGAAAGGGAACGAGTGGGAGTAGAGGTTAGACTTGGGTAATGACCAAATACGAAGGACCCAAGCTACCTCGGCCAAAGCGGACCGGCCCGGTGACGCCGGCCAACCCCACCACCGGCGCCTACCAGGTGTCCGATGCCCTATGGGAGGCCCTAGCCCCGCTGATTCCCCGGCGGGTGAACACCCATCCCCTGGGTGGAGGCCGTCCCAGAGTGCCGGACCGGACCTGCGCCAACGGCATCTTCTACGTGCTTCGCACCGGCTGCCAGTGGAAAGCCCTGGATGCCACCGGGATTTGCTCCGGCTCCACCGCCCATCTGCGCTTTCAAGAATGGGCCGCTGCCGGAGTGTTTTTAAGGCTATGGCAGTCGGGGCTGGAACGGTACGACGAATTGAAGGGTCTGGACTGGAGTTGGCTGAGCATGGACGGGGCCATGACCAAGTCCCCCCTGGGCGGGGGGGGAAACCGGCCCCAACCCCACGGACCGGGGTAAGACAGGGGTCAAACGCAGCCTGTTGACCGACGCCCAAGGCATTCCGGTGGGGCTGGCAGTGGCTGGGGCCAACCGCCACGACATGAAGCTGGTGCGGGCTACGGTGGAGAGCCTGGCGGTGCAACGCCCGCCGCCCAGTGAGGAGAACCCCCAGGGTCTGTGCCTGGATAAGGGTTATGACTTCGATGAGGTGCGGCGAACTCCGGAGGAGTTCGGCTTCACGGCCCACATCCGCAGCCGGGGCGAAGAGGCGCAGGCCATCAAAGAGGAAGCCGGCTTCAAGGCCCGGCGTTGGGTGGTGGAACGGACCCACAGCTGGCTGAACCGCTTTCGCCGCATCTTGGTCCGCTGGGACAAGACCCCAGACAATTACATCGCCTTTCTTCATTTCGCCTGCGCCCTTATTGCTCTCAGAGCCGCCGGGTTATTAGGATAGGCACTAAGAAACTATCTCAAATCAAGAAGGCTTGCAGGTCACTGCTGGTGGTTTTCTGCGTTCGTCCTGAGCGCAGCGCAGCGGAGTCGAAGGGTCTCCTCGGCGCCAGTCCTTCGACTGCGCTGGTTCCGTTTGCTTTCGGCGCACGGCCTATCTAGCCGTAGTCACACCATACGCTACAAGCAAACGGAACCACTGCGCTGCGTTCCGCCTCCGGCTCCACTCCGCTTCGCTCAGGACGAACGGTTAATAGCGGCGAAGTTCTGAGATAGTTTCTAAGTGACGCCCGGGTGATACTCGGCCCAGGGGAGGAGGGCGCGCAGGAGGAGCTCCGGGCTGGGCTCCTGGCGGAGCCCAGCGCAGCGTTCAAGGTAATGGGCGGCGGCGGCGAAGGTGGGGAGATGGAAACCCGCTTGGGCGACCCGGCGGACGAAGGCCTGGGGGGAGGGTGTGGGCCGTTTCTCCGCCTGGGCGACAGCCCATTGGGGGCAGAGGTCGTCGGCCTGGCGTTGGAGCATGACCTGGGCGTAGGCCAGGGCCATTCTCCGGCGAAGGGAGCGGACGCGGGCCCGCAACGAGCTAAGGTTCATCTTGGTTTCTCCTGGTGGGGTGGTTGGAAGGTCTCACCACGAATGGGGATGGGCGCCCCGCGAAGGGCTGAGGCTACCTGGATTTGTAACTGTTCAGACTTGATGTGTATCCGTTCGTCCTGAGCGAAGCGAAGTGCAGCCGTAGGCAGAACGAAGCGCAGTCGAAGGGCCGGTTCTCCTTAAGTCTGAACAGTTACCTGAGTTTCCCTGGGCGGTCCAAAGGGGGAGGGCGGGGGTTTTTTATTTCAGGGCCATTGTGAGCCATTTGGGCCATGGGCCTCAGTGGCCGGTTCGATAGATTTGGCAGGGCGCTAGTAGCTGCCTATTAACAGGGTAGGGAGTGGTCGCCGGAGATGGCAAGGGGGGAGGGTCAGGAGTTTGGGAGGAAGGGAGAGGCATCCGGGTGTCACCCCAATGTTGACCCTCACGCGCCGGGCGGTATACACTGGGTTCAAACGAGGGGCTGCCGCAACGGGCCGGCCGCGACGGTCACGCCCCAACCTTGTGCCGGAGGCAGGAAATGCCAGAACCCATTGAAGTAACCGACGCCAACTGGGAAGATCAGGTCATTAACTCTGACTTGCCGGTTTTGGTGGATTTCTGGGCCGAGTGGTGCGGCCCGTGCAAGATGATTGCCCCGGCAGTCCATGAGCTTGCGTTGGAATACGACGGGCAGCTGAACGTCGGCAAACTCGACGTGGATAGCAGTCCCGACATCGCCATGAAGTACGGCGTGAGAAGCATCCCGGCGCTCATTTTCTTCAAGGGCGGAGAAGCGGTCCACACCGTCATCGGAGCGCGGCCCAAGGGAGCCCTCAAGAAAGAGATCGACCAAGTCCTAACCCCCTAGCTTCCCGTAGTTATCGGGAAGCCAGCGTCTCCGGTGGCCACACGTCAACGGCCACCGGTAGTATTTCCTCCAGTCCGGCCCTCTCCGACAGCATCGACCGCGGAGCGCCTCAGCCCCGGCTACGCTACGGTCACCAAGACACGATGCCACCCCTGGGCCCCATCGGGCAGCGCCCTGGTTATCCTGGCGGGCTGCGTGCTGCCGTCCCCATCCGTGGCCCTTACCGACAAGGTCATCCTGCCCGGCTCCACGGGGGTCCAATCCCTAGTCCAGAGCACCCAGGTGTACGGCGAAAGCGGGTCGCTAAGGCGGGCTTCGTGCCACGTCTCGCCGTCGTCAAAGCTGACCTCCATCCGTTGGATGCCCCTGTCGCCGGCGAAGGCGACGCCGCCGACCAGGGACACCATACTTAACGGGACCCGGGCGTTGTTAGACGGCACGTCGATCTTGGACATCGTCTGGTTCACGGCCGTGTCTGCCCAGCCCCTCTCCTGCCAGTAGCCGCGGAACGAAGGCCGCACCGTTTCTATCCTCTTCAACCACTTCACGTTCTCCATGCCGTACAAGCCCGGGACTATGATTCTGGCCGGGAATCCATGGCCGTCGGCAAGAGGCTCGCCGTTCATCAGGTAGGCCACCATGGTCTGGTCCCGAAAGGCGTAGTCGGTGGGAAAGCTGTCGTAGTAGCCGTCGGCAGCATGGAACGCCAACCTCTCCACGTGGGCGGCTAGCTGCGCCCTCTCCAGCAGGGTGCGCAGCCTGACCCCCCGCCACAGGGCGTTGCTGATGAGATCGCCGCCTATCCGGTTGCTGATGCAGGTCAGAGTCACATACTCTTCCTGCCACGGCAGGCCCTGAAGCTCTTCGTAAGTCAGCGACATAGGATTGCCGAAGTCGCCCTTGAGCTCCAGCTTCCAATCGCTTACGTCCACCCGGGGATTCACTATGTTCTTGGACACTTCGTAGAATCCCTCGTTGGGCGTGACCTCGGCGGGCATTTCCCCCGCGGTGCTGGCCACCGTGGAAGGGGCCACTTCGGAGGTGCTCCGAACGATGGTCCTGATGGACAGCCCGCTTACCACGGCCGCCAGTCCCAAGAAGGCTGCCCTTCTCATGAACTCCCGGCGCCCCTCGGCAGCCCCGGGACTCAGCCGCAGCAGGGCTATGCGGTGCAGCTCGACCAAGGCGAGACTGAAGACGAAGAAAGAAGCGTAGGTGGTGAACGCGTAGCTGAACGCATCGGGCAGACCCAGGCCGAAGAAGCCATCCCCTATCGAGGGCGACAACACCACCATGATGACCAGCCAGGCAACGGTGGTGAGCGCAATGGCCCTCACCCAGGTGCTGTCGGTCAGAAGGGACAGCTTGGAGGAGTAGCGGACGTAAATCAGGCCCAGCAATCCTCCGGTCAGCACCTGGCCCACCAGGAGAGCCGAAAACATCAACAGCTTGGCGGCCACCTGGAGGTGTTCCAAGAAGAAGTCGAAGACCGGCGGGGGCGTGATCCTGGTAAGCCAGTCGGCAATGATCTCGGGAAGAACGGCGCCGGCGGTGGCAAACCTGAGGGCGACCATGATCAAGGTCATGATCAGGCCCGAGGTGAGGCCCAGGGCAAGCCCCGTTTTGTAGGTGACGCGGGCGGGCGGGCGGACGATTTGCTCTTGGTCCATGTTGGGACTACGCTGGGGACGCCTGGGAAGATGTCCAATGATAGCACACGGGCGGCCCCGCAAGATTTGCCCGTGCGACCCGGTTGTATTACACTGACGCCTGCGCAGCCGGTCTCATCCTGTCGGCTGCGGCCAGTGCACCCGGGAGTGGATGGGGCCCGGTGGCCCTTGCGGACTTCAAATCCGTTATGCCTCGTGACGAGCGGGGTAGGTGGGTTCGACTCCCTCGCACTCCCGCCATTTATCAAGCTGAAAGTCCTATATTGACCCCATGTTATAGCTGGAGTAGCTATAACATGAGGTTTTTCTTTTCTTGACCGCCCCGTACCATACCGCTAGAATCCTGAGGGCAATGTACAAAACTAGACGTACAAATATAATGTTCAGGCGGGGTGAGGATTATGCCAATCAAGCACAAGCTGCTAACTGACCGCACGATCAGGACCGCTGGGCCGGGTACCTATAGCGACGGCAACGGGCTGACCCTAAGGGTAGGTAAGGGAGGCAGGCGCAGTTGGGTGTTGCGCTACACCTACGATGGCAGACCAGCCAACGTGGGGCTGGGCAGTTATCCATCCGTTGGCTTGAAAGAGGCTAGGGCTAAGGCAGCTGACCGTAAAGCGGAGATTGCGGAGGGACAGAGGCCAACAGGGGCGAGGACGATAGCGGGCTCAGTACGAGTAACTCCAAGGAAACCAACCTTCCGAGACGTGGCGGAGCAGGTTATCGAGTTGCGCCGGCCCACATGGTCTAATGACCGTCATGCGAAGCAGTGGACGGAATCACTCACGAACCACGCCTTCCCCGTGATTGGAGACGCTGAGATCGGCAACATCTCCAGCGGTGACTTACTGCGCGTGCTGACGCCGATCTGGAATGACCTTCCAGAGACGGCAACCCGTGTCAAACAACGCGCAGAGGTCGTCTTTGACTATGCCATCGCCTTAGGGCTACGGCAGGACAACCCGATGTCTGCGGTCGCCAAGGCCCTTCCACGTCGCCCACGTATCAAGCAACATCACCCTGCCCTGCCATACTCCGAGGTGCCAGCGGCGATAAAGAAGGTCAAGGAGTGTACCGCTGACGCCTTGGTCCGGCTGGCTTTCGAGTTCATGGTGCTGACTGTGGCCAGGGCCGGTGAAGTTAGGGGCATGATGTGGGGGGAAATATGCTGGGATACCTGGACGGTGCCAGCGGAGCGCATGAAGATGCGCCGGTGTCACCGAGTGCCATTGGCGGGGCGGGCATTGGACATCTTGGAAGAGGCTAGAACCCACACCGATGGCAAAGGTCCGGTATTCCCTGCCAAGCGGTCCGGTAATGCTCTCAGCAACATGGCCTTTGCCATGCTGTTGAGGCGGCTGGAGATTGGCGCCGTGCCCCATGGCTTCCGGTCGAGCTTCAAGGATTGGACCTTGGCGGAGACTTCGGCACCTTGGGCGGTGTCTGAGGCGGCGTTAGCTCACAACCTTGGCAACAGCATGGAGGCCGCCTATGCCCGGACTGACCTATTCGACCGAAGACGCAGCCTTATGGGTGAGTGGGCCGCTTTCGTAGGAGGGGATGTTGAATAAAGCGCAGATGTATCGGACTGCCGTTGGGGAAGCCAAAGCCGTTGAATACAGGCTACGTGATACCATGGGAGACTATGACGATCCGAGGCACTTTGCTGCCGGTTTGTCCCAGTGGGCGGTGGTGCAGCGGCAAGACCCTGACTGGTTGCTCAATGCGATCAACAAGTCCCAGGAATCAAAGTTTGCATGGAACATGTTAACGGTCGCGGCGGCAAATTGTCTGAGAGAAAGACCCCTGCCCAAGCTCCTCGCCGACTGGCTTGCCGATGTCCTTGAAGGAAAGCGGTCAAAGCCAGTCCATGACCCTAGAGACACACTCGGGCGTGACATGGTGGTTACCTCCTTGGTCCTTGCTATCACCCGTGATATGGGCCTTGCTGCAACTAGGAACGATGGGTCACCCCCGTACTCGGGTTGTGATGCTGTTGGGGAAGCAATGAACCTTAGCTACAAGACCGTAGAGCGAGTATGGCTGAGATACCGCGATAGCGTGTCCTCACTCTTTTAAAAACATTGAGGGACGGTGTTTCGTGGAATTGCCAATACGATATTGGCATCCTACAGAACGGAGGCGCAAAATGCCCGTCCCAACATTACTCCGCCGACACGAAGTTGAAGCTGCTACTGGCCTATCGCGGTCACACCTATACGACCTTATGCGGAGGGGCGAGTTCCCAGAACCGCTGAAGTTGTCACCCGGCGCCGTTAGATGGGTAGCAGACGAAATAACCGAGTGGATCGAGAGCCGTCCCCGCGCCAGCGGAGACGTGGGAGACCACGAGTAGCAAAGAACAAGGCCCGTAGTGAGCAGCTACGGGCCTCAGTTTCCTTGGATACGGCGGTCCTGGCTCACTTCGCCGAAGCTGTTTGCCCTTCCCGGGGTCCAATCCGGGACGCCGAGACCCAGGTGCTTAATTCGTTGGTGTCCCGCAGGCACCAGGTGTTAACCATGCTGGTACCAGAGAGGAACTGCCTCTCTCCAGTGCCGCTATGGCCGTCCGGCGCAGCATCGAAGCCCACGTCGCCTGGCTCAAGCAAGAGTTGGACGACCTGGACCAAGACTTGCGCCAAACCCCCCGCCAGAGTCCTGTGTGGCGGGAGAAGGACAACTTGTTGCGCAGCGTGCCCGGCATCGGAGACCAGATCTCTGTTACCCTTTTGGCACATCTGCCCGCACTGAGGACTCGCAACCGTCACCAGATCGCTGCCATGGTGGGCGTCGCTCCCTTCGATCGGGACAGCGGTACTCCGCGGGGCAGGCGCACCATCTGGGGTGGACGGGCCAGGTGTTGTTTCTCAGCAGATCAATCCCGTATCAGGGCAGTGCATCTGGGTCTAAACTGAGCCTGTAAGTTCAGTAGCATGTCTATGCCTGTCAATGGCGGCGAGAATCCGGGCGGCCCTGCGCAAGCGGGCGGGCCTGGGGCCGGGTGAGCCGTCGGAGCCCTACGTTCTCGGAGACCCGGTGATCGACTACGCCGGGCGCAGCGTGAGCGTTGTCGGCCGTCCGGTGCGGCTGACGGCCATAGAGTACTGGCTGCTGGCCGAGCTATCGGCGCACCCCGGCAAGACCCTGACCCATGACCATCTGCTGGAGCGGGCCTGGGACCGGCGCAGCGGCGGCGACTTGAGGCCGATGCGCAGCGCCGCGAGGAGCCTCCGCCGCAAGCTGGGCGACGACGCCAGAAGCCCCACCTACATCTTCACCGAGACCCACGTCGGCTATCGCATGGCGGAGGCGGAGACGCAGCAAGAGGCGTCTCCGTGAGATAGACCGTCACCAGGAGGGTGGGAAGCATCCACCGCACGGTCTTGTCTCCACAGGGACGCAGCGTCGATAGTGAGAGGGTAGCCCAGCCAACAAGGTCAATAGGTTCCGTTTGCTTCAAGACGGTGGCTCCGCAGCGGTCGCTAACGGCCCCAGGCCCCGGGGCCCCTCAGTCGTTTTCCCGTCCCCGGCGTCGAGGCGTCACCGGCGGCGGCATCACGGGGCCGAGCCGGGGCAGGAGCACGGGCAGGACCGGCGGCGGCGCGCCACCGTCCTCGGCCCCGTCCTCATCCACGTCCTCGGGATATTGGCCGGTCTCCCGGGCCTTTCTCCGGGTGGCGGCGTCCCGTGCCACCTGCTCGGCAGACGGCAGCAGGGTGTCACCCTGCCACCTCGCTATCGGCAGCCGCTCGGCCAGTTTATCGACAGAGCGGCGGTAGCGCTCTTGCGGGGCCAGCATATCGCATACCATCGTCTCCAGGCGATGACGCCCTCTCTCGTCTGCCTGGTAACTGGTAAGCTGCTCCACCAGGCCGACCAGCCCACTCATCGTGAAGTTCCCTCCCCTAGGGAGCGCGTCCTCATCGAGCACGATTTTAATTCCCACAGCGAAGCGCTGCGCGTCGGATAGCACGTAACCCATGATGCTCCTCCTCTCCTGGTGTGCACACACACGGACAGAGACTCTCAATCTTTCACAACACTATATTTATACGTGTTAACGGTTATCTAATCAACAGGCTCAGCCGGTGGGACCCTGGGGGTCACCCTCCGCGCCGTCCTGGACACCCCCCAAAGGCTGCCGGCCGTGAGCCACTAGGACCGCATCGAGGCGTCCCCCCCTTAACCAGTTGGCCAGGGTGGAGCGGTGGACGCCGGCCCGAGCTGCGGTTTCCCCCACCGGTAGGCCCTGGGCCAGCAAGTCGCGGAGGCCTTCGGCCAGCTCCACCGTCAACGTGGTCCGGCGTCCACGCCGGCTCATGCCCTCATTCTGCCGGTCAACGCGGGCCGCGGCCGCGGAGCGCGCCGCAGTTCCTGTTTCCATCGGCCCCACGCCGATCGGCCCCAAGCCGAACGCAGTCGTCCCGGATCCCGGCTGGGGCTTGACCGGCGGCTTGCCCTGGGCCTTCCGTATACGATTGAGCGCCTTAAAGCCCCGTCGCCGGTTGCTTGCCCGGCGACGGGCCTTCGCCGCCGCCTTTTCCTCAGCCCGCTGCGCCGCCGTGGGCCGGGGCGGGCCACGTTTGGACCGTAATGGCATCGTCTCCCCCTGGTCGGCCCGCAGGAGTCGGGCCGGACGCCCTCCTGCTATGCCGTTAATGCAATGGTATTCCTTATCCCGCCGGCCAGGTGGCCAGGTCCAGGACCTCGATTCCTGGGGCCGGCTGCGGAGCTGGTGGACCTGGCCGGCGCAGCTCCCCGGCGCTCCCCCGGCCCGCCCAGGGGCCGGAAGTCCCCCGGATCCGGGGTTTTGGGCCGTATCGCCGGAAATCCGGCGCGCTGTAAGGCTTTTTAAGGCCCCTGGGATTTTCGGGGTGGCCCCCAAGTGAGCCGTGGGCCTGCCCGCCGCCGCCCCGTCCACGTCGGCCCCGCCCTTGACACCTGGGTTGCCATCCCAGGGAGGCCGGAGCCGGGCGTGTGTCTGAAGACCCCGTGCCGGTCGGTGTAGAGGGCGACGGGTAGGCCGAGATGCCGCACCAGGTCCTGGATTAGCAGGAAGTAGCTACGGGCGTCCTCCTTCTCGCAGAAGAGGGCGCCGACCACCGCACCGGTGGCATCGTCCACCGCGATCAGCAGGGTGAACGGGGGCGCCTGGTCCCCCAACCACGGGTGATGACTGCCGTCCATCTGGACCAGCAAGCCCTCCCGGGGCATGCGCTGGCGGCGCGCGCGGTGCTTGGGGGGCGCCTTCGCCGCGTACTGCTCAACCCGGCGCCCATCAGGATGCGGCGCAGGGTGGTCCTGCCGATGTCAATGCCGTCACGCTCACCCAGCAACTCGCTCAGATGGGTGTGGTTGGCCCCTGCGTACCTGGTGCGAGCCAGGTGGATTGCAGCCGTTGCCATGGCCTCGGGGGTTGCGTTGGGCGGCCTGCGGCCCCGGTGACCGTGAGCAACGCCGGCGGCTCCCTTCTCCCGGTAAGCGGCCAGGATGCGCCTGGTGTGCCGGGGGCCGACACCCATCAGCGTGGCTGCCTGGTCCAGCGTCATGTGCTCAGCTAGTAGGCTGTTCAGGGCCTGAAGTCTGGTCTGTTCTTAGGGAGTCAACGTCACATTCTCCATGCGGGGAATGTGACATTTATGCTGGCCAGTTAGCGAGGACGTTTTCGCTGGACGTCGACAGCCGTTTGTCAGCAATCCTCCGCCTACCCGGTCCACTTTAACGCCGCCGATTACACCATTATCCCAGATTCAGAGGAGCACCCTTTCACGGTCTCACCACCCCTTTAATCCCCGCTCATTCGGTGGATTCAGGCTAAGGGTTCAACTATGGTTCCAGGGGGGATGTCGGGGGATGGGCGAAGGGCACCGCGGCGCTTCGCGTGCGAGGGTCGGGCCCGTTCGTTGCCTGCCTGCCTCTCTCCATGGACCGCAGGTGCTTCCGCGCAGTCCCCGGCCGCCTGGGCGCCGGTGGTGTAAGGGTGGGGTTCAAGTGTGGCACTTGGGCGGACGATCGCCGGACACCAACACCATCGCCGATGGAAAACTTTACGAGGGAGACTGCCCGCTGGTGTCCCAGCGAGTCTCGGAACAACGAAGGGAAGATCGTCGATTACAGCAACACAGTGAAGGAAATGGTGAAGGTTCTTGATTTCGTCCAGTTTGGTGGACTCAAAGGGCAAAGGTGTTGGGTTGGCGGCGGACGTTATCACGGTCGTCCCTCTCTATCGGACTATTACTGGCGCAACCGACGCCGCTTAACCGCTTCTACTTCATCCAAATGGCATCTCTTGTACTTTAACCCACTCCTGCAAGGGCAAGGTCGGTTTCTGCTGGGTTTGTCGCTCACAAGCTGGAGAATCTCGTCTTGGTACTCTATCTCGCCGGCAACGCCGTGAGGATACTCTCCCCACAGGTCATCCATAGCTGCTGTCAAACCATAGCGGTCAGTGTAAGCCAGCCTGTAAAAGAAGGGAATGACCAGTTCGAGCATAAACCGTTCGATGGTCAGATTCCTTTCCGCTGCGTATTTGAGACTCAGGCAACAAGCCCCGCCCTCGAAGAAATGGAGGTCTGCCATGGCGCATTGGTTTTGTTCTGCGATATCGAAGCGCCGCCCGCCGACCTCGTAAACTGTGGGCCACCCGTTGTCTCGCAGGTGGCCCAAGTCAATTTTGATTTTGAACCCATCGCACAGAAAAGTGCCAATTGCCCGAGGCTCGTCGGTGTCACCTAGCTTCAGTTGGCCTGAGTTCCGGTCAAACGCAGCGCAGAAGCAAAGTTCTCCGTCAATCCGCTGATCCGCCGGTGCGTAAGCCAATTCGGGAAAGTTAGACGCCAGCCATGCCAGGTCAGTCTCTCGCGGGTTCATCTTGCGTAAGGCTTCCTCGGCATTACGGTCGTGGCAGCCATTGCCGCGGCGCCAAACGCCCCGCTGCTCTTGGACTTCGACTTGCTGAAGTCCTCACCGAACAGCTTCTGCCATTTCTGCACACTCTGCTGGGGATCGGTCTCATCAAAGGCGTCGTTCACCTGGTCGTTGTAAATCTTGAACTTGTCTCTGAAATTCCGGTACTTGTTCTGGTCCCAATGCCGTGTGAACGTTTCCTGACGTAGTACAGGGTTGTGTATCTCCGGTTGGTTGGGATTGTCCTGCAAGAAAGCGTTTATGCGGTTGCAGACCGTCTTCAACGTGTCAGGGATGGTCTTGAAGTGGCTGTCACCCTCATTTTCCCGCACATTCATTCCGACAAGAGTGGTGAGGAGGATCGAAGGTGCGGTGAAGTTACCCTTGTGGTCTCGCATATACTTCAGCAACCTCGTCGCTCGCTTGAGGTTGCCGTTGGTGATTCGAGTCTTCTCGTTGAACCAGTCACGATAGCCGGTTCCGTCCGTGATTTCGAACTCGTTGGTCTTGTTGTTGCAAATGTAGCGTTGGCCATTGATCTCAACACAAGGAACGAGGTCTAAGTGAAAATCACCAGCGTAATCGACCATCACGCACCGGGTCTTTCTATGCACCTTGTCCTTGTAGGTCCCATGTTGCCGAAGGCAGTTGTAGGCGTCGTTGATATACTCGGCCGGTTTCTTTCCCGGTTGGTACTTCAAAAAGAGCAGGATGTCGGCGTCGTATTCCCGATTCTCCTTGGGCTTGATAATGGTCCGCAGGGCGTAGGAACCCTGGCGCTCTACTTTCTCGAACGGCTCCAAGTGCCTACTCAAATGGGTCGTCACCGCCGCCACGTGGTCGTTCAAGTCGTCCAACCGAGACTGGTTAATGTTCACCGTGTTGGCTAGGAACTCGTTGAAGTCCTCTACGCGCTTCATTGTCGATTTCTCCTTACGTGGTCCAGGATGGCTTTGGATTGGTACGTAAAATCCCTCTCAGCGAGAGCTTTTAAGTTAGCGATGTGCCTGGTATCGTCCAATTCCCAGCTGTCAATCTCCGGGTCAAGCCGCAGGTATCGGTCACCCAAGACTAGCTTTGCCATGTTCGTAGAAGCCTGGGATTGAAGCCCCAAAGTGTATGAGACCAGCTTGTTTCCTCCCCATCCGGTCAGGAGGCCCCAAGAACTCCGTTTCGTGTACATGGTTGTCGTATGTCCACTGCCTACGGACAACACTCTTACCTCCGCCACCTCCTTCTTGAATTTTGATATAGCCTCGGTTAATGCGATGATTGACGGATTGTTAGCCCAAAGGCCACCATCCGTCAGCAGATACGGGCCGACTGATTTGGGGTCGAAATAGGTCGGTGCTGCGCAGGAGGCAAGAATCGCATCCCTGAGAAGCACATCCCCGTCCCTCTCATAGGGCTCTCCGAGGTCTCCCAAATAACAGGACTTGAAGACGTGTACTTCGCCAGTAGAAATATCGGCGCTCGTGATCATCAATGGCGTCGATATATCCCGAAGGACAGCTTGGGGCAGGTATTCCTGCAGCACGCTTTCGAGAGCTGCCCTGGAGTACCGACTACGCCAGAACACGGAGATGCGAGCAGGAAAGCGGGCTTTCCCAAAAATACGCAGCGATTCTTTCTCGAATAGAGCGACAACTTCTCTTAATGGAATTCCCAACGCCGCGGCTCCCGTGATGATAGATCCAGTGCTCGTCCCAGCAAGAAGGTCGAAACAGTCGTTGACCGACTGCCCGAGACTATCTTCGACTTTGGCCAGGATGTGAGCGGCGTAAATCCCTCTTGTACCACCTCCATCCACCGCCAGGATGCTGAAGCTCCCCTTTGGGACTGTAGGTGGCCTTATCCGGTCAAAGCGAGACACGACAAGCTCTCCGAACACCACCATTGACTACGGCTTGGTTCTTGATTATCATGCCATCACCACGAGTGAAACAGCATTTTGCTAGAGTTACGCATAGGATATCCCAAGATGTGTCACGCTGTCAAGACGGCGTTTCATTACTGGTACAGGAGGCGCTGTGGTTAAGGTCACGTTACAGAACCTAGGAACTATTGTCCGTGAAAAACGGGGTTCTCGAGGGCTCAGGACGGTGGCGATGGAAATTGGTACCAGCGCGCCGACGCTCTCTCGCATTGAGTCAGGCAAAATGCCCGACCTCCAAACCTTCGTGAAACTATGTCGCTGGCTTGGTGTAGACCCGGGTGCCCTCTTGGACGTTACACCCCAATCAACGGAAACAACCCCTACCCATGTCGCTGCTGCGCACCTGAAGGCACATCGCGAGATCGACCCGAACACGGCGGGCGCTCTGGCTAACGCCATTCTCAGGGCACAGTTGATGTTGCATGATGCACCTGGAAAGGTGGGAGAGGTGGATGGAGAGGGGCTTTAAAACCCGCTGTGAGGAGATGTCCCGCTCGCTACGAGTAGAGCTAGGCTTGGACCGGGCGGCCCCCTTACCAGCGGAACAACTCGCGTCGTACTTGGGAGTATATCTTTGGTCAGTCGAAGACCTTGGATTAGCTCCTGCCGACCTGAGGCAATTGGTGCATGACAACCCGGATTCTTGGTCTGCCATAACTGTATCGGCGGCTGACCGGGACGCCATCATCCTAAATCCGAATCACCGGCGGGGTCGCTATTCTAGTGACGTGATGCACGAATTGGCTCACCTCTTGCTGGGCCATGAACCAAGCACTATGTTTTTCGCTGGGCAGGAGAACCTCGCCTTACGTGGGTTTAACGAGGCTGCCGAAGAAGAGGCGAATTGGCTCGCTGGTGCCCTGTTGCTACCTAGGGAAGCTCTTATGAGATTGCGTGCTCAAGATAGGCCGAAGGATGTAGTCTGCGACGAGTTTGGGGTTAGTAGGCAGATGATGGAGTTCCGGATGAGGGTCACTGGAGTAGAGCGTCAGTTCTCACGAAAGAGGAATACTGCAGCCAACCAATGACTGTCCGCGCCCTCTATTACTTGCGCTTTTCATCACCTATGCTAGTATTACAACGTCAGTTAGTTTGATAGGATGACTGTGTAGCTGGAGAGGGAACAGGCAGGTGAGGTGGGGATGTGGATGCGGCAGCTTTCGAACAGGTGTACGGGGCCTTTGGGGATTTTCACGCTTACTTCGCTCCGCTGTTTGGCCGCAGGGAGACGCGGGAGCACAGCGGTCATTATCTCCAGGCCCTGCTGGTACAGTCCGGGGAGCGGCGCAACGCTGAGAACCTGTCGGAGACAGTTCCGGGGTCAGCCCGAGGGATGCAGCGGTTTCTCACTGATTCTCCCTGGGACGATGAGGCGATTATCGGACGGCTGCAGGAGTACCTGGGAACCCGGCTGGAGCATCCGGAAGGTGTGTGGGTGCTGGACGGCAGTGACTTTCCCAAGCAGGGACGGAAGTCAGCGGGAGTGGCCCGGCAGTACTGCGGGAGGCTGGGGAAGGTGGCCAACTGCCAGGCCGGGATGTTCCTGGCCTATGTTAGCCCGTTGGGACGGGCCCTGGTGGACAAACGGCTGTATCTGCCGGAGAGTTGGACCTCGGACAAAGACCGGTGTGAGGCGGCGGGTGTGCCGGAGGATAGGCGGGGCTACCGGTCCAAGACGGAGTTGGCCTTGGAGATGGTGGGGCGGGCACAGGAGCGGGGCCACCTGAAGGCTGGATGGGTCGCGGCGGACGACGCCTTCGGGATGTCGCCGTCATTCCGCGACGGCCTGGCGGCCTTGGGGATGTGGTACGTGCTGGACGTTCCGTCCGGCTTTACGGTGTGGCCGCCGGAGCCTGCCTGGACCAATGTGGAGTATCAGGGATTCGGGCGTCCCCGCAAGCCGAGGCTCCGCAGCGGGCAGCGGCGGACAATGCAGGAGCGCAGCGACGAGTTGCCGGAGGCGGCCTGGCATGAGCTCACGGTGGCCGAGGGAAGCCAGGGACCACGCAGCTACCTGTTCAGTGCCCAGAGGGTGCGTCCAACCAGCAGGCGTAAGCCCGGCGAAATCCACTGGGCCATTTACCGCCGGAATCTGGACGGCAGCGAACCCCGCTACTATCTGTCCAATGCTCCGGAGGATACCCCGTTGGAGACCCTGGCATACGTGGGAGGATCCCGTTGGCGTATAGAAACGGAGTTCGAGACGGAGAAAAGCGACGTGGGGCTGGACGAGTACGAGACACGCACCTGGGCTGGCTGGCATCACCACGTGGCCCTGTGCCTGCTGGGCGGAGCTTTTCTGCTGAGCCTGCAACAGGCTTGGGGGGAAAAAGATGCCCCGGATCACGAGGCCGCAGGTCTACCGGGTGGTGCGGGAGATGCTGCCCCGGGAACGGTTCGGACCTGAAGAGTTGCTGCGGTGGCTGGAGGATACGCAGGACAGTAACGAACGGGCCAGACGCTCCCATGCTAAGCGCCGCGCCGCCATGCGGGCATCACCCCACATCCCTCCCTGAACTGACGTTGTAATACTAGGGAAGTACCAAGGCTTTCAGCGCCAGACAGCGGTAGCACCAGATCTTGGAGAGATACAGGAGCCGCGAGGGGATACCGTATAGACGCGATGCCTTCGCAGCGAAAGCAGGGGCATCAGACTCACTCTATGATCCCCCCGTAGCCCCACTCCGATTACAGGGCCAAAGCGACCGATATGGTAAAGGTTCTTGATTTTGTCAAGTTAGGTGGGCCTAGTTTGACGATAGGCTGAACCGTCTCTGAAATGTGGCTGGGAACCCTGTGACCATTACAGCGAAACCCATAAAGCTAGTCCGGTCCCATTGTGATGGGCCTATTTTGATGATATGACCGGCCCCCGATGTCAAGGGCGGCGACATCGTGGACCACCGCGGTGTTGAAGTTCAGGATAAATGTCCGCTCAAGCGGCCAGCATAAATGTCACTCGGTCCGGCTCTGATGGTACCAGATGACGACTTCGTAGGACCGGCCTGAGACCGCCGCGTCGGAGGGCCCTCGGCGTCCAGGTATTTCTTGATGGTGGCCCTGTGGATTCCCAACTCCCGCTCGATCGCTCGCAACGACATGCCCTTGCGCCTGGCTTTCTGAATAGCCTTCCACCGCTCCGCCTGAAGGAACGTCGGCTTACGGGGGGCGGCAGCAGCGGGGGTCCTGGCAGGGGACACGCGGCCAGGGATGGCCCCTTGATCCCTGTCGTCCTCGGCCCTTGAGTCCGGATATTTGAGGGTGGCCGCCCAAGGTTCGCCTAAGCCATTGGCGCCGGAGGGAGCGACAGGAGGAGTTGCGGAACGGCGGCGCCCGTCTCGGAGGAATACTGGACTGGGTGGCGCTTCCTGGGCAGCGACGATACGCCCCTCATGCCGCACCGACAGCCGGCCGTCCAGCCCTTCCAGGACCTCCCCAGCCGCCCCGGCATAGCTGGGGTGTTCCGCTCCTGGCAGCAACTGGAGGGTGTGCAGCTGGAACCTCACCGTATTGTCCTTGGCCACCGTTCTGCGGTGCTTGAAGCACAGGACCTGGTCCAGGCACAGTTCCGGGTCCAGAGGCCGGAATGCAGGCCCAGGGTGTTGCTCTGGAACCCCGAAGCGTTGGTTGAACCGTGGCAGGAACTGCCTCAGCACGCCGTTGGCTTCCCCGATGCTGCCGGCCCCCGCCAACCGGAGTTCAGTGACCAGCCGGTCCTGGAAGGTGCCCGCCGTGCGCTCCACACGCCTCTTCGCCTGGGGCGATAGGGCGAAGATCATCTGGATACCCAGTTCCTCCATGGCCCGGCTGAACTGGGTCGCCATCCCGGGGAGGCCGGAGCCAGGCACGTGCGTGGAGACCCCGTGCCGGTCGGTGTAGAGGGCCACGGGTAGACCGAGGCGCTGCACCAGACCCTGGACCAGCAGGAAGTAGCTGCGGGCCTCCTCCTTCTCGCAGAAGAGGGCGTCGAGCGCCATGCCGGTGGCATCGTCGACAGGGATCAGCAGGGTGAACGGTGGTGCCCGGCCCCCAGCCACGGGTGATAGCTGCCGTCCATCTGGACCAGCAGGCCTTCCCGCGGCATGCGCTGGCGGCGGACCCGGTGCTTGGGAGGACGTCTTCGCCTTGGACTGTTCAACCCGGCGCGCACCAGGATGCGCCGCAGGGTGGTCCTGCCGATATAGATGCCTTCTCGTTCCGCCAGCAACTCTGAAAGGTGGGTGTGGTTGACTCCCTGGTATCGGGTGCTGGCCAGGCGCAGCACATGAGCGGCCCCCGCCGTAGGCGTGGCGTTGGCTGGCTTGCGGCCCCGATTGCCATGAGCCAGTGCGGCTGCTCCCTCCTCCCTGTATGCTGCCAGCAGCCTTCTGGCGTGGCGGGCGCTCACTCCAATAAGTGTGGCCGCCTGGTGCGTCGTGATCTGTTCCATCGGCAAGCTGTTGAGAACCTGAAGCCTTCCCTGTTCTTTCTGCGTCAACGTCAACATCTCCATCATGGGGACATTTTCGCTGGCCAATTAGGGAGGACTTAATCGTTGAACAACAACATCAAGGGCGGTAAAGTTTTCAATCGCTGTTTTGTCGATGTCCAGCAATCTTCCCGCCCGCACGGTCCACTTTACCTCCGCCGTTTATAGGCGTCGTAGAGCGCCGCAACCACCTCGCTGTCCGGGCGTGTAGAAGACGTGCTCGGGGCTGCTTCTATTGGACATGTGTCTCCCCACATGTTTTCTATCTCCCGGAGCCATGCTTGGAACGCGGGGTCACCCGGCGCACAGAGTCCAGCGTTGAGGTCGAAGGTGAAGTAGCTCAGTGCCGTCAGGGTTGTTAGGTTGGAGGGAACCACTCCTGTCAGTTGGTTTCTCCCGAGCCGGAGAGCCTGGAGATTGGAAAGGTTGCCGAGTTGGGCTGGGATAGGGCCCGTCAGTTGGTTCGTGTTGAGCAGCAGGGCGTGAAGGTTGGAGAGGTCCCCGAGCCCGGGTGGGATAGACCCGGTTAGTTGGTTGTCGGCGAGCAGCAGCGACTCCAGGTTCGAGAGCCTGCCGAGTTCGGGCGGGATGGGCCCGGTCAGCTGGTTTTCGCCAAGCCACAGGTCCGTTAGGTTGGAGAGGTTGCCGAATTGAGGTGGGATCATGCCAATGAGTTGATTGTTCTGGAGAATCAGGCCCCGCAAGTTGGAAAGGTTACCCAGTTGCGGCGGGATTGATCCCGTCAGTTCGTTATGGCCAAGGCTCAGGCTCTCCAGAGAAGATAGGTTAGCAAGTTCGGATGGGATCGGCCCCGTCAAGTGGTTTCCACCGAGGTAAAGGGCTCCCAGGTTGGCCAGATGGGTGAGCTGCAGCGGGATTGGTCCCGCCAATTTGTTGTCGCCTAAGTTCAGTATCTGCAGAGAAGACAGATAGGCGAGTTCCGGTGGGATGGCCCCCGTCAGTTCGTTGCCCGCCAGGGACAGCCCTTGCAGATTGGAGAGTTGGGCGAGTTCCGATGGGATCGGCCCGGTCAGTTGGTTGTCACTCAGGGACAGATATCGCAAGTTCGTAATGTTGGCGAGCTGCGGGGTGATAGGCCCCGTCAGTTCGTTATCGCCAAGGCCCAGTCGCTCCAGAGAGGATAGATTAGCAAGTTCGGATGGGATTGGCCCGGTCAGTTGGTTGTAGCGAAGGCTCAGTTCCTGCAGGTTGGCGAGCTTGGCGAGTTCCGGGGGAATGGGTCCCGCCAGCTGGTTGTCGTGGAGATCCAGCTCCTGTAAGTTAGCGAGATCGCCGAGTTGAGGGGGAATGGGCCCGGTCAGTTGGTTCCCACTCAGGGACAGATCTCGCAAGTTCGTAATGTTGGCGAGCTGCGGGGTGATAGGCCCCGTCAGTTCGTTATGGCCAAGGCCCAATCGCTCCAGAGAGGATAGATTAGCAAGTTCGGATGGGATCGGCCCGGTCAGCTGGTTGTTGCGGAGAAGCAGGGTTTTGAGGTTGGCCAGGTTTCCCAGCTCCGGAGGGATGAGCCCGGTCAATTGGTTGTTACGAAGCGCCAGATACGACAGGTTGTCGAGTTGGCCGAGTTGAGGCGGTATGGACCCCGTCAGCTGGTTGTCGTGGAGCCGTAGGTTATCGAGGTTGGCCAGGTTTCCTAGCTCCGAAGGGATGAGCCCGGTCAGCTGGTTGTCGCTGAGAAGCAGGGTTTCGAGGTTGGCCAGGTTTCCCAACTCCGGAGGGATGATCCCGGTCAGTTGGTTGTTGCCAAGATGCAGCGATCCCAGGTTGGTAAGTTTGCCCAATTCTGCTGCTATCTCTCCGGTCAGTTGGTTATTACTAAGGGACAGTTCTTCCAAGCTGGCGAGCCTGTTCAGCTGGGGTGGTACCTCTCCGGTCAACTGGTTGTCGGAGAGGGCAAGATCCGTCAAGTTGATGAGGTTGCCTAACTCTGGGGGTATCTCTCCGCCTAACCGGTTCTTGTGGAGAAGAAGGCTTCTTAAGTTGACCAAGTCGCCTAACTCTGAAGGCATCTCTCCACTTAACCGGTTCTTGCCAAGGTCCAGTCTAATCACCCGGCCGCTGTCGTTGGCGGTTACGCCGTACCACTCATCTAATGGGACCGAGCTCAACCAGTTTGCCTTGTTCGTCCAGTTCGGACCGGCGGTGGAGTTGTAGAGTGCGACCAGAGCGGCGCGGTCCGGGGGAATGAGTCCAGCCAGCTGGCTTTCGTCGAGATGCAGCTCCTGTAAGTTAGCGAGATCGCCGAGTTGAGCGGGGATGGGCCCCGTGAGCTGGTTGTCACCCAGAAGCAGGGTTTGGAGGCTGGTCAGGTTTCCCAACTCCCGAGGGATGAGCCCGGTCAGTTGGTTGTTGCCAAGGGCCAGATATCCCAAATTGTAGAGTTGCCCGAGTTGAGGCGGTATGGACCCCGTCAGCTGGTTGTCGCCCAGAAGCAGGGTTTGGAGGCTGGTCAGGTTTCCCAACTCCCGAGGGATGAGCCCGGTCAGTTGGTTGTTGGCAAGGGCCAGATATCCCAGATTGTAGAGTTGCCCGAGTTGAGGCGGTATGGACCCCGTCAGCTGGTTGTCGTGGAGCAATAGCTGGTCGAGGTTGGCCAGGTTTCCCAGCTCCGGAGGGATGGGCCCGGTCAGCCGGTTGTTGCCAAGCGCCAGATATCCCAGATTGTAGAGTTGACCGAGTTGAGGCGGTATGGACCCCGTCAGTTGGTTGTCGTGGAGCAATAGCTGGTCGATGCTGGCCAGGTTTCCCAGCTCCGGAGGGATGGGCCCGATCAGCCGGTTGTTGCCAAGCGCCAGATATCCCAGATTGTCGAGTTGCCCGAGTTGAGGCGGTATGGACCCCGTCAGCTGGTTGTCGCCCAGAAGCAGGGTTTGGAGGCTGGTCAGGTTTCCCAGCTCCGGCGGGATTGGCCCGGTCAGCCGGTTGTTGCCAAGCGCCACATATTTCAGATTGTCGAGTTGACCGAGTTGAGGCAGTATGGACCCCGTCAGCTGGTTGTCGTGGAGCAATAGCTGGTCGAGGTTGGCCAGGTTTCCCAACTCCGGAGGGATGAGCCCGGTCAGTTGGTTGTTGCCAAGCGCCAGACCAGACAGGTTGTAGAGTTGCCCGAGTTGAGGCGGTATGGACCCCGTCAGCCGGTTGTCGGGGAGCGATAGGCTGTCGAGGTTGGCCAGGTTTCCCAACTCCGGAGGGATGAGCCCGGTCAGTTGGTTGTTGCCAAGCGCCAGACCATCGAGATTGGCGAGGTTTCCAAGCTCCGAAGGGATGGGCCCGATCAGCTGGTTCCCCGTAAGCCGTAGCACTTCTAGGTTGGTGAGGTTACCCAATGCTGCCGGTATCTGCCCTTTCAGCGGGTTCCCGTGTAGGAACAGCCATTTCAGGTTTGAGAGGTTGCCCAACTCTGCCGGTATCTCTCCGGTCAGTTGGTTGTTGCCAAGTTGCAGCGATCCCAGGTTGGTAAGTTTGCCCAATTCTGCTGGTATCTCTCCCGTCAACTGATTTTCGAAGGCGCTCAATTCTCGCAGGTTTGAGAGGTTGCCCAACTCTGCTGGTATCTCTCCGGTCAGGAGGTTGTTACTAAGACGCAGCGATCCCAGATTGGTAAGCTTGCCCAATTCCGCTGGTATCTCTCCGGTCAGTTGGTTGTTACCAAGTTGCAGCGTTCCCAGGTTGGTAAGTTTGCCCAATTCTGCTGGTATCTCGCCGCTCAACTGGTTCCCGTAAAGGTCCAGTCTAATCACCCGGCCGTTGCCGTCGGTGGTTACGCCGTACCACTCGCCTAATGGGACCGAGCTCAACCAGCTTGCATTGTTCGTCCAGTTCGGACCGGCGGTGGAGTTGTAGAGTGCGACCAGAGCGGCGCGGTCCGGGCCGTCAGATTGCCACGGCGCGATGTCGGAGGCGCAGAACGGCAGACCAAGATCGGAAAAGTCGTTGCTCAACACATCTCTCAGACCCGCTGGTATGCACCCGCTCAACTGGTTGCCGGAGAGGAACAGTGCTTCCAGGCCGGGTAGGCTGGAGAGTTGCCCCGGTATCTCCCCGGTCAACCGGTTGCTATAGAGGAGCAGCCGTCGCAGTTCAAATAGGCTGGCCAGCTCCACTGGTATCTTACCGCTCAATTGGTTGTGGGAAAGATTCAGCTCTCGCAGTTCGTATAGGCTTGCGAGCTGCTCCGGTATCTCGCCGTTCAACTGATTTTCAGCAAGATCCAGTCCAGTCACCCGGCTGCTACCGTTAGTGGTTACGCCGTACCACTCGTCCATGGGGGCGTCGCTTAGCCAGTTGGCGTTGTTCCTCCACGTCGAACCGTGGGTGGAGGAGTAAAGCAAGACAAGCGTGGCTCTATCAGAAGCGCTGTCTGGCAAACGTGTGGGCGTGGCGACTGGCACTAGCGTGGCCATGGGCAGTGGCATGGCGGTAGGCATGGGTGTGGGCGGAAACCGGGGGCATGCTACCGACAGGGCAGTTGCCACACAACACAGCGCCATCAGGCCTGCAGAGGAGCTCGCGCAGTTGACGATAAGGGAAAATATCTTTTGTGACCTGAGGATGGATTTCTCCATACCGGCCGGGTTCTCCCGGATGGTCTCGCCATAGTCTTTCGGCGCGGACGGCGTTGACGCGAGGGTTGGGAGGCCGTCAGCTTTGTGCAGGAGGCAGGCGGCGCTGGTGGCCCCCTCTGTGGGGGTGTCTGATAAAGCAAGCACCCCTGAGCCTCGGAATCCCTTCGGGCATGGCCCGACCCAGGGGAATGATACTCCCGACGCTATCCCATTACGGTACGCTTGGGCCCAAGCGCGCCGTACTCATGACTCCCCGTCCTCAAGGGCCCCTTGCGGCCCTCCTTTCACCCATGGGGAGCAAGCAAGGGATTACCTGCTGTAACCGGAAGGCCGCACTGCTTCCCTTGAATTGCGGGTGATGTGGTCCAGCAGAAAGGAGAAGTCCTGATACGCCCCTAGGTCCCCCAAGCTGCCTTCCAGCGATCTGACCTGCTCCAGCAGGTAGAGCAGGTCCTCGTGCACGGACCGGCTGGAGGAGTCGGCGAAGGGTAGGCTGCTGTACCGGTCTCCCGACAGGGCAATCACTGCGCCCAGCCGCAGCAGGGGATCGGCGACTGCTCCAAAGTCGATGTTGTCCTGAACGGTGATGCCTGCGTGTTGACGGTTAGATTCCCCAGTGGATGGGGTCACCCAACGCAACTCCACGTCCCCGAGGTTGAGGGTTCCGGCGAACCACGGGTCCCTCAGCTCCAACTCGTAAAACACCGTGGTGGCCGCTCCAGAGGGTATCTCCGCGAACTCTCTACGCGCCTCCGTGAAGGACTCATCAGAGGTGACGCGGTTCTCGTAACCCACAATGCGCCACGTGTCGACCACGTCGGGGTCCCAGGTCACCTGGGCACGGGTCTGGTCGGCGAAGGGTATGGACAGGGCCAGCCAGTTCTCCCGGCTGAACGTCGCCCTGGCCTGATTAACGTCCGTGAGGTAGCGATACCAGCCGTTCCCATGCTGGGCCAACTGCTCTAGCAGATAGTCGTTGAAGTTCTCGATGCCCACGCCGATGGTGATGAGGCGCAACGGGTTGCTGCTGTCATAGTCACGGGCGGTCTCCAGGATGGCGAAGGGGTCCGTGGCGTCCACGTTGGCAACGCCGTCTGACATCAGGATGATGTAGTTGTAGGCGCTGGGGTTCTCACGCCGGGCCCTGTCGGCCAAGCGCACGCCCGTATCTAGTCCGTCCTGCACGTTGGTGGCATTGGAGGGGTGGAGGCGGTTGATGGAGCGCGCCACGTCAGGGTTGTCCGGGTGTTGATGCTCAACGGTGTATTCCCCGATAACCCTATCGCTGAAGTGGACCACAGCAATGCGGTCATGATCTCTGAGGCTGAGCCTGATGCTCTCCGCAGCCTCCCTGGCAATGTCTACGCGGTTTCCTTGTCTCATGGAGCCCGAGGCGTCCAATACTAGCGTGACATTTACGGGGGTGGCATCATAGTCCATCTCAGGGGCTTGAAAGGCGACCCGAGCCAAGTGCGTTCGGTTGTACAGGGGATGGCTGATGATGTCGGAGGAGATGGCAAAGCTGTCGCTGCGCCGGGGTGGCTTGTAGGCGTAGTCGAAGGCGTTGATCCACTCCTCGGCCCTGACTGAGTCGGGGTCGACCTCGAACCCTGACCGGGCCCAGTTCAGGGCCAGGTAGTAGGACGTGCGGTCCGTATCTAGGCTGAATGTGGAGACATTGTCAACGGAGGCAGAGACAAACCGTTGTCTCACGTTGTCCTGGAAACTCGTGCTGGCGGGATCGGACGTCGGCGGGCGCGTAGCCCTTGGGGCCGCAGTAGCCCTTGGAGCCGCGGTGGCCCTTGGGGCCGCAGTAGCCCTTGGAGCCGCGGTGGCCCTCGGGGCCGCAGGGCCTCTTAGTTCCGCGGCGGGCCTTGGGGCCTCCTCGACTATGGGCTCCACGTCGGCCATGAGCTCGGAGCCCAAGGACGGCCCCTCGGAGGCCACAGGAGCCGCGTCCGGAGCAAGCGTGGGGCCCAGCCGTTCCGCGGGGGCCCTGGGAGGCGCTGTGGGCCTCGGAGCAGAAGCAGCCCCTTGCGGGGCAGCCGCGGGCGCAGGCGCTTCTGACCCACCGCATCCAGCAAACATTAATGAACCTATGATCACCAACAAGACCGTTGCCAGAAGCTTGGGCATCTTCATCTCTCCCTAGTGTCCTGTATCCAAAGTACGGTGACAAAAGCGGGCCACGCTGACCGGGATTTCGTCAGCGGTCTTGGTCCATACGAAGGGCTTGGGGTCTTCGTTGGTGACGTCCAGGTAGCGGTAGATGGCAGCCTCCAGTTCGGCGCTGCTCTGATGCACGCCCCGGCGCAACTGCTTTTCGGTGAGCAGACCGAACCAGCGCTCCACCAGATTCAGCCAGGAGGCGCTGGTGGGCGTGAAATGAATATGGAAGCGGGGCCGCTTGGCGAACCAGTTCCGGATCAGCGCCGTCTTGTGGGTGGCGTAGTTGTCCGCAATCAGGTGCACGTCCAACCCGGCGGGCACCTCGGCCTCGATGGCATCGAGGAACTTGCGGAACTCCACGGCCCGGTGGCGGCGGTGGCACTGGCCAATCACCTGACCGGTCCTGGCGTCCAAAGCGGCGAAGAGAGAGGTGGTGGCGTGGCGCACGTAATCATGGGTGCGCCGCTCGGCCTGGACCGGGCGCAGAGGCAAGAGCGGCCTGGTGCGGTCCAGGGCTTGGATTTGGGACTTCTCGTCCAGGCACAAGACCAGCGCCCGGTCCGGCGGGTTGAGGTAGAGCCCCACAATATCCCGCACCTTCTCGATGAAGAGGGGGTCCGCCGACAGCTTGAAGGTCTCGGTGCGGTGGGGTTGCAGCGCGAAGGCACGCCAGATGCGGCTCACGGTGTTGTGGCTCAGACCGGCACGCCGGGCCATGGACCGGGTGCTCCAGTGTGTGGCATCCTTCGGTGTGGTCTCCAGGGTCAGCGTCACGACCCTCTCAACGTCAGCATCGGTGACAGTGCGGGGTCTGCCAGGCCTTGTTTCATCCACCAGTCCGTCCAGTCGACTCTCCAAGAACCGAGACCTCCACTTGCCAACCGTCGCTTGCGACACTCTCAACTCTGCGGCCACAGCGGTGTTCGTCTTGCCCTTGGAACAATCCAAAACCATTCGGGCCCGCTGGGCCAACGCTTGCGCCGTCTTGGGCCTGCGCGCCCACTGTTCCAGTGTCTCCCTTTCATCGTCGGTGAGCGTCAACGGTGGGGTTGGTCGACCAAGACGCATGTGTATCCTCCTCACATGAACTGTCAGGAGGATACCAGCTACCGAATACTTATGCCACTAACTTCAGAGACAGGACACTAGCGGAACTGGTCCCCATCCGCTCCGCCATGGACACTACTGATTCATCGAGAACGCGAGGAAAGAAAGTGATGCGGAGGAAGTCCATGGGATTGTGGCGTGAGGCCTGTGCTACCGATACTAATTTAGCCGGTCACTCCGTCGCCGACGGTTGATGTAGAATATCTTCATCAAATCGCTGATGTGGCTCGGCATTATATCATACCGGTTTTGTAGTGCAATCCGCCTCAACGCAAACACACAACGACCTTTTCCATATCCACGGCGCCTCCCACGCACCTCTTTCGTCGACGTTAACCCCCTGCAACTTGTATACTACTTGGACAGATAGAGTTGGCGTGCCGCATGAGTGCCGACGGAATCGGGACTAGTCCATTCCGGGAAGGTAGGTAGTGCATGGTTCTCACATGCTGGATTGTACCCTCGGCTTTGGTCCTGCTATTCACCTGCGGCAACGTAGATATATCGATTTCCCGCGACGGGGACGACACACCGGCGGTGAAAATAAAGGATGTCAGGTTCGAGGTTGAGGTCGCCGATACCCCATTGCTCCGGCAGAGGGGATTGACCGGCCGGACGTATTTACCAGAGCGCAGGGGGATGCTCTTTATTCCCGACGAGCTGGACGCAGGTCCTTTCTGGATGAAGGGAATGCTGTTTCCGCTTGATTTCATTTGGGTCGGCAGTGACTGCCGTGTGGCGGACGTCAACGCGTATGCCGATGTCCCCGGTCCCGGGACGCCGGACGACAGGATACGCAGGTACAATTCCTACCCAGGAGCCGTCTATACCCTTGAGGTCAACGCCGGGGAAGCCGATCGATTTCGAATTAGGGTAGGCGACAAAGTGAAGTTCGAAAACATCGACGCTCGCTGCTGACGCGGGAATCGTCTATGGTTGCCCGCAACTCTCGACTGTCGCCGGTTGCCCTGCCGCCGCCTGCTCCTACTGGCAATGGCTGTGCTGTGGACTGTATGCAACAAACTGAACATAGATTCCAAGCTCGAAAGATTCCCGAGCTCCGAAGGAATCGAGCCACTCGGTCGATTGGCCGCCAGTCTATGGATGGCAAGCTCGGACAGTCTGCCCAGCCCCGGGGGTATCTCCACGCTCAGCTGATTTTCTATGAGCTCAAGGCTATTCATCCGCCCATTGTCGTCGGTGGTTACACCGTGCCATTCGCCAAGCGGCCGGTCGCTCAACTAGTTGATGTTGTTCTTCCAGTTGGGTCCGTCCGTCGCAAGATATAAAGCGACAAGCGCAGCCGTGTCCGGCTATGGGAGGGCCGTACCCACCTCAGGAGTTGTCGGACAGTTGTAGCCTCCCCGGTATTCGATACTCCGAAGCCACTCGTGGAACGCGGCGTCGGGGGGTGGGCAAAGTCCCGGGTTATCCTGGAAATAGAGGACCCTTAGCGCCGCAAGGTCTGTCAGACCCCGCGGCAACTCTCCCAGCAGTTGGTTGCGGTCGAGACTTAGGAACCACAGGCTGGCGAGGTTCCCCAGTTCCGATGGTATGGGCCCGGTCAGTTTGTTGCCGCCGAGTTCTAAGTACCGCAGTCTGGCGAGGTTGGCCAGCTGAGGAGGTATCGGCCCGGTCAGTTGGTTTTCGCCGAGACTTAGGTGCCGCAAGCTGGAGAGGTTTGCCAGCTGAGGAGGTATCGCCCCGGTCAGTTGGTTGGAAAAGAGGCCTAGGCTCCGCAGTCTGGCGAGGTTGGCCAGCTGAGGAGGTATCGGCCCGGTCAGCTGGTTGCCGCCGAGATCTAGGCTCTGGAGATTGGCGAGATTGGCGAGTTGAGGCGGTATAGGCCCGGTCAGCTGGTTGCCGCCGAGATCTAGGCTCTGGAGATTGGCGAGATTGGCGAGTCGAGGCGGTATCGGCCCGGTCAAGTCGTTGCGAGAGAGGTTTAGACTCAGTAGGCTGGCAAGGTCGGAGAGTTGGGCGGGGATGGAGCCTGTCAGTCGGTTATACTCGATCTCCAATTGAGTCACGCGGCCGTAGCCATCGGCGGTTACGCCGTACCATTCGGGGAGAGGCCTGTCGCTCAACCAGTTGGTGTTGTCGCGCCAGTTGGGCCCGTCAGTGGCGTTGTAGAGCGCCGCCAGTATGTCCCTGTCTGGGTTTGTAAGGGTCGTACCCACCGCAGGTGTTGTCGGGCAGGTATAGCCTTCCAGGTAGTCGAGATCGTGAAGCCAGGCATTAAACGCGGCGGCAGGAGGAGCGCAAAGTCCCGCGTTATCCTGGAAATGAAGGAGCCTCAGCGCGGCAAGGTCTGTCAGGCCCCACGGCAACTCTCCCATCAGTTGGTTGCCGTCGAGAAACAAGCTGCCGAGATTGGACAAGTAGACGAGTTGCGGGGGAACAGCCCCCGTAAGTTGATTGCCGCTGAGCCGCAGATACTGCAGGCTGGCGAGATTGCCGAGCTGAGGAGGTATAGGCCCGCTCAGTTGGTTGTCATGGAGAAGCACGGTTTGGAGGTTCGCCAGGTTTCCAAGCTCGGGAGGGATGAGCCCCTTCAGTCGGTTGTCGCTAAGCGCCAGATACCCTAGGTTACCGAGGTCTCCAAGGTTTGGGGGGATGGGCCCGGTAAGTTGGTTGCCATCGAGAAGCAGGGTTTGGAGGTTGGCCAAGTTTCCCAGCTCCGGAGGGACGGCCCCGGTAAGTTGATTGTCGCTGAGCGCCAGATAGTCCAGGTTGGCGAGATTGTCGAGCTGAGGAGGTATGGCTCCGTTCAGCCGGTTGCCATCGAGAAGCAGGGTTTGGAGGTTCGCCAAGTTTCCAAGCTCCGGAGGGACGGCCCCGGTAAGTTGATTGTCGCTGAGCGCCAGATAGTCCAGGCTGGCGAGATTGCCGAGGTGAGGAGGTATGGACCCCTTCAGGAGATTGTCGCCGAGAACCAGGATTCGGAGGTTGGCGAGGTTTCCAAGCTCCGGAGATACGGTCCCCATCACACGGTTGGAGGGGAGCGACAACTCCAACAAGTTGGTGAGGCTTCCAAGCTCAGCAGGGATGGGTCCAGTCAGCCGGTTGCCGCCAAGGGCTAGATACTGCAACCTGTGGAGGTTGCCCAGTTCCGGTGGTATGGGCCCGGTCAGCTGGTTGTCGTTGAGGTTCAGGCTATCGAGGTTGGCGAGGTTTCCAAGCTGGGGAGGAACAAGTCCGGTCAGTTGGTTGCCGCCAAGACCTAGGGACTCCAGATTGGAAAGATGGCCGAGTTGGGATGGGATCGGCCCGGCCAGTTGGTTGTCGTAGAGAGACAGGCCCCGGAGACTAGTGAGGTTCCCAAGCTCAGGAGGGATGTGCCCGGCCAGTTGGTTGTCGCCGAGCTGCAGCATCTCCAGGGTGGCGAGGTTTCCCAGGTCAGGAGGGATGTGCCCCGTCAACTGGTTGCTTGGGAGCTCCAATGAGTAAACGCGGCTGTCGACCTCGGTAATAACACCGTACCATTCGCTAAGGGGCCTGTCGCTCAGCCAGTTGGTGTTGTTCAACCAGTTGGGCCCGTCCGTTGCGTGATAGAGAGCGACCAGCGCCGGGCTGTCGGGGTGTACGTGGGGCGTACTCGCTGAAAGCGTTGTCGGGCAGCCGGAGCCCTCCAGGTAGTTGATATCCCGGAGCCAGGCCTGGAACGCGGCGTCGGGCGGCGCGCAGAGCCCCGGGTTGTTCCGGAAGTTGAAAGTCCTCAACGCCGGAAGGTATGTCAGGCTCGACGGAAGTTCTCCCGTCAATTGGTTGGAGTGGAGCAACAGGGACTGTAGATCGATGAGGTTGGCGAGTTGGGGAGGGACCAGGCCGGCCAGTTGGTTGTCGTAGAGCCATAGACTCTCGAGACCCGCAAGGTTTGCCAACTGAGGAGGAATGGGTCCGGTTAGCCGGTTCTTGCCAAGACCCAGAAACTTCAGGTTAACGAGGTTGCCCAGTTGAGGAGGAACCGGGCCCGTCAACCGGTTGCCGCGAAGGTCTAGGCTCCGCAGGTGGGCCAGGTTGGCCAGTTGGGCGGGGATGGGCCCCGCTAGCCGGTTGAACTCGAGCTCCAACAGGGTAACGCGGCCATCGCTATCGGTGGCGACGCCGTACCATTCGCTGACCGGTCTTTCGCTCAACCAGTTGGTCTTGTTCCTCCAGCTGGGCCCCCCCGTGGCGTTGTAGAGCGCCACGAGTACGGTCCTATCCGAGCTACCGGCCGAGGCGCTCGGGGCAGATGTCAGGCAGTCGCCTTCCAGCCATAGACCCCCCCACCGTCGTTGGAACGTCGCGTCATCCGGCGGGCAGAGCCCCTCATTATCAGTGAAACGGGCGTACCTCAACGCGTCGAGGGTTACCAGGCTCGATGGAACCTCACCCGTTAATTGGTTGTCCCGGAGGTCGAGATGCTGCAAGACGGCGAGGTTGGCGAGTTCCGGAGGGACCCCCCCGATCAGTCGGTTGCCGCTCAGGTCCAGATGCTGCAAGGCGGTGAGATCGCCGAGTTCCGGAGGGATCTCCCCGATCAGTTGGTTGTCGCTGAGGTTCAGATGCCGCAAGTTGGTCAGGTTGCTGAATTGCGAGGGAACAGGTCCAGTCAGCCAGTTGCCGGTGAGCCGCAAACGCTCGAGGCCAACCAGGCTGCCGAGCTGGGGAGGAATGGAGCCGGTCAACTCGTTATGTTCGAGATGCAGGTGTTGCAAGTTGGATAGGTCGGTAAGCTGGGCCGGAATAGGCCCCGTCAGTTGGTTGTAGTACATCCCCAATCGACTAACGCGACCGTCGTCATCCGTAACAACGCCATACCATTCAACTAGGGGGCGGTCGCTCAACCAGTTGCTGTTGTTCCGCCAGTTCGGCCCGTTGGTGGCGTTGTAGAACGCGACAAGCGCCGCCCTGTCCGAGCTTCCGGAGGGCGGGGAGGGCATCCAGCAGTCGGGCAAGCCCTGGTCCTCCAGGATACTCCCGTCACGCAAGCGCATTTCAGCAGTGGTGCAGCCCAGCAGCAAGGCCAGGTTCTTCCGGTACTGCTCCGGCTCCAGGAGCCTGTGCCCGGCTTCCGAGGCGCTCCAGGGGGCTTCCTCCATGTAGTACTCAGCGAAGGCCCTGACCTCCGGCCTGGCAAGGCTGGACTTGTTGACGTAGATGTAGACCGGCCTAATGAGCATTTCCCCGGGGGAAGGGCCTACACAAGTCTCGCCGGTGTCAATGGCGAGGACCCTGCCCCCCTCGCCATGCTCAAGGTAGTGGGCGTAATCGGCATAGCCCAGGGCTCCGGGGTCCCGCTGGATGCCGGTGATCAAGGCCGAAGCGTCGCCGGGAAGTGTGTACCCGTCGGGATGCAGCTCTCCGGATTCCCCGAACAGCAGGCGGGTGAAAGCCGTGGACACGAGGTTATCAACTGGGCCGTACCTGGAGACCGGCCGGTCGGGCCAGCTCGGATCGAGATCGTCCCAGCTGTCGACGACGCTGCCGGGCTCCCAGGCTGCCCTGAGCTGTTTCATGGTTATACACTGTGCGAAGTCGTTCTCTTGGTGGGCCATGACGGCGATTTGGCGAGCAGCGACGGGCAGCTCCAGGTATTGGACGCCGTTCCGGGCAGCCGTTGCCGCCTCCTCATCATTGATGCGCCTCGAGACGTGGGCAATGTCGCTGTTCCCGGTCACGAACCCGGCAAAGGCCACCCGCGGGTAACCTGCCCCGGCGGCATCGACATCGATCTCTACGTCCTGGTGCATGCTCGCGAAGCGCCATGCGACCCTCCCGGCGAGGGGCGCGACGACATTGGACGCGTGGACCTCGATGCGCCCCCGGAGCCTCAGAGGAGCCGGGGGCGGTGTCACCTCGAGCGGCAACATCGGGAGTTTCGGCAGCTTCAGCACGGGGCCCGGGCCGTCTTGCTTAGTGGCGGGAGGCGGCGCACCTGCAGATTCCGGAGTTGGAAACCCCTTGCCCCAGCAGACGGGGGAACCGTCGGCGCGAAGAGCGCAACTGTGCAGGCCGCCGCTGCTGATGGAAACGAACTGCTCGCCCGCCGGGGGGGCCGATTGGCCGAAGCCTATCTGGCCGATGACGTTACCTCGTTCGCCAAGCCGGGCCCCCCAGCATACGGGAGCTCCGTCTTGACGCAGGGCGCAGGTGTGATAGGCCCCGCTGCTGACGGCGATAAATCGCTCTCCCTCCGGTGGGAAGGCTTGGCCGAACGCGTACCTGTCATCAGGCTGTCCCCAGCATACGGGTGTGCCGTCTCGTCGGAGGGCGCAGGTGTGCTTGGAGCCGGCGCTGATGGCCGCGAATCGTTCACCCTCCGGCGGGGTGGCCTCCGCTCGTTCATTCCTTGCCCAGCAGACCGGAGAACCGTCCTCGCGCAGGGCGCAGACGTGGAAGGAGCCACTGTCGACCGCAACAAATCTGTTGCCTGGCGAGGATAGTGGGCTAACATATCCGTCACTCGGCTTTCCGACCCAACCCCAACACTCCACGGACCCATCCCAACGCAAGCCGCAGGTAGTGTCGCTTCCACTTGCGATTTGGGCGAATGCCTCCCGCCGCGGCGGGAATGCTTCGGCGTTGCGATTCTGGCCCCAGCAGACCGCGGCGCTATCGGCTTGCCGCAGCCCACACGAGTGCGACGAACCCGTGCTGATGGAGGTAAACCGCTCACCTTCAGGGGGCCACTCCCGGCCGTGGTCGGCCCAAGGGCCTTCGGGCTCCCAATCCCCCCAACATAGCGTCGAGCCATCGGCGCGAAGGCCGCAGCTGTAGCCCCAGCCCGTGTCTATGGATACGAAGCTCTCTTCGACGACGTCTTCGTACTCAACGCGTTGCGGCTCCGGAGTGTGGTAACCCTTGCCCCAGCAGTTGACAGTGCCGTCGAGACGCAACCCACAGGTGGAAAAGGGGCCGGCGCTGATGGCCTTGAAGAGCTCCCCCTCTGGCGGCGAAGCCTGTCCGTGCCATCGCCCGCGCGGCGGCTCTACGTTGAGGCCCCAGCAAACGGCTACCCCATCCTTCTTCAGGGCGCAGGTGTGCGCAAAGCCGCTGCTGATCTGGACGAACTGCTCGCCTTTGGGTGGCGACGCCCGGCCACTGCCTGCCAAAGGTCCTGCGCCACTCCAGCATACCGGTGTGCCATCCGTCGTAAGAGCGCACGCGTGGGACCGGCCAGTGCCGATGGCTTTGAAGGTCTTGCCTTCCGGCGTGGGATCAGGGCCCCACAGGCTGAACCCTCGGCATAGCGGACTGCCGTCTTCGAGTATCCCGCAGGCGTGGGCGGAGCCGCCGCTGACCGAGGTGAACCGCATACCCTGTGGCAGCAGCCAATCGTAGCCCTGTCCGCCGTAACCCCAGCAGACGACATGCCCGTCGGCACGGAGAGCGCAGGTAACCCAGTTCCCGCTGCTAACGAAGGTGAAAGGCCCGCCGTCCTCCGGAGGGGATGCCTGCCCATAATCGTCTGCGCCCCAGCAGACCACGGATCCGTCCTGCCGCACGCCGCAGGTGTGCTCATAGCCGGCGCTCACCGACAGGAACCTGTCGCCAACTGGAGGTGTGGCGCGGCCGTCGTCGTTGTTTCCCCAGCAGTGGGCTACACCTTCGTCGTCAAGGCCGCAGGCGTGCACGTCGCCGGAGTTGACGGAGACCAGAAGTACCTTAGGAAGAGCAAGCCTACCTGGCTCCGGCTCGACGAACCTCTCGCCGCCGGGCGGGGAAGCCTGCCCGCGCTCGTCCTCTCCCCAGCACACGATCGCCCCATCGCCTTTACGTATGGCGCAGGCGTGTTCCGCTCCAACGCTGATGGCGGTGAACCTCTGGCTTATTGGGTGTTGGCGAGGAATGGCCCCCCAGCAGGATGGCGCACCATCCTCCCGTAGGCCGCACCCTTGGGTTCCCGCGACGCTGATCATGGTCAATCGGCCGACTTCCCACGTGGGGTATTGCCCTTCGAAAAAAATGCCCGACCACTCACCCCAGCATTCTGTGGAGCCACTCTCAGATACAGCGCAGGTATATCCGTCGGCGGCATCGAGGGAGACGAACCGGCCCTCAGGCGTCTCTTGCCATCCGCCGAGGTCATGGGAGTAAGGCTCCGGGCCCCAACAGACCGGCGTGCCGTCCTCTCGCAGCCCGCACGTATGCCCGCTCCCGCTGGCGATGGCCTTCAGTAGCTCGTCATCGGGAGGAGACGACTGACCGTTCTCGTCATTGCCCCAGCAGACGGGAGCGCCGTCCTTCCCCAGGCCACAGGTATGGGCTCCTCCGGCGCTGACAATCTCGAACTTCCCCCCTGGCGGGGGCGATGCCCGCCCGTCTCCATCGTCGCCCCAGCATACCGCCGAGCCATCCGCTCTCAAGCCACAGGTGTGGTAATCGCCGCTGCTGATGGCAGCGAACCGCTCATCCTGAGGCGGTGATGCTTGGCCATGGCTATTTTCGCCCCAGCACACTGGGGTCCCGTCTTCTTGTAATGCGCAGGTATGGCTTGCGCCGCTGCTGAGGGGTTCGTAGCGCACTTCGGCTATCGGGCCTGGGGTCGGCAGGGGACTAGGAAATAGTTCAGGCCTCGGTTCTATGGTCGGGGCGGGCGTCGCGTCCGGAGATAGCGTTTCCGTCACAGCTGGCGCGACCGCGGGAGTGACTTGAGGAGTGGTGGTCACGGGCTGTGGAGTGTCGCCGCGGCAGGCGGACAATAAGAGCGAGAAGAAGAGGCAGAGGAAACCAACCCACCCCAAGCGGCGGGTCCACGCTCGCAAGACGCCGGATGATCGAATCGCCTGCAATGGCGGGCAACGTCCTGGCCCAGTCTGAGGCCCCGTCCAGGCTGCCATGTCTCCATGTGCCTGATGCCATGTTACAGCACCCTCGCTCTCCAATGCACAATGCAGGACGGGACAACAACAGCCAAGCGCGGAATGTCAAGGGCGGCGACATCGTGGACCACCGCGGTGTTGTCGTCCAGCGATTAAGTCCTCCCTAATTGGCCAGCGAAAATGTCCCCATGATGGAGATGTTGACGTTGACGCAGAAAGAACAGGGAAGGCTTCAGGTTCTCAACAGCTTGCTGATGGAACAGATCACCACAGACCAGGCGGCCACACTTATGGGAGTGAGCGCACGCCACGCCAGAAGGCTGCTGGCAGCATACAGGGAGGAGGGAGTGGGAGCATTATCCCATGCGCTATCAAGCTGCATGACGCTGTCGTCGGCCTGGTTGCTCTGTTGTTCCCACATATAATCCCACACATGTGATGAGACGCTATAGGCCTGTTTGGGACTATCACGCGAGGAAGCGCCTTCGAACACTATGTCCGTATCAGCTATGGGATGTTCCTCTCAGTGCCTCTGAAGCACTCGAATTTGTAAATTAGGCAACTGCGACGGAACTCTACGTCACTCGTGGGAAGTCGACTTGGACCAACCCGAGATTCAATGGGCCTGAACAACTCCAGCCGCTCCATAACTGCCCCTCGCCGAAACAGCATGGCCTGGGCCCAGCCACAGTTCGAGTCCTATAGGGTGGGCCTAAGTTGACGGTAGGCAGAACCATCTTCGAGATGAGGATGGGCCTGTAACCTTTAGGAAGGCCACTCGGGGTCCTTCAGAGTTACGTAGCGGGCCAAACGACGCCCCATATTCACCGTGGACCGAGTGTAGCGACGCCGGCCTCCTTCAAGATGTCTGTGATGTTGTTTCGATGTAGGAGGTCAGCGTACTTGATGCCGAACAACATCAAGTAGGTCATTTTCTCTCCAGACGGAGCGCTATTGGCTAGTCTCCGCAGCTCCTGAGCTAACTCATCATCACTCTTGGGCATAGTGCTTCTTCCAATGTCTTGGCGTCCCCTGAATTCGGCCTTGATGCTTCTTCGTCAAAGTCTAAAGCCATTGCAATCATATCATGCAGTTGCGATAATCGAATAGGCAAGTCATTCCACTGTCCGGGATGACTGTCTGGGACGTGAATCGCGAAGGAGAGGTCGATGGCCAGATCAGCGCATTTCGACGGCGGCGCCTTCTTCGCCGCTCTGGACGCAGAGAGGCAGGCCCGTCAATGCACCTGGAAGCAGGTGGCTGAGGAGTGCGGCATCAGCGCCTCCACCTTGAGCCGCATGTCCCAGGGCAAGCATCCCGACGCGAACGGCCTCGCAGCGTTGGCGGCCTGGTCGGGGCTGGACTTAGACAGGTTCGTCAGGAGCGCCGCCGCCAAGGAAGGACCGGAACCCCTCGCGGTGATTTCGTCCTGCCTCCACTCGGACCCGCGCCTCAACGAAGAAGCGGCCGTAGCCCTTGACCAGATGGTGAAAGCAGCCTACAGGAGCATGACGAACCAGTGACTACCCTCAACGTTAGCAGCTTCATTTGGGGCATCGCCGACGACGTGCTGCGCGATGTATACGTCCGGGGCAAATACCGCGACGTCATCCTGCCCATGACCGTCATCCGCCGCCTCGACGCGGTTCTCGAACCGACCAAAGATGCCGTGCTCCGCATGAAGGAGCAGTTGGACGCCGCCGGCATCACCAACCAGGACCAGGCCTTGCGCCAAGCATCCCGCGAGGCCTTCTACAACACGTCGCCCTTCAGACTCCGCGACCTTACATCCCGAGGACAATCGCAGCGCCTGCGGGCCGACTTCGAGGCGTACCTCGATGGCTTCTCGCCCAACGTCCAAGAGGTGCTGGACAAGTTCAAGTTCCGCAACCAGATTCCTACACTGGTGGAGGCGGATGCTCTCGGCTTCCTGATCGAGAAATTCCTCGATACCTCAATTAACCTCAGCCCCAAGCCGGTCCTGAATGGCGACGACTCAGTGCGCTTGGAGGGCCTGGACAACCACGGCATGGGCACGGTCTTCGAGGAGCTCATCCGGCGCTTCAACGAGGAGAACAACGAGGAAGCCGGGGAGCACTTCACCCCAAGGGACGTGGTGCAACTCATGGCGGGCCTAGTCTTTCTACCTGTTGCCGATAAGGTCAGGTCCGGCACCTACCTGGTCTACGACGGCGCCTGCGGCACAGGCGGGATGCTGACGGTCGCCGAGGAGACGCTGGACCAACTGGCCAGCGAGCAGGGTAAAGAGGTGTCCGTTCACCTGTACTGGCAGGAGGTGAACCCCGAGACCTACGCCATCAGCAAGGCGGACCTCATCCTCAAGGGCGAAGGCGTCGAGGCCGACAACGTGCAGTTCAGCTCCACCCTCTCCGCCGACGCCTTCCCAGCCCGCGAGTTCGACTTCATGCTCTCCAATCCGCCCTATGGCAAGAGCTGGAAGACCGACCTGGAGCGTATGGGCGGCAAGTCCGGCATCAACGACCCACGCTTCGTCGTAACACACGGCGGCGATCCTGACTACTCGCTCATCACGCGGTCCAGCGACGGCCAGATGATGTTCTTGGCCAACATGCTGTGCAAGATGAAGCGGGACACGCCGATGGGCAGCCGAATCGCGGAGGTCCACAACGGCAGCTCCCTCTTCACCGGCGACGCTGGGCAGGGCGAGAGCAACATCCGCCGCTGGATCATCGAGAACGACTGGCTGGAGGCCATCGTCGCCCTGCCGCTCAACATGTTCTACAACACCGGCATCGCCACTTACATCTGGGTGCTCAGCAACCGAAAGGCAGCGCACCGCCGGGGCAAGGTGCAGCTCATCGACGCCACCCAGTGGCACCGGCCGCTGCGCAAGAACCTGGGCAGCAAGAACTGCGAGCTTGCCGACGAGGACATCCGGCGCATTTGCGACGCCTTCCTCGCCTTCGAGGAGACGGAGCAGTCGAAGATATTTCCCAACGCGGCCTTCGGCTACTGGAAGGTCACCGTGGAGCGGCCACTGCGGATTGAGGGCGTCGACCCGGAACGGGCCTACACTGCCAAGGAAATCAAGGCGCTCAAGGACGAGGGCAAGCGGTCGGAGGCTGCGCCACCGGTCATCAAGAAGGTCCACAAGGGAGTCGAGGCCGCCTCCCTGCGCGGCCTCTTCCCCGCCACCGTCATGGGCAAGCCCGCCGTAGTCGAGTACGAGCCGGACCCAGACCTGCGGGACACTGAGCAGGTGCCTCTCACCGAGGATGGCGGCATCGAGGCTTTCCTGCGCCGCGAGGTGCTGCCCTACGCACCAGATGCCTGGTACACGCCGGACAGTGCGAAGGTCGGCTACGAGATCAGCTTCACCCGCCACTTCTACAAGCCCCAGCCCCTGCGCCCGCTGGAGGAGATACGAGCGGACATCCTGGCTTTGGAGCGGGAGACTGAGGGGTTGTTGGCAGAGATTGTGGGAGGTGCCACCATAGGAGTGTCCCTATGAGAATCAAGAGCGTTCAGCTGAAAGGCTACAAGCGATTCTCCAGCTTGACCCTGACAGACATCCCTGAGACTGCACGTCTGGTGGTTTTGCTTGGACCAAATGGTTGTGGCAAGTCATCCCTGTTCGACGCTTTCTTGGCAAAGTCACAAGCTCACGAGAACAACTACGCGCTCCAAGATCAGTACGCCGATTACTATCAGAAAGCCCCGTCCCCTGAAGATACACTTCGGTCCCTTCGTGAGGTGGCTCAACGAATAACGATCACCTTTCACGGTATGGAACCAGCACAAATCCATTGGAAGGGGATATTCAACATACGAACTGCGTACCGGAACGAAGCAGATTTCCAATTGAACAGTGTGGGGCGTGTGCAACCGGCTGTAGATCAACCACGTTTTACGCGCATCATAGACGCAGACCAAGCAGTTTCTGACAACTATGCGCGTCTTAGCTGGAAACGAATGGCAGACCTTGACAGGGATGCACCCGGCGGTATGACATTCGACCGATACCGGCGTGAGTCGTTACGGGAACTCCAAGACGCTATGGCAAAGCTCTTTGCAGACCCGCCACTGATTCTGCAGGATTTTGGCGGAATACACACTGCAGGTGTCTTCCGTTTTGGGAAGGGGACATCCGACGACTTTCACTACAAGAACTTGTCCGCAGGAGAAAAGGCAGCCTTTGATATGTTGCTGGACATTTTTGTCAAGCGGTCTGAGTACTCAGACTCCATATATTGCATAGATGAACCGGAGGAACACACGGCCACAGCCTTGCACGGCAGGCTCCTAGTATTACAACGTCAGTTAGTTTGATAGGATGACTGTGTAGCTGGAGAGGGAACAGGCAGGTGAGGTGGGGATGTGGATGCGGCAGCTTTCGAACAGGTGTACGGGGCCTTTGGGGATTTTCACGCTTACTTCGCTCCGCTGTTTGGCCGCAGGGAGACGCGGGAGCACAGCGGTCATTATCTCCAGGCCCTGCTGGTACAGTCCGGGGAGCGGCGCAACGCTGAGAACCTGTCGGAGACAGTTCCGGGGTCAGCCCGAGGGATGCAGCGGTTTCTCACTGATTCTCCCTGGGACGATGAGGCGATTATCGGACGGCTGCAGGAGTACCTGGGAACCCGGCTGGAGCATCCGGAAGGTGTGTGGGTGCTGGACGGCAGTGACTTTCCCAAGCAGGGACGGAAGTCAGCGGGAGTGGCCCGGCAGTACTGCGGGAGGCTGGGGAAGGTGGCCAACTGCCAGGCCGGGATGTTCCTGGCCTATGTTAGCCCGTTGGGACGGGCCCTGGTGGACAAACGGCTGTATCTGCCGGAGAGTTGGACCTCGGACAAAGACCGGTGTGAGGCGGCGGGTGTGCCGGAGGATAGGCGGGGCTACCGGTCCAAGACGGAGTTGGCCTTGGAGATGGTGGGGCGGGCACAGGAGCGGGGCCACCTGAAGGCTGGATGGGTCGCGGCGGACGACGCCTTCGGGATGTCGCCGTCATTCCGCGACGGCCTGGCGGCCTTGGGGATGTGGTACGTGCTGGACGTTCCGTCCGGCTTTACGGTGTGGCCGCCGGAGCCTGCCTGGACCAATGTGGAGTATCAGGGATTCGGGCGTCCCCGCAAGCCGAGGCTCCGCAGCGGGCAGCGGCGGACAATGCAGGAGCGCAGCGACGAGTTGCCGGAGGCGGCCTGGCATGAGCTCACGGTGGCCGAGGGAAGCCAGGGACCACGCAGCTACCTGTTCAGTGCCCAGAGGGTGCGTCCAACCAGCAGGCGTAAGCCCGGCGAAATCCACTGGGCCATTTACCGCCGGAATCTGGACGGCAGCGAACCCCGCTACTATCTGTCCAATGCTCCGGAGGATACCCCGTTGGAGACCCTGGCATACGTGGGAGGATCCCGTTGGCGTATAGAAACGGAGTTCGAGACGGAGAAAAGCGACGTGGGGCTGGACGAGTACGAGACACGCACCTGGGCTGGCTGGCATCACCACGTGGCCCTGTGCCTGCTGGGCGGAGCTTTTCTGCTGAGCCTGCAACAGGCTTGGGGGGAAAAAGATGCCCCGGATCACGAGGCCGCAGGTCTACCGGGTGGTGCGGGAGATGCTGCCCCGGGAACGGTTCGGACCTGAAGAGTTGCTGCGGTGGCTGGAGGATACGCAGGACAGTAACGAACGGGCCAGACGCTCCCATGCTAAGCGCCGCGCCGCCATGCGGGCATCACCCCACATCCCTCCCTGAACTGACGTTGTAATACTAGAGGTCATGTTGGACATTTTACCCTCTACATCGCAACTTTGGATTGCCACGCACTCCATAGGCTTCGTGCGCAAAGCATATGAGTTGATGCGGAAGCAGGGCGAAGTAGCTTTCCTCGACTTTGAGGGGCATGACTTGGATGGAATGGTCGAAATAGGCCCCAGTGTGCCAAACAGACGCTTTTGGCAAAGGGCCTACCGGGTTGCATTGGACGACTTGGCAGACCTGATAACTCCGGCGCATATCGTGATATGTGAGGGCGCCGACACTAAGGCTGACAAAGGCTTTGATGCCATGTGCTACAACGACCTGTTTTCTGAAACCCGCCCAGATTGTCTGTTTGTTTCACATGGAAGCGCCAGCGAAGTTACCAAAAGCGAACCACTGATAGCCGTCCTCGGGGCTGTATCTCATGGCGCAACGATTACGCGAGTCATTGATCGAGACGAAATGACCGACGGCGCTCGTGGGGAGAAAATCGCAAGCGGAATATGTGTGTTACGACGGCGGGAGTTGGAGAATTACTTCTATGACTCTGAAGTTCTGAAGACTTTCCTGTTGATGAATGACAAGATGGAAGCTGAAGAGATTGTCTTGGGAGAATTGGAAAAGCTCCTGGCAGGCATCGATGCAACTACTGCGGACATGAAAAAAGTGACGCAAGAGCTATTTTCATCGATAAAGACAGCGACCGGATTATCTAACCTAGGCAATAGTCGGGCCGAGTTTGCCCTACAGCATTTGGTTCCTGCGCTCAAGAACACACCCGATGTCCTTCAGGAATTAGAAGAGGATCTCTTTTGACGCTTCGCGGACTGTCTTCCTACCTCGCCTACAAACCCTCCGGCGTCGAGTGGCTCGGCGAGGTGCCGATGCATTGGGACGTGCGGCGCGGCAAGGCGTTGCTGGTTCCTGTAGACGTGCGCTCGACAACGGGAGACGAGGAATTGCTGACGGTCTCTGCCCAACGCGGCGTCGTGCCCAGAGAGACTGCCAACGTGACGATGTTCAAGGCGGAATCGTATGTGGGCTACAAGCTCTGTTGGCCAGGTGACCTGGTTATCAACAGCTTGTGGGCGTGGGCACATGGGCTTGGGGTTTCCTGGCATCACGGTATCGTGAGCTCGGCATATGGAGTGTACCGCCCACTTCCGAAAGCAGACGCTCGGTTTATCCACCTGTTGGTTCGCTCAGTTACCTTCCAGTGGGAGTTGCAGGTTCGCTCTAAGGGCATATGGGTATCGCGGCTTCAACTAACCGACGAGGCATTTCTCGGAGCTCCCTTCCCTCTCCCACCCATCCCTGAGCAGCGCGCCATCGTCCGCTACCTGGACTACGTGGACCGGCGCATCCGGCGGTACGTTGGCGCGAAGCGGAGGCTCATCGCGCTGCTGGAGGAGGAGAAGCAGGCCATCGTCAACCAGGCCGTCACCCGCGGCTTGGACCCCAATGTCCGCCTCAAGCCCTCCGGCGTCGAGTCGCTCGGCGACGTTCCGGAGCACTGGGGGATCATGTCCATGAAACACTTGGGAACATTCAAAAGCGGGGCTGGATTCCCCGTAGAGCGTCAAGGAAGACGTGGGGAAGAAGTACCGTTCTTCAAGGTTTCAGACATGAACTTACCCGGCAACGATGTGTACCTGAACAGTTGGAACAACTCAGTCTCTCGTGAGGTTGCAGCGACGCTGAAGGCACCCATCTTTCCGGCTGAGGCTATAATGTTCCCCAAAGTGGGGGGCGCGATGTTAACGAACAAACGCCGCGTCGCAACTCGGCCTTCTAGCATTGACAACAACCTGATGGGCTTTGTCTTAACTCGCGGAGCCCACGCTTTCGTGCTTCACCTGATGCGGAACATAGACTTGGGACTCATCGCGAAGCCTGGGCCAGTACCAGCCGTTAGCGAAGGTGAGGTTGGAGCCATCCGGGTTGCCCTCCCGCCCCTCGACCAACAAGCCGCCATCGCCGAGCACCTCGACAAGGCCAACGCCGACGCCGACGCCCGCATCGCCCACGCCCGCCGGCAGATAGAGCTGGTGCAGGAGTACCGCACGCGGCTCATCGCCGACGTGGTAACGGGCAAGCTGGACGTGCGCGAGGCGGCGGCTCAGCTGCCCGACGAGGCCGACGACCAGGACCCAATAGAGGAGAGCGACCCGCTGGCAGACGGCATGCCCGAAGACCTTTACGACATCGACGAGTCAGTAGAAGATTCAGTAGTGGAACAGGAGGTGACAGTATGACCGACTGGAGCAAGTGCCCAGTGGTCGAGAGCGTACCCGGCAAGGTAAGTGGGGCCTGGGTGTTCAAGGACACGCGGCTGCCCGTGTCGGCTCTTTTCGGCAACCTTGCGGAGGGCGCAACCGTTCACGACTTCATCGAGTGGTTTGGTGGGGTGGACGAAGTGCAGGTAAGAGCGGTCTTGGAGTTCATTGTGCAAGACCTCGACGCCAAGGTCGCTAAGGTCTCGCATGCGAATCCTGTTTGACCACAATGCGCCCCGGCAGCTTCGCCGTCACCTCGTCGGCCATGACGTCGACGTGGCGGAGGAACGGGGGTGGGCAACGCTTGTCAATGGCGCGTTGCTGGACCGGGCTGAGGAAGCAGGGTATGAGGTCGTGATTACCGCAGATAAGAACATGCCATATCAGCAGAATCTGGGCCGCCGAAACTTAGCATTGATCGTTCTCGGCGCGAACCGGTGGCCGCTCATCGAGCCAAGGATTGGGGATATTCGCAACGCCATCGAGGGAATACAACCTGGTGAAGTGCGGGAAGTCCACATCCCGATGAGAGGCGAGGCATAGCGTGACCACCGACACCAGCGAGAAGGGACTGGAGCGCCTCATCTGCACGGCGCTGACGGGCGCTGCCTGCGATCCGCCGCAGAATGGCGTGATTGCCGAGCGGCCGTCCAGCTACGGCGCGGGGTGGATATGCGGCGCCCCCCAGGACTATGATCGGGAGCATTGCCTAGACCTCGCCCAGCTCTCCGCCTTCCTCCGCGATACTCAACCTGAAGCAGCCGAATCGCTGGACCTCGGGGCGGACAGCCCTGCGCGGCGCAGGTTCTTGGCCCGCCTGCAAAGCGAGATAGCCCGGCGCGGCACCATCGACGTCCTGCGGAAGGGCATCAAGCACGGCCCGCACCAGGTCGACTTAATGTACGGCACGCCGTCGCCGGGGAACGATAAGGCCAAGGTCCAGTACGGGCAGAACCGCTTCAGCGTGACCAGGCAGCTCCGCTACAGCAACGACAACGCGCAGCTTGCCCTTGACCTGTGCCTGTTCGTCAACGGCCTGCCCGTCGCCACCTTCGAGCTGAAGAACAGCCTGACCAAGCAGACGGTGGATGACGCCGTAGAGCAGTACAAGCGGGACCGCAACCCCAGGGAGAAGCTTTTCGAGCTTGGCCGCTGCCTCGCCCACTTCGCCGTGGATGACCACGAGGTGCAGTTCTGTACGCAACCGAAGGGCAAGGCATCATGGTTCCTGCCCTTCGACAAGGGATGGGACGACGGCAAGGGCAACCCGCCCAACCCCAATGGCCTCAAGACCGACTACCTGTGGAAGCAGGTCCTCACCCGCGACGGGCTGACCGACATCATCGAGAACTACGCCCAAGTCGTCGAGAGCAAGGACGACAAGACGGGCCGCAAGACGCGGGATCAAATATGGCCCCGCTACCACCAACTGGACGTGGTGCGGAGGCTGTTGGACGACGTATCCAGTGGGGGAGTCGGCCCCAAGTATCTGATCCAGCACTCGGCGGGCAGCGGCAAGTCCAACTCCATCGCATGGCTGGCCCACCAGCTAATCGGGCTGGAGCAGGACGGCAAAGCGCTCTTCGATTCGGCCATCGTCGTCACGGACCGCAGGATACTGGACAAGCAGATACGGGACACCATCAAGCAGTTCGCCCAGGTCGGCTCCATCGTGGGCCACGCCGAGACCTCGGGCCACCTGCGGCGACTGCTCCAGGAGGGCAAACGCATCGTCATCACCACGGTCCAGAAGTTCCCCTTCATCCTGGACGCCATCGGCAACGAGCAGCGGGGCCGCAAGTTCGCCATCATCATCGACGAAGCCCATTCGAGCCAGGGCGGACGGACGTCGGCGTCGGTGTCCATGGCCCTGGGAGAAGCGGGCGCCGAGGATGAGGACGAGACCACCGAGGACACGATCAACCGGCTGATGGAGTCTAGGAAGCTGCTGCTCAACGCCAGCTACTTCGCCTTCACCGCCACCCCCAAGAACAAGACCCTGGAGATATTCGGCACGCCCGTTCCCGAAGGCGAAAAGACCACGCACGTGCCCTTCCACTCCTACACCATGAAGCAGGCCATTCAGGAGGGGTTCATCATAGACGTGTTGGCCCACTACACACCGGCGGACAGCTACTACCGCCTGGTCAAGACGGTCGAGGGAGACCCGGAGTTCGATACCAAGCGGGCCGGCAAGAAGCTTCGCCGCTATGTTGAGGAGCACGACCACGCCATCCGCCTCAAAGCGGAGATCATGGTGGACAACTTCCACGAGCAGGTGATCGGCCTGCACAAGATCGGCGGGCAGGCGCGGGCCATGGTGGTCACCGGCAGCATCAACCGTGCCGTCAGCTACTACTATGCCATCCGGGACTACTTGGTGGAGCGCAAGAGCCCCTACCAGGCCATCGCCGCCTTCTCCGGCGAGCACGAGTACGACGGCGCGAAGGTCACCGAGGCGTCCCTCAACGGCTTCTCGTCGAACCTCATCGCCGACAAGATTCAGGAGGACCCGTACCGCTTCCTGGTCTGCGCCGACAAGTTCCAGACGGGCTACGACGAGCCGTTGCTGCACACGATGTACGTGGACAAGATGCTTTCCGGCGTCAAGGCGGTGCAGACGCTCTCGCGCCTCAACCGGGCGCACCCCAAGAAGCACGACGCCTTCGTGCTGGACTTTGCCAACGACGCCGACACGATCCAGGCCTCCTTTGCCGACTACTACCGCACCACGGTCCTCGCAGACGAGACCGACCCCGACAGGCTCCACGACCTCAAGGCGGCTCTGGACGGCTACCAAGTCTACGACCCAAGACAGGTGGACGAGTTGGCGGAACTGTTCCTATCCAAGGCCGCCCGCGACCGGCTCGACCCCATCCTGGATGCCTGCGTCGCAGTCTACCGGGAGCAGCTAGACGAAGATGGGCAGGTGGACTTCAAGGGCAAGGCGAAGGGGTTCCTGAGGGCCTACGGATTCCTGGCTGCCATCCTGCCCTACACCAATGCCGAGTGGGAGAAGCTCTCCATCTTCCTGACCTTCCTCGTTCCCAAGCTGCCCGCGCCCGTTGAGGACGACCTGTCCAAGGGCGTACTGGAAGCCATCGACATGGACAGCTACCGGGTGGAGAAGCAGGCGGTGCAGGACATCCAGCTTCCCGACGAGGACGCGGAGATCGAGCCAGTAACCCCGGAGGGCGGAGGGCAGAAGCCGGAGCCGGAGATGGACCGGCTCTCCAACATCATCAGGGATTTCAACGACCGCTTCGGCAACATCGAGTGGAAGGACCAGGACAAGATCGAGAGGGTGATTGCCGAAGAGCTGCCTGCGAAGGTAGCCGGGGACCGGGCCTACCGGAACGCGATGGCCAACTCCGACCAGCAGAACGCCCGGATCGAGCACGACAAGGCCTTGGAACGAGCTATGACCGAGCTCCTGTCCGACCACACCCAACTGTTCAAGCAGTTCAGCGACAACGATTCCTTCCGCCGCTGGCTCTCCGAGATGGTCTTCGCCGCTACCTACTTGACGCCCGCCACACCCGCTAGCACATCAGAGACAAAGGTTAGCTAATAGTTGGGAGTCACTGCGGGCTTGCGGTGACTCCTCCGATGCCTTTCCTTCCTGGTGCTCCGTGCTGACTAACATCGTTCCTGCGGCTCTGATATCTCGCTGCCGTTGCCTTGGCTGTCAATGGCGCCGAGAAATTGGGCCACCGGGGTGTCGACGTCCAGCGAAAACGTCCTCGCCAACTGGCCAGCATAAATGATGCTCCTATAGATATCAAGCCACGCTGCGAACCATCCAGGACGATTGCAAAGTCAGAGAAGGAGGTTTATATAAGGCAGGTAAGAGATAGAAGAGATAGGGGAGGGTGAGGATATGGAGGCGGCGGAATCTCTGTTCAAGTGCTTGGAGCAAGTGCCGGACCCCAGGAGAGCCAGGGGAGTCCGCCATCCCTTCCAAGCCGTACTGCGTCTGACCCTGCTGGGGTTGGTCTGTGGTCAGACTACCATGGCCCACATCGCCCACTTCGCCAAGATGCACTGGCCGGGGCTGAGGGAGCCTCTGGGGTTTGTTCGGGACCATCCGCCCCACGCCACCACCATCTCTCGCACCCTGGCAGGGGTGCCCTATGAGCAGTTGCAGGGAGCCCTGACCGGCTGGGTGTCCCACGTGGTGGCGGAGCAGGAATTCAATGCCTCGGTGGACGGCAAGTGGGCCAAGCAGTCCGAGGACGCCAACGGGAATCCCCTGGTGATGGTGAACGTGCTGGCCCATGACCTGAAGTTGTGTTTAGCCCAGTGGCCGGCGTCGAAGAAGCGGTACGAACCTGGGGTGTTGCGGGAACAACTGGGCCGGCTGTTCGGGGACTATCCTGGCCTGCGGCTGCTGACCATGGACGCCCTGTATGCGGAGCGGGACTTGTGCCGAGCCATAGTCAGCCACCGGCGGGACTATCTGGTGCGAATCAAGGGCAACCAGCCTGAGGCGCTGGCTGCAATAAAAGACGGGTTTGCCGGGGAGGAACTGGAGGAGCCGCAGGCGGAGACCCTGGAAAAAAAGCGGGTGTGATCGAGCGGCGGCGGATCTGGACTGATGACGTACTGGCCGACTACATCCGGGAGGAGTTGGAGTTTCCCGGGGCGAGGCAGGGGGTGATGGTGGAGAAGGAGACGGTGGCTATAGCCACCGGGGAGGTAAGCCGGGAGCGCTGGTATCTGCTGACCAGTCTGAGTTCCCGGCAGTGCGGCCCAGCAGAACTGCTCCGGGCGTTCCGCAACCACTGGAGCGTTGAGAACAGCCTGCATCACGTGAAGGACCGCAGTTGGGATGAGGACGTCCACACACTTCGCCGTCCCGGCCTGGGTGAGATATATGCCACCCTCGTCAACACCGGGCTGAACGCCCTGCGCCTGGAAGGCTGGTTTCCTTCCCGGATGTCCTTGCCCCTGCGAGCCAAAACCTGCGCCTTTCGCCCAACCCAGACCATCAATCGCCTCTACGGACTAGCCTCCTGACTTTGCAATCGTCCTGGCGAACCATCCACGAGGAGTTCTTTAGGACGGAGAAGACCTCGCGGGCAACGTAGCGTTTGAGGCAACGGATGACCTCGCTCTTGCTCATTCCATCTCCGATGCGGCGACGCATATACTCCCTGGTACGGACGTCATGACGAAGCCTGACCAGGACGATGCGATAGAGGGCCGCATTGGCCTGGCGATCGCCGCCGCGGTTGAGCCGGTGTCGATTGGTCTTTCCGGAGGAAGCTGGTATCGGATTCGCCCCGCACAGCGACGCAAAGGCAGCCTCTGAGTGGAGACGATCAGGATTATCCCCTGCAACAATCATGAGTGCCGCCGCAGTGTCAGGTCCTACGCCGAAGATGCGGACCAAGCTTGGCGCAGCCAGCCGGGCGAGCCGTTCCATCTCGATTTCCAGGCCTTCGATCTCCTTGCTTAGCTGACGGTAACGGTGGGCAAGGGATCGAAGAGTGTACTTGGCCGCTGCTGTGGGATTGTTCAAGCGACCCGGACGGAAGCCCTTGCACTGCGCAGCGAGGGCAGCTGCGGCGAGACCGTCGAGGGTTTCTCGCAGCTCGGCTGGGGCCGTAACGACCAGGGCTTTCATCTGGTTGACGGCCTGGGTACGAGCCTTTACAGCCGAGACCTTGGCGCTCTTGATCATACGGATCATTTCCACTTCGCCCTGGCCAGACTTGGGAGAGGCGTCGGCCACACCGGCCAGCACCGCACTGGCCGCCATTTCCGCATCGGTGGGGTCGCTCTTTCCTTTCCGATAGCGGGTTGTGCGATCAGGCCGGTTGACCTCGACGACGGTATAGCCCCGGGCGGTCAGGAATCGGGCGAATCCGGCGCCGTAGGAGCCCGTGCCTTCGATCCCGAAGGCGCGAATCTTTCCCAGACTCCGCGACCACCGTTCGAGTTCCCCGTATCCGCAGGTAGTCGCTGGCGCGTGACGCTCGGCGAGGCGCACACCCTGACGGTCGATGGCCACCGCCACGTGCTGGTCTTGGTGCGTGTCGACTCCGATTACTACCTCGGCGGCAGGGCTGCCTTCACGACCCACAACTTCTGTCATTCCTACCTCCTCAAGGATGGCACTGAAAGAAGACGCGCCGGCCAAGTGAGCGAACAAGACTGCGATGGGGCTTGAGGCCACGCTCCTATAAAGTCACTGCTCCCAAGGCCGTTGGCACCGGTAGGGCCATCTCGAGGACGAGTCGACAGATCATTTCGAAGGCATATCAGCCAGTCACATTAAGGGTCAGGCCCGAGCCGAGATGGCCCGGACACATCATCGCAGTCACATTCCCCCCATGGAGAATGTGACGTTGACTCCCAAAGAACAGACCAGACTTCAGGTCCTGAACAGCCTACTGGCCGAACACATGACGCTGGACCAGGCAGCCACGCTGATGAGTGTGAGCCCGCGCCACACCCGGCGCATCCTGGCAGCCTATCGGGAGAGTGGCGCGGGTGCCCTCGCCCATGGTCACCGGGGCCGCAAGCCGGCCAACGCTATTCCCGAGGCGACCAGGAGCAGGTTGGTTCACCTGGCTCGTACTACGTACGAAGGCGCCAACCACTCGCATCTCAGCGAGTTGCTTGCCGAACGCGAGGGCATCGTCATCGGCAGGACCACCCTGAGGCGCATCCTGGTCAGCGCCGGATTGAACAGTCCGCGGCGAAGGCGCCCACCGAAGCACCGGGTGCGCCGGCAGCGGATGCCCCGGGAGGGTATGCTGATTCAGTTGGACGGCAGCTATCACCGGTGGCTGGGCGATGACAGGCCCCAGTTCACCCTCCTGTTCGCGGTGGATGATGCCACCGGCGCCGTGGCGGGCGCCCTGTTCTGCGATCATGAGGACACCAACAGCTACTTCCCGCTGATGCAGGGTCTGATACAGCGCCGCGGCATTCCCCTCGCCCTGTACACCGACCGGCACGCTGTCTTCAAGCACCGGTCGGAATATCAGCCCGCCGGGACGCCAACCCAGTTCGGACGGGCCATGGAGGAGCTGGGGATCCAGATGATATTCGCTCTGTCGCCACAGGCAAAAGGGCGGGTGGAGCGGACGGCCGGAACCTTCCAGGACCGGCTGATCACGGAACTCCGGCTCGCAGGAGCAACCACCGCCCTACAGGCCAGGGCCGTTTTGAAGCAGTTCCTGCCCAGATTCAACCGGCGTTTTGGGGTTCCGGCCCAGTGTCCTGAGCCTGCTTTCCGGCCCTTGCAGCCGGACCTGCACCTGGAGCACGTCGTGTGCTTCAAGCACCGCAGGAGAGTGGCCAGGGACAACACCGTGAAGTACCAGAGGCACACTCTGCAGCTGCTTCCCGGTCAGCAACGCCGCAGCTATGCCGGAGCGGTCGTGGTGGTATTGGAAGGGCTGGACGGCCAGCTGACGGTACAGCATGAGGGATGCATCATTGCGGCCCTGGAGGCGCCGCCCAGTCCGGTATTTCTCCGCAGCGCCAACGGTGCTTCCCCAAGTGCTCCTATCCCGACTTCTGACCCAGACGGCTTGGCTGAACCCTCGGCGACGACTGTAGACCCCCTGAGCACGTTGACGGATAAAGAAGACAACCACCGCGCTGCAATCGACAACGCGTGCGTAGCCGGGTTGCACGTAGCTCCATCACCGAGGAAGCCGACGTTCCTTCAGAGGGAGAGATGGAAGGCGGTGCAGCAGGCCAAGCTTGAGGGAATGTCCATTCGGGGAATGGCAAGGGAGTTGGGAATTCACAGGAACACGGTGAGAAAATACATCGATGCTGCGAGCCCACCGACGCGGCGGGCCCCGATCGCATCAACAACCGCTCCATCTGATACCATCGCAGACCAAACGGGTGACATTTATGCTGAACACTTAGCCGGACATTTTCCCTGAACTTCGACACCGATTACAACCCCTTCGAGGGCGTGTGGTGCGATGTGCTGCTTTGCCTCGAAAAGGACCCTGACACCAACGCCAAAGACTTGCTGGCAAGACTGCACAGCGCTCATCCGGGCCGGTTCGGAGACGCTCAACTGCGAACCCTGCGGTGCAGAGTCAAGGACTGGCGCGGCGTCATGGCCAGGAAGCTGGTCTACGCTGCTCCCGTAGAACCTGCGCCGGAACCGAGTGAGAAGGTGGAATTAGTCTTGGTCTGAACAGGGAACAAGGTCTAGAATTTCGGTAACATTCTCCGGTGCGGCAACGGGCCGGCAAAGTTAATTGTCGTTGTTCACCCGGAATGGGATTGAGCACCTGTTCGGCTACCGCGACTGTAAAATTGCATTAGCCGTTAGGGACTAGGTCAGGTCGCCTATGTCTCGAGGTCACGGACTTCTACCTTGGGGCACAGGAGACATTCGCGCTCTTCCATACCTCTACCAGTATTCGTCCACTCAGTCCATTCACAGTGAGGGACGAATCCGTTGTCGCGGAACTTTTCAAGAATGTAGAGCAAAGCGTTTTGCCGAGTATCGAAGTGGTCCTCATGGAACTTTTCCTTTTCGCCTTGTTCGTTCGTCGTCCAGCCGGAAACAATCCAGTACAGTTTGGGGTTGTAAGGAGTCAGCCAGACACTTGCCGAATAGTCTTGTTGGTCGTCGTCGCTCTCAATGCGATAGGAAGGTCCTTCATCAGCATCCTCTATGCTGATGTACGGCCCGTATTCTTCCAAGCAGTGAACTTCAAGCAAGATGTTGAGTTCGATGTCAGGTGACTTGGCCCTGGCGTTGGCCTCGTGCTCGTCCCTTGGCGTTCTGTCCGGATAGTTTGGCACCTTCACTCCTCCATCGCCTTCCGGTTGAGCGAATTGGAAACCGTTGCTGGGATCGTCATCTCTCCTGGCAGGGCCGCTCCAAGCACTGCGCCCCAGAACAGTGGGTGCAGGCCGTCAAGCAGCACGCTGGTTTGGCCCATGGTCCTCAGATATATGATACAACCAAGGAGACGTCAAGGACATCATAGTGGAGCACGATGATGCCCTGCTATAAACACTGGGTTCGTGATTTGACGGATGCTCCGCCTCTTTCTCTTTCACAGGCCCATCCACAATTCAAAAATGGTTCTGTCTACCGTCAACTTAGGCCCACTTTTTCCGGCCTAAGCGTACTGAAGTCATAACTCCTCGTGCGGGCACTGTTATCTTGGCCGAAATGCTTATCCGAAGGAACGGTAAGGCAGAAGGGGATGCGCCGCACGCCGAAGCCGCGTTGCGAAGTCATTGTTCGAACAGGAGTTCAACACGGAACGGGGACAATAAGAGGAGGCCATCTGGGTCGCATTCCGCTAGCTCGCTAGCCGGGCCGCTTCGAAGCGCTCGACCAACGCGGAAGCCCGCTGATCAAGGAACCCCGGGGCGTTCACTTCGAAGGCATCGAGGAAATCCTCAGTCAGTTCATCCTGGAGAAAGAGCAGATCTGCGATATCTGTCGAGCTCATGTTGTCGAGGCTCAGGCTAACCTCCCTTTTGTCAATATCCAGACGCCACCTCTGCTGCATGGGGGCACACGCGGCTTCCGCGAGGCGAACCAACTCGCCGAGATGGATCTCCGATAGGTAGTCATCAGCGTTCGGCCGTGAGGCAGCGAATAACAATGCTGGTAGAGGTAAGCGTTGTGGATCACATACGATCACACCTAGGTCGCAACACGTTTTACGAACGGCCTCGTCAGTCGGCTCCGAAGACACAAGCAAAGACCACCACCTACCCTTAGCGGTCTGCTCGGGATACTCCGCAGCGGCTTCTCGATAAAGGTCAAAGCACTTGACGTAGAAGACAGCGACGTCAGACTTGTCAAGTGTGTTACGAGCCTTGCTCTCGATCCATGCACCGATCTCAGATCCTTGGCCGACTCCGTCAATCTCGTGGCGGGCTCCAGATCGTGAACCTCGACCGAATAGCCCTAAGGTCCCGGCGTGCTGTCGCCTGGAAAAGCCTGGCCTCCATAAGAGCTGCGATACCGTGCGCTCCCACGCTCGGCCACTCGCTGAGGAATGCTCTGGACGGCAATGGCGCGCAAGCAGGAAAGTGTCCACGGCCAACGATGCAAGGACACGGTCGTTGGCGTACCGGGCTTTAGTTTGCATGGAAATTAGGCGAGCAAGTCGACCACATTACTTGCCGGCTCATCCTCCGTGATTATTGGCGATGTTGTGCTGTGACCGGCACCCGCAAAATACTCGCGTGCGAACGTCCCGTCGATGAGTCCTTTTTGCGCTGCTGCTCCCGCCTCGAAAAGTTCGTTAGCGCGGTTCAGCAAGATACCGGGGCGACCCTGCGAAACTTGACGCAGAACAGTGAGTGCATCACGCTCGAACGGAACCAACTCCTCCAGCGTCGAGCCGTCGTTGTCAATGCGGTTGGCATCGAGCCATGCGCGTAGCAACGCCTCGACCTGGTCGTCGTCACGCATTCCACGGAGGACGACGACTGCGGCTTGGTTGTTTGGGGTGTCCTCGAAGCTCGGCAGTCGATTCTGTTCCCAAAAGGACTCAAGCTCCCTGGCAGCTGTCGCATGGAATGTGAAAGTCGTGTGAAGCATCGACGCGTAAGGTTCGTTCTCCATTAAGTCACGGATTCGCCCGATTTCGCGTCGGCGCCTAGCTGCTGAAATCGCCTTATTAGTCGCTAGGTCCTCGAGTTGGTCAATCATCAGAAAAACCTTGCGCACGCCCGCAGCAGCGAGTACCACCATGGCGAAATCTAGATATTGAAGGCCAGATCTAATCTGGCTAGTATCGGTGACTCGACCTAAGAAGGCCGGTATCTCGTCGGGTGTTTCTGTGAAGACTTTAATGAGTTCAGGGCGCAACGCAGGGGACGTGGGCGCGATTGCCAGTCTAGTCTCGGCCAACTTGTCAGCTATCTTTGCCGGAGCATCGCTGCCGATCTCCATGGAGATCAGTTCTCGGGCGTGAAGCAGCGGAGCCTTGCCGTCCTTCGCCATACCGACGACTGCGTTAAACAGCACCGGATAAAGCCCCGTCCGATTCATCGTGTTCAGCTCGGAGAAACCAGCCGCAATAGGAACGATTCGTTCGTCGCGCATACCCGTAGCGGCTTCGACCTGTCTCCCGAAGTCGGCGTTTATCTTGCGGACCGACTCTCGCATAAGGGCTGTCTTGCCGTAACCTGTGTCTCCACCCGGCCCTTTGCTCCAAAGAAAGCCGACTTGTCGATGGCCTTGAAGTGCCCCGCGGACTGTCTTTGAGAAGAAATCTGCTTCTTCGTCAGGGAACACCTCAGAGCTATATGGGTCTGTCCATCCACCGGAGATCGCGGAGTGCGGAAATGGATTCTGGTCTAACCCCCAAGCTTCTTCCATGTGCTGATATGGAGACATACTCATAGGTTCCTCCTTTGCTTGCTTGCCATCGTTACTTCTAGCCGCCGGCGTCCTTTATATCGAAACGCCAGCTCCGAACTCGGTAGTCCCGTTGTGCCGATGTGCAGAAACACTTGGGCATCAACTTCAGGGTAGTCTCCATCCGCCAGCCTCGACAGCACCAAGTCGCATAGGGCACGCGTCACTCCGCATTCATAAGCCACCTGAGCGCGTAATTGATGAACTGGAATGTAGGGCTGGGCCAGAGAGGAGCTAGACCTGAGTGCCTGCTTTCGGTAGATGATCGGGAAAACCTGCGCTACGCGGCCTCCATGCTCGGCCATGCCGCGCCGACCAGGAAGGAGACCTCCATCTGGCCCCCGCCTCAAGTCGGCCGTCAGCCAAATCACATTCACGTCGGGGTAATCAGGGATGTAGCGAGACTGATCGTACAGAAGGAGATCTGAACCCCATCGCAAAAGCGTCTTTGCCGTCGTAGCGTCCAGTCGGACATCTCGGGATGCGAAGGCCGCGACCATGAGGGCGTCATTTGTGGTTTCAGCCAGAGCTTTGTTGCTCGGCCGCTCTGTGGGAGTTTTCCCGAAGCGGCGGTCCAAGTGCGCGGAGATCTCCTTCTCAACGGCGTCTGGTGATGCCTCGCCCCCGATTCGTTCAGCTCCCCACATGGCCCATCCACGAACTCCCATCCGCTCGCGTTCCACATCGCCCTCACTTATAGTCGGGCATCGCATTGAGTTTTTCTCAAGGACTTGAAGTAGGGACTGAAGGTACGGATGAGTTGCGATTAACCTTTGGCTTAACGCATCGACAAACTGCGTGCCGTCAGAAGTCAACTCCGCGAGGTGCAACCCAAGTTCTGTGAGTTCGTAGCTTTCCTCACGATAGCGGTCGACGAATGCCCTTGACGATGGTAATGGCTTTTGCGCCACCGCACCCAGTCGCATTAGCTCGGAGAGGCAGTCACGGGTAGGAGCCCAATTCCGTTCCCTCCCGGTAATACCCGCCGGCGATGCCGTTGACCTCCCCTGTCCCTGTTGGACAAGCCGCTGCTGGGTATCCCCATAACGGATACGGCAAGCTTCGAACGTCGCAGCCCCTTCGGCAATACCACGTAGTTGATCACCAGCGTGCGCGATGATGCGGTGAAGACGGGGGATTGTGTCTCTGATAGTTTTACTGCTCATGCCCTGACTATATCAGAGTGTCAGGTCTTTGGCAAGACCTGAGTGAAAATAAAGGCAGGACGTGGTTCAAAGCTGGATGTAGGGTGACACGAACCTCGTCCAGACGTCAATGTAACCCGACGCACCGTGGGGACTGGGCACTCAGCGATGACGTTGCAGGTTCGGTCACACCTTTAGTCCGAGCGCAGCCCGCTGGCTTAGGAACGTTGATACTATTAGGCGGCTTGACTAGGCTCCATACTTCTTCAGGAATAATCAGATAACCAGACGCCCCGGTTCTATGCTAGCGAGACCTCCCACCGGAAAGTTCGTAATAGAGCTTGTCTCAGAAGTCTAAGACAATAACGACATTCGGATCATGGGTGGGCTTGGAGATGGGATTATGTTGCCAGTCAGCTCCATTCAGCAAACAGAAGCTATCCTGAGAACGACAGTCGTCATGTCAAATACTTTTGAGACAAGCTCAATACGGTACACTTAGGCCCACCAAACTGGACGAAATCAAGAACCTTCACCATGTCTGTCAATGGTGTCGATGTCCAGCAAAAGCGTCCGGCTAAGTGGTCAGGGAAAATGTCCATCTAGGCTGCTGCCATACCATCGGACTGTGGTGCGCGGGGCCTGACCCTGGTGCGCATCGTGGGCGGGCTCTTGGCTTCGGCGTACTTGCGGACCGTGTTCCTGTGGATGCCCAATACCCGGGCGATTGCCCGAATGGAGAGCCCCCGAAGCTTGGCCTGGTGCACCGCCTTCCACCGGGCCCTCTGTCGCGGCGTGGGCTTCCTGCGTGGCGATGCCGGAGGCCTGCGAACTCTGCCGTTGCCGTTCCACGTGGGGTCGTCGGCCGCGTCGGCGTCGCCACCGACCGCCTCGAGGGATGCCAGGCTGCCGTGCTGGTAGTTGCCCACGCCGTTGACCCTACGGTCGGGGTCGTGGCCATATGGGAGAGCGCCATTGTAAGCACGTAGAAGACCAGGGCGCGGCGGCGCCTCCTGTGTGGGGATCGTGCGTCCCCGGTACTGCACGAGGAGCTGACCGTCCAAGCCCTCATGGACCTCCAGTTGCACTCCGGCGTAGCTAGGCCGCTCCTTACCAGGCAGCAACTGCAGGGTACGCCAGTTGTACTTGACGGTGTTGTCCCTGGCCACCTTGCGGCGGTGCTTGAAGCAGAGTATCTGATCCAGGGACACCGATGACTCCATAGGGCGGTAAGCAACGCTTGAGTGCTCTGCCGCAACCCCGAACTTCTCGTTGAAGCGCGGCAGGAAGCGGTGCAGGAGCGCATTGGCCTCGTCGATGGTGGTGACGCCCGCCAGCCGGAGCTCGGTCACCAGCCGGTCCTGGAATGTCCCCGCCGCCCGCTCGACCCGGCCCTTCGCCTGCGGTGATCTGGCGAATATCTGGCGTATCCCCAGCTCCTCCATGGCGCGGGCGAACTGGGTTGGCCCGGCCGGCTTCCGGTGAGGCTCTCCGGTATGCTTGAAGACCGCGTGTCGGTCGCTGTAGACGGCCAGCGGTATCCCGCATTGCCGGATCAACCCCTCCATGAGAAGGAAGTAGCCACGGGTGTCCTCCTCCTGGCTGAACAGAGCGTCAGGCACCGTGCCGGTGGCGTCGTCCACGGCCAACAGCAGGGTGAACCGGGGTCCCTGTTCCCCCAGCCACCGATGGTGGCTCCCATCTATCTGCAGCAGCATCCCTTCTTGGGCCATGCGTTTGCGCCGGACACGGTGTCTGGGCGGCCGGCGGCGGCGGGGGCTGTCCATGCCGGCGCTGACCAGGATGCGGCGCACCGTAGAGCGGCTCAGGTCGATACCCTCCCGTTCCATCAACAACTCGGTCAGATGCGTATGGTTCGTTCCAGCGTAGCGAGTGCGGGCCAGCTGCACCACGTAAGTCATCTTGGTCTCCGTCGTGGTGTTGGCCGGTCGGCGGCCACGATTCCCGTGGGCGAGTGCGGCTGCGCCGTCCCTTCTGTAGCCCGCCAGAATACGCCTGGTGTGGCGCGCGCTCACTCCCATCAAAGTCGCTGCCTGCTCCGTGGTCATATGGTCCGCCATCAAACTGTTGAGAACCTGAAGCCTTGTCTGCTCTCTCTGCGTCAATGTCACATGCTCCTTCATGCGGACATTTTCCCTCGACAGTTAGCGAGGACATAATCGCTGAGCAGTTACAAGTGGGGCGGAGGAATCGTGTACCACGGAGCTGATGAGTGGGTGTAGGTAATCAGGCAGAGTGGCGATGTTGAAGGAGAAGTAAGAGGCCGTGTTGGCGGTGCCCGCTATTCCTCGTCCTGTTCTTCAGAAGGCTGGGACGCGGAGTCCTCCTGGCTGTGCTTGAGGCGGTAGCTCTCGCCGTTCATCTCCAGGATGTGCACGTGGTGGGTGAGACGGTCCAGCAGCGCCCCGGTGAGGCGTTCCGAGCCGAACACCTCGGTCCATTCGTCAAAGGGGAGGTTGGTGGTCACCAGGATGGAGCCCCGCTCGTAGCGCTGGCTGAATACCTCGAAGAGCAACTCCGCGCCGGTCTTGGACAGGGGCACGAAGCCCAGTTCGTCGATGATCAGCAGATTCAGCCGCGACAGCTGCCGCTGCAGGTTGAGCAGCCGTCTCTCGTCCCGGGCCTCCATCAGTTCGTGCACCAGTCCGGCGGCGGTGGTGAAGCCCACGGACACCCCGCGCTGGCAGGCGGCCAGGCCCAACCCCAAGGCCACGTGGGTCTTGCCGGTGCCGCTATTGCCGACGGCGATGACGTTCTCCCGGCGCTGTACGTACTCGCAGCGGGCCAGCTCCAGCACCAGGGCCTTGTTCACCGAGGGGATGGCCGGGAAGTCGAAGGTGTCCAGGCTCTTGACCGCGGGGAAGCGGGCGGCCCGGACCCGGCGCTCCACCATGCGCCGGTTGCGGTCGATGAGCTCCAGTTCCGCCAGCCTGAGCAGATATTCGGAGTGGTCCACACCCTCGGCGGCGCACTGGGCGGCTGTCTTCCCGTACTCCCTTAGGAAGCTGGGCAGCTTCAGTTCCTTCAGGTGGTGTTCCAACAGCAGCGTGGACCTTTGGCTCATGGCGCCCTCCCCGACAGCAGGCTCATGTAATCGCCGGCGGAGGTGGCGCTGACCCTGATCCTGGGGAGGTAGGGATACAGTTCCAGGTCCAGCCGGGGTGCCCGCCTCTCCAGCCGGCAGAGCGCCAGATGCTTCACCGCGTCGAAGCTCAGCGCCCCCAGCCTGAGGGCGTCCTTGAGGGCTGTATGCACCTCCTGCTGGGAGAAGGTCTCCAGCAGCCGGAGCACTTGGACGTACTCCCGCTTGCCCCGCCGGCCCATGCGGGCTTCCAGCAGGCGGCGCATGGCGCCGAACTCATGGGGCAATTCCCAACCCTGCAGGGGGGCGGCCTGGTCCAGGGCTCCGGTCTTCTGCTCCAACAGCGGCAGGTAGTGGATGGGGTCGTAGACAAAGTCGTCCCTCTGATAGGAGCGGGTATGCCGCGCGATGACCTCTGACCCGCAGCTGATGACCACCCGGTCCACGTAGCCCCGCACCATGACGTCCCGGTGCCCGTAGGCCACCGGGACCGAGTAGTCATTGGTCCGGTACCGGACCAGGGATAGGGAACTCACCCGCCCCGCCTGCCGGTCGCAGGCTTCGTAGGGCCCTGGCGGCAGTGTGAGCAGCGCCTCCAGGTCCCGCTCCATGCGCTGGCCGATGGTCTCAGAGTGCCCCCTGAGCCTGGCGTCCATCCGCTCCAGGCAGCGCCGCTCCAGGTGGGCATTCAGGGCGTCGAAGCTCTCGAAGGACGGGATGGGCACCAGGAAGTTGCGCCGGGCGTACCCCACCAAGCCCTCCACCTTGCCTTTGTCATTACCCTTGCCCGGACGCCCGAACCGGTCCTCGAAGAGGTAGTGGGACTGAAGCTCGGTGAAGGCGCGGGTGCGTTTCCTCCGGCCGTCCCCCAGTATCTTGGCCACGGCCAGCTTGGTATTGTCGTAGAGAATGCTTTGGGGCACTCCGCCCAGGAAGGCGAAGGCCGACACGTGGCCGTCCAGGAAGGCCTCGGTGGTCTCCGCGGGGTAGGCCTTCACAAAGCCGCCGTCGCTGTGGGGCAGGTCCATGACGAAGCAGTGGGCCTTCTGCTCCACTCCGCCAATGATAGCCAGGGCCTCGCCGAAGTCGCACTGGGCGTGCCCCGGCGGATGCGACAGCGGCACGAACATCTCCCGGGTCCGGAGGCGGCGTTCTCTTACGTAGTCCTTGACCGTGGTGTATCCGCCGTCAAACCCGTACTCGTCCCTGAGCCGCTCGAAGATGCGCCTGGCCGTGTGACGCTGCTTCTTGGGGACCCTGTGGTCTTCTTCCAGGATGTGGTCGATGACGCCGGTGAAGGATTCTAGCTTGGGCCTCTTGGGCGGACTCTGCCGCCGGTAGCCCGGCGGCACGGAGTAGGCCAGCATCTTGCGCACCGTCTCCCGGTGCAGGCCGAACGTCCGTGCCGCCTCCCGGATGCTCATCCCTTCCACCATCACCGCCCTGCGGACCCGCAGATACACGTCCACCTTGTACATCCGTCCCACCGCCCATAGGCTCGACTTCCAAACCTATGGATGGCGATAGGCGGTACAGTATTCAATCGCCGTTTGTCAGCAATCCTCCGCCTACGCGGTCCACTTTAACGCCGCCGATTACGCCTTACTATCATGCAGGGGCTTTTCTTTCATGATGAACCCTCCGTGGGAAAGGCCGCAGCAACAGGTCGGGAGGCTCCCAACTGGTGTACCTAGGGGCATTGGCGCACCTTACTCCCGCGTAGAAAGTTACCCAGCCGATATTCAAGAAGCGTGGCCATTACAGTGGGGCCTGAGTGGACGGTAGATGGCACCATCTTCGCGATGTGGCTGGGAAGTCTGTGACACCCTCTAAGGCGTTGTCAGTCCTGTAAGCCCATGGTTCATCCATGAGCCGGTCGGCCTGACCCGGCCTGTTCGCAGGCTTTGAGGAAAACTTATCAGGGGTGGCGGCTTTCGTATCGCCGCCCATTTTGATGCAAAACCGCCGGGAGCCACCGGCGTCGCGCGCCGTAATTCGGATGTCTTCGCTGCGGGCAGTTCTACAGGATGCGTGAAGGAGGCGGTCCTGCTTTAGGGACCTATTGTCTCGGGGGGTTCCGTTTGCTCTTGGGGTTTGGGCTATGCGGCTGTGGGCAGGCGAATCCCCGAAAGCAACCGGAACCCCTCACTCAGTCCATTTCCAAAAGGTCGGCAACAGCCGCACGAACGACTTGCCAGCAGATCGCGCATGTATCACGATCTGGTCTATCGGGATGCAATCTTTCCACATACGGATGGACAATGTTGCGAGATTCCCGCAAGGCGTGACTAAAGCGCGTGACATCTCCCTGAAGCCAGCGCAGTTCATGCGCGACGTCGATAAGAGCAGAGAGTCCCCACTCGTGGAAGGGCTTGGGTTTTCCCGTGTGTGGGTCCTTGGGAGCCCTGTTGGCTTGATTTCCAGCCGCGGGATTTGCCTCTAATTTGTGCAGCAAGACACCTTCTAGGATGCTGCCCATCATTACGACAGCAGCGAGATATGCCTCTGCGTTAACGCACTTTTGAGCTTCTTGCCATCGCAGTGACAGTACTTCTGCCAATGAGCCATCCTCTACCAGACGACGGAAGTCCAGAGGAGTGTCCAACGGTGTCGCTTGTGGCTTGGGAATATCCGCGGAGGCCCTGCGGCTTTGAACACGCGGTTCAACACCAATCAGATCGACTTCCAGGCCTTCCACCTGCAAGTAACGGTTCAGATAATCAACCACTTTTTGCGTTACAACTGAATCTCCTCGATATTCTTTCGGCGAAGCGAGCCTCAGCAACGCTTTGTCAAGCGAATTCGTCCCGTTGATAGATTGGAGGGCTTCCAGCACAAACCATTTTCTGGTCGACGACTGCCCTTGGGGCTTTATCCCTGCTCGCTTGAAAAATCCATTTATTTCAGCCATGGTCCGATAAGGCCCGGGAGACTCATAGCCTCCTCCCGCACCCGCACCGGACCCACAGATCAACTCAGCGATAGCCTCTAAGGTGCTATCATCGATACGCTTCATTCATATCTTCCAGGGATCAATTTTTGTAGTGACCACACCGCCCAACCCCGAGTGGTTCGAGCCATAACACGTGTGATCTTGCATCAACGAAGGGTCGCCTTGATTATGACGTCCTTAGGAGTCTTGTTCAACATCTCATTATCCCCCCGATCATCCTGTACCTGCATAGGTTTGGTCATGGTATCCACTCGCCCCCAGTAGCGTTGCATTTTGCTTATCGCACTCGCGGTGCATCTCGCCAGGATCCTATGGAAACTCTGAACAACTGGCGGCAACCGGTTTCCCGGACCTTGCCGGCCTTTGGGACGGGTTCTTCGCCCTTCCCCGGGTCCCTCGGAGGCCCTTCCGGCCGGTACCTCACCCTCTTCTCGGGGTCAGCGCGGGCGGTGGGCCCACCACCCCCTGGGTCACTGGGCCAGGAGGCTCCGGGCCGTCAATAAATTCCCCAGCCCCAGCAGCGGCGCCAGGCGCTACCGGGGCTTGGCCAAGAACCGGTAGCGTACCTTGGCGTAGCCGAACCGCCGCTTGGCCTGCACGAAGGGGTGCTCCACCTTGGCCCGTACTGACGCCTTATTCTTTTCCTCTCTGGCCTCCCGGCTGTCCACTTCCAGCTTCCGCCGCTGGCCAGGCTTCAGCGCCACCAGCCATTCCACGGCTAAATCCCGGTTCTCCTCCCGTTTCTGTACCCCCACGTACCCGGCGTCCCCCCATACCCAGGTCTCCCCGCCGTGCAGCAACTGGCGGGCTTGGGTCACGTCGTGCACGCTGGCCGGGGTGGTCTTGAAGCGGTGCACCAGCCCTGTCTTGGAGTCCACGCCGATATGCAGCTTCATCCCGAAGTGGTACTGGCCCCCCTTCTTCACCTGGCGCATCTCCGGGTCTCTTTCCCTCCTCCGGTTCTTGGTGGAGGACGGCGCCTCGATGATGCTGGTGACCTGCCCCCAGTAGTTGTACCACCTGGCATGTTAGTCAGACGGCCACCGGGACGATGTAGCAGTCACCGACCGCGGGCAGTATGACCTCTGGTGCCGGAGGCCGGTAGCCCAATGAACTGTGAGGCCTGACCGGGTTGTAAGTCTGCCGGTACCGCCGGGCCAGCACCTACACCTCCAGCCAAGTGCGGAACATTTCCCGGTCCAGCACCTGCTCTCTCAGCTTGCCGTTGAAATTCTCCACGTACCCGTTTTCCCTCGGAGGTCCCGGCTCTATGTACAGACTCCGGGCCCCTACTCCTCCCAAGCACTCCTGGACCGCCAGGGCGGTCCGGACCGTTATCGAAGAGCATTCACTACGCCGTTGATTCCTGCCGCTAGCAATTCACGCCGTCGTTGTAGGAACTGCTGATAGGCGTCGACCTGCCACAGTTTGCTGTCTGTTGGAACGAACTGCTGCTGCAGCCGCTCCTGCGGGATGCGGTTGAGGTACTCCGCAGGCGGAGTCTTGCCGATTCTCAGGTTTGACGCCTTGGAGATGAAAGCGATGTTCGCGATCTCATTCACATCCTTACGGTCATACTGATCAGTAATCTGCGCCCTAGGGAAGATGTGATGTAATTCCAGAAGGTGTTGCGTTCCGAGATTCGTTGAGCTGAGCGCGACACCCGTCGCCCAGTCCTTTGCTCCTCGCTGTCGGCAGGCGAGATAGGTGACGAGAAAAAGTGCACTCCGAACGCCAGCGTCATCAAGGTCGTCAGCCGCAACTTCAAGGCGTCCTACGTCTTGTAGCAGGGCTCGTTCCAGTGCGTCGAATGGCGAGGGACCCCGAACCAGACGCAGGTCTTGATCCATGGTGGTTTCGGCTGCGCCGCTATACCGCTGCCAGATTGACGAGAGCAGGAACCAGCGTAGCAACGCCTTGTTGTCAACTGCATCGAAAGGGCGCCGAGCGAGGTAAGCGATCGGTACGGCCAGTGCGTTGTTAGAGGGAACCCACTCCCACGACTCCAGGCCGAGGTTCTCCTTGGCGAGATTCAGGAAAAACTCGATGGCGCGGCGGGTATCCCTCCAGGCCCGTTCGACATGCTGTGGCTCGACGGTCCCGAGAACGTGGAATCGGCTTTGGTTGGTAGCGACGGCAGTCAGGCAACGGACGAGGAACCGTAGGTCAATGTCGTAGCCCGACTCGTCGAGTTCGTCCTCGAAGGCCTTCAAGTCGTTGGTGACCATTCCAGGCAGGTGAAAGGCGAGTTGTGCGATCGCGAGTTCAGCCTGTCGCAAGCGCGTCCCCTTGGAGTTCACTCGTACGAAGACCTCGGTGACCTCCTCGTAGTCAAAGCCGGTGAGTGTATGCACCGGGACACTAATGTTTCTAATCTCAGCGACTCGGTTGAGTCGACTCAGCGCATTCTCAGCAACCGTACCTCCATCCCGAATCAAATCGCGTTCCAGTGCCACGCGGGTCGCACCCTTGCTGAAGATATCGGTTACGGGAATCCAGTGAGGGTGCCGGCGGATCGCCGCATTGGCAACCTCGAACCGTTCAGTCTCAAGGTTGAACCGGATGTCCGGGTCACCGTCGTAGATGACGCGCGCGAGCGCCGTCAGCCTCTGCTGGCCATCGAGCACAAAGTCGGGTCGCCTGGCCTGTGCACCTTCCGCCGCAGCACTCTCGATGCTCCTTGAGTATCCGATTTCCTCTGCACGCCAGAGGAGTAGCGTGCCGACTGGGAAATCCCGGTATAGTGAATCGAGGAAATCACGTACCTGAGGCCTATTCCACACGTAGGAGCGCTGTATTTCTGGTAGCGCCAGTTCCCGATTCCGCACGCGCTCTGCGAGCGCGCCAATCGATATACTCGTCGTTTCCAGTTTCCCCAAGGTGCACCTCCGGCATCGGGCACCCCAGCCTGATGCTCTGTTGGTTCCATTTGCTTTTGGCGTGCCTACGGCTACATAGTCTACACCCTAAGAGTAAACGGAACCATCCAAGACGTTCCAGACGGCCTCAACGATCATAGAGTCTCCCAGCCAGGGGTTGATGACGAACCATGCCGCCACAGCCGCTCCAGTCGGTGCCAGTCCCACGGCGCTAAGCCTGAGTATAGAGTCCATGGCAACGTCCCTCGCCCCTCGGCCCGTGCTGGATCGGAATCCGCTCGAAACCCGCGCCGGGCCCGCTTGGACATCCCATGTCCCTTCCCGTGTAGTGGCCCCCGTTGCGCCTTTGGCAACTCGCCGAAGCAAAGCATCCAAACCGCCCACCAAACTGGACAAAATCAAGAACTTTCATTTTGAGGTTCTCCTTGGCCCCGTAGCGTGGTGACGTTCCGGCAACAACCGACCAGGAGCCACATGGCAAGGTTGTCGCGGATAGGGTTCATGCCTATGTGGGCCTGTCGGTACGAAAGGGGGTTGACTATCCGCGCCGTTCGCATCCTTTCTGCTAGGGCGAACACGCAGCAGGCTACGACCCCCCACTCGAGTCGTAACTCGGTAGTAGTGCTGAAGGATAACACCCTGCTGGCCCAATAAGCCTTGTACGCGACGCGCCCAATCATTGGGCTACCACCCGCACGGCAATCTAGCCCATAATAGATAAGGAGGTTCCGTTTGATCATAGGGCTTGGCCTAGCTAGGCGAAGGAGTGACAAGCCCCGCAAGCAAGCGAAACCATCAGCGAAGCTGTACGTTTCGACACGGAACACGGGGCAGGCATTGCCTTCCATTAGGCTATCGAGGACGCCATTGGGCTGATTACCTAGATGCCCACCATCCGCGAAGAGGTGGAGACGGCCCCCAGCGACCCCGTGTGTTAGCCGCCAGGCACTCCTCTTCCTGACCCGTCGGAAACCGCCCGGCATGCGGCGTGCTTACTCCCAACCAGCGTAGCCGCCTACCACTGGCGCACCGCTACCATCCACGACGAGGACGGCATAGGCGTTTGCGAGACCAAGGTCACGTCGTAACTGGGCGACGGGGAGGGCCACAGGGACCTCGTGCTTGGTCTCTCGATCAGCCAACGGCGCCCGACTCGCCTACTGACCCATTCTCAACAAAAGGGCGAAAGCGCGTCCCCTTCGAAGATGCCGTTGGCCCGTTGCAGTTCCCGCACGTAGCAGATGATCTCCTCCACCTGATCGTCTGAGACGCCCGGAACAGGGGCCATATCGCCGAACACCCAGTGGTGCTCAGGCACACCTTGGTTGACGGCGTTGCGAATGCTGAAATCGGGGTGATGACCCGGCTCGTAGATGCTGTGGACCAGAGGCGGACCCTGACCGGTGCCGGCCGCATTGACCCCGTGACAGACCGAGCATCTGGTATTGAACACGTCCTCGCCTGCGCGAGCCGCGTCGGACAATGCCGGCACGGTCATTGAGCCCGTGTCAACGCCGGCAACGTCGCTAGAGTTGGTGCCTCCATACTGCGGAGCTGCCTCTTCACCGCACGCCAACAGCATAAGCGCGACGACGGCCAAGGCGAGGCTCGAGACAAGGCCCCTCGCCGCGGGGTACTGGCCTTTGGTCACGGCGGGCATCACCTCAATGCTAACACAACGGAAGGTTAGTCTCCTCCCAAGTCCCAGGTTACTCGTTTCGCTAGTGCGAAGCCTCCGGTTGGCCCCGTTTGCTTGCGGGGCTTGTCACTCCTTCGGCTAGCTAAGTCAAGCCCTACAAGGAACCGGAACCGGATCGTGCCCCGGGAAACGCCCTAAGCACACCGGGGCCGCCCCCGATCCCGACGCCTCCAGCCCCCGTCCCCCATGCGTGAAATGAACAGCGGCCACTGTACATGCCGCGCATCGAGTTGCCGGTATCAACGCCAGGGCGACGCAGCCCACCTAACTGGATAAAATCAAGAACTTTCACAACAAGGTTCACTTTAATCGAGTAGGTGATGCGATACTGATCGTCAGGTCCTGTTCGGACTTTGCTGGTAGCGTACCTAACAGGCAAGGCTTCAACGCCCTCACCGGAATGGATTCGATTATCCTTCTGGCTCGCGCCACCATAGGCAATGTTCCATTAGCGGGAGTGTTAATAACTATAGGATTGGTTTCCCAGTAGAGTTCGTCGGTGAATTTAGGAATTGCTCTTGGTGTGTAAAAAGGCGCTGTAGGCATTCTCCTTTTGACGGATTCAGAGTAACTGTCCCTAACATGGCCCATGCTCCTTTCGCACCAAAGCGCGACGCGGCTTTGCACCTTAAGTCCTAAGTGCACCCAGAGTAGCAATATTGCACCGGAAGTTCGCCTCCTGCACCGTTTCTCCTCGACGCACCGGAAGTAAGTCTCCAGCCATTGGCGACGCACCGTTTAGGCGGTGACGCGGAAACAGCTCCAACTCCGCCCCGAGAATCAAGGTATTCGCAGGGCAGGAAGGGGTAGAGTAAGGCGCTAGGGCGCTGGCGTGGCTGTGTGCGGTCCGTAGCCACCGGCTCCGGGGTCCACTGCTGAACACAGGGGCAACCCATCGGCTCACCAGGCCCTAAGGATGTCTCAGCATCCACTGCTATTCGTCGCGCCTTGACCATCCTGGGGCCTTGTGATAACGAATGTCGCCGATACTTACCCCCACATCTCCACGTAAGGGCACAGTTCAGCTTGACTTTTTGAGCGAAATCCGTGATAATATTGGGGCGAGAGCGGACGGTGCGCTAACACCGCCGCCCCCTAATCAAGATGGAGGTGTTGGCTCCACCATGACTACCACCCATTCTAGTCCCCGCCCTACCTACCCGCAACATTGGCCCGCTTACAACGCCGCCCAGACCTCGGAAAAGGATACATTCGCCCTACTCCTCGCGGACCTCTGCTCCGGGATCAACCAGCCCGAGTATGTCTTTGGGCGCCCCAGGTTCCCTTTGGCAGACATGATCTTCACCGCTGCCTCCAAAGTCTACTCAGGCTTCTCCTCTCGCCGCTTCGACTCCGATGTTCGGGAGGCCCACCGCAAGGGTTACATTGACGTGGCCCCGTCCTTCAACCTGGTCAGCCGCTATATCTCCAACCCAGATCTGCGGCCAGTCATTACTGACCTGGTCGAGCGGAGCGCCGGCCCCCTGAGAGCTATAGAGTCGACCTTTGCCGTGGACAGATCGGGTTTCTCCACCTGCCGCTTCGACCGCTGGTACGACGCGAAGTGGGGCAAGGAAAAGTCCCAGCGCCAGTGGCTCAAGGCCCACCTGGTGTCAGGGACTCAGACCAACGTGGTCACGTCCGTCGCGATCACCCAGAACAATGTCCACGATGCCCCCATGCTGCCTGGGCTGTTGGAGAGCACGAGCCGCCAGTTTCGCATGATAGAGGTTTCAGCCGACAAGGCTTATCTCTCTAATGCGAACTTGGAGGAGATCGAGAGGCTGGGCGCTTACCCCTACATCCCCTTCAAGTCGAATACCACGGGTGAAGGGTCGCCCATGTGGAAGCGGCTGTACGCCTACTTCACGCTGAACGAGGAAGCGTTCAATCGCCACTACCACCAGCGATCGAATGTCGAAACAACCTTCAGCATGATCAAGGGGAAATTCGGGGATTCAGTACGGTCTAAGTCGGAGCCGGGTCAGGTCAACGAGATTATGCTGAAGGTCCTCTGCCACAATATCTGTGTCCTGATCCAGGCTACACACCAGCTAGGCGTGACGCCTAATTTCGAGCCGATGGAGCGAGTAGGGAGAAACTGAAACGGTTAGTGAGGTGGGTGCGACGCCTCAAAGAGGGGCGGGCCACACGGCCCGCCCCTCCGTGCGTTAGCCCAGGTTAATCCTGCATCGGACGCCGCCGCTCTTGCGCTGCAAGGTGGGGCGGCAGAAAGGATAGGTTTTCGTCCTCGTCATCCTCATCGTCCTCTAGGTCGTCCTCGTCCGGGTCATACCCTTCTCCATCAATGGCGTTCGCCAGCCCTTCGGCGGCCACCATGGCGTCCCGGATGCTTCCGCACCGGAGAGCCAGGTTATCCGGCCCTTTCAGGATGCAGGTGAAGTATGGGTAGGCCTCCGTGTCCGGGACAATCTGAAACGGCCCTGACCATATCGCCCGGGTGTCTCCGCCGCTGTCCCCAACTTGCAGGGGTTCCCAAACCAAGTCTAGCTCCATCTTCGGCCCTCCTGCTTCTACAAGACCCGTTGGATTAGCTTCAATGCTTGCTGCGCGTCCGGCCCCGGCTTCCACACCCCTTCTCCGGGCCACAGCCTTTCAAACGCTGCCCGTAATGGTTCCCGGCCATGGTGTCAAGCATTTCAGGCGTTTGAAATAGAAATCAGGGAAAGGCCCAGCTACTGCTGGAACGCATTATCCTCAGATGGGTCAGCAATGGTTCCTCTGGCAATCCCAAGGCAGCGATGTGAAGGCGGTCAAGTTCGGCTATTAGGTCCGGCGCGTAGGTGTGGAAGTCCACGTTGCGCCACACGTTTCCCTGCTGCTTATTGGCTACGACGCAATCAGGTATCGCTTCTAGCAAACGTTGCCCCATTTCTACAGCCGGTTCGGGTTCTGCGACCCATGTGTCCGGGACTGTCATCGTGACGAGTTCGTAAGCGTTGACGTGGAACCCGTCTCCGAACACTCGCCACCATCCGTAGCCGACGTGCCCGTTGAGAGCGGCCATCAACAAACGCGAATCAAGGCCGTCCGCAACACGGAACAGGTTTTCATTTTTCGGCCAAACCGTGTTGGCCGGAATGATGCTGACGAAATACCGCGCAGTTTTCGGGAAAGCGAGGTCATCCCCCTCTGTCCCCCAGTAGCTCCCCACGGCATTTCTTTGCTTCGCTATGGCCTGAATCATTTGAGACACCTCGGCTGTCGAAACCCGAGGCCACTGGCCTGCAATACGCCGGTCGAACTTTGAACCCAAGTCCGGAACCGCCGCCAGATTCCGTTGCCGGATACACTGTGAGCGTTCTTCCGACGGCCAGCTCTGCAAGCCGGTGGACTTGATCTTATAGCCCTTGGGATTGCCCAGAATTGCCGTGAGGATGGTAGCCCGTTGCGCGTTTTCCGGGGTCAAAACGGTGGGGCTGGCATTGAAGACTGTATCGGGCCGGTTGTTGTAATGGCGTAAGGTAATGGCCTTGCTGCGTTGCTGGAATATCTCCCTCAAGGTGCGCTTGTTTTGACCAAAGGCGATGGAAAACGGCGCGATTTGAGTTACCACACCGCCAGCGGGTTTGGCGAGGGCCAGGGCGACTTCGCAGAACAGGTGGTACAAGTCGCCGCCGCCAGTGGTGCGATAGCGTTTGCCGCTGGCCAGGGCGTCCATGGCCGAAGGGGACACGGACTTGCGGATAGCCTCGTAGGGAGGATTGCCGATTACGATGTCATAGCCGCCACCCGGGCTTTCGTCAAACAACAGCCGTGCATCGGTCCTGGCAGGTCCGGGGGTCATCAGCCCCGCCTGGGTGAAGGCCCGAAGCTCGGGACTCGCCAGTTCTCCATGCTGGTCCAGGAGAGCCCCCAACTCGCTCCGCAGTTCCGCGTCTCGATTGATAAGCGCGCTCTTCTGGGGTTCGCTATGGGCATCGAACCACCGGGCCCGCATGTCGCGTATTTCGGCTACCGTCTTGCCCACCTGCGGGTCGGCCATATCCAGTTGGACCGAGCGCCACGCGGGGTCGGCCACCGTTTCCAAGGTGTCCGCGCAGACGATGACCGCTTCCAGGTTGGGAAGTGGTTCGGTATCTCCCCGAAAATTCGGGGGGGGGGGATTCCCGACGAGCGGCGGTAATGGCTATAAACAACCGCAGGCGAGCAATCTGGACCGCCAAGGGGTTAATGTCCTGCCCGCGAAGTTGGCGCTTGATGATGGCCTCGACGGGTTCCTCCACGTCCAGCTTTCGCAAGGCCCGGCGGATGCCCAAGAGGCTGCTTAACAGGAACTCTCCGGACCCTACAGCCGGGTCGAATATGCGGACTTCGCGGATGCGCCCGGCGAGCCGTTCACGGTCAGCCTCTCCTAATTCCAAGGGAATGTCCTCATCGCCGAAAAGCTCCAGGAGGTCGCGTTCGTTCAACGGAGCGGCGGCGTCCATAACGGCGACGGCCAGCGCATCCTTGACCATCTCGTCCGCAATGTCCGCCGGAGTGTAGTAGGTGCCCTTGGGCTGGCGTGAGGGGAGGAATTCCTCTCCCATTTCGGTGGGCGCTATTAATCGCTCGAAAAGGTTACTCAGTAACTCGGGGTCCAGCGTCTGCTCGCTTTCCCCGGGGCGGTGCTTGTCCATAGTCCAGTGATAGCGGGACAGGATAGTGAACAACCCCGGGTTGTCGGTATCCACGCTCCAGTAGTCCGTTTCTCTCAGGTCCAGGTCGTCGTCGCCTTCTTGCACGGCGAAGAGGGAGCCGTTGAGGAATGGGGCACGATCCAGCACTTCGTTGATTTCCGGGACAGGATGTTCGTCCCGCACTTCGGAGTGCCTATTCAGCCTTTCGCGGAACAGGAACAACAGCACGTCCAGGTGGTAACCGTTCAGGTTGTCCAGCCAGACCGCGTTGAAGGCTAACTCAAATATCTCCGGTGGGATTTGCCGGTCCTCTTTGAGTATCCACGCGAACATCACGCGGATAAGGTGGCGCAGGACGGCCTCTCGGCCAGCCTGGTCCATCCCTCGCTGGACGCGGGCCGTCCAATGGGCGATCTCACGGTAGAACTGCTGCCGCAGCGGGGCTACGCTGAAGGGGGCCAATAGCCTCTCGGCTGTGACCGGTTCCCTTGAATACCGCATCAGCCGCAGTTGGTGTTCGATGGCGGAGCGGGCTGCGGGCGATGGTAGGGCCGGGTCGAATCCTACGGTCATGTTCACCTGGCCGTCCGCCGCGACAGCCATGCGCGCGGCTATGGTGCCGTCCCGGTCTATTTCGTAGGCGAATACCGCGGCGGCCTTCCCTGGGCTGGTAGCGGCCAGCGTACGCGCACAGAGGGCTAGGTCTCCCCGGCTGATTTCCCGGCTTGGGTCATGCCTGAACTTCACTGCGCCAACGACGATTGGAACGCCATCCAGCCCCTGCTGAACGGTGCTCAAATGCGGGCCATTGGAGACCGCGTACCGTTCCCAATCCCGGCGTTCGGCGTCCTGTCGAATCCCGGTGAGGATATTGACGCTTTCCAGCCGGTCGCTGACGATGGCGTCAGGTGCACCCAGAATTTCCCGGACTACGTGCTCCGGCCCATCGGCGTCGGCCAGTACCTCGAACAGGTCGTCGGCCAAATTAGAACCTGGTGGAGTTTCAGGGACGGCTTGGCCGGCAACGGCGACTCGGGATAGCTGCTCCACGAAGGACTGCAGCCTATTGGCCCCATCCGCCACTAGGGCAAGCTGTTGTGTACCGGCGACCCCTGTGAAGTCAAAATAGTCGGAGTAGTGGACGTCCGGGGCCGGACCGTCGGTACGGCGGTACACGCGCCACCGGACACCGTCGGTCAGAACTCCGATGCTGTTGGGTCCGGCAATCGTGGGAGCGGCGAGATAGCGTTGAATCTGCCGGTCGGGTGAACTAGCGCGGGGCAGGTTGACCGGCGCTTCGTCGAACCTTGTGCCGAGCTTTTTCGCCTCAACCACCAGGGCGGGGTATCCGGGTGAGGAGCGCACCGGGGAGAGGTAGCACAGGTCGTCGGGTCGGTTGCCTAGGGAAGTGTCCTCGGGGCTACGGTGAGTGGCGGGGTAGCCTAATTCATCCAGTACCCGGTCTATCAGCACAGACCGAGTTACGGCTTCATTTATCCTGTGGGGGTCTCGCCCTCCCAGGTTCTCCAACCCACTCCGCAAAACCTCGGCAACGCGCTCCGCAGTGTTGAACAGGGTCATGTGCCCGCCAATGCCTCCGTCATCTATTCTTCAGTAGCGGGCCCGCTACTCGCGCTCTTGGTGCGGTATGCGTGGAGACTGGCCCACTCCGAGGTTTCCCCTTAATCCAGACAGCCAAGAAGAAATTGGGCCATCATCCAGTATTTGACAGAACTGCCCGGCCCTCGGGAACTAATGGAGGCTAGCGCATCGTGGGCTACCCCCGCTCCCAACAGCGTTCGCAGTCTCCTACTCCGTCATTTAACAATGGGTTGACGTAGCCTTGAGTAGTATTGCCTTCGGTGGTTTCCCAATGCTGAAATGTGTAGCGGTGCCTGGGACACGCTGGGGCGATGGACCAATAGTGACATTCAATACAGCATCGTCGTTCCTCCCACTCCCGTTCTTCCTTTTCGACGTCCTGATAGTCTCTGTTGTAGACAACATTCCAGGTTTCCGCTTCCGCCGGGTGCGAACCTGACCTGGAGTAGAAGCCAGCTAGGTGCGGGTTCGGAAGTCGGAGCAGTTTCCCTTTGGCAGCAAGTGTCTCAATGGCGTTGGCGATCAGATAGTCGTTTATTCTTGGAGTCAGGCTCGGCTGTCGTAACTCCATGAAAGAAAAGGCCGTTAAAACAGTAGAATTACTGTTTATGAGTGCCCTCTTATAGTCTCCGATATTGACGCGTTGGATGCAACTGACCTTGAACCACTTCTCTAGAGACTTCAACAGACGCCAGACCGTATACCGGTTACGTGGGTTGGTCACTTTCTGTCGAGTCGAGAGACCTGGGCGGGACTTCCACATTGTCGGAAGTAACTGAGACAACCCGCCTATGGCGGCGATCACAGCCGCCGCTGCAGTTATCACATCAATCACCACAGCGGGCTGTCGGTGTCGGAGGGCGGTGACCGCGCCTAATATCGGTCTTATTGTCGGCCGACAAAGGGGCCTTCCCGCATGAAAGGCAGGGGGATGAGGCACTTGGCGACGACGTTGATTTCCGCCATGCGGGGGACGCTACCATAGGCCAGACACCCAAAGCAAACGGAACCGAACGGCAAAGGCAGTAGCTACTGCAACTTCGAGATCTGGGAGAATCCGATGGAGAACCTTCAGGCCATCGGGATAGTGGCGCGAGCCAGTCAGAAGTGGGACGACCAGTACAAGGTGCGGCAGGTGATCGAGCGGACCTTCCGCAGCCTGAAGCACTCCAGGGGGCTGGAAGGGCATGTGGTCCGGGGGCTGGCGAAGATCAGCCTGTTGATATCAGCGTCGCTCTGGGCCTACGCCGCAACCATGCTGGCCAGGGCGATGTCCGGGGACATGGCGAACCTGCGGAAAATGCGAATCAAGCTAGCTTAGTTAGAAGGTTGGCCATCTAGGTGAACGCCCTGGCATGGCTGGAAGCGGGGCCGCCGTGGGGGCTGTCCCGCCAGCCCCGGTCTAGGCCGCTCCGTTTATGGACTCCTAGCCTATTGCGGCGTCCTCGCAAAGGTGTTGGCGGGCGTGACATTGGCGCCCAGCTCGACGGCTATCCTCTGGTGGTAGAGGGGGTAGTCTATCCATGTTACGGTGGCGTGGGAGCTGTGGCTTGGCGTAGGGGTGTGTATGACGCTGGGGCTCGCGCCGCTTCCGGCGCGTACTGCGTCTACTATCGCGGCGACCTGCAAAAACACGAACCTGCCGCCATCCGACAGGGTGAGGGGCGGTTTTCGGCTCAGCAAGCCCACCGCCAGCGCCCAGGTTGGCGCTAGGTACTCCGCCCAATTGCCCGACAGGCCGTCGAGGTCCCGGGACCGCGGATAGAATGCAAACGAGGTCGGCAGCCCACCGGGCCCCACATCCGTGGCTTTGCACCACCGCACAAAATGATGACTGTCCGGTATCAACCTCCGGCTAGTGACCACTGATTGCTATCCGCGCCCCGAACTCACCTAGCGCCGGGGCCAGGTACTCGCGCCGCGTCACTCCCTGCGCTTCAATGCGCTCGGCTCCCCGGTGGGGGCCGGACACGGCCACGTACTGAACCAGCCCCGATTCCAGGAATATCAGGGAAACGACGCCAGCCCCGCGCCCCCAATGGCTGCCCGAATCACCGGTATCGGCGAGGCGCCACTCCAGGGCCATCAAGCCGTGGGGGGTCGCGCCGACGGCGAACGAGCTCAGGCTAGGGAACCCCCGGATGAACGTCAGCATGGAGCGCATCGACGCCGGAACCAGCGGCGATTCATCGTCCGCCTCCTCCGCCCTGACGCCCAGGTAGCTGGCTATCTGGTTTCCGACTCGCTCGCCGCCCCCCTGCTCCCGGAAGTGTTCAAGCATGGCGGGAATTTCCGCGAGGGGGATAGGGGCATATATAGTCTCTTTGGTTGCCGGGCGGGCGTCCGTTCCCGCCGGGCGGGGCCGCGGGCTGGTGTCGGGCTTGATGTCGCCCGCGACCACCAGCGTTATGTCCCCCGGGGTGTGCCCGGCGGTGGGCCTCTCTTTTTTTACATACCGTCGGGCGAACCCAGAGGTGCCGCGCGAAGACCGGGGCCCGTGCCGGCCCGAACGCTGGGGTCTGGCTACGTTACTCACCGGATTCACCAGCACCTCACCGCCGCGGTCTTGCTGCATCATTCTGTTGCCCTCCCTCGGCTATAAAGTGGTTAATAAGCCCCGCCCCAAGTACAAGCCATTCCTGCGCCTGGTCGACAAATTCGAACATCGCACTCATGGTTGGGTAGCTCGCGGGGGTCACACTGCAATCAAAAACAACGGACCCCGGAAGATCGCCCCGACCGCTACGCTCGACCGTGAAGTCCATTCTAAACTCGCCTACCCTCACGCCGAATTTGGACTCTACCAACATGTATTCAAGCCCGGGCAGTTGTACCCGCGGGGCGAAATTCCTGCGTATCCAGGCGACAGCATCGGGAAGGGGCGCCACCACTTGCCAACTGCAAAGAATGTCCTGGACGGGCATGAACGGAGCGGCGACCAGGAAGTTCCTCGCGGTTATCTGCAATGTATCCATTGCATGCCGCTGCGTAGGGCTGTATAACCCATCGGCGGCACTGTCGGATATCCAGATCGCTTCGGGGGACATCTGGAAAGATAGGGAGCCGTAGTGAATGGTCGTGCGCTCCTCGCCCGTTGATACTTGTACTTGGGTGCACCTCAAGTCCGCCGGCACGATCCCCGAGGCATGAAGAAACGCAGGCGTCAAACCGCTAACATCGTAGATATCGCCAAGGAGGGCGATGGTCTGGCGCCCGACCGTAAGGAGGCTATCTTGGTCTTCGCCTGGCGCAGGCTCTTGCAAGGGTGTACCTCCGGCGACCCGAGTACGCAGCTCCCCTGCCCGACCGTGCGGGCAATTGTAGCATATATTTGATCATACACTACCACTATGGACTGGTGCATTTGGCCATCCCGCAATTCGCCGCACTTTCTACGCCCTACGCGTGGCCGGGGCGCGGCGCGTCATTAGCGGATGAATGGCGTTAAGGGGTTTGGTACTTACCTACCCAATCCGGAGCGAAGGAGCGGAATCGGCGCCAGCGCCCTCGGTTGCGGCCCCCTAGCCAACAAAAAGACGGGCCACATGAGGGCTGTTCGCCCGACCAGGGCCGGTATCACATTCGTCTGCAAGGGTCGACAGAGGATATTAGGATGGAGTTTTCGCCTTTCTGGTTAGCCAGTATCCCCAAGCCATTATATTGGACGGCTCTTCGGGATGGAATCAGGAGGCCCAGCCGACACCAGTGAACCTCCCCTTCTGATCTGCCTCCACCACCCAGTGCGTTCCCAAACCAGAATGCCCCCGCCGTAGGACCGGCGGACTTTTGCGCCTGTGTCCCCGATGCCCTGGGTTAGGCCCCAGGGGGGCGATTGCGGGATTCGCCATTGGATTGTCAGGGATTCGTCGGGCTTGCCAGCGGTCTCCGAGTTTTGAAATTCTCTATGAAAGAGAGGCTGGGTCAAAACTCCCGGGGGGAATAGAACGCCCCTCCCAGCTGATGGACTGGATGGGCCTCGCTGGGCGGGCGCTTGCCCGTGGGGGGAAGCAAGCGCGGGGATTTATACTACCTGCCTCCCACCGGTGCCGACAGCGATCACAGCCCGCTCCAGGAACGAGAGTTCGGGATGAAGTAGCTGGGACAAGACCCTCGTCGTGATGGAGGTCAGCCTGGGAATTGATAGCAGGTCAGCCAATCTCTGCTTGCAAAGCTGGCAGAAGTCGTCCTGGTGGTGGATTCGGAGGACGACCATCTTGTGCTCATCGAAGAGTCTCCCTGTCACCTTCCATCTGCCGATGCGGTTGCCACAGAGGGCTTTGACCTGCTCCGGGCACATGCCCGCCTTCCCCGTGGACTCGGGGCGAACGAGGTGCTGCACCTCCTTTTTCCCATTCACCAGCAGTAGCTGGAATAGCTCCCCATCGACTACTTTGATGTCCCCGTAGAATGTATGGCCGCCCTGTTGTCTGAACTCCCTAGTCACGGCTCCTCCCCTCCAGCGCGGTCCAAACCAAGCGAAGTGCTCGGCCTTGCCCCTTCGCCGCACCATGACCAGTTGAACAGGCTTTCTGGCTATGCACTCGAACCCGCCATAGAACACTCGCCCATCAGCGTCTATCCCATTGGTAGGGGGTACTAGCCCGGTGGAGGGGTACAATCGCGGTCCTCTTGCAAGGATGGATGCGGCAGTAGCAGGCTATCCCGGATGGACACGAAGTCCGCGGCGTCGGCCAAGGTATCATCGATCCATCGGTACGGTATCTTGTCCACATAATTGAAGCCGTCGTCGTGGAGCACGTCCCAAAGACCCACATGACACCCCGGCGGCCACAAGTCCTGGGCTCGTGCCCTGTCCAGCAGGCACAAGAACACTTCCCGGGCTCTGGCAGGTATTGCATCTTTCTGAAACCACAACGTGAAAGCGACGTACTCGCCGCTCTGGAGCTACACCCCGATGTCCGGGACCACGTCCATTCGCAGCCCCCTGATATTGACCGCTGTGCCCGGCAGAGGGACGTATCGGGGGCTGTTGCTTTCCCAGCAGGCGAAAAACGCCTCTTTGGCCCGTTCATAGTGCGACCGTTTCCACACAGCATCTTGGAACTCGACCAAGGCGGCCATGCAGTCCTTCGCCACCGCGATGTCGTCATTCAGGAAATGTGAACCTCGCAGCGCCTTTTCGAGGTCCCAGTAGGGATAGAAGCCACCACGGACCCTGCTCCGGCCCGTGATTTGCTCGACTATCTCGCGTCGCCGAGCGGGGTCACGCTCTACGCAGAACCGGACGAAGGCCGTCGGTGTCGGCTTTAACATGGTCTCGTCGTCCGCTAGTCTCTCGGCTTTCTTCCTGGATAATGAGGCGAGCGCATCATAAACAATCTGCCAACCAGCACGGCCATGGACTAACCGTCCTGCCCCTCGAATATGGTCCTCAGCATACAGAGTATGACATGCGGTGCAGGAAACCAGGAATCCCATGGAAAAATCGTTTTCGGGGTCTTCACGCCAATTATAACCGTCGCAGAGACGTTGCCAAAGACCGTTTGTGTCTTGGAACCAGTGATGGTACCGTGGGTCGGAGCCCGGAGGTCTGCCAGAGTAAACCAGGACTGTGCGGTCTGGGCGCCCAGCAGGAGACTTGCGGTTGGAGGGCTTTGATCGAGACGGTTGGATCAAAACCGTCTCAAAACCCAGGGAGCCGGCGCAAAACCCGGCGACGTGGATTAATACTCGGCTCCTGATTGCACTCTAAGGGGTTCTTGCACCCCAAGTCTCTTGCCTGCACTGTAAGCACTCCTCCTGCACCAGATGTCGGGTGCAACTAGCCCTTACGGTGCAAAGCCGCGCGACGCTACGGAAATCCCATTCATCACGATATTCGGCAGAGCCGACAGTGCCGCCACTCAAAAATTGGTACCGGTTCTGCAATCTCGCAACTCGGCCATTGCCTCGAGAGTGGGCTTACAATTCCGTTCTAGCTAGGCGCATCAGCCTACCTGTTTGCGCTGCCTTTCGTGCGACAATGGCTGTGTACCTTTGCAGTTTTGACGAGTTCTAAACTGACCACTATTCTTTGGAAACGGCGATTTTGGATACGGGTGACAAACCGTAGTGCCTCCCGAACAGCGAGCAAGGGACAACATCGACCGGCTGTTGGAGCAGGCGGGGTGGGCGGTGCAGGGCGTTGCCGCCCTGAACGTCCATGCAGGTCGTGGCGGTGCGGGAGTTTCCGTTGCGGTCGGGCCACGGGACCGCTGACTACTTGCTGTACGTGGACGGCCGGGCGGCCGGCGTGGCGGAGGCGAAGCCCGAGGGTCACACCCTCACCGGGGTGGAGGCGCAGTCGGGAAAGTACGGCGCGGGTCTACCAGATAATCTGCCTTACTACATCCGTCCCCTGCCATTTCTGTACGAAAGCACTGGAGTCGAGACCCGGTTTACCAATGGGTTAGACCCTCAGCCGCGCAGCCGTAACGTCTTCTCTTTCCATACCCCGGATACTCTGGCTGAGTGGCTGGGTGGGCGGGACGCAACCGCAGGTGCGCCGTCAGATGAGTTCGAGCAGATTGGGGACGGCAGCAGCGGTGGTTACCGGGTCCGCCACAGCCTGCGGCGAAGGCTGGCCACGATGCCGCCGGTGGACGACTCCGGCCTCTGGTCGGTGCAGGCAGAGGCTATCCGCAACCTGGAGCAGTCGCTGGCAGAGGCCCGGCCGCGCTCGCTGGTGCAGATGGCGACGGGCAGCGGCAAGACGTTCATGGCCTGCAACCAGGTGTACCGGCTCATCCGGCACGCCGGTGCCCGGCGGGTGCTGTTCCTCGTCGACCGCAGCAACCTAGGGCGGCAGACGTTGCGCGAGTTCCAGGGCTTCACGGTGCCCGGCGACGGGCGCAAGTTCACCGAGCTTTACAACGTACAGCTTCTCCAGTCGGGCAGCATCGACCCGGTGAGCCGGGTGTGCATTGCCACCATCCAGCGGGTCTACTCCATGCTGAAAGGGGAAGAGCTGGACCCGGAGATGGAAGAGGCGTCCGGCTTTGACGTGGCCTCAACCCGGAACTCGGTGCAGACGGTGGAGTACAACAGAAACTTCCCCATCGAGGAGTTCGACTTCATCATCACCGACGAATGCCACCGCTCCATCTACGACCTGTGGCGGCAGGTGCTGGAATACTTCGACTCCTTCCTCATCGGGCTGACTGCCACTCCCTCCATGCAGACCATCGGCTTCTTCCACCAGAATCTGGTGATGGAATACAACCATCAGCAAGCGGTGGTCGACCACATCAACGTCCCCTACAACGTCTATCGCATTGCGACGAAGATAACGGAGGAAGGGTCCACCATCGAGGCGGGACTGACGGTGGACCGCCGCGACCGCCGCACCCGCAATGTCCGCTGGGAGGAACTGGAGGAGGAACTGCCCTACACGCCCAGCCAGCTCGACCGCGATGTGGTGGCGGAGGACCAGATACGCACGGTTATCCAGACCTTCCGGGACAAGGTAACGACTGAGATATTCCCCGGCCGAGAATACGTGCCCAAGACCATCATCTTCGCCAAGGACGACAGCCACGCCGACGACATCGTGAACATCGTCCGGGAGGAGTGTGCCAAGGGCAACGAGTTCTGCCAGAAGATCACCTACCGCACCACGGGAGCCAAAACCGAGGACCTGATCACGCAGTTCCGCAACAGTTTCAACCCGCGCATCGTGGTCACCGTGGACATGATCGCCACCGGCACCGACATCAAGCCGGTGGAGGTGGTGTTCTTCATGCGCAATGTACGCAGCCGGAACTTCTTCGAGCAGATGAAGGGGCGCGGCGTCCGCACCATCTCCGACACCGACTTCAATGCGGTAACCCCGGACGCCAAAGGCAAGGAGCGTTTCGTCGTCGTTGATGCGGTCGGCGTCACCGAGAGCGAGTTGTCCGAGTCCTATTCACTGGACCGCCACCCGTCAGTGCCTTTCGACAAGCTGCTGGACATGGTGGCCATGGGCGACCGCGAACCGGACACCCTGTCGTCGCTGGCCAGCCGTCTCGCACGCCTTGACCGGCGGCTCTCGCCCCAGGACCGGAAGGCAGTGGAGGACGCGGCCGGGGGTGTCAACCTGAAGACCCTGGTGTCGGAACTGCTGAACGCCACCGACCCCGACGCCGCGCTGAAAGAAGCGCAGGAGGCCACCGGACAGGATGACCCGCCGGAAGCGGCCATCGGAAAAGCCGAGAAGGAACTCATAGAAGCAGCAGCCAAGCCTTTCGCCGCCAACCCGGAACTGCGGAAAACGCTGATCGAGATCCACCGGGCCCACGAGCAGACTATCGACACGGTATCCCAGGACACGGTGATCCGGGCGGACTTCTCCGGAGCGGAGGCCGACGCCATCACCCGCTCCTTCAGAGAGTACATCGAGGAGAACCGGGACGAGATTACCGCATTGCAGGTCCTCTACCAGAGGCGGAACAGCCAGCGGCTTAACTACGCCGACATCCGGGCCCTGGCCGACGCTCTACAGAGTCCGCCCCGCTCCTGGACCACCGGCGGGCTGTGGGACGCCTACCGGCAGCTTGACCAGTCCCGGGTGCGCGGCTCCAGCCAGCGGGTGCTGGCCGACATCGTGTCGCTGGTGCGCTACGCCATCGGAAACGATGAGGAACTGGCGCCCTTCGCCGAGCAGGTGGAGGAGCGGTTCCGAGGCTGGTTGGCAATGCAGGAGACCGCAGCCCGCGATTTCACCAACGAACAGCTCCAGTGGCTGGAGGCCATCAAGGACCACATCGCCGGCAGTGTCAGCATTGATCCCGGCGACCTACAGTACGCCCCCTTCGCCCAGCGCGGCGGCATCGGCCGCGCCCACGCCCTTTTCGGAGACGGGTTGGCCCCGTTGCTGGAGGAGCTGAACCTGGCGCTGGCGGGGTAAACGGGCAGGGTGGCCGGGGTATGATCGAGACTAATATATGCCTAAAGTGGGGGAAGCGATTCGGCTGGTAGAGGAAGACGGGTGGTACTGGGTACGAACACGGGGCAGCCATCGACAGTACCATCACCCGCGGAAGCCGGGAACCGTTACCATCGCCGGGAGGCCCGGCACTGGCGTTCCGATTGGTACGTGGAATGGCATAATGAAACAAGCGGGCATAGAGAGAGGGCAGGACTGATGAAATACACCGTCATCATCGAAAAGGGACCCACCAGCTTCGGCGCCTATATCCCGGACCTGCCGGGCTGCGTCGCGGCGGGGGAAACCAGGGAGGAAGTGGTTTCGCTCATCACTTGGGCGGTCGTGGACCACGTTGAGTTGATGGCCGAGCATGGAGAGGCCATCCCGGAACCTGCGAGCACAGCCATCGAGGTGGAAGTTGAGCGCCCCAGCACGAGCGAGGAAATTGCCATTGAGACGGGTCGATAATTGCCAGGTGATATGTGATGGTCGCCGCACGGGAAAAGTTTACCGGCCAAGCTGTACCGGAGCTGCTGGCCGGCAGTGTCCGCATTGATCCCGGCGACCTACCGTACGCTCCTTTCGCCCAGCGCGGCGGCATCGGCCGCGCCCACGCCCTTTTCGGAGACGGGTTGGCCCCGTTGCTGGAGGAGCTGAACCTGGCGTTGGCGGGGTAGGCCGGGCTTCCAGGGTATAATGAGTGGAGACCGAAAGGAGAGGGCTTTACATGAGAACCGTGGCGGAGATTAAGCAGGACATCCTAGCCTTGCCCGAAGCCGATTGCGCCGACCTCTGCCGCTGGGTCTTGGACCAGGACTGGGAGCGTTGGGAGCGAGAGTTCGACGAGGACGTTCGATCTGGCAAGCTGGACACTCTCGCGGCCGAGGCGCTGGAGGCCAAAGCCAGGGGCGAACTCAAAGATTTGTAGATGCACAGGGCCGATCCGCGTTTCTGGCGGTTCTTGGAGGATTTGCCCGAATCGGTGCAGCAGACTGCCCGCAGAAACTTCGAGCTTCTGAAAGCAAACCCCAGGCACCCCTCGCTGCATTTCCGAAACGTCGGACGCTACTGGTCAGCCCGTGTGGGAGCTTCCTACCGAGCGGTGGCCGTCCTGGACGGCGACGATTTCGTTTGGTTCTGGATCGGCAGCCATGCCGAGTATGACAGGATAGTCGGGTAATCGGCCGTACCCACTTACTATTCGTTGAAGGCGAAGGACAGAAAGTGATTTGCGCCCTATTGGTTTACGACACGGAGGGGATGTGATGCTCACGGAACTATTCGGCAGGGCCATCAAGCCGGTAAATCTCCACGGACGTTACTCTCACCCACTCTACTTTTTTCCAAGCTTTGCAATCCTATCTCTGGCTAGTCTGGTCCTTTTCCGTTGGTGGACCTCCATCCCTCGCTTTGAATCTCTACTCCCGGCATGGGTCGAGTGGAGCATTTTGGTAGTATTCCTGGCAATTCCCATGTCGCTGATGGCAGGTCTCGCTCCGTACGCTATGGTAAAACTTCACGAGCGTTGGGGGTATGCAAGTGTGCAGTGCACAGTGCTTTCACTTTGCCTTGTTTTCATCCTCTCTCTGTGGGCAAATCCAAATAAAGAGGTTTCACTACTTCCGGTATTTTTTCAAGTTGCCGGAGTTGTAGGAACGCTGTCTTTATTCCTGTGGCCTGCCATGAAGCTTTTGGGTACGCCACCCGACACTTCGAAGGAAGCGAGGGAGGAACTGGCAATACACAACGCGGTGGCTGCGCTCCTACGTCGCGGAGAAATCACAATGGAAGAAGCTGTAGTGGCTAACCCTTGGGAAGAAAGCGCTCCTCCGCTCTCAATTCGATTACAGAACCTTCCTATACAGGCACGCTGGTCAATTGAAAGGGAAATCGAAATAGAGAGGTCAATCCAGGAAAACATGAGGAAATCTGATTCTCGGCGTAGACGCAGGATAATTCGACGGTAGTTCAGTTTGTTCCGCGATGTGGCCTACGAGGCAAATCATCCAAAATTTAGAGAACAATTCGTGAGTCTATTTCAGAATGGAAGGCCCCATGAATGGGCCGTTGCCACTATCGGAGATGTTTGCTTAGTCAATCCACGGTACTTCACTGAGCCCGTTGATGGCGCCTGTCCGGTTTCTTTTGTTCCGATGGCTGCGGTGGAAGCGAAAACAGGACGAATCGACCTGCGCCAGGTAAGGACCTATGGCGAAGTCAACAAGGGCTACACCCGGTTCTCCGATGGCGACGTGCTCTTCGCCAAGATCACTCCCTGCATGGAGAACGGAAAAATTGCCGTAGCCAAGGGCCTCACCAACGGTTGCGGATGTGGTTCAACCGAGTTCCACGTTCTCAGGCCGCGCGAAGGACTCTCGCGGGACTTCCTCAACTACTTTCTGCTTCAGGACGAGTTTCGGAAAGAGGCCCAGAGAAATATGGCCGGCACCGCGGGCCAACTCCGTGTACCGGCGTCCTGGCTGACCGAAGCTCCCATTCCCCTCGCCCCCCTCCCCGAGCAGCGGCGCATCGTGGCCGAGATCGAGACGCAGTTCACACGGTTGGACACATCGGTGGCCGCGCTGCGGCGGGCGCGGGCCAACCTGAAACGCTACCGGGCCAGCCTTCTCAAGGCCGCCTGCGAGGGCCGCCTGGTTCCCACCGAGGCGGAGCTGGCCCGCTCCGAGGGTCGCGGCTACGAACCCGCCGCCGTCCTGCTCGAGCGCATCCTCGCCGAGCGCCGCGCCCGCTGGGAGTCGCAGGAGAAGCGGCGGGGCAAGTACAAGGAACCGTCCGCCGCGGATGCCTCTGTCTTGCCGGGACTGCCGGAGGGGTGGGTGTGGGCGACGGTTGAGCAGGTTTCGTCTCGTATTCAATACGGCACTTCCAACAAGGCTGACTCCGATGCGTCCGGGGTTCCGGTGTTGCGTATGGGGAATATCCAAGAGGGCATCCTGGATTTTTCTGACCTCAAATATCTACCATTGCAAGATACTGAGGTACAAAAGACCTTGCTGGCTGACGGCGACCTGCTTTTCAATAGGACAAACAGTGCTGAGCTGGTTGGCAAGAGTGCTGTTTATGGGGAAAGGCATCCGCAAGCTTGTTTTGCGTCATACCTGATTCGAGTATCGTTTGGCGAAAACTGCTTGCCTGATTATGTCTGCACTTTCATCAACTCCCAACACGGGCGGACCTACATTCATCAAGTGGGAAGCCAGCAGGTAGGACAAGCGAACGTAAACGGAACTAAACTTGCCGCTATGGCCGTCCCCGTCCCACCCCTGGCCGAGCAGCGCCGCATCGTGGCGGAGGTGGAACGGCGGATGTCGGTGGTCCAGCAGACGGAGGCCACGGTGGAGGCCAGCCTGGCGCGGGCGGAGCGGCTGCGGCAGAGCATCTTGAAGCAGGCGTTCTCCGGCAAGCTGGTCCCTCAGGACCCCGACGACGAACCGGCGTCCGTGCTGCTGGAGCGCATCAGGGCCGAGCGAGAGGCGGAGACGCAGGCTTCGGATACAGGCAAGGGCAAGCCTAGGCGACGCAGGACAAGTATGGTGACCGCATGACGACCTCGGTAAACATCGGGCAAAAGCTGTGGAACTACTGCAACATCCTGCGCGACGCCGGGCTGTCCTACGGCGACTACCTGGAGCAGCTCACCTACCTCATTTTCCTCAAGATGATGGACGAGCGCAGCCGCCCGCCCTACACCCTGCTGCCGGAGTACCAGCCGCCGCCCATACCCGACGGCTACGGCTGGCCCGACCTGCTGGCCCGGGACGGCGACGAGTTGGAATCCCACTACCGGCGTACCCTGGAGACGCTGGGCGGTCAGCCCGGCACCCTGGGAGTGATTTTCCGCAAGGCCCAGAACAGGATCCAGGAACCGGCTATGCTGACCCGCCTGGTCCGGGAGCTCATCAACAGCGAAGACTGGCTGTCGATGAACGCCGACGTGAAGGGAGACGCCTACGAGTCGTTGCTTGAACGCAACGCCCAGGACGTCAAAACCGGCGCCGGGCAGTATTTCACGCCGAGACCGCTGATTCAGGCCATGGTGGAAGTGATGCGACCCGGTCCGGACGACACCATCTGCGACCCGGCCTGCGGCACCGGCGGTTTCCTGCTGGCGGCCCATGACTATATTGTCCAGCGCAACCCGGCGATGGACCGCGGCCAGTTGGAGCATCTCCAGCGCGGCGCCCTGCACGGCTGGGAGATTGTGGACAGCGCGGCCCGGCTGGGCGTAATGAACCTGTACCTCCACAGTATCGGCGGCGACGAGACCAACATCACCGTGGACGACAGCCTTCGGTCCCATCCGGGGGTCAACTACGATCTGGTGCTGACCAACCCTCCCTTTGGCCGCAAGTCCAGCCTGACCTTTGTAAACAGTGAGGGCGAGTCGGAACGGGAGTCCCTGATGGTGGAGCGTCCCGACTTCTGGGCCACCACGAGCAACAAGCAGCTCAACTTCCTGCAGCACGTGCGCACCCTGTTGAAGAACACCGGGCGGGCAGCCATCGTGGTGCCGGACAACGTGCTCTTCGAGGGCGGCGCCGGGGAGACGGTGCGACGCCGGCTGCTGGCCGAGTGCGACGTCCACACCCTGCTGCGCCTGCCGACGGGCATATTCTACGCCCAGGGCGTCAAGGCCAATGTGTTGTTCTTCGACCGCAAGCCGGCCGCCGAGACGCCGTGGACCAAAGAGCTGTGGATTTACGACCTGCGCACCAACCGTCGCTTCACCCTGAAGAACAACCCACTCACCCGCGCCGACCTTGACGACTTCGTAAGCTGCTACAACCCCGAAAACCGTCTCATCCGGGAGGAGACAGAACGCTTCCGGCGCTTCACCTACGACGAACTGGTCAAGCGCGACAAGGCCAACCTCGACATCTTCTGGCTCCGCGACGAGAGCATGGAGGACACCGCCAACCTCCCCCCGCCGGACGTAATAGCAGACGAAATCCTGGAGGACCTCCGCGCCGGCCTCGAGCAGTTGGAGGAGATTGCGGGTGATTTGGCGGGAGAACCTGTCTGAACGGCATGACCTGTCAAGGAGTGAAGCTGATGCTGAATGGACCCTTGAACTCGCTGGATTCGCTATTGGCGACTCTTTCCGGGGAAACTTGGGAGCGTCTCCGGGACTCGATGAACTTGTCTGTGAGCTTTGGCGAAGAAACCATTACCGACCTGCTTGCGTTGGACATTAACCGCAAGGGGTTGAACACAACCACGTTCGAACAAATCTCCAAGCCCGTTGAGGCCTACATCGGCGCCGATTACGACTGGTGGGCTGGTCATGATCATATAGGATGGATTCGATTAGCAATCCAAGCCAAAAAGCTTGTTTTGGACAGGCAACAGTACAACTTTCGACATGCGAATAAGAGCAACGTTCAGCAAATTGACCTATTGGAGAGATACGCTAAGAAGGTGCGTGCGCTACCCATCTACTGCTTATACAATTACTCCAATAACGTAGATTCCGAAGGACATTGGCGATGCTGCCTGCGGCCGTTTGAAGAAAAGGATATGGGTTGCACGGTGGTTCCTTCCCGAACCATAGGGAAACTAGTGCGAGGGTATAAGAACTTCAATCACCTGCACAGATTTGGAGGGGCTATCCCATGGCGGTGCTTAGCGTCATGTCCCAGGCTCCGAAGGTTGCTCTGGCAACAACCTGAGGTGGGCCCGGTTAGTTGGACAGAATTAAGGCGGAGTTAAGTGAGAGTCCCGGCGCTCCTGCCAGTGATTCTGACCCTTCTCCCGGTGCACACCTCCTTGCATTAGACTCCTCTTGTACGACTCCCTGCTCCCCATGGAACACCTCTGCCGGGGTCCGGTAGCCCAGGGCCTGATGGGGCCTCAGGTCGTTGTAGAACCGGAAATAGCCCTCCAGTCCTTTACGGGCTTCGTGGGCGTCGGCGTAAGCCTTCAGGTACACCTCTTCGTACTTCACCGTCCGCCATAGACGCTCCACGAAGATGTTGTCTTGGTACCGCCCCTTCCCGTCCATGCTGATCCTCACCCCTTGCTCCTGGAGGACCTGGGTGAATTCGAGGCTGGTGAACTGGCTTCCCTGGTCGGTGTTAAACACCTCCGGCTTGCCCTTGCCCAGAGCCTCCTCCAGCGCCTCGGCGCAAAAGCCGGCGTCCAGAGTGTTGGACAGTTGCCAAGCCACCACGTACCGGCTGTGCCAGTCCATGATGGCCACCAGGTAGAGGAAGCCACGGGCCATGGGCAGGTAGGTGATGTCCGCCGCCCACACCTGGTTGGGCCGAGTGATCCTGACGCTCCAGGGCAGGTACGGGTAGACTTTGGCCCCAGGCGCCGGCCGACTGGTGCCAGGCTTCCGGTAGATGGCCCTTAGCCCCATGACCCGCATCAGCCGCTGCACCCGCTTCCGGCTCACCCGTACCCCACGCCTCTCCAGCCAGGCCTTCATCCGTCTCGACCCGTAGAATGGGGTTTCCAGGTACTGCCGGTCCATCTCGCCCATCAGGGACAGGTCCTCTTCCGAGGTAGCCTTGGGACGGTAGTAGATGCTGGAACGAGTCACACCCAGCAGGGCGCACTGCCGCACTATCGGCAACTTGGGGTGCTTACGGTCTACCATCTCCCGCCGGCGTGCCGGGCTCATGGAACGGACCTCTCCGCCAAGAAATCCCGCTCCACCTTCAGCTGGCCGATCTCCTGGTACAACCGGGGGATCAGGGCGGCGTCGTTCTTGGACTTCTTCTCTTGGTCCTTGCCGAAGACCCCGACAGCGCCTTCGGAGAGGGCTTTCTTCCAAGCCTGAATCTGGCCCGGGTGGACTTCGTACCGGGCGGCCAACTGGGCCACCGTCTCCTGGCCCTTCACCGCCTCAAGCGCCACCTTGGCCTTGAACGCCGGGCTGTGCTTCCTTCTTCCTTTCGACATATCCCACTCCTTCCCGACAGCTACCGCTGCCCTTAGTTTAGGAGCGGGACTCTCACTTAGCTACCTGTCCGATTTCCCGGGTCCACCTCAACCTACTGCTGAGAAACATTCTTTGTCCCCCGAGTTCTTGGCTGAATTTGGTGACTTCCCGTGCTTTTATCCACAGCTACCGAATCTGCTGCGTCCCTCCGATGGTCAAGCGCTCCCAGGGGCGACTGGACTCAACGATAGAATTGACGACGAAGACTTGTATGCCATCCGCCAAGGCAACAGAATCCTACCAAGGTGGGTAATCGTCATGGAGTTTAGCTCTGCCGACTTGGGGTAGCATCATGGGAAGGTTACAAGGCCGCCCTGTAGGCATCGTGTGACAGGGAAGGCAATTACACTGCCCGCGGTCAACCCGCACTTTCGCCTGGTAACCTTGAAAAACCTGCCCCGGAATCAACGCTTCACAATCATTCCGGTACTGGTCTGCTCTTACAGGGGTAACCGAGGGCTGCCCGTACCTTGACCACCCAACTGAGCACCGCACCGTGTTCGGGGCCTGTGAGGGGAAGCTGCTGTCTGGAAAATACCGGGTGGTGGTCTGGCAGCAGTGCAGCATAAGTATTGGGCACAACCTCCATTGGAGTTACTCTCGCCGTCTCCCAGACGCTATCTACGGTTGAATCATCTGGCTAGTGGAAAGCTGTTACACGGTCCGCCGCGATAGCTTCCCACCGGCAAAGCGAAAACCAAGACCAGACCCGGAAACTCTGGACCAGATTCACTTCAGGACCCACGCGAAGAGGCTGGAACTCTCCGTGACGAGAGCCGTGCCAAGGATCACAGAGCTCCCAACCACATCTCGAAGACAGTACCACCTACCGTGCACTCAAGCCCACCACCGCATACGGTAGATACCACAATCTTCGAGATGTGGCTGGGCAGCCTGTCGATACACCGAGGACTCGCGATTCCTGTAGTGTGACGGCCAAAGCTCTTCTCGGATGACTCTCTTGCGGTTCAGGGCGTCCGCACCTGTGTACAGCATTTTCCTATGTCTCACATTCTCACAAAATGGTAGAATGGGGATGTAGAAGCACGCCGTGAAGGGGGACGCATGAGAGACGCAGACATCCCCGCAGCCAGGCCGATCGCGCCAACCCTCCCGATAGAGGAGACCGCCCGCTTGGGCAACGAGATATACGAGCGAGACATCCGGCGGCGGGTCGAGGCCGACCACCACGGGGAGGTCGTCGCTATAGACGTGGACAGCGGGGACTATGCCATCGCCGACACCGCCCTTGCCGCAGCGGACGCCCTGCGAGAACGGCGTCCCGCCCCTGATGTTTGGGTAGTGAGAGTGGGGTATCCGACGTTGCGCACATTCGGAGGCAGTTCCCTGCGGAGGACCGGATGATAGAGGGCTTCGTGAACGCCAATCGCGAAGCCATCGTGCCCCTGTCACTCCGTGGCCCGGAGGGACAGACGCGGGAAGTGAACGCCGTGATAGACACCGGCTACAGCGGTGCTTTGACCCTGCCGCCTGCGTTGGTCGCGGAGTTAGAGTTGCCCTACGTGTTCAGCAGCAAGGCTACGTTGGCTGACGATACAGAAGTGGGCTTCCGCGTACACCGCGTCACCGCGCTTTGGGACAGTGGGCCGCGACACATCGAGGCCGATGCAGTAGGGAGCACACCGCTGGCGGGCATGGCCTTGCTCGACAGCCATAGCCTGTACATGGAAGTAGAGGACGGCGGGGGCGTCGTCATACGGGCCAGAGAGTAGCGACAGCGCTCCCGAATCGACGCGTCCACTTCAAGGCTTCTTCTCCCCCTCTCCCTCCGTCTCCCCCTTCGCCATGCGGTAGCCGACGCGAGGCTCCGTGAAGACGTAGGTGGGGTTGTCCGCGTCGTCGCGCAGCTTTCGGCGGAGTCTCTTCACCACGTTGCGGACCAGCCAGGGTTCGCCAGTCCTTTCCGGCCCCCAGACCGCTTGCAGCAGCTGGTCGTGGGTCAACACCCGTCCGGCAGCCGCCGAGAGTTGGTAGAGCAATTCGTACTCGGTCGCGGTCACCTGCACCGGACGCCCGGCCAGCGTCACCCGGCGTTCTGCGTAGTCGATGCTCAAGTCTCCCAGCGAGTAGGGTCCGGGCGGACCGGCCCATTCCGGTGAGGCCCGCTTGCGCAGGGCCGCCCTGATCCTCGCCGCCAGCTCCGTGGGCGAGAAGGGCTTGACCACGTAATCGACGGCCCCCATGTCGAAGGCCCTGGCGATTACCTCCTCCCGGCCGTACACCGACAGGAAGATGACCGGCACGTCCGCCGTCTCCAGGATGTCCTTCATCAGGTCGATCCCATCGCTCCCCGGCAGCATCAGGTCCAACAGGACCAGGGCGGGCTTCTCCTCCAACATGAGGCGCGGCACGTCCTGCGGGTCGCCGGTGACGATGGGCGAGTAGCCCGCCTTGGAGAGGGCGTCGCGCACGTACCGGAGCGCCTGCGGGTCGTCGTCCACCGCGAGTATGCGCGCCTGCTCCCGCGACGCCCGGCGGGAGCGGACGGAGGGCGGAGCGGGTGTGCCCGCGCCTCCGGTCTCTTCACCCTCTGCCACTGGAATCGTGAAGGTGAACCGCGCGCCAAGGCCCGGCCCGTCGCTCTCGGCCCAGATGCGTCCCCCGTGCGCCTCCACTATCCCCTTGCAGATGGCAAGGCCCAGCCCCGACCCCCCAATGCCGCTCCCCCGGTCCCCGCCGTCGACGCGGGAGAACTTCCTGAACAGATGCGGCAGGAGGTCCGCCGACAAACCCCTGCCCTCGTCGGCGACGGAGAACGTGACGTGAACGCCATCCTGTACCGCCGTCACGCGGATGGAGGACCCTTGGGAGTGCCTGGCCGCGTTGGACAGCAGGTTGCCCAGCACCTGGACGATGCGGCGCCGGTCAGCCATGACCGGGGGCAGGTCCGGCGGCAGGTCGATGCGTAGATTGCTCCCCTCTCCGCCGCTCAGGAACGCGCTCTTGGCCTCGTCCACCAGGCTTGCCGCGTCCGAGGGTTCCGGGTTCACCGGCAGCGTGCCCGTCTCGATGCGGGCCACGTCCAGGAGGCCCCCGATGAGGTCGTGCATCCGGTCCGCCTGCGTGTCGATGATCCGGAAGAACTGGACGGCCTCGGCGGGGTCCAGGGAGGACGGCGCCCCCAGCACGGTGGCTGCGGAGCCCTTGATGGAGGAGAGCGGCGTCCTCAGCTCATGACTCACCATAGCCAGGAACTCGGCCCGCAGCCGCTCCAGCTCCTCCAGCGCCGTCATGTCCTGTAGGGTCACGACGAAGGACTCGACCTCGCCGTCCTCCGAGCGGATGGGCGTGGCGTTCACCAGCGCGGTGACGCTCCGGCCGTCGGGGGTCTGCATGACGATCTCCTCGGCCCGCACCGTCTCCCCGGCGCTCAGCAGCTGCGCAAAGGGAAACTCGACCAGGGAGACCTCCCGGCCGTCGGCGCGCCGGACGGTCAGCGTTTCCAGGATCTGCTCCGGGGGGCTGTCCGGCGTCCGCAGGCTCTGGATGATTCGCACCGCCTCCCGGTTGAAGGACACCGGCGCTCCCGTCCTGGCGTCGAAGACCGCGACGCCCACGGGCGAGGTGTCGATCAGGGTTTCCAGCCCGGCCCTGGCCCGCTGCTCTTCCCGGTGCCGGCGGGCGTTGGCGATGACCAGCGCCGCCTGGGAGGCGAACATGACCAGCGTCTCCTCGTCTTCGGGGGTGAACTCCCGGCCCCCCTCCTTCTCCGCGACGTAGAGGTGTCCGGCGAGCTCGCCCCGGTGAATGACCGGCGCGGCCATGAAGGGCACGACGGGTCCCACCGCCAGCGGCGGGCGGAACTCGGGCAGGCCCAGCGACCTGACGTGTCCGAGCAGGTCCCGGAGACGGAGCGGTTCCCGGTCGTTGCCCAGGTACTCGAACAGCCGCATCCCGCCGGGCAGCTCCCAGAGCAGCCGGGCCTCCTCGGCGGTCATCCCGGAGGAGAGGAAGTCCGCTATCCGTCCCGAATCGTCCAGGAGGGTGATGACGCCGTAGCGGGCTTCGGTCAGCGACCGGGCGGAGTCCAGAACGCCTTGCAGCACCGTGTCGAAGTCGAGGCTCTCGTTGATGCGCAGGCTGGCCTCGGTCAGCCGGGACAGCCGGTCCCGCAGCTCCGCTATCTCCCGCTCCCGCTCTTCGGACTGGTCCATCTTCCCGCCCTGACCGGCCCGCAGCCGCCCGGCGTGAACGCCCGGCCCGCAGCCGATGGAGTTGGGGCCTGCTTCGAGACGCGCCCGGCCCTGCGGGCCTCATCTTATCACTTGCGCTCGAATTGCTACAATACTGATACAGCAAATGGTTTGAATGATACGTGCGTGATATACGCGCCGTCTATGATTAGGTGGCTTGCCAGTCCAATTGGAGAGATTTACTTGGCATTCATCAGGTCAATAGATGCGCCGGATACGGCCAGAGGAGCGCCATGACGAAAGCGATGAGAGCATGGTAACAGGTCAGAGGGGTTCTCCCCGGTCGGCGGCGGCGCCGATGGGCGGCTTGCCTCTAGGCAAGAGTGTATCCCGTCGCTCCGCCGACGTTCGCCTCGTCACTTCTGACCGGCCGCACAGCGCGGGAACGCACGTTCTGCCCCCCCCCCGGATTTTCCCTCTCACCTAGTCTCACACCTCCTCCAGTTCCACAGCCGCTTCAGGTTCGTCTCTCACCGCCGGTCGCCAGGGGGCATTCGTGCGTCCGGCGATTGGCCCGTCGGCGCCCAGCTTCCTCTGTCAAAACGCTCCGCTCAGGAGTAGTGGCATGAGGAAGAGCGCAAGCTACACCCTGCCAGCCGTCGACGAGGGCAAGGCCGCCAAGGCGCGGGTGAGCTTCACCCACGACGGGGTGAATGCCTGGTTCCGTTTGCTTTCGGCGTACGGGCTATCTATCCGTAGGCACACCGTACGCCGAAAGCAAACGGAACCCCCCAAAGCCTAGGGCCTTGGATTCCTCGGCGCGAGGCGTCCGCGGAATGACCCAACACCCCCTGCCTCCGTCGTGGCGCCCCCGGGCCGGGGGCGGCGTCATTCCGTGGGGGCGCAGCGACGAGGAATCTCAAGCGGTTATGCGTCATCGGTAGGGGGCGAAAGATTTTTCGCCCCTACGTGGGGTTCTGCGCGTATGGGCTAGGCTCCCACCGTGCTGCGATGGAGCAACCACCCCAAAGCCCAGGGCCTTGGATTCCTCGGGCACCAACCCACCCTGTCATTCCGTGGGAGCATACCAACCCACCCTGTCATTCCGCGGGAGCGCAGCGACGAGGAATCTCCAGCGGTCATGCGTCATCGGTAGGGGCGAAAAATCTTTCGCCCCCACGTGGGCTCCTGCGCGTATGGGCTAGGCTCCCACCGTGCTGCGATGGAGCAACCACCCCAAAGCCTAGGGCCTTGGATTCCTCGGCGCGAGGCGCCCGCGGAATGACCCAACACCCCCTGCCTCCGTCGTGGCGCCCCGGGGGCCGGGAAGGCGGGTTACGGCTTGCCCGCCACGGCCTCCCCAAAAGCAAGGGCCACAAATGCTCCCGGATGGTCCCTCCACCGGTCGTAGGCGTTGCGTATGGTGTCGCAGAGCTCCCGGGTTGAGGCCCCGTACTTTATCGCCGCCTCCACGATCTCCGGCGAGAGGAACCACTTGTTGGCAAACTCGTAGATGAACGCCATGTCGGCGGGGGTGCTGTAGATGTCGAAAGACCCGGTCACCCTGATGTTGGTGAACCCCGCCTGTACAAAATGGCCCTTCAGCTCCCGGCCCATCTGCGGATGGCCGTCGTCGGCTGCCAGAAGGTCCTCAAACATGTCCCAGGCCTTTCTGATGACGCCAAAGTCCGGGTACGTGAAGCTTGACTCGCTTATCATCTCTCGGCAGCCAATGATCCCGCCGGGCTTCAACACCCGCTTGACCTCGGAGAGCACGGCGGCGGTGTCCGGAACGTGCATGAGGACGTTGTGGCAGTGGGCGGCGTCGAAGAAGCCGTCCTCGAAAGAAAGGTCCGTCACGTCGCCAACGTGGAATATCGCGTTGCCCTGTCCATTCGCCTCGGCGACGGACCTTGCCATGTCGATCTGCGACTCTTCCATGTCCACGCCGTGCAGCTCGCCGGGCGCAACGGCCTTGGCCAGCCCCACGGATATAGTGCCAAGCCCGCAGCCGAAGTCGAGAATGCGAAAGCCGGGCCGGAGATGCGGGAGCAGATAGGAGGCGCTGGACTCAGCGGTGCATCGCCGGAGCGACTGTAGCATCTCGTTGCTGAAGCCCATCGTGTAGTCGGGGGTCGTCGATGGCTGATGACTCTGCTGGGTGCTCACTACGCTCCTTATCAAACTGACTGGAGATGGCCTTGCGGCATGGGATACTACCACAAACCTATGGGGATGTCTCGCTTACGCGCCAGAGACGCGGCACGCCTGAGTCGTGTCGGTCGCGGGATGACGGATGTCCCGCTTACGCGCGGGAGACGCCGCCTGTCAGAAATACGTGTAAGCGGCCGCCTTGGCTCTCCCGCTTACGCCCAGGGTCTTTTAGTTGTCACCCTGGTCTTTTGGTTGTCGCCCTGAACGAAGTGAAGGGTCTCTCCGCCGCAGCCGAGATTTTTCGCTACGCTCAGAATGACCATGGCCTTGCGGAGGCCAAATAAGGGCGATGAAAATGGGGAAGCGCCCAGCGGGCCATCACCAACGGCCGGGGCTTCCAGCTACGCATTTTAGGAAAGGTCTGAATTAGGCCGCAAACGTCTCGCTTTCAGATACGGCTGCGGGCGAATTTCCCGCGTTATTCAGAGCTTCCTTCGATTCCTCGTCGCTGCGGTCCAGCGGAATGACAGGGTGCAGCGCTCGGTGGGAATTACAGGGTGGGGCGTGGGGCGGCTGCTAGCTCCTCCCAGTCATGCCCGGGCCTCGTCCTCCGTCCATTTTCATGGTATGACAAGGTTTAGGGGCCGGCAATTGCAATGACCCTGCGCTTACGCCCGCCAAGCTGGACAAAATCAAGGACCTTCTTGATTACGTTTAGCTTGTCCCCCTGGACGCGGGCCATGGGTTTGCGAAACCTTGCCTGTCCTAAAGCCAACCGTTAATCTCAGTTCCCGTGGGCCAACAAGCTTAAGGCCAATGCTCCCTGCCGCAAGATGGCCATCAGAGAGCAGACCCTCCACCCCTGGAAGAAGAGGTCCCGGGGATTGGAGGCGGCCCAGGGGAGGAGGCTGCGGGTCCTGAAGGAGGAGAACAGGAAGCTGAAGCAATTGATGGCCGACCCAAAAACCTACCTTGTGCAGGAGTGCCATGAGTGAAGAGATCTACTACGCGCCCGCTACGGAGTTGGCGGCGAAGATACGCCGGAAGGTCCTATCCCCGGTGGAGGTAGTCCAAGCCCACTTGGACCGCATCGAGCAAATCAACCCCAGGCTGAACGCCATCGTTTTCTTCACCGACGACCCGCTGGAGCGGGCCAAGGAAGCGGAGGCAGCGGTAATGCGAGGCGACGACCTCGGCCCCTTCCATGGCGTGCCCTACACACTCAAGGACTGCATCGAAACGGCGGGGATGCGAATGTCCCTGGGATCGAAGATTTACGACGGCTACGTGTCCCGGCAGGACGCGGAGGTCTACACCCGCCTGAAGGCGGCTGGTGGCATTCTGCTGGGCAAGACCAACATGCCGGAGTTCGCCCTGTGGTGGGAGACGGACAACCAGGTCTTCGGGAAAACCCGCAATCCCTGGAACTTGGACCGGACGCCCGGAGGCTCCAGCGGCGGGGAGGTAGCCGCCATCGCCGCGGGTCTTTCGCCCTTCGGCTTGGGAACGGACCTCGGCGGGTCCATCCGGGCGCCTGCCAGCCTGTGCGGCGTCGTGGGCATCAAACCCACCCTGGGCCGCATTCCCTACACCGGCATTCAACCTCAAACCCTCCTCCGGGCCATCCACGTGGGGCCGATTGCCCGCACCGTGGGTGACGTGGCCCTGGGCATGTCCATCCTGGCGGGCGCCGACGGCGTCGACCTGTACACTCCGCCGGTGCCGGCGCCGGACTATGCGCCCTTGGACGCTGACCTGAGCCGGCTGAAGGTGGGATGGAGTCCCAGTACCGGGGTGCCGGTGGAGCCGGAGGTCCAGCGGTCGGTGGCCGAGGCCGCAGCGGCCATGGGCCAGCTTGGCATGAACGTCGAGCCGGTGGAAATACCGGCGTTGACCGAGAAGAACGCGTCGGCCATTTCTACGATCATCTTTACAATGGAAGCCAGGCGCTACTCTGCGCCCACGGTAGCCGGAAGGGAATCGGAGCTGACGCCGCTGTTCCGGGCCCGTTACGTGGACGGCAATACCTTCACCCTGGACGAGTACCTGAACGCCTCCAAGGAATGGGAGCAACTGCGTCAGGCGGTCAAGGAATACTTCACCCGCTACGATATTTTCCTGTGCCCCACAGTGCCTATGCCGGCCTTCCCCCACGGGCAAAGCGAGTTCCACATCGAAGGCCGCACCCTGGCGGGCAGGCACACCTTGCGTATCACCCTGCCTTGGGACCTGACCGGCTCCCCGGCCATTTCCGTGCCCTTCGGTTTCAGTTCAGACGGGCTGCCGATAGGCGTCCAAGTTGTAGGCCGTCATTTCGACGAGCTGACGCTGCTGCAAGTAGCCCGGGGGCTGGAAGACAGCCGACCCCAGACCTTGCGCCCGCCCGTGGGCTGAAGGTTGAGAGTATGGATATTTCGCTATCATCGGGAAGTACGCGTGGGTACGCCGGGGGGCATTACCAGCCCCCGGAAGGTATGCTGGGCCTGAGCAACCAGCAGCCGCTCGCCCCGCCAGTCCGGGAAAGCGGAAAGCGCGGCGTGGGCCGGGCCCGCCACGAAATCAAACTCCCCGCCCCGCAACCCCGCCATGGCGCGGCAGACCGGGAAGGCCTGCTCCAGGCTGGCATCCAGTCCCTCTGCCCGGAAATACCCCAACTCGACCGCGGCGACGGCCGGGAAATAGGAATTCTCGACGAGGTTGGGCGCTGGGCTGCGCAATTCTTTCCTCCGGAAGGTCGGCTCAGGGCCAGGCTCGAGTCTCATACCGCTACCGGTTGGCCGGTTCACCTCGCGGGCCCATTGAAGTATCATCACCAGTGCAAAAAAACTATCATTGCCGCCGAATCCGGACAAACGTATTGGAGGCCCCGAATGGGATACCGGATCAACCACGTTCACATCAGGTCTTCCGACCCTCACAGGTCGGCTGACTGGTACGGGAAGCACTTTGGCGCCAAACTGCTGTTCGCCAGGGAAGTGATGCCCAACACGGTCACCATCAGCATGGAGGTCGACGGGCCGGTCCGCCTGAACATCTCGTCCAAGCCCCGGGCTCTTCAGACCAACGAAGCGTTGCGGAGCTCAACCGGCTGGGGCTGGAGCACTTCGGCTTCGACGTCGACGATTTGGAATCGGAGTTGGCCCGCTTGGAACAGGACGGCGTGCGGGTGGTGCTGCCTCTCACCGAAGTCTCCACCGGGACCCGGTTGGCATACATCGAAGGGCCCGACGACGTACTCATCGAGCTGGTGCAGCCAGCCAGATAACCCCGGACCGTCCCAACAATCGGGCCCCCGAAAATTCGGCACCCGAGGGACCACGGGGGGACCATGGCCGACACACCGCTGCGCTACCAGACCATCACCGAAACTGGGCCGGTTCCACCACAGCAGCCAGGCTCTGCTGCAGCCCCCCGGCCGGCGACACCGGCGGTTCCATCAGGGTCCCCCCTGCCGCCGAGGGTATCATCGGAATCAAGCCTACCCGGGGCCAGGTGAGCCGTCACGGCGTCTTGGCCCTGCCGGAATCACGACCACCCGGGGCCGGTGACCCGGAGCGCCGCCAGCTACACCCGGCTGGTCTGCAACGGCATTCTGGAGGGAATCTTGGGGGACATCGAAGTGCTGGCCTGTCCGTCAATGACCACCGCCTCGTTCCCGGTGGCCCCCGAGGAATCGTACGGTCCCATAGAGCAGGAGACATGGACCTGGGGACGGTGCATGATACCCTACGATTTCAGCGGCGCGCCGACCACATGGCTGCCCCGCGGATCGAACGACGAGGGCCTTGCCCACGGACACTCAGTTAGTCGGCCGACGCGCGGATGAACCGCTTCTGTGCCAGGTTGGTGACGCCTATGGAAAAAACAGCCGGTTGGCGGATCCTCCGGCCCAACGTGCAGCCCTCGCCCTAGGTGCTCCCCACCCAATCAGCCTCCCGCTCCCCGATCATGATAGCGGTGGCGTTCGTGTTGGCGCGGACCACGTGCGGCATAACTGAAGAGTCGGCCACCCATAGGCCGTGGATCCCTTTGACCCGGCACTCTTGGTCGACTACTGCCCAGGGGTCAGTGTCCGGGCCGATCTTGCAGGTCCCTGAGACGTGGCGCGTGGTCCCCACCGTCTCTCTGATCCACTGGTTCGGCGATACTGGCGGAGCGCTCTGGCGCCATCTCGCCGGTCATAATATTGAATACGCCCACGCAGTGAAGCATGGCGTCGTTGGGGTAGGAGGGAGGCTCCGAGGTAAGGCGAAGCGCCCCGGCGTTGGCGTCAAGACTGACGTGGTCGTTCACGCGGAAGGTTACGGTTCCTACGGGGTGGTTGAACAGGTTGTGGCCCACCCCCGGCGATTCATGCAACACCGGGACCCCGAACTCTTCTAACTGGTCCCGGGGCCCGACCCCTGAAGCATGAGGATATGGGGGGATTTCAACGCCCCGGCGCTCAATACCACCCTCTCGGCTTCCACCCGGAAAATCTGCCCGCCGCTCTTGGCCTCTACTCCGACGGTCCTGCCATCCTCGATGAGCACCCTCCGCGCAAAGACGTCGCCCTTGACCGTGAGGTTCAGGCGGTGGCGCATGGGGTGGAGGCGGGTCAGGGCAGTGCTCATCCGAACGCCATCGGTGTTGTTCATGGGAATGGAGCGGACTCCGAAGGAGTCCGGCCCATTGAAGTCTTTGGTAGCCGGGTAGCCGGCCTCGTGGCAGGCGGCATGGAAAGCGCGCCGAATGTCCGGCCACGGCTCGTTTTCGCGGCGTACGACGGCGATGGGCCCCCCAGTGCCGTGGAAGTCGTCCCTGATGTCCAAGTCGGTCTCGGCACGGCGGTAATAGGCCAGCACCTTTAGGTAACTCCACTCGTCGTTGCCGAGGGACGACTAGCTGCCGAAGTCTTCCGGTAGTCCCCTCAGGAACAACTGGCCGTTGGTGGAACCGGAACCGCCGATGATCTTGCTTTGAGGTATGTTGATCTCAGCTTGCCGGTCGCTGATGATGCCCCTTAGGCACCAAGAAATGGGTGAGCCGATGGCCTCGCCGACTCTGGAATGGCCGTTTCGCACCGCCTCGGGCAGGAATTCCGGGTCCGGATAGTCCGTGCCCGCTTCCAGCAACAAGACCGATCGCTTGGCGTCTTCGGCCAGCCTTCCGGCGACCACGGAGCCGGCCGAACCGCTGCCGACAACAACTACGTCATATTTCATCGCGACACCTTGTTACAGACGGACTGGGCCGTACAGGCGGGCTTGGGGCAGAATTCCCAACGCCTGCGGTCTTTTTTCGTCAACTCGTCAACCCGCCGCATTTTACACTGGGCGATGGGCGCAGGCATAGTTGACGCCGTCCAGGGCAGCACATATGATTCTGACAATCGTACTTGAATCCGCCCAATAGTGCGCCCGCGTGGCAAGGGATGAAGCCATGACCAACGACCCTCAGCCCTGCCTACGGTACTTCGACTCCACTCACTGGCGCACCCTGCAGGACATCGAGGCCCCGCCCCCGACGTGGGCGAGGGGGAAAAGTCATGGAGCAGGATCGAGGCTGTCCAACACATAGCCGAGTCCAGGATGTATTTCGCCATGGCCCGGCGGAACGAGGGGTGGGACGCACCGCAGATATGCGGAAGGACCCGTGGGCAGATAGACTGGTTGCGGGAACTGCAACAGGCCGACAAGGCGAAAGAATAAACTGCCCGAGAAAGCACGATCGAGGGCAGTCATCGAGGGTCCTCAATCTCATACCCACGCCGAGGGGCGTTATCGGGCAGGTGAATAGATGTACGACAAACCGATGATCAGCCTGGAACAGGCCCAAGCCGCCATTACTGCGATGATCGCCGACTTCAACAGGGACCCAGACCGGCGAAAAGTCGACATAGCGGTGGTTGACGATGCCGGCAACCTGTTGGCTTACGCTCGGATGGACCGGTGTTTGCGGCCCACTTACGCCATACGCAAGGCGTACACCGCCGCGACGCGATCCATGGACACTGCGGCGTTCGCTGACCAACTGAGCGCCTCGGGCAGGACGATTGAGTCCTACGGAGACCCCCAGCTGGTCTGGATTCCGGGAGGCGTAACCGTCTTTCATCAAGGGGTCGTGGTCGGTGCCATCGGCGTTGGGGGACTGCCCAGCGGGCTGGACGACGAAGCCATAGCCAGAGCGGGGGTTGAGGCCCTGGGGATCTAGCCCCCCGCCGGCAACCGTAGATCAAACGGGGCCTTCTGACAGGATGGGCCCCGCTATTCTGTAATCCCGGATTGGCTGCTTGGCGGTCCGTACGCGATTAACCCGTCATAGCGTTCAGTCCGAGGCGATCAGTTTTCCTTGATGACCTGGCCTCCGAGGCTGCCTTGCTGTTCGAGATGGGACTGGATGGCGGCTACGGCCGATCGAAGCAAGGCCGGCTATCCTCGCAGCACTCACTTCCCCTGCAACCCCGCGTCCGCACGGACGTGGACCTAGCCGGTAAAGAATATCTTGCCGCCAGCCCCTCCCGCCTCCTCCCGCCGGGCGGCACACTGCGCCACGAAGGGCTCCCGTTTGGCCTGATCAGCCTTGACCAGGCGCTTCTTGGGACGCTTGATGGCAAATCCCAGGCGGTGCAGGTCAGGCCGGGGCGGTAAGACCAAACAAAAACCCCCGCCGTTCCAACAGGGGCTTCTCGGTAACTCCATCTTCTACCGGCAAGGTTGACCGCCCGATCCTGCCGACTTTCATTGCCGGGCGGGACAGGGCGGATGGCCGATTACACCGTCAGAGTGAAGCTTCTTGGCCTGGTCAAAAGTGGTGGGGCCTACACGTACTGATTGCGACCTTTGACGATGTGGGACGGCGCCGGGCTTACCGGCACTCGCACATCAGTTGCTGATGCCAAGAGGAGATTGATAATAAGAACATGTGTGCGCTATTATCTGCATCCCTGATTCCCACCGATGAATTGAGCATGATCCATGAGGGTCGCCTGCCTGCTCGTCACTCACCTGAGGGCGAAGGTGGAGATGTACCGACACTCCCACCTGAAGGATGCCCCTGTCATCATCGTCGACCGGAGCCCTTCAAGGGCCAGGCCCGTGGTCGTCGACTGCTTTCGGTCAGCTCCGGGAGTGAAGCCGGGAATGACTCTGGAGGAGGCCGTGTCCCGCCATGGGAAGGCTATCGTACTCGATGCCGACGAGCCGCACTACCGCCGAGTGTTCGGCCAGGTGCTCTCATCTCTACAGGGGATCAGCGACCGCGTTGAGGAGGCCGACCTGGGCACGGCCTACGTGCGACTCGACGGCCTCGAAGGACTGTTTCGAGGAGAGGCTGGAGTCGCCTCCGCTCTGCTGAACGCAGTCCCGGCCTACCTGACTCCCCGGGTCGGCGTGGCGGATGCCAAGTTCCCCGCGTTCGTCGCGGCCGGAACGTGCGGGGCACACGGAGCATTCAGGGTTCGGGAAGACGTGGCATCGTTCCTCGCACCCCATAGCATCGACCTGCTGCCGGTCCCCACCGGCATGAAGAGGGAGTTGCACCGCTTCGGCCTGCACACGTTGGGGGCAGTTGCTTCCATGAGCGGGCACATTCTTGCGGACCGGTTCGGGCCGGACGGGCAGTGGGCCTGGTCGCTGTGCAACGGCATCGACCATAGCCCCGTCTTCCCGTTGGCGTTCGAGGAGTCGGTCGTCGAACACACCTCGCTGCCCTTCCACACCTCTTCCATAGAGGCGCTCTTCGTCGCTGTGGATACTCTTCTCAAGAGGGCCTATGCCCGGCCGGACATGAGGGGCAGGTATGCCGGCGCGGCACACCTCCTCTGCGCGGCCTCCGGTTGGCTTGACTGGGAGAAGAGCTTCAGGTTCAAGGAGCCGGTCGGCTCGTGGGAGAGAGCCTCTTTCGTGGTCACAAGCAGACTGGAGTCGGACCCGCCCCGGAATCATGTCGAGGACGTGACGCTCACCCTGTCCGGTTTCACCGGCGAGTCGGGGACTCAGATTGGGCTGTTCGACGACGTGCGGGGCGACAGGCTCAGACGGCTGGTGAAGGCGGACCGGAGGTTGCAGGCATTGATGGGCGGCCACGCGCTCCACAGAGTCACGGAGGTCGCGCCCTGGCACCCCGCGCCGGAGATGCGGGCCTTGCAGGTCCCCATCGACCCTTCGGGCCGGGACAGTATCAAGCCGCTTCACACGCCAAAGCCCGTGGAGGTGCGGGAGGGCACCGAGCGCGAGCCGGTGTCGGTGCGAGTCGAGAGGCGCTGGCAGCGGGTGGCTCGCATAGACGACATGTGGACCTTCGATCTGTGGTGGCTCCCTGAGCCCGTGACCCGAGCCTACTACCGGATCAACCCCGACGACGGCAGACGGGTCACCCTGTTCCACGACCGGTCCGGCGACCGGTGGTACCGGCAGAGCGCCTGATGGCGAACGGCTACGCTGAGCTTCATGCAAAGAGCTTCTACTCCTTCGGGGTGGGGGCCTCCCACGCGCACGAGCTGCTGGCGCAGGCGAAGCACCTCGGGTATGCCGCGTTGGCCCTGACCGACACCAATCTCTGCGGTGCGTTGGAGTTCGTTCGTCTCGCCAATAGCCTGGGCATCCGGCCCATCACGGGCGGCGAGCTGAGTCTGACCGACGGCACAAGGCTCACACTGCTGGCGAGGACACGGGCCGGGTACTCCAACATCTCCCGGCTATTCACCACGGCCAACGCCGGCGACCGCAGGGAGCCGAGGCTCGATCCCGCGCTTCTGTCTCACCACTCCGAGGGCGTCATTTTGTTGACGGGCGGGCGGGATGGGCGTCTCTCGAAACTGGCGATGGACGGCCGGTCCGGTGAGGCCGGGGAGCTGTTGAGGCGGTACCTGGACTGGTACGGCACCGGCTCGGTGTACGTCGAGCTACAGCGGAACCTCCTGCACGGGGACACCGACCGCAACAGGAAGCTGACCAGGATCGCCCATGAGGTCGGCGTCCCAGTGGTCGCCACCAACGACGTCCACTACCACCGCCCCGAACGCTCCCGCCTCCAGGACGCTCTGGTCGCCGTAAGGCTCAACACCACCATAGACCAGGCGCTGCCGCACCTCCGGCCCAACCACCACCTCCACCTGAAGTCCTACGCCCAGATGGAGCGGCTCTTTGCCGAGTGGCCGGAGGCAGTGTCAAACACCCTTCGGGTGGCGGAGCGGTGCGAGTTCGACCTCGGCAGAGACCTCGGCTACACCCTGCCGGACCCCGCCGTGCCGGAGGGGTACACAGTGCAAAGCTATCTCCAGAGGCTCTGCTACGAGGCGGCCGCCCGGCGCTACGGCAGCTCGCTGCCCCAGCGAGTCAAGGAGCGCCTTGGGGAGGAGTTTCGGCTGATCGAGCACCTCAACCTGGCGGGCTTCCTGCTGCTCTACAGGGAGATCGCCCTCGTCGCCCAGCGCATCATGGAGGAGCGGGGACTGGTAGACCCCGAGACGCCGGTTGAAGAGCGACCTCCCGGAAGGGGGCGCGGCTCGTCGGTGGCCCTGCTGGTCGGATACCTCATCGGAATAAGCCACGTCGATCCCCTGAAGTGGGACCTCACCCTGGAACGCTTCATCTCCGAAGACATGACGACGCTCCCCGACATCGACCTCGACTTCCCCAGGGGGCTCAGGGACGAGCTGATCGAGCGGGTCCACCAGCACTTCGGGCCGGAGTACGCCGTCCTGACCGGAGCTATCACGACGTACAAGGCGAAGGGCATCGTCCAGGATCTCGGCAAGGCCCTGGGGCTTCCGCAGGAGCATCTGTCCCTGCTCTCGAAGCAGTTGCACTCCCACGACGCGGCGGACCTCCGGGACGAGATGGCGCAGCTCCCAGACTTCAGGGACCGGGTGGACGCACCGGGCTGGCGGGACCTGCTCGAACTCGCCGCGCAGCTGATGGACGCCCCCAAGGGGCTGAGCCAGCACGTCGGCGGCATGGTGCTCAGCAGTTCACCCCTACCGGAGATGGTCCCCATGAGGGCCGGGGCGATGGACGGGCGGTACATCATGGACTGGAACAAGGACAGCGTGGCCGACGCCGGGTTCGCCAAGATCGATATTCTCTCCCTGCCGGTGCTGGACCAACTGGAGGAGGCCCTCGACCTCGTGGAGGCGCGGGAAGGCAGACGGCCCGATGTAAGTAGGATAGACCCGGAGGACGTCAACGTGTACGACATGATCAACGCGGGCCTGTCGAAGGGGGTCTTCCTGCTCCAGTCCCCAGCGCAGCTCAAGATGGGGCAGCGGCTGAAGTCTCGCAACCTTCTCGACCTGGCCTACCAGGTCGCCCTCATCAGGCCCGGTGTCGCCGTTCAGGGCAGCGCCGTCTCCCAGTTCGTCGAACGCTACCGCCACGGGGCGAATTGGGAGTACGACCATCCGCCGGAGAGGCGTGCCCTGGCACGGGGCTACGGGATAATCGTCTGGCAGGAGCAGGTGGTGCAGCTCATCGAGGACGTGGCAGGGATGACCGCAGCGGAAGCAGACGAGGTGCGCCGCGCCTTCGCCAGGCCCAACAACGAGCACCTCATCGCCATGCACTGGAATCGGTTCCTCGAAGGTGCGAGACGCAACGGCGTCCCGGCGGAGACCACCGGGAAGATATTCTCCAAGATCAACGGCCACTACATGTTCCCGGAGTCCCACTCCCACGCCTTCGCCGTCACCGCGTACCAGGCCGCGTGGCTCAAGCGCTACCATCCGCTGGAGTTCTTCGTCGCGCTGATGAACAACCAGCCGATGGGTTTCTATCCGATGGAGACGCTGAAGCAGGACGCGCGGCGTTTCGGAGTGTCCTTCCTGAACCCCTGCGCGAACGTGAGCCTGGCGGCGTGCACTCCTGAGAGCGGCTCGGTGCGGCTGGGCCTTCAGCTCGTCAAGGACGTTGGGGCTGAGTCGGCGAGGCTCATCGTGAAGGAAAGAGAGCGGCGCGGCCCCTACGTCACGGCGGGGGATCTGGTGCGCCGGACGGGTCTCAAGCCGCAGGCCGTGCTGTCGCTGGCGATGGCCGGGGCTTTCGACGCCGTCACCCCGAACCGCAGGGAGGTGATGTGGGAGGCGGGGCTGCACGCCCGCCCCTCGCGGAACGGCCAGGTCGGACTGCCCATATCGACGCAGGACAGTGTGCCCCGGCTCCAGGACTTCTCGGAGCGCGAGAGGATGATGGGGGAGTACCGGGTGATGGGCATCTACCCTAGGGGACACCTGATGGAGTTCGTCCGGCCCGGCCTGGGTCCCAACGTGCTCCCGACGATGGATGTAGAGAGGCGGGGCGGTGACGAATGGGTCACGGTGGCCGGATGGCCGGTGGCGAGGCAACACCCGCGGGGGCGGGACGGCACGGTCTTCGTGACCATCGAGGACGAGACGGGCGACGTGCAGGTGATCGTATGGCGCGACCTGTTCGCCAGGCGTCGCAGGGAGCTAGGCAGCCAGGTGGTGGAGGTCACCGGACATGTGTCGAGATGGGACGGAACGACGAACGTGATAGCTGCGGACCTGCGCGCCGTACCTTCAGGCGTCTCCATGCCTCCGTCCCATGACTGGCACTGACGTATTTCGCGGTGCACGGGGATTGCGCGGTTGCTGCCGACGGGTTCATTATGGATGTTGAGATGTGTGGTAGATACAGCCTGATCGCGGACCTTGGAGAGCTTGCACGGCAGTTCGAGTTCGACGGCGATTGGCTGACCTTCGAGTCGGCTTACAACATCGCCCCTACCCAGGAAGTCCTGACTGTCGTGGGCGGCGACGCCAGACGCGGCGGGTTCATGCGCTGGGGGCTGATTCCGCACTGGGCGAAGAACGCCTCCATCGGAAGCAGGATGATCAACGCCAGGGCGGAGACGGTCGCCGAGAAGCCGGTCTTCCGGGACGCACTGAGGCGTCGGCGTTGCCTGGTGCTCGCCGACGGCTTCTACGAGTGGCAGCGGACCGGTGGCGCCAGGAGGCCCATGCGCGTCGTCATGCGGTCTGGAGAGCCTTTTGCCTTCGCCGGGCTGTGGTCGGTGTGGACGGACCCGGACGGCAAGGCCTACACCCACCTGGTGTGCAGCAACCGGAAGGAGGACAAAGAGGCCTGTGACGGCCCGTGGGTCCCGGCGGGCGAGTTCGAGCCCAGGGCGATGACGGCGATTCTGGAGGACGTGTTGGCCGAGGACAACGTCACCGGCGCGATACGGGAGCTCCGAGCGGAGTCGGGCGACGATCACGACAAGACGTTGAGGAGGCTGGACAGCGTCGGCAAACGCCTGGAAGAGGTTGGGGCAAGGGAGAAGAGGCTCTACCGCGCCTTCGAGGGGGGCCAGATAGAGTACCCGGTGTACGCCGAGCGGAACCGGGAGCTCAGGGAGATGAAGGAGGCCGTGGAGGCCGAGAGGCGCCTGGCCCTGGAGTCGGCGGGTGCCCGGATGGTTGTACTCGAGGACCCGGAGGCCGTGCTGCGGTACGCCGGGGAAATAAGCCGGTTCCTGCGGATGAAGGAGCCCTCCCGGCGCCGGTCCTGGCTCCGGAGCTTCATCAGGTGCATCTGGATCCACCGCGGGCAGGGTCCCAACGAGCGCGCCAGGGCTACCATCGTGTACACGATTCCGACGCCGCCGGGAACCGAAGCCTCTGGGACGACCACGCGCCCGCTGGGCTTACCGGGCGATGTCCTTCCTTCCACCCGCGTAGGCTCGGTTATGCGGGCGAGGCGGTCGCCGTGGAACTGGCCGGCGGGTTCGGCGACGGCCGTTTGCGGCAGAGTCGTGAACCCTGCCGCCGTGGATCGCGTTGCGTGGGCCGGTTTGAGATAATCCTCTGGTGGGGCAAGGACTATCGAGAGGAAAGAGCGTGGGGACTGCCAACATCACCATCGAGGTGGAAGAGGCGGCGAGGGCCTTGCCGAGGCCTCTCCCAGCGAGCAGCAGAAGTTGCAACTTCTGCTCAGCCTCCGGCTGCAGGAACTGATAGCCAAGCCGGGCGGGATGCTGCAATCGGTTATGGACGAGACCGGGCGGGCGGCTGAAAGTCGAGGGCTTACGCCGGAGATTCTCGAGAACCTCTTGCGTGACGGGTAATGTGCGGGCCGTGGTGGATACCAACGTAACGGTCAGCGCGGCACTGTTGCCACGGTCCACGTCACGGCGAGCGTTTGACTTAGAGCCTATCCTAAAAACTAAACCAAAGCCAAGATGGGATGTACATTTCCGGGAGGGCGGGAATCGGGCCGGGAATCTCGCTGGAGTGTCTCGGCCCTTGATTGCAGCACTGTCCGGCAGCGCCGTCTCACCTCATCTTGCCGGTTGGCCAGCCCGGCCAGGAAGTCACCGACCCTCTTCTGCACTGCCTCTCTGGTCCCCAGGCACAGGTTGCCAGTGGCCTCCTCCCTCGCCCATCCCCAGATAGCCTCGTCGGCGTTGAAGTCCGGACTGTAGCCCGGCAGGTTCACCAACCTCAGGTCCAGCTCAGGCGTCCGCAGGTATTCCCGCAACGCCTCACCGCGATGGGGCGGCGCATTGTCCCAGATCACGTTCAGCCGCCCTCTGTGCCTCCCCCGTAACTGTTCCAGGAAGGCAACCGAGGTTCCGGAGTTGCTGTTGCCCTCCAGTCCCATCCACTCCACCTCCCCCGTCTCCAGGCACACCGCCGAGTAGTAGCTGGCCTTCTCCCCGTACTTGGGACTGGTCGAGTCCACCAATGCCGGTTCTCCCCTGAGCACCCATTTGCCCCGCAACTCCGCGTCGGCCCGGAAGTGGGCCTCGTCGGCAAAGAATACCTTGGCTCCGGTCCGCCGGGTCTCCTCGCTAAGGGCGGCATACTCCGCAACGAAGGCCTTCCGCTTCGACTCATTCGCCTTCACCAAGCGCTTCTTGGGACGCTTGTAGGTGAATCCCAGCCGGTGCAGGTAATTCAGGCAACTGCTACGGCTCAGGTTGAGGCCGAACCGTTCCGAGACAAACCGCCGCACCACCCGCCAATACCAGTTGGCCAGTTCCAGGCCCGATGATGACGGCGGCAGCTGCACCGCTCCTGTCAACTCCGCCTGCTGTGTCTGGTCGAGGGCGGGGGGGAACCGCCCGTCTGCTCGAAGATCAGGGCTGCCAGACCATCCTCGCCGAAGGCCGAGGCCCACCGTCCAATGGTGTGGGGATCCCGCTCCAGTGCCTCCGCCGCGGCCACTGCCGTCCAGCCTTGGGCCAGCAGCCAGACGGCGTACCACCTTTCCCGCTCCCGGGGTGTGGGCGCCAGGATCATTCTCCGCCGCAGGTCCTTCGCGCCCATCTGCCATTGTTCCAAAGACTGGCCGATATCTCTTACCCCCATCATCAACCCCTCCCAAACTACCTACCCCAACTGCCTCCCAATTTACCCTATCCTTATGCGCATTTCACCTTGGCTTTGGTTTAGTAATAACCCGCAACAGTAGCGAAAGGGAACGAGTGGGAGTAGAGGTTAGACTTGGGTAATGACCAAATACGAAGGACCCAAGCTACCTCGGCCAAAGCGGACCGGCCCGGTGACGCCGGCCAACCCCACCACCGGCGCCTACCAGGTGTCCGATGCCCTATGGGAGGCCCTAGCCCCGCTGATTCCCCGGCGGGTGAACACCCATCCCCTGGGTGGAGGCCGTCCCAGAGTGCCGGACCGGACCTGCGCCAACGGCATCTTCTACGTGCTTCGCACCGGCTGCCAGTGGAAAGCCCTGGATGCCACCGGGATTTGCTCCGGCTCCACCGCCCATCTGCGCTTTCAAGAATGGGCCGCTGCCGGAGTGTTTTTAAGGCTATGGCAGTCGGGGCTGGAACGGTACGACGAATTGAAGGGTCTGGACTGGAGTTGGCTGAGCATGGACGGGGCCATGACCAAGTCCCCCCTGGGCGGGGGGGGAAACCGGCCCCAACCCCACGGACCGGGGTAAGACAGGGGTCAAACGCAGCCTGTTGACCGACGCCCAAGGCATTCCGGTGGGGCTGGCAGTGGCTGGGGCCAACCGCCACGACATGAAGCTGGTGCGGGCTACGGTGGAGAGCCTGGCGGTGCAACGCCCGCCGCCCAGTGAGGAGAACCCCCAGGGTCTGTGCCTGGATAAGGGTTATGACTTCGATGAGGTGCGGCGAACTCCGGAGGAGTTCGGCTTCACGGCCCACATCCGCAGCCGGGGCGAAGAGGCGCAGGCCATCAAAGAGGAAGCCGGCTTCAAGGCCCGGCGTTGGGTGGTGGAACGGACCCACAGCTGGCTGAACCGCTTTCGCCGCATCTTGGTCCGCTGGGACAAGACCCCAGACAATTACATCGCCTTTCTTCATTTCGCCTGCGCCCTTATTGCTCTCAGAGCCGCCGGGTTATTAGGATAGGCACTAAGTCCTGGAGAAAGGCGCCTCGCTTATCTCTCTTGCCACGCTGGCTGAGCTGAATGAGGTCCTCCGCAGACGCCGATTAAACAGTTATCTGAGAGAGGACCTTTTCATTCTCGTTACCATCGTCTTTCGTAGCCAACCCGTCTTCCCGGCGAAAGCCGGGAGCCAGGGAGCCTCGACAAGAGTCGACCGTGCCTTCACCGAACCTATCTGGATTCCGACGCAGGCCGGAATGACGGCGTGAGGGCAGTTTGCCCCGAGAGAATAGGCCCTCTGAAGTTGGTTATTCGCTGTACACGGCTGTATAGTGCTACATGCCGGCAATCCAATGACGAGGAATGAGATGGCCACAGGTTTCTCCAGCTCGGGGGTCTCTCGATTTGAGGACCGGGACCTGGGAGCGCCCCGAGTCCGGTATGAAGTGGGTACGCCCCTATCCAGCCGGGCAGCGGAACATCGGTCATAACCGATGGCACCCGGACATTCCGCCGCTGATCGAGATCGAACCCGGCGGTGAGGTGATCCTGGAGACACCGGGTTACGACGGCTATCAACTTAAAGACGACGACAGCACCGCCGACGTGACCGCTATGGACCTGACCCGGGTCCATCCGCTGGCGGGGCCGGTGGCGGTGCGGGGAGCCGAGCCCGGCGACCTGCTGGTGGTGGACCTCCTGGAGCTGTCACCCCTGAGCGGAGTGGGATACTCATGTGTTATCCCGGAGATCGGAGGCATCTTACGGGACGTTTACCCCGCGGCCTATAAGTCGGTCTGGTACATGAGAGGGAACGTCTACGCCGAGTCCCGGCACATCCCCGGAGTGCGCATTCCCGCCCTCCCCCATCCGGGAGTGATCGGCGTGGCGCCGTCCCATGAGATGCTGGCCCGGTGGAATGAGCGGGAAGCCCCGTTGGCCGCAGACGAGGGGCCTACCCTCCCCATGCCGAGACCGCCTTGTTTCGCGGCGTCGGTCCGGCGCAACATGCGTCGATGGCGGCGGAGGCGGCCAGGACGGTGCCGCCCAGGGAAAACGGCGGCAACGTGGACATCAAGAATCTTTCCAGCGGCTCCAGAATATATTTCCCGGTATTCGTGCCCGGCGCCCTGCTCTCCGTGGGGGACCTGCATTTCGCCGAAGGCGATGGCGAGGCGACTTGGAACGCCATCGAGATGGATGGCGCGACCTGGCTGCGGGCGGGCCTCATCAAGGGAGGCACCACGAAGTACAATGTCCGCACTCCGATGTTTCAACCGGGCCCAGTAGAACCCCAGTTTGGCAACCGGTATCTGACCTTTACCGGCTTCAACTTCCGGGGTAACCAGCAGGCTTTCAACGATTGCACCATGGCCGCTCGAGAAGCGATGCTACAAGCCATTGACCACTTGACCAACTTCGGCTACAGCGGAGAGCAGGCCTACACTCTACTGAGCGTCGCTCCGATAGAGCTCCGTATCAGTGGAATCACCGACGTGCCCAATGCCTGCGCTACCCTTTACCTGCCGCTGGACATTTTCGATCAGGGAATCTTGCCCCAAGACTAATATGCTAACTTGGGAAACACTTCGAGCCAGGTCCACCAGACTGGGCCAGCCTTTACAAAAATCATCGACGGAGAGGTGCTGCCATGGTGGAAAGTCCGAAGGGCATCGTACAGGAAGCTATCGACGTCGCTATCGGAGAACGTGGGGAAATCGGAGTTCAGGTCGCAGCATACCTGGGCAGCGAACTGGTGATCGACCAGTGGGGCGGCCTGGCTGACGAGACCATTGGCCGAGAGGTCGATGGAGACACCCTCTTCCCGGTGTTCTCGAACATTAAGGCGATGACGGCGACAGCGCTCCACATCCAGGCGGAGCGGGGGCTGGTGGACTACTACCAACCGGTGGCCAAATACTGGCCCGAATTCGGCAAGCACGGCAAGGACAAAGGCACGGTGTTCGATGCGTTGACCCACCGTATCGGGGTCCCGTTGATGCCGGTGGGGGTTACCCCGGAGTTGATGTGCGACTGGGACTGGATGGTGGGGCAGATCGCGGAGATGCATCCTCTCTTTGAGCCGGGGACCCGAAGCGGCTACATGGCCTACACCTTTGGCTGGGTAGTGGGTGAGGTCGTGCGCCGTACCGATCCAATGAACCGTCCCTTCGGTCAGTTCATCCAGGAGGAAATCTGCCTGCCCCTGAGCATCACCGACCTGTGGGCCGGGATTCCACCGGAGGTTGAGCCCAGGGTGGCTAAACTTACCAATTTACCGGAGGTCCCTCCCGGCGCTCCGGGAATCCCGCCGGACTCGCTGCGGTTCCGGGCTTCCCCACCTGTGGTGGGGACCAACCAGGAGGTGTTCGGCCGCTCTGATGTGCGCCAAGCCTGCATCCCCGGAGCTCAAGGGATCATGAATGCGCGAAGCCAGGCCCGGTTCTACGCGATGCTGGCCAATGGCGGTGAGCTGGACGGCGTGCGCCTTCTTTCCGAGGACCGGGTGCGGACCTTCCATATACCCCGTCCCCCCAGCGATTACGATCCGGTGCATGGCAAACCCCATCATGGGACCATCGGAGGATTCCACTTCGCGGGTAGTCCCGGCATGGGCGCCATGGGCCGCAACCCTCTGGCTTTCGGCCACAACGGGGCCGGCGGCTGTCTGGGCTGGGCCGATCCCAAGCATCGGCTGGCGGTTGCCATCCACCATAACCGCATGGTCCCCCACGGCCCTCCCGAAGAAAGCCCGCTGACACCCATTGGTGGAGCGGTGCGAAAGGCTCTGGGGATGCCCGAGTAGCTTCCCCTTTGACTGTCTGGGGGTTTCGTTTGCTTGCAGGGGACACCACCCATTGGAGCCTGCGGCCGTCAATGTCGGAGAGGCGCCAGGGGTGTCGAAAGGCAGGTAGGAGGGCAGACGTATGGCAGACCTGAATATTGCGACCCTTTCCGGCGACTACACGGTCATAAGCGAGGCGGCAGTCGAGGACTTCAGGGGCAGCCTGCACGGGGAGTCGCTGCGCCCCGGCGACGCTGGGTACGACGGCGCCCGCCGGATCTGGAACGCCATGATCGACAAACGGCCCGCCCTGATCGCCCGTTGCAGCGGAACGGCCGACGTGATCAACTCGGTCGACTTCGCCAGGGAGAACGGCCTGCTGATTTCGGTGCGCGGCGGCGGCCATAACTTCCCGGGCAACAGTGTCTGCAACGACGGGCTGATGATCGACCTCTCCCGGATGACGGGCGTCCGCGTCGACCCGGCGGCGAAGACCGTTCGAGCCCAGGGCGGCGCCAAGTGGGGAGCGTTCGACCACGAGACCCAGGCCTTCGGCCTCGCCGCGCCCGGAGGGACCGACGTGGACACCGGCATCGCCGGTCTTACGCTGGGCGGCGGCATCGGATGGCTGTCCGGCAACTACGGTCTGAGCTGCGACAACCTGATTTCCGCCGACGTTGTCACCGCCGCCGGCCGGTCCCTCACCGCCAGCGCCGACGAGAACCCCGACTTGCTCTGGGGCCTCCGGGGCGGCGGCGGCAACTTCGGCGTCGTCACCTCTCTTGAGTACCAGCTACATCCTGTCGGCCCCGAGGTGCTGGCGGGCTGGGTGGTCTACCCGTTCGACAGAGTGAGAGAGTTCTTCGCCCTGGTCGACGAGTTGACCGCCGATATGCCCGACGAGTTGAACCTCATCACCTTCCTGATGACTCTCCCAGAGGGCGGCGGAAGGGCGTGCAGCATTCTGCTCTGCTATCACGGTCCTATCGAAGAAGGGGAGCGGGTCATCCGGCCGCTCCGGGAGTTGGGCCCGCCAATATTAGACGACGTCCGGCCCATGACCTACACCGATGCCCAGAAGCTGGCGGTGGCCCCCCAGGGACGGCAGAACTACTTGAAGTCCCATTTCATTAGTCAGGTCAGTGACGATGTGGTGGACGTCGCGCTCGACTATTTCGACCGGGTGACCTCGCCGCTTTCGTCCGTCCTGTTCCAGTATCTCGGTAACGCCTCCCGGCGTGTTCCCGCCAACGAGACCGCTTTCGGCCACCGGGGCGCCCTGTGCGAGTGGGCCACCAATGCGGTCTTCCTGGACCCGGGGGAGTCGGAGGTCCACATCCGATGGGCCCGGGATTTTGCCTCGGAGTTGTTGCCCTTCTCCTCGGGGGCCTACATCAACCAGGTCGGTACCGAAGAAGAGGAAGGGCGGGAGGCGATACAGGCGGCCTTCGGGGACAACTTCCAGAGGCTGGCGGCCCTGAAGCAGAAGTACGACCCGACGAACCTGTTCAGCCACAACCAGAACATCCGGCCCCGGATCTAGGCCCCCGAAGGGCCGGGCACTGGCGTACCGTTTCGTAGAAGGCATCGCGTTGGCCTGCTCGAAACTTTGTTCCTATTTAAGTTTGAAGTCAAGCACAGACAGTCGCATGTCCGCTTCGGAAGGAATGGCTTTGTCCTGCCTGTTAATCAGCGAATCCTCCTGCCGCTCTGAAACACGGCCCAGACGTTTCTGAGCGCGGCCGGGTCTGACAAGGGGTCCCCGTCTATGAGCACCATGTCAGCCTGCTTCCCAACCTCGACGGCGCCAGCCTGGTCCTGAATGCCCAGGAGCTCCGAGGCAACGCGCGTGGACGCTTCCAGCGCCTCCTGGGGCGTCATGCCGTTTTCGATCATCAACTCGACTTCACGGGCCACAAAACCGTGGCGGGCGGGCGATCCCCCGGCGTCCGTGCCAGTGGCGATGCGGACTCCGGCTTGGAGGGCACGTTTGAAGCTGGCGATGGAGTTTTCCTTGCGGTCGTAGATTTCGGCCATCTGGTCCCGAGACCAGCCCATCTGGGTAGCCAGGCGCTCCCTGGCGTCCCAGGTAGACATGGTGGGCACCATGAACGTGCCCCTTTGCGCCATAAGTTCGACCGTGGCTTGGTCTACATAGGTGCCGTGCTCGATGGAGTCGATTCCGGCTTCAACTGCCAACCGGGTCCCCTCGAAGCCGTGGCAGTGGGCGGCGATCTTGAGGCCCGCATCGTGGGCCGCCCGCACCGCGACATCCAAGGCCTCCTGGCTCATGCTGGCGAACTGCTCGCCGTTGGGGCGGAACCCAGTGGCGCCCACCTTGATGAGGCCGGCGCCCCGATCAATCATGTCCTGGATGCCTTCCAGCAGCTCCTCAGGGGTTTCGGTAGTCCTGGTAAGGCCGGCAGGCCAAGTTCCCGGGAACTGGAACCATTCTCCGGAAGCAATGATTCGCGGCCCTAAAATAGCCCCCGCAGCGGATTGCCGGGCAATATTGATGTTGATAGCGTAGCGGGCGCCAACATCCCTGGCCGAGGTGACCCCGGACATCAGCGCGCGACGGCAGTTGCCCACAGCTTTGAGCGTGAATTCCTCGGCTGTGTCGTTCAGCAGGCGTTCCATGGAGTCCATGCCGCCGTCGCCCGTGAAGTGCTCGTGGCAATCGATCAGGCCGGGGATCAGCGTCAATCCCTGCCCGTTGATGTCCTCCTGGTGGCCGGACCGTTTCGGCCGGGCCGATTCCTCCCCTATCCAGGCTATTGCTCCGTTCGATACCTCCACGCTCACGGAGGGCCGTGGAGCGGACCCTGTCCCGTCGATCAGCCTGACGTTGCGAATTACCAAGTCCATCGTCGCCTCCTCGCGCTGTCCATAATCCCGAGCGATTTCCCTGCCCTCTGTCGTCAATGCACTCGGGCCGTGCCGCTCAAGACCCCGCCAGGTCAGGTTGAACGTTCTGGCACAACTTGGAGCGAGCGTATCACACCGGATGATACAATCGCTGTCCCGACGCATACCATGCTATTCGCATCTGACATCAGTAAAGCCTATTCTGAACGAACGCTGTTCAGCGGGCTAAACCTCTCCATGACAACCGGCGATCGTATTGCGTTGATCGGCGCCAACGGCTCGGGCAAAACCACTCTTCTGGACATTCTTGCCGGCGAAACCCTGCCAGACACCGGGTCAATATCCCAGCAGCGCAACACAACGGTGGGATATCTGAAGCAGGAACCAGGGCAATTTACCGGCCGTTCCCTGCTGCAAGAGGTGTTGAATGCCAACCAAGAGGTGATCGCTCTCGCCGACCGCATTGCCGCCACCAGGGAAGCCCTGTCGTCGGCGACGGACCCTTTGGAACAGCGGGAATTGATGGGCCTGCTCTCTCAGTTCGACGTGGAGTTGGAAGCCGCCGGCGGGGAAGACCGTGACCATGAGGCGAAAGCAATTCTTTCAGGCCTCGGCTTCAAGGAAAGCGATTTCTCCCGCGGTATGAACGAGTTCAGCGGCGGTTGGATCATGCGGGCCGAACTGGCCCGGCTGCTGTTCAGAAAACCGGACCTCCTCCTGTTGGACGAGCCGACCAACCACCTGGACCTCGAAGCCCACCTGTGGTTTGAGAAATACCTTTCCTTCTTCCCCGGAGGAGTGGTGATCACATCCCACGACCGGGCCATTTTGAATCAGGTTGCCAACCGGATCCTTGCCATCGAGCCCGGAGAGGCCGTGCATCACCGGGGCAACTACGACGACTACCTGGTTGCTCGGGAGCGAGCGCTGGAAAGCAAACAGGCGGCCGCCGCACGCCAGGAGCGGGAGATACAGCGGCAAGTGCGGTTCATCGACCGCTTTCGCTCTAAGGCGACCAAGGCAACCCAAGTCCAAAGCCGGATCAAGCAACTGGAAAAGATACAGGTCATTGACCTGCCACGGGCGACCAAGAAGGTCCGCTTTTCATTCCCAGAGCCGCCGCGCAGCGGTTGGACGTAGTGACGCTGGCCAACGTCGGCAAATCGTACGGCGACAATGTTGTCTATCGCGGGGTGAACCTGACATTGGAGCGAGGAGACCGGATTGCTCTGGTCGGCCCCAACGGAGCCGGCAAATCGACCTTGCTCAAGATCCTTGCCGGCGTCCTGCCCATCGACAACGGACAACGCATCCTTGGACACAACGTGGTATCCGCCTACTACGCCCAACACGTACTGGACCTGCTCGACGCCAACAATAATACCCTCGAGGAACTGCGGGAGACCGCGCCAGCCGAGTCCGAGCAGAACCTGCGCACGACGCTGGGAGGCTTTCTATTCAGCGGAGACGACATCCTGAAACGCATTTCCGTGCTGTCCGGAGGCGAAAAGGCGCGGGTTGCACTGGCCAAACTGCTCCATCAACCCAGCAATTTCCTGCTGATGGATGAGCCAACCAACCACCTGGACATAGCATCTCGGGAGATACTGACCGATGCTCTCGGCGATTACCACGGTACCATCTGCCTGGTGACCCACGATCGTACCCTCATCAGACAGGTGGCAAACAAGATCATTGAAATTGACGCGGGAGTGCCCAGGGTATTCCCCGGCGACTACGACAGTTACCTGTACTGGAAGCAGCAGGAAGCCGAAACGAAGCCCGCTTCCGCCAGTAACAACGGCAAGGAATGTGATGTCTCCGACAATGCGACGCGTGGGCGACGTTCCCGGCGGACCCTTACACCCAAGGAAGAGCAACAGCGTGCACTGAGCAGCCAGGCACGCCAACTTGCGGTCCGAATCGACGAGATCGGCGCCGCTATCACCGAGCGCGAAGCCCTCACCTCGGAGCTGGAAGCCATGTTCGCCAACCCCGATCGGTTCGACGACCGGACTCACATGGAGGCTTCGGCTGAACGTTACCGGGTCCTTAAAGAAGAGGAACAGTCTCTGTGGGACGAATGGGAACGTTCGTCGTTGGAAGCGGAGGATGTGGGCCGGGCGCTCGTGGAACTCAAGGCCAGCTGACACGGTTGCGATGTGGGCGCCGCCGCCTCAGCCCGCAAACCCGGCCCATACCCCCGGCAGCCGGGCCATCGCTTCCGGGGGAAGCGGCCCTTTTGCGGCGAATTCAACGGCCTGCTCCAAGTGCTCCAGGCTGGAATACCCCACCAGCACGCTGCTCACTCCGGTGTTGCCCAAGGCGAACCGCAGCGATGCCTCCACCAGGTTGACTACGTACCCCTCCTGCCGCAGGAACCGGAAGCCGTCCGCCCTGGCTTGGTCCTGGCTGTAGTCGCGGCCTGAACCGATGGGCGCGACGGTAGGTAAGGCGACGGGATGCCGCGTTGCCTCCCCGGTCAGTGCGCCCGCCGCCAGGACCCGAATCACCAGCACTCCCATGCCGTTGGCGGAGGCCCGCTCGATCAGGTTCCCATAGTCGGGCATATCGAACCCAGACGGTACGGGCGCTCCGGCGCTAGGGTTGACCAGGTTGTACACCGACTGGACGGTGTTCAACCTCCCTGAGTCGATTACCCGGCGGAGGGCCGTCGTCTCCCCCACGGCGGTCATGCCCCAGAACCTGACCTTACCCTGGTCACGTAACTCCCGCAGCGCGTCGACCACCTCGCCCAGCGCCTCTTCGGGGGCGACTGATCCGCCCTCCGCCCCTGAGCTTGTCAAAGGGCGGGCGATATGGTTGTGCATCTGCATCAGGTCGACCTGCTCCCGCTGCGGACGGGTCAGGCCCTCCTCCACCGAGGCGATTACGTTGCCCTTGATGCGCCTCTGCTCGTGGGCGGTGACCCGGAACTTGGTGCCGACGTAAACGTCTGCCGACAACTCCTTCAACACCCGCCCCAGGTTGGTCTCGGATTGACCGTCGCCATAGGAAGGGGCGGTGTCAAAGTAGTTGATACCCAGCTCCATTGCCCGCGCAACCGCCTCCACCTGATCGCCATGCTCGCCCCGAATCATCAAACCGCCGACGTTGCCGCAGCCAAAGCCGATTTCAGACACGTTAAGCCCGGTGCTGCCCAAAGACCGATAGTCCATCACACATCCCAGTTCACTCTTGAGTTTCTTTTGATAATATTCACCGATCCGGTAAGAGGGCAATCGCTTGCCTTGTAGATTGCCAAGGGCTTTGATCCCGTAATTCAGAAAATCAACAGGAAAGCTTCCACGAGCCGTAGGCCGACGCATCTATAACGAGGCGGTACGCGAGGCGGTCATCGTACCCACCGGGGTTGGGGTTATTACTTCTCCCAAAGTCCCGCGGGTTCCCCAACCCTTCTACCCCACCACTCCGGGCCTTCGCTGATGTACGCCCACTCCGGGTTCTGCTCAACGTCTCGCAAAGCCGCCATCACCGCACTGAACGTGGACGCGTCAGCTTCGGCAAACTCGAAGTACCCCACAAAGTCATAGCCTCCTTCCTTGCCGTACCCTTCGGGAGCATGCACCAATCGGCGAGTTATGCAAGCGATGCCCGCGTCCGCCGCCAGCGCGTGTCCTTTTACTGCCATGTTTTCCTTCGCGTCGTACCGGGGCAGAAAGAAGCTTTCCCGGTGCATCCAGTCCATGCCCCACCATTCGGCATTCTTGTTCATCGGCGTCACCACACCCAGGGGATGAACGCCTCCAGGGCCGGGCTGTTGGGCGCGAGCATAAGCGTATTGGGTCATGGCGTGGCTCGTATAGCTGCGAGGCCTTTGTACGCCCGACAGCGTCTCTATGTCACCGCCAACCGGGTTCAGCAACGCCCGCAGGCCTTCCTCGTACTTCAGAAGCGGCTCGGAAGCCTCCGCCTCCAGCCGGATTAAGCCGTCGGCATCCATCATCGTCGGGTGGGACAGGTCCTGCTCCCGGCTCATGGCCGGTTCCGCCCTCAGAATTTGGAAGCGCCCTCGCCGGAACGCCTCCGCCGACGGCAGCCCGTCCACGTAGTGCATGTTCTCCATGCCATCCCCGAGGCGTCCTATAGCCTCGGCAAGACCGGTGTCCGCGTCGCCCCCCGGGAGTTTGATGAACAAGAACCGCTGGTGTCCCGTTACGGTGGTAGTAAGGTTGAGATTGGCGGACTGCATGAGTAAACCTCCTCAGAGACGAAGCACAAACCCGCGGGTGTTCAACCCACAAACGATTTGAAGATCAAGACCGCCTAGGACGAATCGAATTGCTAACCCGATATGACTGGGGAGACCAGATAGAGGCTGATAGACCCCGGCTGGCGCCGGTGACGATTGCGACCATTCCGTCCATCTGGCCCATAGTCGGCCTGCCTACATGAATTGGGCCTTGATCCACCCTTCGTCTGAGGGAGTCAAGAATAGGGTACGCTAAATCTGGCGGCCCAGGTGGCTTGGCCGCCGTCCATTTCTATACATTGTCCCACGATAAACTCGGCGTCTTTGCTGCACAGCCACGCAATTACGTTGCCTATTTCCTCAGGCGTTCCCGCCAGCCCCAAGTGGATCGTCTGCAAGCGATCGTGCCACTCCTGGCTGCGGGGATAGCCGTAAACCGCGTCATTGCGGGCAGTATCGGTCGTGCCCGGACTGACAGCGTTTACCTTGATGCCGTGGGGCGCAAGGGCGCGGCCCGCTTTACTGGTGAATGTGTAGGTGTCAAGGGCGGAGGGCAGTTGGGCCGCTGGGGCGGAGTAAAACTGTACCACTCGGCGTAAATGGCCAGCAAAATTGTCCCCACTAATTGTTCATGGGAAATGTCCCACCGTGGGCGGTGAAAGGGGGGAGCCGTTCTGGTACGAGCTAGACGTCGTCTGAGGGGCCTGGAGACTGGGAAGCAGCGCTCTCCCGGCTGTGCCGGAGGCGGTAGCTGTCGCCGTTCATCTCCAGGATGTGGACATGGTGGGTGAGGCGGTCCAGCAGCGCCCCGGTGAGGCGTTCCGATCCGAACACCTCGGTCCACTCATCAAAGGGCAGGTTGGTGGTGACCAGGATGGAGCCCCGCTCGTAGCGCTGGCTGAACACCTCGAAGAGGAGTTCCGCGCCGGTGGGGGACAGGGGGACGAAGCCCAGCTCATCAACGATCAGCAGCCCGAGGCGGGACAGCTGCCGCTGCAGGTTGAGCAGCCGCCTCTCGTCCCGGGCCTCCATCAACTCGTGGACCAGGGCGGCGGCCGTAGTGAAGCCCACGGACATCCCATGCTGGCAGGCAGCCAGGCCCAACCCCAAGGCCACGTGGGTCTTACCGGTGCCGCTATTGCCTACGGCGATGACGTTCTCCCGGCGCTGGATGTATTCACCTCGGGCCACTCCGTCACCAGGGCCTTGTTCACCGAGGGGATGGCGGTGAAGTCGAAGGTGTCCAAGCTCTTGACCGCGGGGAAGCGGTCGGCACGGATCCGGCGCTCCACCATGCGCCGGTTGCGGTCGATGAGTTCCAGTTCGGCCAGCCTGAGCAGATATTCGGAGTGGTCCACACCCTCCCCGGCGCACTGGGCGGCTGTCCCTCCGTACTCCCTGAGGAAGCTGGGCAGCTTCAGTTCCTTCAGGTGGTGTTCCAAGAGCAGGGTGGACCTCTGGCTCACGGCGCCCTCCCCGTCAGCAGGCTCATGTAATCGCCGGCGGAGGTGGCGCTGACCCTGACCCTGGGGAGATAGGGATACAGTTCCAGGTCCAGCCGGGGCGGCCTCCCCTCCAGCCGGCAGAGCACCAGCTGCTTTACCGCGTCGAATCTCAGGGCCCCCAGCCGGAGGGCATCCTTGAGGGCTGTATGCACTTCCTGCTGGGTAAAAGTCTCCATGAGCCGAGCACCTGGACGAACTCCCGCTTGCCCCTTCGTCCCATCCGGGACTCCAGCAGCCGGCGCAGCGTGGCGAACTCCTCGGGCAGGTCCCAGCCCTGCAGGGGAGCGGCCTGGTCCAGGGCCGCCGTCTTCTGCTCCAGCAAGGGCAGGTAGTGGATGGGGTCGTAGACGAAGTCGTCCCGCTGGTAGGAGCAGGGGTGCCGGGCGATGACCTCCGAGCCGCAGCTGATGACCACCCGGTCCACGTAGCCCCGCACCATGACGTCGCGGTGCCCGTAGGCCACCGGCGCCGGGTAGTCGTTGGTCCTGTACCTCACCAGCGACAGCGAACTCACCCGGCCCGCCTGCTTCTCGCAGGCATCATAGGGTGCGGGCGGCAGCGGCAGCAGGGTCTCCAGGTCCCGCTCCATCCGTTGCCCGATGGTCTCGGTATGTCCCCGCAACTTGGCGTCCATCCGCGCCAGGCAGCGCCGCTCCAGGTGGGCGTTCAGCGCATCAAAGCTGTCGAAGGACGGGATGGGCACCAGGAAATTGCGCCGCATATAGCCGACCAGGCCCTCGACCTTCCCCTTGTAGTTGCCCTTGCCGGGACGCCCGAACCGGTCATCGAACAGGTGGTGGGACTGAAGCTCGGTGAAGGCCCGGGTGCGCTGGCGCCGGCCGTCCCCCAGTATCCTGGCCACCGCCAGCTTGGTGTTGTCGTACAGAATGCTCTGGGGCACCCCGCCCAGGAAGGCGAAGGCCGACACGTGGCCGTCCAGGAAGGCCTCGGTGGTCTCGGCCGGGTAGGCCTTGACGAAGCACCCGTCGCTGTGGGGCAGGTCCAGGACGAAGCAGTGGGCTTTCTGTTCCACTCCGCCGATGATCACCAGGGCCTCGCCGAAGTCGCACTGGGCGTGGCCCGGCGGATGGGACAGCGGCACGAACATCTCCTGGGACCGGCGGCGGCGCTCTCTCACGTAGTCCTTGACTATGGTGTACTTGCCTTCGAACCCGTGCTCGTCCCTGAGCCTCTCGAAGATGCGCTTCGCCGTGTGGCGCTGCTTCCTGGGAACGCTCAGATCCGACTCCAGGATCCGGTCGATGACGCCGGTGTAGGGCTCTTCCTGAGCTTGGCGAAGGACCAGGCCTCTTGGCTAGAGCCTGCCGCCGGTAGCCCGGCGGCACGGAGTAGGCTAGCATCTTGCGCACCGTGTCCCGGTGCAACCCGAACGTCCGCGCCGCCTCCCGGATGCTCATCCCCTCTACCATCACCGCCCTGCGGACCCGAAGATATATGTCCACCTTGTACATCCATCCCACCGTCCATAGGCTCGACTTCCAACCTATGGATGGGGGCGGACGGTACAGTATTCAACCGCCGAATGTCAGCGGCCTACCCGCCCACGTGGTCCACTTTAGCCCCGCCGCTTACATCTTTGAGTAATTCAGATTTTTCTTCGTCAGTCGCGTGCTCAAAGGGGTACTGGGCTGACTTGAAATCGAGAGAAGTCCCCTCCGCCTCATGGAGTAGCCGTTCTAGGAGTTTCAGGTCTAGTGGCATCACTACCCCCTGTCAAAGGGATTATGTAGCTCAACTCCAAGCTGTCCAAAATCACTGACGTTACGGGTGACCACCGTTAGCCGGTGTAGCATGGCGGTTGCCGCGATCATGGCGTCTTCGGTCATCGTGTCCGACCTCCTGTGCATGAGGCGCGCCCACTCTCGGAAGGCAGGGGCGTCCATTGGCAATACACCATAGGAAGCTAAGACCTTTTCCAGCCAAGCCTCTAGCTCCTCTGCTTTAGTCTCATCCTGCTCACGGGTGATTTCGATCCCTGACTGAATCTCTCCAACCGTGACGGCAGACACGAAGAGCTGATCCGCTGATACATCGGCGATCCAATTCAGCACAGCGGCATGCGGGCGGGGACGGCGTAGCTCCGAGACGACATTTGTATCAAGAAGGTACACAGCCCTATTCCACGGCCAGAGGTATTCGGTGGCGATGCTGTCGTCGCGGCGGTGTAAGGTCCTCGATCCGCGCCTCCGGTGCGAGTAGGAGGTCCTTCAAGTCCGGCCTAGTCATCCGCTCGAGCCTTCGCCACTGCTCAATAGGAAGGAGAACTGCAGTCTCCACCCCTCGCTTGGTCACGATCTGCGGCCCTTCGGCGAGGGTGGTATCGAGGAGTTCGCTAAACCTAGACTTAGCATCCTGAACAGGCCACTTCTTGCTCATGCCTTACCCCCATAAGAGTCATTCTGACTAGCTTCCAGACTAGGCGAAGTGACCAAACATGTCAAGGAGTCGTAGTGGAGTCGATTCGACCCTAGGAAGAGGCTCACACATGAGCGCCCCTATAGGCCCCACCAAACTTGACGGTAGACAGAACCGAGCAGTTCAGGGCCATCTCTTCGACGTCTCTTCCCGGTATGGGGCTATCGTCCGGCATGGGGATGGTGTAGCGCACCACAGCGTTGTCGGGCATGACGACGATCTCCTTCACGAAGCTCTCGATGAAGGCCCGACGCTCCGTCAGCTCGCTCTCGTTGAGGAACATGCTCATGTCTAGTGCGTAGGCCGTGATGGTCTCCACGTCGTCCAGGACCTCTCTGCGCTGGGAGAGCATCGCCCTCGCCTCCGCCGCCGTAGCCTCCAGTTTCTCCTGCCGCTCCCGGTGCTCTCTGATGCGGGGCTTGAAGTCGTCGATGTCCAGGTCGGTGGTCTCCGCCAGGTCGTAGAGCCGTCCCAACCTGCGCTTCACGTCCACCAACTCCGCCTCGATGGTTTCCAGCTTCTGCCGCTGCTCCTTAGCCACCTCGTCCATCTCCTCGTCCACCAGCTTCACCAACGTCCGGATGTTGGACTCGGTGAGTACGTTCTCCCGAATCTTGCCCACCACCTGCTCCTCAAAGCGGCGGGCGTTGAGCCTGGGGGCGTCGCAGGTGCCACTGCCCCGCTTGAGGAGGGACTGGCAGACGTAGTAGGCGAACTTCCCACTCTTGGCGTCCTGGCCGGAGAGCGCTCGGTTGCACGCCTTGCAACGCACCAACCCACTGAGAAGATAGGTACTGCCCACTCTTCGTGGGTGGCTCCTCCTGGGAGCGCGAGCGCGCAGCTTCCGGTTCACCCTGCGGAACCGGGACTTGGAGACGATGGCGGGAAAGGCCTTCTCCACCCGTACCGGGTCTGCCTTGTCCTTGGCGTCGACGCCCCAGACCAATGTTCCGGTGTACGCCTCGTTCTTGAGGATGATGTGGACGCCGTTCTTGGACCAGAGCCTGCCGGTGGGGTTGGCGATGCCCTCGTCGTTGAGGGTGCGGGTGATGTCCAGGATTCCCCTGCCCGCCTCGGCCATGCCGAAGATGCGCTCCACCACGGGCGCGGTCGTGGGATCGGGTTCCAGGGTGGGCCGCTTCTTGGCCCCGTCCTGCACCATGAGCTTACGGTAGCCGTAGGGCACGCGACTGGCCACCCAGAAGCCTCTAGAAGCAGACTCACGCATCCCCCTGACAACTTCCTGCGCCAAATTCTCGCTGTAGAATTCGTCCACCGACTCGATGATGGCCTCCATGAGCTTGCCGGTGGGCGAATCGTCGGCGTGCTCGGTGATGGAGACTACCCGGACGCCGCGCCGCCTCAGCATGGCCTTGAAGGCGACGGCGTGCTCCCGCTTCCGGGTGAACCTCGAGAACTTCCAAACGAGAATCTCCTTGAACGGGGCCTCGGGCTTGGCGGCCTCGTCCAGCATCTTTTGGAACTGGGGCCTGTCGGCGATGCGCCAGCTCTCGGCCTCGTCCACGTACTCGCGGGCGACATGGTAGCCGTTCTTCTCCGCGTAGTCCCTGAGCGCCCGTAGCTGGGCTGCCACGGACAGGTCCACATCCTGGCGGTCGCTGGATACTCTGGCGTAGAGGGCCGCCGGTATCAGATCGAGTCGGTCGTTCATCAGTCTCTCCTCTCTGTGTCTTCCTGCTCGGTAGTAGTGCGGGAGCGCAGCCGTTCCAGCCGCTCCCGTCTGCGCCACTCCCGTTCCTCCATGAACAGGCGAATCCCCTGCCGGAGCAGCTCGCTCACGGAGAGGTCGTCCTCCTTCATCACCTGCCGCACCTGTGCCTCCATCTCCGGCGGCAGGGAGAAGGTGATGGTCTTGGATCGCCTGGGAGTGGTCACTCCTTCAGTCTCCTGTTGTAGTATATAGTCTTACTATACACTATCATGATGTCGGCCTTCAACCCCTCCGGTACAGAGCCGCCGCGGGGTTCGGGCTCTGCAACAATTGTCACGTTTCGACCTGTTGGGGGCTGACACCGTAGGTGGCGGAATGCCCTTTTGTCCCCCTACAGGAAGTGGTGGGAATGGGCTGGGGCCGGTGCTGGAACATGCTCCAGTGGTCATCATGGGGCTGGTCTGCGAGATGCTGAGTGAGGGGGATGTAGCTAGGAGCCAAGGCTGAAGCACAACGGAGAACTGAGGTGGACCGGACCTCCCCTGACGTATCAACTCTGCACCAATTTGTAATCGGGAGGGCGGAAGGTGCAAGAGCGGTTGCAAGTGGGCGGACAATGGTCCCAGCAGCCATGCTGGGACACCCCCTACAGGAAGTGGTCGGAACGGCTGGGCGGTCATTCTGTCCTCGGATGCAGCAGGGATAACGGCCTCCTGTCGAGGGAGTGCGGAGGCGGAAGAACCCATGCATCCCCCAGGATGCCACGCTCGGCAAGGGTCTCTGCGTTCGATGTGATGATGGGCGCCCCCTTCACCGTGTCGGCGACGTCGAGGAAGGCTTCCTCGCTGCCGGGGGACTCGAAGACGAACAGCACCCGGGGCGGACGACCCTCGTGGTCTCGCTCAGCCCATCCGCTCAGGAAGTACCGCTGGTAGGACTTCAGGCGGGAGCGGGCACGCTTCGGCGTCGTGGCCCGTCGTTCGAACTCCAGCAGGTACGGACGCCACCGGCCTTCGTACTCCAGGGTGAAGGAGGCGTCGGGGTGAATGACGTAGGTGGTCCAGTCGTAGCGATAGCCGATGCTGGAGCGGGACGTGGGCAGCAGGTCGAATAGATCATGCTCCGAGGAGCGGTCGACCTCGGCGGACAGGGCGGCGGCGAAGTCGATGACGCCGGCGTGGTGACGCATCTGAGAAGCGAGGGCGCGCACGGCGGTCCCTGCGTAGATGTCGGCGTTCAGGTACAGAGGCTCGGCGCTCCACCGTTCGAGGGTCAACCCCACGGCGGCCCGGTCTCTGCGGGCGAGGTACGTCAATCCCTCGTCGGTGAGCATGTGCAGAGGTTCGTCGGATCGGACGAGGCCGTGCTGGGCAAGAGAGCGGAGCACCTGGTTCACCCGGCGCAGGGTGACGCCGCCCATCAGCCCTGCAAGCTGCTCACGAGTGCACAGGGGCCAGGCGTCCAGCAGGTCGAGAGCGTCCTTCTCGGCGCGGGTCAGCTGCGCCGAGAGGGCCGGTGTGAGTTGCTCAGTGGGTTCCGGCATGGCGGCCTGCACGCCGGAGGGGTACAGCGTGCCGGGCTTCGGCTTGGGTTTGTCCCGGAGGAAGGAGTAGGACGTGTCCAGCAGGCGTTCCGCCAAGGCCAAGATGCCCGCCAGGGATGCGTCGGCGTCGATGCGCACGGCCTCACCCACGCCGCTCCCGCACTGCTGCCAGACGACTCCGGTGTGGTCTCCGGCCAGAAGTTCCCCCTCCGTCACAACGAAGGTCCTGCGGTGCTCCGATGGGTCGCCAAGGGAGCGGATGGCCCTGCGGGCGGCCTGGTCTGCGTGGGTCAGGACGAGGGTGACGAAGGGCGTCTCGCTGCTGTCCAGCCGCTCAATGCTCCTGAGGCGGTAGCGGAGCCTGGAGGTGGGCAGCGCCGGTCCCTGCCGAATCACGCCGATGGTACGGCCTCCGGACAGGGTGAGCAGCATGTCGTAGGGACCGTTGCGATAGTGGTCCACCCGCACCGGGTCGTCGTGCGGGTCGGCGTCGGCGATCATGGCGGCGACGCGGTGGAGAACGGGCACGGCGTCCAGCCGCTCGGCCAGCAGCCGGAACCACTGCTTCGACACCGGGTAGGCCCGAAGCATGTGATTCCAGCCCTTGGTGGCTGCGCCTGCTGCGGTGACGCCCTTCTCCGTGGGGAAGTACCGGAGCTGCGGACGCGTGCCCAGCACGCTCAGGTGATGCGGCACTGAGTCCACTAGGCCCCGCTCGGTCAGCTTCGTCAACCGGTCTCGGATCGTGGAGGCTGGAATACGTCCGAAGCGGGACAGCTCCTCCACGGTGGTCAGGGGCGCGGCGCACAGCAGCAGGAGTGCCTCCTCAAGACCCTGGCGCAGGTGACGCAGCGCGGGGTTCCGCCGCAGGCCCTCCAGGTCGATGATGAGCTCGAACGTGGCCGATTCAATCTCCCGCACGCTCTCGCCAACGGAGCTCAGGACGGCGGAGGGCACGGCGCGCCCCCCATGGTCCCGTTCCAGGAATCGCCACAGGGTGTGGCGGGACACGCCGAGGTCCTCGGCTGTCTTGCGCCGTCCGTGCAATGACGCGTAGGCGCGCACGTAGCCCCGGACCGCCCTCCTGAGGTCCGGCCCAGCTTGTGTCGCGCCGTTCAATGGTCTTGTTCTTCGCTCTGCTACTACCAATCAACTGCTCCTTTCGGCGATGGCCCAACATCTCATTTTGAACGAGAAATTGCTCGCATGTAATGCCTTGCAAGCCCTTGTGTACAAGGCGGTTTTGTGGTGCAGGCCGAGAGCCGACGCGACGAGGGACCAGTGAGACAGAGATTGGATGGCTAAGAGCTACGGGCCAGAAGCTAAGCGCTAGTACGTCACGTGGGAAACCCACACGGAGCAGCGCATCGGGAGGCATACCATCCCCGCTCAACTCTGCGGACGGAACGGGAGGCTTAGATAGTGATCAGTGTCGGGGTCGTCCTAGCTTCGACTGGCATTGTCTGAAGCGACTAGCATATTTGCTTGCAAGTACAGCCTCCCTGCCTTCAGAAGCCCTTCAATCCCCTCGCTCAATCCACGGTCGATGTGCTGTCCTGTCCTACGCCAACCGAATTGACGGGCTGTCCCGCATATAAAGTCCCCTTGCTCAATACCATAGGACGCTTTGGCGACGGACAACAAGCCCGCATCAATCTCGGATGGTGCCACGCGGTCAATCGGGCGATTAGCATCACGCCTTGGCCAAAGGTGCTCAACACTCTGGGAGTTGACTAGGAATTGCCTAGCCCTATCCCGCGGGCGATTGAGGATGCGTTCAATCGCTTGCTAGACTCTATCGCGGATTCGCCTCCCTGCCCTAGGGGCTCAAACCAATGGCAGGTCTCTTTCCCTTCAAAATACACAGGGCCGCAATCGTTCTTAAACCTATCGTTCGCTTTTGGCTACCTCTTGGCACTGCGATTTGGACTTCGCTTTCTGTTTCAATTTCAGTGCGAAGTCAACCAACTCCTCACCGCTATCATGGAAATCGCCATATGGTTCTTCAATGCTCCAGCCATCGAACACACCCAGTTGGCAAACTGTTATTTCGTTCCGTTCTTTATTCATATAGACTTGCATATTCAACCATTGATAATCAATCCTGGTTGTTCCTCCAATTTGCTCGCGGTGTGTCTCCACTCGTCGTGCATCCTCCGTCATTTCTAAGGCAAGACTTAATTTGACGAGCTCTCTAGCAGCCCTGCGTATCTCATGCCTACTTGGAGGAGTAGGTTCAAAGGCATTCTCCGTGTGATGAAACCAATTCCTCACCCATACGGGCAAGGCAACCTTTTCACCCTCAGGGTGACGATGCCACTTGTACAAGACCTCTGGGCTCCCTGCATACTCTATTAGCAAGTCGCTCATCTTGCTTAGGGAGACTGCGTCGTCTATAAAGTTCCGCGATATAGCACTACGCACCGCGATACCCCAACTGCGCCAGAACCCAGCGAATATGGAATTCTCGTGGTCCAGCTCATCATAAGGTTGAGTCACCATTTTCGAACCCCATTTTCGGTCGTCAAGCGAGTCGAGAATAGGTATGAACAAGTTGTGTAGCTCTTCTCTGTTCTCTTCCACCTCAGCTGTTGACAGGGGGGACAACAATACTTCATTGAATATGCATGCAAACCCCCAAATCTCGAGTTTGGTCCCGTAACACACGACTCGGTAGATTTCTATGTACCTCTCAATGGCTTCAGGGTCAATCTGTTCTGGCTCCTTAAACGTTACAACCAATCCGCTTGGCAGAGTAGTTCTTACCCTTGGCATCGCAATGTCCAGGGGCATTAGTTTCGTCGTCTTGGGCATTATCCAAGTTCGACCATTGCCTTCCATTATCTTCTCCTAGGACCCCACCGAACCGAAGGCGTCCGTGCCGCAGCAATGTCGGCAGGAGCATGGCTGATGAAAGTTCCGCGTTGGCAGTCTATGTTGGCTGCGTATCGCGTGCGTGTGCCACCGCGATCACGCTCTTGGTTGCCTGTATCAAGTCGGTCGCTCGCATGGGTTCATTCTTGGACGGGGGGTATTCGCCCATGTACCGGAATTGCTCAAACGGCTTCTTGTACTGCCCAAACGCTTCTTCCGCTGTTTGGCATTTTGTGTGGGTGCTGGTTCTCTGGCAGTATTCTTCCTCGATTGCCTGCTTACGATCGGGGCAAAGTTCTCCGAACAAGTCTTTCAATTGGTGACCCGAGCCGATCTTGGGAGCCGGTTTGTCCGCGTTCTTGGGCTCACGTTCCCACGCATACTTCAACGCCAATTCCGCCGCCAAGGACGCCAACACCACTCTTCCTTGGTACTTGCCCAATAGCCGACGATCTTTTTGGTTTGGCCGGCATCCCACCATCGGCTCCCATCGCACTCAGCGCGTTGTCTCGGGCACCCGGAGCGTCAACCATGTTGGCAACGAGCAGCAATCCTTCGGCGAATTCAAGAGTGCCTTCAATCTTCCGCTTTCGCTTTTGCATGTTCAAAGCTCCCGCATGGGGTCCCTGCCAATGCTCGTTAGAATGGTGGGGCAATGGTCTTGTCGATTTTGCCGCGCTATGAAGCTCCCGACACTCTCTCGTTTGTTCGAGCTAGCATTCAGTTAAGAGAGGGGGCGGCGAAAGGCGCCAGCTAGTCGTAAGAAAGAGCAGCACGTCACGTGCCACTTGCCTACTCCTCCTGCCACTCCACAGGGATTCCCAGTTGGCTGAACCCCTCGACAATTCGCTGGTTCAGAGCTTCCTCCGAGATTCCCGCATCGCTGGAAACCTCAATGGTCACGCTTACCTCCGCGCCGGCGTCTTGCTCCTGCAGTACCCTGGAGAGGTACGGTTGAAGGTTGCTCGTCTTTGCGACAGACAGGTCCCTCACGCTGAGTCTGACCCGCGCATGCCGCTTGGCCGGTCTCGGTATTAGGGTGCCTTGCTCCCCAGACTGCTCTTTGCCGGTTTCTGTTTGAGGCTGTTCCGGACCACTATCCTGCTCATTCTCGTCGGTTGGGCGGTCCTCGGGGCTCAATTCCTCTCGGATCAGGTCAAGCAGGTCGCCTTTGACCAACGACGCGGACCCGTCGAATAGATTGCTGAGACTATAGAACTCGTCGGTAGTCTCAATGAGCCTCCGATAGACGTTGGTCTCCGCATCGCCGATGGCAACCGTCCACAGCTTCTGGCCGACACCTTCTCGTAAGCAGTCTCTCAGCGTGTTCTCCCTATCGGGCAGGATCGGCAAGTAGGTCCACTGTGGGAACCGTCGCAACGTCTCAGCGAGGTCGAGGGGGCCAGACTCGTCCTTCCATAGGTGAGGAGCCACCTTCGAGTTGAAGTAAACAGCCCCTATCTTGGGCAGCACCTTTGGCGCGCCGTAGTCTTGGTCCGATAGGCGTTTCACAGTCCGGGACGCGATCTGCTCTCCGGCCGTCGCGGGCACCGGTAGGGAAAGAGATGCGAGTCCAGCCTCGTCCGGGTAGAAAACCCAGCGATAGGCTGTCGTGACGCTGGTCCTCAGGCTGCCCTTCTTGGCCTCGCCGCGACTTCTCAGGTCCGTGATCTCCGCCTGGCTCAATGCCTGCGCCTCTGGGGAGGCCGACACGGATTCGTAGGCGAGCGCCTCCCGAACGGCATCCTCGGCCCTGCCCCATAGCTCTTGATCGGGCGCAACCAGGATGAGCGCGTTTCGCCATCGGCGAAGGCCGCCGCCTACGCGGTCCCATAGCTGCCGGACTTTATTCTCGCCGTTGGCCTGTCCGGCACCTTCGCTGCTGGCTACTGCGTACCGAGGCTCCAAGACCGCAATGGTAGTATCCGGGTTGTCCGGAAGCTGGCCATCTCCTCCAGCCCATGACAGTACCCTAAACCCCGTCGCAGCGCCTATGCTTCGTTCGACCTCAGCGCGCAATCGCTCGGCCACGATTGACGCCGCCTGACCGTCCGCCGTCTGAGCGATGACTCGATAGATGTTCGGCTTGGTCTGAAACTTGAGTGCCTCACCTTCGCGGTGAACGTACCAAAGAGACTCCTCCAGCGAGCCAAGTATCTCGGTTACGTACTCCGGGCCAACATTGGCTGCTACAGTTCCGAGGCGGAGCTCCTGCAAGGTTCCGCCTCCACGCTCCATCCCACCAAAGGAGTGCATGAGCAGGGTCGTTGCGACGCCGCGGGCAATGTGGAAGCGAGCATAATCGCCGCCACGCCTCTCGTCCTGAATGTCGGCATGGGCGTCTCTTCCGATGATGTCCGCGGCCACCACCCCGTCATACCCACCGCCGGCTCCAGCTGCACTGACGATCCTTGTCCGAATTCGCTCTCTCTCCAAATCGACATGGGCTGACTGAATCGTGTGGGCATCTCGGCGGTTCTTCCACTGGTCGGCGACCACGCCCGCAAGCAGTTGAAGCGTCGCCCTAGTCCGGGGAAAGTCGGGGGCTGTCGACCACTTCTTGTAAAGCACGTCGATGATCTCGGGATGGAGCGGATACGCCGCCCTCTGCTGCTCCATGTACTCAGTGGTCAGCACCGCAGGGTCGTATAGGCCAGGCGTCTTCTCGTAGACCTGCCTGTAGGCACGGGCGGCCTGCTCGGCGGCGTCCGCGTCCGTGCTCTCGAAAAGCCGCCTGCTCATCAGCACGTAGATGTCCTCGTCGTTGACCGGGGTTCGCTTAGAGACAACCCGGTCGGCGCGTGGTTGCAACTCATCGAGGATAGTCAGTTCGTTGCGCAGTTGCTCAGGGTCGAGGCCGCCGAACTCGCGGCGGCTCTTGGGAAGGGAGACGAGCACGCACACGCCTGGCACGTTGCTGGCGAGTTGGAGAGTCTCCTGAAGGAACTGGACCGTCTGGCGGTAGAGGTTCTGGGTGCGGCGGACGCTAGAGAAGCGCAGCTTCACTAGGTAGCTCACTATCTCGTCGACCAGGACCAGGCAGGGGGACGCCTGCTCTAATACCTGCCTGAAGACGGCGTTTCCGGGAGCCTCACCGCGCCCGTCGGAGTCCATGACGCTCATCCAGCTAGAGCTACCAACCCGGTGTGCCAGCGCGCCCCAGAGACTGCTGACAGAAGCGCCGTCCTCTTTCAGGATCGGCTCGGTGCCCATCTCTTGCCCATCGAACACCAGAACGTGGGCTCCGGCGGGGATGCGAAACTCCCCAAGCGCTTCCCTAACGCTTGGGAGTGTCAATGCGGCTTCTCGGCTGTTGATGAGATGGTACAGCGTCAGAAGGGCGTGGGTCTTGCCTCCGCCAAAGGGCGTCTGCACCTCCGCCACCGCTGGTCCGGCGCCGCCGCTCATGCAGCTTACGATGTCACGCACCATCTGCGCCAGGTTATCTGTGAAGTAAGTGTGCGAGAGGAACCGCACCGGGTCCAGGTATTCGGCCCGGGCGGAGCCAGCGAACACCCCGCCGAGGGTAGCCGCGAAGAGCGACTCGTCGATGTGTGCTGGGTCTCTAAAGCCTTCGCGAGGCGTACATACTTCCCACCAGTATGGCAGCGTCCCCTGTCTGGCGGGTCTCACGGCACTTACCTCTACCGGCCCCTCCTCTGCTTGTACCGGTGTTGGCGAGATGCCCAGAATGCTTTTCCGCAGCCTCTCGACCTCTTCAGCCTCAGTGAGGTTCGCCGCGTTGAGCAACTGGACCATGGCATAGAGAGCGTGAGCCGCTTCGTCGGCGAGCACGTCGCCGCTGCGAGGATGCGCCCATCGGTTTCTAGCCTCCGCGACCTGGATAAGCCACGATTGCGTCTGTCTGAAGTTATGGAATGTGTCCTCGAAAACGGAATCGAACTTCCGTGTTACGACGGGCACAAGCATGTTGGCGTCGATGAATTCCGCCCTATCGGCGTCTGGGTTCTTGGCAAGTTCGCGGTTGAGGCTCCTCCGCTGGTTTTCAGGGAGGGAGCTCAGTACGCCCTGCTCCCACCAGTTGTTCGGGAAGTGGACGACCAGCTTCCGTTTCACGAATTGCCGCATGCCGTCGGTGTAGAGCTTCAGTCCCTCGCCCAATACGCTGTGGTTGCTTTGAGTCACAATTCCCTTCCTACCTACGGGTCTCTTCGGCCCGACAGAATGGCGATCAAGTTCACAATTGATGCGGTCGCTTCCGCACATAAAGCAGCATCACGAAAGGTCGCAGTACGCCTATGCTGTAGGGAAACAGCGAATTCAAGAGCAGCGCGCGTGTGTTTTCGAGCTTCCTCATTCTTGTTGCCAGGCAACTCGGTAAGAAGATAGGCGTCTAGCATGCGCTTGGCGTCAGTACCGCTTGGTGCGATTCCATCTTTAGTGGAATGTAGGGTCGGGTCGAATGCCTCCTGGCTCAAGGATATTAGGACTTCTCGGCATCGAAGTCCTACCGCCTGAAAGTCCTCTTCAGACTGCGCCCGCGCTAGTTGTTCGCGAGCCCCATCAAGCTGTCGGTCTACTTTAGCCCACCCAGTTGGTTCTTCAAAGATACTCTCACCCAGTTCGACTCCTCGTTCCGCTGCTTCGATTAGCGGGTCAAGGAGTTGGGAAAGGTATTAGCCGCCTGGACTGATACGAAGGAAGGTCTCCACTACTCCATTTCCCATACCAGGCCCATAAGTCGGAATACGGGTTAGCATCGGGTATCCCAAGTCTTGCCAATCCATCCCGAATGCGATTCCGCCGTTCTATGTACTCGACATTCACGTCGTCGATTCGTGGACCGCCTGTAGCGACTGCGACCATTAGATTCTTCTGTGCTTTCAGCTCACTGGCGAGCCCCTCACTTGATGGGATTTGATGGGGGTTTGCCATCACTCTTCCTCACTGTCGTCTATGCCCGGCAGCCTAACTTGCGCCTCCTGACTGTTGGGCCGGGGCGCGCTCGCCATCACGTTGCTACCCAGCAGCCCTAGGATAATGCGCCGGTCCTCGTCGCCGTCAGGCAAGCATTCGGCGACAGCCTGTCCGAGCGTCTGCATCGCCGACCAGCGAGTCTCCCCCAACTGGCCCCGGTAGGCTGCCAGCCTATCCGTCAGGTTCTGGCTCCACAGCCACGCGGCGTGTTGAAGCTGGTCAATGAGCGGCGTCGGGCGGGCGGCGTGTCCGTTGCCCAGGTCGTCGTCGTCCATTGAGCGCTGGCGAATGGTGCGGAGCCTAACCAGCTTCTTGCTCTTCTCCCTGATCTCGGCGGCTATGGAGTGGGGGCGGGTCATCTCATCGTAGGCCGCGCCAGTGGCCAAGCAGAGGGCGATGGCCTCGCCGGCGTCCAGCGGTGCGCGGGAGTAGCTCCACACCCAGGTCACGTACTGGCGGGTGATTGGGTCCACCAAGCCCAGGTCTGCCCCGTGCAGCACCTGCTCCAAGGCCACCGCAGTGGACTCTCGCCGCACGATATCCAGGAAGTCACGCACCGAGACGGTATCTCAGTCTGGGCGCAGGACGCGGGAGTGCCGCCCAAAGACCGACAGTGCCGGGCCGATGCCGCTGATGAAGAAGTCCGCTCCCCGGATTCCCTTGCCCCAGAAGTAGAGCAGCCGCTCCCGAATAACGGGGCGCATCTCCTCCATCACGTCGCTCAGGAAGGCTTCAGCCGCCTCGCCCTCGCGCTTGCTGCAGGCCATCCAGACTGATGTTTTCAGACGAGCTTGGGTAGATGCAGATAACTTCGTTCCAATCTCCGTGTCAATGGGCCAAGAGGCATCAGGGACTAGCCCCGTTCCTATTAGTCCCTCGATAAGAGTAGCCCAGGCATCCGGGTCAGTGTGGGCGAACACGACGCCGCTGAGGCCGGCGGGCTCCAGCGACCCTGCCATGGCCTGGAAGGCGTTGGCCATGCCGTCCACGTAGTGCCTCCGAGCGGCCTCTTTCCGCTCCCTGCCATCCGCGCCGCTGCTGGCATAGACGTTCATAACCGTCTGCTCCCGCTTGGGAGTCAGCGGGAGAGCTAGTAGATCAGGGTGTATGAATCCAATGGACCGCTTCAGCCAGACGTAGAAGAAATCGGAGATATCAGCATAATTAATCGAGTCATAGTAGGGAGGATCGGTTATCACAGCACTGAAATCTTTGCTTGGGTCTCGCCGAGCATCTCTCTGAACCACGCTTGCTGGGAATGGAATAGTAGCCTGACTTGAAAACTCTATGAAGGCGCTGGCGAGGCTGATAGCTGTGCTTGCATCACCGACGGATCCGCCCCAGGGGTTAAGCTCCGCGAAGTCCCACACCATCGGAAGTGCCTGAAGACCAAGGGCACCCTGCGTCTTTTGCCCTGATGAGTTCCACCGTGCCAGAGTTGAGTGTTCGCCCGATAGCCTACTGGAAGCCAATCCCAGATAGGTACTCACTGCTTTAGCGTATTCTGCCTCTATCCCCGTTTCGAGCATCTTGCGGTGGGCCTCGCCCACGAGCCGGGCGAAGGTAGTCAGGGCCAGCAGTTGGCGGGCGTTGAACAACTTGCCCCACTCGTCCAAGCCATATTCACGAACCAGCATATACTGGGGATGGTAGGCCACGGGCTCGTTAGGAATGGCTGGCAAGTCATGCAGCGTCTGTGACCTCAACTCTGTTGCTTTAAGCTCGGCAGACGCGAATATCTCCAAGTCAGCTTGGCTTCCAGGGCGATATCTTTTGCCTCCTCTGCCAGCAGCCTCCAATACGACAGCGGTGAGCTTGGCATCCATATCTCCAGCGCGGCCAGCTTCATGGACCTGGGCTGCCTTGACCACCTGACCGCATAGCAGGCATTTCGTGTCGCCCCGTGAGGTCGTGGCTTCTGCGGGGTCGCCAGTGACGTCCGTCCCCTCCACCACCCGGAAGTCCACGCGATCGTTGTGGTGGTCAATGTCAGGCTGCAGTGCCACCCTCTTCTCGTCCTTTCGGGCCAGCCAGTACTGGCGGATGAGGGGCATCTCAGCGTGGCAGCTGGGGCAAGGGATGGTGCGGCTCCATAGGTAGGCCACTGGCACGCTGCCATCGGGATCAGGCGGGTAGAACGAGGCGAGCTCCTCCCGTGCCTTTTCTAGCATCCAATCGCCCCAGTAACGTACGTCCGTCGCGAGAGGGCTGCGGCGGTAGGCCTCGGCGAGGCTGCCGTCGGTGAAGCGGGTTTGTGAGAGGTCGTCGGATACCTGGCGGATGTAGTCTGGCGCGGACCGGCTGTTGGGTTGGCCGTACTTCTGGGGGTATTCCAGTGTGCCCTTGAGAATGAGTACGGCGACGGGGTTGAGATCACTGGCTTCCACGTCGCAGCCAAGACGGAGTCCCTCCAAAGGGATAGAACCGCCACCTGCGAAGGGGTCGAGAAGCTTGGGTGGCTTGCCGCCACTGCAATCCAGAATGCGCTGACGCGCCCCCTCCAACAACTCGGTTCCGGTGAGGCCACTGCCGCCGTCATTCGTGGGGCGGACGACCCGCTCCGGGTGACGCACGGCTTCCCAACTGGCAAGTTCGGCCACCTCCTTCAACAGCTCTTCCCGCTCGGCGTCGGTATCGGGATCATCGACTAGCGAGGCGTAGATGAAGGCGCGGCAGGCTGCAAGTGGCCGCCTTGCCCACCAGCGGTGAAGTGTCTGAGGGTGCGGTGACCCTCGATACGGGTCCTTGCGAGCATCGGCCGACACCTCTTCCAGCGGGAAGGCCACCTCGATGAGTCGCTTGCGACGGGGCATGGTCATGGGGTTTTATCTTCCTCGATCGGCGATTCATCAGTTTCGGTCAGTGTCCGATGCTTGGCAAAGGCCCGCCTACGTTCTTCCTGATCCTGCTTCAGTTCCGTCTCCAATTCTCTGAATTCAGTTGTAGCCCTAACTCTCTCCTGGTATTCCTCAACTGTCTCGATACCTATGGCACCGATAGATTCAGCAAGCCTTCGGCCGGCCTTGAGTGCGGTCACCTTGTCCTCAGATTGCTGCAAGAGTGTAGTCGTGTACAAGAGCGCAAAGACGACCAGTTGCGCGACGTGGTTGAGTACCACCAAAGTCCCGGCTTCCTGGAAATACGCTCCCATGGTAGGTATCCCTACAACGTTGTGGCTCTGTGGTGTTGTGCCAGGGTTGGCATGTATGGAGGTGCCACTGAGTTTGCCGTACAGATTCTCATTCAAGGGCCTAAATAGCTTCGCACCTTCCAACCTCTCTCTAACCCGTACTGCGCTGAACGATCTTCGCCTAACATTCTCGTTCGCGTTTCTCCATTCGAGAAGGGACTCATTGGAATTCATGAACAACCATAGAAGATTGACCAGCTCGCCAATCTGTCGGACAACGCCAAGCGCCTCATCGTAGTAGCCCGCCCTTAGCAGGAGAAGCGCTGCTCTGGCATTGCTGGCTGCTCTGCCCACTAGGCGTTCTTCCTGGTGATCTCCACCGTCACATCCCCACCAGCAAGACGCGATGCGGTCCAGATATGAGAGGACAGTACCCAGGGCTTCTATCGTTTGTGGTGCCTTCTTGCCAGCGTGAGGAAGCCAACTGTCGAACGACGCCCCACAGCTACGCTCTTGTTGGCGGAGCAAGTCCAAGAACTCAGCGCCTATCGGTATCTTGGGGCTGCGCGGGTGCTCATTCATCGCACGCCTGCCTTGATTCCAGGAGGTTTCCGACTGCATGTAGCTGCTCAGCGTCAATGAGGTACTCGACCACTCGCTCGACAGGCTCTATGCCCTTGCCCACTGGGTCTTGGACGATGCGCAACTGAGCGTTAGTCAGCGCGTGGTCGACCTCGTAGATGAAAAACTCCTCGCCCATCCTATGGGCCATCTGCCACTCGGTGTAGTAGAGGGTAACGTCTCCCGTCGAGGCGTGTCCCTTCACCTCGATGTAGCGGACCTGACCGTCCGGCCCTTCGCTGCGTACGTCGTAGCCGACGCCGGTCTTGGACACGTCCGCCGGGGCACGGCCTTGGCCCTGCTCGTACTCCATCACCACCTGCATGGCTGCGGTCTCTACGGCGGTGTTGTCGCCGCCACGTTGACCCTGCTCGGCCACCCTGGGGACGGGTCCGGGGATGACGGCGGCTACCCCTACAACTCGCGGCGTCTCCACCGACGTCACCTTCCTGCGCTTCAGGTCTTCGCGCCGCTGCCTCAGCCCGGCGGTCAGGGCGTCGATCTGCTCGTTGGTGGTACGGATGGCAATCCGCATGTCCTTTCCCTTCGCCTCGTCCTCATGTTGCCGCTCGAGACGCTGCTGGAGGTTTGAGAGGCTATCGTCGATGGAGTTCTGTAGTGCAGTCTCCATGATGCCGACTGCCTCTCCTGCTCTTTGGCGACCTCCATCATGTACTCGTTGGCATAGACGGCGCTGGCCTCGGCGACTGCAGCATCATCCAGAGCGATGTCGCGCAGGGCTCCAGGCATGGCGGGCACGGCATCGCTGGGCGGCAGGTCGAGGAGCACTCCGGGCTGCACCGGCTCAAACTCGTTGCCGCGCTGGCGCAGGGCGAGTAAGCGGCGGTGCACTTCTTCACCTAGTCCGTTGCGAACGGCTGCCTCCAGCAACCAAACAAGGTACGGCTCTCGAGCCTGCTTGTCGACGAACACCGTTCCATTGCTGAGGGGCGGGCGGCCCTGTTCCAGGATACGACGCAGAACGGCGTCAAAGAGAGGATGGTCCGGTGCGACAAACTCGGCGGGTGGGTCCCGCCGCAGCCGGTCCTTGCGGAATGTGATGAGCCGGTTCTCTTGGCCGAACTCGCCGGTGTTGTGGGAGTGCGCCTCTTGTCGAATGGGCGCCGGTATGAAGTCAAGCCGCCAGTCGCGGTCGCCACCGGGCGTAAGGCGTCCGCCCAGGTATTGGAGACTGTCCACGAAGAAACGTTCGACGAATTCCGGTGTCAGGCGGCGTTCCTTGGAATCACGTTCCTCCTGGTGGATACCGGAGAGGTCGACGTGGGGCGTGGCCAGGGCAGATCCCAGGGCTTCCCGGATTGCAGCGGCCGCGCCGGGGTCGCAGATGAACTCCATGTCGGCGAGGATGTCTTCCATGGAGCGGCGGTTGAGGATGGCCTCCCGCATCAGGACGTCCAATCGCATTGACCCGGCGTCGAAGATGCTGGAGATAACGTCATACACCTGGTCGTGACCCAGTTGTGCACGCATACGCTCCAGCTTCTCCATGAGACGGACCAGCACGGAGCCTTCGCGGGTGGTATTGGCGACGAGGTTCACGATGTGGACCTCGTGCTCCTGGCCGTAGCGGTGGATGCGGCCCATGCGCTGCTCCAACCGGTTGGGGTTCCATGGCAGGTCCCAGTTGATCATTGTCTTGCAGAACTGGAGGTTGATGCCCTCGCCAGCCGCCTCGGTCGCCACCATGAACTGGGCCGGACCGCGGAACTCCTTCTCGGCAGCGATTCGGTCTGCAAGCTTCATCCCTCCATGGATGTTGCAGACGGCATAGCCCTGCTCCTTGAGCCTCCTCGTTAGATAGGTCAACGTGTCCCTGTGCTCAGTGAAGACCAGAATCTTCTCGGTGCGGTCCGCTACTGTCGCGCTCTCAATGGCCTGCTGGAACTCAATGAGCTTCCGCTCCGGCCCTTTGTTCCGCGTTCGGACCGCCATGTCTATCAGGCCGTTGAGATGCTCGATCTCCCTGGCAAGCTCATCGGCAGTCTTCGCCGTGGACGCGCCTGAGATGGCCTCCTCGTCCTCGACTGTCAAGGCGTCCAGGTCTTCCTCGTCTGGGTCGTAGCTCGTCTGGACGGCGGTCTGGGCGAATTTTCCCGACTTGCGGGCCTGGCTGAGTTCCTCGGTCAGCCGGTCGCGCCGCCGCTCCAAGCTGCGGGTAACCGCGTACAGGGACGAGGCGAGACGCCGTTGAAGGACGATCAAGGCGAGAGTGACATTGCGGTTCTGCGACTGCTCCGCCTGGGCCAAGCCGTTGGAAACGTAGTCGGTCACAGCGTCGTACAGGATCTGTTCATGAGGCTCCAACTCATAGGCTACAGTGTCCACTCGGCGCGGCAGGAACAGTGGCCTGCCGTCGTGGTGACGCATGGACTCTTTCGTCCGGCGGAGGAAATAGGGAGAGACAGTCTGCCCCAGGGCCTTTTCCACTCCCGATTGAGAGGCGAATACCTTGTCGTCCAGCAGAGACAGCAACAGGCGGAAGTTCTCCGGGTCTCCCTTGTGGGGCGTTGCGGTCATCAGGAGTAGGTGCTTGGTTCTAGCCGAAAGCCCCTCGGCGAGCATGTATCGCTTGGTCTTGTCGATCTTGGCGGATGGGCCGTAGCGGTAGGCGGAAAGCTTGTGAGCCTCGTCGAAGACCACCAGGTCCCACTGTGACTGCTCAATACCGGGGAGAATGTGGTCCTGGACCGCGAAGTCTACGGAGGCGACTACTCGGTCGTTCTCGACCCAAACGTTTTGTCCGAAGCTGCCGGAGACGGACTCGCCGGTCACCAGTGTGAACGGCTCTCTGAAACGCTCCCACATCTCGCGCCGCCACTGGTCGGTCAATGCCTTGGGGCAGAGGACCAGAATTCGGGAGACCGCACCACGCTGCATCAGCTCACGCATGAGGAGCCCTGCCATGATGGTCTTGCCTGCGCCGGGATCGTCTGCGAGCAAGAAGCGGATGCGGGGCAACGGCAAAATGCGCCTGTACACCGCGTCTAGCTGGTGCAGCAGAGGGTCAACTTGGGAGACGGATACTGCGAATTGAGGATCGAAGGCATGGGCCAGATGGGTTCTGAGCGCTTCCACACCCAGGCGGAACAATCGTGGCTCTGCGTCGAATGTGTGGGCGCCGCCGGTGACCCCGCGTACGAGAGCAGCGAGTTGCTCGCTCGGAATCGTCCGGTCGTAATAGTGGGAATCGACGACACCCACGGCCTCGATCTGCACCGCCGAGCCATGAGCGCGCACACGCAGCACTCGTACAGGCCCTGGCAAGAAGGGGCCTTCTATGATGGTGTCTGCTGCAATACTCTCAAGCATGGTATACTATGCAGAGTGCAGTTCCCTCTTTTCGAGATTAAGACTGCAACTCATTATACCAAAGTGCTGCCCTCCCTGATAGGTACATCAGTGGGTGGGCAGTTCTCCTAAACAGCGAACGGGTCGCTGTCCAGCATAATGCAGAACCAAGCAAGGTTGAAGGCCAATGAGACGGAGCATCGGAAGAGAGAGGCTAGCAAACGTCCTGCGCGACGCAGGCGATCTGGTGACCATTGATGATGCGGCCAGGTCCCTAGACGTATCGCGCCAAGAGGCCGCCAAGACCCTGTGGCGATGGAGCCAGCAGGGTTGGTTCCGACACGTGAGGCGCGGCCTGTACGCTCCCATCCCGCCGGACTCTCCTCTTCAGGCACAGGTGCTGCCCGAACCGTGGATTCTGATTCCCGAACTGTTTGACCCTGGATATGTCGGTGGCTGGTCCGCTGCGGAGCATTGGGACTTGACCGAGCAGATGTTTCTCAGTGTGCTGGTCTGCACGGCGAGCGGCAGCAAGCCCCGAGAGCAGCGAATACAGGGCACGACCTTCGTCTTGAAGCGGGTCAAACCGGACAAGATATTCGGCACCCGGCCCGTCTGGTATGGAAAGGTGAAGGTGCAGGTCTCCGACGTTCACCGGACCGTGCTGGACATGCTGGACGAACCGCGCATTGGGGGCGGCATACGGCATGTCTTCGATTGCCTCCAAGCCTACCTGCAGGCGGAGCAGGCCGATCTCTCCAAGCTCACCGAGTATGCGGAACGTTTGGGCAACGGCGCCGTCTTCAAGCGCTTGGGCTTCCTCCTCTCGCGGATAGGGACGGACGAACAGGTGCTGGGTGCCTGCCAGTCCCGGCTTACGGCAGGGAACGCTCAGTTGGACCCCTCCGTTCCATCCCGGCGGCTCGTGAAGCGATGGCAGCTCTGGATTCCCAAGTCTTGGGAGGAGCCGAGACATGATTGACCGGAGCGAAGTGCTCATCATCGCCGGAGAGCGAGACCTTCGAGTCGACATGATAGAGAAGGACTACGTTCTGGGCTGGATGCTGGCTGGAATATTTGCCCACCCCGTACTTGGCCCGGCTTGGGTGTTCAAGGGTGGGACCTGCCTCAAAAAGTGTTTCGTCGAGACCTACCGGCTCTCGGAGGACTTGGACTTCACGGTAGAAGACGCCGGTCTATTGGACGGAAGAATCCTCGCGGACTCCTTTCGAGAGATTGCAGAATGGATATACGACCATAGCGGTATAGACATCTCGGCACAGAGACCTCGTTTCCGGGTGTACCACAATCCTAGAGGGAGCCTCCAGATTGAAGGCCGCGTCTACTACCGCGGCCCGATGCAACCGAGAGGCAGCCTCCCCAGGGTCAAGCTCGATCTGACCGCCGACGAGAAGATTGTGCATCGGCCCGTAGAGCGGGCCGTCGCTCATGCCTACTCCGACTGCCCGGAAGACGGTATGTCAGCCCGGGCCTATCCTCTTCCAGAGCTCATGGGCGAGAAGGTCCGAGCCCTGGGGGAGCGCGCACGTCCGAGAGACCTCTATGATGTGATTAGCCTCTTTCGGAGGGAAGACCTCCGCCCAGAGGCGTCGGCGGTCCTTCAGGTGCTACGGGAGAAGTGCGAGTTCAAGGGCATCCCTGTTCCCGATCCCACTTCCCTTCAGCTCTTCAGGGAAGAGATGGAGGGCGACTGGGAAGTCATGCTCGAACACCAGATGCCAGCAGTACCGCCCGTCGGGTCCTTCTGGTCGGCGATGCCGGAGTTCTTCGAGTGGCTCCACGGGGGCATTGCCCTTTCCGCTCCTACGGGGATTCCTATCGGCCCGGACGAAGTATTCGTGAGCGCCTCCTCAACAATCCAAAACTTGGGCATGGACGCCGCCGACTCGGAGCGCCTTCGATTTGCAGCTGCCAATAGGCTGTGCGTCGCCCTGCGCTACCAAGGGGAGCTGCTGAGGATAGAGCCGTACTCGCTGCGATGGACTGGTGGCGGCGATGTCGTGCTATACGCCTGCGAAGTCGACACTTCCACCTACCGCACCTATCAAGCCAGCGGGCTTTCGGAGGTTGAGATCACCAGGCAGACGTTCGTGCCGAAGTACGCCAACGAACTGCTGCCACCCAGCAGGTTGAATTGACGGCTCCAGCTGAGCAGCTGACGAGCCTTGGGGTGCTTCCAATGTCGCATGACATACGGGGTGATAAGCTACAGCCCCATCCAAAGCTCAAATACGGTTCTGCCTACCGTCAACTTAGGCCCACCTAACTGGACGAAATCAAGAACCTTCACGATTTCCTTCACACTGTTGCTATAATCGGCTATCCTCCCTTCGTTACTCGGAGACTCGCCGAGAAACCTGCAGGCAATCTGCCCCGCAAAAAGTTCAATCGCCAGTTGTGTTGGTTTCCAACGACCGTCCGCCCAAGTGGCACAATGGAACTCCCCCCTTGCGCGACCGCGACCAACAGGGCGGGGATCGCGCGAGAGCACCCACTGGTCCATCATGGAGTTGCCATGTGCGGTAGATACAGCCTGACAACCGATCTTGGAGAGCTGGCGCGTCGGTTCGAGTTCGACGGCGACCGTGTAATCGGTGTCGACGCTCAGCGATTATGTCCGCCTAAGTGTCAAGGGAAAATGTCCTCTAAGTAGATTGCCATGCTAGCAGATCACGATACTTTCGACGTTGCGCGGCCGCGCGACATGGGTGGACTCTCGGCGTTGATGTACTTCCTCACGGTGTCTCTGTGTATGCCGAGTTCCCGGGCGATCCCACGAAGGGACAGTCCCTTGCGCTTCGTCTTCTGGACCGCCTTCCATCTCGCCGTCTGAAGCGGGGTGGGCTTTCTGGACCGCGGAGTCACAGTCTTGCGAACTCTCACGGCGCCGTTGCGGCCGGCATCGTCGTGGAGGTTGTCGGCCTGGAGCACTGTGCCCATCATCGCCACCTCGTCCTCCAGTCTTGTGCTGACGCCGTTGGTCTGGAGGCTGGGAGCAGCCGTGTGTACGGTCCTCGTGTCGAAGCTGCGCAGGATACCTGGACGTGGCGGCGCTTCCTGGGAGGCGACGATACACCCTTCGTGTTGCACTGCCAGTCGTCCGTCCAGACCTTCGAGCACGTTCACCACCGACCCGGCATAGCTCGGCCGAGCACTATCGGGAAGCAACTGCAGGGTGCGCCAGCGGTATTTCACCGTGTTGTCCCGTCCAACCCTGCGCCTGTACTTCAGGCATAGGACTGTGTCCAGGCACATCCCCGGGTCCAAGACCCGATACGCGGTCTCCGCGTGCTCCGGCGGCACACCAAAGCGCTCATTGAAACGGGGAAGGAAGTCGTCGAGCACGTGGTTAGCGTCATCGATGGTGGTCGCGCCTGCGAGTCTCAGCTCCGTGACCAGTCTGTCCTGGAGCGTGCCCGCGGTGCGTTCCACGCGGCCTTTGGCTTGAGGAGACCGTGCGAATATCAGCTGTACGCCAAGCTCATCCATTGCCCGGGAGAACTGGGTGGGAGCAGTGGCGATCTCCGACGGCGGCGTGTGCTTGAAGACGCCATGGCGGTCTGAATAGAGTGCGAGCGGTATGCCGCAGCTCCGTATCAGATCCCGCATCAGCAGTAAGTAGCTGCGAGTGTTCTCCTGCTCGCAGAACAGGGCATTGACGACCCAACCGCTAGCGTCGTCGACCGCCAGCAGCAATGTGAACTGGGGGCCATTCTCACCCAGCCATCTGTGGTAGCTGCCGTCGATCTGTATCAGCATTCCCTCGCGAGTCATCCGCTGCCGTCGAACACGATGCTTCGGCGGCCTGCGACGGCGAGGACTGCTCACACCGGCGTCAGTCAGTATCTTGCGCAACGTGTTACGACCTATGTCTATGCCCTCTCGCTCCCTGAGCAACTCGCCCAGGTGCGTGTGGTTGACTCCCGCGTACCGGGTCCGCGCCAGGACCACCACGTCGGTCGCCAACGGGTCCGGTGTAGCGTTGGCCGGTCGGCGGCCACGATTCCCGTGGGCGAGTGCGGCTGCGCCGTCCCTTCTGTAGCCCGCCAGAATACGCCTGGTGTGGCGCGCGCTCACTCCCATCAAAGTCGCTGCCTGCTCCGTGGTCATATGGTCCGCCATCAAACTGTTGAGAACCTGAAGCCTTGTCTGCTCTCTCTGCGTCAATGTCACATGCTCCTTCATGCGGACATTTTCCCTCGACAGTTAGCGAGGACATAATCGCTGAGCAGTTACAAGTGGGGCGGAGGAATCGTGTACCACGGAGCTGATGAGTGGGTGTAGGTAATCAGGCAGAGTGGCGATGTTGAAGGAGAAGTAAGAGGCCGTGTTGGCGGTGCCCGCTATTCCTCGTCCTGTTCTTCAGAAGGCTGGGACGCGGAGTCCTCCTGGCTGTGCTTGAGGCGGTAGCTCTCGCCGTTCATCTCCAGGATGTGCACGTGGTGGGTGAGACGGTCCAGCAGCGCCCCGGTGAGGCGTTCCGAGCCGAACACCTCGGTCCATTCGTCAAAGGGGAGGTTGGTGGTCACCAGGATGGAGCCCCGCTCGTAGCGCTGGCTGAATACCTCGAAGAGCAACTCCGCGCCGGTCTTGGACAGGGGCACGAAGCCCAGTTCGTCGATGATCAGCAGATTCAGCCGCGACAGCTGCCGCTGCAGGTTGAGCAGCCGTCTCTCGTCCCGGGCCTCCATCAGTTCGTGCACCAGTCCGGCGGCGGTGGTGAAGCCCACGGACACCCCGCGCTGGCAGGCGGCCAGGCCCAACCCCAAGGCCACGTGGGTCTTGCCGGTGCCGCTATTGCCGACGGCGATGACGTTCTCCCGGCGCTGTACGTACTCGCAGCGGGCCAGCTCCAGCACCAGGGCCTTGTTCACCGAGGGGATGGCCGGGAAGTCGAAGGTGTCCAGGCTCTTGACCGCGGGGAAGCGGGCGGCCCGGACCCGGCGCTCCACCATGCGCCGGTTGCGGTCGATGAGCTCCAGTTCCGCCAGCCTGAGCAGATATTCGGAGTGGTCCACACCCTCGGCGGCGCACTGGGCGGCTGTCTTCCCGTACTCCCTTAGGAAGCTGGGCAGCTTCAGTTCCTTCAGGTGGTGTTCCAACAGCAGCGTGGACCTTTGGCTCATGGCGCCCTCCCCGACAGCAGGCTCATGTAATCGCCGGCGGAGGTGGCGCTGACCCTGATCCTGGGGAGGTAGGGATACAGTTCCAGGTCCAGCCGGGGTGCCCGCCTCTCCAGCCGGCAGAGCGCCAGATGCTTCACCGCGTCGAAGCTCAGCGCCCCCAGCCTGAGGGCGTCCTTGAGGGCTGTATGCACCTCCTGCTGGGAGAAGGTCTCCAGCAGCCGGAGCACTTGGACGTACTCCCGCTTGCCCCGCCGGCCCATGCGGGCTTCCAGCAGGCGGCGCATGGCGCCGAACTCATGGGGCAATTCCCAACCCTGCAGGGGGGCGGCCTGGTCCAGGGCTCCGGTCTTCTGCTCCAACAGCGGCAGGTAGTGGATGGGGTCGTAGACAAAGTCGTCCCTCTGATAGGAGCGGGTATGCCGCGCGATGACCTCTGACCCGCAGCTGATGACCACCCGGTCCACGTAGCCCCGCACCATGACGTCCCGGTGCCCGTAGGCCACCGGGACCGAGTAGTCATTGGTCCGGTACCGGACCAGGGATAGGGAACTCACCCGCCCCGCCTGCCGGTCGCAGGCTTCGTAGGGCCCTGGCGGCAGTGTGAGCAGCGCCTCCAGGTCCCGCTCCATGCGCTGGCCGATGGTCTCAGAGTGCCCCCTGAGCCTGGCGTCCATCCGCTCCAGGCAGCGCCGCTCCAGGTGGGCATTCAGGGCGTCGAAGCTCTCGAAGGACGGGATGGGCACCAGGAAGTTGCGCCGGGCGTACCCCACCAAGCCCTCCACCTTGCCTTTGTCATTACCCTTGCCCGGACGCCCGAACCGGTCCTCGAAGAGGTAGTGGGACTGAAGCTCGGTGAAGGCGCGGGTGCGTTTCCTCCGGCCGTCCCCCAGTATCTTGGCCACGGCCAGCTTGGTATTGTCGTAGAGAATGCTTTGGGGCACTCCGCCCAGGAAGGCGAAGGCCGACACGTGGCCGTCCAGGAAGGCCTCGGTGGTCTCCGCGGGGTAGGCCTTCACAAAGCCGCCGTCGCTGTGGGGCAGGTCCATGACGAAGCAGTGGGCCTTCTGCTCCACTCCGCCAATGATAGCCAGGGCCTCGCCGAAGTCGCACTGGGCGTGCCCCGGCGGATGCGACAGCGGCACGAACATCTCCCGGGTCCGGAGGCGGCGTTCTCTTACGTAGTCCTTGACCGTGGTGTATCCGCCGTCAAACCCGTACTCGTCCCTGAGCCGCTCGAAGATGCGCCTGGCCGTGTGACGCTGCTTCTTGGGGACCCTGTGGTCTTCTTCCAGGATGTGGTCGATGACGCCGGTGAAGGATTCTAGCTTGGGCCTCTTGGGCGGACTCTGCCGCCGGTAGCCCGGCGGCACGGAGTAGGCCAGCATCTTGCGCACCGTCTCCCGGTGCAGGCCGAACGTCCGTGCCGCCTCCCGGATGCTCATCCCTTCCACCATCACCGCCCTGCGGACCCGCAGATACACGTCCACCTTGTACATCCGTCCCACCGCCCATAGGCTCGACTTCCAAACCTATGGATGGCGATAGGCGGTACAGTATTCAATCGCCGTTTGTCAGCAATCCTCCGCCTACGCGGTCCACTTTAACGCCGCCGATTACACATTCCCAAGTTCCCTTCGGCCGTAGTTTTAGTTCACCAAGCGTGCCAATCAATTATACCCTCCAAAACATCCCCGGCAGGAACTGACAGCGCGCCCTTACAGATGTTATTGACATGGACGAGCGGTATCTGACGGTTAGAGGTCCAGAACCACGACCTTCGCGAGAAAGACGGGAACCGGACTTCCGAAATTGGGGCGTTGCTAGCGGATTTCTTCGGTCAAGCAAGGGTGTACGGCTTCGTTTCGGTTCATGGACCGCGTAAATTCGACACCAATTCCCTTCACCGATGTTCCACAACAGCCAAACTGTGCCATTGGTCTGGTGATTGCTAAACGCGAACGGCCCCAGGGGCTCCAATAACCTCTTGGATGAAACCAACAGAGGGAGATTGGTTCAAGCGTACTCCATTTCCTCCTGTGAGGTGGACCCCGTTAATTGGACCGAGTTGGAGCGGAGTTAAGTGAGGGTCCCATCGCCCCGCCAGCGACGCCCACGCCGGGTCCGACAAACGCCTCCTTTCCTTCGACTCTTCTTCCCGGACGGCCTGGTCTCCCTGGAACACGTCGGCCGGGATCAGATAACCTGGGGTTTGATAAGGCCGACCGTTGCCTCTTGTCCTGGTTCATTGGCGCCCGCTGCAACCTCGACCGGGCATCGCCGGTTCCGTTCCCCCCTGAGTCTGTAGCCCGGGAAGCCCTGTGGCTAGAAGAGCCGGAGCAACCATACCGTGACGCCCACCGTGGGCCGATGGTTTGCCGTCAACTGCTGGCGGGTCGCGCCAATGCCTCGATGATCTCCGGGCCGTCATTAGCCACGGAGTTGACCAGGGCGGAGACCTCGTAGGCATCCATGGTGTCGGCGGGATAGGGACTCAGGACGCCGTCAAGCGCGATGGGATCGTCGACACTTTGGTCCAGCCAGAGCCCTTCCATCTCCCTGGGCAACACCACTGGCATCCGGTCGTGGATGGGCCGGAGCAGGTCATTGGCCGTGGTCGTGATGATGGTGCACGATGGGACGGCGTTGCCCTCCGGGTCTCTCCACACCGACCACAGCCCCGCGAGGGCAAAGGGTCCCCCCGACCTCATGACGACGCGCATGGGTCTCTTGACTCGCCCCACTCGCTGCCACTCGTAGAAGCCGTCCACCAGCACGAGGCATCTCCGGCGTCTCAGCGCGTCCCGGAAGGCCGGCTTCTCGCCCACCGTCTCCGCCTTGGCGTTGATCATCCGCCTTCCGGTGGAGGCGCTCTTCGCCCAGTGCGGTATCAAACCCCAGCGCATGAACCCGCCGCGCCGGGTCTCTCCGCCCACGACGGTCAGCACGTCCTGGGTAGGAGCGACGTTGTAGGCTGGTTTGAAGGTCAGCCGGTCGCCGTCGAACTCGAACCGCAGCGCCAACTCCCCAAGATGGGCTGTCAGGCTGTATCTACCGCACATGGCGGCTCCATGATGGACCAGCAGGTGCTCCCGCCCAATCCCCGGCCGCCTCGGCGTCGGTCGTGCGGGAGCGCAATTAAGGCATCGCACTTGGGCGGACGGTCGCTGCACACCAACACAGACGGCGATGGAAAACTTTGCGCGGAAGACTGCCCGCCGGTTTCCTAACAAGTCTCGGTACACCGAAGGGAAGATGCCCGCTTATGGCAACAGGGTGAAGGAAATGATGAAGGTTCTTGATTTTGTCCAGCTTGGTGGACCGGCGCGATACCGTGGGCAGGGGCCTCCGCACACGTGATCCGGCCGTTCCCGTGGTCGTCCCACAGGGCCAGGGCGTCCACGTCGGGGTCAGGACTGGGGGTTGGCGCCGCTGCTCGAGTCGCAGTGGCATCTGCAGTTGCCGAGGCTCTGGGCGTCAGCACGACGATATCGAATGACTCACACCCGGCCAGAACCTTGTCGACGGCGTCAGCCTCGGGACGGTCGATGGTAAGCCCGTATTCGAGCCGGACTTGGATGGTTCGACCCAGGTACCAGCACTCGTTCAGATCGGGGAGCCACTCGACCGCGTCCTTGTCGGACTTCTGGTGGCGGTTGACGCTGGGCGACGCCAGCGTAAGGTTCAGCAGGTCCGAGGCGAACTTGGCCCGAGTTGCCGGGCCGGCGGCACAAAGGCCGCTGTCGTGCGCTTCGGAGCGTGCGACGATGTGCTCGATGTCCGTTTCCCTGATGCTGTCGAACCAAGTCCCTGTGTAGGGGCCGTGGTTCCGTTTGCTTTTAGAGTATGGCATACCTACGCCCAGATAGCCCGTACACCAAAAGCAAACGGGACCCTGAGTACTAGCCGTTCCTAACTTCAAGAGTGTTTGCGCGTCTCTTCATGGGGTGCCGTTAACGACGATGGACCTAACCTGTGGTACGATTAACGTGCTGGGGCGGCTCACCAGTACCTCCTCCAAAGTTCACCGCCCTGGTCTAGCAGGCCAAGGCGGCTTTCACGTACAAAACCATGTACAAAAGAGGCGTCGAAGCCCAAACATTCAACGTTTTAGGCACGAATATAGCAGCCGTAGACTCCCTCGCACTCCCGCCAGTGATTCGAGCTCCCTCCTCGCCCCAACACTGTCGGGAACTCCGGCCTCCATGCACCGGACTCCGGCGGCCCGCCGATGAGGCGGCAGCTCTTTTCCATCACTCCTTCAGGTCATTCCATATTGCCAACGTCGCGGGCGACAAAGAGGGCCCCGCGGCAAGCCGGGGGCCCTCAGGGGTACCGGACCGTCTAGAGCCGCTTAGTCCTGTTGACCTTGCTGCAGGACCTTGAAGTAGCCGGAAACCGGGTGCTCCTTGGCAACCCACCCCAGGGCTACGTCCACCAGGCCGCCGATGAAGGAGGATATGAGGACCACGTAGATGTGAAGGTTGAAGTACATCAGGCCCTGGTCGGGACTGCTGGCGATGTGATTGGTCCATAGGGCCTCGCCTATGATCACGCCCAGCAGCGGGAAGGCGGCCATCCGCATCCAACTGGTGTATTTCCGGCCGAGCAAGGTATACCACACCACACCCAACCCATAGCTGATCGCTACCGTGTAAAACATGAATCCTAGTTCAGGCATGGTTACCTCTTCAAGAAATTAAGATTGCTTAGGGAGTGCTTGGCAACAATTCCACTACCCCACAACCAGTCTATGTTGTATTTCTCACCTCTCTTCAGAGTACCTGACCTGGTTGACTCTGGCGGGAGTATAACCAGAACCAATTCTTGTTTTCCCGCGTTTCCGGCGCGAAATTCGAGCACTTAATTGAGGTTTTCCCGATCGGCCAATAGCCCACGCCGGGGCAAGGACTGACGGTGGAGAGTGGGATAACGGAGACTGAACAGTCACGCCGGGGTGTCCGTCACACTTTCGCGGAGTCGGTAATCCGCGCCGTTGAAAACCATGGTGGACGAGGAATCCGGCCCCTGGGAGGTAGGTGCGTCCGCTGCGGGGCCATCAACCTACCTCCGGGTAGGGGCGAAAGATTTTTCGCCCCTACGAGGCGGCGCCATCGCTCGAAAACCTGACGGACACCCGTCACACCGGGGTCATTCAATTGTCCCCAAATGTCATTCCGAGTCCGCCCACACCTGTCATTCCGAACCCGTCGAGACGGGGAGGAATATAAAAATCTTCCGGTCAACCTACCCTGGCTCCCAATAGCGACTTGAGATTCCTCACTCCGCCATGCTCCGTTTCGGAATGACATGGAGGCAGCGGCGCAGTTCCAGGCCAACAATTGAATGACCCTGCCCGTCACACCGGGGCAGGTTGGCTAGCCAGTCATTGGGGAATTATATACAATCTTACCCTATTATGATATAATGTAATATATCAAGAATACTGGGGTGAGAACGAGATGGCAAAGAAGGGTCCAGGTAGGGCGTATCGAGAGGGAATGTCCCTCACGGAGGCGGTGAAGTACTTTGAGGATGAGGCAGCAGTTGAGCAGCTATTCATCGAGGCGCGATGGCCCAACGGGATTTGCTGTCCCCAGTGCGGCTCCCTGTCCGTGTGGCGCTACGAGGCGCGTAAGTCGACTCCGTTTCGCTGCGGTGACTGCCGGAAGGACTTCTCCGTGAAGACGGGGACGGTGATGCAGGGGTCGAACCTGTCCCTGGGCAAGTGGGCGCTGGCGATCTACCTGCTGACGACCAACCTGAAGGGCGTGTCCAGTCTGAAGCTCCACCGGGACCTCGGAGTGACGCAGAAGACCGCGTGGCACCTGGCGCACCGGATTCGGAAGGCGTGGGAGAGTCCCGGAGGGCTGTTCGCCGGGCCAGTAGAGGTAGATGAGACTTACATGGGTGGGAAGAAGCGCCGGGGGACTCCGGGGCGCGGGGCAGTCGGCAAGGCTCCGGTGGTCGGCGTGAAGGACCGGGACACCAAGCAGGTGCAGGCGGAGGTCGCGGAGGACACCACCAAGGGCACGCTGCAGGGCTTCGTGGGTGAGAAGGTCGAGCCTGGGGCCAAGGTGTACACGGACGACTTCGCGGGGTACAAGGGCCTGCCGAACCCCCACGAGACGGTGAAGCACAGCGCGCGGGAGTACGTCCGGGGCCAGGCCCACACCAACGGCATCGAGTCCTTCTGGTCGATGCTCAAGCGCGGGTACGTCGGCACGTACCACTGGATGAGCCCGAAGCACCTGGACCGGTACGTTACGGAGTTCGAGGGCCGGCACAACGACCGCCCTGCCGACACCCTCGACCAGGTGAGGCACCTGATCCACCGCACCAACGGCAAGCGGCTACGATATCAAGACTTGGTGGCCGCTTAGAGGGATTATGACTATTAGTACTGTTTTGTGGGACAACCCCCTACTCTACCAAGCGGAAGCCCCAAACCTCATTAAGCAAGTTCCCGCTAGCATGACCGCTAGCCTCTGTCGGTTTGAGCCCTTCTGTCGCTTTGGTCAGGAAGTCGTGCAGCAATTTTTCCAGGCCCGTCTCGGACGGTATGTACCAGTTAGCGATCCGATTGCTGGGATCCGTCACGTAGAACAAGGGGGGCCAAGTAGTGAGGAGCGGGTCATTGGCACACCGACTGCACCAAATGCAATGTTGGCTATTGATTTGTTGCCCATGTGCTACTTCCTCGCACACGAGGCATTTGAGCATTTTGGACGGCTCAGGCATGGGACGACTCCTAGTGGGTAGGTTGCCGTGAGCGTAGCAAGGACTCAGAGGGTGGTCAAGGAGGGACTGGACTGATGGAGAGCACGGAGCGGACTTGCCCCCGGTGCGGGGGTCGACTCCACGAGCAGGCTGCTGGGGCAGCAGTTCCGAAGCCGGCGACGACTGAGACGCTGGAGGCAATTCAGGCGCGTATCGAGGAGGCCAGGGAGCAGACAAGGCAGTCACCTAGTTTGGAGCGGGGGTGACGGTTTACTAGCTGGGAAGGGGGTGATAGGATGAAAGAGACCTACCCAGGTCTTCCGGGACATTCCTATTTCGGCGTAGAGCCTGCTACGGCAGGCAGGAGGCACACGTGTCTCCCTGCGGCTCTACGTCGGATTGCGGACGACTTGGGTAGGTTGCCAGCATCCTGGTCGCAGGGAGGCAACCTACGTGAGTTGGTGGAGTAGTGGAGTATCGAGGGGAAAGCAGTGGCTGGTGCCTGGAATGGCCGTAGCAGCGTTGGCGATGAGTGTGGTGACTTGCTACGCGCAGGCGCGTGAGCCGGTGACGGCGGAATTTGGTGGGGAGCAGTTGGCGGTCTCAACGCCAGTTCCGACCTCGGTTCCGACTTCGACTACGGTACCGACCTTGGTCCCGACATCGGCTCCGACTTTGATGCCGACTCTGGCCCCGACGACGGCTCCGGAACCGACTCTATTGACGACCTACTATCCCTTCCCTGACCTACCGTCGACAGGTGGGAGGCAGGTGCCGAGTATCGTTTGGCCACCAACGCCGACTCCTGCTCCGCCGTCTGCTTCGGCTATATCGGCTGGTGAGGGGGAGGTGCCGGTGGTGCTGTCCGCGGCAGAGTACCAGAACATGACGTCCCAGGAGTTAGCTGGGTACCTGCGGTCGCAGGGCGTGGGGGAGGAGGAGATTGCCCTAGCCGTGGCTCAGAAGGGCGGTAATGACAGCGTCCTAGAGCGGCGAGGGGCGATGGTGGAGCACATGCGAAACGTGAACGCCTTCGAGGAGAGCTTGGTAGAGATGAGTGCGGACAGGGTGCTGAGTTCGCAAGAGGCGCGGGACCTGTGTTTTAAGGCCCCGCAGTGGCGAGCGCAACTGGAGGCGGCGCAGGACTTCGTGGTGGAGTTTCGAGAGGACTACCCGCAGGCGGCTGTGGGCGACACTAGTCTCGAGTACCTGGAGCTGAAGGCGGGGTTGGGACTCGAGGTAGTGGACATCGTGGAGGCAGAGTGTGAGTAAGAGCAAGGTCAAGCGAGTGAAGCAGCGAATGTCGAAGGTCAAGTTGGAGTCCCAGCCTGGGCGACCGGTCACGTTCTCCAACGTGCTCAAGGCGCTGGTGCAGCCGATGCGAAAGAACAAGCCTGCGGGAGAGTGAGCAAATGGATTGGGTAGCAGTAGTTTCGTTGACGGTTGGAGGATTCTCGATTTTAATCGCTGCCATCGCGATCTGGCTGAGTACGCTGAACTATGAGCGTACCAAGGACGTCTTGGCAGAGATCAGCAAGCAGGCAGCGGTAATTGAGTCGACCGTGAGTGAGACTCAGGGTAAGCTGGTGGACACTGTTACGGCCATTGCTAGGCCTAGAGAGGAGACGACTGAGGACAAGTTGCTTAGTGCCTATCCTAATAACCCGGCGGCTCTGAGAGCAATAAGGGCGCAGGCGAAATGAAGAAAGGCGATGTAATTGCCTGGGGTCTTGTCCCAGCGGACCAAGATGCGGCGAAAGCGGTTCAGCCAGCTGTGGGTCCGTTCCACCACCCAACGCCGGGCCTTGAAGCCGGCTTCCTCTTTGATGGCCTGCGCCTCTTCGCCCCGGCTGCGGATGTGGGCCGTGAAGCCGAACTCCTCCGGAGTTCGCCGCACCTCATCGAAGTCATAACCCTTATCCAGGCACAGACCCTGGGGGTTCTCCTCACTGGGCGGCGGGCGTTGCACCGCCAGGCTCTCCACCGTAGCCCGCACCAGCTTCATGTCGTGGCGGTTGGCCCCAGCCACTGCCAGCCCCACCGGAATGCCTTGGGCGTCGGTCAACAGGCTGCGTTTGACCCCTGTCTTACCCCGGTCCGTGGGGTTGGGGCCGGTTTCCCCCCCCGCCCAGGGGGGACTTGGTCATGGCCCCGTCCATGCTCAGCCAACTCCAGTCCAGACCCTTCAATTCGTCGTACCGTTCCAGCCCCGACTGCCATAGCCTTAAAAACACTCCGGCAGCGGCCCATTCTTGAAAGCGCAGATGGGCGGTGGAGCCGGAGCAAATCCCGGTGGCATCCAGGGCTTTCCACTGGCAGCCGGTGCGAAGCACGTAGAAGATGCCGTTGGCGCAGGTCCGGTCCGGCACTCTGGGACGGCCTCCACCCAGGGGATGGGTGTTCACCCGCCGGGGAATCAGCGGGGCTAGGGCCTCCCATAGGGTATCGGACACCTGGTAGGCGCCGGTAGTGGGGTTGGCCGGCGTCACCGGGCCGGTCCGCTTTGGCCGAGGCAGCTTGGGTCCTTCGTATTTGATCATTACCCAAGTCTAACCTCTACTCCCACTCGTTCCCTTTCGCTACTGTTGCGGGTTATTACTAGTTTTTAGGATAGGCTCTAAGTACCTTCTTGCCCCTTATAGCGACCAACCCTGAGTTTCTGGCTAAGATAATGGAGATGAGTGGTCAGCAGGAGGGTCGGAGTTCCTAGGGTAAGATTGTATATAATTCCCTTTTATTTCAGGGCTATTGTGAGCCATTTCGAGCCATGGGCCTCAGTGGCGGTTTGATAGATTGGGCAGGGGGCTATTGGCTGCCTATGAACAGGGTAGAGAGTGGCCATCGGAAGTGGCAAGGGGGAAGTGTCGTGAGTTTTGGAGGAAGGGGGAGCCCGCCGGAGTCCAGGCTCACGCTGCTATAACCGGAATCACCACAGCCTTGCGGAGGCCATATAAGGGCGATGACAATGGGACAGTGCCCAGCGGCCCATCAGCAGCGGCCGGCGCTTCCAGCCATGCATTTTAGATTCCTCGCCGCTTCGCGGCCGCGGAATGACAGGGGTGGGGTCGCGGGGCGGCCTCTGCGCGTAGGACCCTAAGAGCCTATCCTAAAAACTAGTAATAACCCGCAACAGTAGCGAAAGGGAACGAGTGGGAGTAGAGGTTAGACTTGGGTAATGACCAAATACGAAGGACCCAAGCTACCTCGGCCAAAGCGGACCGGCCCGGTGACGCCGGCCAACCCCACCACCGGCGCCTACCAGGTGTCCGATGCCCTATGGGAGGCCCTAGCCCCGCTGATTCCCCGGCGGGTGAACACCCATCCCCTGGGTGGAGGCCGTCCCAGAGTGCCGGACCGGACCTGCGCCAACGGCATCTTCTACGTGCTTCGCACCGGCTGCCAGTGGAAAGCCCTGGATGCCACCGGGATTTGCTCCGGCTCCACCGCCCATCTGCGCTTTCAAGAATGGGCCGCTGCCGGAGTGTTTTTAAGGCTATGGCAGTCGGGGCTGGAACGGTACGACGAATTGAAGGGTCTGGACTGGAGTTGGCTGAGCATGGACGGGGCCATGACCAAGTCCCCCCTGGGCGGGGGGGGAAACCGGCCCCAACCCCACGGACCGGGGTAAGACAGGGGTCAAACGCAGCCTGTTGACCGACGCCCAAGGCATTCCGGTGGGGCTGGCAGTGGCTGGGGCCAACCGCCACGACATGAAGCTGGTGCGGGCTACGGTGGAGAGCCTGGCGGTGCAACGCCCGCCGCCCAGTGAGGAGAACCCCCAGGGTCTGTGCCTGGATAAGGGTTATGACTTCGATGAGGTGCGGCGAACTCCGGAGGAGTTCGGCTTCACGGCCCACATCCGCAGCCGGGGCGAAGAGGCGCAGGCCATCAAAGAGGAAGCCGGCTTCAAGGCCCGGCGTTGGGTGGTGGAACGGACCCACAGCTGGCTGAACCGCTTTCGCCGCATCTTGGTCCGCTGGGACAAGACCCCAGACAATTACATCGCCTTTCTTCATTTCGCCTGCGCCCTTATTGCTCTCAGAGCCGCCGGGTTATTAGGATAGGCACTAAGTGAGGTGAATTGGTTGGGAATGGCTTGGGAAGTTCGGAGCGCCGGGCCGTCGGTTATGCTACGTCAGGAGCATGGACGCCGAAGCAGACCTGAGGACAGCCAGCCGGGAGACGCTGTTGGCGGTGATTGCCCGGCAGCAGGCTATCATTGACGGGGAACTGGACACCGAGGCCCTGCGCAACCTCGCCAGCACCATATTCATAGGCCGACGCCGGTAGCCGCCCTGCCAGTTCATACTGAGCTTGGGCGGCCGGTCATGGCCGTCTGTAGCAATTCAAACCTGGAGGCGGGAACGCGGAATACCTCAGGCGGCGCCGTGCAGCGGCTTCGATAATTCCCTGGTGTCGACGGGAGGTAGGTGGCGCACGACGCCGTCGACGATAAGGGAGGCGGGTCGCGGTCGGGACGCCTCGTGAGCCGTCCGTCAGTGGAGCCGGGGAGTCGGGAGCTGCGGAACCGGGGGTCAGTGGCGGAAGAAGTGATCGCCTACGCCGCGCCCGGTGGAGGTCAGCAGCAGGTCGGGCCGGTTGCCCCACCGCTTCAGGAAGCGGCCGAAGTTCTTGCGGCTGAGCTCGTCCCGCTGGTTCTCCTCCAACTCGGTCCATTGCCGGTGCTCGTGACGGACCAGGGGAAGCGTGCTGTCGGCGAAGACCCGGTAGCCCTTGTCTTTGAATTGAAAGCAGTAGTCGATGTCCAGGTTGCGGTAGAACCGGAAGGCTTCCCGCATGAGTCCCACCTTGCCCACCGTCTCCCGGCGGAAGGCCATGCAGTAGGCTTGCATGGCGTCGGCGTCCCCGGACTCGGCCTCCTCGTGAAAGTGCTGCAAGTCATCGGTGCATAGCCCGTAGGGGCCGAAGATGCCGATAGTCTCGTCGGCCAACCTCTCGCCTATGGGTTGCAGGACGGCGCCCACGACCTCGGTCGAGCCGTCGAGGATTATCACGTGGGCCCCCAGGCTCTGCTTGATCCCGATGTTCTTGCCGGCGGCATCCCCCAAGTTGTGATCGCAGTGGATGACCCGCAGGACGGGATTCTCCGCCTTGAACTCTTCCAACCACTCGCCGGTGCCGTCGACGCTGCCGTTATCCACCACTACTATTTCCGTGGCGTACTCCTGGCGGTGGCGAAGCATGCCCCGGACACACCTCTCAACGTCGTCCCGGTGGCCGTAGGCGTTGAGGATATAGGTGAAATCGTACTCCGAAGGGCGCTGTAGAAAGGACTCGACCTCCCGGGAGGACGACACCGCGCGCCACCGCTCCAGCCGCCGCTCCAACGGGGTCTTGGGCCTGACCTGCACTCCCTGGGTGGTGTCGTTCACCTGGAAGCCCTGAGACGCCAGCTCGTCACGAATGGCGTCGGCGTCGGGATAGTCGCCGTTGCGCCTGAGCTCGGTGCGGCGGTCCGCGGCGGCGCTCACCGGCACGGGAAGGGACGACGCCAGGGGCGACTCTTCCAACCCCAGTCCAAAGACCCGGTCAAACTCGGTCAGGAGCGCCAGCTTGGCCTGGGGGGGAAGCTCCGACCGCGCCATGTCCCAGGTGAGGGCCAGGCAACCGGGCAGGTCCAAGTCGTTTTCCAACAGGTCCCAAAACTTGGCCCGCCACTCGGTGGCCTCGTCCGGCGGCTGGGCCAACGGGGGCAAGCCGCCCCAGGTCCACACCCGCTCCCGCAGCCCGGTGAGGGCTTTCTCCGCGGCTTTGAGCGAGTTGAAGGTGAAGTTCATGCGGTGACGGTACCTGACCGTAAGACATAGGTAGCGGAAGCCCAGGGGATCGAATCCCCGGTTGACCAGCTCCTCTATCAGAAAAACGTTTCCGGAAGACTTGGCCATCTTGGCGCCGTCGGCCAGCAGATGCTGGGCGTGGACCCAGTAGTTCACGTGGCGGCGTCCAAAGGCGGCCTCGCTCTGGGCGATCTCGTCCTCGTGGTGGGGGAATATGTTGTCTACGCCGCCGGTGTGGATGTCGAACTGTTCGCCGAAGTACTTGGCCGCCATGGCGGAGCACTCGATGTGCCAGCCGGGGAAGCCCTCGCCCCAGGGGCTGTCCCACTTGAGCTCTCTTCCCGGCTCCGCGGCCTTCCACAAGGTGAAGTCCCGGGCGTCCCGTTTCAACGGGTCCGCTTCCATGCGGACTCCTTCCAGCAGGTTCGCGCCGGTGTTCCGGGAAAGCTTGCCGTAGTCGCTAAAGCCTCCCACGTGGAAGTAGATGTTGCCGCCGGCCTCGTAGGCGAGGCCGTTGGCCATCAGGCGTTCCACGATGGACACCATTTCCGGCACGTGCTGCGTTGCCCAGGGGAAAACGTGGGCGGGCAGAATATTGACCCGGGCCTCGTCTTCATGAAACCGGTCGGCGTAATACTGGGCTATGTCCTGAACGGTGGTGCCCTCTTCCAGGGCGGCAAGGATCATCTTGTCCCCGCCGGTCTCCATCAGTTCCTGCCGCATGTGGCCCACGTCGGTGATGTTCTTGACGTGCTCTACCCTGGTCCCCCGGACTTCCAGCGTTCTGCGGATCCAGTCCGCCATCAGGTAGGTCCGCAGATTGCCTATGTGGGCGTCCCGGTAGACCGTGGGGCCGCAGGTGTACATGCGTACCACCCCCGGCTCCAAGGGCTGGATCTCCTCGGTCCTCTTAGTAAGGGTGTTGAAGATGCGCAGCAATACGAACCCCTGACCGTGCCATGTAGCAGCAGTTTACCATTTTCCCACCCGCTGTTGCATCTGCAATTGTCCAGGAGGGGACTGTCCGGTCTCCGGAAGTGGAATGGCGGAGCCGCCCTGCACGCCATTACCTTTTCAGCCCCGGTCATTGCGACCCGTCCGCGGCCATTGCGAGCGCAGCCGGGGAATCTCAGGCCTCCGTTGCAGCACGGTGCGTTGCCCGGCGACCCGGCTGCCGGCAAGGAGCTGAGATTCCTCGTCGCTACGCTCTGTCGGAATGACAGGGGTGTGGGTGCTCCAGCGGAATGACAGGGGTGGGGCGCAGGGCGGAATGACAGGGGTGGGTACTCCGTTGGCATGACGGGGCGCCCCGTTGGAACGGGGGGCTCTTGGAATAACGGGGGGCCTCGTTGGAAGGCCTGAGGGCACTCTTGGAATAACGAAGGGGCCTCGTTGGAAGGCCTGGGGGCGCTCTTGGGATGACCGGGGGCCTCGTTGAGAAGGCCGGGAGGTGCTCCCTTGGAATGATGGGGGGTACCGTTGGAACGGCATGAGGGCGGAATGGCGTAGGGCGGGAGGCATGGGAGGCGGGAGGCATGAGGGGCGGAATGCCGGAGGGGGAGCAATAACGGACGACGGGCTTCGAGACGTGCGACAGGCTTCGGGGTGACATCGATGGCCCTACCCCGGCCCGTAGGGTCTTTTAGTTGTCACCCTGAACAAAGTGAAGGGTCTCTCCACCGTAGCTGAGATTCTTCGCTATGCTCAGAATGACAAGGTTTAGAGGCAGGCAATTAAATGGCCCTACTCCGGCCCGGGGCATCTGTGGCGCCGCCTCATACGCGCTGGTAAAATGAACGGCACTGAAGCAACTGAAGCGGAGGTAAGCATGCCAATCTACGAATATTACTGCGCCGATTGCCAGGTTGAATTCGAGCTGACGCGGCCCATATCCCGCATGGACGACCCCGCCCCCTGCAAGACCTGCGGTAAAGAGGGAAAGCGGCAGATATCCTATTTTACCTACAAGTCCACGTCGATAAGCAGCGCCAACCGCACCTTCAACAACTCCAACCTGGGGGGCCTCCCCAAGCCTCCTCTACGGGCCCACAGCAAGGACGCTCCTGACCAGGGTGGGGACGACGCGCCCGCCGGTTGAACGGACGCCGCCCAGCGGACGGAGGGCCGCTACGTTTCCCCGGCCTCCAGGGCGGCCCGGGCTTGGTTGCAGGCAATGCAGGTGCACGCACCGCGCAGGGCCCGGTAGGTGTATATCCCGGTGTAGTGGGTGTCGTCCCACAGAAACTGGTAGCCGTAGTTGCCCACCTGCATGTGGTCGACGGCTCTCACCCCCTGGGGGACTTGGTCCGGGTCCAAACGGGGCCTCCCGGTCATCTCGTCGACGCAACTGGCGCAGGGGCAACGCAGGCGCAGGAACCTGTGGGGATAGGGGCTGCGGTGGCCGTCATCCCAGATGATGACAATGGCCTCGTCCGAGATTTCAACTTCTTTAGGAAATACCGGCTCGTCTGCGGGAATATGGGCCATTACTCACCAAGCCCCGCCTGGGCGCTCCCACGCGGCAAGGCGTCCGCGCGGGGCGTCCGGCGCCGGTTCAAGAGAGGTTTTGGGGCGCTTGCACGTCGGCCAGCCGCGCCGGACGGGGCAGCACGTCGGGGTCGACGGGTATCTCGATGATGCTAGGGCCGTCGGCCTGCAGCGCCGCCAGGAAAGCGTCGCCCACGTCGGCAGGCCGCTCCACGTAGAACCCCGTGCCGCCAAACAGCTCGGCGTAGCGGTCGAACCGGGGGTTGTTGGTGTCGGCTCCCACGTACCGCTCGTTGAAAGCGTGACGCTGGTAGGCTTTCTCAGAGCCCCAGCACTCGTTGTTCAGGACCACCGTCACCACGTTCAAGTTGTAGCGGACGGCGGTGGCGAACTCTTGGGCGTTGAAAAGGAATCCCCCGTCGCCGTTGAAGTTGACCACGGGCCGCCCCGGGGCGGCCAGCTTGGCCCCCAGAGCGGCGGGGAAGCTGAATCCCAGGCCGCCCAGGTCCAGGGAAGTCATGAGGCTGCGGGGCTCGAAAAAGTCCAGCCGGTCCTGGCCAAAGTTGGGGCCCAACCCGGCGTCCAGAGCAACGATGGCGTTCCTGGGCATGACCTTGCGGAGCTCGGCGTATACCCGCTGGGGCTTGATGGGGACAGAGTCGAGCCTTTCCTCGTCCGCCAGGCGTTCCCCACGGCGCGCGTTCCAGTCGGCCACATCCTGACGCCACTCCGGGTTGGGCCGGGGTTCCACGTCCCTCACCCGCTGGAGCAGGCCCTCCATCACCGCCTTGGCGTCGCCCTCGATACCCAACTCCACCGGGTAGTTGCGCCCGATCTCCTGGGGGTCTATCTCTATCTGGACGATCTTGGCGTCGGCGGGAATGAAGCGGTTGTCGAAGAAAGTGGTCGACTGCCCCAGGCGAGTGCCCACGGCCAGGATTAGGTCGGACCGGCGCACCGCCTCGGCGCCCTCCTCGGAGCCCAGGCGTCCCAGATGCCCCAGGAAGCAGGGATGATCGCTGGGCACCGCGTCAGCCCGGCCGTAGGAAGTGACTATGGGCGCGCCCAACAGGTCGGCCATGGCCGCCACTTCCGCCGCGGCGCCGCTCCATCCCACGCCCCCGCCGGCAAGAATGACGGGGCGCTCCGCGGCGGCCAGCAGGCTGGCGGCCCGCTCGATGAGATTGCGGTCCCCGGGGGCCCTGGTCTGGCCGGAGCGGTAGGAGTCGGGGGGCAGCAGGTCCAACTCGATCTCGGCGCCGGGCAGCAGGTCCCGGGGAATATCCACCAGCACCGGTCCCATCTTGCCCGAGGTTGCCACCCGGAAGGCGTGGCGCAGGGCGTCGGGAAGGCGCTGGGTCTTGTTCACCTGAAACGCCGCCTTGGTGATGGGCCGGAACAGCGACACCTGGTCGAATTCCTGGGTGGAATCCCGGTACTGATGGTCCCGCGACGCCGACGGCGCCAGCACGACGACGGGCGAGTGGGCCACGTAGGCCGAGGCGATGCCGTAGGTGAGGTTCAAAACGCCGGGCCCGTTGGTGGCCAGGCAGACGCTGGGAGCGCCAGAGATGCGGCTGTAGCCGTCAGCCATCAGGGCCGCGCCTTGCTCGTGGCGCACGCCGATAAACCGGATGTCGTCGCGGTCGAATAGGGGATCGAGGACATCCAGGAAAGACGAGCCGACTATGCCAAAAATGCAGGACACGCCCTCGCGGCGCAAGAGCTCGATGACGGCCTCGCCGGCTTTCAGGCTCTGGGGCAAAGGGACCACCTCCCGGGCGCTTGGCAGCGGGCGCGAGGCCGGGGCCGAGGGCCCCGGCACGCCTGCCGCCGGCAGTGTAACACAACGGCCTAGGCCGGGAAATTGACTGAGCGGCGCGCGCTTCATATGATGTAGTCCGGTGCCTACGGCCCGGGAGTCCGGGCCGTAGGCAAGCCCCTAACACCCGAATTCAGGAGGCCCCATGTCTTACCAGCACATCTTGGTGGAACGCGAGAACGGAGTCGTCGTTTTGACCCTGAACCGCCCGGAAGTCCTGAACGCCATGAACCACCAACTGAACTACGAGCTGCATGACGCGGTGATGGAAGCCAACGAGGACGACAGCATCGGTTGCATCGTCATAACCGGGGCCGGGGACCGGGCCTTCTCGGCGGGAGGCGACATCCACGAACAGCGCACCGACGCCAGGGACCTGAACGACGAGCAACGGGACCGCAACACGGCGCGGCGGCTGCAGTGGTCCTACGAAATCTCGGCGTCTCCCAAGCCGGTGATAGGCATGATGAACGGCCTAGCCTACGGGGGAGGAGCAGTGCTGGCCTCCTCGCTGGACTTCCGCCTGGGCTGCGAGAACACCAGGTTCCGGTTCCTGGCCGTGGCCTACGGCCGCATCAACTCCACCTGGACCCTTCCCAACCAGGTGGGGTGGCCCATGGCCAAGGAGCTGTTATTCAGCGGCCGTATCGTCGAAGCGGAGGAGGCGGCGAGAATCGGGCTGCTCAACCACCTGGCGCCGGCCCAGGAGCTCCGGGCCAAGACGATGGACATCGCCGGCGCCATCGCCAACAACCGGCACGAGTCGGTTACCGGCATCAAGGAGTTGCTGCTGCAGGGTATGAAGGCCGACCTGCACCAGCAGTGGGCCAACGAGCTTAGCTTCACCACGGAGAAGGTGCGCGGTTACGGAGTGGAGGAGGCGTTCCCCGAGTTCCTGGCCCGAAAGGGACGGGGGTAGTACACGGAACGAGGGCTGCGGGGCGGCCCGACGGCTACCCGGTCAGCGTCCCCTTGGTGCTGGGCACGGCTTGGGCCGCCCTGGGGTCCATTTCGACGGCGTCCCGGAGGGCCCGGGCCAGGGCCTTGCACAGGGCTTCGGCCTTGTGGTGGGGGCTTACCCCCGCCAAGACCCTGGCGTGAAGGTTGATTCTGCCCTCGATGGCGAAGGACTCCAGAAAGTGCCCCACGAGGTCTCCGGACAGGGTCTCCACCACGGCGCCGTCAAGGGTGGTGTCCAGGGCGGCGTAGGCGCGGCCTCCGCAGTCCACGGCCACCAGCGCCAGGGTCTCATCCAGAGGAACAATGGCGTGTCCCATACGGCGGATGCCCCTCCCTTCACCCAGGGCTTCGCGGAACGCCCGCCCCAGCATGATGCCCACGTCTTCCACCAGGTGGTGCCAGCCGGTGTGGGTATCGCCCTGGGCGTGCAGGGTTATGTCCATCAGCCCGTGGCGAGATATCTGGCTGACCATGTGATCGAGGAAGCCGTTGCCGGTGGCGACGTCGTAGTCTCCCCGGCCGTCAAGGTCGATGGTGACGCTTACGCCGGTTTCCGCGGTGCGGCGCTCCAGCGACGCTCTCCGGGGGCGGCGCTCCTCCGGCTGGACGGCGGCGGGTTGGTGGGGCTCCATGTTTGTTTCTCCGCTGCTCATGAGGCTCCTTGCCAGCGGCGATTCCTGGATTCCGGCTCAAGGCCGGAATGACGGGTTGTGACCGGTCAACCCATCATATCAAAGCTGTTCAAATGCTACGCCAACAACTCCAAGGCCGCCAACCGGGTCCAGGCCCAGATTCACGCCTAGGATTGGAGATTCCTCGTCGCTGCGCTCCCACGGAATGACAAGAGGGAGGGGCCCAGGGAATGACAAAAGGGATGGTGTTCAGGGCCTTTTCATTCTCCCTCTTTCTGAGGGAGAGGGAGGCGCCGTTCTATGTGTCAAGCTGGCTCAGCCGGCGTAACTGTTCAGAGTTGAGGGGGTCGGCCCTTCGACTGCGCTTCGTTCCGCCTGCGGCTGCACTTCGCTTCGCTCAGGACGAACGGTTGCGTGCCAGTGGGCTCAACGATTCTGAACAGTTACCGGGCGGCGGCCACCAACTCGCCCAGAGCCGAGATGACGGCGCCGGTCTCGTGAGGCATACCGACGCTGGCCCTGACGTGGTCTCTGAGCCGGGGCGTCCCAAAGTAGCGCAGGAGTATGCCCCGGTCGCACAGGCTATCGAATATTTCCTTGCCGCGGCCCTCGGGCAGCCGGCACAGTATGAAATTTGCCTGGGACGGCCAGGTCTTGATTTGCCTGATGTGGTTCAACAGGCCCATCATTCGGTCCCGCTCCGCCACAATGCTGTCCACTCGTTTGAGCAGGGCGGGCCGGTCTTCGAGGGAGGCAAGCAGGGCGACCTCGGCCGCCAGGTTCACGTTGTACGGCGGCTTCATGCTCATCATCGTCGCCGCGAGTTCCGGCCGCATGACGCCGAGCCCGATGCGCAGGCCGGCGAGACCGGCCCACTTGCTGAAGGTCCTCAGCACCACCAGGTTGGGGAACTCCGTGAGCAACGGCAGCACGCTCTTGCCGCAAAACTCGTAGTAGGTCTCATCCACCACCACCAGGAGTCCGGTCTCCAGCAGTCCCCTGATCTGGGCGTCGGCGGCCATGTTGCCGGTGGGATTGTTGGGCGAGGCGACAAAAAACCCCTTGGTCTTGGGGGTGACCGCCAGGCGCATGGCCTCGACGTCCAGCTCGAAGTCCTCGTCCCGCTCGACGGCAACGGCCTTGCCGCCTCCTATCTCTGCGGAGAACGCGTACATGCCGAAGGTGGGCGTGGGGACGACTATGTTGTCGCCGGGGCCCACGAACATGCGCAGCAGCAGATCGATGATCTCGTCAGCGCCATTGCCGGCGACGATTTGGTCCGTCGGCACGTCCAGGTACCCGGACAGGGCCTCCCTCAGCCTGGTCTGGCCGGGGTCCGGGTAGTGATTGTATTTTCTGAAGCTGCCCAGGGCCTCGATGACCCGAGGCGACGGCCCGTAGGGGTTCTCATTGCCGTTAAGGCGGATAACCCGATCCGCGGGTATGCCGGCCCTTTCCGCCGCAACCTCGGCGGGCACCACGCCCTGGTAGGTCTCCAGAGTGCGTATGTGCGGCAGCATCAGGCCCTGTATTTTTTCCAGCGGCCCCACGCTATCCCTGACCTTCGGGGGCTTGATGGGCTTGAGGGGGGTTCAGGAGGCCTTCCAAGCGGACCCGCACCGCGTTGGCGTGTCCGCCGAGGCCCTCGGCGTGGGCTATATTTATCGCCGCGGGACCCAGGCTTTGGAAGGCGCCGGTGCTGAGCCCCACCACGGGCATGGTGCGCAGGAAGTGGTGGACGCCGAGAGCCGAGCTATACCTGGCGGTGCCCCCGGTGGGCATGACGTGACTGGGGCCGGCGACGTAGTCGCCCATGACTTCCGGGGAGTAGGCTCCCAGGAACAGGCCCCCGGCGTGTTTCACGTGCGCGGCCCACTGCCAGGGGTCGTCGACCATCAGGCAGAGGTGCTCCGGCGCAATGCGGTCGGCAAGCTGCACGGCGTCAGACACCGAGTCCACCAACACCGCCCGTCCCTGGCGTTCCAGGGCTTCCCGGGCCACATCGCCCCTGGGCAAGGACGCCAGTTGCCGGTCCAACTCCCATTCGACGGCGTCAAGAAGCGCAGGTGAATCGGTGATTATGATGGCCGTAGCCAGTGGGTCATGCTCGGCTTGCCCGATGAGGTCCGCAGCGCAGTACCTGGGGTCGGCCCCCTCGTCGGCGACGATGATGGTCTCGGTGGGTCCGAACACGCCATCGACATCGACCTGCCCCTGGACCAGCCTCTTGGCCAGGGCCACGAACACGTTGCCGGGGCCGCAAATCTTGTCCACCCTGGCCAAGGACTCGGTGCCGTAGGCCATGGCGCCTATGGCGGGCACGCCTCCGATCTGGTAAACGGCGTCCACGCCGGCTATTTCCGCCGCCGCCAGCACCGTGGGGTTCAAGGGCTCGCCGGGCCGGGCTGGCGTGCAGAGGACTATCTCCCGCACGCCGGCAACCCGGGCCGGGATGGCCGTCATCAGCACGGTGGAGGGATAGGCCGCGGCGCCGCCCGGGGCGTATAGGCCAACTCGTTCCAGGGGCCGGACCAACAAGCCCAGTTCCAGCTCCCGGTCCATCCAGTCCCCGGGCAGCTGGGCCTGGTGGTACTCCCTGACCCGGGCGGCCGCCAACTCCAGGGACTCCCGCAGGTCCACGGGCAGAGAAAGGGCGGCCTGGGAGAGCTGCTCCCCGCTCACCCGGAACTCTTCAAGTTCGACCCCATCCAGCAGCCGCGCGTAGCGGCGCACCGCGGCGTCGCCCTCGCGGCGGACGTCGTCGAGCATCCGGCCCACCGACTGCTCCGGCGTGACCCCGGGGCCGAAGGCCTGCCGGGTGCGAGCGAGCACGGATTCGGGCAGAGCGCTGAGGTCCAGGGGATCAGCGCGGACCAGGACCTCTTCCACCCCTTCGCAGCCCTTAACAAGTTTAAGCGTCACCGGCTTTTCTTCCTCATCTGCCTGACAGTCTCAAGTTCAACTGTCGATGCCACCCGCGCCAACAGAAGCCCCAGCCGGAGGGCAGGTGCCCCTGCGTCTACCGGGCCTCCGATTTAACCATCATCGCCGTATTTGGCTAGAACCGGGCGCCCCAGCGCCTACTGGGCGTCCGGGGTTGGCCGGGTTTCCCCCCAGCGCTCGTAGATTTGGACCAGGGTCTCCTCCAGGGCCTTTTCCTGGAAGGCGTCTATGGTCTTTCTGGGTATCTTGGAGTAGACCCTCTCCAGGCTGGAGGGCAACTCCTGTATAAACGCTTCGGTAACTCGCTGCACTGAGTCGTCGTCCCGGTACATTCGGTTCAGCGCCCTCTTGAGCCTGTCCCAGGAAAAGCCCCACCCCAGGAATTCCTGGACCCATCCACCCCATTCCTGCAGCGAGGCCTCCTCCAGGAAGCCAACGTCGACGCCAACCTCCGCGCCGGTCAACCCCGGTCCTTCCTCCATGAACTGTTTTATGAGGGGGGCCGACTTGAGGTCCATGTCCAACTGCAGCGCCCGGTCCCAGAGGTTCGCTTCCACGTCGGTGCCGGCCACCGCGTCCCGCCCCGGCGGCGGGTCGAAGTTGGGACGGTAGACGTCGGCGATCCACGTCTCGTCGGCAACCAGGTGGCTGACATACCCCACCAGAAAAGCCCGGGTCGCGTTGGACGCGCCGTTGCTTCCGTCCAATTCCGGGTTGGCCAATTCCAGGTTGGCCAATTCTGGATTGAGCCGGAACATGGTGCGGGGACCGTCTCCCACTTGCGACCCGGAAAGAGGGGCGAAGTGAGTGCGCTCCCGGGGCCACTTGGTCATGATGCGGATGTCTGGCGCGGTTGACCCCAGCAGCAGGCTGCCGGCGTTCTCGTCAAGCCACTCCCAGGCCAGGCGCTGGGCCGCCTGGCTGGCCAGGTGCATGTGCATGGGCAGATTGGGCATAGGCTGTGGGGCGCTCCTAAACTTCCAAGAACTTCCGGGCTGGCGCTAGTCCCCGAGGGTCTTTTACTTGTCACCTTGAACGAAGTGAAAGGTCTCTCCGCCGTAGTTGAGATTCTTCGCTACGCTCAGAATGACAAGGTTTAGAGGCCGACAATTAAATGACCCTGGCTAGTCCCCGAGTTGGGCCTGCCGGCCGAATAGATTATGGTACGCTTGGGAATAACCGTCAAATAGGTAGCTGACCTGGGACGCGGCAATGTCGATGGCTCCGCAATCGCGCAAGTGGTCCACCGCCTCCAGCAGGTTCTCCTTCCTGACCAGCAGGCTTACGCTGTGCCAGTCCTGCTCTTCCACGTTGTAGACCCGGGCCACCGTGGGGCCGCGCAGGCCGGATAGGTCGGGGCGGGCCAGGATAGTGGCGCTCACCTCCTCGGCGGAGGCGCCGCGAACATTGGCCGTCAGGCGGTAGAAGGGGTTGGCCCTAAGATGGGCCTCCATGAGCTCAATCATAGACCGGGTCAGCCGGCGGGCAGCGGGGGAGGCGGCGATGAGAGAGGGGTTGCCAATCAGGCAAGCGCGGGAGGCGAGAATGGTCCCTTCCTCCAGGGTCTTGAGTCCGTTATCCCTGAGGGTGGCTCCGGTGGCGGTCAAGTCGGCGATCAGGTCCGCGTAGCCGGCGGCCGGGGCCGCTTCCAGGGTCCCGCTGGCGGGGACCAAGGTGAAGTAGTTGATGCCCCTATCGAAGAGGTACCGGCTCAGCAGGCGGGGGTACTTGTTGGCGATTCGCAACTGCTTACCGTTCTGGCGAAACTCCAGGGCCAGGTCGGCCAGGTCCGCCACGGTGGTCACGTCCAGCCAGGAATTGGGGACCGCCAGGACGAACTCGCAGCTACCGTAGTGCAGATCGTCGATGAGGGTTACCGCTTTCTCCTCGCTGCCCCGGTACTCGAGAAACCGGTCCAAGCCGGTGATGCCCAACTCGGCGCTGCCCTCTTCCACCTTCTGGGTCACGTCGGCGGTCCGCTGAAAGAGCACTTCCACCCCGGCCAGGGCCGGGATTTTGGCCATGTACCTTCGAGTGCTGGGCCGGTCAACAGTCAAGCCGCACTTGCTCATGAAGCTGAGGGAGGGCTCGTACAGGTCCCCGTCGCTGGGCAAGACCAGCCGCAGCGAGGGTTTGTCGCCGGATTGGCCCGAGAAAGCCATAGGCCCCCCCTGGCCGTTACTAGACTCGGTAGGTGTCCTGTCGACCATCGCCGTGCGTTACGATTACCTGGGATATTCCCTGCTTCTCCGCATAGTCCAGGGCTTGCTGCAAGTCCTGGCCGGCCACCTCCAACTGGGCGGGCACGCCCTGCCGGCGGAGCTCGAATAGGGCTTCCAGGGCCTGCCGGTCACCGGCGGCGCCGGCGGAGGCCACCAGCACCGCGGGCTGCTCCATAGCCCAGCGTCCGCCGTCGCCCTGGCCTGCGGCCACCGAGACCAACGCCTCCAGGTTATAGGCGAAACCCAGCGCGGGAACGGGCCGCTCGCTGCCCAAGGCCCGGGCCAGGGCGTCGTAGCGCCCGCCGCCGCCCAGGGAGCCGTCCCAATCCGGGTGCTTGACCTCGAACACTACGCCATTATAGTACGCCAACCCACGGGCCATTCCGAAATCCATGACCAGATGTCCGGCAATTCCCGAGTCGGCCTGGGCCAGCGACAAGAGTTGAGACAGTCTCCGGAAGGCGGTCCCGTCAGCCCCGGCGGCTTGGACAACCGCCCCGGCGGCGGCCAGGGAGGCCTCCGGTTGTCCCCGGACTATCGCCAGGTCCGCGGCCAGCTCCAAGCCGCGCCTCAGGACTTGCTCGTCGTCGACCCTCCTCAGCTTGCGCAGCAAACGGTCGACGACCTCTTCGGGTTCCCGCTGGCCCAACCGGTCGCCGCCGCCCCATTGGACCAGGCCGCGAAGCGCAACCCTCGCGTGGGAGTCGTCCAACCCTTCAATGGCCTGGACCAAGTGGTCGTCCTCCGGGGGCCGGCCGATGATGTGCAGGTGACGGGCCTCTTCCAACAACTGAGGCAACAACTGGGGCATGGCCCCCTTCTCGTGCCTCAGCCGGGGGACGGCGCCGGCGATGAACGCCCTGGCCCTTTCTGACAGACCCACGGGGTCCAAGACGCTGTTCAGCACGTCGAGATCGCCCAACTCGAGCCACCAGCCCTCAACGCCCAGTTGGGACGGCACCTGGGCGGCCAGGCTCAACACCTCGGCGTCGGCCAAGATGCCGCCCGACCCCACCAGTTCCGCCCCTATTTGGGTGAACTGGCCGCCGGAGTCGGGACGCGGGTCCTCGTAGCGAAACACGGACCCGGCGTATTGCCAGCGGGCGGGCAGGACGGTATGAGAGGCGTGTTCCAGATAGTGGCGCATCACCGAGGAGGTGAACTCGGGACGGAGGCTCACCGCGTTGCTGCCGGGATCGGTGAAACTGTAGATACGAGACGCCAGTTCACCGCCGGACTTGCGGAGGAACAGCTCGGTGGGTTCCAGGACGGGGGTGTCCAGGTAGCGGTACCCGTGGGAACCCATCAGTTGGGTCAGCCGGTCCTGGAGCTCCCGCCGGGTACGCCACTCCTCCTGAGGGAGGTCGCGCATCCCCCTCAGGCGTGACACTCGTTTCGTAGGTCCAGGAGATTCTCCGCTCATATCGGGCGGCGGTTATTGTACATCAGCCGAATTCGGCGTTCAACGTGGCGCCAGGGGGCCAGCAGGACGATTGCAAAGTCAGAGAAGGAGGTTTATATAAGGCAGGTAAGAGATAGAAGAGATAGGGGAGGGTGAGGATATGGAGGCGGCGGAATCTCTGTTCAAGTGCTTGGAGCAAGTGCCGGACCCCAGGAGAGCCAGGGGAGTCCGCCATCCCTTCCAAGCCGTACTGCGTCTGACCCTGCTGGGGTTGGTCTGTGGTCAGACTACCATGGCCCACATCGCCCACTTCGCCAAGATGCACTGGCCGGGGCTGAGGGAGCCTCTGGGGTTTGTTCGGGACCATCCGCCCCACGCCACCACCATCTCTCGCACCCTGGCAGGGGTGCCCTATGAGCAGTTGCAGGGAGCCCTGACCGGCTGGGTGTCCCACGTGGTGGCGGAGCAGGAATTCAATGCCTCGGTGGACGGCAAGTGGGCCAAGCAGTCCGAGGACGCCAACGGGAATCCCCTGGTGATGGTGAACGTGCTGGCCCATGACCTGAAGTTGTGTTTAGCCCAGTGGCCGGCGTCGAAGAAGCGGTACGAACCTGGGGTGTTGCGGGAACAACTGGGCCGGCTGTTCGGGGACTATCCTGGCCTGCGGCTGCTGACCATGGACGCCCTGTATGCGGAGCGGGACTTGTGCCGAGCCATAGTCAGCCACCGGCGGGACTATCTGGTGCGAATCAAGGGCAACCAGCCTGAGGCGCTGGCTGCAATAAAAGACGGGTTTGCCGGGGAGGAACTGGAGGAGCCGCAGGCGGAGACCCTGGAAAAAAAGCGGGTGTGATCGAGCGGCGGCGGATCTGGACTGATGACGTACTGGCCGACTACATCCGGGAGGAGTTGGAGTTTCCCGGGGCGAGGCAGGGGGTGATGGTGGAGAAGGAGACGGTGGCTATAGCCACCGGGGAGGTAAGCCGGGAGCGCTGGTATCTGCTGACCAGTCTGAGTTCCCGGCAGTGCGGCCCAGCAGAACTGCTCCGGGCGTTCCGCAACCACTGGAGCGTTGAGAACAGCCTGCATCACGTGAAGGACCGCAGTTGGGATGAGGACGTCCACACACTTCGCCGTCCCGGCCTGGGTGAGATATATGCCACCCTCGTCAACACCGGGCTGAACGCCCTGCGCCTGGAAGGCTGGTTTCCTTCCCGGATGTCCTTGCCCCTGCGAGCCAAAACCTGCGCCTTTCGCCCAACCCAGACCATCAATCGCCTCTACGGACTAGCCTCCTGACTTTGCAATCGTCCTGCAGGGGGCCAGGGTCTTTCGATTGTCCTATTCTGCTACGCTGAGCGTAGCCGAAGGATCTAGGGCGTGTTGACGCTAATATGCTTGCTGGCTCCCATCTATGTCATTCCGAGCCCTTCAGCTACGCACAGGGCGACATGTTGGGCACTTGTGTCAACACGCCCTAAGCCGTCCGGCATCCGGAACGGTAACTTTATTCGCCAGGATTTTAGACCCTTCGGCTACACTCCGGGGTGACATGTTGGACGCTTATGTCAAGACGCCCCAAGATGCTTCGACTGGCCCAGCATGACATGGAGGAGAAGTGCCTCAAGGGCCATGATAATCGAATGACCCTGGACTTCGGGGCTAGGGATGGGCGTTCAGGCCGCCGTCCACGTACACCGCCTGACCGGTAACGTAGTCGCAGGCTTCGGAGCAGAGGTAGACCAGCAGGGGGGCGATGTCCCTGGGATGGCCCTTCCGGCGCAACGGGGTGTAGCGGACCAGGAGCTCCTCTTGCTGCACCTCCGGCGGGACGTCCTCCGCGGTGGACCAGCCCACGCCCAGGGCGTTGACCCGAATATTACTCCGGCCCAGCTCAACCGCCAAGGAACGGGTCAGGGACAGGACGGCAGCTTGGGTGGCGGCGAACGCCGAGCCGTTCACCATCCCCCGCTCCGCCAGGATGGACACCAGGTTGACAATCCTCCCGTACTCCCGCTCCTGCATGCGGGGGCCCACCTCCCGGCACAGGGCAAAGGCAGCCCTGACGTTGCGGGCGTACAGGGCGTCCAAGTCCTCCAACGAGGTCTCGGAGAGGGGCTGGGCCATCATGCTGCGGACGTCGTTTACCAGTATGTCCACCAAGTCATGGCGCCGGTCGAACTCCTCCATCGACCGGACAAGCGCGGCCAGGCCGCCGTCCCCGATATCGGCGGCAATCCCGTAGTGGCGGCCGGGGTACCGGCCCAGCGCCTCGAGCACGGGCTCCAGCAACTGTTGATGCCGGGCGATGGCGAACACGTCCGCTCCGGCCTCCGCCAGGGCCTGGGCCAGTATCGGGGCGTCCTCGCCGCCGGCGGTGTGGAGAATGGCGGTCCTGCCGGCAAGGCTGTACTCGCTGAGCGTGGGCATGTCGCGTCTCCTAAGGTCTTGGAGGTCTTGGGCCGGTCCGCCTCCGCAGCCCCGGCGCGGACCGGCGGACCTGTGTCCGCTAGGGCTCCAGGGGCGCTACCGGGGCGTGGCCGGTGGGAGTCACGCCCGCGGCCAAGCCTCCGCCGTCGACGATTATCATCTCCCCGGTCATGTAATCGGAGGCGTCGGAGGCCAGGAACACCGCGATGGGTCCGAGGTCTTCGGGCCGGCCCAGCTTCCCGATGGGCAGGAACTCTCCCGAGGGCGGCAGGGTGGAACGCATCCCCGACTCGGTGCTTTCGGTGGGGATGAACCCGGGAACGATACTGTTGGCGGTTACGCCGTACCGGGCCAGGTTGAAAGACAACACCCGGGTGAGCTGGATCATGCCGCCTTTGCTGCAGCAGTACATGTAGATATCGCGCCCGGCCCGCATCCCGAACCCGGACGCCACATTGATTATCTTGCCCTTGCCCCGCTCCGACATGGGCTTGGCGACCGCCCGGGAGCAGTAAAAGGCCCCGCTCAGGTTCACGTTCATCACCAGGTCCCACTCGTCGTCGGTGATGTCCCACAGGGGTTTGCGGACGTTTTCCTGCACCGCCCCCGCGTTGTTGACCAGCGCGTCTATTTGGCCGAAGCGGTCCAGCGTCGTGGAAACCAATTGGTCCACCTGGGCGGAGTCGGTGACGTCGGTCTGGACGGCGATGGCCTCGCGGCCCAGTTGGGCGACCTCCTGGGCGGCGTTCTCTATCGGTCCGCTCCTGCGCCCCGCGATGGCGAGGTTGGCCCCGGCACGGGCCAAGGCCCGTACCATGGCGATGCCCAGACCGGTGCCTCCGCCGGTTACGACCACCACTTTTCCCTCCAGGCTGAGCTTTTCCAGCATGTGAACCTCGTTAGTGGTGAGAGTCGGGGCCGGGGCGGTCGCTCCCGGAACTGACCTGGTCGTGGAGGGTCACGTCGCCCGCGGTGAGAGTGACCCGCCTTCCGTCGTCCAGCCTGATCTGAAGGTTACCGGAGTTGTCCACGCTCTCGGCCAGTCCCACGTACACCTCATCTCCCCAGCGGGCCTCCACCCGTTGCCCCAGGGTGTCCAGGAGCGCCGTCCACTCCGCCAGCGGCGAGCTTTTCCCCTGAGACGCCTGGAGATAGAGGCTGTCCAGGTCGTGCAGGACCTGGCGAAGCACCTCTTCGGGCGCCACGGCGTGCCCGGCTGCGTCGTTGAGAGAGGTGGCCAGACCGGCAATTTCCCGAGAGCTTTGGGTATCCAGGCTGACGTTAACGCCGATGCCCAGCACGGCGTAGTCGGTCTGGTCCCCGCGCACCACGCTCTCGACCAGGATACCGCCTACTTTCTTGCCGCGCAGCATCACGTCATTGGGCCACTTGAGGCGGGGGTCCAATCCGGTGACCTTGCGGATGGACCGGGCCGAAGCGACCCCGGCCAGCATACTGAGCAGGGGCAGGACCTCAGCGGCAGGCCTGAAGATGATGGAAAAGTACAGATTGCCGCTGCGGGATACCCAACTCCTGCCCTGCCGCCCCCGCCCGGCGGTCTGGCTCTCGGCCACTACCACCGTCCCTTCCGCGGCGCCCTCCCCGGCCAGCCGGGCCGCCTCGTCCATGGTGGAAGGGGTCTCCTGGAAGTACAGGATTCTTTTGCCTATCACCCTGGTGAACAAGCCGCCGCGGAGGGTAGCGGACACCACGTTGCCGGCCATTCTTCTCCCCAACCGGTCCGGCAAGCCGCCGGGCACCGGGCCTTCCAGGGCCAATTCTACACCCGGCGTTAGCGGGCCGCACGGCAGCGCGGCAAGGAGCCGTGGGTTCGTCTAATTGTTAGCGAATGCCATTCCCAGTGCAGCGAGGAATCCAAATTGCCTCTGGTCAACTCGCCTTGGGTCGTTATATCGGCTTGAGATTCCTCACTCGTCTTAGACGGGTTCGGAATGACAGGGAACTTGGATTGGGAATCACCATGGCCTTGTGGAGGCCATATAAGGGCGACGAAAATGGGGCAGCGCCGAGCGGCCCATCACCGACGGACGGCGCTTACAGCTATGCATTGTAGATTCCTCGTCGCTGCGCTCCAGCGGAATGACAGGGCGGGGCAGGGACGCCGGATTTCGGGCTATCGGGGCTTGCCGCCTGGGGAGAAGCAACGCTACGCCCCGCCCCGGGCGTTGCCCACGGCGTGGGGAAAATACCGCTACCCCCGTCCCAGGCGGCCGTGGTCCCCGTCGGACGGCTATGACGGGGCCCGGCGGCGCAGGGACGCCGGGTCACCATCCGTGTTCCAGCTTGTCTCCCAGGACGTTTATGATGTCGTCGATGGGTATCCTGCCCTGACTCATGGTGTCCCTGTCCCGGACGGTGACCTGGCGGTCGTCCAGCGTGTCGAAGTCTACGGTCACGCAGTAGGGCGTGCCGATCTCGTCCTGTCGGCGATAGCGGCGGCCGATGCTCTGGGCGTCGTCGTATTGGCAGCTGAACTTCTTGCGAAGCGTGGCATAGACTTCTCGAGCGGTGGGGACCAATCTCTCGTTCCTGCTCAGCGGCAGCACCGCCACGGTGACCGGCGCCAGTTTACGGTGCAAGTGGAGCACCACCCTCACCGCGTCTCTGCCGCTCGATGAAGGGTCCGGTTCCTCGTCGTAGGCGTCCAGCCAGAAAGCCAAGACCGCCCGGTCCACACCTCCGGAAGGCTCGATGACGTAGGGGATGTACCTCTCCTCACCTTTTTCGGCGGCGTCGTCGAAGTAGGTCATGTCCTGACCGCTGGCCGCCGCGTGCTGCCGCAGGTCGAAGTCGGCGCGGTCGGCGATGCCTTCAAGCTCGGCCCAGCCCCAGGGAAAGCGGTACTCGATGTCGTAGCAGTCCTTGGCGTAGTGGGCCAACTCGTCGGGGCCGTGCTGCCGCAAGCGCAGGTTCTCCCTGCGGATGCCGTAGGCCGCGTACCAGTCGAAGCGTTCTTGCACCCACTTGTGGAGCCACTCTTCATCGGAGCCCGGCTTGACGAAGTACTCCACTTCCATCTGCTCGAACTCCCGCGTGCGGAAGGTGAAGTTCCCGGGGGTTATCTCGTTGCGGAAGGCCTTGCCTATCTGGCCGATGCCGAAGGGAACCTTCTTGCGGCTGGAGTTGACCACGTTGGGGAAGTTGACGAAGATGCCCTGCGCCGTCTCCGGCCGCATGTACACCTCGTTGGCCGTGTCTTCCACCGGCCCCATGTGGGTGCGGAACATGAGATTGAACTGCCGCGGGTCCGCCAGCTCGCCATCGCACTGGGGACAGCGCTGAGAGGTCAGGTCATCGCTGCGAAAGCGCATATTGCAGCTTCGGCACTGCACCAGCGGGTCGCTGAAGTTTTCCACGTGGCCGCTGGCGACCCAGACCTGGGGGTGCATCAAGATCGCGGCGTCCAACCCCACCATGTCGTCCCGCTCCAGGATGACCGAGCGCCACCACGCCTCTTTGACGTTGCGCTTCAACTCCACGCCCAGGGGGCCGTAGTCCCAGGTGGAGGCGAGACCGCCGTAGACCTCGCTGCTTTGAAAAACGAACCCCCTGCGCTTCGACAGCGAGAGGATCTTGTCCATATCGGCGTAAGGTAGGAACCGAGCCACGTGTCTCCTCCTAGGGCGTGTTGACACTAATTTGCTTGCTGTTCCCCATCTATGTCATTCCGAACCCTTCCGCTACGCACAGGATAAACTCTGCTGAGGAATCTAAACTGTCCGCCATCTGGAACGGTTTTATTCGCCAGGATTTTAGACCCTTCGGCTACGCTCAGGGTGACATGTTGGACGCTTGTTTCAACACGTCCGGGCGTTCAGCCAACCGGGGGGCGGGCTTGGGGCCCCGTCCGGCGGCGGGGCACGGCTGACCCTCGCGGGCCCTTGCGGCGGCGGCGGCCGGGCGACGCCCCTAGTTTTCGCCGGGCAGCCGGAGCCGCACCGCGCGGGCCAAGTTGTCCGCCCGCAGGCCGTCCAGCTTTATGTACGACGCGCCCAGGGCCTCGGCAATGCCCTGGGCCAGCCCAAACCGCAGCATGCCCACCTCGGTGTCCACGACCAGCGAAGGAACGTGCTGGTCCCGAAACAACGAGGCCACCTGGGCGACCTCGGCGGCGGCCGGACTCGGTCCCTCGCCGGTGCCGTCGAGCCCCGCCGGGGAAACCTCCGGAGACCGTGCGACGAACGAGTTGGCAGGCGACTTGGCGGGTGCGTTGGCAGGCGACTTGGCGGGCGCGTTGAGCGGCACGTTGGCCCGGCCGTCGGAGAGCAGCACGACGAAGGGCAGCACCTCCCGGTTGTTGTGCCGTTCCTTTTCGATCACCTGCAGCGCCAGGTACAGGCCGTGACTCAACGGGGTGCGGCCGCCGGTGGGCATTTGCGCCAAGTGAGTCTCCGCCAACTCCACGCTGCCGGTGGGCGGGAGCAGCACTTCCGCGCCGGAGCCGCGAAAGGAGATGAGACCGACCTTATCGCGTCTTTGATACGCGTCGATCAGCAGTGACCGCACCGCTCCCTTGACCGCCACCATCCGCTGCTGCGCCGCCATGGAGCCGCTGGCGTCGACCACGAACAGGACCAGGCTCCCCGTCTTGGTCTCCCTGATCTTTTCCCGGAGGTCCCACGGTTTCAATAACACCGCGGGCAATACGGTGGACGTAGTGGCCTCGACGGCAGCGGTCCCCGTGACCGGATCGTCACGCCTGGAGAGGGGAGCCAGGGATGGGCCTGCCTCGCCGCGCCGGACCGCTTGATGCGGGGCCGCCGCCCTGAGCGTGGCGTCCAGGGCGAGATCAGTGACTTCGCCCCGGGGTCTCCGGGCGCCCACGTAGCGGCCCGATCGGGAATCGGCGAGCGCCGTGCTGCGGCTTCCCGAACCCCCGCGGGGACGCCGGTCCGGCGCCTCGACGTCTATGGAAACTACGGGGAAAGACTCGCCAACCTCGTATTGCGTATCAGGCGGGCCGGCGCGGCCCTGGTCCCCGTCTCCGTCTTCAGAGGAAGGGTCCTCCGGAGAGTCCGGGGGATCAGTGTCGCCGGAACCGTCATCGGAGTCGTGGGACGAGTTCTCCGGCGGGCCGCTTTCCCGGGGCGGCTGCTCCGTTGGGGGTTGCCGGTCCTCGAAGTCCTGGACCAGGGAATCCAGCTGCTCCGTGGCCAGCTGCGGCTGCTGAAAGGGCTGGCGGCGCTGCCGGTGGAGCAAGGCCAGCAGACCGGCTTCCTTCACGTCGACGGCAGTGACCTCGTCCCGGCCCTCGTAGGCGGCGATGGTGCCGGCCGTCTTGTACATGACGATGTCGGCCCTCATTCCGTCCACCTGGTACTCGTCGCAGATGTGGGAAATAAGCTCCAAGATGCCGTCGCTCACGTTGACCCGGGGCAACAGCTCCCGGCTGCGGGCCAGGCGCCGCCGCTCCCTTTCCTCTTCATCTTGCCACTGGGCCATGAACCGGTAGGGGTCGGCCTCGTAGGCTATACGCCGGCGGACCACCTCGCGCCGCTCCTCCGGGGAGAAGCGGCCGTCCACCTCCACGGCGAGGCCGAACCGGTCCAAGAGTTGGGGGCGCAGGTCGCCCTCCTCGGGGTTCATGGTGCCCACCAAGAGAAACTCGGCCGCGTGACTGACGGAAATCCCCTCACGCTCCACGTAGTTGCGGCCCATGGCGGAGGCGTCTAGGAGGACGTCCACCAGGTGGTCGTTGAGCAGGTTCACCTCGTCGATGTACAGGATTCCCCGGTGGGTGGCGGCGATGAGGCCGGGCTCGAAGCTGCGGGCGCCGGTCTTGATGGCCTGCTCGATATCCAGCGACCCCACCAACCGGTCCTCGGTGGCGCCCACGGGCAGGTCCACGATGCGCACCTGCCGGGCGACTCCCTCCGCTCCGGCCTGGCCCGAGGGACACGACTGGCAAAGCCCCTGGGCGGCGGCGGCGGGGCAACTGTAGGGGCAACCGGGCACCACCGTCACTTCGGGCAGCAGGGGCAGCCAGGGACCGGACCGCCGTGGACTTGGCCGTGCCCTTCTTGCCCCGGACCAGGACACCCCCGATCTTGGGGTTTACGGCGTTGAAGAGCAGCGCCCGTTTCATGGCGGTCTGCCCTACTATCGCCGTGAAGGGATAGCGAGGCTCAGGACGTGGCTCCAAGGGTCTGTCTCCGGGTCTGTCTCCGGGGCTAGTTCCCGGCTGCCGGGGGGCGGGCTGTATAGCCGGCGCGGGCGCGCAACCTATCCTCTGCCGTCCTCGGCGGCCGCGACCAGTGTAACACGCGCCCTAGTCGCCATGGACTGCTTCTCGGCCGCATTGGAGGCGCGGCGGAGGACGTCAGGCACCTAGGAGTTGAGCACCACCGGCCGGCCAGTCCGGGGGTTTTTGATCACCGTAACGTCGGCGCCGTAGGCCTGCTTGATGTTCTCGGGGGTCAGAACCTCATCCGGGGGGCCGAAGGCCCGCACCTGGCCGTCCCACATCAGCGCCATGGCGTCGCAGAACTGGGCCGCCAGGGTGAGGTCGTGGACCGCGGTCACCACCGTTTGACCCGAGGCCGCCAGGTCCCGCAGCAGCCGCATGATGGCAGACTGGTGGGGCAGGTCCAGATTGGCGGTCGGTTCGTCCAACAGCAGCACCGGGGTATCCTGGGCCAGCGCCATGGCTAAGGCGATCCGCTGACGCTCCCCTCCGGATAGCTGGTGCACGGGCCGGTCAAGGAACTCCTGGGACTCGGTGCGCCGCATTGCGCTCAAGGCGGCCTTAACGTCGGCTGCGCCCTCCCAAGAGAGGACGCCCAAGTGGGGATTGCGGCCCATGAGCACCACCTCCAAGGCCGCCGTGCCTCGCGGGAGCTCCGGGTTTTGGGGAACGACCGCCACCAGCCGCGACCTTCCTCGTGGGGAAAGCGACGCCACGTCTATCCCTGTCACGCAAATCCAGCCGTGGGGCGGCCGTAACACCCCGGCGATGAGCCGCAGCAGGGTTGACTTGCCCGCGCCGTTGGGTCCGGCCAGCGCGGTGAGGGTCCCCGGCTGGAGGTCCAGGTCTAACCCGCGGAGCACCTGCCGGTCGCCGTAGGACCACCAGACATCGGAGACGCCGATTCCGGCCCGGGGTCCGTCGCCCACCGCCGGCCCACCCGCGGGAGTGCTTGGCTCCGGGGGCACAACGGTCCGTTCACGAACTCTTGGGGCGAAGGGGAAACGGGCCACGCTACCTCATTCCTAACATTATTCCTAACATTCAGGCCTAACGTTCACGGTTGGCCAGCCGGCAGGCGATGGACACCCTAAACGACCCCGGCCCGGCGACGGCGCAACAGGTAAAGGAAGAAAGGCGCACCACAGAAGGCGGTGACTACCCCTACCGGGAGCTCTCCCGGACTCACTAACGTGCGGGCTACCAGGTCGGCCAACATCAGAAAAATGCCCCCCACGATGGCCGACATGGGCAGGACGAAACGGTAGTCAGAGCCCCAGACCAGCCGCACTGCGTGGGGCGCGATCAGACCCACGAAACCGATGAGGCCGGTGAAAGACACCGCGGCAGCCGTGGCCAGGGTCGCCGCCACTATCAGCAGCAGCTTCACCTTCTCGACATCGACCCCCAACATCGACGCGTGGTCTTCGCTCAGCTGGAGCACGTTGAGAATCCGGGCGAACCCCAATAGCACGGCAAGACAGGGCGCGAGATAGAGCAGCACCACGGCGCTTTCGCTCCAGTCCGCGGTAATGAAGCTGCCCAGCAGCCAGCTAAGGACGGGACGAAGCTCCGGGTCGGTCCGGAGCATCAGAAGGCTGGTCACGGCCCCCGCCAGAGAGGCGATGGCCACACCGGCCAGGATCAGGGTGGTGAGGGGGGTGCCTTGAGCGCCTCGGGCGATGATGTAGGCCAAGCTCACCGCGGCTATTCCCCCCGCGAAAGCAGCGATGGGAAGGAAGCTGAAGCCCCAGACCACCAGAGGGACCCCGGTCAACAGCACTATGGTCGCGCCCAGGCCGGCCCCCGAGGCGACCCCCACCAGGTAGGGGTCGGCCAATGGGTTCTTGAACAGTCCCTGGTAGGCGGCGCCCGACATGGCGAGCGCGCCGCCCACGATCCCCGCCAGCACGACCCGCGGAAAGCGGAGCTGCCAGAGAATGGTGTCCCAGGTGGCCGGAGTGTCGGCGGGGGCATCAATCCCGGGCAACCGCGACAGGAAGACCAGGACCACCGACGGGAAGGGGATGTCTACCGAACCCAGGCTGGCGGCGAATATGGCGGCGATCAGGAAGACCACCCCGCCGGCAGCCAGACGCCACCAGGGGTAACGCAGGCCAACCAAGCCGGCGGTTATTTTCCCGAGATCAAAGGCCTCGATGCCCGGTGTCTTCTTGCCCGCGTCTTCGGCCATGCCCCCGCGCTGTCGCTCTCCCCTCGCCGTCACCGGAAGATATCCGGGTAGACCCAACGGGCCAGTTCCTCCACCCCCTCGATGAACCGAGGCCCCGCCACGCTCAACGCGTTGGTGGTGGGGGTCAGAATCCGGCCGGCCAGGACCGCCCGAACCTGGCTGAAGGCCGCTTCGCCGGCGAACGCTTCCGGATCGCCGATGATGATCTCCGGGCTCTTCGCTACGACGACCTCCGGGCTGATCTGCTGGTAGCCGTCCAGATCCGACGCGACGTTGTCCAGCTTGAGCAGGTCGAACACGGCCTGCATCAAGGTGTTTTGGCCCGGGGTCCATAACCCGCCGTCATCCTGGAAGACCGACGGACCGGCCTCCACGCCCTCCAGGGCCTTTTCAATAGCCTCGACCCTTTGTTGGAATTCCGCGGCCACTTCAGCCGCCGACGCGACGCTGCCGGTGATTTCGCCCCACATAATGATGGTATCCGGGATCTCATTAAAGTCGTCGGAAACGCTCTGTCGATACAGGACCTTCATCCCGGCCCGCTCCAGGTCCTCGTTGAACCGATCATAGAACACGAACACCAGGTCGGGCTCCAGGGCGACTACGGCCTCGATGTCCACGTCAAATGCGTCGCCGAGCTTGGCTATGGACTCCGTTTCCGGAGGGTAGGTAACCCAGGAGTGAGTGCCCACCACCCGGTGGCCCTCGCCGATGGCGAACAACGTCTCCACGGCGGCTCCGTCGTAAGCCACGATGCGCTCGGGTGGAGCGTCGAAAATAACCTTCCCACCGTCGGAGGACTCCAGAGTAAGTGGGAACAGCGCCGGAACAGCAGTGGGCACGGACGTAACCGTCGGCGGCGGGACAGCGGTGGGGGCGGGCGTGGTGGTTGACGGCAGGACGGCAGTAGGTGCGGGCGCGGCCGCCGTCGCCGGAGGGGCAGTAGGTGCAGGCGCGGCCGCCGTAGCCAGAGCGGCGGCGGGCGAAGAGGTGGGAACCGCGGTCGGAGTCGCTCCGCCGCCGCAGGCCGCCAGAAGCACGGCCAACACGCCGGAGAGTACGAGCAGCAAGGGTGTGAGGCCCCTTGCGGTCGCTTTCCACTCGCCGCATTTCAACTTGTCGAACGGGGCCGGCGTCAGTTTCTCAGCCCTATCTAATGGGCTTGTTTCGGGCGGGCTTGTCTCGGGCAACAAAAAACCTGGCCGGGGGGCCAGGCGATGAAGAATCTTGCGACTCATACCTTCCTCCGCGGAGCGTATTAAGCCAACCCAGAGGCAGGTCTCCTGACTTATGGCTGCAACCGTTTCCCAGCCTTCCCAGTCCCGTTATCCGGGGCCAGTGGCTCCGCTCGCGGCGGTCGGGAACGGCTCACCAATCACAGTGGCGGGACCGCGCCGGACTCTCACCGGCTTCCCTTTTCAGCCCCGAAAAATCGGGGCCACCTCCAGGCACTATTCGCTTGTTAACACCACCATGTTATAGGGTTGAAGGACGGGACGCAATAGACTGTGCCATGCCCAACAGGGTCGTTCGATCGCTGCCGCGAAAATACCTGCTGAGAATTGGCAATGACATGGATGGGAGGGTACATTCGGAATCACCCTGGCCTCGCGGAGGCCGCATAAGGGCGATGAAAATGGGGGTTGCAGCTATGCGTTTTGGATTCCTCGTCGCTGCGCTCCAGCGAAATGACAGGTGGGGGCGCTCCAGCGGAATGACAGAGGCGTGGGCGCTCGGCGGAATGACAGCGGCAGGGGCGCTCCGGCGGAATGACAGAGGCGTGGGCGCTCGGCGGAATGACAGCGGCAGGGGCGCTCCGGCGGAATGACAGAGGCGTGGGCGCTCGGCGGAATGACAGCGGCAGGGGCGCTCCGGCGGAATGACAGGGGCGGGGGCGCTCGGCGGAAATGACAGTGTGGGGCGTAGGGCGGCCCTTGCCCGACCGATAGCCCCTCCCAGTCACGCCCGAGCCTCGTACTCCGCCTATTTTCATAGTAATTACCGGGCGGTCTGACGGGGCAATTGAAAAGCGCCGATTCGAATTCGCAAGTGTTGACATTCCGCGGCGAGCTTGGTACAGTTTCACCTTGCTGACCCATTGGGCAGCACCTACTTACTATGCCAACCGTCAATCAACTAGTCAGAAAGGGTCGCCGGCCGGTCCCCAACAAGACCAAGGCCCCGGCGTTGCATTGGGTGCAGAACTCACTGCGCAACCGCGTGAAGTGGGGGCCGGGGTGTCCTCAGCGGCGGGGCGTCTGCATTCAAGTTCGGACGATGACCCCCAAGAAGCCCAACTCGGCCCTTCGCAAGATAGCCAGAGTGCGGCTGACCAACGGAGTGGAAGTCACTGCCTACATCGGCGGAGTGGGCCACAACCTTCAAGAACACTCGGTGGTGCTGATTCGGGGAGGAAGGGTCAAGGACTTGCCGGGTGTTCGGTATCACGTAGTCCGCAGCGCTCTGGACTGCGAAGGGGTCAACGACCGCCGTCAAGGCCGCAGCAAGTACGGGGCCAACCGGCCCCGCACCTCCGCCTAACTGGCACCACCGGGTTCAATTCCCCCCCGGCTTTTCACTGGTGTGAAGCAAGAGCGAGATATCTATGTCTAGAAGACGGCGCGCCGAGAGGCGTGAGGTCGCTCCCGACGCCAAGTTTGGCAGCGGCGAGCTGGCCCGGTTTATCAACAAGGTGATGCAGCGGGGCAAGAAGACCACGGCCCAGCGCATAGCCTACAAGGCGTTCGACATCGTCCGCGATCAGTCCAACCTGGACCCCCTGGAGGTGTTCCAGCAGGCGATGCGGAATTCCACCCCGTTGGTGGAGGTAAAGCCCAAACGGGTAGGTGGGGCCACCTACCAGGTGCCCACGGAGTTGCGCCGGGGCCGCAGCGAGGCGCTGGCCATGCGTTGGCTCATCCGCGGGGCCCGCGGCCGCAAGGGACTGCCCATGCACAGCGGACTGGCCCAGGAACTCATGGAAGCGGCCCGGGGAGAGGGATCGGCCGTGCGCCGCAAGGAGGAGTTGCACCGGATGGCAGAGGCCAATCGGGCCTTCGTCCATTACCGGGGATAAAACGAGACCGGTTTATCCCCTAAACAACGCAACGCGAACCCCACAGTGACTACCGAGAAGATTCGCAACATCGGCTTCATAGCCCACATCGACGCCGGCAAGACCACGGTGACGGAGCAGGTTTTGTTTACCACCGGGCGTATTCACCGGGTCGGTGAGGTGGACGAGGGCACCACCGCTATGGACTGGATGCCCCAGGAAAAAGAGCGGGGCATCACCATCACCGCCGCGGCCACCAGCGCGTCGTGGCGGGACTGCCAGATGAATATCATCGACACCCCGGGCCACGTGGACTTCACCGCGGAGGTGGAGCGAAGCCTCAGGGTGCTGGACGGGGGAATCGTGGTCCTGGACGCCGTGGCCGGCGTCCAGTCCCAGTCGGAGACGGTGTGGCGGCAGGCCGACAACTACAACGTGCCCCGAATATGCTTCGTCAATAAGATGGACCGGACGGGCGCCAGCTACGAGCGCACCATCGAGTCCATCAAGCGGCGGCTCCGGGCCAACCCCGTGGCGGTCCAACTGCCCATCGGCGAGGAGGCGGGGTTCCGGGGCGTGGTGGACCTGATAAGCGGCCACTCCTCTTTTGAATCGGTCAAAGGCGACTTGGGCAACGGCCATAAGGGCGAGCAATCCGCCGTTCCCCCGGGATACGAGGGCCCCTTCGAGCAGTACCGCCAAGCCATGATCGAAAAGATCGTGGAAACCGACGAGCGGCTGCTCATCCAGTACCTGGAAGGCGAATACATACAGGAGGAGGACCTGCGTCAGGCCTTGCGCCAGGCCACCATCGCGGGCCAGTTGTCTCCGGTCCTCTGCGGCAGCGCCGCCAACGGCCGGGGCATCCACCCCTTGCTGGACGCCATTGTCGATTATCTCCCCTCCCCCTTGGACATACCGCCGGTGGAGGGAGTGGACCCCCGCGACGGGCAGCCGGTGCTGCGCACTCCCAACGACGGCGTTCCCCTGGCCGCGCTGGCCTTCAAGGTCGCCACCGACCCCTTCGTGGGGAGGCTGGTGTTCCTCAGGGTCTACTCGGGCAAAGTGGAGTCCGGGGCCTCGGTGAGCAACGTCACCAAGGGACAGCGGGAGCGCACCGGGCGCCTGCTGCGGGTGCACGCCAATCACCGCGAGGAGTTGGCCGAGGTGAGCGCCGGGGACATCTGCGCCGTGGTAGGCCTCAAGAACACTTTCACCGGCGACACCATCTGCGGCGCCTCGGGCCAGGTGATCCTGGAGCCTCCCAAGTTCCCCGACCCGGTGGTGTCGGTGGCGATAGAGCCCAACTCCCGGGCCGACCAGGACCGCCTTACCGACGCGCTGCGCAAGCTCTCCGACGAGGACCCCACGTTCCTGGTCCGCTTCAACCAGGAGACCGGTCAAACCGTCATGTCGGGCATGGGAGAACTCCACCTGGAGGTCCTGGTGGACCGCATGCGCCGGGAGTTCAACGTGGAGGCCCACGTGGGCAGGCCTCGGGTGTCTTACCGGGAAGCCCTCACCAAACCGGTGCGCGTGGAGGGCAGGTTCATCCGCCAGACCGGCGGCCACGGGCAGTTCGGGCACGTGTGGCTGCAACTACAGCCCCTGGAGCGCGGCAGCGGCATAGTGTTCGAGAACGCGCTGCGCGGGGACTCCATACCCCGGGAGTACGTTCCGGCGGTAGAGAAGGGAGTACGGGAAGCCGTCGGCAACGGCCCCTTGGCCGGCTACCCCCTGGTGGACCTGAAAATCACCCTGGTGGACGGCAGCTATCACCCGGTGGACTCATCGGAGCTGGCCTTCCGCGGCGCGGGAATGCTGGCCATCCGAGAGGGCGCGCCCAAGGGCGCCCCGGTGCTGCTAGAGCCGATTGCGGACCTGGAGGTGGTGACCCCGGGTGAGTTCCTCAGCGACGTGCTGTCGGAGTTGGGCACCCGGCGGGCCCAGATTCGCACCATCGAAGGCCAAGACGGTCTGCAGACCGTCCGGGCCCTGCTCCCCCTGGGCGAGACCTTCACCTACACCACGGCGCTGCGGTCGGCAACCCAGGGACGGGCCTCCTACACTATGGAGTTCCGTTACTATGAGCCGGTCCCGGAGAACGTACGGAAATCGCTGCTGGCCGCGGCGTAGCTACTCAATCATTGCGGAACGGCTAAGATGGTCACCAGGCAAAAAGTAAGAATAATTCTGAAGGCTTTCGATCACAAGATGTTGGACTTGTCGGCCGGTCAGATAGTGGAGACCGCGGAGCGCACCGGCGCGCGTATCGCGGGGCCAGTGCCGCTGCCCACCCACATCCGGCGTTTTTGCGTAATCCGAAGTCCCCACGTGGACAAGGACTCCAGGGAGCACTTCGAGATACGCACCCACAAGCGGCTGATAGACATCCTGGAGCCGACCTCCAAGACTATAGACTCCCTCACCAGGCTCAATTTGCCGGCGGGAGTGGACATCTCGATAAAGCTGTAGTGCAACCATGATCAACGCCCCAAAGGCAGTAAACGGCGCCTCAAGAAGGCTTTCACTATGATCCGGGGATTCCTGGGCCGGAAAATAGGCATGACCCAGGTCTTCCGCGACAACGGCCAGGTGGTGCCGGTCACGGTGGTCGAGGCGGGCCCCTGCGTGGTGACCCAGATAAAGACCCAGGAAAAAGACGGCTACGAGGCGGTGCAGCTGGGGTTCGGCGAGGTGAAACGCCTCAACAAACCCCGGGCCGGACACCTGAGACGCAGCCGCAACTCCCGGTACTTGCGGGAAGTGCAGGCCGACGACGCCGGCGAGTTCCAGGTGGGCCAGAACATAGGGGTGGACATATTCGAACCCGGGGAGCGCGTGGACGTAATCGCCCGCACCAAGGGGCGGGGCTTCGCCGGCGTTATGAAGCGCCACGGCTTTCACGGAGGCCCCCGCACCCATGGCCAGTCGGACCGCGCCAGGGCTCCCGGCTCCATCGGCGGAGGCACCACCCCCGGCAAGGTGTTCAAGGGACTGAAGATGGCCGGGCACATGGGCAACCGCCGGGTGACCATCAAGGGCCTGGAAGTGGTGAGCGTGAATCCGGACCGGAACCTGCTGTTCCTTAAAGGCGGGGTTCCGGGGGCGCCCAACAGCCTCGTTCAGCTACGGCGAAGCCGGAAAACGGCCCCGGGCAGCTAGGCGGTAGACGACCTCTGCGATGGAAATCCAGGTTAGAAATCAAAACGGCGAGGCCGCGGAGACGGTGGACTTGAACGACGCCGTGTTCGGTGTCCCCATGAACCGCTCCGTGGTGCACCAGGCGCTGGTGATCTACCAGTCCAACAGGCGCCAGGGCACCCACGACACGAAGACCAGGGCCCAGGTATCCGGCGGCGGGCGCAAACCGTGGATCCAGAAGCACACCGGCCGGGCCCGCCAGGGCAGCATCCGCGCTCCCCAGTGGCGTCACGGCGGCGTGGTGTTCGGCCCGCATCCCCGCAGCTACCGCAAGAGCTTGCCGCGGCGGTTCCGGCGGCTGGCGCTGAAGTGCGTCCTGTCGGAGAAAGCCCGCCAGGACCGGCTGGTCTGCGTTAGCAGCATGGACGCCATCGACGGCAAGACCAAGTCCATGGTCAGCCTCCTGGAGAACCTGGAGATCGAGGGCTCGGCCCTGATAATCACCCGGGACTCCGACGAAAGCGTTATCCGGGCGGCCCACAACCTCAAGAAGATTTGGACGCTGCCCGTTGCCCTGGTCAACGCCCACGAACTGCTGCGCCGGGACACCGTGATAATGACCCTTGACGCGGCCCGCTGGGCCGAGGAGTTCCTGGCCGGGGAGCCCCGCCGGCGCGGGGGAGCGTTCTTGGACGACAACGGGGCGGACGACGGCGAGGAAGCGCCGGACCCGCTGGAACCCCCGGCAGCCGAGGACGAAGCCGCCCCCAGGGCAGCAGCGCCTCCGGCAGAGGACCAAAGGCCGGCGGACGAGCCGGAAGCCGTGCTGGATGGGGAGGCGGAGGGCGCCGTCGAGTCTCCTGAGTCCGGGGAGGACTCGGGAGAGGATGACGCCTCCACCGGGCCGGGGGAAGAGTAGATGAACATTCACCAGGTGCTGGTCAAGCCGACCATTACGGAGAAGAGCACGATACTTCAGGAATCCGGCAAGTACACCTTCCAGGTTGCGCCCAAGGCCAACAAAGTGGAAGTGAAACAAGCGGTGGAGAAGAGCTTCGGCGTCAGCGTGCTAGACGTCAACATCACCAAGATCCACGGCAAGAAGAAACGCTACGGCCCCCGGTCCTCCAAGCAGCCCGACGTGAAGAAAGCCGTGGTGACCCTGGCCCAGGGAGACCGCATCAACATCATCGAGGGACTATAGCTCCGGCGCTATCCCGGAGCCGCCGTTTCTTAGGAGAGTGAGAGGGACTACCCCATGCCGCTGAAGAACTTGAGGCCGATAACCCCGGGAACCCGCAACGCGGTGCGGCCTTCGTTTGAGGAGATTACCCACGACAAGCCGGAAAAGTCTCTCCTCTCTCCCCTGGCTAAGCATTCCGGCCGGAACAACCGGGGCAGGATCACGGTCCGCAGCCGGGGCGGCGGGTCCCGCCGGATGTACCGCCGCGTCGACTTCAAGCGGTTCAAGGACGGCGTGCCGGCCCGGGTGGTCTCCATAGAGTACGACCCCAACAGGACCACCCGCATTGCGCTGCTCTTCTACACCGACGGGGAAAAGAGCTACATACTCGCCCCGACGGGTCTCAAGGCGAACGACTGGGTGCAGTCGGGCGCCGACGCGGAGATCAAACTGGGCAACAACCTGCCCCTGCGGTCCATACCCACGGGGACCGTCGTGCATAACCTGGAGCTCACCCCCGGGAGGGGCGGGCAGTTGGTGCGCAGCGCCGGCGTGGGAGCCCAGGTGCTGTCCCGGGAGGGAGAGTACGTGCTGGTCCGCCTGCCCTCCGGGGAGATGCGGCGGCTGCTTCTGAGTTGCCGGGCCAGCATAGGCCAGCTATCCAATCCGGACCATAAGAACGAGAGCCTGGGAAAAGCCGGGGCCAAGCGTCACCTGGGGCGACGTCCCCACGTCAGGGGCGTGGCCATGAACCCCGTGGACCATCCCCACGGGGGAGGGGAGGGCCGCTCCCCCATCGGCATGCCCGGGCCCAAGTCCCCGTGGGGAAAGCCCACCCTGGGCTACAAGACCCGGCGAAAGAACAAAGCATCGAGCAAGTTCATATCTCGCCGGGGGCGGAGACGCTAGCATGTCGCGCTCAGTAAAGAAGGGCCCCTACGTCCATCCCAAGCTGATGAAAAAGGTGGAGGCCGTGCAGCGTTCGGGGACTAAGACGGTGATCCGCACCTGGTCCCGGGCGTCCATGATCATGCCGGAGATGGTGGGGTTGACCCTGGGAGTCCACGACGGCCGCCGCCACGTGCCGGTGTTCGTCACCGAAAACATGGTGGGCCACCGCCTGGGCGAGTTCTCTCCCACCCGCACCTACCGGGGCCACGTGGCCCGGTCGGAACGCTCCAGCAGGCCGAGGTAGATCGTGCCTCCTGTAAAGGCCGTGGCAAAGAAAGTGGGAGCTTCCCACAAGCGCCTCAAGCCGATCTTGGACCTGGTGAGGGGCCAGAGGGTGGACGACGCGCTGAATACCCTGGGGTTGCTGCCCTCGCCCTGGGCCAAGACGGTGGCTAAAGTGGTCCAGTCCGCAGCGGCCAACGCCGAGAACAACATGTTCATGGCCCGGGACGAGCTGCGCATCGTGCAGATTACCGCGGACAACGCCGCGTCGCTGAAACGCTTCCGCCCGCGGGCCAGGGGCCGCATAGGCCGCATTACCAAGCGGTCCAGTCACATCACCGTGGTGGTAAACGAGCACGGAGAGGAGGCCTAAGGCATGGGCCACAAGACCCATCCGTACGGTTTCAGGTTGGGGATAATCAAAGATTGGAAGGCACACTGGTTCGCCCCAAACTCCAGAGCCTACCGCAATCTGGTGCTGGAGGACCTGAAGCTGAGGAACAGCATCCGGAACGAGTACAAGGCTTTTTCCGACGCGGGAATATCCAAAGTGGAGATCGACCGCGGGGCCCAGGACAGCGTCATCAACATCCACTCGGCGCGTCCCGGAATCCTCATCGGACGGGATGGCGAGCGGGTCAAGAACCTGCGGAGCCGGCTGGAGGGCATTACCCGGAGCAAAGTCCAGCTGAATATCATCGAGATTTCCCAGCCGGAGATCGACGCTTACCTGGTGTGCCGGAACATCGCCGAGCAGTTGGAACGCCGCGTCGCCTACCGCCGGGCCATGCGGCAAGCGGCCCAACGCGCCATGCAGGGAGGGGCCGAGGGCATAAAGATCATCGTGAAGGGCCGAATCTCCGGCTCGGAGATCGCCCGGGTGGAAAAATTGATGCTGGGCCGGGTGCCTCTGCACACGCTGCGGGCCGACATCGACTACGGCCTGAGCGAGGCCAACACCGCCATGGGGTGCATAGGCATCAAGACCTGGGTCTACCATGGGGAGATCCTGGCCCCCATCGCGGAAGAAGCCGAGGAAGAACTGGACACCATCGAGGTCACCGTCCAAGCGGACGGTCCCGAGGAGCTCGTGACTTTGGACGAGGATATTTAGGTCCCGCGAAGGGCCTGGAGCTACCGAATGTTGCAGCCGAAACGGACCAAGTACCGGAAGCATATGCGGGGCCGGCGCAAGGGTACGGCCACCACGGGGAACGAAGTAGCCTTCGGGGAGTTTGGCCTCAAGGCCATGGGCGCCGAGTGGATTACGGCCCGCCAGATAGAAGCGGCCCGCGTGGCGGTCACCCGGCATCTGCGGCGGGGCGGCCAGGTGTGGGTGCGGGTCTTCCCCGATAAGTCCGTCAGCAAGAAGCCCGCCGAGGTCCGCATGGGCGGCGGGAAAGCCGCGGTGGACCACTGGGTGGCCGTGGTCAAGCCGGGCCGCATCCTGTTCGAGGTAGCCGGAGTACCCGCCCAGGACGCCGCCAATGCCCTGAAGCTGGCCTCCCACAAGCTCCCCATTCCCACCAGGACGGTGCAGCGCGACCGGATTAGGTCTGCCGCGGCCGGGTCCGGCTAGGGAGCGGCAGGCGTGCGCGTACAGGATTTACGAGAGTTGAGCGATCAACAGCTTAGGGAAGAGCTGACCAAGGCCTACCGGGAGTACCAAAACGTCCGCTTCCGCATGAGCACCAATCAGCTTCCCGACACCAATCTTCCCCGAACGGTCAGGAAGTCCATCGCTCGGCTCAGGACCGTTATGCAAGAGCGCGGACTGACGGAGAGCTGACGTGTCCAAAGAGATGCGGAAAGTCCGCACCGGGATAGTGGTGCGGGCCAAAACGGAAAAGACCGCCGTGGTGGAAACGGTGTGGAGACAGCAGCACCGCTTGTACCGCAAGCAAGTCCGCCGAGTGGGCCGTTTTCACGTTCACGACCCTGAGGGCCGGTGTCGGCTGGGGGACGTGGTGCGGATCCAGGAAGTCCGGCCCATTTCCAAGACCAAGCGGTGGCGCCTGCTGGAAATACTGGAGCGGCGGCAAGTAGCCGAGGTGCGCCCAATCGATCTGGAAGCCGACGCCGAGGTCCCAGTTGCCGGGGAGCCGGAGGAGTCCGACGCCGACGGGGACTACGAGGCGTCCGGGGACGAGCCGGAAGGTCTGGAACCGGAAGACGAGGATGAGGAGCAATGATCCAGACCTACACGCGGCTGAAGGTGGCCGACAACAGCGGGGCCCGGGTCATTCGGCTCATCAACATCCCCGGCAGCAGCAAGCGGAAATATGCCCACGTTGGCGACGTCATCGTGTGCAACGTCAGGGAAGCCGCCCCCAACTCCCCGGTCAGAAAGGGTGACGTGGTCAAGGCCGTGGTGATCCGGCAGGCCCAGGGCCGCCGCAGGCCCGACGGCACCTACATCAAGTTCGACGACAACGCCGCGGTATTGATCCTGGACAACCGGCTGCCGCGGGCCACGCGAATTTTCGGACCGGTGGCCCGGGAGTTGCGCGAGAAGGGGTTCATGCGGATCATCTCCCTCGCTCCCGAGGTGGTATAATGCGCATCCGGAGCGGCGACACCGTGCTGGTCATTGCCGGCAAGGACAAGGGCAAGACCGGGCGGGTGGAACGGCAGCATATCAAAGACGACCGGGTGGTGGTGGAAGGCGTAAACGTGGTTACCCGCCACATGCGGCCTCGCCCCAACGTGAGGCAGTCAGGGCGGATACAGCAGGAATCTCCCATTCACATTTCAAATCTCGCCCTTATCTGCAACAAGTGCAACCGTCCCATGAAGCCCACCTCCGTGCTGCTGGACACCGGGGCGCGGGTCCGGGGCTGTCCCAAGTGCAAGGAAGTGGTCGATGACACCAGATGAAGTCCAACCCGCCGGCGACGGCGCGTCCGCCGTGGTGACCGGCGGCAGTCCTCCTGAGGAACCGGAAAGGGAACCGGCAAGCCCCGAGGTCGAGGAACAGTCTTCCGGCGCCGCGGCGCCCGTCGAGGGCCAGGCAGAGCAGGCCCCCCGCCGCCAGAGGGCGGCCCGGGGAGGCCGCGCCGCCCGGGGCCAGCGGGGCGGGACCGCCACCGCGGAGGAACCGGCCGTCTTCCAGCCGCCGCCCCCACCTCGGCTTCTGGAAACTTACCGGACCGAAATCGTGCCCGCCCTGGTGCGGGAATTCGGCTTCACCAGCCCCATGCAGGCCCCTCGGGTACAGAAGATCGTGTTGAACGTGGGGGTTGGCGAGGCGCTGACCAACAGCCGGGCCATGGAGGGGGTGACCAACGACCTGGCCATCATCACCGGCCAGAAACCGATCATAACCCGGGCCCGAAAGTCCATTGCCGGCTTCAAGATAAGAGAGGGCAATCCCATAGGAGCCGCCGTCACCCTGCGCGGCGCCAGGATGTACTACTTCCTGGACCGTCTAATCAACGTGGCGCTGCCCCGCATCCGGGACTTCCGGGGGATCCAACGGGGAGGATTCGACGGCAGGGGCAACTTCTCCATAGGCATACGGGAGCAGATAATCTTTCCCGAGATTGACTACAACCAAATAGACCGCATACGCGGCCTGCAGGTCACCATAGCCACCAGCGCACGCAACGACCAGGAGGCCATCAGGCTGCTGGAGTTGTACGGTATGCCATTCGTTAGGCAGGCATAGAGGAGAGTCCTTGGCCAAGGCGTCGAAAAAGCAAAAGTGGCTGCGCGAACCCAAGTTCCCCGGCAGGGCCCACAGCCGTTGTCACCGCTGCGGCCGCCCCAGGGCCTACATCCGGCACTTTGGGATATGCCGCATCTGCTTTAGACAGTTGGCCCTGGTGGGGGACTTGCCCGGAGTGCGCAAGGCCAGCCTGTAGCCCCGTAACGGACGGGGACGGCGCGGCCGGAGCGCGCGGAGAACATCGAGGAACCAGGGGAGTTACAAGTCATGCCGGTTACCGACCCAGTGGCGGATATGCTGACCCGAATGCGCAATGCCATTCAGGCGCGGCACGACAACGTGTTGATTCCCCATTCCAAGATGAAGCTGTCTATCGCCAGGATACTGAAAGAAGAGGGTTACATCCGGGACTTCGACACCCCCAGGGGACAGGCCCATCCCACACTGCGCATCCACCTGACCTACCGGGAGGGCCGCACCCCGGCCATCACCGGGTTGAAGAGGGTCAGCAAACCCGGACTTCGCACCTACGTGGGCAAGGGGGAGATACCCCGGGTGTACGGCGGCCTGGGCACCGCCATCCTCTCGACGTCGCGGGGCGTCATGGCCGGGCGTCAAGCCTGGCGTCAAGGCATTGGAGGGGAGTTGCTCTGTTATGTCTGGTGAAAAGGGCGCCGGAGGCAAGGTTCAGGAGAGGACCCTCTCCCGCATCGGGCGAAAACCCATACCGATCCCGACGGGGGTGCAGGTCGAAGTGGGCCACGGCCGGGTTACCGTGACCGGACCCAGGGGCGTCCTGATCCAGGAGTACCACCCGGACGTAACGGTCAGGGTGGAAGACGGGATGGTCTTGGTGGAGCGCCTCTCCCGGAGCAACTATCACCACGCGCTGCACGGGCTGGCCCGCAGTCTCATCGCCAACGCCGTGACCGGGGTCAGCGAGGGATATACCAAGACCCTGGAGTTAATGGGCGTGGGATACCGGGTCCAGGCAGCCAACGAAGGCATCGTGCTCACCGTGGGTTACAGCCACCCGGTGGAGATAGCCCCGGAGCCCGGGGTGACGATGGAAGTGGAGGGGAACAACCGCATCCACGTGCGGGGCGTGGACAAGCAGAAAGTGGGCAACCTGGCGGCCAAGATACGCAAGGTCAGACGCCCCAACGCCTACAAGGAGAAGGGCATCCGCTACCAGGGAGAGGCCCTTCACCTCAAGCCCGGTAAAGCCGCGGCCCGGAAGGCTTAGTCGTGGGCAAGGACAAGAACGCCAGAAGGCTTCGAATTGTGCGCCACTCCCGGGTGCGGAAGAAGGTACGGGGCACCTCGGAGCGGCCCCGGCTGTGCGTGTTCCGAAGCCTGCGTCACATATACGCCCAGGTGATCGACGATACCCAGGGATGCACGCTGGCCGCGGCCACCAGCCAGGAAGCCCAGCAACAGGGCGCGGACAGCGCTTCCAAGCTGGCCCTCTCCGAGGCCGTGGGCAAGCTAGTGGCGGAACGGGCCAAAGCGAAGGGTATCACCCAGGTGGTGTTCGACCGCGGGGGATACAAGTACCACGGACGGGTCAAGGCCCTGGCCGACGGCTCCCGGGAAGCCGGTCTGGCGTTTTGACCCGGCTTTGCGCCCAAGGAGCCGCTCACGCGGCGGCCGACTCGAGGAGATGAAAGCAGCGCATGGTGTCTACATTCGATAGAGGTCAGACCGGAGGAAGGGGCCAGTTCGGACGGCAGCGGGAAGAAGACCCCTCCGGGATGTCGGAGCGGGTGGTGTTCACCCGGCGCATCGCCAAAGTGGTCAAAGGGGGGAGACGCCTGCGCTTCAACGCCCTGGTGGTGGTGGGAGACGGGCAAGGCCAGGTGGGGGCCGGACTGGGTAAGGCCCTGGTGATTCCCGACGCGGTCCGCAAGGGCAACGCCATCGCCCGGCGAAACATGGTGGAAATTCCCCTCAAGGGGAGCACCATACCGCAGCAGATCACAGTGAAGCGGGGCGCGACCATCGTGCTGATCAAACCGGCCCGGGAGGGGACTGGCGTCATCGCCGCCGGGGCCATGCGAGCTATGCTGGAGCTGGCCGGGGTCAAAGACGTGGTGGGCAAGTCCCTGGGCTCCCGGAATCCCATCAACATCGTCTACGCCACGCTGGAGGCCCTGCGGCAACTCCGCGACCCGCAAAAGGAACTGGCCTTGAGAGGCCGCAGGACCCAGGAGACCGCCGCCCAGGCGTGAACCGCGAAACGCGGGGCTGTTGCGGCCTCCTGCCGGCAGCGTGACGCCGGCGGGGATTGAGCGGCAGAGACGGACCGACAAGGACCCCGCACCCTTTCCTCAGCGGCGTTAACGGCGCCGGCACAACACTCGGCAGTACGGGTAAAGTCATGTCTCAACTCAAGATCACATGGATGAAAAGCTGTATCGGCCGGCCCGAATCCCAACGGCGAATCATTCGCTCGCTGGGACTCAAGCGCCTGCATCACGTGGTGGTCCTGCCGGACACTCCGGGCATCAGAGGCATGGTAAACAAAGTCATTCACCTGGTTTCGGTGGAGGAACTGGACACGACCGGGTAGCTCGAGGGATCACTCCATGATGGAACACCAGTTGGCCCCCAACAAGGGAGCCAGGAGACCCCGGAAAAGGATTGGACGGGGCGACGCCGCCGGTCAGGGCAGCACGGCCGGAAAGGGCATGAAGGGCCAGAAGTCCCGCTCCGGCAGAAAGGTCCGGCCCGGCTTCGAGGGCGGGCAGCTGCCCATAATCAAGGGCCTGCCCATGAAGCGCGGGTTCAACAACCCGTTCAAGACTTACTATTCCCTGATCGCGGTCGAAACCCTGGACAGCTTCACCCCGGGCGACCGCATCACCCCGGAAGAGCTGCTGCGGCATGGTCACCTGAAGAACCTGAACCGTCCGGTAAAAATCGTAGGCGACGGGGAAATAAGCAAAGCGGTGACCGTGGCCGTCCACAAGTTTACAGGTTCCGCCAAGGCAAAGATCGAAGCGGCGGGCGGGACGGTGGAGGAACTCCACGCTAGATGATATCCACGGGCGCCCAAGGAGGACGCTTTCCTCGCCTGATCCAGGCCGCTATCGACGCATTCAGCTTACCGGATCTCAGGGCCAAGATACTATTTACGCTGGCCATACTGGCCCTATACCGCTTCACCGCTCAGATCCCCCTGCCCGGCATCGACACCGAGCAACTGGGTATCCTGTTCGACAACAATCAGTTGCTGGGCTTCCTGGACCTCTTCAGCGGCGGCGCCCTGCGCCGGATGAGCATAGTGGCGCTGGGCGTGTTCCCCTACATCACGTCCTCCATCGTGATCCAGCTTCTCACTCCGGTGGTGCCCCAGCTTCAAGACCTGTCTCGAGAGGGGGAAGCCGGGCGCGTGAAGTTGAGCCGGATAACCCACTGGCTCACCGTACCCATCGCCCTGGCCCAGGGCTACGGCCAGCTGGTGCTGCTGGAACAGAGCAACGTGCTGGGGCCCATCGGGTTTACCGGCGACGCCGTGCTTCCCACCATCGCGGCCCTGTTTTCCATAACCGCCGGGACCATGTTCCTGGTGTGGCTCGGGGAGCTGATAACGGAGAAAGGGATTGGCAACGGCATCTCGTTGATCATCTTCGCCGGCATAGTCGCCGGTTTCCCCGGGCTGCTCAGCCAGGGGTTCCTGGACCGGGACAACGTGCTGGGCATAGGCTTCTTCGCCTTGATCGGCGTGTTGATCATCGCGCTGATAGTGATGTTCAACGAAGCCCACCGGCGAATCCCCGTCCAGTACGGGCGCAGCGTTTTCCGGGGCGGGAGAATGTACCGGCAAAGCGGCGCCACCTACCTGCCGCTGAGAATCAACTCGGCGGGCATGATACCCCTCATATTCGCCTTCTCCATCGTGATTCTCCCCGGCACCATCGCCACGTACTTCGCCACCAACTCGGGCTGGTTGGGCGACGTGGCCCGTTTCTTCGCGGACCTGCTGGTGCCCACCGCCCCGCTGTACTGGGTACTGGTGTTCATCCTGGTGGTCATCTTCACCTTCTTCTACACCCTGGTGGTGTTCAACCAGCAGCAACTGGCGGAGAACCTGCAGCGCAACGGCGGCTTTGTGCTGGGCATACGGCCGGGCAAGCCCACCCAAGACTACCTGAACCGGGTGATCGTCCGGATCACCCTGGGAGGCGCCCTCTTCCTGGGATTCATTGCCATAGTGCCCTACCTGGCGTCGCTGGTAACCGACGTGCAGGCCATATCCCTCAGCAGCACCAGCCTACTGATCATGGTGGGAGTGGGACTGGACACGCTGCGCCAGTTGGAAGCGCAGTTGATGATGCGAAACTACGAAGGATTCTTGAGATAGCCGCGCCCGGGGAAATAAGGCTTGTGCTCTTTGGCCCGCCGGGCGCCGGCAAGGGCACCCAGGCTAGTCTCTTGAAGGACAAGCTGGGGGTGGCCCATATCTCCTCCGGAGACCTGTTCCGGCGCAACCTACAGGAGCAAACGCCTCTGGGCATCAAGGCTGCCGAGTATATGGACCGCGGCCTGCTGGTGCCCGACGAGGTGACCATAGACATTGTTCTGGACGCCGTGCTCGCCCTCAAGCCGGAGCAGGGGTTCATATTGGACGGCTTTCCCCGCAACCCGGACCAGGCGAAGGCCCTGGAAGAGGCCCTGGACCGCCGGGCGCGGGGCCTGGACAAGGTGGTGCACATCGACGTTCCAGAGCCGGAGTTGGTGCAGCGCCTGAGCGGGCGGTTCAATTGCCGGGAGTGCCAGGCGCCCCACAACCAGGAACAAACATTGCCGCCAGAGGAAGACGGCGGCGGCACGGGCGGGAAGCCGCGTTGCGTCCAGTGCGGGGGAGAGTTATACGAGCGGGCCGACGACCAACCGGAAGCAGTGCGGCAGCGGCTGGAGGTGTACCGGACGGAGACCGCTCCCGTTCTGGACTTTTATCGAGGGAGAGGGATCCTGGCGGACGTACCCGGGTCAGGAGACGTCCGGTCGGTAAATGAACGGGTGCTGGCAACGCTATCCCCGTGATACCCTCGAATTACAAGCGTCCCGCAGACCGGGTTTCCAAGAATCCGATTCCAGAGTAGAATAGCTAAGGTGAAGCAAGACCGGAAAATCAATACGGCCTCCAATTCAAGTCCCGCTTACAAGGGGGGCATTACCATCAAGTCCCCCCAGGAATTGGAGTCCATGCGCCGGGCCGGAGCCATTGTGGGTTCGGTCATTGCCCTCCTCAAGCGCTCGGTGGAGCCCGGGCTCACCACCAAGGACTTGGACCGGATGGCTCGCGAGGAAATCACCCGGTTGGGAGGGAAGCCCACCTTCAAAGGCTACCGGGGCTTCCCGGCGTCCATATGCACGTCGGTCAACGAAGAGATCGTGCACGGCATCCCCGGCAAGAGGGTCTTGAAAGAAGGGGATGTCCTCAAGGTGGATGTCGGCGCCACCATCGAGGGCATGATCGGCGACGCCGCCGTATCGCTGCCGGTGGGCCAGGTGAGCCCGGAGGCCGCGGCGCTCGTGGAGACCACCAGGGAAAGCCTGGAGGCAGGAATAGAAGCGACGGTCCCCGGGAACCGGATTGGCGACATCGGAGTTGCGGTCCAAACCGTGGGCGAGTCGCGGGGCTATGGCGTAGTCCGGGAGTTCGTGGGTCACGGCGTGGGCCGGTTCCTGCACGAGGACCCACAGGTGCCCAACTACGGTCAGCCCGGAATGGGCCCCCTGCTGCGCCCTGGGATGTGCCTGGCCATCGAGCCGATGCTGAACCTGGGCGACTGGCGCACCCTAACTCTCGCCGACAACTGGACGGTGGTCACCGCGGACGGCAAGCTGTCCGCCCACTTCGAACACACCATCGCCATAACCGAGACCGGGCCCGAGATTCTCACCGTCCACGAATGAGGCCCCCGAGCGGTCGAGCAGCCGCACAGAGGGCCAAAAGGAGCAGTCCGGGGAGTATATGTCGAAAAAACAGGCGATCGAAGTAGAGGCCAGCGTCAAGGAAGCCCTGCCCAACGGAATGTTCAGGGTGGAGTTGCCCAACGACCATGAGGTGCTAGCCCACGTGTCCGGAAAGATCCGGATGCACTTTATCCGGGTGCTGCCGGGAGACCGGGTGCTGGTGGAACTCTCGCCCTATGACCTGACTCGCGGCCGCATAACTTACCGCTTCAAGTAAACACGGGGTAAAGCAACTGTGAAAGTATCCGCATCGGTGAAGCCGCGGTGCGACAAGTGCCGCGTCATCAAGCGAAAAGGGGTGGTGAGAATCATCTGCATCAACCCCAGGCATTCCCAACGGCAAGGTTAGACCAGCCGGCCCGCAGGAGGCGACAAGTGGTTCGAATCGCTGGAGTCGACGTGCCCGACCGCAAGAAGGCCCACGTGGCCCTACGCAGCATTCATGGCATCGGGCCCACCATAGCCGCAGAGATACTGGAAAAGGCAGACATCGACCCGACAATGCCTCCCAGGATGAACGAGCTTAGTCCTGAGCAACTGGACCGCATCCGGGAGTTGGTGGACCGGGAGTACCTGGCCGAGGGGGACCTGCGGCGTGAGGTCAACCAGAACATCCGCCGCCTGATCGAAATAGGCTCCTACCGCGGGCTGCGCCACCGCCGCGGCCTTCCGGCCCACGGGCAGCGCACCCGCACCAACGCCCGCACGCGCAAGGGCCCGCGCCGCACCGTGGCCGGGCGGGGCCGCCGCACCGGAGCCAAGAAGTAGCCCCGGAAGCAGCTCAAGAAGTAACAGAGAGGAAACATGCCCAGACCTCGATCCAGAAGGCGGGAACGGCGCAATATCCCCCATGGGCACGCCTACATATATTCCACCTTCAACAATACGCTCATCAGCATTACCGACGCCCAGGGCGGCGTAATCTCTTCCGCCAGCGCCGGCACCGTGGGATTCAAGGGTTCCCGCAAAGGGACGGCCTTTGCCGCCCAGCGGGCCGCCGAGCAGGCCGCGCGGCGCGGGATGGACCAGGGCCTGCGCCAGGTAGACGTGCTCATCAAGGGGCCGGGCGCCGGGCGAGAGGCCGCCATACGCTCTCTTCAAGGCGCCGGGCTGGTGGTCACCAGCATCCGGGACGTGACTCCCATTCCTCACAACGGCTGCAGGCCCCCAAAACGGAGAAGGGTGTAGGACAGATATAGCATGGGCAGATATGTTGGGCCGTCCTGCCGGCTGTGCCGCAGGTCCGGCGAAAAGCTATTCCTAAAGGGTGACCGGTGCTTCACTCCCCGCTGCGCGTTCGAACGCCGCCGGACGCCCCCCGGCGACGTGAGCAGGCGGCGCCGCAGGGCCTCGGACTACGGGACCCATCTGCTGGAAAAGCAGAAGGCCAAGTACATCTACGGCGTCTTCGAGGACCAGTTCCGGCGCTACATGGCCGAGGCGTTCAACACACCCGGCATCACCGGCATAAACCTGCTGCGCTCGCTGGAGCGCCGCTTCGACAACGTCATCTTCCTGTTGGGCTTTGCCGACTCCCGCAAGCAGGCCCGCCAGATGGTGAGACACGGCCACTTTCAGGTGAACGGCGTCAAGACCGACATCCCCTCCTACCAGGTCCGGGCGGGAGACGCGATCACGTGGAAGGAGTCGGTGAAGTCCACCGACTATTTCAAAGAACGCACCAGCGGAATTCCCAAGCGCCCCGTGCCGGCGTGGCTGGGATTGGACCAGTCGGAAATGACCGGCCGAGTGATGTCATTGCCTGCCGACGAAGACCTGCGCCAGACTTTGGACTCCCGGCTGATAGTAGAGTTTTACTCGAGGTAGTGAGCTAGATGCTAGAAACTTTTCTCCTTCCTCCCGTTCCCGCAGAGGCTGTGCCCGAAACGCTGAAGCCCAGCGTTCACGTGCTCAAGTCGGATGAGTTCTACGGGAAGATAGCGGTGGAGCCCCTGCGGCGGGGATTCGGCCTCACCATCGGAAATCCGTTGCGGAGAATCTTGCTCAGCTCCACCACCGGCAGCGCAATAACCTGGGTGAAGATAGAAGAGGTGGTCCACGAATACACGGCCATCGAGGGCGTTAAAGAAGAGGTGATGGAGCTCCTGCTCAACGTCAAGCGTATCCGGGTCCGGGCCCAATCCGGCCGGGCGGGAAAGATGCGGCTGGACGTGACGGGAGAAGGCCGGGTGTGCGCGGGAGACATTGCCACGTCCAGCGACTTCGAGATTGTCAACCCGGAGCTTCACTTGGCAACCCTGGACTCCAAGGACTCCCACCTCTCCATCGAGTTCAACGTGGAGCAGGGAGTCGGGTATAGACCAGCCGCGCCGGGCGACGGGACCACCAACCCTCCGGTGGGAGTCCTGCCGGTGGACGCGGTGTTCAGCCCCGTCAGGAAGGTGAACTACAGCGTCGAACACACCAGGGTTGGCCAGATCACCGACTTCGAGCGGTTGGTCATGGAAGTCTGGACCGACAGCACCGTATCCCCGGTGGAAGCGGTGCGGTACGCGGCCGACCGCATGCTGGACCACTTCTTCCTGTTCGCCAATCTGGACCGCACCACCGAAGGGGGCGGCGAGCGGACTTCCATGACGGTGTCCCCGGAGATTTACCAGACGCCAATCGATCGACTCGAACTGTCCCCCAGGACCCTCAACTGCCTCAAGCGCGCCCACATCGCCAAGGTCGGCGACGTGCTGGACATGTCCAACGAAGAGCTGATGAAGATACGCAACTTCGGTGAAAAATCACTGGTGGAGTTGCGGGAAAAGCTGGCATTACGCGGCATCTCCGGCCAAGCCGGGACTGCGGCTGACGAGGGCGCGGGCGTGGAATATTTGTCCGCGGAGGACATCGGCGAACTCATGGGCGGCGACGCGCCCGTAGCCTTAGAGGAGGCGGCCGGCGCGGGTTTGTATACCGACGACTCCGCCCTGCCGGACAGCGGCGAGGCCGATGGAGAGGAGACCACCGAGGGCGTCGAAGACGAAGAGGAGGACCCTGACTAGCCATGCCGTCCCACCGCGTCACCGGCAGAAAACTCAGCAGGTACCGCGACCAGAGAATCGCCCTGTTGCGGGGCCTAGTATCCGAGTTGATTATTCACGAGCGCATCACCACCACGCTGGCCAAAGCCAAGGAGACCCGGCGGGTGGCCGAGAAGCTGATTACCCATGGCAAGAAGGGCACCCTGCACCACCGGAGGCTGGCTCTGGCCCAAGTCCCGGACAAGTCCACGGTGGCCAAGGTCTTCGACGACGTGGCCCCCAGGTACACCCAGCGAGAGGGGGGCTACACCCGTATCGTCAAGCTGGGGCCGCGCCAGGGGGACGCCGCGGCTATGGCCGTTATAGAGTTGGTCTAACGGCGCGGGTTGGGTAAACCCAAGCCGAAGGCCCGGCGTCGGACCCAAAGTCTTGGAGACTATTGGAGCCATCGAGCAACCCGAGGCCCGGCAACCCAGAAGGCTGGCCTTGGTGATAGAGTACGACGGAAGTGATTACCAGGGGTTCCAGCTGCAGGCTGACCGGCCCACCATCCAGGGCGAGATAGAAAAGGCCCTGGCCGAATTCACCGGAGAGTCCATCCGTATCCGGGCCGCCAGCCGCACCGATTCGGGAGCCCACGCCCGGGGCCAGGTGGCAGACTTCGTGACCCATAGCAGGCATCCGCTGGAGCGCTTCCCCAAGGCCTTAAATTACTATCTGCCCCGGGACATAGTGGTGCAATCGGCCCATCAGGTCCCCTTGGAATTCCATTCCCGCCGGACTGCCGTCCGCAGGACCTATCGCTACAGCATACTGAACCGGGCCGCGCCATCGCCCTTGCGGCGGCGCACCTTTTTGTGGATTAGAGAGGAGCTTCAGGTGGACCAAATGGCCGCCGCCGCCCACTGGCTGGTGGGCGTACACGACTTCCGGCCCCTGGCCGCGGGCCACCCGGCCGGCAAGAGCGCGGTCCGCCAGGTTTTCCGGTGGGACGCCCGGCGTGAAGGCGACGCGGTCGTCATAGAGTCTGAGGCTAACGGCTTCCTGAGGCACCAGATACGAAAGGCCAACTCGCTGCTGGTCCAGGTGGGCAAGGGCCGGCGCCCGGCCACGATAGTGAGGGACGTCCTGCAGGGAACGTACCCGGACGCCGGCGAGTTTCCTGGGCTCCCGGCCCACGGACTTTGCTTGATGAAGATAACCTATCCATTTGGGGACTCCTTGACCTGGGGGGCCGGCGGCCTCGTTGGCGCCGCCTGCGGCGGGGCGGACCGTGACTGCCCAGACAACGGCCAGCCTTTGGACACGCAAAGCGGCGAGGTATAGAGGTCCCTATCTAAACAGCGATGCCGGATTTGCTGTATAGTGTTGAGCACAATGATTGGGGGGCCGCGGCAAGGCCCCGAGAACACAGGTGGCCATGAAACGAACAAGCACGTATTTTCCCAAGCCCGGAGAAGTGCCCACCCAGTGGCGGGTGATAGACGGAGACGGCCAGGTGCTGGGACGGATGGCGCGGGACATATCCGTGGCGCTCCAGGGCAAAGATAAGCCCTCCTACACGCCGCACACGCCCACGGGGGACTACGTGGTGGTGCTCAACGCCGCCAAGGTCCGAGTGACCGGCCGCAAGCTGTTGCAGAAGTTGTACTACAGGCACAGCGGCTACGTGGGCAACCTGAAAACCTTCCGGCTGCGGGACATGATGGAAGGCCACCCGGAGCGGGTCATCAGGCTGGCGGTCAAGGGAATGCTGCCCCGCAACCACCAAGGCCGCCAGATGCTACGGCGGCTGAAGGTGTACTCGGGGGCGGAACATCCCCATCAGGCCCAAGTGGGGGCAGAGCAAATCCAGGACGAAGGGTAGGTATTGGCCTTGGTACAGGTTGCAGCCCAGCAGCAGTATTACTACGGCACCGGTAAGCGAAAGACGTCGGTCGCCAAGGTGCGTCTCTACCTGGACGACGGCGGACCAATCCTGATTAACGGCAAGCCGGTGGACGAGTATTTCAACTGGCTACCGTGGCAGCAGGTGATCAACGAGGCCTTTCAGGTAAGCGGGACCGCCAACCGGTTCAGGGTGATCGTCCGGGTAGCCGGCGGGGGAGTCCACTCCCAGGCCCAAGCCATACGCCACGGCATCGCCCGGGCGCTGGTGGCCTACGATGAGTCCTTTAAACCAGCCCTGCGGCGCCGCGGCCTCATTACCCGAGACGCCCGGATCAAAGAGAGCAAGAAGTACGGTCTGAAGCGGGCCCGGCGCGCCCCGCAGTACACCAAGCGTTAGGGCGGCCTACACCCCCAGGTACTCTACCGCCGCGTCCAACAGGGCCGCCACTGTCTCGGGTCGACCAGCCTCGGCGTATATCCGCAGCAGAGGCTCGGTCCCCGAAAATCGGGATACCAGCCAGGCGTCGTCGAAGACCAGCCTGCGCCCGTCTATCTCATCGGCGCCCCGCACCTCCAGCCCCGCCAGTTCCCTCAGGTCTCCGCCGTTCAAAAGCGCCTCGATGCGTCCCCGTTCCTCGGGGTCAAACGACACGTCCCGGCGGCTGTAGTAGTGGGCGCCTACCTGCGCGAAGAGGTGGTCCACCAGTTGGGAAGGTGTCTTGCCGCTGCGAGCCAGGTATTCCAATAGGTAGAGCCCGCTCAGGATCCCGTCCCGCTCCGGGATATGGCCGCGGAAGGCATAGCCCCCGCTTTCTTCTCCGGCCATCAACCCGCGAGCCTGGGAGAACACGGGGCCTATGTTCTTGAAGCCAACGCGGGTCTCGTGGACCTCCACGCCAAACTTACGGCCCAGCTTGTTCAGCATCATGGACGAGGTAACACCCTTGACCAGCGCTCCCCGCAACCCCTTGCTTTCCAGCAGGTACAAAGCCAGCAGCGAGAACACCTCCAACGTGGTGACAAACCTCCCGGCATTGTCGACAACCCCCAGTCGGTCTGCGTCACCGTCAAGAGCCAGACCCACCGACCAGTTTTCCGCGCCCATTCTGCCGGTAAGGGCCGCGAGGTTGTGGGCAATAGGTTCGGGCTGGTCCATTCCCGGAAACGCCGGGTTGGAATAGCCGTTGATTTCCTCGACTACGGCGGCCCCGCCGGAGAGCAACCTGGGAATATAGCCGGCGCCGGCGCCGAACATAGCGTCCACCAATACGGTGAGGCCGGAGTCCCGGATCTCCTGCAGGCTTATCAGCTTGCCAATGTGCTCGAAGTAGGGAGGGTCAGGGTCGATGTCTATGACCAACCCCTTCTCCCTGGCCAGCGGGGGCGGCAGAGGGCTGGGTTGGCGGTCGGACCGGTCGGCTTCGTCAATGGCCATCTCCAGCCGGTCGGTGATCTCCTGGGTGGCGCTGCCGGCGTACTCGGGTTTGAACTTGAAGCCGTTCCAAATGGCGGGATTGTGGCTGGCCGTGATAATGGCCGCGCCGGCCGCCTGATGGTGCAGCACGTTGTAGCTAACCACCGGGGTCGGCGCCGCCCGCTGGCACAAGTGGACCTTCATGCCGTAGCCGGCGCAGACCGACGCCACCGTCTCCGCGAACTGGCGGGAGAGGAACCGGGTGTCGTGGCCCACCACCAGTCCCCGCTCCGCGCTTCCCTGATCCAGCAGGTAGCAGGCCAGGCCCCGGGCGCAACGGGCTACGTTGTCGAAGGTGAAGTCCTGAGCGATGACGGCACGCCAGCCGTCGGTCCCAAACCGGATTTCGGTTGCCATAGGGGCTCCAAGAGCAGGCCTTGTGATTTTACGCAGTGTATGCGCTTGTGGATTATACCCCCAGAGAGGGACTAACCGGACCCCTGGGTTTCGGTTAGACGCATTGCCCGGCGAAGGCGCTCCTCGGCGCGGCTGACCGGATTGTCCCCGTCCAGCATTTCGTCCAGCAAAGCCTGGGTGGGAAACCCTGAGTCAACCTCCTCAAGCAACCCCGCACTGAAGGTCCCGTCTTTGATCTCCCTCATAACCTGGGAGTAGCTTTGGGCCTTTGAATCTCGGTCCAAGGCCAGGAAGCGGACCATGCCTCCGTAGGCTGCCGTGAAACCGTGCAGCTTAACCTGCCGGAAAAACCCCAACTCAGCCATGGCTTGCAGGGAGCGGCCCATCTCGCCCGACATGTAAAGTTCCAGCACCATGGCCTCGGTTGGCAGTCCCGCTTCCGTGCCCACCCGGAAGGCGGCAAGGAGGGCGGCGGCCAGGTCCGGCCCCACTGTTTGCTCTACGAAAAGGTCCAGATGCGCCTCTTGCTCGGCACTAAGGACCATGGCGCCGCGCAACGATCCCATGGCCTTGGCCAAAGCGCACAGCAGCGGCCAGGCCTGTCCTGTCGCGTCGCTTTCCACGGACACGAAGGACGGGAAACCGACGCCGCGTTGATAAAGTTCCCGGATGCCCACGCCCATCATGCGAGGAGCAAGGAGCAACACGTCCAGGTCCGGATCGGGCAGGATTCGCTTGAAGGCCAGGTTAAACCCAGACGCGAACACCACGGCGCTGCCCGGCAGCAGCGCCGTGGCCAGATGGTCCCGGTAGATATCAGGGGCAGTCTCATCGGGAAGCAACAAGAAGACCACGTCGGCCTGGGACACTGCGTCCGCGGCGGGTCCAACGGCAAAGCCGTCAGCCAAGGCCGAGTCCCACGCCGGGCCGGGCGCCTCGGCCACGGTCAGGGGTCCTATGCCGCTGTCCCTGAGGTTAAGGGCCAGGGGTCTGCCCAAGTTGCCATATCCAACTATGGCGACGCGCTTACCGGACAGGACGGCCGGGTCAGACTCCGACTCCTGAACGAAACGAGGCTCATCTTGCGGAGTCATGCCATTCGATACAAGCCTGTCGATAGCTGTCCAAGAAAGGGTGGACCAGGGAGGCGAACTTGCCCAGACTCCAGGGGGAGAAGCCGTCTATGCGGAGCTTGCCCAGGAGCAGGGCGGCGCCGAAGTTGGAGCGCCCAAAGGCCGCATCATGGAAGAGGGCCGCGTCCATAGAGACAACCCCGTCCACCGGCCCGGGCCAGCCGTCGACGCACCGCACTTCACCCTGGTCATTGACCTCAACATGGAGGCGGATGCCGTAGTCCGGGAAGTCCCAACGCAGCGTATGGAGTACCTCGGCTACCTGCCGCAGGTCTGAGCGAGCAACATTGCAGCTCACCAGTTGGATGGCGCGCTCCATGACTCCGGTGAAACTCTGAGCGCCCGGCAAGGAGGAGTCCATCACGGAACCATGCCTTCTCCAACAATGGGTACCGTTGCGTTTGGTCGCCGCCGATCCGCTCCGGAATCCACGGGATGGTGCGATAGGACTTGGCGAAGGTCACGCAGCCGCGGCGGGTGAACTCCCACCGCTAGAGGGGAGGCAAGCCGGCGTCGGCCCGCAGCGCCGCGGCCTTGTCCGTTTTCTCCCAGGTCAGATCCAGCTCCTCCCGGCCAAAGTGCCCATAGGACGCCACCGGCTGGTAGATGGGACGCCGCAGATTCAGGTCCCGGATAATGGCGGCGGGCCGCAAGTCGAAGTGCTTGGCCACCAGTTGGTGGATCAGGTCGCTGTCCACCCGATTGGTGTCGAAGCACTCGACGGACACGGAAATGGGCGTAGCCATTCCGATGGCATAGGAAACGATGACCTCGGCCCGGTCGGCAAGCCCGCCGGCCACCAGATTCTTGGCCACATACCTGGCGGCATAGGCGGCCGAGCGGTCCACCTTGGTGGGGTCTTTGCCGGAGAATGCGCCGCCGCCGTGGCGGGCGATGCCGCCGTAGGTGTCCACTAATATCTTGCGGCCGGTGAGGCCCGAATCCCCCGCGGGCCCGCCTATCTCGAACCTCCCGCTGGGATTGACGTAGATTTTGGTGTCCTCGTCGAGCAGGTGGGCGGGGACCACCTGCCGGATGACCTTCTCGGTTATGTCGCGGGTAATCTGCTCGTTGCTCACGTCGGGGCCGTGCTGAGTGCTGATCACCACGGTGTCCACCCGGTGGGGCACGCCGTAGCGGTACTCGACGGTGACCTGAGACTTGCCGTCCGGCCGGAGGTAATCAATGCCGCCCTCCTTGCGCACGATACTCAGTTGCTGCACCAGCTTGTGGGACAGGCTTACGGTGAGGGGCATCAACTCGGGCGTCTCGTTGCAGGCGAATCCCACCATCATGCCCTGGTCGCCGGCGCCGGTGGCGTCAAGCTCCTCTTGCTCGTCGCTCCCCCCTTGGTCGCGGACCTCCAAGGCCCGGCTGACCCCCTGGTTGATGTTGTCCGACTGCCCCTGGAGGGACACGGTGACCCCGCAACTCTTGGCGTCGATTCCGAAAGCCGCATCCACGTAGCCGCACTGGCGCAAGGTATTGCGCACTATGCGGGGGACGTCGACGTTGGCGTCAGTGGTGATCTCGCCCATCACCATCACCAGTCCGTTGGTCACGGCCGTCTCACACGCCACCCGGCCCGTGGGGTCGCTGCTCAACACCGCGTCGAGGATGCCGTCCGAAATCTGGTCGCACAACTTGTCGGGATGACCCTCGGTCACGGATTCAGATGTCAGCAGGTACTTTGGCGAGTCGTGAAACAGTAGCGGCATTTGATTTCTCCTGTAGGACTGAGGACTTAAGTGCCTTCTTCCCAGCTTTCCTGGTATCGTCGTTGGTCCGCCGTCAGGGTGTCGATGCGAATTCCCATGGACTGCAGCTTCAGCCTTCCCACTTCTTCATCGGTATCCTTGGGAACGCTGTACACCCGGGGCTCCAGGGTGTCGCTATTCTTGGCTATGTACTCCACGCACAGGGCCTGGTTGGCGAAGCTCATGTCCATTACGGCGGAGGGATGCCCCTCGGCGGCGGCCAGATTGATCAATCTCCCTTCCCCCAAGAGATACAACCTGCGGCCGTCCCGCAGCAGGTACTCTTCGACGTAGGGCCGGACCTCCCGGTGAGATACGGACAACCCCTCCAGCGCCGGAATATCGATTTCCACGTTGAAGTGCCCGCTGTTGGCCAGTATCGCCCCGTCGGGCATGACTTCCAGGTGCTCCCTGCCGATGGTGTGCCGCCCTCCGGTGACCGTGATGAACACTTCTCCGGCCTTGGCGGCCTCCAGCCCCGAGGTGACGGTGAAACCGTCCATGGTGGCTTCCAGGGCCCGTATGGGGTTAACCTCGGTAACGATGACGTGAGCGCCCATCCCCCGGGCGCGGGAGGCCACGCCGCGGCCGCACCAGCCGTAACCCTCCACGACCACGCGGCGGCCGGCCCAGAGGATGTTGGTAGCCCGGGTGATGCCGTCGAGGGTGCTCTGGCCAGTGCCGTAGCGGTTGTCGAAGAAATGCTTGGTCTCGGCGTCGTTGACCGCGATCACGGGATAGCGCAGCTGGTTATCGCCGGCCATAGCGTTCAACCGGACCACCCCGGTGGTGGTCTCCTCGGTCCCGCCAATGACGTTTCCCAGCAAGTCGGAGCGCCGGCGGTGCAGGGTCGTGACCAGGTCCGCGCCGTCGTCCAGCGTTACCTGAGGCCGGCTATCCAGGGTAGAATTGATGTGCCGGTAGTAGGTCTCGTCGCTCTCCCCTTTGATGGAAAAAGCGGGTATGCCATACTCGCGGACCAGGGCGGCGGCAACGTCGTCCTGAGTGCTGAGGGGGTTGCTGGCGCACAACACCACCTCCGCTCCGCCCGCCTTCAGTGCCAAGGCCAGGTTGGCCGTCTCGGTGGTCACGTGCAAGCACGCCGCCAGGCGCAGCCCGGCCAGCGGCCGCTCCCGGCCGAAGCGCTCCTGGATCAGCCTGAGCACCGGCATTTCGCGCGCCGCCCACTCTATGCGGTTGACGCCGCCTCCGGCCAGCGAAAGGTCTTTAACGTCTCCGTCTGCCCGTCTAGAGGTCAATACACTTCTCCCTGAGCTTGGAATGGACTCCGGAGCGGGGGAATACCGCCCCGGTAAGAAAGCCCGCCGCGCGACGGGGGATACGGCCCAAAGCCCTTCCCCGGCTACGGGTCATCACCGTACGACGTAGGGTGGCCGCCCTGAATCCAGAAGGGCGTGCCGTCCTCTATGTTGAAGAGGTTTTCGGTGTCGTAGCCCATGGCGGCGGCAAGCTCGCAGGCCAATCCGCTGCGCACCCCGGCGGCGCAAATGAACAGCACCTTCTTGTCCTGGGGCACCTGGTCGATGCGATCGGGCAAATCGTCGATGTTGATGTGGATGGCGCCGGCAACGTGGCCGGACACCCATTCGTCCTCCCGACGCACGTCCACCACCACGGTGTTCTGAGGATCGGCCTCCAGCATGGCGCTGGCCTCGGCAGAATCCACCCGGAAATATGGTTCGCCAGGGTCTTGCCTGGGCATCTTCTCTACCTCCCCGGGCCTCTGTCGTCTAGCTCACGTACTTGCCCACCAAGGGGCTGACCTTCTCCAGGTACTCCGCCGGCGCCTGGGCCGGCGGGGTGACTATGGCGTTCTCCAGGGCAACGGAGCAGGCGCACTCCCGGCCCTTGCTCAGCACCGAACCCAGGGCCGGGATGACCCGGCGCAGCAGGTCCCTGGAGTTGGCCACGTTCTTGGTGAGGTTGCCAATGATCATCTCCGCGGTAACCGGTTCTTCCTCTTGGCGCCAGCAGTCGTAGTCGGTAACCCAGGCCAGCGTGGAGTAGCAAATCTCCGCCTCGCGGGCCAGCTTGGCCTCGGGCAGCGCGGTCATGCCGATTATGTCTGCTCCCCAGGCCCGGTAGGCCAGGGACTCCGCCCGGGTGGAGAAGGCCGGGCCCTCCATCACCACCAGGGTGCCGCCGGCGTGGACCTCGAGGTCCAACTCCAAGGCGTGCCGATGGAGCACCTGCGCCGCCACCGGGCAGAAGGGGTCGGCCAGGCTTACATGGACCACCAGGTCCTCGTCGAAAAAGGTGCTTTCGCGAAACCGCGTGCGGTCTATCAACTGGTGGGGCAGCACCAAGTCCTGGGGGGCAAACTCCTCTTTCAGGCTGCCCACGGCGCTGACGGAAACAATGGACTGCACTCCCAGGCGCTTCAGGGCGTAGATGTTGGCCCTGGCCGGGATTCTGGTGGGGTTAAGCTGGTGAGCGCGGCCATGGCGCGGCAGGAAGGCCACCCGGACCCCGTCCAGGGACCCCAACACGATGTCGTCGCTAGGCTTGCCAAAGGGCGTATCCACGCTGACGGTCTCTACGTCGGATAGGCCGTCCATGCGGTAAAGGCCGGTGCCGCCCACGACGGCTATGCTAGCGTCACTACTTGACATGACGGCGGTTTAATTCGTCCCGGGGGCGCCCACGGCCAGCCTCAGGCTCTCCAGGTAGGGCGGGCGCGCCACACCGGCCTCCGTGACTATGGCGGACAGGTAGCCGTGGGGCGTCACGTCAAACGCCGGGTTGATGGCCGCTACCCCGGCAGGAGCGGTGGGAACGCCCTGAAGGTGGGTCACTTCCTCCTGGGCCCGGTGCTCGATCTCGATATCGCCGCCGCCGGATAGGCTCAGGTCAATGGTGCTGGTGGGAGCCGCTACGTAAAAGGGAATCCCGTTCTCCCGGGCCAGGACCGCCAGGGTGTAGGTGCCTATCTTGTTGGCCGTATCTCCGTTGGAGGCAATACGGTCGGCGCCGGTGATGACGCAGCTTATGCGGCCCTGATTCATCAGCATGCCCGCGGCCGAGTCCGCCACCAGGGTTGACGGAATCCCCAGCTTTTGAAACTCCCAGGCGGTAAGCCTCGACCCCTGCAACAGGGGACGCGTTTCCGTGTTGTACACGCGGAGTTGTCTGCCCTCTTCCCAAGCGGCCCGGATCACCCCAATGGCGGTGCCAAAGCCGGCGGTGGCCAGCGCCCCGGCGTTGCAGTGGGTCAGCACGGCGCCCTCGTGGGGCATCAAGTCCTTGCCAAAGTTGCCCATGCGCCGGTTGGCCTGTTCGTCTTCCGCCTGGATGCGCTTGGCTTCCTCCAGCAACCGGTCGGCCACCGTGGCGGGGTCGGCCTCCGGCTCGGCGGCCTTCAGCATCCGCCGGACCGCCCAGGGGAGATTGACCGCGGTGGGGCGGGCGGAGGCAACCTCTGCGCCAGCCTCCCGGAGTTGCGACAGAAAATCCGCGTAGTTGGAGGCCCTGATCCGGCGGGCCGCCATCGCCACGGCGTAGGCCGCGGTGACGCCGATGGCGGGCGCTCCTCTTACCAGCATGGACCGGATTGCCTCGGCCGCCTCCTGGTAGGTGCTCACCTCTACGAAGACTTCTTCCAGGGGAAGACGAGTCTGGTCCAGTAGCTCCAAGGCCGCTCCGGTCCAACGGACCGGCTTGATTTCCCTATCTTCCAAGGCCATCGTCTGCGGTGGATGCAATCTCTCGCGGGGCCGGGTCCGGGGCATTAAAAAAGCTTCTCATGGCGAGAAGCTCAATAGTACTCCGCGCCCCTCATCTTCCGTCCTTCCGAACCACTGTGGCCGAACCCACCCTATATGGAAGGACGCCGGAGTTAGCACCGTGTCCCGCTGAGGTTGTCAACGTTGTCCTCGTCAAGACCGGTTGCCAGGCTTCGTCGGGCCGTCCCCTCTGCCGTTCTGGATAAAGGGTTAATGCTAAACCGTTCGATTGTTAACGCAGACCATGGTACAAGGGGTATGCCGACCTGTCAAGCTGAGCGGCGCCCGGCCGGAGGCTTCCGGCTCCGATAAACACAGGCGGCGGGCCTTGCGATGGCGAAAGGTGTTTAACCGGCGACGTATAGCATAGATAAACCCCGGTCGCCGGGGCCGGCGACGGTTCTCCCAAGGCGCCGCCGGCCCGCGGCAACCGGCGGTCTGTTGACACGCGTTTCGAGTCCACAACATAATTCCACTCATGTCACTCAGGTCCCGCAGCTCATCCCCAAGGGCCCCGTCAACCCGGCCAGCGGGCAACCGGCGATGAACCCGCCCAAGCTGCCGCTGCCCGCCGAAGACCTTGGCCTGTTTACCGACCTGTACGAGCTGACCATGGCCCAGACCCTTTTCGATCAGAAAATGTTCGGGCCGGCCACCTTCAGCCTGTTCATCAGGAGCTACCCCCCCAACCGTGGATACTTCGTGTTCGCCGGTCTGGAGGACGTGGCGGAATACCTGGAGAGCTTTGGCTTCAGCCCTTCCAGCCTCAGCTACCTACGCTCCACGGGCGCCTTTTCGGAGGACTTTCTCGAGTACCTGTCGGGACTCCGGTACACCGGGGCCGTAAGGTCGATGCCGGAAGGTCGGTTGTTCTTCGCCAACGAGCCGGTCATGGAGCTATCCGCGCCCATCATAGAAGCCCAGCTCGTGGAAACCTTCATCATCAACCAGGTCAACCTCCAGACCCTGTTGACCACCAAGGCGTCCCGGTGCGTCTGGGCCGCGGGAGGCCGGGACGTGAGCGATTTTGCCTCGCGGCGGGCCCAGGGCGTGGACGCCGCCCTCAAAGCGGCGCGTTGCAGCTACATCGCCGGGGCCACGTCAACCAGCAACGTGCTGGCAGCCTCGCGCTACGGCATTCCCCCGGCGGGGACCATGGCCCATTCCTTAGTGTCCAGCTTTACCTCGGAGAGCGACGCCTTTCACGCCTACGCGGCCGCCTTTCCCGGCCGCGCCATCCTGCTGCTGGACACCTACGACACAATTAAAGGCGCACATAAGGCCGTGCCGGTGGCGAAGAAGCTGGAACGAGAGGGCCACCGGCTGTTCGGCGTCCGCATCGACTCCGGGGACTTCGACCTCCTGAGCCGACAGGTGCGTCGTATATTGGACCAGGCCGGCTTGGACTACGTGAAAATAGTGGTGACGGGAGGCCTGGACGAGCACCAGTTGCACGGGTTATCCCAGGCCGGGGCGCCCATAGACATCTTTGGAGTGGGGACCAAGCTGGGGGTCTCCGCAGACGCGCCCTGGACGGACATGGCCTACAAGCTGTCATGTTACGACGGGCGCCCGGTGATGAAGCTGAGCGAGGGGAAGATATCGTCACCGGGCGCCAAGCAGGTCTACCGCATGGAAGACGCCGGGCATTTCTGCGGGGACGTCGTAGGGCTGCCCGGAGAGGCCGTGACCGGCGGGGCGCCGCTGTTGGAACCGGTGATGACCGGCGGCCGCCGCACCGGGGCTGCCGTCACGCTGCAGCAGGCCAGGGAGCGCTTCCAGCAGGACTTTTCCATGCTGCCCGACCGCCACAAGGCCATCGTCGGTCCCGCCGAATACCCGGTGGCAACCAGCCTCCAATTGCAGAAGCTCACCACCCAGGTCCGAGCGCAGATCCTCCGCCGGCAATAGGCCCCGGGGCAAGATTCGCGCCCGGCTGGCTTACGTAAATTCCGGCCGGGGCGCCCCCGGCTCTGGGCGCGAGTCCATCGGGAGCGCAAGCGGAGCCCCGGGTATCGGACCGTTCAAGCCCGGACGGAACCGGACGCAAAAGGATGGCCCATGAAAATCGCGGTGTGTGTCAAGTACGTCCCGGTGATTTCCCAGATCAAGTTCGATTACCAACAGAAGACCATCATTCGTGAGGGCGTACCTTCGGAAATCAACCCTTTCGATCTGCTGGGACTGGTACGCGCCGTGCAGTTGAAGAGCGGCCCGGAAGACCAGGTGGTGGCCATTTCCATGGGCCCTCCCCAGGCCCGGGAAGGGTTGGTCCAGTGCCTGGCCTTGGGCGCCGACCGGGCGGTGCTGATCAGTGACCGGGCGTTGGCCGGATCGGACACCCTGGCCACGTCCCGGGCCTTGGCGCTGGCGCTGGGGCGGGAGCAGCCCGACTTGGTGATTTGCGGACGCAACAGCACCGACGCCGAGACCGGCCAGGTGGGGCCGGAAGTGGCGGAGCTAATGGACCTGCCCCACGTGGCCCAGGTGCGCAAGCTGGAGCTGGAAGCCGGCGCGCCCGCCGCGGGAGGGGTCTTGGTAGAGCGCGTAACCGACCAAGGGCATCAACTGATTAGATGCCCGCTGCCCGCGGTGGTCTGCGTCACCGAAGGGGTGGCCCCGGAAGCCTATCCGGGCCGCGACGAGCTGGCCCAGGCCCAGGAATTGCCTGTGGAGGAGGTTGGCTGCTCTCAGCTCACCTCGGACCTTTCCCAGTTCGGCATCGAGGGTTCCCCCACGTTCGTGCAGGACATTCGCCTGGTGGAGCCGGACCGCCTAGGGCTGGTCATCGAGGAGGAGTCTCCCGCCGCCGCCGCGCAGCAGGTGGCGGAGCTCCTGCGGGAGCGTCTTCAGAGGGCCAAGGACAGCGGTGAAGGGGCGGCTGCCGGCACGGACCAAGGCGGCGAGCCCCGGCGATACCCGGAAAACCGCGACAAGAGCATCTGGGTGGTGGCCGAGACCTTCGGAGGCCCCGAGGGCAGCCGCGGCCTGCGCCGGGTAACCCTGGAGATGCTGGGCAAGGCCCGGGGCCTGACCTCCTTCACCCGCAGCGAGGTGGCGGCGGTCCTGTTTGGGCCCTCCCGGGAGCAACTGGTCCAAGAGCTCGCCTACGGGGGGGCTGACCGGGTGCTGGTCCTGGACAACTCCGCCGTGGGGCCGGTGTATTCTTCGGCGGTGAGTCATCTGCTGGCCGGCGTAATTCACCAAGCCCGGCCCTACGCCGTGCTGTTCGCGGCCACGGCGGACGGCCGCGACCTAGCCGCCCGGGTGGCGGCCCGGCTCAGCCTGGGGTTGACGGGGGACGCCATAGACCTGGAGGTAGACGGCGAAGGCCGCCTGGTGCAGCTCAAGCCCGCCCTGGGCAGCAACGTCGTGGCCCCAATCCTCTCCAGGACCCTGCCCAACCTGGTTACCATGCGTCCCGGGCTCCTGACCCCTGCCGCGCCATACCCGGACGCCGCGGCGCGGGTGGAGGTCATCGATACTTCAAACTTCTCCGGCCCCGCCGCCGGGGACGTGGAACTGCTGGCAGAGTTCCTGGAGGAAGACTCGGACGGCATAGCCCTCACCCAAGCGCCGGTGGTGATGGGCGTGGGCATGGGCATTGGCGGGCCGGAGCACCTGCCCCAGGTGCGGGACCTGGCCGCCTCCATTGGCGCGGCCATCGCCACCAGCCGCAACGTGGTACACGCCGGTTGGCTTCCCCACCAGGTCCAAGTGGGGATCAGCGGCCGGGCCATCGCCCCCAAGGTGTACTTGGCAGTGGGCATCCGCGGCGCTTTCAACCACACCGTGGGCATCCAGAAGGCGGAGGTCATCATAGCCGTCAACCGCAACCGCCGGGCGCCCATCTTCAAGGGCGCGGACTACGGCATAGTGGGAGACTGGGCCGAGTACCTGCCGCCGCTGGTTGAGGCGCTGAGGCCGGTGCTTTCCGGCCTGGTCTAGGACGGACCGCGGCCAGGGAGTGGGGCCGGTTGAGGGTCATTTAATTGTTGGCCTCTAAACCTTGTCATTCTGAGCGTAGCGAAGAATCTCAGCTACGGCGGAGAGGCCCTTCACTTCGTTCAGGGTGACAACTAAAAGCTTCTGGCGACCGGCTGCGGCGGCTTGACACCGTAGTTGGCGGGAAGCAAAATGGCTCACGCAGGGGTTGTGTTCCGGCCTCTGGAAGACCCGGCCTGGACCTCAGCGCACCCCGGGCGGCTAGATGGCACGCCCTTTGGAGATGCTGACCATGGACTTTGGGCTGACTCCGGAACAAGAAGCTCTGCGGGAAGAGGTGGGCCGGTTCATCCGGGAGAACGTCACTCCCGAGGTGATGGGCGAGCTGGAAAGCCCGCTGGAAGGGGGGCGCGGCCCGCACTACAGCGCCCTGATGAAGAAGGTTGCAGAGCAGGGCTGGGTGGGCATCAGTTGGCCCAAGGAGTACGGCGGACAGGGGGGCAGCCGCATCGACCAGTACATTGTGGAGGAGGAGTTTGCCCGCGCCGGCATAGCAGTGGGGGGAGCCGGCAGCGGCGCTCCCGCCATTTTGATGGCGGGCACCGAGGAGCAAAAGAAGCACTTCCTCCCCGGCCTCCTAACCGGGGAAATAGTTTTCGCCCTGGGGTTTACCGAACCCCAGGCCGGAGCGGACCTGGCCGGTCTCCAGTGCCGGGCGGTGAGGGACGGGGACGATTTCGTCATCAACGGACAGAAGATGTACACCTCGTCCGCTCACTACGCCACGCACATCTACCTCATGTGCCGCACCGACCCCGACGCTCCGCGGCACCGGGGCATCACCATTCTGCTGGTCCCCATGGACGCGCCGGGCATCACCGTCCGTCCCCTGTGGACCATACAGAGCGACCCGGTGGCGCCTCCGGGCACGACCTACGGAATGCCCCGGACCAACGAGGTGTTCTTCGAAGACGTGCGGGTCCCGGCCTCGACCATGTTGGGCGAGGAGAACCAGGGCTGGTACGTGGGCGCCATGGGCCTCAACCTGGACCGGGTCGGCGCCAGCAGATACCTGATCTCGGTGCGCCGGGACGAGGACATCGTCAACTGGATCAAAGAGAACCGGCTGGATGGCTACTCCATGGCCGACGACCCGGCCATCAGGGACAGGCTGGCGGAACTCTGGATCGAAGCCCAGGTATGCCGCCTGATGACCATGCGCAGCATGTCCATCGTGGAGCGAGACGGCAACTTCACCTACGAGGGCTCCGCCGAAAAGGTGTGGGCCCCGGAGCACGGCGTCAGGACCACCGAAACCATCAGCCAGGTACTGGGGCCCTACGCCCAACTGCTCAACGGCTCGGAGGAGGCCATCGAGGACGGCCTGTTCGCCCACAACCTGATGGGGTCCTTCCAGTCGGGCATCAACCACGGCAGCGTGCAGGTCATGCGCGACCAGATGGCCCGCCGCGGGCTGGGTATGCCCCGGGGCTAAAGCGGCCGGGGCGGGTCCCCACGCAGCCGGTTCTTGCCCGGGGCGGCCGGCACGATCCCAAAACCTTAGGGAACACGATGGACATCCTGCCTTCAGAAGAAGAACAGATGGTGAAGAACCTGGCCCGGGAATTCCTGGAGGGCGAATGCCCCCCCAGCCTGGCCAGGGCCATGGAAAAAGACGAGTTGGGATACTCTCCCGAGCTGTGGCGGAAGATGGCGGAGTTGGGCTGGCCCGGCATGGCGTTGCCCGAAAGGTACGGCGGCCAGGGGCTGCCCCTGACCTACCTGGGCATCATCATGGAGGAGCTGGGCCGCGCCATTGCGCCCGCGCCGCTCCTGAGCACCATGATGGCCGCCCTGACCCTCGCCGAGTTTGGGAATGACGGCCAGCGCGAAGAAGTACTGCCGCGGGTGAGCCGGGGAGACCTGGTAATGACCTGGGCCTTCTCGGAGAGCGACCCAAGGCTGCTGCCGGAGACGGTCAAGGCGGCGGCTCCCGCCGACGGAGACTACTTCGTGCTCGACGGCGTCAAGATGTTCGTGGACAACTTCGAGGCGTCTGAGATGTGCCTGGTGGTATGCCGCACCGCGCCGCCCTCCCCCGAAAGCCAGGGCCTGTCCATCCTGCTGGTGGACACTCGAAGCCCGGGCATTTCCTCAACGCCCCTGACCACCTTGGCCAAAGACAAGCAAAGCAAGGTGACCTTCGACGGCGTTAGGGTGCCCAAGTCCAGCCTGGTGGGCGAGCTAAACGGGGGCTGGCCCATGGTCGAGTGGATGCTGGAGAGGGGAACGGTGCTGCTGTGCGCCCAGATGGTGGGCGCCACCAGGAAGGACGGCGAGATGGCCATCGAGTACGCCAAGAACCGGGTTGCCTTCGGGCGTCCCATAGGCTCCTTCCAGTCGATTCAACACCTCTGCGCAGACATGATCCTCTGGGTGGACGGAGGGCAACTGCTGACCTACGAGGCCCTGTGGAAGATCGACCGGGGGATGCAGGCTGGGGTGGAAGTATCCCAGGCCAAGGCGTTCTGCAACGACAAGTGCGAGGCGGTGGTCCGGTCGTCCCAGTCGATCCACGGCGGCATAGGTTTCATGCTGGAGTTCGATCTTCACCTGTGGTTCCGCCGCGTCACGTCGTGGACGATGCGCCTGGGGACCAGCTTCGAGCACCGGGCCAAGGTGGCCCGGGCCCTGCTGGACAGCCCCGGGCGGGTGCGGCTGGGGCTGCCCCTAGCCCCGGCGCCCTGAACGAGGTCCCCGTCCAACCTTGCCGGAGGAGATTGGCTAATGGCTACCGACCCGGTTTGCGGTCGAGAAATAGACGAGGCCCAGGCGCGCAGCCAGACCGGCCAGACCCTGCACGGCGCTTCGGAGGTAGACCCGCAGCAGGGGACCCGGATGTTCCACAACGGGCAGTGGGTATACTTCTGCGGGCTGGACTGCCGCAGCAAGTTCATGGGCAGCCCGGAGACTTACTTGAGCCAATCGTGATCCCGGCCGCCCGGTATCTAGTCCGCCCGCGACAGGCTCCGTCTGGAAAGATTTGAAACGCGCCGTATACTCAACTCCGCACAGCGCCATTGCCGGCGGCTTGGGCTGTTCGCTCCAGTAGACTCCTGCCCTGGTCCTCCCAGTGCTGCTCATCACCCCCCCCCCCGACCGCAGCGGTGACGCGCCTGAACCGGACGCAGGCGCCGCCACGCCTTAACCAGCCTCTCTATCCTTCGCCTCCGTCAGCGCCACTCCGGCTACGCTCGGAGCTACTGAGTATCCGGCATGACGGTGACCGACCACCGTCTTCCCTCCTCCCCACGTGCTCCGCCAGTAATACTCACACGGTCGGGAACGTAACGGGAACATAGATAGATTGTGGATTGGAGGCTGCCATGGCAAGCGACATGGTCATTGAGACCGACGGGCTAACGAAGCGCTTCGGCAACGTCACCGCGGTGGACAACCTCTCCATGGAGGTGCGCCGGGGCCACGTCTACGGTCTGCTGGGGCCGAACGGGTCCGGCAAGACGACGACCATGGGGATGCTGCTGGGTTTGCTGAGGCCGACGTCGGGCACCTTCCGGCTGTTCGGCTCGGCGGAGCGGCACGAGGAATCGCTGCGCCGGGTAGGGGCCATCGTGGAAAGCCCGGCCTTCTATCCCCACATGTCGGGGCGGCAGAACCTGGAGTACTTCAGGTTCATCTCCGGGCGCGGCTCGCCGCAGGACGTGGACGACGTGCTCGGAAGGGTGGGACTGCCGGGCCGAGGTGACGACAAGTTCCGCACCTATTCCCTGGGGATGAAGCAGCGGCTGGGGATAGGCTACGCCCTGCTGGGCGACCCGGAGATCGTGTGCTTGGACGAGCCCACCAACGGCCTGGACCCCGAGGGCATGATCCAGGTGCGCGAGCTGATACGGAGCCTGGGCGGCGGCAACCGGACGGTGCTGTTGTCGAGCCACCTGCTGCACGAGGTCGAGCAGGTCTGTGACAGCGTCACCATCATCTCGAAGGGAAAGCTGATAGCCCAGGGCGAGGTCGCCCAATTAGTGCGCTCGGCCCGGGGCGAACAGGTCCGCGTGAAGACCACCGACGACGCGAAGGCCCGGGAGATACTATCGGGGTTGGACTGGGTGGTGGAGGTGGGAGAGGCGAACGACGGCGCGCTGTCCGTGTCTGCGCCCATCGAACGGTCTGGCGAACTGACGGCGGCCATGAGCCGCGCCGAGGTCTACGTTACCGAGATGGCGCCAGTCCGGACATCTCTCGAGGAGTATTTCCTGGATGTAACCGGCAGAATGGAAGGAGGAGCCGAATGACAGGCCACGTCTTGCGCCTGAGCATGGGCGAATGGCACAAGGTCCGCCGGCGGTGGATCCCCTGGATACTGCTGGGCATCGTCATCCTCGTCTCTCAGGGCATTCTGTGGGGGTTCTACGCCGGGTATCACGTCAGCGACGACCCATTCGGCGCCCTCGTAGAGCCGTATGAGTACACCGACAGCGAGGGCTCCATTGCGGTGACGTGCGAGGACATTGCGGAAGGGCGCGGCGAAGACAAGCTGGCGCTAATTGCGGAGAGGTCCGCCGGGGAAGGCCGCGAGATAGCAGACGCCGAGATTGGGGGGTGGCTTCGGACCTGCGAGGGCTACCTCACACCGGACGAGGCCCGGGGAGTGTTCACTCTCCCGTACAGTCTCGACGTGTCCGAGGGATTCCTCCCGCTCTTTGTCATCCCCATCCTGATCCTGACCGCGTCGGTCCTGGGCATGGAGTACGGCTGGGGCACGCTAAGGACCACGCTGGCCAGGGGAGTCGGGCGTTGGCAGCTGCTCAGCGGGAAGCTCATCATGCTCACAGGCGCCGCCATCGGGGCGGCCATCGTGATCGCCCTCCTCACCGCCATTTCCAGCCTCATCGCGGGCGTCGTGCCGCCGGGCGAGGAGGGCTCCCTCGTCGCCGGTGACGGGGGGGAGTGGTTGGACGCGGTCAAAGGGCTGGCCAAGCTGGCGTTCGCCCTGGCGCCATACGTCGCCCTAGGCGTGTTCCTGGCGGTACTAACCCAATCCAGCGCCCAGGGGATGGCCCTATCCATGGGCTACTACATCCTGGAGCTGATCATCGCTCCAGTCCTCGGCGGGATAGCCGACTGGCTGGAGAAGGTCTTGGACATAGCTCTCCTGGGCCAGAACGCGGGCGAATGGATGAGCACGGGGGACAGGACGACGGCCCAGCAGGCCCTGGGAACGGTCGTCGATCAGCCGGACACCCTGCGGGCGTTCTTCTTGCTGCTGGCGTACACGGTGGTCTTGGTTGCGGCCTCGATCTGGATCTTCCAGCGTAGGGACGTCACCGGCGCGAAGGGGGAGTGACGCGGCCGGAAGAGAAAGCATAAGGAGGTAAACGATGAAAATAGGGCAGACAGGCATGAGGACGGCTCTCGTGGGGATTCTTCTGGGGCTGTCGCTGACCATACCTGGCTGCGTATCCACAACAGTCACAATAAGCTAGGGATGTTTCTTCAATCGTGGGGGTGAGGACATCACAGAGGTCACCGATAGCTCAGGCTCCGTTCACGATGTGGTACAAGTTGAAATAACGGTGGACGACGGGAATACGGTCAACGTCTGTGGACCTCCCGGGCGAGCCATGCCGGCGCAAGTTGGCGGCAAATACTTTTTCACTGCCGACAACAAAAGCGACAGCGTTGAGAAAGAGGCGGTGGCCTTGGGGAGATTCGCCTGGCACTTGCTAGGGCCGGGATGGGAATAAAGGCAGATGGGGAAGGAGACCCGGCCCTGGGAGGTGGTCTAATGGGGGATTCTCACCCTGCCTGCCGACTTTTCCTATGCCTTTGCGTCATGGCGTTGTTTGTGCTGGCTGCCCTCGCGGCCTGCGGCTCAGATGAGCCGACGGGACAGCGGGCCGGAACGCCAACACCGGGCAGCACGTTCACCGAGGCTACACCCACACCCGCCGTACCTGCGCCGACGCCGAGACCCACTGCCACGCCAGCCGAAGAGGTGACCGAGCAACCGGACAGGCATAAAAGGATCGAGGAGGCAGCCCCGGTCGAGAGTGTCGACATAGCTATCAGCGGCGGCGGCGCCGAGATCGTGCTGGTCACCGGTCTTCCGGACGGATGCTACAAGTACGGCAGATACAGCATCGACGAATCCGCACCCGCCATCGTCGTCAGTGTCTTCAACCTGAGAGTGGCGGATCGGGACATCGCGTGCATCGCGGTGTATGAGACGGTGGCCGAACCCCAACCGGCGGACTGGACTTCCCACATGGAGAAGACCGGGGTACGGAAATCGGTCAGGGCAAACAAAGACCACCCCGGCCATTGGGCCGGGGTGGTCTTTGTTTCACCGGCGCGGGAGCTATGGACCCGGCGCTAGGCGTAGGGCTGGAGCTTGATCTCGTGCAACGCGGGGATGACCTCCTGGCCCAACAGCTCGATGGAACGCATTACGTCCTTGTGCTGCATGGCCCCCTCATTGCCGTAAATGTGGATGTAGCCGGGGCTCAAGCGCTCCATCACCTGGGTCAGCTTCCTGGTGACGGTCTCCGGGCTTCCGACTATGATGTTGTTCACGTCCTGTAGCTGCTCGTAGGACAGCCCGACTCCCAGCCCGCCCGCGCCGGCCACGTTGCCCGTGGGGCGCTGGGCCTTGACCTGGACCGCCGCCCGGGACTGGTAGCCCGGAGGGTCGTTGTGCTCCATGGGCCCCCGCTGCCGGTGGCCGATGGTCCACATGAACTCCCGTCCTATCTCGACGGCCTTCTCGTCGGTGTCCGCCACCAGGCACCGCAGCAAGTACCCGAAGTGCTCCGGGCCCGCTTTGAACCCCTCTTCCTCGGCGGTGTCGATGTAGACTTGCTTCAGCCACTCGGTGGTGTCCACCAGGGCCCCCAGGTTCATGTAGGGATGGCGGTGCTTGGCGGCCCAGACCACGCTCTCGGGACTGCCGGTGCCGGGGAACCAGATGTCGGGATGGGGCTTCTGCATGGGTATCACCCAGGGATTGACGACGCGGTACTGGTAGTAGTCCCCTTCGTAGCGGAAGGGCCCGGGCTCGGTCCAGCACTTGATGATCAGGTCGTGGGCCTCCTCGAAGCGGCCCCGGTTCTCCGGAGGAGCGATGCCGGACTGCAGGGTTTCCACGGCCGTGCCCCGCACGAAACCGGAGATTATCCTGCCCCCGGAGTAGCAGTCGAGCATGGCTATTTCTTCGGCCATGCGAATGGGGTCGTTGATGGCGATGACGTTGCCCAGTATGGCTATCTTGACGTTCTTGGTCACTTTGGATATCACGGCGGCATCCAGGTTGACCGCGGGCTTCATGCACCAGTACGAAGCGTGGTGCTCGTTGCTCATGATGCCGTCGAACCCCACCTCGTCGGCCAACGCGTACTGCTCGTGGTACTGGTTGTAGAGTACGTGGGCCTTCTCCGGGTCGAAGTAGGTGTTGGGGAACCCGAGGCGGCCGGAGTCGTACTTGACCAGGTCTTCGTCGGTGACCGGTCCGTAGGGTTGCTCAGAGAACCAGTAAATCTCCGCCTTGTCTTTGGGCCGGGAAAGCTGTTGGACCATCGGTAACTCCTCTCTATACCCTTGCTGCGGTCGAGCGTTTCGTCTCCGGGGATGACTGACTTGAGGCGATGGGCCGCCGTAAACCGGCCACACCGCCGGAACCATCATTTCGTGGCTTGCCGCGTCAGTTAGGCATTATAAGCACCCAGGCACGCCGTATCAACCCTGCGTGGCCTGGGGGCCAGGGGCCTTCAGTTGTATTACGACAATAGCTCTTGTGGCTGCTTCTACGACTGAAACCGCGGCCCATTGCAGGGGCAACCCTTGTGGTTGCCCCGTGGATGCAGCTATCAGCATCGAAAATAAATAGACCCCGCGCCCCACCCTTACACGTCATTCTGAGCTTGCCGAAGAATCTAAGGCCCTTATGCGCCATCCCAGTGGGCACTGGAAAACCCCTCGCCGCCGCCCGGACCCCCGCACCAGCAACCGCAAGCCCGGCTACGAGGCCTGGACCGCCCTCCGGCAGCCACTTTGGATTCCTCGTCGCTTCGCTCCAGCGGAATGACAGGGCCCGGGGGAGGAGGCGCCCATGCGGAGGGGGTGCCCATGCCGGGGGGAGGGGGAGGCGCCCATGCGGAGGGGGTGCCCATGCCGGGGGGAGGGGGAGGCGCCCATGCGGAGGGGGTGCCCATGCCGGGGGGAGGGGGAGGCGCCCATGCGGAGGGGGTGCCCATGCCGGGGGGAGGGGGAGACGCCCATGCGGAGGGGGCGATGCCCCGCGTCGAGGCCCGGCGGGGCGCCGCAAGCCCATGTTTCAAGTGGCGCAGGGCGCGGCGGGGCCGCGCCCGCTACCTCGGGCTCGCGGGGGTTCCGTTGACCGTAGGGCCGCCCCACTGTATGGTATGCGTGGCCCCTTAACTTAAGTCTCCAAGGAGGTTGGGAAATGGCCTTGACACTAGAGGATGCCGATCGCATGGTGAAAGCGGCGATAGCCGAAGCAAAGAGACTCAATCTACAAATGAGCATGGCCGTATGCGACGCAGGCGGCCACCTGCTGGCGTTCAACCGGACCGAGGGTTGCATCTGGATTGCCGCCCAGGCGGCCCAAGCCAAGGCCGTGTCGTCGTCCGCCATCGGTATCCCCAGCGGCGACCTACCGGCGGAGTCTCCGGTTATTCAGGCCATCATGGCGACCCAGGGGGGCCGGATGATTGCCGCCCAGGGCGCGCTGCCGGTCATTCAAAACGGGGTTGTGGTTGGAGCCATCGGCGGGAGCGGCGGCACCGCGCAGGAGGACGAGGACTGCGCCCGAGTGGGGCTGGCCGCACTGTAAACGGCGCCCAGTTCCGTGGAAACCGGCGTGGGGAAACCGGCGTGGGGAAACCGGTGCCGGAGAGACCCAAGACAGACGACGGCCCCGCTCCCTCTGGGGGAGCGGGGCCGTCAATTTGGCGCCCCGGAGCGTGTAGACCGGACTAGTTGGGGAGCACCACCACGGAGCGGACTTCGCCAAACTCCTTCTTCAACTTTTTCCAGGTGTCGCCGCCGTCCTCGCTCACGTACAGGTAGCCAAAGAGGCTGGTAGCCACTATCACCTCGGGCAACTCCTCGTGGCTGCCCATCCAGTAGATGACCGAGTTGGGCTCCACGGGCAGCGACACAGGCTCCCAGTTATGGCCGCTGTCCTTGGTCCGCTGCACTGCCCCGGTCACTCCGGGAATGAAGTCGCCGTTGCCCACGAACATCACCTCGGGGTTGTCCCGCTTGATGAGCATACCCCGGCAGTAGGACCGGGCGTCCTCCTCATTGAACTTGGGGAAGTAGTGGTAGTCCCAGCTCTCGCCCTCGTCCACGCTGGTGGCGATGCCAAAGGGGCTGGTGGCGTACACGGCGGCCTCGGCGCCGGGCTTCAGGGCCATGCCGTGAATGTCCCCGTGGAAGGGATCGGGCCCCAGGTCAGGCAGACGGACCCACGACTCGCCCCGATCGAGGCTCTTGTAAACCCCGTCCACTTCGACCCCGGCCCAGATGGTGCGGTGGTCCCGGGGGTCGACGATCAAGTTGGTGGTGCGGGGAGTGCCAATGGGGCAGTTCATGTTGACGCCCATGTCCATCTTGCTCCAGGTCTTCCCGTCGTCGCCGGAGCGGAATCCTTCGGGCCTGGTGCCGGCGAATATGGTGTCGGGATCCGCCGGGTCTATGGCCACCGACCATATCTGAAGGTCTTCCATGGGCGATTCCAGCTTCTCCCAGGTGACACCGGTGTCCTCGCTGCGGAATATGCCGCAGTCCGACCCGGCCAGGACCCGGTGGGGGTTGTCCGGATAGACGCCTATGGTCCTTACCGTGGCCTCCGATGGAATGGGCTGCCTGATCTTGGTCCAAGTTTCACCGCAATCGGAACTCACGCCAAGCCCCTGGCCCACAGTCCCGATGAGGATGGAGTAGTCTCTTGCCATAGCCGGTACCTCCCTAAGACACAAAATAGGTTGCCGGAAAATAGGTTGCCCGTTGGAAGAGTTGGGAACATGATAGACCAAGTAGGCGTAAATTGCTACGCCCCACGCACGGCCGCAGCCTGGCGACGGCGCTGCCGTTCCTCGGCTGACCGGCAACGGGCCGCGTCTCGGCAGGAAGTCCTGCAGGACGGCCGCAGGTGAAACGGGCTTCCGTCTAGGTCATGAGCGGCTTGCGCCGGACCCGCAGGGGTCCCGTCAGAGCAGCTACCCACCGACGCACGCCAGGCCCTGTTCCTTGATCCGGGCCAGATGCACTGGGCCGATGCCTTTGACCCGAGTCAAGTCGTCCACCGACGCGAAGGGGCGTAGCTCTATGATCTGCGCGGCGCGGTCGGGGCCAATTTGAATGATGCGGTCCAGTTCCTCCAAGGACGCGGAGTTTATGTTCACCTGGCCCGGGGCGCAACCGGACCCGCGGGCCGGCGGCAATGACGTAGGCGTAGGGACCGGCGTCGGCGTAGCTGTAGGTGCGGGAGTGGGCGTGGGCTGCGGCATAGGCGTAGGGACCGGTGTCGGCGTCGCCGTTGGTGCGGGAGTGGGCGTGGGCTGCGGCGTAGGCGGAGGGACTGGCGTCGGCGTAGGCGCTGGAGTTGACGTAGTTGCAGGAGTGGGTGTTGGTGGTGGCGTGGGCAGGGGCGCCGGTGTGGCCGCGGGTAGAGGGGCAGACGCGGGGGCCGGTGACGCGGAAGAGGGTGTGGGGGCCGCCGCAGGTAGAGGCGTAGGGGTGGGGGTGGCCATGGCCGGAGGCGCTATGCGCGACGGCGCGGGCGCAGTACTCGGGGTTGGAGTTGGCGGGGCGCCGTTCGTCGTCCGGCGGGAAGCGGCAGGCGCGGGCGTGGCGTAGGGCTCCCGGCACTCCCACAAGCCCGCGCCCTTCGCCCGCGCCTGCCCCTCCAGTTGCGAGTACAGCTCATCCCTGGCGCCAGTGGCGCCAGTGGCGCCGGGATCGACCCTGGCCAGCCCCCGTTCCAACAGCAGGGCCCCGTAGTCCTCACCCCCGGACTCCACGAACACCAGCAGCCTTCCGTGGGGGAATAGCTCGTCCAAGGTGACGTCCTCGCGGCCCCCCGTGTCCAACACTAGGGTGACCCATTGGCCCTCGAGGCGTCCGGCGGCGTACTGCGCCGCCAGATGTCCCCAATCCTCCAGACAGCCCTCACCGGCCATCACTCCGTTCCCACCGGGACCGTCGGGCCTAGTGGTATCCGGCGCGTCCACTCCCGACACGCGGACCACGTCCCGGTTGCCGTCCCCCGCCTGGACCTCGATGGTATCCGCGCCGATGATCTTGCTCACCCTGACTCGCAACCGTTCCGGCAAGCCCAAGACGGTCAATTCGCGGGCCTCGAGGGACGGCGTAGCGGGCGGGGAAAGCGTAGCCGTCGGGCCCGGGAGACCGGCGGTAACGGCCATCTCAGTGTCGGGGGGCGACGCGGGAGGCCGGCTGGCCAGGGAGGATGGGGGCGCGCAACCCGGCAGCAGCAACAACAGGGTCAGCCAGGTCCACAGCAGCATAGCCTTGCCGGCTCTGAGCATCGGCAGCGGCGCCCCCTAGGTTGGTATCGGCCAAGGTTACCATACCTGGGCGTCGCCGCCGCCGCGCCTGGCCTCAAGATTGCTAGCTCTCACGTGGCGGCAATGCAGGCCGGACCGGCCGTTCTTTCGGCTTCCCCACACAGCCTGTCCCGGAAGGGGACTTCGAGGGCGGTGGGAGTGGATATAGCCTGTGGAACTCTCTAGACGGGCCTGGCCGGAGAAGGACGCAACAGCAGGGGGCGGTGGGGATCCGGCGCGGCGGGGCAATTAACGGGGCAACCAAAAAGGCCCCGAAGTCCCGTTTAGGCGTACTGCAACAGGATATCCGCCAACTCCCTGGGCCGGGACAGCATCGCCTGGTGGCAGGAATCCAAGAAAACGGTCTCCGCTCCGGGTATCCTGGCAGCCATTCTTTCCTGGGTCTCCACAGGCACCAGCCGGTCCTGGCCCAGCACCACGTAGGTCACCGGGCAGGAAAGGCCGGCGGCGTCCATCATCATCCTATCGGTTAACACCCGCGCCGGCAGAAGGCCGAAGAACCCCAGGGAGTGCACCACGTCCATGGGCTGCATCCCGTTGCACAAGCAGTTCTGGATCACCGAAGGGGGTAGCTTGAGCTCCTGGCGGAATAGCTTGCTAAACAGCGACAGCAACCGGAATCGCCCCCTAACCCTGGAGGGCAGCGCGCTCAAGATGGACTCCTGGGCCTCCGGCACGATGCCGGCGACCAGCACCACTCGCTTCGGCGGTTGCCCCAACTCTCCTGCCGCCCGCAGCACGAGACCCCCAGCCGCGCCGTGGCCCACCATCACCAGGTCCCGGAGTCCCTCCCGCTCCACGGCCCGCAGGATGGAGTGGACACACTCCTCGGGCCGGACCTCACCGGTGTCTCCGCCGGCGTCGGCCCCGTGGCCCGGGAGGTCCAGGGAGTACACCACGTTGACCCGCCGGGGGACATAGAGCCGCGGCGGGTGTTCCTTGGGCGCGGTCAAGTACCCCCAGACGTGTCCCCAAGCCCACGCCCCTTGCCCGGCCCCGTGGACCAGCAAGAAATCTGTCAACCTTTCACCTTCGGCTTCCTCGCCAAGATAAATCGAAGCCTCGTAGCGGGTAATTCCCAACCCGGGGGCGTTCAGACCGCCGGAGGGGGAGTCCGCTCAGGCCTCCAAGGCGTCCCGCACCGCCTGGAGAAGGGGGCCGTCCTCTTCGGAGAGCACGGTGCGGGGGTCCAACAGGACCCGGTCCTCCTCGATGCGCGCCGCCACCGGGGGGTCGGCCCGGCGCAGGCGGCCCATTACCTCTTGAGCCCCGCCGGGAGTTTCCCGGCAGGCCAGCGCCACCACCCAGGACGGCAGTGTTTCTCCGGGGAGCGCGCCGCCTCCCACTGCCGACCGGGAGGACTCCAAGCCCGCTCTCTCGCCAATGTGGGACCGCCATTTTTCCGCCCGGGCGCTGATTATTTCCAAGGGCGTGGATATCATGCGCCACACGGGCACCTTTTCCGCGGCTTCCTCCCTCAGGTAGTGCAGCAGAGTAGCGGCAAGGGCCGCCAAGCTGAGCTTGTCGATCCTCACGGCGCGGGCCAGGGGGTGCCGCTCCAAAAGCCCCACCAAGCCCTGTTCCCCTACGACAATCCCCGATTGGGGGCCGCCCAAGAGCTTGTCGCCGGAGAGAAACACCAGCCCGGCTCCGGCGGCGACGCTGTCCTGCGGCCGGGGCTCGTGGGCCAAGCCGTACTTTTCCGTGGCAAGGAGACAGCCGCTGCCCACGTCGTGCAACACATGAATCCCGTGTTTCCGCCCCAACTGCGCCAACTCGTGGATTTCTACCGAGGCGGTGAACCCCTCGACACGGAAGTTGCTGGCATGGACCTTTAGCAGAGCCGCGGTATTCCCGGTGATGGCGGCCTCGTAGTCCCGGAGATAGGTCCGGTTGGTGGTCCCAACGTCGATCAAGTCAGCGCCGCTCTGCCGGAGCACGTCGGGAATTCGGAAGCCACCCCCAATTTCCACCGCCTCCCCCCGGGACACTATTACCTCCTTGCCCGCGGCCAGCGCGGAGAGCCCCAGAAGCAGCGCGGAGGCGTTGTTGTTCACCGCCAGGGCCGCCTCGGCCCCGGTGAGCTGGGCCAGCAAAGTCCGGAGGTGGGCCTGCCGCGAGCCCCGCCTGCCGCTGTCCAGATCGAACTCCAGGTCGGAATACCCCTGGGCGGCCTGCCGGATGGCCTCGGTGGCGGCCTGGCTCAGGGGCGCCCGGCCCAGGTTGGTGTGGATGATCACCCCGGTGGCGTTGATCACGGGACGAGGCTCTACCCGGGCCACCAATTGGACCTGATGGTTGACGGCTTGGGCCAGTTCCAAGGCCGACGGCGCGGCGTCACCCTGCCGGACACGCTTGCGGGCTTGGTCCAGCTCCCGCCGCACCAGGCCAACCAGCCACTCCCGGCTGTAAGACTCGGCCACCCCGGCCACCGGGCCGGCGCCGAGAACGCTGTCCACGCTGGGGAGGTCGCGAAAGGGCATCAGTCCATCCGTCAGTCAGTTCGGAATCGCGCTCTGCAGGGTCGAAACGGGCTGTATTTTAACACGACGGCCCCGGGGAAAGGCCGGCGGCCGCGGCAAGCCCAACGGGTGCAGTGCAGCGGGTTGCGGGGCGAGAAGGCGGAGGTGTGATAAATTGGTTGGCGCGGCGCTACGGCCGCCAGTGATCGGGTCGACGGGCGGTGCCGGCAGGGGAACGATCGGGCGGCGCGGCGCATACTATCTCGTAGCACGTGGCTAAAGGGATGGGCGGTCCCATAAAAGCACGCCCGCCCCCGGCGGACCACGTTCACCCGATATGGCACCCGATATTGTTTTCGGAGGTGGCAAGATGACGCTGGCGATGACCAAGGCCAAGCTCCTGGTAATTGTGGCGGCGGCCGCGCTGGCGGTGCTGGGGCTGGCGGCCTGCGCGTCCGGGGAGGCCCAGGCGCCCACCGCCCCGCCGGCGGCCGGCACGGCGGAAGCCAAACCGGCCGACTCTCAACTCGCTGACGCGCTCCTGCAATCGCTGCAAAGCTACGGCAACTCGGGGCGAAGCCAGGGGATCTGGGTAGAGGGTGTGGGAGAGGCCGCGGCAACGCCGGACCTCGCCATCCTGGACCTAGGCGTCGAGGCCTTCGCCGGTACGGTAGCGGAAGCCCGCCGCGACGGCGCCGCCGCCATGAGCCGTATTCTGGAAGTGATCGTCGCCAGGGGAATCGAGGACCGGGACGTTCAGACCAGGTATTTCAACATCGACGCCAGGTACACCACCATCGAGAAGGCCGTATGCCCCGATGCCGCGCAACCCCAGCCGGAGGGCTTGCCGCCCCAGCTCCCAGGTAGTCCGGTTGGCGATTGTGTAATAGAGCGGCAGAGGATCATTCTTGGCTATAACCTCAACAACCACGTGAGCGTAAGAGTCCGAGACCTGGAGTCCATCGGAGAAGTCATCGACGAGGTGACCGAGGCCGGGGGCGACCTGGTCCGGTTCCAGGGCGTCAGGTTCTCCATTGAGGACACCAAGGCTCTGAACGACCTGGCCCGGGCCGCCGCGGTCGAGGACTTAGTAGCCAAGGCCCGCCATATCGCCGGTCTCTCCGGAGTCGAGTTGGGCCGGCTGCTGCACATCCGCGAGTCCGGCGGAAATTTCATAAGCCAAGGCGCGCGATTAGAGTCGGCACTCATGGATTCGGCCGCGGCGTCAACTCCCGTGCAAGCAGGAGAGTTGACTGTCACCGTGACCTTGCACGCCGAGTTCGCCATCGCCCCGGGGGAGCAATAGCCCCGGGTTACGCCCGCCGTCTACCGGGGAAAGCCTGGGTCATACGCTTGCGGTTGGGAGGGCGGCTGCTTTGATTCGGGGACCGCTGAACGGCGTGTTCGGCGGCCCCACTCAGGCTCGACGATCACCGTAAGCGGCGCCAGGAGGCAGGGGAGTCGCGTCTTCAATAGTGTCATGCTGAGCGAAGTCGAAGAATCTAAACTGGTACCCAGCAATCTTGTCTTGGGCCCCAAACCAGGACTTGCCTCGACGATTTTAGACTCTTCGCCAAGCTCAGGGCGACATACCTTCTTTACCCAGGGTGACATGTCTTCTTTGTCAAAGGGTGACATGCCTTCTCTGCCCAGGAGCTTTGGGTCGATTGGGAGATAATTAAGACGTGATTGCCATGGCACAAGGCGGCGCCCTCTGCGGCTGGGAGATAGCTACCGAGCCCCACCCGGCCTGGATCCCCTCCTGCGGGTCCTCTTGCGGGTGGGAGATAGGGTTGTTAAAATTCACTTCCCGACTCGGGGGCGCCAGGCGATAGTGCCCGCCCGCCGGCAGGGAAGGCAGCCATGAGCCACATGGAAAAAGCCGCCAGCTTGGCCCGCAGCGTTTTAGGCTCCACCAGCCCCAACCCGGCGGTGGGCGCCGTGGTGGTCAAAGACGGTGTGGAGGTAGGCTGGGGAGCAACCCGCCCTCCGGGTGAAAGCCATGCCGAGATTGGCGCGCTGCAGCAGGCGGGACCGGCCTCTCGAGGTTCCACTCTGTACACCACCCTGGAGCCTTGCTGCATCCACGGCCGCACTCCCCCTTGCACCGGGGCCATCATCGAGGCCGGCGTGGCGGAAGTCCGCGTAGCCGCCATCGACCCCAACCCTAAGGTCTCCGGCAGGGGCTGCGAGGAGCTCCGATCTGCCGGCGTCCGGGTGGTGATACAGCGAGAGCCCGAAAACATCGATGAGCTCTATGAAGCCTTCTCCAAACACGTGAACACCGGGACGCCCTTCGTCAAGGCCAAGTTTGCCATGAGCCTGGACGGAAAAATCGCCACCCGCACCGGGCACTCGAAGTGGGTCACCGGGACGGAGTCTCGCCAGATGGTCCAGGAAATGCGGCGGCAGTGCGACGCCGTGCTGGTAGGGGTCAACACCGTGCTGGCCGACGATCCCCTGCTAACGGTTAGAGACTCCTCGGGAAACCCCTCTCCCCGGCAGCCGCGGCGAGTGGTGGCCGACAGCCGTTGCCGGACTTCTCCAGATGCCCAAATCCTGAGACAGCCCGGAGAAACCCTAATAGCCTGCGCCGATACGGCTGACGCGGGGAAGGTCCAGGACCTGGAGAAGGCGGGGGCCAACGTGCTCCGGGTCCGTACGCAACACGACGGCCGCTTGGACCTTGGGGAGTTGCTGGACGAGCTGGGCCGCGGGGGCGTCGTGAGCCTGCTGGTGGAAGGGGGAGGCTCGGTGCTGGGCGCGATGTTCGACCGGGGAATGGTGGACAAGGTGTACGCCTTCATAGCGCCGGTGATAGTGGGCGGGGAGGGCGCTCCGTCGCCCGTCGAAGGCCGGGGAGCAGCTACCATGGACGCGGCGTGGCGGCTCAACCGGTCCCGGCTTGAGCCCATTGGCCCGGACTGGTTGATAATCGGCTATCCGGCCGCGGGGAGTTGAATTGTTTACCGGGATCGTCGAAGAAATCGGGACCGTAGCTGTCTTGGAAGCCTATCGGATGCGGGTGCGGGCCGAGCGGGTCATGGAGGACCTGAAATTGGGGGACAGTATAGCGGTCAATGGCGCGTGCCTGACCGCGGTCGCCCTGGGAGACGGGGAATTCGACGTCGATCTTTCCCCGGAAACACTGCGGCGCACCTCCATAGGCGAGCTAAGCCCGGGCAAGGCGGTGAACTTAGAGCGGCCCCTGGGGGTGACCGACCGGCTGGGCGGCCACATAGTCCAGGGTCACGTGGACGCCGCCGGGCGCATCAGTTCCTCCAAACCCGAGGGTGATTGCCACGTCGTACGGGTCAGAAGTCCCAAGCGCATGATGCCCTACATTGTGGAGAAGGGTTTCATCGCAGTTGACGGCATTAGTCTGACCGTGGTAAAAAAGGATACTTCCTCTTTCACACTATCTATCATACCCTTCACAATGAAGAACACGAACCTTAAAGAGAAGGGGCCCGGAGACCGCGTCAACCTGGAATTCGACATCGTCGCCAAGTACATCGAGAGTCTCCTGGGGAAACAGCCGGAACTGTCGCAAGGAAAGGACACCTAGGGAAGGACAATAATATGCCTCTGTGCAGCCTAGAAGAAGCCCTAGACGATCTGAAGAGAGGCAAATTTGTCATTGTAGTAGACGACGAGGGGCGGGAAAACGAGGGCGACCTGGTCATGGCCGCCGAGATGGTCACGACTGACGCGGTGAACTTCATGGTCACTCACGCCCGGGGGCTGCTGTGCATGCCGATGACGGGCGAGAGGCTGGACGAACTGGAAATCCCGCTGATGACCACCCGCAACCCGGCGGGCAAACACCAGACCGCCTTCACCATGTCGGTGGACTACAAGAAGGGCACCACCACGGGCATCTCCGCCGGGGACCGTGCCGGCACCATCCAGGCCCTGATCGACCCTAACGCCCAGCCGGAAGAGTTCATGCGGCCGGGCCACCTGTTCCCCCTGCGCTACCATCCGGGCGGTGTGCTGGCCCGGGCCGGACACACCGAGGCCGTCGTCGATCTCTGCAACGTGGCGGGAATGTACCCCGCCGGGGTGGTGTGCGAGATCATGAACGAAGACGGCACCATGTCCAGAATGTCGGACCTGGAGATATTCGCCGAGGTCCACAGCCTCAAGATTCTTAGCATCGCCCAGATTATTGCCCACCGCCAGCGCACCGAACGGTTGATCGACAAAGTTGCCGAGGCGCGCCTGCCCACCAAGTACGGCAAGTTCACCGCCATCGCGTACAAGAGCAAGGTGGACGTGGGCGAGCACATAGCCATGACCATCGGGCAATGGGACGCGGAACAGCCGGTGCTGGTGCGGATCCACAGCGAGTGCCTGACCGGAGACGTCTTCGGCAGCGTGCGTTGCGACTGCGGCGAACAGATCGAAATGTCCCTGAAGACCCTGGCCAAAGAGGGCTCCGGGGTCTTCCTGTACATGCGGCAGGAAGGCCGCGGCATCGGACTGCACAACAAGATAAAGGCCTATTCGCTGCAGGACGACGGCCTGGATACCGTGGACGCCAACAAGTCGTTGGGCTTCGAGCCGGACCTGCGGCACTACGGCGTGGGCGCCCAGATTCTCCTGGACCTGGGGGTGCGCAAGCTGCGGCTGCTGACCAACAACCCGCGCAAGGTAGTGGGTCTCACGGGGTTCGACCTGGAGATCGTGGAACGGGTCCCCGTGGAGACGGAGGCCACCGACGAAAACCGGGCCTACCTGCAGACCAAGAAGGCGCGCATGGGCCACATGCTGGGCAACTGCTGATACGCCAACACCCGCTCCCAGGGGCGGCGGCTACGAACCCAAGACGCAGGGGCGGGTCTAGACCCGCCCCTGTCGTATTTCCGGTCCCAGCTTCCACAGCAGGTAAGCCCGGATAAACTCCTCCAGGTCCCCGTCCAAGACCCTCTCCGGACTGCCGCTCTGGTAGTTGGTGCGGTGGTCTTTTACCGACTTGTAGGGGTGCAGGACGTAGCTGCGGATTTGGTTGCCCCACTCGGGAGTCAACCGCTCCCCGCGCAGCTTGGCCAGCTGTTCGGCCCGCTGCTCGTTCTGACGGGCCAACAGCCTGGCCCGCAGAATACGCATGGCGAATTCGCGGTTTTGGTGCTGGGACCGCTCGTTTTGGCAGCTTATGACCAGGCCCGTGGGCAGGTGGGTCAGGCGCACCGCCGAAGCCACTTTCTGAACATTTTGCCCACCTGGTCCGCTGGACCTGAAGGTGTCCATCTTTATGTCTTCCGGACGCACGGGCACCTCGGCCTCTTCCTCAGACGCGGGCATGACCTCCACCACGGCGAAAGAGGTGTGGCGGAGATGGTTGGGATCGAAGGGAGAGAGGCGCACCAACCGGTGCACGCCCCTTTCGGCGCCAAGGTAGCCGTAGGAGTAAGCTCCGCCGACCTCTATGGTGGTGCTGCGAAGCCCGGCCTCGTCGCCGTAGGCCAAGTCCATCACCTGGACGGGCCGGTCCTGGGTCTCGCCCCATCTCAGGTACATCCGCATCAGCATCTCGGTCCAGTCTTGGGAGTCGGTGCCGCCGGCTCCGGCGTGCACCGTAACGATGGCCGACCTGTCGTCGTAGGGTCCGGACAGGGTTACATTAAATTCCTCCCGGCTGACGATAGCGGCGATTTCATCGGCTTCCGTCCGCAGTTGGTCTTCCAGGGAGTCGTCCTGCTCCTCCAGGGCCAGGCCGACCAGCTCCAGCAGGGCCTGGCCCCGGCCTTCGATGTCCCGCCAGAGGGATACCGTATCCTTGAGCCGGCCGAGCTGCTGCATCTTGTGTTGCGCCGGTCTCGGGTCATCCCAGAACCCGGGGGCCGCGGCATCCCTCTCCATTGCCTCGATGGTCTTCTCCTTGCCGGAGAGGTCAAAGACGCTCCACTATGGATTCCACCTTGACGCAAAGTGTTCTCAGGTCCTGTCGTAGCTGTTCCATGACCGGGTTGGACGCTCCCTCAAAAATATTGCCCAGCATTCTCGAGCAATGCTCGGCGTCATTATAGCAAAGGCCCAAGCCGCGCCCCCCAAGCCCGCCTTCCCATCCGGGTGGTATCATGGCCGCGGCCGCCGCGGGCAAACGAATATCCCCTGGGACAGAGGTCCGTGCCGACCCACGACTACCCGCCGGCGGGGCAGTCGTCACGGAGAGAGAAGAGTTGGATTTGGCCGCGGCCGCACTACTGGGGTTGGGCGCTTACGTGCTTGGGTCGTTCCCCACCGGGTACGTGCTGGTGCGCGCGGTCAGGGGGACCGACATCCGGGACGTCGGCGGCGGCAATGTGGGCGCCCTGAACACGTACCAACAAGTTGGAGCGTGGGGCGGGCTGCTGGTACTGTCGGTGGATGCCGCCAAAGGCGCACTGGCCGCGCTGGCCCCGGGCTGGTCCGGGGCGCCGGAGTGGACCGTGTTCCTGACCACTCCCCTGGTGGTAGCGGGGCACAACTGGCCGCTATTCATCGGGTTCCGAGGAGGGAAAGGAGCGGCATCCATCCTTGGAGTCTCTTTGGTGGTCGCGCCGGCGCTAACCCTCATCACCGCCGGGCCGGCAGTCCTGGTTATGCTTCTAGCCCGCAACGTCGTTTGGGGGGCGGCTTTCGGCTTCGTCATGCTCAACGCGCTGTTGCTGGCTACCGGGCAGGCGCCCGGTATTATCGCGCTGTGCCTCGCGCTCACCTTCCTGGTAACGGCAACCTACTTGCTGAGTATCAGGGGGCGGATAAGTTCCGACATAAGGGCCCGCCGGTGGCGAAAATTGCTGACCACGCTGGCCTGAGGTCCCGGCCCGCGGGGACGGCCGACGCGCCGCCCCCTGGTTCGTTGGCGAGCGCGGGGCGGCAACGGGCCAACCGCGGGCCGGCGCATGGGCTATAATGTAGGCCAATCCCGGTCGGCGCACACCAAGGGCGGCCACCATACGCTCGCCTCCCCAACGCCGACCACACTTAGCAGGTCTCATCATGCTCGACCACGGCGCCGTGGAAACCGGCCACCTTGCCCCGGAGGAGGCCCTCCGTCACCGGATGCGCCACTCGGCGGCCCACGTGATGGCGGACGCGGTCATCAAGCTGTTTCCCGAGGCCAAGATCGCTATCGGTCCGCCCACCCAGGACGGCTTTTACTACGACTTCGAGGTCTCCCGCCCCTTTACTCCCGACGACCTGGAGCGGATCGAGAGCCTGATGCACCAGGCCATAGAGGCGGGGGACCCGTTTCAGCGGGAGGAGATAGGCCGTGAAGAAGCCAGGGCGCTATTCGCCGGCCAGCCCTACAAGCTTGAGATCATAGACGGCTTGGAGGAAGCGGAGACCCTGAGCATTTACCGCCACGGGCAGTTCGTGGACCTTTGCCAGGGTCCCCACGTGGAAAACACCGCCGATATACGGGCCGTCAAGCTTCTCTCCGTCGCCGGGGCCTACTGGCGGGGAGACGAGCACCGGCCCATGCTGCAGCGGATATACGGCTCCGCCTTCGAAAGCCCCGAGCTGCTGCGGCAACACCTGGACCGGCTGGAGGAGGCCGAGAAGCGGGACCACCGGACCCTGGGCCGCCAACTGGGGCTGTTCACCGTCCACGAAGAGATCGGTCCCGGGCTCATCGTGTGGCACCCCAAGGGCGGTCGGGTCCGCACCCTCATCGAGGACTACTGGCGAAACATCCACTACCGCCGCGGCTACGACGTGGTCTATTCCCCCCACGTGGGGCGGGCCCAGCTTTGGCAGACCAGCGGGCACCTGGACTTCTACCGGGACAGCATGTACGCCCCCATGGAGGTGGACGAACAGGAGTACTTCCTCAAACCCATGAATTGCCCCTTCCACGTCATGGTCTACCGGTCGGCGCTGCGCAGCTACCGGGAACTGCCCCTGCGGCTGGCCGAGCTGGGCACGGTATACCGCTACGAGCGCAGCGGCGTGTTGCACGGGCTCATGCGGGTCAGGGGATTCACCCAAGACGACGCCCACATCTTCTGCCGTCCGGAGCAAGTGGAGGCCGAGATTGGCGGCGTGCTGGACCTGACCTTCGAACTTCTAGACGCCTTCGGCTTCGCGGACCACAGCATCTCCCTGTCCACCCGGCCGGAGAAGTACGTGGGAGACCTGGAGGCGTGGGACCACGCCACCGGGTCCTTACAAGCGGCCCTGGAACAGCGGGGCCTAGCCTTCGACGTGGACCAGGGAGGAGGGGCCTTCTACGGCCCCAAAATAGACGTCAAGATTACCGACGCCCTGGGGCGGGCCTGGCAGTGCACTACGGTGCAGTTCGATTTCAACCTGCCGGAGCGCTTCGACCTGACCTACCAGGACGCCGAGGGGGGAAGAAGCCGGCCCTACATGGTGCACCGGGCCATCCTGGGGTCCCTGGAAAGGTTCCTGGGAGTGCTCATCGAGCACTACGCCGGAGCTTTCCCCCTGTGGCTGGCTCCCGTCCAGGCGGTCCTCATCCCCATCGCAGACCGCCACGAGGGTTACGCCGAGGAGGTACGGGACAGGCTGGAGGCCGCCGGATACCGCGCCCAGGCGGACACCCGCAACGAGCGGATGAACCAGAAAATCCGGACCGCGCAGCTGCAAAAAGTCCCATACATGCTGGTGGTGGGAGACCGGGAGATGGAAGCGGGCGCGGTGGCCGTCCGCCAAAGGGACGGGAGTGACCTAGGCGCCATGCCGCTGGAGGAATTTATGGCACAGCTATCGTGGGAGACAGGCAGGAATTAACGTCGGCAGTCCAAGCCTATCCTGAGGTCAAGCCGGAGTTTTGCAATCCGCTTCCTACCGACGTTGAGAAATAATCCCAATCGGTTCCCGGGAATGAGCAAGGAGTACCCTATGGAACGGAATGTTAGGGAGTTTTTGAAAGAAACCGGGGCGCATGGGCTGAAGGCACGGGGCGTCCTTTCACCACACCGCCGCTATAACTACTTGCTCCAGGGTGTAAACGTCACCCCACTTATTAGATTGATGCGCGAGCGTGGGGTAAGCAAATTGACTTCACACGACGGCAAATGGTTTTTGACTGCCGAGGGAACCTTTAGTAATCCCAAATCCCGGGAATCGAAAAGCGGATTAGTAAAGCACTTGAAGCTTGCAGGCAACGTGTTCTGGGGACAAAACGCTTATATCAACCCATATTTCGATGTGATGCCTGAAGGTCTCACCACCTGCTTTGTATCAAGCAGCGTTAGACCCTTTGCCCGCATAACCTTTGACCCGGAGATTATGGGCGGCAAGCCCTGCATTCGCGGTTTAGAGGTTACGGTTGGCACTATAGTTGGAATGATTGCCGAGGGGCATTCCGCAGGGGAAGTGCTACATTCTTGCCCTTACCTGGAAGCGGAGGACATCAGAGAGGCCTTGGCCTATGCTGCGAAGAAGGTTTCGCAAGTTAACACCTACATTTTCCGCTTAGAAGTTGAACAGGACGACGACGGGCGTTGGGGCGCGGATGTCCCGGTCTTGCCCGGTTGCAACGCTTGGGGTTATACCAGAGAAGAAGCGCTAGAAGCCCTACGAGTGAACACCCAAGACTTCCTTGAAGTCATAGAGGAGTCTAATGATCTGCTTCCCCCGGAAGCGGAGGAAGAATCCCGGTTGATGTCCGGGGAAGTAGTAACCGTTGCCCTATGAGGGATCCGGGAAGCTGGTACATCTACTCCGCAACATATCGGTTAGGGAATTGATGCGCGCCTTGGAAAGAGACGGATTTGTACTCCGAAGAACTACCCGAACCGGAGGTCACATATACCAACATCCGGAAGGAAGGCGCACCTTAATCCATTATCATCGGGGTAGCGATACCCTTCACCGAAAAACCCTTGCCAGCGTAGTTCAAGCCACCCAATGGACGGAAGACGACCTGCGGCGGCTGGGGCTGCTCTAGCTTGCCCAGAAGGATGTAGCTCATGCCAAACCGGCTGATTCACGAGACTAGTCCCTATTTGCTCCAGCACGCCCACAACCCCGCGGGCTGGTTCCCTTGGGTTGAGACAGCCCCGGTGAGACATCCGGATTTGGAACGATTGAGGCGATAAGTAATGTCTGAGGAAAACAAGTCCCTAGCCCAGCGGTGGAACCGGATTTTCGAGGGCGATTTCGCCGTGGCCCACGAGATCATCTCCGACGAGTGCGTCTATCACGACGGCCCTCCCGGTCTTCTGCCCGGACCGGACGGGGCCACGGAATGGGCGATCATGTTCCGCAACGGCTTCCCCGACGCGCGCATCACCGAGGAAGAAATCGTGGCCGATGAGGACTTGGCCGCCGTCCGTTTTGTGGCTGAGGGCGCCCACGGAGGCGAATTCATGGGCGTGCCGGCCACGGGCAACCGGGTAACCGTCTCCGGCGTTTGCTTCATGAGGATCGCCCAAGGAAAGATAATGGAGCACTGGGGCGGGTATGACGCCCTGGGGCTTATGCGGCAGATAGGGGCTGGGCCCTCAACCTAGACTACCAGCGCAGGAGTGTCCGTGCCAAACCGTCTGATTCACGAGACCAGTCCCTATCTGCTCCAGCACGCCCACAACCCCGTGGACTGGTACCCCTGGGGTGAGGAGGCGTTGGAGCGGGCCAAGGCCGAGGACAAGCCGATCCTGCTCAGCATCGGCTACTCGGCGTGCCACTGGTGCCACGTCATGGAGCGCGAGTCCTTCGAGAACGAGGCCATCGCCGCCTTGATGAACGAGAGCTTCGTCAACATCAAGGTCGATCGGGAAGAGCGCCCCGACCTGGACGCGATCTACATGGAAGCGGTGCAGATGATGACCGGCAGCGGCGGCTGGCCCATGACCGTGTTTCTCACCCCGGACGGCCGCCCCTTCTACGGGGGAACCTACTTCCCGCCCGTCGACTACCACAACATGCCCGGCTTCCCCCGGCTGCTCTTGGGCATCTCCCAGACTTACAAAGAGCAGAAAGGCGAGGTGGACCGGGCAACCGAACAAATCACCTCCCAGATGGGCCGCAGCGCCCAGTTGGGCCAGGGCAACATGCCGCTGACGGAGGAGTTGCTGCACCAAGCCTACTCCGCCCTGGCCTCCGGCTTCGATTACCAGAACGGGGGCATAGGGGCCGCGCCCAAGTTTCCCCAGCCCATGACCCTGGAGTTGCTGCTGCGCTACCACCACCGGGGATACAGCGAGAGGGCCCTGGAGATGGTCAACCTGACCCTGGAGAGGATGGCCCGGGGAGGCATCTACGACCAGATCGGCGGCGGGTTCCACCGCTACTCCACCGACGCAATCTGGCTGGTCCCCCACTTTGAGAAGATGCTCTACGACAACGCGCAGTTGGCCGGTTTGTACCTCCACACCTACCTGGTCTCCGGGGACCCGCTGCACCGCCGCATCACCGAGGAAACCCTGGACTACATCCTGCGCGAGATGACCGGCCCCCAGGGGGGGTTCTACTCCGCCCAGGACGCCGACAGCGAGGGCGAGGAAGGCAAGTTCTTCGTTTGGACTCCCGACGAACTTACGGCCGTCCTGGGGGAGGGGGAAGGCAAGCTCATTGGCGGCTACTGGGGGATGACCGATGCGGGCAACTTCGAGGGGAAAACCATTCTGAACGTGCCCCAGGAGGCCGCGTCGTTCGCCCAGGAACTGGGACTGTCCCTGGAAGACCTGGAAAACAGGATCGAGAGAGCAAAAACGGCCCTGCGGGAGGTGCGCGACCGCCGGGTCCACCCCCTGCTGGACGACAAGGTGCTGGCCTCATGGAACGGCCTGACCTTACGGGCGCTGGCCGAAGCCGGGGCTGCCTTGGGACGCGCCGATTACATTGAGGCCGCCGTCAACAACGCCGAGTTCCTGCTGAGCACCCTGAAGCCGGAGGGCCGTTTGCTGCGCACCTACCGCGACGGCCAAGCCAAGCTCCTGGGATACCTGGAGGACTACGCCTTCGTGGCCGACGGCCTGCTGGCGCTGTACGAGGCCACGCTCTGGCCTCGCTGGCTCGGCGAGGCCACCGCCCTGGCCGACTCCATGGTCGAACTGTTTTGGGACGAGGCCCAGGGAGCCTTCTACGACACGGCCACAGACCATGAGGCGCTGCTGGTCCGGCCCCGGGACGTGTTCGACAACGCGCAGCCCTGCGGAGGATCGGTGGCCTCCGGGCTGCTGCTCCGCCTGTCGGTCATTACCGGCAACCAGGAATACGCCGCCAAGGCCGCCATACCCCTGCGCCGCCTCCGGGAGCTAATGGGCCGGGCGCCGGCGGGCACCGGGCAGTGGCTGGCGGCCCTCGACTTCTACCTGTCCCAACCCAAGGAGATTGCCATCGTAGGCCCCCGGGATGATCAGGCCACCCAAAGGCTTTTGGACACAGTGTCCGGGCGCTATCTGCCCAACAAGGTGGTGGTGGGGGCGGAACCCTTGGCCGGTGACGCCCTCGGCCCCGCCTCACCCCAGCCGCCCATCCCCCTGCTGCAGGACCGCGGGATGGTGGGAGGCAGGCCCACCGCCTACGTGTGCCGGAACTACACCTGCCAGTTGCCGGTGACCGACCCGGAGGACTTGGCAGCGCAGTTGGGTGCTTAAGTCCCGACGCAATACCGACCAAGCCGCTGAGGACACGGAGCCTCCGTAGAGAATAACGGCGCCGGAGGCTCCGGGGCTATCCCATCAATGGGTTGGACTGTATAATTACGCCCGTTAGCCAAGGGGAGCCCCGGCAGATAGGCTGGTCGGCCCAGGCAGCCCGTGAAAATCCCTCCACCTGAAGCAGCAGCCCGTCTGGCTGGGCTTTGGCCCAGGATATTTTAGTTGTCACCCTGAACGAAGTGAAGGGTCTCTCTACCGTACCTGAGATTCTTCGCTACGCTCAGAATGACAAGGTTTATGGGAATGGCCGGTCAGTAGCTAAACATCTCTTGGCAACTGGCAGGGGCCAGTGAAATCTATTTCCTACGGAGAGGAAGATGCCAGAAGCGGCCAAGATTATTTATACCAAAATTGATGAGGCTCCGGCCTTGGCCACGCACTCGTTGATGCCGATTCTCCGGGCCTTCACCAAGGGGTCCGGCCTGGAGTTGGAGGCTTGGGATATCTCGTTGACTGGCCGCATTATCGCCAATTTCCCCGAAGATCTAACAGATGAGCAAAGAATCCCCGATTACCTCGGCATGTTAGGCGGGTTATCCGAGGACCCGGCGGCCAACATTATCAAGCTGCCAAATATCAGCGCCTCTATTCCCCAGCTAAAAGGGGCGATCAAGGAATTGCAGGACAAGGGATATGATATTCCCGACTACCCCGACGATCCCGCAACCGAGGGAGAACGCCAACTCCAAGCGCGCTTTTCCAGGGTGCTAGGCAGCGCGGTGAACCCCGTCCTGCGGCAAGGAAACTCCGACCGCCGTTCGTCCAACTCGGTCAAGGAGCACGGCAAGCGCAATCCCCATCGGATGATGCAGGACTGGCCGGAAGTCTCCAAAACCCGAGTTGGCCACATGATGAAGGGAGATTTTTACGGCAGTGAACAGGCGTTGACAATCGCGGCAGCGGGGTCGGCAGCGATAGAATTTGTGACCGGCGACGGGAATGCGACCGTGCTCAAAACCGGTATCCCCTTGTTAGCTGATGAAATCATAGATTGCGCCGTGATGAACGTGCGGGAGTTGCGCAAATTTTACGCTGAGGAAATAGGAAAGGCCAAAGCTGACGGCGTGTTACTCTCATTGCATGTGAAAACGACTATGATGCGCGTGTCCGATCCGATTATTTTCGGACATTGCGTGTCGGTCTACTACCAGGACGTTATGACCAAGCATGCGGCAGCACTGGCTGAGGTCGGGGTTGATCCCGACAATGGTGTTGCTGAACTCCTCACCAAGATTCAATCTCTTCCCGAGAATAAGCGGGCCGAGATCGAAGCGGATATCCAGACGGTCTACAGCGCGCGTCCCGAACTCTCGATGGTGAACTCCAGCCGAGGCATCACCAATTTGCACGTGCCGAGCGACGTGATTATCGACGCCTCCATGCCAGTGATTGTCCGCGATGGCGGCCGCACGTGGGGTCCCGATAACGAGTTGCACGACACAATTGCGATGATTCCCGATCGTTCTTACGCGACTATGTATAAGGCGATTGTTGAAGATTGCCAGGAGCATGGGGCGTTTGATCCGTCCACCGTTGGCAGTGTCGCCAACGTCGGGCTGATGGCGCAAGCGGCCGAAGAGTACGGGTCTCACGACAAGACCTTTACGGCCCCCGGCAACGGGACGATCCGGGTCGTGGACGCATCGGGAGCGACCCTGATGGAACAGAGCGTAGAAGAAGGCGACATCTTTCGGATGTGCCAGACCAAAGACGCAGCGATTAAAGACTGGGTCAGGCTTGGGGTCAATCGGGCTAGAATCACCGGCACGTCATCCATCTTTTGGCTGGACCCGAACCGGGCCCACGACGCGGAGCTGATCAAAAAAGTGGACCAATATCTGCCCACGTATGACACGACCGGGTTGGACATTCGCACCATGACTCCCATCGACGCGATGAAGTTCACTATGGCGCGGAGCCGAGCCGGTCAGGACACTATTTCCGTGACTGGCAACGTGTTGCGTGATTATTTGACCGATCTTTTCCCCATCTTGGAGTTAGGCACCAGCGCCAAGATGCTTTCGGTCGTCCCCCTGCTCAAAGGCGGCGGGATGTTTGAGACGGGCGCCGGCGGGTCGGCCCCCAGGCACGTGCAGCAGTTCTTGGAGGAGGGCCATTTGCGGTGGGATTCCCTGGGTGAATTCTGCGCCCTTGTCGCATCATTCGAGCATTGCGGCGAGGTGTTTAAGAACGACAGGGCCAAACTCTTGGCTGAGACGCTAGACCAAGCGATTGGGGAACATATGGAACAACGTCGCGCGCCATCCCGTCGGGTGGGCGAACTGGACACGCGAGGCAGTCATTTCTACCTCGCGCTGTACTGGGCGGAAATGCTGGCCAAGCAGACCCAAGACCCAGAGTTGGCAGCCCGCTTTACCGAGGTGGCCCAGCAGTTAGCCAGCAGCGAAGACAAAATCGTTCAGGAGCTCAACGACCCGCAGGGACAGCCAGTCGATATCGGCGGCTATTACCACCCCCATGACGAGATGGCCGCCAAATCCATGCGCCCCAGCGCCACTCTGAACGCCATTGTGGACTCAATCTAGCAACACGCAGGCTAGCAACACACCGGCTGGCCGAGGCAATATATTCATCAGGTCGGTTTAGGGGCGCGTGAGCGCTTGGCGAGCGGAGAGGCGCTTTCCCCCGGCCCGTATCAGCAAGAGGAGACTGCAGGTGTTCAGACTCGAAGGGTTGCCACCACCAAAACCGCTCATCCTGAGCCTGTCGAAGAACGCGCTCTCCTTCAACTCTGAACAGTTACAACTGTACCAGTCCCGGTGTGACGTGTACTGAGGGATCACAAGGGGCACCGCGGCGCCCCGTCCTGATATGCGAGGCAGGTCCCCAAACCATACAGATCCAACAAAGGAGCACTAACCGGATGCGCAGCAAAGTGACCGTGGTCGGGGCGGGCAACGTGGGGGCCACCACCGCCCTGCGGATAAGCCAGTTGGGGTACGCCGACGTAGTCCTGGTAGACGTTGTGGAGGACCTGCCGCAGGGCAAGGGTCTGGACATGCTGGAAGCGGGCCCGGTGCAGGGGACCGATGGGAACATCACCGGCAGCAACGGCTACGAGGTGTCGGCCCAGTCCGACGTGGTGGTCATCACCGCGGGCATCGCCCGCCGGCCCGGCATGAGCCGGGACGACCTGCTGCTCACCAACATGAAGATCACGTCGGCGGTAACGGAGCAAGTGGTCAGGTTCTCCCCCGACTCCATCATCATCGCCGTGACCAATCCTCTGGACGCCATGGTGCAGAACGTGTTCGAGACCAGCGGCTTTCCCCGGAACCGGGTGTTCGGCATGGCCGGAATACTGGATACGGCCCGTTTCCGCACCTTCATTGCCCAGGAGTTAGACGTTTCGGTGGAGGACGTGCAGGCCCTGGTGCTGGGCGGCCACGGGGACGACATGGTGCCCCTGGTGCGCTACACCAGCGTGGGCGGGATACCCATCACCGAGCTGATGGCGGAGGAGAAAATCGACCAGTTGGTCCGCCGCACCCGGCAGGGCGGCGGCGAAATCGTGGCCCTGCTCAAAGAAGGAAGCGCCTACTACGCCCCTTCCGCCGCCATCACCCAGATGGTGGAGGCGGTGCTGCTGGACAAGAAGCGCATCCTTCCCTGCTGCGCATACCTGGAGGGCGAGTTCGGCATCAACGGTCTGTGCGTCGGTGTCCCGGTAAAGGTGGGTTCCGGCGGCATGGAGCAGGTCATGGAAATAAGCCTCACCACGGATGAGCAGGCCGCGCTGCAAGGCTCCGCCAACAGCGTCAAAGAGCTGGTGGAAGTGATGAACCGCGCCCGCCGGGAAGGGTAGCGCGGCCGACGCGCAACGCCAATAGGCTGAGGAGGCTCGCCAATGCCAAACCGCACGCCGCAGGAGCAGCGCCTCCTGGAGAAGGCGGGACAGTTCCTGCCCGGGGGCAGCAACGGAAACCTGACGGTCCGCCAGGACCTGAGCTTCCTGGTGCGAGAGGGGCGAGGCTCCCGCATCTGGGACGTGAGCGACAACGAGTACGTCGACTGGCTGATGGGTTCCGGCCCCATGGTCCTGGGCCACGCTCACCCCGCGGTCGTGGAGGCCGTAACGTCAGCCGCCGGCCAGGGCAGCACTTTCTTCGCCAACAACGAGAGGGCGGTGCTCCTAGCCGAGGAACTGGTCAACGCCATGCCCTGCGCCGAGAAGGTCCGCTTTACCACCAGCGGCACCGACGCCTGCTTCCAAGCGATGAGAGCGGCCCGGTCCTACCGCCGGCGGGACAAGGTGCTGAAGTTCGAGGGCGGATTTCACGGCACCAGCGACTACGCCCTCATGAGCTTCACACCCACGGCCACCGAAGAGTTTCCCCAAGCCGTGCCCAGCAACGCGGGGATACCCAAGGCCATCCAGGACCTGATGCTGGTGGCCCCCTTCAACGATCTGACCACCACCTCGGCCATAGTGGAGGCCCACCACGACGAGTTGGCCGCGGTGATCGTGGAGCCGCTGCAGCGGGTGCTGGCCCCCCAGCCCGGCTTCCTGCAGGGCCTGAGAGACCTGACCCTTCGCTACGGCATCCCGCTGATTTTCGACGAGGTGGTCACGGGCTTCCGGCTGGCCTACGGCGGCGCCCAGGAATTCTATGGGGTTATTCCCGACCTATGCGCGGTGGGCAAGATCATGGGCGGCGGTTATCCCCTGGCGGCGGTCATGGGGCGCGAGGACATACTTTCGGTGTACGACCAGGACGCGGCCTCCCCGGACGACTACGTGAGCCAGACCGGCACCCTGAACGGCAACCCCATCGCCTGCGCCGCGGGCCTGGCCACCCTGGCCGAGTTGCGCAAAGAGGGGGCCTACGACCGCCTGCGGGAGACCGGCAGCCGCTTGAGGACCAGCCTGGTGGATATCTGCGGCCAACACGGGATCGCGGTCCAGATGTGCGGCGAGGACGCCATCTTCGACGTGTACTTCGTGGACCACCCGGTGCAGGACTACCGGGATACTCTTTCGGCGGACGGACAGATGATGGGCCGGTTCAACGCCGGCTTGCTGGAACTGGGGGTCTTGAAGGGCGCCCAGAAGTTCTACCCGTCCCTGGCGCACACCGAGGAAGACGTGCAGAAGACCATCGACGCCTTCCACCGGGTCGTGCCGGCGCTGCGAGGGTAGATAGCCGGGGTACCGGTGACGCTTGCGGCGGTGGAGACAGCTAGCTGAAGAGGCCCTGGCTGTCGGACGCCGGTATGATGTGACGCCAGCGGCCAGGCTCTGCCGGGCTGGGACTGGCGGCGTATGAGGAAACGGGTATGCTATTAGCCCGGTTAGTCAGACCTGAAAGGCTCGTTGATCAGCACCAACTCGGTAAGGCAGGCGTGTTCGCAGCCGAAGGCCTCGCCCGCCTGACGAGCGTGGCGGGTCAAGAACTCGAAAGAGGAATCTCCTCCGTCGTGCAGGTTTTCCAGGTAAACCCGGTGCTCGCGCAGGGACGCCAACCCCATCTCCCAGTAGCCTGAAACGTCCACGCCGTGAGTGGGGCTAGAGGCGCCGAAGACAACCACGAAACGAACCCCGTTCCAAGGCTCATACCCCTCGTCGAGCAATTCGGGGAAGACCCAGCGGTTGCCGGCGTCCCGGGCCGCGTCAAACACCGCCAAGGCTGCCCAGCGGTGATCAGCCATGTTGAGGTGGCCGCTGGGAAACTGCAGATGGTGACTGAGGGTCAGTAGAACCTCGGGTCGGCGGCGGCGGATCACGCGGCTCAAGTCACGCCGGAGGGGCAGACCGTACTCGATCATTCCGTCGGCGTGGTCCAGGAACTCCACAGCGTCGACCCCTACAACCCGCGCGCTATTGACCTCTTCTTGGGCCCGCAAGGGTCCGGTTTCAGAGGGGCGCATACTGTCTATTCCGGCCTCTCCCCTGGTTATCATGACGTAGGATACCTGCTTGCCCTGGGCTATCCACTTGGCCACGGCGCTGGAGGCCCCGTATTCCAGATCGTCGGGGTGGGCCGCAATGGCCAAGGCTCTGTGCCACTTTTCCGGTATTGGGGCCAGTGATGCGAATTGTTGCACGATTTCTCCTGGCTAACGGCAAGGCGCCGCCCCAGGGCGGCAACCGTTGCGGTGCGTGGGCGGACATCCCAACGCCTCCCGCGTTACTCTATGACTAGGCAGATGCTCGACTCCGGTCTTATTCCCAGGGCCTGCTTCCTTCCGTCCACAGGTCCGACGTTGTGGTCCCGCTGATGGTGTGGATTCTGTCCATAATAGCGGCGAGGGCGGCGTTTATGGCGTTGCGCAGTTCCAAACGTTGGTCTTGGGTCATACGGTGAAAAGTCCTGCCGTACCGGTACGTTACGGCGTATTTGGTGAGCCAATCGGCCTCTTCACCGGGGCGGTCCGGGTCTTGGTACTGAATGCAGGCGAACAGATTGGTCACGACCCGGTGGAGTTCACCCGACTCTGGGTTGGACCAATCCTCAATGCCCTCTATGTCTTTCCAGAGGCCGGTGAGTTCGTGGCTGAAGGTCCTAGCGTCGTTGCAGGCGGAGAGCCAGCCCTTGAGCGTGTTTTCCACGGCCTGCTGAGCAATGAAGCCCAATAGCCTCTGGTTCCAGTGGTTCTCATCAACCATCTGGTTGAATTGGTGCAGAAACTCTTCGACGTTTTCCAGCCGCTGCTTCGTCTCCGGCCAATGGGTGGGATAGGAATCCTGGTAGCCTGAAGAGTAGTCCAGGTCTTCTCCATTCATCACCACTCCGTACCTGGCGGCCTGGCCGGCTATGTGCTGGTTGGCCCTGCGGCAACGGTCGAACTCCTCCCTGGTCGTGCTGAAAACATCCACGGCCAGTTTCGGCGGGTTTGCTCTCAGGTAGGCGTAGGCGGTGTTTCGCGCCCTGATTTCGGCCCCAACAGGGTTTTCCTCGTCCGTTATTATCAGCAGGTCAACGTCCGAGTTTTGCCGGTGCCTGTTTCGCGCCCTGGACCCAAAAAGAACAACCGTTGCCGGCGCCACTGCTTCCTGGACGGCGCGGGCAACGTTCAGTGCGTGCTGGTCAGGAGCTTCGACTTTCATCTCTCGCCCTCGCCGCCGCAACCCATGTTCTATGAGAAAGAGGCCGGAAGCCCCCGGTGAACAGTGTACCAGAAGGGGAGCGGTGAAGCGGAGCGGGCGTTGAGCCGGCCCGGTCCTTTCAGGCAGGGGCGCCCAGCTTGGTCACCAGGGGACGGGTGTTGACGATGTGGCGGCGCAGGCCGAGGTCCTGAGGACTTATCCCCATGGCCAGCCCGATGGCCTGGGGCATGTGGAGAATGGGAAGGTCTATGGACCTCCCGGCTTGGCCGGCAGCCTTGGGTTGAAAGCTGTCCAGGTTCAGGTGGCACAAGGGGCAGGGAGTAATCATGGCGTCGGCTCCCAGGTCCTTGGCCTCAGCGGTGTGGTTGGCGACCATGGCAAGAGAGTTGCGTTCGTTGATGGTCAGTATGGGGAAGCCGCAGCAGCGGGTCTTCCCGGAAAAGTCCACCACGGTGGCGCCCAGTATCTCGATGAGCCGCTCCAAGGCATCCTGCCGTTCCGGGTGCTTGTCCATGTCCAACGCATCGGTCGGGCGCACGATGTAGCAGCCGTAGAACGGGGCCAGACGCACCCCGTGCAGGGGGCGGGTGATGTGTTCAGTAAGCCGGTCCAGGCCGTAGTCCTCGACCAGCACCCATAGCAGGTGCTTGGGCCGGGCTTCCCCGTTATACTCCAGCCCCTCGTCGGCCAGGAAGGAGTTGATCCTAGCCCGGTAGGCGGGGTCCCGAAGGCGCAGGTCGGCCTGGCTCATCACGCCCTGGCAGGTGCTGCAGATGGTGAGAATGGGCAGGCCCAAGACCTCCGCCTTGGCGAAGTTGCGGGCGTTGAGGGTGTCGCCCAGCAACTGGTTCTTCTCCTGCAGCACTCCGGCGCCCGTGCAGGACACGCCCTGCATTTCCCACAGGTTGATGCGCAGCCGCTCGCAAATCAGCTTGGCGGCCGGATACAGTTCCGGGCAGCCGCCCCGGGACACACAGCCTGGATAGAAAGCGTAATTCAACGCCCGCCTCCGTTTGAGTCAACGCCGATGCCCGGGACCGTGGGGGCCCCCGGACCGGTCAGCGGCGTTGGAGTTAACTCTCTGAGTCCTCCACCCGCTCGAAGAGCTTCCGAACGTTCTCCACCCCTTCGATGTTCTTGTGGATGATCGGGGGCATCTTCCCGTGGGTCAGCGCCTGGAAGGCCGCCGGAACGTAGCTCAGCAGGGCCGGAAGGTTGGAGAGACCGACGGACTTGGGCGCCAGTTGAAGCTCGTCCAGCCAGCCGCTGTGTTCCACCGACTCGCTGAAGGCCTCGGTGTGCCGGGCGCCGTTGGTGTCGTGGAATCCGGCGGAAATCGCCTGGTCCCGCAACGCCATGATGCGGTCCATGGGCGCTACTCCCTTGGGGCAGGCCTGGACGCACTCCAGGCAACGGGTGCAGTCCCACATCCCCGAAGGCTGGTTCAGCCTTTCCAACCTCTCCCGGGAAACGCCGTTCTCGTCGCCGTCCCGCGGGTCGGCGGTGAACCGGTAGGCCTTGGCCAGGGCCGCGGGCCCCAGGAACGACGGGTCGACCTCCATCACGGTGCAGTCCGACACGCAGGCGCCGCACATGATGCACGCGGTGACGCCGGACAGGTGCAGCATCGACTCGTTGGATGCGATGTACTCCCCCTCGGGTTCCTCGCCCTGGGGCTGAAGGTAGGGCTCCACCTCCATGATCTTGTCCCAAAATAGGCCGAAGTCGACCACCAAGTCTTTCACCACGTCCATCACGCCGGCCGGTTCTACCACGATGGCGCCCTCGCCGTTCACGGCGCCGGCGGCCTGGGTCTTGCAGGCCAGGGCGCTGTGGCCGTTGATCTTCATGGCGCAGGACCCGCATATGGAACTGCGACAGGAGCAGCGCAACGTGAGGCTGCCGTCCACGTCCTCCCGGACCTTGATCAAAGCGTCCAGGACCGTGGCGTTGTCCTCCACCGAGACGGAGAATTCCTCCCAGTAGGGCTCGGGATTGTAGGCCTCGGGATCGTAACGCCGAATTCGGAGTGTAACGTCCATGGTCAGTATTTCCTCTCTTCAGGGGTCCACTTGGTGATGGATACGGGCAGGTAGGAAATTTCCGGCCCCTGCTCGCCCTGGGCGACCACCACGTGCTTCATCCAATTCTCGTCGTCCCGTTGGGAGTAGTCGGTCCGGGCCTGGGCGCCCCTGCTGTCCTTGCGGTCCAGGGCGCTCACGGCGATGGTGTGGGAGCAGTCCAGCATGAACCCCAGCTCCAGGGCAAACACCAGGTCGGTGTTGAACACCTTGCCCTTGTTGTCTATGGGCACGACGGCGTAGCGGTCCCTCAGGTCCGCCAGGTCTCTAAGAGTCTGCTCCATCCCCTCCTGGCGCCGGAACACCGCCAAGTTCTCGTTCATAGACTCACCCAAGGCCAGGCGAATGGAGGCAACCCGGTCACCGTTCTTGGGGCGGTCCAGCATGCCCTGGATCCGTTCCTTCTCGTCCTTCACCACGGCGTCAACGTCGAACTCGACGTACTCCGAGTCCCGCGCCCTGGCCGCGGCGTCGTTGCCCGACCGTTCCCCGAAGACAATGGTGTCCAGCAGCGAGTTGGCGCCCAGACGGTTGCCCCCGTGGACGCTGACGCAAGCGCACTCGCCGGCGGCGTAGACGCCGGGCAGGTTGGTCTGTCCGTCGACGTCGGTCTTGATGCCGCCCATTATGTAATGCATCCCGGGCCTGATGGGTATGGGGTCAGTCGCCATGTCCACACCTATCAGGTCGACGCCTATCTCCCGGATCTGGCTGAGCTTCTCGGTTATCAAAGCCTCACCCAGGTGCCGGCAGTCCAGGAGAACGCAGCCGTTGACCCCGTTGCCCGCGTTGATCTCCGTCTGCTCCGCCCGGGACACCACGTCGCGGGAAGCCAATTCCATCATGTTGGGAGCGTACTTCTCCATGAACCTGTCGCCGTTGCGGTCCAGCAGATAGGCTCCCTCGCCGCGGGCGGCCTCGGAGATCAGCACGCCGCTGCCGGCCAGGGTGGTGGGGTGATACTGTACCATCTCCATGTCCATCAGCCGCGCGCCGGCGTTGTAGGCCAGGGCCATGCCGTCGCCGGTGACTATCAAGGCGTTGGTGCTGGGCTCGAAAGCCCTTCCCAGGCCGCCGGTGCAGAAAATGATAGTCTTGGCCCGGATGGCGTAGACCTGCCCGGTCCTGAGCTCCAGCGCCGTCACCCCGCAGACCTGGCCGTCCTCGCTAATCAGGCCGGTCACGAACCACTCTTCGTAGCTGCGGACTCCCGCCTTGATCAGTTGCTCGAACATCACGTGGAGCATGGCCTGGCCGGTGAAGTCCCCAACGAAGAAGGTCCTGGCCCGCCTCTGGCCGCCGAAGGCCCTGGTGCCCAGCTTGCCCTCGTCGTCGCGGTTAAATGTGACCCCCATGTGCTCCATGTCGATCAGCGAGCGGCCGGCGGAGCGGCACATGACCTCTATGGCGTCCTGATCGCCCAAGAAATCACTGCCCTTCACCGTGTCGTAGGCGTGCTCTTCCCAGTCGTCTCCCCGGTCGGTAAGGGCGGCGTTGATCCCGCCCTGAGCGGCGTTGGAGTGGCTGCGCACGGGATGCACTTTGCTAATGATGGCGGCATTGGCGCCGTTAGTCTTGGCGGCTATGGCCGCCCGCATACCCGCCAATCCGGCTCCAATGACCAGGACGTCATGCTCCAGCATGGGGGTTTAATCCTCCCCTTCTTGTCTTGGCGCGACGGGAACAGGCGCCGATACGCGGACCGGTTGCCGGGGAGGGCCCAGTAGCCCTCCATCCGATAGACCGGCCGATGGGCCGGGAAACTGCGCCGGCCGGGCTGGTCCGCTGCAAACGCCAACAATATATCAAATAGAGCGAGTTCATTCTACAAAACGACGGCTACAAACGGCGGGGTCCTGGCAGGGTCATTCGATTATCGATGCGGCGGGCCATAGTCATTCCTAACCCTCCCCCCTTGTCATTCCTGACCTCACACTGTCATTCCTGGCCCTCCCCCCTGTCATTCCGAGCGCGCCGAGGAATCCAAAGCTTCCCCTAAAGGGCAGTCCGGGCACCCGTGGCCAGTCTGTGGGCAAGGAGTTTAGATTCCTCGTCGCTGCGCTCCAGCGGAATGGCAGGATGGGGCGTAAGGCGGTCATTCAGCCTCCGTTCCAGGCCTGAATCGCCAGCAGCAGAGAGGCTATGCTCTTGGCGTCCTGGATCTCGCCGCTGTGGATCAAGTCCGGGACTTGGCCCAGCGGGACCGGGGCCACGGAAATGTTCTCATCCTCGTCGGCTTCCCGGCTGGACCGGGTCAACTCGGTGGCCAGGTAGGAGTACATATACTCCGTGCACCATCCTGGGGCCACCCAGAACCCGCACAGAAGCCGCAGCCGCCCGGCGGTGTGGCCGATCTCTTCCTGCAGTTCCCGGAGAGCGGCTTCTTCCGGGTCCTCACCCTCCTCTATGCCTCCGGCCACCACCTCCAGCAGCGCACTCTCGGTGGGCTTGCGGTACTGGCGGACCATCAGCACGTTTCCCTGGCCGTCCACGGGGACGGCGCAAACCGAGTGGGAGTGTTCAGCGATCTCCCGGACCGCCACCACCCCCCGGGGCATCTGCACCGTATCCACCCTGAGGTTTAGGATCCTGCCCTCGAACACCCTTTCACTCTTTATGGTGGGTTCCTGCTGAGGATCTTGCATTGGCCTCCTTCCCTTCACTGGCCCCGAACGCTAAAGCCGAGCCTTCGAGTTAGCGTGGCGTAGAATTGACCGGGAGGGTTGGCCCGCAGGAACCGAGCCTGGTGCGGGCTCCGCTTGAGCACTACCCGGTCGCCGGGCTCCAGGGGATAGTCCACGTAGCCGTCGACGCTCAGAATAGCCTCCTGGTATCCTTCCAGGTCGAGGATAACCTCGGCGGTGGACAGCAGGACCAGGCCCGGGGTCAGGCCCATGTGGGCCGCCACTGTTTTCAATACCAACGAATCGGACGTGGGGTCCAGTATCGGCCCCCCGACCGCCAGATTGTAGCCGGTGCTGCCGGTGGCGGTGGAGAGAATCACCGCATCGGCCCGAAAGGTGGTCAGTTGGGCGCCGTCGACGTAGCCGGTGACGATGACCACCCTGGAGACCGCGCCCCGGGCCAGCACCACGTCGTTGAGGGCGTGATAGGGGCCGTCTTCCGTGTGGTCCCCTCCGGCGCTGCCCTTGATGATGGTGGCCTGAAGCATGGTCCGCTCTTCCACGCGGCACTCGCCGTCCAGGTACGCAGGAATCTGCTCCAGGGCTTCGTGGACCTGCAACTCGGTCATGAAGCCCAAGCGGCCCATGTTTATCCCCACCAAGGGAATGCCCCCGGGCGCCGTCACCTGGGCAGCCCGCAGCATGGTTCCGTCCCCCCCGACGGTAATCACCAACGCGGTATTGTCGACACGCTCCCGGAGAGTCTCCAGATTCTCGGCCGGGGAAATCCAACTGCCCTCCGGCAAGGGCACTTGGTGCAAGATAGCCGTGCCCAAGTCCAGCGCCTCGGGAATGCGTGCGTTGTATATGATTCCGACGGTCTTCATCGCGGGAGTGAAGGGCATTCAGCGGCCAGTGGATAGCTTCGAACGGGCGGCGCCAGTCTAGCACCGCCCTCAAATTAGTGTCAATGACGCTCACGCCTCAGCGGGCGGCCTCGGGCCCGGCGCGGCGCCTTCAACAGCCGTAGGGGAAGGGCCAGGAAAAGGCCGGCGCGCAAAGCCCTTCTACGGGACCAGAGGCCCCACGGCGCTCCGAGACAGCTCCAACACGTACCCCGGCGCGATGCCCATGAACAGTATCGCTGCCCCGGTGACTCCCAACGCGGCCCAGGAGGCCGGCGGCGCGGAGAGGCGCTCCTCGACGGGCGGCGCCTGCAGGAACATTACGCGGATTATCCGGACGTAGTAATAGGCCGAGACCACGCTGTTGATCACTCCCAGTATGGCCAGCCAGGTCAGGTCTGCCTTTACCGCCGCGGTGAAAATGTACAGCTTGCCGATGAAGATGCTGGTGGGAGGCACGCCGATCAGGGCCACCAGGGCCAGGGCCAGTGTCGCCGCCAGCAAGGGGGAGCGGCGGGCGATGCCGGCGTAGTCGTCGATGCGGTCGCTGCCGATGCGGTTGCCTATGGCGGTAATGGCAAAGAATGCGGTCAGGTTGGCCGCAGCGTAGGCTCCGAGATAGAACAGCACGCTGTCCGGGCCGACGGAGATGAATTCGGGAACCCCCGCCTCCACGCCGCTGGACTTTACTCCCGCCGCCACCCCTACCAGTATGTAGCCGGCGTGGGCGATGGTGCTGTAGCCGAAAAGACGGCGGATGTTGCTCTGCCCGATGGCCACCAGGTTGCCTATGACCATGGAAGCGGCGGCCAGAGCGGCCATGAGGGCAGCCCAGTCCAGGCTGACGTCGAAGAACCCCGTGTAGAACACCCGGAGCAGGATGGCAAAGGAAGCCGCCTTGCTGGCGACGGACAGGAAGGCCACCACCGGGGTGGGAGCGCCTTCGTAAACGTCCGGCGCCCACATCTGGAAGGGCGCGGAGGATATCTTGAAGCCAAAACCCACCACCAGTAAGACAATTCCCACCAGGAGGGCGTAGTTGCCGAAGGGGAGGCTGCCGCTGGCGCTGCCCACGGCGGCGGCGATCTCGGAGAGGTTCGTGCTCCCGGAAAACCCGAATACCAGCGCCATCCCGTAGAGCATGATGGCCGAGCTGATGGCGCCGATGACCAGGAACTTCATGCCGGCCTCGCTGGACCGGAGGTTGTTCATGAACGCGGCCAAGGCGACCAGGGGCAGTGTGGTCAATTCCAGGGCGATGTAGATGGTCACCAACTCGGTGGCGGCGGCCAGCAACGTCATTCCCGTCGCCGAGAAAAGGATCAGCGCGTAGTATTCTCCCTGGTAGCGCTCCATCTGCCGGACGTAATCGTTGGATATCATGATGACCAGGGCGGCGGCCGCCAGCACCAGGAAGTTGAAGAACAGGGCAAACCGGTCCACGGACAGGCTCCCCGCCAGCACGCTGGCCTCACCTGTGGAGAACGGTCCCTCACCCTGGACCAGGGTCAAGGAATCTCTCAAGTCGAAGGCCTGGACCAGGCTGAGGGACAGGGGAGCCAGCAGTCCCAGGAAGGCAATCACCGGCAACATGCCCTTGCGGGGCAGCACCAGGTCCAACAGCACGACCAGGAGGGCCACGCCCACCAAGCCCAGGTAGGGAGAGATGACGTATAGGTCGTGGGCGGTCATCTAGTTCTTAGCCGCCTCCGCCCAGGAGAGCCGCCATGGGCTCCAGCCCGGTGCGGAACACGTCGGTTAACACCGCCGGATACACGCCAACGCCCACTATGGTGATTACCATGATGGCCAAGGGAAGGGCCTCGACTAGGGTGGCGTCGGTCAAGTGGTCGAACCGCTGCCGCCGCGGTCCGAAGAAGGAGCGTTCCATCATCCACAGGATGTAACCGGCGGTGAGGACTATGCTCACCACAGCGATGGCGGTGGGCCAAGCAAAGGCCCGGAACGCACCCAGGAACACCATGACCTCGGAAACGAAGCCGCTCAGCCCCGGCAGCCCCAGGGACGCCAGGCCGGCCAGCAGGACGGCGCCGGCCACAATGGGCATACGGCCCGCAATGCCGCCCAGGTCGGGGATGTAGCGGGTGTGGGCCTTGTCGTACACCAAGCCTACCCCCAGAAACAGCAACCCTGTGATGGTGCCGTGAGTGAAAAGCTGCATGGCGGCGCCATTGAGGCCGGTCACGGTCAGTTGGCCCTCGGCGACCGCCACCGAGCCGATTCCCAGCAGGACCAGTCCCATGTGGCTGACGCTGGAGTAGGCTATGAGCCGCTTGAGGTCGGTCTGGCGCAGCGTCACTACCGCGCCGTAAATCACGCTGATCACGCCCAGGGCCACCAGCACCCAGGCGAACCGGTCGGTCTGGCCGGGGAACATACCGAGATTGATGCGCAGCAGCCCGTAGCCGCCCATCTTCAGCAGCACGCCGGCCAACATGACGCTGGCCGCCGTTGGAGCGTCGGTGTGGGCGTCGGGCAGCCAGGTGTGCAGGGGCCACGTGGGCAGCTTCACCGCGAAGGCCACGAAGAACAGCCAGAACAGAGCGCCGAGGGGTATGAGCACCCCGGCAGAGGCCAGCATGGCGGCCCCGGACGATAGCTGGGTCATGTCGAAGGTGCCGATTTCCGGGGTAAGGAACACCGCCACGATGGCGATCAGCATGAAGGCGCTGCCCAGCAGCGTGAACACCAGGAACTTCATCGCCGAGTATTCTTTGCGGCCCGTGCCCCAGATGGAGATGAGCATGTACATGGGCACCAGCTCCAGCTCCCAGAACAGGAAGAACAAGAGCAGGTCCAGGGTGGTGAACACGCCCATCACCGCGGTCTGCAGCACCAGCAACCAGATGAAGTACTCCATCACCCGGTGGCTCACGCGCCAGGAAGCCAGCACGGCGCAGAATCCCAGCAGCCCGGTGAGAGCCACCAGCGGCGCGCTCAGCCCGTCCACCGCCATGAAGTAGCTGGCGTTGAGGTCCTGGGCCGGTATCCACGAGAATCTGTCCACCAGTTGGAAGCGGGCGGCCCCATCGCCGCGGTCGAAAAGGCCGAACACCAGCAGCGACAGCACCAGGTCGGCCAGGGCGATCAGCACGGCGAAGCAGCGGATGTTCCGGTCGCCCCGGACCAGCAGCAAGATCGCCGCCGCCCCAACGGCGGGCAGGAACACCGCGGCGGTCATCAACCCCGAGAAGCCGGTTACCACCCGCCTACCTCCCGGTCGGCCCGTTTCTTATGTCTAGCGCGATCCTCTTTCCCTCGACGCGATGAGCGGCTCCGGGAGACAATTGCGGGCGCGCCGCTCCCGGACCCATTTACGCCAACACAAAGCCGAGAATGATGAGCAAGACCCCCAGCGCGACTACCACGCCGTAGGCCTGGACCTGGCCGCTCTGGAGGCGGCCCAAGGCGGGTCCCACGTTGCGGGAAGTCCACCCCAAGGTATCCACGATGCCGTCCACTACGTTGCGGTCCAGCCAGTCCACCGCCGCGGCCAAAGTCCGGTAGAACGCCCGGCGGACCACCGCGTCCTCGTAGAGGGCGTCCATGTAGTACTTTTGCGCCAACAGCCGGTGCAGCGGCCCGGCCGCTTCGAGAGGATCGGGCTTTCCCCTTTCCCGTCGGGGCAGGTAGACCAGGGCGGCCAGGAGAATCCCGCCTACGGCGGCCAGCGAGGAAGCCAGGGCCAGCCACCGGATGAACCCATGCGGCTCCAAGTGGGCCGCCAGGGCCGGGGCCGAGTGTTCCAAGCCGGCCAGGACAAACCCGATAATCCAGTGCCCCGGGATGCCCCATTCCTTCTCCCACAGAGGGTTGGCCAAATACCCCGAGACAGCGGCGGCAACGCCCAAGACCAGCATGGGGAACAGCATCAGCAGGGGGGACTCGGCCAGGTGCACGCCGCCCTCGTGGGAGGCGCCCGCCGGCGCGGGCCGGACACTGCCTCCCGGCAGTGACTCCGCCTCCGCGCTGGCAGCCTGGGCCCGGTCTTCCAGCTCCCGGTCGACGCCGCCCCGGAAGGTCCCATGAAACGTCATGTGCACCATCCTGAAGGTGTAGAAGGCAGTCAGGGGAACCGCCGCAACCAGCATGATGAAGGCCGCACGGCTCACCCAGCCGTCCACCAGGCCGCCGCCGGTCCACGCTCCCGCCAGGATTTCGTCCTTGCTCCAGAAGCCGGACAGGGGAATGATGCCCGCCAGGCTCAGCCCGCCCACCAGGGTCAGCAAGTAGGTCCACCTCATGGGGCGCCACAGGCCCCCCATGTAGCGCATGTCGAAGGTGCCTGCGGCGTGGTTCACGCTGCCCGCCCCCAGGAACAGCAGCGCTTTGAACGACGCGTGAGTAACCAGGTGGAATATGGCCGCGGTGTAGGCGCCCACACCCAGCCCGGCCATCATGTAGCCCAATTGGCTGATGGTGGAGTAGGCCATCACCCGTTTGATGTCGTTCATCACCAGGCCCATGGTGGCCGCCATCAGGGCGGTGAAGGCGCCCACGAGAGCCACCACCGCCATGGCCTCCTGAGACCCCTGAAACAGGGGGTAGAACCGGGCCACCAGGAAGACCCCGGCGGCGACCATGGTCGCCGCGTGAATCAAGGCGCTGACCGGCGTGGGGCCTTCCATGGCGTCGGGCAGCCACGTGTGCAGCGGGAACTGGCCCGACTTGCCCGCCGCTCCGGCGAAGATGCCCAGGGCCACCCAGGTGACGGCTGCCCCTCCCAGGATGCCCAATCCTCCCACCGCCAAGGGCTGGGCCGCCTGCCATATATCGGGGATGTGGAAAGCATTCAGTCCGGCGGCCGAAAACTCATCGGCGCGAGAGAACAGGTAAATGATGGCGATCAGGAACCCCACGTCGCCGATGCGGGTCACGATGAACGCTTTCTTGGCCGCGGCCGCGGCCGCGGGGCGTTGGTGCCAGAACCCGATGAGCAGATAGGAAGAGACGCCCACCAATTCCCAAAACGCGTACAGTTGGATGATGTTGGAGGACAGCACCACTCCCAGCATGGCGGCGGTGAACAGCCCCATGTAGGCGAAATACCGGGAGAACCCGGGGTCGCTGCGCATGTAAGCCAGGGAGTACACCTGGACCGCCAGGCTGACTCCGGTGACCACCACCAGCATGATGGCGGTCAACTGGTCCACCAGGAGGCCCAACTCGATGACGGCGGCGCCCACGTCCAGCCACGGGTGCGGCTCCAGCGTGAGGTCATGCCCCACGATGACCGACCGCAGGGCCCAGACGGAGAGCCCCAGGGCGGCCCCCAGAGAGGCTATCAGCACCAGGCCGCTGAGCAATGAGAAGCGGTTGAGAAAGGGCCGAATGACCAGGGAGATAACTGCGAAAGACCCCAGGGGCAGCAGCAAGATGGCCCAGATTGCGGCTTCCCCGATCATCTAAAGCTTCCTCACAATCTCTTCCGCCACGTGCTCCCGTCCTTTGGGCACGTAGACCCGGAAAGGCGCCCGTTCGCCCCAGTCCTGAATGTCGCCCTCGGGCAGGATGCGGGCGGGCAACCCCTCACTTTCCAGGGTTTCCTTCCACATCTCCGCCATCATCAAGTTGGGGACGCGTTTGAACTCAACCCACATGGCGGGAGTCACCTAGCATAGGAATCATCACGGGTTCCCCGTGGTTGCCGCGGGGGGAGCATCAGTTCCGAAGCTCTGTGGCCTCGGTCAAGTCCACCGACTCGTGGTGCCGGTACATGGCGAATACGATGCCCAGACCCAGGGCTATCTCGGCGGCGGCCACGGTGATGATAAAGAGAGCGAAAACCTGCCCGGTCAGCACTCCGCCGATCTGCTCCTGCAATCCGGCCGGAGCCAGGTACTTGGCCATGGAGACCAGGGTCAAGTTCACCGAGTTGAACATCAACTCGATGGACATGAGAACGGCCAGGGCGCTGCGGCGGGCCAGCGATCCGTATAGCCCGATGACGAACAGGATGGCCGCAATGACCAGCAAAGCTTCAAGCGACACGGGCGTTCACCCTTCCGGCCCTTGGGCCGACCCCGGGACCGGACCCGGTGGAGACTCCGACGCGGACCCGGGGGCGGGACCCGCCGGGGACTCAGGAGGCCTTGGTCTCACCAGCACCAGGGCGCCGATGAGAGCGGCCAGCAGCAAAACGGAAACCGCCTCGAAGGGCAGCACGAACTTCCCGATCAGCAGATCGGCCAGGCCTGCCTGCTGCGCGGATTCCCGCTCGGCCGCGGTGGACAACCCCGCGTCGGACAGGCTCTCGGCAGATATGGAGGTGACCGCGCCGGTCTGCACCAGGTCAACCCGCTGTTGCTCCTCCTCGGGCACCAGGTCCCAGTCGGCGCCGGTGACCGCCGCCACCAGCGCGGCCAGGAGCAGCCCGGCCAGCAGCGCCGCGGGAACCTGCAGCCGGTTGGGCAGGTTGCCCCGCCGCACGTCCCGGCTCAGCATCACCGCGAATATGACGAGGATGGATATGGCGCCGGCGTAGATGAGCACCTGCACCACGGCCAGGAACTCGGCGTTGAGCATCACGAAGAACCCGGCTATGGTGACGAAGACCAGTATCAACAGGATGGCCGCCCGGAAGAGGTCTTTTACCAGGACCACCCCCAGCGCCGCGCCAACGGCCACCACCGCCAGAATCCAGAAAATAACGTCCTGGAACAGCATCTAGCTGCGGGCCGGCCCCGATTGCTCCCCGGGCCCCTCCCCGCCGGCGTCCCCCTCCCCTTCTGCCGCGCTACCCGAGAAGGGCGGCAAGAGGCCCTGCGGGACCTCCGGCGTCTGGCCCCCTTCGCTCCGGTCCGGATGACCGCTCCAGGACATGTGCTTGCCGGCCTTGTCGTCCAAGCGCCAACGCCAGGACTCCCGGCCCACCTGGTTCCAGTCCAGGGGTTGACCCTCATGGGGATGGTAGCCGGCGGATTCCAACTGGGGCCGGAAAAAGCTGCTGGGGCGTTTCTCCGCCTGGCGCAGTTGGTCCAGACCGATGAACATCTCCTTCCTGGAGTATTGGCCTTGCTCGAAGCCGCTGCCCATAAAGAGGGCGTCGTAGGGGCAGGCCTCCACGCAAAGGCCGCAGAACATGCAGCGGGCGATGTCGATGTCGAAGACTTCCAGCCGGTACTTGTCTCCCTGCTGGGGCGCCGTCTCGCTGGGGCTGGTGACAATCTTGATGATGCCCAGGGGACAGTACTTGGCGCAGGAGGCGCATCCGGTGCACCGCTCTTCGTACCAAACGAACTCCTCTCCCCGGAACCTGGAGTGCTGGGACAGCCGCTCCTCCGGGTACTGGACGGTAAAGGGCCTCTTGGTGAGGTTCTTCAACGTAACCAGCAGTCCCTTGGCCATCTGAAGTCCGTAGATCATTAGCTCACCTCGGTCAGGCCGGCCGGGCTCCCCGCTCCTGGCGCGGGCGCCGGCGGCCGGACTCTTCGCCGCATCAGGCCGCCGAAGAAGCCTATGGAGACCACCGATAGGGCCAGGTTGATCCCGGTCATGGTCCACAAGTCTCCGGTGCTCAAAACCCCCTGGCCGTTTCTGAAGAAGTAAACCTCCAAGGCGGTGGCGGTCAAGTTGATCAGGCTCAGCGGCAGCAGGAACTTCCAGGCGAAGGCCATTAGCTGGTCCACCCGCAGCCGGGGGAAGGTGGCGCGGACCCAGATGAAGACGAAAAGGACAGCGCCCACCTTCAGCAGGAACCACAGCCAGCCGACGTAGGTGGAAGCAGGGCCGGACCATCCGCTGAGAAAGAAAGTGACGATCAGGGCGGCGGCCACCAGGGTCGCTCCGAACTCCGCCGCCTGGATTATGGCAAACTTGGCGCCGCTGTACTCGATGTGGAAGCCGGCGATGATCTCCGACTCCGCCTCGGCCACGTCGAAGGGGGTGCGGTTGAGCTCCGCGGAGCTGCCGGCCAAGAAAACGAAGAAGGCCAGGGGCTGGACCAGCAGAAAGGGCACGGTCTGCGCGTCCACCACGTCGGACAGCGACATGGAGCCGGCCAGCAACACCACTCCCAACAAGGACAGGACCACGGGAATCTCATAGCTGATCAGCACCGCCACACCCCGGGCCGCGCCAAACATGGCGTAGCGGTTGTTGGAGGACCATCCGGCTATGAAGATGGCGACGGCGGTGAGGGAGCCTATGGCCAAAACGTAGAGAACACCCACGTTGAGGTTGACCAGGGCCGTGTCTTTGGCAAAGGGGACCACCGCCATCATCAGGATGACGGGCATCAGCATGAGGATGGGGACCATGAAGAAGGCCACCCGGTCGGCGGCCGCCGGAGTGAGGTCCTCCTTCATCAGCAGCTTGACCACGTCGGCGATGGGTTGGAGGACCCCAAAGGGCCCCCAGCGGTTGGGGCCAATCCGGTTTTGCATGCGGCCCAGGAGACGCCGCTCCGCCCAGGAGAGGATAGCGGCTCCCAGGAGCACCATGTTGACCAGAATGACCATGATTACCAGTCCGGCCACCAGGTAAGACAGCCAACAGGGAAGCACTTGGCCCACCCAGTTGTACACCACGCGGAAGAGGACGGTGTCGTACAGAACGTTGTCCGGCCCCAGGGCGCAGCTCAACGGTCGACTTCTCCCAGGTTGATGTCCAGGCTGCCCAGGGTCACGATCATGTCCGCCAACTTCCAGCCCACCAGCAGGTGCTCGGTTACAGTCAGATTCATCAGGGAGGGGGAGCGTATTTTGCACCGGTAAGGACTCACGCCGCCGTCGCTTACCAAGTAAAACCCCAACTCTCCCTTGGAGGCTTCAACCCTTCCGTAGGCCTCCGCCCCAGGCTCGGCTCGAAACACCAGGGGCAACTCCGCCCGCACCGGCCCGGGCTCTATCTGCTCGACGCACTGCTCCACTATGCGGACGCTTTGGTGGATCTCCTGGATGCGCACCCAGAAGCGGTCATAGTTGTCGCCGCGGCCGGCCACCGGCACGTCGAACTCCACCCGGTCGTAGGCGTCATAGGGGTCCATCTTCCGCCAGTCCCAGGCCAGGCCGCAGGCCCGCAGCACTGGGCCGCTGACCGAGCCGTTGATGGCCATGTCCAACGGCAGAGTGGCGACGTCGCGGCAGCGCACCATCACGATCTCGTTTTCCAGCACCAGCCGCTGTATCTCGGAGAACTCCGCCCGGAATACTTGCAAGAAGCTGTCCAAGGCGGGCCAAAAGTCCTGGGGAGCGTCGAAAAAGACGCCGCCGGGACGGGCGTAGCTCACCGTGATCCTGGCGCCGCACAGCATCTCGAACAGCTCCAGGATCCGCTCCCGGGTCCTGAAGCAGTACATCAAGGGCGTGCCCAGGGTCCCCAGGTCCTGGAGGAAAAAGCCGATGCCCATGAGGTGGCTGGCGATACGCTGCAGCTCGGCGGAAATGGTGCGCAGGTACTGACCCCGGGGCGGGGCCTCGATACCCAGCAGCTTCTCCACCCCCAGGCAGTAGGCCTGGTTGTTGATCATGGAAGACACGTAGTCCAGCCGGTCGGTCAGCGTCACTATCTGGACGTAGGTCCGTTCTTCAGCCAGCTTTTCCGTGCCCCGGTGCAGGTAGCCGAATACCGGCTCCACCTCGATGATCTCTTCCCCATCGAAGGTCACCCTAAGCCGGAACACCCCGTGGGTGCTGGGGTGCTGGGGCCCTATGTTCACCGTCATGGGCTCGGTGCGAATCGTCATGTCGTTCCGGCTTGCGTTTCTCGGCTCGCGTTCTCCGGCTGGAAAACGGAGGGCGGTCAACCCTCGGCGTCGCGGTTGAAGCCTGGCGCAGCCCCCGCAACGACGGTTACAGGTAGTCCTTGCGCAGGGGATGGCCTTCGAAGCCTTCCCACAGCATGATGCGTTTCAGGTTGGGGTGGCCCTCGAAGTGGATGCCCATGAGGTCCCATATCTCCCGCTCCTGAAAGTCCGCGCCGCGCCACAGGTGGTACACCGAGGGGAGGCGCAGGTCTTCCCGGCCCGGCACCCTGGTCTTCATCACCGCCGTGTGTTGAAGGCGGAGGGAGGTCAGGAAATAGACGACCTCGAAATGCCCGATGAAGTCCACGGCGCTTACGGAGTTCAGAAACTGGAAGTCCAGGTCCGGGTCTTCCTTGAGGAAGCCGGCCGCCTGGGCCAGGTTTTCGGGCTTGACCCAGACCGCGCCGTCGTCCCATCCCTCCACCGAGCCCGCCACGGCGTCGGCCAGGCGTTCCGCCAGCACTCCTCCCGCCAGGGCCCGCACCGGCATCAGGAGGCCTCACCCCGGGGTCCCGGGTCTTCTGCGGCATCGGCCTCGGGAGTAGCGGCCCCGGCAGAATCCGGCTTCCGGTTGACGGAGAAGTCGCCCAGGTGCCGGTATTTTCTTATTTTCTCGTGAAGGGCCATAACGCCGTACAAGAGGGCGTCGGGCCGGGGCGGGCAGCCCGGAACATACACGTCCACGGGGATCACGTGGTCCACCCCCGGGACCACGCTGTAGGAACCGAAGTAGGGCCCGCCGCTGGTGGCGCACACCCCCATGGATATCACCCACTTGGGGTCGCCCATCTGGTCGTAGATGCGGCGAATGGCCGGGGCCATCTTCCAGGTGACGGTGCCGGCCACGATCATCAGGTCGGCCTGCCTCGGCGAGGCGCGAAAGACCTCCATGCCAAAGCGGGCTATGTCGAAACGCCCCATGGCCGTGGCCATCATCTCGAAGGCGCAACAGGCCAGCCCGAAGCTAACCGGCCACAATGCCGACTTGCGGCCCCAATTGACCAGGGCGTCCACCGAGGTGACCACCAGGTTGCCCTTCAGGTCATCGGGAACGTCGATGCTGGGTTCGGACAGGGGCGCGAGGGAGGTATCCTTGAGGTTCTGTACCGTGGAGCCTTCCTCCCGGTCTATGGCCCAAGTCCTGGAGTTGAGCGGGCCGTCCCCCTTAGAGATCTCCATGACGGCTCCTTTCTATCCCCACTCGAGGTCGCGCTTGCGCCAGGCGTAGGCCCACCCCACTAGAAGGATAGCCACGAAGGCCGCCATTTCTATGAGGGCGAATAGCTCCAGCCTGAGGAACTTGGAGGCCCAGGGGTAGAGGAAGATCACCTCGATATCGAAGATGACGAACAGCACCGCGTACATGTAGTAGCGGAAGTTGAACTGGAGCCACCGGCCCCCGATGGCCTCCATGCCACACTCGTAGGTGTCCTGCTTCACCGGGGTCGGGTTGCTGGGACGAATCCCCGCCCGGGAGGCAGCCCAAGACATGAGCAGCATACTGGCGGGAACAATGAACGATACGGCCACCAGAATGGCAATCAGGCCGTATTGCCGAAGGTAGTCGTCTTGCATCGGCCTCTGCTCGTCCCCCCACTGCTGTACACACGGCGGCCCGGGAAAATCGGGCGGCGCTCAGCTTGGGATTATACCATGGGCCGCCGCCGCCGGGTAGTGAAACCTTGCACAAACGCAGGGCTATTCACGGGGCTATTCAATTGTCACCCCGAGTCCGCCTGTAGCGGACGGGGGGCCTAAAGTCCTTGCCTGTGCTGCCGGCCCGGCCGCAAGGATTTTTGGATTTCTCCTCGCTCCGCTACTCGAAATGACATGAGATGGGTGCTGTATTCACTTGGCCTGAAGAATTGAATGACCCTGGGTAGCTGCCGCCTCTCCCTTGACAGCCCCGAAAGCCAATGCCCAAGCTGAGACCATAGCCTCCACACGCCAACGGCCCAAAACCCCTCAACGCCCTTCGACCGGTGGCTGGCCGCCAGCCACTCCCACCGGCCACTCCCACCAGTCGCTCCAATGGAAGGCCGGTAGGATTTCGCCCCGTGACCGATTCGTTCCCTATTCGTTCCACAGAGAAAACGAATCCAACCCCGCCGTCATCGAAGACCTGGTCCAAGCCGCCGGCGAAGGCTAAGCCATGCCGCCATGCCCGGCGATGTTTCTCCCCGGAGGCAAACGCTGGTACCATGTAGCCGCGGCATACCTCGCCGCAGCTCGGAGCGCCCCGACGGCCCCAGACCGACTCCCGGCCCCAGTACCGGGCCGGCCCAGAGGTGGAGACCACATGGCCAACTCCGGACCCCTCGCGGGGCTGAAAGTCCTGGACCTGTCCATCATCGTCGCGGGCGGCACCGCCAGCAGCTTGCTGGCCGATTTCGGCGCCGAGGTGGTCAAGGTGGAGCGGCCGGGGAGCGGCGACCCGTTGCGCAGTTGGGGCCCCTTTTCCGGCGGCGTATCCCTGTGGTGGAAGGTCCACTCGCGCAACAAGAAATCCGTCACGCTGAACCTGGGGGACCCAGAGGGCCAGGCTCTGCTCAAGCGGCTGGCCCAACAAGCCGATCTGTTGATCGAAGGCTTCCGGCCGGGGGTCATGGAGCGCTGGGGCCTGGGCCCCGACGCGCTGCACGCCGTGAACCCGGGACTGATAATGGTAAGGTTCTCCGGCTTCGGCCAAACCGGCCCGTACAAAGACCGGCCGGGCTTCGGGACCATCGCCGAGTGCATGAGCGGTTACGTGGGCATGACCGGTTTCGCCGACACCCCGCCGGTATTGCCGCCGGTGCCGCTGGCCGACGAGGTGGCCGGCATCTTCGGGGCGATGTCCGGGATGATGGCCCTCTACCATCGGGACGCTTCTAGGGGAGGCGCCGGGGGAGAGGCCGCCAGCGGCCCGGACGCCCCACGGGGCCAGGTCATCGACGTGAGCCTGTTCGAACCCCTCTTCAGGCTGTGCATCCCCCACGTCACCATGTACCATCTGCTGGGAATTTCCCGGGAGCGGGTGGGCAACGACTTCCCCGACGCCGCGCCCCGGAGCCTGTACCGGACAGGAGACGACCGCTGGCTGGGACTGTCCGCAACCTCCCAGAGCACCTTCGAAAGCCTGGCTCACGCCATGGGAATGCCGGAACTCATCCGGGAACCGGGGTTCGCGGACAACGCCTCGAGGCTAGACCACCGGGCAGCCCTCAACGAGGTCCTGCAGGGTTGGCTGGGGCAACGCTCCACGTCCGAGGTGATGGACACTTTGATACCCTCAGGGGGCGTGGTTGGGCCGGTATACGACGCCGCCCAAATCGCCGATGACCCCCACTACCGGGAGAGGGACGACATCCTGGATATCGACGACCCGGAGCTTGGCCATACCCGGATGGTGGGAGTGGTGCCCAAGTTCAGCGAAACTCCCGGGGCCGTGGAGCACGCCGGACCGGTGCTTGGGGAGCACAACGAGGGCGTGTACGGCTCGTGGCTGGGACTGGGCAACACCGAGCTGACGGAGCTCCAGGGCAGGGGAGTGATATAAGGGTGCCCCGGCCGCTGCTCCTCATCGCCACCAGAAACCCCGGCAAGATGCGGGAGTACCGGGGCCTTCTGGGGAGCGTCCCCTTCGACCTGGTCTCGCTGGATGACCTGGGCATACGGCAGGAAGTGGAGGAGACGGGGCAGACCTTCCGGGAAAACGCCGTGCTGAAGGCCCAAACCTATGGCGCCTTGGGCGGCGTGCTCACCCTAGCCGATGACTCCGGGCTGGAGGTGGACGCCTTGGGGGGGCGGCCGGGCATTTATTCCTCCCGCTACGGAACGGACCCCGCGGTTACGGGCCGGGCGCCTGCCTCAGACCAAGACCGGGCAGCCCTGCTGCTGCGCAACTTAGAGGGGGTGCCGTGGGAGCGGCGGACCGCCCGGTTCCGCTGCGTCCTGGCCATCGCCGCTCCGCCGGGCTCCCCTGTGCCGGGGCCGGACCGGACGGGGTTGGTCGCCGTAGTGGGGGCGGTGGCCGGGATGATACAATATGAGCCTCAGGGAAGTGAGGGCTTCGGATACGATCCGGTCTTCTACCTGCCGTCGTACGGAATGACCATGGCCCAACTACCCCTGGAGGAGAAGAACCGGATCAGCCACCGGGCCGCCGCGGCGGGCAGGGCGGCCAAATTGCTGCATAGCCTTGGAGAGTCCATGGCGGAGCGCCCTCGATGAGATGGGTGACCGTCAGCACTCCGTCAAGGGTCCGGGTAACGCCAGTCCCCGAGTAAAGCGTCGTTGAGGAAACAGCCAGCTTGATCGCCGACCGATTCGGCAGGCCCATGCGGGACCTGCGGATTTCCGTTACCGACCGCTGCAACTTCCGGTGCCCTTACTGCATGCCCGCGGAAGTCTTCGGCGAGGCCTACCAGTTTCTGCCCAGGGAGCAAATCCTCAGCTTCGAGGAAATCGCCCGCCTCACGCGGATCTTCGCCGGCCTGGGAGTGAGGAAGGTCCGCATCACCGGGGGAGAGCCGCTGTTGCGCACGGACCTGAGCCGCCTGATCGCCATGCTCGCGGAGATCGGCGGCGTGGAAGACCTGACCCTCACCACCAACGGCTACTTGCTGGCGCAACAAGCGCAGCAGCTCAGGGACGCGGGCCTGCACCGGGTCACGGTGAGCCTGGACTCCCTGGATGAAGACACGTTCAAGAAGATGAACGGCCGCGGCCTTAGCGTCCGCCGCGTCCTCCAGGGCATCCAGCGGGCGGCCGACGCCGGACTGGCTCCCGTCAAGATCAACGCGGTGGTGCAGAAAGGGGTCAACGACCACACCGTCGTTGACCTGGCCCGGAGGTTCAAAGGCACCGGGCACGTGGTCCGGTTCATCGAGTACATGGACGTGGGCAATCTCAACGGCTGGAAACTGCAAGAGGTAGTGCCGGCCGACGAGATAATCGCGCTCATCGACGCCGAGATGCCCCTGGAACCCGTGGAGAGCGAGTACCGCGGCGAGGTGGCCATGCGCTACCGCTACCGGGACGGAAGTGGGGAGGTGGGGGTCATCGCCTCGGTCACCAAGCCCTTCTGCGGCGACTGCACCCGCTCGCGCCTGTCCACCGACGGGGCCATCTACACCTGCCTCTTCTCCGGCAAGGGGGTCAGCCTGCGCGACCCCATGCGCGCCGGAGCCGACGACGAGGAGCTACGGTCGCTGATTGCGGGCGTATGGGGCAAGCGGTTGGACCGGTACTCGGAGGAACGGGCCGAGCTTACCGCGGCGCAGAACGCTTCTCGAAAGGTCGAGATGTACCAGATCGGCGGGTGATGGCTGGCGGCGCGGTAACCATCTATACCGACGGGGCCTGTCTCGGCAACCCCGGCCCTGGCGGGTACGGTGTGGTGGTGTTGTCGGACGGACACCGCAAAGAGCTGTCTGGCGGGTTCAGAGAGACCACCAACAACCGCATGGAGCTTATGGCCGCCATCGTGGGGCTGGAGGCCCTGGACAAAGCCGCCAAGGCCATGCTGTACAGCGATTCCAAGTACGTGGTCGACGCCATGGCCAAGGGGTGGGCCAAGCGGTGGCGGACCAACGGGTGGATGCGCAACCGCCGGGAGGCGGCGCTGAACCCGGACCTGTGGGAGAGGCTCCTGACGCTGGCGGAAGGCCACCAGGTCGACTTCAGGTGGGTGCGGGGACACCGGGGAGTGGTGGAAAACGAGCGAGTCGACAGGTTGGCCACGACCGCGGCGCGGGGGCGAGACCTGCCGCCGGACCGGGGCTACCAGGGCTCCGGGCGTTGAGCACGTGGAGGCGACATGAGCGATAAGCCCGCCCGCTCCCTGACTCACCTTGACGAGGAAGGCCGGGCCCGGATGGTGGACGTGGGTTGGAAGCCTGCCAGCGACCGCGAGGCGACGGCGGTGGGACACCTGTCGGCGCAGCCGGAAACCCTGCGCCTGATCCAAGAAGGCCTGATGAAGAAGGGCGACGTGCTGACCATCGCCCAGTTGGCCGGGATCATGGGCGCTAAGCGCACGGCGGAGCTAATTCCGTTGTGCCATCCCCTTCCCCTCAACCGGGTCGACGTGGAACTGAAGCTGGACCTGGAGCACAGCCAGATTCAAATCAGCGCCACCGCCAGCACGTCGGCCAAGACCGGGGTGGAGATGGAGGCCCTGACCGCGGTGTCGGTGGCGGCCCTGACCGTTTACGACATGTGCAAAGCGGTGGACCGGGGCATGCGCATCGAGGCCATCCGCTTGGCGCGGAAAAGCGGCGGCCAGAGCGGGGACTTCATCCTCGAGGAGTAACCGGCTGGGCTTAGACCCGCGGCGTCGGCTGGTGCGCCGGGCGAAAAAGACGGGCCGTGTTGGCCCCGGTCCGGGGACAACAAGCGCCGTCACTGTCCCCGCCGCCTCACCTCCTGGTACAACAGCCGGATAGCCGCCGACGCGTAGATTATGTAGTCCTCGGGGGACAACTCCAACTCGGTGAGTTCCTCCACCGAATCGATTTCCTCGATGCCCTGGGCTACGGGCTCCACCTTCAACTCCAGCGCGCAGATGCTGCCCTCAGGCAACACCACCACGCAGCCCTGCCCGGCCGGAGCCCCCGGGGGCGGCTCCAGCTCGACGGCCTGCAGGGTCGTCATGCCCATGAAGGCCGGAAAGGGCCGGAGGCGGGCGGCCATCTCACCCAGGCCCGAGCGCAGGCGGGCGACGGTCTCCTCCATTAGGGCGTCGGCGGCAGATACGGGCTGGTCCTCTTGGTCTCCAGGAGAGGTCATAACAACGCCATCATAATACGGCAGGGTAGGGTAGGCCTCTGGCGAGTTACCCCGTGTTACCGGAGCACTTTTCCGTCGGCCCCCCTCCGGACCGGACGTGCGGCTTTCACCGCATCCGGCTCTCCGGTGTCGTTACAAAGTGGTAGTGTCTGGCCAGTGTTGGCGTTCCACAAATCAGCCGACTTCCGGGTATGCGCTCCAAAGGGTGAAGGCGTGAACGGCTGCCGGTATGGTGATGGCCGCAACCTGACCGGGAGCCAGGTCGACCGGGGTGGTTGGAACCAACCTAATCCCGTCTGGGAGATGGACTTCAACCCTGACTTTGCGCAGCGTGGCCTTTGTGGTGTTTTCCACTGCACCTGTGAAGGCGTTGGTGGCCCAGTCGTACGACAGGACCAGCTGTGCCCCGGCTCTGTGAAAGTGGAGGGTATCGATGAGAGCCAAGTCGGGACTAGGTCCTACACCGTCCTCGCCTAACGCCGAATACGAATAGTAGCCGGACTCCGAGCCGCTGCTACAGCCGATGAGGGCGAGGGCGAGGTCAAACGTCCCTAGAAGGATGCCGACCTTGACCCGTTTCGGGCTAGGTCGCTGCACGTTTTCCTCTTGCCACTTGCAGGACGGACCGCAGGCGGGCGGCGGTCTCTTCCATTAGGGCAGCGCCGGATACGGCCTGGCCCTCTTGATCGGCACAGGAGGTCATAACAACGCCATCATAATATAGCGGAGGCAGGCAGGCCAAGGAGGGACCCGGCGGAGGCGGCGGAGGCGGCGGTCGATTGACACCCCAAGCGGGGCGGAATTACCATTATCTGCGCCGGAGCACCGCCAGGCGGCTGGCCGGCGGGTTCCGAGGTGGCAACGTAGCTCAGCGGCAGAGCGGGCGCTTCATAAGCGCTAGGTCACTGGTTCGAACCCAGTCGTTGCCACCATTTAGCGCCTTCCAGTGTTGACCGTTACGCCGCTGCCGCGGCCCGGCAGGCGGCTTGCCTGGCCCGGCCGCCGCTCCGCCACCTCCCGATCGCGGCCCTCGGGAGCCGGTCCTCCGACCCGCGCCCGGCGGATGCTATAATGGCGGCCCCGACTATCCCCTAAGGAGACACCCATGCCCAGCGTTGACGTCCGCTTGACTCAACTGGCCCGCAGCGCCGGTTGAGCGGGAAAGCTCAGCTTGGAGGACCTGGTCCAGGTCCTGAGCCAGCTTCCGGCGCAAAAACATCCAAACCTGGCAGTCGGCCCTGACACGGGAGACGACGCCGCGGTATACCGGCTGGACGACAGCACGTCGCTGATCCTGACCGTGGATTTTCTGGCGCCGATTACCGACGACGCCTTCGAGTTCGGCGCAATAGCCGCCGCCAATTCCCTTAGCGACGTCTACGCCATGGGGGGCCGACCCCTCCTGGCCATGAACGTCGTGTGTTTTCCGGCGGACCTGGCTCGGGACATGCTAGCCGACGTACTGAAGGGGGGCGCGGCCAAGGCCCAGGAGGCCGGGTGCCTGGTAGTCGGCGGGCACACCGTGGACGACCCGGAACCCAAGTACGGCATGTCGGTGGTGGGCGTGGTGGAACCGGGGGGGCATGTTGCCAACTCCGGGGCCCGGCCGGGAGACTCCCTGGTGCTGACCAAACCCATCGGCACCGGCATCATCGCCACGGGCTGCAAGCAAGGCAAATCACCTCCGGACGTACTGCAAAACGCCGTGGACACCATGGTTGCCCTGAATCGGGCGGCCTCGGAGGCGATGGTCAGGGTGGGCGTCAACGCCTGCGTCGACGTCACCGGGTTCGGGCTGCTGGGGCACCTGCGCGGCATGGTCCAGGCCAGCAACGTGTCCGCACAAGTCGATTTCAACAGGGTCCCGGTCCTGCCAGGGACTTGGGATCTGCTGTCGGAGGGAGTGGTGCCGGGGGGCACCCGCCGCAACCTGCAGGGACTGGCCGGGAGCCTTAGCTGGCATCCCGAGTTGACCGAGGAGCACCAACTCCTGCTGTGCGACGCCCAGACCTCGGGCGGGCTCCTGATAGCCGTAGCTCGGGACCGCTTGGAACTACTGCTGGCCGAGCTGGAGGCGGCAGGGGTGGCCACCAGGTCGGTAATCGGCGAAATCACCGAGGGGCAGCCTCCGCGCATCATGGTCTCTCCCTAGCCGGGAGTTAACGGAAGCCCGGCCCTCCGCGGGGCGCCGTCGGTTGGGCCGCCCTTCCGTTTGACACCACTTTTCGCCGGGGCTAATATGGGTGGCCCAGGGCCAAAGCCGCGTCACTCTCGCCGGGGCTAATATGGGTGGCCCAGGGCCAAAGCCGCGTCACTCTCGCCGGTGGCGGCAGACTATGCGACGTCGAGGTGGTCCGTGAAACGGCCTGACCAGATCAAGACCCCCCCCAAGGGAATCCGCCGCAGGAGGATGCCGCCGGGGCAATTCCTGACCAAGAAGTTCCCCGTCCTCACCTACGGGACCGCGCCGGAGGTCGACATAGAGGCGTGGCGGCTGAAGGTCTTTGGGCTGGTGCGGCCGGAGCTGGAGTTGGACTGGCTGAAGTTTTCCAGCCTAACCTGGACGGCCGTCGAGGCCGACTTCCACTGCGTGACCCAGTGGACCTGCCAGGACCAGACCTGGGAGGGCGTCGCCTTCTCCGAGGTGCTGTCCCTGACCGAGCCGGCACCCGAGGCAGAGTTCGTGATGGTCCACTCCTACGGGGGATACAGCACCAACCTGCCCCTGGAGTTGGTCATGAAGGACGGGCTGTTCGCCCACAAGCAAAACGGCCGCCCCTTGGGAGAGGGTCACGGGTGGCCCCTCCGCCTGGTGATGCCCAGCCTCTACGGCTGGAAGAGCGCCAAGTGGGTGAGCGGGGTCGAGCTGATGGCCAACGACGCCCCCGGTTTTTGGGAACAGCGGGGCTATCACAACGACGGCGACCCCTGGGAAGAACAGCGTTTCTGGCCGGAGTTGGCCCGCCCGGCGTAGGCGGGCCGCTCAGGGCAGCGCGAAAGCCCATAAACCCGAGCTGAGCAGGTGGGCTGGGCTGTCCCCGGCCCGCCTTTCTCGTTAGAGCGAGTGTGGGTTAGAGCGAGCCGGGGCCGCGGCCCGCGCCCCTGGGCAGCGTCCCGCTCAACCGCTACGACCGTCCCCGGATGATCACCGCCGAGATCCAAGAGCCCGTTATGCCCCGCGAGCAACCACACCGGACGCAACGGAAGGACCTGCCTGAAATGTCCTCCGCGAGGTAAGGGTCTCCCCAGCGGCGTGGGCAGACTTTGGAACATCTCGCAGGCAACCCTCCTCCTCCCTAGACCACTTCCGCTAACGGACTAACTGCCATCACGGAGCTCAACTTGACACGCGGTGTATCAAGTTGTATCATGTGACTGAAATGAGGTTGAAGGCGAGATAGTCCATGGTTCGGACGCTCGGGTCCGGAGACACTCCATGAACCAAAGGTCAAAACCCAAGGCGCAACGGGGCGCCAAGATTCCGCCCCATCCCGGAGGGCGCCCGGAGAGGCCAGCCCAGGCTTCCCTGGCCCAGGGCGGACTGGAACGGATGGAGGTGGACCTCGACGGGCTTCCGGAGCAGACCCCGGCAGTGGACGGCGTCTACATCATCAGCGTCGCCGCCAGGATCCTGGACGTGCATCCCCAGACCCTACGCAAGTACGAACGGCTGGGGCTCATCAACCCGGGGCGCACCATGGGGATGCTCCGGTTGTACTCCGGGGAAGACATCCGCAGAGTGCGCCTGATCCAGCGGTTGGGCGACATGGGGTTGAACCTGGCGGGGGTGGAGTTCGCCCTGAGCGCCGCCGAGAACCTGCACCGGCTGGACCGCCGGCTGCAGGCCTTGGCCGGGGACAGTCCCCTGAGGAGCGCCATTGAAGCGGAGGTGGGGGCGCTGCTGCGCAGTCTCAACCTCTCGGTCGACGACTAGTTTCCGGGAGCATCATCTAGGGTAGGGCCAGCGAATGAGTACGGAGCCGGACAACTTACAACCCAAGGGAGACCGGATGCCGGGATGGGATGACAGTCACCTCTCGGCGGAGGAGCAATTGGCCGCTGTTCGAGACCAACTGGAGGAGTACCGCCGGGAGGCGGGCCAGAGCCTGAACGCGGCCCAGAGGGCCCAGGCTGAGTTGGTGAACTTTCGCCGCCGCGCCGACGAAGAGCGCGTCGAGCTGGGAAAGTACTCCAACAGCCGCCTCATCGCCAAGCTTCTGCCGGTGATGGAGGAGCTTGATCTGGCGGTTGCCCACGCTGGAGACGGCGGCCCCAATAGCTCGTGGCTGGAAGGGGTCAAACTGATCCAGCGCAAGCTGTCGAACCTGCTGCAATCGGAGGGGGTGAGCGAGATAGCCACCGTGGGCACGCCGTTCAATCCCGTGGAGCACGAGGCCCTGGGCACGGAGCAGACTGCCGAGTATCCCCCCGGTTACGTCGCCGCCGGCGTCCGGCCCGGGTACCGGCTTCACGACCGGGTCATTCAACCGGCCCAGGTGATGGTGGCTGCGGCCCCGGCTAGCGCGGAAAGCGCCACAGACACCGCCAAAGACACTAGGAAGGAGAAGGAGAGCGAAAATGGCTAAGGTCCTGGGCATCGATCTGGGTACGACTAACTCGGTGGCCGCGGTGATAGAAGCCGGCGAGCCGCAAGTGATAGAAAACGCCGAGGGAGGCCGGCTGACACCCTCCGTGGTGGCCCTCAACGCGCGCTCGGGCGAGCGATACGTGGGGCAGGTCGCCAAGAGGCAGGCGGTGACCAACCCGGAGAACACCCTGTTTTCCGTAAAACGGTTGATGGGCCGGAAGTTCTCAGACCCTGAAGTGCAGGGCGCCGTGACCAAGCTCCCCTACAAGATCGTCCAGGGCAAAGACGGCGACGCCTACGTGGAGATGGCCGGCGAGAGCTTCGCTCCGCCGCAGATATCCTCTTTCGTCCTCCAGAAAATCAAGCAGGACGCGGAAGCCAAGCTGGGCGAGAGGATTAGCCAGGCGGTGATCACCGTCCCGGCCTACTTCAACGACTCCCAGCGGCAGGCGACCAAGGACGCCGGGACCATCGCCGGCCTGGAAGTGCTGCGCATTATCAACGAGCCCACCGCCTGCTCCCTGGCCTACGGGCTGGACAAGGGCAAGAGCGACATGACCATAGCGGTGTTCGACCTGGGCGGCGGCACCTTCGACATTACTATCCTCCAAATGGGCGACGGCGTCTTCGAGGTGAAGTCCACCAACGGCGACACCTATTTGGGAGGAGACGATTTCGACCAGTCGGTTCTCGACTGGCTCACCCAGGAATTCCGGCAGGAGACCGGCATCGACCTGGGCAAGGACCGCATGGCCCTGCAGCGGCTGCGGGACGCGGCGGAGCGGGCGAAAGTGGAGCTGTCCAGCGTTCTGGAAACGGAAATCAACCTTCCGTTCATTACCGCCGACGCCAGTGGCCCCCAGCACTTGGTCAAGACCCTGAGCCGGGCCAGGCTGGAGCAGTTGGTGGTCAGCCTGATCAACCGCACCGAGGGCCCCTGCCGCCAGGCGCTGTCTGACTCCGGGTTGAGGTCCGGCGATATCGACGAGGTGATCCTCGTAGGCGGCATGACGCGAATGCCCGCCGTGCAACAGAAGGTCAAGGACGTGTTCAGCAAGGAGCCCAGCCGCGGGGTGAATCCCGACGAGGCGGTGGCCATCGGCGCGGCCATCCAGGCGGGGGTGTTGGCCGGGGAAGTCGGCGACATCGTGCTGGTCGACGTTACTCCCCTCACTCTAGGGTTGGAGACCCTCGGCGGAGTGTCGACGACTCTAATCTCCCGCAACACCGCCATTCCCACCGACAAGACGGAGGTCTTCACCACGGCGGCCAACGGCCAGACCAGCGTGGACATTCACGTGCTCCAGGGCGAGCGGCCCATGGCGCAGGACAACAAATCAATAGGCCGGTTCATGTTGGACGGCTTGCTGCCCGCGCCCCGAGGCGTGCCCCAGATCGAGGTCAAGTTCGACATCAACGGCGACGGCATACTGTCGGTCTCGGCCAAGGACAAGGGAACCGGTAAGGAGCAAAAGATCGTAGTACAGTCAGGGTCGGGGCTGGCCAAGGATGAAATCGACCGGATGGTGGACGACGCCCGGGTCCACGAAGCGGAAGACCAGCGCCGGCGGAGCGAGGTGGAGACCCGCAACCAGGCCGACTCTCTGGTCTACAGCACCGAGCAGATGCTGGAGGAGAACAAGGACAAGATACCCGGAGACCTGAAGGAGGAGGTCGAGGCGAAGCTGGCCGCCGTGAAAGCCGCCATCGCCGCCAACAACATAGCAGAGATACAGCAGACCATGGCCGAACTGAACAGCGCCATGCAGAGGATGGGCCAGGCGGTGTACAGCCAGTCCGGCGGGGGATCACCCTATGACGGAGGCGCCTCCGGCGGGGACGCGACCCCCGGCGACGAGGGTGCGCCGGGCGGCCAACCGGACGGGGGCACCGTGGAGGGGGAGTTCCGAGAGGTGTAAATCGGAGGACTTACCCCTCTACGATAGTTGCCGCCGGTCTGGTATAATAGCCCGGCTAGAGGGAGCGACGAGAGGGGAAAGCGAACCCTGGTAACCCCAAGGTTGAAGCTACTGGAGAGGATATGAGCGCTCCGAAAGAACGCGCAGACCAAGAGGTGGCAAGCGAGGAGGAAAGCTGGGTGATCGAGGGGATCGACCTCACGCTGACCCCTCTTCAATACCATTACTTGAGCCTGTTGCAGCGGCTGATCAAGGTGAAGAACGACTATCAGACCGATGCCAACTTCGAAAGTTGGCTCATGGCCGGCATCAACAAGGCCATCTACTCCACGCTGCGGGACAGCATCGAGGCCAATATCGGCGAAGCCGCCAAAGAACTGCTTCGCCAAGAGCACCAGGTCAACTGACCCCGGGCGCGTATCGCGCTTAGACCCTGCCGCTCCACGGCGCGTTGAGCAGTGTGCTGAGGCCTATTGGGGGGCTGGCATAAGTTCGCCGCAATCGGCCCGCTATGGATGGCGGTGTCGGCTGGCCTCTCTGGAACGCAAGAACGCCCCGGCCCGTTGAGAAGCGGGCCGGGGCGTATTAATCTCGGGCTTGTCCCGGTTAGGGCGCGAGCCCGTGGATGGGAAATACCCGGTCCCTGACCTCTGCCAGGTTCTCCTCGGCGAAAGCCCTGGCCTGCCGGCGCACATCGCCGGGGACGTCGGGCCCCGACGCATCCCGCAGCAACCCCACCCCGTGCTCCCGGGCAAAGCTGTCCGGAATAGCATCGGGCCAGTCCACGTCCAGCATTACCCCGTAGGCCAAGGTCCAGGCCCGGGCCACGGCCATCAGGTCGTACCCGCCCCCGCCCAGCGCCAGCCAGGGTATCCCCAAGCCGGCCAGCTCCCGGACCAACGCCACGTAGCCGCGGGTGGTGATGTTGAGGTGGGTCAGCGGATCGCTGTGGTAGCTATCGATGCCCAGTTGGGTGACCAGCACGTCGGGCGCAAAAGCCCACAGCAGGGGCGGCGCCAGCCGTTGAAACGACTCCAGGTAAACGTCGTCATCGGTGTAGGGGAAAAGGGGCAGGTTCACCGAGTAGCCGGCGCCCGGGCCCACCCCCACCTCGCCGGCAAACCCGGTGCCCGGGAACAGATAGCGCCCGGACTCGTGGACCGACAGCGTCAGCACCTGGTCGTCGTCGAAGAAGGCTTCCTGAACGCCGTCGCCGTGGTGAGCGTCGATGTCCACGTAGGCAACTCTAAGGCCCCGCCGGCGCAGGTACTTGATGGCCAGCGCCGGGTCGTTGAACACGCAGAAGCCGGAGGCGCGGTCGGCGGCCGCGTGGTGTAGCCCCCCGGAGATGCTGAAGGCCACGTCCACCTCCCGGTTGGCCACCAGTTCCGCCGCGGCCAGCGACGCTCCGGTGCTGAGGACCGCCGCATCGTACATGCCGGGGTAAACGGGGTTGTCTCCCTGCGAGCCCAGGTTGAAGCGGGCGGGGTCGTAGCCGCTCAATCCCAGGCCGAAAGCCCGGACCGCCGAGATGTACTCGGCGCCGTGAAGCCAGCGCAACTCCTCCTCCTCAGCCCGCCGGGGCGGCAGCAATACCGCGCCTTCCCCGTCGAAGGCGCCGTAGGCCTGGAGGAGTTCGTAGGTATACCGCAGGCGCACCGGGCGCATGGGGTGGTCCTTGCGCAGCTCGTGCCGGGAGAGCACGTCGTCGTAGAAGAAAGCAGCCCGGCGCATCAGCCCGTCTCCCAGTAGATTTGGTCCAGCATTTAGCCCCGGATTTGGTCCAGCTTGGAGGCCATTGCCGTCCAGTGGCTGCCCCGCCAGTAGACCCGGCGGCAGTGGGGGCACTCCCGGAAGTCATGGTGATTGGCGTAGACGTAAGGCGGCGCGCGCCCGGCTAATTCGGCCTTGGCAACCTCTCGGAGCGGAACGTTGCAGCAGACGCAGCGGGAGAATCTGCCCTCCAGGTTCAAGTCCAAGTCCCGCACCAACTGGCGAAGCTGGGCTTCCAGCCGGTCGTCAGCCACCTGCACCACGCGTAACAGGCCCTGGCGTGCCGCCCGCCGCCGGCTGAATCCACGGTCCCGGGTCACCAACACCCTATCCTCCTGCAGAGCGGTCTGGACCAAGCCGTTATCGTCCGCGTCCCGGGGAAAGGCCGCGTCGTACCCCATCGCCCGCAGCCACTTGGCCAATCGCCCCACGTTGACGTCAACGACGAAGCGGTACTCCCCCGCCATACACGTAACCCCGGCGGCAGCGCTTCCCGGCAAATGAGACCACCGGAAGTCTATGGGAATCCCCCCGACAGGGTCAAGGAGAGTCGAGCCCCGTCACTGGTCAGGGCCCGGAGCCCGCCGGTCTGCTAGGCGACGGCGGGATACCCTGGCGTCTTTCCGTGGAATCACCTCGCGGGCCAGTGGAGAAGTCCACCCCGTCAGGCGGGGTCTTTTGGCGGAAAAATGCTCGAAACTCGATTTGTTGGCCCGTATGCGCCCTTCGCATCAATCTAGTATATTCTCCTCGCGGTAGGGACACGGGCCGGGAGGAAGGCCCAGCCGAAAGTGCCCACTACCCCAAACTACCGCTCAGCCGAGGAATCGACGGGTCTACTCAACCAGTGAGTAGGAAGGGGTGGGTCCCATCGAGCCGGGCGCCCAAATTGGCTGCAGCAACAGCCCGTGGGGAGTCCGGGTCCATCGGAGAATAGGAGTGCTGCTATGCTGAACGGACACAATACAACCCTGGAATCACGGCTGAAGGAAGCCGAAGAGGCGGAACGCGAGGTGAACCGGCTACAGCCGTTGGCTTTGGAAGCCGCCTCGCTGCGGGATGAGATGGCCAAGGCAGAGAGGATTGGGGTGCACCAGCGCACCAAGAACGCCGCCATGGCCAAGGCTACGGAAGCGGTGAGCGCCTCCTCGGAAAAGCAGACCACCGTGCCCGAACTCCTGGGCAACGCCGCGAGAGCGGTCAACAAGCTGTACGGCACACTGGTGGAGATTGAAAACCGCCGCCAAGAGGCGATGCAGTCCCTGGCCGTCGCCGACCGGATGGACTACGAAATGGAACTGGTGGAGGGCGAGGAGCACGAGCGCTCCCTGGAACGCGACCCCAGGGGTCTGGCCTACGCCCTGGCCAGCCGCCACGGCGACATCCGGGTCAGGAAGCTGTTGGAGGGCTTGCAGCCGAGCTTCGAGCTGCTGGGCGGCTGCAACTTGGACGAACCGGTCTACCGGGACGTGGCCAACTTTGTGATGCAACGGGTTACCCGGGCCACTCCGCCCACGGCGGCGGCCAGCAACCGGGTCAGCCCGGGGCCGAACCGCAGCCCGGTTCACGAGGCTGAACCCCCGGCTGGGCAGGTCGACCGGCTGCAAGCCGCCGATCCGCTGGAGATGATGGCGGCCCAGGACCAGGACTAGACCAGTCCCGGCTCATGGCCTATTTCTGACTCAACCGCGGGGCCTACGGTCCTGGCCGGCTGCCTGATGCCTCCGTAGTTGTGCAGGCCGGCCGCCAGATTACTCTCGCAGCGAACGCTTGGCGCGCCGACGGCCGGGTCCCCGGCCGTCGGCTTAGTATTGCCGCCTCAGGCCTGAGTGCTCACCGGATGTTCGCATCGCGCCGGCGTCGGCGTTCACCAGATTCTCCAGCCACGCGCGTGCTCCCCTCAAACGCTTCGCTCTTGGTTCAGCCCGCCTCCCCCACGGCCCGACCGTCAACGCCGCCACCGGCAATCACTCCGGCCCAGACGGCGCACCGCGGGAGCGGGATGGCCAACCGCCTCGAGCATCGGCGCGGCTCCCAACGGAGATTAACATGGGGGAGCGTCGAGCCGTGAGAGCCGGCACGAGTCATGGGCTCCTCGGGACTTCTGAACCCGTCTATCTTGATTGCAACTACGTGGGGGAATGGGTGTGGGATTGCGGGGAGTCTGCGCTAGGCACGACGTGGGTAAGGGCTCGTGTTGCCGCACGGAGTGACTCGGGCACTTGGGACGACGGGACGGTCAAGAGACCCTGAACCGCCCCCAGTGGCAGGGCCTGGCCGAGGCTGGTTCCGGCGGGAGATCGATTGCCCCAAGACGCAGGCGACCGACGCCCCGGCGCCTGCGCTGGCGGGCATCCTTGCCTTGGGAAGGCTGAAGGGCGAGCAACACCGGCGTCAGCCGCTTACCCGGAGGAGGCCTCGTTGGTCCGCAATCATGGCGGCGCGCTACAGGCGGCGGCATAGGCCCCGCTCTTGCTTCCCGGAGCCGGTTGAGGTGAGGTGAGATAGGTGGCCGCGGCCGGCCAAAACTAGAACATCCGCTACGAGCCTGAGGGTCCTCCCCCCGCTTAGATAACCCTTGGCGTCGGCTTCCAGGCGGCCCTGGTCACTCTAGCCCCGGTGGTCATAACCGTTGCCATCGTGGCCCGGATCGCCGAGCAGCCGGACAGCCACATCTCCTGGGCCGCCTTCGCCGCCCTGATAGTCAGCGGACTCGCCACCATCCTCCAGGCGGCCCGTTTGGGCGGATAGGGTCTGGGCACGTGCTTATGATGGGCACGTCCGGGGCCATCATCGCCGTCTGCGCGGCGGCCCTGTCCGTCGGCGGCCCCTCCACCATGGCCAGCCTCATCGTCGTGTCCTCGCTGGTCCATTTCGCCCTTGCGGCCCGGCTGTCGCTGCTGCGCCGCATCTTCACGCCGGTGGTCTCCGGAACGGTCATCATGTTGATAACGGCCACGGTGATGCCGCTGGTCTTCGACATGCTGACCCAGGCTCCGGCAGTGGTGGCGGCGACTGTGGCAACCGTGGTGGCGCTGGTGCTGCGCGCCCCGCCGGCATGGCGGCTATGGTCGCCCATCGTTGGCATCATAGTGGGCTGCGCGGTGGCCGCCCCCTTCGGTATGTACGAGGTCCAGCAGGTGCGAGACGCCCCCTGGGTCGGTGTGCCAGTGGGTTCCTGGCCCTGGTTCGACGTGACCCCCGGCCGGGAGTTTTGGGCGCTTCTGCCGGCCTTCGTGGTGGTTACCCTGGTGGGAGTGATAGAGACCATAGGAGACGGTGTAGCCATCCAACAGGTGTCCCGTCGCCAGCCGCCGGCCACCGACTTCCGGGTGACCCAGGGCGCTCTCAACGCCGACGGCTTGGGCAACTTTCTCTCCAGTGTGGCGGGCACCAGGCCCAACACGACGTAGTCTTCGAGTGTGGCCCTGGCCGAGGTCACCGGCGTCGCGGCGCGGCGGGTGGGCATCGCCATGGGTTCCATCATCGTGGTGCTGGCCTTCTTTCCCAAAGTTGCGGCGTTGCTGATAGCTATCCCCGGTCCCGTGGCCGGGGCCTACGTTACCGTCCTCTTGGGACTGCTGTTGGTCCAGGGCATGAAGATTGTGATTCAGGACGGTCTAGACCACCGCAAGGCCGCCGTCGCCGGACTGTCCTTTTGGATCGGCGTGGGCTTCCAGAACCAGGTTATCTTCCCGGACCTTCTGGGGGATAGGTTTGCCGGCGTGTTGCTGGGCAACGGCATGACCGAGGGCGCCCTCGTAGCCGTGGCATTGATGGCGTTCATGGATATGACCCGGCCGCGGCGCAGGCGCCTGGGGGTTGCCCTGGAGAACGACGCTCTACCAGAAATACCACGGGGTTGACATCATCACGGTAATGGTGGAAAGCCGGGCTTCGCCCACCAAGCTGGAGGACTTTTGGCGCGGGGATACGCGACCTTGACGCCGCGGCCTAGCGCCGGTTATCGCGGCGGCCGGCTCGGTCTATTCGTCTGCCCCGGCTTACGCCCTCTCGCATGCGTCCGTACTCTGAGGAGAATTCCGCCCCGATTATGAGGACCAGGGCTGATATATAAGTCCAGACCATCAGGGCGATGACGGATCCCAGGGAGCCGTAGACCTTGTCGTAACTAACGTAATTGTTCAGGTAGAACACGAACAGGTTCTTGCCCACCTCGAAGGCGACCGCCGCCAACACTGCCCCCGGAATGATGTACTTCCACCGGGTGGTGGTGTTGGGGACGAACTTGTAGATCATGAGGAAGATGGTCAGGGTGAACACAAAGGGTAACAGCCGGGAAACCAGGCTCAGTCCATCGTTGTCCAGGAAAGTCAACCTGCCTATCCCCGGCGTGTTCACGCCGGCCAGTACATGCAGCGCCGTGGTAATGCCTATGGACATGAGGAACAGCAGTCCCACGCTCATGGCCATGACCAGGTGCCGCAGCTTGTTGATGTAGAACGGGGGGTCCTGGTGCACGTCCCAAGCGCGGTTCACCGCACGGCTTATTGCGCCGAACGCGGCGCTGGCGCTCCAGAACATCCCCACCACGCTCAGCGCTCCCAGAACTCCTCGCGCCCCTTCCACGGCCTTTATGTTGTCCCCCAACGTGTCCGATGAGCCGGGCAGGTAGGTCTGGAAGAAATCCAGCAGCTCCGCCTCAACCTTGTCCGATTCCAGGATGAAGCTAAGGAGGAAAATGAGGCCGACAGTGAGGGGGAACAGCGACAGAATGGCGTAGTAGGCGACTCCCGCCGCCATGTGGGTCCCATCGTCTTCGCTGAGCTCCTTGGCAGTACGGACCAGCAGCCGCACTGTCGGAACTCGAAGACACGCCACGCCGGCGAGCTTCGCCTTCCTGACCAGGCCCCTGGTGCTGCGTCGGAACCGCACAACGAGTGATCGCATCAGCGTCTTGACACCGGCGTCAGGAGGACCGCCGGGACTAGGGCTGTCTCGGCTTCCGGCGGGGCCGAATTGGGCAGCGACCGTCGGATGGAGGGGAGTAGACTAGCCAACGGAAATCCGGCGGCTTGGCGCCGCCGGACTGCTAACGGTCGCGGACATCATTGGCTCTGCCAGCCGGCGCGGTTGCCCTGGAAACGGAGCCGTCGTACCGCCGGGCAACCCGCAACCCTGCCAGCCGAGGCTCCCTCGCCGACGGCAAGAGATGTTGGACTACTCCGGCCGGCTTTCGCCCCGGAACGGCGACCTGACCACTACCCTGACGCCGGAAATGGTGCCGGAGAGAGCGTTAGTGACCGAGTTGACGGTGGACTCGCCAAAGGATCCGGCAGCGCTCACCGCGCCGTTGGCGGCAGCCGAGGCGGCATCCTCCGCGCGTACGCCTATTCTCCCGGCGTTTTCTATGGCCGACTCCACTGCGTTTTGGGCAACAGCCGCCACGTCTCCGCCGGCTTCTGCGGTGCCCCTGATCAGCCCGCGGCTGCTGTCCTCTATGGCCTGCAACAGGTTGCCCCCCACCTGTTGGACGCCGGTGACGGTCCCGGTTATCGTGTCTCTCGCGGTGACTGTCAGGTCACCCCCTATTTCTCTTGTGCCTTGCACGGCGCCCCGGGCAGCGCTGAAAGCCGCCTGCTGCACCGCCACGTTCACGCTCTCCGTAGCCTCGATGGCGCCCTCCACCGCATTCCGGGTGACCGAGGCCACGTCTCCCCCCACGTCGGAGGCGCCCCTGATCAGTCCCCGGGCGCTGTCTTCGATGGCCTCCAACACGTTGCCCCCGACTTCCTGAGTGCCGGTAATCGTGCCCTTCATCGCGTCCCTGGCAGTCGCGCCTAGGTCCCCGCTCACGTCCCTGGCGCCCTGGATGGCGCCGCGGGATACGCTGAAGGCCAAGTCCTCGGCGCGCAAGCCCACGCTCTTAGTGGTTTCCATTGCGCCTTCCACGGCGCTGCGGGCCACCGTGCCAACGTCGCCTCCCACCTCGCCCGTGCCTTGGATGGCAGCCCGGACGGTGTCTCTCAACACTCCTACGGTTACCGTGCTCACCTCCCCGGCGCCGCGGATCACTCCGATTACGGCGCCCTTGGCAGTGGAAGTCAACTCGGTGCCCACGTCATTGGTAGCCTGAATAGCGCCTTTCATCACGTCGCCCACCAGCCCCTGAAACTCCGTCACCGTTTCTCCGGAGCCTCGGAGGGCGCTGGAAGTGCTGGTGCGGGCGGCTTCAATGGTGCTCTCGACCACGTCTCCGGCGCCACCGATAGCCGCGATCAGGGAATCTCTCATCCTCGTGCCCAGGTTTCCTAGAGTCATGGGTGCATCTCCCTTCCCCTAGATGGATAAAAGTTGATCCCTGCGGTCTGCCGCTCCCACCAGACCCCCATAGGGTCGGGGGTCCCCGGCCGCTCACAGGGACGTAATTCATGGATGATTATAGTGGCGGCTCCCCGTTCTGTCGAGTGACGCCGCCGCGCGGCAACTGTTCAGACTTGATGTGTATCCGTTCGTCCTGAGCGAAGCGAAGTGGAGCCGTAGGCGGAACGAAGCACAGTCGAAGGGCCTGTTCCCCTTAAGTCTGAACAGTTACGCCGGGCGGGGTGCCGCTTGACGCCCAACGGCTTCAGCCGCCTGTGGCTTGGACCGGCGGCTTTGAATAGTCTGAATCGCCGCATACCGCGGAAGGGTTGCGCCGTGCACAGGTATCTACCGGGCTGGCCGGCACTATCGGGAATCTCGCGCGGCAGCCTCATCTCCCAGCTTGTCCGGAGAGGTGTTGGCTTGAAACGCAACAACCGCGCAGGCCAACGCAGTCAGCATTATCATGGGGTTCATGATGTCCCAAATAACCGCCACGTCGAATACCAGTCCGTTTATGCGGATAGCATAGCCCATGGCGAACACGACGAGGCCGCCAATGCGCCAGAGAAGGGCTTTGCGGCGCCCTAGGGCAACCGCCGCAAAGCTGGTGAACCCGATGAACAGGGAGTTGGCGGTGTGCCATACGGTGCCTGAGTAACCCCCAAACCAATCGCCGTTGTAGGCGTTGGCAAAGACGGAGACCGTGAACACGCACAGCGCCAACCCACGCACCCAGGGGCAACCCTTAGTTACGAGCCACACCGCCCAGACGCCAATAATGGCGATTATCAACGTGCCGAGGTGCCAGAGACGCCAGAGCCACTCACCGTCGACCACCACCAGGTTGTCCGTATAGGCCCAGGCGAAAACGGCGACGAACACGAAGGCCGCCATTGCCAGGGCTGCCGGGGGCTTTAAGTCGCGACGGGCTAACAAATGTTCGTCCAGCAACTCCTTTGCGGGTTGCCAAGCTTTCCTCATCGTCCAAAGCGCTCTGCCATAGCCACTCATATTCTCCTCAGTCGCTTGTCTCACAAACGTTCCCTCTCCCTGGATGGAGACCCTTGCGGCCCCCATCGTTATGAAAGGGGCCGGTCCTGCGTTCCGCCCCCTCACAGCGTGCAGCCTTCCCGTGTGGCCTTCCAATGTAGCCTGAGCTGGCGGAAAAAGGCAGCGGGGTTGCGGAGAAGGCGCCCCCTCCGTCCCGGCTTATGAGAATAGGCGATTTTCATCTCCATGGGTAGCCTCGGCAAGGCCATCTGCAATTACCATGAAAAAAGACGGAGGGCGAGCTCGGGCCTGACTGTGGCCTCCGCAAGGACATGGTGATTGCGATGGAGCGCAGCGACGAGGAATCTCAACTTCTTGACTGCGTCTCCGGCTGCCGGACGATGGACCGTCTATATAGCAGGGCGTTGGATTCCTCGGCTGCGCTCGGAATGGCAATGGCCGCCTATTAACGACACGCCGTTGGCTGTCCTCTCAACAATAATCCCATGATCTCGCCTCCCCGCTCGTAACTGTTCAGAGTTGGTTCCTCCTCGACTCACGACACTTCCCCCTTGCCCCGTCCGGTGCCCACTCCCTACGCTGTCAATAGGCAGCTACTAGCGCCTCGCCACATCTATCAACCGCCACCCAGGCTCGTGGCTCGGAATGGCCCACAATAGCACTGAAATAAAAAAGCCTGGTCTTCCCTCACGCCGACAGTCGGTTCTCCCCTCTGAACACTTGCCCCCGCTCGCGTCCGTTGACGGGGCCCACGGCCAGTTATAGACTCCCCGTACCCTCAACGCGCATCCCTACTTGTTTGCCTTTGTTTCGCGCGTCCCCAACCGCTCCCGCTCAGACGAATCACCGGAGGTAGAGCCATGGCCAGCTTCGAGGAGTACGCCAGCAAGTACCAGTCCATTCGCATGGAAAGACAGGACGGGATCCTGGAAATTAGCTTTCACACCGGCGGAGGCCCCCTGCAGTGGGGCGGTGTGCCCCACGAGGAGTTTCCCCGCGCGTTTTACGACATCGGCAGCGACCCGGACAACCGGGTGGTGATCATGACGGGGACGGGCGACTCTTTCTCCGGGCCTCCGGGGAGCCCGGAGTCGCGTCCCAAGAGGACTCCCGCCGAGTGGGACAAGACCTACCGGGAAGGCAAGCACCTACTGTGGAACCTGCTGGACATCGAAGTCCCCATGATCAGCGCCATCAACGGCCCCGCTTGGCGTCACTCCGAGCTGCCCCTCCTCTGCGACATCGTGCTGGCCTCGGAAGACACGAAGTTCCAGGACTCGGGGCACTTCATGAGCGGCCTGGTGCCGGGGGACGGGATGCACATCGTATATCCGCTGCTTCTCGGGCTGAACCGGGGAAGGTACTTCCTCCTGACCGGACAGGTTATCGACGCCCCGCAGGCCCTGGACCTGGGCCTGGTCAGCGAGGTGTTGCCCCAAGATGAGCTTCTACCCCGGGCCAGGGCGCTGGCCCGGCAACTGGCCCAGCAGTCGGACCTGACCCTCCGATACAGCCGGGTGTCGGTGACCCACTTCATCAAGCGTCAACTGCACGACGTGTTGGGCTACGGGCTGGCGCTGGAGGGCCTGGGCTCCGCGGACAGCCTGTTGAACCAGCGTTAGAGAGTGGGGCGAGATTTCGTCGATTGATGGCGTCCGGGCCCAAGGATAAACCGCGGAACAGCGGACCCTCGGCCTCCCGCCGCGGCCCAGGGTTGAATTCTTGGGCCGTTTCTGGCAACATACCGGCATGAAGATCGGGACCTTCGAAATCCACGAACCCGTTCCCGAGCTTAGGGACCCCCACGTTTTCGCTATGGTCCGCCCTTGGGTCGACGTGGGCAGCGTGGGCACCCTCACCCTGAACCGCCTGGAGCGCTACCTGGGCTCCAAGGAGTTGGGAAAGCTGGAGCGGCCCGGAGTCTTTTTCGACTTCACCCGCTACCGGCCCACGATGCGGCTGGTGGAGGGGGAAAGAGAAGTCAAGATACCCAACAGCATCATCCGCTACGCCACCACGGAAGGCGGGCCCGACTACCTGTTCTTCCACCTGCTGGAGCCTCACTCCAACAGCGAAGAGTACACCGACTCCCTGCTGGAGGTGGTGAACTACTTCCAGGTCAAGCGATATTGCCGCATAGGGGCGATGTACGACGCCGTCCCCCACACCAGGCCCCTGCTGGTCACCGGCACCCTGGGCGACGTGAAACAGAACCGGCAGGTGCCCAGCTTCAGCACGCGGAAAAGCACCTACCAGGGTCCCACTACGATCATGAACCTGCTGTCCGAAGGCATCGACCGGTGTGAGATCGAGTCCATCAACTTCATGGTGCACCTTCCCCAGTACGCGCAGTTGGAAGAGGACTACGCAGGGGCGTCCCGGATGATCGAGGTGTTGTCTTCGGTATACGAGACCATCCCCATCGACCTGGCCCCCATGCGCCGGGGACAACGCCAGTACCGGGAGCTAAGCGCCAGCCTGGAGCAGAACTCGGAACTCAAAGAGCTGATCCAGCAGATGGAAGCCTACTACGATGCGCAGATGGACTCGGACGACTCCAAGTCCGAAGACGCGGTGTCCACGGCCTCCCTGTCGCCGGAGATCGAGCGCTTCCTGTCCGAGTTGGGGGACCGGTTGGGCTCCGAGGGCGAAGAGTAGACGCGCGACGCCTCCCTCCAGCGAGGCCCCGTTGTCCCTAACCGAGGGCCCCGTTTGGAAACCGCCGACTGGCATGTTTCAGTTCCGCCTAATCTCTCAATCCCCGCGGCGGCGTAACGCGTTCCTGTTCCGTGATGGGTCTAGACCGGACCGCACGCGGGCGTTTCCCCCGATGGGGACGACGTGATGACGCCGGGGTCAGCCACACGGCAGGGGGTTGAAAATAGCCCTCTCCGGAGGAGCTCGGATGACGCTCGTAGAGTTCATACAAGAGTCGTTGGAGCAGCACTACGCCTCCATGCTCCGGGCGGTGGACGGTCTCACCGCGGAAGAGCTGGCCTGGGCCCCGCAGGCGGGCGCCATGTCCATCGGCTTCTTGGTGTGGCACTACGGGAGGACCATGGACCGGTGGATACGCTTCCGGGCCCAGGGGGAACCCCAGCGGTGGGAGCAAGGGTGGGCCGCCCGGTTTGACCGCCTGCCCGCCGACCCCAACGACACGGGCTACGGTTTTGGAGAGCGGCAACTGCGGGACTTTCAACTTCCTGCCGCGCCGTTCCTCTTGGAGTACGCTTCCGCGGGCAAGAACGAGGCCATGGCGTTTCTTGGAGGGCTGGACGACGCCGCTCTAGAGACGTCTGTTATCGACAACCCCAGGGGCGGCAAGATCAATCTGGCCGCCATGTTCCAGCAACTCATATGGGAGTGCAACCAGCACGGCGGGCAGATGGCTTACCTGAGGGGTATGCTGCGGGGCATAGAGGACCCGGCCTACTCCGGCGGCCTGCTGGAGCGGGAAGCCCAGCGCGGGCGGCAACCGGACGCCTAGTCTTTGTTGCTGCTGCCTACCCGCTATGCTAGACTGGCTTCGGCCCACGAAATCCGCCCACGAACTCCTTAAGAAGAGCCGCGCCCGCACCCCGAGTCCCGCCCCACGCCGGCCTGGAATACCCAAGGTTGGGCGCTGCCAGGGAGTCGCGTCCGGGGCCTGAAGCTCACGGACGGCACAGCATCCGAGGCGGGGCTAGAGAACCGGGACCGGCCCAGGTAGTTAGATAAGTACTACGATGGCTGACAACGGAGTCATCTTCTCGGGTATGCGTCCCACCGGCCTGCTGCACCTGGGCAACTACCTGGGGGCGCTGCAGAACTGGGTGTCGCTGCAACAGGGGTACCGTTGTATCTACTGCGCCGTGGATATTCACGCCCTGACCACGGTGGAGGGGCCCGGAGACGTGGCCGAAATCCAGCCAAACATCCGGGAGATGGTGCTGGACTGGCTGGCGGCCGGCATCGACCCGGAACGGTCCATCGTGTTCGTCCAGTCCCACGTCCCCGAAGTGATGACCCTTCACACCCTGCTCAGCATGGTGACCCCCCTGGGCTGGTTGCTGCGCGTGCCCACCTTCAAGGATAAAGTCCGCCAGATGGACGAGACCGAGGAGACCGTGAACTACGGACTGGTGGGCTATCCGGTGCTGCAGACCGCCGACATAATCCTCTACAAAGCGGACACCGTGCCCGTGGGAAGGGACCAGGTGCCCCACCTGGAGCTGGCGCGGGAGATAGTCCGCCGCTTCAACAACCTCTACGGCGACACCTTCCCGGAGCCCCAGGCCAAGCTGACCGAGGACCCGCTGGTCCTGGGCCTGGACGGCCGGCAGAAAATGAGCAAGTCGCTGGACAACCACTTGGACCTGGCCGCCAGTCCGGAGACCACGGCCCGGCGAATCGCCTCCGCCTTCACGGACCCTCAACGGCTCCGCCGGGACGACCCGGGGCGACCCGAGGTCTGCAACGTCTATTCCCTGCACAAAATCGTCAGCCCGACGGGGGACTTGGCCCGCATCTACGAGGAGTGCACCACGGCGCGGCGAGGTTGCGTGGACTGCAAACGCCACCTGTCCGACAGCGTCAACGACTACCTAGCGGACTTCCGGCAGCGCCGGCAAGAATTCGCGGCCCGGCCGGACTTCGTGCACGACGTCTTGAAGGACGGCGCGGCCAAAGCCAGGGTCATCGCCCGGGAGACCATGGAAGAGGTCTACGGCAGGATGGGCCTGGACCCCAGGGGATAGACCCCTCAGGTACGCGCGTCATGCCGTCGGCAGCATCCGGTCTGATACCCGATTCCCGCTCCGGCCGCAACGCCTTGGACCTGGCCGTGGAGGCGGCGAAGCGGGCCGGGCAAGTGTGCCGGGAGCGGTTCTACACCTCCAAAGAGATCAGCTTCAAGGGCCGCAAAGACGTGGTCACCGACGTCGATCTGGAGGCCGAGAGGCTGGCGCTGGGCCTGCTTAGGGAAGAGTACCCTGACTTCGGCGTCCTGGCCGAGGAGTCCGGCGCGGTGGCCGCCGCTTCGGATTTCTCCTGGGTGGTCGATCCCCTGGACGGCACTCGCAACTTCGCCATGGGCATCCCCCACTTCTGCACGGTAGTTGCCCTTGCCCACGGAGACCGGCCCATCCTCGGCGTCACCTACGACCCCATGCGCGATGAGTTGTTCACGGCCGAAGAGGGGCGGGGCGCCTTCCTCAACGGGGAACCGATCTCGGTGTCGGAAAGCCAGAGCCTGAGCGAGTCGGTCCTGTCCTTCGACCTGGGTTACGTGGACGAGAGCGCCGGGCTGGCCATAGACCTCATCAGGTCCATCTGGCCCGGCATCATCAGTATGCGTCTCATGGGTTCATCGGCCCTGGGCTTGGCCTACGCCGCCGCCGGCCGGGTGGACCTGTACTTCCACCACTCTCTTTCGCCGTGGGACGTGGCCGCCGGCCAGGTCCTGGTCCGTGAGGCCGGCGGGGCCGTGGTGGACCGGCAGGGCCGGCAGGCCGATCTGCGCACTCCCAGCGTCATCGCCTCCAGCAAGGGACTGGCTGACCAATTCCTCAGGGCCGCCGAGGGTTCTCCCTGGCGGGAGCGGTGAGGCGCGGACAGCAGCCGAGGGGCTGCCCATAAAGGGCCGCCGGCCTCGACGGGCCTGCTGCCAACCGTCAAACCGGCTCCGGCGTGGTCACCCGGACCACCCCAGCCTCCGCCAGGTCCCGGATGTCCTCCTCGGAATATCCGTGTTCACGGAGCACTTCCTCGCTGTGCTCCCCTAGGGCCGGAGCCCGGCGGTAGATCCTGCCCGGGGTCGCCGACAGCTTCACCGGGACGCCGATGTTGCGCAAGAGGCCCAGGGCCGGGTCCTCCAACTCCACCAGCATCTCCCGGGAGCGCACCTGGGGGTCTTGGTAGACCTGCTCCATGTTGTAAATGGGCCCGGCCACCACTCCGGCCCGCTCCAGCACCTCCATCCAGTGGCCTGTGGACTGCCGGCTGAGGTCCTCCTCCAGCAGGGCGGCCAGTTCCGCCTCTCGGGCCTTGCGGTCGGCGGGGTCTTCGAATCTTGGGTCCATTGCCAAGTCCTCGCGGCCTATGGCCTGGCAAAACTGGAGCCAGGTGGCCTGGGTGGCGGCGCCGATGTTGATGTAGCCGTCGCTGGTCCTAAGGGCCTGGTATGGCGCCGACACCCGGTGCGCCGACCCCAGGGGACCGGGTATCTCCCCGCCGGCGAAGTAGCCCGACGTCTCCCAGATGGTGTAGGAGATTCCCGCCTCCATGAGGGAAGTGTCGACCATCTGGCCCCGGCCGGTGCGCAGGGCGTGGACGTAGGCGCAGAGGACGCCGTTGGCCGCCAGCAGCCCGGCGGATATATCGGTGATGGGCACGCCCACCTTGGCCGGAGGCCGGTTGGGATGGCCGGTAATGCTCATCAGGCCGCTCATTCCCTGGGCCACCAGGTCGAAGCCGCCCCGGTTCCGGTAAGGCCCGGTGCTGCCGAAGCCGGATATGGCGCAGTACACCAGGCTAGGCTTCAGCTTGGCCAGGGCCGGGTAGTCCAGCCCCATGCGCTCCATTACGCCGGGCCGGAAGTTTTCCACGACCACGTCGGCCCTTTCCACCAAGCGGTTGAACACTTCCACGCCCCGCCGGTCCCTCAGGTCTAGGGCCAGACTGCGCTTGTTGCGGTTCAGCGCCAGGAATCCCGCGGCCAGGTCCTTGCCCAAGGAAGGCCCCATGCGCCGGGTGTCGTCCCCGCCGTCGGGCTTCTCCACCTTGACCACGTCGGCCCCCATGTCGGCCAGCAGCATGGTGCAGACCGGACCGGCCATTATCTGGGTGAGGTCGACCACCGTAACTCCGGACAGGGGTCCGGGCCTGGACTCGATACTCATGATTTGCACCGTGCCCGTAAGGATGTATCGGCGGGATGCTGAGGCGTTGCGGGCCGGTCTCCGCGGAGGCGGCGGCCCGGCCTTATTGGCTGGCGTTTCCTGCGCTCGCCCCAGCCGTACCCCGGCAACGACACGCTGAAGTATACTGAATCCGGGGCTGCAACAAAAAGCTTACGCCGGTGCGCGGCCAATCGGCGGGGCGATGCACTCAGGGGCGGCCCGTTCACCGGCCGAGACTCGCGGGCCAATGGCTGAGGGCAACGGCCGGAATACGCACCCCATAGGGCAGGAGAGTGTTCGAGGAGCACCTGACTGTCGTAAAGCTCGCCGGGGTTATGTTAACCGCGTACCTGTTGGGGGCGATCCCCTTCGCCTCCCTGGCGGCCCGGTCCCGAGGCGTCGACATTTTCGCCACCGGCGCCAGCACAGCGGGGGCGGCCAACGTATTCTGGCACGTTGGGCGCAGGCGGGGAGCCCTGGTGTTTGCCGGAGACATGGCCAAAGGCTCCGCGGCCATCTCTGTAGCCGTACTCTTGGACCTGCCGCCGTGGGCCGCCCTGTCGGCCGCGGGGGCCGCCGTACTGGGCCACTGGATGTCGGTCTTCACCGGTTTCCGGGGCGGAGACGGCATGGCCGCGCTCATGGGGATTACCGTGACCCTGGAGCCGGTGTTGTCGATCTTGGGCATTGGGGTCGCGCTGCTGGTCCTGCCGGCGCTGTGGCGGGCGCCCCTGCGGTCCTCGGCGGCGCTACTGACCGGATTCGCCGTCATAGTGGGCGCCAGCCAACATCACCAGGTCGACCGGGGCATGGTGGCCGGGCTGACCGCGCTGGCTGGGCTGGCTGGGCTGGTGCTGCTTCACACCCTGGCGACCAAGTGGCGAAGGCTGCGCCGGGTGAATGCGGCAAGACCGGAGCCACTGGGAGAAGGAGCGGGGGAGCCAGACCCGGAGGCCCGGGCAGAGGAACGCCGTCAGGCCTCGGAGCCAGTCTCCGGCGGCTCCCGGGTTTTCTTGAGAGCGCCCAGCTTTATAACCCAGGACAGGTTATCGTCCTCCTCGGCCTCGGGGCGAAACTGGGGCGCCAGGCTCACGGCCTCTTCCAGGTGGTGCAGGGACAGGCCGAGGTTCCCCGCCCGAGAGTAAATCCTCGCCGCGTTGTAGTGCGCGGGCGCGAACCCCGGAGCCGACTCCACCGCCCGCAGGTACTCGTGCAGAGCGTCATCGTCATTGCCCAGGGCTTCCAGGGCCGCCCCGCGATTGCTGCGGGCCTCGGCAAACCCCGGTCGCAACTCCAAGGCGCGGACGTAGTCCTCCAACGCATGGTGGTAATCGCCCAGGGCATCGTAGGCCAGACCCCGGTTGTTATAAGCCTCAGCGTCTTCCGGCGACAACTCCACCACGCCGGAATAGTCCGAGACCGTGGCCTCCAGGCGGCCGAGGTAATAGTTGGTCCTGGCCCGGTTGAACAGCGCGTCGGCATTGCCGGGATTGCAGGTCAGGGCCGCGGTGTAGTCGGCTATGGCCTGGTCGTGATGCCCCATTTCGTCGAGGGACACCCCCCGGTTCAGGTAAGCGTTGGACACAGACGGCCCCAGCTGGATGGTCTGGTCGAAGTCAGCCACCGCCTCGGCGTGGCGGTCCATCCTGGCCAGCAGAAGGCCCCGGTTGTAGAAGGCCTGCAGGTAGTCATATCTGAGGGCGATGGCCTGAGTGTAATCGGCGAGCGCCAGGTCCTGCTCGCCCAGGTCGTCGTAGGCATTGGCGCGCTGGTAGTAGGCCTCGGGCAGCACCCGGTCGCGCTCGATGACCCAGGTGAGCTCCCCGATGGCCTCCAGGGGCTGCTTCAGGCGGAGGTGGGCCAGCCCCAGGTTGAACACCGCGTCCAGCCGCTCCGGGTTTTCCGCCTTGATCCGGCGGTAAACGGCGGCGGCGGCATCGTAGCGCCCGACGGCAAAGCAGCCGTTGCCGTAGGCCAAGCTGTTGGGGGCCGACCCGCCGGCCTGGAGGAGCGCCAGCACTTCCTCCACCTGCCGCTGAGGTTCGCCCCTGAGCCTGCCTCCCCTGGGTTGGGGGGTAACGCGCCCTGCTCCAATGCCGTTTTCCGCCAACAAGCCGGTCAGCCGGGCGAGGAGTCCGGTGTAATCGTCCATAACTGCTCTACTATATAGGATTTTCCGAGCCGACGGCACCTGCCCCGGAAGCGGTTTAGCCCGGAGTCAGGCGATTATCGTTGGGAGGTCAGCCCTTGTCATGCCGTCAAGAGCGCCGCCGTTGCCATTGATCCGGAGGGCCCATCCCGCCACGCCCACAGACTGAAGAGTTGCTGTCCCGGCCATTTTCGTTGGACTGGGACACCTCCCGCCGTTACAATGGTGCCGCCATACCTACAGTCTCGGGGAGCGAAAGACTTGACGCAAGCAGACCAGACGCCGTTTCTCTTGTACACCCATCCCGACTGCGCCTTCTCGGCTGCGGCCAAGATGGACTACCGGAAGCGCAAAGTCGACTTCCTGGAGATCGACGTCTCCAAGGAGCCGGACAAGATTCCCGACTTGGAACGACTGACCGGCGGGGAGCGCCTGACCCCGGTCATGGTGGAAAACGGCGCCGTAATCATCGGATACAAGGGCGGCACTTGAGAGTTCTAGGTCCGGCCCGTTGAGCCGGAACCCCCCGGTATTGGACGCAAATCTTCCCCAACCTCTTTGCTGACACCCGGTCCTTGTTGCCCCTCCCAGGCTATGTTAGCATCGCCCCGCGGCCAAATCATGGTCAAATCATTACGCAGAGGGTGAGGCAGAAGGGCATGGAACAGGACAAACGGGCAGCCCTGGACATCGCGCTGGAACGCATCGAGAAGGACCACGGCAAAGGCGCGGTGATGCGCCTGGGAGAGTTGGGCGACCAACTGGACACCGAGGCCATCGCCACCGGGTCGCTGGCGCTGGACGTAGCCCTGGGGATAGGCGGCATTCCCCGCGGCAGGGTGACCGAGATTTACGGCGCCGAGTCCGCGGGCAAGTCTACCCTGGCCATCCACATCATGGCCGAGACCCAGAAAGCGGGCGGCACCGCCGCTTATATCGACGTGGAGCACGCCCTGGACCCGTCTTACGCCCACAACTGCGGCCTGGACCTGGACCAACTGCTGATCGCCCAGCCGGACAGCGCCGAGCAGGCCCTGGACATCACCGAACAGTTGGTCCGGAGCGGCGCGGTTGACGCCGTGATCATAGACAGCGTTGCCGCCTTGGTGCCTCAAGCGGAACTGGAGGGCGACATTGGGGACACCCACGTTGGCCTGCAAGCCAGGCTCATGTCCCAGGCCCTCCGCAAGCTCACCTCCACCATTCACCGTTCCAAAACCGCGGTTATCTTCATCAATCAATTGCGGGAAAAGATCGGCGTCACCTACGGGAGCCCCGAGGTCACTCCGGGGGGCCGGGCCCTCAAGTTCTACAGCTCGGTGCGCATCGATCTGAGGCGCGTGGAGTCCATAAAGCAGGGCTCGGAAGCGATCGGCAACCGGGTGCGGGCGCGTGTTGTCAAGAACAAGGTCGCCGCCCCCTTCCGCGTGGCCGAATTCGACATCATGTTCAACCTGGGCATCAGCAAGATGGGCGATCTGCTGGAGCTGGGAACGGCCCAAGGGGTCTTGAAGAAATCCGGGGCTTTCTACTCCTACGGGGAGACCCGGTTGGGCCAAGGCCGGGAGAACTCCAAGGAGTTCCTCAGCCAGCACCCCGAGATAGCCGACTCCATAGAGGCCCGCATCCGGGGGTCGGAGCCGGGGCGCTCACAACCCGCTACTCCGGGAGAGCAGGAAAGCGCGCCGTCGCTGAGCTCAACCGTGGCCGAGCTCGAGGAACCGGAGTAGCTTGCATCACCGGCCGCCGGGACCGCACCGCCGGGGTGGATGCCGAAGTGGCGAGGGAGGGTCGGCGGGATTGGACGGCCAGCAACACACCCGCCGTGTGCCCCGGGCCGGCGCCCAGCGGACGAGGTCGCCGGGACAGCGGCCAACCGGGCCTAGCGGACCCGTTGCACGGCGGAGAAGACGCCCAGAAAGAGGAAGAGCAGGCCGAACCAACTGAAAAATTGGCCCATGATTATCCAAGCCAGCAGGAATGCCCCGACCACCGAGCCGCCGGCAACCCAGGCCAAACCGGTCCCTCGTTTTCTGTTCACCGCCCAACTGATCAACTCCCCGGCCCCGTAGCCCACGGCAATGGCGCCCATGGACGACACAAAGGGAATGACGGCGATGACCAGGGACCACAACAGGCCGCCGCCTATGGCCGCCGCGACACCTACCCCTATAGCGCGGGCGTAGTAAGAGGGTTGAACGTCGTAGGTTGGGGTTCTGAGGGCTCTGCCGCACTCCCGGCATCGAATCCCCACCGGGGCCTGCACCATGCAGTGAGTGCAAATGTGCTTTCCGCATTGGCTGCAGTAGAGTCGGGTTTCAACCCCGGGGTGCCAGTGGCAATGGGGAACGGCTTCCTGGTCTTGTCGTCTGTGCTGCGGCTGGTCCATATCCATGAGACGCCTTCCGGCCTTGGTCTACTTGCCGCCGTGGGGGACGCGCTGGACCCACTCCATGCGGTCGTCCACGTCCCGGTCCCGGAACAAACGGTTGAACAACACCTTGGCCTTGGGCAACTCCTCCGGCAGCGGCGTCCAATTGGAGAGCAGGCGTTTTAGCGCCGTCACCCCCAGCAGGCCCAGGCAGTAATAGCTTATCACAGCCGGCTCACCGGCAAGTACCGCCCACAGGGGCAACAACGCCATGGATATCAGCACCCACACCCCTGAGCTTCGGGTGAGCGCCCATCCCCCCAGGCCAACTACGGCGAACCCCGCCGCGAGGATTGGCGAGAGGCCCACCAAGGAGCCGGTGGCTACGGCTATTCCCCGGCCTCCCTGAAACTTCAGAAACACGGACCAGTTGTGACCAACCGACGCCAGCAGCGGCGCCAGCACCAACTGTACGGAAGACTGTTCCAACCCCAAGACGTAGCGGCCAATCCACACGGGCAGCGCTCCCTTGACCACTATCTCCAGTATCGACAGGGACACCGCCCACTTCCGGCCCACGTGATAGAAGACGTTGGAGCCGCCAACGTTGCCGCTGCCATAGCCGCGAATGTCGAGGCCCTTCACGAGCCTGCCCACCAGATAAGCGGCCGGGACGGCGCCCACCAGGTAGGACCCTATGTACAACCCGGCGATTTCCATGGCCAGCGGTCCGAGAGAGCTGCGCTAGTCCCGCCCGGGGAGGGCCAGGTTCCTGGCCGCTTCTTCCAACCGGTCCACCGTGTCGAGGGGAGGACCCATGTCCCCAGGGAGGGCCTCATTGACGTTGCCCAGCCCGTGATAGTCGCTGCCTCCGCAGGGTATCAGGCCGTACCGGTCCGCCATCTTCTCCAGGCGGTCAATGGTGTCCCGGTTGAAGCTGGCGTAGTGGACCTCCATGCCCAACAGGCCCGCGGCTATAAGCTCGTCAATGGTTGACTCTAGGTCCGAGGTGTAGGCCGGGTGGGCCAACACGGGGACCCCTCCGGCTTTTCTCAACATTTGCACCGCCTCCGCCGGCGTCATCTTGGGCCGCGCCACGTAGGCCAACCCGTTTCGCCCCAGGTATTCTGGAAACGCGTCTTTGGGCTGGCTGCAGTAGCCCTGTTCCACCATGGCCAATGCTATGTGGGGCCGCCCCACCGAGCCGTCTCCCGCGATTTGCTGCACCCGCTCCCAGTCCAGAACAATCCCCAGGTCCGCCAGCTTCTCTACCATGCCGCGGGCCCGGTGGACCCGGCCCAGACGAAACTGGGTGAGGGTATCCTGCAACTCCCGGTCTTCATAGTCGATAAAGTAGCCGAGCACGTGGACCTCGGTTCCCGGGACGTCGGCGCTTAGCTCTATGCCCGGAATGATCCTCAATCCCTCGAATTGCTCGGCCTCCCGCCGCGCTTCGGCCAGTCCTTCCGTAGAGTCGTGATCGGAGATGGCGACCTGCTTCAGGCCCCGGCCGGCAACCAACCGGACCAACTCAGCGGGAGACAATCTGCCGTCGGACGCCGTGGTGTGCAGGTGCAAGTCGACAACAGCGCTCATCTTATTCCACCACCCGGTCTATGCGCTCTATGGACCGCGCCTTTCCGCTCTCGTGGTCCACGTCGATCAATACGGAGTTCATTACCACCGGCCCATCGGCGACGGTGAAGCGCTGGGGCAACCCGGTCAGGAATTTCTCCAGCACGGCGTCGGTGTCGCTGCCGATCACCGAGTCCCGGGGCCCGGTCATTCCTACGTCACTCACGTAGGCGGTACCCCCGGGCAGGACCCTGGCGTCCACCGTGCCCACATGGGTGTGAGTGCCCACCACCGCGCTAACCCGGCCGTTCAGATACCACCCCATGGCCTGCTTTTCCGAGGTGGCCTCGGCGTGGAAGTCGACAATCACCACGGGCGCGTCCCAGTCGTCTCGCGCTTCCCGCAGCAGATGGTCAGCGGTGCGAAAGGGGCAGTCGAGGGCCGGCATGAACACCCGCCCCATAAGGTTAATGACCAGCACACCGTCCAGTGTCAGCGCGCCCCTGCCGGGAGCGTCGGGATAGTTGGCGGGACGGACCAGGGGGAGTCCCTCATCCAGGTGGGGAATGATCTCTTTCTGGTCCCAGATGTGGTTGCCCGAGGTGAGTATGTCTACGCCGCTATCCAACAGCTCGTGGGCCGTATCCAGGGTCAGGCCGAAACCGCCGGCGGTGTTTTCACCGTTGGCAATCACCAAGTCGATACCTTGCTCCCGGCGTAGAGAAGGCACCAAGGTCTTGACGGCCCTCCGGCCCGGTTTGCCAATCACGTCACCTATCATCAATAAGCGCAAACGCTAAGCTCCTTCAACCTAAGTAACCGTTCAGTGTCCGCGGGTGGAATCGCGGGGCCACCCAACGCGTCATCCCTCGTGGCCTAGCGCCCCCTCATTCCGCGCGCCCCCACGTCATGCCTGGCATCCCAGCCGTCGTTCCGGGCGTCCCCAAGGTCATTCCGGGCACCCCTAACCTGTCATTCCGACAGAGCGCAGCGACGAGGAATTTAAACTCCTTGCCCGCACGCCGGGTCGCGAGGCGGCGAGACAAGGGGTGAGTCGTTGGCGTTGTAGGCATTTGCTGAAACCGTCTGCTTTCATTGCAAACGGGCGCCGGGCGGCCCATGACCGGCATCCGGGGCTGGCGGCTATGCATTTTAGATTCCTCGTCGCTGCGCTCCAGCGGAATGACAGGGTAGAGCGTAGGGCGCCCCGTGCCCGGCTGCTAGTCCCTTGTCAGTAAGGTCGCGTGCCTCGGATTGACAACAAGGGAGCGATTCCGCATTTCCCCTTGACTCTGAGCACACACGGAGAAAATCGCCGGGATATCCCCGCAACATTCAAAGGGGACCCAAGCTTGGATCCCCTTTGGATTACCCCTGTTGTCTTTTACGCGGGCCGAGCGCCGGTGTTCCCGCGTCACCCGGCGGTGATTCTCGCCCTACGGTCCCGTCCACCGGCTACCGGGCGTACTCCACGTTGCGAATCTCACGGATGACCGTAACCTTGATCTGCCCGGGGAACACCAGGTCCTCTTCCACCTTCTTGGCGATGTCCCGGGCCAGGGCCGCGGCCTCCACGTCGTCCAGGTCGTTGGGCTTGACCATCACCCGCACTTCCCGGCCCGCCTGGATAGCGAAGGCGCGCTCCACGCCGCCAAAACCGGTGGCCACGTTCTCCAAGTCCTTGAGGCGCTTCACGTAAAGCTCCATGGACTCCCGGCGGGCGCCGGGCCGGGCGGCGCTGATGGCGTCTGCCGTGGCAACGAGGTAAGACTCTATGGTCTCGTGTTGGTCGTCGTGGTGCTCCAGGATTCCCCGGTAGGAGCTGTAGTTGACGCCGTGCTTTTGGGCCAGCTCGGCGCCGATCTCGGCGTGAGGGCCGGCGACCTCGTGAGTCAGGGCCTTGCCGATGTCGTGGAGCAAGCCACCAACCCGGGCAACCTTCTCGTTGGCCCCGGCCTCGGCGGCCAGCATACCGGAGAGCAAGGCCACCTCGATGCTGTGCTGCAGCACGTTTTCACCGTAGCTGTAGCGGTACTTCAACTGGCCCAGCAGCCTGATCAGGTCCGAGTCCAACCCGGTAACGCCAACCTCGAAGGTGGCTTGCTCGCCGGCCTTCCAAATGGTCTGCTCGATCTCAGACTGGGTCTTGAGGACCATGTCCTCGATGCGGGCGGGCTGAATACGCCCGTCGGCAATCAGCTTTTCCAAGCTAAGGCGGGCGATTTCCCGCCGCACGGGGTCAAAGCAAGATATGGTGACAATTTCCGGGGTGTCGTCGATGATGACGTCGACGCCGGTTAGAGATTCCAGGGTCCTGATGTTGCGCCCTTCGCGGCCGATGAGACGGCCTTTCATCTCATCGTTGGGTAGGGGTACTACGGAGGTGGTTGCCTCGGATACAACGTCGGTGGCCAAGCGGTTGATGGCGGTGGTTATGATTCGCCGGGCATTCTGGTCAGCCCTAGCCTTGTGCTCTTCCTCTAGCTCGTAGTAGCGCTTCGCCAGGTCGTGACGGGCCTCGTCTTCGCCCTTTTTGACCACTATTTGACGGGCTTCCGCCACGGAGAGGTTGGCGATTCCCTCCAACGCCCGGGTCTGTTGCTCTTTCAGCGCCTCTACTTCTTCGAGACCTTCCCGTACCTCCGCTTCCTTTGCGACAAGGCCGCGCTGCCGCTCTTCCTGTGCCTCGACCTTGAGCTCCAGCTGCTCTTCCCGCTGGACGTGCCTCTGTTCTAAACGGTTGAGGTTCTGACGTTGTTCCTTCAGCTCCTGTTCAGCAGCGGCCCGTTGCTTCAAAGCCTCTTCTTGCGCAGCTAGGAGAAGCTTTCGCTTTTCTTCCTCCGCCTGGTTGACAATATCCTGCGCTGCCTGGGCAGCGCTCTGCGCCTGTGCTTCTTCGGCTTCGCGTTGCTCCGATACCCCTTTACCCGCGAGGGCGGCCAGGAATCTGATGATAACGTTTAACATATCACCCGTTCCTTTCCGCCTATTTAGGCCCTTCTTGGGGCCCTATGTCATGGTACCATCCTAACCACCGGCGTCAACACTGTCAAGAAGACTCCAAGTAATCACGGCCCCTCATTTTCTCAAAATAGTATCGGGGCATGGTCGGCCGGCCACGTCCGGCCGGGCCTTAGCCATGTCCACGCCAGTGTAACTGTTCAGAGTTGGTTCCTCCTCGACTCAGGACACTTCCCCCTTGCCATCTCCGGTGCCCACTCCCTACGCTGTTAATAGGCAGCCGTTAGCGCCTTGCCACATCTTTCAACCGCCACCCGGGCCCATGGCTCAGAATGACCCACTATGGCCCCGAAATAAAAACCCTGGCCTTCCTTCACGCCGACAGTCGGCTCTCCCCTCTGAACACTTACAAGCCATCGCGTGGCGGCCCCGGCTCCGGACCCGAGGGCGGGGGGAGTCAGTCGAAGAAGGCCACGCGCAGTCCGTTGAGCAGGGCCGCGCCATACAGTCCGGCGAGCAGGTCGTCCGACATGATGCCCAAACCTCCGGGCAGCCTCTCAAGCCTCCGGATGGGCCATGGCTTGACCACGTCCAGAATACGAAAGCAGAGAAAAGCGGCGGCCATCCAGGATACCGTCTTGGGCAAGAGCAAGCAGGTGGCCCACATTCCCACGAACTCGTCCCACACCGCCAGCTTGGGGTCGGGATCGGAGGCGGTGACCAGGCTCCCCGTGGCCCACACACCCACGGCGAACCCCACGGCGATCAGCAGATAAAAGGCCAGCGAGTCCTGGGCAATGGGAGCGAAGTAGTAGACCATCAGGGCCACGAAGCTGGCCGCCGTTGCCGGCGCCACCGGCGCCAAGCCGGACCCCCCGCCGGCGCCCAATACCCAGGCAACACGCCCGGCCACCGCTTTCCACAGCTTCGCCGCCAAGAGAGGGGCCGGAATTAGGGCCACGGGGTTGCGGGATTCAGTGGCAAACCGTCACCCGTATCCCAGTCGGTCCAGGTCTTCCTCACCCATGCCCAGGCAGTGACCCACCTCGTGAAGCAGGGTGGTGCGTATCTCCCTTTCCGCCTCCTGACGGCTGGCGCAACTCCGGAGGATGGGTTGACGGAAGATGACTATACGGTCCGGCAACACGGGTTCGCCGCCCTGCCGTTCCGGCAGCGGCACCCCTACGTACATGCCGAAGAGGGTGGTCTCGCCGCGGGGCAGGTTCACCTCATCGGGGTCCGGCCACTCCTCTACGGTAACGTCCACGTTGTGGAGGGCCCGGCGCATTCGGGGAGGCACCTCCTCGTAGGCGTTTAGGACCAACTCGACAAACTCACGGCGGGACAGGTGTATCAAGGGCCTGACCCTATCCTCTGCCGAATGTTTTGGCGAATGTTTTTCAGCGTCTGGATATTCCGGACATCAGGGCCTTTCCCCTCGAACCCGGGGACTTCCAATAGGAAGGGCACGTCCCGGAACACCGGGTTTTCCATGATGGCGGCGAACCCGTCCTCGCCGATGAACCCCTCGCCGATGTTGTCGTGGCGGTCGACGCCGGAGCCGCGGGGCCGCTTGGAATCGTTGGCGTGGACCGCTAGCAGGTTGGCGGCCCCAACCTCACGGTCGAAGTCGGCGACGGTCTCCTCTATGCCCTCCCTGGTGGTCATGTCGTAGCCGGCGGCGAAGCAATGCTGGGTGTCCAGGCACACGCCAAGGCGCGGGCTGTCCACCGACTCGAGAATGCGCCCCAAGTCTTCGAACTTGGCCCCGATGTGCTGCCGCATGCCCGCCATGTTCTCCACCACCAAGCGAGGGCCCTCGGGCGACTGGTCCAGCACGCGCCGAATGGAGGACACAGTTTGGGGGAGAATGGCCTCGTAGCCCGCTCCGCCGTGGCTGCCGGGATGGAATATCACGCCCGCGGCCCCAATATCCGAGGCCAGGTCCATGTAGTTGATGAGGGACTGAATCCCCTTTTCCAACTGGTCTTCTTTGCCGGTGCCCAGGTTTATGAGATAAATGGCGTGGAGGAACACCGGGCCCAAGTTGGCTTCCGCCACACCCTGGCGGAAAGCCTCGATCTCCTCCGCTGGGACCGGCTTGAAGGCCCAACCTTGGGGAGAAGAACCGAATATCTGAATGGTCTCGCAGCCTATTTCAGCTCCCCGGCTCACGGCTTTGCTGATACCGCCCGACGTGGACACGTGCGCGCCTATCTTCATGGCATTTCCCCCGTACCAGCCCTAGGGGTCTTTTAGTTGTCACCCTGAGGTCTTTTTATTGTCACCCTGAACGAAGTGAAGGGTCTCTCCGCCGTAGCTGAGATTCTTCGCTGCGCTCAGAATGACAAGCCTTATAGGCCGACAATTAAATGACCCCCGTACCGGCCTGGCGAGTCCTGGGCCGGTCTCCGGTAGTCTCCGGGACTGATTATAAGCCAAGCGCCGGTTGGCGGGACAACGGCAGGCCACTATAATTCCGCCAATCATGCTGGCCTTGAGGTTGGAAGACCCCGGGAGCCGGGCGCCCCTCGCCCTCGTCGAGGCGCCGGTCCCGGTCCCGAAAGCCGGGGAAGTCCTGGTCCGCGTGGCGGCTTGCGGGTTCTGCCACCACGACTTGCTGCTCATGACCGGGACGCTGCGGCGGGGAGTCAAAACGAGGGTCATCCCCGGCCATGAGATCTCCGGCGTTGTTGACCGGGTGGGAGACGGGGTGACCACCGTGGCGGCCGGGGACCGGGTGGTGAGCCTCCCGGTCAGCGCCTGCGGCGACTGCGGTCGCTGCCAACGCGGCCAAGAGCACCGCTGCCGGCGTGGCTGGGGCGTGGGCCACGGTGGTGACGGCGGCTTTGCTGAGTACGTGGCGATCTCCGAATACAGCGTGGTGAGGCTGCCCGACGGCCTGGACCTGGCAAGCGCCGCCCTGATTGCCTGTCCGATGGGGGTAGCCGCGGCTGCCCTCCGTCAGGCGGCCCAGGTCCAGCCCGGCCAGGTGATTGTGGTGACCGGAGCCGGCGGGGGCCTGGGGTCCCACGCCGTGCAACTGGCGGCGGCCCTGGGGTGCCGGGTGCTGGCCGTAACCTCCTCACCCCACAAGACGGAGCGACTGGCCGAGTTGGGCGCCGCGGAAGTCCTGGAGACCGGGTCCCTGGATTTCAGCGAGGTGGTGATGGCCTTGACCGAGGATGAGGGAGCGGACGTGGTCATCGACACCGTGGGCTCGCCGCTTTTCCCCGCAACCTGGAGGTGCCTGGCCCAGTATGGCTGCTGGGTGATCCTGGGAGAGCTGGCCGGCCAACCGGTGGGATTGAATCCGGCGGAGGTGATCTTCCGCGACGCCCGCATAGTCGGCTGCTCCGGGGTGTCCCGGGTCCAGGTGCGGGAGGTGATGGACCTGGCGGCGCGAGGGCTGGTTAAGCCCCTGGTCCACGGGGTCTTGCCCCTGGAGGACGCGGCGGCGGCGGCGGAACTGCTGGCTGGCCGCCAAGTCTTGGGGAGGTTGCTGCTGGCGCCGCCCGGCGCGCCCCGTTAGCCGACGGCGCGCATCCGCTTCGGCAGCGCCTCTCGTTAATCAGCCCGGGCGCATCCCCCGAGAGTCAGGAGGCCGGCCCCGTACCGGGGTTGGGACCGCCCGTCGTCGGAGGCCCATCGCGCGCGGCTACCGGCCGATGAGGTGCAGCAGTCCCCCGGCGGCCGCGGCGGCCGTGCCGCGCCCGCGGCGGAAGAACCGGCGGATCTCCCCCCGGTCCCACATGACTACGAACTGGCTGGCGATGAAGATGGAACTGTAGGTCCCGATCACCGCGCCGATGGCCACCACCAGCAGCAGCCCCCTGATGGAAGGTCCGCCGATCAGCAGCATCGCCACCAGCACGAAGAGGGTGGTAAGGCTGGTGTTCAACGACCTGCCGACGGTGTCCATGATGCTCATGTTTACCACAGCGTCCAGAGCACGGTCGGGGTGACGCACCGTGTTTTCCCTTATCCTGTCGAAGACCACAATGGTATCGTTCACGCTGTAGCCGGCTACTATCAGCACCCCAACGATGAACATGGAATTGACTTCCAGGTCTATCACTTTGCCCAGGATGGAAAACACTCCCAGGACGAACACCACGTCATGGACCAGCGCCAAAATTGCGCTTATACCGTAGCGGTAGGACTTGGGGACCCGCCGGAAGGCGTACCAAATGTACAGCAGGATGAACACCGACGCCGCGGCGACGGCCCAGATGGCGTTGCGGACCGTCTCTCCGGCCACTATGGGCGAGACCGAGGCGAATTCCACCCGGGACCGGTCCAGGCCGAGGAACTCCTCCAGGTCGGACTCGATGACCTCCCTCTCGGAGGGGGCGTCTCCCACGGCTTCCTTGAGCTGGGTCGTGCGGATGATGAAGCGCCGGTCTCCCGACTTTTGGATCAGGGCCTCGTCGTGGCCCAGGGCGTCCAGACGCTCTTGAATCTGGTCCTCGGTGATCGGCCGGTCGAAGCCGACCCTCAGCAAGGACCCACTGCTGAAGTCGATGCCGGCGTTGAGGCCCGAATCCCCAGTCACCCAGCCGGAAGGGATGATCATGGAGATGATCCCCGGCAGGATGATCAAGGCCGAGAAGAGGAAGTACCAGGCCCGTTTGCCGACAATATCCAGCATAGCTAGCCGCTGTTGCCCGCCGTGGACGCGGCGCGCGGCGAGCCCTCGGGGGTGAACAGGGCCGCCTTCCTCGCCAGTCCGACCCAGGCCAACAGCTGGAGGAGATTGCGGCTGACCACCACGGCGGTGAACATGCTGGCCAACACACCGATACCCAGGCTTATGGCGAACCCGGTAACCAGCCCGCCGCCCAGCCGGTCGCCGAACCAGAGGAGCACGCCGCAGGTGATCAGGGTGGAGAAGTTTCCGTCGCGTATGGCGGGCCAGGCGCGGCTGAATCCAACCTCCATGGAGGACGCCAGCGTCCGGCCCACGCGCAGTTCTTCCTTCATTCGTTCGAATATCAGCACGTTGGCGTCGACCGCCATACCGATGGACAGTATGAATCCCCCGATGTGGGAGAGGGTCAGCGTAACGGGAATCAGCTTGAACACGGCCAGCATGACGACGGCGTAGAACACCAGGGCCAGCGAGGACACGATGCCGGCCATGCGGTAGTAGCTGACCATGAAGGCCATGACCAGGCCCAAACCGGCCAGCCCCGCGATCAAGCTGTTGCGCAGCGACTCGGACCCCAACAGGGCGTCCACGTCGTTTTCCTGGATGAGCTTTAGCGGCACGGGAAGCCGGCCCGACTCCAACTGGATGGCCAGAGTGCGGGCCTCGTCACGGGTGAACTGGCCGGTTATCTGGCTTTGGCCGTTGCGGATCCAAGCCCGGGCCACCACGTCGATAATCAGCGCGTCGTCGAGGAAGATGCCGATTCTCCGGTCCTCCTGGTCCACGATGCGGCGGGTCAGGTCGGAGAATATCTCAGTCCCCCTGCCCTTGAAGCTGACCGAGACCGCCCAGGCGCCGGTGGCCTGGTCGGTGGTAACAAAGGCCCGGGACAGGTCGTCGCCGGTAAGCCCAATGTCAGCGTCGGTGGGGTTTATGCAGTCCCCGGTTGCCTGGTTCACCAGCCCGCAGGTCCTGTCCGTGAAGACCAACTGCGCGGTCTGGCCGATAAGGTTTTTCGCGTTGTCTATGGCGCTGGTCACGCTGAACTGTTCCAGGGGTCCCAGGGTCTCGACCAGGACTCTCACCGCCTCGGCCTTGCTGTCCCGGTTGACGGTAGCCGACTCCGCGCTGAAGGTCCTTTCGTCCCGTTGTTCCACCGAGACGTCTTCGAAGCCGGCGCCGGCCAGCGCAGACCGAACGGCGTCTATGGTCAGAGACTCTGGGACGGGTTCTTGGAAGCGCAACTGGGTGACCGAGCCGCTGGCCCCGGGAAGCTGGACGATGACCCGGTCGTCGCCGAGGCGCTGGATGATGGGCTCCTCGGTGCCGAAGAGGTTCACCCGCCGGTTGATGATGTCCAGCACTCCGTCCATCTGCTCATCGGTGGGCGGCTCTACGAAGTCGAACTGGACCGTTTCGATGTTCTCCAGCCTGGTCGCCGTGGTCTCCTCGAACTCGGTCAGCCGGGGGTCTTCCTCGTCCAGCAATACGGTCTTGATCCGGACTCGCTGCGGGTCCCGAGACAGGAGGGTGAAATCCTCAAAGGCGAGTTCATCCCCTCCGTAGCGCAGTTCCTGCAGGGCTTCGACGACTAACTGGTGGTCTATGGGTTCCCGGAACTTGACGTCTATGCGGGTCCCCGTGTCGGCCTGGTAAATCAGGGAACCGCCCCCCCTCAGGTCCAGTCCCAGCTTGAGCCCCAGGGGGCCGGACCCGTCCCGCCGCAGGTCTAGGCTGCCGGGCAGGTCTATGTTGATCTGCTTGAAACCCAGGGCAGCCAGGGCCAGGCCCAGCACCACGAGGATAACCAGGGTGAGGCGGACGCTTCGCCAGCGTACGGTTGGAGACCACAGCAAGGACAACCCGGCGCCGAGGACGCTTAACAGTGACCTGGACCTCATGGGCCTTCCGGTCCCCGACGGGCGCCGTGGTCCCGGGGAAGATCCAGAGCCTCGGAGGCAAGGGCCAGGGCTTCATCCCTGGTGGAGATCTCCCCTGCCCCACGGGCTTCTTCGATGCGCTCCAGCAGCCGGCCAATGACCGGTCCCGGGCTTAGATGCAGTTGCTCGATGAGTTCGTTCCCGTTGAGCAGGCGGAGGCCGGGGCCGGCCTCCGCCTGCTGAAAACCCGACTGTATAACGTGCCCGGTCATTCTAGCACGGTTGGCCCACTGGTCGGGATTGAGCTCAGGGCCCCTTGCCGCCAGATAGTCGGCCTGGCTGAGATACATGGTGTCCACCGCCACGTCTCCCACGTCACGGAAGAAGCGGTAGATAGCGCGGCGGGTGGGCAGGTATTCGACGCCCTGCATCATGTGGGCCGGGCGAAGGTGGTGCCTCACCATGTCAGACACCATGCCGATGCCCCGGGAGCCCACGCGCAATTGGGCCAGCCGCTCCTCCGCCATGCCGGCCCCCGCCTCGGAGTGGCCCGGAAAGCGGGTGCGTCCGGTCTCGTCCACCTGCTTGGTCCTGGGCTTGGCTACGTCGTGGAGCAAGGCAGCCAGCTTGAGCATGGTCCGCCGGGAGTGGCCGTCGCCGGCGTCCCGGCTAAAGTAGCCGGCCGTTTCCGCGGTCCAGTAAATCAGGGTGTACACCGGGGAGTGTTGGTGGCCCTTGGTGACCCGCTCCGCGTTTTCCACCGCGTGCAGCGAGTGGCCCCAAACGTCCCAGTAGTGCATCTTGGGCTGTTCCACGCCCTTGGTTTCGGCCAGTTCGGGTATGACCCGGCATAGCAGGTCCATGCGATCCAGGGCTTCCAGGCTGCCCTTGGCGCCGTCCAGCGCCAGGATGTGCAGGAATTCGTCCCGGACCCGCTCCGCGGCGACCTCGCCCAGGTGCGGAGCGTCGGCAAGGACCTGTCGAGCCGTTTCCGGCTCCAGCCGGAACCTCAGCGCGGCGGCCAATCTTACCGACCTCAGCAAGCGGCAGGGGTCGTCCCGAAACACGCGGGGACTGACGGCCCGGAGGCGCTTGTGCACCAGGTCCGCCCGTCCTTGAAACGGGTCTATCAGGTGCTCCCCCGGCGTTTCCGAGGCCCATTGGGCCAGGGGCAGGGCCAGCGCGTTTATCGTGAAGTCCCTGCGGGCCAGGTCTTCTTCGATGCTGCCGGTGAACCTGGACAAGTCCACGGTCCAGGGGTTGCCTTCGCAGTCCGGGGCCACCACCCGCGCCGTGCCAAAGGCCTGGCCCAGGGGAACGAACTTCCCGCCCAAGGCCGTTGCCAGCTCTCGGCCCAGCGCCAGGGAATCGGCCGCCACCGCCACGTCTATGTCCCAGCCGGCGGAGCGCGACAGGAGCGAATCCCGCAGGTGTCCGCCCACCAGAAAGGCGGGAACCCCCCGGCGGCCCAGGTGCTCTCCCAGCTTGGCTAGCATCTCCGAAGGTCCAGCCATGGGTTATCCCGCCTGGGCTTCTTCGTCCTCGGCCAGACCTGGGGCCCCGGCGCCGCCCTGGCTTTCATCGTCCTCGTCATCCTCGTCTTCATGGGCGGAGGTTATCTTCCATAGGCTATCCGGTGACACCAGGTGGTCGATGTACAAGACGCCGTTGAGGTGATCGGTCTCGTGCTCCAGGGCCTGGGCCAGCAGGTCGTCGGCCTTGATCCGAATGACCTTGCCGTCCAGTCCCAGCGCCTTGGCCCGCACGTTGACCGAGCGCTTCACCGTTCCGCGGTATCCGGGAATGCTCAAGCAACCCTCCTCCACCTCCCTCTCCCCCTCCTGCTTCACGATCTCCGGATTGATCAGCACCAGGGCCTCCTCCATTTCCGGCGTTTGAATCACCGCCACTTTCTGCAGCGACCCTATCTGGTTAGCGGCCAACCCAACCCCATGCTCGTCGTGCATGGTCTCCACCATGTCCTCGACGAGCTTCTTTATGTTAGTAGGGATCTTGCCCACTTTCTTGGCCTGCTGCCGCAGGATAGGATCGGGCAGGTGCCGCATGCGCAATACCGTCACTCTGGTTCACCCCCGTTGGCAGTGTACGAGACCGGAACGGGACCCGGTCCGACCGGGAAGCCATGGAGCGGCCAAGCGCCGGATTCTCGGCCCACCCAATACGGATTCAGAATCCCTCCACACCCCTGGCCATGCAGAATTCGCATCCAGGCAAACATTTCGCGGGACATTATATTGAAGCCTCTCCGGGAGTGTAAAGCTGCCTCAGAGGAGGTGGACCGGGTCCACGTCCACGGTGCATCCCCGTGGGAAGGGGCGCCGCTCCAGGAAACCCTGAAGGAACTCATGAAGATTACGACCCCTAACGATTAGATGCCATCGATAGCGCCCCCTCAGGCGCGAGGGCATCCCCCGGGCCGGGCCGATGATCTCCACGTCGGTCAGACCCTCGGCGACGGCCTGCTGCCGCAGCTCCCGCGCGGCGGACGCCGCCTCCCTTTGGCACAGGGAGTCGTTCACGTCCTGGCACACCAGGTGCACCAGGCGGTTGAAGGGAGGGTTGCCCATCCTGCGCCGGGTCTGAATCTCCTGCCGGAACATGGAGTGGTAGTCGTGTTGGGCCGCGGCGGCCACGGCGTAGTGCTCCGGGGTATAGGTCTGAACGACGACCTTCCCGGGAGCCTGGCCCCTGCCGGCCCGGCCCGCCACCTGGCACAGAAGGCCGAAGGCCCGCTCGCCGGCCCGGAAGTCGGGTAGGTGCAGCCCGACGTCGGCCAGCACCACGCCTACCAGCGTGACGTTGGGCACGTCCAGTCCCTTGGCCACCAACTGGGTGCCCACAAGCACCTGAGTTTCTCCATTTTGCAGCCGTTCCATGACCTGCTCGGGGGCAAGTCCGGCCCTGGTGGCGTCGGCGTCCCAGCGTTCGACCCGGGCCCCGGGGAGCAGGTCGCAGACCCTCTCCACAACCTTCTGGGTGCCTATGCCCAGGCTGCGCACGCGCTTCCCGCGGCATTGCCTGCAGAAGGCGGGCGGGCGGGTGCGCCGGTTGCAACGGTGGCACATCATCCGCCCGTCCGCCGAGTGGTAAGCCAGGGCTACCGAGCAGGAGGCGCAGGAGGCCACGTGGCCGCAGTCTCTGCACTGCACGATGGGCCCGCTGCCGCGGCGGTTCAGGAACAGAATGGCCTGCTGGCCCCGGCCAATACGGTCCTGCAGCGCTTGGACGAGGGCCCGGCTGAAAATATCCCGGTTCCCTTCCCGGAGTTCCCGGCGCATGTCCACGACTTCCACCGGAGCAAGTTCGGGCGGAGCAAGCTCAGGCGGAGCAAGCTCGGGGCGGCGGCTGAGGCTGCTCCCAATCCGACGAGGCAATTCGAGCAAGCCGGAGCGGCCCCGCTTGGCCTGGTAGTAGGTCTCCACGTCCGGAGTGGCGCTGCCCAGCACCACGACGGCGCCGGTGAGCCGCGCCAGCTCGTCAGCCACCGTCCGGGCGTGGTACAAAGGGTGGGTCTCCTCCTGCTTGTAGGTCCACTCGTGCTCCTCGTCAATGACTATCAATCCCAACCGGGAGAGAGGGGCGAAGAGGGCGCTCCTGGGACCCACCACGACGTCATAGTCCCCGTCGTTTATCTTCCACCACTGGTCGAACTGTTGACGCCGGGTGAGGCCGCTGTGAAGAGTGACCACCCGGCCGGGGAAACGGGCGTTGACCCGTTGCATGGTTTGCGGCGTGAGGGATATCTCCGGCACAAGAAACACGGCCTGCCGGCCCAGGGCTATGGTGTGTTGGATGGCCCGCAGGTACACCTCGGTCTTGCCGCTGCCGGTTACCCCGTGCAGCAGAAAAACCCGGGGCGTGTGGCGCCGGTCGGCTATGGCCCGGACGACTTGCTCCAGCGCTTCATCCTGCTCCGGGGTCAACTCGAGTGGCGGCCCGGCGGCGTCTCCGGACGTGGTCGCGGGAGCCTGCGGTTCCAGCCGGACCCACTCCTGGCCCAGGAGACCTTTTCGTATCAGCGCGGTGGCCACGCCGTGGCCGAACTCTTTGTTGGCCTGGACCGCGGGATAGCTGGGAGCCCGCTCCCTCACCGCCAGCAACAGGTCCTCCTGGCGCCGGCCAAGCCGGACTCCCGCGGGCTGGTCCTCAGGTTGCGGTTCTCTGGGATACACGGGGAACAGGAAGCTCTCGTAGCGGGTGGCGACCCGCGGGCGGGGCAGCTCGGTTTGCCGGCGCAGCAGGCCCTTGTCCAGCAACCGCGCCAGCGCCCGCTCTCCGTTGCGGCCCAGCAGCTTGGTGAACGCCTGCTCGTCGTAGCCGGTCCTGGAGTCCAGCCCGCGCAGGACCTCCGCCGCCTCGGGCCGGAGAAAAGACAAGTCCGCGCCGGTCAAGGACGTCCAGTCCGCCTCGTTGGGCCCCGGCGCCTCCCCGGCCCTGGGGACTGGATAAATCCGGGAGCGGACCTGGGTCTCGAATCCCGGCGGGAGCAGCGGTGAAATAGCGTCGAAGAGGGGACAAAGGTAGTACCCGCTCAACCAGCGGGCCAGGTCCAGGCGCTCCCGGCTGACGAGGGGGGCGGGGTCTATGGGCTGGAGAATGTCGCGGGTGACCTCGACCCGGGGGGCGGCGGCCAACTCGGCCACGACGCCCTGGGCCACACGCCGGCCGAAGGGGACCCAGACCAACTGGCCCGGCTCAACCACGAACCGGTTGGGAATGCTGTAGGAGAAGGTGCGGGAGTGGGCAACCGGGGCGTCCACCGCCACCTCAGCGTACCGTTTGCCCGTCCCTGTGTCTCCGGAAGTCACGGGCTGAGTGGCGGGGAAAGCGAAGGCTTGGGGTCCAGGCCCCTGCCTGCTGCCTCAGGCCCGGCCGGTCGCCTGATTGCGCTGGGGGCGAGGGGGCGTCTTCTCCTTGATGCGCGCCGCCCGTCCTTGGAGGCCGCGCAGATAGTAAAGCTTGGACCGGCGCACCAACCCCCGGCGAAGGACTTCCAAGGAGTCGATGAGCGGGGAGTGCAGGGGGAAGATACGTTCGATGCCGATGCCCGCGGAAATCCTGCGGACGGTAAAGTTGGCCGCGGGTCCCACGCCGTTTTGCATCCGGATCACCACTCCCTGAAACGCCTGCACCCGTTCCCGGTCTCCCTCGCGGATTCGAAAGTTGACCCGGACCGTGTCGCCTGGGCCAAAGGAGCTAATTCTGGGATTGGACTCTACGCGGACCAGCGTTTGGGCATCCATAAGTTATGACCTGTCCTGAGTTAGTATAGCGGGCCGGCCGCGTTGTCACAGATTTCCCGCATCCCGGGGGTCGGTCGAGTACCCCGCGACTGGAACCCCGTCCGGGGTATGAGCCCCCCTGGGCTGAAGGGTCGCCCACCCACCTCGCCGGGACGTCGTGGGACCCCAGGGGCCGCCTTTGGATGGACAGTGACCTGGCGGGCCCCCTGATGTCTCGCCTCGGTTGTTCGACCCTGGATATTATAGGGAGGTCGAATGGGCTAGGCAACACCGTTTCGGCCCCGGTACAGGGCTGGTTTTGTCGTGCAACCGAAAGCAACTGCCTTTGATGTCAATAGGCGGCAACCCTGCGCGACCCTGCGCGACCTCGCCCCCCACATCATTGCGCCTCTCACGCCCCGTCCCTGTCATTCCGTTGGAGCGGCAGCGGCCCCCAGCCCCTGTCATTCCGCCGGAGCGAAGCGACGAGGAATCCAAAGTGGTTGCTGGAGGGCGCTCCAAGCCTCCCGGCTGAGCTCACGGTTGCCGGTGCCGGGGGTCCGGTTAGCAGCGGGTCCTTTCCAGTGCCAACGGGGGTGGCGCACGAGGGCCTTGGATTCTTCGGCAAGCTCAGAATGACGGGGGGGATGGCGTGTAGGAGTGAGGATGACATGTGGGAATGGGGGATGACGTGTAGGGGGCGCAGGCTCGTATAATTTTCGACGCTGATCGCTACATCCATCGGGCAAGCCTAAGGCTTGCCGCTGCAATGAGTCACAGTCTCAGTCGCAGAGGCAGCTACATGAGCTGGTTTTGGGCACGGCTGGAGGACCCCGGCGTGCCAGGGGCCCAGGTGTTATATGCCCGGCATCCTGCTATAGAATATAGGCCATCCCACGCGTGGAGCGCGCGAGTATGGCGCACCTCTTCGGCGGAAGCAGTAGACCCCTTCGGGAGAAGCAGGCGCCAAACCGACATTCGTGAATGACAAGGAGAAGGACGATGGCCACTCGAACCCCCGTAATTGACTCACAAGTTCATGCCTACGAGCGTAACGGCCCGGAGCGCCCTTGGCGGGGATTCTTGCAGGGCCCTGACGAGGTCACCGGCGACGATATGGTGGTGGCGATGGATGCAGTCGGCGTGGACGGGGCGCTGCTGATTTCCCCTTTCTCTCTGTACGGGTACGACGCCAGCTACGCGGTGCAGGCATACGAGCAACACCCGCAGCGGTTCGGGCTGATCCGGCCCTTTGATCCGGACTCAGACGCCATCGCCGAGGAGATGGCCGAGTGGACCGGGAGGCGGGGCGTGGTCGGGGCCCGGGTCATGCTGGGAGCCCAGGAGTTCGAAGCGGACCACCCGGGCCTCAACCACATCCTCGCCGCGGGCGCCCAAGCCGGCGTCCCGGTGAACGTCATGGCATCGGGCAAGCTTCCCCTGTTGCGCGAGCTGGCGCGCCGCAATCCCAACACCCAGGTGGTGATAGACCACGTGGGCCTGGCCCAGCCATTCGACCCGCCACCGCCGGCGGAACCGTTTGCGGACTTGGCCAACGTGCTTTCATTGGCGGAATGCGACAACGTGGTCATCAAGATCTCGGGGGCCTGCACCCTGTCCCATCAGCCATTCCCGTACCCGGATATCTGGGAGCCGCTGGCGAAGGTGTTTGACGCCTTCGGCTTCGACCGGTGCCTCTGGGGCACAGACTGGACTCGGGCGGTGAAGCTGCTGACCTACGAGCAGGGAGTTGAGGCCTTCCGGGTTACCGAGAGCCTGACGGATGCGGAGCGTTCCGCGCTCATGGGTGGAACCCTGGCCAAGATTTACAACTGGTCGCCAGGGGTGAGCGGCTAGGCCGGCGAGGCTGCCCCAGCGGCGGGAAGGCCGCTTGGTCCAAGAACGGCCGGCGCCGGCCGCTGCTTCCGGTGAAGAGTGGCAGGCCAAGGCGCCAGCGTTGGCGGCGTTGATAAGGCGCGGACCGGTGCCCAAAATCAAAACTGTTGACGTTCACTATCGTCATGGGTAAACCCGCGATTGCTCCGCCGCGGCGTTTCGTCCTCGGTAGAGCGAGACCCGTGGTGCAGAATGTGGCTCTGGTTTAGGTCGGCCATCGGAGCGGTCGAAATGAACGTTATCTGGATAGTTGCGGACACCTTTCGCCGGGACCACGTGGGCGCTTACGGCAACCCGAGCATCAGGACTCCTTCGCTGGACGCGCTGGCTGCCAAGTCGGTCAGGTTCGACGGCCACTACGCCGCCGGATCCCCGACCATGCCCACCCGGGCGGACCATCTCACGGGGCGCTGGACGATGTCTTTCATGGGATGGGAGCCGCTGCCCTCCGGGGCGACCACCTTGGCGGAGATACTCGCCGACCGCGGCTTCCACACTGCGGCATCGGTGGATACTCCCCACTATCTCAGGAACGGGATGAACTACGACCGTGGGTTCCAGTCCTTCTTCATGAACCGAGGACAAGACACCATGTGGTCCCTGGTCCCCCAGCCCGGCTACCACAACGAGGCTCTGGACGTACGGGAGGCGTGGCAGACCGAATCGGACCGCAATGTCCCCCGGACCTTCATGACTGCGATGCAGTGGCTGGAGCGCCACCGGAAGGAGGACTTCTTCCTCTACGTAGATACCTGGGACCCCCACGAGCCTTGGGACGCCCCAGCCTACTACACCGAATTGTACTGGCCGGGATACGACGGCGAGGTGGTGCTTCCCCTCTACGGAAACTGGCACGACGTGCCGGAGTACAGTGAGGAGAAGCTCTGGAAAAGCCACGCCACCTACTGCGGCGAGGTCACCATGGTCGATACCTGGCTGGGTTTTCTGCTGAAGGCTTTGGAGAACATGAGCCTCATGGAGAAGACGACAGTCATCTTCACCACGGACCACGGCTTCTACTTTGGGGAACACGGCGGGCTCTTTGGCAAGATGACCGCGGGCAAAGGCCCTGACGGAAGACTCCGCCCCTACGGCGAGCCCGGGTCCCGGTGGACCTACTCTCCCCTTTTCAGGGAACTCGTCCATCTTCCACTCCTGATTCACGCCCCCGGAATACCCCCCGGGGTATACGCGGGCCTGACCTCGGCGGTCGACGTCATGCCGACGGTGCTCGACCTGATGGGGATGGAGATCCCGCCCTACGTTCAGGGCAGGTCTCTGACGCCGGGGATGCGAGACACCTCTCTCCCGGGGCGGGAGTACGTGGTCAGCAGCATCCCCTTCGCCAACCCGGGCGATCCCATCCATTCCGTGGACAGCCTGCTCCGTACCCTCTCGGACCACCCGGTCACCACCGTCACCTCAGGGGAGTGGAGCTTGCTCTACAGCCCGCAGGAAGGGTCCTCGGAGATGTACAACCTGGGACCGGACCCGGGCCAGCTGCACAATGTCATAGAGGCCCACACCGACGACGCCAGGGAAATCCATCGCCTTCTGGTGCAGTTCCTGCGTGAGACCAAGGTCCCCGACCGTCTGCTGACCCCTCGACTGAAATTGCGCCTCTAGTCCCCTTCTGCAAGGCGGCCAAGGAAAAGTTGAGGTAATGAGTCCTACATCGAGCGTGGTCCCGGCGCAGGGCCGGAAGCCGGCAGGTGTGATTCGCTTCACCGACCCCAAGTCGATGGACCGCCGCGTCCCGTTGGCCCGGAACACGAAATGAAGAACACGGCTCGGCGCCTGCGGCCCATAGCGTTGACATGACCAGCTTACCGGTCCCCAGGGACATCCAGGGGAGCACCCCCCGCTGGTTGACCGAGGTGCTGCATAGCCAAGGGGCCCCGGGCGGGGCCGCCGTAAGCCGCATCTCGGCGGAGGCCATAACAGGGGGGACCGGGTTTATGAACCAGGTGGCCCGCCTGGAGCCCCACTACGATAATGACCCTTCGGCCCTGCCGCGTAGCATCATACTCAAGCTCCCCTCCTTGGACCCCGAGTTGAGAACCGTCTCCAGCAGGTTGGGACAGGGGCGGCGCGAGGTCATGTTCTATCAACAAATTGCGCAACAAGTTGCGGGCGATGGTGTGCTGCCGGCCCCCGAGAGCTACTATTCCCACATAGACCCAACAACAGGGAACACCGTTCTGCTGCTGGAGGACATGAACTGGACCCGGCAGGGCGATAGCGTAAGTGGATGCTCACTGGCCGATGCGGGCCTGTCCTTAGGCCATTTGGCCGAATTCCACGCCTCTTGGTGGGACAACTCCCGCCTGGACGAGCTGGACTGGATGGCGTTGAAAGACGCTGAAACCGCCATCTACCGGGAGATGTACCCCGCCGCCTGGAAGTCTCTCATAGACAAGGCCGGCGAAGGCATGCCCCCAGGGTTGCGGCTGGTGGGGGAGTGCCTGGACCTTGCCATCCCGAAGATAAAGTCCAAGCTCACGAAGGCCCCGCGCACTATTATTCACGGAGACTATCGCCTCGACAATTGCTTCTTTCCCCAGCCGCCGGAGCCGCGGCCTCTGGTCGTGATCGACTGGGAGTTCTGCGCGCGTGCCAGGGGCGTCTACGATGTCGCCACGTTCATCGGAGAGGCGTTCCCCCCTGACCAGCGAAAAGAATACGAAATCGCTCTCCTGCGAGCATACCACGACGCCCTCGTAAACCGCGGGGTGAGTAACTACTCGTTCGATGAATGCCTATCTGATTACCGGCTTTCCATGCTGGAAGTGCTAGTCTTCTGGGTAGTCACGGGAGGGCACTGCGACTTCGACGGCGAGCGGGCCACAAGGTACCTGCACAACACATTGGAACGAATCGATGCCGCCATATCAGACCTTGCCTGCACCGAGTTGCTTTCCATCCAGAGCCGTTAGGCGGGCCAGAGCCGGCAGGCGGGTCCGGCCTCTCTCCGCTGATACGAGAGGGTCCCGACCGCCACAACCCCTTGGGGGGCGGTCCCGCGATTCCAGCAACAGAGACTGAACGGTTACCGCGGGTCTCTGCGGCTTGCCGGAACCTTGGCTATACCCTAAGATTACCCCGTAGGCCTGTTGCCGGTCTATGCGGAGCCGGGGAGGGGCAGGACTTTCGGTTATTGTTGGTAGGGTAGCCAACGATGTGTGGCTAAGAGGTCGGCCGTTGTCATTTCGAGCGCAGCCGGGGAATCTAACGCCCTGCTTTGCGGATGGTTCATTGTCCGGCAGTCGGGCACGCGATCAAGAGGTTTAGGGAACCTCTGAATAACGCTGGAAATTCGCCCGCAGCCGTATCTGAAAGCAAGACGTTTGCGGCCTAATTCAGACCTTTCTTAGATTCCTCGTCGCTGCGCTCTGTCGGAATGACAGATACGGGGGCCTTGGGAATCACCATAGTTCTGCAGGGGAATGCGGCAGGCATTACGGGAAAACCGAAAGACCCTGAGGCGAGGGTGTTAGGATTGAACTCTCGCGGTGGCGGAGCGGGGCAATTTCAGCGAGGAATTTTCCGGGATAAGGGTGTGCTATGAAAATCGTTGCCGTTCTGTATCCGGGCGGCGCGGCGGCCAAGGAAACCCCTGAGCTGTTGGGGTGCGCCGAAAACGCTCTGGGTCTTCGGGACATGGTGGAGGCCTCCGGCCACGAGTTGGTGGCGTTGACCGACGCCGGAGCCGAACTCGACAGCCACCTTCCCACCACCGACGTGGTCATTGCCACCCCCTTCTGGCCGGCCTATATAACCAAGGACAGAATCGAAAGGGCTCCCAACCTGCGGCTATTGCTCACCGCCGGCGTCGGCTCCGACCACTTCGATCTCGCGGCCGCCGCGGAGCGGAACATCACCGTGGCCGAGATCACCGGCAGCAACGTCGTCAGCGTGGCCGAGCACGTTGTGATGCAAATCCTAACGCTGGTCCGCAACTACATCCCTTCTTACATGGAGGTGGTCGGCGGCGGTTGGGACATAGGGGGCATCGCCGCCAAGTCCCACGACCTGGAGGACAAGACCGTCGGAATCGTCGGCATGGGACGCATCGGGCAACGGGTCGCCGCCAGGCTCAAGCCCTTCGACGTCAATACGTACTACTTCGACTACCGGCGTCTGAGCACTACGGAAGAGCAGGTGCTGGGCGCCCGTTACTCCCGTCTCGACCCCCTAGTACGGGACTGTGACGTGGTTAGCATCAACATACCCCTTACCCCGGCCACCGACGGCCTGTTCAACCGGGAGCGGCTTTACGGCATGAAGAGGGGGGCCTATCTGGTGAATACGGCGCGGGGCAGGATAGTGGACACCAACGCCCTGGTGGAGGTCATGGAGCAGGGACACCTGGCGGGGTACGCCGGCGACGTTTGGTATCCCCAGCCGGCGCCGGCCGATCACCCGTGGCGCAACATGCGCAACCACGCCCTGACACCCCATGTTTCCGGGACGTCCCTGGAAGCCCAGCAGCGGTACGCCGGCGGGGTTCGTGAGTGCCTGGACAACTTCTTCCGGGGTCTACCCATTGACCGCGACTACTTGATCGTTGACGGGGGCCGGGTAACCAGCCCCAGCTACAGCTATGCCTACGAGTCTTAAAGCCTCGAGGGCGTCACTCAACCCAGCCCACAAAGGGGCGGTCGACATGGGCCGCGTTTCCGCGGCGGCCGACGCCCCTGAGAAACATGGCTGGGAAACATGAAGGAGAGCAACATGGCTAGTCCTGCTAACCAGACCTCGGCCAACGGCGCGAAGCCTCAGGATGAGATAGAGAAGTACGACGCCATCGTCATTGGCGCGGGAGTCACCGGGTTGTACCAGTTGCACTGCCTGCGAGGGCTTGGGTTCTCGGTGCGGGTGTTCGAAGACGGCAGCGGGGTCGGCGGCACCTGGTACTGGAACCGCTACCCCGGGGCCCGCTTCGACTCGGAGAGCTACACCTACGGCTACTCCTTCTCCAAGGAACTTCTGCAGGAGTGGGAGTGGAAAGAGCATTTTTCCGGCCAGCCGGAAAACGAGCGCTACCTGAACTACGTGGCGGACAAGTTTGACCTGAAGCGGGACATCCAGTTCAACGCCCGGGTCACGTCCGCCGTCTACGACGATGAGAACAGTTGCTGGGAAATCCAGACCGCGGACGGCCTGCGCACGCGCGGGCAATTCCTAATCACCGCCGTTGGGCTTCTCTCCGCCCACTACGTGCCGGAATTCGAAGGGCTGGAAACCTTCCGGGGCCGGTGGTGTCACACCAGCCGGTGGCCCAAGGAGGGCATGGACCTGGCCGGCAAGCGGGTGGGCGTAGTCGGAACGGGCGCCACCGGCGTGCAGCTAATCACCGAGATCGCCAAAGAGGTGGACCACCTAACCGTCTTCCAGCGGACCGCCAACTACTGCGCTCCTCTTCGCAACGGCCCCATCAGCCCGGAGATGCAGCGGGAGATCAAGGCCAACTACCCGGAGATTTTCCGGAAATGCAACGAAACCCCCGGCTCGTTCATGCACGAGTTCGACCCCAGGTCGGCCCTGGAGGTCTCCCCTGAAGAGCGGCTGGAGCAGTACGAGAGGCTGTGGGCGGAGCCCGGCTTCAAGAAATGGCTGGCCAATTTCCACGACGTAATGCTCCCCGGCGAGGCCAACGAGGACTACGCGGAGTTCGTCCGCAGCAAGATCCGCGAGCGGGTCAAGGACCCGGTGGTGGCGGAAAAGTTGGTGCCCAAGGACCACATGTTCGGCTCCAAGCGCCTGCCCTGCGAGAGTGGTTATTACGAGGTATTCAACCAGGACAACGTGCTGCTGGTCGACGTGCGGGAGGCCCCCATCCACCGTATCACCCCCAAGGGCCTCGAGACCGCCGACGCCGAGTACGAGTTGGACGTCATCATCTTCGCCACCGGGTATGACGCCGTGACGGGGTCCCTGACCAGGATAGACATCCGCGGTGAAGGCGGGCAGTCGCTGGAGGACAAGTTCGCTCAGGGTCCGCGCACCTACCTGGGCATCCAGAGCGCCGGCTTCCCCAACCTCTTCACCATCAACGCCGCTTCCGTGGGCAACTTCGTCAGGGCTGCCGAGCCGCTGGTGGATTGGGTGACCGACTGCATTACCTACATACGCGAGCATGACTTCGCCCGCATCTCTCCCGCCCCGCAGGCGGAAGAGGCGTGGACCAGGCACGTCAACGAGGACGGGGCCAAAACGCTCCGCACCCAGGCCGACTCCTGGTACGTGGGGGCCAATATTCCGGGCAAAGCAAGGGCGCTGCTTACCAGTCCCGATCCGGCTCCCGTGATGCGGGCCAAGCGGGAAAAGGTGGCGGCCAACGGCTACGAGGGGTTTTTGCTGCAATAGGCTCCCACTCCCATGCCCGCGGGCTGAGGGGAGCCGGCCATTGCCGATGGGTCAGAGTGCCCCGGTCGGATGGGACGTCAGTTGTGACCAACGAAAAGGGCCGCCGGATACGCCTGGTCAGCGGAGCACCGGCGGCCCTGGGGAAGGGATTGGGCATTCATCCTAGCCCCCTTGTTGGCGTCGGCACAATGGGCCAATGTCAGTGGTAACTGTTCAGACTTGATGTGTATCCGTTCGTCCTGAGCGAAGCGAAGTGGAGCCGTAGGCGGAACGAAGCGCAGTCGAAGGGCCTGTCCTGAGCCTGTCGAAGGGCCGGTTCCCCTTAAGTCTGAACAGTTACTGTCAGTGCCGCGGTGGCTGGCTATTTTCCGGCCATTTCCAACGGAGTCCACCGGGTCGCTCCTAACCCGGCCCCCATGTAGTTGCTCTCCGGACTCTCGATCACCGCAGTCCACGTAGTGACGATAGCCGCGCCCTTCGCAACGACACCGAACAGGGCTTAGTCAGTACCGACTCTGAGCTTGCGGACTGAATACTGGATGGGCCGTGAAACGCTGGTCGAAAAGTTCCGCCGCGCTCGGACCGACCCTACCCTGGCGGTATTGGAGGGGTTCCACCCGCTGAAGCACGCGGTGCGCTTCGACGCCGACCTCGCCGACGTGGTCTGCGCGGACCCCGACGGACTCTCAGCCCTGGCGGAGCGCCACGCCCCGGACATAGCCGACGCGATAAGCGGCTCCCTGCGCGTGATCCCCCTGGACGTGTTCCAGGGCCTATCTCCGGTGCCGCCGCCCACCGGGGTCATAGCCGTCGCCCGCCGCCCCCACGTGTCCGTTGCCGATATGCTGAACAGTCCCTTCCCCGTGGTGCTGCTGGAGAACCCCAGGAACCTCTTGAACATCGGCGCGGCTGTCCGCGTCGCGGCGGCGGCCGGCGCGGCCGGGGTGATCACCACCGGGCCGCAGGACCCTTGGCATCCCGCCGCGTTGATCGCGTCGACCGGCCTGCACTACGCCATTCCCGTGGCCAGGTGCGCCGCCATTCCCCTGGGCCGACGCCCGTTGATTGCCGTAGACCCGAGCGGCCAGCCCCTGCGGCCCGGCTCGATACCCGCCAACTCGATGCTGGTATTCGGCTCGGAACGGACGGGCGTGGGGCCGGACGTTATGGCATCTGCCGATGTCTGCGTCTCCATTCCCATGCGGCCCGGCGTTTCCAGCCTCAACCTCGCCACCGCAATCGCCGTGGTCCTCTACACGGGGAAAATCCCCGGCTAGGCCGGCGCCGGGGCCAGGTTCCTACCCAACCGCCGTTGGTGTAAGATTAGGCGTACCGTCGGCCCAAGGGAAGCTGGACCGCCCATGGGCGCCGCCGCCCCGGGCGCTACCCGGTCAAGGACAAACCCCCGGAGGTGGCCAATGGCCGTCATAGCAGTCATCGGGACCGGGCTCATCGGCACGTCGATGGCGCTGGCCTTGAAGCGGGCCCAGGTGCCGGAGATGGAGCTGGTAGGGACGGATTCCGATGGCGCGGCCCGCGCAGGCGCGGGGCGGCGCGACGCCTTCGACCGTATGGAGAGCCGTCTGGCCTCGGCGGTCCACGACGCTGACATGGTAATTCTGGCCGTGCCCGTTATGGCCATGCGGGACACCATGAAGGCCATGGGTTCCCAGTTGAATGAGGGCTGCGTGGTGACCGATGTGGGAAGCTCCAAGAAAATGGTGCTGGAGTGGGCGCGGCAGCACCTTCCCTCGGGCGTGCAGTTCGTGGGGGGACACCCGATGGCGGGAAAGGAGACTCCCGGCCCCCAGGCGGCCGACGCCGGTTTGTTCCAGGGTAAGACCTACTGCATCATCCCCGGCGACGGCGCTGGTCAGGCCGCCGTCGCCGAGGTGACCGCGCTGGCTGAGGCGGTGGGCGCCAATCCCTACTTCATCGGCGTCGAGGAGCACGACAGCTTCGTGGCCGCCGCCAGCCACCTGCCATTCCTGGCCTCGGTGGCGCTGATGGGATGTACCGCCGGCAGCCCCAACTGGGGTGACATCGCCAAGATCGCTTCCACCGGCTACGAGGGAGCAACGCGCCTGGCCTCGGGGGACCCGGTGATGCACCGGGACATATGCTTGTCCAATCCTGGTCCCATCGTCGCCTGGATTGACGCGTTCATTCGAGAGTTGCACCGGATCAGGATACTGCTCGGCGACGAACAGGGGCCCAATCCGGAGGAAATCGAGGACGTCTTCACCAAGGCGGCCGACGCCAGGGGACGCTGGCTGGCGGGCCAGGCCCGCCCTGAGCCGGACCGGGGCCTCACTCCCGGCGACCTGCCCACATCCTCCCAGACCATCGGCAGGATGTTCTTGGGGCAAAAGGCGATGGACGCCCAGAGACGGCTTTTCGGAAACCCCAAGGACGGGGGCCGCAGCCGGAAATGAGCGGCACGGTTGCCCACGTCAGCAGCCCATCCTTCCTGGGGGGTATCCTCCCCGTCCCGGGAGACAAGTCCATATCCCACCGGGCCCTAATCCTTAACTCCATGGCCGGGGGGGAGGCCCTGGTGGCCGGCCTTCCTCAAGGCGCCGACGTGCGCTCCACGATGGCTTGCCTCAGGGGCCTGGGGGCGGAAATCGAGGACGGGGACGGACCGGACGCCGTAACGGTGCGAGGCGCCGGCGAGGGGTTTCGAGAGCCGCCGGACATACTGGACGCGGGCAACAGCGGCACGTCCATGCGGCTGCTCTGCGGGCTGCTGGCGGCCCAGGACTTCACGACCGTCCTCACCGGCGACGCGTCGCTTCGCAGCCGCCCCATGGGACGGGTCGTGCAGCCCCTGCAGCAGATGGGCGCCAGGATCATGGGCCGCGGCAACGACACCCTCGCCCCTCTTGCCGTCAGGGGAGGTAGTCTCAAGGGAATCGAATACACCATGCCGGTGGCCAGCGCCCAGGTCAAGACCAGCATAATGCTGGCCGGTCTATCCGCCCGGGGCGAAACGGTTCTACACCAGCCGGCGTTGTCCCGCGACCATACCGAGCGCATGCTCACCGCCATGGGGGCTGACCTGGAAGCCGGGGGGCTCAGCCTGGTCCTGCGCCCGGGCCCGCTGCGCGCGGCTGACCTGACCATCCCCGGAGACATCAGCTCCGCCGCCTTCTGGCTGGTTGCGGGGCTGTGCCACCCCAACGCCCGCGTCGTGGTGACGGGCGTGGGGCTCAACCCCAGCCGTACCGGAGTCCTCGACGCCCTTCAGGCCATGGGCGCCGGCGTAGGGTTGCGGCTGCTCCGGAGCCGGATGGAGGGCGGCGAGCCGGTGGCGGACCTGGCGGCGGAGTCTTGCTCATTGAAGGCAACGGTGGTTGGCGGAGACATCATTCCCCGCATCATCGACGAGCTGCCGGTGCTGGCCGTGGCGGCCTGCTTTGCCGAAGGGACCACGGTCATAAGGGACGCAGCCGAGCTTCGCTACAAGGAATCGGACCGGATCGCGACGATGGTCGAGGGACTGGGGCGTTTGGGAGGGCAAATCCGGGCCACCGAGGACGGGATGGTGATAGAAGGGACCGGGCATTTGACGGGAGCCGCCGTGCGGAGTCACGGCGATCACCGGGTAGCCATGTCGCTGGCCGTAGCCGGGGCGCTGGCCCAGGGCAACACCACCATCGACGGGGCTGACGCGGCGGCAGTGTCCTACCCGGATTTCTGGCAGCGCCTGGACCAGCTTTGCCAACGGGAAGGGGAGGCCCGTTGACCGGCCCAGCCCCCCATCCCCTGCTGGTCGTGCTGTCCGGGCCCTCGGGCGTGGGCAAGGACGCCGCCCTAACGGAGCTAAGAAAGCTTGACCGGCCCTGGCATTTCGCGGTCACCGCCACCACCCGCCCCCCGCGGCCCAACGAGCGAGACGGCGTGGACTACGTCTTTCTGGACACCGGGTCTTTCCAGGAGATGCTGCGGCGAAACGAGTTCATCGAGTCCGCCCAGGTGTACGGACGCTGGTACGGGGTGCCCCGCAGCCAGGTCCTGCGGGGGATGGACTCCGGGAAAGACGTCATTCTGAAGATAGACGTGCAGGGAGCGCAGACGGTGCGCGAGGCGGCCCCCGAGGCGGTGTCCATCTTCATGGCCCCGGGTGAGGTTGACGACCTGCGCCGGCGGCTGTCGCAGCGCATGACCGAGGACACGCCGGAGATGGAGCGTCGTCTCGAGGTGGCCCGGTCCGAGCTCGACCGGGCCCGGGAGTTTGAATACCTGGTGGTGAACCGTGCCGGCGACTTGGCTCAGGCCGTGGCCGACATCGACGCCATAATCTCCGCCGAGAAGTGCCGGGTGTCGCCGCGAAAGGTCAAACTGCTATGATTGGATACGCGTGGCTGCCGGCTACCGGCCGCGGCAGCGTACCACCGTCACCCGCCCCCTGGGGGAGGAAACATGGCTAACGACGAGGACCGAGTGGCCGCCAGGCCCAGGCTGCCGGAATGGTTGAAGGTGCCCGCGCCGGGCAGTCAACGCTACATCGAGCTAAAACAACTCATGCAGGGCAGCCGCCTGCACACCGTCTGCGAGGAGGCCCACTGCCCCAACATCGGCGAGTGCTGGGACCTGGGCACGGCCACCTTCATGATCCTCGGCGACATTTGCACCCGTCGCTGCCACTACTGCGCCGTCACCACCGGCCGCCCGGCGGGCCTCGACCTCCAGGAGCCCGCCCGGCTGGCGGAAACGGTCAAGACCATGGGCATCAGCTACTGCGTGATAACCTCGGTCAACCGGGATGACCTGGCCGACGGGGGAGCGTTCGTCTTTGCCTCTTGCATCAACAAGATACGTGAACAGGCCCCCGGCTGTAAGGTGGAAGTGCTGATACCCGACTTCGACGGCTCTTGGCCCGCCCTCAAGAAGGTCACCGACGCCCGCCCCGAGGTCATCAACCACAACATCGAGTCGACCCGCCGCATTTTCCCCAAGGTCAGGCCCCGGGGGGACTACCGGCTCTCGTTGCAACTGCTGGCCAAGGTAAAGGAGCTGGACCCCGGCGCGGTCACCAAGTCGGGGATCATCGTGGGCATGGGTGAGAACCAAGACGAAGTCCTGGAGACCATGCGGGACCTCCGGGAAGCGGACTGCGACCTGCTGACCATCGGGCAGTACCTGCGTCCCTCCGCCAAGCACGTCGCCATAGACCGCTTCTATCATCCGAGGGAGTTCGACGAGCTGGCCCGCATGGGCGAGGACATGGGGTTCAAGCACGTAGCGGCGGGCCCGCTGGTTAGAAGCTCCTACCACGCGGGCGAGCAGCACGGCGCGGCCCAAGCCCGGGTGGCGGGTCGGGGCTGACCGCCCCCCTCAACCCACCGGCCCCCCGGTCGACCAGTTGGACGGGTAGCCCCTTGGGGTGACTATGCGGCCCCGATGGGCAAAGCTGGTGGAGTTGCCCACCAGCACCACGGTCACCATGTCGATGAGGTCCAAGTGCTCCTCCAGGCGCTGCAGATCGGTCACCACGACGCCCAGATCGGGCCGGTAGGCGTTGCGCACGATACCCACCGGCGTGTCTTCGGAGCGGTGCGCCAGCAGAATGCGGCGCGCCTCCTGCAGCTGCCGGTCCCCGGTGCGGCTGCGCGGGTTGTAGATGGCTACCACGAAGTCGCCCTGAGCGGCCGCTTCCAGGCGCCGCCGGATGGCTTCCCAGGGAGTTAGCAGGTCGCTCAGACTGATGGCGCAGAAGTCCTGCATCAGGGGCGATCCCAGGAGGGCCGCGGCGGCCTGCATCGCCGAAACGCCCGGGAGTACCTCCACGCCGGGGCGCGCCCCGTCCCAGTCCCGGTCCACCAACACCCGGAACACCGGCCCGGCCATTCCGTAGATACCGGCGTCGCCGGAAGAGACCACGGCCACGCATAGCCCCTGGTAGGCCATGTCCACACCTCTGGCCGCCCGCTCCCCTGGCCCAGCTCCATAGCCAGCAGGTCCTTGCCCGCCACCAGCGGCAGCACCTGATCGATGTAGGCCCGGTAGCCCACCACCCACTGGGACTGTTCCAGCGCGGCCATAGCGGCGGGGGTCAGGTGGTCCGGACCGCCCGGGCCCAGGCCTACCAGGTACAGCTTTCCAGTTTCGCCGTCGTTGCTCATTAGCGCGTCACCGCTGCCGCCCAGCCTGCCGCTGAGTCGGGGCGGCCCTAGTCGATAGCTCCCTGATGAATAACCCCCGGATCAATAGCCCAACGACAACTGCACCGGCCCCGGGAGCCGGGGATTCCTCCGCCGTGCCAAGCGGGCCGCCGGCGCGGGGCAACCCTGGAGAACGCTGCGGGTACAGGAGAAAGGGCCAATGACCGGACGCCGCTATGGAGCGGCCTGGGCTTCAGGCAACTCCAAGGGACGTCGCAGGTCACCCCAGCACGTTGGGGTCCTCGAAGCCCAGCGTAAACCGTCCGTGAATCTCGTAGGCGGACTCGCTGACCATGAAGTGCTGGGCCCCGGCGTTGACGTCCCGCAGGCATTGTTGCAGCACGCCGGAAGAAAACACGGCGGAGCCCCCGCCGTGACGGAACGCTTGGGTGGTCACGTCGACGGCAACCTCGGTGGCGTAGGCCGCGGAAGCCCGCAGCTTTGCCTGGAGCGGGGGTGAGACGACACCCTCGCGGCAGACCTCGCACCAGGCCTCCTCCAACAACTCGACCACCAAGGCCCGGGCCGCCCTCAGCTGCAGGTCGCACAGGCCCACGGCGCGCTGAAAAGACGGACGCCCGGCGGTCCGCGTGGGGTCCACATAGCCCCGGTACTTGGAGAGGGACTCCTCCAGAATGGCGTCCAAGGCGCGGCGGGCGACGCCGAGAGCGAAGGCGGAGTGTTCGTGGGCCACGAAGGCGGGTATTCCCATGCGATACACAGGGCCGCCGCGCCTGAGTTCCGGTCCCAGAGGGTCCCAGGAGAAGGCTTCAGCTACGAACAGGTCCGACACGGAAAAGTCGCAGCTCCCTGTGCCCCGCAAGCCCACCACGTCCCAGTTGTCATGGACCTTGGCTTGGGCGGTTGGGAAGGCGACCATGCGCAGCTCGGGCGGGGCCGCCTCGTCGCGGGACACCAGCGCTCCCGCCCACACCCAGTCGGAGTGGCGAATGCCGCTGGCAAAAGGCCAGCGTCCGGTCACCCGGTAACCGCCGTCCACGGGGGTTGCTTTCCCGGCGGGGCGAAAGGCGGCCGCCGCCCGGGGGACACGGCCTCCGGCAAACATTTGGGCAACAGCCTCGTCGGGAAGGAAGGCCCCGGGCAGGCCTACGCAGGTGGCGCCGATCATCACACACCACCCGGCGGAAGGGTCGATGCGGCTCACCGCCTCGATGACGTCCAGTTGGGTCACCGGGTCGGCCTCCGCGCCGCCCAACTCAGTGGGCAGCTTCAGGGCCAGGATCCCCGATTGATACAGGGCGTCGACGGTGGCAGCGGGAAGGGTGGCGTTGGCCTCCGCCTCGGCGGCTCCGTTTACCAGGGTGTCCTGGACTTTTTCCACAGCCGCCATGAGGAAGGCCTTCTTCTCTTCCCGGTCGACTGGAAAAGCCCAGTTCACTTCAGGTAGCCTCCACGACTCGCGTCGGCGTGGCCGGTCACGGCGGGGCCGGTGAGAAATCGACCCGGGCCACGGCTATAGTAGCACGGTCGCTTTTTACCCTGGGCGTGAGCAGGGCCCGACTGCCCGCAGCCAGCAGGGCGGCCGGCTCGGACACTCCCCACATGCCCAGCAGCTGGCGCACCTGTTCCCGAGGCACCGGCTCGAAACCCCGCTGGATCGGGGACGAGGCCGCGGAGCGCTCGGCGAAGGCACCGGCCAGGTCAGCCGGATGCTGCTCATCGAACACCGCGTTCAGCTCTCCGGGCCGGTAGCATTGCAATGGCACTCCATACTTGCCAGCCAGGTCCAGCAGGCCTCGCTCGTCCTGCTTCAGGTCCGCGGTGGCGATACACCGGAGACTGGCCGTGGCCAGGCCGTGGGAGCTGAACGTATCGACCAGCAGCTTATCCAGTTCCTCGACAGGGACTCCCCGGCGGCACCCCATGCCCGCGATCAGGGTGCGAGGGCGGTAATACACCACGGCTCTGCCCTTCCCGGCGGAGGGTAATTCGTCGTCGGCCCGGTCGGTAACAACCAGGGCCGCGGTCCAGGAGCCACCAGCCAGGGATTCCCTCGAAGTGTAGACCGTAACGTTGGAGGGCAACGGCTCGCCGGCCGGCCACCAATTGGCCTCTCCTGTTTCCTGATACACCGCTACCGGCTCGCCGTTTACCATCGCGGCGCTGGCCCTGGTCACCTGGCCCGGTCCCGCCTCTATCTGCCAGCCCAACTCCTGGCCCAGCAGGTCCACCGCCAGGGTGCCCATGACGTGGGACGCCGAGGTCACCACCGGTTCGGCGCCAACGACGCGGGCCACCTCTTGGGCCAGGCGGTCGGCGCCTCCCAGATGTCCCGACAGCAGGCTCACCGCGAAACGGCCGGCGTCGTCCACGCACACCACGGCGGGGTCCAAGTGCTTGTCCCGCAGCCTCGGCGCTACCAGTCGTACCGCCGCACCCACCGGCATGAACAGCACCAGGCGCTGGCAGGCGTCGAACAGCCGGGCCACCAGGGGCCGCACCGGAAGGTCGAAGGGTGTCTCCGGCGCCTGTTGGCCCAGGTCTTGCCCGCAGAAACGCCGCTCCAGGTGAAGCTCGACCTCGCCGGACAAGCTCTGGGACAGGAGCCGCGCCACGCTTGCGCCGCGGGCCGAGATGGCAACTATGGCTGTGACGCCGGGCGCGGTGCCGCTCATAGACGCCAAGTCACCCGGCGGTCTTGGCGCGGGCCGCGGCGGCCTTGGGCTTAGTGCGGGACCGGCGGTACAGGTGGGTATAGTCTTCGGAGTATAGATGGGACATGGGCCTGTTTTCGCCCGGCTGCGCCTGGGCAAGCGCTGGGTCCAGCGCCGGGCCCACCAGGATCAGGGCCTGCAGGGTTATCTTGGCCGCCCGCACCTTGGCCGCTATGTCGGCCAGGGTGCCGCGTATCACCTGCTGGTCCGGCCATCCAACTCGATACACCACCGCCACCGGCGTCTCCTTGGGGTACCCGGCGGCCCGCAGCTCCCGGGCGATCCGGGCCGTGCGCGTGATGCTCAGGAATATGACGAGGTTGCAGCCGTGGGGCGCCAGGCCGGCCAATTGTTCCCCCGGCGGCATGGCGACGCGCCCCTCGGCGCGGGTCATGATTATCGCCTGGGAAATCTCCGGCGCCGTGAGCTCCGCCTTGAGCAGGGCGGCGGCGGCGAAGGCCGAGCTTACTCCGGGGACGATCTCGTAGTCGATCCCCGCGGCCTCCAAGACCTGCATTTGCTCCAGTATGGCGCCGTAGATGGCCGGGTCGCCGCTCTGGATCCTAGCCACCGTGTTGCCCTGGGTCGCGGCGCTTACGGTGAGGTCCATGATTTCGCCCAGGGCAAGGGTCTTGCTGCCGTGCACCTCGGCGCCGACTCGGGCAAACCCCGTCACTGAGGGGTGCACCAGGGAATCGGCGTAGATGACCACGTCCGCCGTCTCGATGATCCGCTTGGCCTTGAGGGTCAGAAGGTCGGGGTCTCCCGGTCCTCCCCCCACAAAGTAGACCTTGCCCAGTGTTTCCGTCATTGCGGCTGCCTTTTGATGATCAGCAAGGAAAAGTAGTCCTGGTCCTCCTTGGAAAGCTCTCGGGAAAGCTCGTGCAGGTCCCGGGCCACCCGTTCCTGCGGGGTGGTGGCGCGGCTGACGTGTATCGCCTCGCCCACCCGTCCCATGGTCTCCAGTTGGGCCACCACGGGGGCCAAGGCCCGGTTCACCTTCATCAGCACTATTGTATCGTAGCCGGCAATGGTCCCGGACAGGTCGTCCACGCCGTAGGCTGCGGGCAGGATGGCCAGGCGCTGTCCCCGGGTTGCCAGGGGCACTCCGCCGCTGCCCGCCGCCGCCGTGACCGATGACACTCCGGGCACTATTTCCACGTAAATCGAAGGGTGTTCCCGGCTGATGCTGTCCAGCACGTAGGAAAAGGTGCTGTACAGCGTGGGGTCTCCTTCGGTGATGAAAGCCACGTCTTGCGCCCGGTAAAGGCGCTCCGCAATGGCGCCGGCCGCGTCCCGCCACGCCGTGGCGGCGGCGGGGTCGCTTACGGAAAAAGGCAGCCTGATTATCTCCTGCCGCCGGGGGTCCAGCACCTCTTTGACTATGCCCAGGGCGTAACTGTCTTCCTGCCGGTCCGACTGGGGAGCGCATATAACCGGGACGCTCCTCAGGACGCGCAGCGCCTTCAGCGTCAGCAGCTCCGGGTCTCCCGGCCCCACCCCCACGCCGAACAACCGGCCTGGAGTATCCGGCGGCGCCTGCGTGGATCCGTCGGTTTGGGCAGCCACCAGGCTAGTCTCCGCGTCCGGCGGTGAGCACAAACACCGGATTCAGGGCTTTCAGGCGGGTGGCCCCGTCGGGCATTTCCTTGCCCCGGGCCGCGACTACCTGGGACAGCTCCGTGGTGAGTCCCAGGGCCGCAAGTCGCCGGCGGGCTTCTTGAGTCCGCTCCAAGGCCGCCAGGTTGACCACGATCCGGCCCCCAGGGTTCAGGCGGCGCGCCGCCGCGTCCAGGATTTCGGCGAGCTTGCCCCCGCTGCCGCCCACAAACACCGAGTCCGGCGCGGGCAGGCTTTCCAGGGCCTCCGGAGCCTCCCCCGCCGCCACCTGGACGTTTGGGGGGTCCAGCGTTCCACGTTGCGGCGAAGCAGGACCAGGCTGGGCCCGTCCCGCTCGACCGCGTAGACGCGTCCCTGGTGGGCAATGAACCCCGCTTCCACCGACACAGAGCCGGTGCCGGCCCCGATGTCCCATACCACGCTGTCCGGCCGCAGCCCCAGAGAGTACAGGGTTACCGCCCTCACCTCTCGCTTGGTGATCTGGCCGTGAAGCGGCTCCCGCTGCTCGAAGGCGGAGTCCGGCAGCCCCAGGGCCCGGCGCGGCACGGTCTCTTTCGCCGCCGGTGCAGGGGCCGGGCCCGGCCGGCTCAGCCATGGGATGACGTATCGGGAGGCTAAGCATCGGCATCCCCTGGGGCGATGTAGATGCGTACCCCAGCAGGGTGCCGTCGAAGTCGAAGCAGAGGGCGTCGACGATCAGAGCGCCGGCGTCCTGGCCCAACTGCTTGTGGCTTTCCTCGCACACCAGTTGGCACATGAGAGGAAAGACCGCGTTGAGGTCGGCGGCCTGGGCTATTTCCTGGAAGTGGCGGCCACTGGAGGCCTCCCGCATCCGGGCCTGCACCTCGGCGGAGGCCCCGCACCGGCCGGCCAGGGAGGCCAGGAAGTTGACGTCTACCTTGTTGCCGGCCACGTGGGTAACGAAGTACCCCATGGCCATCTTGGAGAACTTGCCCACCATGCCCACGTGAGTGGCGCGCTCGACCTTGCGCATGACACAGCGTTTCAGGGCCGGACCGCTGAAAATCCCCGCTTCCACGTAGGCCATGTCCGGCAAGTCCAGGTAGAGCCGTGAGAAAGCCTCGCTCTGAGTGCCGGTGGACAGCACCAGGTGGGACAGGTTATTGGCCGCCGCCACGTCTATCGCCAGGTGTACGCTCGCCCGCCACGCCGCCGTGGAGTAGGGCTGGACCACTCCGGTGCTGCCTAGAATGGAGACTCCGCCCATTACGCCCAATCGCGCGTTGGTGGTCTTGAGAGCGATCTCCTCGCCATTGGTGACGGAAATCCGGGCCTCGAAGCACTCTTCCGGTCCCGCGCCGCAGCCGGAGGCAGCCTCCTCCACCGACTCGCCGATCATCCGCCGGGGCACCCTGGTGACGGCCGGGTCCCCCACCGGGATACCGGTGCCGGGCCTGGTGACGGTGCCCACCCCCGGTCCGCCGGTGATGATTACCCGCCCGCCGGAAGCCGCGGACCGGGACACTGTGGCGAAAATTTCCGCGCCGTGGGTCACGTCAGGGTCGTCGCCGCCGTCCTTGATTACCGAGCACAGCACGCTCTTCCCGTCCGGGGCGTACTGGCAACGGTGCACCGGGAACGACGCGTCCCGGCCCACGGGCAGGTGGATGGAGACCTCGTGAATAGCGACTCCGGTGAGCAGCGCTACGGTGGCCGCCTTGGCCGCCGCCGCCGCACAGGAGCCGGTGGTGTAGCCGGTGCGCATACCCCGGCGCCACGCGGTCTGGCGGCTGTAGTCGCTCTCGACCCCGTTATCGGCTGACCTGTCTTCAATCATGGCCGTCTATATGCTGCCGGGGTCCCTCTGAACTGCTTGGGCCGGTTGGGCCGGCTGGCTTTGGGCCCGCCGCCAGGTCTCCCGAACGCGCTGCGCCGCGGCGGCAGCGGCCTGGGTCTCCGCTCCCAAGGGGGGAATTACCGACATGGGTATATCCGGATACTTCTCACGCAATCCAGCCATGCCGCCCAACACGTTTCTCTTCAGTATCAGACCGGGGAAAAACAGGTAGGGCACGTAAAGCAGCGACGACACCCGCCGGTCGTGGACCAAGCGCTCGGTGGCGGCTTCCATGGTGGGAAGGCCATAGTGGGACTGGGCTATCTCCGTCGCGAAACCCGGGCCCAATCGCGCTTCAACCAACCGGGCCATCTCCCGGAGCCATTGGCAATCGTCGTACTGGGTCTTGGTCCCTGCCTTGACCAGGACTACGCCCACAACGTGGCCCTCTCCGGTGCGGCCTTGCGGCGGCCAGTCCATGCCGCGAATTCGCTGCACCACCAGGTCGGCCAAGCCGGAGTTCGCGCCCAGGCCCTGGGCCAGGTGGAGCCGTATTGCCGGCGCGGCCGACCGCAGCTCTTCGATGATCTCCTCCAGCTCCAGGGTAGCGTGTTTCCCGTTGCCCAGGAGAAAGGGGACCAACGCCGCGTGCCGGAAGCCCCGTTCCCCCAGCATCTGCACGACCTGCTGCGGGGTGGGCTCGATGAATTCGAGGCAGGACAGCACCAACTGCGGTTCCCGGAGGTCCAGGAGGATCTGCACCCGGCAGGCGGCGCGCCCGAGTCCCTCTTGGGTGTTGGGGCATTGCAGGCACCAACCGGGCGGGCCGGATTCCTCCTCCACCCAGGCGCAGGAACACTCGCTGCGGTCGGCGCCGCGCTGGCTTCCGTGGGCAATCAGGACCACCGCCCAGCCGGCGTCCTTTCGGGTTGGGCCCGAAACCTCGGTCCTGGTGTTGAAGTCGGCGGTCATGGCGTTGGCGCGTACTCCGGGGGCGCATCTTCCAACGCCAACGAAAGCAGGGCGTTGACCGTCGCCGCTGCCGCGGAGCTTCCCCCGCGGCGCTCCATCACCGATATGTGGGGGGCCTGGCTTCGCGCCAGTTCCTCCTTGGACTCCGCGCAAGCAACGAATCCCACCGGCATACCTATGACCAAGGCTGGCTTGACCCCTTCTTCGTTGATCAAGTCCAGCAGCGCCAGCAACGCGGTGGGGGCGTTGCCCACCGCAACCACCGAGCCGTCCAGGTGGGGCGCCAGCTCGCGCATGGCGGCCACCGACCTGGTGACGCCCTCCGCTTGGGCGCTCCGGGCAACCTGGGGATCGTCGATGCGGCACCTGGTGGAAACGCCCAGGCTGGAAAGAAGCGCCTTGGAAATCCCCACTTCCACCATTCGCACGTCGGTAATGACCTCCGCCCCGGACCGCAGCGCTTCTACGCCCAACTCCACGGCCCCAGGACTGAAGTTGACCTGACCGGCAACGTCTGGGTCTCCCTCGGCCCGGACTATGCGACACACCACGCAGCGCTGGGCCGGCGACAACGGCAGGGAATCGGGCAGCGAGGCCTCCACCAGCCTCAGGCTTTCCCGGTCTATTTCTTGGGGGAGAAGAGCGTATTTTTTCACTAGGGACATGGGTCAATGGGGGCAGGGCGGTTCAGCTTTGGGACGCCTGTTCGATCTCTTCCTAGGTCAGCCCGAACACTTCCTTGGCCAGGGCCAGGTCAGACGGGGGAAGCGGGCCCCTCAGGAACATGGTGGGGCTGTGGAGCAGCTTCTTCACGATGGCCTGAGTCATGGCCTCCACGGACGCCCATTCCTCCGCGGTGAGCCGGTCCCCAAGTCGCTTCATGGTCTTGCTGAGCTCGGCCTCGCGTATTCGCTCCGCCTTGCTACGGAGGGTAATCACCGTGGGCAGCACTTCGAGGCGGCGGCGCCACTCCAGGAATCTCCGGGTCTCCGTGCTCACCAACTCCTCAGCCCACAGGGCTTCGGCTTCTTTTTGCTGCCTGGAAACCCGGCACACGGAGTCCAGGTCATCCACGTCGTGGAGAAAGACGTTGTCTATGCCCGCGGCCGCCGGGTCTATGTCCCGGGGAACGGCTATGTCCAGCAGCAGCAAGGGCCTATCGGGGCGCGACTCCATGGCTGCCTCCACGTCGCCGGCTTCCAACACATAGGCAGGCGACCCGGTGCAGCCTATGACTATGTCGGCAGCCTTCAGCGCGTCCGAGAGGTCCTGGAAGGGGACCGCCCGGCCGGACAGGTTCTGCGCCAAGTCGACGGCCCGGCTGTGGGTACGGTTGGACACTGTTATGTCTTTGACCCCGGACTTGGCCAGCACCTGGGCAGCCAACTGGCCCGCGTCTCCCGCGCCCACCACCACCGCCCTGCTGCTCCGCAGGTCTCCCAGGGCGTTCTTGGCCAGTTCCACGCAGGCCCTGCTGACCGACAGCGCGTTGCGGCCTATGCCAGTCTCGCGGCGCACCTTGCGACCGACGCTCAATGCCCTCTGGAACAGCAGGGACAGCGGCCCGGGGAGCGTCCCCGATTGGGAGGCGGCGTCGAAGCCTTCCCGCACCTGGCCGATGATCTGCTCCTCGCCCAGGATCATGGAGTCCAAGCTCGACGCCACGCGGAACAGGTGTTGGACGCACTGTTGCCCGCGGTGGACGTAGAGAAACCGGTCGACGTCCAGCAGGGAAACGTCGAAACGGTCGGTGAGAAATGCCTTGAGGCGGTCTTCCGCGGAGCCGCGGCGGGCGCTCGGTGCGCCAGACCGAGGCGGTTCTGTGGTGTAGAATTCGGCGCGGTTACAGGTGGCCAGGATTACTCCGGGGACGCCGTACCCGGTCATGGCGTTGAGTTCTTCCGGCCACCTGTCCTTGGAAAGGGTGAGTTTCTCGCGCACTGGCAGGGGTGAAGTGCGGTGGTTGAGTCCTACTACCAGGAATTCCAAGCGGGTGTCACCTTTTGATACGGCCAGGGCAATACGATCTGGCGTTAGTTTCCCGTTCCTTCGGCAACGGACGAAAGCGGGGCTTGCGCCAGCATGTCCTCCAGGATTCTTTGCAACGCCATGGTGTGGCTGCAGAGCCCTCGGGCGGCGAAAAAATGGCACGGGCAACTCCAAGCGCCGCCGTCAAACTCTACGGCGTAGCTGTTGTGGTTACCCTCGAAAGACGCCTTCAACGCGGTGATGGTCACCCGGTCCTTCTCTTCCGCGTATTTTCTGGCTTTGTCTATCTTCCCGATGAGACTGGAGTCCATCTACGCCCCCCAACGTCTTCGGCAGTGGCTTTGGCCCGCCGTGTGATTGTACGGTGACCCGGTTGAGGGGTCAAGGCTTGACCGCGCCGCGGGCGGCCCCCAGGATTTTGTGCCCCTACTTCCACCTGGATTCTTTCGCCCGGATACGAGAATGGCCATAGCAACAACGTGCTTCCAAATTGAGTCAGGATATTCTTGAGGCACACCCCAATGCCGCCTCTCCCTTGACAGGCCCGAAAGCCAATACACAAACTGAAATCATGTCGCCGACGCGCCAACAGCCAAAACCCCCTCAATGGTCCGTGATCAGTGACCAGCCATTAGCCACTGGCTGCAGGCGCCCCCAAAAGAGGGGCGGGAGGGCTTCAGGCCCCACGACCGATTCGTTCCCTATCCGTTCCAAGGAAGAAACGAATCCAACCCGGGCCCAGTCCCCGCAAAACCTTGGGGCACACCCCCCCGCCGACCGCCGGGTCTACGGGGGAGAAAGCCGGCCTTGTCGTGGCCGCGTTCGATTGACGCTCTATCCCCGTTGACATACAATTCCATTCCGATGCTCGCCGGTTTATGAACGTAATCCGTCGCGGTAAGCGCAGACGGTGGCGCTCCCTGGACCGAGGCAGCAGACCGAGCCGCTCCGGACGCCCCGGTGAGGGGGTCCAGCCCCGGGCCCGTCTCGCCACGCGCGGCCGGGAAGTCATCGAATAGCGAATCTCAACAAGCGCCAAGTCCGGCAGGTCAGGACTGGCAGGCAGGCCCATGAACGGCGACGAAGTTAGAAACTCCTTCATCCGGTTCTTCACGGACAAGGGCCATCTCCACATGCCCAGCGCGTCGTTGATACCGGCCGGAGACCCCACGCTGCTGTTCACCAGCGCGGGCATGGTGCCCTTCAAGCCCTTCTTTACCGGCGAGCAGACCCCGCCGGCCCGCCGCATGACCAGCAGCCAAAAGAGCTTCCGCACCACCGACATAGACGAGGTGGGAGACCACAAGCACCTGACCTTCTTCGAGATGCTGGGCAACTTCAGTATCGGCGACTACTTCAAGGAGGGCGCCGTCTCCTTCGCCTGGGAGTTGGTTACCCAGGTGTTCCGGCTGGCTCCCGAGCGGATGTTTGTCACCATTCACCTGGATGATGACGAAGCGTTCCTGATTTGGCGGGACCAGGTCGGCGTACCCGAGGACCGCATCTACCGCTACGGCGACAGCGACAACTGGTGGGGGCCTGCGGGAAACGAGGGCGCGACGGGGCCCTGCTCCGAGCTCCACTATGACGGCGGCCGGGCCAAGGGATGCGGCGACCTGGTGGACCCGGAGGTGTTGACCGGCCTGCTGCTGGAGGACCGCGGCTCCGGAGCAAAGACCGGGTTTCCCGACGTTCCGGGCTGCCACCCCAACTGCGACTGCGAGCGTTTCGTGGAGCTGTGGAACCTGGTGTTCATGCAGTTCTACCAGGACTCAGAGGGCAACCGGACCCCCCTTCCGGCGCCCAGCGTGGACACCGGAATGGGCCTGGAGCGGGCCGCGGCCGTCCTTCAGGACAAGGCCAACGTATACGAGACCGACCTGTTCTCCCCCATCATCGACAGTGTCTGCGGGCTGGCCGGGAAGACCTACGGGGATGACCCCGAAGCCGACTACGCCATACGCGTGGTGGCGGAGCACGCCCGGGCGGCGGTGTTCCTCATCGGCGACGGCGTCGCGCCGGGGAACGAAGGCCGCGGGTACGTGCTCCGCAGGGTGATTCGCCGGGCCATCCGCTACGGGCGCCGGCTGGGTCTGGACCAACCCTATCTGGCCCAGGTGGCCGAGACGGTGCTGCCCCGCTTCCGGCAGACCTACCCGGAGCTGCGGGAAAACCACGATTTCATCCTCCGCGTGATACGCCTGGAGGAGGAGCGGTTCGCCAACTCTTTCGATAGGGGCAACACGATTCTGGCGGGAATGATCGGCTACCGGGCCCACCACGCCGCCGCCGTTCCCAAGTTGGTGGAGTTCCTCCGGCAACAAAATCCCGGCGCGGGCAGCGCCGCGTCGGTGCTGGCGCAGTTCGGTCTTGACGGCTTTCCCACCGAGTCCGGCCCGGCCGAGTCGATAGGGCACGAAATCGCCGCCGAGCAGGTATCCAGGCTCGCTGCCGACCTTCTCGGGACCTTGGAAGAGGGTCAGCAGTCGGGCAGCCACGGGCCAAGCCCGGAGTCCCGGTTGGGGTCCCTGGCCGGCTGGGCCAAGGCTATTTCCGCCAGGGAGGGGTTTCTCCTCTACGACACCTATGGATTTCCGCCGGAGTTGACCGCCGAGATTGCCCGGGAGCAGGGCCTGGAAATGGACCTTGAAGGCTTCGCGGCGGAAATGGAAGCGCAGCGGCGGCAGTCGCGGGCCTCCCACGCCTTCACCGGCAGCATGGAGATGGTCACCGCCTACGAGGACTTGGGACTGGGCATGACTCACTTCGTGGGCTACGCCGGCTTGCGGCAGGACACCACCGTGGACGCGATTCTGGTCTATCCCTCGGGGGACTCAGGCCAAGCGTCGCCGGCCGGTCACGCCGCCGAGGGCCAGCGGGTGGAGGTAGTCCTGACGCAGACCCCCTTCTACGCCGAAGGCGGGGGGCAACTGGCGGACCACGGCCTCCTCACCGGTCCCAACGGCGTAGTGGCCGTCGAGGATACCCAAAGTCCGGTTGCGGGGCTTATCGTGCACCGGGGCGTGGTCCAACGCGGGGATATTTCCCTGGGCGAGGCCGTCGCCGCCCAGGCCGATCCGGTCCGCCGCCTGGACGCGTCGCGAAATCATAGCGGGACCCACCTGCTGCACGCGTCGCTACGGGCCGTCCTCGGCCCCCACGTCCGCCAGGCCGGGTCCTTGGTCGCCCCGGAACGGCTGCGCTTCGACTTCAGCCACGTGAGCCCCCTCTCCGCCGAGGAAGTGTCCTCGGTCCAGGGCCTAGCCAACGAGCGGATACGGGACAATCTGTTGGTCTTGTCCCAGGAGACATCCTACTCCCAGGCGGTGCGCGACGGCGCGTTGGCCTTCTTTGGCGACCGGTACGGCGACGTGGTCCGCGTGGTCAGCATGTCCAACGGAGAGGCCTTCAGCGTCGAGGTGTGCGGCGGCACCCACGTGGCGGCCACGGGCCAGGTGGGCTCCCTGTTCGTGTTGGGCGAGTCCAGCATCGGCGGCGGAATGCGCCGCATCGAGGCCGTCACCGGCCGGGCCGCGGAGCGCATGTTGGTCGATTACTCGGCCAAGCTGGAAAACCTCTCCCGGAAGCTGCAGACCCCGGTGGCCGACCTCGAGGCCAGGTTGGACAGCTTCATCAAGGATACCGAGGAACTCAGGCGGCGCCTGGCCGCTTTGGAACGGACCACCCTGCGCTGGGAGGCCGAGAACCTGCTGGCGCGGGTGGTGGACGTGGACGGCATCAAAGTGGCTGCCGGGCGGACCTCGGCCGGCAGTTCCGAGGCCATGCGGGAGATGGGGGACTTCCTCAAGGCCAAGCTCTCCAGCGCCGTGGTGGTGCTGGCCGCCGTGGTGGACGGCAGCCCGCTGCTCATCGCCATGGTGACCCCCGACCTGGTGGACCGCGGCGTCCACGCCGGCAATATAGCCAGGGACACGGCCAAGGTGATGGGCGGCGGCGGCGGCGGGAGGCCGGAAATGGCCCAAGCGGGCGGTCGCCACGCGGGAAAGCTCGACGAGGCCTTGCGGGGAGTGCCCACGTTGGTGCGGCGCAGCGTCTCCTAACGGGCGCGAAGCCTTGTCCCCCCAGGCGATTCTTCGTTTATTAGACCGGGGCAGGCCGCAGTTGTGCCGGGGCGGTCCTTGCCCTGTCGACCGGAGGACAAGACCCTGAAACTGCTGGCTCTCGACCTGGGTGAGCGGCGCATAGGACTGGCGGTTGGGGACGACGCCACCAGGCTGGTTTTCCCCGGCGGCCACCTGGAGCGGGTCAAGCTGAGCTTGGACGTGGCACGAGTGCTGCAAGCCGCCCATGGCAAGGACACCGAGGGGTTCGTGGTAGGCGTTCCCTATAGCCTGGATGGAACACTGGGGCCGGGGGCCCGGCGGGCCGAGGGCTTCATCCGGGCGCTGCGGCGCCGCACCGCATTGCCCGTCTACTCGGTGGACGAGCGGTTTACGTCCGTCGAGGCGGAGGGACTGTTGCGGGAAGCGGGGCGTCAGGCGTCCTGGGAGAAGGGATCGGTGGACGAGGCTGCCGCCTCGTTGATATTGCAGCGCTTTCTCGAGGGGCTGGACCGGCAGCCGCAGGATGAGGGGTCCGCTGCCAGCTAATATGGATAGAGCCGCGCAGTAGCGACCTAGGAGAGTTCCAGGGGGATATTAGACGCCGGTCCGGTGGAACTCCTGGGACAGCAGGGACATGCGGTCCAAGTCCCAGTCAAAAGACAAGACTTCCGAGCCGGCGCAGTTGGCAGCCAGCAAACGCCGCCCCGACTGCGCCACCACACTCTCCGCCAGGCGATAGTCCAGGTCGTCCCCCACTCCCCCTGAGCGGTTGCACACGATGATGGGCAGGCCGGTGTCGAGGGTCCGCTGCTCCCACTCGCCGTCGGGTCCGCACTCACCAGGCCCCCAAGCCGCCGGCGACACCAGCATCCGGGCGCCCTTGTCCTTCAGCTCCTGAGCAATGTTGTTCTTATAGCCGTCGCCGCACACCAGTATCCCCACCGGCACGCCGTCGGCTGCCACCGGCTCGATTTCCCAACCCCGGCTGCACCACGCTTCGGCCCCGTGCAGCGCGTTGATCTTGCGATGCTTGCCGGCGATCTCGCCCTGGGAGCTTATCACGAAAACCGTGTTGTACAAGTTGCCCGAGTCTTCGTCCCGCTCCGGGTGGGACAGAAACACGGTTATACCCAGCTTCTTGACCTCCCGGCAAAAGCCCCGCATCCAGGGATCGGGTTGGGGGAGAATCCAGTCGGACCCTATGTGTTGCAGGAACATGTACCCGGACACCCACAACTCGGGGGTAATCGCCCAGTGCGCGCCCTGGCCGGCCGCTATTCTCACCGCCGACTCCAGCAAGTCCCGGTTGTGCTGGACTCGGTTTAGAACGGGAGCCAGGTGGAGCAGCGAGATGCGAAGCCTGTTCATGGCCTAAATTATACTACCCGCCGCGCCTTTTCGCCCGCAGGACTTGGCTTTAGCCGGGAAGGTGGCGAGAAGCCGAGGCATGGGGACTAGCGTCGGCAACGGCCAAGGGCGGCGGCGCACCCCTTGACGCGATTTAGGCGCACGCGCCAGAATAGAGTAGCTGAAGACTGGGGCACCCGCTGCCCTGACGGGTGGCTGAGACTGCCCGGTTCCAGTTCCCTGCCCGGTGGTGTAGCGGTAGCACGTCAGCCTTTGGAGCTGAAATCCCTGGTTCGAACCCAGGCCGGGCAGCCAACACGGTTGGTATTAAGTACCTCCCTGTCACTGTTCAACCCCCCGCCAGTTACTACAGGCGTCGTGTACTCAATGGCCACCTCTTTTCTCGTATACTCCACCTTCCTCACGAACGATCCGAGGAATGTCTTGCTTTCGAGGAACGTGCTGCTCTCCAAGAGGGATCTCATCTCACCGGCGTACTCCCGGACCTTCGCCAAGTCCAATTCCGGGCAGGCCGGTTGATTCGTTTCAGCTAGCGCCTGGTCCCGCCTCTCTCCCAGTGTCCGCTGCTCAGCCCGGAGCTCCTTCAGACGCGGGGCCAGGTCGTCGATGTCGACCTTCCCGCTTTCCAAAGCGGCGTAGAGGCGAGTCAACTTGAGACTCACCGCGTCAATGCACCGCTCCAAGCCGGCCAATTCACTCTGCGCCTGACGCCTGTTCTCCTTGAGCTCCTCGTTGGTGATTTCCACCAGTTCCCTCAGATTCTCCTCGGTCAGGATATTCTCCTTGATCCGGTCAATGACGAACCCTTCCAGAGTTTTAGCGTTCATGGAAGGCGCAACGCAAACATCCCGGCCCTTCTTGAAGCGGTTATTGCAACTGTAGTAGAGAAACTTGCCGGACTTGCCGTTGGTGCCTATGGCCGCCGAGCCGCAGTGGCCGCAGTGGGCGAGTCCACTCAGCAGGTACTGGCTCGAAACGGCGCGGGGATGTCTTACCGCCGGACGCCGGGCGGTGATCATCTGCTGCACCCGCTCGAACACCCCCTCGCTGACCAGGGGAGGGTGGCAGGCGGGTACGCGCACGACGTCCGGCTCCCCGCTGCGCCGCCGGATTCCCGACTTGGTGCTGTACTGGTTCCACAACAGGGTCCCGACGTAGGCCGGGTTCCTCAGCATGTTGTTGACTCCGGTGGCGCCGAAAGTCCTTCCGGTCCTGGTCCGGAACCCGCCGGCGTTCAAGCCCTTGGCAATCTCCTTGGCTCCCTTGCCCTGGGAAGCGAGGTCAAAGGCCCGGGTCACGGTTGGCGCTTCGTTTTCGTCCGGCTCCAACGTCGATTTCTTAGCCCCTCCCTCGGTTAGCGCGGCCCGTTTGTACCCGAACGGCGTCACTCCCCCGTTCCGAAAGCCTCGGCCCGCGTTCTCTTTCATGCCCCTCAAGGTGTCTTGGGCCAAGTTGGCGGAATAGAACTCGTCGATCACCTCGATTATTCCCTCGAGTAGGTATCCGGCGGGACTTTCGTCGACCTGCTCGTTCATGGAAATCACCCCGATCTCCCGGCTCTTGAGAAGGGACTTGTAGATGACCGAGTCCTCCCGGTTGCGGGCGAACCTGGAAAGCTTCCAAACGAGAATCGCGTCGAAGGGCTTGTCCTTGCTCTTGCAGGCGGTGATCATGCGTTTGAAGGCGGGCCGGTTCGCCGACCTTGCGCTTTCGGCTTCGTCGACGAATTCCGCCGTTACCTCCCATTCCCGGTCAAAGGCGTATTTCTTGAGCGCCTTGATCTGGGCCGGGATCGACAGCTCTTTTTCGGCCTGCCTCTCCGAGGACACCCGGGCATAGATGGCGACTCTCATTGGATACCTCTCCTAATTTGTTGGATAGAGGTCGGTTTCCTTTCGGAACGGTCCCGGTCTGCCGGGCGGCGTGTACCAGCGTAAACTCCCTCCTGCCGGTCTCGTCGATGCATGCGCGCAGGACCATCCGCCGTCCTTCCGAGCGTAGTCCGTGAACGCGAGGAGCCACGCCGCTGTGGAAAGGTTCACGCCATTGCCACCGCCGGACGTCCTGAAGTATAGGGGCGACAGCGCTGGGTCACATAGTTCACTCATCTGCGCCTGCGCCTTCCGCCTGCCCATATTCCCCCGAATGGCGTTAATTCTTTCCAGCCGCTCAAGCCTCCTCCACTCCCGCTGCTCCATGTAGGCACGGAGGCCCTCTCGCAAGAGCTCACTCTTGCAGACATTGCCATCGGTTCCGTGTCGCCGTTCGACCAAAGAAGCCAAGGACCAGGAAGACTTACCCGTCTGCCTCGCCCGGGTTCACCGTTTCGAATTCGCGTATTCGCTCTACGACTGTGCTCAACCACCCCGTCAACACAGCCAACGGAGGTTCGTCCCAAAGCCGGTCGGTCCGACACAAAAGATTGTTGCCCCTGCCCGCAGGCGCGAACAGGCTGGTATTCAGCGCAGCGGTCCTTAATGCTTCCACCGCATCCTGTGGGACGTTTGACTTCCTTAGCACCGAGTCGAAGTCTGTGTACATGTTCTGGTTGTACGCCGATGGTGGGTAGCCGTAGCAGACCACGACCAGAGCCCCGTTGGAGACGGCGTTGAGTGAGAACGCCTTGAGGCCCCATTTGATTCTCATCCCGCCCTGCTTTCCAAGTGCCAGCACCCTTTCGTAGACGATTGTTCCGTTTTCGTTTAGAGACTCTAGGAATTCCAGTTCGTTGGTTCGGCTCTGACGCTTCTTGTACTCTGAAGAGGCCTCCCTGTCGTCCGACTGGAGCTCGGCCGACTGACCAGCGCCCTGCGGCGTTACATCGCGGCCTGGCATCACCCGTAACAGGACCTCAACTTGTTCGGGTTCCACTTGAAAGAACTCTCGAGAAGGGTTTATCCGATTTGGCCCGAAGGCCGTGTGCAGTGCGCGCTCTATCTCCACAGCTTCCCTGTCCTCGATTTCCCGAGCGATGACGCAGTCAAACGGAAGTGGAACACCTGTCGTGTACAGGTCGCCCATCCTCCGCTGTACGTCGGGCCTGTCGGTCATGCCGATTTTCACGATTCCCGGCATAGCCGGATTGGTCAACACGTAGACGATGTTGGGCATTGATACTTGTCCTTGTGGAGAGTGGTAGTCAGGTTGCGGCGGAATCCGAGCTACCGTTCGTACAGGCCCCGGCGGTTCAGCCGGAGTCCCCGGCTATCGAACGGCGTTGACTTCCAGCTGCACTCCTTCATGCTGCTGAATGCGGCTGATGACCTCGAAGAGGTTGCGGGCGTGGGGATTGCCGGCCGGTCCGAACATGCGCATGAGGCTCTTGGGCGGCTTGTTCGTGAGGGAGCCAAGCTCCTCGAATCCGATGGCCGCGTTGATGTAGTCTCGCAGCACGATCTTGCCCGCATCGACGTCCCCGGCCAGCAGGCACTCGACGCCTTCCTTCAGCAACCCCTCTCGAAATGCCGGGTCGCGCTCAGCGCGGGCCTGCACGGTCTCCTTGAAATCACGGGTGAGCGGCATGTTTCATACCTCCTGCTGCTTGCGACGCTGGTACTCTCGCCAAAGATCGCGGGCATCCTCAATGTCGTTCTGCTGTCGCTCCTTGGTCCCACCGCCGAGGAGGACTATCAAGGTGTCTCCGTCCCTGCCGAAATAGACTCTGTAGCCTGGGCCGACGTTTATGCGGCGCTCAAGGACTCCGCTCCCAACTCTTCTGATGTTGGACAGGTTCCCAGACTCCATACGGGCCAGGGTCGTCCTAACCCTAGCCGCTGCCCCGGCGTCGAGACCGTCGAACCAGCGACCGAACGGGCTGCGCCCCCAGTCATCGACGTATTCCCTGATCTCGATCATGTCACTATGGTAACGCTATAGTTACCATAGTGCAAGATCCAGGGATGCGGCAGGCGACGGGTAGAACCCGGCCGGGTGCGTCTTTGGTCAGGGTGCTCCCTCCACGCCGACAGGAAAGGCTCAGCTATGAAAGTGGACCAAATGCCGATGGGGTTGCGGGCGTGACGGGAGCGGGGCTGAAGCCGCGACGCCGGTCCCATGAGCCGCTCAGTCCCCGTCCTCTCCGCCCGCCGGCGGCCTCGTCTCGGGCCCGGGCTGGGACGGCTGCTGCCCCAGGTGGGCGCGAGCGATGATGCGGGCCAGGATGCGCAGCCCCCGCCGCACCGTGTCCTGCTCTTCAGCGGTGCACGCCGGCGATCCCGGCCCGGTCTCCGGATTCGAGGCCGCCGCCCGGCGATTGGCCGACGGGTTCCGTCCGTTGGCGCGGCTCATCCCGCTCCCCCCGTGGCCCGGCCCGGACCCGGCGGTCCTACCGTGCCCATCCCAGTGTGAGCGGTGGAGACCTTTGACATACCCTTCGGTATTTGTTGAGGGGCAGCTACGTCCGGGTCCGGGCAGACGATCGCCGGCGACTCGACCGGCGTCACCAACACCTTGACGCCAAACCCCGCCGGCGCGGTCCTATTCCCCGCGAAAACAAGACCGGGAAGCGTCTCAGGTACCTTGCGGCAGAAGTCCGTGATGCGCCGGCCGGCGTTGGCTGCATCATCCTCCCGCCTCCGCCGCTCCTCTGAAGAACGGAGAGTGGGCTCCTTCCGGCCGCCGGAGACCGTAGTAGGGACTCCGTCTGGAACCCCTGAGCAGTCCGGGGGGCGATAGGCTGGAACGCCAGCGATGCCGGTCCCGGCGTTGCCACCCGGATCGCGCCGGCAGGGAGAAACGCTCCCGCCGCCGGAAAGGACCGTCTCGGTCCAGGGCCTCCTTGCGCCGCCCCCAGCTGACCCCACCACCAGGGCGCACCCGCGCAGGCCAATGGCGGAGGTCCGGGCATTAAACCAGGGGCCGGGAGCCGGGAAGGCCAGCGCCCGGGCCAGCGGGAAGGGACGAGAATGCCCTCGGCCCGGAACGGCGCCGCGGAGGCGCGGGACAGACCGCTCCGGCCGCTCACGGGAGTCGCTCTGCGGAGGGCCGCAGAAACGTCGGGAAGTCTCAACGGCAGTTTGCGCTGGGGCACAGCCTGCATTACCATTTGAGAAGGCCGTCTCAGAGTGCAACTCGGGGTGGTCGCCGGGGGTCGCGGCCGGCCGTCCGATCCGCCGTGATCCCCCCTTTTCTATGCCGGGCCCAGCCCGGGCGAGCCGGTTGTTCACGAAATGCCTCCTTGAAATTATCTTGGCGTTTCCTCTTGCCTGGACCGTGGCCACACCCTGAGGGCAGCCCCACCTCCCTGTGTCCCCCTTTCCCTGACAATCCACCGGAGCCCGGGGCGGAAGAGGTGGACCGGGCATGGCCAGCCTCCGGTGCTCTGAAACTTCACCAGAGGAGTGCCGGAGCGCAATCAAAGAGTGTTCGGTGCGGGTGTCCAACAGTCCGAGGCGCCTCAGGGAGGAGTATTCCACCAACGTGTAGCATTTGGATGCGGCGGAATGGTCGGAACAAGAGGGTGTTTGTCACCCTCCTCTATGATCGATATTGCTCGCGACGACCAGCTGGGCAGCACCTCGGACAACTTCCGGGTCGAGCGTTTGTGACGACCGTCTGCAAATACCCCCATCTGATCGAGGAGGCTCGCCACGTCGTATTCATTCGGACGTTCCCTAATGCCCTGCAAGCCGTCGATGGCCCTGGCCATTCCCCGGGCGGTGAAGGTGGGGGCCTCCCGGTTCAGGCGGCCGCTCTGCAGGGCCAGGCCCATGAGCAGGACCATGTGGGCCTCATGGTAGGTCAGTGCCATCCTGCACCTCCAAGTCACGAAAATTTATGCAGGTCCCAACAGCGAGCAGCTCATGCGGTCCCCGGACTGCGCTGGGGTGAGAAAAAAGGATCATCCCCCCGCAGCCAACGCCGCCTCGAACCTCTCGGATTTTCCCGTTCCCTCCGGCGTCCCATGTCCGCGGACAATCTACGGATTATTCGGCGACGGGCAGGCATACACCTCCGGTGACGATCTAATGTGCTGGCTACCGTCCTTCTGGGACTGCACTCATGGTGCCATGAGCTGAGGCGGAAATGCGGCACAGTTTTTGGACGCCTCCAACCGGCTGGGGGGGGAACGGTCCCCTGAGATCGAATACGACGACACCGCATGGGGGTGGTCGCTCTACGAGAGGGAGACGGGGTCCGCCGGCGCCGGCATTGGTGGACCCGGAGGGGCGAGGCCCGAAAAGACCATCCGCCGGAGCGACGGCTGAAGGCGTCTCCGCTCATCTCCCTGCACCCGGTGCGCCAAGAACGTTCGAGACAGGTCTCCAACAGTCCGATACACCTCAGAGTTGAATATCCCACTAACACGTAGTAATTAGATGTGGTGGAATGGTGGAAAGAAGAGAGAGTGTGTGTCGCTCTTCCCTATGATCGATCTTGCTTGCGACGACCGCCTCGGCGGGACCTCGGGCAAGTTCTGGGCCGAGTGTTTGCGGAGGCGGACGAGCACTTCGGTGGGGACGGGACGCTGGTATAGGTTCAGGCGAGCATCAAGAGCTTTGAGTCGCGAGATGAGGGACGGCAGCCGCCTGGAGATGACCCCGGCAACCCGGCGGTGGACTTTCCCGGCAGACTTTCATGGAGAGGGTTTGAGCAAGGAGACCCAGGACGGCGGAACTGACCCCGAGGTGCGGTTGCTGCGCAGGGGGGGAGGCCCGGCTGGCGTTCATGGGCCGTGCGCTCATGGAGTGCCGCAACGGGCTGCTGATGGATTCCATAGTGAGCCAGAAGACGGGCACGGCGGAGAGTGAGGCTGTGGCAGCGCTGCTGGAGGACGCGCGGCAGATGGGCTTCCATCCCTGGACGCTGGGCGGTGACAAGGGCAACGATACCCGGCAGTGTGTAAAGGCTATGCGCGACCGGGGAGTGACGCCGGACCTGGCGCGGCGAACTCGCTCATCGGTAGATGGACGGATTACACCCCACTCCAGCTACGGGGTGAGCCGGAAGATTCGCAAGCAGGCGGAGGGGATATTCCGGAGAATGAAGACAGTGTACGGGTTTTGCCGGACCCCGGCATCGGGGTGTGGAGCAGACCGGGCCGGGCCGGCCGGGTACTTCGTGGCTGCCGTCTATAACCTGCTGCGGATGGCTGGCCTGTTGTCGTGCCGGCAGGCTCGGCCCGTTCAGCCGGTGTAATCCGCCTGGGGCGCGGTGCGGCCAAAATCGCCTGAAGGGGCCTGCGAGCCCTTACCGATCACCCCCTGGACCGCCCCGGGACCTCAAATCGACCTCCGTCTCAGCCAAACAGTCAAGCGGCCACTCAATCGACTACGTCAAACTGACGCTCAGGTTATTGTTCCGCAGCCTGCTAACGTTGGCCGCGCTAGTTGGGCGGACGGCCGCGGAGAGGAGGCGGATAGCCAAACGCCCGATCGAACTTCCGAAACCACAGTCTGAGATAACCGTCGCTGCGTGGGTTACCTTCAAGCTCTTGACGCCTCTTGTAGCGTGGCAAACTGCCACGGTCCAGAAAACGATACTCAACGTAGCGATCCGCCGCCTCCATTGTGGCCGGCTGGTCTACTACTGCAAGTTGCTTGAGTTTAGCTTGGATCTCCGGGCCGAACCTCTTCTTGCGCCCCGTCTGCCGTGATCCGTAGGCAGCGGCAAGAGCTTCTCCTCCCCTGAAGGTGTCGACGGCAGCAAGATCGAGTCTCGCCGCATCGCATATTACGAGCATAGTCACAAGAGCAAAAACGCCTCTGTCGTTTAGGAATCTGTGGTTAAACCCGTTTATGTTTGCGCAGCCGTCGTCATCGTAGCGAAGACGGGGTAGGCCAGAGAACATCCGTTTAGCCGCATCACACTTCTTCTCCTTTAGTTCGCCTGACACAGCCCGTTCAATCAATCCGGAAAGATCAGCGAATACGGCCGAGTTGTCTCCATGGATAATGTCTGTTAGGGCGCGGCCATACAGATCCTCCTTATCGATTCCGCGGTTGCGACGAATCGCGTTAATTACATGGATCTGGTATGTATGCTGAAGCAGATCGCCAGGAACACGCATCCGCTCGAACGGTTGGAAGCCGCCGGGTGGGTCTGTCGTCCAATGTCTCATTCTTTCCATCTCCCGACCCTATCTTGATAGAAATGACCTGTGTCTATGTCCAGCGCAAATGCCGCCCTAGCCGTGCGGACGAAGGACCTTGTCGTCTCTGTCCGTCCTCGGCGGCCGCTGCCTTGGCTGTTTCTGTCTTGGACATCCTGCTCCTCTCGTTGAAGTAACTCTACCTCATCCAGGGAGCTGACCCCGCCTCACATCTCTCGGTTCTTTCTACCCCCTCTGGTGTCCCATTATTGCTGACTGTCTACAGTTGGGAGTTTGGCCTCGGTGTGCCGGCAGGAGGACAGGGTCGCCGTCCCCACCAAGTGAGGCGGACCCGGACCGGGCCAGGGGGTAAGGTCAAACTGTCCCACGTCCACCGGCCCCGAGGCCCGGCGGCTCCAGCAGAGGGGCTATGTCTCATTAGCGGCTCACCTCTCCTACTCTGGCGCCAGGCCGCCGGCATGGGACTGGGCGTCATCCCGTAGGAGGGCCAAGTAAAATTTCCATTAACACGTATGATATATATGTGGGACAACTTGCGGGGCACCTGTCTCTCTCTCCACCGGCAAGTTTGTGTTCGCTGCTTTGCGCCATTCCGGCAATTCGTCGGCAATGCTTCGGTCGGCCGCTGGTATGTCTTAGGGTTGCAACGGTGGTTCAAGGTGGGACGTCGGGGGATTGGCGAAGCGGATCGGGGCGCTTCGCCGGAGAGGGTCGGGCCCGTTCGTTGCCTGCCTGCCTCTCTATGGGCCAGCGGGTGCTCTCGCACAGTCCCCGGCCGCCTCGGCGCCGGTCGTGCAGGGGCGGAGTTCCAGTGTGTCACTTGGGCGGACGATCGCCGCACACCAACGCAATTGGCGATGGAAAACCTTCGGCGCAAGACTGCCCAGTGGTTTCCCAACGAGTCCCGGACCAACGAAGGAAAGAAACTCGTTTATAGCAACAGTGTGAAGGACATATTGAAGGTTCTTGATTTCGTCCAGTTGGGTGGGCCAGAGGGTACCGTACTGCGAACTTTTCGGTGGGAGGTTCTAATATAAGGGGCTGGTCACACCACCCTAGGGTCAGCCCCTCCTTGCTCATCAGGGCCGGAAACTTCTCCATCCTTGTCGTGGGAAGCCAAGCCATGGAGGTTAATCGGACAATTCCTCGGGACGCACTCGGAGGGCCCGCCCGAGTTTTTCTAGCGTCTCACGCCGGGGAGATGTCCTTCCGGACTCAATACGGATCACCGTGAGCTTTGATACCCTGGCGACCTCAGCAAGTCGCTTCAGGCTCAGCCCGCGGTCACGTCTAATCGCCCTTAGCTTACTCGGAAGCTCTGTTATGGTCCCCTCCCCACTGTATCGGGTAAAGAAGTCGCAGACTGAGGTCAGAGGGCATTCTCCACATCTAGGATCGACGTACCTACATACTAGTCGTCCCAGATCCAAGAGACCATAGTTGTACTCTTGGTGCCTGTCTCTTGGCAGCAGGTGCTGTGCGACTTCAGCCAAGAGGGTTCTGGAAGGATGCGGTGGGAGAGCATTGCCATATACTCGAACCAGGATACGTTCAACATTCGCATCTAGGACAGCTACCGGTACACCATATCCGAAGGTCAGGATTGCAGCGGCGCTATAACTGCCCAACCCTGGAACCTCCAATAGGCCCCCTAGGTCGCTGGGAATGCTGCCTCCGTGCCTGGACAGTAGCCAAGAGGCGAGGCGTCTCATGGCACGAGATCGCTGTTGCTGGAGCCCGACACTAGAGAGAGTTCCGACCAATTCATCGTCTGGGGCCGAAACGATGTCTTGCAGGGAAGGAAATCTGAGGAGGAAATCCTCGTAGACCCGGGCTGCGGCTGTTGCCGTCGTCCGTTTCAGAAGTAATTCGGCTACCAGGATCTCATAAGGCGACCGACCTAGGCGCCAAGGGAAGTCGCTGAAGTTCCTGCCTGCCCATTTGAGCACACGTTCAGCGAAGGACGAATTCCCTTGGTACCTCCAGCTGGGAAGACACAGCTCTGCCCTCATCGGTTGTTCGAGTGGGTTCATTACCGTTTCGGTTGCCCATCCGGTGTTCAAGTATCCTGGCCGCAATCGCGGCCGCCAGACGGATCGGCGTTGCTTGGCCGATCAGGCGGTACCGTTGGGAAAGTGTTCCTGAGAATTTCCAGCCATCTCCGAACCCTTGGATTCTCGCGTACTCCTTGACCGATAGGGGTCGAGACTCGCCAGGATGACACAGACAGTTGGCTTTGTGAGTCGGGCGGTCGACCAACGTGGGGGCTGGCTTGTCCCATGACAGTCGGCGCAAGTAGCCTGTCCTACCCCCCTTCATCCCTGCGGTCATTGGGTTCTTACCATCATCATGTGCCCCTCCGAGTACAACTGGGTGGAGGTGTTCCGGGAGATTGCGCCAGCAGCCTCCTTCCGGAACCATATGGATGTATTGCCCCCACTTCTCAGGAAAGCTGACGTACTCATCGCCGTCGGAGTTCAGCCCCTTCAACGCATCCCTGAGCGTGGGCCACGGTTTCTTGACGCCCTCTTGGACTTCCTTCGAGTCTGGAGCAGCATGAGTCGGCTTGGGAAGCGTGATGGCTGAATCTTGACGTGCCCCAATCAATACGAACCGGATGCGCTTCTGCGGGACGCCATAGTCCGCAGAGTTAAGAAGTGATGCCTTCGGGTTCTCAGGGTCGAAGCTGAGGCAGTATCCTAAAGACTGAAACTCTTCCATCACTTCGTCGAATGCCGATCCCAACCTGACGTCAGGATTGAGCTCGTCGTCTCGCATCCTAGACCGCCTGTAGAAGGATATGTGGCTCTTCGCGGCCCTCAGGAATCCGGGGACTTCCTCAAAAGCAAAATATTCAGGGCGAGACTCTCTTACGATACGAATGAACGAATGGATTGCACTGGCGCGGTGGTCACGGAAGCCATTCCGGGCTCCTGCCGTGGTAAAGGGCTCACATGGCGGAGCTCCTGTTACTACTGTGGCACCGCCGACCGAAAGGCCCGCTGACTTGAGGAGGTCAGTGGTAGTCACGCCAGACACGTCTCTGGTGACCACTGGAAAGGAACGACCGTTCGCGCGGATCGTAGACTCGACGGCAGCATCATTGTCTAGGGCTATCTTGATTTCGAACCCTTGTTCCTCGAACCCTAGGTCAAGGCCCATACCACCCGAGAACAGCGAGATGACGGTTGGCTTGGTCATTGCTTCTGGCCCCTATCTTCATCAACTATTCTGCTGTCGGAGCTAGTGATCTCAGTTGGCGAGACTTCAAGCACTCTCACCAACTTCTGGATCGTACTAGGACGCAGGACGGTCAATCCGTGCTCGGCGCGATAAATCGTGCTTTCGTCTACGTCTGAGCGCTTGGCTAACTCACGTCTAGATAAGGCCTGTGCTTCCCGAAGACGCCTGAGGTTCCCGTTCATGGAAGCTCCTCGTTCACCTCCCCGCGATGGTGGTGATGGTTGCAGGTGCCATTCTACAGGGGTCGTCTCATTCATGCAATACGTATGCATTATGCGTGCATCCTATTGGGCATCAGGTCTGTTGGCTGCTCCATAGCAGAGGTCCGGTAGTGAATCAGGGTAGAGATCCTGCCAGGATAGAGACTATGCCGCACTCCCAGTGGGCGAAGGACTAGGCCTAGTTGGGAGGCAAGCCGTCCTAGCGCGGCCATGGCCTCCAGTGACCGAACAGCCGGAGCTTCCTGACTGCGAGGACCTTGACCGAGGGCCCTGATGAGAGAGTATCATTTGAACACCCGGGATACGATGTCATGGCTACAGGAACATCCGGGGGGCCGGCTCCTCTATACTCAACACGCAGTGCCGAGCGCCATAAATCACGTAGGTTTGGTAAGGAGACCCAAATGACCAGTCACAGACCTGACTTCATCCCAGAGAACGCCGATTGGCGGACAGTCACTATAAGATTCAACAGTGTCCCGATTGTTCTTCACAGGACGGACGCAGACCCACGTCGCATTGAGGGGTGGACAGACAATCCCCGAATCGAGTTGGTCATTAAGCGGTGGCGCCACCGCAATCACATGTCCGCCGACGCAGTGCCCGACGATGAGGAAATGCTAGAACTGATGCTAGAGGATGACGACCGCAACAAGGCCAATCAGACCTTTGCAATCGTAGACCTTGGGGAAGATGTCAAACGTAACGGAGTTAGAGAACCTATCATAGTCACCTGGGATGGCAAGTTACTAGACGGCAACAGAAGGAAGTTCGCTGTCATGTGGGCCCTCTCAGAACGGGGAGGGGCCAGTAGTGAACACCTCCAACTCCTAAGTCGAATACCGATATTAGTTCTTGGGAGGGAATCGACTCCTGAAGAAGAGCAGTCGATTCTGATTCAAGAGAACTACGCCGAGTCACTGAAGGTGCGATGGCGAGAGGTGGTGACCAATGGCGCACTACACAAGCGCTATCAGGAGTTGTCTGACTTATTTCCAAATGAGGACGACCTGTCGATCAGAAAGCGTCTGAGGGATGAGTTTCCTCGCTTTACGGTCACCGAAATCAGAGGCAGGATTGAAACATGGAAACTCATAGAGGAATTTAGGGCCGAGTACGGTGATCAGATAGATGAGGATGATCTGGAGGCCCAAATAGACGACCGATTCCAGCTTTTTCGTCAGGCGAGTGACACTTACCGCAGAGCGAACATTTTCAATGATCCTGAGTTCAGGGAACTTCTCTTCAGGGGAATACACCACGGATTGTTCCCAAGTTTTGCATCAGTCCGGGAACTTGACGACATCTACCAGAGTCCGAGAGCGACGGAGGTGTTCTTGGAAGGTGAGGGAATGTCATCCTCACAGAAGAGAACGAACTTCCGAAGGGTTCGTGACGAAGCTGGTCGAGAACGAGCCAACAGAGACCTCACGCTCACCAGACGCCTCGAGGATATGATTGTTTTCCTAGAAGGGATAACCTCTAGACAGCTCTCTGAAATCTCGGCCGATCTAAGAGATCGACTGGAGAACGCCCTGCAGCGAATAGTTGCTCAATCTGCTGTCTCCTCAGCTGACGTCTCTCCTGACGCTGATTCGAGCGAATGAAGGTAAGCCTGAACATAAAGCGTGAGACTTTAGAGGTCCAATTGGAACCTGAGGATGATCTGTCGCCTCGAATGGTTCAGTCGTCATTCAGAAGGGCACGTGTCCCATTCACAACAGTCCAATCGAGCGGCCGTTGGCAGGTTCCGTCTCAGCGTATAGAAGAGGTATCGACAGCTCTGGCTCAGTTCAATGCCACTTGGGACCAACGTTCGGAGGAGCGTTTGCTACACGTCCGTCAGGACAATCAACTCAGACGTGTTGCTGTCGGTCAGGCGTCAATCTTGGATCATCACCTAGAGCAAACGGCAGATCTTGGTCTCACTCCATATGCAGAGCAACTCGAAGCAGCTCAGTTGATGTCTGCGCCTGGAGTCCGACGTTTTGCTTTGTTGTGGAAGCCAGGCTCTGGGAAGACAGGAGCGTTGATCGCTGCCGCCCATGAGCTATTGTCGAGAGGCATCGTCAGAGGAGTTCTAGTCGTGGCTGAGCGACCGTTGGCCATACAGACCCCTTGGATATCAGAGTTGAAGAGGTGGCTGCCACAAGACAAGACTGAGGGACAAGTAGCCTCAGTGACAGGACCCAAACAGCAACGACTTTCGACTTACCTCTCAGACCCGCGTTGGGCGATAGTCCACTACGGTGTACTGGATCGTGACCAGTACGCAATAAGAGCGTGGGCCGCGCGAAACCAAGGGGTGGAGAGGCCCATAGTCATCTTCGACGAGAGTGATCTGATAAAGAATCCCAATGCCCGAAGGTCGCGTGCTGCTATGACGATCCGGCAGGAGTGTGGCCGGTGTTGGATAGCTTCTGGGACCCCTGCTCCGAACGCGCCGTCAGACTACGAGAACCAGTTGTCCATATTGGCAGGGTATCCAGTTGGTCTATCCCTCACCGGAGACCGGAGCCAAGACGCGCTAATCGTCGTCCACGAGTTGGAGCGGGGTGTCTTCTACCTTCAGCGCGACAACCCGAGGAGGATGCCCGAAGTAACCACTCCTCTACAAGTTGAACTGTCTCCCCCACAGCGGTACGAATACGACCGTCTCGCCACAGACCTTCTGTCAGAGCTGGAAGATATGGACGATGCGACCTATGCCAGACAGATCGCCCATGTCATGTCTAGAAGAATGAGACTTCTTCGGCTGTGCTCGGATCCTGGCCACGACACTCTGCCAAGTCCAGTTTTCGACACTCCCCCGAAATGGCCTCGTCTCGACTCGCTACTTGAAACCATTTTGAGTGACTCCGATGAGAAGGCAGTGATTTGGACTAGGTTTCGTGCGACAGCCCAGGCGTTACACCAGCGGTACCAAGACCAATACGGTGCTTCACTCATGATTGGTGGAGGGGAAGGCACGCCAAGAGACCTTGACAGAGCGGAGTGTAGGTTGCTTGTGGCAACTATGCAGGTGGGGTCAAGCTCCATTGAACTGACGGCAGCACGCAATGCGATCTACGAGTCGATGGACGATGTGTCCAGGAACTTCGTACAGAGTATGGCAAGGATCAATCGCACAGGTCAGACAAAGGACTGTCGATATTGGTTCTTGATGGCCAGAGACACTGTAGAGGAAGATTTGTTCGAGAACACGGTAGCCAAGATGCAGTTGTCTGAAGACGTGCTGGATGAGATTGGAAGACCAGGCCGTTCTCAAATGATCGGTATGCTCAGGCGTGCTCTTGGTGTCAATACCGGGTGTGACTAGCTATAGGCAGGCCTGCGACATGCCATTTCGGGTCCACTGGAGTGCAGAGCAGAATGTAAGACCGGATGAGAGTCTGTCGATTCGAGACTCTGGGAACGGACAGTGCATACGTGTAGGAGATGACCTGTATGTCGTTTCCACCGGTCAGCAGAGTAGGTTGCTCGCTCGTCTATCGGTGCAGAGCGTCACACACGATGCCTTCAGGTCCCGAATAGATCTAACTGTAGGAGGCCCGCGCACCGCTGTATTCTTCACCAAGGCCCGTGATGCGGTTACAGTTCAGCTCCAAGAAGAGAGTACAGGTCGTACTCACAGGGAGGCGACTATCCTGAATCCCGACTCGACTCAGGTCTTGGCAGCCGTGTGCGGTGCCCACGATTTCTCCCGTCCGCCAACTTCAGTGCAGTGGAACACCATCGTGAGGCGAGTTGGACTTGCTATCAATCGTGCCCGCAGATCCCGGGACCCAACGCCCGATGTGGAAATCGCCGAATCATTTCTGCGCCGCAACTACGTGACCTCACAGTTACCGGGACCTGCTCCCGTCTACCAGAACGCTGCGAGACAAGCTCTGGGTCTAACTTTCCAAGCCCAACGCTCCGTCCCGCGCCGTCGCCATGAATTGACACGGGAGGCAGTTCAGCGAGGCATCAACGAAGACGTGGCTACGGCCGGGCAGACGCCCAATACTTCTCGACATCAAGAGATCTTGGAACTATTGAGAGCGCGACTTGAGCAAATTGGCTTCGTTCCAAGGTACGACGGGCTTGTTGACTGTATCGTGGAGATCGGCGATGTCGATGTCTACTTTGAGGTGAAGTCTGCTTCGTCAGAGTCAGTCGTCCATCAGGTTAGGACTGGGCTGGGGCAGGTACTTCACTACATGTGGATGGATGCTGACATTAGCCCACGAACTATTCGCGGTCACTTGGTTGTAGAAGGCCCCTGGGTGCCCCAGAATGAATCGCTTCGTGACTTCTTGGAATCATTCTTGGTTCGGCTAACTTGGAGTCGAGACGTCTTGTCATTGGAGATCAGTGACGTTGATGCAAGCTAGTCCGGCGACTGGCGAAGTCGAAGACACAAGAGCCCTCTCACATAGACGCGCGACCCGGCTACCGAACTAACTACACTCGTGGCTCACCCACCTCAAGTTAATGCTCTATGCACAGCCCGGACGCGGGCTAGACCTGCTGAAACGCAAAAAGGGCCGCATACATGGGCAGCCGGGGAGGGCATTGCCGCATCAGCGATGCCCTCCCCCCTTTCCGTGACGGCCTAGCGGCCCGCGCCGACCAGCTCCCTATCCCGCTCCTGTTCCAGGCTGAGCGCCCAATCGAACAGGGCGGCGGTTTCGGGCTGAGGCTTCTGCTTGCGGCCCCTGGGCTTCACCGGCTCCTCGGCCATGAACTCCGCCCAGGAGAACAGCGTCTGCTGCGGCTCCGTGGCCTCGTCGCTGTGGCCGTTCCCATTGACCGGGGCAGGCGCGTGTCCGTTGCCGTTGGCGTGCTGGCCGGTGTCCAGGACCAGCTCGACCGTCGGCCCGATGCCGTCTGCGTGGTGGCCGTTCCCGTTGACCTCGACGGCCTCCGGCTCGACTTCCACCGCCAGGGAGCTCTGCAGCTTCTTCGCCACCAGCTTCAGGGCGTCGGCCTGGAGGGTGTTCCGGTAGGACATGAACACCACCTTCACCGGGCGGGTCTGCCCGATGCGCCAGGAACGTCGGGAAGCCTGGCGCATAACGTAAACCGAATAATCGTTCTCGGCCCCGGTGAAATTTGCCTCTGTCAGTAGCAAGTTAAGAATGGGCGAAAGTAGCAAGATGGAACTGACCCACCCGGAAGTGGTGGCATCATCCGCAGAGACTTTGCGGAGGTGCGTGAAACACATTGCTGAAGGTGGGAGAAGTGAAAGAGATCTACGAGATGAAAGGGGCGGGCCGTTCGATCCGGGGGATTGCCCAGGAGCTGGACGTGTCCCGCAACACGGTGCGCCGGTACCTGAAGTCCCCGGAGGCCATGCGTCCCAGGCCGCGGCCGCTTCGGGGGTCGAAGCTGGACCCCTACGCCGAGCATATCGACCGGCGGATGGCGGAAGGGTTGGAGAATTGCCGGGTGCTGGACCGGGAGGTCCGGGCCCTGGGGTACCAGGACGGCTACTCGACGGTGGTGCAGTATGTCCGCCCGCGGCGGCAGCACAAACAGCCTGAGGCGACGATGCGCTTTGAGACGGCGCCCGGTGAGCAGGCCCAGGTCGACTGGGGCAGCTTGGCGTACATCGGCGAGGACGGGAAGGGACACCGCGTCTGGGTGTTCGTGATGACGCTGGGCTGGTCCCGGGCCTGCTACGTGGAGGTGGTCCGCAAGGCGGACACCGCCGCCTTCATCCAGTGCCACGTGAATGCTTTCGAGTACCTGGGCGGCGTGCCCCGCCGCTGTCTGTACGACAACGCCAAGGTGATCACCCTGGGCCGGGACGAGGAGAAACGGCCGGTGTGGAACCGGCGGATGCTGGACTTCGCCCTGCGGGTGGGGTTCGAGCTTCGTCTGTGCCGTCCCTACCGGGCCCAGACCAAGGGCAAGGTGGAGAGCGGGGTGAAGTACGTCCGGCGCAACATGTGGCCCAGCCTGCGCTTCACCGACGATGCCGACCTGAACCGGCAGGCCCTGGAGTGGTGCGACGTGGTGGCCAACGCCAGAGTGCATGGCACGACTTACCGGATACCGTGGGAGATGCTGGACGAGGAGCGGGCCCATTTCGGTAAGCTGCCGGACCGGGTCACCCTGGCGCCGTACCTCAGGGAGGACCGGAAGGTAGCCCGGGACGGCTTCGTCAGCTGGGAAGGCTCCCGCTACGGAGTCCACTGGAAATGGGTGGGAAGGACGGTGCAGGTGGGCCATCGGTTGGGCACGGTGGAGATCTGGTCCGGCGATGAGCGCATCGCGGTGCATCCCCGGGCCCAGCGGGCGGGGCAGCGCTTCATTCTCCCCGGTCAGTGGCAGGGACTGCCCAGGGGGGATGGCCGGCCCCGCCGGGAGGCGGTGGCGGTGCAGGTCCCCGCCGGTGAGGTGGAGCGCCGCTCCCTGGACGTGTACGAACTGGCTGCCCTGGGGGGCGCCCGATGATCGCGCTGGAACAGGCTCGCAAGCACCTGGAGACCCTGGGACTGAAACAAGCCGGCGAGGCCCTGGACAACTCCCTGGACACCGCCGCCAGCAAGCAGCTGACCTACCCGGAGATGCTGGCCGGCCTGCTGGGGGTGGAAGTGACTGCTCGGAGGGAGCGCTACCTCTCCACCAGGACCAAGCTGGCTCACCTGCCCTTCCAGCGCACTCTGGACCAATTCGACTTCGCCTTCCAGCCCTCCATAGACGAGCGGCATATCAGGGAACTGGCCAACCTGGCCTTCGTCGCCGAAGCCAGCAACATCCTGCTCCTGGGACCGCCCGGCGTGGGCAAGACCCATCTGGCGGTGGCCCTGGCTTTGAGGGCCATCGAGAATGGCCATGGGGCCTACTTCGTCCGCGCCTACGACCTGATGGAGGACCTGAGAAAGGCGCGAATCGAGCACAACCTGGACCGGCGGATGCGGGTCTACCTGTCGCCCAAGGTGCTGGTGGTGGACGAGTTCGGCATCTGGCCCTACGACCGGGAGTCAGCCACCGCCTTCTTCACCCTGGTGTCAGCCCGGTACGAGCGGGGCAGCATCATCCTGACATCGAACAAGGGCTTCGGCGAGTGGGGCGAACTGCTCGGCGACACCGTCATCGCCTCGGCGGTGCTGGACCGGCTGCTGCACCACAGCCACGTGCTGAACATCCGGGGGGAGAGCTTCAGGCTCAGGGAGAAACGCCAGGCGGGGCTGTTCCCGTCGCAACAGCATCTCGCCGCTTCGCCGGAGGAGGCCGGCGACAACTACGCGGGCTGACAAAGTCGCAGACCAGAACCAGGTGGGTCAATTTTAAGTTGCTACAAAAGGCGTCATGAGAGTGGGGGTGGCTCAGCCCTGAACCGGTGATCCCAAGGAACCAGATGGGTGGGTCAACTCCGATTTGCTACAACCGGGTCAATTCCAAGTTGCTATTGACACGGCCGGTCGGCGCTTGACCGCGCGGCACTTGACAGGCCGCTCCGCTGCCGGATGGCCGCCCCGGCGACCCGTTAGGGGCTGAATCAGGCCTTGTCGGCAGGTTTTCGGGGCCCCCAGCGGGCGGCTGGAGGGGCAAGCACAGGGCCGAGCCCCGACCCAGGGCGCGGGGTCGGCCGCGCCCTGGGGAGAGCCGCCAACCCATTTTCCAATGTTACCCGGGCGAAATGGAGCAGAATCGCTGATCGCCGCCGGCAAAGCAGTTAGGCCCAGAAAGTTAATTGATACATAGTATCATAATAAGACTTCGTGCTCCTCGGCTCCGAGCTGAGCCCGGTGGGCCTGAACTCCAGGCGGCCGGGATGCTCCTGCCTGGATTGGGGTTCCGTTTGCTTTTGGGGTATGGCCTATGGCGCTACAGGAACGCCGCCCTCTAGTATTACAACGTCAGTTAGTTTGATAGGATGACTGTGTAGCTGGAGAGGGAACAGGCAGGTGAGGTGGGGATGTGGATGCGGCAGCTTTCGAACAGGTGTACGGGGCCTTTGGGGATTTTCACGCTTACTTCGCTCCGCTGTTTGGCCGCAGGGAGACGCGGGAGCACAGCGGTCATTATCTCCAGGCCCTGCTGGTACAGTCCGGGGAGCGGCGCAACGCTGAGAACCTGTCGGAGACAGTTCCGGGGTCAGCCCGAGGGATGCAGCGGTTTCTCACTGATTCTCCCTGGGACGATGAGGCGATTATCGGACGGCTGCAGGAGTACCTGGGAACCCGGCTGGAGCATCCGGAAGGTGTGTGGGTGCTGGACGGCAGTGACTTTCCCAAGCAGGGACGGAAGTCAGCGGGAGTGGCCCGGCAGTACTGCGGGAGGCTGGGGAAGGTGGCCAACTGCCAGGCCGGGATGTTCCTGGCCTATGTTAGCCCGTTGGGACGGGCCCTGGTGGACAAACGGCTGTATCTGCCGGAGAGTTGGACCTCGGACAAAGACCGGTGTGAGGCGGCGGGTGTGCCGGAGGATAGGCGGGGCTACCGGTCCAAGACGGAGTTGGCCTTGGAGATGGTGGGGCGGGCACAGGAGCGGGGCCACCTGAAGGCTGGATGGGTCGCGGCGGACGACGCCTTCGGGATGTCGCCGTCATTCCGCGACGGCCTGGCGGCCTTGGGGATGTGGTACGTGCTGGACGTTCCGTCCGGCTTTACGGTGTGGCCGCCGGAGCCTGCCTGGACCAATGTGGAGTATCAGGGATTCGGGCGTCCCCGCAAGCCGAGGCTCCGCAGCGGGCAGCGGCGGACAATGCAGGAGCGCAGCGACGAGTTGCCGGAGGCGGCCTGGCATGAGCTCACGGTGGCCGAGGGAAGCCAGGGACCACGCAGCTACCTGTTCAGTGCCCAGAGGGTGCGTCCAACCAGCAGGCGTAAGCCCGGCGAAATCCACTGGGCCATTTACCGCCGGAATCTGGACGGCAGCGAACCCCGCTACTATCTGTCCAATGCTCCGGAGGATACCCCGTTGGAGACCCTGGCATACGTGGGAGGATCCCGTTGGCGTATAGAAACGGAGTTCGAGACGGAGAAAAGCGACGTGGGGCTGGACGAGTACGAGACACGCACCTGGGCTGGCTGGCATCACCACGTGGCCCTGTGCCTGCTGGGCGGAGCTTTTCTGCTGAGCCTGCAACAGGCTTGGGGGGAAAAAGATGCCCCGGATCACGAGGCCGCAGGTCTACCGGGTGGTGCGGGAGATGCTGCCCCGGGAACGGTTCGGACCTGAAGAGTTGCTGCGGTGGCTGGAGGATACGCAGGACAGTAACGAACGGGCCAGACGCTCCCATGCTAAGCGCCGCGCCGCCATGCGGGCATCACCCCACATCCCTCCCTGAACTGACGTTGTAATACTAGCAGTCTGTCTGAGAAACAGGGTTGGCGAGCCGTTGAAGGTATGATGGGGGGAGCATCAGACGAGTGGAGCGGTCAATGAGCAAGACCTACCTTCCCTACGATTCAGACCAGCAGTTACTGCTGCCTGCAGCCCTCCAGGAATGGCTGCCGCCGGACCACCTGGCCTACTTCATCTCCGACGTCGTGGACCAGTTGGACCTCTCGGCTATCACCGCCCGCTATGCGGAGGAAAGGCGGGGCGGCCCGCCCTACCATCCCAGGATGATGGTCAAGGTGCTGCTCTACGGCTACTGCACCGGCGTGGCATCGTCCCGTTGCGTGGCCCAGAGGCTCCACGAGGACATCGCCTTTCGGGTGCTGGCGGCGAACAACACGCCGGACTTCCGCACTATCTCCGACTTCCGCAAGGACCATCTGGAGGCGTTGGGGGAGTTGTTCCTGCAGGTGCTGGAGCTGTGCCAGCAGGCAGGACTGGTGAAGCTGGGGCACGTGGCGCTGGACGGGACCAAGGTGCAGGGCCAACGCATCGAAGCACAAGGCGATGAGCTACGGGCGGATGAAGGAGAAGGAAGGGCAGTTGTCGGCGGAAGTGGCAGAGTTGTTGCGGAGGGCCGGAGAGGTGGACGATGACGAGGACCGCCGGTACGGCAAAGACAAGCGCGGGGATGAGTTGCCGGAGGAACTGGCTTTCCGGGAGAGCCGGTTGCGGAAGATAAGGGAGGCCAAGGCGGCGCTGGAGGCTGAGGCCCTGGCAGAGGCGGGGCAGGCTGAGAGGGAAGGACGCAATCATCTCGGGGTGCCTGACGACAAGGCGCAGCGGAACTTCACCGACCCGGACTCCCGCATCATGCCCGGCCCGGGAGGGAGGGATTTCCAGCAGTCCTACAACTGTCAGGCGGTGGTGGACAGCGCCCACCAGGTGATCGTGGCGGCCCGTGCCACCAACCAGCCCTCGGACAAGGGTCAGGCCGTGAGCATGATTGAGGAGACCGCGAATAACACCGGCGCGGTGCCGAAAGAAGTATCCGCCGACGCCGGGTACTACTCGGCCAAGGCGGTGGAGGGGCTATACGACCTGGGAGTGGACCCGTTCGTCGCGCCGGAGAGGACCCGCCACGGCTGGGTGCCGCCACCGGCGCCCCGTGGCCGCATACCCAAGGGACTGTCTGTCAGGGACCGGATGCGCCGCAAGCTGCGGACGAAACGGGGACGTGAACGCTACGCCCTCCGGATGGAGACGGTTGAACCGGTGTTCGGCCAGATCAAGCAGGGCCGGGGCTTCCGGCAGTTCCTGCTGCGGGGTCTGGAGAAGGTGAACCGGGAGTGGCTGCTCATCTGCGCTGGCCACAACCTGCTGAAGCTGTTCCGCTTCGGGGCCGGGATGTCCGGCAAGGTGAGGGGCAAAGGCGCCACTGGGAACAACAGGGAGATGTGCCGGGCCATGGGCAGTGGGATTTCAAGCAACAATCCGCATGTGCCTATCCGCACCACGCAAGAACTGTTGCCGCAGGGTAATCCCGTCTGACCGACACCGTCAGTTGGTCAATCCTCAGACGGGCTGCTAGGGAAACTCTGAACAACTGGGGGCAGCCGGTTTTCCGGACCTCGCCGCGTGGTTGAGGCGGGTTTTTCGCCCTTCCCTGCTTTCCTTAAGCCCGAATCCACCGAAGGGGCGGGTATTGGGGGTCTGGTGAATGGGTGAACGGTGCTCCCGTGAATCTGGAATAATGGTTTTTGAACGGAAAACCAGCCAGAAACAAGGAGCACCCGATAGATGCTACCACGCAACCACCCCGACCGCATCCGTGTCTCCTTCGACGACCACCGCTTGGTGGCCAATGCCGGGTTGCTGCTGCCGGCCAGCCTGGCCCTCCGCCTGGGTCTGGGTGAACTGGTGGACCGCCACGTTGACCTGGGAGATGCGCCGGGCCGGGCCAACCCCGGGGACAAGCTGATGACGCTGGTGGCCTCCGCCCTGGCTGGGGGCGACTGCATCGACGCCGCCGAGGCGCTGCGTTCCGGCAGCACCGGACGGGTGTGGGGTGCGTGGTCAAGGCGCCGTCCACCCTGAGCACTTTCCTGCGCAGCTTCCGGTGGGGTCACGTCCGTCAACTGGACCGGGTGAGCCGGGAACTGCTGGCCAGGGCCTGGGCCGCCAGTGGTGGACTTGGCGACGGGCCATTGACCATCGACCTGGACTCCACCATCTGCGAGACCTACGGACTGGGCAAGGAGGGAGCGCGCCGCCACGGTTACACCGGCCAGCGGGGCTATCACCCGCTGCTGGCCCGGGATTGAACTACTGGGGCCGTCACCGGTGAGGTTCTGATGGCCCGGCTGCGTGAGGGCCGGTCCAACACCGCTTCGGGAAGCACCTGAATAATGGGGTGATTCACGGATACACCACATTAGCTACCTGTCCGAATTTCCGGGTCCACCTCAAGGATCGACTGGCAGGTGTCAGCGTCGGGGCCCTCCCAGGTGCGGACGGCTTGAAATCTCAGGTGAGGTACTGATAGTCTTAGCGTTGATTCCTGGAGAGCTACCCGCTGGAGCGCGTTGATAAGACGAGCATAAAATGGAGGGACACCCATGCTAGAGAAGCTATTTCATGTGAACATCTGTGTCCGGGATATGGAGCGATCGATCGCATTTTACCAGGATCTGGGCTTCAAGAAGGTTAACGATTTTACAAGGGACGATCCCAGGGTAGGCGATGCGCTCGGGCTGAAAGCGAGCAAGCTGCGCGGTGTTTTCATGCGTCTGGGAGATGACCCTACTTCTCCGGTACTGGACCTAGTGCAGTTTATAGATCCTCCTCCGCAGGGTGAGCCTTATCCATCGCTCAACAACATCGGCATCTGCCGCATCGCTTTCACTGTCGACGACATTGACAAGACCTACGAACAGCTTAAGGCGAAAAAGATAGAGTTCGTTGCACCCCTCCGCAAGAATGATGGGGCGGACGAAAACAAAACCGGCGTTCGTTTGGTTTGCTTTAAAGACCCAGATGGCACCATTTTGGAGCTCATCAGCGGAGTGTAATCAAGAACGCATGGGGAGCTGTGTCAGGGATGCACATTGCCACACGGCTGGAGAGCGAGTGCCCCGCGACCCCGGTCTTCTACCTCGTCGGACAGAGGGCCGGGTTTATGCCCAGACTCGGATTACCATTTAAGGTCATAAATTTAAAGTTGGAAGGTCTTCTTCCAGATGCCTGGGGAGCCGGTGGCGTGGGTCATAAGCTGGCGCATACGTTCGTTGCTGGGGTCGATATCCCGCTGCCTTAACCACTCCGGGGTTTCCGATACGTTCTCGTTCTCTAACTCGTACACCACTGCGTATTTGGGGTCGCCCCTAAACGCCTTCCAGCGCCTGGCCCGGATGCACCCAGGGACCTTTTCGTAGTTGACGGTGTAGATATTGCTGTACCATTGGTTCCACTCGTCCTCCTGGTCCGGCGGGATGGACATTCGGCCGATCTGGAGGGCTGGCGCCATGTCCCTTCCTGCGATGTCTGGGGTCAATGCAGCCGGGCGGATCATCTCGTAAACGTTGTTGAAGTAGTTTGCGCCGATGATGCTGGGGCTAACCCGGCATTCCCATTCAGTACGCGGCCGGTTCTTGAAGGCGTCGCTTTCCACCACTGCGGCGTTCTCCAGCTCGTAGCAGGCCAGGTGCTTGGGACCGCTCTTTACCGCCTCGTACCTGGCGGCGTTCAGAATTCCGGGGACGGAGAGCAATTCGGCCAGGTGCTCCTCGTTGTACCAGCGGTTGAAATCGTCTTCCTTGTGGGCGGGTATGTCCGCCCACACCATTATGAGTCCGGTACCTTTCTTATTCGCCATATTTCGCCTCCTTCCGCTTAGTGCTTCGTCTCTCAAACAATTGTCAGATTTCCCCACCCCCCAATAAGGGTCGGTATGTGGTGGTGGCTGGCGGGAATCTCCATGAAATTCAGGGGACCAAGCACTTGGCCATTTTACCTCAAAGCTGTCCAAAACAATTCTTAAGGAATTAGCCCAAGTGGCATGCGCTCCCAGCACAAGCAATGAAGTCCTAACTGGGGAAAAGTTGCGCCACGACGTTCAGCGTCCTGAAACTTCGCAGGGCGAAGGCTAATCTTAACGATATGCTTATCTTCTGGGCTGCATACGCTTAGGTGCCCAAAGGCACAACTGGGGGCAAGTGTTAGAGTGGGTCTTACGGTCTTGCCGGCCTCCCCGAAAAAAGACCCAATATCCGTTGAACAATCAGCGCCAGGCGCCCAAGGATGGTCCCCATCGGCAAGACTGTCGTGCCGGCAATCAGCGAGCCTATGGTCACCGCCCCAATCACCACCCCTCCGTTAGCCATCAACTTCGCCCAATTCGGTGCGGCGTACAGGAAAAGGCCATTGGTGAGGATGCCAAGAACCATGGATCCGCCGATGGTTCCTTGGATAGTCCCAACTCCGCCAGAGAGGGCTGTGCCTCCGATGAGAACGGCGCCGATGCTTTCCAGCAGTCCCGGGCCCTGGGTGAATATCGTCGCCCCTGTCCGGTATGCTAAGCCCGTGTCCGATGACCGAATCAGGCCGGCCATGCCGGAAAACAGGCCGCAAATCACGTAGGTAGCAATGCGAATGCGGTCGACGTTGACCCCTGTTAGCCGTGCCGCCCTCGGATTAGCCCCCGCCGCGTACAGGTGACGGCCGAAGACCGTGAAGGAAAGAAGGAGGAAAGTGGCAATGGCCACGCCGAGAAAGATGAGAACTTGGATGGGAATAGCCCCCACAGACCCCCTGCCCAGACTGCCGAAGAAGTGGTCCGGCGGGTCGGCTTGCTCCCCTAGGTTGAAAATCGAGCTGCCGCCGCTTACCCGCTCGGTGATGCCGTTCCAGACCGACCCCGAGGCAAGGGTAGCAATGAAGGGGGCTATCCTAACCTTGGTCACTAACAGGCCGTTTATCAGCCCCAGTCCAGCGGAAAAAAGTACAGCGAGGGTGAAGGCGCCCTGGGAGGAAATCCCACTCGTATGAAAGAGTTTGCCGTTCAGCATCGCCGTCGCGGCCCCAATGGAGATCACCGAAACGTCGACTCCGCCGCCAAGAAAGACCAAGGAGTTGCCCAAGGCGTAGAGGCCGGTGACGGACACCCCACGGATGATAACGATCCAGTTTTCCCCGGTAGCGAACCGGTCGAGGGCCAGAGAGTAGAAGAGTACCAGAACGGGGAGGGCCACCCAGACGTAGTTAAAACGAGCAAATTTTTGCACATCCCGGGCTCGAATGTGGCCTAACATAGCCATAGATAGCCGGTCCCATTTAAACAGAGTTTAACCGAATGTTCCGAGCCGGCCTCGCTGCCGGAATGCAGCATCTATCCAGAGGACGCCTATGAAGACCAGCGCCCGGATCAGCATCTGGTCGTAGAACACAACGTCCAGGTGAGTAAGCCCGTTAATGAGAACCCTTAGTAGCAACACGCCCATCATAGTCCCAACCATGGAGCCGGACCCGCCGAAAAGGCTGGCGCCACCGATGATCACCGCGGTGATTGCCTCGAACTCGAAGCCAAAGCCCGTGGATGGTATGGACGCCTGGAAGCGTGCCATCAGCACGATTCCTGCCATGGACCCGACTAAGCCCGAAATGACGAAGGCCAGGATCCGTATTCGGTCGGGTGAGACGCCAGCGGCGTGAGCCGCCCGCTCATTCCCTCCCACGGCGAAGAACCAGATACCCACCTTTGTGTGGGCAAGAATAATGTGTGCCAACAACGCTGTACCGATAAAAATCCAAAATGAAACCGGGACGCGGCCAATCACTTCCGCGCTTCCGATCCATTTTAACGTATCGTTTTGAACCGGCTGGCTTTGGAGTACCCCGAAGAAGTCGTACTGCAGACGTTCGGCCATCGCCCGGTATAGAGCCAGGGTGCCCAGGGTGATGATGAAAGAGGGGATGCGCAACCCGGTGACCAAGAGGCCGTTCAGCAGGCCCAGGAGCATGCCGAGGATCAGAACGATAATGATGACCAGAGGTGCCGGGAGGCCCACATCGCCGACAAGCCCTGCCGTCATCACGGCACCGACCCCCATGACGGAGCCCACGGATAGGTCGATGACGCCGCAGAAAAGCCCGAAAGCGACACCGACGGAGGCGAAGCCCAGGGTGGTGATTGGAATGGTCATGTCCTGGAGATTGGTGGAGGAGCGGAACGAGTCCGACGTTAGGAGGAAAACCACGAATAGGGTCCCCACGCCCACCGTCAAGGCCCCCTCCTGGCTCAGGAAGAAAGCCGGCACCCTCACCCTGCCCGCCAGCGGCCGTATCGCCTCGGTGTACTTTAGCACCATGATCCCGCCCGCTCAGACCCGCAATCGGTCAACTCCCGAGCCCCCTCAGCCGAGTTCATTGTACACGTTGTTTCCCTGCCCAGATGTTTCATCTCTAGCAGGGTGCTGAATCGGCCTCCGGCGGGCGGCCATCCCCCCTCACCGCCTTCCTGGCCTGGACGGGGGATAATTTGTATCTGAGGGACACCCTTCGACTCCCGGCAATCACGGCCCGTCGGGACTGCACTCCCATTCTTCCGCAGCCTGCTAGGCAGGTAAGTAAGTCTCGCCTATTCCTTGGTCCGCCCCCGAGGTTGTGAAATTTTCGGGCTCGAACCGGCCCGAGAGCCGGATTTCTTCACAAACTCTCCGACGGATCAGGACAGACAAGGAGGGAGATCCCTTCCCCCTCAATGGGGGGAAGGGTAGGATGGGGGTGGACGTTTAATGGTTCCCGGCCATGGGGTTTCCCTACGTTGTCTCCTTGCTAGACGGGAGACTTCCACTGTTCGGCGATGTTATTCTTGTCTACGGTAACCATTTCGAATATATGGGACATTTCGATGGCGTCGCCGTGCACGCCTCCTCGTAACAGGCAGAAGATCTGATCCGTGCAGCTAACGGCCTCTGGCTCGAGCCCCCACTTAATCGCAACCGACGCATCTAGGCGGCCATCAGCAACCGCCTCTTGCCCCTCCCTGAGGCCATCGTTTCCGATGATGAGCATCTCGTCCCGCCGCCCCAGGTCTGTCGCCGCCTTAGAGAACCCGAGCGCTCCTTGGTCTTCCCCACCGTATATGGCCATTATGTCGGGGAACCTCTGGAGGACCGTCCGGCCCAGGGTGTAGCCACCCTCCTGGGACCAGCCGGTTCCCTCCTCGAAGGCCAGCGACTCGAGGCCGCGCGCGGCGACCGCGTCCAGCCAGCCCTGCCTCCGCATGAGCCCGGCCGAGACAACGAAATCACCCACGGCGCCGTACACCTTCGAGCCGGCGGGCAAAGTATCGGCCGCGTACTGACCCGCCAGCCACCCGTCGGTGTAGAACTCAAAGCCGTACTTAAGCGTGGGGTATACGATGCTATCGGTAGGCCAAGACACGAATATTTGGCCCGCCTCCCGGGCGCGCCTGATCTGGCGCCCTACTCCCGCCGGGTCGACGACCCCTACGGTCATGACGTCGAATTTGCGGGAGATGCCCAGGTCCAACAGTTCTTGCTCCTTGGCCGGGTCCACAGCCGAGTCCAGCAACGTGTATTTCATTCCCACCACCGGATCCTCGACCTCCCTTTCGAAGACCTGGCTGGCGAGCACCCAGAAGGGATGGGCCGCGAAATGCGGAACGAGGACGAGGCTCTTGCCTTCCGTGGGCGCCGCCGACTCGTATAAGTCCCCATCCAAATCCAAATCATAGTTGAGTCTTTTAATTAAACCACTTTCTTGTGCGAACGCCGTCGCCGCTCCATTGGGACCGTGATCATAGGCTTGGTAGAGGAGCATGGCTGTAGACGCCGTCAATCCCAGGGCTACTGCCCCTTTTAAGAAGCTCCGCCGGTCTATGACATTGCGCCGCACCCGATTGGTGAGCATTTTTAAATTAAGGAGTTTCTTCTCTTTTCTATTCATGTCAATATCCTCTTTATCTCGCTCGAAGTCGCGCTAAACGGGAGACGGCCACTGGTCTGCAATGTTCTCCTTGGTCACCGTGACTCTCTTGATGACGTGAAACCCTTCAATGGCGTCGCCGTGCACGTTTCCTCGGAGCATGCCCTCGATGAAGAGAAAGGCCATAGCAGCCTCCGGCCCAAGCCCGCGCCTGGTCATGACTGACATGTCCAGACGACCATCCCAAATCGCGTCTTGTCCCTCCTTGAGCCCCTCGGCTCCGACGATAAGAACCTCGTCCCGCCGCCCCACGTCTACCGCCGCCTTAGCGAACCCTAGCGCGCTTTGGTCGTCCCCAGCCCAGATGCCGTGAACTACGGGGAACCTGGTGAACATCGACCGGCCTACATCGTAGCCGCCCTCCTGGGACCAGAGGGTCCCATACTCAGTGGCCAGCACCTCGACGCCGTAAGGGCGTATCCCATCCACGAACCCTTTCGTCCGGGCAGGCGCGGTTGCGCTAACCTCGTCACCCAAGCCGGAATACACCTTCGCGCCTTCAAAAAGCTGCTCGCCCATCCATTTGCCCGCGATCAACCCCGTTCGGTATTGGGGTATAAGCCAATGAATGTTGGGCCGCGCGAAGGAAGCGGAATCCCAATTGAAAAAGATTTGGCCCGCCCTCCGTATGCGGTCGATTGCAATAGTCCCAGCCGACGCGTCGACGGCCGCATAGACGACTGCATCGAACTCGCGGGAGATGCCCAGCTCCAGGTTTTCAACCTCCTTGGCCGGGTCGAAGGCCGAGTCCACCCCCGTGTACTCCATGCCCACCCTCTCAGACTCATGGCTGAAGCCTGCGGCGGTCATTACGTTGAAGGGATGGGCCAATAAATTCGAGATGTTGAGGAGGGTCTTGCCTTCCAGGGGCACCCACATCTCCGACACCTTCAGGGGCAGCGAATCGAGCTCAGGCAGCCTTCTAATCAGATGATCGAGGGGGCCGGTGTCGACCTCTGCGGCAGGAGCGCTCGTCGGTGATACAGCGGTAGCCGCCGGAGCCGCGGTACCTGCCGGAGCTGCGGTAGCCACCGGAGCCGTGGTAGCCGCCGGGACCGCCGTGGCGTCATCCCCACCGCAGGCCTGGAAGAGCAGCAAGGCCGAAGTTGCCGTCAACCCCAGGGCCATAGATGCTTTCATGAAGTCGCGCCTGCTTATGAAGTTGCGCTTGGCCTGCTCGGTTAGGGCATCTAAATAAAAGACTTTTTTCTCCTTTGAATTCAGGGTTCTTTTCTCTTCGCTATTCACGATGGACCTCCTTTCTTGGCTGAAGCCATGCTACAAACTTCTCCGCCCTCTTGATGATAATCGGCCTCTTTTTTGGCTGAAGCCGTACGTTCCCCCGGGCGGCTGGCTAACCAGTGAACGGAATACGGAATATTCTACCTCTAATTAGGCGTTTGTCAAATAGCAAGTCTCGTTGGGTATGACTAAAAGTAGTTGGAAATGGGAAGGAGTTTACGAGGTGGGAAGGGGTGGGAACCGGCAAGATAGAAGGGTGGCGGCGCATCGGCGCCGAGGAGGAGAGGGCCATGAAGCGGGAGCAAGCATTCCGGGGGATTATGGAACAGGCCATAGGGGAAATGCGGGAAGCCTTGAGCCAGGAAACGGCGGGAGACGGGGACGCCCAGTGGGACCCGGACTGCTGGGAACAGGAGGTGCGCCGGTGCAGGACAGGGGCACGAAGCCCAGTTCGTCGATGATCAGCAGATTCAGCCGGGAGAGCTGTCTTTGCAGGTTGAGGAGCCGTCTTTCGTCCCTGGCCTCCATCAGTTCGTGTACCAGTCCGGCGGCGGCGGTGAAGCCCACGGACATGCCGTGCTGGCAGGCAGCCATTCTCCGTCTCCAGCTGCTTCAGGTGCCGGGCCTGGTCAATGCGGAGCCCCCTGTACTTGGCCCGCCACCGGTAGAAAGTCTGCTCCGAGATGCCGATGCGCCGGCTGGTCTCGGCCACGGTGCTCCCCGCGGCTATCACCACCTCCGCCTCCCTGAGCTTGTTGATGATCTCCTCCGGTGTGTGTTTCCTCTTCGCCATTTATCCCCCCTTTACCCAGGATACTAACATTCATCCTGGGCCAGTTTTCGGGGGCAGGTCAGCCACCTAGTACGCGCTGTTTCCGAGAACAGCGTAACGGTGCTCAACACGCTCCTTCGGTACGAGAGCCAGGTCCGGGTCGAGGACGGGGAACTCACAAGCACGAAGCTATCGGAATCGTTGAGCAGATATTCCACGGACATGCAGGACCGCTGGTCCAGCGCCATCTTTGCGTTGAATCCTCAGAATCCCGACGCTGCCCGTCATTTTTGCTCTAGCGCTAGGGAAATCCTCGCGGATATTCTCAACACTGAAGCCCCCGACTCTGAGGTGATATCTCGGTTTCCGGACTGCCAGGTTACTGAGCAAGGCACACCCACACGCCGTGCCCAAATCCACTATTGTTTGGATCGCAGGGGGTTGAACAATGGAGCCCTAGAGGACTTCATCGACGTAAACATCATCGATCTCTCGGTCCTATTCAAGGACCTGAACACGGGCACTCATGGCCCCGCGGGGAGATTCTCTTTGCCACAGTTGGCTTCAATCAAGACCAGAACGGAAGACGCCATTGACTTCGTGTGTCAAATCGTAACCCAAACCAAAGCCAAGGTGGGATGTGCATTTGCTGGGTGCTGGGAATCGGGCCGCGAATTTCGCCGGAGTGCCTCGGCCCTTGATTGCAGGACGGTCCGGCAGCGCCGCCTCACCTCTTCCTTCCGTCCGGCCAGCCCGGCGAGGAAGCCGCCGACCCTCATCTGCACCGCCTCCCTGCTTCCCAGGCACAGGTTGCCCGTCGCCTCCTCTCTCGCCCATCCCCAGATGGCCTCGTCCCCGTTGAAGTCCGGGCTATAGCCCGGCAGGTTCACCAGCCGCAGCCCCAGTCCCGGCGTCCGCAGGTACTCCCTCACCGCCTCGCCCCGGTGCGCCGGCGCGTTGTCCCAGATCACGTTCAATGGCCCAGGGTGCCTCTCCCTCAGTTGTCCCAGAAAGGCCGCCGATGTCCCAGAGTTGCTGTTCCCCTCCATTTCCATCCACTCCACCTCGCCGCTCTCCAAGCACACCGGCGAATAGTAGCTGGCCTTCTCGCCACGGCGTGGGCTGGTCGAATCCACCAGGGCCGGCTCGCCTCGCAGCACCCACTTGCCCCGCAGTTCGGCGTCCGCCCGGAAGTGGGCCTCATCGGCAAAGAATATCTTGGCTCCGGTTCGCCGGGTCTCCTCCCGCAGGGCGGCGTACTCCGGCACGAAGGCCTCCCGCCGCGCCTCATCAGCCTTGACCAAGCGCTTCTTGGGACGCTTGATGACGAATCCCATGCGGTGCAGGTAGTTCAGGCAACTGCTGCGGGATAATATGACGCCGAACCACTCGGAGACAAATCGCCGCACCGCCTTCCAGTTCCAGTTGGCCACTTCGATGCCAGTCATGGCCGGCGGCTCCTGTACCGCTGCCTTCAACTGCGCCTGCTGCGCTTCGCCAAGGGCGGGGGGGAACCCCCGGTTTGCTCGAACATCAGGGCCGCCGGTCCGCCCTCTCCGAAGGCGGCGGCCCACCGGCCGATGGTGTGAGGGTCCCGTCCCAAAGCCTCGGCCGTCCCCGCGGCGGTCCAGCCTTGGGCTAAAAGCCACAGGGAATGCCAACGCTCCCGCTCCCGGGGTGTCGGAGCCAGAATCAGCCGGCGGTGCAATCCCCTGGCATCCATCTCCCACTGCTGGAGAATCCGGTCTATATCTCTCACTCCCATCGCCACCCCCCCACATCCAAGACTGGCCCACCAAGTTCACCACCAATTTACCCTATGCTTCTGCGCATTTCACCTTGGCTTTGGTTTAGGTCCAAGCCTTGGAGGCCGCCCACCGTCTTCATCCACCCAAAGGCCTCCTCAACCCGTTTCCGAATCCGCTGGCTGACCGCGTACCCCGGATGGCGGGTGGTCCGGCGGTCAATGGCGCTGGACCGGCCCCTGGTGTTCTGCGCGACGTGAGGCGTCACCCCACGCCGGCGCAGGTCTGCCACGCAGTCCCGAGTGTCGTAGCCTTTGTCTCCGCCCAGCGTTCGGGGATGAAAGCCCCGCTCCCGGGCTTGGTCCAACAGCCCCGGCACAATATCCCGCTCCGCCGTACCCGTCGCCGGGGTGGTCTGAAAGTCCACCAGCATTCCATGCCGGTTTTCCATCAAGGCGTGGGCCATGAAGACCAGCCTGGCTTCCTTGCCTTTACCCTTACGCAGCAACCGGGCCTCCGGGTCCGTAGTGCTCTGATGGGGGCCGTTGCTGCGCCGTTCCCCATGGAAGTCCACCGAGGGGTTGCCGGGGTCAGCGTCGGTTGTCCGGGGCGGGTCGCCGTCCCTGGGTTTGAAGCTCTTCAGGCTGGCTGCCGCCTCAATCAGGGTCCCGTCCACCGTGAAGTGCTCGTCCGACAGCAGGCCCTGCCGGTCCGCTTCCAGCACCACTTCGTCGAACAAAGCCTGGCCCACTCCATGCTTCAGCAGCCGCTCCCGGTTCTTGGTGAAGGTGGTGGCATCGAAGCTGGGCTCGATGAGGTTCATCCCCAGAAACCACCGGAAGAGGAGATTGTAGTCCAACTGTTCGCAGAATGCCCGTTCACTGCGCACCGAGTACAGGGCAATCAGTAATGAAGACTTCAGCAGCCGCTCCGGCGGGATCGACGGCCGGCCCACGTTGGCGTACATCCGGTCCAGGTCCGGGGATAGCGCCTTCAGGGCCTGGTCCGCCAGCCTCTTGATGATGCGCAGGGGATGCTCCGACGGCACTCGCGTTTCCAGGTCGATGAAGGCCAGCAGAGTCACCTGTGCATCTTGTCTCCCGCGCATCGGCTCAACCTCCGTCCAGGGTTGCGTCCAGGGTGGTCCTATTTTAACCCGTTCTCTCTCCGCTGTCGGCCCACACCGGGTTTTTCAGCAGCCTGTTAAAAAGGCGAGCGCCGGAACGGGCTGAATCCCTTATTCCCATGACAGTTCCCAAGGCCAGCCAACTCCTCCCCCATCTGATCTGGAAGCCTAACCCCCCGGAGGAATAGGCACCGACGTGGTCCGGGTGGAGGCGGCGCCATCAAAACAGAGCCCGCCACCGCCACCATCAACCCCGACTTACACTCCTTTAGCCAATATCGGCGGCTGTAGCACAAACCCCCGGCTCCGGGAACTTAAACTTAGCCCAAACGTAGGTACGTAATACCGGACGTGTCGGGCAGCCATCATGTACCACAGACGGAACCTGGGCTTCACCACGCGGCAGGCCGGAAGGAAACTCCATCGGCCCATACACTTCTACTCCAGATATGACTGATTACCGGACGGAGGTCTAGGAAATGCCTGAGCTGATTGAACTGCTGGAGTCACTTAACCGTAAGGAACGTTTCTTCCTCGTTAAGCAAGCCCTAGGCAACTTTCAGTTAAGCGACGACTTCAGGCGAGAACTGGGGCGCGCCACTGACCTCGACATACCCTCCGGTGCGTTCGCGGCGATGGACTACCACCTGGACTGGCTGGCTGCCGCGCTATGCGCTCACGAGTCTGGCGACATTGGCATCACTTTTGACAACCCGCAGCAACATGACAACACCCAGAAACGGCTGGTCAGGGGGAACCAGGAGGACACCGACCTGCTTATCGCGTTTAAGAGCGATGAGCAGTACCACATAGTCCTGGTAGAGGCCAAAGGTGCAACTAACTGGAACAATGAACAGATGAAAAGCAAGGCCGACCGTTTGAAGCAAATCTTTGGCCACGAAGGGACTCGCTATCGCGAAGTCATCCCGCACTTTTGTTTGGTATCCCCGAGCTGTCCCGAGAAGTTGAGAAAGAGCGAATGGCCCGGATGGATGACTAAGGACCGACGAGTCATACTTCTGGCTTGAATTGCCTTTCTCCGATGGCAGGAAAAAGGTCACCCGTTGCGATGCTGATTGCAAAGAATCGGCCACGGGGACCCACTTCCGTATCGAGGGTGCTTGATACCAGTCTAAGGTCGCATGGGATAACGGCCGCATCGGCTATAGCAACTCCATTCCCAAATCCCTGAACGGCCAAAGGGGCAAGTCCTCCGGCCTTGACTTGCTACAGCGTATCCCAACACCCACCACCCCATAAGGGAGGTGGCTGCCCGCCTACTGTCTCGGCACCGCCGAATTGGTGGACCGGGAGGCCATCTCCGGCTAAGAGAAGCAGCGCAGCTTCCGGCCTGGGGGGAACCGTGGCTGGTAGTTGAGACCGATGGCAGCATAGTGCGCACCGGGGCGTTGGAGCCTGACCCGGCAGGGGGGGTAAGTCCTGAGGGACGGCCCAAGAGGACCAGGAAGACTCAGTGGCGGGAAGCGCGGCTGAGCCTGGTGGAGGCGCCGGTAGGAGGAGAGCGGCGCTACGCCGCAGCTATGGGCTCCCCTCAGAGGACAGGAGAGCAGATGTTTGCGCTGGCGCTGAGATGCGGGTATGGGGACAACACTTGGGTGCATGGGGTGGGAGACGGCGCTCCCTGGATCGCGCAACCGGTGGCGGCGGTCTTCCCCAGGCAGGGCTTCCTGTTCGACCACTATCATCTTTTGGAACACTCGCATCACGGGGCGTCTGCCTTGGCTCTGGATGACGCCGAATCCGCCCAGGCTTGGGTGTCGGAGCAATCAAGACGCATCGACGGGGGCGGCGTAGCCGGGGTGGTGGCTGAATGCGGGAGCCGCGGGGGAGCAAGCGCCGAGCATCCCCTGAACCGGTTGGCCGGTTGCCTGGAGAACCGGCAGGGCCAGTTGGATTACGCCGCCGCCTGGCAGGAAGGTCCGCCCATGGGGAGCGGCGCAGTAGAAGGGGGCCATCGCCATGTAATTCAAGCCCGCTTGAAGTTGCCTGGAGCATGGTGGAAGGAGCAGACGGTGAACCCCATGCTGGCCTTGAGGTCCTTGCGGGCCAATGACCGCTGGGAGGCCTTTTGGCACTGACACCAACCACTTTTAGTCACACCCGGGAGACCTGGCGCCGTTGACAGGGGAGATGGCCGGGGTGAAAATGGGCCTGGGTTAGCCCCCTTGCCCCCATGATACCTAACGCGCCCGAGCTAGAGGCCGTTTCCGCTCCGTTTCAACCCCAAGGAAATCTTGTCGGCGGGTTGGGCCTATCGGCGCCGGCCCAGTCCCCGGGGAGTAGACACCATGCCGGAGCCGTTCGAACTTGGAGTGACCCAAGCCGCGTGCCTGATCAGCGAGCGCCAGCTCTCACCGGTGGAGTTGGTCGAGTCGCTGCTCCGCCGCATCGACAAACTCGAACCCCGACTCCACGCCTGGGTGTATCTCGACGGAGATGCGGTCCTCGCCGAAGCCCGCCGTCAGGAAGAGCGGTTGACGTCTCCGGCGGCTGGGCCCCTGCGCGGAGTCCCCGTGGGACTGAAAGACATTTACTACACCGCCGGAATCCCCACGACCGCCTGCTCCAAGGTGTATGCCGATCACGTCCCGGACCACGACGCCACCACGGTGGCGGTCATGAAGGAGGCTGGGGCCGTCATGCTGGGCAAGACGGTGACCACCGAGTTCGCCTGCATGGACCCCTCGCCAACCCTGAACCCCTGGAATCTGGCCCACACTCCCGGAGGGTCCAGCAGCGGCTCCGCGGTGGCCGTGGCTGCCCGCATGTGTCCCGCGGCCATGGGTTCCCAGACCGTGGGATCCGTGCTCCGGCCCGCTTCCTATAACGGCGTGGTCGGCTTCAAGCCCACCTTTGGCCGGGTGAGCCGCTACGGGCTGATTCCCGTTGCCTGGTCGCTGGACACCGTGGGCTGGATGACCCGCAGCGTGGCCGACGCCGCCCTGCTGTTGCAGGTTATGGCGGGGCCCGACCCCCAGGACCCGGTGGCCTCGCGCCGGGAGGTCCCGGACTACCTGGCCGGTCTCGAGGACCCGTCGCCGCCGGTGGTCGGCGTGGTCCGCCGCTTCTTCATGGACAAAGCGGACCAGGAGACCAGGGAGCACGTGGACGGGGTCGTGGCGGCCTTGGCCCGGGCCGGAGCCAAGATACAAGACGTGGACTTGGCTGACAGCATCGACACCGCCGTAGAAGACCAGAGGACCGTGATGGCCGTAGAGGCCGCCGCTTTCCACAAGCCCATGTACGAGCGGCAGTCCCAGGACTACCAGCCCCTGCTGCGGGCGATGCTGGGAAGGGGCCTGGGCGTCGACGCCGTGACCTACTCAGAAGCCCAGCAGCGCCGCCGGGGTTTCATCACCGACATGGAGCTCTTGGGGGAGAAGGCGGATATCCTGCTGACCCCCTCCACCCCCACGGCCGCCCTGCCCGACTTGACCAACACCGGCAACACCATGTTTCAGGGGCCCTGGACTTCCTGCGGCCTCCCCGCCATCACCATTCCCTCCGGTCTGGCGGCTTCCGGGTTGCCCCTGGGAATCCAGCTGATTGCCGCGCCCTTCCAGGAAGCACGGCTGTTGGCGGCGGCCCGCTGGTGCGAGTCCGTCCTGGACGTGAGCCTGTCGCCGCCGGTGAATGAGTAAGACCGCGGGCGGGGAGTGGTGCCGGATAACCGGACCCGACAAAAAGGAGGACTGAGATGCCCCAAGCCAACATTCCGTCGGAAGACGAGGTTCTCGGATACTTCAAGTCCTTTTCCAACTGGGGCCGCTGGGGCGCTGACGACCAACTGGGAGCGCCCAACCTGATCACCCCGGCCAAGACCAAGCAGGCGCTGGGGCTGGTGGAAGACGGCGTCAGGATTTCCATGGCCCGGACCATCAGCTTTCAAGCCAGCCCAGATTCGCCCAACCCGCCCATGCACTTCATGGTGGAAAGCGGGGACGGCTGGGACGACGCCGGGAAAATCAGCTCGTTCCCCTTTGCGGCCTCCCTGGACTACTTCGGAATGATATTCCACGGGCACACCATCACCCACCTGGACAGCCTGGCCCACTTCTTCTGGGAGGGCAAGACCTACAACGGCTTTCCCGCCAACAAGGTGTCTACCAACGCCGGCGCCACCTTCGGCTCGGTGGAGGAAGCTAAGACCGGGATGATCACCCGCGGCGTGCTGGTGGACGTGCCTATGGTCCGCGGCATCGACTGGGTCGAGCGCGGCGAGGGCGTCGTCATCGACGATATCCTGGCCGCCGAGGAGCGGTGCGGGTTCAAGGTTGGGGAGGGAGACCTGCTGCTGGTGCGCACCGGAAACCTGCACCGGCGCAACGTCGAGGGTCCGTCCGACCCCAACGTCGTTGGAGCCCCCGCGTGCCAGGCCAACTGCTTGCCCTTGTTCTACGAGCGTGACATCGCCATGCTCGGCTCGGATACCGGCAACGACGTTTTTCCTCCCCAGTACACCAAGGCCGCTCTGCCCGTACACCAGGTGGGCATCACCGCCATGGGCCTGTGGATGCTGGACAACGCCAACTTGGAGGACGTGGCCCAGGAGTGCAGCCGGCGCAACCGCTGGGAGTTCATGGTGTCCATCGGCCCCCTGCGGCTGCATAACACGACCGGGTCTCCGGTCAATCCCATCGCCGTCTTCTAGCGGTCCGGCCGTAGGGACGGCGGGACTCTACGCGCCTATCTCCGGCATGGTGATCTGGCTATAGCCCGACGGCGCGGTCGGCATGAGTGCGGTCCCGCCGCCGGGCTTAGCGCGGGCGTGTCACTGGGCAAGGGGAAACAAAGGCCCAACCTGAGCCTCGGACCATAGTCTGCGGACAGGCCCGGAACCCCTGCCAACCGGCCCGCGTCAACCAGCACGGCGCAGCCGGAATAAGGCATACGTTTCGACATCCGAGGATCGACATCCGGGGGTCGACATCCGGGGGCGGCTTGGTCCATCGCCCGGGGAGGGAGCGCCCGACGGCACCTGCAAGGGTCAAAGATCTACCCCTGCGCCAGCGTCAGATCATCCGGGCCTGGTGCATGTATGACTGGGCCAACTCCGCTTTCGCCACCAGCGGCGTGGCCGCGATCATACCCGTATATTTCGTCCTCCTCTTCGAGGAAGCTCTTGGCGAGAGCGCCATCTTTCTGGGGACTACCTTCACCGGCAGCTCCCTGTGGGCGCTGGGCATAGGCATCTCCACGGCGGTCGTCGCCCTGTCCAGTCCGGTCCTGGGCATCATCGCCGACCGCGCAGCCCTGAAAAAGACCCTGCTGGCGGTCTACACGGCCGCGGGGTCCGTCTTCGTTGTCCTGGCGTTCTTCTCGGCGTACACAGCTCACCCGTGGGCGTGGCTCCTGGGGACCTTCCTACTGGCCAACGTCGGCTTCGCGGGGAGCCTGGTCTTCTACAACTCCCTCCTTCCCCACATCGCGCCCCACAGCCTTCTTGACGACGTCAGCAGCAGAGGGTTCGGTTACGGATACGTGGGCGGGGGGCTGCTCCTGCTGGTCCACCTGGTGTTGACCCTCGTGTTTCGGGACACGGACGCCGCCGGCCTGGTGACCCGTGCGTCGATAGCCTCCATCGGCGTGTGGTGGTTTGGCTGGGCCATCTGGACGCTGAAGGTGGTGCCCGAACCCCCCATCCACAACCTGGTGGATAGACTGAGGCCGTGGAAGTCAGTGACCCTGGCCCTAAGCGAGCTGGGAAGGACGTTCAGGGAGGTGGGCAAGTTCAGGGTCGTCCTCACCTATCTGGGCGCGTATCTCCTGTTCAACGACGGCGTTCAAACGGTTATATCCGTGGCCGGAGCCTTCGCCGCCGCCGTCATAGGGATCCCCCTGGCCTTCAACATGGCCACCATACTGGTTATCCAGTTCGTAGCCGCGGGGGGCGCCATGGCCTTCGCCTGGCTCGCCCGCCGGACCAGCACCAAGGACGCGCTCACCGTGTCCCTTGCCGGCTGGGTCCTCATAATAGTCGGCGGCGTGGCGGTCGTGCCGCTGGTTCCCACCGGACACGGCGAGTTCGATTACCAACTGACCTATCGATCGGAGGCGGCAGCCTACTACGCGGAGGCCGCGCCCGACCTGGGAGAGGCCGGCTCCGAATCGGCATGGCGGCTGGAGGGCTACGATATCCAAGCGGGAGAGCTTCTGTCTCCGGAACGGGCACAGGGACTGCTGGACGGCGTACGCCTATCGGAGCACTCCGAGTACGGCATTTCCATAGAAGGCGGCGGCCTGGACGGGGAGACGGCGGTCGGGCCCCGGCACCCCTCCACCCTGGGAGACGGCCCGATGGACTGGTGGCCCAATGCCGTCCGGAGCGTGCTATGGGAGCCGCTGGGCTTGGATGCCGGGTACCAATGGCTGATTCTGGGGGCCTGCCTGGGGTTGGTGCTGGGCGGCAGCCAGGCGCTGGCCAGAAGCCTGTTCGCCCAGATTACGCCGGAAACGCGAAGTGGCGAGTTCTTCTCGTTCTTCGGTTTCATGAGCAGGGCCTCAGCGGTGTTCGGGCCGTTGCTCTACGTGTTCGTTACGGCCGCGTTCGACGCGAGGGTCGCGGTTACCGCTATCATCGTCATCATCTTGGCCGGGACCATAGCGTTGCGGTGGGTGGACGTGGCCGCGGGGTCGCGTGTGGCCGCCGCCGAAGACTCGGCCCGGAGGCGCTCGGCGGCGGCAAGCGGATTGTAGCTCTCCCCAGCATGTCTGGGGTATGTCGGCGCCCCGTCGTAGCCGTCGGACCGGTACCAGCCCGCAGGCACGGCTGCCCCGGCCCGAGTGGCATAACTGTTCAGAGTTGAGGGGGTCGGCCCTTCGACAAGCTCAGGACAGGCCCCTTCGATAAGCTCAGACAGGCCCTTCGACTGCGCTTCGTTCCGCCTGCGGCTGCACTTCGCTTCGCTCAGGACGAACGGTTGCGTGCCAGTGGGCTCACCGATTCTGAACAGTTACTTGTGGCTACGCAGATATACACCCATGGGGCGTGCTGGTATAATCCCGCCAGCCGAGGCTAGCCCCCGCTTGGCGCCCCCGCACGACACCCTCGCCCAACACCGTCAGGGAGGCCCATCATGCCTGAAGACCTGTCCGGGATACTGGAGTCCGAGGAGCATACCCTGCTAGCCTCCGGCCTGGGCCCCACCGAGGGCCCGCTGTGGCACCCCGGCGGCTATCTCACCCTGGTGGACCTGCAGGGAAGCCGCCTGTTGCGCTGGGACTCCCAGAGCGGCATTTCCGTCGTCCGGGAGAACACCGGCGAGGGCAACGGTTGCACCCTGGACCGCCAGGGCAACCTTATCATGTGCGAGGGGGCGGACCACCGGCGTGTCACTCGCATGAGCGGCGACGGAGCGGTCGCCACCATCGCCGACCGCTGGCAGGGCCGCCGGTTCCATCGGCCCAACGACGTGGTGTGCCGGTCCGACGGCAGCATCTACTTCACCGACCCGTCCCTGCGGGTGCCGGCGGAGCAGCGGGAGTATGATTTCGCCGGGGTGTTCCGCATCGCGCCCGACGGCCAGGTCCACGTGGCCACCGACGGCTGCGAGTACCCCAATGGGCTGGTCTTTTCTCCCGATGAGTCGGTGTTGTACGTGGCCATCAGCCGCACTAGCTTGGAGTGCCTGGAGGAGGAGCAGCGCGGAGAGTACTGCTCCCACCGCAAGATACGCGCCTTCGACGTGGACCGGGAGGGCAATCTGAACAATAACCGAGTGTTTGCGGACATGTCGTCAGCAGAACGCGGGGTCCCCGACGGCATGAAGGTGGACATCCAGGGTAGGGTGTATTGCACCGGTTCGGGGGGCATCTGGGTTTTCGACCCCGACGGCAACAAGCTAGGGGTCATTCGCGGCCCGGAGGTCCCCCGGAATTTGGCCTTTGGCGGGCCGGACTTTCGCACCGTCTACACCACCCCGGGCGAATCGCTGTACAGCTTTCGAGTCGCCACGCCGGGGATAAGTCCGTTCTGATCGGACGCCTCGCGGGCGGGTCGGGGGCTGCCCAGGCCGCCGAAAAGCCGATACTACAAGGGGGATGTGCGCCATGACCGCGACGCAGACGGTGGGCAACGGCCAATACACCTACGAGATGGACGTCAACTGGGCCAAAGTCCCCGAGGGCTGGAACATGCCCGCCGCCGCCGTTTACGGCGACTCCCAGGACCGCGTCTATTGCTTCAACAGGGACCCGGACCATCCGGTGATGGTCTTCGATCGAGACGGAAATTTTCTCTCGTCCTGGGGGGCCGGGCTGTTCCTTTTCCCCCACACCATCATACTGGACAAGAACGACGACGTGTGGCTGGTGGAACGCAACGACGGCCAGATTATGAAGTTCACCTCAGACGGAAGCCTGTTGATGACCATCGGCTTGAAGGGCTTCCGCTCCGACACCGGCGCCGACAACGCCGACTTCAGCTCCAACGCCTGGAAGCAGGTTACCCACGGGGGAGCCCCCTTCAACCTACCCGCTGGCATAGCGGTGAACGACGCGGGAGAAATCTTCATCGCCGACGGATATGCCAACGCCAGAGTCCATAAGTTCGAGGCCAACGGCAGGTACATCGCGTCCTGGGGCGGGCCCGGCGAGGGGCCAGGACAATTCAACCTTCCCCACGGCGCCTGGATCGACCGCAAGGGCCAACTGCTGATCGCGGACCGGGAGAACGACCGGGTCGAGGTCTTTAGTCAGGACGGCCGGCACATCTCCACCTGGCCCTCGAAGCTGATCGGGCCGGCCGCCATGTATATCGACGATGGCGACGTTGCCTACGTGGCAGAGCACAACGCCGGTCTGGTGAGCATATTGACCGGTGAAGGGGAGCGGTTGGCCCAGTGGGGGTCAATGACTCACCGCTCCTGCCATGGGATCTGGGTCGATTCCCAGAAAGACATCTACGTCGTGGAGCCCTACGAGGGCAGCCAGGGGCGTACGGTGGTGAAGTTCCACCGGCGGTAGATGGCCAGGGCCGCGTCCATGTCGGGCGCCGCCTTGCCCAGGGACTCATCGCGGCCGAGTCACACCGGCGACGGTAACCGCTTTTCTACCCCGGTGAGAAATGCAGCGCCGCCCTCCCTAGTTGGTGTTTGCAGGAAACCCTTGCGATTCCACTTGCTGACACCTCACTTTCTCCGGGGCCCCGTGGCGGCGGAGACGGTTGCCAGCCGCGAGGCCATTTGCTATATTGGGTCAAGCGGGCTCCCCGGCCCGCCTCTTGGGGCTGTAGCTCAGCTGGGAGAGCGCTTCAATGGCATTGAAGAGGTAGAGGGTTCGAGCCCCTCCAGCTCCACCACTTCAGACCTGACCACCCTTGTGTAACCTCAATCTCCAGCCGGCGGTGGCCGCTGGGTTTAATCGCCCCGGCCCGTTAAGAGCGCACACCTGTACCGAGCCGGAGATTCCTCGGGACGCGAATACGAAGTCCAACTGGCGGATTGCCGTTGCGGGTTGACCGCCAATGCGGAAGGTTGGCACGTTTCTGCCGTCTTTGGGAAGCTTGTCCCGGGACGCCTGGGACCCGAGGAACGTGAGTCCCGGCGTTTCCCATTCTGGTGAACACAGTCAGGAAATGGTCGTTGCCACGCGCCCTCCCCACCCCATGACCGCGCGACTTAGTTTCCCATGGGCCGCCCCTTAGAAGTAAGAAGCCGCCGCTCCGGGGGACGGGCGGCGGCTTTTGCGTTAAGGACGGACCCCAGGGACGGAGTCTAGACCGGTTAGGGCGATTAGCGGGCCGGCGTCGGCAGGCCAGGAATCTTCAGCTCTATGCGATAGAGGCCGTCGATGGTGGTGATGAACAGGGTCCGCAGGTCGGCGCCGCCCCAGGCCACGTTGGTCGTCTGGTCCGCACCGGTAAGGATGGTCCCCAGGTGGTTGCCGGACGGGTCCAGGACCCACACGCCTCCGGGTCCGGAGCAGTAGACGTTGCCCTCCACGTCGATCTTCATCCCGTCAGGGATGCCGGAGCGATCGGACCGCAGCTCGCAGAACACGCGGTCGTTGGCCAGGCTTCCGTCGGCCTGCACGTCGAAGGCCCGGATGTTCCCCACGCTGCGGAACATGTCGTCGTCGTTCTTCGATACCCCCATCGAGTCGTCGATGTAGAGAATGCTCTCGTCGGGAGAGAAGCACAAGCCGTTGGGCAGCACGAAGTCTCCCACCAGCAGGGTAACGGCGCTCAGGTCCGGGGGCACGCGGTAAACACCGCTGAAGTCCAGGTCCAATTCCGGGTCGAATACGCCGGGGTCGCTGAAGTAGATGCTGCCGTCGGACTTTACCACCACGTCGTTGGGGTGATTCAGCCTGGTTCCCTGGTAGCGGTCGGCTACCACCGTGACGCTCCCGTCAGCCTCCAGGCGGGTCATGCGCCGCGCGCCGCCCTCACAGATGACCATCCGGCCCTGTTGGTCCCAGGTCAGGCCATTGGCCTCGTTGGTGTTCTCGGCGTCAGTGGTTATGCTGCCGTCGGGCGCCCACTTCAGCCTCAGGTTGTCGCGGATGTTGCTGAAGAGAAGATACCCTCCGTCGGTGTGCCACAGGGGGCCTTCGGCAATGTTGTAGCCCTTGCCCAGTTCTTCGATTTTCTGGTCCTGAGAGACTATGCGGTCCAGTGCGGGCGAGAGTTGCTCGATGGGCATAATTACCTCTTTATTGAATGACGTTTACGGGAGCGACGTTTACCGTTTGGGGGGCCTGGCGTGTTCGCTTTCAGGCAGGGTCGGTGTGGCCGCGATTGTAGCAGCACCCCTTCGGGCCGTCAAACTCACGGGTACGCCGCCGAGGGCTCCCACCGGGCGCCCAGGGTCATTTAATTGTCGGCCTCTAAACCTTGTCATGACCATGAAAATAGACGGGTGAGGAGGCCCGGGCATGACAGGGAGGGGCTAGCAGCCGGGCAGGGGCCGCCCTACGCCCCACCAAATCATTCCGCTGGAGCGCAGCGACCCACCATGTCATTCCGTGGGAGCCTGCGACGAGGAATCTCAAGCGGTTATGCGCCAGCCGTCCTGCGATCGAGTAACCGCCCTAAATGCCAGGGCCCTAGATTCTTCGCCAGGCTCAGAATGACCCACAGGGGGGGCCGGGGTGCCTGACCACCCTAAACGCCAGAGCGACAACCGAAAGACACTGGCCGGGCGCCGGGGGCGATTGACCAACGCCCTGGAGCATGGGTATATTAGGCTCCGGTCGGCCTTGGCAGACCACCGGGCCGGCATCCCCTGTTTCTTTGAAATGGTGGCCTGGAAAGGCGGACGTGGATGTACGCGTTGATTCTCGCCGGCGGCAAGGGAGAGCGGCTCCGGCCGCTGACCGACACCATCCCCAAGCCCATGGTGCCGGTGGGCGGCAAGCCCATCGTTGCGCACCAGGTGGAGTGGCTCCGTGCCATGGGCGTACGCGACGTGGTTTTCCTGGTGGGCTACAAGTGGGAAGCGATCCGGGACTACGTAGAGGACGGCGGCAAGCTGGGCGTCCGCGCCCACTACAGCGTGGAGGACAGCCCCCTGGGCCGGGGCGGCGCCATACGCAAGGGCCTGCCGCTGGCCCCAGAGACGGAGCGGATCGTGGTGGTCCTCAACGGCGACGTCATCACCTTCGAGGACCCTGCCGCCCTTCTGAGCCGCCACCGGGAAAAGAAGGCGGCCAACCCGGCCCACCTGGCCACCATCATGGTGGCGCCCATGGTCAGCCCCTACGGCCTGGTGGACCTGGACGACTCCGGCGACGTGACTGGGTTCCGGGAAAAGGTGGAAATGGACCAGTGGATCAACGCCGGGGTGTACGTGCTGGAGCGGGACATCATCGACGAGCTGCCCGCGCTGGGGGACCACGAGACCACCACGTTTCCCCGGTTAGCGCCGCAGGGGAAGATATCCGCCTACCGGTCCCGGGCCTTCTGGCGAAGCGTGGACTCCTTCAAGGACCTGCGGGAGGCCGAGGAAGCGCTGGCGGCCAGGGGCTAACGGAGTCCCGGCGCAGCCACGGCCAGGTCTGTCGGCCGGGTCTACCGGAACCGGGGCATCACCTCGGCGGAGATGCTTTCCATCAACTCGGTGACGGCGGCAATGTCTTCCGAACCCAGCGCCAGCACCACGTGCTCCACTCCCGCCGTTTGGTAGGCGTCCAGCCCCGCTCTGACCCGGTCCAGGTCATTCCCGGGAAGCCAACTCCGGCCCGCCGCCCGGGCGCCGGACGGGCCGCCGTGCACCCCAATATCGACGCGCAGCGACATGGCCACAGAGTCGGGGTCCCGGTTGGCGCCGGCGGCCAGCCGCCTGATCTCCCCGCGTCCCAGGCTGAAGTCCTCGGGGGAAAGCCCCGTGGGGTGCCATCCGTCGCCATGGAGCGCCGCCCGGCGCATAGCCGCGGGGCTGGAACCGCCGATCCACAGCGGGATGTGGGGTTTCTGAAGGGGTTTGGGCGAAAATCGCACGCCGGAAAAATTCCAGCGGCGGCTTTGATAGCTGGGGAACGGGTTGGTCCAGAGCTCTTTCATCACGGCCATGCTCTCGTCGGTGAGGGAGCCTCTCTGCCGCAAAGGGACGCCCAGGGCCTGAAACTCCTCGGCCATGGCCCCGGCGCCAACGCCCAGGACCACTCTGCCGCCGGATATTTGGTCCAGGGTGGCGGCGTACTTGGCCAACTCCACCGGATTGTGGTACGGGAGCACCAGCACCGACGTCCCCAGAAGCACGCGGCGGGTGGTGGCGGCCAGGTAGGACAGGGTAGACAGGGGATGGTAGTAGGGTTTGTTCTCCAGCCGCTCCCGGATGTGTCCAGCGTTGAACAGGTGGTCCATAACCCAGACGGAGTCATAGCCCAGGTCCTCGGCCAGGGGGCCCAGGGCAAGGACCTGCCCGGGGTCTTCCACGCCCCAGTTATTGGGTATGGTAACGCCGAATTTCAAGCGGGCCTCCGACGGTGACCTGGGGGCGTAACGGCGGCCTCCGGCCCCTTTAGCCGGCGTTGATGGCCTGGACCAGCCGGGCGGTCTCGATGGCGGCCACGGCGGCGTTGCTGCCGATGTTGCCCGACTTGCCTCCGGCGCGGTTGATCGCCTGCTCCATGGTTTCGGTGGTCAGGACGCCGAAAATGGCGGGCACTCCCGTGTCCAACCCAACGGCGCCGGTGCCTCCGGCAGCCTGGCCGGCCACCATATCGTAGTGGCTGGTCTCGCCCCGGATGACGGCGCCCAGGCAGATGATGGCGTCGTAGCGCGCGGTCTTGGCCAGGGTCTTGGCCACCACCGGAAGCTCGAAGGCCCCGGGCACCCAGGCCAGGGTGACGTCTTCGTCCCGCACGCCGTAGCGCGACAGGGTATCCAGCGCCCCGGTGAGAAGCTGGCGGGTCACCACCTCGTTGAACCTGGAAACCACCACGCCCACGCGCAGGCCTTGGCCGTTAAGGTCTCCCTTAAGCTCTTTGGGCAAGTCAATTACTCCTGAGTCCGTGTGCTCCCGGCGCGGCGAACTAACGCCCCCCGGCGGCCGGGGCTTCCCCGCCCGCTTCCACTACCCTCTGGAGCAGGTGCCGCTCGGATACTGGTCCCGGCAGCCGGACGTATTCGTTCACCACGGTCATGGGCGCGGCGCGTACCCCATAGGCCCGGGCTAGCGCCGGGAATTCGTGGACGTCGATGGCGTCGGCGCTGACCTGGGCGCAGTCTATGGCGAAAGCGTGGGCCAGCCGGTCCTGACCGGGGTGAGGCATTTGTTGCGGGGTGACGAACACCTGAACGTGCACCGGTTTCTTGATCTCTCTCAGTCTCTTCCGGGTGTCGGTGCTGAGAGGGCTCACGCCCCTGGAGACGACCTTGATGTCTTCGACCAGCGTCACCAGTTGCTGGCCCAGGGGTATTCCGTAGAACTTCACCCGGGAGGAGCCGTCCACGTCCAGGACCGTGGCAGGAATCCGCGAAATCCCCTCTTCCCGGGCCATTTGGTCATGCTGATAGAAGTCGATGGTCTCCAGGTGGAGTTTGGGCGACAGTCCGGCCAATTCCTCCAGAAGCTGCTGGGTCTGAGTGCAGTATTTGCACTCGCGGCCCGGGACCACCACCACCGAAGGAGGCTGGGTGAACAGGCGCAATCTCACGTCGGCGCCGAGGTCTTTGCGGAACGTGCGCCTTAGCTCGGTCTTGTCCCGATCCAGGAGTATGGGCTTCGGCGTCATGGGGGCAGTTTACATGGGAACCGGGAGCTTATCCACCCTTGCCCAGCATCCCCCGGATGGTGAACAGCCGCTGGAACAGCGTCAAAAAGGAGACCACCGCGATGGCCAACAGGAACCACTCTATCTGATTGGCGAGCAGTCCTATGCCCAGGAGCACCACCCGCTCCGGCCGGGTCATTATCCCGGCGCGGGTGAACACGCCCAAGCCCTCTCCCCGGGCCCGGAGGTAGCTTACCCCTTGCGAGAATATCAAAGCCAGCAGTACCAGGATGACAAAAAAGAGGCGGTGGTTCTCGCTAAAGTCGCCGTGGACGGCGTACACCGCCAGGCCCAGGAACAGGGCGGCTTCGCCTAGCCGGTCGAAAACCGAGTCCAGCAGAGCGCCGAACGGGCTGGCGGTGCCGGTAAGCCGGGCCAATGCGCCGTCCATCAGGTCCAGGCCGCTACCCACCAGGAACACGGCCCCTCCGGCCAGCAGCCAGCCGTAGCCCACCAGGGAGGCGGCCGCCACGGAGACCCCAAAACCCAGGAGAGTGACGGCGTTGGGGGTGAGCCTCAAGAACCGGAGCAACCGGGCGCCGGGAAGTTCGATGTACCGGAGGATGGCCGCTCTAAATTGCTCTCTGCCTGGCAAGGTCATTGGCGGCTCGTAGACAGTCCAAATAGTAGTCTTCCACCTGTGCGGCCACCGCCTGCCAGCGGTACTGCTCCACGGCTTGGCGTCCGTTGGCGGCCAGTCGGCGGGCCAGCTCGGGATTTTCAATCAGGCGGGCCAAGGAATTGGCCAGCGCCCCGGCGTCCTTTCGGGGAACCAGCAACCCCTGCTGCCCGTCTTGCACTATGCAACGGTACCCCTCGATGTCGGAGGCGATCACCGGCTTGCCCGCCGCCATCGCTTCCACCAGCACGATTCCGAAGCTCTCGGACCCCGTGGCCGGGGAGCAGAATATGTCGGCGGTGGCATAGTAACGCGCTAGGTCGTCGTAGGACACCTTGCCGGCGAAAACCACGTCCTGCAAACTGCAGGCGCCCATCAGACGCACCGAGTCGCGGTCAGGTTGGCCGGGGCCAACCACCAGCAGCCGGATGTCGGGGTGGTCCCACTTCAACCGCCCGTAGGCCTCCAGCAGGTACTTCAATCCCTTGCGCTTCTCCAACCGTCCCACGAACAGTATGTTGGTCTTCCCGTCGCGGTACTCGGGCCAGGGCTCGCATTGCTTGGCGAAGTGGTCCACGTCGATGCCGTTGGGAATAATCTTGTAGTCAGCGGGAAAGGCCTTGTTAACGTACCGGTAGGCCGCCGGAGACACGGCTATGCCGCCGTGAAGCCTCTTATGCCAGCGCTTGATGACGGGATGAGCCAGGTTATACAGGTGCTGGTGGCTGTAGGAGGCGTGGAAGGTGCCCACGTTGACCGACGTGGAGTACTCCAGCACGCAAAGGGGCAGGATGGGGGCCATGGGCTCGTGAAGGTGCACGATGTCGAAGGCCTCGCGCCGCAGTAGGTCTCTCACCTTGGGCATGAGCCACCAAGAGAGGCATACCCTGGCGATGGAGCCGCCGCTGGGCAAGGGCACCGACCTCCCCAGGTGGACGAAGTCGTCCCCGTCCAGGGCCTCCCGGGCCGGGGAGTGGGGCGCCAGTACTTGGACCTCGTGCCCGGACCGGCCAAGCTCGCGGGCCAACTGGGCTACGTGGGCGGTTACCCCACCAGGCCAGGTGAAATCGTAGGGAGACACCATGGCGATTTTCACCGGGTCTCTCTCCGGGCCGTGCTGTGGGCTTTCGCCGGGACTGCCGACCAGCCGGCCAACCAGCGGCCTCTAATCGGCGTATGGGGCCTCATCGGCGATGAACTCTTCCACCAGCAGCCTGGCTTCGTCGTCCGTGTACTGCTGGGGCGGAGATTTCATGAAGTAGGCGCTGGGCCCGTAGACGGCGCCTCCCAGGCCCCGGTCCAGGGCCAGCTTGGCGCACCTGATGGCATCCACCACCACCCCTGCGGAGTTGGGGCTGTCCCACACCTCCAGCTTGGCCTCTACGTTGATGGGCGCTCCCCCGAAAACCTTGCCCTCCAGCCGAACGTAGCACCACTTCCGGTCCTTTAGCCAGGGCACGTGGTCGCTGGGGCCGATGTGGATGTTGTCGGGGTCGATGCCGTCTTCCATTTGCGACGTGACCGCGCCCGTCTTGGATATCTTCTTGGAGACCAGGCGCTCCCGCTCCAGCATGTTGAGGAAGTCGGTATTGCCGCCAAAGTTCAATTGATAAGTGTTGTCGATCTCCGCGCCCCGGTCTTCGAAGAGCCGGGTGAGCACCCGATGCAGGATGGTGGCCCCCACCTGGGACTTTATGTCGTCCCCGATGATGGGCAGGCCCCTTTCCTCGAAACGCCCCCGCCAATACTCCTCCCGCGCCAGGAAGACGGGAATGCAGTTCACCATGCCGCACCCGGCGTTGAGAATCTGCTCCACGTACCACTTGGTGGCGTCCTCGCTGCCCACGGGCAGGTAATTCACCACCACGTCCACCTGCCGCTCCTTGAGGATCTCCACGATGTTGGCCGTGGGGTGGGGAGACTTTTGCACCACGTCGGCCACGTACTTGCCTATGCTGTCGTGAGTCATGCCCCGGTCGACGGCCACCCCCACCGGCGGCACGTCGGCAAACTTCAGGGTGTTGTTGGGCTGGGCGAATATGGCCTCCGACAAGTCCTTGCCCACCTTGTTCTGGTCTATGTCGAAGGCCGCCACCACGTCGATGTCCTCGATCCTATAGTCGCCGATCTTGGCGTGCATCAGTCCCGGCACGTCGCCGTCTTCGGGGAGCTCCACGTACTTGTGGAGTCCTTGGACCAGCGAGGACGCGCAGTTCCCCACGCCAATCAGGGCAACGTTGATTTTTCCCACTACCTATGCTCCTTGTGTCAGCTTGGCCCGCGTCAGCGATTTCCGAAGGCCGAGCGGCTGGATTGTAACAATTTTCGAAATTTGTCACAAGGGGCGGCCGATGCAGTTAAAGCCGGAGTAGGCGCTTGGACCGGCGCCGGCATGTTAGGCCGTGTCCGCGAAAAACCGGAATATGGCGGTGCGGTCGTCGCGCCGGAAGCGGCGCCCCAAGCGGGCCGGCAGGGTCCCCTCTTCGATGTACTTGACGATTCTACCCTCGATCTCCTGCGCGGCTTCCTGCGGCGAGGAGGCGCGGCGAATCAGGTCAGCCAGCTCGTCGATCAGAATGTTGTCGGTCAGCCCGTCGGTGGCGATAACCAGGCGGGAGCCGGGAGCTACCTCCACGTCGGCCCGGGCCAGGTTGGCAAGCCCGGCGGCGGCGCCCACAGCCCGGGCCACGCCGACGTGGAGGAATCCGCCTATGCGGCCGGCCAACTGCTGCACAGAGTCGGGGCCAACCAGAAAGAGGGGGCTGTCTCCAGCCCCCAACACTTGCAAACGGCCCTCCCTGAACAGCGCTGCCGACACCGTGGTGAGGAGGAAGCGTCCCCCGCCAACCTGGAAGAACTCGTCGTTGATCTCCTTGATGGTGTCCTCCACGTCGTCTATGGAATTCACCGTGGTCTCGGCCAGGGCCTCTTTCAACGTCCTGCTGGCCTCCTCCCCACCGTGGCCGGTCACCCCGTCCATGACCACGTCCAAGAAGGAATCATTGCCCAAGTCCCGGCTGAGATAGTTGTCGTCCCCGTGGGCCGAAAGGTCCTGCAACGTTGCCACTGAGCTGGCGAGCATACGCCTATTACTCCCTGTATATTTGGCCGTATATTTGGTTTCGCGTCCGGTCCGGCACCGGCCTGCGCCGGCTATTCTTGGGTGACGAGCCCGGCAAGTTCGGCGTCCGCGTCGAACGAGAAGCGCTGCCAGTACTCGCCGCGCAGCCATCCCAGAGCCTCGCCCCACGCCTTGCGCACCGCCGAGCCGGGGGGGAACTGGGAGTTGCACCGGGCCACGGCGTCCAGATAAAAAGTCAGGTCGCGGCGAAACTCGGCCGGGCTTTGATAGGCGCGGCCGCGCACGGAGTCGATTAGCTGAAGCGCGGGGTCCCGAGGCGGGCCGCCCGCCACGTCGAAGCCGCGGCCCATTTCGTCCAATTCCTCTTCGATTCTGACCACCGGGCGCAGGGCGTGGGGGTCCCGGTAGCCGCCGGCCTCCTCCGGAGGTTGGCCTGCCTTGGTGTAGTACTTCAGCAACTCCAGGTAGAAAAAATGGATGTCCTTGGGCGGCCCTCCCCTGGCGGCAGGGGCGCCCTCCACGGGCTGCAACGCGCCGTAGTCGATGACCGTTATTCCAGCGGAGGACGGTTGGAAGAAGATATTCTGCGGCCCTAAATCCAACAGCAAGTAGCCGGCCTTGACCAGGGACTCTTGAAGGTCCAATAGCTGCCGGTGAACGGCGAAAAGGAAGTCCGCCGGGCCGGACCGCAGAGGGAACAGGGCGAAGAGGTTCTGGGCTACCCCCACGGGAACGCCGGTTATGCGGGCCCTGGGATCGCTGACCAGGAGAGGAATGCCCTCGGCACGTTTCTCGACCACCACCCGGTATTCGTGCCCCAGGGAGTCGCCAAAGTACTCGTCGTGGACCTGGGGGTCGGTGTATCCGAGAATTGGAATCATGGAGGATAGGGTGTGGCCCACCGCGTCGTAAAAGGCGAGGGTGCGTTCGGTGCGGGCTTCGGTCTGGCCGTGCAGTTGCCGGCTGACCATCTGGGGGACCGGGCGCTTGAGCACCACCTCTTGGCCCGTATCCAGGTCTACCGCGGCCCGGACCTCATAGTCCGCCCCCGAGCCTAGCCTGCCGGTGTCTTGATAACGGGTGAGGTGGACGCGTTCCATGGCAGCCATCGAAGCCTCGTTCAGTATACCACGGGCCGGCAGCCCCGCCGAGAAAGCCTGGGCCGCGGTCAGCCCGGCGCGCCCGCGGACGGCATGGACCTTGCCGGCGGGCTGGGAGGGGGCCGGAACGCCAGCGTCACCCATTCGTCCCGGGACCATTCACCCACGCAGGTGCAGCCCAGTTCCGCCAGGGTATCCAGCACTTCCGGGGACTGGTCCCGCATCATGCCCGACGCCACCAATACGCCGGTGTCTCGTACGGCGGAGACCAGGAACTGGGCCCGTTCGCAAATCGCCCGCGCGGAGATGTTGGCCACTGCCAGGTCGAATTGCCCCGGTCCCACCGCGGCGTGGGGCAAACTGCCCTGGACCAGAGTCACCTGGCGGTGGGCGCCGGTGCGGCGGAAGTTCTGCCTGGCCGCCCTCACGGCCTGAGAGTCTATGTCCAGGGCGACGGCGCGGCCGGCGCCCAGGCGTATCGCGGCGATGGAGAGGATGCCGGAGCCGGTGCCCAGGTCCAGCACAGCGGCTCCCTCGGTTACCAGGGTCTCCAGCGCCTCCAGGCAGGTGTAGGTGGTGGGGTGGTATCCGGTGCCGAAGGCCAAGCCGGGATCGATGTCGATGACGACTTCCCCGGGCTCCGGCCGGTAATCGGTCCAGGTGGGGCGGACCACCAGGCGCCGGCCGATTTTCACCAGGCTGAAGTGGGACTTCCAGGCGTCCTGCCACTCCTCTTGGGGCAACTCCCTGATGGCCGGTTCACCGAGGGGGTGTACGGCGGAAACCAGCCGGAGCCCAACGTCTATGCGGGCCAGCCGTTGCCGGGAGGTGGAGGGCAGGTAGGTCCGCAACATGAGGCGGTCGGGGCCGTCGGGCTCCATGGTGAGGCCGCGGCCGTAGCGGCTGAAGAGGTATGAGACCGGCTCGACGTACTCGTGAGGCACCCCTATGCTAATCTCGTGCCAGGTCATCGCTCCCCAGATTACGGGCCTTCAAGTCATCGGGTCCAAGCGCAAACCTGCCGCAAAAAACCCGGAAGAGGCGTCTCCCGGGCATTGATTCAAGCCGACGCCGGTCTGCCTGCCGCCAGCAGTCCGCGGCGATGGCTGCCGGTTGGGCATAGCTATCCGGCCCGGTTGACCGGCCGGCGCGTGTCCGGCATCCGGCGGGGCCGGTGTCAGCCCAGCCTCTCCTTGATGCGGTCGAAGAGGCCTTTGTCTTCCTCCGCGTCTTGATCGTCGTCGGCGCTGTTGGGCCAGCCGTTGGGGTCTATGGAGCGGGCCAGCGCCTCCAACAGCTTCCGCTGCTCGCCGGACAGCGACCGGGGGACTTCCAAGCCCACCTGCACCCGTATGTCGCCCCGTTGGTTGGAGTGCAGGTGAGGTATGCCCTTGCCCCGGATCCGGAACTCGGCGCCGTGCTGCGTGCCATGGGGTATCTTGAGGGTATGGACGTCGTCGTTGGGTTCGAGGGTCGGCACCTGCTTTTCCGCGCCCAAGGCGGCCTCTGCCACGTTGATGGGCAGCCGGTACAGCAGGTCGTTGCCCTCGCGGCTAAACAGCTCGTGCTCCCGGACGTCCACGTGCACATAGAGATTGCCCCGCGGTCCCCCATCTCGGCCCACGTCCCCTTCTGCGGACAAGCGGACCTGCATGCCTCCCTCTACTCCCGCCGGAATTCTCACCTCGATTTTGCGCCGCCGCCGCTCCAGTCCGCCTCCCCGGCAGGTGGTGCATGGGGTCTGCACCACGCTGCCCCTACCCTGGCAGGTGGCGCACACGGTGACTTGGGTAAACTGGCCGAACACGCTGCGCTGCGCCTGGCGCACCTGGCCGTGGCCCTTGCACGTGGAGCAGGTATTGACCGGCGTGTCGGGCTCGTTGCCGCCGCCGGAGCACCGCTCGCAGACCTCAACCCGATTGATTTCGACCTCGCGCTGTCCGCCGAAGACCGACTCCTCGAAACTGAGCACCACCCGTTGTTGGAGATCACCGCCGCGCTGGGCCTGCCGGGCCTTGCGCCCGGAGATATCGCCGAAGAACGAGTCGAAGATGTCTCCAAAGCCGCCGAAAACGTCGAAACCCTCGAAGGGCCGGTCGAAGCCGCCGTTGGAGCTAACGCCGGCGTGGCCGAACCGGTTGTATTGGGCCCGCTTGTTGGGGTCCGACAGCACCTGGTAGGCCTGGTTTACCTCTTTGAACTTCTGTTCCGCGCCCGGACTCTTGTTCCGGTCCGGGTGATACTCCAGCGCCATTTTGCGGAAGGCCTTACGAATCTCTTCTTCCGTATCGTTCCTGGATACCCCCAACACCTCGTAGTAGTCCCGGTCGGCCATACAAATTCCCCTGCACGCATACGCGGGCGGATCAGGTTTCCTGCCCCATTGCTCTTAGCTACTACCAACCCATTATAGTGCAGCGCGTTGGCGCCCTCAATAGGCCCTGCAGGGCCGTAACTGTTCAGACTTAAGGAGAACCGGCCCTTCGACAGGCTCAGGACAGGCCCTTCGACTGCGCTTCGTTCCGCCTACGGCTCCACTTCGCTTCGCTCAGGACGAACGGATACACATCAAGCCTGAACAGCTACCCAGGGCCGCGTGTGCCCCAAATTTACGGGGGGGGTGAGGCGGCAGCGGGACGTCCGTTGGCCAGCGGGCGCCGGAGGTGGATTCCTGCTTTCGCGGGAATGACTGGGCAGGTACGACCGGATTCTCACACACCCTCTAAGAAACTATCTCAAATCAAGAAGAGCTTGCAGGTCACTGCTGGTGGTTTTCTACGTTCGTCCTGAGCGCAGCACAGCGGAGTCGAAGGGTCTCCCCGGCGCCGGTCCTTCGACTCCGCTGCGTTCCGCCTCCGGCTCCACTCCGCTTCGCTCAGGACGAACGGTTAAAAGCAACGAAGTTTTGAGATAATTACTAAGTGACGCCGGGGTGCCAGGTGGCCCAGGGGAGGAGGGCGCGCAGGAGGAGCTCCGGGCTGGGCTCCTGGCTGGGCTCCTGGCGGAGCCCGGCGCAGCGTTCAAGGTAACGGGCGGCACCGGCGAAGGTGGGGAGATGGAAACCCGCTTGGGCGACCCGGCGGACGAAGGCTTGGGGGGAGGGCGTGGGCCGTTTATCCGCCCGGGCGACAGCCCATTGGGTGCAGAGGTCGTCGGCCTGGCGTTGGAGCATAACCTGGGCGTAGGGCAGGGCCATTCTCCGGCGAAGGGAGCGGACGCGGGCTCGCAATGAGCTAAGGTTCATCTTGGTTTCTCCTGGTGGGGTGGTTGGAAGGTCTCACCACGAATGGGGATGGGCGCCCCGCAAAGGGCTGAGGCTCACCTGGATTTGAACTGTTCAGACTTAAGGAGAACCGGCCCTTCGACTGCGCTTCGTTCCGCCTACGGCCCCACTTCGCTTCGCTCAGGACGAACGGATACACATCAGGTCTGAACAGTTACCTGAGTTTCCCTGGGACGGTCCAAAGGGGGAGGGCGGGGGTTTTTTATTTCAGGGCCATTGTGAGCCATTTTGAGCCAGGGCCTCAGTGGCCGGTTCGATGGATTGGCAGGGCGCCAGTGGCCGCCTATTAACAGGGTAGGGAGTGGTCGCCGGAGATGGCAAGGGGGGAGTGTCGGTAGTTTGGGAGGGAGGGGGGAACCATAATGATTGGCCGAGCAATGCGTCACAGTCTCGGCCGTAGAGGGAGCCAAGCCGAACCGCCGGGAGACGGTCGGTCTTCCCTTGCCCCGGCCAGTTCCCGCTAGGGACGCCGGACGAAGACGATGCCCTCCCGGCCCAGGTAGCGGTCGCGGAAGTCCACGAAGTCCTGCAGCTTCTCCGGCTGCAACTCGGTGCGGTTGAGGTCCCCGTCCAAGTAGGGATTGGGGAAGTAGCCGCGCACTAGGGTCTGTTCCTCAGCGTCGGAGAAGCGCACGTAGTAAGACCGCAGGTCCCCGTGGGTTTCCGCCTCGACAAACTGGATGCCGGTTATGGTGTCCAGCCCCAGGTGAAAGTGCCAGTTGTCGGCGGTCATAGTGACGTAATTGCCGTCGACCTCGGGCTCCTTGATTCCTTTGGAGTTGTTCTCGCTGACCACTCCGCCTCCGCCCACAACCCACAGCATCCGGTCATTCCGGGCCAACTCGCGCAGCAGTTCCAGCGCCACATCCATAGAAACACCTCCGGCAACCAAGTCTGGGGCTTACCTCCGAAGCTTCGCCTTTAAGAAACTATCTCAAATCAAGAAGAGCTTGCAGGTCACTGCCGGTGGTTTTCTACGTTCGTCCTGAGCGCAGCACAGCGGAGTCGAAGGGTCTCCCCGGCGCCGGTCCTTCGACTCCGCTGCGTTCCGCCTCCGGCTCCACTCCGCTTCGCTCAGGACGAACGGTTAATAGCGGCGAAGTTTTGAGATAATTACTAGGTCCTATCCCCGGTGTTCCCCGCCGCCGTCCTTGGGGCGGGTCAGTCCGCTCTGGCGCAGGGCCGCCGCCGGCCGCGGGTAACGCGATCTTTCGCTACGGAGACCCCTCCTGGCGGGCCTCCAACTCGGTCTCCAGCTCCAGGCACAGGCCCCGCAGCCTTTCCTCCATGCTCTCCAGAGGCGATTCCCAAAGCCCCCGTTGTATGGCTTCCAGGAGCCTCTCCACGATGCCCCTCAGGGCCCAGGGGTTCGAGTCCCGGAAGAACTGCCGGGTCTCCGGATCCAGCACGTAGCTTTCGGTCACGTCGCGGTACATCCAGTCGTCCACCACCTGGGCCGTGGCGTCGTAGCCGAACATGTAATCGACGGTGGCGGCCAGCTCGAACGCCCCCTTGTAGCCGTGCCGTTTGACCGAGTTAATCCACTTGGGGTTAACCACCCGGCTGCGGAACACCCGCCTGGCCTCGTCTTTCAGGTCCCTCTGGCGCGGCCGGGAGGGGTCGGAGCTGTCCCCCAGAAACTGGCGGGGATTGCGCCCGGTCAGGGCGCGGACCGTGGCGATCATCCCGCCGTGATATTGCAGATAGTCATCGCTGTCGAATATGTCGTGCTCACGGTTGTCTTGGTTCTTGGCGGCGACGACGATCTGGCTGAAGCGCTTTCTGAACTCCTCCCTGGCGCTGACCCCGTGCTCCTGACGGGTGTAGGCGTATCCTCCCCAGGCGGTGTAGACCTCCGACAAGTCCTGGACGTTTTCCCAGTTGCGCTCGTCCAACACCGGCAGTATGCCCGCGCCGTAGCTGCCCGGCTTGCTGCCGAAGATGCGGTATATGGGGCCGTCCGGAGAACCGCCGTGTCCTCCGTCCGAAGGCGCGTCCGGGGATTCGGAGACGCGGTCCTCTCCCCGGTCCTCTCCAAGGTGCTTGACGATCATGTTGTCTCGAGGCGACTCATCCAGGGAGGCCACCATGGCCACCGCCTGGTCCATCAGGTCGATCAGGTTGGGAAAGGCGTCCCGGAAGAACCCGCTGATCCGCACGGTGACGTCGATGCGGGGACGGCCCAGTTCAGACAGGGGTATGACCTCGAGGCCGGTCACCCGACGGCTTTCCGGCTGCCACAGGGGCCGCACTCCCAGCAGGTAGAGCACCTGGGCAACGTCGTCGCCGTGGGTGCGCATGGCCGAGGTGCCCCATACCACCAGCCCCACCATCTCAGGGTAAGCGCCCTCCTCGCCCAGGTACTTGTCCAACAGGTCTTGACCCAGGCCTTGACCCATCTGCCACGCCGCCTGGGAAGGTATGGTCTTGGGCTCCACCGAGTAGAAGTTTCTTCCAGTGGGCAGCACGTTGGCCATGCCCCGGCTGGGCGCCCCGCTGGGACCGGCGGGGATGAACTCGCCATCGAGACCCCGCAGCAGGTTGTCTATCTCGTCGGTGGTGCGGCACAGGGCCGGGTATATGGTCGCCGCGGCGTATCCCAGCGCGGTCTCGGTTTGCGGGTCGGGCCGCCCCAGCAGGTCCTCGACCACGGTGGGGACCTGGTCCGGCCGGAAATCCCGGCATTGAAGCTCGCCGTAGGCCCGGCGGCAGAGCAACTCCAAGCGCTCGACGAGGTCGCCCCGGGAGCGGACGGGGGTGTCCGGGTCAAGCCGGACCAGCAGCGGCGGCGGGGCGGCGTCGAGGGGAAGGCCGGGCTCGTCCAGCAGGCCGTGGTAGTCCAGCCCCAGGGCATCGGCTATCGACCTCCTCAGGCTTGGCATACCGCCGTTGTCCAAGCGGGTCAGGGCGCAAAGCAGCCCGATCAGCTGCTCTTCCTGGGGGCCCTGACCCAGGGTGTGGAGGCCGTCCCTTATCTGGGCGTCCTTGATCTCGCACAAATAGCCGTCGATAGCCAGAATGAAGAGCCCGAAGTCGTCGGGCTGAGACTCCACGTCGAGGTCCCGGTACAGCTCCGCCTGGGTGACCAGCTCCCATATTTGGGCTTCGAGAATGGGCAGCTTGGCCGGGTCGAGGGTCTGGCACTGGTAGTGTTCGTCCAGCAACTGCTCCAGCCGGGCGATGTCGCCGTAGCTGTCCGCGGTGGTCATGGCCGGTATCAGGTGGTCCACGACAGCGGCGTGGGCCCTGCGCTTGGCCTGGGCGCCTTCCCCGGGGTTGTTGACGATGAAGGGATAGAAGAGGGGGAGGTCCTGGAGCGCCAACTCCGGGTAGCAGGCGGCGGACAGGCCAATGCCCTTGCCCGGCAGCCACTCCAGGGTGCCGTGCTTCCCCACGTGGACCACGGCGTCGGCCTGAAAGACGTCCCGGATCCACCGGTAGCAGGCGATGTAGTGATGAGTGGGGGCCAGATCGGGGCTGTGGTATACGGATATGGGGTTTTGTCCGAAGCCCCGCGGCGGTTGCAGCCCGACGAATACGTTGCCCAGATCAATGCCGGCCACCGCCAGGCTTCCGTTGTCGCGGTACACCCGGCCCGGCGGCTCTCCCCAGGTCTCTTCCAGTTTCTCTCTCGCAGTGTCGGGGAAATGCCGGAACCACTCCCGGTACTGCCCAGCGCCGACGTGGCCGGCGGCCAGGCGCAACTGCTCCGCGGTCAGCGAGTCCTGGTCGTTGCTGCAGCGCTCGATGATCCGGTGCACCAGATCGTCCCCGTTCTCGGGGACCCCGTCCACCCGGTAGCCCCGGCGCCGGAGGGCTTCGAGCACGCCGACCACCGAGGCCGGCGTATCCAACCCAACGGCGTTGCCGATGCGCGCGTCCTTGGTGGGGTAGTTGCTCAATATGACGGCAATCTTCTTTTCGGAGTTGGGCTTGCGGCGCAGGGCGGCCCACTTGATGGCCAGCCGTGCCACGTGGTCCACGCGGTCCTCCCTGGGCACGTAGCGCTGAAGCTGGCCCGTCATGCGGCCGCTGCGGGACTCCCGCCGTCGTCAGTAGTTTCCTTGAAGGAGATCGGAGCCGATATGATGCGGCCGTCGAACTCCGGCAGCGCAACGCTCATCGCCGTGTCGATAGGCCCCAACCCCAGGGGGCTTTCCAGCCATTGCTCCTCGGCGCCGGTGCTCACGATGGCCTGAATGACCGCAACGTTCAGCTTTTGCAAATAGTCCACGCTCCAGCCCGAAGCCACCGTGGGCCCATCGTTGCTCAAGTCCCCCATGGACATGCCCATGGTGTTGATGACGCAGAGTCCACCCGGGACGACCCGTCGGGGCGGGAGAGATATTGGGTGAGGGCGCGGTTGGGCCCTCCGGTCCCCTCCGGGTTGTGTTTCAGGCTGTAGGAGAACACGGGCAGCACGTTGGCCCCCAGGTCCTGGAGGCGTTGGATGAGGGCGTCCACCGCCCGTAGGTTCCCGCTCATCCAGTGGGCGCGGTAGAACAGCAGGCCCACCGAGGGCTTGCCCGACGCGAAATGGTCCTCGACGAATGCCTCCGGGTCCACTGCCAGGCCCTCGCCCGGAAAGTAGATGCCCTCCCAGGGGGCCGGCGCCGGAGCTTCGGGGCCGTAGCTCGTCCCCAGGTAGCTGTCGCTCAGGAACAGGAACAGGTTTCGGAGGTTCTCCACGCCGCCCTGCATCAGGTAGGAGAACACGGAATCCACCTCGGGGGCCGGCGCCGAGCAGGCGGCAACCAGGTCTTCGTCCCATTCCTGGTGCCCGGGGCAGGCAATCAGCGGAACGCCCCGGGACCGGCATAGCTGGACCACGCTGTCGAAGGTGTCCGGCATGGACCGTTTCCCGCCCAACAGCCTCAACACCACCACCCCGGCGGAGGCCGCGGTTTCCAGCAGCTCAGCCCGGGCTTCTGGGCTTTCGAGGTTTGCCGGATTGAACGCGCGCACCGGCGGGAAGGCGGGGTCGGCGATGGAGGCCAGGGCGCGGTCGGCCGTCAGCAGGTCAGTATCGGCGGTGGTGACGAATACTATCGCGTTCTTGTCGAGCAAGGTTCACGTCTGCGCGGGCGCAACGGCGCGGTTATCCGACTCGAGGCCGGCGGGGGCTTTGGGCAGCACCAGGATGGTCAGGTCGCTGTACTCGCTGGAGGACTCGGCGCACTCCCTCAGGGTGCCGCGCCACGACTGCTCGTCTTCGAAGGTGAGGCGCTGGTGCACGTGCAGCGGCCGGTCCCCGGGAAACCCCGCCTCCAGCAGATGCGAGGCGATGGCCGGGGGCATCAGGTCCCAGGGGCGGGGGAGCAGGACTACGTGCCGGCGGCCCTCTTGGAGATAATGTATCAACTCCTCCAGGTCCTCGGCGATGTCACGACGCTGGTGCAAGGTGATGAAAACCGCGTCTTCCAGGGAGATGCCCTCCCTGGCGCAGGCTATCTGTACCGAGCTTACGCCGGGCATTAACTCCATCCCGTCGACGCGTTTGGCCACCCGGGCCAACAGCTCGCGGGCGGACACGTTCAAGTCCCCCCAACAACACACCACCAAGCGGCGTCCCTTGCGGGCCTCGCCGACGGCGTACTCCAGGACGTCTTCCTGATCGCGGTAGCTCATGGGGCACACTTCCGCGTGGTCCAGCCAGGGTTGGACCACGGGAGCACCGTCTTGAACCCGGCGACCAGGTCGGCTTGCCGCAAGGCCTCGCGGCCCTGAGAGTCAGGAAGGCGGAGTCTCCGGGTCCCACGCCAAGCACGGTAACGTGGGCGGCGCCAGCGTCCGAACTCACCGCCGCACCAGCCCGCGGCGCCTGGTGAATGGGGGGACCGCCGCCCAATCTACAATGTCCCTCATTCCGCCTCCGGCGGACCCGTTGTACCGGTTGAGCCGCCGCTTGAAGCTCAACCCATCATCCCACCTGCGCCAGGGTGAGTGCAAGGCGTCGAGGCGGATACTAGCTGTTCAACCCCCGTGGGAGGAATAGGGGGCCGCACAACACGTCACTCCCCGCTCCTCCACCACCCTTCTCTAGTCAATGGGCTTTGGCTCAATCAGGAGACAATTAAGACGCGATTGCCCTGCGCCGCCGATCCTGACCTTTGCCAGGCGGCTCGTGGAGATGCTATAGTGGCCCCTGCCCTACAACTACCCGGAAGCCGTCTAGCCGTTCCGGCGGTTTCCTCTAGGCCGTACCAAGAACATGTCCAGGGAAGGAGAAAGTAGTGTCCAAAGTCCTGATTGCTTTGTCGCTGGCCATTATCACGACAGTGGTCGCGTGTGGAGGCGGAGACGGGGGCGGCTCTCGAATGACTGTCGAGGAGTATGCGGCTGCCTGTGAAGGACTGGGCGACAGCTTGGAGAGCTTCGATGAAGACGTGGCTGCCGGACTCGACGCCATGGAGGACACTGTCGCCGAGGTAAAGCGGTGGAATCCCCCGGAGGAGTTACAGGAATTCCACGAGGCTAGAGTCGAAAGCTTGGACGCCCTGTTAGATGCCTTGAAAGATACGGGCTTCTTCCAACTGTTGCAGGACTTGGAGAAAGCCGCCGAAGAGGAAGACGAAGCAGAGTTGCTGAGATTGATGGGCGAGATGTCGGAACTCGAAGACGCGATATCGGACCTAGAGGATCTGATCGAAGAATCTGAAGACGAGATGGAACGCACTCAGGAAGACCTCTCTCCCGCTACCCGCGAAATCCTAGCGGGTGCAGACTGCCTCTAAATCAAAGCCAAGGTGAAAAGCGCAGAAGCACGGCGTTGTAACTCCCCGGCACGGGGGAGGCGGCAATGGCCGGGCACAGGGGCTTTCAATAGTCAGGTTTAGGTAAGCCCAGGAGGGATAAGGAGGCGGTGAGGTTCCACGAATAGCGGCGCAGTGAGGCGGCGATGTCTTGGGAGCCGGTACGCCGGAGGAGCCCGATGACCGCATCGCGCAGACCCGCCATCACCTGGGGAGCAGCACCGGTCCGCACTTGGCTGCGGTCCTCATCGAAGATGACATCTCGCACCCTATGCACTTGATTTTCAATGCGCCAGTGACCTCGGCACAACCTGAGCAGGCGTGCCGGGCCGGCTTGCTCCGGAATCAGACCGGTGACGGCGTAGGCCCTTTCCCCTGCCGTTACCCCTTATGGGTCCGGGTGCGTTCCAGGCAGCAGACCTGCCACAGATAAGGCCACTCCAGGCGGTGATTTAGAGCAGACGACGCCCTCAACCGGCGGCACTTCTGCCGCCCTCCGTGGCTGTCCTCAGGTCTGCTTCGCTCTCCATGCTCCTGGTATAACTTGACTCACGGCCGGACGCTCCGAACTTCCCCAGCAAGTCCCAACCAATTCATCCCCTCAACTCTGAACACTTACGGCGGTACAGGACGATTGCAAAGTCAGAGAAGGAGGTTTATATAAGGCAGGTAAGAGATAGAAGAGATAGGGGAGGGTGAGGATATGGAGGCGGCGGAATCTCTGTTCAAGTGCTTGGAGCAAGTGCCGGACCCCAGGAGAGCCAGGGGAGTCCGCCATCCCTTCCAAGCCGTACTGCGTCTGACCCTGCTGGGGTTGGTCTGTGGTCAGACTACCATGGCCCACATCGCCCACTTCGCCAAGATGCACTGGCCGGGGCTGAGGGAGCCTCTGGGGTTTGTTCGGGACCATCCGCCCCACGCCACCACCATCTCTCGCACCCTGGCAGGGGTGCCCTATGAGCAGTTGCAGGGAGCCCTGACCGGCTGGGTGTCCCACGTGGTGGCGGAGCAGGAATTCAATGCCTCGGTGGACGGCAAGTGGGCCAAGCAGTCCGAGGACGCCAACGGGAATCCCCTGGTGATGGTGAACGTGCTGGCCCATGACCTGAAGTTGTGTTTAGCCCAGTGGCCGGCGTCGAAGAAGCGGTACGAACCTGGGGTGTTGCGGGAACAACTGGGCCGGCTGTTCGGGGACTATCCTGGCCTGCGGCTGCTGACCATGGACGCCCTGTATGCGGAGCGGGACTTGTGCCGAGCCATAGTCAGCCACCGGCGGGACTATCTGGTGCGAATCAAGGGCAACCAGCCTGAGGCGCTGGCTGCAATAAAAGACGGGTTTGCCGGGGAGGAACTGGAGGAGCCGCAGGCGGAGACCCTGGAAAAAAAGCGGGTGTGATCGAGCGGCGGCGGATCTGGACTGATGACGTACTGGCCGACTACATCCGGGAGGAGTTGGAGTTTCCCGGGGCGAGGCAGGGGGTGATGGTGGAGAAGGAGACGGTGGCTATAGCCACCGGGGAGGTAAGCCGGGAGCGCTGGTATCTGCTGACCAGTCTGAGTTCCCGGCAGTGCGGCCCAGCAGAACTGCTCCGGGCGTTCCGCAACCACTGGAGCGTTGAGAACAGCCTGCATCACGTGAAGGACCGCAGTTGGGATGAGGACGTCCACACACTTCGCCGTCCCGGCCTGGGTGAGATATATGCCACCCTCGTCAACACCGGGCTGAACGCCCTGCGCCTGGAAGGCTGGTTTCCTTCCCGGATGTCCTTGCCCCTGCGAGCCAAAACCTGCGCCTTTCGCCCAACCCAGACCATCAATCGCCTCTACGGACTAGCCTCCTGACTTTGCAATCGTCCTGCGCGGCGGTACCAAAGTGTTGACAAATAATCGCATGCTCATATAATAGAGGTTTACCAGCGTATGCTTCAGGTGACGGAATCTGTCATCCTCCCGGTCGGCCCCCTAACTCTTATTGCCCCCGCTATGTGGTTTGCCTCAGGTCTGCTTGCCCGGCGTATCTACTCGCCCTAAGGAGAGCGGTATATGGCCCTGTCTTCCGTCCAGCATGAGCATTCCGACCCACCCCAAGGTGTCAAGACCTATGCCCGCATCGCACAGGGCTTGGAGGTCCCGAACCTGATCCAGAACCAGATCCAGTCCTACGACTGGTTCAGGAACGATGGCCTGCGGGACGTCTACGCGGAAATCTCTCCCATCTCCGACTACACGGGCAAGAAGTACGAACTGCACTTCGGCGAGCACTACTTCAGGCCTCCCAAGTACAACCCCATAGAGAGCAAGGAGAGGGAGAGCACCTTCTCCCAGCCCCTCTACGTCAGGACCCGGCTCGTTATGAAGGACACCGGGGAAATCAAGGAGCAGGACATCTTCATGGGAGACATTCCCATGATGACCGAGACCGGCACCTTCGTGATCAACGGCGCCGAACGGGTGGTGGTCAGCCAGTTGGTCCGCTCTCCGGGTATCTACTTCATCTACGAGAAGAACCTGGCGAGCGACCGCAACCTGTGCTTCGCCAAGCTGATACCCTCCCGCGGGGCTTGGCTTGAGTTTGAGACCAGCAGCAAGGACGTCATCTCGGTAAAGGTCGACCGCAAGCGCAAGGTGTCGGCGACCATCTTCCTGAGAGCTCTCGGCGTGGCCTCGGACCAGCAGTTGCTGGACCTGTTCAAGGACGTGAACACCGACGAAAACCACCCTTACATCCAGTCCACCCTGGACCGGGACCCGGCGGTCGAAACCAAGGACATGACTTTTCGCGAGGACGACCTCCGGGAGGTGTGGGGCTGGCTGCGTCCGGACCAACCCTACGACTCGGACCTGGCCAAGCGCATTGCGGCGGCGCAGGTGGAGTTCTACCGCCGGCTCCGCCCCGGGGAGCCTCCCAGCCCAGAGAACTCCCGCAACTTGATACGCAACTTGTTCTTCGGCCCGCGCCGCTACGACCTGGGGCGGGTGGGGCGCTATAAGCTGAACCGGAGCCTGGGGCGGGAAGACGATGAGGGGCCCGGCACCCTGTCCCTGGAAGACGTGGTGGACGTGATACGCCACATGATCCGCATCAACCAGGGCGAGGGCACGACCCACGACATAGACCACCTGGGCAACCGCCGGGTTAGGGCCGTGGGCGAGCTGGTGCAAAACCAGGTGAGGGTCGGCCTGCTTCGCATGGAGCGGATGGTCAAGGAAAAGATGACCCTGGTGGACCCGGAAACCGCGGCTCCCCAGGGCTTGGTCAACATACGGCCGGTGGTAGCGGCCGTGCGGGAGTTCTTTGGCGGCTCCCAGCTGTCCCAATTCATGGACCAGACCAATCCCTTGGCGGAGCTTACCCACAAGCGCCGGCTGTCCGCCCTGGGACCGGGGGGGTTGTCCCGGGAGCGGGCGGGGTTCGACGTCCGGGACGTCCACTTCTCGCACTACGGGCGCATCTGCCCCATAGAGACCCCCGAAGGACCCAACATCGGGCTGCTCAGTTCACTGGCTTCCTATGCCCGGATCAACTCCTATGGATTCATCGAGTCTCCCTTCCGCCGGGTGCTGAAGTCCCTGCCCAGCGACTCGCCGGACCTGGAGGGCCGCACGGTAACGGCCGACGTGGTTGACGAGTCGGGCAAGGCCATCGTCGGCAAGGGACGGGTCATCGGCAAACAGAGGCTGGCCGCCATCCGGAAGCTGCTGCCGGGCACACCCGTAGCGGTACGCCCCTTCGTGGCCGGCGCCGAGGGGGACGTTTTCTACCTGTCCGCCGACCTGGAAGAGGTCCAAAGGGTGGCCCAGGCCAACTCCCGCTTGGACCCCCTCAACCAGTTCATCGACGACCGGGTGGAGGTCAGGGTTGGCGAGAGCTATATCGAGAGCCATCCCGACGCCGTCGATTTGATCGACGTTTCGCCCATGCAGATCATGAGCGTTTCGGCCGCGCTTATCCCCTTCCTGGAGCACGATGACGCCAACCGGGCCCTTATGGGTTCCAACATGCAGCGCCAGGCAGTGCCCCTGCTCCGGCCCCAGGCTCCGGTGGTGGGCACCGGGATAGAGAGCCGGGTGGCCCGGGACAGCGGGCAGGTAGTGCTCTCTCAAGCCGCCGGGGCGGTCACCTCGGTCAACGGCCTCGCCATCGTGGTTACCGACGCCGAGGGTAACGAACACTGCCACAACCTCATCAAGTTTGCCCGCACCAACCAGGGCACCTGCTTCGACCAGCGCCCCATCGTGGCCAAGGGGGACGTGGTCGAGGTGGGTGGCATTCTAGCCGACAGCTCTTCCACCGATCACGGCGAGCTGGCCTTGGGCCAGAACGTGCTGGTGGCCTTCATGTCCTGGGAGGGGTACAACTACGAGGACGCCATCATCGTCAGCGAAAGGCTGGTCAAGGACGATTACTTCACCTCGACCCACATCGAGAAGCACGAGATGGAGGCCCGGGAGACCAAGCTGGGCCCCGAGGAGATAACCAGGGACATTCCCAACGTAGGGGAGGTCACCCTCAGGGACCTGGACGAACGGGGAATCATCCGCGTGGGCGCCGAGGTGGGCCCCGGCGACATCCTGGTGGGTAAGGTAACCCCCAAGGGAGAGACCGAGCTCACCGCGGAAGAGAAGCTGCTGCGGGCCATCTTCGGCGAGAAGTCCCGGGACGTGAAGGACACTTCCCTGCGCGTTCCCCACGGGGAGCGGGGCAAGATCATCGAAGTGAAGGTGCTGAACCGGGCCAACCGGGACGACCTACCGCCGGGAGTCAACGAAGCCGTCCGGGTGTGGATAGCCCAGACGCGGAAAATCTCGGTGGGCGACAAGATGGCCGGGCGGCACGGCAACAAGGGAGTGGTCGCCCGCATCCTGCCCGAAGAGGACATGCCCTACCTCAAGGACGGCACGCCGGTGGATATAATCCTAAACCCCATCGGAGTGCCGTCCCGCATGAACCTGGGCCAGGTGCTGGAGACCCACCTGGGTTGGGCCGCCCGGGGATTGAACTTCCGGGCCAACACGCCGGTGTTCGACGGCGCGCGGGACAACGCCATAGAGGACGCGCTGGCCAGGGTATGGTTTGCCCAGCAGGCCGGGGCCGTCGACGCCGGTCCCGCGGGTGACTCCATGAACCTGGACTACTCCAAGGTGGAAAGCTGGCTGGCGGAGCGAGGACTGGACGCCGCCAATCTCTTCGACGACTCGCAGTACGGGGTGGCCCAGGAGGCCTGCCTGCGCCTGTGGCTGAAGGAGGAGGCCGACCAGGACCCGGATGGGCTTTCGCCGGAGGAAATGCACCAGTTGTGCCTCAAGGTCCACCAGGAGGACAGAAAGAAGGCGCCCCCCACGTTCGGCAAGTTCGAGTTGTTCGACGGACGCAGCGGCGAGCCTTTCGACCAGTTGGTAACGGTGGGCAGCATTTACATCCTCAAGCTGATCCACCTGGTGGAAGACAAAATCCACGCCCGCTCCACCGGCCCTTACTCCATGATCACCCAGCAGCCCCTGGGCGGAAAGGCCCAGTTCGGCGGCCAGAGATTCGGCGAGATGGAAGTGTGGGCTTTGGAAGCCTACAGCGCAGCCTACAACCTTCAGGAGGTGCTGACCGTAAAGTCCGATGACGTGGCGGGACGGGTCAAGACCTATGAGGCCGTGGTCAAAGGCGAGCCCATCGGTCAGCCCGGCGTGCCGGAGTCCTTCAACGTGCTGTTGAAGGAACTCCAGAGCTTGGGGCTCTCCGTGGAGCTGCTGAACGAAGACGATCGCCCCTCTCTCACCCAGGGCCTGTCCGACGACATCGACCTGTACCAACAATTGGAGGCGATTTAATGGTCAGATTGTCAGACCGCACCGAGACCCAGGGGACCAATTTCAACGCAATCAGGATTTCCATCGCCTCTCCGGAGCAAATCCTCGCCTGGTCCCACGGTGAGGTTAGCAAACCTGAGACCATCAACTACCGGACCCTGCGCCCGGAGAAAGACGGGCTGTTCTGCGAGCGGCTGTTCGGTCCCACCAAGGACTGGGAATGCTTTTGCGGCAAGTACAAGCGTATCCGTTACCGCGGCGTCGTTTGCGATCGCTGCGGCGTGGAGGTGACCCGGTCCAAGGTGCGCCGGGAGCGCATGGGACACATCCGCTTGGCCGCGCCGGTGGCCCACATCTGGTTCAGCAAGACCACCCCCAGCCGCTTGGGACTGCTGTTGGACCTTTCCCCCAGAAATCTGGAGCGGGTCCTGTACTTCGCTCAACACATCATAGTCTCCGTAGACGAGGAGGCCCGCGGGGAAGCCATCGAGGAGGAGCGGGCCAAGCAGGACCTGGAGGTGAAGAAGCGCCGCAGCGCGGCTGAGGAGCAACTGGGAGAGCTGAACCAAAAGCTGGAGGCCTTGTCCGCCTCACCCGAGGAGGAGGCCGCGGAGGTGGAGCGCCCGGCCGTGCAGGCGGAGATCGACGCGGTGGGAAGCCGGCTGGCGTCCGAGGAAGCCCAGTTGGCCGAGCAGGCCCAGGTCAGCATCGACGAGATAGAAGCCCTGCGGGTCCACCAGCTAATCGCCGAGTCCCGCTACCGGGAGCTTAACGAGCGCTACGGCAACGTGTTCGCAGCGGCCATGGGGGCGGAGGCCATCCTGGCCATCCTGAGGACCATCGACCTGGAAGCCCTCCGCGAGCAACTGGTCTCCGAGATGCAGTCCACCTCGGGTCAGCGACGCAAGAAGGCGATCAAGCGCCTGAGGGTCGTGGAGTCCTTCAGAAACAGCGGCAACCGGGTGGAGGACATGATCCTCTCCATCCTGCCGGTGCTGCCCCCCGAACTGCGGCCCATGGTCCAGTTGGACGGGGGACGCTTCGCCACCAGCGACCTAAACGACCTGTACCGCCGGGTCATCAACCGCAACAACCGCCTGAAGCGGCTCATGGACCTGGGAGCGCCGGAAATCATCATCCGCAACGAAAAGCGCATGCTCCAGGAGGCGGTGGACGCCCTGATCGACAACGGCAGGCGAGGACGGCCCATCCAGGGCAGCCACAACCACAAGCTCAAGTCCCTGTCGGACCTGCTGCGGGGCAAGCAGGGACGTTTCCGGCAAAACCTGTTGGGCAAACGGGTGGACTACAGCGGACGGTCGGTCATCGTGGTGGGCCCGGAACTCAAGATGGACGAGTGCGGCCTGCCCAAGAAGATGGCGCTGGAGCTTTTCAAGCCCTTCGTCATGCACCGGCTGGCGCTGCTGGGCATCGCGCCCAACATCAAGAACGCCAAGCGCATGGTGGAGCGGGCCAGGCCCGAGGTCTGGGACATCTTGGAAGACGTCATCAAGAACCGGCCCGTGCTGATAAACCGGGCGCCCACCCTGCACCGCCTGGGCATCCAGGCGTTCATGCCCGTGCTCATCGAGGGCAACGCCATCCAGATCCATCCCCTGGTCTGCACCGCCTTCAACGCCGACTTCGACGGCGACCAGATGGCCGTGCACGTGCCTCTATCCCGCATGGCGGTCCTGGAAGCCAAGGAGGCCATGCTGAGCACCCACAACATGCTGTCTCCGGCCTCCGGCGATCCCCTGGTTGCCCCCACCCTGGACATGGTGATGGGCTGCTACTACCTGACCCAAATGCATCCCGGCGCCAACGGCGAGGGACGGCGGTTCTACAACTTCGACGAGGCCCGCATCGCCCACGAGTCCGGGCTGGTCGACCTGCAGGCCAGAATCCTGGTCAAGCAAATCGACGGCGTAGACGGGGAGGAGTGGACGGAGACCACCATCGGGCGGCTGATGTTCCACGAGGTTATGCCCGAGTCGGTCGAGTTCAAGAACCAACTCATGGACCGCTCGGCCCTCAAGGACCTGACCGCGGAGCTGTACCGGAGCCTGTCCAACGAGGAAACCGCCGATACCCTGGATGAGATCAAGGACCTGGGATTCCACTACGCCACCGTCTCAGGCATCACCATCGCCATCAACGACATTCAGGTGTCGCCCAAGAAGCCAAAGGTCATCGACGAGGCCAACCGCCTGGTTACCGACTACGAAGACCAGTACCAGTCCGGCCTTATATCCGAAGAGGAGCGCTACAACAAAACCGTGGCGGCCTGGACCAAGGCGTCAGACCAGACCACGGAACTGGTTCAAGAGGACCTGGAGCACTACGGAGGCATCGCCATTATGGCGGTGTCGGGAGCCAAGGGAAATATCTCCCAGATCAAGCAAATGGCCGGGATGCGCGGGTTGATGAGCAACCCCAAGGGCCGGATCATAGACCTGCCCATCAAGTCCAGCTTCCGCGAGGGTCTGACGGCGCTGGAGTACTTCATCTCCACCCACGGCGCCCGAAAGGGTCTCGCCGACACCGCGCTGAGGACCGCCGACAGCGGCTACCTGACGCGCCGCCTCATCGACATCGCCCAGGAAGTCATAGTGTTGGAGGAGGACTGCGCAACGCTGGACGCCAGCTCGATGTCCCTAACGGCGGATGAGTCGGTGGGGAGAACCTTCAAAGAGCGCATCGTCGGCCGCATGGCCTCGGCGCCCATCGCCCATCCCGAGACCGGTGAGGTGCTGTTGCAGCGCAACGAGGAGATCAGCGAAAACGCCGTCCAGCTTCTGTCGGCTGCGGGATTGGAAGAGGTCCCCGTCCGCACCCCCCTGGGCTGCGAGTCAAACCGGGGCGTCTGCCAAATGTGCTACGGCCGGCTGCCCGCCACCGGCACCCAGGTGGGGGAAGGCCAAGCTGTGGGCATCATCGCGGCCCAGAGCATCGGCGAACCGGGAACCCAGTTGACCATGCGGACCTTCCACACCGGAGGCGTAGCCGGCTTGGACATCACCAGCGGCCTCCCCAGGGTTGAGGAGCTGTTCGAGGCCAGGGTGCCCAAAGGCGCGGCGATTCTCGCCGACATCGACGGCATCGTGGAGATCGAGGCCAGCGAGGACGGGCGACGGCTCCGCATCGTGAGCCGGGAAGAGTTCCGGGAGGACTACGCCGTTCCCCAGGAGGCCGAAATCCTGGTGGACCAGGGAGAGTACGTGGAGCCGGGCATGATCCTGGCCAGAACGGCGCCCGTGTCCCCCAACGGCAGCGAGCCCGGCGACAGCGGCGCCGGAGAAGACGACACCGCGGCCCTGGCCCAGCAGGTGGTGGCCAACATCGGCGGCCGCGTGGATGTGCAACCCGGCAGCATCTCCATAGTGTGGGAGGACGTCGAGGAGCGGGAGCACATCATCCCGGCGTCAGCCCACATCCTGGTGTCCAACGAGGACGAGGTGAAGGCGGGGGACGCCCTCATCAGCGGCCCGCTGAACCCCCACGACATTCTTCACATTCGGGGCAAGGAAGACCTGCAGAGCTACCTGGTGGATGAAGTGCAGCAGGTGTACCAGTCCCAGGGCGTCAGCATCCACGACAAGCACATCGAGATCATCCTGAGGCAGATGCTGCGGCGGGTATCGGTGGAGTCCACCGGCGATTCCGACTTCATCCCGGGGCAAATGGTGGACAAGTATGAGTTCCGGGAGCAAAACGCCAAGGTGCTGGCGGAGGGCGGAGAACCCGCCACCGCCAAGCCGGTGCTCCTGGGTGTTACCCGGGCCTCCCTGCTCACCGACAGCTTCCTTTCCGCCGCATCGTTCCAAGAGACCACCCGGGTGCTTACCCAGGCGGCGGTCAGCGGCGCCCAAGACTGGCTGCTGGGCTTGAAGGAAAACGTCATCATCGGCCGGCTGATTCCGGCGCGGCTCAACGCGGCTGCCATGGACGCCCTGGCCGACGCCGAAACCCTGCCTGAGTTGCAAATGCCCGGAGGAAACTGGCTGACCATGGATGGCGGGGACACGGCCGTTAACGGCGACGACCCGGCAGCTCTTTCGGATGACGCCATAATTGACGAAGACGAGGATGACGACGAAGATTTCTTCGACGACGACGAAGGTGGGGACGGGAAAGAGCAACCCCTGGCCGCCGAAGGCGCCCTGGACACCCAAGTAAACGCTGACGCTTCTTCAAATGGGGATGGCGACGGGCCCGCCGCGGCGGGGGAGAACGGCGGCGCCAAAGCCCAAAACGGCGCCGAGCCGGAAGCGGGTGGCAGCCTCGACCTGGGGCCGGAGTTGCCCGGCGACACCCCGCCGGAGGCCGCGTTGGAGGACGTCGTTGTAGACGATGGCGCCGGGGGATAGCGTCTCCACAACCGAAACGGCGGCCTCCGCAGCCGTGGACCTGGCGGTCGATCTGGCGCCCCGGAACCCCAACCACTTGCGGATGGCCAACCCGGTCATGATTGCCTCGGGCACTTTTGGCTACGACGGCTACGGTCGCGGCTTGACCCCCGACATGGACCTGGGGCGGCTGGGCGCGGTCATTCCCAAGACCGTCACCCGCCGGCCCCGGGAGGGCAACCCGGAGCCACGCTGGGACCCTCCCTCCTACCGGCAGGCCTGGGAGCGCGGGGAGTCCATCTTCTTAAACTCCATTGGGCTGACCAACCCGGGGATAGAAGAGGCGTTGGCCCGGCTGGCCCCGCAGTGGGAAGGCTACCGGTCCGCGGTGCTCCTGAGCATCTCCGGCGAGAGCGTGGCCGAGTTCGGGGAAATGGCCGCAATGACCCGCGGGGTGGCCGGCTTTCAGGGCATCGAGCTCAACCTGAGTTGTCCCAACATCGAGAACGGGGCCCTGTTCGGCCACAGCGCAGGGTTGACCGCCGCGGCCGTGGCCGCAGTCAGGGCCAACACCGGGCTGCCTGTCCTAGCCAAGCTGGCCCCCAATGTTCCCGACGTCACCGAGGTGGCGCGGGCGGCCGCCGGCGCCGGGGCGGACGCGTTGACCATATCCAACACCATCCCGGCCATGACCATAGACGTGGAAGCCCGCAAGCCGGTGCTGGGCGGCATCACCGGCGGCCTCTCCGGCATGGGGCTGAGGCCCATATCCCTGGCGCTGGTGTACCGGGCTGCCCAGGCGGTCGACGTGCCCATCGTCGGGGTTGGCGGCATCTTCGAAGCCAAACACGTTCTGGAGTACATACTCGCCGGCGCCACGGCGGTGCAGGTGGGCAGCGCCAACCTGGTGGGGCTCTGGTCGCCCTTTCACATCGTCGATGACCTGCGGGAACACCTGGCGGCCTCAGGGGTGAGCAGTCTCAGCGAGTTGGTGGGTGCGGCGCAGGTGCGGTGAGCCCGCGGCTTCCGGCCCTTCCCGGGGCGGCCCGTCAAGCGCGGCGGCGTTCATATCCACACTAAGGTGGTGACACGCAATGGTTTCCGTGCTATCAAAGCTGCTTGGCGATAGCAACGAGAAGATTCTGAAGAAGCTCCGCCCCGTCTGGGAGGGCGTAAACCGCCATGAGGCGGACGCCGGCAAACTGACCGACGCCCAGCTTCGGGAGAAGACCGGGGAGTTCAAGGACCGCCTCGCGGGGCGGGAGACCCTGGATGACCTGCTTCCGGAGGCCTTCGCCGTAGTTCGAGAGGCAGCCCGGCGGTGCCTGGGCCAACGCCATTATGACGTGCAGCTCATCGGAGGGATCGTGCTGCACCAGGGGCACATCGCCGAGATGAAGACCGGCGAGGGCAAGACCCTGGTGGCCACCCTGCCCGTTTACCTCAACGCCCTGTCCGGAGACGGGGTGCACGTGGTGACCGTCAACGACTACCTGGCCAGAAGGGACCCGGTCTGGATGGGCCCCATATACCAGCGCCTGGGAGTATCGGTGGGGTGCCTGCAGCACAATAGCTCCTACCTCTACGACCCGGAGGAACCCGATTCACCAAGCGGGTTGAGGGGCGTGCGTCCGGTCTCCCGTCAGGAGGCCTACCACGCCGACATCACCTACGGGACCAACAACGAGTTCGGCTTCGACTACCTCCGGGACAACATGGCCACGGACCTGGGCCGCCGGGTGCAGCGAGAGCTGAACTACGCCATCGTCGACGAGGTGGACAACATCCTCATCGACGAGGCCCGGACTCCGCTGATCATCAGCGGCCCGGCCGAAGCGCCGGTGCAGCTCTACTACGACATGGCCAAGCTGGCGCCGCGGCTGCAGTTCGAAGACGACTACACCATCGACGGACGCACCAAGAGCATCTCCATGACCCAGGAAGGCATCGCCAAGATGGAGAAGTGGACCAAGGTCTCCAATCTATACGATCCGGAGAACCTGCACCTGGTCCACTACGTCGAGAACGCTCTAACCGCCCACATAACCAAGCAGCGGGACCGGGACTACGTGGTCCGCGAGGGCGAAGTGGTCATCGTCGACGAGTTCACCGGCCGGCTCCAACACGGCCGCCGCTGGTCCGACGGGCTTCACCAGGCGGTGGAAGCCAAGGAAGGCGTCACAATTCAAAGGGAGAGCATCACCTACGCCACCATCACCCTTCAAAACTACTTCCGGATGTACCGCAAGATGGCCGGCATGACCGGCACGGCGGAAACCGAGGCTGACGAGTTCCTGAAGATATACGGCCTGGAAGTGACGGTGGTGCCCACCAACAGCCAGATGGTCCGCAGGGACGGCTCGGACCTGGTGTTCCAGACCGAGGAAGCCAAATGGCGGAAGGTCGCCGAAGACATAGCGGAAACGCACCGGCGGGAACGCCCGGTCTTGGTGGGCACCACGTCCATAGAGACCTCCGAAGGCCTCAGCGACATGCTGCGGAAGCGGGGCGTGCCCCACCAGGTCCTCAACGCCAAGAATCACGAGAACGAGGCCACTATCGTGAGCCAGGCGGGCCGCCTGAGCGCGGTTACGGTGTCCACCAACATGGCCGGACGGGGCACTGACATAGTCCTGGGCGGCGGCGACACCTCCCTTGTCAACTGGCAGGCCGACCACGACAAGGTGGTCGAGTTGGGCGGGCTTCACGTCATGGGCACCGCCCATCACGACGCCAGGCGCATCGACAATCAGCTCCGGGGCCGCTCCGGACGGCAGGGAGACCCGGGCAGCTCCCAGTTCTACGTGTCGCTGGAGGACGAGTTGATGCGCCGCTTTGGCGGGGAACGCATCAAGACGGTGATGGGTTGGACCGGGCTGGACGAGGACGTGCCCATCGAGAACAGCTTGATCACCAAGTCCATCCACGGCGCCCAGGTGAAGGTGGAGAGCTATCACTTCGACATTCGCAAGCATTTGCTGGACTACGACGACGTGCTGAACAAGCAAAGGGAGGTCATCTACACCGACCGGCTTCAAACGCTGAACGGGGACGACCTCAAGTCGAAGATAGTGCAAATGGTGCGCCAGGAGTTTCTGGACCTGGCCCAACGCTGCCTGCCCGACCGCCACGGCGACGAGTGGGACGTCCCGGCATTCCTTGGCGGACTCGGCGCTATTTGCCCCCTGCTCGCCGAGTTGGACAACGAAGACGCCATCTACCGGCACAGTCAAGACGAGATCTTCCGCATGTTGTCCGAATACGCCGGCACGATTTACGAGACTAGGGAGGCGGAGCTGGGCCCGGACCAGATGCGCACCTTGGAACGCCTTCTCCTACTCCGGGCAATCGACACCCACTGGGTGAACCACCTGACCAACATGGAAAACCTCCGCACCGGAATCGGGCTGCAGGCTTACGGGCAGAGAGACCCGTTGGTGATGTACCGCACCGAGGGACACAAGCTGTTCCAGGAGCTGACCCAGCGCATGCAGCACGACGTGGTGCACACCCTGTTCCACGTTACCGTCACCCAGCAGCCGGCGACGCCAAGCCGCAAGCCCCCTGCGGCCCAGGCCAACAGCCCCATGGATGCCGTCAACGGATCTGGCCGGGCCGGCGCACCGGAAGGAGGGACCAAGGTGGGCCGAAACGCGCCGTGTCCCTGCGGCAGCGGCCGCAAGTACAAGCGCTGCCACGGCGGCAATAACTAGTCCAGGCCAACCTCCAGGGCCTACGGGCTCCTCCGGTCATCCCCAACGCGGCCCCCCCAACCGCCCCGCCCCCAATTGCCACGTCACTCACCTGCGTCCCCGTGCCGCTCCGGCCGCGCTCCCTGTCATTAAGATGAAAATAGACGAGCGAGGGACCCCGGCAGCATGGCACGGGCCGCCCTGCGCTCGCCTCCCTGTCATTCCGACAGAGCGCACCGACGAGGAATCCAAAGTGGTTGTCAGCCGGCCCCGGCAACCTAGCATGGGCGCCGCGCCCGCCTCCCTGTCATTCCGGCAGCGCCTCACCCTGTCATTCCGCTGGAGCGCAGCGACGAGGAACCTAACAAGCATAGCGGCAAACCCGCACTGCCAAGCATGGGACCCGCTCAAGTGGACGACTTTAGATTCCTCGGCGGGGCTCGGAATGACAGGGACAGGGGCTCGGCATGACGGGGGGAGCTCGGAATGGCGGAGGGAAACCCGGCATGACAGGGGCGGGAGCTCGGCATGACGTAGGGGCGTCGGCAACGATGCAAGGGGTTGGGGATGGGAGCGACATGGGAGAGGGCCGCCCCTCTATGGCGGCGGTCAGGCCTTGGCAGCCCCGGGTCAGGGCGGCGACTTCCCACCGAACCCATAAGGAGTTGGTGGCCGCCGCCCCGGTCAGACCAACGGCTTGCCTCGCAACCGCAGCGAGTTGGTCACCACGGTCACCGAACTGAACGCCATGGCCAGCGCGGCCAGCACGGGATTGAGAAAACCCCGCTCTCCGAAAAAGAAATGCAGCCCGCCCGGGACCCCTCCCAGGGCGTCGAACACCGGGTACAGTACGCCGGCGGCCACCGGGATGAGCAGCGCGTTGTAGAAAAAGGCCCAGAACAGGTTCTGCTTGATGGCGCCGATGGTGCGCCGGCTGAGCTGAATAGCGGTCAGCACGCCCGCTAAGTCCCCGCGGACCAGGGTGATGTCCGCCGCCTCCATGCTGACGTCGGCTCCCGCGCCCATGGCAATGCCCACGTCGGCCTGCGCCAGAGCGGGAGCGTCGTTGATGCCGTCCCCCACCATGGCCACCACCCGGCCCGCCGCCTGGAGCCGGCGTACCGCCTCCGCCTTGCCCTCGGGAAGTACCTGGGCCTCGACCCGGTCTATGCCCGCCTGAGAGGCGACGGCCGAGGCGGTGCGGGCGTTGTCCCCGGTCAGCATCACCACTTCCAACCCCAGGTCCCGCAGCCGGGCAACCTGGGCGGCGGCGCCGGGCTTCAGGGGGTCGGCCACGGCAATGACTCCCTGGGCCGCGCCGCCGACCGCCAGGAACATGAGGGTCTTCCCCTGGGCCGCAAGCTCCGGCGCCCCGGCGTCCAGGTCGCCCAAGTCCACTCCGGCGGCGTCCATCAGCTCCCCGTTGCCCACCAGAACGGTGCGACCGTCGATCTCGGCCTCGATTCCCTGACCGGGCAGGGCTTGAAACTTGGCCACGGGGCGCGGCGTCAGGCCGCGGGCCCGGGCCTCGGCCACCACGGCTTCGCCCAGGGGGTGCTCCGACCCGGCTTCGGCTGACGCCGCCAGGACCAGGACCTCGGCCTCCGATGCCCCGGCAGCGGCAACGACGTCGGTGACCACCGGACACCCGGTGGTCAGGGTTCCCGTCTTGTCCAACACCACGGTGTCGACCCAGTGGCAAACCTCCAAGGCCTGGGCGCCGCGGACCAGCACGCCGTGCTGGGCGCCCTTGCCGGTGCCCACCATGATGGCCGTCGGAGTGGCCAGCCCCAGGGCGCAGGGACAGGCAATGATGAGCACCGCTACAAACACCAGGGTGGCGAAGGTCACCGCCGGCGCGGGGCCCAGCAGCCACCACATGACGAAAGAGAACAGGGCCACTCCCATCACCGCCGGAACGAAGTAGGCGGCAATGCGGTCGGCCAGACGCTGGATGGGCGCTTTGGAGCCCTGGGCTTCCTCCACCAGCCGGATGATTTGGGCCAGCACCGTGGCCTGTCCCACCTTGGCGGCGCGGAACAGGAAGGACCCCTGCCGGTTCAGCGTCCCGCCGTACACCGGGCTGCCCACCTGCTTGTCCACCGGCATAGATTCCCCGGTGAGCATCGACTCATCCACCGAGGAATAGCCCTCCAGCACCTCCCCGTCCACGGCAATCCTCTCCCCGGGTCGGACCCGCAGTATGTCCCCGGGCACCACCGACGCCACGGGCACGTCTATTTCCTCTTCGTTGCGCACCACCCTGGCGGCGCTGTCCTGCAGGCCCATCAGCCTGCGTATGGCCTGGGACGTCCTGCCCCTAGCCCCGGCCTCCAGGTAGCGCCCCAAGAGGACCAGGGCGACTATTATGGCCGCCGTGTCGAAGTAGAGGTGCGTGCTGATGCCGTGGTCCAAGAGCACCCGGGGCGCCGCCGCGTCCAGGACCACCACGACGACGCTGTATAGGTAGGCGGTGGTGGTGCCCGCGGCGATCAGGGTGTGCATATTGGCGGCGCCGCGGCGCAACGGAGGCAGCCCGGAGGCGTAGAAGTTATAACCGGCCCAGAACTGGATGGGAGTGGCCACGGCCCACAACAGGAAGGGGTAGAACCCGAACTCCAGCAGCCGCTCCACCCAGGGAAAGGCGCCGAAGGACCCCAGGAACAGGAGCGCCGCCCCGGCGGCCGCGAAGGACAGGCGGCGCCCAAGCGACCGTTTTTCCTCCGTCCTGGACAACCGGTCGAGCTGCTCCCGGACGCTGGGAGCGCCTTCCTCGGCGGGATGCAGCCGGTAGCCGGCGCGCTCAACCGCGTTCTTGAACTCGTCGTGGCCGGCCAGGCCGGGGACGTACTCCAGGGTGGCTTTCTCGGTGGCCAGGTTGACCGAGACCTGGCAGACGCCGGTTACCGAGGCCAGCGCGGACTCCACGTGGGACACGCAGGCGGCGCAGGTCATGCCCTCGACGGGCAGCGTTGCGGAAAGGGTCGGGACCCGGTACCCGGCCTGGGATACGGCGCGGGCCAGTTGGTCCAGGTCCGGCTCCGGCGTCTCCACCACCGCCCGCTCCGCGGCCAGGTTGACCGATACGGCCAGCACCCCGGGCACCGCCCGCAGCGCGCGCTCCACGTGGGACACGCAGGCGGCGCAGGTCATGCCCTCTATGGGCAGGGCCAGGCGGCCGGGGGTCTCAGCGGCGGCGGACACGGGTCAACCCGGCCCTACCCCGGACGGGGGCGCGCCGGCCCGGCCTTGGCGCAGGATCACACACCCTCCACGAACACCACGTTGCTGTTGGTGGCCTTGAGCCGGATTTGCTTGACCGGCGCATACTCTTCAGAGTCGAAAAACGCCTTGGCCCGCTCCATGCTCTCGAACTCCAGCATGGTCAACCGGGCAGGGGTCCAACTGCCCTCGATTATCTCGAAGGCCCCGCCGCGGACCAGGTACTTGCCCCCGAACTTCGCCACCAGCGGAGGCACCAGCCTGCGGTACTCTTCCATGGCCTCCGGGTCCGTAACTTCTATGTCGGCAATCATGTATACGGTCATAATTCCTCCCGTGGATAGCTCAATCCGATTCCATCCACTAGCCGGCCACCCCTCAAATCCCCAGCCAGGCGGCCCCTGGGGCCGGTTAGGGCGCCGGCTGGACGTGGGGCGGACGGGGCAGGCTATACGAAGCGGGGCTCCACGTCCCGGGGTATGCCAAAGGCGTGCTTGCCGATGATCTCCAGGGCGTCGAAGCCGCCTATGGGGTGGATGGGGCCGGCCCTTACGTCCCGGTAGTAGCGCTCCAGGGGCAGCCGCTTGGCCAGGGCGGCCCCGCCTACCATGTCTACAGCCTTGTCCACCACGTCCACCGCCGTGCGCATGCAGAAGTACTGCATGGCGACGGCGTCCACGATGCTCTGGTCGTCCCGCGCCTCCGGGTCGGTAAGCCGGTCCGCCAGGTCTTTCTGGAAGGCCCAGGCCGCCTTCAGGCCGATGTCCATTTCGGCAGCCAGGAACTGGTGGCCCGGGTAGTGGCTCTCGGGCCGCTTGAAGGGCAGGCGGACGCGCTCCTTGGTGTACTCGATGGCGAAGTCCCGGGCGGCCCGCGCTATGCCGATGTACACGCTGGAAAAGGTGCCTCCGTGCCAGGCGAACAGCAGCCGCTCGAACTGCCCCCACTCCCAGGTGGGATGCTTGAACACCTGGTCCTCGGTAATGAACAGGTTGTCCAACACCCAACTGTGGCTCCCGGTGGCCCTCATTCCCATCACGTTCCAGTCGTTCTGGCACACTATGCCCGGCGTATCGATGGGAATGAAGAACACCAGGCCGACTTCCCCTTCTTCGGGGTCGTTGTACACCGCCGTGCTGCAGAACAGGTCGCCCACGGGGCTGTTGGTGCCGAAGGCGTGGCGCCCATTGACCCGGTACCCATCCCCCTCCTTGACCGCGGTGGCGGTGGTGTAACCCAGCCCGGTGATGGCCCTCAGGCTGTCCACGGCGGGGTCGGTCATGGACGCGCAAGATATCAGGCGGTTTTCCGCGATATTCTCCAGCATGGGGACCACGTCCTCGTTCCCCGTCTTGTACAGCTCGGTTATCATCCAGGGCAGACCCAGGTGCATATTGACCGCCAGGGCGGTGGCCCCGTCTCCCCTGGCCAGCCGCTCCTGGGCCACGCAAATGTCCATCAGGGAGCCTCCGCCCCCGCCCATGGATTCGGGGATGGGCAGGTTGGTGTACCCCGAGGCCTTCATCTCCTCGAAGTTCTGCAACGGAAAACTGCCCTCGGCGTCGTACTGCGCCGCCCTGGCGGCGAAGTCGTCGGCGTGCTTGGCGGCAACGTCAAACCACTTCCGTTGGGACGCGGTTAGCTGCTCAGACATAGACCCTCCCTATTTGACCAATCGAATGGTTCGCCTATGGGGCGTTGCATGTCCGCATATCTGGGCCGCGGTGATCACACCTGGGGACCATGGGGGTCAGGCCGGCGGGGAACACAGCGGAAGGGTCAGCCGCCGCCGAGAGCGGGGAGAAAATGGACCTCGCTGTCCTCCCTAACCCGCTCCAACAGTCCCAGCTGACTCACTTCGCCATCGATGATCACGGCCACCCCCGGCATCAGGTCGTCTTCCTCATCGTCGCAGAGCTGCGAGCGGACGCCAGGAAACTCCTTCTCGAGGCTGTCGATGACCTGCCGCACCGAAGCGCCGGCGACCCGCACGGTCTTTTGTCCTCCGGTTAGGGCCTGCATCCTGGGAGGAATCCAAACTTCGGGCATTTCTTTATCAACCGTCGGGCCAACCGCCGGCAGGTCTAGGCTATTGCCGGTCCCAAAGGGCTTCCAGGACGCGGCCCGGCGTCATGGGCAGGCGGTTGAGCCGCGTGCCTATGGCCTTGGAGATGGCGTTGGAGATAGCGGCCATGGGCGGGACGATGGGCACCTCGCCCACGCCCCGCACCCCGTAAGGGTGGCTGGGATTGGCCACCTCGACTACCACGGTGTCGATCATGGGAAGGTCGAGGCTGATGGGCATCCTGTAGTCCAGGAAGCTGGAGTTGGTCATGTGGCCCTGGCTGTTCAGGAAGTACTCCTCGTTAAGGGCCCAGCCAATGCCCTGGACCGCGCCCCCCTGCATCTGACCTTCCACGTAGCTGGGATGTACCGCCTTCCCCGCGTCCTGAACGGCGGTATAACGCAGTATGGTGACCTTGCCGGTCTCCGGGTCCACCTCCACGTCCACGATGTGAGTGGCGATGGCGCTGCCAGCCCCGGGCGGGTTGACGCCGGCCCGTCCGGTGATGGGGCCCCCGGTAGCATTCTGGCGGGCGGCCAACTGGCCGAAGGTCATCCGCAACTCCGGGTCGGACGTGTGCTGCAGCGTCCCGTCCCGGTACTCCACGTTCTCCTCGGGCACGTCCCAGATCTTGGCCGCCCGGCGGACCATCTGACTCTTGATGTCCTGGGCCGCCTCGTAGGCCGCCCAGCCCGTCTTGAAGGTGACGCCGCTGCCGCCGGTGTTGGAAGTGAAGCCGATGGAATCGGTGTCGCCGACGGAAGGATGGATGTCCTCCACCGCTATGCCCAGGACCTCGGCCATCTGCTGGGACACGGAGGTCCGGGTGCCGCCTATGTCCATGGAGCCTTCGATCAAGTTGACGGTGCCGTCGGCATTCAACGCAGCTATGGCGCTGGACGGTCCGGTGTTGTTGCCCCAGAAGCCGCTGGCCACTCCTCGGCCCCGGTAGGGCCCTTCCAGGGGCGCCGAGTAGTGGGGGTGATCCTTGGCCGCTTGCAGGGTCTCCTCGAAGCCGACGCGGGGGAACACCGGCCCCGTAGCCCGCCGGGTACCCTCCCTGGCGCTGTTGAGCAGCCGGAACTCCAGGGGGTCCATGCCCAGCTTCTCGCACAACTCGTCTATGGCGGTCTCCATGGCGAAGGCCGACGCGGGCGACCCCGGGGCCCGGTAGGCCGCCGACTTCGGGAGGTTCACCAGCACGTCGTAGCCTTCGATGTGGGCGTTGGGGATGTCGTAGGAGGCCATCATGCACTGGCATCCCGGAGACACCGGCGAGCCGGGAAACGCGCCCGACTCGTAGACGAGGGTGGCCTGGGCGGCCACCAGTCTACCTTCCTTGGTCGCTCCCAGCTTCACCTTGATGTGGGTGCCGGAGGTGGGCCCCGTGGCCTCGAACACCTCGGACCGGGTCATGGTGACCTTGACCGGGCGGCCCGCCTTCCGGGCCAGCGCCGCCGCCACCGGCTCAACGTAGACCACGGTCTTGGCGCCGAATCCACCGCCGATCTCCATGGGGATGGCTTTGACGCTGGACACCGGGACGCCCATCAAGCGGGCCGTTTGCTCTCGCACCGTGAAGTGTCCCTGGCTGCTGGACCAGACGGTGAGGGACCCGTCGCCGTGCCACATGGCCGTGCCGGTGTGGGGCTCTATGTATCCCTGGTGGACCGGGGTGGTCCAGGTCTCCTTCTCCACCACGACTTCCGCCTGCCTGAATCCCTCGTCCACGTCCCCCAGGCGAAACTCGAAGTGGTTGGCCACGTTGGAACCGGGATCGGGGTCATCATCGTCCCGGAACCCGCCCGGCCGCAGCGCGGGGTTAGACAGCGAGGCGAGGCGGTCGTGCAGCAGCGGAGCGTCGTCCTCCATGGCGTCCTGGGCGCTGGACACGGAGGGCAAGACCTCGTACTCCACGTCTATGAGCTTCAACGCCTCCTCGGCCGCGTGGGGACTGGCGGCCGCCGCGGCGGCCACGGCGTGGCCCTTGTAGAGCACCTTGCCGGAGGCCATTATGTTGTTGCTCAAAAAGCGTAGGTTGTGCAGCGCGCCCTCGGCGAGATCGGCCACCCTGCCCGAGGGCTGGGCCAGGTCGGCCGACGTAATCACGGCGAATACGCCGACGTGGGCCTCGGCGCGGGTCGTGTCGATGGACTTGATCCGGGCGTGGGCGTGGGGACTGCGGAGAATCTTGCCAAAGAGCAGCCCGGGCAGGTTCACGTCCGCGCCGTAGCGGGCCTGACCGGTGACTTTGTCGGCGCCGTCGTGGCGTATGGGCCGGCTGCCGACCACGTTGTATTCCTGGTTGGACAGGACCATGTTTGGCTTATAGTCCATCGCGCATCGCCTCCGCGCTCTAGCGTATCTAACGACCACCGTGCCGCCGGAAGCTATGTTATCACAAAACGGGCATGGCGCCGGGACTCCGCCTCCAGGGTCTTTTTGGTTTTGCCGCCATGCGGAACGCCCTCCGTTATGTCATTCCGGGCGGAGGGAGGAATCTCAAGTCCTCTCGGAGCCGGGCCATGCCTCGGCAGTCCTCCGCGGCTGCAAGGGCTTTAGATTCCTCGTCGCTGCGCTCCAGCGGAATGACCATGGTGGGGGTGCTCCGGCCCCGGCGCGTAGAAACCCAGGTAGGGGCGAAAGATTTTTCGCCCCTACCGATGACGTATAACCCCCTGGGCGCAGCATCCCCGGCCCGGCAGCCGACCCCGACCCGGACTCCGGCTCAGGACTTGAGATTCCTCGCCGCTTTGCGGCCACGGAATGACATGGTGGGGGCGCGGCAAGCTATTTTCATGGTAATGACAGAGGCGGGGGCGCTCCGGCCCCGGCGCGTAGAAACCCAGGTAGGGGCGAAAGATTTTTCGCCCCTACCGATGACGCATATCCCCTGGGCGCGGCATCCCAGGCCCGGCAGCCGACCCCGACCCGGACTCCGGCTCAGGACTTGAGATTCCTCGCCGCTTTGCGGCCACGGAATGACATGGTGGGGGCGCGGCAAGCTATTTTCATGGTAATGACAGAGGTGGGGGTGCTCCGGCCCCTGCGCGTAGGACCCCAGGTAGGGGCGAAAAATCTTTCGCCCCTACCGATGACGCATATCCCCTGGGCACGGCATCCCCGGCCCGGAGCCGACCCCGACCCGGACTCCGGCTCAGGACTTGAGATTCCTCGCCGCTTTGCGGCCACGGAATGACATGGCGGGGGCGCGGCAAGCTATTTTCATGGTAATGACAGAGGTGGGGGTGCTCCGGCCCCTGCGCGTAGGACCCCAGGTAGGGGCGAGAGATTTTTCGCCCCTACCGATGACGCATATCCCCTGGGCACGGCATCCCCGGCCCGGCAGCCGACCCCGACCCGGACTCCGGCTCAGGACTTGAGATTCCTCGCCGCTTTGCGGCCACGGAATGACATGGTGGGGGCGCAGCAAGCTATTTTCATGGTAATGACAAGGCGGCCCTTTCGGCAGCCATCGAATGACCCTGCGCCCGTCTCAGGCGGCCTTGGCCGGAAACGTCGGGCCAGGACTCAGTCTGGCTCGTCTCAGGCGGCCTTGGCCGGAAACGTCGGGCCAGGACTCAGTCTGGCTCGTCTCAGGCGGCCTTGGCCGGAAACGTCGGGCGGGGACTCAGTCGGGGCCGCGTCCCGCCCGGTACCAGAAGTCCCAGCCGTCGCGGCGGCGGGCGGGCCAGATGGGCTCCCGGGCCAGCAGCTTGTAGCCGATCATCAGCGCCGCTCCGCAAACGAAGCCGCCCACGTGGGCCATGAAGGCCACGTTGACCCCTTCAGCCATGCCCAGCACGCCCAGGCTGTTGAGCACCTGCAGCCCGAACCAGACGCCCAGGAACACCAGGGCCGACAATTCCACCGCGGTTATGATGAAAAAGATGACCAGCGCCCTGATGCGGTTGTAGGGATAGAGCACCAAGTAGGCCCCCATCACTCCGGCGATGGCGCCGCTGGCGCCCACCAGAGGCGTCTCCGAGCCGGGGGCTATGGCCCAGTGGCTCATGGCGGCCACTACTCCGGTAGCCAAGTAGAAGACCAGGTAGCGCCCGTGACCCAGGCGGCCCTCGATGTTGTCACCGAAAACCCACAGGAAGGCCATGTTCCCCACGAAGTGGAACAGGCCCCCGTGGATGAACATCGAGGAGAAGACGGTCGCCCACGTAGGAACGGGCGATTGGATGTTCTGGAGGGCCAGCCCTTCTTCCAACGGGATTATGGGCAGATTGGGGAGAACGGCGTCGCGGAGCCGCTCGGTCACCTCCGTGCAGGGAATTCCGGCAGCGGCGGGCAGCAGGCGATAAGTGCAGCCCAGCCCCTGAGTCAACTCGTCGGGAATGAATCCCCACTTCAAAAAGAAAACGCCCACGTCGTAGTCGCCTCCGCCCCACAGGTAGCCGAATCCGCCCAGCACCAGAGCGTACAGGAACACCAAGGCGTTGAGAGCGCAGAGGGAGAGGTTGACTACGGGGAAGGGATGCCGCCGGGCGTCCACATCGGAGAATGGGATCAACGCGGTCCTCGTTCCTGCCGGGCGGCTCTTCCGCGCGCTCCCGGACACCGGGGCAGGTTGACGGGCCCGCAACGGCCGCCCCTGTTCCCGGGGGCACGGGCCGACCCCGCCGCCCGAGGCTGGCGGTCCCCCGCTTCAGCGCGCGGCAACCCCGTCTTCCAAGGCAGGGCTATTGACGTCATGGCTGTGGACTATGGACGGTCCCCTGGGGTTCGATGGCGGCTTCTTGACATCCGAATCAGCGGCCTGCACCAAGCCGTCAGCGATTCCGAGTGGAGCCGGTGGACCTGAAATCTCGCTGCCCGGCTGCCGCCCGGGTCGGCAATCCGCCTGGTCCCCTCTCCTTAGCCCGAACCGCAGGGGCCGGAACCACGGGCGCCATCGGGAGTGAAGGCCAAATCGCCCCGTTCCCGCCCCGTTCCTCGGAGAGCAGCCGCGCAGCCGTGGACGAGCTAAGCCAAGCCGCATGGAGCACACGGCCTGTGAAGCCGCCCAGCAGAAAGGCGAGAGGTGACCCCCTCGCCTTTGCCGTGCCGTCCGCAGAGAGCTGAAAACCGCCGGTGCTGCGGTCGAATCAGTTGACCCCAACGGGGTCCTTGCGGACCGCGGCCACGGCGTTGACCTGTTCCATGAGACTGCTGAAGTTGTCGAAGGTCAGCGACTGGGCCCCGTCGCACTTGGCCTGGTCCGGATTGGGATGAACCTCGATGAGCAGCCCGTGGGCCCCGGCCGCCACCGCCGCCAGCGCCACCGGGGTAACCAGGTACCATTTGCCGGTGGAATGGCTGGGGTCGGCGATTATGGGCAGGTGGCTCAGCCGTTTGATCACCGGGATGGCCGCCACGTCCAAGGTGAAGCGGGTAAACTGCTCGAAGCCCCTGATGCCCCGCTCGCAGAGCATGACCTGGTTGTTGCCCGCCGACATGACGTACTCGGCGGCCAGGAGCCACTCCTCATAGGGGGCCGCCATGCCCCGTTTGACCATCACCGGCTTGCCCACCGCGCCCACGGCGTCCAGCAGGTTGTAGTTCTGCATGTTGCGGGCGCCAATTTGAAGTATGTCGGCGTACTGGGCCACCAGGTCGACGTCCCCGGGGGACATCACTTCGGTAATTATGGGCAATCCGGTTTCCTGCCGGGCCAGGTCCAGGAGCTTCAGTCCGTCCAAGCCCATGCCCCGGAAGCTGTAGGGGGACGTCCGGGGCTTGAAGGCTCCCCCCCGCAGGACGGTGGCCCCTGCCGCTTTCACGGCCCTGGCCGTGGATATCATTTGGTCCTCGTTCTCCACGGAGCAGGGGCCGGCCATGATGACCGGGTCCGGGCCTCCTATTTCCACGTTGCCGACGCGGACCACTGAGGCGTCGGGATGAAATTCCCGGCTGGCCAGCTTGTAGGGTTTGGAGATAAGGACGACCTCCGCCACGCCGGGCAAGAGCTCCATCTCATCCTTAAACTCAGAAGGTATGCCGCCCAGAACACCCACCACGGTGCGCTCTACGCCGGTAGACAGTTGGGCCCTGAGCCCGCGGGACTCAATCCGCTCCTTGACCAGGGCTAACTGCTCCTGAGTGCTATTGTGGCTCATTACTACGATCATCGTTGTCTACACCTTATGTTTGCCGAATACCCGGCCGGAGGCCCGGGGCGGAGGGGCTTACCGCCCGGGCAACAAGTCCGTCACGTTTTGGTTGATTTTACACCCTCCCGCCGCAACACCGCAGTGCCGTTGAGGTACAAGTTGACCAGTTCCCGGGGCTGTTTGTCGGTGTTCACCAGTATCAACACCCGGATACACCTGGCAAGGCTGCCGGGCACGTCCACCTCGGTGGCCCCCATCAGCGCGGTGTTGTTCCACCCAAGCTGCCGGGCGGCGGCGGCGGGAAAGCAAGCGTTCAAGTCCGGGGTCATGGTGAAGTAAGCCGCCGCGACGTCGTGCTCCTCGATGCCATTGGCGTCGATAAGCTGAGAGAGCATCTCCCGGGTTGCGGCATAAATAGCCGCGGCGGTGTTATCATCCGCCACGGTGGCTCCCCTGATGCCGCGGCACACCGTCATGAGCCGGGTCCCCCCTTCACCGGAACTCCGGAGCCGGCCAGCCCCGCCACGAACTCGCCGGCCCGCTCCACCACCAGCTCACGGGGGGCGTCCAGCATCGTCCTGATGAGGGCGCTGCCCACCACGGCGGCGTCCGCCCTGGAGCCCACCTCCTCGACGTGCTCGCGGCTGGATATTCCGAAACCTATCGCCAGGGGCAGGGACGTGTGGGCGCGGACCCTGTCCACCAACTGAAACCCCCGCTGCGACACCTGGTCCCGCGACCCGGTGACCCCGGTAACGCTGATGCAGTAAATGAAGCCCGAGGCGCCGGCGCAGGCGGCCTGGATGCTGGCGTCTGTGCTGGTGGGAGCCAGCAGAGGGATGATGGGAATGCCCCGGCTTTCGCAATGGGCCGCCAGCGGCCCCACCTCGAACTGCGGCAGGTCGACCACGATCAGCCCGTCGACGCCCCGGCTTGCGGCGTCGGCGGCAAACCTCTCCAGCCCGTAGCTGTAGATGGGATTGTAGTAGCCCATGAGCACCAGGGGGGTCTCGCCCACCCGGCCACGCAACCCTTCCACTATGTCCAGGCAGGCGGCCAGGGTCACTTGCTGCTGAAGGGCGCGGAAGCTGGCCTCCTGTATGACCGGTCCTTCCGCCAGGGGATCGCTGAAAGGGACTCCCAACTCCACCAGGTCAGCCCCGGCCGCAACCAGTTCCGGCACCAGTTGGAGGGTGGCGTCCTTGTCGGGAAAGCCGGCCGTCAAAAACACAACCAGCCCCGGCCGCCCCTCGCGTCTAAGGGCGGCAAACTTTTCTCGTATCCGTTCTCCACTCACGGCGGGGCGCCCGATGGGCTATCTGCAGGCTATCTGTCGAATCCAGGCCAATGTATCTTACATTGGAATCTTTGTCTAGACCGAGTACAGTTGCACGGCCAGCGCCAGCGCGTTCTGCCCGCCGTGGACCAGGACTCCGGGCCAAAGGGACCCCGTCCGGTGATAAAGCCAGCCCAGCAGCAGCCCGGCCACGAATACCGGCGCCAGCACTCCTAGGTCCAGGTGGAATACGCTGAATATCACGGCGCTGGCCACTATGGCCCGCCCCACTCCCAGCCGCGCCGCCAGACCGGGAAGCACGAAGCCGCGGAAGAAAAGCTCTTCGGTAAGGGGTGTCACCAGCACCAAGGCTTGGAAGGTCAACACCGCGCCGGCCCCGGGGAAAGCGATGTCGGATGGGATCTCGGGCGGCGCCAGGACGTCCCACCCCAAGGCGTCGACGACCGTCCCGTAAATCGCGGTGAACGCCAGGCTCCCGCCGAGGACCCCGACCGACATGAGCACGGGGTTGGAGGCGAGAGCGGCCAACCCCGTCTTCCCTGCCGCGCCGGCCAACCTGAGGCGGCCCAAACCGAGTAAGGCCAGGGACCTCCCGGAACGATGGACGCCGAAGCGCCACACCACGCAGGCGATGGCCAGCGCCGTCAGGTGGACGCTCACCCAAATCACCACCGCGTGCTCGTACTTGCCTATGAGCTTGCCTAACCCCGAGGCCGCCAACGCGATGAGCACCGCCGCGATGGCAACAATGAGGACACCCCAAGCCACCTGGCCCCCGCGCCAGGGGACCGTCGAGGCCCCAAGGCTGGTCTCGTCCGCCGGACTTGGGGCGTCCAACAAGCGTCCGCAATAGCCGCAATAGAACGCGTCCCCTATTGCCAGGTTGCCGCAGTAAGCGCAATACAAGAAGACCCCGCGAGCAGGGCATACTGAATCCCCCTGCCGCGGGCCGCCCCCGGGCAGGCGTTTCTCATGATAATTGGCCCCACGTCCTTTTACCAATGAGTCTCTTTAGCGCCCAGGGTCATTCAATTGCCAGCGAATGCCATTTCGAACGCAGCGAGGAATCTGAAATCCCTATGGTCAACTCACCTTAGCTCCTAATAGCGGCTTGAGATTCCTCCCCGTCTCGACGGGTTCGGAATGACAGGAGGACAGGGTTCGGAATGACAGGAAAGCCGGGGCTCGGAATGACAGGAGAGCCGGGTTCCGCATGATCCGGAGGCCGCGCTTGCTGTCTCCTTCTTGAGTAACAATTGAATGACCCTGCTTTAGTGCCCGCAACCTCCGCGGCTGGCGTCAGACATCCAATTGAATGACCCTGTTTAGCGCCCGCAACCTCCGCGCCGGGCGTTAGACATCCCTTAATCCGGCAGGGACGGCGCGCCATTCCGGGAACTCCCCGGGGGCCGGGCCGACAGTCCCGGGGATATAGACCGGCCTGATTGGTAAGTGTTCAGAGGGGAGAACCGACTGCCGGCGTGAGGGAAGACCAGGGGGGTTTTTTATTTCAGCGCCATTGTGAGCCATTCCGAGCCATGAGCCTGGGTGGCGGTTGATAGATGTGGTAAGGCGCTAGTAGCTGCCTATTGACAGCGTAGGGAGTGGGCACCGGAGGGGGCAAGGGGGAAGTGTCGTGAGTCGAGGAGGAACCAACTCTGAACAGTTACCCTGGTTGCGACGTCATTGCATGTTGTGGAAGCCTGGGCCATAATGTCGCCACGTCACGCCCCGGCACGCCTCACAGCCGGGCTGTTACCAAGTGGGCGGGCGCGGGAAATCCCCGTGAAGCGGAAGCGCCGCGGTCCCAACGGAGGTCTGGTTTTTTATGGAACAGGGCCTACAGTTGTCCCACGAGAGCTTCTTGGTCATGGCCGCCGAAGCGGGCGTCGACGCCGGCGGCTCCCACGGAGATGACCTGTTTCGATTCGTCCTGGCCACCCGGGCCACCCTCGAGACCATGGCGCACATAGACGTGGGCGGGGCGGAGCCGGACATGGCTTTCGTTTCCCCGGGCGTGACACTCAACCTCACCGGGTAGACCGTTGCGCCGCCGGACTTACGGCGGCAGCCTGGCCCACCCCCGGACGGAGGAGGAAGGGAAATGGAAGGCACGGAGCTTTGCTTCATGAGCGCCGGGGAGCTTTCGACCCTGGTGGAAAGCAAGCAGTTGTCTCCCGTGGAGATAGTGGATGCCCACCTGGCCCGCATCGAGGCCACCGAGCCGGTCCTGAATTCGTTCATCACCCTGCTGCCGGAAGAAGCCCGCGCCTCGGCCCGCCGCGCAGAGGCCGACATCCAGCGGGGCAACTACCGGGGTAAGCTCCACGGCATCCCGGTGGCGCTGAAAGACCTTTATAACACCGCCGGAGTGCGCACCACCTCCGGCTCCAAGTTGTTCGACAACTTCATCCCTGAAGAAGACTGCACCGTCGCCGCCAAGTTCCGAGAGGCCGGGGCTATACTGCTGGGCAAGCTCAACCTGCACCAGTTCGCCTACGGGCCCACGGGAGAGAACCCGGACTACGGCCACATGCACAACCCCTGGGACCCCAACCTGGTTGCCGGCGGCTCCAGCGGCGGTTCGGGCTCGGCCACTGCGGCGGGGCAGTGCACGATAACCACCGGAAGCGACACCGGCGGCTCCATAAGAATCCCCGCCTCCCTCTGCGGCATAGTGGGTCTCAAGCCCACCTACGGACTGGTGAGCCGCCACGGGCTGACTCCCCTGTCCTGGTCCATGGACCATCCCGGCCCCATGGTGCGGACGGTGGAGGACGCCGCCCTGGTCATGAACGCCATCGCCGGCCACGACCCCAAGGACCTGGCGTCGGTGGACCTGCCGGCGTCCGACTACACCTCGGGTCTGACCGGGGAGGTCCGCGGCCTGCGCATCGGCATCCCCCGGGAGTACTTCGACGCGCCGCTGGACCCCCAGGTGGGGGAAGCGGTCCGGGACGCCGTCAGCCTGCTGGAGCAAATGGGCGCCGTGGTGACGGAAGTCTCCTTCCCAATGTTCAAAGACTCTCAGGCCATCTCGACCTCGATCCTCATGCCGGAAGCCTCGGCTTACCACCGGGGCCTCCTGGCCAAGGACGGGGACAAGCTGTATGAGCCGGTACGGCTTCGCCTGGAGGCGGGGCTGTTCATCAGCGCCGCCGACTACCTGCGGGCCCAGCAGGCCAGGGCCATGTTCGACCGCCAGGCCCGGCAACTACTGGAAGATGTGGACCTGCTGGCCGGGCCCACCGAACCGGTAACCGCGCCGCCGCTGCTGGCCGCCGAGGTGCAGGCCGGCGAGTACACCGTGGGGACGACGGCGGCCCTGACCCAGTACACCCGGCCCTACAACATCACCGGCTTTCCCGCCATTTCGATACCCTGCGGCTTCTCCGGCGCGGGCCTCCCCGTCGGTCTGCAGTTGGCGGGCCGGCCCTTCGACGAGGTAACCGTGCTAAGGGCCGCCCACGCCTACGAGCAGGCCACTGACTGGCACACGCGGCGGCCGCCCATTTAAGGCCCCAACGGACGGCGACTCCGCGGCGACCCTCGTAAAACACACCGTCATATGTCGGGCTAACCCCTACGCCGTTAAACCCCGGGCAGGACGCTTTGACTGAAATAACCGCGGTGACCTTCGACCTGTGGCAGACCCTGCTGCTGGACAACCGGGAGTTGGGGCTGGCCCGCGCCATGGTGCGCCTGGAGGGCGCTCAAAAGGCTTTGGCCCAGTTCGGAGAAGAGTACGACCTGGAGCACGTCAGGGAAGCCTACCGGGCCTGCTACCGCCACTGCCGCTCGGTGCGGGAGCAGGAGGTGGACGTTTCCTTTCAGGAGCAGGTGGAGATATTCGTCAATAATATCAGTCCCGGACTGACGGGGCGCCTCCCTTCGGAGACCCTGGCCGAAATCGTCCGGGTGTACGCCGACTCGTTTCTGGTCTACCCGCCGACCCTCCACGCTGAAACCAATCGGGTGCTGCGCACCCTCAAGGCCATGGGGCTGAAACTTGGGCTGATCTCCAACACGGGAATGACTCCGGGGAGCACCTTCCGCGCCTATCTGGAGGGTGAGGGCGTGCTGGGGTACTTCAAGGAACTGACCTTTTCCGACGAGGTACGGTTGGCCAAGCCCAGCACCGAGATGTTCCTCATGACGCTGCGGGCCATGGGAGCCGACCCGGACCAGGCGATTCACGTGGGAGACCACGTGGTGAACGACGTGGTCGGGGGAAAGCGCTCCGGCATGAAGACCATCTGGATCGAAGGCTACTACGAAAGGGAGGACCCGGAAGACCGGGAGTCCGAACCCGACGCGTCGGTCTCCGACCTGGGCCGGGTGGTGGAGGCAGTCGCCGCGCTATCGGAGCGGCGGATTCCGTACGCCGGGAGCTAGCTTGACAAGAAATGGGCGAGATGCTACCGTCGAATTACTCCAGATATCAGGGTAATGGTGCGTCTTTACGAACTTCCATCAAGCTGCCATAAGAAGAAATAGTACTACTTAGGCCATGCCTTTGGAGCGTGGAACCCACCTTGCGACGGGGAAGCCATGGAAAAGGCCGGTCACGAAGCCCGCGCGGCGCAACTGAAAGAGCTGTGCGATGAGATACTATCCCAACGGTCCCTTATCCTAGCCAGCAACCGGGGCCCGGTCGAGCACCAGATGACCCCGGAGGGCCGTCCGGACGCCCGCCGGGGAAGCGGCAGCGTCGTCACCGCCCTCAACTCCCTGGCCCAGAGTGTGGAGTTCACCTGGGTGTCCAGCGCCATGGGAGAGGGGGACCGGTCCATCTCCAACGGCGGCAACGGCCCCAGCCTGAAGTCCACCGTTCCCGGCCACCAGATCAACCTCCGGTACGTCGTCACCCCCCGGCGCGTCTACCACAAGTACTACAACGTCCTGTGCAACCCCCTCCTCTGGTTCCTCCAGCACTACATGTGGAACCCGCCCTACAGCCCCAACGTCGACGCCGCCGTCCACGACGCCTGGAACACGGGGTACGTCCCGGTCAACCGGGCGTTTGCCGAGGCGGTCATAGAGGAAGCCCGCCAATCGGAGCGCCCGCCAATCGTAGCGGGCCACGACTACCACCTGTATCTGATGCCCTACTACGTGCGCCAAGGGCTCCCGGACGCCGTCATCCAGCACTTCGTGCATATCCCTTGGCCGGCTCCCAGGTACTGGCAGATGATCCCCAAGTACATTACTCGGGAGATATGCTCCGCCCTGTGCGCCACCGATCTGCTGGGCTTCCAGACCGCCCTGGACCGGCGCAGCTTCCTGAACACCCTGGAAGAGTTCCTCCCCGACGCGGAGGTGGACCACCGGGACTGGGTGGTGCGGCGGAGCGGGCGCACGACCAAGGTGAGGGTATACCCCACTTCCATCAACGTAGCCGAGGTGCAGAAGATCTCCAATTCACCCCGGGTGTCGGAGTATGAATCGAGGCTCGCTTCCCTGTGCGGCGACAGCACCATCATGCGCATCGACCGGGCGGAACCCAACAAGAACATAGTCCGAGGATTCAAGGCCTACGGGCTGCTGCTGACCCGCCACCCGGAGTTGCGGGGCAAAGCCGGCTTCCTGGCTTTCCTGGTCCCTTCCCGCACTCACATCCGCCAGTACCAGCGGTACATGGATGAAATCCAGCAGGTGGTGGCCCAGATCAACAACGACTTCGGCAGCGGGGACTGGCAGCCGATCCACATGTTCGTCGAGAACAACTATACCCAAGCCGTGGCGGGGATGAAGTTGTACGACGCCCTGCTGGTCAACACTATCATGGAGGGCACCAACCTGGTGGCGAAGGAAGGGCCGGTGGTGAACTCCCGCGACGGCGTTCTGATCCTGTCGGAGACCAGCGGGGTGCACGACCAGTTGCGGGAAGGCGCCCTCTCGATTTCACCCACCGATCTCGAGGGCACCATGGACGCCATGTATCAAGCCATTACCATGAGCGCCGCCGACCGCCGCCGGAGAGCCTCTCTGCTGGTTTCCTCGGTGTGCGAGGAAGACAACACCCACTGGGTGTTCAGCCAGTTGGAAGACATCAACAACCTGTTGCAGTCCTGACAGGGGACCCCGGAGGGCCCCCCCGGCAAACGGAAGACGCCGGCCAGCCGCCTTGGGCCTGACCGGAGCCCAGGAGAACCCCCTACGAATGGAAGAGCTATTCAAAGCGCGCCTGCCCGGCGGTGAGGAACCCGACATCCAGCTCTGCCTCTTTCCTCACCTGAAGGAGTTGCTGGTCATAGACCTGCGGGAACGGCCTGGGGCGATCTCCCTGCTCCCGGCCCGGGAGGTCTTCACCGAGGAGTTCTACAGGTCCGTGGAAGCGGAGTTTTCCGAGGCCCTACGGGCGGAAACCGAATATCCCTTCGGCCACTTGCTCAACGTGCCGGCCATGGTGGAGGAAGCAATCCGGGACAGCGCGATGACCTTCATCCTGGAGCGTCTGGGGGTCAACCCTCACAGCGAGTCGATCCCCACGGTGGTCGTATTCATCGTCAGCGGCGGAGCCCTGGCAGCGCAGCCCGACGTGGTGTTGGACGGCCTGAAGAAACTCCTGGGGGACCACTGCGGGGAGCCGGTGATAACCGAATGGGAAGGCGCCCTGACCAGGCTGATAAACGAAGAGAGCGCCATCCTGCAGAACCTGCACCAGCACGAGCTCAGCGAGACCCTGGGCGGCGACTCGCCCGACTACTTCACCCTGTGGGAAAGCCGGAACTAGCTTGCGGCCCGGCCCACCGGCGCGAAAGGCCCCGAATGAGAATCGGCGTGGTCTCCGACACCCATAGCGCCGGCCGCGGCCTGGACCTGCCCCTGCAGGTGCTGGAAGCCCTGGCCGGGGTGGACTTGATTCTCCACTGCGGCGACCTGGAGTGCTTGGGCGTGCTCGACTACCTGGAGACCGTGGCCCCCGTGCTGGCGGTGCGGGGCTATGAAGACCCCGTTGAACCGGGACGAGGGCCGGGGCAGAGGCTGGCGTTCCGCACCAGGGTGGTCAACGCCCGGGGCGTGAGCATCGGCATGGTCCACGACATCCAGTGGCCGGGGCCAAGGGTCTCCACCACCGCCGACGGCTCCGGGCTGGTCTTTCCGCAACCGGGCACCAGGGAGTTGCTGGACCGCAAGTTCGGTCAGCGCGTGGACGTGGTCCTGTTCGGGGACACCCACCGGGAGCTTGTCTGGCGGTTCGACGGCGTCCTGCTGGTGAATCCCGGCAGTCCCACCTACCCGGCGCGGCGCCGGCCCGGCGTCCTGGGCACTGTGGGATTGCTGGAGGTCAGCGGCAGGGCCGTCACCGCCGAACTGGTGGACCTGCCGGAAGAGCATCGGGTCTCGCAGCAGCCCGGCCGCGGTCCCGGGCCCTAACCCGGCCCCGAGTCAGGATGACAGGGCTATATCCGGTCCAGCAGCGGCTGGACCTCGATGAACACCGGGGCAAACACCAGGGACACAATGGCCATCAGCTTGAGGAGGATGTTCAGAGAGGGGCCTGAGGTGTCCTTGAAGGGGTCTCCCACCACGTCGCCCTCCACGGCCGCGCTGTGGGCCACGGAACCCTTGCCCCCGAAATTGCCCAACTCCACGTATTTCTTGGCGTTGTCCCACGCGCCCCCGGCGCTGGCCATCATCACCGCCAGCATGAACCCGGACCCGACGGCGCCTATCAACAAGCCGCCCAGGGCCTGGGGCCCCAGTATGAACCCGGTGGCTATGGGCACCAGCACCGCCATGAGCCCCGGCACGACCATTTCCCGCAGGGCGCCCCTGGTGCTGATGTCCACGCACCGGGCGTAGTCCGGAGAGGCGGTGCCTTCCATGAGCCCCGGAATCTCCCGGAACTGCCGCCGCACCTCGTTGACGATAGAGTAGGCCGCCCGGCCTACGGCTTTCATGGTAAAGGCGGAGAACAGGAAGGGAAGCATGGCTCCCAGCAGCAGTCCCACCAGCGACTTATGGTCCAACAGGTTGATACCGTCGGCGGTGGAGCTGCCGGAGGCGACGGGGATGCCGGGTACGCGAATGTCCGCGGCTATGGCGTAGGCGGCCAGCAGGGCCAGGGAGGTCAGCGCCGCTGAGCCTATGGCAAACCCCTTGCCGGTGGCGGCCGTGGTGTTGCCCAAGGCGTCCAGGGCATCGGTCCGTTCGCGGACTTCAGGGGCCAACTGGGCCTGCTCGGCGATGCCGCCGGCGTTGTCCGCCACCGGCCCGTAGGCATCGGTAGCCAGGGTTATTCCCAGCGTCGAGAGCAGGCCGACCCCGGCCAGGGCGACGCCGTAGAAACCGGCGAACTCGAAGGCCACTACGATGGTGACGCCAATGGCCAGGAGGGGTATTACGGTGCTGAGCATCCCCGTGGCCAGACCGCTGATCATCACCGTGGCCGCGCCGGTCTGAGAGGTGCGGGCTACTTCTTTCACCGGGTTGAAATCGTAGGAGGTGTAGTACTCCGTGGAAAGGCCTATGATCAGCCCGGCCGACAGACCCACCAATATGGCCCAGAGCCAGTCCAGCTCCATGCCCATGGCCAGCACGATGATAACCGCGAAGATGGCGAGGAAAATGGCGGCGGCGAAGATGCCCCGGCGGAGCGCCCAGAGTAGCTGGCCAAAGTCGGCCTGCTCGCCGCTGCGCACTAGGAAGGTGCCCATCACCGAGGCTAGAATGCCCGCGCTGGCCAGCAGCAGGGGCAGGACCGCCTGATCGTCCTTCCAGCCGACCTGTTGCCCGACTACCCCCGTCGCCGCCACGGCCAGAGCTATGGTGGCGATGATGGAACTGACGTACGACTCGAATAGGTCGGCGCCCATGCCGGCCACGTCGCCAACGTTGTCCCCTACGTTGTCGGCAATCACCCCGGGATTGCGAGGGTCGTCCTCCGGGATGCCGGCCTCCACCTTCCCCACCAGGTCGGTGCCCACGTCCGCCGCCTTGGTGAATATCCCGCCCCCTACCCTGGCAAATAGGGCGATGGAGCTGGCCCCGAAGCCGAACCCGGCCACCACTGTTATGTCCTGGAATATCAGGTACAGGATGGTGACGCCCAGCAACCCGACCCCGACCACCGTAACGCCCATCACCGTCCCGCTGGAGAAGGCCACCCTCAGGGCGGGGTTGAGGCCGCGCATGGCCGCGGCCGCGGTGCGCACGTTGGACCTAACGGCCACGTTCATGCCCACGAAACCGGCGGCCGCCGAGGCGATGGTCCCCACCAGATAGGACAGGGCGGTCCGGGGTATGACGTCGTCCCGGGTATGCCAGTCGATCAGCACCCACAGTACGCCCGTAACCACGATTACGAAGGGCACCAGCACCATGTATTCCCGGCGGAGAAAGGCGCTGGAGCCTTCCCGGATGGCGTCGCCGATGTCCCGCATCCGTTGGTTGCCCGTGTCCGCCCGCAACACCCTCGCTGCGGTGGCGGCGGCGAATAGGAGGGCGGCAACTCCGGCTATGATGGCGACTATTATGGCTTCCAAATCAACCCTCTACGGTCGTAAAAGGCGCTATTTTTAGCCTGCGAAACTTATCACAATCCATGTGGAGTGTCAAGGAAAAACGTCGGCGTTTTCCAGCTAGCCGGCTTCCGATATACGCACTCGCTAAGCGATAATTATCGCTTTACGTCTATATCAGGCTAGAGTTGAGACGGTACTCGGTAACACCCAGCCCAGCCATCGCCGGGTCAACACCCCGGGATCGGGTCCTCGGACCGGCCTATGACAATTGAGGATTTGAGATTCTTCGCCTTCGGCTCAGAATGACAATTTCGGAGAATTAAAAGGCTCTGGTTGGGCTCCCCAGGTCCCGTGCGCCTGCGTTAACAGGATGCTATAATGCGGCTGCCCAATCGTACCGCGGGAGCCAAGGGCACGCCTGCCTCCCGCGGCCCAAGCCCTTATCCGGGAGGACGCGATGTTTATCGGCTACTTCACCGAGCGGCCCTATCAAGACCCCGACTCCGGCTACTTCGGAGCCACCGGGCTGCCCATCATGGACCTGAAGGTCAGCAACGAGGCCTATGACTCGGAATTGGCGGCCCGGCTCTACAACCGCTACCTGGACGAAAAGCTCTACGCCGAGGAGATGGGGTTCGACGGGTTGATGCTCAACGAGCACCACAACACGCCCTTCTGCATGGGCGGGGCCATGAACGTCGAGGCCTCCATCCTGGCCCGGATCACCAAGAGGGCCAAGATCGTGTTGCTGGGCAACATCATCCCCATCTGGGACGACCCCCTGTGGCTGGTAGAGCAGTTGGCGATGATCGACGTCATCTCCCACGGCCGCCTGGTCTCCGGGTGGGTGCGGGGGACCGGACGCGAGAGCGTGTCCCACAACGCTCCCCCAACCTACAACTGGGAACGGTTCCAAGAGGCCCACGAGTTCATCGTAAAGGCTTGGACCACCCCCGGTCCTTTCCGCTGGGAGGGCAAGCACTACCAGTACCGCCACGTCAACCCCTGGGTGGTCCCCTACCAAAAGCCTCATCCCCAGGTGTGGCTGCCCGGAGTGATCAGCCGCGACTCGCTGGTCTGGGCCGCGGAAAAGCGCATCCCCTACGTGATGCTGTCCACGGAGTTGGATCCCACCAAGAGGGCGTTCCAGCTTTACCACGACACGGCCGCCGAGTTGGGCTACGAGTCCGGGCCCCAGAACCTGGGTTACCTCTGGAAAGTCCACGTGGACGAGACGGAAGAGCTGGCCGAGGCGGCGGGAAGAAAGTTCGTGCAGGGCCCCAGCAATCCCTTCCTGGCGGGCAACGAAGGCACGGTGAACCCTGCGTTGCTGCGCCTGCCCGGCCTCACCTCCCGGTCGCGGGTACTGCCCACCCAGGCGTTCGCCACCGCCGCCCGGGGCGGGGTCGCCGGGGTGTTGGGCCGCCCCTACGAGCAGCAGATCCAGGACTACACCATCATCTCCGGGACGCCCAAGACCGTCATACCCAAGATTCGCCACGTCCTCGAGTACCTGCGCCCGGGCAGCATCTTCTTCTGGGACGGCGACGGGGCCATGACCCACGATGACGCCATGCGGAGCCTGCGTCTCATGGGCCAGGAAGTCATACCGGCCGTGAGGGAAATAGCCAAGGAGCTGGACCTGCCCAGTTCCTTCGAGGTCGACCCGGCCACCGGCAAGCCGGTGGCGCCTGCGCCGGCCAACGGCCAGCCTCCGGCGGAGCAGCCAGCGTCCTAGGCCGGTCCCTCGGCAGTATCACCGGCCAGTCCTGTCCGGCCAGGAAGCGGACCCTGGCGCGTCCCGCCGGCGCAGGTGGACCTATAGCCGGGGCCCTCGCGCCTGATTCAGGGGCCTACGCCCGTTAGGACGCCCTAGACTGAGGAACGGAGGCGCCCTGTTGCCCACAAACCGCGGCGCCTGTGTCCCGGCGGTCCGGTGCGCTTCCACATTCATCCTCCCGCCAACCGGAGGCTTGACCCGGCGGCGTCAGACCTGCGGGGCGGCTGACGGCCCGTGCCGGGACACCCCATGAGTCAGCCCGCTCCTGCCCCCGACGTGGTGGTCATCGGCGGCGGCCCCGGCGGCAGCGCCGCCGCCACCATGCTGGCCCGCGGCGGAGCCCGCGTCCTGCTCTTGGAGGCGGCGCGCTTTCCCCGGGACCACGTGGGCGAGTCCTTGCTCCCCGCCAGCGTGCCCATACTGGAGGAGTTGGGAGCTCTGCCCGCGATGCAACAGGCCGGCTTCCTGCTCAAGTGGGGGGCCACCATGGTCTGGGGCCGGGACAAGACCGCTTGGAGCTGGTACTTCAAGGAGACCAACTCCCGGTATCCCCACTCTTACCAGGTCTGGCGTCCCCAGTTCGACCAGATTCTGCTGGACAACTGCCGGGCCTCGGGCGTGGAGGTGCTGGAAGGCTGCCGAGTGGTGGAGGTGCTGTTGCACGGCGGGAAAGCGGCCGGCGTGCGCTTCCGGGAGGACGGGGGCGGCAGCCGGGCCGTGGCGGCCCGCTTCGTGGTTGACGCCTCCGGCCAGGGCGGAGTGCTGGCCCGGCAACTCGAACTGCGGCGCTGGGACCCCTTCTTCAGAAACCTCGCCGTCTACGGGTACTTCGACGGCGCCCGGCGTCTTCCGGAGCCGGACGCAACCAACATATTCATCGAGTCCTACGGCCAGGGCTGGCTCTGGACCATACCGCTGCACACGGGCCGGGCCAGCGTCGGCGCCGTGGTGGACGCCGCGGCAGGTCAGGAGGAGATCCGTCGCGCCGGCCCGTTGGGATTCCTGACCGACCAGCTAGCCCAGGCTCCTCATACCGGACGTCTCCTCCGGGAAGCAACGCTGTCCGGCGGCCCCCACGTGGTCAAGGACTGGTCCTACGTGTGCCGACCCATGGCCGACGACGGCTACGCCCTGGTGGGCGACGCCGCCTGCTTCGTGGACCCCCTGTTTTCCTCCGGGGTGCACCTGGCGCTAATGTCCGGGGTCTTGGCCGCGGCCTACGTGACCTCGTCGCTGAAAGACGAGGTCCTGGGCCGGGCTGCCGGAGAGGTGTACGAGGAGCAGTACCTTAAGGAGTACAATCAGTTCCGGGAGATGGCCAGGCTGTTCTACTCCACCAACCTGGACCCCGGCTCCTACTTCTGGGAGGCCCGGAAGCTGCTGGACGACGAAGGGAGTTTCTCACCCAGGGACGCCTTCATTCGAGCCGTGGCCGGTCAACCGCCCCGAGGCTACGAGCGGGCGGTGCTGGATCACGGCTCGGCGCCGCCGGGTTTCCTGGCCGGGGTGGGCGCCGTGGAGGAGGACCGGAAACGGCGCCAGGCCCACCTGGCCGGTCTGATGTCGGGACCGGCGGGTTCCCCCGGCCTGTTCCGGCGGAGCGTGCCCCGCCTGGCCGCCGGAGTCGGCGTCCGGCGCAAGCCGGTGGTGGGGCAGGGAGAGTTCGAGTGGGGCCACGTGGTGACCACGCCCGGACATCCCGAAGGCGCGCCCTGCAGCAGCCTGGTGGCCCGGGCTGTGTCCCTGATAGACGGACGGCTTTCGGTAGCCGGCGTGGTGGAGCGGATAGCCCAGGGCTTGGACGCGGACCGGACGGCGCAGGCGGCAGCCGGCATCGACGCCGCCCTGCAGGTCCTCTACATAGAAGGCGCCGTGCAGGAATTAAGCGGGCCCCAAACATAGGAGGTGGTAATGACTACCCGGAAATTGCCCACTGAGGACGAAGTAATCGGCTACATGGACTCGCTGAGCAACTGGGGACGATGGGGGCCGGAGGATGAGCTTGGCACCCTGAACCTCATAACCCCGGAGAAGCGGGCCCAGGCGGGGGCGTTGGTCAGGGAGGGCGTCAGCGTGACCTGCTCCCGGCTCATCGTTCCGGAGATGGCCCCGGACGTAACCTCGATACCGCCCCTTCACTACATGTTGAGGACCGGAGACTCGGTGCCCAGCACCGGCGCGGGAGGGTCTTCCGACTTCATCGGCATCTCCTTCCACGGCCTCACCATCACTCACCTGGACGCCCTCTGCCACCAGTTCTGGGACGGCAAGATGTACAACGGCAAGCCCGCTTCCCTGGTGACTTCCGACCAGAAGGCCGCCGCCGGAGCCATAGACCAAGTCCAAAACGGGGTGGTCACCCGGGGCGTGTTGCTGGACATTACCGCGATCAAGGGCAAGGACTGGCTGGAAGCCGGCGAGCCGGTGTTTACCGAAGACCTGGAGGCCGCGGAGGAGGCCCAAGGGGTCCACGTGGAGGAGGGCGACGCCCTGCTGCTGCGCCTGGGTTGGTACAAGCGCCGCCAGGAGGTGGGGCCTCCGGGACCCATCGTGGGCGGACCCGGCACGGGGTTTACTCCCGCCGGGGGGCGTCCCGGCCTGCACGCCGAGACCCTGCCCTGGCTGCACCAGCGCGGCGTGTCCATCATCGCCGCCGACGCCTCCCACGACGCGGACCCCAGCGGCTACTCCCGGATTGGGCTGCCCATCCATAGCGTCGGCATCGTGGCCATGGGACTGTGGCTCATCGACGCCGCCAACTTCGAGGAACTGGCCCCCGTGTGCCGGGACCTGGGCCGCTGGGACTTCATGTTCACCGTGGCGCCCTTGAGGTTCAAGAACGCTACGGGGTCGCCCGTGAACCCTCTGGCGGTGTTCTAACAGGGTCTTTTGGTTGTCACCCTGAACGAAGTGAAGGGTCTCTCCGCCGTAGCTGAGATTCTTCGCTACGCTCAGAATGACAAGGTTACGCTTAGGATGACAAGGTTTAGAGGCCGGTAATTAAACGACCCTGTAAACGACCCTGGGTTTTCTAGCCCGTGAGACCCGGGGCGGAGCATCGGCGCTCCGTCCCGGGCGGAACACCATCGCCGCAATCGCGATTAGGAGGACAGGACCGTGGCCTCATCCTGGAAAACCATCGACGTGCAGGGCCGGAGCATGGACGTGTACCTGACCATGCCCAACGGGTCCGGCCCCTTTCCGGCCGTGATAGTCAGCCAGCACGGCGGGGGTGTGGACCAGTTCATCCGCGACATGGCGGACCGCTTGGCCGCGGAAGGCTACGCGGCCGCCGCTCCGAACCTGTTTCACCGCTTCACCGCTGAAATGTTGGCCGACCGCCCCCGGCGGCTGCAGTACATGAGCGACGCGGACATTGTCGCGGACGTGAACGCCACCGTGAGTTTCCTGCGCAACCACGCCTCGGTGGACGGGGAGCGCCTGGGCGTGACCGGATTTTGCATGGGCGGACGGGTTACCTGGTTGGCCGCCGCCACCAACCCTCACTTCCGGGCGGCGGCCCCCTACTACGGGGGCAACCTGATGGTCACCTGGGGTGAGGCAGCTCAAACGCCCTTCGACCTCGCCGGCGGAATAAACTGCCCCATTCTGTTTCACTTCGGCGAGATCGACGAAAACCCGTCCCAGGAAGACATGCGAAAGCTGGACGAGCGGCTCACCCGCTTGGAAAAGCCCCATCGCTTTTACACCTACCCGGGGGCGGACCACGCCTTCATGGACTACACGGGCGCCCACTACCAGAAGGCGGCTTCGGAAATATCCTGGCCCAGGACCCTGGAGTTCTTCGCCCAGCACCTGAAGAGACCGGCCGGCGCCTAGCCGCGCCAGACGTGCCGGGAAGGACCGGGTTTACAGTCGCGCAATCAACTGAGTCCTCCATGAACGCCAATCAACTCTTCGACCTATCGGGCAGGGTGGCCATCGTTACGGGGGGCAACGGAGGCCTGGGACTGGGCATGGCCCTGGGCTTGGCCCGGGCCGGCGCCAGCATCGTGGTGGCGGGCCGCGACCAGGCCAAGACCGCCCGGGCCGTCGCCGCCATCGAGGCCCTGGGAGCGAACGCCTCGGGAGTCGCCGTGGACATGGCCCTGGAGCCGGATATCGTCCGCATGGCGGCCCACGCCGTTCAGGTGTTTGGCAGGATCGACATCCTGGTCAACAACGCGGGCATTGCCCTGCGCCGCCCGCCCCAGGAGTTGACCGCCGCCGAGTGGGACCAGGTGCTGGACGTGAATTTGCGATCGGCCTTCCTGGCCGCCAGGGAAGCCTACCCCCACCTAAAGGCGCAGGGCGGCGGTAAGATCATCAACATCGGCTCCATGTTCTCCCTGTTCGGCAGCGACTTTGCTCTGCCCTACTCCGTGAGCAAGGGAGGGCTGGTGCAGCTGACCAAGAGCCTGGCGGTGGCTTGGGCCCCGGACAACATCCAGGTCAACGCCATCCTGCCGGGATGGTTCGTCACCGACTTGACCGAGGGCATTCCGGCCAACGACCCGGACCGCTACCGGCTGATCAATCTGCGTATCCCTGCCGGACGCTGGGCGCAGCCGAAGGAGCTGCAGGGAGCCGCGATTTTCCTGGCGGCCTCGGCCTCCGACTACGTGACCGGGGCGGTGCTGACCGTGGACGGCGGCTACTCAGTCAAGTAGCGCCGGAGCGAGTCCAGGCCCTCCGGCTATGGGGACAACGGCCGGTCCTCAGCCCAACTGCTCCAGGACGCTACGAGAGAGCATCATCTTGACGGGGCTGATGGGCCGGAAGGTGCGGGACACCCGCACGTCGCCGGCCAGGCTCAGCAGCGTGTAGGCGTCATAGGGGGCCATCTTCTTGTCCTGGACCAGGAAGTCCACCATGCCCCGGACCGCCTGCCTCATGGCGGGGCCCAGGTCGCCCCCGTAGGAGAGCACCACAAAGTAGTCGGGGGTCAGCGCCCGGGGGCCGCTCAGGTCCATTCCCTTCTCCACGCTAACCCGAATGTGGCTTTCGGCCGAGCATTCCGCGCCCGTGCCCGCCACCGCGCCGTCGCCCACCACGGCGTGGCAGTCGCCCATAACCAGCATGCCGCCGGGCACGAACACCGGAAGGTACAGGGTGCTTCCCTCCAACAACTCCTTGAGATCGATGTCGCCGCCGTAGGGGCCCGAGTCCGATGCGGTCTGCTGCGAGTATGGAGGGGTAGTGGCTACCAGTCCCATCGACGGCTTCAAAGGCAGTGTCACCCCTGAGGGCAACACTCCGAAGCCGGCTTCCAGGGAGATCAACGTTGGATAGGCCTCGGTAAAGTCCTCCTCCAGAAATCCTCTGCCGGGCATGATCATGTGGGCGGCCCCGTCTTTGGGGGTAATGCTGATGAACTCCACCTTGAGGGCGTCCCCGGGCTCGGCGCCGTTCACGTAAATGGGTCCCGTGGCCGGCCCCTTGGCGGCGTTGGCCAGCAGAGCCTCCGGGTCGCGCTCTCCCAGGAAGGCGTCCCAGGTCTCCACCAGCAGCTCTTCTCCCGATTCTATGGTGATGGCCGGCTGGTTTTGCGGTTCGAGCACGAAAACGTGGTGGTCTCGGCTTAGTCTTCTCATTGCCTTACTCCAGGCACCCCTGCGCCGGGCGGAATTTACCGTCTTGACCCGACCAGCTTACCACCAAACCACGGGCAAAGCTCACCGGGCCGATTTCCCGCCAGGGGTTTTAAAGTCTCCACGTTACACCAGTGCCAATACCCGCCGCCTGTCACTACCATGAAAATAGACGGATTCAGCAAAGGCCCGTAGCGCCAATGACTCCCGCCTTGGGTCACTGCCCGGCGCTCCCCTATTTTCATGACCCTTATGGGCGTTCCTAAGGCTATAGATCCCGGGCGCTCCCCTTCCCGTCATTCCGTGGGAGCGCAGCGACGAGGAATCTCAAGTCCTCAGACCCCAACCACGCTGCGAACGATGGACCAAGGCCCGGGCCAGGATTTTAGACCCCTCGCCCGCCTCAGGCGGGCTCGGCGTGACAGTGAAAAGACACCGGATTTCCTGTCGATTGCGCCCCTCGGGAAGGACCGCGCGCCCAGGGCCGGTGGGAGCGCCCTCTTCTGTCATTCCGTGGGAGCGCAGCGACGAGGAATCTCAAGTCCTCAGGCCCCAACCACGCTGCGAACGATGGACCAAGGCCCCGACCAGGACTTTAGACCCCTCGCCCGCCTCAGGCGGGCTCGGCGTGACAGTGAAAAGACACCGGATTTCCTGTCGATTGCGCCCCTCGGGAAGGACCGCGCGCCCAGGGCCGGTGGGATGAAGAATATCAAGCGCGCCGCCGGACGACCACGCGCCCCCGGGGCCGGTCCCAACCGGATATAATGGCGATTCATGACGGACCGTACAACGGACCGTGACGACGCGCCGCCCATGGCGCTGCTCTGCAGCGGGGCCGCTGAGCTCGGCTTGGACCTGAACGCCCGGCAGGTGCGCCAGTTCGAGAGTTACTACCTGGAGCTGGCTGACTGGAACCAACGGGTAAATCTGACCTCGGTCACCGGTTACGAGGAGGTGCAGGTCAAGCACTTCCTCGACTCCCTCTCCGTGCTGCAGGCTCTTCCGTCGGGCCTGCCGCCGGGCGCCCGGCTGGCCGACGTCGGCGCCGGCGCCGGATTCCCGGGCCTGCCCCTGAAGCTGGCGTTCCCGGATATCCACCTATGCATGATGGAGTCCACCGGGAAGAAAACCCGGTTCTTGGCGCACCTGGTGGAAGTGTTGGGCCTCAGCGGGGTGGAGGTATTGACCGGCCGGGCCGAGGAGCTGGCCCACCGGAGCGAGCTGCGGGAAAGCTTCCACCTGGTGGTCAGCCGGGGAGTCGCCCGCCTGCCGATCCTGCTGGAGTACACGCTGCCCTTCTGCCGCCAGGGAGGACGGGCGGCGCTGCCGAGGCGGGGCGAGGTGGACCGGGAGGCTGCTGACGCGTCCAAGGCTCTGGACGTGCTGGGGGGCCGCGTGAGCGCCATTCATCCGGTATCGGTCACCGGCCTCGACGACGGCCGGGTGGTGCTGCTGTTGGAGAAGGTCGGTCCCACTCCAGACCAATACCCCAGGCGACCGGGGATTCCGGCGAAGCGGCCGCTGTAGGCCGCCGGTGGGCCTCTTTAGTAACCATTGCCGTCACCGGGCACCGGCACGGGTGATATCCGGCCCGCAGTTGGGCTATATGGGCTATAATCCGAGCCGGAGAAGTTGAAGCGGCAAGCTCGGCCTACGGGCCTCGACGGCAATTCGACGGCAACTTAATCATAAGGGGACAGCCATGAGCATAGGCATCGGCTACATGCCGGGGGCATTCGGCCAAGGGGGAGAAGACCCCAACTACCTGAAGGAGTTGGTGGCGGTGGGAGACAAGCACGGCTACGACTCCATCTGGCTCAGCGACCGGATAGTGAGCGACCGGTTCAGCCTGGAGCCCATGATCGCTCTCTCGATGGTGGCGGCTTGGTCGCCCAAGATGAAGTTCGGTACCAGCGTGCTGGCCCTGCCGTTGCGCAACCCGGTGGTGCTGGCCAAGCAAATAGCCACGCTGGACTTTCTCTCGGAAGGGCGCATGCTCCCCTTCGTTGGCCTGGGCCAAGAAGAACCGGAGGAGTATGAGGCCTGCGGAGTGTCAAAGGAGCAGCGGGGGCCGCGGACGGAAGAGGCGATCTGCCTGATGCGCCGCCTGTGGGAAGAGGACAACGTTACCCACGAAGGCCGGTTCTTCACCTGCCACGACGTGACCGTTACGCCCAAGCCCGCGTTCAAACCCTCGCCCCCGGTGTGGATCGGGGGGCGCAGCGAGGCCGCCGCCCGGCGAGCGGGCCGGGTGGGGGACGGCTGGTTTGTGTCCAGCGCCACCCCGGAGGAGATACGCCAGGGCCGGGACATCGTCTTCAGCACCGCTCGCGAATTGGGCAGGGAGGTGGAGGAAGACCACATCGGCATCATCCTGGGGTATTACATATCTCCCAAGGTCGAGGAGTCGGAGGCCCTGGCCTATAACTTCGTGACGCGGCACCGGCCCGACGCTCATTTCACCGAATTCAGCGCCGTGGGCCCGGTGGAAAAGATCGTGGAGTCCATCCATGGCTATATCGAGGCCGGCGCCTGCAAATTCGTCGTCCGGCCCTTGTGCCCCGCGGAACAGACCCTGGAGCAACTGGAGGTCTTGGGGAGCGAAGTGCTGCCCCGGTTCCCGGTCTAGGCCGCGGACTGCCGGCCCCGCGTGCGGGCCCCCGGTCCGGTTGCGTGAGGACTCGATCCAAAAACATTACAGGCCCCGACCAAGGTCGGGGCCTGTAGCTGCCGCTAGTTGGTGCGCCTAGGCCCAATGCCCAGCGATCGCGCGGGACACGGGCGTTCCGGGAGCGGCGATGCTCCCGTTGCCGGCGTCTAGAGGGCTAGTAGCGGAAGGACCTGCCCCCGTCGCGGGGGGCCTGCTGCCGGTAACAGTCGCTGCAGTAGACCGGCCGCTCGCCGGTGGGACGGAAGGGCACCTCGGTGTTTACGCCGCACTCGGCGCACACCGCAGGGTGCATCTCCCGCCTCATGCCGCCCCCGCCGCCGCCGTCGAATCCACCACGGTTGGAGCGGCGGGCCTGCCGGCAAGCCGGGCAGCGCTTGGGCTCGTTGGTGTAGCCCTTATCCGAATGGTATTGCTGGTCGTCAGCAGTGAATACGAAGCTCTGGTTGCACTCCATGCACGTTAGGTTTCTGTCCTGAAAAGCCACTGGTGATCTCCTTATCACTAAACTTTCAGCTATAACTGATCACCAGGGTATTAGCCTTGTCGGGTAAAGCCGTGGGCCAGTTATTAAACTATAAGTGATTGTAACATACCTCGCCTAACTATTCAAAGCTCAAAGCGTCCGAAATTGGCGGGCGGGCGTCGGATATTGGCGCGGGCTGGAATCCATGACCCCAGACACTATGATTGACTAGGCCTCCCGGCAAGGAGTGATGTTCACCATGGCTAGATGGAGCAGCCACAACCCCGGCGGGAAAACTTGACTGGCGCCCCTTGACAGGGGAGCGTTCCACGTTGCCCGGCATAGGCCGCTGTGCTATACTTCCCCTGTTGTTACCTCGTGCTGCAACCTAATCTGAGGCGTTGCAGCCGCGTAATTAGACCTTATAAGGCAGGTGTAAATGGTACAGTCCCTTGAACGGCCGGCGGAGCCTCGACCGGCGCCAGCCAGAGAGCCGCTAGCCATGAAGTCCCTTCTGGAAGCAGGGGTCCACTTCGGGCACCAGACTCGCCGCTGGAACCCCAGGATGAAGCGCTACATCTTCACCCAGCGCAACGGCATCCACATCATAGACCTGCAGCAGACCTTGGGTTTGATCAACGACGCCTACCGGGCCATGACCCAGGTGGTGGCCGAGGGCGGCAAGGTGCTGTTCGTCGGTACCAAGAGGCAGGCCCAGGAGGTCATTGCCGGCGAAGCGGAGCGCTGCGGCATGTGGTACGTGAACCAGCGGTGGCTTGGCGGCACCCTGACCAACTTCCAGACCATCCGCAGCCGCATCAGCCACATGATCGACCTGCAGCAAAAGAGAGACCAGGGATACTTCAGGTTGCTGCCCAAGAAGGAAGCGGTCAAACTCAGGGACCGGCTGGCCAAGCTGGAGAAGTACTTCCACGGCCTGCGGGGCATGACCGAACTGCCCGCCGCAATGTTCGTCATCGACATTGGCAAAGAGGACATCTGCATCGCCGAGGCCCAGCGCATGGGCGTGAAGATATTCGCCATAGTGGACACCGACTGCGATCCGGAAAAGGTCAGCCATGCCATTCCCGGCAATGACGACGCCGTCCGCTCCATTCGCCTGATCACCTCCCGGATGGCCACCGCGGCCCTGGAGGGTCAGGCGGAACGAGAGGCGATGCTGGAGGCGCAGCGGGAAGAACTGGGCCTGTCGGACGCGGCTAGCCTGGAGGACCAAGACCTGGGCGAAGGTGCTGAGCCGGTCAACATCGCCGGCCTGGAAGAGGAATTCCTTGCCGCCGAGCGGGCGGGAAGCGAAGCGGGCGTTGCGACGGCTACGGGTCCGGCTGCCGGCGACGAGGGCCCGCCTGCGGCAGAAGCCCAAGGGACGGGTGTCGCCACCTCACGGGAGGACACCGGGCCGACTGAACCCGGTCCCGGCGCCGAGGTCGAATAAGTAAGCTAGGCAGCCGGCCTCGAGCCAAGCTCAACTCAGGTCCACATACGACGAGGAGGATGTCCTTGGAGGTCACGGTGGAGCTCATCCGGAGCCTGCGGGAACAAACGGGCGCCGGAATCATGGAGTGCAAGCAGGCCCTGGAAGCCAGCCAGGGAGATTTGGAAAAAGCAGGGGAAGCCCTGAGGCTTCAGGGCTTCGCCGACGTGGCCAAGCGGGCCAACCGGGTCACCAATCAGGGAGTGGTCGAAGCCTACGTCCACACCGGGGGACGGGTTGGGGCCATGGTGGAGTTGGGCTGCGAGTCAGATTTCGTGGCCCGCACCGACGAGTTCAAGAAGCTCGCCCACGACCTCGCCATGCAGGTGGCCGCCATGGGGCCGGTGTACGTGGACGAGAGCGACATCGAAGAGGGAGACAGCCGCCCCGTTGCCCAGGTGAGTTTGCTGCAACAGCCCTTTATCAAGGACAATTCGTCCTCGGTGGAGGAGATGCTCAAGGAAGCCGCCGCCAAGCTGGGCGAGAACGTCCGAGTGCTGCGATTCAGCCGTCTGGCGCTGGGGGAATAGCTGGCGTCTGGCTCTATGCGCGAGAGTCGTTACGGGCGAGTTTTGCTGAAACTCAGCGGCGAGGCTCTCAAAGGCTCCAGCCCATCCGGTATTGATCCCGGCACGGTCAACTATCTCGCCCAGCAGATCGGTGAAGCCCACGACATGGGCGTCGAAGTGGCTATAGTAATCGGCGGCGGCAACATTTGGCGAGGCGACACGGCGGAGTCCCAGGGCATGGACCGGGCCACCGCGGACTACTCCGGAATGCTTGCCACCGTCATCAACGCCCTGGCCCTCCAGGACGGGCTGGAAAAGCGCGGCCTGACCACCAGGACCCAGAGCGCCCTGCAAATGCAGGCGGTGGCTGAACCCTACATCCGGCGCCGGGCCATCCGGCACCTGGAAAAGGGAAGAGTGGTGCTCTTCGCCGCCGGCACCGGCAATCCCTTCATGACCACCGACACAGCATCCGCCCTTCGCGCCCTGGAGATCGGCGCCGACGTGCTCCTGATGGCCAAGAACAACGTAGACGGCGTGTACGACTCCAATCCCCACGAAAATCCCAACGCGGTCCGCTTTAGCCGGCTGGACTACATGGACGCGCTCAGCCGCCGGCTGGAGGTCATGGACTCCACCGCCATATCGTTGTGCATGGACAACAAGATGCCGGTTATAGTGTTCGACATCTTCGAGTCGGGCAACATGTGCGGCATCCTTACCGGTGAACCGGTGGGAACTCTCATAGAGGGCCGGGAGTAGTCATGACATCGAAAAACGAGGGCGCCGAAGAGCTTACTACCGAGTCGGTCCTGGACACCGTGGGGCAAAAGATGGACCGGTCTATCGAGGCGTTGAAGCGAGACCTGAACACGCTGCGGACCGGCCGCGCGACCCCCGCCCTGATCGAAAACATCTCCGTCGACTACTACGGCTCACCCACGCCGCTGAAGCAGGTGGCTTCCATCTCCGCCCCGGAAGCGCGGGTGCTGCAGGTGCAGCCGTGGGACAAGCAGTCGCTGCGGGATATAGAGCGCAGCCTGATGAAGTCCGACCTGGGCTTCAACCCCTCCAACGACGGCAACATCATAACCGTCCCCATACCGGCCCTCGACCAGCAGCGGCGGCAAGAGATGGTGCGTTTGCTGAAACAGAAGCTGGAGGAAGCCAAGGTCTCCATTCGCAACGTTCGGCGGGACGGCTTGGAGAGTCTCCGCAAGCTGGAACGGGACAAGAACATCTCCCAGGACCAGAACAGGCGGGCCCAGGAGCAGTTGCAGAAAACGACCGATGAGCACACTCAACTGGTGGACCAGGTGGGCGCCGCCAAAGAAAAAGAGGTAATGCAGGTTTAGCCATGCAGCTCAAGACTGCGTCGTCTGAGAATCCCTCAGACGCGGTCCCCAGGGTTCCGGTGCACGTTGCCATCATCATGGACGGCAACGGCCGCTGGGCCAAGCAGCGGCATTTACCACGGCTGGCCGGCCACCGCAAGGGCGTCGAATGCATTCACCGGGTGTTGAAAGCCCTGGCCGACCGCGACGTGAAGTACGTGACCCTGTACGCCTTCTCCACGGAGAACTGGGACCGGCCCGCCGAAGAGGTGGAGGGCATCCTGGATATTATGATTGACGCCCTGCGGGACCAAACCGCGGCTATCCACCGGAACAACGTGCGAATTCTTCACATCGGCCGTATTGACCGCCTGACGCCCGAGTTGCAGGGCGCCGTGGACTACGCCCAGGAATTGACTTGCCGCAACACCGGCATCACCCTCAACGTGGCTTTCGACTATGGCGGCCGCGACGAGATATTGAAGGCGGTCAAACAGATGATCTGGGACGGCGTGGCCGCGGAGGACGTCGACGAGGCCTTATTTCGCAAGTACCTGTTCACCGCCCACTGCCCGGACCCCGACCTGATCATTCGGACCGGGGGCGAACTCCGCATCAGCAACTTCCTGCTGTGGCAGTCGGCCTACAGCGAGTACTATCACACCTCCACCCTATGGCCCGACCTGGAGCCCGCGGAACTGGACCGGGTCCTGGAGGAATTCAACACCCGGCAGCGACGCTTCGGCAAGGTGACCCCCGAGGCCTGACCTTTGCTCCGACGGACCCTCACGGCGGCGGCGGGCCTACCGGTCTTGATCGCCGCAGTCTGGTGGGCGGGGCCTGGGCTCACCATCCTGGTCCTGGTCGCAGCCACCCTGGGCCTACGCGAGTTCTACCGGCTGCCGCCTTCGGATATTCAACGCCTCCCCCTCGCCCTGGGCGCCGCGCTGACCGTATCCCTGGTCCTGGGCGCTGAATTCGCTTCCGGCCCCGGCAATTTCCTGATCGTATCCGGGGCCATACTGGCCGCGGGAGGGTTCGCAGGGCTGCTGTGGCTCATCGCCTGCTACTCCGGGGGGCGCCCCCCGGTGGCGGCTCTCTACCTGTTGGGCGGCCCGGTCTACGTGGGGTTCCTGCTGGCCCACAGCCTGGTCCTGCGCGACCTGGGGGACTTCACGGAAGGGGGACGGGAAGTAGGCCGAGCTTGGCTCCTGATGGCCCTGCTGACCGTTTTTGCCACCGACACCGGCGCCTACTTCACCGGCCGCGCCATCGGCCGCCACCCGATGGCGCCCCGCATCAGCCCCAACAAGACCTGGGAGGGCGCCGCCGGAGGCCTGGGCGCGGCGGTGATCGCGGTGGTGGCGCTGGGATTGGCCTTCGACGTGGACACGCCCCGCTGGCAGCAGGTGATTATAGGTGTCGCCGTCGGCGTGGCCGGCCAGTTGGGCGATTTGCTCGAGTCCAGGCTCAAAAGAGTTTCCAACGTAAAAGACGCAGGTAGTATAATCCCTGGACATGGTGGCGTCCTGGACCGGCTCGATTCCATTGTGGTGTCGATACCCGTGGTCTACTATCTTCTTGCGAGGGTATTTGAACCATGAAAAGGATAGTTGTTCTCGGATCCACAGGCTCCATAGGACGCCAAACCCTGGACGTCGTCCGGACCTTCCGCGAGGACTTCGACGTGGTGGGGCTGGCCGCCGGGACCAACCGGGACTTACTGCTCCAGCAGGCGCAGGAGTTCAGCCCGGCTCACCTCTACTGTTTCGACCGTCCCGAACCCATGCCCCAGGGCATGCGGTTTACCTCCATGGAGGACATGGTGTGCCTGGAGGACGTGGACCTGGTCATGGTGGCCACCATGGGCAGCGTGGGCCTCATGCCCACCCTCAACGCTTTGCAGCACGGCAAGGTGGTTGCCCTGTCCAACAAGGAACCCATCGTCATGGCCGGCGAGCTGATCAAGGCCTACGAGGCCAAGTACGGGGGCGCGGTGCTGCCGGTGGACAGCGAGCCCAGCGCTATATGGCAGTGCCTGCAAGGGGAGGACAACCCCATCCGCCGCCTGATGATCACGGCTTCCGGTGGCCCCTTCCGGGAGACCCCCCTGGAGGAGATGCCCGAGGTCACCGTGGAGCGGGCGCTGCAACACCCCACCTGGAAGATGGGCCAAAAGATCACCATCGATTCGGCGACCCTGATGAACAAGGCCTTCGAGGTCATCGAGTCCCACTGGTTGTTCGGCGTTCCCTGGAGCAACATCGAGGTGGTCATCCACCCCCAGAGCACCATCCACTCCATGGTGGAGTTTGAGGACGGATCGGTGAAAGCCCAACTGGGCCCGCCGGACATGCGGCTGCCCATCCAGTACGCCCTGTATTACCCCAAGCGCCTTCACAACGACATGATCCCCAAGCTGGACACCGGCATTCCCCACACGCTGAACTTCGCCCCCATGGAGCCGGACCGCTACCCCTGCTTCAACCTGGCGGTGAGCGCGGGACGGCAGGGGGGCACCTTCCCGGCGGTCCTCAGCGCGGCTGACGAGGTGGCGGTGGGCGCGTTTCTGGAACGCAAAATAGGTTTCACCGATATCCAACGCGTTGTGGAGCAGGTGCTCTCCGAGCACCGGCCAACGCCGGGCGGTGACGCGGAAGAGGTGATGGAGGCGGACCGGTGGGCGTCGGCGAGGGCAAAAGACATAGCCGGCCTGGCATAGCCGGCCCGTAGAAGCGTCTCATGGAAACCGTTCTGATCGCCATCGGAACACTGATCCCCATGCTGCTGGTCCTGGTGGTAGTCCACGAGCTGGGCCACTACGCCACGGCGCGCCTCCTGGGGGTCAAGGTCGTGGAGTTTGCCGTCGGCTTTCCTCCCCGAGCCCTGAGCATCTACACCGGCAAGACCCAGGTCCTGATAGATCCCCTGACCCGCTTCGTAAACGCCGAGAGTCTGGCCGATCTGCGCCCAGGCCAGTTCATCAAGGTCCACTCCACCGAGGATACCCACGGCAATTTGGTAGCTCGGATCATCGAGGCCTCCCTTCCCGGACCGCGGTCCGGCGGCCGGGCTGAGGCCCAGGAGAGCGAGACAGTCCAGGCTGCCGACGACTGGCTCAGGCACGACGGCAAGGTCAAAGCGGTGGAGCCCGGCGGCGGGTCCTTTATGCTGGCCGACATGCGGTACTCCCTGAACTGGACGCCCATCGGCGGGTTCGTCCGCATGGCGGGAGAAAACAACCCCGCCGTGCCGCGCAGCCTGGCCAGCAAGGGGCCCGGGACCCGCTTTCTGATACTGGTGGCCGGCCCCCTGATGAACGTCATCCTGCCCATAGTGGTGCTGGCCATTTTGTTCATGATTCCCCAGGAGGTGACCGTCGGCCGGGTTGCCGCGGCGGAAGTGCCGGCGGGCTCCCCGGTGGCAGAGGCGGGCCTCCGACCCGGCGACATAGTGGTCGAGGCCGGCGGCCACACGATCGAGACCAGGTCCGATCTCGTCCGGGCCGTCAACCTGAACGGCGGCGGGGCCATGGAGTGGCTGATCGACCGGGGCGGGAACCAGGAAGTGATCACGGTCAGGCCCCAGTTCGAGCCCTCACCCGGAAGATGGATCGCCGGACTAATCGTCGGCGGAGGCCAGGCCCCGGGGGAGGTCGCGGTCCTGGCGGTCCTGGACGGCTCCGCAGCGGAAGCGGCCGGGTTAATGGAAGGCGACGTCATCCGCAGCGCGGCCAACCGAGCCATAAGCCAACCCAACGATCTTCCGGCAACCATTCAAGGCAACGAAGGCGCGCCCATGGAGTGGCGAATCGTCCGCGAGGGCCGGGAACAGGTCATCTCCGTCACGCCGAGGTTGCAGCAGCCGGGAGAACCGAGATGGCGCACCGGTCTCTATACCACCCTGGTGGACCCCAGGACCGTGAGCCGGTCGGACCCGCCCTGGAAGGCGATACCCCAGGGTTTCGTAGGCACGTGGGAATCCCTGCTCCTCATGAAGCAGGCCATAAGCGGGGCTGTATCGTCGGGTTCCGCGCCGGAGTTCTCCGGCCCGGTGGGCATCGCCCAGCTGACCGGCGAGGTTACCGTGGAGGCCGGCATCACCGGCTGGCTGGCCATAGCCGTCCTGTTGAGCATAAACCTGGCCATCTTGAACATTCTGCCCATTCCGGCCCTGGACGGGGGACGCATCGTATTCGTCGTCCTGGAGTGGGTGCGTCGGGGCAAGAGGGTGCCGCCGGAGAAAGAGGGCCTGGTGCATCTGGCCGGGTTCGCCTTCCTCATCACGGCCATTCTGGCCATCATGGCCAGCGACATCAACCGGGTGATTTCCGGGGGAAGCCTGCTGGGCGGTTAGGAGGCCGTGGCTTGGCGCACGGGAGGCGGGTGTCCGGCCTCCCCCTGTCATCTTGCCGTGGTATGTTCGCTGGCTTCCCTGTACCATTTCACCGATCGCCCTGGCAGCCGTTGCCTTGGCAGCCAAGGTGTACCCGCCGCTCTGAAGGTGCAGGACTACGTCTTTGACCTGGATTGCGCTCGGGTTCCCCAAAAGTATCCGGGCAAGCGTCACTTCAAAGGGCCGCGGGCGGGGCAGCTACCCGGAAACCCCCTGGGCAAGAACCCCTCCGACGTGTGGATACTTCCCAACATGAAACACAACCACCCCGAAAAAACCGTTCACCCCTGCCAGTTTCCCATCGAACTCGTCGACCGGCTCATATCGGCCACCACCAGGCCCGGCGATATTGTGCTGGACCCCTTCGCCGGGGTGTCATCCGCCCTGTGCGCGGCCTTTTGCGAGATAGGAGGGCGTGCGGCGCGGAAATAGTTGGCGAGTACGTGACCATGTCGGAGGAGCGGCCCAGCCAGGTGTTGCCCGGCACTTTGCCGGTTCGGCCCAACGATAAGCCGGTATACGCTCCCTCCGGGGAGAAACTCGCCCAACTCCCCGCCGAATTCGCCCGTGCCCGCAACAACGGAAATAGCGCTGACCCCACGCCAAAATGGCCGTTACCATCCCGGTATGGGTGATCGGCGTTGGAGAATGACCGAGATGTCCCCAACTGGGCTGGACTACCCGGTGGCTTACATGAGGGCGCTTCGTGTAACATAGCCTTGAAAGTCCTACAGGGTTGAGGCGTGGGAGGTCGCCCTTGGCGCCGGGCTCTTGCCTCGGGCCGGGCCTTCTCCACCACGCTGTTTCGGGACCAAATACCGCCGGCTCCGGGCTTAGCCGGGGCGGCAGGAGGGCATACACCACATGACAGGAAAGCGTCGTCCCACCAAAGCGGTCTACGTTGGGGGAGTAAAGGTCGGCGGAGGAGCCGATATAACCGTGCAGTCCATGACCAAGACGGACACCAGGGATGTTGCCGCCACCGTCCGGCAGATACATCAGCTGGAAGAGGCGGGGTGCGAGATCATCCGCAGCGCCGTTCCGGACATGGAGGCGGCCCAGGCCATGCGGGAGATCAAGAAGCAGATCCGCATTCCCCTGATCGCCGACATCCACTTCCACTACCGGCTGGCCCTGGAGTGCGCCGAGGGCGGCATCGACTGCCTGCGGCTGAACCCCGGAAACCTCCGGGACGAGGAGCAGGTGCGTGAGGTCGTGCGGGCGGCCAAGGCCAGGAAAATCCCCATCCGCATCGGCGTCAACTTCGGCAGCCTTCCCCCCGTGGGCGGCATCGGGCGCACCAGGGGTTTCTCCCGCCACATGGACCTGGTGAACAAACTACCCAAGGCCGGGGACGTCAAAGAAGGCGAGTACAGCGTCGTCGACCACATGGTGGCCACGGCCCTCTGGGAAATCAGCCTGCTGGAGGAGCAGGACTTCGACGACATCAAGATTTCGATGAAGGCCTTCGACGTGCCCACCACGGTGGAGGCCTACCGCAGGCTGGCCAAAATGGTCCCCTATCCGCTGCACCTGGGGATTACCGAAGCGGGCACCGCCCAGACAGGCTCGATACGCACCGCCGTGGGGCTGGGCATCCTGCTCTACGAAGGCATCGGCGACACCATCCGGGTGTCCCTGGCGGGGGACTCGGTGGACGAGGTCATGGCGGGCTACGAGATTCTCAAGTCCCTGAACGTGAGGCAAAAGGGCGCGGTGCTGGTGGCCTGCCCCAGCTGCGGCCGGGCTGACGTGGACGTGATCAAGCTCTCCAACGAGGTCGACGCTTTGCTCAGGCGCAGTGACAAGAACATCAAAGTTGCGGTGATGGGCTGCGAGGTCAACGGCCCCGGAGAGGCCAAGGACGCAGACGTGGGCATTGCCGCCGGCGCGGGCCGGGCCATCATCTTCCGCAAGGGCGAAAAGGTCCGGGTGGTGCCTGAGGAAGAGATGCTGACCGCACTGATGGAAGAAGTGGAGCAGACCCCGGCCTCGGCATGAGATTCACCAGGCTAGTCAGCAGGACCCTGCGCTCCGACCCTCCCGAAGCGGAGACGGCCAGCCACCGGTTGATGCTCAAAGCCGGCATGATCCAGCAGGTGGCCGCAGGCGTCTACTCCTACCTGCCCCTGGCGTGGCGCTCGCTGCGCAAGATCGAGAACATCATCCGCGAGGAGATGGACGCCGCCGGCGGGCAGGAGCTGATGATGCCCGCCCTGCAACCCATGGAACTCTGGGAGCAGACCGGCCGCGGCGCCGCTTTCGGCGACAACCTGTTCTCGTTAGAAGACCGCAGAGGCCGCCCCATGGTCTTGGCCCCCACCCACGAGGAAACGGTCACCTCCATCGTGCGGGCCAACGTGCAGAGCTACCGGGACCTGCCGGTAATCCTCTACCAGATACAGACCAAGTTCCGGGACGAAGCGCGCCCCCGGGCCGGCCTGGTCCGGGTCCGCGAGTTCGACATGAAGGACGCCTACAGCTTCAACGCCGGTGACGACAGCCTGGAGGAGAGCTACCAAGCCATGGCCCAGGCTTACCGGAACATCTACCGGCGCTGCGGCCTGCCGGTGCTGATGGTCGAGGCCGACAGCGGGGCCATCGGCGGCAAAGACTCCCACGAGTTCATCCTGGTCGCCAACTCGGGCGAGGACACCGTGATAACCTGCCCCGGCTGCGGGTACACCGCCAACGCCGAGAAGGCCGTTGCCCGTTTGGAGCCGCTGCCCTCGGACCCCGAGCAGCCCCTGGAAGCGGTGGCCACGCCGGGAATAAAGACTATCGCCGAACTGGCCGAATACCTGGACCTCCCGGAAGAGAAGACCATCAAGGCCGTGTTCTACGCCGCCGGTGACGAGGTGGTGCTCGTCTCGGTGCGGGGCGACCTGGAGGTAAACGAGGTCAAGCTGAAAAACGCCCTGCACGTCAACGAGCTGCGCCTGGCCAATGACGACGAGGTGGGCGCCGCAGGCCTGGTGCCCGGCTCCGCGTCGGCCGTAGGACTGGCCCACGTCAAGCGCGTCGGTGATCTGTCCATCACCCAGGGAAGCAACTTCGTGGTGGGAGGCAACAAGCCGGACACCCACCTGCGGGGCGCCAACTATCCCCGGGACTTCGAGGTCGACCTATTGTGCGACATCGCCCTGGCCCAACCCGGGCATCCCTGCGCCCAGTGCGGGCGGCGGCTGGAAGCGGTGAGGGGCATCGAGGTGGGCCACATCTTCAAGCTGGGCACCTTTTTCAGCGAGGCCCTGGGGGCGGTCTACCTGGACCAGGAGGGCAAGCAACGCCCCATAACCATGGGGTGCTACGGCATCGGGGTGGGACGCTTGCTGGCCGCCGCCATCGAGCAGAACCACGACGAGCGGGGCATCGTGTTCCCGCCTCCCCTGGCCCCCTACCAGGTCCATCTGGTGGGCTTGAACCTGGCCGACCGGGACGTGGCCGAGGCGGCCGGCCGTTTGTATGACAGCCTGTGGGAAAAGGGTGTGGAGACTCTGTACGACGACCGCCTGGACCAGGCAGCCGGGGTCAAGTTGAACGACGCGGACCTGCTGGGCCTGCCTGTGCGGGCGGTGGTGAGCCCCCGCAACCTGCGGGACGGGGCCGTGGAAGTCAAGGGCCGACTTGACGCCCAGCCGACGCTGGTCCCGGCGGACCAGGCAGCGGAGCGCCTACAGGGGCTTATCGACCCCCGCTAAGGCCGCCTGGGGCCTGCCGCCCCGATCTAGGGCGGCTGGCCTTTCGACTGTACCGAGGCTGTACCCCGGAATTGCACCTCCCCGGAGAGCCGAAGCCGCCCTCACCCCCGGGCGTCGTCATCCCCAACTCCCTCGCGGGGCCCCAGGTACTGGGAGAGGGCAGCCAGGTTTTCCCGCAACTGCGGCGCAAGCTTGCCTCCGCCCGAGGACAACAACAATAGCAGCCGTAGCTGCGCGGCCAGGTCGGCCGCCAGGGCCCGCTTGGCCTCCTCGAGAGTGTCCGCCTCCACCGGCACCCGGAGGCCATGCAGCGGCAGCTTGGTCCTGGACTCTCCCACCCAGTACTTGTCCAAGCTGTCGATGACGACCACGGGAAGCGGGCGAGCCAGCACGAACGGCGCATCGGGAGGAGAGTCGGCGGGGCCGATTACGTCCACCAGCACCCGGGTGACGTCGTGATGGTTGACGTGAAAGGCCGCCTTGCTGGGCTGGCTGGACCCCACGCGCCGCCAGGTCCAGTCAGGCGGGTTGGCGTAGTCCATCCCGGGCTGCACCTCCACCGGGCAGGCCAGGTCCTCGGCAAGAGGCCGGTCGTCCGGCGACACCTAAGTTGGCTCCCCGGCCAACTCCCACGCCGCGTAGACCTGCTCCGGCAGCATGATGGGACCGACAGCCTCTTCGTACTCCCTAACGTGCTTGGTGGTCAGCAGGGAGATGGCCTTCAGCATTTGGGGGCTGACCTTGATCCTGGCCCGAAGTATGGGCTCGCGCTCCTCCATCTGTTCGCCGAAGAACAGGACGGCCGAGTACAAGCTGCTGAAGATGTGCATCGAGTCGGCGTAGAAGGTAATCGGGTCCCCCGAGTACCCCTCCGCACCCTGGGGGTCTCCGGGACTCACGTAACTGTCCTCTTGAGGCGCCTGGTCCTCGGGGGGAACGTAGGGCCGTTGGGTAATGGGCATGGAACATCTCCTCTCCAGGAAAGTCTCCAGGAAGGCTGCACGCCGCTAGGCCATATCGGCGGCCGGTTGCCGCGGGCCGGTTGCCTGGTCTCGTTAGCTGCTATTATAACCCGGCGCGAATTCTCGGTGTTTCGCGCCATGGCGCCCTTCCGGGGTCATTCAATGGTTAGCGAATGTCATTCCAAGTGCAGCGAGGAATCTAAAATGCCTCTGTTACCTCACCTTAGCTCCTGATAGCGGCTTGAGATTCCTCACCCTCCTCCGACGGGTTCGGAATGACACGGAGGCCGTGGTTGCCGCGCCCTACCAGGATGGCAATTGGATGATCCTGGGCGCCTTGCCGAGAGAGGGGAGGAAATTTGCCTTGAGCAGGCACCGGGGAAAATGGTGATCAGAGCCAACACGGCAACCAGGCTGCTGGCCGTGCTGGCGGCGTGGGCGGCCATCACCACGGTGTCGGCAGCTACTGCGTCCTGCGGGCCCGGCGGGGACGACGTACTGTCAACCCCCGCCCCTGTAGCCGCCGTTGCGGCCACTGTCTCGGCCACTCCGGCCGCCGAGGGCGCTCTTGACGCCGTCGACTCCGCCGACCCGGACTCCCAACTGACTCCCGCCGCCGCGCCGTTGCCGGACCCCACTCCCGCGGCTACTCCAAGTCCCACGCCGACGCCGTTCTCGGCTCCCGCCGGAGAAGACCAGGACAGCGAGGACGGCGAGAAATCGGCAGCCCCCCGGTTGGACGGGGCGGCCACGCCTGGCCCGGGCCCTCGGCAGACGTTGCGGGAGAACGGCGTCGAAACCCAGGGTTGGCTTACCGACTTCGACCGGCACAGCGTGCCCTACGAGGAGATACTTGCGGGCGGCCCTCCTCGAGACGGCATCCCGCCGATAGACAACCCCAGCTTTGTTTCGTTAGAAGAAGGAGACGGCTTCCTGGCGGCCCGGGAGCCGGTAATCGCCTTTGAGACCAATGGCGACGCCAGGGCCTACCCACTTCAAATCCTCACCTGGCACGAGATCGTCAACGACGTGGTGGGAGGGGCGCCGGTGGCAGTCACCTTCTGTCCCCTGTGCAACTCCGCCATCGTGTTCGACCGGCGATTGGACGGCGTCACCTATAGTTTCGGCACCACGGGCAACCTGCGGAACAGCGACCTGATCATGTGGGACCGCCAAACCCAGTCGTGGTGGCAGCAGCTTACCGGCGAGGGGATCGTGGGTGAGCTCACCGGCAAGAAGCTTACCTTCCTGCCGGCCCGCATCATCTCTTGGGAAGACTTCAAGGCCGCCAACCCCGACGGGCAGGCGCTGTCCCAGGACACGGGCCACCATCGGGACTACGGCAGGAACCCTTACGTTGGCTACGACCGCATAGACTCTCCGCCCTTCCGGCTCTTCACCACCTTTGACTTGGACGGGCGGCTCCAGCCCAAGGAGCGGGTCGTGAGCGCGACCGTCGGCGGCGTGGACGTGGCTTTTCCCTTCTCGGTCCTGGCGGAAGAGCGGGTGGTGAACTACGAGGCCGGAGGGCGTGACCTGGTGGTGTTCTTCAAACCGGGGACCGCTTCCGCACTGGACGGCTACAGCATCCGGGACTCCCGGGACGTGGGCGCGTCCGGGCTGTTCGACGCGCGGTTGGACGGGGAGGCGCTTACTTTCGAAACCAGGGGCGAAACCAGGGGCGAAACCAGGGGCGAAACCAGCGCGGACGACATAGTGGACCGGCAGTCCGGAAGCGTGTGGAACATCCAGGGCGAGGCAGTTTCAGGTCCGCTGGCCGGGCGGAAGCTGCAGTCCATTCCCCACACCAACACCTTCTGGTTCGCCATCGGGGCGTTCAAGCCGGACTCCGAGATTTACCGCGGCTCCGGTTAGCCTCCAAAGCCACAGGTCCGGCGCAGCAAGCAATTCACCCGGACCCCAGCCGGGCCAGGTGGTAGCGGCCCACAGCGATGGCCTCCCACTCGAAACTGCTCTTTACCGTTCCAATCATCCCCAATGCCTCCATCACCGCGTAGGCCAATTCCTTCTTGGACGCGTTGGGATGCCCCGCGATGACGCTGCGAAGCTCTTGGGTCGAATAGGCGTGCAGGGGAAGGTGGTGACGGTCCGACCATTCGTCCAGCGCCGCGTCGAGCAACGCCAGCGCGGGCACCCGCCAGTGGATGCCCGAGGGTTGGCTTTGAGCTACCGACGCGGGGCGCCATTGCTCCACCAAGGAGTCCAAGCCTTCCACCAGGTGGGACAGGCAGGTTTGGGCAGACACCCGGCGCCGTTCTCCCATGCCTATGACCCCGGTAACCAGGTGTTCGTCGGCGGGCCGGAAGACCGCCCAACCGGTCCGTCTCACTCCGGGGTCGAGAGCCAACAAACAGCTGGAAGATCCGGCGTGACTCCCGCCGGACAGACCCGCGCCGCAGGCATCGCGGCGATCGCGTTCCCTCCGCCGGGAAAAGCGGCCCACACTACTCCTGGTCTCCCCACGGGGCCAGACCCAATCGCCGGTTGCCCCTGCCCCCAGGACTTTTGGGGACGTGGAGGGACGAGGTCGCCTAAAGCCCACCAAGGTCTGGCGTGCGGATTCGCGCCCGGTCCGCCCGCCGGGCCCTCCGCATACAGCCCCGTATAGTAGTAGGCGCCGCACTGAAGGCATATCCAATCGCCTTCATCCCAAGATAGGTCGCCCCGGCACTTGGAACAGGCTTTGAGACGGTACAACTCCATGCTTGTTACCTTCCTTGGCAGACCCGGGCCGGGCGGGTCTGCCTGATGCTGGAGACGATGTTATCAGAACATATGTTCTGTTACAAGTGTGCCCTGTCACTCTAAGCCGGCCCAGACCAGGGTCTTTCGACTATCATGGCGCTTGAGGCACTTCTCTACTATGTCATGCTGAGCCTGCCGAAGCATCTTAGACCCTTCGGCTACGCTCAGATTGGCAGAATAGGACAATCGAAAGACCCGCCGGATCGGACCCGCAATCTTGACCCCCGAAACCCCGGTTCCTATAATGGCGGGACGCACATTGACGAATCAGCGCCGCCGCGGCTGAGAGCCGTCGAGCAGCGCCGGGCCCCATGGCAGGTGTCCATCGCTGCATCCGCCCAAGACGGCCGGAGTGAAGGTAATCGTCCCAGGCTATGACCCAACCCCTCACCGCTCAATCCATCGAGGAAGTGACCCGGACGGCCGTGGACGAACTGGCCGCCGCCGCCACCGCAGACCTGCTAGAAGCGTGGCGGGTGGACTACCTGGGCCGCAGGGGGCGCTTGACCCTGCTGCTCCGCGGCCTCTCCGGCCTCACCTTGGAGGAGCGGCGCACCTTGGGGGCCCTGGCCAACGAGGCGAAGCGCTCCCTGGAAGCCCACCTGGAGCGCAGAGCCGGGGAGATCGACGCGGCCAGGTTGGCCCTGGCCTCCCAAGACGGGCTGGACGTCACCCTCCCGGGCCGGCCGGCCGTCATGGGACGCCTGCATCCCACGACCCAGATCGTACGGGAGATATGCGACGCCTTCGTGGGCATGGGGTTCAGCGTGGTGGAGGGTCCCGAGGTGGAGTGGGAACGGTACAACTTCGAAATGCTGAACATCCCCCCCGGCCACCCGGCCCGGGATATGTGGAACACCCTCTGGATAGACTACCGGAATGAGGCCGGAGAGCAGCCCATGCTGCTCCGCACCCACACCTCGCCCATGCAGGCCAGGGTGATGGAAGGCACCGGGCCTCCGGTGCGGGTGGTGGTGCCCGGCAAGTGCTACCGCTACGAAGCCACCGACGCGACCCACGAGTGGCACTTCTACCAGGTGGAAGGGCTAGCCGTCGATGAAGGCATCACCTTCTCCGACCTCAAGGGCACCCTGTACGAGTTTGCCCGGCGGCTGTTCGGGGCGGAGCGGAAGGTGCGCTTCCGCTGCGACTACTTCCCCTTCGTCGAGCCGGGGGTGGACATGTCCATAGACTGCTTCGCCTGCGGGGGGCGGGGCGACGGCTGCCGCATCTGCCGGGACAGCGGGTGGATCGAGATCATGGGGGCCGGCATGGTCCACCCCAAGGTGTTGGCCGGGGTTGGCTACGACCCGGAAAAGTACACCGGGTTCGCCTTTGGCCTCGGTCCCGAGCGCATCGCTATGCTGAAGTACGGCATCGACGACATCCGGTTGTTTTACGCCAACGACCTGAGGTTCCTGCGCCAATTCTAGGCCTGCCGGTTGGCTGCGCCTGCGCCGCCGGCCTGGAAATCCAACCTACCCTTTCGGACAAGGAGGCTGCCCGCCCAACGGGCGCGATGAAAGTACCTCTCAGCTGGCTGCGAGACTACGTTGACCTGGACCTGCCGCCGAAAGAGCTGGCCCACCGGCTGACCATGGCCGGGGTTGAAGTGGGAGAAGTGGCGGAGGTTGGCGACTGGAACGGGTGCCTGGTGGCCCAGGTGGTGGCCGTGCTGCCCCATCCCCAGGCGGACCGCCTGTCCTTGTGCCGGGTGAACACCGGCGTCGAAGACATGGAGGTGGTCTGCGGGGCGCCCAACGTGGCCGCCGGCCAGAAGGTGTGCTTCGCCCAGGTGGGAGCCAACCTGGTCAACGCCCACACCGGGGCCCGGGAGACTCTGAAGCCGGCCCGCATCCGCGGCGTGGTCTCCCAGGGGATGATTTGCTCCCAGTTGGAGCTGGGGCTGGGCGAAGACCATACCGGCATCATCGTGCTGCCCGGCGACGCCCCGGTGGGGACCCCCCTGGACGATTACCTGGGCGACACCATCCTGGATTTGGAGGTCACCCCCAATAGGTTGGACTGTCTTTCCATCCTGGGCGTGGCCCACGAGACTGCGGCTCTCACCGGCAAGACCGTCACCCACCCGGAGGTCAGCTACCCCGAGGAAGGGCCGCCGCTGGACCGGCAGATATCCATCAGAATCGACGACCCGGACCTGTGCCGCCGCTACACCGCCAGCCTGATAAGCGGCGTGACCATCGGGCCTTCCCCCCGGTGGCTCCAGGACCGGTTGACCAAGACCGGGCTGCGGCCCATCAACAACGTAGTGGACGTCACCAACTACGTCATGCTGGAGTACAACCAGCCTCTGCACGCCTTCGACTACGACCGGCTTCAGGACCGGACCGTCGTTGTCCGGCGGGCCAGGCCGGGAGAAAGTCTCACCACCCTAGACGGGGTGGAACGGCGCCTGGACCCGGACGTGCTGGTGATCGCCGACGGCCGCGACCCCATCGGCATAGGAGGGGTCATCGGCGGCGCCCGCAGCGAGATCGGTCCAGCCACCTCCAACGTGCTGCTGGAGTCGGCGACCTTCGACGGCTACAACAACCGCCGCACCGCTCAGAAGTTCGGTCTGCATACCGAGGCGACGCTGCGGTTCGAAAAAGGCCTGAGACCCCAGTTGGCCCCCATTGCCCTGCGCCGGGCCACCCAACTCATCCGGGAGACCGCCGGGGGCAGGGTGTCTCCCGGGATAGTGGACGTGTTTCCCGATCAACAATACCTTCCCCAAACGGTGGGCCTGACCTCCGCCAGGCTGCGGAAAGTCCTGGGCATGGACGTTGACCTGGACACGGTGGAGCGGGTGCTGGGGTCCCTGGGCCTGGAGACCCGCAGGCTGGGGCCTGACCGCCTGGAGGCGGACGTACCGTACTGGAGAAACGACATCACCATCGAGGACGACCTGGTGGAAGAGGTGGTGAGGATCATCGGCTACGACGCGGTGCCCGTCACCATGCTGGCCACGCCCATCCCCAGCCTCCAGCAGAGCCGGGACCGGCGGGTGACGGACCGGGTGAAAGACGCGCTGGCCGCCCTGGGCATGCAGGAGGTCATAAACTACCCGCTGGTCAGCCGGGAAGACCTGGCCAAGGCGGCGTGGGAGGGACCTGCCAAGGACGCCCTCCGGGTAGCCAACCCCATGAACGCGGCGGAAGACTGCCTGCGCCCCACTCTAAGACCTAGCCTGCTGGCCTCCCTGGCGGCTAACCAGGGAGAGGGAACGGGGCCTTTGCGTCTCTTCGAGGTGGGGCGGGTCTTCCTGCCCCGGCCCCACGACCTTCCCGAGGAACGGGAGACGGCGAGCGGAATCATGGCCGGGCAGCGCCGTCCTCCCTCCTGGCTGGAAGCCGGCCCCGAGTCCGGCGGCAGCCTGGACTTCTACGACGCCAAGGGGGTGGTGGTGGGACTCCTGGAGCAGTTGGGGACCGCCGCGTCCTACGAACCCGCCGCGCAACCCTACTTCCATCCCGGGCGTCACGCCTCGGTCAAGCTGGGCGACCAGGTTGTCGGCGCCGTGGGAGAGGTCGACGAGTCCGTCCTGGCCAGATTCGACCTGACGGCCAAACAGGTCTCCTTCTTCGAGCTCGACCTGGACGCCCTGCTGCCCGCCCTGCCCGAGTCCGATCGCCAGTACTCTTTTATATCCCGATACCCGGCGGCCACGCGAGACCTGGCCTTGGTGCTGCCCTCCCACGTCTCCGCGGCTGCCGTGCAGGCCATCATTGCCCGCCACCGCCTGGTGGAGCGGGCGGAACTTTTCGATCTCTACACCGGGGGAAACGTCCCCGCCGGCGCCAAGTCTTTGGCCTTTCGGGTATATTTCCAGGCGCCCGACCGCACCCTGACCAACGCGGAGGTGGACCGCTCTCTTCAGGGGCTCCTGGGCAACTTGGAGCGAGAGGCCCAGGCAACGCTGCGGGGCTAGGCCGCGGCCGCGCCGGCAAGCTAACGCCGCCGCTCCGGTACCGGGCGGGCAAAGCCAGAGGAACGCAATGACCACTAGAGTATCTCACCACGCGGGCAGCCATGAACACGGCCACCGCCACGTCGAGCAGGACATGCTCAGCGTGGAGCAGGCCTACCAGCGGATAATGGCCGGCTTCCGTCCCTTGGAGCCGGAGGAGACGCCGCTGCTGGAAGCCTTGGGCCGGGTGCTGGCCGCCGACGTCCGGTCCCCCCTGGACCTGCCCCCAACCGCCAACTCGGGCATGGACGGGTACGCCCTGCGCTGGGAGGACATCCAGGACGCGTCGCCCGAGACTCCCCGCGTGCTCAGCGTCATCGGCGTGGTGGCTGCGGGGCAGGTCCCCTCCCAGACGGTCACGCCGGGAAAGGCCGTCCGGATCATGACCGGGGCCAGCCTTCCCGACGGGGCCGACACAGTGGCGCCCTTCGAGGAAACCGACGAGGTGCAGCGCAAGGCGGCGGGTCAACCCCTGGCAGAGGTGGCGGTCATGGCCGCCCCCCCCCCCGGTTGCAACGTGCGCCCCGAGGGCGAGGATGTACGCCGGGGCCAGCTTGTCCTGGAATCGGGGACAGTGGTGCGGGCCGCGGAGGTGGGAGTGCTGGCCTCCTTGGGCATGGAGACCGCCCCGGTGGTCCGGCGTCCGGTGGTGGCCGTGTTGGCCACTGGCGACGAGCTGACGCCGCCCGGACGGCCCCTGGCCGCCGGCAAAATCTACGACAGCAACAGCTTCAGCACGGCCGCCTCGGTCATCCGCTGCGGGGGCACCCCCAAGATGCTGGGCATCGCCCCGGACAACATGGCGGACCTCCACGCCAAGCTGGAAGCCGCGTCGGAAGCGGACTTGATCGTTACGTCGGCCGGCGTGTCCAGGGGCGACTACGACATCGTAAAGGAAGCCCTGACCCAGAGGGGCGAGATGAACTTCTGGTCGGTGCGCATGCGGCCGGCCAAGCCCCTGGCCTTCGGCCACGTCAGGGGCTCCGGCGGCAACCCCGTGCCGCTGCTGGGATTGCCCGGCAACCCGGTGAGCGCGATGGTAGCCTTCGAAATGTTCGCCCGCCCTGCCATCCTCACCATGCTGGGCCGCACCCGGTTGCCTCGCCCCGCGGTGGAGGGAGTGCTTACCGCGCCGATCTTCAACGCGGACGGACGGCGGGTCTACGCCCGGGTGGAAGTAGAGCGGCGAAACGGCTCTTACTACGCCACGCCCTGCGGGCCCCAGGGGTCCAACATCCTCACCTCCATGTCCCGCGCCAACGGACTGGCCATCTGTCCCGAGAATCTATCGACCAAGCGGGCTGGGGAAAGGGTCGACATTATCATGCTTGATTGGAACGAAGAGGTCGAGGTATGACTATTCCCGCACCGGAGACGGCTCAACAACTGTCATATTACCAGGTGAGCTTTGAGCGGCTGGCCGAGCTAAAGCGGTCGCCCATAGCTCTCATGGCTGAGCGCCGACCCCCATCCTGCCCCTCGAGGGAGGTCCCGGACCACGAGTTGGCGGACCCTCAGATGCTGGTGAACGAGATCGCCGAGCACCACGGGGAAGACGAAGGGTTCATACGCACCGAGATGCCGGTGCAGGAAATCGTGTTCCGGGCCCTGCTGGTCCGCCGCAACCAACCCACTCCTCTGCGGGAACTACATCACGAGTTGACCGAGCGGTGGTCCACGCCGGCGAGGCCCATCACCTTCAGCGAGCGGGCCCTGGCCCGGATACTGGACGCCGATACCTTCTACGGGTTCGCGCGGGCGGCCTCCGGCGGCTGAAGCGGTCATAGGCTTAAGGGCCCCGGAATCGTACCCCTTGCCGGGTCATCCGATTATCATGGCGCTTCAGGCACTTCTCCACCATGTCCTGCTGAGCCTGCCGAAGCATCTTAGACCCTTCGGCTACGCTCGGGGTAACAGAGCAGGACAATCGAAAGACCCTGGTGCCTCTGGGGGCCTGCTCGATGCAAAGAAAAAGAGGTGGGTCGGCCCCACCTCTTTACCGCGTCCGTAACTCGACGGAAACTCTAGAGGACGCCCCTACGACCTGGCCGGTTCCTCCTCCACAGCCTCCGAGGCTATGGCCACCAGCTTCCCGAAAGCCTCCTCGTCGCGGACTGCCAGGTCGGCGAGTATCTTGCGGTCCAACTCGATTCCGGACTTCTTGAGCCCGTAGACGAACCGGCTGTAGCTGATGCCCGCCCCACGGCAGGCGGCGCCGATGCGCACGATCCACAGGCGCCTGAAATCGCCCTTGCGTTCGCGCCGGTTGCGGTAGGCGTGGTCCCACGCGTGAATCAGGGCTTCCTTGGCCCACTTGTAGTTGCGGTGGGACGAGCCATGGTACCCCCGGGCGGCCAGCAAGACCTTCTTGTGCCGGGCGTGTTTGGTGACTCCTCGTTTAACTCTGGGCAAGGCGAGTCTCCAGGCGGCGGCTGCCGCGGCTATCCGTAGGGAAGCAGCCGGCTGAGCCGGCCCGCGTCGCTGCGGTCTACTGCGAGCTTCTGAGCGTACTTCCGGGTGATCTTGTTGGGCTTCTTGCGCCTGAGGTGGCTGCTCATGCGCTTGCGGCGCATGAGTTTTCCCGAGCCGGTAACGTGGATGCGGGCCTTGGCGCCCTTGTGAGTCTTAAGTTTTGGCATCGGCTAAGTCTTCGGCTTTCTGCTCGGTCTTGGCGCTGCGGTCGGCCTTCTGGGCGGACGGCAGCAGGATCATCGACAGGGACCTTCCTTCCATCGCCGGGGCCTTCTCCAGGCGCACGTGGTCTTTCAAGTCGTCGGCCACCCGCTTCAGCACGTCCAGCCCCAGGCGCTGGTGGGCGGCCTCCCTACCGCGGAAGCGGACGGTCAGCTTGACCTTGGAGCCGTCCAGGATCAGCTCTTTCACCTTCCGGGTCTTGGAGTCCAGGTCATGAGAGCCGATATTGGGGCGGAACCGGACCTCCCTTAGGTCCGAGCTTTTCTGGCCCTTTTTCGACTCCCTTTCTTTTTTCGAGGAAAGGTATCGAAGTTTGCCGTAGTCTAGCAGGCGGCACACCGGAGGGTCGGAGTTGGGAGCCACCTCCACCAGGTCTACCCCAGCTTCGTTGGCCATTTGCAGGGCCCGTCTCACGTCCATGACGCCAAACTGCTCGCCGTCTTCCGCGATAACCCGGACCTGGGGGCTCATTATTCGTTCGTTGACCCGATACTGCCTAGCTATACCCCTCTACCTCCGACAGATTCCTAACCGAAATTGCCCTGAAGATACCCGCCCAATCTATCATACGGGCCGCAGGCGCGTCAATCCAAGCGGAGCGAGTCAGGGCCAGATCGTCATATTTTTTATTGAGCCAAAGTGGGCCAAAGCTCCCTGACCAAGAAGGCACGTCGCCATGTACAAAGAATGAGGGTATGTCACTGTTGTCCTATCAAATCCTCCGGGCATCGTAACCCTATACCTTGCCTTTGGCCCGATTTCGGTTTGGCGAAGCTGAAGGCGCTAACTACCGCTGCTGTCGCGGATTACTTCGTCCGGCGTGGATGTCCACGTGGCACTGGTGGCAGACCACGAGAGTCTTGCGTCGCCGCCCCGAGGCGAAAGCAGGGGCTTAAGAGGGCTGGTCGAAGTCCTCGTTTAGTTCCCGCAGAAACTGCTCGATGTTGGAGGACAGGGGCGGGGAAGTGGCGCGGCCCTGCTGCTCTTGATCGTAACGCTCCTCCAGCCGGGCCAGCAGTGACCCCACTTCCGATGAGTCGCTCACCACGTTCTGCAGCGCTTCGTACTGGTCCCGGCCCCTCTGCTGGTCCATCAAACGCTTGGGCAGGTGATACACCGTGCACAGGATTTCCATCAGCCTGGCGGCGCCGGTGAAGTCTTCGTCCACCTGAAAGTACCGCGGCAGATGAACGACGAAAGTGCGGGTTTCCATCCCCAGCCGGCCCGCCTCCAGGGACACCAGGTAGGTGATGGTGGTGGGCCCCTCGTAGTCGCTGGGGCGGGTGTTCAACATCCGGTACTCTTCCTCGTTTTCCGGCTCGCCCACACCGCCGGACACCAGCAGCGGCCTGGTGTGGGGCACCATGTCGTACATGGCGCCGATGAGAGAGTAGCGCTTTACGTCGAAGTGCTTGAGGAGCTCGATCACCGACTCGGTGTAGTCCTCCCCGTAGGCATGAGGCTCCAGCAGGTGGAACAGGATGAGGTCCGGGCCTTCCTCGGTGGTGGCGTAGCGCACCAGCGTGTTGGGTATGGAGTACTCCCGGTTGCCGTGATTGAGGTAGGACCGGGGCCGGTAGCGGGTGAAGTCGTAGAACCGCCCCGGCCGGACCAAGCGGCCCATGTCTTTGGCGTGAAGGTGCCGCTCCACCCGGTTCAAGCTAAGAGTGCCCACGTTGCCTACATCGATCCAGGGCCGCAGCACGGCCAGGACGTGGGGGTCTTTGAGCTTGGGAACGGTGTCAGCGATTTCGAACTCACCCAATCGCATGCGGATAGTGTGACAGCCCAATTGGGCATTTACAACCCACAGCAGACACTGGGAAGCCGGATTTTGCCCCGCCGGGATCCGCAGGCCGGGCGCCGCGGGTACAGCGCAAGGGCGGATTTGTTATGATAACCGCGGCTACGGGGACCTCATCCCGCGTAAGCCTCGGATTTTGTGCTCTTTCGCCGATGGTAGACTTGCCGCACCCGCCTTCATTGCCGCCCGCCCCGCAGCGTTGCCGCCAATCCGCAACCTGGTTTCGGACCCGGAAGCCCGGATTGTTCGGGGTCGCCAGCCGCAAGACCGCCCTGGCTGCCATCGGCCTGTTTCTGGCGTTGCAGGCGGCCCTGCTGCCGGCGGCCTGTGGCGGCGAGGCGCCTCCGCCTGCGCCCACCAACGCTCCCACCGTCACCCCGGCGCCGACAGCGCTTGTCCCGCCTACGCCGAGCCCCACCAACACCCCGGTTCCGACCGTTGCGCCCACGCCCACGAGCCCGCCGCCCCCCACGGAGCCGAGCGGTCCTCCCCTATGGCAGTACGTCAACAGCGGGTGGGTCTCGCCGCGGGGCCCGGAGCCGGAGGTGTTTGCCGAGGAACTGCGGGCCTTCGTGATCAGCAGCCAGGAAGAGCTGGACGCTTTCGAAAGAGAGACGGCCCTCCGGGTCTCCCGGGGCAACCAGACCACCCTGGGCCGCATCCGGTTCCCGGAGTCGGTGCTGCTGGCTGCCTACTACTTGTGGCGCCCGCTACAGGGCGACCCCCTCTCCGTGACCGGGTTTTCCCTGGAGGACGGCCGGGCCAACGTCTACCTGGAACTGGAAGAAGGGGCCCAAGGCAAGGAGTACCCCTATCTGCTGGCGCCGATGACCATGTCGGCCGTCGACCGGGGCCTCTTCCCAGCGGGTGAGGCGGTCGACTTCGTCTTTCACCTGAACGGCGAACCCCTGGTGACGGTTATCGCCATTTTCCGGGCGCCCTAGCGCCCTTACGGCGGGCACGCCAGTCTGGGTCCGGACCGGCATGGTGGGTGAAGAATGGCTCCCCTGCCGGGGTCCCGCCTAGCACTCGCCCAAGGAGGTCAGTCTCCCCTCCCGCCAGGCCACCGCCCCGGCGCGGACCGTGAGGTAGGTGTCCAGCCGAAGCTGCCCCGGCGCCGTGTGTCCCGCCATGTCCTGCCACACGAACCGGCCCTCCCGCAGGTCGAACACCGCGGCGTCGCCGGACATCCCCGGCGCCAGCGAGCCCAGGGAGTCCTGCAGGCCCAGCACCTGGGCCGGACGGCTGGTGGCCGCAGCTATGGATTGCTCCAGGGGGACTCCCAGGGCGTGGACCTTGCTAACCAGGTCGTTCATCAAGTAGACCGTCCGGTCCGGGGGCGCCAGGTGAATGTCGGTGCTGATGGTGTCGGGGGGCAGGCCCTGCTCTATGCCCGCCTTCAGCACCTCCACGTCGCAATGCACTCCGGCGTGGGCCAGGTCCATGACCACCCCGCGGTCGGCGGCCTCCCGCACTTCCGGCCGCACCAGGCCGTTGTCGTCGAGGATGCTCTCGGGGTTGCCGTTGAAGGCGTGGGTGCAGATGTCTCCCGGCTTCAGGTAGTCCAGCACTTGAGGCAGCGGCAGGGGCGTCGCGCTGACGTGGACCATCAGGCTGGTCCCCGACTGGTCGGCAGCAGACCGGGCAGCCTGCATCGCGGCGTGGGCGTTCCAATGGGCCACGGCGATGCTGTGCATCCTAACCTTTACGCCAAGGCAGAAGTCCGGGTTGTTCCTGATGGCGTCGGCGGTCTGATCGGCGTCGATGATCCTCACGTCGTGCAGCTCGCCCTGCAGCAACCGGTTGGCCACGAGGCCCACGCCGCCGATGTGCAGGAAGGCCAGCAGGCGGGTTTTGTGGGCCGGGGCCACGTAGTCCCGCATGGCCCGGAAGTTCAGGAACCCGGTGCTCCCGGTGTCAACTCCGGTGGTGGTCCCCGAGGAGAGGCAAATCCGGTCCGGGTGCACCGAGGTGCCGTCGGCGCCGTCGTTGAAGTGGCCGTGGAGATCGATGAGGCCGGGGGTCACCAGCTTGCCGGAGACGTCCACCGCCGTCGCGGCCAGCGCGGGATCGATACGCTCCGCTACCGCGGCGACAACGCCGTTGCTAAAAGCCACGTCACGGCGATCGTTTATTCCCTGGGCCGGGTCGAGCAGCGTCCCTCCGTTCAAGACCAAGTCGTAGGTATGCGATGGGCTGGTCATAATTCTCCTCCCGTAAACTCCGCTCGGGGCCTCCCTGCGGCGGCGCGGTTAGCGGGACCGCCCCGGATGCCGCCCTTGGGCATTCATGAAGCGTCCGGGCCGGGGTCGACGTACCCCAGACGGCGCAGGCGCGGGTACACCAACTCTTTGGGGTTCTCCAGGTCCGCGTCGGAGATTTCGGGCGACTGGTCCACGGGCCGGGAGCCCCACTTGCGTATGGCCTGCCGCACCAGCAGCGACACCACCTGGGGGGACCGCCCCTCCAGCCTGCCCAACTGGTAGGCGAGGGTGACGGCCAACTGGTTCCGGGTAATGTGCTCGAAGGCCTCCGGCTGGGTGAGGTCGTCCGGCATCCCGCCGCACTGTTCCAGAAAGTCGTCCAAGACCTGGCCGATCACGTCGGGCATCCCGGCCAGCTGGATCTCAGTCATGTAACCGGTCAGCTTGTCGGCCAGCTCCACAATGCCTTCGTCGGGCAGCACCACCCCCTGGAGGTCCAAGCCCTCGGCGCCGGCCTCATCGTTGGTCATCGTTTGTCATCCGGGCCGCTCCCGCCGCTCCTCTACTCGTCCTCGTCGTCGTCCGGGTCCGCAGGCCCCGGCGACGCGCCGGGCGGCCCCGAGGTCGCCGGACTGGACAACAGGGCGACGGCCCTCTCCCTGGTGCGGGGGCGATGGCGCGGCATATCCAGCAGCGCCGCCTTTAGGTCGGACAGTTCCTGGAGGGCCGTCTGCCCCACGTCCACCACCAGGCCGTTTACTCCGGCGTGGCGAATAGCCTCCAGCTCCTTGGCCCCGGGGGTCCCGGGAAGCTGCACCAGAACGTATTTCTCCACCCGCCGGCCCACCCGGGCAACGTTGGCCAGGTCCTCCAGGGTCCAGGGTATGGAAGGCTGGGGAATGGACACTAACAGCGCGTCCACGGGCAAGGCGTCGATGGCCCTAAGCTGGTCCTGGTCAACGTCGCTGCTGACGTGCAGGACGCGGGCCACCTCCTCGGACCCCAGGGCCGCTACGGTGGCGCCGCTCAGGGACACCGCCAGAAGGCCGCAGCCGGCCTCCTCCAAGGCCTGGGCGTCCTCCTCGGTAAGGACGGCCCTGTCCGGCCCCCAGGGCACGTCGGCCCCCAGGGGCCGGACCAGCTCCAGCAAGGACGAGACATCCTCGACGCCTGAAATCAGGGCAGCGTCGGGTTTCAGGCCGGCCAGAGCATCTATGCCCTTGGCGTGGTCCTGGGAAACCAAGCCCACCAGAGCCAGGCCCGGGGCTTTCTCGGCCCGGGGCGCTCCAAACCCCAGCGGAGGAGGAACCCCGGCCCTAATCTGTTCGAGGCGGTCCAGAAACTTGTTCATCGAATCCTTCCCACAATCAGGCTGCACCCCAACCCGGTCCCGGGGCCCCGGCTTCCACCCGGCCAAGGGTGAATGGCATACGCCCGTGGTCCGCCGTTGGGGAGGCTAATTTTTTTCCAGCCAATTATCCGGCCGATTGCCCGGCGAGTTACAGGGGCTGATTATAAACCATGGGGCGCGGTTTGTCGGCGGCGAATAAAGAGGCGGACGCCCTGGCCCTCGCTGGGCGTTGGCGTCGCCGCGGCAGATTGGCCCGCTACGTCGCCATGACTCCGAGGAGGAGCGGTGCGGCGACGCCACCTAACTTATACTGAGTATTACCTGAAATTGACACTGGCATTGGGCCTCGAAATTGGTTGACACTGTTCACCGCGTCCAATAACATCTACGCATCGGCCCATAAGTCCCCGCACTTCCGTCACAAGCAGGCCTAACCATCAGAATCGCACCCCCATGGAGGAGTCCCATGGCCTATAGAGAAGACCTGGCGCTGATGGCCCACCTGATGCGGCGCGCCGGATTCGGCGCGACCCGCGAAGAGCTCGAAGAGCGGGTGGCGACGGGTTACGACGCCACCGTGGAGGAACTGCTGAATCCCCCGGAGGAAGACCCGGCGGGCAAGGCTTCCCCCTTCGCACTGCTGACCCGGTACCACCCCAACACGCTGCTCCCCGGCGGCGTGCCCACCCCGGGGCAGGCAAGCTGGATGTTCCACATGGTCAACACCCCGGCTCCTCTAGTGGAGAAGATGTCCCTCTTCTGGCACCACGTTTTCGCCACCGGCAACTCCAAGGTGGACAACTGCGATCAGCTATTGGAGCAGCTGAACATGTTCCGGCGCCGCGGCCTGGGCAACTACCGGGAGCTGCTGGTGGAGTTGGCTAAGAACCCGGCGATGATTTTCTGGCTGGACAACAACGAGAATCACCGGGACGCGGTCAACGAAAACTGGGGCCGGGAGTTGCTGGAGTTGTTTTCCATGGGGGTCAGCAACTACACCGAGGTGGACGTGCGCGAGGCCTCCCGGGCCTTCACCGGCTGGACCATCACTCCCAAAATCCCTCGCTTGCCCTACGGACGGTTTCCCTGGCGGTTCGAGTACCGGGAGGAGGACCACGACGACACCCAGAAGAGTTTCTTGGGCCACACCGGCAACTTCGACGGCGAGGACATCATCGACATCGTGGTCAACGAGCCGTCCACCGCCCGCTTCATCTGCCGCCACCTATACAACTTCTTCGTGGCCGACGAGGTGCAGGTGCCCGCGTGGACCATCGAGCCCGCCCGGGACGAGGACGCCCTGGCAGCCATGATCACCGCCTTCGAGGAATCCGGGTACGACATGAGGGCCGTCCTCCGGACCATGTTCCACTCGGAATTCTTCAAGAACGCCCGGTTCTCCAAGATCAAGAGCCCGGCGGAGGTGGTGGCCGGCACCCTGCGCCTGGTGGGCGACTGGAAGATGCCCCGTCCCGGCATCCGGGACATCGGCCTCCAGCCCGGCTACATGGGACAGTCGATACTGGACCCGCCCAGCGTCGAAGGCTGGTACACCGGGGCGGAGTGGATCAACAGCGGCTCGCTGCTGGCCCGCATCAACTTCGTCGCTGACCGGGTGGCAAACCCGGACCTGCCCGGAGTCAAGAGCATCGTCTCCCACATGAAGTCCCAGGGCGTCGCCAGCCCGGAGCAACTGGTGGACGCCTGCCTGGACCACATGGGGTTCGTGGAGCTAAGCCCGGAAACCCGGCGGCAATTGCTGGAGCACGCCGGCGGCGGCGGCAACCTGGACTGGAGCGACGAGGCCGGCGCCGGCGCCCGCGTTGGCGAGGTGCTGGCCCTGGTGGGGGCCACCACCGAGTTCCAGTTCGGCTAGACGCCGCTGAACGCCCAGCCCAAGGAGAAATGACATGGCTTCCGACCACAACGACCCGGTCATCGTGGTGCTGCAGCTTACCGGCGGCAACGACTACTTCAACACCGTCATTCCCTACAACGACCCTCTGTACGTCGACAACCGGCCTTATGTCAACTACCCCCTGGAAGACCTGATAAAGGTCGACGACGAGCTGGCCTTCATGCCCGCCATGGGCCCCATCAAGGAGTTGTACGACCAGGGCAAGGTTGCCGTAATCAACGGCATCGGCTACTCCGACTCCCCGCGGTCCCACTTCCGCTCCATGGACATCTGGCACACCTGCGAGCCTGACACCGTGGGCACCGAGGGTTGGGCCGGCCGGATGGTCCGGGAGTTCGACCCCCACAAAGAAAACGTCCTGACCGCCATCAACTTCGGCCACGGCCTGCCCCGGGCGCTGGTGGCGCCTAGGGTACCGGTGGCGGCCATCGCCGACTTGTCCACCTACGGCGTTCTTTCAGGCCTCGCCGACCAGGAGCAGCGGTCCAAGGCCCTGGACCTCTTCGCCCGCATGTACTCCCCCGCCATCGGCGCGGGCCCGGTTACCGACTACCTCCGCAGCACCGGAATGGATGCCCTGAAGGGCGCCGACATCGTCAAGGTGGCGCCCGAGATGTATTCTTCCACCGTGGAATATCCCCAGTCCGCCATCGCCGGCCACCTCAAGGACATTGCCCAGGTGTACCTGGCCGACCTGGGGACCCGCGTCTTCTACACCCAGCACGCCGGCTTCGACACCCACGCCGGGGAGATGAACGTGCACCCCAAGCTGTGGCAGGAGGTGTCCGAGGGGATCACGGCCTTCTTCGACGACCTGCACGACCACGGCCGGGGGGACAACGTGATTATGTACCTGTTCTCCGAGTTCGGCCGCCGGGTGCGCGACAACGGCTCCGGCACCGATCACGGCGCCGCCGGGGTGGCATTCCTCATCGGAGACCGGGTCAAGGGCGGCATGTACGGCGAGTATCCCTCCCGGAAGGCCGGGGCCCTGGAGCAGGGCGACCTAGTGCCCGGTTACGACTTCCGCGGCGCTTACGCCACCATTGTCGAAAACTGGTTCGGGATGGACTCCAAGCCCATAGTCAACGGCGTGTTCGAAAAAGTGGGTTGCCTGTAACTCGAACGGAAAGGGGGCCGGACTGATGGCCATCGAGACGGCGGCCGGGGGCCGCGCCTGGATTTACAGTCACAACATCGGCAGGAACGCCGCGGCGGGCATGGGCTTCAGCGTGCCCATCGGCGTCGCCCCGGCCCGGGACGGCGTCCTCTTCGTGGCCAGCCGGGGGAGCGACACCAACCCCAACCAGCGGGTCAGCAAGCTCACCCTGGACCAGGAGTTCATCACCGAGTTTGGCCGTGTGGACGCCGAGCAGGGCTCCCACGTGTTCCTCACCGGCGTTGCGCTGGACCGCGACGAGAACGTGTACACCACCGACGAGTGGCTGAACCGCGTCTGCGTCTTCGCCCAGGATGGCGGATTCCTGCGCTCCTGGGGCGAGTTTGGCGAGGGCGAGGGGCAGCTAAACGGCCCGTCGGGCCTAGCCTTCGACCGGGACGACAACGTCGTGGTGGTCAACAGCCTCAACAGCAGGGTGCAGACCTTCAGCAAAGACGGGGCCTACCTGGGCGGCTTCGGCAAGAAGGGGAGCGGCGAGGACGAACTGGACATGCCCTGGGGCATCGCCGTCGACGCCCAGGGCGACGTCTACGTGGCCGACTGGAACAATCACCGGGTGCAGAAGTTCAGCCCCCAAGGCGTCCTGCTGACGTCGTTTGGCCGCGGCGGGACCGGCCCCGGGACCCTTAGGCACCCCAGCGGCGTGGCGGTGGACGGCGACGGGGACGTCTACGTGGTGGATTGGATGAACCAGCGGGTGGCGATTTACAACCCCCAGGGCAAACCGCTGGCCTACCTCCACGGCGACGCCGTCGAGATATCCAAGTGGGGACAGCTTTCCATGGACGCCAACCCCGACATGCGCCGGCGCCGCCGCCAGGTGCCCAACTTGGAGCAGCAGCAGCGGGCTTTCCGGATGCCGGTGGCCTGCGCCTTCGACCGGGAGGCCAACCGCCTCATCGTCTGCGACAGCCAGCGGGGGCGGCTGCAAATTTACGAAAAGGACTCCCACTACCTGGACCCCCAGGCCAACCTCTAGCGCCAAGCCGCATTTCCCGCCGAGCGGATGCCCCGCCGGGCAGCAGTGTTGTTGCCAGTTATCCCAGCCTGTTGCGGTTGGCTGCTAGGCCTGGATCACGGCGAGGGGCTACCCCCGGGGGGCGTTTGGTCGTGAGCCCCGAAGCGAGTCGCTAGGAGTTTATCTCAGTCCAAGGGTAAGTGGGGGATGGGTCGGCCGGTTCAGTTCCGCCCACCCAGTCGATCCAACTCAGCCTGAAGCTCTTCGACCTTTGCTTCCGCCGCCCGCCGTGCCTCGATTTCAGAACCCAGCGTATTCAGCCACTCGCCGGTCACGCTGTCCCGCAGTAAGAACCGCCCCACGCCGTCTTCCACCCGATAGTAGAAGTCCACACCTAGCGCCTCGCTCCGAGACCATACGTCCCCGTTAGCCTCGGTGTGCAGGTCGAACGCCACGTACTCGCCGTCCACCAACCGCTCGCCCACCAACGGCTCCCCGTAGATGTCGCCTGTCCTATCGAGCCGCCAGTACTCCTGGACCCCCATCCCCGCGTATATCTCCCGTTTCTCCCCCAGGTCTCTTGATGCGGTGCTCTCCGACGCGGCCTCAAGCACAAACGCCGGCGGCACTCCCCACTCGTCTATCCGGTAGCTGTTGCGATACGTTTCTATCGTATTGGCGTCCACTCCGAACACAACGTACCCGTCGGGGGCGACGACCGAGCCTGGCATGGCGGAGTCGTAGATGACGTTGGTCTGTTCCGATACGAGCACTGTGGGGTCGTTCCCGTAGCGCGCGTGGAGTATAGGCATGACGTTGCGTATCGTGATGGCTTGCTGCATCGCGTCTTCCGGTGGCACCGGGTCGCCTATCAGGTCGTACCAAGGCTTCTCAACAGCGGCCGGCGGCGTCTGTGGGTTGGCGCTGGTCATAATATAGCCTCCGATAGACCTTGTGCGGTCGACCGAATTTTAGCATATCAGCAAGGCTACTCAGCCAGGGACGGGGTCAGGCGAGATGCAGGGCGGCGGTTGTTTTGCGGGTCACCCCAGCTTGTTCCGGTTGGCAGCCGGCCGCCAGGCTTGGATGACGGCGGTTTCCAGGGCCTGGGAGCCGGGATGCGACACTGAGTTTCGGGCCCGGTTGATAAACCACAGTTCGCTCTGAATGGCCTTGTCGTCGCCGAAGGCATCGGAGAATTCTCTCCAGTGCCGCTGTACCAGATGAGGAAAATCATTGACGTCGATTACGTCGTCGATCTTGCTGCCTTGACCAAGCCTTTGTTTTACTTCGTCGGCACGGCGATCTCCCACTGCGGCACATATCGCGGCGTCAACGGTATTGCCCGGTACCTGGCGCAACCGGCGCAGCAAGAACGGACGCATGGCGTCCCGGTAAATGTCGATCGCATCGGACAGAGCATCTTTATTGGGTCGGTCCGTGGTTACCATCTCTTGTAGACCCCCAGTTCAACGATACCAGTCTATTTTAGTGATTTTGCTTGCCAAGTCCAGCGCGCTAGAATATTGGTCTGGGACGCATCAGCCCAAAACCTCCCGGCTCCGGGCCGCGTGCGGTTTGCCACCAAAATGGCGGTCACGTATAATCCCCCGGGACGCGATGCTGCTCACCATCGACATCGGCAACAGCATGGTCACGCTGGGCGTGTTCGACGGCGCGCGGCTGCACACCACCGTGCGTGTGGCCACCGACACCCGCAGGCTGGCCGACGAGTACGGCCTGCTGATCACCAACCTCCTCAACCTCAGGGGCGTCGCCGCCTCCGCTATCGACAGCATCAGCCTCTGCAGCGTGGTCCCTCCCCTCACCGCGGTGTTCGAGGAGGTCTGCCAGACCTACTTTGGGCAGCGGCCGCTGGTGGTGACCGCCGGGGTGCGCACCGGCCTCCGCATCCTGTACGACAACCCCCGGGACGTGGGATCGGACCGCATCGTCGACGCCGTGGCCGCCATCGAGCTCTACGGGGCGCCGGTGATCGTGGTGGACTTCGGGACCGCCACCGTCTTCGACGCCGTATCCGGGGACGGCGTGTACCTGGGAGGCGCCATCGCCCCGGGCATCAACGTGGCGGCGGAGGCGCTGTTCATCAACACCTCGCAGCTCCGCCGAGTCGAGTTGGTGGCCCCGCAATCGGCTATCGGCCAGAACACTTCCTCGGCCCTCCGCTCCGGGCTGGTGTTCGGGTACGCCGGACTGGTGGACGGAATGGTGGCCCGGTTCAAAGGGGAGTTGGGCCCCGGCGCCAAGGTCATCGGCACCGGCGGACTGGCGAGCATAATCGCGCAGGAAACCAACGTCTTCGACGCCATCAACCCCGACTTGACCCTGATCGGGTTGAGACTGATATACGACATGAACCAGCAGCGCCCGGCCCCTCCGGTATCATCCATATCCGCCGGGGCCCCGGGGGAGTAGTCGTCTGACCATGGCCGGACCGCTGAAGAGCAAGCACGTCGTCCTGGGGGTGACCGGCAGCATCGCCTGCTACAAGGCGCTGGACCTGGCCAGCAAGCTGGTGCAGGCCGGGGCCCTGGTCGACACGGTGATGAGCTACGGCGCCACCCAGTTCGTGACTCCCCTGGCCTTCCGCAGCATCACTCACCGGGACGTGGTCACCGACGGGTTCGACGCCGGCTCCCAACTGGCCGTCAACCACGTGGCCCTGGCCCAGCGGGCAGACATCGTGGTCATCGCCCCGGCCACCGTCCACTGCATCGCCAAGCTGGCCGCCGGGCTGGCCGACGATCCCCTGACCACCACGGCGGTCGCCACCACGGCGCCCCTGCTGGTGGCCCCCGCCATGGACGCCAACATGTTCGACCACCCGGCCACCCAGGAAAACCTGGCCAAGCTCCGGGATAGAGGGGTGGCCATCGCCGGCCCGGCCCCGGGCAGGTTGGCGTCGGGCCTCACGGGGATGGGTCGGCTGCTGGAGACGCCGGAGCTGTTGGGGCACATAACCGCCGCCCTGGGCCGCGGCGGCCCCCTGGCCGGACGCACCATCGTGGTCAGCGCCGGCGGCACCATGGAGGCCATAGACCCGGTGCGGGTCATCACCAACCACTCCTCGGGCAAGATGGGCCACACCCTGGCGGAGGCGGCCCGCGATCGCGGCGCCCGGGCGGTGTTGGTGACGGCGGCGGCGCTGCCCGACCCGCCTCTGGTCCGCGTGGTGCGGGTCAAGTCCGCCCAGGATATGTGCGACGCGGTGCTGGAGCAGGTGGAGACCGCCGACGCCCTGATCATGGCCGCCGCGGTGGCCGACTACCGCCCCGCGGTCCAGGCGGGCGACAAGATCAAGAAGTCCGGCGACGACCTGACCCTCGTCCTGTCTCAGACCACGGACATTCTGGAAGCGGCCGCGGGCGACTTCGTCAGAGTGGGCTTCTCCGCCGAAAGCCGGGACCTGCTGCCCAACGCCAAGGCCAAGCTTCAGAAAAAGGGCCTGGACCTGATGGTGGCCAACGACATCACCGAGCCCGGCAGCGGCTTCGGCGCGGACACCAACCGCGTCGCGCTGATCGACCGGGAACTAAGGGTGGAGCAGCTACCCCTGCTCACCAAGTACGAGGTGAGCCAAGCGATTCTGGACCGGGTGGCGGCCTTGTTGGCGCCCCTGTTGAAAGAGTAGGGCGCCGCGCCCAAGTCACATGATGCGGCAGCTATGATGGAATCAGTCACCCGGGGCGGCGTAACGGTGGGTCTGGTGGCAACCGGCGCCAGCAACAACATCGGCATCGTTGCCTACGGATGGTTAAACAACATAGCCCTGGTGGCTTTGGGCTTCCTCAACGCCATGGGCATAGTCTCCTTCGGCGTGGTCAACTCGGTCGGCCTGGTTGTCATTGGCGGGGTCAACGCCACGGGGCTGGTCGCCTTGGGCGGAGTCAACTCCATAGGCCTCGTGGCCCTGGGCGGCTTGAATTCCATGGGGTTAGTTGCCGTGGGCGGCGCCAACACCAAGAGCCTGCTGCCCTTAGAGTAGCAGCAGGCCGCTATTCTCCATTTCGCCCCACACAGGCTCCGGGCCTTCCACTTTACCCGGAGACCGCCTCCTTGAAGCGGCGGATGGCGTCGATGTGCTGGTCGGGGCCCTTCAACCCCGCCCGCATGGTGTTGACCGACAGATGGGTAGCCCCCGCCTCGGCCCAGGCTTCCGCCTGCTTGTTCCAATCGTCGGGCCCGCCGCCGTCGGAGAGGCCAACCCGTCCCTCTATACCGATCTCCCCGGGGTCTCGCCCGGCCTGCCTGGCGTGCTCCTGCATTTGGCCGATGCGCTCCCGGCCGGCGCTGTCGGGCTGGAACTGGGGAAACCAGCCGTCGCTGATGCGCCCCACCCGGCGCACCACCTGGTCGGCGTTGCCCCCGATCCAAATGGGTATGGGCCGCTGCACGGGGAGGGGATTGATGCCGGCGTGGGTAACATTGTGATAGCGTCCCTCGAAGGAGATCACGTCGTCGGACCACAAGGCCCGCATGAGCCTGATCTGCTCCACGCTGCGGCGGCCCCGGTTGGAAAAGTCCTCGCCCAGGGCCTCATACTCCACGTAGTTCCACCCGATGCCGATGCCCAGGCGAAGCCGGCCTCCGGTGAGAATGTCCACCTCGGCCGCCTGCTTGGCCACCAGCGCGGTCTGGCGCTGCCCCAAGATGAGGACGCCCGTGGTCATTTCGATCTTCTCGGTGATGCCCGCCAGGTAGCCGAACAGCACGAAGGGCTCGTGGAACATGTCGGCGTGGCTGTAGGGCCGGTCCCAGCTTTCCCGCTTGCTGGCGTCGGCCCCCAACACGTGATCGAACACCAGCAGGTGGTCGTACCCCAGGCCCTCGGCGGCCTGGGCAAAGTCCCGCACGCCGGCGGGGTCGGCCCCAATCTCCGTCTGAGGGAAAATCGCTCCGAGTCTCATGGCAACCTCCTGTGAGTGGGTGTAAAAGAACGGCCGGAAAGCCCGCTGTCTCGCCCGCATAGACGGCCCGGCCCGACGCCGGCACGCCTTCAGGCCCAGGCCCAAGGCCCCGCTCAGTATCCAGGGTTTGCCCGTACCCGTCAACAACGCTGCGGCCGGGTAACCATTCGGTACTCAGCCGCCGGAATCCGGGGGCCGCCGGCGCCAACGACGCCCGCCCCAGCCCTGCCATTTCTCGTCGCGGCCATAGTAATTCCGTACCCTCTGTTCGTCATCGCCATGAAGGGCCGCCCCTGGCCCCTGCTGAAGCCATCTATCCTCTCTCCAAAGAGAGGGAGTCGGGGATGGGCTATAATGCGGCTGCTGGTGTCGAGAAGGCAATCGGACCTTATCCCGGAGGACGCCATGAAGAGCATAGAGCTGGACTACAGCAAGCAGTGCGCCGATGAACCGGCCAAGGGGCACAACCGCTGGCACCCGGATATTCCCCCGGCGTTGGAGGTTGCCCCCGGCGAGGAGGTGGTGCTGCAGACCAGGAACGCCCTGGACGGCGGGGTAACCCCGGCGTCCAAGCCCGAGGACCTGCTGAACGTCGACCTCGGGCTGGTCCACCCGCTGACCGGCCCGGTCTACGTTCAGGGCGCGGAACCCGGGGACCTCCTGGAGGTCAGCATCCTGGACATAGAGCCGGCTAGCTGGGGTTTCACCACGGTCATCCCCGGCTTCGGCTTCCTCAGGGACGTCTTCTCCGAACCCTACGTGGTGCACTGGCGCATCCAGGACGGATACGCCGAGTCCCCCCAGTTGCCCGGGGTGAGAGTGCCCGGCGCGCCCTTCATGGGGACCATCGGGGTGGCGCCGTCCCGGCAGTTGCGCCAGAAGATACTGTTGCGGGAGGACGAGCTGGCCCGCCGCGGCGGCGCGGTGCTGGGGCCCGACCCCCAGGGCGCGGTGCCCGCCGGCGAGCCGCTGGCGTCGGAGGGGCTGCGCACCGTTCCGCCCCGGGAGAACGGCGGCAACATGGACATCAAGCAGCTGACGGCCGGCACGCGGCTGCTGTTGCCGGTGTTCACCGAGGGCGCGCTCTTTTCCGCCGGAGACGGCCACTACGCCCAGGGCGACGCCGAGTGCTGCGGCACCGCCGTAGAGATGGACTGCACGCTCCACGCCAGCTTCCGGGTGATCAAGGGCGCGGCGAGGCAACGCAACCTGAGGTTCCCCATCTTCGAGCGGGACGACTACTTCACAAGCCCGGAGATGGCGGCGCCCAAACGCTTCCTGGCCGCCACCGGCATGTCGATCTCCGAGGATGGGGTAAACGAATCGGAGAACGCGACCCTGGCGGCCCGCAACGCCGTGTTGACCATGATCCAGCTTCTCATGGAGCGGGGCTGGTCGCGGGAGCAGGCTTACTGCATCTGCAGCGTGGCGGTCGATTTGAAGCTCAGCGAGGTCGTAGACGTGCCCAACTTCGTGGTCTCCGCCTTCCTGCCGCTGGACATATTCGTCGATTAAACACAAGTGGTCCCGCCGCCCGTCCCAACGGAACGGCACCCCTCGGCCCAGGGTCGGTCGACCGTCAAGAATCAGGGGGGGGCGGGCGGATTCAAAGCTTCGCCGGGTATCCTATCGCAGGGGCTCAGGGCTCCGTCCAGGACGTATTGCCTCAAAAGTAACTGTTACAGAAAGGATGGGCGCTGGCAGGGGCTTAGGATGGTGCCCTTCGGCAAGCTCAGCATGACACGGTGAAGAAGTGCCTCAAGCGCCATGATAATCGAATGGCCCTGGGGCGCTGGAGCCGACGATTGTGGTGCCATAGGGCAGGATTTACCGTGTTTCGAAATCGGCCATGCCCGGCCTGCCTTTGAATACATCTGGATACATCTTCGAAGCCGGCTTTAGCAGCCCTTTAGAGGGGCAGGTCTTCTTTAGGAATCGTCTCCCGCGCCACCGGCACTGCCTATCAGATATGTATCCTATGGACTTGCAGGACACCTCATCTTTTTTCTGTCTCCCAGAATTGCTTATCACCGGGCTGATGAGGAGGATCTAACGGATACGCAAGCGAATAACCGGGCAACAGCCACACCCGACTACACCCTGGGCTTCAGTGAAGAACTTCTCGATCATCTCCGGCGACACACGGCACAGGCCAACGCCGCCTATCTTCTCCCGTATCTGAGGCCCGGCCTGCGCGTGCTCGACTTCGGCTGCGGGCCCGGCACCTTATCGGTGGGTCTGGCGAGAGCCGTAGCTCCCGGCGAGATGCACGGCGTGGACATGGAAGAGTCGCAGATAGCCCTAGCCAGGTCAGTGGCCAGGGCCACCGTACAGGACAACGCGATATTCCACGTAGGCGACGCGACGGCCCTGCACTTCGAGGACAACTTCTTCGACGTTGCCCACTGCTATAATGTCCTCATGCACATTCCTGACACCCAGGCCGTGCTGGCCGAAGTGAAGCGCGTCCTGAAGCCTGGCGGAATCATCGGCTGCCGAGAGATTATCTGCGATTCAAGCTTCTCGCACCAGGACTTCGGCGTCCTCAAAAAAGCGTGGAACATGTTCGGAGACCTTCTGGATGCTGACGATGGGCATTCCCAGATGGGCAAGGATTTGAAGGTCCACCTCCTCCAGTCAGGGTTTGCCAATGTCCAGATGGACGCAACTTTCAATGTTTACAGCTCACCCGAAGACATTGCCTCTTTTCACAAGCTGGTTGCCAACTGGTTTCTCTCCCCTGCAGTCATGGAATCGGCCTTAAAATACGGGGTGGCCACCGAAAAGCTGTGCAACGAGATACGCGAAGGCCATGAAAAGTGGAAGGTGCATCCTGGAGCGATGGTTGCCATCGCCTATGGGGAGGCCGTGGCCAACAAGCCGTAATCCCGGCCCAGGGGCCGACCCGCCCTCCGACCCGGCCCGGCTTCCGTCCGGACCGCAGCGCACGAATCAATGCCTTGCGTTGACACCCGGTCACCTGGGCTGCGTCGTCCAGAATCGGGCCTTTTTCCTCCCGCTCAGCTCTTCCGTACCGCTCCCTGGTCACTTCTGAATACTCCTTCACTCCGCCTGGCCTCACGCCACCCTCCGGCAACATCATTCACGAGACAACGATACCCCTTCGGTAACATTACTTGTGAGTCAATTCGCAAGATTGACGCCCATTGGGGCCCGCCATATAATATTCCCGCCGAACAGTATTCGAAAACCAGGTAATTCGACACACGAGTTAGAGATGCCCGATTACGACGTGGTGATAGTGGGAGGTGGATACGCGGCCATGAGCGCGGCCCTTGCCGCCAAGGACAAGGGCGCCAACGTTGCGCTGGTGTCCAAGGTTTACTCCCTGCGAAGCCACTCCTCCGGCGCCCACAGCGGCATCAACGCGGCCCTCACCCCGGATGATTCCTGGGAGGCCCATGCCCTTGACTCCGTCAAAGCCGGCTGTTACCTGGCCGACCAGGACGCCGTGGAAATCCTGTGCCGGGAAGGCATCCAGGACGTCATCCACCTGGAGCACCTGGGCGTCACCTTCAGCCGGAACGAGCGGGGCGCCATCGACACCATGTCCTTCGCCGGTTCTTCCCAGCCGCGCACCTGCTACTCCGGCGACTCCGCGGGTCACATCATACTGCAAGTGCTCTACGAGCAAGTGCTGCGGCGCCGCATCCCCACCCACAACGAGTGGTTTGTCACGTCCCTGGTGGTGGAAGACGGCGTGTGCCGGGGAGTGCTGGCCCAGGAACAGGCTTCCGGGGGCTTGCAACACCTGAACGCCAAGGCGGTGATTCTGGCCACGGGGGGCCTGGGGCGGATGTACCAACCCAACACCTCTGCGTTTACCGCCACCGCCGACGGGGTGGCGCTGGCCTATAGGGCCGGCGTTCCCCTCATGGACATGGAGATGGTCCAGTACCACCCAACCACCCTGAAGGGCAGGGGCTTGGTGGTTACCGAGGCCGCCCGGGGCCAGGGCGCCCGCCTGGTCAACAAGGACGGCGACCGGTTCATGGAGTCCTACGCTCCCGGAGCCGGAGACCTGGCGCCCCGGGACGTTTGCGCCAGGGCCGTGGCGACGGAGGTCCGCGAGGGGCGAGGAGTGGACGGGTGCGTCTTCCTGGATTTCCAGCACCTGGACCAGGCCCTCGTGGGCGACCTGCTGCCCGAGACCCAACTGCTGGTGAAGCGGCTCACCGGAACCGACCTCACCAAGGAGCTGGTGCCGGTGCAGCCGGCCATGCACCGGCCCATGGGCGGCATACAGGCGGACGTGCACGGCGCCACCTCCATCGCCGGCCTTTACGCCGCCGGAGAGTGCGCCTCCATGGGGGTGCACGGAGCCAACCGCCTGGGGGGCAACACCCTCTTGGAATGCGCCGTCTTCGGCAGGCGGGCCGGCGAGGCCGCCGCCGCCCATGCGCAGGCCTCCCCTCTGCAAAGAGGGTCCGAGGCCGCCTGGGCCGACGAGGAAAGACGGGTCCGAGAGGTGGCCGGCAGGGCCGGGGGAGAAGACACCATAGGATCGATACGCGGGGAACTGGCCCAGACCATGGACGGGAAGGTGGGATTGTACCGCGACGAGGAAGGGCTGAAGGAAGCCCTGGCCAAGGTGGAAGAGCTAAAGGAGCGGTGCGCCAGGGTATCCGTGCCCAGCATCGACGGGCCGTACAATCCCTCCCTGGCGGCCCTTCTGGAGCTGGGCAACATGCTGGACGTGGCCCAAGTGGTGACCGCCAGCGCGCTGGCCCGTCAGGAGAGCCGCGGCGCCCATTACCGGACCGATTATCCCCAACGGGACGACGCCAACTGGCTGCGGCACGCCGTCGCGTCCCATTCGCCTGAGGGGCCCACTCTCGCCGACAAGCCGGTGATCATCACCCAGTGGCCGCCGGACGGGGCGCAGTAGGGTCTCAGTCGCCATCGGGAGCCAATCCCTGCCCGCAAACCTGTAGTCATCACCCAGCGGCCGCCGGACCGGGCGGGCTAGAAAGGAAAGACTTATGGAAATCACCCTCAAAGTACGCCGGTACGACCCAACCAGCGGCGAGAAAGCCTACGACCAGAGCTACGCCTTGGACATCGACGAAAACGCCAGCGTCCTGGACGCCCTGATGCAGGCGCGGGAGGAGCAGGACAGCACCCTGGCCTTCCGCGGCGGCTGCCGCTCCGGCTTCTGCGGCGACTGCACCATGCGCATCAGCCGGGGACACCGCGTGGCCTGTTGCACCAGGGTCTCCGATGCGCAGGAGGAGGGCCAGGTCACCATCGCCCCCATTCGGCTCATCAACGTGGCCAAGGACATGATGTTCGACGTGGAGACCATGATTTACCGCAAGTACGCGGCCGTCGAACCGTGGATAGAGCCGGCCGACCCGCCGCCGCAGCGGGAAAACATGGTGCCCAACGAGGTCATCCAGGACCTGCGCAAGGTGATGAGCTGCACCATGTGCTGGCTGTGCGACGAGGGTTGCACCACCATGGTGGTGGACCGCAAGTTCCTGGGCCCCGCGGCTTTGACCAAGGCCTACCGGGCGGTGGCCGATCCCAGGAACACCGGGAGCCTGGAGAAGCTGCGGATCGCCAGCGCCGACCGGGGCGTATGGGACTGCTGCCACTGCTTCGAGGCCACGGAGCACTGCCCCAAGGGCATAGACCCCACGGAGCGCATCTTCGCCCTGCGGAACCGGTCCATCAAGGCGGGCACAGGCAATCCCTCGGTCAAAGCCCACTACAAGAGCTTCGCCGCCTCGGTCAAGTCCCACGGCTGGTTGGACGAGACCCGCCTGGCGATAGACACCGAGGGGGGGCCCACCAACCTGGCGCGCCAGTTGAAGCAACTGCCCCTGGGGTTGAAGGCCCTCAAACGGGGTAAATTCCCCTGGCCCTACATCTTCCATCCCACGAGGCCCGGCGCAGACAAAATCAAGAGGATCTTCCGGATATGGGAGGGTAAGTCCTAATGGCCTACGCGTTTTATCCCGGCTGTGTATCTAAAGGAGGCTGCCCGGAGCTGTACCCCGCCGCCGTGAAGGTGGCGGAGAAGCTAAACATCGAGTTAGTGGAGCTTGTCGACGTGGGGTGCAACGGGGCCGGATGCCTCAGCCAAGAGGTCTCGGATCCCATCAACGCCCGCACCTTGGCCAAGGTTGAGCAGTTGGGGGCCATGATGATGACCATCTGCAGCACCTGCCAGGGCGTGTTTACCCAGGCCAACCACCGCTTCAAGTCAGACCCCGATTACCTGGCCGGCATCAACCGGGAATACCTGGCCTCCGAGGGCCTGGAGTACAAGGGGACTGTGGAGGTCAAGCACTTCCTCTGGGTACTGGACGAGGAGTTCGGCCTCGACAACCTCAAAGACTTGGTGGTCCGCCCTCTCTCCGGTCTGAAGGTGGCCCCCTTCTACGGGTGCTACCTGCGCCGGCCGCCCGAGTTGATGATCCCCAAGGGGTGGGAGCGCCGCAAGACCGTGCTGGAGAGCACCATAGAAACGCTGGGAGGCGAGGTAACCACCATCTCCGGCAAGGGCAAGTGCTGCGGGTTCCCCATCCTTTCGGCCAACGAAGACAACTCCCTGGAGATGTGCGGCACCCACACGCTGGAGGCCAGCCAAAAGGGCGCCGATTGCATGGTCACGCCGTGCCCGCTGTGCCACCTGGAGCTCGACGGAAAGCAGGCCGACGCGGAGCGGCACAAGGGCGAGAGCATCGACATGCCCATCCTGCATCTGCCCCAGTTGGTGGGGCTGGCCCTGGGTTTCTCTCCCCGGGAGATGAACCTGCACCGGCACATAGTCTCCACGGACCAAGTCGTGAAGAAGCTGGAATCCATTAGGACCTGACCGGGCAACTACGCGTCCTTCCAATCCCCAGCCCCACCCTGGAAGTACCGGGACCCGGTGTCTGAGCCGTTCCGCATCTCGGTAAAAGCCGGAAAAGGAACTGGAAAGGTTAGCCGGAGGGCGCGGAGAGCAGTGCCCCGGCTTGGCGGTGCCGCTCTCTCATTTTATTGCGTCCGGCCATCGTTCCCACGGTCCGATGGACTCTTACGGCAGATTGGGTCCCGCCCCTACTCCCCCTCCCCACGCCCCGTCGGTTTTCCCGTAATGCCTAACCCACTCCCTTGCGGGACCATAGCGATTCCGAAGGGCCCCGTACACGTCGTTGGCTACCCTCCCAACGATAATTGAAAGACCCCTCGCCCTGCCTCAGGGTCATTCAGTTGTTCCCCCGGAACGGCGCCGGCGCCTTTTGGGCGCGACGCCCCCGACTCCAAAACTGACACCCCTCCCTTCCCATCCCCGGATGCCCCCCCTATCCTGATAAGCGGCAGACCGGAATCTCCCGCCGAGACACAATCCGAATCCAACCCGCCCCTGAGGCATCACTGAAGCATCACGGTACCCCAATGGCCGCAAGCCGCTCCAAATCCAACTTCTCCCAACCCGGCCCACGAGCCGGAATGGGAGGAAATGAGCGGAAATGAGGGGGGAGTCGAAAAATCTAACCTCACCTTTCGCCGGCAGGCGACGCTGCCCATCATTGCCGTCTCCCCTGCCATCTCTCAAGCCGCCCGCACTTCCGGCATCGGAGAGAGTGCCTTGCGCCGTTGGCTTGAAGACGATCACTTCCTCGACGAGATGACCCGCCGTCGCCAGGAGTCCGCCAACCTCGCCCGCCGTGGCGGCCCCAGAATTGTAAGGGACACTTGGAGACATGATATTTGGAGACAATTAAATGACCCTGTCCGAGGCTCAGCGTCGATTGACACCGGCAATCGTCCGGCGTTATCATCGGGTTTTGTGATATAGATTGAGGACTTAAATTTGGAACTTGATACTGGCAACAGGGGCGGCGGCCAGCCGACCGAAGGCGGCTCCCCGCCGCAAGACCGTCCAGGTAGACTTCGAACGCCCAACATCTTCTACGGCTGGTGGATCGTCGCCAGCGCCTTTACCATCAACAGTCTGCCCTTCGGGTGCTACTGGCTGGGATTCTCCGTTTTCTTCCTCCCCATTTCCGAGACGCTGGGAATAGGCCGGGCGTTGGCCTCACTCCCCTTCACCCTCCGGGGAGTCGTTGCCGTGGTCCTGAGTCCAGTGATCGGCGTGTTGGTCGACCGCATGGGCCCCGCCATAATCCTGATTATCTGTGCCGTGCTCGGCGGGGCGGGTTACGTCCTGCTGAGTTTTGTCGACTCGTACATCATGTTCATGATCGTATTCCTGTGCGTCATAAGCGTGGGTATGATCCCCTTCGACTCCCCAACCACCACGGTCATCAGCCGGTGGTTCATCCGGCAGAGAGGCCGGGCGATGTCCGTGTCCTACATGGGGTTCCCCTTCGGCGGTGTCGTGCTGATCCCCCTGATGACCCTGGGAGTGGACCATCTCGGCTGGCGCACCACGGCGCTGGTAACCGGCGTCGTCATCGCGGCAATCACCGCGCCCCTGGCTACGCGCCTCTACCGCACTCCCGAATCCCGGGGCCTTCTGCCCGACGGAGACACTGCGGCCGAGGGACCGGTTGGGGCGGACGACCAATCGTTCGCCGACACAGGGGACGTGGAGATAAGCACCAGGCGGGCATTGACCACCGCAGCCTACTGGATGCTGAGTCTAAGCTGCGGCCTGCGCACTACCGTCTTCATGGCCCTGGGCATACACCTGGTGGGAGTCATGACCTGGAAGGGCCTGGACGAAACGACCGCGGGGCTGATAATCAGCGCCTACGCGTTCATGTGGATGGCGTCCACCTTTGTGATGGGGTGGGCCGGAGACCGCTGGTCCAAGGCCCGCATCGCGGCCACACCGGCCTTCCTGGGCACCTTCGCCATGGTGCTGCTGCTGGTCCTGGACAAGGTCGAAGTCTGGCAGATGGTGTTGTTGCTGATGCTGTGGGCGACCAACGAGGGCTCCTGGGCGCTGAACTTCTCCCTTTTGGGAGACATATTCGGCCGCCGCAACTTCGGGGCCAACCGGGGCGCCATGTTGATGGTAATGCACTTCATGGGGCTGGGGGCCCCCTTCTACTCCGGATGGGTGTTCGACAAGACCGGCAGCTACGAGTGGGTGCTCATCCCCGTGGCGAGCCTGTTGGGCGTGGCGGGGATCCTGAACTGGTTCCTGCCGCGGTTTGCCCGTTCGTTACAGATTTCGTCAACCGCGCCGGGCGGAAGATTGGAGGTCTCAAGCAGCCATTGACAAATCTTCCGAGTTGGACTCATACTTGGGTCGCCATTCTGCGTAGACAGGGCGGCCGCGCACGACAAAATCTGGATATGGAGAGACTATCGACCAAATGGTAGCGAACTCGCAGGAAGAGACGGTTTCGGTCGCCGGGACCGACCTCACCATAGTGAAAGGCGGCTCCGGCAACCCGCTCCTGGTGCTCCACGAGGAGATGGGCTACACAGGCTGGCTGCAATGGCACTCGGCCCTGGCGGAAAGCCACCTCGTCCAAATACCGCTGCACCCCGGATTCGGCGTGTCTCCCAGGGTGGAATGGATCTCGGGCGTGCGGGACCAGGGCAATTTCTACTCGCGGGCGATACGGGAGTTGGGGCTTGGCCCCGTGGACGTCATCGGCTTCTCCCTGGGCGGTTGGATAGCGGCCGAGATGGCGGCCAGCTGCTCCCACGACATTCGCCGGTTGGTACTGGTCGCCCCTGGCGGCATCCGGCCCCCGGAAGGCGACATCATGGACATGTTCGGCATGTCGGCCCGCTCCTTCCTGAACGCCAGCGTGAAAGATCCGGACAACACTCCCGAGTTTGCCGGCCTGTACGGCGGGGAGGCGACGCCGGAGCAGTTCGAAGCATGGGAGGACGCCCGCGCCCAAGCCTCTCGCCTGGCCTGGGAGCCCTACATGTACAACCCCAGCCTGGCCCACTTGCTGGAGGGCGTAAGCGGGTTGCCAACCCTGCTCATCTGGGGCAGGCAGGACCAGGTCGTGCCCCTCAGCGCCGGGGAAGCGTACCACCGTTCCATTAGCGGATCGGAACTGGTCGTGTTCGACGATTGCGGTCACCGCCCCGAGATAGAGAAGTCCCGGGAATTTTCCGATCGAGTGAAGAATTTCCTGTCCTGAGTTTCCCGTCCCGAAGATAGGCCAAGGAGAGGTCCGCTATGCACATAATGGGATTTACCGAACGCCCCTATATCGACGTTCCCGAAGAAGAGATCATCAAGAACGCCGGCTACTACGGCATACCCAACGAGCATTTCGACCCCGCCAAGGGGAGCGAACTTCTCAACACCTACTTCGACGAGGTTGTCTACATGGAGGAGATGGGCTTCGACGGGATCATGCTCAACGAACACCACGGCACCCCGTTCTGCATGGGCTCGCCGATGAACGTCGAAGCCGCGGTGCTGGCCCGCATCACCGAGCGGCTGAAGATCGTCCTGCTGGGCAACCCGTTGCCCGTGTCCGATCCCCTGAGGCTCGCTGAAGAGCTGGCCATGATCGACATGATCTCCCGCGGCCGACTGGTGCCGGGGTTCGTGCGAGGCGCAGGCAGCGAATCGCTCTTCAATAACGCCAATCCGGCGCTCAACCGGGAACGCTTCAACGAGGCCCATGACCTTATCATCAAGACGTGGACCACACCGGGACCGTTCCGTCACGAGGGGAAGAACTACCACTACCGGGCGGTAAACCCCTGGGTGCTCCCCATGCAGAAGCCGCGCCCTCCCGTGTGGATCCCAGGCTTGGTCAGCCCCGAGACAGTGGAGTGGTGCGCCCGGCACCGCTATCCCTACTTGGCCCTGGCCACCTTCCCGGAGCCGACGCTGGAGATGGTGAAGCTCTACGCCGATACGGCGGCGCAAGAGGGGTACCAATCCGGACCGGAAAACTTCGGCTATCTGCAGCGAGTGATCGTCGCGGAGACCGAGGACAAGGCCCAGGAGCTGGGCAAGGCCTTCCTGTACGGCGGCGGGATCAATGCCTTCGCCCGCCCCGAGTGGATGTTCCCGCCCGGATACAACTCCAAGGCGGCCACTCGCCGCTTGGCCAGGGTGTCCGTCGACCCGAATAGCGGCGAGAGCTTCGTTCCCTACGAGCCGGTTGAAACTCCGGAGGAGATCGAGGCGGCCAAGGACTCCATATACAGCAAGTACCAAACGGAGCAGGACAACGATCAGCTGATAGTCGGCACCCCCGACACTATCATCCCTCGGATTCGCAACGTGCTTGAGACCATCCGGCCCGGTATCGTGGCGCTATGGCACCACCACGGTCCGATCAGCCACGAGGACAGGATGACCAGCATCCGGCTGCTGGGGCAGGAAGTCATACCCTCCATGCGCGCCGTGGCCGACGAGTTGGGCCTGGCAGGCCCCTACGAAGTCGAGCCCGGATCGCGGGCGCTGCCGGCCTCGGGAGTGAGAGCACCGGTGGCCGGAGAGAGATAAGCCTTACCCCTTAGACGCCAACCGGCTCCGGCGCAGGGGGGCCATGGCGTAGAAAAAGTCCACCGGGTGGAGTGGACCGGGCCGAGCCGACGCAAGGAGGCCGGCCCGGTCCTTTTTGGCGCCGCCAAGTCAACGTTCCCGGCACATGCCTGTCCCCCTTCGTTCAAGCTGACTCCCCGCCGGGAGACGGCAGGCCCCACCGTCAAGGGGTCCACCGCCGCCCGCGTCCATTCGTTGCTATATAATTTCCCGCCTGGACTACCCGAGGGACCGAGGACCCGCGCCGCGTGATTTTCACCAACCCGTTCTGGGCGTTGACCATCGCGTCCCTGAAGATGTGGTTTCGCGACCGGCAAGCCATCTTCTGGACGTTCTTTCTGCCGCTGGTGGTGATGGTGATTTTCGGGATGCTGAACTTCGGAAACCTGGGCCGCGTGGACCTGGGCGTGGTCGACCACGCCCAGAACGAAGCCTCCGCCGTTCTGCTGGGCAACCTGACCAACACGGATGCCTTCGACCTTTCCACCAATGCCGCGGAGGCGGAGGAAAGGCAGGCGCTGTCCGATGGGGACCGGGAAGTGGTGCTGGTCATTCCTCCTGGATTCGCCGCCGCCGGTGGGCCCAAACGGGTGCGGGTCTTATTCGACGACGGCGAGAGCCGGCCGGTGCAGGTGGGCCGCACCCTCATCAAACAGGCCCTGGACGAGATGACCTTCGCTGCGGTGGACGTGGCCGGGCGTTTCACCACCGACGACCAGCCCGTGACCAGCAGGCGGCTCCGGTTCATCGACTTCCTGATGCCCGGGGTCGTAGCCATGTCCATCATGCAGATGGGTCTTTTCAGCGTGGCCTTCTCCTTTGTACAGCTAAAGAACCGGGGAGTTTTGCGCCGGCTGCTGGCCACGCCCGCCCATCCTTCCAGTTTTCTCTTCGGCCAGGTGTTCACCAGGCTCATCATATCCATCCTTCAGACCCTGGTCCTCATCGGAGTGGCGGTGGTGCTGTTCGACGTGGAACTGGCGGGCAATTTGGGCGCAATTCTGGTGCTGGCGGTGATGGGCGGCGGGGTCTTCGTGAGCATAGGGTTCGCCGTGTCGGGCTGGGCCCGGAGCGAAGAAGTCGCCGCTCCCCTGGCCAACGTCATTGCCCTGCCCATGATGTTCCTCTCCGGCGTGTTCTTTCCCCGGAGCGCCATGCCCGGTCCCCTGGAGGCGGTGACCGATTACCTGCCCCTCACCTACTTGATCGACGCCCTGCGAAACGTCGCCACCGACGGCGAGGCGCTGTGGTCCCAGGGGTGGGACATCCTGGGGCTGGCGGTCTGGCTGGCGCTGAGCTTTCTGGTGGCAGTGCGGCTGTTCCGGTGGGAATAGCGCCTCGGACCTGCGACGCCGGGATTCCAACATGCCCGGGAACCAGGCCGGCGGAGCTTGACCCGTATCTAGCTGCGACCCTACAATCGAAACCGGAGGCCCCAGCGGCCTATCGCTCTCAGCCAGGGCCTGGCCAGGAGGCCGCGCGTGGTTACGTGTACAGTCTGCCGCAGCGCCAACGGCGGCACGGGCGGGTCTTGCCGAACTTGCGGCAGCCCTTTGGAATCGGAGAGTTGGGTGGGAAAAGCCCTGGGCCTATTCTCCCGGGGCAGCTCCCATGGCACTGCGGGGGCGGTTAAACGCGATCCTCTGTCACTGCTGACCGCATTGATGGCGCGGCGCATCATGCCTGATGATGAGGTCCTGGAGGCCATCGAGGAGGCCATCGAGGGGGCCCTCAGGAAAGACAACCCGAATATGGGTCCCAACATGTCCGTCAAGCTGGACCCGGCCACGGGCAGGGCGAGCTTGTGCGCGCTGAAGACCGTGGTGGAATCCGTGGCGCATCCAGACCGCCAGATTACCCTGGCGGACGCCCAACTGGTCCAACCCGGCGCCAATTTTGGCGACGACGTGACCGCCCAGGAACCGCTGCCCAACAAAGTGAGCGGCGCGGCTGTCCAGGCCGCCAAGCGGGTGATGTTGCAAAGACTTCGCGAGTCGGAAAGAGGCCGGAAAGATGTTTGACAACCTGACCGAAAAGCTGACCGGTGTTTTCCAACGGCTGAACAGCAAGGGCCGGTTGACCGAAAAGGACATTGAGGACGCCTTGACGTTGGTGCGCCGTTCCCTGTTGGAGGCTGACGTCAACTTCCGCGTGGCCCGGGACTTCGTGGCCGCGGTCAAGGAGCGGTCCCTGGGCGCGGAGGTGTTAGAAAGCCTGACCCCCGGCCAGCAGGTGGTGAAAGTGGTCCATGAGGAGCTGACCTCCCTCCTCAGCGGAGGCGACCACCGCATGACCCCCAGCAGCCAGCCGCCCACGGTGGTGATGCTGGTGGGTCTCCAGGGCTCCGGCAAGACCACCACCGCCGCCAAGCTGGCCTTGACCCTTCGCCGCCAGGGCCAGCGATCGCTGCTGGTGGCCTGCGACTTGCGCCGTCCCGCCGCTATCCAGCAGTTGCAAACCCTGGGCCGCCAACTGGACATACCCGTGTACGCCGAAGACCCTGCCTCCTCCTCACCAGCCCGGGTGGCGGCGGCCGGAGTGAAGCAGGCGGCGGAACTGGGGGCGGCCTGGGCCGTGATCGACACCGGGGGGCGTCTTCACGTCGACGACGCCATGATGGAGGAGATGGAGGACATCAAGTCGGCGGTGTCGCCCCACGAGGTCCTGCTGGTGCTGGACGCCATGACCGGGCAGGACGCGGTGAATGCGGCCGAGGAGTTCCACCAGCGGGCATCCCTGACCGGGTTGATTATGACCAAGATGGACGGCGACGCCCGGGGCGGGGCCGCGCTGTCGGTGACCAAGGTGACCGGAGTCCCCATCAAGTACGTGGGCGTGGGGGAGCGGACCGACGCGCTGGAACAGTTTCACCCCGACCGGATGGCCTCGCGGATCCTGGCCATGGGCGACGTTCTGACCCTCATCGAGAAGGCCCAAGAGGCGGTGGACGAGAATCAGGCCAGGGACTTAGAGCGAAAGTTCCGTCAGGCCAGCTTCGACCTAGACGACTTCTTGCAGCAGATCCAGAGCGTGAAGAAAATGGGGTCGTTGAGCCAGGTCATGGAGATGATCCCCGGCATGAACCAGCTAAGCAAGCGGATGCCGGCGGAGGCCCTGCAGGACGAAACCCAGGTCAAGCGGATAGAGGCCATGATTCACTCCATGACACCCGAGGAACGGCGCAAGCCGGAGATTATCAATGGCAGCCGCCGCCGCCGCATCAGCAAAGGGAGCGGCACCACGCCCCAGGACATCAACCAGTTGCTGAACCGGTTTCGTCAAACCAAGAAATGGGTCCGGCAGATATCCAAGTCCCGGAATCCCCAGTCTCTAATGAACATGTTCCGGTCTTGACCTAGACCAGACCGTTGCGCAGGGCGGTGAACAGGTACACGGTGGCATAGCTTCGCCAGGGGGACCATCTCCGGGCGAAGCACTCCAACTGAGCGTCGTCGATTTCGGCGCCCTCGAAATACAAACGGGACACCACGCGGCGCAACGCCAGGTCGCCAAGGGGCAAGGCGTCGGGCCTGCCCAGGGCCCGGATCAGCACCCATTGGGCCGTCCAGGCCCCCACGCCCCTGAGTTCCTCGATCTTCAGGGTGACTTGCTCGTCCGCCATATCCCGCAGGGAATCCATGCCCCAAGGCGACGATTCCAGCTCAGCCCGGGCGATGCCGAGAATATACTCCGCCTTGCGGCCGCTGAGTTTCATCTCCCGCAGTTGCTCCACGGTCAGCCCGGCCAGGTCTTCCGGCCGCGGAAAGGCGTAGTAGGTGACGCCGTCGTAGCTCCAGCTGGGGCCGTAGGACTCCACCATCAAAGCGCGGATGACCCTGGCCACGTTGGCCGAGATCTGCTGGCCCAAGACGGCCAGCACCAGGGCCTCGAACACGCTGGAGGTGTGCGCCGGATGCAGGCCGCGGTATTGCCGCACTATGGGCCACAGACTCGCGTCGGCGCCGGCAATGCGGTAGAAGGGGACCAGGTCGTGGTCAGAGCCCAGAAGACGGGCCACAAGCCCGGTGGCCGCCTCTACGTCGCCGGCGCCCAGACGGTCCCCCTGGAGCTCCACGGCTAGCTCCGGGGAGTCGACGCTGCCCACAGACCACGCGGAGGCCAGAACCAGGCGGCCGCGGAGGTCCAGCAGCCGGCGGTACACGCCGTCGCTAAGCACGTCGGTGGCGCAGCGCCCCTGGCCGTAGGTGTGCTGGCCGGCGGTGAGGTCGAAATCGAAGGGCGCCGCCGGCCGGATGGTGGTCAAGCGCTTTTCCAAATGCCCGGCACCTCCGTTTGAGAAGCTGGGACCGTGAGAAGCTGGGACAGGCCCACGCCCCCGGTGGAGCGGAGGTCCCTGCCCTGGGGGCCCGCCGTTTAGCCGCCGGGCCGTCCTCCGGCGCAGGCCGTCTACGATGCCGAGGCTCCGCCGAAAGGCAGCGTGTCCAGGATGGAGTAGGTCGCGCCACCCGGTCCGAGATGGCTTCGCACCACGCAGAGAGACTCCGCCAACCAGGGTCCCCAAGGCCCGGGAGTAACCGCCGCCGCCGCGTCCACAATGGCCTTTAGGTCTGGACCGGAAGCCCCTTCGCGGACTCGTCCCAGGGTAAGGTGGGGGCTGAACGGCCGTGCTTCCCGGGGGAACCCCAGGTCGGCCATCGCCGCCTCCAGACGGTCCCGCAGCGTCTGAAGATGATCCCCTTCGGCGTCAACCCCAACCCACAGCACCCGCGGCCTCGACCCGCGGGGAAAGGTCCCCAAGCCAGCGAGGCGGACTTGGAACGAGGGCTGCTCACCCACCGCCCGAGCCGCAGCCCGGGCCATATCCCCCACCCGGGAGGGCGCAACGTTGCCCAGGAACTTGAGGGTCAAGTGCATCCCGGCCGGGTCAACCCAGCGGACCCCCGTTGGCGCCAGGTCCTTCAGCTTGTAGACGACCCCGGCCAGGACGGTCTTGGCCTCGGGCGGGACCGGAATGGCCACGAATAGCCGCATCGAGTCCTGCGGGCCCGTCAAACTGCCGGCCCTCGGCCCAGCGTCCGCGGCATCACGCACCGCTCCAGCAATGCAGCCGCAGCCCCGTTTCCATCCGCCGGGCCGGAACTGGGGACGGGCAAGGCCCTACAGACCCAGCAAGGCCGAGACGTTTCCGCCCAGAATGGCCCTTTGGGCCGCCGGGTCCACGGCGGCGCTTTCAATTTGAGACACTATCCTCCGCGGCCGAACCAAAGGAAAGTCGCTGCCGAAAAGTATCTTATCGGACCCCACCAAGCCTATCACGGTGGGCACCACCCCCGGGCCGTAGAGGAACACTGACGCGGCCGTGTCGAAGTAAACGTTATGGAGGGCTTGGGATACCTCGGGCATCAGGGCGTAGAATGGAAGGCCGCCCCCCCAGTGGGCACAGACGATGAGGTTGTCGGGAAAGTTCTGAATGAAGCGGTAGAGCCTGTCCGGTGTGGTGCCCCCTTTGCCGGGGTAGCTGTGTCCCACCGGCTCCGACCCGTGCACCAGCACCGGGAGACCCAGCCGGCGCGCCGCGTCCATGAGGGGCTCCAGTTGGGCCTTGCTGGTGATGTCGAAGCCCTGGGTGTCGGGGTGAAGCTCCCCAATGCCGCGGCAGCCTGCCTCGGCCCAGCGCGCCGCTTCCGCCGCCGCCCGGTCACCCCAGGCGGGATTGACCGAGCAGAAGCCGATCAACCGCTGCGGATAGCGGCTGACGGCTTCCACGACGTATTCATTGGCCTCCCTGGCCAGCTCCAGGTCGGTCCACCCCAAGCCCATGACGACGGCCCGGGAGACCTCCTCCCGGTCCATGGCGTCGATCAGGGCCTCCGCGTCGGCCATGGGAGCCCGCTGCCTGGCGAACAGGGCGGCCAGGGTGGCGTCGCGGTCCAGAAGCTGCCGGCGTTGGCCAATGAACCGAGGCGGGAAGATATGGCAGTGGGAGTCGATCAGCATGACGGCAACTTACTCGAGCCCAGGCGACGGGGCGACCCAATTATAGTTTTGATGTTTGACGTTCGCCAGCCGTCCGCCTAGACACTTCGGTTACTGGGGCTTATAATTTTCGCGCCGTTAACCCTTGGTTAGCGGCCAGTCACGCCCCAAACCAGGACCACCGGCACACGGAAAGCAAACGTTGACAGCGGCAAGCCCCGGCAGCAACAACCGAACTCCGCTTGGGAGAGGCCAACAGCCACAAGCTCTCCGAGACGTCTCGGAACTCGAGGCTATGGCCCGGGAGTTGCGTCGGGATATCCTGCAGACCATCCACGCGGCAGGCAGCGGCCACCCCGGAGGCTCCCTTTCCGAACTGGAAATAATGATCGCCCTGTACTTCCGGGCTTTGCGCCACGACCCGGCCGACCCCGGCTGGCCCGACCGGGACCGCCTGATCCTGAGCAAAGGCCACGCCTCCGCCGGGCTATACGCGGTGTTGGCCAGGGCCGGTTACATCGCCAAAGACGAACTGCCCACCTTCCGCAAGCTGGGCAGCCGCCTGCAGGGCCACTCCCACCCCATGACTCCCGGGGTGGAGATGAACTCAGGCTCCCTGGGAATGGGCCTGTCCTTCGCCCTGGGCTGCGCGCTGGCGGCCAGACTGGACGACAAGGACTACCTGGTCTACGCCATATTGGGGGACGGCGAGTGTGACGAGGGCGAGGTGTGGGAGGCCGCCATGGCGGCGGCACACCACAAGGCCCATAACCTGATCGCCATCGTTGACCGCAACCGCATCCAGAACGACCGCTTCACCGAAGAGGTGATGTCCCTGGAACCCCTCGGCCAGAAGTGGCGCTCCTTCGGCTGGCGGGTGCTGGAGACCGACGGCCACCAATTCCCGGCCCTGTTGGCCACCTTGGACCGGGCCCGAGTACGGCGCACCCGTCCCACGGCCATCATCGCCCACACCGTGAAGGGGAAAGGCGTAAGCTTCATGGAGAACAACCCCGCCTTCCACGGGCGCGCGCCCAACGGGGACGAGTTGGAGAGGGCAATGCAGGAACTGTCCTGATGGCGGCCCGGAGGGAGACGGCGTCAACTCGCGAGACCTACGGCCGCACCCTCTTGGAGCTGGCTGACTCGCGTCCGGACATAGTGGTCCTCGGCGGAGACCTCAACGTCTCGGTCTTCACCCACCTGTGGCGGGACAAGTACCCCAGCCGGTTTTTCGACTTTGGACCGGCGGAGCAGAACATCATCGGGGTGGGCGCCGGGCTGGCGGCCTCCGGCAAGACTCCCTTCGTCAGCACTTTTGCCGTCTTCGGCGTGGGCCGGCCCTTCGACCAGTTACGCGTCCTGGTGGCGCAACCTGGGCTGAACCTGAAGCTGGTGTGCACCCACGCTGGGATTCTGACCGGCGAGGACGGGATGTCGGCCCACGGCATCGAGGACCTGGCGCTGGCCTGCTCCCTGGCCGGATTCACCGTGCTGGCGCCGTCGGACGCGGTGGAAACGGCTCAGGCGGTGCGGGCCGTGGCCGAGACACCCGGTCCGTGCTACATGCGGCTCTCCCGGGCCGCCACGCCCGTGGTCCACGACCAGTCCTACAACTTCGCCCTGGGCCGCGCCGAGATCATCCGCGCGGGAGGGGACCTCACCATCATCGCCACCGGGGTCATGGTGTCGGCGGCCCTGGACGCCGCCGAACTGCTGGCGCAGTCGGGCATCCAAGCCCGGGTGGTCAACATGGCGACGCTGGTCCCCACCGACGAGGAGGCCATCGTCTCCGCCGCCCGGGATACCGGCGCCATAGTAACCGCTGAGGAGCACTACATCTACGGGGGATTGGGCAGCATAGTGGCCCAGGTTGCGGGCCGCCGCCATCCGGTGCCCCTGGAGATGGTGGCCCTTCGGGGCTACAGCCCCTCGGGGAAGGCTGAGGAGTTGATGGTCCGGTGCGGGCTAAGCCCGGAGCACGTCAGGGCAGCAGCGGAAGCGGTCCTGGAACGGAAGAAGGCCTAACTCAGCGTCGGGTGGCAAAGGCCGGATCCGTCCCGGAGGCCGCGGTGCGAGGCAAGCCCGGGTCACTGCTGGCTGCCGGACTCCTCGAACCCGTCGTCGCTGAATACGGCGGTTTCTCTCCCCTGAAACACGTGGACGACGAACCCTTCCCGCGAGATGCCCACGGCGTCCATCATATCCTCGTCCACGGTGTCGATGATTTCCTGGATGGCGTCCTGGGTGAGGCTTTCGTCCACCGCCACGGAGACATGGACCACACCGTCGGCGAAGTGGATGTCCACCCGCCCCACGGGGCGCTCGTCCTCCCTGATGGTGTAGGCCTCGGAGTAGGGAGTCCGTACCTCTCGCTCGAAACTAAGATCGGCCACGCCCCACCTCGCCGTCTATTCTCTGACCTGACCGTTGCCCATGATCACCCATTTGTAGGAGGTCAACTCCCGGAGCCCCAGGGGGCCCCTGGCGTGGAATTTCTGGGTGCTGATGCCCACCTCGGCCCCCAGTCCAAGCTGGGAGCCGTCGGTAAACCTGGTGCTGGCGTTGACGAAGACCGCGGCGGCGTCGACCTCATCCAGGAAGCGCATGGACGCCGAGTAGTCCTCCGTAACGATGGCCTCGGAGTGGCCGGACCCGTAGGTCTCGACGTGCTCCAGCGCCTCCTCCAGCGAGTCCACCACCTTCACCGCCGCGACAAGGGACAGGAACTCCCGGCCCCAGTCCTCCTCCCCGGCGGGCTTTACCTTCAGGCCCGGGCTGGGACCCAGGGCGCTCAGGGCCCGCTGGTCGCAGTGAAGCTCCACCCCGGCGGCGGCCAGACCCTTGGCCGCCCTGGGCAGAAACCGGGAGGCCACCTCGGAGTGGACCAGCATGGTGTCCAGGGCGTTGCACACCGTGGGGCGCTGGACCTTGGCGTTGTAAACGATGTCCACCGCCTTCTCCAGGTCGGCGGCGCGGTCCACGTAGGTGTGGCACACTCCGACGCCGCCGGTGATGGCGGGCATGGCCGCGTTTTCGGCAACGAACTTGATCAACCCGGCGCCGCCGCGAGGGACCACCAGGTCGATGTACTCCTTCATGCCCAGCATGACGTCCACCAGCGAGCGGTCGGTCTCTTCCACGAACTGCACGGCTTCGGGGGTCATGCCGGCTTGGGCCAGGGCCGCCCGGATTATGTCCGCCAGGGCGGCGTTGGAGCCGAGGCTCTCCTTGCCGCCGCGCAGCACGCAGGCGTTGCCCGACTTGAGGCACAGCACGGAAATATCCACGGTAACGTTGGGCCGGCTCTCATAGATGCTGCCAATAACGCCCAGGGGCACCCGCCGCTTGCCCACCAGCAGGCCGTTGGGCAGCGTCGTCGCGTCCAGCATTTCCCCAACGGGATCGGGCAGGGCCGCCACGCCTCGCACGTCCCGGGCCATGGCTTGGAGACGCTCCGGGGTGAGGAGCAACCGGTCCAACATCGCGTCGTCAAGCCCGTCCGCCTGCGCCGCCCGGTAGTCCCGCCGGTTGGCGTCCAGGACTCCGTCCTGTTGCGTTTCCAAGGCTGTCGCTATGTTGGCCAGCGCCCGGTTCTTGGCGCCGGCGGACAACCTGGCCATGCTGCGGGAAGCGGCGCGGGCGGCGCGTCCTTTGGCAGCCAGTCGATCAGCGGCTGTGGTGGTCATCGTCCTCTTCCGTGGGCGCCAAGCAGGCTGCACACCGCTTACAACAAGACCAGGTTGTTCCGGTGCACCACTTCTTGACCGTAGTGATAACCAAGAGTCCCTTCTATGTGTTCCGATTGCGAGCCCTGGATACGCGCCACCTCTTCCGACCCGTAGTTGGCGATGCCGCAGGCGATGCGCCGGCCCTCTTGGCCCGTAATATATACGATGTCTCCCCTGCGGAACTGGCCCTTCACGCCGGTGATCCCGGCCGGCAACAGGCTTCGACTATCGGCCAGCAGGGCCCGGGCGGCCCCAGGGTCGACGGCAACTTCGCCCCGATGGGAGATGCCACTGAGCATCCACCTCTTCCGAGCTTCCAACTTCCCGGCGCCGGGGCTAAACAGCGTGCCGATAGAGTCCCCTCGCGCCGCCTTCAGCACGGCGTCCTCCTCCCGGCCGTGACACATGACCATGGATATGCCCGCCGTAGTAACCAGACGGGCCGCCTCCAGCTTGGTGGGCATTCCCCCCCTTGCCCAGGGATTGAGGTCTGTTCCCGCCACGGACTGGATCGAGGAATCAACCCGGTCCACGTGGGATATCAACTCGGCCTCGGGGTACACCCGGGGGTCGGCGGTATATAAGCCCTTGGTGTCGGTGAGGGCCACCATCAGGTCCGCGTCAACTAAGTTGGTGACTAATGCGGAGAGGCGATCGTTATCCCCGAACACTTCCCCGATCTCGTCCACCGCCACCACGTCGTTCTCGTTGACGATGGGCACGACGCCCAGGTCCAGCAAGCCCCGCAGGGTATTGCGCACGTTCAAATACGACTGGCGGTCGGAGAGGTCGCCTATGGTCAGGAGGGTCTGCGCCACCTGGAAACCTCGGGCCTCGAACATCTCCTTGTAGACGCCCATCAGTAGGCTCTGGCCCACTGCCGCCATGATCTGCCGCGTAGAGATGGCGCCGGGGGTCAAGCCGTGACCGGACCCCAGAGCCTGCCGGCCGGCGGCAATGGCGCCGGAAGTTACCAGCAGCACCTCTGAACCGGACGCCCGTAGGGCGCATAGCTGGCGCACGAGGTCGCCCATCAGGTCCAGGTCCAAGTCTCTGTGCTGCGGGGGCTTGGTCAGGACGCTGGTGCCGGCTTTGATCACAACTCGGCGGTAACGCAAGTCTTTCAACGGACAACGGCCCACGGTGGAATCATGAGGCAGGCAGGCGGGCGGTGCCGGACATGGGGGTGTCTCTCCAAGGTTGACGGGCGACTACCCTCGGCCCGCCCTCAATTAATTAAGTATAACATGGGTCTTGCTCAGGTCAGGTCGGCTTGCGCTGCCGTGTCCGGGGAAATAAAATACCTGTTTCGGGGACTGGTCCAGAGGACCAGTCCCGTTTAGCCGTGCCGTTTGCGGGGAGCTTCCCGGGGACGGGGTCCCAAATCAATCTGCAGGTCTCGAAGTAAGCACATGTCTTTAAGCGGTATTCTGGCAGCCGTCAGCCGGCGCGAGGAGTGGCAGCGTCACCTGGAATCGGTGACCGGCTCCGGCGGGGTACAGGAAATCACGGTGCGCCCGGCGGGCCATCCCGCCTACGTGGGGGCGTTATGGCAGCAGGGGCTGGGACCCCTCCTGGTTATCACGCCCCGGCCCGAGGACGCTCGGCGGCTGCACGACCAGCTTCTCACTTACCTGGGAGAGGACAGGCCGGTATACCTGCTTCCGGAGCCGGAGGTGCTTCCCTTCGAGCGTCTGGCCGTGGATGCCCACACCACCAATCAACGGCTGGCCGCCCTGGCCGCGCTAGCCCGCTCCGGAGACGGGGACTACTTCCCGGTAGTGGTGACCTCAGTGGGCGGCGCCCTGCTGAAGACACTGCCGCCGGAGGTTGTCCGCGGAGGAAACGACGGGGAGGCGGGGCCCTACCGGCTGGGGCCAGGACAGCCGGTGGCCGTCGGTCGTCTCCTCAGCCAGTGGGTGGACCTGGGCTATCGCCATGAGCCGCTGGTGGAAGGACCGGGGTGCTTCAGCCACCGGGGCGGGATCATCGACGTTTATCCTCCTCACTGCGAGTTGCCGTTCCGCGTGGAGCTTTGGGACGACGAGGTGGACACCATCCGGCGGTTCGACCCCTCCACACAGCGCTCGGTCGGGGCCGCCGACGAGGTGGGCCTCATCCCGGCTAGGGAGCAGCTTCCCGCCGCGGCGGACCGGGACGCGGTGGAGCGACTCCGGGCGACGATGGACTTCGCCAAGTGCGACGCTGAGACCAGGGAGAGAATGGACGAGGAGATGGCTCACCTGTTCTCCGCGCCGAACCTGGAGACCCTCTCTTTTTACAACGGCCTGCTCAACCACGCCGGGGTGATGGACTACCTGCCCCCCAACGGACTGGTGGTGGTGGAGCGGGAGAGCCAGGTCGAGTCCGAGGGCCAAGACCTGGAGGAGCGGTTCGAAAGAATGCGGACCACCCGGGAGGACCGCGGCGAGTTGCCTTCAGGCTTTCCCTCGCCTTATATCTCCTGGAACGCCTTCGCCTCTACGCTGGAAGCCAAGCGCCGCGTGCTGCTAAAGGGTTGGGTCAGCTCCGAGGAGGACCGCATTTTTCGTCCGGCGGTCCCCTACTACGGGCGGCTGGAGCAACTGGCCGAAGACGCCCGGCGCTGCACGGAAGCCGGCGCCGCCGTGGTGGTGGTAACCCAGCACGTGCGCCGGATAGCCGATCTCCTGGAAGAAGGCGGTGTGCCGGTCAGCGTGTCCTCCGCCATCGAGGAGCCGCCCCAGCCTGGGAGCCTCCACCTGATTGCCGGGTCCCTCAGGGAAGGCTGGACTGTGGGCGAAGCGGCAACGGGGTCGCCGGATGAACCGGCGTCGACGGCGCCGGACCAGGGGGGGCCGCCGGCCGGCCCGGACCTCTATTCGCTGGTGCTGTTGACCGACGCGGAGCTCTTGGGCACAGTCAAGGAACGAAGGCGCCGGCGCAACAGCCGCGCCGACCGCGGACCGGAGGTGGTTCTGGCCGACCTCGTGCCCGGCAGCTACGTGGTCCACGTAGACCACGGCGTGGCCCTTTTTACCGGCACCACCAATATCGGCGAGGACGACGAGGACAAAGAGTACCTGGTCCTGGAATACGCCGAGCAGGACAAGCTGTACGTCCCCACCGGCCACCTGGACCGGGTGACCGCGTACGTGGGCGCCCAGGACCGCCCGCCGACCTTGACCCGTCTTAGCGCCGTGGAATGGGCGAGGGTCAAAGAGCGCGTGAAGGGAGCAACCCGGGAACTGGCCCGGGAATTGGTGCAACTTCACGCCGCCCGCCAGGTGGCCAAGGGGCACGAGTTCGGACCGGATACTACCTGGCAGAACGAGCTCGAGGACTCCTTCCCCTACGAGGAAACCAGGGACCAGGCCGTGGCCATTGGTCAGGTAAAGGCGGACATGGAGGGTCCCAAGCCGATGGACCGGCTCATCTGCGGCGACGTTGGCTACGGAAAGACCGAGGTGGCGCTGCGGGCCGCCTTCAAGTCGGTCAGCGACGGGATGCAAGTGGGAATGCTGGTCCCCACCACGGTGTTGGCCCAGCAGCATTACGCCACCTTCGGCGAGCGCCTCAGTCCCTTTCCCGTGCGGGTGGAGGTGCTCAGCCGCTTCCGTACCCCCAAGGAGCAACAGGAGGTCATCGAGGGTCTCAAAGACGGCTCCGTGGACATCGTGATCGGCACCCACCGGCTGCTGCAGAAGGACGTGAGCTTCAAGAATCTCGGCCTGGCCGTGGTGGACGAGGAGCAGCGGTTCGGCGTGTACCACAAGGAGCAGTTGAAGAAGCTAAGGGAGCAGCTCGACGTGCTCACCCTAAGCGCCACGCCCATCCCTAGGACGCTGCACCTGGCCCTCTCCGGCATCCGCGACCTTAGCACCATGGACACGCCGCCGGAGGCCCGCCTCCCGGTCAAGACCTTCGTCTCCGAGTACAGCGAGGACGTCATCAAGGAAGCCATCCTGAGGGAGATGGAACGGGGCGGCCAAGTCTTCTTCTTGCATAACCGGGTCAAGACCATCGATCAAACGGCGGCGGAGATAGGGCGCATCGTGCCGGAGGCGCGGATCATGGTGGCCCACGGCCAGATGCACGAGGAGGACCTGGCGGACGCGATGGCGTCTTTCTCCGACGGCGGGGCAGACGTTCTGGTATGCACCACCATCATTGAGTCAGGCCTGGACATGCCCAACGTCAACACTCTAATCCTGGACCGCGCCGACCGCTTCGGCCTGTCACAGCTTTACCAGCTTCGAGGCCGGGTGGGGCGGGGAGACCACCGGGCCTATGCCTACCTGCTGGTCCCCCGCGGCCGCCGCATCACCGAGGCCGCCGAGCAGCGGGTGCAGGCCATTCTGGAGGCCTCGGAACTGGGTTCCGGGTTCCGCATCGCTATGCGGGACATGGAGATCCGCGGCGCGGGAAACCTTCTGGGAGCGGCCCAAAGCGGCCACATCCAAGAGGTGGGTCTCGACCTGTACAGCCAGTTGCTTCAAGAGGCGGTCAGGGAGCTGGGCGAGGCCGAGGAAGGGGAGCAGCCGGCGCCGCAGGCCTCCGCCGGCCTGCCCCGGATAGAGCTGCCGCTGAACGCCGGCATCCCCGAGTCTTATGTCTCCCACATGGCCAGCCGGCTGGGGATTTACCAGCGGATTGCCCGCATCACCGACCGCAACGCAATTCCCCGGTTGCGCGACGAGTTGCAAGACCGGTTCGGCCCGCTGCCTCCCGAGACGGAAAACCTGTTGCTCCTGGCCGACCTGCGGGTGACGGGAGCGGCCTTGGACATAGAGTCCATTCACCACAATGACGAGGCCATAGTTCTCACCCTCAAGTCGCCCGTCGGCGGCGCAAGGGCCGCCCTTCAAAAGGCCCTAGGACCCTCCGCCAGGGTGGGGAACCAGCAGGTCCACCTGGCATTCCGGCGTTTGGAGGGTGACTGGCTGCCGCGGTTTACCCGGATATTGGGACGGTTCCTGGCCTTCCAGGAAAGGCTGGCCAGTCTCGCCTAAGCCGGCAACCGGCCCCGAGACCTCCCCGGGCCGCGATCTTCCGGTCATTACCCCAAAAATAGAAGGTCTCACCAAAGGCCCGCAGCGCCCATGACGCCCACCTCACCAGCTCCTGCCGGAGCTCCCCCATGTTCATGGTAATATCAAAACTGGGCAGTTCTCGGCAGGGCCTTTGGGTTGTCCCCATCATGCCGAATGCGCTCCCCTGCAGGACCACGGTGATTCCGAGGGGGCCGTACACGTCATTACCACGAGAATAGACGGATACGAGGCCCGGGCATGACTGGAGGGGCTAGCAGGCGGACAGGGGTCGCCCTACGCCCCACCCTGTCATTCCGACAGAGCGCAGCGACGAGGAATCTCAAGCCATTATGCGCCAGCCACGCCGCAAGCGATGGACCACGGCCCTGACCAGGACTTTAGACCCCTCGCCCGCCTGAAGGCGGACTCGGCGTGACGGGGGGACACCTCAAGGCGGTCTCGGCGTGACGGGGGGACGCCTCAAGGCGGTCTCGGCGTGACGGGGGGACGCCTCAAGGCGGACTCGGCGTGACGGGGGGGACGCCTCAAGGGGTCTCGGCGTGACAGGGGGGCGCCTCAAGGCGGTCTCGGCGTGACAGGGGGGCGCCTCAAGGCGGTCTCGGCGTGACGGGGGGGGCGCCTCAAGGCGGTCTCGGCGTGACGGGGGGCGCCTCAAGGCGGTCTCGGCGTGACGGGGGGCACCTCAAGGCGGTCTCGGCGTGACTGGGGGCACGCCTCAAGGCGGACTCGGCGTGACGGAGGGACGCCTGAAGACGGACTCGGCGTGACGGGGGGGACGCCTGCAAGGCGGACTGGGGGCCCGGCACCTGTCACCACCATGAAGGTAGACGGTTTCAGCAAAGGCCTGTAGCGCCAATGACTCCCGCCTTGGGTCACTGCCCGGCGTTGATCTTTTCCGTTACCGTTATGTGGCCTCCCCAAGGCCATGATGATTCCGGGCGTCCCCTTGTCCGTCATTCCGTGGCCACCCACCCCCTGTCATTCAGTGGGAGCACAGCGACGAGGAATCTTGCGTGTGCCACGCGCCGGTATCGCATCGGGGACTGGCGTGGGGTCAGGCAGGCACACCGGGTAGCTCGGGACTGGCGTGGGGTCAGGCGGGCATGCCGGGGAACGCGGGATGCGCCGACGCCTGGTGTGCCGGACCGCCGGGGAAGATCTTGCCCGGATTCAGCCGGTTGGCCGGAGCGAAGGCGTCGCGCACCTGTCGCATCACGGCCATGTCTTCCTCCGTGTACACCAGGGGCATCTGCTCCTTTTTTTCCAGGCCCACGCCGTGCTCTCCTGTGAGGGTCCCACCGGCGTCCACGCAGACCTTCATTACCTCGGCCCCCGCCTTCACGATATTCTCCAGCGCTCCGGGCTCCCGCTCGTCGAACAGCAGGCAGGGATGGAGGTTGCCATCACCGGCGTGAAACACGTTGGCGATCTGGATCCCGTATTTTTCGCCCACCTGGGCTACCTGGCGCAGTACGGAGGTGAGCTGAGTCCTCGGGACCACGCCATCGACCAGGTAGTAGTTGGGAGCCACGCTGCCCAAAGCCCCCAGGGCGCCCTTGCGGCCGGCCCAGAGCGCGGCCCGCTCCTGTTCCTCTTCCGCCACCTTCACCTGGGTGGCGCCGGTCTCCCACAGGGCCGCCTCCACCTCCACCCCGATGTCCTCCACCTCCTCCCTGAGACCCTCGAGCTCGATTAGCAGCACGGCTCCGGCATCCTCCGGGTAGCCCTGATCGGACACCTGCTGCACGGCCCGGATGCTGAGGGCGTCGATCATTTCCAGGGCGGCCGGCACGATGCCATGCCCGATGATGGCCGATACCGCGGTGCACGCCGGGTCTACCCCGGGAAAGACTCCGAGGTAGGTCTTTACCATCTCCGGGAGCGGCAGCAACCGGAGAACGGCTTTGGTGACCACGCCGAAGGTCCCCTCGGACCCTACGAAGACGCCCCGCAGATCGTAGCCCAGGGCCTCGTGGGCAGGCAAGCCGCCCAAGCTTCCCAGGAGGACCGTGGAGCCGTCCTCCAGCACTACCTCCATGCCCAGTACGTGGTTGGTGGTGGTGCCGTAGGCCAGGCAGTGGGGGCCGCCGGAGTTCTCCGCCAGGTTGCCGCCTATGCTGCAAGCCCTTTGGCTGGAGGGATCGGGCGCGTAGCGCAGCCCAAACTTACGAGCGTAGTTGTCCAGGTCCAGATTGAATACGCCGGGCTCCACGGTCACGGTCCGGTTTTCTTGGTCCAACTCCAGGATGCGTTTCATTCGAGTGAACGCCACCTGCAAACCGCCGGGAGGGGATATGGCGCCGCCGCTCAAGCCGGTGCCCGAGCCCCGCCCCAACACCGGCACTTGCTGCTCGTAGGCCAGCCTCATCACCCGGCAGACCTCATCGGTGGAGCCGGGGAAGACCACGGCGCCGGGCATGCCCCGGTCTACCGAGCCGTCGTATTCGAACACCAGCAGATCCTCGGGGCGGAACACCACGTTGGCGTCGCCCACGATGTCCTTGAGCCGCCGGACGAATCTTTCCCGGTCCGGTTGGCCGGGGCCCACTTCAGACTTCATCAAAGTCCATTAGGCTCCATCGCCTCGGATTGACTGGGTGAAGACGGGGCTGCCGCAAGTTGACCGAGCACCGGCCCCACCACCTCCGGATGATAGACGAAATCGCCGAAGCTTGGCAACAACGGGTTGGAAGCCGGTTTGATTGGACGGCTGGAATATTTGTATACTTTATAAGCTGGGGCGAGGGGCGCGGCAGGCGGGCGGAAGCCGGCTGAAACGGGTTGACGGCGGCGGCGTCTTCGTGCCGGCGAGAATGGCCCAAGGACCGGCTGTTATGGCCGGTATTTTAGTTTATCGGGAGAATACGCCCATGGACTTCAAGATAGCGGTATTGCCCGGCGACGGTATCGGCCCAGAGGTGACCGCCGAGGCGGTCAAGGTGCTGCAGGCCATGGGCGCGGCCTTTGGACACCGGTTTGAACTGGAATACGGGGACGTGGGAGGCATTTCCATCGACAATCACGGCGCGGCCCTGCTGCCCGAGGTGTGCGCCCTGACCGAGGGGGCCGACGGCGTGTTGTTCGGCGCCGTGGGCGGACCCAAGTGGGACGACCCGTCGGCAACCGTGCGCCCGGAAGAGGCCATACTCCAACTGCGCTCCCACATGGGCGTCTTCGCCAATATCCGCCCCGTGAAGGTGTACCCCTGGCTGGCCGACGCCAGCCCCCTGAAATCGCAGGTCCTGGAAGGCGTGGACATGGTGGTGATACGTGAGCTTACCGGCGGCCTCTACTATGCCGAACCCAAGAGCCGCCACGAGACTCACCGGGGTTGGGCCGCGGTGGACACCATGCGCTACAGCCAAGCGGAGATAGAGCGCATTCTCAGGGTGGGCTTCGAGGTGGCCCGCGGGCGCCGGGGCAAGCTGGCGTCGGTGGACAAGGCCAACGTGTTGGAGTGCTCCCGGCTGTGGCGGCGGCTGGCCGCCCAGTTGTCGGAGGAGTATCCCGACGTGGAGTTGGAGCACGTGCTGGTGGACAACTGCGCCATGCAGCTAATCCAGCGCCCGGCGTCTTTCGACGTCATCGTTGCCGAAAACACTTTTGGCGACATCCTGAGCGACGAAGCTTCCGTGCTGGCGGCGTCCCTGGGTCTGCTGCCGTCGGCCAGCCTCTCGCAAGTGCCGGAGATTGGCAGGAAGACTCCGGGGCTGTACGAGCCCATCCACGGCACCGCGCCGGACATCGCCGGACAGGGCATAGCCAACCCCGTCGCGTCGGTGCTCAGCGTGGCCATGATGGCCCGGTACTCCCTGGGCTTGACCGAGGAGGCGACGAGCATCGAGGGGGCGGTGGAGCAGGTGTTGGGCCAGGACTACCGCACGGCGGACATCGCCACCGCCGGTTCCCGGCGGGTGGGGTCGGCCGAGATGGGGGACCTCATAGCGGCGGCCCTGGGGTGAAGCGCGGCCCCCTGAGACCAGCGTTATGACCCGGCGGACATGGGACCGTGGGCGCTGAACTGGCGGCAGCCGTTGGCGTATTCCTGGCAAGCGCCCTGGCGGTGGTCTTCTTCGGGTACAGGCTGGCCGTATACGGCAACGCCCTGGCGGGCCTGACCGGCTGGGGCCGGGTGTTCGTCGGGAGCCTGCTCCTGGCCCTGGTCACCTCGCTGCCCGAGCTCACCACCAACGTGTCGGCGGTGCGTCTGGAGCCCCCCAACCCGGAGCTGTCGGTGGGCAACGTGTTCGGCGCCAACATGCTCAACATGTTCACCTTCGCCGTGGTCGCCCTGGTGTTCGGCGGCAAGCGATTTCTGCAGAAGATAGCCCGGGAGCAAGGCTACCTGATCGGCGCGGCCGCGGTCTTGACGGCGGCGGCCGTCATCTTCGCCGCGGTCAAGATGGACACAGCGGCCTGGCAGATAGGGCTTTCCTCGCTGGTGCTCCTCCTTGTGTTCATTCCGGCTATGCGGCTGGTCTACGTGACCCGTCCCACCGGCGAGGAGGAGGACGAGGAAGCCCCGGGCATTACCCTGAGGAAGGCCTGGCTGTTGTTCGGCCTGTCCTCGGCCGGGGTGGTAGTCGCCGGAATCTTCCTGGCTTGGAGCAGCGACCAGATAGCGGACATCACGGGGGTAGCTTCCAGCACCCTGGGCATCCTGGCGGTTTCCCTGGTCACCACCATGCCCGAGGCCACGTCCACCATAGCCGCGGCCCGCATCGGTGCGGTGGACCTGGGCGTCGCCGGCCTGTTCGGCAGCTGCGCCTTCAACGTGACCATTCTCTTCTACGCGGATATTTTCTACCGGGACGGCATCCTGCTGAACCAGGCCGAGCCGGCCCACCTGATCGCCGGCGGCATAGCCCTGGGCCTCATCCTGGCGGCGCTCGTGCTCATACTGGCCCGCGAGCGGGTCCACAGGACGGCCCTCGCCGCCGGCCTGGCGGTCATGGCAGCCGTATACCTGGCCGGGGCGGCGGCCATAGCGGTGCTGGGGACCGCTGAGGACAGTGGTGAAGACGGGGGCGCGGCACATGTGGTGGACGCGTAGGATAGGCCGTCGGCGGCTTAACCCGCGTAAGCGGAGCACTTGTCCATTGGCTCCCTCCAAACCGAGCGGGAAGCTTTCCTCGCATCCGGCTCTACAGTGTCTTTACAGCAGGTAACGTCCAGGGCCTTTTAGCTGTCATTCCTCGCTCCGCTCGGAATAGGAGATTCTTGGGTCCGGGCGACCTTGGCCTTTGACAGAGATTTTAGATTCCTCCCGTTGGTTCGGAATGACAGGTTGGGACTAGGGTGACAATTAAAAGACCCTGAGGTAGCGTCTGAGCTGTGTTGACATCCCCGAAATCAGCCGACTTCCAGGTATGCGCTCCACAAGGTGAGGTACGTCAAGGGTTGACTGCCTGCCGGGAGGGTGATTTCCACGACCTGACCGGGCGCCAGGTCGACCGGGGTGGACGGGCCTAACCTAATCTCGTTTGAGAGGTGGACTTCAACTCTGACACTCCCCAGGTTGGCCTTTGTGGTGTTCTCCACCGTACCCGTGAAGGCGTCGGCGGCCCAGTCGTACGACAGGACCGCCTGTGCCCCTGCTCGGTGAAAGTGGAGGGTATCGATGAGAGCCAAGTCCGGAGCGGGGTATACGCCGGCCTCGCGCAACTCCGCATAGCTGAACCACCCGGACTCAGAGTCGCCGCTACAGCCGACGAGGGCTAGGACTAGGCCAAGGGTCCCCAGGAGGACGCCTACCTTGACCAGCTTCGGGCTAGGTTGCCGCACGTTTTCCCCTTGCCACTTGTAGGCCACTTGTAGGAAGGAGCGGCGTTAGTGTATCACCGTTGAGACACTGCCTATTTTTTCCCGGCGTGGTTGCCAGTCGCCGCTGTGGGCGTTCAGATGGGAATTACGGCGGACCACGAAGGTCTTGCGCCATCCGCGCCCCATGCCCCGCAACCCGCCGGGGAGGCGCCGGTTTGCGGCGCGGCAGCCTGGGACCATTGGGGATGCCGGGGCGAGGCTCAGGGGTGTCTCGGTCTGGCGGACGCTCGGCGTGGCTCGACGCCGGCAGCCTCAGGTAACGTCCAGGGTTTCCTCGGTTACCACGCCGGCGTTGATGCGAAACAGGCGGACCTGGGGATTCCCCTCATCCATCAACGACACCAGGGCGTAGGCCACGTCGGGCCACAGCTCCTCAGTACCCCGGGCGATGCGGACGTCGGTATCGGAAGGATAGGCTTCGCTGCGGGTGTGAGAGTGGTATATGGCCATGAGGTCCCATCCGTTGTCCCCCGCCTCTTGATCGACCCTCACGATTTCCCCGGGGTCCATGGAGAAACGGAATGGACTGGCCTCCACGTTGGTCATGCGGTAAAGCTTGGAGACCTGCCCGTCGCGCCCGGCCAGGATGCCGCAGCACTCGTTGGGGAGGCCTTCCCTGGCATGGGCCACCATCTCGTCGACAAACCGCTTTTCAATCTGCGCCAAAGAGGCCTCCTTTGCCGGCCGGGGTCAAGCTCCCACGCCGCCGCCGGAGTGACATCCGGCGGATCATGCCGGTTGCAGGCCCTGGGGCCGGAGGGTCTCGGCGTAGCGGTGGACGGCTTGTTCCTGCTCTTGGGTCTGAATGGAATCAGGGCGCAGCACGCGGACCCGTCGGATGGCGTCGGGCGCCGGGTAGCCCTGGTTTACCAGGTAACAAGCCAGCACGGCGCCGGTGCGACCCAGTCCAGCGTAGCAGGTGACCACCACCGGCCGCTCCCAGGTCTCTATCTGTTCCGATATGAACCCCACCATGCGGTCGATCTGCTCCGGGGCGGGAGGGGTGAAATCCGGCACCGGCTCGTAGAGGTCCAGCAGCCCGGCGCCCTCTCCGGAGATGGTCTCTTGCTCCATCCGCACGATGGCCCCGATGTCCCTTAGCTTGAAGAACACCAGGTCTCGGGCCGAGACCGGACCCTGGGCGCCGGCCAGGGAACCGGGAAGGACCCAGCTAAAGTTCAGGCGCTCCACGCTACCGGCTCCCCATGGCGCCGTTACTCATCCGGGTTGAAGGCCGCGCGGGATTGGGCCGCCAGGCGGCGAGCCGCTTCGTCCTGGGAAATGGATTCCACCGACACCAGCTTGTTCCTGGACCCATGACCCCGGACGATTTTAACGCCGCTCTTGGGGACTCCCAGCGCCTTGGCCAGCAGAGAGACCACCGCCGAGTTGGCTTTGCCGTCCTCCGGCGGGGCGGCGACCCGCAAACGCACACTGTCCCCGCGATAGCCGTCCACCCGGTCGCGGGAAGCCCCGGCCTGCACCCTCACCTTGAGAGAGATGGCAGTCTGATATATTATCCCTGGCATTGTTGTGCGGACATCCGAGACCACGCCCGAACGGCGGGAGATTCCATTGCAGTATACCAACATCATCCTGGAAAAAGACAACTCGGTGGCCACCGTCCGCCTGGACCGGGCGGAGGCGTTGAACGCCCTGAGTCTGCAACTCCTGGAGGAGCTATCGGCGGCGTTGACGGAGGTGGAAGGCGACCAGGGGATGAAGGCCCTGGTGGTGCGGGGCGAAGGCCGGGCCTTCTGCGCCGGCGCGGACCTTACCTACCTGGGTGACGCCTTCACCGCTCCCGACCGGCTGGACGCTTACCTGCGCCTGATGAACGGCGTGCTGTTCCGGTTGGAAGAGCTCCCTGTTCCCGTGGTGGCCGTGGTGCACGGGTTTGCCCTGGCAGGCGGCCTGGAGCTCATGCTTGCCTGCGACCTGGCCATCGTCGCGGAGGACGCCCGCATAGGAGACCAACACGTCAACTTCGGCCTGATGCCGGGCGGCGGCTCCACCCAGCGTCTGCCCCGGCGCATCGGGTTGCAGCGGGCCATGGAACTGTTGACCACCGGCCGCTGGCTTTCCGGGACGGAAGCGGCCCAGTGGGGCTTGGCGTTGCGAGCGGCGCCTGCGGCACAACTGGACGAATCCCTGGAGGAGTTGCTGGCCCAACTGCGCAACAAGAGCCGCCCCGGCCTGGGCTGGATCAAGTCGGTGACCCTCCGGGGCCGCGATTTGCCGCTGCGGGACGGCGTGGCGCTGGAGAGATTGGCCTTCGAGCAGTACGTAGCGACGTCTCCTCATCCCACTGAGGGCATACGGGCGTTCAAAGAGAAGCGGCAGCCGGCGTTCTGACGCGGTTAGACAGCCCATGGCGCCGATGCTATTATGGACTGACCCTTAGCCAGGGCTGGCGGTTTATGGCTTGACTTCCGGCCTAGCCCCGCAAGCGTCATTCTCCGCCGGCGCATCACCCGGCTTGGGCCGCCCCGGGCGCAACCCAAGCCCCGCCCAAAGTCCCACCACCGGCCAAGTTCCCGGTTGCAGGCTTCCACGTTGAGAATCAAAGACGTTCTAGATACAACCCGCACCATTTCCTTTGAGTTTTTCCCTCCCAAGGCTGCCGACGGGATCCCGGCCGTATTCCGAACCGTCGACCGGCTGAAGGCGTACCGTCCCGATTTCGTGTCGGTTACCTACGGCGCGGGCGGGTCCACCAGGGCCTTCACCGAAGAGATCACCTTGGGCATCAAGTCGGAGGCCTCCCTGGAGGTGATGGCCCACCTGACCTGCGTCGGACAGACCAAGTCGGAAGTCCACGGGGTCCTCCAGAGGCTGCAAGACGCCGGCATCGAGAACGTCATCGCCCTGCGGGGAGACCAGCCCCAGGAACAAGCGCCCGAGGCGCCGGCGGAGGATGGGTTTCCTCACGCCAGCGACTTGATAGGCCACATACGGGAGCATTTTCACTTCGGCGTGGCGGCCGCCTGCTACCCAGAGGGCCACACCGAGTCTACCGACCTGGCCGTGGACCTAGAGCACATCAAGCTCAAGGTGGAGCGGGGGGCCGACTTTCTCATCACCCAGCTTTTCTACGACAACGGCGACTATTTCGCGTTCCTGGACCGGGCCAAGCGGGCCGGGGTCGACGTTCCCATCATCCCCGGCGTGCTGCCCATTCTGAGCACCCCCCAAATCCGCCGGTTCACCTCCCTGTGCGGCTCCAAGATTCCCGCGTCCCTGGACCAACAATTGGAGAGGTTTGCTGATGACGACGACGCGGTGCGGGAGCTGGGCGTTGACTACGCCACCAGGCAGGTGCAGGAGCTATGGGAGGCCGGGGCGCCGGGGGTCCACTTCTACGTCCTCAACCGCAGCTACTCGGTCTCCAAAATCCTGGCGAATCTGGACCTGCCCGGACACACCGATGGGAGTTGACGAGGAGACACCGGCGGCGGGCGCCCCCCGGCGCGGCCTCTTGCGGTTGCCGCCGGGCGGCGTCTCTCCGGTGGCCGTCGGGACGGCATGAATCCATCCCAGGCGTCTCCGAGCCTAACCTCAGGCGTTGACATCATAGAAATCTCGCGGGTGGGCGAAGTCTTGGAGCGCTACGGGCGGCGGTTCCTAGAGCGAATCTACACTCCCAACGAGATAGCCTACTGCCGCGAGCGTCCCCCCAACCTGGCGGCCCGGTTCGCCGCCAAAGAGGCGACGATGAAAGCTCTGGGCACCGGGGTGCGGGGCGTGGGTTGGAAAGACATCGAGGTAGTCCGCCGTCCCAGCGGGGCGCCCGCCATCGTCCTCAGGGGGCGGGCCAAGGCCAGGGCGCGGCTCCTGGGTGTCGAGGAAATATCCGTTAGCCTGTCCCACTCCCGGGAGTACGCCGTGGCCTTCGTGGTGGCGCGGCTGGGAGCCCCGGCGTGAAGGTGGTCACCGCAGCGCAAATGCTCGCCCTGGAGCAGGCGGCGGACCGACGGGGGATCAGCGCCGATTCACTCATGGAGACCGCCGGGCTTAGGGTGGCCGAGGCCGCCCTCGCCATGCTCGACGGTGTGGCCGCCGTCCCGCTGCTGGTCCTGGTTGGACCGGGCAACAACGGGGCCGACGGGCTGGTGGCCGCCCGCCACCTGGGCCGTTGGGGGGCCCGGGTAACGGCCTACGTGGTGGCGACCCGCCCCGCCCAAGACCCCAAGATGGACCTGGCCGCGAGCTACGGCGTCGACGTGCTGCGGGCTGCCGAAGACCCGGGCCTGATCCGCCTTGCCTTGCTCCTAGAGCGCTCCCGCCTGGTCATAGACGCCGTATTGGGTGCAGGAAGGGGCAGGCCCCTGGAAGGGGTGGTCAAAGACGCCCTCTCGATTCTGGCGCGGGCCCGGGCCCAACCCGGGGGGCCCTTGCTGCTGGCCCTGGACCTGCCCACCGGGCTCAACCCGGATTCAGGCGAAGTGGACCCGGCCTGCCCAGCCGCCGACCTGACCCTAACATTGGGCCGGCCCAAAGCCGGACTGCTGGCCTTTCCCGGCGCGGCCCGGACGGGAAGGCTGGAGGTGGCCGACATCAGCCTCCCCTCGGACATGGAGGAGGAGCGGGACATAGACCTCGAGCTGTTGACGGCGGCCAGGGCCGGGCAACTGCTGCCGCCCCGGCCCTCCGACTCTCACAAGGGCAGCTTCGGCCACGCCCTGGTGGTGGCCGGCTCGAGGCATTACGTAGGCGCCGCCTTCCTAGCGTCACAAGCGGCCCTCCGGGTTGGAAGCGGGCTGGTAACGCTGGCGTCCCCGGAGAGCGTCTATGCCATAGCCGCGGGCAAACTCACCGAGGCCATCCACCTGCCCCTTCCCGAAGACGGCGAGGGGCGCGTTCACCCCGACGCCGCCGGCGTGATCACGTCCAAGCTGGACCGCTACGACGCCCTGTTGGTGGGCTGCGGCCTGGGATGGTCTCCGGGGACCGCTCACTTCCTGGAGAAGCTGCTCCTGGACCGACGCCACAGCGTGCCCGCCCTGGTGGACGCCGACGGCTTGAACAACCTGTCCCAGTTGCCCGATTGGTCGCAGCGTCTGAGGGGGCCAACCCTGCTTACCCCCCACCCGGGAGAGATGGCCACCCTCACCGGCGAGGCAATATCCCAAGTCCAGCAGGACCGGCCCGGGTTCGCCCGGCGTTGGGCCTGCCACTGGAACACGGTCGTCGCCCTAAAAGGGGCCCACACAGTGGTCGCGGAACCCGCGGGCATGGCCCGTATCTCGCCCTTCGCCAACCCCGGCTTGGCCTCGGGAGGGACCGGCGACGTGCTGAGCGGCATCATCACCGGGCTCATGGCCCAGGGCCTCTCCCCCAGCGACGCGGCCTGCTGCGGCGTGTACCTTCACGGGCACGCGGCGGAGACGGTGCGGGCGCGGTTGGGCGACGCCGGCATGATTGCCTCCGACTTGGTCCAAGAGCTGCCCACGGCCGTAAGGGACCTGCGGACGGCAGCCCGCAGCCGGCCGTGACCAGATCCGCCCCATGGGAAGCCCGTAACGGCCGTATGCTATACTCTGACACCGGTTTGACCGTCCGGCGAAATCAGACTTGCCGCAGGCCCGCCGGAGAGGCCGTCCGAATTCAGTCCTTGCGCGTAACGTTGCATATGTGCGGCACGGCTAAGGCTTGTCGGCGCTCCAAGCCGGAAGCAAAACGGCTTCGGGGCCCGCGGGAACCGGGCTAGGAGAGGAATGTCGCTGGAGAGCTTCCTGGAAGCCCTGGCGGACGAATTCGCCGAGGTCCCGATGAGCGAGTTCATCGAGGTGTCGGACATGCTCCCCGATGAGCTGGGCTTGTTCGCGAGGACGTGGTACTCCCTGGACGTGGAGCGTCAGCGATGGCTGGTGTCCACCATGACCGAGTTGGCCGAAGACAACCCCGAGCTGGACTTTGGCGCCGTCTTCAAGATGTGCCTGAAAAGCACCGATGAAGCGGTCTTGGAAAAGGCGATGGAAGGCCTGTGGGAGCATGAAGACCGTTCCTTAGTCCCCGGCCTGGTCGGTGTGTTGCAGTCGGACCAGAGCCCCCGGGTGCGCTCCGCCGCGGCCGTGGCGCTGGGCAAATTCAGCGCACTGGTCCAGGAAGGAAAGCTGTTGCCCAAGGACCGGGAGTCCATCCACGACAGTCTCATGGCCGTTCTGGACGACTCCGAGCAGCCCATGGAAGTCAGGCGGCGGAGCCTGGAGGCCATCGCCCCCTTCAACACCAAGAAGATCGAGAACTTCGTTTCCTGGGCCTACGGCAGCGAAGATATGCAGTTGAAGTCCAGCGCCATCTTCGCCATGGGCCGCACCGGCGAGGTCGGCTGGCTGCCGGTGTTAATCAGGGAACTCCAGAACTCGGACCCGGCCATCCGGTACGAATCGGCCCACGCCTGCGGCGAATTGGCAGAGGAGGACGCGGTTCCCCATCTGATATCCTTGCTGGACGACGAGGACTATCAGGTGCAGACAGCCGGGGTAAACGCCCTGGGCAGCATCGGCGGCCCCTTGGCCAAGAAGGCCTTGGTCCACTGTGTCAAAGAGGGCGACGCCGCGCTGGAGGAGATGGCCCGGGCGGAGTTGGAGAACATCGAGTTCCTGGAAGACCCCATGGCTTTCACCTCCGACACCTAGCCCACGGAGCCGCAACGCAGGCGAGGGTTAACCCCCATGCAGGGACCCCAACTCCCGTGGAACCGGCGACTTTCGACTTTGCCCCCGGTAAACTTCCAGAGGCGGAGGCCGGCTTGTACGGGCTAACCGAAGCCCAAGCCCTGTGGCTTGCCCAGGCGCGGGTGGCCCACCTGGCTACCGCCGACGCCGCGGGGGCCCCTCACGTGGTCCCGGTGTGCTACATCTACCACGGGGGAGCCCTGTATTCCGTCTTGGACCAAAAACCCAAGCGCACCGCTCTCACCCGCTTGCGCAGGGTGCGGAACATCCTGGCCAACGCCCAGGTATCCCTGGTGGTGGACCACTACGAGGAGGACTGGGGCCGGTTGGGCTACCTTCTGGTGCTGGGCCGCGCCGAGCTTCTGCAGGAGGGTGAAGAGCGCGCCCGCTCCGTGGGGTTGTTGCGGGAGAAATATTACCAGTACCGCAACATGGACGTGGAGGGGAACCCGGTCATCAAGATCGTGCCCCACCGGGTTTCCGCTTGGGGCGCCGTACCCCCCGACTTCTCCGGCGAATGACAGGGCCTTCCGCGTCCCAGGGCGGCGAGGTTAGCCGCCGCCGTTCACAGCGATGGCCCCAGCTTGGCGGCCCGCCGCATGGGCTGGCCAAGTAAATATCTCAAATTGGCTATCCCAAAAGTCCCAGCGGTCTGAGAGTCAGTCTTGAGCGGGTAGGTTACGTACCCGATCAAGAATTAGGAGCATTCCCGAAGACGCGAGCGTCAACGCCGGAGGATCTGCTCAATATAGTTGGGCTTCTGTTCGGGTTCTTGGAACAGAATGTGTTTGGCCGCGAAATCCTCCTTGGTCCATTGCCTGTCGCCGTACTTTTTCTTCAGGCCTTCGTAGCTCGTTGCCGAAACTATGAACGAGTCGAGCTCCACGTTCAAGTTGGCGGACCGGCTTGCTATTCGGGCCGCCAGCTCGGGCAGGCGTTCATGGAGCCGCGCTTTCTCGTCATGGATGTAGGCTTTCTCGTTGAGCATACCGTGGGGTTCTACGAACACGATGCGCTGTGCGTCTTTGGTTTTTATCCAAAGGATGAAATCGGGGTAAAAGCCGCTACTCTCAAAGAAACCCACACCTTTGCCGCGGGTTAGGTTACGGAGCAAGAAAAGCTCGGCCCCCTCCGGCAGCGCGTTTGGTTTGCTCGCGCAGAAGTCTCTGAGATCAGCGACGAATCTGCGCTCGCTGGGCGGCAGACCAGGCGGAAACGAAGTTATCCCCTCGCTTTTCAGCAGCAACGGCTGGTAGAGGTGCCGGTCGAAGTGAATTCGCGGTAAAGCCCCCTGGTCATTGCGGTGCAGGGCGTTGCAGTCCTCTACCAACTGATCAATCGCCTGCACTAGGTCGGTGTTGTGCCGCGGGACTTTGACGACGTACTGCCCAGCGGCACCGTCTCTCACTATATTGAACCGGAGGTTTTCGTCGAAGAGGTCCAGTTGCCGGTAGGTCAGGTGATTTGATTCCCAACGGGCGTGCCGGCGCCGGTAAAGGGCGTCGGCGTACTTACGCAGGATGTTGGTGACGGCTTCCTGCAACCGTTGCCGGTGCTCGTGGCTCTTGGGCTTGACCACGGATTCATCGGCTTCCAGCAGGTAAGCTTTCTTCCCGGCTTCCAGTATGGGACGCAGAAGTCCCGGCCGGACCAGTAGGTTGCTGAAGCCTTTCGTTTCCTTGTATTCCAACAGCTCTGAATAGGCCCTGTTCCAGTCCACCAGCTCCAAACTTTCCGGCGGTATCTGCCGTTCAATTCCCGAACTAGCGCCGGTACTGGCAATTCCGTCGGTCCCACTTTCAATTTGTTGGACCGTAGCTGACATCACTACGGAGATGGGATCCACTCCGGCATCGTGTTCCAGCAGCACGGTTTCCTGGCCAGAGAATACTTTGCCTTCCTCCAGGCGAGGGATGACCAAGCCCTTGTTCAAGAAGTCCTGATTGGGGCTGATGGGCAAGCGCCACTCCACTGGGTCCTGGGTATTGATGCCCTCACTTTCCAGGTAATTCTGAAACTGGGCCATGTAATCTGCCCGCAAAGCGAAGATATTCAGTGTTTCGAGAAGCCGGATATGATCAGGGTGTGTCCTGTCATTCAGGGCCGAGCTGCGTTTCAGCGTCATTTCCCGGCCCCGCAAACGCACGCCGCGTCCGAAAAGCTGTATTATCTGCGAGCCTTCACTCTGTCCGATGTTCAGCAGCCCCATGTTGGACACCCGCCAGGAGTTCCAACCCTCCATGAACTTCCGGGACCCGACGAGAACCAATACCTTGGAATCCTGTTCGTTAATCCCATCGAATAGCGAGCGTTGCATGGCGTCGTCGGTGACAGAAATACCGTAATCGTCCTTCTCCACCAATCCTTTGAACTCGCTGGTGTCCCCGATATATATGACGCCGAAGTAGTCGTCGGCGCCGTCCGCTTTCAGGCCCAACTCTCCATCGGCCCCGCGCAGGTCGCATAACTGCAGCCCGCCTCCAGTGGAGTGCATCACCTTTGCCAGGATGTCCTGATATACCGCCTCCGGGGAATCCCCGCGATGCTTCAGGTAGTCGAACCTGCCGGCTAATAGGTCCGCACCGTCCACGGGATTGGTCAGACCGGATTGTCCCTGCCACAGTTGGCCGATGGTAGTCACGGCCCAATCCCGTTGTGCCAGTACGCGGTGCAAGAAACGGACAACCGTCAGAATGTCGCTGCGCCGCGGGCCGCTCTTGTTGACGGTACTCCCTACAAAAGCCCACAGTGGCCGGGCCAAGTTGTAGGGGCGTAGTTCTGCCTCTTGATCCGTGAAAACCAGCAGCTGCTGGTAGAAGGAGAGCAGGTTTGCCAATAGCAAGGTATTCGTTTGGTCGGGCGCGTTGTCCTGTTGGAGATTGAGGATGTGAAAATCCTTGCCGTAGCCATCGTTGTAGAAGTGCCGGTAGGAGTAATCAAAGACGATGGCCTTTCCGTATTCCTCAATCAGCGCGCCGTTGCCTGCCAGGGCTTGTCCGAAGGTGGCGCTGTATTCGAATGTAAACCCGTCTTCCCCAAGCCTATTACGTATAGTTCTCCATGCCTGTGCTTCAGAGCTGGAGCCCTTGTGTCCCTCGTCAACGAAAATCAGGCTGTGGCCCTCGAATCTTTCTACGGGAACGCTCTCGCCCTCGCCCTTCTTCTCCATCACCAGCTTGGTTATCTCGGTGACCCTCACGGTCCCCGGTTGACTCAGCAGACTCCCCGTTTCATTGACGTCGAATCGGGCGGCTGGAATGCTGGACGCCTGAAGTTCGTCCAGGTGCTGCTGGCTCAATCCTTCGTTGGGCGTAATCAGCAGGATGTTGTCCAGTGGCGTCCGGTTGTAGTGCATGAACTGCAGGTAGTTGAAGTGCAACAACAGGGTCTTACCGCTGCCGGTGGCCATCCAGAACGCCAGCTTGGACAGGTCGTTCGATGTGAACGGGTCCCATCGCTGGTCGGGTGCGCAGTTGGCGTTGTGTTGCGAGACGAATCCGTTCAGTGAATGCAGGAGGGTCTCGGCGCCGTTTGAATACCAGTCCAGGTATATCTCGGTGTAAAGGGCGGCCAAATACTGGAAATACCGCAGGGTGATGGGTTCGGATCGGCCGCTGTTCATTCTAGCCAGATGCTTGCGGATGTTGTCGTCGTAGTGTTGGAGGTCCTGTACGGTCAAATCCCGGATTCGATCAGAGCGTGCCTCCAGGTACGCGAAGATATGGCTGCGTCCGTCCTCACGAAATCCTTCGTTTAGCTGTTCAATATCCCCCAGCAAGGCGCGGGTGTTGGCGTAGCCCAGCCGGGAGTGCAGCCAGCCCAGCAGCGCCAGCCTTCCCTCCAGCCTGGCGTAGCCCTTCACAGATGGACTTTGTTCCTTCTTGGTTTGTTGCTTTGGTGGCATAGTCCGGTCTCGCTCACAGCGTTGCTGTCATTCACTCACGCCGGCGAACATCCGCGCTTTGAACACTGGTTCAATCGCTTTGGCGCCGGGGATGGCTGAATCGCCGTTGACGTACATGGTATCGGCGTCGCCACCCAGATTATGCTGGACGACAAAGTCCCGGTCTTGCGCAAAGTCGTCCTCGGTCCAGCCCTCTGTTGCTCTCCAGATGACGGCAACCGTGCGGCCGGGCGCGGCCCGGGTCTCCCCCCGGTACACCAGGTAACGTCTCCCGTTGTCCTCACACGCTTGCCGTGTTTTCACCTTCAGGCCCAGGAGGTAGTTGAAGGTCTCCGCCAGGTCCACCGTCCGCTGCCGTTTCTCGCCATTGGCGTGGACTCGCAAGCGGTAGGAGAATGGGCTGGTCAGCTTTGCCGGGTTGAGCAGGGTTTCGCTGTCCTTCGTTTCCCAACGAAGCATGTACTTGAGTAAGTACTCGTCCCCGAGCTCTGTCAAGGGCAGTTGCTCGGTGAGTTGGTCGAACTCGATGCTGTCTAGAGCGTCCTCGTAGGACTCCAGCCGGACGTACTTGACGATTCGGGGCGACCGTTCCGCTTCTTCCGCCGTGGCCACACGTTGGGGCTTACCGTTCTTCCATTGCGACGTGTAGGTGACCTTCTTAATGCGTGGCAGTAGCACCGTGTCGAAATACTCTCCCATTTCAACGAGGATGAACTTGCGCTGCCCGCCGTCCTCCCGGTTCAGGTTGATGACGGCGTGGCCCGTGGTGCCGGAACCGGCAAAGTAGTCCATAGTCAAGGAAGCCTCATCTGATGACAGGCGAATTGAGTCTTCGACTGTATGCACTGACTTCGGGTATATGTTCTCCTGCACCTTCAATCCGAGGTTCGTCAGCCATCTTGTCCCATAGTCGCCAGCAATGTACCTCGCATCATCCCATACTGTTTTGACTGGCTGTGCTTCATTGGCTTTCTGAATCTGCACCTCGCCGGATTTCGTGGTATGAGCTCTAAGGAGATGGGAAATCCCTTGTATTGAACTCCTTGCATAGCGCCACTTCCGTTCCACACCACTTGAGTCAACCGGATACACGGCGATCCTGCCGTCTGACTCAGTGACATTCGAAGCGCCAGGGTGGAAGCCATCATCGCATACGTCGCCGTAACCTACGACCTCTCCGCCCTTGACGTAGATGGGAAAGAAGCAATTCTTAGCTGTCGAGCGTTCAGACTCACTCCCCCACTTCCTGAGTTGGACGTAAGCCCAGTTGCTCTTTTCTACCGGACGACCGGAGATCGATTTGAGGGTTCTTGGAATGCTGAAGTACGCAAAGTCATGGTTGTAAGAAAAATGGTCCCCTTGGATGCCCTTCTTGTTGTGAATGACGCTTACGCATATGTTGTTGTGAGCCTGGAAACGTCGCATCATCAACTGGCCTAGAAAGATTTGCTCGTTTTCGTCAATTGCTATCACATGGGAACCGGTAGGGGTAGCAAAGTGGCCGCTAATCGCCAGCCGGTTATCCATGAGTGAGAGCCAAGAAGAGTGTCTGTAGTCGTTCTTATAGAGGATCTCGGTGGTTTTGGAGTTATAGGGAGGGTCCAGATAAATGCACTGTGTGCTTCCAGTATACTTCTCCAACAGTAGCCGCAACGCTTGCCAGTTCTCACTATGCACCAGCAACCCGTCCGTCATGCCCTCCAAGTCATCGAACGACGCCAGCAGATGGCCGGTAAAATTCGGATCGAAGTGTTTCGTATCCAGCACCAGAGTGGAGTTCGCCCGCAGGAACGCATCGCTCCGGTCGCTGCCCTCAACACCGAAAAGGTCCCGCCAGTCATCCCACTGCGCCTCGTTAGCCGCGATCTCAGCGTGAAATTCAGGCGCAATGTTGCCCAACGTGATGCAGTATTGTGTTTCCGTGACAAACTTGCGCTTCTCCCAGAGCATCTTCTGGAAGTCCTCGATCTGGGCCAGGAAGTCGATGATCTTGCCGCCCACCCCCTTGGTCAGGCGCATCTGCTGGAACCAGCCTTCGGCCATGTCTTGCCCTGCGACGGTTAGGTTGTCCAGGTTCAGTACCTCGTTCTTCAGGTAGAAGTCCAGCTCGCGGTTGAGGAAACCGGCCAGGTCCCTGTGGATGAAGAAGTCGGAGTTGTTGCGCCGGACGTACCGGCGCAGGTGATGTTCCAGGCGGCTGACCGGTCCGTTCCCATCGTAGTTATGCTCGCCGCTCAGGGCGGCTATTGCCTCCGGGGATGCTCCCGGAGGGCCGGGTATGTTTGAGACGGCCTCTTCGATGATCTTGTCCTGCTGGTTGCTCCTGCCGTATTTGGCAGGTTCACTGCCGGACAGGGGCCGGTACTCGAAGGGAATGGTGATTGCGCTGCCGCCGGCGTCCCATTCAGTTTCTGAGACACGGGGTATGAAGAATCGCCGCTCCCCCTTGACGTTGTTCTGCTCCACGTCCGCGTTCTTCAAACGGAAGTGCACCGAGACGCCGTTTGGCGCCTTCCAGTCGTAGTTGCGGAAGTGCTCGTCGGTCTTGACGTAGTACTGGTCGCTATTGGCCCAGTGGAGATAGACCTCCTCGCCGTTGTAGGGGATTGCGTAGCGCTGGTTGCGGGAGTAGCGGCGCTTGGAGATGAAGTCGCCCTCTTCGTAGTAACGGGCAAAGAAAGTGTACAGGTGATTGTAGATAGCGGCTTCCACCGCATCCCTGCCGCGGCTGCCGTCGGCCGCGCGTTGTTGCGCCTCCAGGTACTCTTGTCCGATGGGCAAACTGTGGTGGATGGCAGCCAACCCCCCGTTGTGGTCGATGGCCGTGTCCCCCAGAGCTGCCCTAACCCTCTGCGCGACTTCTTCTCGGTGAGCTTCTGCCCAGGCTTGCTGGGCCAGAGGGCCGCTGTCCAGCTCGGCGGTGACAAAGGCGGGGAGTTGCTCGGTTATAAAACGCTCCACCGCATCCCGCTTGTGGTTCATTATCCGGTAGATGCCGAAGTCGAGATCGGCGCAGTCGAACTGGAACAACTCGCGTAGCAGGCCCTGAAACTTGGACAAGTTGGTCTGGGTGTTAGCCGATGTGGTGGTCATGGCGCGAACCTCTGTCTGCAGCGCATTTGATGCCCTGAGATCGTATGGTCGTATGCCCTTGGGGTTACTCGGAGCGCACCGTGGCACGGATTATATTAAGCCGGGCGCTCCGGCGTCCTCTCCGGAGTGTCAGTTGATTCTTGACAGCAATGCTCTGGTCATTGAGAGAGTAGCCCAGGCTCGACTAACAACTCCCGGGTGTCCACTCCCAGGGCGCGAGCGATAGCCTGCAAAGTCTTGAACCTGGGGGACTGCTCTCCATTCTCGAGCCTCACCAACGTAACCCGTCCGATGTCGGCCGCCCGCGCCAACGCCTCCTGAGTCAGGCCGGCTGATACTCTGAATCGCCGAACCCTTCGGCCTATGGTCTGCCTCCCCAGTGAGGCGACCGCCTCGACGGTTGGCCGGTACGATGCGTCACAGTAGTGCCGGGCGAAGTCCCAGGGAATTTCGACGTTGTCTCCACCAGGCACTTGCAGGACCATCTCGTAAGGATTAGGCAAATCCAGGCCGGATATTCCGTCGCGCGTTTTCACTTCGGGAAGTTCGGCGTAAGGTATGACACCCTTAAGCCCGTCAGCGAAGCTCAATTCGATTCCATAATCCAACAGGGAGGCGGTGGTCATCATCCGGTTGGCGTTTTTCACCAGAACCACGTCCATTGGCTACCTCCCGTGGATGGAGTCCCATATTGCCCTGATCTCCTCCGCGTGTTTCGCATACGCCTGCATGATGTTCCGAAAGTTGCCAGGGGGAGGTTGGTCCATATAGGCGCCCCCGTTCAACTCTATCCGGCAAACGTCTTCATTGCCGGCCCAAACATGCACGTGCGGAGGTTCGAAGGAGTTTTCCCTGGTGTTGACCACGAAGCGGAACTGCCCCTCCACCGCCACTGCCGGCATTACATATCCCCGAACAAGACCACTCAGGCCACGCCGTTCCAACGCATCAAGTGTATCATTGTACGACACACGACGGGAAGTCCCGAGAGGCTTGGGCAATCAGGGGGTTCTTGGGATCGCTTTGCCCAGATCCATTTGGCCGCCCATCTCTACTCTCAATCTGCGGCCGTAGTGCCCAATACTCTGGGACGCCGTGGTTAACCCGGGCCGGTGTTGGGGAGAAAGTGCTTGCTCAACACCAGGCCCTTGCCCTGGTAGGACGACCCTATTCCCGCGCCGTAGGCCTTGCCGGGGGTCTCCAGCATGCGCTCAAAGGTCAGCGTGCATATCTTCTGGCCGTGCTCGATCATAAACGGCACGTCGTGGGCCCTGACCTCCATGACCGGTTGGACGCCCGGTACATTGGTGTAATGCTCGGACTCGAACCCAGGTATGACCCCCTGGATAGCTGGTAATTCTTCCTCCGGCTCATAGCCAAACCCGGGGTCGAAGAACCCTGCATAATGGGTCCGGAGCTCGCCACTGGACGGGTCAAAGGGAGTCATCTCCGCCGCATAATCCGGCCTGATCCTCACCGATTCCGCCGCGGTCAGCAGGTAAAACTCCTCGGGCTCCAGTATCAGGCTGCGGCTGCGGTCCGCGTACACGTGCTCCCAATAGTCGCCTGGGTCGTAGTGGGACTGCCGTGACAGGTCCAACAGACTGCTGTTCTTCTTGGCCCGGAAACCCACGCCCCCGGGGCCTCCCACCAGGTTGGCGCTGAGGGCGACGGTATTGTCGACCTGAGGCTCAGCGGCGGGGCTGGACGCCAGCCCCTGGGAAATCACGATGGGGTCCTCGCGGTGGGCCTCCAGCAGCGCGCCCGGCCTGAGCCCGGGCTTACCCTTTATCAAGCGCATCTGGTTCAGGGACAGCTCAGTCCGGACCTTGATGGTAAACGACCGGGAGACCACTTCCAGGAACAGTCTCCCACTGTAACCGGGGCTGATTTCGTCGAAGCGGTGGCTGTTGTCGGTTATCACCCGGGTGAAAATGTCCAGCCGGCCGGTGGAACTCTTGGGGTTGGTCTTGGCCCGGATGGTGTCCGGCAGACGAAGCTCTTCTATCAGCGGAATCAGATAGGGCCGGTTCTTCTCCAGAATGGCCCCGTCGCGGAGGTCGATTTCCTCCATGGCGAGATTGCTCAGCTTTTGCAGAACCGTCCCGGCATACGGAAGAAAGCTGCACCGCAAACGGTGGGCCGTCTCTCCCAGCCTGAGGTCCAGGCTGGCCGGCTGGTAGTTGGCCTCGGGAATCTTGAAGCGTTCCGACAGGACCACGTTGTCGTTGACTGCTTCCCGGAGCCACCGGGTGGGCAGCACCCCGTCACCGGCGATCTGGTTAACGTCGTCGAACATGAGCGGACAGGCAACAAAAAACCCGCCGCCGCAAGGCCAACGGGCTCAGTCCAACACGCAACGCCTGCCTCCCGATGCTTTGGACGTTAGTATAATCGGTGCGGTCCACGTGTCAAGGCAACCGGCGCACTCGTGTTTGGCAGGGCGACAGACCCGCTGCGGCCCTCTCCTTCCCGCCCAACTGTCACCAGGCCCTTTCTTACTCGCCGGCTATTCTTTAACATCCCGGTGAAACGCACCGGGCCGCCGGCCCGAGAGTTGGTGACGCGATGAACGCAAACGGGACGGCAGGGTACCAGCCAACCATCCGGGACCTTCCCCAGGGGGAACGGCCCCGGGAGCGCCTGAGGCACTACGGGGCCAATCACCTGAGCAACACCGAGCTGATCGCCATCCTCCTCAGAACCGGCGTTTCGGGCGAAAACGTCCTATCGCTGTCTTCCCGTCTTCTGGCCCACGTCGGCGGCCTTTCCGGCCTGGGCCGCTGCAGTTTCAACGAACTGTGCGCCGTCAAGGGGTTGAGCGAGGCCAAGGTGTGCCAGCTGATGGCCGGCTTGGAGCTGGGACGCCGTCTGGTGTCCACCTCGCCCGCCGAGAGGGTGACTATCAACTCGCCCCAGGACGTGGCCAACCTGGTGATGGCGGAGATGGCCGCCCTGGAGCAAGAGCACCTCAAGGCTCTGCTGCTCAACACCCGGAACGAGGTGCTCAGCATCCAAGACATCTACGTGGGGAACGTGAACAGCTCGATGGTCCGGCCTGCGGAAGTCATGCGCCCGGCAGTGCGGGACAACGCGCCCGCCATCATCGTGGTGCACAATCATCCCTCCGGAGACCCCACTCCCAGCAAAGAAGACGTTGGTATAACCCAGCAGTTGGCCGAGGCCGGCAAGCTGATGGGCGTGGAACTGCTGGACCACGTGGTGATTGGCAGCGGCGGGCGTTACGTCAGCCTCAACGAACGGGGTCTCGGCTTCAGATAACCTCGCCCTGGTGGCGCGCCGAGGCCCGGCTCCCAAGTCAGAGGCCCCCGGCAGTGCCGGGGGCCTCGATTCAAGGCCGGATTTGGCAGGAGCGGGAGGATTCGAACCCCCGACCACTGGTTTTGGAGACCAGCGCTCTGACCAGACTGAGCTACGCTCCTGAGTGGTACCCCTGGAGGGACTCGAACCCCCGACGCGCGACTTAGGACGCCGCCGCTCTATCCTCTGAGCTACAGGGGCTGACTGGTGGAGATAGAGGGGCTCGAACCCTCAACCTCGGCATTGCGAACGCCGCGCTCTCCCAGTTGAGCTATATCCCCGACGCGTTTCCCGTCCGGAGTCAACCTTCGGGCCTCAGTCACCCCGTCCGTGCCGCCGCAACAACCGGCCACGGGCGCGAGAACCACCAACTCTACTAGCATCGTAAGACCGCCCCGCCGCCACTGTCAAGTCGGGCGGCCCCCGCGGGGGCTCCCGATTATGGTTGGGACAGTAGCCAACGGCGTGTCGTTAAGAGGCTGGCCATTGCCATACCGAGCGCAGCCGAGGAATCTAACGCCTTACTTCGTAGACGGTCCATTGCCCGGCAACCGGGGGCGCTTTTCCATCCACATATATGGCCCTTCGAAGGCCCCTAAGGTGGGTGAAAATTGGGCAGGCGCCGCCCGTGACCCAAAGCGGGAGTCATTCATCGATTGGGCGACCCCGGCCAGTGGAGAGCGGCCGTTCCGGTGATGACGGGCGGGGACGCTGTGTAGTAAGATAAGCCAGTGCCCCGGTCGTCTAGCCAGGTTAGGACGCCACCCTTTCAAGGTGGAGATCAGGGGATCGAAGCCCCTCCGGGGTACCATCCGCCCCTGCCACACCTCCCAACTCCCCAATCGACCATGCCCAGGGCTCCTTGAAGCTCCTCCTTGGCGGGCGTATAATTGGCCACGCTTCCCCCGCCTCCCGGCTCAGGCTTGGATTGGAAAGATTGACCTTTACACCTTCGACGCCCTCGCCGGCCCCCCTGACCGGTTCACCCCGGCTGGAGAACCGGCGGGAGCGCCCCATAGCCAGTCGAGTGGACACCTTCGTCGACCGGCCCATGCCGCCCGGTTTGGACCAAGGCTGGCTGACCACCGCAGTCGAGGCCGCCCTGGACGTTGCGCTGCCCGGGGGCGAGCAGTGCCAGGTCAGCCTGATGGTCACCGGTGACGACGTGGTGCGAGAGTTGAACCGCGATTACCGGGGCCTGGACGAGGTGACCGACGTGCTGTCCTTCTCCCCTTCCCACTCCGGCCACTGGGAGGGCGATATAGAGGCCCTGCCGCGCCGGTTCGTCCGAGGAGAGGACGAGCCCCCGGCTTTCGTCTACCCCTCGGACGAACCGGCGCCTTTGGGCGAGGTGGTGGTCTCCTTTCCCCAAGCCCGGCGGCAAGCGGAGCAAAAAGGCTGGCCCATCGACCGGGAGTTGGCCCTGCTCATCGTCCACGGTGTTTTGCACCTGGGTGGGTACGACCACCTGGACCCCCGGACCGAAGCGGACATGCAGGCCAGGGAACAGGCGGCCCTGAGGTTGATTCCGGAAGTATCTCCATCCGGGACCGCGACGGCCTGAGGCGGGATGCTGCGTCGATGACTTCCCAGGTCTACTACCGCAAGTGGCGTCCCAGCAGCTTTGCCGAGTTGGTGGGGCAAGAGCACGTGGCCGCCACCCTCCGTCAGTCCGTCAAGCAACGGCGGGTGTCTCACGCCTATTTGTTCTGCGGCCCCCGGGGGTCCGGCAAGACCACCACCGCCCGGATCATAGCCAAAGCCGCCAACTGTCTCGACCCTCAGGGCGGCGACCCGTGCAACGCCTGCGGCATCTGCACGTCGGCCAACGACGGAAGGTTCCTCGATATCATCGAGTTGGACGCGGCCAGCAACCGAGGGATCGACGAAATCCGGGACATACGCGAGAAGGTGAATTTTTCCCCAGCCCAGGGCAGCCGGAAGGTGTACATCATCGACGAGGCCCACATGCTCACCGACGCGGCCTCCAACGCCTTCCTGAAGACCCTGGAAGAGCCTCCGGCCCACGTGATATTCATTCTCTGCACCACCGAGGCCCAGAAGATCCCGGCGACCATCGTGTCCCGCTGCCAGCGCTTCGACTTTCGCCGCATACCCTCTTCCCTTATCTTCGAGCGTCTGGCGGAGATCGCCGACGCCGAGGGAGTCGCCGCGGAACCCGATGCGCTGCGGCTGGTGTCCCGCCACTCCGCCGGCAGCCTGCGGGACGCTCAAAACCTGTTGG
>CBDCMJ010000001.1:0-82823 GCA_965218875.1 Dehalococcoidia bacterium
GGGTAGACGAAGACGACTTACAGAGGGTTGGGCAGGATCCGGTGCCTAATCGCCACGCCGCTATGCACGGCTACGTCTCTTACTCATCGCCGCAAAATAGTCTCAACGCAATATTCGTTGCCGATTATATGTTCCGGCTAATTGGCTCATTTAGAAATGCTCAGACTGAAAGGGAGTAGGCAAACAAAGGCCCCCAGCGTGACTTTGTCCAATCCCAAGACCGCCCAAAACAGCCCTATGTTGATACCGACATCAGTATCGAAACGACCGATGTCAGACTGGACGCTGGCTACCACGCCGACTCCCTCGTAAATGTACACCGATCGACCGTCGTACCAGAGCCTGCGGTACGACGGCTTCCCGAACTCGACTTTGGTACATTCCACAGGTGTGGCATCGTAGGTAGGTTCACGTAGCTACGGAACTTTTTGAATGTCGGGTCAGAAGACGACATTCAAAAAGTATTGAAATGGAGATATATAGCCAAGCCTATGTATCTGACGGCTTATAACCGACTTTGTACAAAGTCGAGCCGAAGTGGTGTCCCAATTCGTCGTTGTAATACTGGGCTTTTTCATCGGGTACCAGCCTGGACCATCAATAGCCATTAACGTTGACGTAGGCCAATTCCTTCTTGACAGAGCCGGGCCAGTTCGTTCATGATAAGAGTATGATACCGTAATACCATCACAAGGCAAGAAAAGAGAGTGTGTCCATGCCCAGAAAGTCCAAGGTCATCACCTTTTCAATGCCCCCGGAGATGGCCGAGCAGGTTCAACAGGTGGTCGAGGAGGAGAGCCGCACCATGAGCGAGTTCCTCCGCGACGCCATCCGCCTGTACATGGACGAGAGGGAGTGGCTGCGGCGAGAGCGCCGTCAACGGGCCGAGGCCCGCAATAACGAACAACAGGAAGCACAAGGAGGAACCACAGATGAGTAATCGAAACGACTACACCCCCGTCGCCCTCTACGCCAGGGTCTCCAGCGACCGCCAGGACGTGGACCTGTCCGTCGCCGCCCAGCTTCGGGCCCTCAGGGACTACGCGGCGAAGAACGACTACATGGTCGTCCGCGAGTACGTGGACGAGGCCGAGAGCGGCCGCATCGCCGACAGACCGCAGTTCCGCAAGATGCTCGACGAGGTCACCAAGCCCCAGGCCCCTTTCCGGGAAATCCTCATCCGTCAGACACAATAGCAACGGAAAACTCAGGTACTCGTGGGCGGTCGATTTGGATACCAGCAGGTGAGACCAGGCGGATCGACAAATGGCTGTGCCACATTCGGCCTGAATCACTGGTTCAAGCCTTCTCAGGGGGGCCTGACTTGACGGTAGACAGTACCATCTTCGAGATGTGGAGGGACTATGATCCCTGCATTAGATGGCCTTGGTTGCTCGGCACCGGGATTATTGACCGCTTGATGTCTTTGATGGACATCACCGTTAGTGGGCCCAGGCAAGGTCTCCACGTCCGGACTTTCAAAGTTGCAGCAAGGTAACATCTGTCTTGCCTCGCCACCGCATCGCCAATAGCGCACTTAAGCAGAGCACATACGGGATGTCATTACGAGCGACCAACTTCAGTTAGGTGGTTCAAGATAGAAGCGCAGCCGAACAGAATCTCCGTCAGTTCCCTGGATGATCTCCGGTTCAGTCCCGTTAAACTCGCGCATTGCTCTTCGCATCACCGGCCAACCCCTTCCCCGCTGCTCCATAAAGCCCATCACCAGCATAAAGTTGGCCATTGACTCGTTCCTAGAACGTGGATGCCCCCCACTCGTACACTCTCAACCCTCATATGGTTGGGGAGACTTCCAGGGCTGGTTACATCAACGTGCCGATCAAAAACTTCCAGAAGCACCTTCGACCCAGTAATTGAGTAGTCCCTGTGTACTACTGCGTTCACGAGCGATTCCCGAAGCGCTACCAGCGGCACTAAGGGAATATCTTGCCGAACCAACCCACGATATGACTCAAACCGTCCAAGGCCAGACATCCAACCGACCGCTCGTTGTACTTGTTCGTCAAGGCGGCCTGATGCTTCTCCCACCTGAAGGACTTCTGAAGCCCGGTCAGCGCCGTAGTACGCTACGCATTGGACGTGGAAGTTATGAGTTTGTTGAGATGGACCCGGAATTTCGGACAGGTAGGCAAGTGAGAGTCCCGCTCCTAAACTGAGGGCAGCTGTTGCTGCAGGGAAGGAGCAGGAAATGTCGCAAGGACGCAGGAAGCACAACCCAGCTTTCAAGGCCAAGGTGGCTCTGGAAGCGCTGAAGGGTCAGGAAACGGTGGCCCAGCTGGCTGCCAGGTACGAAGTCCACCCGGGCCAGATTCAGGCCTGGAAGAAGGCACTTGTGGAGGGCGCCTCCGGCGTCTTCGGCAACGGCAAGGAGCAGAAGTCCAAAAACGATGCCGCCCTGGTAGCCCGCCTGTACCAGGAGATCGGCCAGCTGAAGGTGGAGCGGGATTTCTTGGCGGAGAGGTCCGGTCCATGAGCCCGGCCCAACGACGGCAGATGGTGGACCGGGAGCATCCCTTCCTGTCCCTGGTGCGGCAGTGCGCGCTGCTGGGGGTGAGCCGTTCCAGCGTCTACTACCGTCCCCGGGCTGCCTCGGAACAGGACCTGTCCCTGATGGGCGAGATCGACCGGCAGTACCTGGAGACGCCCTTCTACGGGTCGAGGCGGATGAAGGCCTGTCTGGAGCGGCGGGGTAAGCCGGCAAGCCGGAAGCGGGTGCAGCGGCTGATGCGCGCCATGGGGCTGCGGGCCATCTACCGGCGGCCCAGCACCAGCCGCAGGTCGCCGGAGCACCCGGTCTATCCCTACCTGCTGAGGAATGTCCGAATCACCCGGCCCAACCAGAGCCTGCCCCCGCGTAGGCGGGGGTATGGGCCGCCGACATCACCTACCTGCCCATGGCCCGCGGTTTCCTCTACTTGGTGGCAGTCATGGACTGGCACAGCCGGTACGTGTTGTCCTGGCGGCTGTCCAATACTCTGGAGGCCGGCTTTTGCGCCGAGGCGCTGGAGGAGGCCCTGGGCCAGGGCCAGCCGGAGGTGTTCAACACCGACCAGAGCCTGCCCCTGCGAAAGCAGGGGGCAGCCAGTTCACCAGCCTGGAGTTCACCCAGGTCCTGCAGGAGCAAGGGGTGAAGATCAGTATGGACGGGAAGGGGCGGTACCAAGACAATATCTTCGTGGAGCGGCTGTGGCGGACAGTGAAGTACGAGGAGGTGTACCTGAAAGCCTACGCCAGCGTCCTGGAGGCCCAGAGGGGGCTGGAAGACTACTTCCGGTTCTACAACGGGCTCAGGCCCCATCAGGCCCCCCGGTCGTGGCCGGGGGCAGGCTCTGGGCTACCGGACCCCGGCCGAGGTGTTCCATGGGGAGCAGGGGACTGTAGTAGGGGATTCTAATGAAAGGAGGGGTTCACCGGGAGAGGGGATCGAATCACTGGCAGGAGAGCCGGGATTCTCACGTAACTCCGCCCTGATCCTGTCCAAATAATGGGTTCCACCTCACCTGACCTGGAACTGGAGCCAGTGACATCCGAAGATGAGGACTATGTCAGCGCTCCAGCTGACTATCAAATCTCGACCTACCCGGCAGACTTCACATTGGAAGTTTTGCACCAAAAGTGGCTAACTAAGGAAATCATCATACCGGAGTTTCAACGCGACTTCGTTTGGAAACAAACGCAGGCAAGCAAACTGATTGAGTCCTTCTTGGTTGGGCTGCCAGTGCCCCCCGTGTACGTTTACACTGAAAGGGAATCACAATACTTTCTTGTAATTGACGGCCAACAGCGCCTGAAGAGCATCTTTTACTTCTTTGAGGGCTATTTTGGAGAGGAAGCACAAGGTCAAAGGCGGGTGTTCCACCTTACTGGGCTAAGTACGGACAGTCGTTTCAAAGAGAAGTCGTTCGCAGACCTTAATGAAGCGGACCAGAGGCGGCTCAAGAATGCCGTGCTTCGGTCCTTCGTTGTGCAACAACTTGATCCGGAAGACGACACGAGCATGTACCATATTTTTGAGCGTTTGAACACGGGGGGTACGCTACTTACCAACCAAGAGATTCGCAACTGCGTCTACGATGGCAAATTTACGAAGTCTCTTACAACGCTTAACCGAGTGCCAGAGTGGCGAAAAATTCTCGGGAAGAATGATCCGGACAGTCGACAGAAGGATATCGAACTACTAGTCCGTTTTCTCGCTATGCGGGACCTCTCCGCTTACCAGAAGCCGATGAAGGACTTCCTATCGACATTCATGCGGAAGAACAAGAATGCACCGGAAGAGGCACTGGAACGAAGTCGGATGGTCTTCCGAGACACTTGCAAGCAGCTCCTGAAATCACTGGGAGAGAAGCCCTTTCACATCCGCTCGGGTCTAAATGCCGCCGTCTATGACGCAGTCATGGTTGCTTTCTCAGAACACCTTGACGCGGTTCCATGCGACATCCAGCAACGGTACAAGCAACTTCTCGAGGATGATGACTTCATCGGCAATACTAAACCAAAGCCAAGGTGGGATGTGCATTTGGCTGAGGTTGGCGATGGGTCTGGGAGTCTTGCAGTAGCCTTTCGGCCCTTGATTGCAGGACTGTACGGCAGCGGCGTCTGACCTCTTCTTTCCGGTTGGCCAGCGCGGCGAGGAAGTTCCCGACCCTTTCTTGCACCCGGGACTTGGTTCCCAGGCACAGGTTTCCGGTGGCTTCCTCTCTCGCCCAGCCCCAGACCGCCTCATCGGCGTTGAAGTCCGGACTGTAACCCGGCAGGTTTATCAGCCTCAGGGCCAAGCCCGGCGTCCGCAGGTATTCCCGCACCGCCTCCCCGCGGTGTGCCGGGGCGTTGTCCCAGATCACGCCTAGCGGCCCGGAGTGCCTCTGCCGCAACCGGTCCAAGAAGGCAGCCGAGGTTCCGGAGTTGCTGTTTCCCTCCAGCTCCATCCACTCCACCTCCCCGGTCTCCAGACACACTGCCGAGTAGTAGCTGGCCTTCTCGCCATAGCGCGGGCTGCTGGAGTCCACCAAAGCCTGCCCTCCCCGCAGGACCCACTTGCCCCGCAGTTCGGCGTCCGCACGGAAGTGGGCCTCGTCGGCGAAGAATATCTTGGTCCCGGACCGTTGGGCCTCCTCCGACAGGGCGGCGTACTCCGCCACGAAAGCCTCCCGCTTGGCCTCATCCGCCTTGAGCAGGCGCTTCTTGGGATGCCTCAGGACGAATCCCAGCCGGTGCAGATAGTTCAAACAACTGCTGCGGCTCAACTCGATGCCGAACCGTTCCGAGACAAACTGCCGAACTCCCTTCCAATACCAGTTGGCCAGTTCGACGCCCACCTGCTCCGGCAACTCCTGCACCGCTGCCCTCAAATCCGCCTGTTGCGTCTCGCCAAGGGCGGGGGGGAACCCCCGGTCTGCTCGAACATCAAGGCTGCAGGCCCTCCCTCGCCGAAGGCCGACGCCCATCGTCCGATGGTGTGTGGGTCCCGTTCCAGCGCCTCTGCCGTCGCTGCTGCCGTGCAGCCCTGTGCCAGCAGCAAGATGGCGTACCAGCGCTCCCGTTCCCTGGGCGTTGGCGCCAGAATCATCCGGCGGCGCAAGGCCTTGGCATCCATCTGCCATTGTTCCAGAAACTGGTCCATCTCTCTCACGCCCATCACCAACCTCACTCAACTCCCAAGACCAGCTAACCCAGTTCTCCCCACAAATTTACCCCATGACTCTGCGCATTTCACCTTGGCTTTGGTTTAGGTACGGAACTACGGACGTAGATACCGTGCAACAGCGTTTCGCGGTGGCCAAGTCGGTCCTGTTCAGCTAGGAGTTCCATGATGAAACTGCCCCGTATCGACAGGGCCTTGGTAGATTGCGAAAACCACTTGCATTCCACCGCGTCTTTCAATACCGAGATCGAAAGCCTGCTTACCTATTCCTTGCTTGTGGTGATTTACGCAGAATTTGAACAAATGGTTAACGTCATAGTGCAAGAAAAGTGCAATTCTATAGAGGATGAGGCTCTGCGGGAACTTGCCAAGTCATGCATAGGTAGTGTCAGCCGAATACAATCTAGCCAAATGGGAGATATGCTGGAACGGTTTGGGGCTGGCCGGAAGGCAGCTTTCAGGAATGAAATTACCGCTAACCAAGGTAGGCAGAGAGCCGAAACCTTCTACAACAACCTGATAACTAACCGCCATGATACTGCCCATTCCATCGGATCCAATCTTACCTTTGGGGAAGTCAAGCGGTACTACCAAGAAGGCCAGGACGATTGCAAAGTTGTTCGATTCGCGCCGTCGTCCTCGGAGATGGCAGGACTCCAAGGCTGGAACTGTGGATTCCCGCTTTCGCGGGAAAGAGGGGTTGGGGCAGATTCCACTGGGTGGAAGGACTTTGCAGTCGTCCTGCCAAGAAGGCCATGTGGTGCTTGACTTCTTCCGTCAAGCGCTGCTGGCTACCGGTACTGCCTGAGCCCTTGCCCTACCCCTCCAACCCATAGGCCTCATCCAGGATGTCCACAACGTGGCGGACTCGGGATGGCCCCGTCGCATCTGCCATTTGTTGCAATCCGGTATCCAGTTGCGCCATGCAGCCGGGGTTGGCGGTTACAACCTCTTCGGCACCTGTAGCCCAGATGCTGCGAAGCTTCTTATCGAGTATCTTCCCGGACAGATCCGGCTGCACCATGGAGTAATATCCCGCGGAGCCGCAACACATGGCCGACTGCTCCATTTCCACCAGTTCCACCCCGGGAATGGCCCGAAGCAGGGTCCGTGGGGCCGCCGTGATCCGCTGGGCATGGGCCAGGTGGCACGGGTCCTGGTAGGTCACCCTCCGCTCCAGCCGGGCCCGGGGCGGGTCCAGGGGTATCGAGGCCAGGAACTCCGTAATGTCCTGGGTCAACTCACCAAACCGCCGGGCCTTATCAGCGTATTCGGGATCGTGTTGCAACAGCTCGTCATACTCCTTCATGGTAGAACCGCATCCGGCAGAGGAGGTCACGATCCGGTCGACGCCAGCAGTGAGGAAAACATCAATGTTCCGACGGGCCATCTGGCGGCTGTTCTCCAGGTCGCCACTGTGCAGGTTCAGCCCTCCGCAACAGCCTTGACCCAGCGGCACCACCACGTTGCAGCCGTTACGGGTGAGGACTCGCACCGTCGCATACATGGTACTGCCCTGCATCAACGGCATAACGCAGCCGGACAGCAGGCCGACGGTGTACGCCGGGCTTTCTCTCCCATCCTTCCTCGCCTGTGCCGGGAACCTTCTGGCACTGGGACCGAAGAACTTGCGGTCCATAACCGGCAGCTGGGACTCCATCTCAGCAAGGTGTGCCGGGAAGATGCGCAACAGGCCGGACTTACGGAGCAGCGATTGAATGCCGGACCGCTGGTAGGCCCGGAGGAGGCGACCGCCGAGGCGTAACCGCCCGGGGTGAGGCAGCGCAGACCGCAAGAACATGCGGCTGAGGCGCTTCAGGCTCTGACCCTGCTTGTCTTGCGACAAAACCTGGGCGCGGGTGTACTCCATTATACGCCCGTAGGGGACTCCAGACGGGCATACTGCCTCGCAGGCCCGGCACTGGAGGCACATCTCCCAGTGGGATACCACCCGCTCGCTGATACCCAGCCTTCCTTCGTTGACCGCCTTCATCAGGGCGATGCGTCCCCGGGGCGACTCCATCTCGATGCCCAGCACCGAGTAGGTGGGACAGGCACTGAGGCAAAGGCCGCAATGGACACAGCGGTAAAGGTCCGCCGCCGCCGGAGCGTCCACATCCCCAAAGCCAGGCTCCTGGTTGAACCTGATGGGGGCAGAGGGGTCGGGCATTACAACCTCCCAACGAAACGCCCCGGGTTGAGGGTTCCCGATGGGTCGAATTTGTTCTTGATGCGGCGCATAATCTCCATTCCCTGGAAGGAATCGCCCCATACGTCCAACTGTTGCTTGACTGGCAGAGGACACTGCTCCACTACGGCGGAACCTCCCAACCAGCCGGCCAATTCCCTGGCACGACGGACGGCATCCACCGCAGTTTCAGCTGCAAGGCCGGCTGCCACTCCCGACACCGGGAAATCATCGCCCCCACGCAACTTCCACAGCAAACGCATCTCCCCCCACCCGACATCGGCCACAATACCCGGAGCCACCCCCAGCGAATCGTCCCCCCAGAAGGCCGTAGACGCCTGCGCCATCGCCGAGGGCGGCAGGTTGACTTTCAGAACCAGGTCGGGAGCGGTGTCAGGAGACCAACCCAGGTCAGTGAGGCTGCGGACCAGAGCGAGAGTCTCATCCTCACCCAATTGTTGTATTCGCCGGGCGGATGTGTCCTCCAGTTGTTGCCTGCCGCCTTCCATGCTCCTTCGTACTCCGAGTGACCGTCCAAAATAGAATGCCAAAACCTGGGCCCCGGCGCCGGGGCCAGAGGGCTCGGCAGCCTCCCCTACCCCAGTTTGGGCGTTGCCCAGTATCCGGGCAATCGGGCCATTGATCACCTGGATGGCCTGCGGAGCGTGTACCTGTCCTCTAAGGGCGTTGGCTCCGGCCAGGGCCTTGCCCACCCCTGAGTATTCCGCAGCCAAGCATCCCCAGGCGGTAGGACGGGGAGCCAACTTGAAGGACGCCTCAACAATCACGCCCAAGGTACCCAGGGAGCCGGTGTACAGCTTGTTCAGGTCGTAGCCGGTGACATTCTTGACCACGCGACCCCCGGCCTTGGTCTCCACCCCCTGGCTGCTGATTACGCCGATGCCGATGAGCCAGTCGCGGGGCAACCCGTAACTGGACCGCAGCGGCCCGCAGGTGTTGGCCGCCAAGACGCCCCCCACGGTCGCCCGGTGCGACAACGGGGCTTCCAGGGGCACTATCTTGGCCTCGGCAGCCAGCAGCTGTTGTAGTTGGGCCAGGGTAACGCCGGACTCTACCGTCACCGTAAGGTCGGCAGGCTGGAAGTCCAGCACTTGGTCCAGCCGGGTCAGATCCAGCAGTAAATCTACCCGGCGGGGCGGATTTCCCAGGGACAACTGGGTGCCACCACCACAGGGAATTACGGCCAGCCCCTTCGACGACGCCCAGCGCAACACTTCGGCCACCTCATCCCGGCTGGCTGGCTGGACCGCCACCCGGGGCGTTGCGCCATCAACAGAGTACTGTGGCAGTCGTTGACCGTCTACTGCGGCATCCCTGCCCAGCAGGTCGGCCAGCTGTTGCTCAAGGGAAGGCGACAAGAAGTTAGTCCTCAGATGTACATGCCCGGCGCGGGACGGTGGGCCGCCGGTTGGTGGGCCTCCCCATCGGGGAAAATCTTACCGGGGTTGATGCGGTTGGCCGGTGCGAAGGCGTCGCGCACCTGCTGCATCGCCGCCATGTCCTCATCACTGTACACCAGAGGCATGAAGTGTTTCTTTTCCAGACCGATACCATGCTCGCCGCTTAGAGTTCCCCCCATCGCCACGCAATACTCCATCAACTCGGCAGCCCCGGCCATTGCCCTTTCCGAAACGCCGGGCTCCCGTTCATCAAAGAGCATACAGGGATGCAGGTTTCCGTCCCCGGCATGGAACACGTTGGCGATGATGATGCCGTACTTCTCACTGACTTCGCTGACCTTTCGCAGCACCTGGGTCAGCCGGGTACGGGGCACCACTCCATCGACCAGGAAGTAGTTGGGGGCGATGGCTCCAAAAGCTCCGAAGGCGGTCTTACGTCCTACCCATAGCTTTTCTCGCTCCTGCTCGTCTTCCGCCACCCTTACGTCCGTAGCTCCCGTATCCCACAGGGCGCTCTCCACCTCGCGGCTCAGTTCTTCCACCTCGCCCCTGAGCCCTTCCAGTTCGATCAGAAGCACCGCGCCCGCGTCCTCCGGGTATCCGGCGTCCATGACACTCTGAACGGCGCGAATGGTCTGGGCGTCGATCATCTCCAGGGCCGCTGGCAGAATGCCGTGCCCAATGACCGCCGATACCGCGGTGCAGGCCGAATCAATATCCGGGAAGACGCCCAGAAAGGTCCTGACCGTTTCCGGCACCGGCAGCAGCCGTACCATAATCTTGGTGGCAAGCCCGAAGGTCCCTTCGGAACCGACGAAGACTCCCCGCAGGTCGTACCCCGGCACTTCCCTGACCATGCTGCCCAATTGGACCATTGAACCGTCTTCCAAAACCACCTCCATACCCAGCACGTGGTTGGTGGTGGTGCCATAAGCCAGGCAGTGGGGCCCGCCCGCGTTCTCGGCAATGTTGCCCCCGAGGCTGCAAGCCCGCTGACTGGAAGGGTCGGGAGCGTAGCGCATACCCAGCTTTCGGACATGGGTATCCAGATCCAGATTTATGACGCCCGGCTCCACCGTGGCGATCCGGTTTTCGGTGTCGACTTCCAGAATGCGATTCATCCGGGTCATGGAAATCTGGATGCCCTCGGGCGGCGTGATGGCCCCTCCGCTGAGGCCGGTTCCCGAACCCCGGCCTACCACGGGAATGCCCTCGGCGTAGGCCAGGGCCATGACCTGCGCCACCTCCGCGCCGGATGCGGGCAAGACCACTGCTCGGGGCATGGAACGGTCGACCGACCCGTCGTACTCGTAGACCAACAAGTCCTCGGGGTGGAACACCACGTTACCCTCGCCGACGACGGCCTGTAGCTGTTGCAAAAGAGGCTGATCCACGCTTTCTCCCGGGCCACCTACTGGCTTCGATAATAGACCAAAGGCTGGGTCAAGGCAAGAAAGAACGGACTTAACTGCACTACTCAGTTATCGACCCCTGGCTGCTCCACGCCAACACCACCCACACCGGCGAGCGCGCTACAATAGAGGGGTACTCGGCACGAGGAAACGTCCGGGTCGGATTCCTGAGGAGGCCACAATGAGACCCTACGATTGGTACGCCCGGGCCAAGGCCCGGCTGGAGCAATTTCTTCCCGGGCTCGACCCAGACTTGGAGGTCGACATAGACACTACCAACGTCACTCCGGATGACGACAGCGGGGTATACAACACCTTTGTCCTGGTCTTTTATCACGCATCCAACGAAAACCTTCACTGGACCATGGAGATTCGTATGGACGAAGATTACATCGAGCGTGAACTGGAGGAAATTGTGACCCGGATTTACTTCGAGCGGGTGGAGTAGCTTGCGGTGCCCTGGACATGGAGACCGTCATGAGCGCCCGGACACAGGAATTAGGAGCGGATGGCTATGCCGCTGGAGTTACGAGGTCTTCGTTGGAACCGGCGATGTAAGGACCCAGAAGGGGTTCCAAACGAATGCGGAGTTCCGCCAATTGATCTTCGATATCCCGGCCGTCTTCAGCTAGTACTTCGATCTCAAAGATTTGCCCGATGTCTTCCACCATATCCAGGTTGAAGACGATATTCTCCTTACGCCAGTGTTCACGTTGCTTGCGAACAATGGCCCGAATCCCGAGGGCGGTATCCAACATCTCTTTGACTTGAAGGTCGTTTACTTCCCAGATTTGGAAGTGACTTGTTCGGGTGCCCGTCTCCTGTCGGTCATAGTAGTAAATGATGCGCCTTTCCCCATTCTCGACACGCAACTTGAGTCGCCGGGGTTCCTCTTCGGCTCCCAAGGTCGGTAGGTGGTAGAAGAAGTCCACCTGTTCCTTTACTCCAATTAAGACTGCTCCGAGATCGCGTAGAAGCTGACGTACTGGGACGAAATCCGGGCAATAGGCCTTAATCTCCCGGCTCAGATGAATATTCACCTTAATGACTCCCGCAGTGGTCAGTTTCTCACTAAGAATGTCATTTCGGGCCGGGAGAATGCAAGCCGGGGTATTTGCCAACCCAAGCCTGTTTCAGGGAATTCGCCGAATGAACGGCTTGGTAACCCGTATTGAGGGCTCCTTACTCCCTGCAATAGTCTGACTTGCACTCCCCACGGGCGGATGTGTTCATCTAGCCCTGTTGGCCAAGGACGCCGCAGAAGGGACCTACACACTTGGTTGGTGGCTGGAGAAAGACCGGCCTCCGAGGTTGTCCGGGAAGAAGGAAGATACTGTCGGCCGTTGTGCTGTTCTACGCTCGGCCCATTGGCCTGGAAACTTGGGGAGGAATTTTCACGGAAATCCACGCAGTCCTGCTACGTACCGTCTAAACCAATACCAAGGTGGGATGTGCATTTCGGGATCTTGAATACGACCGAAAGGACTCCACGGCTCCTCATATCACCTTCAGCCCCAACTGGGTCGCCACCGACAGTGTGGTCTAGCAATATGTACATTTCACCTTGGCTTTAGTTTAGGTTTGAAGGTATCCGGCATCTCCGACGTGTCTCTTATCCGGGGTGTAAGGGCTCCAAGCAAGCGGACTCCTTGGCTCTCGCTGCTCCGGAAGCCGCCTTTCCATAATGCAGTCCCCGGCTAGGGAAGTTCGGCCACATCCGACCGGCTGCTGCCCACATCCCAGCTCAAAAACCGGGAGGGCATGGTTGACGTGGACGCCGCAGTTACCGGCTAGCCAGCCAACGCACACCTTATAGACCGCTTATAGACCGCCCCAGACGCCTATGGAAGACCCTAGCCGACCCAGGGGCTCGTAACGTCGGACAAGGGGAATCTCCTCCCTTTCGTGGGAGCTTCGTAGCCTGTGGTCGCCACCGTATACCTGCAATCCTGGTGCCCGGACAAATGGAACTGACACGCCCGACGCGTTGGACCCGCCAGGCACTGTCAGCAGATTTTCGCCAAACCTGGATGCCCGAGAGCATTATCACCTGGCAACGGTTTTTCCTATCTTCTTGAACCGCAACGGCCTAGGCAGAAGCCTTCCTCTAAGCTATGACTTTTCCCTATGCGCAAGGGAAATGCCCTTGCTACACCGCCGGAGCATTGATATAATCAACCGCGTCATGCTTGGGCCTGTAGCTCAGGTGGTTAGAGCGCGGTCCTGATAAGACCGAGGTCGTTGGTTCGAGTCCATCCAGGCCCACCATGCGTTACTGTAGACAGAACCGGGGCGCTCAGGGCGATTTCCTGAGCGTCCCTGCCTTTTATCGGGCTGTCCTTCGGTGTGGGAATGGTGTAGCGGATGGTGGCTTTGCCGGGGACCACGCCGATCTCCTTGACGAATGACCGGATGAAGGCCCTGGTCTCGGTCAACTCGCTCTCCATCAGGAAGTTGCTCATCTCCTTCACGTAGGCGGCGATAGTCTCCTCGTCGCCCAATCCCTGCATCCGCACGGCCAGGATGGCCCTTGCTTCATCGGCGGCAATCTCCAGCCTCTCCTGCCGTTCCTTATGCTCCCGGATGCGGGGCAGGATGTCATTGATCTCCAGGTCGGTGGTCTCCACCGCCTGCCAAAGCCGGTCCAACCGCCGGCGTATCTCGTTCAGCTCCTCATCAACGGCCTCCGCCTTCTCCCGCTGCTCCTTGATCACGCTGTCCAGTTCTTCGTTGACCAGCTTGACCAGTTCCCGGATGTTGCTCTCGGTGAGGATGTTCTCCCGTATCGAGTCGATGATCATCCGCTCGAACCGCTTGGAGTTGAGCCTGGGAGTGTCGCAGGCACCCTGCCCCCGCTTCAGGAGGGAGTGGCAGACGTAGTAGGTGAACTGGCCGCTCTTGGCCTCGTGGGCGGTGAGGGCCTTGTCACAGGTCTCGCACCTGACTATTCCGCTGAGCAGGTAGGGGCTGGCGGCGCGGCGGGGATGTATCTTGGCCGGGGCTTTGGAGCCAAGGATGGCGGACACCCGCTCGAATTCGTCTCGTGAGACGATGGCGGGGAAAGCGTTGTCCACCCGCACCGGCGGCACGTTATCCTTGGCGCGGCTGCCCCATATCAACGTTCCGGTGTAGGTCTCGTTGGTGAGAATCCGGTGGATGGTGGTCTTGGTCCAGCGGCTCCCCTGGGGGCTGGCGATGCCCTCCCTGTTCAGGGTCTTGGTGATGTCCAGGGTGCTGGTCCCGAGAAGGGCCATCTGGAAGATGCGGCGCACCACGCCGTCGGCGGGCGGATCAAGCTCCAGCTTGGGGCGCTTCTTGGCTCCGTCCTGAACCGGCACCTTCCGGTAGCCGTAGGGGGAATAGGTGGAAATCCAGAAGCCACGGGAGGCGGCCTCCCGCATTCCCCGCAAAACCTCCTGGGCAAGATTTTCCGAGTAAAATTCGTCCAGGCTCTCGATGATGGCCTCCATCAGCTTGCCGGTGGGGGAGTCGTCGGCGTGCTCGGTGATGGAGGTTACCCTGATGCCCCGCTTGCGGAGCATGGACTTGAAGGCCACGGCGTGCTCCCGCTTGCGGGTGAAGCGCGAGAATTTCCAGACAAGGATTTCCTGGAAAGGGGAGTCGGACAGACTGGCCTCGTCCAGCATCCGGCGGAACTGGGGCCGGTCTGCGATGCGGCCGCTCTCGGCCTCGTCGATGTACTCGCGGGCGACTACATAGCCGTTCTTTTCGGCGTAGTCCCGGAGCGCCCGAAGCTGGGCGGCGACGGAGAGGTCCACGTCCTGGCGGTCGCTGGAAACCCGGGCGTACAGGGCAGCCGGGGTCAGGTCATATCGTTCATTCATTAGCTCCTCCTTCGGTCACTTCCTGGGTTGTATGGCGGGAGCGCAGCCGTTCCAGTCGTTCCCGCCGGCGCAACTCCCTTTCTTCCATGTACAGGCGGAGAGCCTCCCGCACCAGCTCGCTCATGTTGCGGCCCTCCTCGCGCATCACGGCCTGAACCTGCTCCGCCATTTCGGGCGGCAGGGAGAACGTGATGGTCCTGGAAATCCTGCGTGGGGGCATCGTCTCTCTTTTTGCTTGAGTGTGTATTAGGTTGTCTTACTATCCATCATCGGACTTCCGGCCTTCTCTGTCAAGAAGCCGCCGTCGCCAGGCGCCTGCGGGCGTGAGGGTTCCGACAATGCCAATCAGCTCTGCCGAGCTGCGGGGCCAGCACTGCCCGGTCGCCGTAGGGCACGGCGACGACCCCCACCTTGGCCACCCGCCCCTTCCACAATACGGGCTTGGCGGCTATGGCGATACCGTCCTCCTCGGCGTACTCCGGCCTTCCGCTCCGGACCGCCTGCTCGGCCAGGGAGCCGGAGGGCAAGTCCTTGCCGGGACGGGGAACGCCGCTCCGCCAACCGCAGAACAGGGGGGAACCCGGTGGACCAAAACCCGCCGTCCGTTTCACCACCGCGGCCCTGAATGACTCCGGATTGACCGGGTCGGGCCAGCCCGACGGGTCTCCCTTATCTTTGCACTCGTACAGCAGCGCAACCAGGGGCTGCCGGCGCATCACCTCGGCCAGACGCATCGCAACCGAGGCGTAGGAGCACTGGAACACCCCCTGGAGGACCACCACGTCCAGCCCACTGACCAGGGCGTAGGCGGTGAACGTGTCTCGCGGCATCAACACCGCCGCCGCGAAACGGTCGGCCTCCCGGCACACGCGGCGCTCCGGCGGGTCATCGGAGTACAGGGCGAACAGGGTCTCGTGAATGATCTCGTAAGCCTCATGGAGCACGGTGTGGGCCTTGGCCCCTTCCCACAGGTCCTCCCGGTAGTAGATGTCGTACTGGCCCCTGGGGGCCCCGAAGTGGACCCCCTTCAACCCGTCCAGGGGTCTGCCCGACACGGTGCCGAAACCGGCGTCCCGTAGCAGGACGGCCAGTTCCACGACGGTGGGGCGAGCGGAAAGGTGAAAGAATTCTGTGAAAGCGGCGGCCAGCCGCTCGGGCTCCAGTCTCTCCCGGAACAGTTCGTCGTCCAGCAACTTGTGGCAGAAGTCGTCCAGGGTCACAGTCATCACTCCAGCAGCGTTTTGTTGGTGAAACGCTCGTACATCTCCACGATGAACCGCTTGGCGTTGAGAGACAGGGGACCGTCGGGCCGGGTGCCCACCCGGAAGGCGGGGTCGGACAGCACGTACTGGTAGGCCCGTTCCACCTCCAGGGCCTCGTCGGAGTGGAGGCCCGACTGGCCCAGGTGCCCGGCCTGCCGGATCAAATCCTCGGCGTCCACGTTGTAGGCGAAGGCCAGTTTGCGCAGCAGGTTGGCGCCGGGCGGGCGCTCTCCCCTTTCGATCTTGGAGAGATAGGAACTGGACACCCCGGTAAGCCGGTTCACGTCCCGCAGGCTGAGGCCGCCCCTGAGACGCCGCAGCAACGGCCCCAGGTTCTCACCCCGTTGCTGTTGTTCGTCAAGCTCTTCCATGACTCACCCCCATCCCCGCGAAAGCTGCCTTATCGCTCCGCGCCCCTGCCGGTAACATTCCTGCTCCATTATAGCTTCTTTGTTGCTACATTATGGCTACAAATGAGCAAGCACTTTGGTTACTGCTTGCTGTATAGACGCCTTTTCCATTGATGAGCACGACTGCTGATTGCTACACTTCCTTCGTCAGAACAACTGTCCTACTGGCAGAGTATACAACCAGGCGCGGCGAAGCGCCACCGGCGGCAAACGCCGGGTTTTCGGAAGGTCCATCTTTTGAGCAAGAAGCAACGGCTCACCCCGGAACAGAACGAGATAAGGCTGCGGGGCTTGCGCATCCTGGCCCGCATGATCGCCCGCGCCCACCTGGACGCCGCGGCGGAGGCTGCGGCGGAGAGGCAGGGTGAGGAATCGGACGGCGCTGATGTTCCCGGCCAGGGGGACGGCCCGCACAAGGACGGCGAGTATGTCGGGTAAGAGACCCCTGGTGAGGGCGCGGTTGAACGCCGTGGCGTTCTGGGACCTGCTCCACCGGCTGAACATGACCAAGAACGAACTGGCCGACCTGACCGGGCTGGCCACCGGCTACCTGTCCCAGCTCCTCAACGGGAAACGCTATCCCTCCGCTGCCACGCGGCGGCGTTTGCAGGATGCGCTGGGCGTCGGTTTCGACGATCTGTTCATCATGGAAGAATGCGATGGGGAATAGAAGACCCGTGCCGCCCCAGCTGTTCTTCGGCGCTTCGCTTTTGCCCGAGGACTTCCCGGCGCGGCTGGACCGGCTGAAGGCGGCCAGCGGCCTCTCCTGGGACGGCATGGCGGCCTGCCTCGGGGTGGACCCACGGCAGTTGCAGCGCTGGCGGCACGACACCGCGCCCTGCGGGGACGCCTTGTTCGGCATCTTCCGCCTGGGGGCCAGGGTACCGGGCGGCTTGTACCTGCTGCTGCCCGACGACCTGTCCCCGCTTGGGAAGAGCGGCGGCGTCCAGGGGCGACTGGAAGATCTCTAAACCAAATCTCAAATACCAAGGAGGAAACGTGGTCATGGAAGCATCAGTATCGAAGCGACGGAACAACGGGGTGGACCTGCCGGAGGACTTCCCGGAGCGGTTGGAGAAATTCCGTGAGGTGTCCGGCCTGTCCTGGGGGGAGTTGGCGGGGTGCCTCAGGGTGGACCACGAGCGGGTGAAGAGCTTGCGGAGGGGCGCACTGCCCGGGGACTCGATGATGCCGAACCTCATGCAGCTTGCCCAGCGGGTGCCTGGCGGAATGGAGGCCCTGTTCCCCAACGTGGTGAATACTCTCGGAACCGGGGAGTAGGGCATTGGGTCGCCAGCGGCGAATACACCAGCCGGTGTACTACGAATTTCCCGAGGACTTCCCCCAAAGGCTGGAGCGGTTCAGGGAAGAGACCGGGCTGACCTGGAATGCCCTGGCCCGCCGCCTCGGCGTCAACCCCCACCGGCTGAGGCAGTGGAGGAAAGGGACCGTCCCCGACTCCACCAACCTATTCATCCTCCTGACCCTGGCCGAAAGGCTGGGGCTCAGGGGGATTTTGATGTGGCCTGAAGTGGATATGCCGGGAGGAGGGGTTGCACGGGACGCTCCTCCTCCTGGGCAGCAACCTCTGCCCCCGGTTTAGGAGCGGGACTCCCGCCCAGCTGCCTGTCCAGTTTCCCGGTCCCGCCTCGCATCAGGGAGTTTTTGCTTCCTGCCCTGCGGAAGTGGTCCAGACCTTTCCCAACGGCCCCAGCCTCTCAAGCGACGCCCTGCTGGACACCAGCAGCGGAACGTCAACTCTGGTCCGCTCCATCTCCTCCCGTGCCAACCGCTGAAAGTGGCTCGCGGCCAGGTCGTCGTCGAATACCAGCAGGACAACGGGCTGCGAACCATGGTCGTCGGTGGGCCGGTGGGTTGAATAGTAGCGCAGGTAGGGAGCCAGGCGCGCCGCCATCGTGGTCGGCCGCACCGCCCGGCGCTCCCATTCCAGGAAGAAGCTCCAGGCGGCGCCGCCCCGCCGCAACACGCCGAAGGCGTCGGGGTGAATCGCCCGCAGCCGGTCGCCGTGCCGGAAGTGCCTTGATGCCCTATGGGGAGGGTCCAGTTGGAGGATCCCCCAGCCCAAGGAGCGGGCCTGCTCGGCCAGGGCGGCCATGAAACCGTGGACGGCGGCGGTGTGCTCGATGTTCCGTAGGAGCTGGCGGCTGCGCCTGCCCGAGACGTTGCGCCAGTCCAACGGTTTCCGGAGATCGTTGAGTGCGGCGCTCCAACGTTTCCTGGCCACGCCTACGGAGGCCCGGTCCCGGCGGGCCAGCAACGCCAGCCCCCGGTCAGTCAAAACCAACCTTTGGCCTTTGCAGGAGACCCGCTCAACCAGCCCGGCGTCAGCTACGGGCAACAGGACCTGGGACAGCCGCCCCTGGGAGACGCCCATCAACAACCGGAGGTGCCGCGGGGCAATCCAGGGCCAGTCGGAAACCAGGTCCAACGCCAGTTTCCCGGCGGGTCTCAGCAGGGCGGGCAACAGCCATTCCGGGGCGTTCTTATCGGTAAAGTCCGTACCGATGTCGCGGGGAAGAATCACCCGTAACGTCGGCTGCTCCGCTGGCAGCCCGCCACCCCCTTCCACGTGGCCCAAGGCCGCCTTCAGGTCCAAGTCGGCGTTGATTGAGGGAAGCCGCCAGATTGGACTGTCGGGGCTGCTCCAGGCCGCGTCCCGCTCCAGGGCCAGCAGAACCGGAAAGGGCACAACGGCCGCCAGGCGGCGGGCGTGCCGCAACCTGGTCTCGTCGGGCAACAGCAGTAGCACACCGCCGGGCGGCGGCCCCTCCCTGAGCCGCCAGATGCGCTTGGCGAAGCCGGTGCGGTCGGCGGTGAGTCCCTGCCTGATCAAGCCTATGGTGCGGCCGTCATTGAGCACGATACCGGCGTCCAGGGGCAGGCCCCGGTACCACCGGAACGAAGCGATTCCCTCCAGGGCGGCAATGGAAGACGTGAGTCGGTAGATCACGGCCACGGCGTCCAGCCGCTCCAAAAGGATGCGCCGCCACCGGGCGGATACCGGGTGGCGGCGCAAAATCTGTTCCAGGGTAATGCCCTCGACCTCGGCCAGGCGGCGCAACCCGGGGCCGGTGGGGAAGTAGCGGCGCGTCTGCCGCAGCAGGGCGGTGGCGTGGGGGAGGGACGCGACGAGGCCCTCGCGCTCCAGGGCGGCGACGGCGTTGTAGACCGAGCGGTCGGGTACGCCGGAGACGGCGGCCAGCTCCAGCCGGTCCAGGAAGGGCATGTCCGCCAGCCGCCGCAGGGTCTCCAGGTGAATCTCTCCGTTGCTCATCAGGCGTCACCTCCGGAACCACTCCCCGGCGGGTTGGGGTTGCGGGTTCGCGTCCGGTGCTGCCCGCCGGTCTGGTCCGTGGCCGGAGGCTGCGCCGGTGGGGAACCATTGGCGTTCTGCCGCTCCGCCAGGAGCCTGCGGTACTCGCTCACCCTCTGCTCCCCCTCGGCGTTGCCGGCCGCGATCTGGCCGGCGCTGGTGGTGTAGCCACGGGAGGCGTTGCGAACGGCCTCGGCCACCTCGGGGTCGCCCGGCTCCGGCTTGCGGACCATCATCGAGTAGGCGGGCAGACGCTCCGTCCCCACGGTGGCCCGCACGTAGCACTGATGGACCGGCAATGACGTGATGTCGTCCTCGGTCACCCGGTCCTTGCCCAGCTCCCACACCAGCCGGCGGGCGTCGTTACCGGCCACCTGGAACACCGCCAGGCAGCCCAGGTTGGCCAGGATGGTGTCCTGCATGGTGCGGGAGAGGTCGTCCAGCTTGGCCAGGCTCTGCGTCGCCAGGATGAAACTGGCGCCGTACTTGCCCAGCTCGCTGAGCATGGACTCGTAATCGACGCCGGGCATGGACTGCATCTCGTCCACGACCACCAGGGCGCCCCGCCGCCGGTGCAGGGGCAGGCTCTCCTGCTCCCGGATCACCGAGTCCACCAGGTTGAGCAGGGACGCTCCCACCAGGGCGGCCACGTCCCTGCCCGCCGTCCCCTGGGCGGTGGACACCAGCAGCACGCCGCCCTCCAGGATGGTCTCCCGCAGGTCGATGGTGGAGCGGGACTGGCCCAGAATGGAGCGGGCGCGCTTGGAGGAGGCGTAGTAGGCCAGGCGGGTCTGCACCGGGGCCAATGCCTCGGCCCGGTACTGGCGGTGCCAGCCGCCGAAGTCCCGCTCCCACCACTCCATGATGTAGGGGTCGGAGACCTTCGCCAGCACCTCGCCCCGGAACTTGCCGTCGGAGAGGAGCTTCAGCCCGTCCAGGATGGTGTGCTGGTCGCCGGCGTCGGTGGAAGGGTGGGCGTTGGCCTCGTGCAGGGTCTTGACGGTGTGCTCCAGGATGGACTGCATCCGTGGACCCCACTGTTCCCACAGGCCCCGCGCCACCCGCACCACCGAGTCGGCGGTGCGGTCCCTATCGGCGAAGATGCGGGTGTCCAGCAGGTTGATGCCCGGCGCGCCCTGTTCGTCGGCCAGGTCGATGAGCCTCACTTTGTCGACGATGGACCCGGGGACGTGCTCCAGCAGCCCGGCCACCAGGTCGGCATGGGGGTCGACGACGATGATGGCGTCGCCGTCCCGGCCCGCCGCCTTCTCCCTGAGCTTGTGGACGACGATGTGGTGCATCAGGGTGGACTTGCCCATGCGGGTGCGGGCCACGTAGAGATGGTGACGGCGCAGCAGGTCCTCGGGGAAGCGAATCTCCCGGGTCTGCCCGCCGGTGGTGTCGCCCACCAGCGCGCCCTCGGCAGTGCCCCGGACCGGGGGCAGCAGGGACCTGGAGCCGGAGCGTTCCACCAACGGAGTCTCGTCACGCTCGCCGGGCGGGTGCCACAGCGTGGCCGCCTCTCGCACCCCCAGGATGCTGCGCTTGCCGAACAGACCCGGCCCGGCGGGGTGCAGGTTGTCCGTGGGAACCAGGGGTTGTACGTCGCCGACCTTGAACCTGGCCCCGGCGGGATGATCGAAATGGCGGTAGGCGGCGGCCACCCCTTCCAGCAGTTCCTCGGCCCGCTGGATGCGGCCCCGTTCCGGCAGGACTGCCACCACCTGCAACTCGGCGTCGAAGGCGATGCGGGAGACCTTCTCCCGTATCAGGATGGGGTCGTAGACCCGGCTGCGGGCCTGCTTCCAGCGCCACCAGCCCCAGCCCGCCACGGTCAGGCCCAGGACGGAGCCCGCGCCCAGGAGCGACGCCTTGAGGAACTCGCCGTCCTGTACCCACAGGTAGCCCTTCAGGGCGGCCAGCGCCCCCGCGCCCAGCACGGCCATGGTGACGCCGTCCAGCTGCAGGGGCTTGGTCTGGTAGGTGTAGGAGGGATCGGGCCGCTGCTGGCCCGGGTTCTTGAAGGCCTTCTGCTGGTGAGCCTGGGACCAGTCGGGACCCAGGGAGCGCAGCAGCAGGCGGGAGACCAGCCGCTCGCCGGGCCGCAGGTCGCCGAGCGCGCCCAGGAGGGCAATGAGCGGATCGGAGCCGGCGTCCAGCAGGTCGTCGTCCCGGAAGGTGCGCAGGGGGACGAACTCCGGCCCGCCGGAGCGCAGAGTCAGGCCCCAGGCCTGCTCCCCCGGGTCCAGCCGCAACGGGTCGTCCCCGGGCGGTACCTCGCGGATGCGGGCCTGGGGGTAGTGGGCGGCCAGCTGTCCCTGGACCACCTGCCGGTCCAGGCAGCGGGCCATCAGGGTGACGCCGCTGGCGTCACCGGCCAGCTCCAGGGAGAAGGGTTCGGGGACGGCGATGGACTGGAGCAGGTTCTCCACGCCCAGCAGGGTCCGCTCGCCGGTGCGCGGCGGCGTCACCGCCAAAAGGGCCGGAGGACGACGGTTCCGGGCGTCGCCGAAGATGATTTTCTTCACGTTGATATTCATACTGGATGCCTCTCTTTACGGGATTTGTTTGCGGACTAATGACGCGGCCCCGGCCGCCACTCGATTACCTCGGTCTCTTCGGGGGTGGCCTCGATGCGGATGGGGAAGCGGTTGCCCCTTGCCAGCAGCAGCCCGTCTCCCCGAGGACAGGACAGGAGCCAGCGTTGCAGCTCCACCGGCAGGTCGAAGGCTTCGCCCACGGTGCTGATGGCGGCGGCGTCCTGCTGCAACAGCAGCTTGAAGGCGGCGTTCTGGAGCAGCGCCCTGCCGGAGTGGCCGGTGATGGCGCGCGACGAGTCCTCGGAGAGCAGGTCCTGCACGTCCTGGGTGATGAACTGCAACCCCAGCCGGTGCTTGCGGGCGCGCTTGGCCATGCTGACCATGAATGCCGCCCCTTCGGGGTGCTGCATGATGCTCCACACCTCGTCCACCACCAGCAGGCGGGGCCGGGGGTCTTGGGCGGCGGCGGCCCATACCGTCTCGGTGCAGACCATCGCGGCGGCGGGACGCAGTTCCGGTTCCAGCAGGTGCAGGTCGAAGACGGTGACCAGGGCCTCGTGGGTCAGCAGGTCGTCGCCCTCGTCGGAGAGCAGGTGGCGCAGGCTACCGGTGGCGAAGGGCCGCAGCAGGTGGGCGATGTCGCCGCCCTCGGCTTCCAGGTAGGCGTAGAAGTCGCGGAATCCGGTGCGCTCCCTATGCTCGGCGTAGTAGCCCGCCAGGGCGTGATCCAAAGACGAGCGCCGCTCGGCGCTGAGCCGCTCCCCCACCATCACCTCGATGAGACGCCGCAGGCTGCCGATGCGCTGGAGCAGTTCCTCGCTGTCGCCCCGATCGATGACGAAGGGGTTCATGCCCTGCCCCGCGATTCCAGGGGACAGCACCCTCCCGCCGGCGGCGCGGGCCATGTCGGCGTACTCGCCCTCCGGGTCGATCACGTAGGCGCGCACGCCACGGCAGACGCCGCGCAGCACCCCCAGCTTGGTGGCGAAACTCTTGCCGCTGCCGGAACGGGCTAGGACGGCGGTGTTGGCATTCAGGTGGGTGCCGTCGAAGGGGTCGTAGACGATGGGGGCGCAGGCCCGCAGGTCGATGCCGTAGAGAGTGCCGCTCCTGGTGTCCAGGTCCGGCGGCGAGAAGGGGAAGAGCCGCGCCAGCGACGACGTGTCCAGGGTCCGCCACACCGCCACGGCGTTGAGGCCCAGGGGCAGGGTGGACAGCAGGCCCTCGCGCTGCCGGAAGGCCAGGTTGTCCAGCTTGCCCAGGGTGGCGGCGAAGTGGGCGCGGGCCTTCTGGGTCAACTCCTTCAGCCCGTCGGCGTTGTCGGCGTGCAACGTCACCGACAGGGAGGCATGGAACAGCCGCTCCCGTCCCCGCTGTACTTCATCGCGCAAACGGCTCACGTCCTCCAGGGCGATCTCCGCCTCCGGCGACAGGCTGCGGCCCCGGTTCAGAGACAGGGATTGCGCCGACTCGAAGCGGACCTTCTGCCACTCCAGGGTGCGGGCGGCCTGCTCCGACGGAATGGCGCCCAGGTGGACCGACAGATCCATGGGCGCTCCGGCGGCCATCAGCCCCTGTAGGAAGCCCGGGGCCAGCAAGCGGGGCCACTTGCCCAGGTGCAGGGAGCGGGTCAGGTGGGCTCCGACGCGGATGTCGCGGCGGTTGATCTCCACCGCCAACTCTGTGTCTTCATCACGGTCAATGGGTGAACCCCCAAGGGCCGAGGCCAGCAGCAGGAGGCGCAGCGGTTCTCCTTTCAGGGGGAACACTCCCAGCCCGGCCCGGGCCAGCAGCCCACGCATCTCGTCGGCGCGGTTGTGTTCGCAGATGGCGTAGAAGCGCCGGTCCAGGATTCCCTCCCGGGATTCCAAGCCGGTCAGGAGCCGTCCCAGGGAGTCGGCGGCATCTCGGGTCTGCTGGGGCAGGTCCTCGGGCTGGGCTTGTTCAAGATTGGCCCGCAGGCTTTGAAACACCGGCGGGTGCTGGCGGACCAGCAGTTGCACCGGGAAGTCCAGGGCGTTCAACGAACCGGCGAAGGCCCCCAGCTTGGGCTCGTCCAGCTCCAACCCCATCACCTCCAGCACCCCCAGCTTCACCCCGTCCAGCCGCACCGGCCCGTCCTCTTCCAGGTGGGACAGCATGAAGAACAGGGACAGCGGGGGTGGCGGCTTGGGTTCCGCCGTCTCGGTGAGCTCGATGTCATTGGGTTGAATTTCCTCGGACGCTGCGGGATTTTCCTTCCTGCCGCGTCCGGCCAGCTTCTTCAGGTTGGGTAGTGTCGCTTTCATCGGTGAATCTCCTTTTTTCTTCTATGGGCCGGGCAGGACTTCGATGATCCGGCTGTTGAGCGCGGCGGCGATGCCCTTGGCCAGCAGCACCACCACCAGCCCGACCACGGCCATGATTACGGCGTTCCTGGCTTTTCCCCGCCCAGAACCTTCTCCCTCGGCGCCCTCGGCCATCAGGACGAACCCCGCCCAGACGATGGCGAAGAAGCACAGGCCCACCCCGGCGTAGGCCATGCCGGTCAGCACCACGTCGAAGGCGGCCAGCATCCTTGCCTTCTCGTCCGGCGCGGCGGCGGCCACGGAGGCCAGCGCCGCACCGGAGGCGAGCAGGGTCTTTGCCACGCGCCCTACCACGGCCACCAGTCCCACCAGTTGGAATCGCCCACCGGCGTCTGCTCCGCCCTGGGCGGCGGGGGTGTGGGCGGTGGAACGTGCAGGGCCTCGTATGGGTCGTCGGCCCCCACGCCCAGAGCCTGCCCCGCACTTGATGCGGGGGCCGGGGCCAGGGGCGCCGTCTCCGGCCTGGTCCGGGTGACCGGAGCGCGCTGGGTCTCGACGGCCCGCACGTGCTCCGGGTGGTGGACGTAGATACGGACGGTCCTGGTCACCGAGGAACCCTCGCCGCAGGACAGGCTCACCCGCCGGGTATACACGTCGGTTCGGGCCGGGTGGTGGGTGGTCTGCAACATCGGAGGCAGCGGCACGTTCAGCGTCGCCGTAAGGTCCGCCGTGATTTCCAGGTTGTGGACCGCCTTCCTGTTGGCGACGGGCAGCCGGAACCGGGTCTCGCCGCCCGCGACGAAGGACACGCTGGCCCGGTGGCTTCCGGCGGCGACGTCGACCCTGCCAGCGATTCGGGTGACGCTGGCGTCCAGCAGGGCGGGGACGTTCTGGCTGAAGTGGCCGCCGTACACCGGCAGGTCCACCTCCTGGCGGGTCTCGGCGATACACTCCGAGGCGATGACGCCGGAGATGCTGCCCGGCGTCCACTCCAGGGAGGTCAGCTCCAGGTCGCACAGCCCGCCGTCGGCCTGGGGCAGGGGGTAGGGTATCTGGCCGCTCTTCAGGGTCACCGCTCCGGACCGGCCCAGGGCGTCCAACCAGGAGAAGGTGAAGGACGGCGACGGGCCGTTCAGGGTCAGGTTGTAGCTCTTGCTCTGGCCCGCCGTCAGGCTGGTGTTGGCCCCCATCTTCAGGGTCCGGCCCGACCTGCCGCCGAAGACCCGCACCTTCAGGTCCAGGTCGTGGGCCGCCCGCAGGGTGACGGCGGCGGTGTCGCCGGAGACGGCGAGACGTTCGATGAAGATGCGCCGTCCCGGCACCGGCTCCGGCGGGACGAAGTAGATCTCGTCCAGCCGCCAGCCCGGGTCCTCGTCGGGGTCGTCGGCCAGGACGGCGCTGGGCAGCAGGACCACCGCCAGCAGGCCCAGCGCCGCCACCGCCAGGAAGCGGTTCCAGGGTTTCTTGCCCTTGGATTCATGCTGGCTGGGGTTGGGGCCGTTGCCGCCGTCCCGGTTGCGGCGTTTGCCGAACCAGCTGTGGGGACGGAACGGTGCTCTCCCCTTCTTGCGGGCAGCCCTGACCCCCCGGCTCAAGCCGGAGGCGGCTTTCTTGGCCAGCAGCCGCAGCGGGTCGGGCCTGGCCTCCGGCGGGGCGGGCGGCTCGCTCTTGGTCATTTCCAGCGGGGACCCGGCGTAGCGCCTGGCCCCCAGGTTGAACTTCAGCAGGTCGGCGGCCACCAGGGGCAGCCCCCGGCCTCCCACCTTGCCCACGGTCAGGGCAATTCCCACGACGCCGATCAGCACGCCAACCGCCAGGCGCACCGCCATCGGGCCGAAGGGCAGGTAGTGGAAGGCTCCGTAGGACACGGCGCACACCGCCACCACCGCCACTATCTGGGGAAAGGTGAACCACAGCAGCACTTTATCCTCGGCCTGCACGTGGGTTGGGACTTCATGCTCTCTCATTCCATCCCTCCTTCTAGCTGTCGGTCGGGTCGGGCACGGTGGGGTCCACCGGGTTGCCCACCACGGCGTTCATCACCAGCTCAACGACGCCATAAGCGACGAGGGCCAGCACGATGCCGGCCAGGGCGGTCATCATGGCCGCCTTGCCCCGCTCCATCTGGTTGGGCGCTCCGGAGGCGGTGAGGTACATGTAGGCGCCGTAGATGAAATAGCCCACGCCGACGACGCCCACCAAACCCAGCAGGATGCCCACCAGGTTCGATATGGTCTGTGTCAGGTCGTCCATACGGTTTTTCTCCTTTCAAATTGGATTGCCCGATATGTGAATTGCGTTGCTGTGGTCGGCCCCAATCTGCTACTGGCACATGTCTCCACCTCCCGGGCGGTTCCGGCGCGAAACCTGTCCGCGCCGGTGGTTGTCGTCGTTCCGGTTGCTGGCTACGGCCCCTGGCTGCGGGGCGTCGGGCCGCTTTGGGCCGGGGAAGTGGAGTTCTGGGCCGCCGAGTTCACCGCTCCGGCGGCCGTGGTGGCGGCGGCGCTGGCTGCGCCGGTCGCCGCTGACGCGGCGGCAACTCCCGCCGGTCCTCCGGCAGCTCCACCGGCCAACATCCCCAGGGCGCGGCCAGAACGCACCACCGAGCCGGGCAGGGACATCCCGAAGTAGAGGGTGTGCAGCCAGGCGTCGAAGGTCCCGTGATGCCCCAGCATCGAGGGCACCCGGCCCGCCAGGTACATGAAGGCGATGGCCATCAGCAGCTTCCACACCAGGTCCTCCGACGGCTCGAAAGCGGCGATGGCGGCGAAGTCCTCCAGAAAGGCGAAGGCCAGGGCCACGGCGATGAGCTGGATTGCCTGCTGGAACACCGTGGTCATGAACAGCCGGAGCCAGTGCTTTCCCCAACCGGCGGTGTGGGGCAGAATCCACAGCCCCAGGGCGATGGGCGCCAGGCAGAGCAGGATGTCAATCAGGGCCAGGCGCAGGATCATCTGCACCAGCAGGTAGAGGACGAAGAAGCCGAAGACCAGGTAGAGCAGGGCGATGAACACCGCCAGGCCGGTGTTGGCGGTCTCGACGGCGGTCAGCAGCGGCTCCAGGGGAGCCCGCAGCAGGGCGCCGGGGGTCACGTCCAGGGAGACGGCGATGAACTGGGAGACGGCGTGGGCCACGTCGATGACCAGGGCGCACCACCAGAGGGACGACGCGGCGGCGGTGAGTCCCAGGACCAGCCGGGGCACCATCTCCCGCCAGCCCGACTGGTGGTGGCCCAGGTGCTCCTGGACGATGAAGCTCAGCCCCATCCAGCCCAGGATCACCGCCAAAGCGCCGGAGGTGATGGCCCAGACCACCATCCACGCCTGCTGGATGAAGGGATGCAGGTAGGTGAGTTCAGGAGGAGTTCCGGTGAGGATGTCCGTCATACGTCCCTACCCTCCCCGGCACTCGTCGAGGTCGCTGGCCGACACCTTCTGCACCACGCCGCACAGGGTCCCGTGGACTCCCTGGATGACCCACTTGGCGGCGGCCCGGGCCCAGCGGTCGGGGTCGAGAGCGCCCAGCACCCGGTCCCACAACCCGTTGGGCTGGTGGACGGGAATCAGGGCGTGGAAGACGTGGTGGTCGCCGCCCCCGGTGCGCGGAACGGCCAGCACCAGGAGATATGCCTGCTCGGGGTGAAGCTCGGGCTGCTCGTCCAGGGCCGGGTACTCGAAGGTGTACTCCCAGCCTTCGGAGAGGTGCTTTTCGCCGCCCTGGACCCGGTAGGTATTGGTGAGCCAGTCGCCGGTGTCGGGGTGGCGGATGGAGTAGAACAGGACATCGGTCTTCCGGCTGAGGATGGGGCGGGCCACGAAGTCGCCCTCCTTCTTCCGCTCCACCATCTGCCGGTCCCGGTTGACCAGGGTGACGGAGTCGGTGTCGGGGGGCGGCGGGGACTGGGCCAGTGCCAGCCCAGAAGCAGGGATGGCAACGAGGGCCGTAAAGAGCAAAGCCCCTGCCAGGAGAATCAGGCGGCGGGCTTTGCCGGACCTGGGGATGAATCGGCGGAACATGGTGGCCTCCTCGTCGGTGATGGGGACGTTTTGTCCCGCCGTCGAGTCTGACCACGCGGGGTGGGCTTACCAATGGCTTGTGAGGGGGGACTGTACGGAGGCCCCCCTCACGGGGCATCAACTTTCCGGGGCGCGGTGTGATGTTATGGGGGTGTACAGGGATTGGCAGGCAGCGACGCGAGTCCACGGTGGCCGGTTCATTCGGGAAACCGGCGGATTAGCTGCATTTCCGTTGCATTACAGCAAGCACTTGGGTATTAGGGCTGGTTGCCAGGTTTCCGGCATCGCCCCCCTACAGGAATTGCAACCCTGTGGCCTGCTGGAGCGTTGTTGTCGTGCAAGCGCCCTGTGTCGAAACCGCAACTTTGCGCCGGTGGTCATACCGCTGGCGCCGGGAGGTACGGACATGGAACGGAGCCGGAACGTGGAGGACCTGCACCACCTGCGTCTGATGGCGTTGCTGCACGAGCTGGTGCGGGAGCGGGACTTGAAGGGCGCGGCGGAGGCCCTGGGCCTGGACCCCAGGACGCTCAGCGCCAGCATGGACCGGGGGGCGTTGTCGGGGCTGGCCCAGGTGGCCCTGGAGCGGTGGCTGTTGGCCGAGGGGGACCGGGAGGCTGCCCAGGCCCGCGACGAGGTGCGGGAGCTGGCGGGGCGCGTGGACGGCGTTGAGCAGCGGGTTGACGGGCTGGCGGACGAGGTGGGCAAGGCAGTGGGGGAAGTCCAGCGGGTTGCCGAGGAAGCTGGCGGGAATGGCGCCGGGGATCGGGCGAGAGAATTGCAGCGGTTGGAGCGGCGGATGGACCGGCTGGAGTCAGCAGGCGGGGTTGGCGCCGGACGGGCCGGTGGGCCGCAGGCGACCGGAGCGGGGCGACGCCCGGCTCTGACAGGGATTGCGGCGTCCGCGCGGCGTTACCCCGACCTGGTTACCCGCGATGCCGACGCTGACGACGAGGAGGTCTTCGGCGACGCCTGGCCCTTGGTTGACGAATGGCGCGGCTTGTGGAAAGGCCACCCCGACCGGGTCAGGGGCCTGCGCTGGCTTGACACCGAGGCGCGCATCTTGGAGCTGGAGTTGGCGATGCTGGAGGAGCACGGCCTGACCCTGCCGCCGGAGACGGAGCCGCTGCGGGGGCTGGAGCGGAACGCCCAGCTGGGCTGGCGGCAGAAAGCACTGGCCGACACTCGCCGGAAGTTAGCCCGGCGGAGGGCGCTGCGCCGGCTTAGGCGGTTGCTCACCCTTGGGCTGTGGCGGCGGTAGCCGGCGCCGGCGCCGGGGTGAATCTCGGTGGTGCTTCATTGCCGCACCATTGCGGCTTCTTTGTTGCTTCATCTGGGCTGCTCACCGGCAAGTGATTGGGTTGACGATGCCAGATTTCGCCGAAAACCCCTTGCCGGAGGCTTTGCCGGGACCGGATACTAATTGGCGTTGTCAGGCTTTTTCCAGCGTTTCCCGCCCTAGAAACCTGGAGGGTCCCGTCCCTGGACCCGGGATCGGACGCATAGGATCGAGCATAGCTCTCCGAACGTCCGCCCATGTTGGACTGGCCGCATAGAGTTGAGCCTAGCTCCTCGAACGGTCGCCCACGAGGGAATTGCTGATGGGCTGGCGTGATTGAACGTCTCTCCCGAAGCAGGTAGACCCAACTCATCGAAGTGCAGGTGCGCTTCACCCGGAACACCAACCCAACGGCGTAACCCCTGACCCACGGACTGAACATCAAGGAGGTGGCAACCGGACAACAACGGCGTCCCGGAATCCCTTTCCACGGTGGTACTCCAACCCCAAGGCCCATTCTAGTTTGCAAGGAGGTGGCAACCGGAGTAACAACGGCGTCCCGGAATCCCATTCCACGGCGGACCCCGAACCCACGGCAATCCCACTGACAGGAGGTGTCAGCTAGACCCAGCACGGTTTCTCCGGCGTCCCTTACCCCTTCGGCATCACCGGCGGAGCGGCTGACCTGCTTCGTCATCCCCACAATGCGGTTGGAGCGTGGATAACGCACCGGCCGCTTCAACACGACTGCGGCGTAGCTACTGAACAAGGGTAGCGGCACCGCAGATTCAGCGCGCTCCGGTCGGCCAGCGGCGACAGACCGGACGCTTATCGTTCCAGTTCCAGCGCAGACTCCGTTGACCGGACTGCGTTCCTCTTGATTTCCCCTCACTTAGCAGCATCCCAGGCATAAGACCCTGGCCGGGCTGCGTCCTTCTCCAACCCCCAACCTGCGTTCTCCGTTGCGGTGTCTGACCCAGGGCGGAGTGCGTCCGGCGCCGGGCGTTGACCCTGTTTCCCAACGACGTTCGCAAACATAAGGAGGTGCTTATGCGCATCAGGGACAGACTCGTTCAAATCAAAGCCGTCGCGGTGGCGGTTGGCAGCTTCATCAGCCGGCACAAGCGGGCGTCGATTGCGGTTGGCGTAGCGTTGCTCATCGCCGGGCCGCTGCTCACGGGGACCGGCGGCGAGACCTTTTTCCTCAACCTGGTGGGCCTCGGCATCGTCGCCCTCGTCGTCCGGCGGATTGTGCGGGCCAACGAGAGGCGGCAGGCGGCGCAGGCCCGGCAGGCCAATTGCCGGTGCCGGTGTCATAGGCAGCAGCAAACTCAGCAACAAGGAGGCACTCCATGACCACGATTACCCTGGATTTCCCTGCTTCTACAGGCAGTCTCGAAGAACTGGTGGACCGGCTCCTGGCGGCCCTGTTCTCTCCCGATTCAGAGCAACTGGACCCGGCGCCCACTCGCAACCTGGTCAAGACGGTCCACGAGGCCCGGCGGTTGCGGCAGTCCGGCGACCTGGACGGCGCTCTGGCGGCGATGGCCGATGTTGACGACTCCAGCGCCACAGACAGCCAACTCCGGTGGCTCTACGCCGAGTGGCTGGACGTGGCCCGTCGCCGGTTCGCTGGGGACAACGCGGCGCTCTACAGCCCCGGCACCGGCAGGGCGGCAGTGCTGGTGCCACAGGACGAGGACGGCGCCACACTGGAAGTCGCGGCGGTCCTGGGGATGCGCTGGCCGGTGGGCAAGACGGTCTCCAGGCGCAGCCTGCGGGGTCTGAATCCGCTGGCGAAAGGGGGCGCGTCATGGTCGTAGCCAACGCCACGGTGGACATCGCGGAACTCAAGGCCCGCCACCCCCTGGGCGACGCGGTGGAGGCCGCCGGTGTCGTTCTGCGGGGCAAGGGCCGGGTCAGGCAGGGCGTCTGCCCCTTTCACGAGGAAGCCGAGGGCAGCTTCACGGTGTACGCCGACACGGAAAAGTTCTACTGCTTCGGTTGCGGGTCCCGGCGGCGACGTGCTGGACTTCGTGCAACGGATGGAGGGCCTGAGCCTGCCCGAGGCGATACGGCGGCTGGACGGCGGTTCCCCGCCGGTTACGGCCGCTGCGGTTCGTCCGGCGGCAGCTCGTCAACCCGCTGCGCCTGCGATTCCTCCCCGCGATCCGGCGCTGCTGACGGCGGCGGTACGTTTCTACACCGGCCAATTGCGGCGCAACATCAGGGCCAGAGAGTACCTGGCCTCGCGGGGCATTGGCCTGGAAGCTGCCGCAAGGCTGGGCCTGGGCTACGCACCGGGGCGCGGCCTGCGGGCTTATCTGGAATCTGCCGGATACGGCGAAGACCGGATACGCGCCTCGGGGCTGTTCCTGGAACGGGGCGCAGAGCGGTTCGCTGGAATGATTGCCGTCCCCGACATCGCCTCGGGCCGGGTGGGCTGGCTCACCGGGCGGGCGGTTGATGCGGGCGCAACGCCCCGCTTCCAGGCGGTGCCCGGCCCCAAACCGGTGCTGGGGTTGGCCCGTATCGGCCCGGCGCCCCCCTTCGCAATCCTGGCCGAAGGGGTCTTCGACTACCTGACGCTGGCGGCCTGGGGCTACCCCGCCTGCGCCGCCCTGGGCACCCAGGGGCTGGACAAGGTGGCGGCGGCGCTCCGGGGCTGCCCAAGAGTCTTCCTGGCCTTCGACAACGACGGCGCCGGTGTGGCTGCCGCCGAGGGTCTCTGGGGACTGCTGGGCCGCCGCGCCGCCGTGGTCAACATGCCCCAGGGCATCGCCGACGTGGGCGAACTGGCGACGCTGCGCCACGGTCAACTCATCTTCCGCCGACTGCTGGCAAGGGCGGCGCACAACGCCCGCTAGTCCACTCCCTCTCCCCCAACCCTCTCCTCTACCGGCCCGCCTTCCCCGGCGGGCCTTCGCGTTTTCAACCACTCTCCTACTGATCCCCTTGGGCTACACCTGCCCATCTCCCGACGGGGCCTCCCGCCCCGCCGACGGCTTCCAGTGCCGGAAGCCGCACGAACGCCCATCACCCACGGAATTACAACTTCTGCAAGGAGATACGTCATGTCCAACGAGAACGGCAACGGCAACCACCGCAACGGCGCGAACAACAACGGGCACCAGCGCAACGGCCAGGTCAACGGCAGCGCGAACAGCCACCAGAACGGCAACGCCAACCACGACATCCCCGCCAACGGCGTGTCCAAGAACGGCAGCAACAACGGCAACGGGCACCAGCCCGCCGACTCCATTCCCGCCCACGACCTCCTCTGGGACTCCCTGCCCGCCAGCGTCACCGAGAAGCTGGCCCGGCCCCTGGACGCCAGCCTGGTCTCCCAGCGCAGGGGCCGGGGCAACCGGAGTTTCAGCTACGTCGAGGGCCGCACCGCCATCGACCAGGCCAACCGCATCTTCGGGTTCGGCGGCTGGGGCCACGAGGTGGTGGGCGACGTGCTGCTCAGGGAGCTGGACCAGGTGAACACCCAGACCGGCGAGGTCAAGCGCATCCGGGCCTACTCCGCCACGGTGAAGGTCACCGTCCCCGGCGCGCCGCCCCGCACCGACGTGGGTTTCCAGCCGGTCTCCGACGAGACCGCCGAGGGGCATGAGACTGCGTTCAAGGGCGCGGTCACGGACGCTCTCAAGCGGGCGCTCAGGACCTTCGGCGCCCAGTTCGGCAACGCGCTCTACGGCGACGTGGCAGGCCAGCCCGCCGGCGGCGCCGGCGACACGCTGGCCCCGGCCCTGCGCAAGACCCTGCTGGACCTGGGGGTCAGCCAGGGCTTCGACGAGGAGAGGGTGCGCCAAGCGGTGCGGGGGCAGACGGGCAAAGACCTGGACGAGCTGCCCGCCTCGGAGCTCACGCCCCTGGTGGAGCGGGCCGCCCGTAAGGTGCAGCAGCGGCAGGATGCGGAGGCGGGTCAGAACAGCGGCGCCGAACAGTAGACCTTCCGGCTAACTGGCAACCAACCAGGCAATGGGGCCGTTCCCTGACAACAGGGGCGGCCCCGCTTCTCATCTACCGGACCAAACAACACAAGGAGGAAACGACATGACCGGAACCAGGATGCACACCCCCTGGGGCTACCCCCAGGACATCGAGGAACTGGCCGAAGGGGTCTGGCGGGTCTCCACCGCCGGCCACGGCGGGTTGAAGCTGAGCCGGGAGCGGTGGAAGGAACTGCCCGACTTGGTCAGGGACTCCTTCCTCAACCCGACCTACGCGGAAGAGGACTGCGAGGAACCCATCGCCAGGACGCTGCTGGGCATCGGCGACGAAAGGGAGCGGGAGTTCGCCATCAGGGTGGCGAACTGCTTCCAGCGGTACGCACCGGCGCTGCCCTACCTGCAAGAACAGAGAGGTGCGAAATGACCAACGTTACGACCCGCCCCAGGCCCCGCAGCCTGCCCAGCGTTACGACCAAGCTGGCAACGGAACTGGGCAACCTCTACGTAACCGTCTGCCTGGACGAGGACGGAAACCCCTTCGAGGTCTTCGGCTCTCTCGGCAAGGCCGGAAGCCTCCAGCACGGGGTCACGGAGCTCGCCTGCCGCCTGGTCTCCCTGCACCTGCGGCGGGGCACTCCCATCGACGAAATCGTGGACCAGTGCCAGGGCATCAGCGAAATGCAGCCCTGGCCCAACGTGATGGAGGACGGCAGCACGGTGTACGTGCGCGGCCTCGGCGACGGCATCGCCCTCATCCTGCGGGGCCACCTGGAAGCACGGGACGAGGTGGAAATGGCAGACCTCAAGCTGGCCGCCGACTGACCGCCGAACCCGACCTGCCAAGGCGCACGGGGCCGTCTCCCACGGGGAGCGGCCCCGCTCTCATTTACCCAACACAGACATGACGGAGGAAGGACAACCATGACGACGACCATTGACAGCAAGACGGACGTCTACTCGCGGCCCAACGCCCGCTTCGGCGAGGACGGGACCCTGGAGATCCGGGCCTCGGCGGTGGGCAACTGCCGCCGCGCCCTCTGGTACGAGGCCAACCAGTACCCGGTCACCAACGCGCGCACCGAGGAGTCCCTGACCGTCCTGGAGGCGGGCAACGCCCTGGAGCCGGTGGTGCTCCGGGCCATGCGGCGGGCCGGTTGGGAGATTGACGCCACTGACCGGGACAACCCTGAAATGATGTCCCTGCGCCTCGGCCCGACGCTGGTGGTCACGGGCCACGTGGACGCCACCGGCGTCGTCCCCATCTTCGGCGATGAACCCAGCGTCATCGAGATCAAGACCCGGGGGCCGGAAGCCTACAAGCGGTGGTGGAAGTTGGGCGCGGAGCGCAGCCACCCGGAGTCGGTGGCCCAGGCCGCCTTCTACTCCTACGGGACCTTCGGCGAGGCGCGGGACGTGGTGATTGCCACCATGGACACCGGCTCCAGGCAGTGGGATTTCGAGGTGATTCCGGCGGAGCGGGTCGCCACCGCCTTCCACCGGGCCTGCGAGCGGCTGGGGACCATCGGCGCCCACCGCCTGCTGCACGGGCGGGACTCGCAGGCCCTGCCGGAGCGGGACTTCACCGCCGACGACTGGCAGTGCCAACGCTGCCCCTTCCTGAACACCTGCCTGCCGGGGTCGGCGGCGGTCGAGGAGCCGGAGGACGAACCCGCCGCGGATACGGAGCCGGTGACCGACGACGAGGCGCAGGCGGCGCTGCGGGAGTACGAGAACGCCCAGGAGATGCTGAAGGCCATCGAAGAGGACAAGCAGTGGGCCTTGGGTATGCTGCGGGGCTGGCTCAAGCAGCAGGGCAAGGACAAGGCCAAGCTGGAGGGCCGGGAGAAGACCCGCACCGTGGGGATGGTCAAGTCCACCCGCTACAACGTCGATCACAAGAGGCTGAACGCGCTGCTGGAGCCGGAAAACAGGGCGACCATCGTCACCGAGAACGTCTCCGAGTACCTGCGGGTCAGCTAGGACAACCCTGACGCTCCCCTGCGGAGCGCAAACGGGGCCGCTCTCCAATACCGGAAGGCGGCCCCGCTATTCATTCGGGAAACTATCAATCACACCTGACACGGAGGAACGATCATGGCGAAGAGCATCAACAAGGTGGAACTGCTGGGCCGTGTGGGCGCGGACCCTGAGATGAAGTACACGGCGTCCGGCATCGCCGTCACCCAGCTGCGCCTGGCCACCGACCGGGTGCGCAAGGGCGGCGAGTCCGAGACCGACTGGCACAGCATCGTGGTGTGGGACAAGCTCGCCGAAGCCTGCGCCAACTACGTGGAGAAGGGCCAGCGGCTCTACGTCGCGGGCCGCCTGGCGCAGAACTCCTGGACCGGCGACGACGGGCAGCGGCGCTACCGCACCGAGATCCACGCCCAGGAGGTGGTGTTCCTGGACTCCGCCCGCAACGGCGGCGGCGGCAACCACTCCGGCAACGGCTCTGCCAACGGGGTCAACGCCGGCGCCAACCACCAGGCCAACGCCGGAAACGCCAACGGAATCGACACTGGCGGTGGTTACCAGCCCGGCGACGAGGACTCTCCCTTCTGACCGGACATCCGAACACCGACGCCCTCCCAAAGGCGCACGACGGGGCCACTCCCAATCACGGGAGCGGCCCCGCTTCCGTTTCCAGACGAATCCGAAGGAGTCAACCATGCCCCGCAAGAAGCAAGCCAAGCAAGAGGAAATGCCCCTGTCCATCCCCGGACCCGCCGCTCCCGCCACCCCTGAGGGCCAGGCCGTGCTGGAAGCCCTGCGCTCCAACTTGGCCCTGCTGGGGGAGCTGGCGGCCCGCTACGACGTGGCCTTCCAGACGGAGCGCCCCGCCGACAGGCCGCAGATCAACTGTCCCCAGGATGTCCACACCCTGCTGGCCCCGGAGATGGGCGCCCTGGCCCAGGAGCAGCTCAGGGTGCTGCTGCTCAACACCCGCAACCAGGTGATGGGCCAGCGGGTCGTCTACCAGGGCAACGTCAACAGCTCTATCGTCCGGCCCGCCGAGGTGCTGCGCGCCGCCGTCATCGAGTCGGCGCCCAGCATCATCATCGCCCACAACCATCCCAGCGGCGATCCGACGCCCAGTCCCGAGGACGTGTCCATCACCCGCGACCTGGTCCAGGGCGGAAAGCTGCTGGGCATCGACCTGCTGGACCACGTCGTCATCGGCGGCGACCGGTGGGTCAGCCTCAAGGAACGGAAGCTGATGGACGACTAGCCGTCGCTTCCACAGAGACCGGCGGAGCGGCGCCGGTCCTCACGGGGGAAAGCACTCCCCCGCTCCCTGCCCATTCACACCTACAGGAGGCAACCCATGATTCCCACGCAACCCGTCCAGAGCGGCGAGGGCCTCTACACCATCAGCGCCGGAGGCTACTCGGCAACCGCCGACGCCTTCGCCCGCGACCCGGACACCGGCGGCCTCTGGTTCCTCTCCATGGTGGGGCCGCAGACCGCCCTCAAGGCCATCTGGGCCTCCCTGCTCAAGCAGCCCCCGGACACCGCCTACATCATCAAGGGCGTGGAGGGCATGGCCCTCTCCGGCGGCTACCAGCGGTGCCAGGTCCCCCATCACACCGTCGGCACCTGGACCACACGCATCGCGCGGCTGCCCGCCAGCCGGGGCTGGCACGCATTGGTCTACACGCGCCTGGCCGAGTTTTCTTTCGAGCGGGACGACTTCTTGCTGCTGGCCCAGGAACAGGCCGACGCCCCAACGCTGCACCACCGCTTCCTGGACCGGCGCAGCCCCCTGCCCCTGCACCGCTCCTGGCGGGACTGGCTCTGGCGGCGGGGACTGGACACCGGCGAGACCGTCCCCCTGGAGTCCGCCGGGCTGCTGGCCTACACCTGCAATCCCAAGGGGGAGGAACTCAAGGCCGACCTGTCGGCGGCGGTTGCGGCGGGGACGCTGACCCTCAACCCCGACGGCGGCGATCACAACGATGACACCAATGACACCAATAAGGAGGAAGACAGCGATGGATAGGACGCTGAACCCGGTGAAGCGGGGCAACAAGCGCCGCCGCGCCCGCAACTGGAAGGCCTGGCAGCTCTTCTCCCCGGACGGCGACAGGTGCCGCTTCTGCGAGCATGACCACACGACCCACCTGACAAGCTCAGGGCAGCCCCATTTCTACCAGCCCGCCGCCGAGGAGGACTGGCGGAACTCCAACGAGAAGCTCTACCGCCACGAGCTGGAGGACGGTTCCGAGGTGCTGGTCAAGCGCGTCACCGTCGCCAGCCGCGCCGAGCTGCTCACCGCCTTCTGCACCGCCTGCGCCGCCGACAAGGACACCTCGCAAGTGCTCTGCTTCCAGCGGAATCTGGCCAAGGGCGAGGTGGTGGGCCTGAAACACCACGTCAACGGCAACCACAACGACGGGAGGTAGCATCATGGCCGGCAAGCAGACCCTGTACTTTCCCTGCCCCGGCTGCGGGGCGCGGTTCGCCCAGGTGGAGGAGACCGACGAGGACATCCACGCCGGGGAGACCTACCACTGCACCGAGTGCGGCGCGGCGGTGGTCTTCGTGGCCCTGAACATGGAGATGCTGGCCGACCCCGCCGTCATCCGGTGGGGCTGCCACTTCTGCAAGCCTGGTCCCTGCCGGTTGGCTCCGTCCAGCAGCGGGGCCGATGATTCACCCGACGCCGATACCAATTAGAAAGGAGGACCGACATGAGACTGGCTGCACAGGCAAAAGGCGGGTTTTACCCCACGCCTCCCCGGGTGGTTGACCTGGTTGCCCAACTGCTCTACGGGGCCAGGGGCCGCGCCCGCAGCGTGGACACCCTGCGCATCCTGGACCCCTGCTGCGGAGCCGGGGACGCCCTGGCCCAGTTCGCCGACCTGCTGCGCGACCGCGGCACCGTCCCCGTGGAGGCCTGCGGGGTGGAACTGCATAGGGAGAGGGCGGAGCAGGCCGCCCACGTCCTGGACCGCGCCCTGGCCTGCGACCTCTTCGCCACTTCGATTGCCAACAACGCCTTCGGCGTGCTGCTCTTGAACCCTCCCTATGATTGGGACAAAGAAGACAAGCGGGTGGAGCACGCCTTCCTCACGCACACCACGCGCTACCTGACCGACGGCGGGCTGCTGCTGTTCATCGTGCCGAAGCAGCGCCTCGCCGTCTCCGCCCGCTACCTCTCGTCCCACTACCGGGACCTGCGCTGCTGGGCCTTCCCCAACCCGGAGCGGGAGGTGTTCGACCAAGTAATCCTGGTGGGCCGGCGCAAGGGCGAACCCAGCCCCGACCCCTACGCCGAGGAGCAGGTGCGGGAATGGGCCTTCGGAGAGCCGGAGGAGTTCTCGTACCGTCCCTATCCGGTCTACGACCCGCCGGTGGTTCCCGCCGGCGACATCCTCTTTGCCACCCGCACCGTGGACCCGCTGGCGGCAGTGGCCGAAGCCAGGAAGGCCGGGCTGTGGGCCAGCCAGGAGGTCAGGGACGCCCTCTGGCCCGCCCAGGACCAGCGCACCCGCCCGTTGATGCCGCTCCGCCGGGGCCACATGGCCATGCTGGTGGCGGCGGGTTTCCTCGACAACCTGGTGCTGGAGGCCGACGGCCGGCGCATCCTGGTCAAGGGCCGGACGACGAAGGAGATGGTGCTGGCCGAGGAGACCGAGAACACCGAGGTCTACCGGGAGCGGCTCCGGACCACCGTGGTCGCCCTGGACCTGGACGGCGGGGAGATCACCGACATCGCCGCCTAGCTCTCCGCAACGACAACTACCCCGACGGCTGCAACGCCAGCCGCATCACGAAGGCCCCGCCGGTCTCATTCACCGGCGGGGCCTCGCTTTTTCTCCCTACACCCCACGCAACTTTCCCAACCAGGAGAATACCAATGAACCTATCAGGATTCATCGACCAGTTCAAGGAAGCCATCGCCAAGAGGGTGGTGGAGTCCTACCCGCCCCTGTACCGGCCCTCGGAAACCCCGGTCAAGCTGCCCAAGCTGCTGCGCACCCCGATGGGCGGCCAGGAGGACGCCATCAAGGGCACGGCCCTCTCCCTCCAGGCCCATAGGGGCACCACCGTGGTGGGCGAAATGGGAACGGGCAAGACCTTCATCGGCGCCGCCGCCGCCCACGCCGCCGGTTTCTCGCGGGTCTTGATTCTCTGCCCGCCGCATTTGACCCGAAAGTGGAAGCGGGAGGTGGAGGATACGGTGCCCGGCGCTCGCGCCGCCATCGTCGCCTCCATCACCGACCTGGAACGGCTCAGGCTGTCCGTGGGTCCCGCTCCCCTCTTCGCCATCATGTCCCGGGAAAGGGCCAAGCTGTCCTACCGCTGGCAGCCCGCCGTGGTCCAGCGCTGGGCCGCCGCCGGGGGCCGGCTGGTGCGGGACGAGCAGACCGGGGAACCCTTCCAGGTGCCCTGCTGCCCCCGCTGCTACGCCCAGGTGGTGGACAAGGACGGCGTGCCCCTGACCAACGAGGAGTTGTCCCGCAAGCGTCGCAACTGCGACCTGTGCAGGTCCGCCCTCTGGCAGGCCGACGGCTCAGGCCCCAGGCGCTACCCACTGGCCGACTACGTGAAGCACCGGATGAAGGGCTTCTTCGACCTGCTGATTGGCGACGAGGTCCATGAGTACAAGGGCCGTGGCTCCGCCCAGGGCATCGCCGCCGGGGTGCTGGCCGACTCCTGCGGCAAGTCCCTCACCCTTACCGGAACGCTGACCGGCGGCTACTCCTCGACGCTCTTCCACCTGCTGTACCGCTTCTCGCCGGACATACGGGCCGAGTTCGAGCGGTCCGAGGAAGGGCGCTGGATTCAGCGCTACGGTTTCCTGGAGCAGACGGTGCGCCACGAAGGCGACGGCAACTCCTTCGAGGACGGGCGCAACAGCCGCCGCAAGGGATACCGCAAGACGGTGCGGGAAAGGCCCGGCCTGGCGCCCTCGGCCCTCTTCCACCTGATAGGCAACAGCGTGTTCCTGCGCCTCTCCGACGTGGCCTCGGGGCTGCCGTCCTACGAGGAGCAGGTGCTGCTGTCGGGCATGGACCGGGAGACGGACTTCACCGGCTTCTCCCAGCGCAAGGCCTACGACCTGGTGTTCGACACCCTGCGGCAGGCCCTGGCCGAAGCGTTGGCCAAGGGTTCCAAGCGGCTGCTGGCGACCTACCTGCAAACCCTGCTGGCCTACCCCGACGGCTGCACCCGGGGCGAGACGGTCTTCGATCCCCAGACCGGCAACGTGTTGGTGCAGATGCCGCCTTTGTCCGAGGACAAACTCTATCCGAAGGAGCAGGCGCTGGTGGACCTGGTGGCGGCGGAGAGGCTGGCGGGACGCAAAGTGCTGGTCTACGCCACCCACACCGGAACGCGGGACATCACCGAACGGATGGAGCAATTCCTGACCCGGCACGGCTTCCGGGTGGCGGTGCTCAAGGCGGACTCGGTGGCCCCGGACCGGCGGGAGTCCTGGGTGGAGGAACGGGTCAAGCAGGGGGTGGACGTGGTCATCTGCCATCCCCGCCTGGTGCAGACCGGCCTGGACCTGATCGACTTCCCGACCCTCTGTTGGTTCGAGACCGAGTTCTTCGTCTTCCAATCGACACAACAAAGTACGGTTCTCGTGGGTAGTCGACTTGGATGCAACTGGGGTTCAATAGGTGCAGCAAGCTGTGGAAGCTACGAACCTCCCATCCTCGGTGGACCGAAGAACATTTCTGCCGACCGCCCCTACGGGTCCAAGCCTTCTCAGGTGGGCCTATTTCGACGGTAGAGAGGACCGTCTTCAAGATGTGGCTGTGGTCTCTGTAGACCCATAGTGTAATTCATAGCCGGTCGGCCTGTCCGCACCTGTGTGAGGCCATTTCTCATTGTCTCGCACTTCCGCAAAATGGTAGAATTGCAGTGTAGGAAGACGCCTATGAAAGGGGGACGTATGAGAGACGCAGACATCCCCGCATCCAGGCCGATCGCGCCAACCCTGCCGTTAGAAGAGACCGCCCGCCTGGGCGACGAGATATACGAGCGAGACATCCGGCCCCAGGTCGAGGCCGACCACCACGGGGAGGTCGTCGCTATAGACCTGGACAGTGGGGACTATGCCATCGCCGACACCGCCCTTGCCGCAGCGGATGCCCTGCGAGAACGGTGTCCCGCCCCTGATGTTTGGGTAGTGAGGGTTGGGTATCCGACGCTGCGCACCTTCGGGGGCAGCTCCCTGCGGAGGACTGGATGATAGAGGGCTTCGTGAACGCCAATCGCGAAGCCATCGTTCCCCTGTCACTCCGCGGCCCGGACGGACAGACGCGGGAAGTGAACGCCGTGATAGACACCGGCTACAGCGGCGCTTTGACCCTGCCGCCTGCGTTGGTCGCGGAGTTGGAGTTGCCCTACGTGTTCAGCAGCAAGGCTACGTTGGCTGACGATACAGAAGTGGGCTTCCGCGTACACCGCGTCACCACGCTCTGGGACAGTGGGCCGCGACACATCGAGGCCGATGCCGTAGGCAGCACCCCGCTGGTGGGTATGCTGCTTCTGGACAGCCACAACCTGGACATCGAAGTCGTGGATGGCGGCAGCGTCGTCATACAGGCCAGAGAGTAGCGACAGCGCTCCCGAATCGACGCGTCCGCTTCAAGGCTTCTCCGCCCCCGCTCCCTCCTCCTCTCGCGTCTCCCCCTTCGCCATCCGGTAGCCCACGCGAAGCTCGGTGAAGATGTAGGTAGGGTTGGCGGCGGCGTCGCCCAGCTGGCGGCGGATGACGTTGATTGAGGTTCGCAAGGGCCGCACGTCGGCGTCGCCGTCCGTGCCCCAGACCCGCCTCAGCAGGTGCTCGTAGGTCACCACCCGGCCGGCGTTCACCGAGAGTTCGACGAGCAGACGGTACTGGATTGCAGCCAGGTTTATCGGCTTGCCTGCAAGCGTCACGAGGCGCTCGGCGTAGTTGATTGTCAGGTCCCCCAGGACATAGGGCACTTGCGGCTCGGACATAGTGCGTCTGCGAAGCGACGCCCCGATGCGGGCCACAAGCTCGGTCGGCGAGAAGGGTTTGACGACGTAGTCGTCCGCTCCCATCTGGAAGGCCCTGGCGATGAGCCGGTCCTGGCCGTAAGCGGACACGAATATTACCGGCACGTCTCTCGCGGCCACGATGTCCTTCATCAGGTCGATCCCGTCGACTCCCGGCAGCATCAGGTCGAGGAGGACCAGATGGGGCCTTTCCTCTTCCATGAGGCGCAGCCCATCTTCCGGGTCACTGGTTGCGATCACCGTGTAGCCCGCCTCGATCAGGGCGTCCCGGATGTACCTGAGCGCCTGCAGGTCGTCGTCCACCACCAGAATGCGAACCTGTTCCCGCACCGACCTGCGTGAAGGTCTCGTGGAGAGCTGAGGGGATGGGGCCGGGGAGACGTATCCTGAGGCTTCCACCGTCGGAAGGGTGAAAGTAAAGGTGGCGCCCAGTCCCGGACCTTCGCTCTCGACCCATATCCGTCCCCCGTGCGCCTCGACTATCCCCTTGCAGACCGCGAGGCCGAGCCCGGTGTCTCCTCCCTGCTCCTCGCTCTCCAACCGGGAGAACTTCCGAAACAGGTGCGGCAGGCTCTCGGCGGGAATGCCCCTGCCGTCGTCGGAGACCGACACCGAGACATGGAGGTCGCCGGGGCCGGCGCTCACCCTTATGGTGGACGACTCCGGTGAGTGCCTGGCCGCGTTGGTCAGCAGGTTGTCCAGCACCTGGACGATGCGCGATCTGTCGGCCATAACCCAGGGCAGGTCGGACGGGATCTCGACGCGGAGGTTGTGACTGTTCCCGCCGATGCGGAAGTTTCTACCGGCCTCGCCTGTCAGGGCCGCGAGGTCCGTGGGCTCCGGAGCGACCGGAAGGTTTCCCGTATCTATGCGAGCAACGTCGAGGAGATCTGCGATCAGCGCGCTCATCCGGTCACTCTGCTCGAAGATGATCCTATGAAACTGGTGCACTTCGGCCGGGTTCATTTTCGAGGACCTGTCCAGCAGCGTGGAGACCGAACCCCTGACCGTGGCCAGGGGGGTGCGCAGCTCGTGGCTCACCATGGCCAGGAACTCGGCCCGCATCCGCTCGACCTCCTCTATCTCAGTCATGTCCTGGAGGGTCACGATCAAGTTCTCGACTCCGTCGGCATCCGAGGGGGTGGGCGTGGCGTTCATCACCGCGCTGATGCTCCGCCCGTCAGGAGCCTTTAGGACAACCTCCTCGGCGCGGACAGTCTTTCCGGCGCTGAAGTCCTGGGCCATTGGCAACTCCCCAAGGAAGACCTCCTGTCCTTCGCCACGTTGGACTTTCACCGTCTTGAGGAATTGGTCTGGTTGGATGTCGGATTCCCTCAGGCTATCGAGCATTCGCACCGCCTCCCGGTTGAACGACAACGGGTCGCCAGTCCTCCCATCAAGTACGGCGACACCCACAGGACATATGCCCATAAGCGATTCCAGATCGATTTTGACCCGCCGCACAAGCCGGCGCTTAAGTGCGTCGGACACTAGCGGCGCAGCCTGGGATGCCGCCGACTCGATGATGGCCTCGTCCTCTTGAGAGAACTTGCCGCCACGCTCCTTTGTGGCTAGGAAAAAGCTTCCGACCTGCGATCCGCCATGGCGGATCGGCGTCACCATGAGGGTTTCATACGGCGGAGGGTCTCCCGTATGTCCGAGCGACCTGCTGTAGCTCGCCAGGTCGTCAAGCCTCAGCGTTTCTTGCACGCGGCTGAGCTGCAGGAGCAAGTCCTCCGCCTGGACCATGTCCCCACCACCGTACCTTTGCTCAGGGGTGAGGCCGTGAGAGAAAAACTCCACCGGCTGGCCGGATTCGTCGATGGTCGCAATTCCCCCATATCTGGCCTCCACCAGCGCGCAGGCTCTGGCAAGCTCCCCCTCCAACATTGAGTCTTGTCCGATGCCTCCGGTTCTCCCAACGCCGGCCTCGCTCAGCTGGGACAGCCGTTCCCGCAGGGCCTGGATCTCTCGCAGCAGTTCGTCTTCTCGGTCCACTCTCAAACCTCCATCGGGCAGGAGATGGCCAGCACTCCCGTCCATCTCGCCCTGCAGAATGGGACCCGGATTGCGGGCAAACCGGAGTGATTATACTCAGATTATATAAACATTACAAGAATCAGTCGAAATTCCCACAATTCCTTACGGCCAGATTACACCGGCCTTGTACAATGCAGTGACGATAGAAGACCTGTACTGGGAGAGGACAACATCAACTGGCAGGCCATGGCCATTCGGCTCGGTCGAGAATGCCTGGTTCGCCTTATAGGAGACCCATCTGAAATGAAGGTCATCAACATGGCGCGAAAATACCTGCCCCTGCCCCCCCCCCCCCGACTTTTGCCCTTCGGAATCGCCGGTTGGCTGGCGTGGGGCATCGCCCGTTCGGCATTGCGAGGTTCGCGGGTGAGCGCGCCCATACGTCAGGTGCCGGCGTTGGTCCTCACGGCGGCGCTGCTTCTGGCCGCCATCGCCGCACTGCCGGCGCTGCCCCTGCAGGCGCAGACGCCAGCGGCTGAACTCAGCGGGCTGAGCCTGAGTTCCGGCACACTGCGTCCCACGTTCGCCGCCGCTACTACGGAGTACCGGGCTGCGGTCAACTACAGCGTCAACCGGATCACCGTGACCGCCACGGCAGCGATCGGCGTCACGGTGGAATACCTGGACGCTACGGACATCGCTCTGGACGACGCTGACATCAATGCCACCGGGTTCCAGGTGGACCTCGCAGTTGGCGAGACAGCGTTCAAGGCCAAGGTCACCAGCGGCACTGATACCGAGACTTACACGGTGACCGTCGAGCGGGACTCGGCGCACATCTTCGGCTGGACCCCGAGCAGGGACATCAATGCACTGGAGGCTGCGGGCAACGCAAGCCCCCAGGGCATATGGTCCGAGGGGACCACTATGTGGGTGGCCGACGATGACGACGACAAGCTCTACGCCTACACGCTAGCGACCGACGCCCGCGATGCAACCAGGGACATCAGCCTGCACAGCGACAACGGCGACCCGCAGGGCATCTGGTCCGACGAGACAACCATATGGGTGGCCGATGATGACGACGACAAACTCTACGCCTACGCGTTGAGCGGCGGAGCACGCGACGCGAGCAAGGAATTCAGCCTGCACGCCGACAACGGCGATCCGGCCGGCATCTGGTCCGACGGGATGACCATCTGGGTTGCCGAAAGCAGCGGCTCTCCCCGTAAGGTCTTCGCCTACACATTGAGTGGCGGCGCGAACGACACTGACAAGGAGTTCGTATCCAACTGGATCCCGGTTGGCATCTGGTCCCACGGGACGACCATGTGGGTGGTCAACGACGTCGGCGTCAATGTGGGGCTTCGTGTCGAAGCCTACACGATCGATCTGAATACCGACGGAACAGCGGGCCCCAACCACGGCCATCGGGACACCGACAAGCTCTTCGGGCTGCGCTCCACGCGCGGGACCACCCCGATGGGCATCTGGTCGGATGGCAAGGGCGCCGTGTGGATAACGGCCCCGGACGGCCCCAAGGTCGAGTCCTACCACATGTTGCCGTTCTCCGCTGGCAGCACCACACTGAGCACTCTGACCATCACCGATGGGACGAGCGACTCAGCGCTACGCCCAGCGTTCGCCTCGACCACGCTGAGCTACCGCACGTCGGTCACTGACGACGTCAACCGGGTGACTGTCAGCGCGACTCCCAGCGACAGCACGGCCACATTGGCCTACCTGGATGCGAACGGCGAAGCGCTGGAGGATGCCGACTCCAACACTACCGGGTTCCAGGTGGATGTGGGCGTGGGGACGACGGGGATTCAGGTCCTGGTTACGACGCACGATGGATTTGCGTTTATCCACAGGGTCGTTGTGGAGCGTGACTCAGGCCGGCCGGGCGGCTGGACGCCAACCAATGACCTGTACGACCTGGATCCCATAGCCGTCAACTATCCCGCAGGCATCTGGTCTGACGGGACCACGATGTGGCTGACGAACCATAGCAAATCGACAGTCTTTGCCTACACGCTGGCAACCAGCTTGCGCGACACATCGAAGGAATTCTCTCTGCATACCGACAACGACGATCCATGGGGATTGTGGTCCGATGGAACAACGATCTGGGTTGTCGACAAAACGGACAAGAAAGTCTACGCCTATACACTGGACACAGGCGCACGGGATGCAACACAGGACATCGACCTGGACTCCACCATCGATGAAGCCCGGGGCATCTGGTCCGATGAGACGACAGTGTGGATTGCCGACCGTTTTGGCACCCAGCTCTACGCTTACACGCTATCCACTGGCGCACGGGACACCACCAAGGAGTTCGCTCTGGCAGCGAACTCCGAAATAACGGGTATTTGGTCGGATGGAACCATCCTGTGGGTGGCGGACCGTCTCGCCGACACACTATATGCCTACCAGTTGGCCGATGGCGCCCGCGACCTGGCCAGAGACATCGAATTGGTCCTACCTTCTCCAGAGGGCGTTTGGGGACGGGGGAGCACGATATGGGTAGCTGATGCCGGCTTTGCCTTTTATGGACTTTCAACAGCGTTGCACCGGGTCACCTCTTACCGGTTGCCCCCCTCGTCCCCGAACGATATCACACTCAGCAGCCTGAGCCTGTCGCCCTCTCCACTGGTGCCTTCCTTCACTGCGAACCTTCGCCCGGCATTCTCTTTCGCTCGCGTTGCCTACCGGGTCGCTGTTCCGAACCGGGCCGGCCGGGTGACCGTCAACGCTGCAGCAAGCAACAGCGCAACGACGGTGGCCTACCAGGATGCAAACGGAGACGTGCTGGAGGACGCCGACTCCAACGCTTCGGGTTTCCAGGTGGATGTGGCCATGGGGGAGACGTCGATCAGTATCAGGCTTGCCTCCGGTGGTACGGCGCTCACCTACACCGTGGTTGTGGAGCGTGATTCGGCCGCGCTCTACGGCTGGACCCCGACCAGTGACCTCAACGACCTTCTACAGGACAACCCAGCCCTCGCTGGCGATAGGATCAGAGGTGTATGGGCTGACGAAACGACAATCTATGTGATTGGTCATTTCGAGCCGATGGTTTTCGCCTACACACGGGCCGACGGTTCACGCGATGAGAGCAAGGACATCACGACCAATCAGGGTTCGCTCGCAGGCGGTTTGGACGACGGCGGCAAAGCGGGCATCTGGTCGGATGGGATGACGATGTGGGTGCTGAACTACGTCTATGGCGAGGACATGAACGGGGTGGACGATCCTAATGGCTCCGGCAAGTTGTTCGCCTACACACTGAGCGACGGCGCGCGCGACACTACTAAGGAGATCCCCCTCAATTTGACTAGTTATGATGGTGCGAGGGGCATCTGGTCGAACGGGACCACCATTTGGGTATCGGACTGGATAGACGCCAAGTTGTTCGCCTACACCCTGGCCACAGGCGCGCGCGTGCCAGCCAGCGACATTACCCTGCACCACTTGAACGACAGCGCCCAGGGCATCTGGTCCGACGGGACCACCATCTGGGTTGCCCAATGGAATTCCCACAGGGTTTACGCCTACACACTGGCCACTGGCGCATACGACCCCGACAGGGGATTCGACCTAGCGCCAGGCAACCGTTACCCACGTGACATGTGGTCTGACAGGGCGACGCTATTCGTGCCAGACCATTTTCAGAAGGTTTTCTCCTACAACATGCCGCCCTCCAGCAACGCCCGGCTGCGCGAGCTGGAGTTGACCGGGATCGTGCTGGATCCAATGTTCGACGGCGGCATATTCAGCTACGGCACCACCTCCGTCGCCACCAGCCAGACGGAGGTAACGGCGGTTCCCAGCGATCCCGACGCTACCTATGTGGTCAAGTTGAACGGGGTCGAGGACGACGACGGCACGGTGGACTTCGAGGGGTGCGGTGACGTCGTCTCGGTGGAGGTTACGGCGGCGGACGGGATGACGACGCAGACCTACACGGTGACCATCCCGGCGCATGCCACCGACGTCCCTGACCTGTCGGCCGACGCCCAGACGCTGGGAGAGGTGGACATCGGAGGGAAAGCGTGCAGCCAGATTGACCACACTCACGATGTTGACTGGTTCGCGGTGGATCTGGTTGCGGGGAGCACTTACGTCATCGACCTCGAGGGAAAGGCCACTAACGCCGGCACCCTGTTCGATCCGATACTGAGCGGCGTGTATGTCACGCCGAAGGGGGGCACAGAGCAGATCATCGGCAGTCCTCGCGGCATCCGGGATGACAACGACGGTGAGGGCAACAACAGCCGCCTGATGTTCTACGTCGTGGAATCGGGCAGGTACTATATCGCCGTACGGGGTTTCAGCCTCCATACCGGCACCTACGTGTTGAGTGTGAATCAAAGAACCCTCGACGACCTGAGGCCCATCGTTTACCCCAACGACCCGAGCTATGACCGCCCCAACGTCCCAGCAGTCGGCGAACCCCAAGACCAATCGGGCCACCCGTTGATCCTGCTGCGTGCGGCGCCGGCCCCGGACCCGGGACCCCTGGGTTCGGATATGCCCGAGGACACGACCACCACCGCGACGGTGATCGTGAACGGAGTGAACAACGACGACCCCGGTGATGACGGACGCTACCACGGGCAGATCGACCACCACTACGACCGGGACTGGGTCCGGGTGTGGCTGAGGTCCGGGAGGGCCTACGTGATCCACATGCTGGGCGCTGGGAACGCTTGGAGCGAGGATGAGAACAGTTGGCGCCTGACCTTGGAGGGGCCGCAGATTGGAGGGGTTTTCCTCGTTGACCGGGTCGCCGGAGACCCCTATCCCTACGGTCTGCCTGGAACCGACGGGGAACCCACCAACGACGAGTGGGGGGCCGGACCGCAGTCGGCGGCCTACTTCACGGCCACTGAGACCGGCTGGCACTACATCCAGGCTCAGGGCCAGTCCGTCGTACAAACCGGCACCTATGCGGTGCACGTGTTCAACCTCGCGAACCCATGGGGCGGCCCATCCCCCGCGCCAACGTCGGCCCAGAGCACCGGGGAGACCCCCGGGCGGCCCAAGGGTCTGACTGGTACCGTGGCACACGACGCCGTGGCCCTGACCTGGGATGATCCCGAGGACGCCAGCATCACTGGTTATCAGATACTGAGGTTGGACCGGGATGTGCATGGTGTGGGGAACTTCCAGGTCCACGTGGAGGACACGGGGAGCGCGACGGCGGCGTATGTTGACCGGGAGGTTGAGCCGGAGACTCGCTACATCTACCGGATCAAGGCGCGCAACGCGGTGGGGCTGAGCGCGCGCAGCAAATACTTCAATGCCAACACGCCGCCGGCGCCGGATGCGGAGCCCAACACCCCGGCCACGGGAGCGCCGTCCATTACGGGCACCGCCGTGGTGGGTGGGACGCTGACGGCCGATGTCTCGGGGATAGAGGACGCCGACGGGCTGAGCGGCGCGGTGTACAGCTACCAATGGATGATCAGCTTGGAAACGGCGAGCGCCGACATACCGGGGGCGACGGGAGCCACCTACAGCCCGGTGGCCTCCGACGAGGGATTGGCCATCAGTGTGCGAGTCAGCTTCACGGACGACGCGGGCAACGCGGAGAGTCTGACCAGCGCGGAGACGGAGCCGGTGGGCTATGCGGTGCAGGCGCAAGTGGCGAACACCCCGGCCACGGGAGCGCCGACGATCGGCGGCAACCCGCGGGTGGGCGAAGCGCTGAGGGCGTCTACATCCGGCATCGCCGACCAAGACGGATTGAGCAACGCAGTTTACCAATACCAGTGGCTGGCTGACGACACCGAAATCGCCGGAGCCACCGCCGCGGCCTACACCCTGGTAGATGACGACGCGGGCAAGGCCATCAAGGTGCAGGTGTCCTTCACGGACGACGCGGGCAACGAGGAGAGTCTGACCAGCGCGGCCACGGTAGCGGTGGAGGCCCGGCCCAACACTCCGGCCACCGGCGCGCCCACCATCAGCGGGATCGCCCAAGTGGGCGAGACGCTGACGGCGAACACATCAGGGGTCGCCGACGCGGACGGGCTTAGCAACGTCCAGTACGAGTACCAGTGGCTTGCGGACGACTCCGACATCTCGGGAGCGACCAACGCCACCTACACCCTGACCGATAGCGAAGAAAGCAAGGCCATTACGGTGCAGGTGAGCTTCACCGACGACGCCGATAACGAGGAGACGCTGACCAGCGCGGCAACGGACGCGGTGGCCGGTGCGCAACCCACGGAGCCGCCCGCCAAGCCCAGGAATCTCTCCGCCACGGCGTCGCACGACTCGGTGACCCTCACCTGGGACGACCCCGGCGACGACTCCATCACCGGCTACGTCATCCTGCGGCGCAACCGCGCGACCACCGACCCGGGCGAGTTCACCGAACTGGTGGCCGATACGGGCAGCGCCGCGACCACCTACACCGACCACAGCGTGTCGGCCGAAACTCTCTACACCTACCGGATCAAGGCCATCAACGGGCACGGGGTGAGCGAGCTCTCCCGCTGGGTGCGGGCCGACACCCCGGCGCCTCCCGTCCCCGCGCCGCCCACGGGCCTGACCGCCACGGCGTCCCACCACCAGGTGGTCCTCAGCTGGGACGACCCCCAGGACGACACCATCACCGGCTACGTCATCCTGCGGCGCAACCGGTCGACCACCGCCCCGGGCGAGTTCACCGAATTGGTGGCTGATACGGGCAGCGCCGCGAACGCCTACACCGACGACAGCGTGTCGGCCGACACTTCCTACACCTACAAGATCAGGGCCATCAACGGGCACGGGGTGAGCGAGCTCTCCCGCTGGGCGCGGGCCGACACACCGGCTCCTTCCCCGGCGAACAGCCCGGCCACGGGAGCGCCGACCATCGCAGGAACGGTCCAGGTGGGCTCGACGCTGACGGCGGACACCTCCGGCATCGTCGACCAGGACGGGTTGACCAACGTTGCCTACAGCTACCAGTGGCTGGCCGACGATGCCGACATCGCCGGAGCGACGGACTCCAGCTACACCCCGACCGATGGCGACGAGGGCGCAATCATCAAGCTGCGGGTGAGCTTCACCGACGACGCCGGCAACGAGGAGACGCTGACCAGCGTGGCGACGGATACGGTGGAGGTCCGACCCAACAGCCCGGCCACGGGAGCGCCGACCATCGCAGGAACGGCGCAGGTGGGCGAGACCCTGACGGCGGACACGTCGGGCATCGTCGACCAGGACGGGTTGACCAACGTTGCCTACAGCTACCAGTGGCTGGCCGACGATGCCGACATCGCCGGAGCGACGGACTCCAGCTACACCCCGACCGATGGCGACGAGGGCGCAATCATCAAGCTGCGGGTGTCCTTCACCGACGACGCGGGCAACGAGGAGACGATGACCAGCGCGGCGACGGAGCCGGTCGGCTTCGCGGTCCAGCAACAGATCGTGAACACGCCCGCCACTGGCCAACCCACCATCTCTGGCATGGCGCAGGTGGGCGAGACGCTGACGGCGGACACGTCGGGCATCTCCGACGTCGACGGGCTGAGCAGCGCTTCCTACAGCTATCAGTGGCTGGCCGACGACGCTGCAATTACCGGCGCCACCGCGACGACCTACACCCTGACCGACAGCGAACAAGGCAAGACCGTCAAGGTGCGGGTGTCCTTCACGGACGACGCCGGCAACGAGGAGACGCTGACCAGCGTGGCGACGGATACGGTGGAGGCCCGACCCAACAGCCCGGCCACGGGAGCGCCGACCATCGCAGGAACGGCGCAGGTGGGCGAGACCCTGACGGCGGACACGTCGGGCATCGTCGACCAGGACGGGTTGACCAACGTTGCCTACAGCTACCAGTGGCTGGCCGACGATGCCGACATCGCCGGAGCGACGGACTCCAGCTACACCCCGACCGATGGCGACGAGGGCGCAATCATCAAGGTGCGGGTGTCCTTCACGGACGACGCCGGCAACGAGGAGACGCTGACCAGCGTGGCGACGGATACGGTGGAGGCCCGACCCAACAGCCCGGCCACGGGAGCGCCGACCATCGCAGGAACGGCGCAGGTGGGCGAGACCCTGACGGCGGACACGTCGGGCATCGCCGACGGTGACGGGTTGACCAACGCTGCCTACAGCTACCAGTGGCTGGCCGACGATGCCGACATCGCCGGAGCGACGGACTCCAGCTACACCCCGACCGATGGCGACGAGGGCGCAATCATCAAGCTGCGGGTGTCCTTCACCGACGACGCCGGCAACGAGGAGACGCTGACCAGCGCGGCAACGGATACGGTGGAGGCCCGACCCAACAGCCCGGCCACCGGCCAGCCGACCATTGTAGGAACGGAGCAGGTGGGCGAGACGCTGACGGCGGACACCTCCGGCATCGCCGACCAGGACAGGCTGAGCAGCGTTTCCTACAGCTATCAGTGGCTGGCCGACGACGCTGCAATTACCGGCGCCACCGCGACGACCTACACCCTGACCGACAGCGAACAAGGCAAGACCGTCAAGGTGCGGGTGTCCTTCACGGACGATGCCGGCAATGATGAGAGTCTGACCAGCGCAGCCACCGGTACGGTGGAGGCGCGACCCAACAGTCCGGCCACCGGCGCGCCCGTCATTGTGGGCACGGCCCGGGTGGGCGAGACGCTGACGGCGGACACCTCGGGCATCGCCGACGCTGACGGGTTGAGCAGCGCGGTCTACCACTACCAGTGGATCGTTAGCGACGGCGGCGCTGACCTCGTGGTCCCGGGCGCGAAGGCGTCGACCTACACTGTGCTCGCGATCGACCGGATGCTCGTCATCAAGGTGAGGGTCCACGTCACTGATGACCGCGGGCACGTGGAGACGCTAACCAGCGCGCCGACCGCGGTGGTCCGCTGAGCGCAGCCGACAGGGAGGCCGCTGTCCTAGGCAGCGGCCTCCGCCCGCGGCGACGCTGAGGGGGCCTTCCCAACACGCCGGCGACCCAGCCGCCGGTTCAGTCGCGCGAGAGGAGATGACGCATGACGAAAGCGGGCCAAGCGACGCCCGCCCGGCCCGTCCTGGCCGACAATGCCGACATCTCAGGGGCCACCGCAACGGCCTACACCCTGGCGGACGCCGACGAGGGCGCTGCAGTCAAGGTGCCGTTGTCCTTCACCGACGACGCCGGCAACGAGGAGGAGTTGACCAGCGCGGCCACCATCGCAGTGGAGGCCCGGCCCAACAGCCCGGCCACCGGTCAGCCCACCATCTCCGGCACGGCCCGGGTTGGCGAGACGCTGACGGCGGATGCCTCCGGCATCGCCGACGATGACGGGTTGAACCAAGCGTCCTACAGCTACCAGTGGCTGGCCGACGATGCCGACATCGCCGGGGCCACCGCCACGGCCTACACGCTGGTGGACGCCGACGAGGGCGCTACCATCAAGGTACGGGTATCCTTCACCGACGACGCGGACCACGAGGAGTCGCTGACCAGCGCGGCCACCGTGTCGGTGGCGGCGGCGGAATCCGCCGAACCGCCCGCGCCGCCCACGGGCCTGACCGCTGCGGCGTCCCACGACCAAGTGGTCCTCAGCTGGTACGACCCCCAGGACGACGGCATCACCGGCTACGTGATCCTGCGGCGCAACCGGGCGACCACCGACCCGGGCGAGTTCACAGAACTGGTGGCGGACACGGGCAGCGCCGCCACCACCTACACCGACCACGGCGTGGCGGCCGACGCTTCCTACACCTACCGGATCAAGGCCATCAACGAGCATGGGACGAGCGAGCGGTCCCGCTGGGTGCACATCGACACTCCGGCGGCCCCGTAGCCGGTGGCCACGACTGCGCCGCCGAGGGAGCCATCTGCACCAGAGACGGCAGGATTCTGTCCAACCGGCTGGAGGAGTTCACCGCCGCTGGGCCGGGTTAATAGACCTGCCATCGCCCGTAGCTCAGCTCCCAGGGTCCCAGGGCAACGGAAGAGCCCGCCCGCATGGCAGAGGGGCTCGGGTGAAACGAAAAGGGGTCCGCATACTCAGACTGGCAGGGCCGCCGTCCAATTCCCGCTATGAAGGTCCGACGTTGTAGCGGTCGAGGGATCCGCGCCGATGCCGAATCACCCGTGCTCCCGGCGGCAGAAAGAGCGGAACCTGACAGGAGAGGAAGCAGGCGAAATGAGACGGAAGCGTCCCTCGCGGTCCAGAGTGAAGCTCAACCCCGTCGCCGTGTGGGAACTGCTGGACCAACTGGGCATAACCCAAAAGGAGTTGGCCCGGCGCAGCGGGATTTCCGCGGGATACCTCTCCCAACTGATTCGCGGGGAGCGCAGTCCCTCGGTGCGCACCCAGCGACGCTTGCAGCAGGCCCTGGGCGTGAGCGACTGGGACCGGCTGTTCTTCATGGAACCCATTGAACCCGCCGGTGAGTAACGGCCGGTCCACCGGGACGCGGCGGCCCTGCCGGCCAACTCTTGCGGTGCACCCGCGCCGGTCAATCCCCTCCGCAAGGCCCGGATACGGGCCTTGACCTGCTGAAATGTGAAAAGGCCGCAAACATGGAACGGAGAGAGGGGACACCGCATCGTGCGGCGTCCCCTCTCGAATTGTCGCACCGGTCCACCAGCCCTCGCCCACCAACTCCGCCTCCCGTTCCTGTTCCGAGTTTAGCGCCCACTCGACGATGGACCGGTACGGAGAATTGGGCCTGGCGTTCCGTGTGGAGCCGCGCCGGTTCCCCGGCCAGAACTATCCAGACCGTCGGCGCGGTGTCTCATATCCGGTAGAGAGAAAGGCTGTAGGCGTTTCACCCTTGCCCGCTGTCCCTTCCTGGCCTCGCTCAGACGCCGGTCCGGTCCTCCCTGGGACCGTTGCCGTCCGGCTCCGGCTTGGTCAGCATGGCGCCGTAGCCCCGCTCGTCCACCAGGTGGGTCACGGACACCCGGCCCCGGCTGTCGTACCCCGCGCGGTAGGCGTACTCAACCTCGGCGCCCCAGGGCACCCGGCCGCCGATGCGCACGGTGCCGCCGCCAGGGTTGTTACCACCGGCCCCCGGCCCACCGGCGCCGCGCACCACCACGCCGTTGCGCCCGCCCTTCTTCCAGGCCATCACCTTGACCTCGGCGGGCACCACCAGCTCCGCCGCCGAGGGCCGGAACAACACCCCGTGCAGCTTCCTCAGAACCTCCCCCGACGGGTTTCGCTGGCCGTTCATGATCTGGGAGAGATGACCGGAGCTGATGCCGGCCAGCCGGGCCGTCTCGTTCTGGCTCAGCTCGTGAGCATCCATCCGGTCCCACAGGGCGCGCGGATCGACGGTGGGAGGCTGGGCGGGTTCAATCCTGGCGGGCGCGTCCAGCGCCTCCTCCACCCGCGCCTGGACCGCCGGGCTCATGCTCCTTTCGCCCCGGGACACCTGGGTCATGTAGCCGCGAGACACCCCCACGTGTTCCGCCAGACCCTTGAGGCTCATGCCCTGCTCGCGGGCCCGCTCCCGGATGTAGCTGCTCTGACCCCTCCCTTTCACCCTGCCGTCCTGCCGGTTGGCGCACTGGGCAGGCCCGACTTTCACCGGACCGCCCAGCACCGATTCGACCCGCGTCTGGACGGCCGGGCTCATGTTCTTCCGGCCCCGCGCCACCTCCGACATGTAGCCGACCGACACCCCCACCCGCTGGGCCAGTTCCTTCTGGCTCAGGCCCAACTCCCGGGCCCGCTCCCGGATGCAGGTGCTCTCTCCCTGGATCAGGCCGCCCCGGCGGTAGACGATCCCCTGGCCGGGCACCTCGCCCAGGACCGCCGTGGCCCTCTCCCGCAGCAGGGGAGTCCAGGGCCGGCGCCCGCTGGCCACCGAGGACAGGTAGCCGTAGTTCACGCCCATCTTCACCGCCAGTTCCTTCAGGTTGAGGCCGTGCCGCCGGGCGGCAGCCCGAAGCTCGCTCTCGGGCTTGCCCCTGGTCCGTCCCTGTCCCGCCGCCCCGGCCTGCGTTCCCTGGATGTTCCCCGCACCGGCTGCGGCGTTCTCGTTGCCGTCGAACCTGGTTATGGAATGGGTGATTACCTCGGTGGTGTGGATGTTGGTAGTCGTCTTCATGTCGTTTCCTCCAAAACGCAGAAAGCGGGGCCGGCCCAAAGGGACCGACCCCGCTCGTCTGTAAGCACTAGATTTTCAGTTGCCGGTGGCGGCTCAACCGACCGCCTTGATTTCCGCCGCGCCACCCCAGGGGGCGACGGGCTTGTGATTCCTGCTACTTATTCAGTTGTTGTTCCAACCTCCTGTAAGGGGATGGGAATTCAGGGTTCATCGTGTTGGTGGATTACCTCCTTTCGGTTATGGATTGGCTGCTGGTTCGTGCCTTTCCCGTTGCTGGTGGCAGCGGCCCACCGATGAGCAGTACCGCCGCCACGGCGATAAACAGGCGCCTGTGCCCGCCGATGAAACCGCCGACAGCGACCGCTGTAGTCTTGAGTTGGTTGAGCCGTTCCGTGATGCGCATACGCAGGTCTCCGGTCTTGCTTATGACGTTGGGGAACGGGTTGCCGCCCGGCGCCGGACGCACTCCGCCCACGGTGAGACGCGCAACGGAGAGCGCAGGAAGGCAGGGTGAGGGTTGGAGCAAGACGCAGCTCGGGAACGCGAACCCTGGAGACTGCTATGAGGGAGAGTTGGAGAGGGACGAAGCTGGAGATATGGCTTTACCCCCGGCGGCGGACGCACTACGCCCTGATCTGGCATTGGCATGGAAGCCGATGGGGGCTGGAGAATGGCGCAGTTCGCACAGGGTCGGTTCGCGAGGACGCGAAACCCGGGAAGCTGCTACGAGGGGGAATAGGAGGGGGAATTGGAGAGGAACGCAGTCCGGCCAGTGGCTACGTCGTCAGCCACCGCACCGGGGAAACTGCGCTGCAACGGTAAGCGTCCGGTCTGCTATTGCGGTGCGACCGGAGCAAGAGGAAGCTGCGGTGCCGCTGCCTGGGTCCAGCAGCTACGCCGCAGTCGCGGGGAAGCAGCCGGAGCTTGATGTCCGTTGCAACCGCAGAGTGCAGAGAGTGCGAAGCAGGTTCAGCCGCTCCGCAGTGAAACCGAAGAGTAAGGGTCGAGGGTCCTGGGTCGCCAGTCAGAGTCTGGGGTCACCTCCTGTCAGTGGGACTGCCGTGAGTTCAGGGTCTGCCGTCAAAAGGGATTCCCGGGTTGCCGTCTTGTGTCTGTCTGCCACCTCCGTGATTCTGGTCCTTGTTGTGGGGATGCCGCGCCGTGGGTAGGGACCTGGTGAAGCGCACCGTGCACTTCCGTAGTAAGGGATGCTGTGCCGTGGTTAGGGATACCTGGTGATGCGCCGCCGTGCGCCTCGATGGGATAAGGATACCGTGCCTTGGTTAGGGATGCCGGGTGAAGCGCACCGTGCGCCTCGGAAATATCCCTCGCGGACGCCCATCGGGAGAGCAAGGCTCAATCCTTCTGAGTCAATCCGGCTGGGGCGGGCCGTTCGGAGAGCAGGGCTCAATCCTATGCGGCCAGTCCCGGGTCCAGGGACGGGACCCTCCAGGTTTCTAGGGCGGGAAACGCTGGAAAAAGCCTGACAACGCAATCTAGTATCCGGCACCTGTCGGGGATGCGGCAAGGGTTTTACCGTCCCGGCGCCGAAAGTGTTCACAGAAATCTAAGTGCCAGATCCAGGCGCCGGCGCCGACACATCGCCCGGTGCTAGAATGACCGGGCTGCGCCAGGCAAAGCGCAGCGACCACAACCATTAACCAGAGAACGAGGAATGCCAAGGCCAACACCACACCAACAAGCAATCTCCATCATCGAAAGACTGGCCGCTGACAACCTGGGCGGGTCTCTCGAAGCCACGGCGAACTGCAACCAGTGCTCCGAGGAGCTGACCATCAACCTGGTGAAAAGCGTCGCCGGAATCCACCGGGACAAGCGGGTCGGAACCGTGCAGCCTGACCTCGCCTTGCTCGACGCCGAGGAAGAACCTGTCAGATTCATCGAGGTCGTGGACAGCCACGCGCCCGAGAGCAACGTCCACGAGTACGCCCTGGCCCACGGCATCGAGATAGTTGAGATACATCTCCGGGCGGGGAGGGAGTTCACCGGCAGGAGAAGGAACAAGGCCCTGGACGCCTCCCTGACGGTCAAGGCGAGACTGCGGGAACTAGCCGAGGGACGGATTCGGATCGACGCCCACAACCTGCTGTGCCGGAAGCCGCCCTGCCAGGAGTGCGGAACGCCCCTGCCGCTGCGGACGGTCGCCATCAGGACCACCGACTGCTGGCATTGCGGGCAGAACGTGAACGTGGCCGTGGGATACAAGGATGGTGACAGTCTCTGGCAGGACCTGTTCACAACCGAGGAGATGGAGTTCGCCCGGGAGAACGGCGTGACCCTGGAGCGAAGGTTCAGCGCCACCGCCGGGGAGAAATACCTGGCGAACATCTGCACCGGCTGCGACCAGATGCAAGGGAACTGGTTTCTGTACGTGGACCCCTTCCACGACAGGTTCAATCTCTTCAGAACCGAGCGGCAGGAATACGGACCCTGCGACAAGTGCGCCACCCGCTACTGCATGACCCACGGTGAATATCTCGACTACAGAGACACCGGCCAGTGCCCCGCCTGCCTGGAGGAAGCCGAGAGGGTCATGTGCGCCAACAACCCGGACCGGGAGTGCTTCTACCCAGACCGCTGCCAGCAGGACCGGTGCTACTTCGTCAACCGGGAACAGCAGCGGCTCCAAGCCCAGCAGGAGTGGGAGCGGCAGCACCAAGAGTGGGAACGGGAACAGCAGGGGCTTCGGAAGCAACAGCAGGAAAAGAACCGGCTGGAACACGAGCAACGACAACAGGAATGGGCGGAACTCAACGAGTGGTTCCGCAGACAGAGGGGTCAGTAAGCCAAGCCAGCGCCGCCCTCCACGCCGGCACCGCCGCCGCCTAATTCCGCCACAGCCCCAGGGTCAGCACCCGCCGCGCCCAGCGCACCCGCACCAGCCCGGCCCGCTGGCACCTGACCTTCGCCAGCTCCCGCACCCGCCAGTTCAGTTGCTCGTTGCGGTCCAGGCCCCGCAGCGGCGCCGTCTCCGGCGGCAGCGTCAGCCCGTGCTCCTCCAGCATCGCCACCTCCAGCTCCAGAATCCGCGCCCGCCGCGACGCCCACGCCAACCCCCTGCCCCGGGGCGAGTGTCCCACCCACAGCTTGCGCCACTCGTCGATCAACTCCCAGGCCTCGCCGTAGACATCCTCGTCGTCGTCGGCAGGCTCCCTCATAACCAGGTCGGGGTAACGCCTGGCAGCCCCGGCCCGCACCGTCCCGGCGCCGCCTGACCCCGCCTCCGGCGCCGCGCCGCGCCGTCCTCCCAGCCGCCGCTCCAACCGCTGCATCTCCTGGGCGAACTCCCGCCGCAGCGAATCCGCCACTGGACCGGCAAAATCCCCGCCGTTGCCGTTGTTGCTGCCCGCCGCCGACACCAGCGCCCACTCTCCCGCCAGCTCGGCCACCCGTTCCTCCAACGCCCTGACCGTCTCCCGGTCCTCCTCCATCGCGGCGACGGCCCGCTGCAACAGCATCCGCTCCAACGCCTCCGCCAGGCGCTCCGACATCCGACCGGCCCCCTCGCTGCGCCACATGGTCTTGCGGTCTATGCCCAGCTCCTCCGCCGCCTTCGCCTGCCCCAGGTCTTTCACCAGGTCGTTCAACAACGCCCGCAGCCGCAGCTCCCGCAGGCTCTCGATGCTGGGGGTGCCATCCCCCGGCCATCCCGGTCGCATCATCCTTGCCACCTCCATGCTCGTGTTCCACAAGGAACATTTCCTGTAGGGGCGTGGAACATCGCCGCCGCCAGCGCCATGTTCCACCTGGAACAATCCGTAGCTGGCCCTGCCCCATGGCCCTGGAACCGGCCCTTCCCGCCAAGTGTTCACAACTTCCGCCCCGAACCCCCCGAAATACCCCCATTTCAGCTACGAAACCGCCTTCATGCCCCATCCTGCCCAAAGTCCAAATCCCTGTACACGTCTATAACACCACGGTTGGGGCGTCGGGCGTCAGGTCTTATAGGGTGGTTCACGCGTGAACCAGGGGTTCATGGATGAACCACCCTATAGGGGGTTGGAGTCGGGGCGGGCGGTCTCCACACTGGCTTGGCGAACATCGGTTCGCAATCCAAACCGGAGGAGGCCGCCATGTTCCGCAGATTCATCCCCAGGTCCGGCAAGGCCCGCCGCCTGATTCTCCTGGCGGGGGCCTTGCTGCTCACGGGCCTTTGCGCCGTCCCCATGAGCGGCGTCGCCCTGGCCCAGTCCCCGCCCCCCGACAGCGACACCGTCACCCTGGTCAACCGCGACCGGCAGATGGTGGAGCGGAAGAAGGAGGGCGATTTCGTGGCCCGCCCCGTCTTCAGCCGCCAGACCGATGTCCTCTTCTACGCCGTCCGCCATCCCGACACCGGCGACTGGCTCACCAGCACCTACCGGGTCAGGGGCGGCGAGAAACACCTCTCCGAGGGCTGGGAGTACACCTTCGAGTACCCCGCCCTGGACGAGCAGCCCGAGCTCCACCCGGAACAGGCATATCTCCTGGTGCTGGCCGTGCCCCGCACCGGCGGCGGCGACCACCACGTCTTCCACGCCCTGATTCCCGTCCACCAGCCCAACGGGTTGTGGGACAAGGTGCTGGGGGCCCTCGACCCCGACCGCTGGGCCCGGGCCGCCGCCAAGTGGGTCATCCAGGGTGTACACGGAACCCTGTGCGGCGTGGTGCAGAAGATTTCGGCCAGCGACCTCGACGAGTGCCGGGGAGGGTAGGGATTTATGAGCGACATCCTCACCGGAACTCCCCCGGACCTGACCTACCTGCATCCCTTCATCCAGCAGGCCTGGATGGTGGTGTGGGCCGTCACCTCCGGCGCCCTGGCGGTGATCCTGGGCTGGATGGGGCTGAGCTTCATCGTCCAGGAGCACCTGGGCCATCACCAGTCGGGCTGGCGGGAGATGGTGCCCCGGCTCGTCCTGGGCCTCACCGCCGCCGCCTCGTCCCTCTGGTGGTGCGCCCTGGTCATCGACGTGGCCCACGCCGTCTCCCAGTTCATCGCCGTCTCCCTGGACGTAACCCCCGGCGCCCTGCTGCGCGCTCCCCTGGAGCCGCTGCTGACCGCCGTCGAGACCGCCAACACCGGGCTGGCGGTGTTCATCGCCCTGCTCTACCTGGTCTTCGGCTTCTTCGTCCTCTACCTGCTGGTGCAGATGATCCTACGCCTGGCCCTCATCGACATCCTGCTCTGCCTGGCCCCCATCGCCCTGGGGCTGTGGATTCTGCCCCACACCGCCGGTTGGGGAAAGCACTGGCTGCGGCTGTTCATGACCACGGTGTTCCAGCAGGCGGTGCAGCTCATCGCCGTGGCCCTGGCCTTCGCCTTTCTCGAAGACTTCGCCGCCATCGCCGCCTTTGAGCCCTCGGAGGACCTGGTGTGGAAGCTGCTGATGGCCATCGCCTTCATGTACCTGGCGGGGCGTGTCCCCTCGATGCTGGGGCACCACGGGACCTTCGACGCCTGGCTGCACACCCTCTACTTCGGGATGTCCCTGCCCGGTTCGATGGTGCGCTCCGGCCGCGCCCTGGGGATGTTGGCCGGTGGGGCCGCCGGAGGACCGGCAGGCGCGGCAGCCGCGTCAGCGGCGACCGGCGCGGCCAGCGCCGCGGCCACCACGGCCGCCGGAGCGGTGAACTCGGCGGCCCAGGGCTCCACCGCTCCCGCCCAGAGCGGCCCGACGCCAAGGAGCCAGGGGCCGTAGCCAACAACCAGACCGACGACAGCCACCGGCGCGGACAGGTTTCGCGCCGGAACCGCCCAGGAGGTGGAGCCATGTGCCAGTAGATGTAGACACGGACCGGGCAAAGAAATACAGCCAACCAACCCGATCTCAAGGAGATAGAGAAATGTCAGACCTGACACAGACCATATCGAACCTGGTGGGCATCCTGCTGGGCTTGGTGGGCGTCGTAGGCGTGGGTTACTTCATATACGGCGCCTACATGTACCTGACCGCCAGCGGCGCGCCCAACCAGATGGAGCGCGGCAAGGCCGCCATGATGACCGCCCTGGCCGGCATCGTGCTGGCCCTCGTCGCTTATGGCGTCGTTGAGCTGGTGATGAACGCCGTCGTCGGCAACCCGGTGGACCCCACCGTGCCCGACCCCACGACCCGCATCGACCCCGGTACCGGCCACGTTTAGGAGGGATGGAATGAGAGAGCATGAAGTCCCCACCCACGTGCAGGCCGAGGACAAGGTGCTGCTGTGGTTCACCTTTCCCCAGATCGTGGCGGTGGTGGCGGTGTGCGCCGTGGCCTACGGCGCTTACCACTACCTCCCCTTCGGCCCTATGGCGGTCCGCCTCGCCGTTGGCGTGCTGATCGGCGTGGTGGGCATCGCCCTGACCGTGGGCAAGGTGGGAGGCCGGGGGCTGCCCCTGGTGGCCGCCGACCTCCTCAAGTTCAACCTGGGGGCCAGGCGCTACGCCGGGTCCCCGCTGGAAATGACCAGGAGCGAGCCCCCCGTCCCGGTGGAGGCCAAGCCCGACCCCCTGCGGCTGCTGGCCAAGAAAGCGGCGAGCGGTGTAGGACGGGCGGTGAACGCTGCCCGCAAGATGGGGCGTGCCCCCTTCCGTCCCCACAGCTGGTTCGGCAAACGCCGCCGTCCGAAGGATGGAAATAACCAGCAGTTCAAGCCGGAGGAGACCAAACACAAGAAGCCCTGGAACCGCTTCCTGGCGGTGGCGGCCCTGGGACTGCTGGCCGTTGTCCTGCTGCCATCAACAGCCCTGGCCGACGACCCCGACGACGAGGACCCGGGCTGGCGGCTGGAGGAAATCTACTTCGTGCCGCCCGACCCGGTGCCGGGACGCCGCATTTTCATCGAGCGGCTGGCCGTCTCCGGCGACACCGCCGCCGTCACACTGCGGGCGGCCCACGACCTGGACCTGAAGGTCAGGGTCTTCGGCGGCAGGCAGGGCCGGACCCTGAAGATGGGGGCCAACACCAGCCTGACGGCGGGCCAGGCCAAAAGCTACAACCTGACCCTGAACGGCCCGTCGCCGTCCTTCACCTTCTCCTGGGTGGACACCCTGGGGAGGTCCGGGGCGGTGACCCTGAAGAGCGACCAGATTCCCTACCCCCTGCCGTCAGCGGACGGCGGGCTGTGCGACCTGAAGCTGACCTCCCTGGAATGGACGCCGGGCAGCATCTCCGGCGTCATCGCCTCGGAGTGCATCAGTGAGACCCGGTACGAGGAACCCCTGCCGGTGTACGGCGGCCACTTCAGCCAGACGGTCCCCTCCCTGCTGGACGCCTCGGTCACCCGCATCGTGGGGACGGTCAACATAGCTGCCGGAAGCCACCGGGCCAGCACGCCCTTCGTCGCCGGCGGCCAGACCCGTTTCACCCTTCCGGTCGCCAACCGCAAGGCCACCCACGGGGTGGAAATCACGGCGGAGTTGACGGCGACGCTGAACCTGCCGCTGCCGCCCATGTTGCAGACCACACATCACCCGGCCCGGACCGACGTGTATACCCGGCGGGTGAGCCTGTCCTGCGGCGAGGGTTCCTCGGTGACCAGGACCGTCCGTATCTACGTCTACCACCCGGAGCACGTGCGGGCCGTGGAGGTCCAGCGCGCTCCGGTCAGCCGAACCCGCCCGGAGACGGTTCCCCTGGCCCCGGCCACCGTATCGAGTACGGGGCAGGCTCTGGGCATGGGGGCCGACGATCCCTACCAGGCACTGCACGTTCCCCCGCCCACACCCCCGCCGCCGAAGGCGGAGCAGGCTCCCGTTGGCGATTCCAGCTGGTGGAGTTGGCCGTGGTAGGGCGCATCGCAACCATCCTCCTCGCCTCCGGCGCGGCGCTGGCCTCCGTGGCCGCCGCCGCGCCGGACGAGAGGGACAAAATGCTGGCGGCCTTCGACGCGGTGCTGACGGGCATGGCCTTCGCCGGGGTGGGCCTCTGCCTCTTCGCCATCGTCTGGGCCGGGTTCGTGCTGATGGCCGAGGGCGCCGAAGGCGAAGGGCCTGGGCGGGGAAAAGCCAGGAACGCCGTGATCATGGCCGTCGTCGGCCTGGTGGTGGTACTCCTGGCCAAGGCCATCGCCCTCGCATTGAACAGCAGGCTCGGCCCGATCCTGCCCATCCCATAGAACCGGAAAGGAGATTCAACGATGAAAGCGACGCTACCCAACATCAGGAAACTCGCCGGGCGCGGCAGGACCGAAACGATTGCCGACTCGGAAGCCACCAAACACACCCAAGAACCTGCGGAACCCAAGCCGCCGCCGCCCCTGTCCCTGTTCTTCATGCTGTCCCACCTGGAAGACGACGGGCCGGTGCGGCTGGACGGGGTGAAGCTGGCGGTGTGCGAGGTGATGGGGCTGGAGCTGGACGAACCCAAGCTGGGAGCCTTCGCCGGTTCCCTCAACGCCCTGGACTTCCCGGTGCAACTGCTGGTGCGCCAGCACCCGCCGGTCCTGGCAACCCTGAGGAGCACCCTGGCCGACGCCCAGCCCGACGATTTGCCCCGGCAGACCCGCGACGCCGCCGACTCCCTGGGCAGGTTGCTGAGCGGCCTGGAGACCCGCGAGGGCATCCTGGACCGGCGCTTCTATGCCGTCTGCGAGCACAACCGAATGGACGAGTTGCGCGGCCTGCTGGCCAGGGCCGGCCTGGGCGTGTTCCCCCTGAACGGCCAAGCCCTGCGGCTGTTGCTGCTGGCCTCGGCCCTGGGCGGCTCCCCCAACGACCGTGACGAGGAGGAAGAGCTTTCCGTCGAGGTCAACCGGCGGGACATCCGAATCGGAAACCACCTGACCCGCTCCCTGCACCTGGGCAAGTGGCCCCGCAGCCTGGCCCCCGGATTCCTCCAGGGCCTGATGGCCGCCGGAGCGCCAATGGACTTGGCCGTCCACCTGGACGCCATCCCCTCGGACCAGGCGGCCCGCACCCTGGAGTGGCAGAAGGTCAGGTTCGAGTCGGCGCAGAGCTTGTCCCTGAACCGGGGCCGCAGCCTGTCACCCGAGGCGGAGATCGCCCTGGAGGACGTGAGCCGCCTCCGGGACGAGGTGCAAAGGGGCCGGGAGCGGCTGTTCCACGCCTCCCTGTCGGTGACGCTGCACGCCAGTGACACCGACACCCTCAAGGACCTGACCCAGAAGGCCCGGGCCCACTTCGCCGCCACCCTGGGCAAGCTGGACAACCTGGCCTTCCGCCAGCGCGAGGGACTGCTGTCCACCCTGCCCCTGGCCCTGAACGCCGTGGCGGTCTGGCGGACGCTGGACACCTCCAGCCTGGCAAGGCTGTTTCCCTTCTCCCCGCCGGACCTGGACACCAGGAGCGGCACCCTCTACGGCATCGACCTGCGGGCCTGCGCCCCCATAGTCTACGACCCCTTCGACGGGACCCACCTGAACGCCAACACCGCCGTCCTGGCCCGTTCCGGCAGCGGCAAGTCCTTCGCCACCAAGCTGGGATTGCTGCGCGGGGTGTGTAGGGGCGTGCGGGCCTACGTCATCGACCCCGAGGGCGAGTACGCAGACATGGCCCGCGCCGCCGGTGGCAGGGTCTTGTCGCCTGGAATCGCGGGCCAGGGCATGAACCCCTTCGTCATCGACCGGGGCGACAGCGAGGAACTGCTCCAGCGCATTGGCAGCCTGCGCCGGCTCATCGAGGTGATGGTGGGGGAGCGGCTCAGCGCCGAGCGACGGTCGTCTTTGGACCACGCCCTGGCGGGCTACTACGCCGAGCGCCGGGAGCGCACCGGATTCCGCGATTTCTACGCCTACCTGGAGGCCGAAGGCGGCGGCGATATCGCCCACCTGCTGCGGCCCTTCGCCACCGGCAGCCTGCGCCATCTCCTCTCCGACGAGGGCGACGACCTGCTGACCCACGAGGCCCTGGTCACCGTCTTTGACCTGCACCTGCTGGAGCCGGAGCTCAGACCGGCGGCGGCGATGGTCTGCACCGAGACGGTATGGGCGGCGGCAGCCCAGGACCCCCGCCCAAGGCTGCTGGTGGTGGACGAGGTGTGGAGCATCATGCAGCACCCGGAGGGCGCGGCCTTCATGGTCTCGATGGCGAAACGCGCCCGCAAGCACCGGCTGGGGTTGCAGTTCATCACCCAGGACGTGCAGGACCTGCTCAGCGAGGACTCCTCCCGCACCATCACCGGACACTCGGGGAGGGCGCTATTGCAGAACGCCGCCTTCAAGTTGCTGCTCCAGCAGGACGCCGCGGCGATAAGCACCGTGGGGGAAGCCTTCGACCTGCCGGTGGACCTGCAACGCTGGCTGCTTTCGTGTCCTCGGGGTGACGGGTTGCTGCTGGCGCGGGGCAACCGCTTCCCCATCCGCATCGAGGCCACCCCCGAGGAGACCGAGGTCATCGAGTGGCGGCCCGGACCCAGGCACTAGCCGGGAAGTCGCCTAAGGCGCGACCGGCAACCCCCAAACACCAAATTGGAAAGACAACCAAATCCGATAAAGCGAGGCAAGCGATATGAATACCAACCTGAGAAACATCCTCCTGGGCGAGAGGCAGGCCAAGAAGCCCCCGTCCCTGGTGGCGGTGACGCCCCACCGCACCGGCGAACGCACCCTGCTGGGCGTGGAGAACCTGCTCCAGTCCATCGCCGTACCCGAACCCTTCTCCCTGGAGCTGGCCGGGGACATGGACGGCGTTTCCCTGCTGGCCCGCTGCCAGGACGACCGGGTGGTCAAGCAGCAGCTGGCCGCCCACTACCCCCAGGCCAGAATCCGCGACGTGGACCCCGAGGACGACCCCATGCGGCGGCGGCAGGGCGAGCTGGCCTTGGGCCTGACCCTGCGGGTCGATGGGCCGGAGTACGTGCCCCTGCGCACCTTCCGGGACGACGACCTGCTGGACCCCGGCTCCGATCCCCTGCTGGCCGTCATCGGCTCCCTGTCCGCCCTGCGCCCCGGCGAGCGCGTCGTGGCCCGCCTGCTGCTGCGTTCCCTGGGTCCCGAGTGGGCCCAAGCCCACCAGGCCCGCGCCCACAAGCGGGCAGTGCCGGAGAACCGGGATCCCTCCTACACCTACCAGACCAAGCCTTTGCAGCTTGACGGGGTGACCATGGCGGTGCTGGGCGCGGGGGCGCTGGCCGCCGTCAAGGGCTACCTGTGGGTGCAGGACGGGGAGATCCTCAAGGCGTCGCTGCTGGGCCTGGGCAGCGTCTCCGGCATCATCGTCGCGGGCTGGGGCTGGTGGCGCTGGAAGAAGGCCCGCAACCGGGTCTACGACCCGCTGCTGATACGGGAGAAGGTCTCCCGCATCGCCTTCGACGCCGAGCTCCAGGTCACCGCCTTCCTGCCCTACGACACCGGAAACGAGCGGGCCCTGGACCTGCTGGAGAGCGTGGCCGCCGCCTACCGCCACTACAACCACCCCGCCGGGGCCCGGTTCAAGGCGAGCGAGGCCAGGCCCCGGTTTGTCAGCGGCGGCCCGCACCCGGCCGGCGTCCACCCCGCCGGTCCGGGGCTGTTCGGCGGGCGCAGCGTCCTGGGCGTCAGGGAGGTGGCCGCCCTGTGGCACCCGCCCGGCGAGGGGGACGAGACTCCCCTGGTGGAGCGGTCCGGGTCCCGGGCGCTGGCGCCCCAGGCAAGGGGAGTGAGGACCGGCGCGCCGGTGGGGGACGCCACCGGCGGCGCGCCCCGGGAGATCAACTTCACCGACGACCTGCTCAAGCGCCATCACCTCTACGTGGCCCGCACCCGCATGGGCAAGTCCACCCTGATGCACCATGTGGTCGCCCACAAGCTCAGGGAGAAGGCGGCGGGCCGGGACAACGACGCCATCATCGTGGTGGACCCCCACGCCGACCTGGTGGCGGGGCTGCTGGAGCAGGTGCCCGAGTCGATCATCGACAAGGTGAGGTTGATAGACCTGGCCGACGACCAGGGCGCGCCCGGCGTCAACCTGCTGGACACCCGCATCTTCGCCGACCGGGACCGCACCGCCGACTCGGTGGTGCGGGTGGCCAAGGGACTGTGGGAGCAGTGGGGTCCCCGGATGCAGTCCATCCTGGAGCACACGGTCAAGACCCTGCACGAGGCCAACGAGCAACGCGACGACGGCGAGCAGTACACCATCCTGGACGGGCTGAAGCTCCTCTCCGACGGCAAGTTCCGGGCCGAGGCGCTGGCACAGGTCAACGACACCTACCTGCTGGACTGGTGGGTCAGGGACTTCGACAACTGGCACCGCCAGTACCGCTCGGAGGCCATCGCCCCGGTGCAGACCCGCCTGGCCTACTACTACTCCTCCAAGAAGGCGCGGGCCATCCTGGGCCAGTCCCGCTCCACCATCGACCTGCGGGAGACCATCCTCGACGGCGGGGTCCTCCTGGTGTCCACCGCCCAGGGGACGGCGGGTAGGGACGTGTCCGCCCTGGTGGGGGCGTCGCTGCTCAACCTGGTGGACTCGGTGATCCGGGAGCAGGAGAACCTGCCCCTGAACCGGCGGCGGGGAGCATTGATCGTCGTGGACGAGATGCAGTCCATGCCCGGCGTCGACTACGAGTCCATGCTCAGCGAACTGGGCAAGTACGGCGCCAGTTTCATCCTCGCCACCCAGAGCCTGGCCAAGCTGGACGACCTCTCCCGCACCATGCAGGACACCATCCTGGCCAACGTGGGCTGCCTGGCGGTCTTCCAGGTGGCCGGTTCCGACGCCCGCCGGCTGGTCTGGGAGCTGGGCAAGGACCGGGTATCCGAGGACGACATCACGTCCCTGCCGGTGCACCACTGCTACGTGCGGGCCACCGTGGGCGCCGACCGGATGCCCGCCTATTCCATGATGGTCAAGAAGCCGGAGCCGGGCGACGCCCAGGTCGCCGACCTCATCCGCGCCGGGGCCGGGGACTACACCACCAGGGCCGGGGAGATCGCCGCCGGCAACGCCGAGGGTGAGCAGAAGATCAGCGAGTACCGCCGGCTGCTTCTCGAAAGGCAGAACGGCAGCAACCCCGCGCCCCAACAACCACAACAGCCGGAGCAGTCAAGCCCGGCCCAGGGGCGCAACAGGCAGCGCAGCAGGCGCAATGCGGCGGACGGGGAGCCTGCCGGTGAAGGGGAGGCGGAGGAATGATGCCGACCCGTTGTGAAACGGACCTGCTGCGCCGGTTGGCGGAGACGCCTTCCGCCGACCGGCTGGACCTGGCGGCCCTGTCCGGTTGGTCCCGGGGCGCAGTCTACGCCGGTATGGATAGGTTGCAAGAAAGGGGGGTGGTTGACGCCATCCCCCACGCTACGCCCCTGCTGCCGCCCACCCGCCGGTATTATCTCAGCGCCCACGGCCTCTACACCGTGGCCGAATTGGAAGGGGTTGCCCTGGAAGATTTGCTCCGCACCCGCCCGGTGTCGGCCCAATGGCGGCGCGTTCTGCTGGGACGGCTCGACGCCCAGGCCGTCATCTACCGCCTGGCCGCCGCCGTGTCCAGCGTGGCTTTCCCCACACGCATCCGGTTGTTCCGGGCCGCGCCCCCCGACGCCGGATTCGTCCTCCCGGATGGCCACACCGTCGCCGTGGTGCGCCAGGGGAACACCGCCGACCGCACCGGCTTTTCCAAGCGGCTGTGGCGGCTCGGTGAGGGTCCGCTGCCCGGCGGCGTCCTGGTGCTGTCCCCCGACGAGGTGCGGCTGCGCCAGGCCCGCCGGATGCTGGCCGGGGCGAGGTTCCCCGTGTACCTGGCCCTGGAAAAAGACGCCGCCCTGGCTGGGCTGGACTCCCCGGTGTGGCATCCCCCCTCAATCGCCGCCGTCCTGGACCTGCGCTATGTGCTGTCCCACCTGGACCGGAGTGGCAGCTTGCCGGTGGAGGCCCAGCCAGCGCGTGTGGCTCTCCCTGACGACATCGACCTCGACGCACCCGCCCCGGACTGGCTGCTGCCCGCCATGCTCGGTCCCGCCGACAAACGCGCCCTGGACCTGCTCTCCGACTGGCCCTGGGCGTCCCGGCGGGACCTGGCGGGGCTGATGGGAGTGTCCACCCGGCGGGTGTCCCAGTTGACGGAAAGGCTGGAAGAGTTCGGTCTGCTGAGTAACGCCAAGGTCCAGGGAACTCGGCGGCTGGCCCTGTCGGACCGGGCGCTGGCGCTGTTGGCCCGCCGCGACCGTACATCGGTTGGAACGGCGCGAAGGCGGTGGAGCGTTGCGCCCCTGGACCCCGAAGCGCCGCTATCTTGGCGGAACGTCTCCGGCTCCCGCAGCCGCCAGTTGTTGCGCAACGTCGAACACACCGGTGCCGTCCATTGGTTCCTCGGCTCTCTGGCGGGACAGGCTCGCGCCGCTGGTTGGGAGGTGGTGCAGCTCGATCCGCCCAACCGGGGGTCGCGCTACTTCCGCCACGACGGCACTTTGCACTCGGTAAGGCCCGACGCCTCCGGCGTCCTGCGCCGGGGCGACGAGACCGTTCCCTACTTCCTGGAGTGGGAACGGCGGGCGGTGCGGCCGGTCACGATGTCAGCTCGGCTGGCGCCCTACCTGCGCTACTACTCGACGCGGCGCCCCCTGGACGACCACGGCGTTACTCCCATCGTCCTGGTGGTATTCGACGACGATCTGGCAGCCACTCACTTCCTGCGGGTGGCTAGGGGAGAAATGGAGCGGAGCGGGGTGGAGGTGCTGCTGTGGGTGTCCAACAAGGCTGCGATGGAACGGCTGGGGCCGTTGGGTCGAGGCTGGCAGTCTCCTGACCGTGGCGTGCCAACATATATTCTGCCGCCAACCATTAAAGGGCAGTCCCGTAACATTAAATAGGGTGGAGCCGCCGACATTTACACATGGTGGAGGCATGGCGATTGCGCATCCTCCGTGAATGACCGTCTCTTACCAGAAGTCCACGTCCTCGGACGGATAGCGGGAAAGGAAATGTTCTGACAAAGGCTTCCCTGAAGTCTCCGCTAAGCAAGTGTTCGTCCTTAGCAGTTGGCCGAGGACAAATGACAATTATCAGCTTGACACACCCATCCAAGTATCTATGGGCGGTTGCCCCCCTGTAGGAGATTGTAGGCAATTCGTCCGCGGACAACTTCCCAATCCTACTCCACTGGGGACAACTGATGGTCCAATCCAATCGCCTCTATTCCTCGTCTACCGCAAAGAGCGCGTCGATCATGCTCCGAACCGTAGCCGCCTCTGATTTCAGCCTGACAATGCCCAATCGGCCTGATTTCACCTGCTCCTGTATCCGGGCTATATCGCCAGACGGAGGGAGCTCCACCAACAGATCAAGAAATTCCTTGGGGTCAAACCGGGCGTGCCTCTTTCCAGACTGAAGCCTGCGGTAAGCCTCGCACAGGTCGGGCAACATCAAAAGATAGGCCACAAACTCCAGTGGCAGTCCCGTCTCAAGCCGAAGTCCTATCCATTCAGTCGAGCCAATAGCATCTTCCGGGGGGTCTGTTTAACGTCAACTATTTTTGCCGGTTGGCGTCGATTATTCTTGCCGGTTCACCTCCTTATCCTGCCCCCGCTGCTGGGCCACTCCGGTGCGGTAGCTGGGGACGTCGAATTCCAGGATCACCGAGTGGTGGACCACCCGGTCGATGGCCGCCGCCGTGGCCATGGGATTGGCGAAGATGTGCTCCCACTGGGAGAAGACCAGGTTGGAGGTGATGCCCAGGGAGCGGCGCTCGTAGCGTTCGGCGATGAGGGTGAATAGCACCTCGGACTCCTCGGCCCCCTGGGGCAGGTATCCCAGGTCGTCCAGGAGCAGGAAGTCGTAGCTGTCCAGCTTGCGCAGTTGCCTCGGCAGGGACAGGTCCCGCTTGGCGGCGAGGAGGTCCTGCACCAGACGGTAGGCCGGGGCGAAGAGCACCGAGTGTCCCGACTCCACCAGCCGGTGTCCCACGGCGCACAGGGCGTGGGTCTTGCCGGTGCCGGGCAGTCCGAAGGCCAGCACGTTGACGTCCCGGTCCACGAAGCCTCCGCCGGCCAGTTCGTCCAGTTGCTGCCTGAGCGCCAGGGGTACCCGGTCGTGCTCGAAGGTCTCCCAGGTCTTGCCCGACGGCAGCCGAGACGCGGTGCGCAGCCGGTCGATGCGCCGCTGCCTGCGGTCCTCGGCCTCCTGTTCCAGCACCTCGAGTAAGGTTTCCAGAGCGTCGCCGTGGCCGGCGGCGGTGAAGCGGGCCACTGACTGCTTACCCATGGTAGGCAACCTGAATTGGTGGCACAGCTCTCCGATCCGCTCCTGTATGGCTGTGGTGTCCGTCATCAGGCCACCTCCGCCAGCAGGGAGTCGTAGACCCTCAGGTCCGGTACTCCTGGCAGGCTGAGCGCCGGCGCCTGTAGCGGCGTGGGCTTGGCCAGCTCCCTGACCGAAGCGTAGTCGAAGGGTCCGCCCGCCTCCAGCAGCAGGGCCAGGGCGCTGTCCACCGTGCACTCCATGGTGGTCGCTGCCAAGTGCAGGATGCGGACGTACTCCACGTCGGCGCGTTCGCCCCGCCATTCCCGGAGCGCATCGTAGGCCAGGCGGAAGGTCATGGTGGGAAACATCTGCTCCCGGAAACGGTACCTGGCGAAGGCCCCGGGCTTGCGCACTAGGGAGCCGATGACGTGGCGGTAATCGACCCTTGCCTCGCGCTCGCCGCGCACGCGTTCCATCCGTTCCACCAAGTGGCCCTTGTAGTACACTTCCAGGTGCCCGGCGTACAGCCGGATCTGCACCTCCTGCCCGATGAGCCGTGAGGGAACGGTGTAGGTGCGGCCAGCCGCCTGGATGGTGCTCCACTTGCGCACCCGGGCCCGGTGGTTGACGTACTCCGGCACCGGAGCCGGCGGCAGGAGTTGCAGGTGTGGCCGTTCCTGCTCCAGCTTTTCCTGCACCAAGCGGTTGCGCCGGTCCACCACCTTCCTGACGAAGCAGGTGTACTGGTCTACCGAGCTGAAATCGCGGCTGCCCTGCAGCATGAGGGCTTGGTCGATGGCGTCCTTGAGACGGTAGTGGGCCTGCTCCGCGACACCGTTTTCGTGGGACTCGCCGGAATTGATCCGGGTGGACTCGAGCCCGTAGTGCTCCAGGAGCTCGGCGTAGCTGCCGTTCAGGGCCCGGCCGCGGCTGCGCCGCATCTCGTGGGTGGCGGCCGAGGTGTTGTCCGAGCGGATCACCCGGGGACTGCCGCCCAACTCCCAGAGGGCGTTCTGCAGGCCCTGCTTCAGGGCCAGGAAGGTCTCCCCGGTGGCCACCTCGGCGTAGCGCCACCCCGAATGGCTCAGCACCAGTTGGAACAGCAGGTGGCGATAGGGCCGGCCGCCGAGGGTAACTCCCAGGGAGTTGCAGTGGGTGAAGTCGATCTGGGCCTCGCGTCCCGGAGGATGTTCCTGGGGGAAGTAGACCTCCTGGTCCGGGCCGTTGAGCGCTCGCCAATCCTGTAATCGCCGTTGCAGGGTGCGCAGCTGCGAGGCGCTGAACCGGCCAGGGAATTTCTCCTCCAGCCACTCGATAATTGTCGTTGCCCTGAGCCTGCCAGCGGCCTCGCCCCGGAGCAGGGGCAGGATCTCCTCCTCCCAGACCCCGTCGAAGGGATCGGGGCGGGTCCGCCACCGGCGCCCGGTCTTGGTCTCCGACGGCAGCGGGCCGTGCTGCCACTTCCGGGCGGAGCGCTCGCTCATCCCAGCCATCGCCGCCGCCGTCTGTTGCGTCTTTCCTTCCATTCGTCTTTGCCTCAGTTTTGCGACTTGCTGATCCGTAACCAATCCGGCACCTCCTGTACCGGATGATTACCCGTAGGGACCGGCAAAAATAGTCGTCGCCAACCGGCAAGACTAATTGTCGTTGATCAGGGACTGATCAACACCTTGCCCAAGTAGGGTTCGAGTTTTGAAATTGCCAACTGGCAGCCCTCGAAACTTACCTTTTCCGAACCGGTCCTGCCCACTACCGGGACCTCGTCCCTTAACAACCCCTGCCGACTCTCGACGCTCTCCAGGTCAATTAGGGCCCGCTCTCTGTCCAGTTCACCTTTGGGTAACCGAGGGAGCTTGGCTACTGAAATTACATCCCGAAGAGGTTGCGCCTTCCCTGCCTTCCCGTGAGCAACGCCACCCTGATAGTCCCACAACCATCGGTACTTCGGGTCTAGGCGCAGATGGTCACGCGTACCGACCCTCCGCAGGTCGGTCCAAAAACCGAGACGGGAGTCTGGCTCAGCGCCTTCCAAGAACGAATTGAGGACAGTCAGGCCTTCCCATTGGTGGGACACCGAGCCGTCAGAGTCCAAAGAAAACAGGTCATTCCTGAGTACCATGTCAGGAAGACCTTTCCTCCTCTTGTAGCCCAAAGAGGCAGGCTCAGCCATAAATATGGGCTCGTCGCCCCTTCCCTTCAATTCGCTGACTGCGTTGAACGTCTCCCTCACACCGGCCTTAGGATTGGATTCTACGAACTCCTTCCAAGCCTGTCCCCACTCCAGCGCTTCCTTCGCAGTTCTCTTCTCAGCGAAAACGATGCAGGTCTTTGTACTAGTAAAGGGCCTGAAAGCGTCGTAAGGGAGGGAGACTATCGCCTTCAGGCGGAAATACTGGATTAGGAAAAGCCTAACGTCGAGATTAGAGGCCGTGTCCAAAATCGTTTCAGGAAGGACACAGCAGAAGACTCCACCGTCCCGCAGGAGTTGATACCAGCGCTCTATGAACACCACCTCGCTGATTGACTTGGACAAAGTAGTAAAAGCCTTCTGAGTTTCCCGTTCCTCATCAGGGGAAAGGGTAAGACTGAAGGGTGGATTGGAAATTACCAGGTCGAACTGGCTATTGCAGGCTCCAGAATAGGCTCCGTTGCCCGGAAAAGAAGACCCCAAGACGTTATTTCTCTGGTCGATCCAGTACGACTGGAATGGGAGCAGACCACTGGAAATCCAAGTATTCATACTCCCGTCTCCGTGGAGAACCATATTCGCCTTGGCCGCAAGTCCGAGATCGAAGTTGTTCTCGATCCCAAAAATGTAATCCCTAGCCCACGAATTACGCCTGTCCCCGCCAAACCAAAGGTCATGGTATTCCCTGATGCGGTTGGGCAGGCGCTTCGATACCTCCAGAGTCCCTAGCTTGTCGGTGATCAGCTTCATATACTCGATAAGGAAGCTGCCTGACCCGCAGGACGGGTCGATGATAAAGGGCAAACGGGGTCGCCCCTGGGAGTCGCCTTCGTGCCGCATCACCTGCTCGGCCTGATTTGCCGCCCCGCACAGGGCCAACATGAAGCGTACTAGAATAATGGGCGTGAAAAACTGCCCCTTGGACTGGGTAAAGTCTAAGGAGACGATCTGCTCGAAGAACTCCCCCAAAAGGTCACCGGGGTGGACGTTCTCTGTTACGGACAACCTCTCCAGTCTGCTGGCGACGTAGGCAAGTTTTTCCGGTGGAAGACGGGCAGCATCAAAAGCGGGACCCTCGGTGGGAGTCGGCAGTGCAAGGTAAGTTTCTTCAGACCTTCGGTAAAGCTCGTTCAGACGACCAACCAATGAGACCGGGTCTTCTGGGCTCGTTTCATCACCCAAGCGTTGAAATCGGTACTCACACCCAGGTCCGGTTTCCTTCTCGTCATAGATTTTGCAAAGAAGCAGCTTAACTATGTAGGTGAAAACCTCGTTACTGTGAGTACCTCCACCCGCCCAAATGACATCGTGAAATTCCTCCCGGAGCCTGTTGAAAACAGCAGCCGAGGTGGTTTTATCCAACGGTCTGTAATCTTCCGATTCCGAGTCAACATTCGCGAACCTCTTGACGCGGGGGCGACCATAACGGATGGGTATAGCGTCCGTGATGGGCTGTCCCGCCTGATTCCAGCGATCGAAGTCCGGGAACGAGACGGTGTCTATAAGAACAAGACGGTCACGTAAGCCCATGACAGTCAAATCGATGGTGTAGTAAAGCAGGTACCTTGGTCTCGGTTGTTCCTGAAGACTGAGCCTGAAAAGCTGACCGTCAATTAGCTTGAAGTCTTGGTCATAGGTGTCGGGGGTCTTGCATTCCACAAAGAGAAAACAATCGCCTCCTGGCCCTGAGGGGTGGCGGACGAGCACATCGGCCCGGCCTCCCTTACCCGTCGGCCTCCCGACTGGCTTGAAGACCGTTTCAACGTGAAGCACCTCGGGAGAAGCTGCGTATCCGAATTCGGTACACAGTCTGAGGAGGAGATAGGTACGGACCAATTCCTCATCAGTAAGAGAGGTGGTGCATCCGCTAAACCCAGGCGCTTCGCTGTCCACCCAAACCCCCGAAGCGTTGTAGGTTATTGTGTCCTCGGAAATTGCAGACACGATATCCGGGAACGCGGTGCTGTCAACAATCGCTTCTCTGAGGGCCTTTCTATACGCTTCGTCCATTTTCACTCGCGGGATCGTAATTTAACACGGTCCGATTGCAGCCGTCACAGGAGATTTCACCCCGCCGAACTATCCCCCAATGGTGCCGGTCTCGTATTGTCCATCTCCTTAGCTGGAGCGATAGAGGGTGTCAAGCCCAAGATCTGGACAGCCCAGACGACCTTGAAAAGTGTTGCGGACGACGGGTTGCCCTCCTTGGAGAACGTCTTATAAACGTCGGAGCGGTCCAGGATGACATTCTAGGCATCAGCAAAATCGCCAAGGGCGGCGCGAACAGGGCTCCCGTCACCGGGGTTCGCCAAGTCCACGAATGCCAGCACCGCCGCCTGCGAGTCCAGTCATTTACTCATGGAACGGCCACCTCTTTTACAGTATGATTGTATAGTAACTCACAGAATCGTTTTTCCACAGCTTGTTAGGGTACGTGGAACAGCCTGAGATGCTCGCGCTGCATGTCCAGCAACGTCCTGATGCTGGCTCCCGTGGGCGTGTCAAGCCGACAATTGACGGGCAATTTGACAAGATAGAAGGGCGCTCTTCCGCTAACATTACAGCCGCGAGCGATGGGCTGCTCCTCTTGCGGTGTCGTACTATGCGTCCCGGCAACTTTGTTCCTGCGCCCTGCATTGCCCATGCACCAGGAAATATCGGTGAACCGCGAGGCCTTTGATGAGCATAGATGTTGTTAGGGGCACGACCCAAAAACCTGCCTCAAGTAGAGAATTAGCCAGGATGCTGGCCAATGTCCCAGATTTGTCTGGTCAGCTTTTTATCGGGTATCCGATTCTTGGCACCTCGGCCGGCTCGTATCCGATAGATGCGCTGCTGGTCTCAGAGGACGGCGGTGTCGTGATATTCGACTTGGTGGAGGGAACCGATGCGGGCGACTTCCAAGAACGTCAGGACGACTCGTTCAACAAGCTTGAAGCGAAACTCAAGGTATATCCGCAATTGATGGACCGTCGGATGCTCCGCGTCCCGATTGAGACTATTTCCTTTGCCCCAGGTGTACCGACTCTCCATGGTAATGGAGACGGTTACCACATCGCCAATGGCCAGACAATCGTAGACGTCGTGCGGCAACTTCAAGGCAAGAAGTTGGAGCACGACCTTTACCGGTCGACGTTGTCCGCAATAGAGAGCATCTCCACGATTCGGCAGAGTAGAGCAAGGAGGAACATCGAACAGCCGAATTCGCTAGGGGCACGGTTGAAACGGCTGGAAGACTCCATTGCTACACTGGACCACCAGCAGAGCACGGCGGTTATCGAAACCGTAGAAGGAGTGCAGCGGATTCGTGGATTGGCTGGGTCAGGAAAAACAATCGTGCTTGCTCTGAAAGCGACTTATCTCCACGTGCAACATCCCGAATGGCGAATAGCGGTCACCTTCAACACGCGGTCGCTCAAGGGTTTTTTCCGGCGGTTAATCCACAACTTCTTCCTTGAGATGACTGGCGAGGAACCAGATTGGGACCGCCTAAAAGTGATCCACGGGTGGGGAGCACCGGGAGGTCCTGACCGAGATGGCATGTACTTCGAGTTCTGTCGCACGCACAACCTTCAATATTTCGACTTCCGAACCGGCGCACGGATGTTTGGGCGTGATGGAACTCTTGGTAGTCTTTGTGAACTCGCCCTAAGTCATGTTCAAGAACCACGGGAATTATACGATGCGATACTCGTCGACGAAGCACAGGATTTCACACCGCCGTTCCTTCGACTTTGCCTATCTCTATTAAAGGAGCCCAAGAGGCTGGTTTTCGCCTACGATGAGTTGCAAAGCCTTTCGGGCGAATCTCTTCCTTCTCCCGAGATGATGTTTAAGGGCATCGCGGCGGGAGGAGCGCAGATATGGGGAGACAATGTAGGAACCGAGGGGCCACGCCGTGACATAATTTTGCAAAGGTGTTATCGCAACTCTCGGCCAGTCTTGGTAACTGCCCATGCTCTCGGCTTTGGAATATATCGGGAACCGACGGAGCAAAGCGAAACGGGTCTCATTCAGATGTTCGACAACCCGAAGCTATGGACTGAGGTGGGCTACCATGTAGCGAGTGGGGAGCTTGAGGAAGGCAGGGATGTTGCCCTCCGGAGAACTGAGGATACAAGCCCGTCTTTCTTGGAAGAGCACTCCAACATAGACGAGTTGATCCAGTTTCACCGATTCGAAAGCGAAGAAGAACAAGCCCGATGGTTGGCGGTGGCAATATTTAACAATCTCAGGGAGGAGGAACTACGACATGATGATATCGTAGTGATCAATCCTGACCCTCGCTCGACCCGTGGGAAAGTCGGATTGGTCCGGCGGCGTCTTCAGGAAATGGGGATTCATTCCCATCTCGCAGGTGTGGACACCGATGCGGATACGTTCTACAGGCAAGATGCCGCATCCATAACCCTCACAGGCATTTATCGCGTCAAGGGCAACGAAGCTGGGATGGTCTATGTCATCAATGCCCAGGACTGTAACCTACCTGCAATGAATCTAGCATCCATACGCAATCAACTTTTTACCGCGATCACAAGGAGTAAGTCTTGGATTCGGGTTCTTGGCGTTGGCAGCCGCATGGATTCGCTGGTAGCGGAATTTAACAGGCTAAAGGAATCTGATTTTGTGTTGAGATTCCCCTACCCGACAGCCGAGCAGAGAGAGAATTTGAGGATAGTTCATCGGGACATGGGAAGTGCAGATCAAGAATCTATTGAGGACCGTCAACCGGACTTTCAACAGCTTCTGGAGGATTGGGAGGCGGGCAATATTAAGGCGGACGATGCAATGTCCAGGCTGAAGGAACTCTTGGGTTAGCGACAATGCTAACGCCGAACGCGACAAGGATGCAGATCCACGACATAGTTCTCTACATGATGGATACTGGCCTGTCGGACGACCAGAACTTTCCCCACCTCGACGACAGAGAACGTCCGTTGGTCAGGGTCAGTTTTCCAGGAGCAGAATATGTTGGCATCGCATTGAGAGACCGTCCATACGACGAGATTTACGGGGACCTCGCAGCTTCTCGCGCTTTTAACATTAAGATGCTTGACGGGGCTCTAGTTCAGATGACCTATCAGTTCCATCAAGGTGGATTATTGAACCACCGACTTGCTTTCTTCCCTTCACCATCCCTCGCACAGTTCCAGAACGACCCTCAAAGCTATTTCGACGACGATATATATGCGGATATAGTAGCCAACAACATTGTCCACGTTCCCATGCGTTTCGACTACGATGCTTCCGAAGACCTCCACCAGTTGCTGACCCATCCCAAATCGCACCTAACCCTCGGCCAATATAGGAATTCTAGAATACCAGTTTCCGCCCCATTGACTCCTCTTCTATTCATCGACTTTATCCTTAGAAACTTTTATCACACGGCCTACCAGAATTATGCGGCCCAACTTCCCATCACCAGTGCCAGGTTTCCTGACTCCATTTTCCCAGACGAGCGAGAGGTTGTTCATATTGTGGTTCCGCAGTGAGGAACGACGACCCGCGGCAAGGCGGAAGTTGAGCGTTTGAAAGGTGAAGCATTAGCGGCGACGATAAGGGTTTCTTTTCGAAAAAGCGTAATTCTAGCCATTCCCTTTGTGTAATGGGTTTGTCCATTTCGAGTTGCTTCCTCGCCGAAGTCGGTCGGTATTATAGCGACTCGGAATGCCAGCAATTGAGGAATGCCCGAACCGTGGGGTCTGGATTCGTGGCTTAGATCGGGGGTTGTCCTTAATCGGTACTTGAAACCGATAGGCAACAGTGGTCGAGCACCAGCGGCGCCTGGAGCCGGACGAACTCCTCCGGCACCCCGAAGTAGTGAGCCACTTCCAATGAGCAGGTCAATCCCTCGCCCATCGCCTCCCGGTCGTCGGTGAGCAGGGCGTGGGCGAAGTCCTGGGCCTCCCGCTCGTACTTGCAGCCCAGCAGGGTGTTCTGGTAGACCCACAACTGGTTGCCCTCGTGCATAATCTTGTGCCCCAGGGCATGGGCGATGTACCAGCGGCTCTCCTCCGGCCCCAGCCGGTCGGCGATGCCGATGTACCCGGCCACCTCGATCTCTTTCTGCTTGACCAGCGGCAGCCGCTTCACCGGATACCCCATGATGTCGGCCACGGCCTCGGCGTCCACCCGGCCCGTCAGTCCCAGCTTGCGCCGCAGGACCGCGCCTTTCCGCTGCGCCCGGGTCACTCGCCCGCCTCCGTCCTCCGCCGCCGCTCCTGGCGGACGAAGTTGATGAAGTTCTGGATGGTCTCGATATCCTCCAACGGCAGTCCCTCCACGGCGTCGTAGAAGGACACGCTGGCCTCCTGGAGCAACTCCGCCTCCAGCACGTCCCGGCCCTGAATCCAGGCAGTGCTGACCTGGCAGCGGAAGGCCAGTTCCTCCAGGTGCTCATGCTTCGGCTTCACCCGCCCCGCCTCCCAGGACCAGACGGTCTGGGAAGTAACCCCCACCTGCCCGGCCAGTTCCTTCTGGGTCAGCCCCAGCTTGGTCCGGGCCTCGCGGATGCGGTCCCCGATATTCTTCCACTGGTACTCCCTGGCTTCAGGCATGAGGGACTTCCCTCCCGGTGCGAACAGATGCTAATTTTGTGAACAAAATAGCACACCAGTTCGCTTTTGTCTTGACCTCTCTCTGGCGGCTTCCTACAATCACCCTAAACACACTCTAAGTGTGTTTAGATTACACCAGGACCGTTAGTGAAGCAATGGCACACCGCAAGCGCCCCGTGATACGGCTCAGGTCCCAGGTCCTTTGGGACTGCCTGGCCCGGATGAAGCGGTCCCAGAACTGGCTGGCCGACCAGCTGGGAATCAGCCGCAGCCACCTGTCAATGCTGGTCAACCAGGGCCGCGCCCCCTCGGGCAGGCTGCGTATACGGATGCAGCGGTTCCTGGGCGTGGAGGATTTCAATGAGTTGTTCTACTTCGAGTACCCCGGCGACGGGGAGTAGCCCTTCGCCTGTCTTTTACCGGGGCGGGCCGCGACTCATCATCGCGGGTCGCCCTTTTCTCTACGGCTCCGGCGTGTTGCCCGAGGACTTTATTGAGCGGTTGGAACGCCTCAAGCACGCCACCGACCTCACCTGGAACGGTTTCGCCGACGCCATCGGCGCGGACCGCAAGCAGGTGCTCCGCTGGAAGGAGGACGGCACCGAACCCTGCGGCGGGGCCATGCTCTCCATCGTGCGCCTGGCCGGGGTGGTGCCCGGCGGTTTGGACCTGATCGTGGAGGACGGCTTCCTGGCGTCCTTGTGGAGGCCGTAGGTCTATGCCCCGTCAGAAGATGCGCCACCAGCGGGGGCTCTACGAGTTCCCCGACGAGTTCCCCGATTGCCTGAGACGATTCAAGGAGGCCAGCGGGCTGTCCTGGAGCGAGCTGGCCCGCCGCCTGGGGACCAGCCCGCTGACCATCCGGCGCTGGCTCCACGGCGTCCAACCCACCTCCCACTACCTGCTGGCCCTCCAGGACTTGGCCGAGGAACTTGGCCTGGCTTACCTGCTCCCCAAGGCCAGGGCGCTGCACCGAGAGTAGGCCGCGAGGGTAAGCCCCGGCCTGCTTCCCTTCTCTCCCTGCTCACAGCCTCCCCGCTCCCAGCGACACCGCCACCCGTTCGGTTTGCCTTCCCTCCGGCGGATTTCACCGCCGTCCTCCATCCGGATGAATCATGGGTGAACCACCCTATAAGCGGTTCCAACCTGCGTTCCCGCCATCCACACTGGTTTGGAACGGGCGTTCGATTACAGAGGACCCCGCCAGGACCCCACGGAGCGACGACTTGGCAGGAACCAGGAACCATGGGAAGCCGAAGAATCCCAGGTACGCCGGGCCGGAACCGCGCATCGGCCGGATCGAATGCCATCCCGCCCCCGACT
>CBDCMJ010000002.1:0-52210 GCA_965218875.1 Dehalococcoidia bacterium
CCGTGAGAAACCCTCCGATGTCAGCCACAAATGGCGCCGCACCAAGGCGATGGCGTTCACGAAGGATGGAGGCGGCTTGTCGTACCAGGCCGCTTTACTTTCAAAAAATGCGTAAAGTCCAGGTTGGAGTAGTTGGTGGGCCGCCACAGCGCCTGCTCCTGGGTCAGCCCTTCACACGTGCCCATCAGCCTTACCTGGACCTGACGCAATGCCTGGGTGATAAAAGTTATGGTTTCCATACTTCCTTTAAGTCTCCAGAGAGAAGCAATTTTTGGCGGAGGGAGTGGGATTCGAACCCACGATACCCTTGCGGGTATAACGGTTTTCAAGACCGTCGCATTCGTCCACTCTGCCATCCCTCCACGTAGCTATATGGAGAGGTTTTCACTGTTTGCTAGGCTGTTTTGTAAATCGTTCGTAAATCTACCACCATTTAGTGACTCAATTCTTTTGTCCAATTGCATCACCGCCTCCTTCTGAAGGCCAGGCAGCACATGGGAGTAGAGGTCCGCGGTAATCGCAATACCCGAATGCCCCAACCGCTCCGACACTACTTTGAGATGGACCCCTTCGCCCAACAGCAGACTGGCGTGGGTGTGGCGCAAGTCATGGAAGCGCATCCCATCATCAACCCCGGCTTTCCTAGTGACCTTGCCGAAGTCCTTGGTCACGGCACTGGGAAGTATCAGTGTACCATCCCCGAGACAGACACCAGACTATCGCCTTTGGCCGATTTGCTATCCGTTTGTTCTCGCATCCTTTCGAAGCAATTTATGGCTTCACTGGGTAGGTTCACCATCCTGGCTTTGCCCGACTTGGGCGGGCCGATCACTATTTCTCCTGTGCCAAGACTTACCAGACCGCGGATGACCGCTAGTAGTACGAAATCTTTGTATTGAGGGGTAATTAAGCCTGTCGAGTTTACCTTCAAAACTTCAATAAAGTTTGGCTCCGTTCAATTTAACCCTTCATTTCAAAGTGGTTGGACTACTAGTACTCAGTCAACCGAGAAATCGGAGGGGTAAAGACGGTGGAGTTTGGTTCGGGCGTGCTGGGTGGTAAACCGCCAGTTGATGACGGCCTGGGCGGCGTTGCGTTCCCTGACCAGGGCGTGGACTTCCCTGGCGAGAGTTTCCCCGTCGGGGAGTCGCTGCTTCAGGCAGGAGCGGGACAGCACGCTGAACTCGATTTCCGCCATATTGAGCCAACTGCCGTGCTTGGGGGTGTAGTGAAACTCCAACCGCCGGGCAATCCGCCGGGCCTCCGACGCTGGGAAGGTCTCATACAGCGACGCTATGCGGTGGGTGTTCAGATTGTCCAGGACCACCCGCACCACTGGGACCTCCGGGTAGGCTTCATCCACCAGCCAGCGCATCTGCTGGGCAAAGTCCTGCATGGTGCGCCGCTGGGTCACTGCCACCTGCCGCCAACCGGCCAGGGGTTCACAGGCCAGGAACAGATTGCGCGTGCCCTCCCGCCGGTACTCGTAGTCCTCCCGTCTGGGACGCCCAGGCTGGGCTGGCAACGGCTCCCTGACCTCGGCCAGCAACTGGGTGGAGGTCTCGTCGAAGCAGACCACCGGTCGCTGGGGGTCATGGGGTTCGGCGTACAAATCCAACACGTCCTCCATGTGGGCCACAAACTCGGCGCTCACCTGGGGGATGCACCACTCCTGCTTCTGCCATGGCTTGAGAGCGTTTTTTTGAGCCGCTTTCGCACCCCCTCGTGGGACATGGAGGAGGCTAAACCCAACTCCACCACCTTCCCAGCCAGCAGACGCAGGGTCCAGTGGTCATGCCCTTCCGGGGCCGGGCTGCAGGCCAGGGCGATCAGGTGGGCTTCACCCCGGTCGTCCAGCTTGCGGGGCCGGTGGACCTGGGGGCGGTCCTTCAGGACCCCAGCCAACCCATCCTCGCTGAAGCGCTGCTTGATCCGGTACACCGTGCTCAGCGCCACATCCAGCCCTTCCGCCACCTGGGCCGCCGGCCAACCGTCGTCGCTCTTGAGCAGAATCCGCGCCCTGGCGGTCACCCGCGCCGAGCTTTTCCCAACCCGGATCAGACGCCGGAGTTCCTCCCGTTGTTCCGGTGTCAGCCGCACCGCGTACTTGTCCCTCACCATCACCGTCACCTCCACCAACGACATTTCCTACCACACAGCCTAACCCAATTGGCCGACTGTTTGAACCAATCCTAAAACCAAGTTGACTGAGTACTAGGGTCCCTGCTTCCAGGTCTAGATCCTGCCATCGCAGGGCCAACAGCTCAGAGCGCCTGAGGCCGGTGAGTAGGGCTATCAGGAACAGGGCATAGTACTTGCTGGATCTGGCGACTTCTAAACTAAAGCCAAGGTGAAATGTACATATCGCTAGACCGCACTGTCGGTGCCCACCCAGTTGGGGCTGAAGGTGATATGAGGCGCCGTAGAGTCCTTTCGGTCGTCTTCAAGTTCCCGAAATGCACATCCCACTTTGGTATTGGTTTAGGAACTTCTGTACTTCGTCCCAATCCAATGTCCGCGCTTGATAGCGCTTTGGTTTGGGTGGCTCCACCGACTCGGCCACATTCCGCGACAGAGTGCCCATCCGAACGCCCCATCTGAGGGCCTGGAAGATCAATCGGTGGCAGTGCAATCCAGTTTGTGCGGACAACCCCCGGCGAAGGCGGTCGGACTCAAAGGACGCGATCTGCCGGGCGGTGAGCTTGTCCAACCTGATGTGGCCGAGGGCAGGAATGATGTACCGGTCCAGATTCCCCCGGTAACCCTCCAGTGTGCGCGGGCTGACGTGAGTCTCCGCATAGTCCCTGAACCAATGCTCGAGGAATCCAGCTGTTGTCTCCTTGGAAGGTTCTACGTACTCTCCGGTATCGTGCTGCCTCAGCAACTCGGTGAGCCGCTTCTCAGCGTCGCGTTTGCCGGTATGCACGACCTCGGTCTTGTACCTCTTCCTGCCTGTGAGGGCGTCTACCCCCAAGTATATATAGATGGTATGGGAGTCTTTGTTCTTCGTCGAACGCTGACGTATATGTCCACGGGCCATTGTAACCTTCGCCTTGTACACAAGAAGAGATTGACCGGAGTTGGTGTGTTGGTTGACGGGCCAGAGCAACTATTAGGAAACGGCCCATCGTTTTGCAATGCCAATTCGGCCAAGATGGCTTCTACACGCTTGGACAGGGACACACTAGCACTACCTCGGGCCGCCAAACGATAAGAAAACTGTAAACTGCGGGCCGAATAGCTGTCAACGACGCTCCGTCCCTGGATACCAAGAATGCGGGGTCCCTGAAAAACCCACTATCAGTAAACCCATCATACCATGCTCACATTGCTACTACGCCTTCTCATTGAACTCTATCCTGATAAGACCGAGGTCGTTGGTTCGAGTCCATCCAGGCCCACCATGCGTTACTGTAGACAGAACCGGGGCGCTCAGGGCGATTTCCTGAGCGTCCCTTCCTTTTATCGGGCTGTCCTTCGGCGTGGGAATGGTGTAGCGGATGGTGGCCTTGCCGGGGACCACGCCGATCTCCTTGACGAATGACCGGATGAAGGCCCTGGTCTCGGTCAACTCGCTCTCCATCAGGAAGTCGCTCATCTCCTTCACGTAGGCGGCGATGGTCTCCTCGTCGCCCAACCCCTGCATCCGCACGGCAAGGATGGCCCTTGCTTCATCGGCGGCAATCTCCAGCCTCTCCTGCCGTTCCTTATGCTCCCGGATGCGGGGCAGGATGTCATTGATCTCCAGGTCGGTGGTCTCCACCGCCTGCCAAAGCCGGTCCAACCGCCGGCGTATCTCGTTCAGCTCCTCATCAATGGCCTCCGCCTTCTCCCGCTGCTCCCTGATCACGCTGTCCAGTTCTTCGTTGACCAGCTTGACCAGTTCCCGGATGTTGCTCTCGGTGAGGATGTTCTCCCGTATCGAGTCGATGATCATCCGCTCGAACCGCTTGGAGTTGAGCCTGGGAGTGTCGCAGGCACCCTGCCCCCGCTTCAGCAGGGAGTGGCAGACGTAGTAGGTGAACTGGCCGCTCTTGGCCTCGTGGGCGGTGAGGGCCTTGTCACAGGTCTCGCACCTGACTATTCCGCTGAGCAGGTAGGGGCTGGCGGCGCGGCGGGGATGTATCTTGGCCGGGGCTTTAGAACCAAGGATGGCGGACACCCGCTCGAATTCGTCTCGTGAGACGATGGCGGGGAAAGCGTTGTCCACCCGCACCGGCGGCACGTTGTCCTTGGCCCTGGTTCCCCATACCAGGGTCCCGGTGTAGGTCTCGTTGGTGAGAATCCGGTGGATAGTGGTCTTGGTCCAGCGGCTCCCCTGGGGGCTGGCGATGCCCTCCCTGTTCAGGGTCTTGGTGATGTCCAGGGTGCTGGTCCCGAGATGAGCCATCTGGAAGATGCGGCGCACCACGCCGTCGGCGGGCGGATCAAGCTCCAGCTTGGGGCGCTTCTTGGCTCCGTCCTGAACCGGCACCTTCCGGTAGCCGTAGGGGGAGTAGGTGGAAATCCAGAAGCCACGGGAGGCGGCCTCCCGCATTCCCCGCAAAACCTCCTGGGCAAGATTTTCCGAGTAAAATTCGTCCAGGCTCTCGATGATGGCCTCCATCAGCTTGCCGGTGGGGGAGTCGTCGGCGTGCTCGGTGATGGAGGTTACCCTGATGCCCCGCTTGCGGAGCATGGACTTGAAGGCCACGGCGTGCTCCCGCTTGCGGGTGAAGCGGGAGAATTTCCAGACAAGGATTTCCTGGAAAGGGGAGTCGGACAGGCTGGCCTCGTCCAGCATCCGGCGGAACTGGGGCCGGTCTGCGATGCGGCCGCTCTCGGCCTCGTCGATGTACTCGCGGGCCACGACATACCCGTTCTTCTCGGCGTAGTCCCGCAGCGCCCGAAGCTGGGCGGCGACGGAGAGGTCCACGTCCTGGCGGTCGCTGGAAACCCGGGCGTACAGGGCAGCCGGGGTCAGGTCATATCGTTCATTCATTAGCTCCTCCTTCGGTCTCTTTCTGGGTTGACTGGCGGGAGCGCAGCCGTTCCAGTCGTTCCCGCCGGCGCAACTCCCTTTCTTCCATGTACAGGCGGAGAGCCTCCCGCACCAGCTCGCTCATGTTGCGGCCCTCCTCGCGCATCACGGCCTGAACCTGCTCCGCCATTTCGGGCGGCAGGGAGAACGTGATGGTCCTGGAAATCCTGCGTGGGGGCATGGTCTCTCTTTTTTGCCTGTGGTTGTATGTTATTGTCTTACTATTCATCATCGGGCATCCGACCCAATCCTGTCAAGAAGCCGCCGGCATCACCCGGGCACGGGCCTGGGGCTTCTGATAATGCCAGTTGACCCCGCCCACCTGCGGGGCCAGCACCGCCCGGTCACCGTAGGGCACGGCGACGACCGCCACCTTGGCCACCCGCCCCTTCCACAATACGGGCTTGGCTGCTATGGCGATACCGTCCTCCTCGGCGTACTCCGGCCTTCCGCTCTGGACCGCCTGCTCGGCCAGGGAGCCGGAGGGCAAGGACTTGCCGGGACGGGGAACGCCGCTCCGCCAACCGCAGAACAGGGGGGAACCCGGCGGACCAAAGCCCGCCGTCCGTTTCACCACCGCGGCCCTGAATGACTCCGGATTGACCGGGCCGGGCCAGCCTGCCGGGTCCCCCTTATCCTGTCGTTCGTACAGCAGCGCAACCAGGGGTTGCCGGCGCATCACCTCGGTCAGACGCATCGCCACCGAAGCGTAGGAGCACTGGAACACCCCCTGGAGGACCACCACGTCCAGCCCGCTGACCAGGGCGTAGGCGGTGAACGTGTCTCGCGGCATCAACACCGCCGCCGCGAAGCGGTCGGCCTCCCGGCACACGCGGCGCTCCGGCGGGTCATCGGAGTACAGGGCGAATAGGGTCTCGTGAATGATCTCGTAAGCCTCATGGAGCACGGTGTGGGCCTTGGCCCCGTCCCACAGGTCTTCCCGGTAGTAGATGTCGTACTCACCCCTGGGCGCGCCAAAGTGAACGCCCTTCAACCCGTCCAATTCCCTGCCCGACACGGTGCCGAAACCGGCGTCCCGTAGCAGGGCGGCCAGTTCCATGACGGTGGGGCGAGCGGCAAGGTGAAAGAATTCTGTGAAAGCGGCGGCCAGCCGCTCGGGCTCCAGTCTTTCCCGGAACAGTTCGTCGTCCAGCAACCTGTGGCAGAAGTCGTCCAAGGTCACAGTCATCACTCCAGCAGCGTCTTGTTGGTGAAGCGCTCGTACATCTCCACGATGAACCGCTTGGCGTTCAGGGACAGGGGACCGTCGGGCCGGGTGCCCACCCGGAAGGCGGGGTCGGACAGCACGTACTGGTAGGCCCGTTCCACCTCCAAGGCCTCGTCGGAGTGGAGGCCCGACTGGCCCAGGTGCCCGGCCTGCCGGATCAAATCCTCGGCGTCCACGTTGTAGGCGAAGGCCAGTTTGCGCAGCAGGTTGGCGCCGGGCGGGCGCTCTCCCCTTTCGATCTTGGAAAGATAGGAACTGGACACCCCGGTAAGCCGGTTGACGTCCCGCAGGCTCAGGCCGCCCCTCAGACGCCGCAGCAACGGCCCCAGTTCCTCACCCCGTTCCTGTTGTTCGTCAAGCTCTTCCATGATGCACCCCCATCCCCTCGAGAGTCGCCCCACCAGCCTCGGCCCCTGCCGGTAACATTCCTGCTCCATTATAGCTTCTTTGTTGCTACATTATGGCTACAAATGAGCAAGCACTTTGGTTAGTGCTTGCTGTATAGACGCCTTTTCCATTGATGAGCACGACTGCTGATTGCTACACTTCCTTCGTCAGAACAACTGTCCTACTGGCAGAGTATACAGCCGGGCGCGGCGCAGCGCCACCGGCGGCAAACGCCGGGTTTTCGGAAGGTCTATCTTTTGAGCAAGAAGCAACGGCTCACCCCGGAACAGAACGAGATAAGGCTGCGGGGCCTGCGCATCCTGGCCCGCATGATCGCCCGCGCCCACCTGGACGCCGCGGCGGAGGCTGCGGCGGAGAGGCAGGGTGAGGAATCGGACGGCGCTGATGTTCCCGACCAAGGGGACGCCCCACACAAGGACGGCGAGTATGTCGGGTAAGAGACCCCTGGTGAGGGCGCGGTTGAACGCCGTGGCGTTCTGGGACCTGCTCCACCGCCTGAACATGACCAAGAACGAACTGGCCGACCTGACCGGTCTGTCCACCGGCTACCTGTCCCAGCTCCTCAACGGGAAACGCTATCCCTCCGCTGCCACGCGGCGGCGTTTGCAGGATGCGCTGGGCGTCGGTTTCGACGATCTGTTCATCATGGAAGAATGCGATGGGGCATAGAAGACCCGTGCCGCCCCACCTGTTCTTCGGCGCGTCGCTGTTGCCCGAGGACTTCCCGGCGCGGCTGGACCGGCTGAAGGCGGCCAGCGGCCTCTCCTGGGACGGCATGGCGGCCTGCCTCGGGGTGGACCCCCGGCAGTTGCAACGCTGGCGGCACGACACCGCACCCTGCGGCGACGCCCTGTTCGGCATCTTCCGATTGGGCGCAAGGGTACCGGGCGGCCTGTACCTGCTGTTGCCCGACGACCTTTCCGTGCCGGAGAAGAGCGGCGGCGTTCAGGGACGGCTTTCCCATTTCTGAAAATAGGACTGAGGAGGACTCAAGATGACTGGAGCAACAGCATTCAAGCGACGGAACAACGGGGTGGACCTGCCCAAGGACTTCCCGGAGAGATTGGAGCAATTCCGGGAAGTGTCCGGCCTGTCATGGGGTGAGTTGGCGGCGTGCCTGGGGGTGGACCACGAGCGGGTGACGAGCTGGCGGCGGGGGGCTTTGCCCAGGGACCTGGCCCTGTCCAAGCTTTATCGTGTGGCCCAGCGGGTTCCTGGAGGGATGAGCACGCTGTTTCCCAACATAGTGGACGTGCTGGGTGACGAGGAGTAACCCGTGGGGCGGCAGCGGCGAATACACCAGCCGGTGTACTACGAATTTCCCGAGGACTTCCCCCAAAGGCTGGAGCGGTTCAAGGAAGAGACCGGGCTGACCTGGAATGCCCTGGCCCGCCGCCTCGGCGTCAACCCCCACCGGCTGAGGCAGTGGAGGAAAGGGACCGTCCCCGACTCCACCAACCTATTCATCCTCCTGACCCTGGCAGACAAGCTGGGGCTCAGGGGGATTCTTATGTGTCCTGAAAGGGATATGCCGGGAGGAGGGGTTGCACTGGACGCTCCTCGTCCTGGGCAGCAACCTCTGCTCCCGGTTTAGGAGCGGGACTCCCGCTCAGCTGCCTGTCCAGTTTCCCGGTCCCGCCTCGCATCAGGGAGTTCTTGGTTCCTGCCCTGCGGAAGTGGTCCAGATCTTTCCCAACGGCCCCAGCCTCTCAAGCGCCGCCCTGCTTGACACCAGCAGCGGAACGTCAACTCTGGTCCGCTCCATCTCCTCCTGTGCCAACCGCTGAAAGTGGCTCGTGGCGAGGTCGTCGTCGAAGACCATCAGGACGGCGGGTTGGACGCCATGATCGTCGGTGGGCCGGTGGGTTGAATAGTAGCGCAGGTAGGGGGCCAGGCGTGCCGCCATCGTGGTGGGCCGCACCGCCCGGCGTTCCCATTCCAGGAAAAAGCTCCAGGTGACGCCGCCCCGCCCCAACACGCCGAAGGCGTCGGGGTGAATCGAGCGCAGCCGGTCGCCGTACCGGAAGTGCCTTGATGCCCGGTGGGGCGGGTCCAGTTGCACGGTCTCCCAGCCCAGGGAGCGGGCCTGCTCGGCCAGCGCGGCCAAGAACCCGTGAACGGCGGCGGTGTGCTCGATGTTTCGGAGCAACTGGCGGCTGCGCCTGCCCGAGACGTTGCGCCAGTCCCGCTGTTTCCGGGGGTTGGTCGCAGAGGCGCTCCAACGTTTCCTCGCCACTCCCACGGAGGCCCGGTCCCGACGCGCCAGCAACGCCAGCCCCCGGTCGGTGAGGGCCAGCCTTTGGCCCTGGCAGGAGACCCGCTCAACCAGCCCGGCGTCAGCTACGGGCAACAGGACCTGGGACAGCCGTCCCTGGGAGACGCCCATCAACATCCGAAGGTGCCGCGGGGCAATCCAGGGCCAGTCGGAAACCAGGTCCAACGCCAGTTTCCCGGCGGGTTTCAGCAGGGCGGGCAGCAGCCATTCCGGTGCGTTCCCCTCTTCGGAGTCGGGCTCTATGTCGCGGGGAAGAATCGCCCGTAACGTCGGCTGCTCCGCTGGCAGCCCGCCACCCCCTTCCACGTGGCCCAAGGCCGCTTTCAGGTCCAGCGCAGCGTTGACGGAGGGAAGCTGCCAGACGGGACTGTCGGGGCCGCACCAGGCCGCGTTTCGCTCAAGGGATAGCAGGACCGGAAAGGGCGCTGCGGCCAACAGGCGGCGGGCGTGCCGCAACCTGGTCTCGTCGGGCAACAGCAGTAGCACACCGCCGGGCGGCGGCCCCTCCCTGAGCCGCCAGATCCGCTTGGCGAAGCCGGTGCGGTCGGCGGTGAGTCCCTGCCTGATCACGCCGACGGTGCGGCCGTCGTTGAGTACGATAGCGGCGTCCAGGGGCAATCCCCGGTACCACCGGAACGAAGCGATTCCCTCCAGGGCGGCAATGGAAGACGTGAGTCGGTAGATCACGGCCACGGCGTCCAGCCGCTCCAAAAGGATGCGCCGCCACCGGGCGGATACCGGGTGGCGGCGCAAAATCTGTTCCAGGGTAATGCCCTCGACCTCGGCCAGGCGGCGCAATCCGGCATTGGTGAGGAAGTAGCGGCGGGTCCGGCGAAGCAGGGCGGTGGCGTGGGGGAGGGAGGCGACAAGGCCCTCGCGCTCCAGGGCGGCGACGGCGTTGTAGGCCGAGCGGTCGGGTACGCCGGAGACGGCGGCCAGCTCCAGCCGGTCCAGGAAGGGCATGGCCGCCACCCGCCGCAGGGTCTCCAGGTGAATCTCTCCGTTGCTCATCAGGCGTCACCTCCGGAACCACTTCCCGGCGGGTTGGGGTTGCGGGTGCGCGTCCGGTGCTGCCCGCCGGTCTGGTCCGTGGCCGGAGGATGCGCCGGTGGGGAACCATTGGCGTTCTGCCGCTCCGCCAGGAGCCTGCGGTACTCGCTCACCCTCTGCTCCCCGTCGGCGTTGGCGGCGGCCAGCTGCCCGGCGCTGGTGGTGTAGCCCCTGGAGGCGTTGCGAACGGCCTCGGCCACCTCGGGGTCGCCCGGCTCCGGCTTCCGCGTCATCATGGAGTAGGCGGGCAGCCGCTCCGTGCCCACGGTGGCCCGCACGTAGCATTGGTGCACCGGCAATGACGTAATGTCGTCCTCGCTGACCCGGTCCTTGCCCAGCTCCCAGACCAGCCGGCGGGCGTCGCTGCCCGCCACCTGGAACACCGCCAAACAGCCCAGGTTGGCCAGGATGGTGTCCTGCATGGTGCGGGAGAGGTCGTCCAGCTTGGCCAGGCTCTGCGTCGCCAGGATGAAACTGGCGCCGTACTTGCCCAGCTCGCTGAGCATGGACTCGTAATCGACGCCGGGCATGGATTGCATCTCGTCCACGACCACCAGGGCGCCCCGCCGCCGGTGCAGGGGCAGGCTCTCCTGCTCCCGGATCACCGAGTCCACCAGGTTGAGCAGGGACGCCCCCACCAGGGCGGCCACGTCCCTGCCCGCCGTCCCCTGGGCGGTGGACACCAGCAGCACCCCGCCCTCCAGGATGGTCTCCCGCAGGTCGATGGTGGAGCGGGACTGGCCCAGAATGGAGCGGGCGCGCTTGGAGGAGGCGTAGTAGGCCAGGCGGGTCTGCACCGGGGCCAATGCCTCGGCCCGGTACTGGCGGTGCCAGCCGCCGAAGTCCCGCTCCCACCACTCCATGATGTAGGGGTCGGAGACCTTCGCCAGCACCTCGCCCCGGAACTTGCCGTCGGAGAGGAGCTTCAGCCCGTCCAGGATGGTGTGCTGGTCGCCGGCGTCGGTGGACGGGTGGGAGTTGGCCTCGTGCAGGGTCTTGACGGTGTGCTCCAGGATGGACTGCATCCTGGGACCCCACTGCTCCCACAGGCCCCGCGCCACCCGCACCACCGAGTCGGCGGTGCGGTCCCGGTCGGCGAAGATGCGGGTGTCCAGCAGGTTGATTCCGGGCGCGCCCTGTTCGTCGGCCAGGTCGATGAGCCTCACTTTGTCGACGATGGACCCGGGGACGTGCTCCAGCAGCCCGGCCACCAGGTCGGCATGGGGGTCGACGACGATGATGGCGTCGCCGTCCCGGCCCGCCGCCTTCTCCCGCAGCTTGTGGACGACGATGTGGTGCATCAGGGTGGACTTGCCCATGCGGGTGCGGGCCACGTAGAGGTGGTGGCGGCGCAGCAGGTCCTCGGGGAAGCGGATCTCCCGGGTCTGCCCGCCGGTGGTGTCGCCCACCAGGGCGCCCTCGGCGGTGCCCCGGACCGGGGGCAGCAGGGACCTGGAGCCTGACCGTTCCACCAGCGGAGTCTCGTCCCGCTCACCCGGCGGGTGCCACAGGGCGGCCGCCTCCCTGACCCCCAGGATGCTGCGCTTGCCGAACAGACCCGGTCCGGCGGGGTGCAGGTTGTCCGTGGGAACCAGTGGTTGTACGTCGCCGACCTTGAACCTGGCCCCGGCGGGATGGTCGAAGTGGCGGTAGGCGGCGGCCACCCCTTCCAGCAGTTCCTCGGCCCGTTGGAGACGGCCCCGTTCCGGCAGGACGGCCACCACCTGCAACTCGGCGTCGAAGGCGATGCGGGAGACCTTCTCCCGTATCAGGATGGGGTCGTAGACCCGGCTGCGGGCCTGCTTCCAGCGCCACCAGCCCCAGCCCGCCACGGTCAGGCCCAGGACGGAACCCGCGCCAAGGAGCGACGCCTTTAGGAACTCGCCGTCCTGCACCCACAGGTAGCCCTTCAGGGCGGCCAGCGCCCCCGCGCCCAGCACGGCCATGGTGACGCCGTCCAGCTGCAGGGGCTTGGTCTGGTAGGTGTAGGAGGGATCGGGCCGCTGCTGGCCCGGGTTCTTGAAGGCCTTCTGCTGGTGAGCCTGGGACCAGTCGGGACCGAGGGAGCGCAGCAGCAGGCGGGAGACCAGCCGCTCGCCGGGCCGCAGGTCGCCGAGCGCCCCCAGGAGGGCGATGAGGGGGTCGGAGCCGGCGTCCAGCAGGTCGTCGTCACGGAAGGTGCGCAGGGGCACGAACTCCGGCCCTCCGGAGCGGAGAGTCAGGCCCCAGGCCTGCTCCCCCGGGTCCAGCCGCAACGGGTCGTCCTCGGGCGGTACTTCGCGGATGCGGGCCTGGGGGTAGTGGGCGGCCAGCTGTCCCTGGACCACCTGCCGGTCCAGGCAGCGGGCCATCAGGGTGACGCCGTTGGCGTCACCGGCCAACTCAAGGGAGAAGGGTTCGGGGACGGCGATGGACTGGAGCAGGTTCTCCACCCCCAGCAGGGTGCGCTCGCCGGTGCGCGGCGGCGTCACCGCCAGCAGCGCCGGGGGACGCTTGTTGCGGCCGTCGCCGAAGAGCAATTTCTTGATGTTGGTATTCATGTTGGATGCCTCTCTTTACGGGATTTGTTTGCGGACTAATGACGCGGCCCCGGCCGCCACTCGATTACCTCGGTTTCCTCGGGGGTGGCCTCGATACGGATGGGGAATCGGTTGCCTCGCGCCAGCAGCAGCCCGTCTCCCCTGGGACAGGACAGGAGCCAGCGTTGCAGCTCCACCGGCAGGTCGAAGGCTTCCCCAACCGTGCTTATCGCCGCCGCGTCCTGCTGGAGCAGCAGCTTGAAGGCGGCGTTCTGGAGCAGCGCCCTGCCGCTGTGCCCGGTGATGGTCCGGGAGGAGTCCTCGCTGAGCAGGTCCTGCACATCCTGGGTGATGAACTGCAACCCCAGCCGGTGCTTGCGGGCGCGTTTCGCCATGCTGACCATGAAGGCGGCGCCCTCCGGGTGCTGCATGATGCTCCACACCTCGTCCACCACCAGCAGCCTCGGCCGGGGGTCCTGGGCGGCGGCGGCCCATACCGTCTCGGTGCAGACCATCGCGGCGGCGGGCCGAAGCTCCGGCTCCAGCAGGTGCAGGTCGAAGACGGTGACCAGGGCCTCGTGGGTCAAGAGGTCGTCGCCCTCGTCGGAGAGCAGGTGGCGCAGGCTGCCGGTGGCGAAGGGCCGCAGCAGGTGGGCGATAGCCCGCCCCGAACTGGATTCGGGGTCGCCACCGCCCTCGGCTTCCAGGTAGGCGTAGAAGTCGCGGAAACCGGTGCGCTCCCTATGCTCGGCGTAGTAGCCCGCCAAGGCGTGGTCCAGGGAGGACCGTCGCTCGGCGCTCAGCCGCTCCCCCACCATCACCTCGATCAACCGCCGCAGGCTGCCGATGCGCTGCAACAGTTCCTCGCTGTCGCCCCGGTCGATGACGAAGGGATTCATGCCCTGCCCCGCGATTCCAGGGGACAGCACCCTCCCGCCGGCGGCGCGGGCCATGTCGGCGTACTCGCCCTCCGGGTCGATCACGTAGGCGCGCACGCCACGGCAGACGCCGCGCAGCACTCCCAGCTTGGTGGCGAAGGATTTTCCGCTGCCGGATCTCGCCAGTACCGCGGTGTTGGCGTTCAGGTGGGTGCCGTCGAAGGGGTCGTAGACGATGGGGGCGCAGGCCCTGAGATCAATGCCGTAGAGGGTGCCGCTCCTGGTGTCCAGGTCCGGCGGCGAGAAGGGGAACAGCCTCGCCAGGCTGGACGTGTCCAGGGTCCGCCAAACCGCCACGGCGTTCAGGCCCAGGGGCAACGTCGAAAGCAGGCCCTCGCGCTGGCGGAAGGCCAGGTTGTCCAGCTTGCCCAGGGTGGCGGCGAAGTGGCCGCGGGCTTTCTGCGTCAATTCCTTCAACCCGTCGGCGTTGTCGGCGTGCAACGTAACCGACAGGGAGGCGTGGAACAGCCTTTCCCGTCCTCGCTGCACCTCGTCCCTGAGTCTTGATACGTCTTCCAAGGCGATCTCCGCCTCCGGCGACAGGCTGCGGCCCCGGTTCAGAGATAGGCTTTGCGCCGACTCGAACCTGACCTTCTGCCACTCCAGGGTGCGGGCGGCCTGCTCCGACGGGATGGCGCCCAGGTGGACCGACAGGTCCATGGGCGCTCCGGCGGCCATCAGCCCCTGCAGGAAGCCCGGGGCCAGCAAGCGGGGCCACTTGCCCAGGTGCAGGGAGCGGACCAGGTGGCCTCCCACGCGGATATCCCGGCGGTTGATTTCCACCGCCAACTCGGCGTCTTCGTCGCGCTCGGCGGGGGAGCCGCCCAGGGCCGAGGCCAGCAACAGCAACCGCAGGGCCTGGCCTGACAGGGGGAACACCCCCAGGCCGGCGCGGGACAGCAGGCCCCGCAGCTCGTCGGCGCGGCCGTGCTCGCAGATTGCGTAGAAGCGCCGGTCCAGGATTCCCTCGCGGGCCTCCAGTCCGGTCAGCAGGCGTCCCAGGGACTCGGCCGCGTCGCGGGTCTGCTGGGGTAGGTCTCCCGGCTGGGCGGCTTCCAAATTGCTCCTCAGCTCCTGTAACACCGGCGGGTGCTGGCGCACCAGCAACTGCACCGGGAAGTCCAGGGCGTTCAGGGATCCCGCGAAGGCTCCCAGCTTGGGCTCGTCCAGCTCCAGCCCCATCACCTCGCACACCGCCAGCTTCATGCCATCCAGGCGCACCGGCCCGTCCTCCTCCAGGTGGGAGAGCATGAAGAAAAGCGACAAAGAGGGCGGCGGCTTGGGTTCCGCCGCCTCGGTGAGCTCGATGTCGTTGGGTTGAATTTCCTCGGACGCTGCGGGATTTTCCTTCCTGCCGCGTCCGGCCAGCTTCTTCAGGTTGGGTAGTGTCGCTTTCATCGGTGAATCTCCTTTTTTCTTCTATGGGCCGGGCAGGACTTCGATGATCCGGCTGTTGAGCGCGGCGGCGATGCCCTTGGCCAGCAGCACCACCACCAGCCCGACCACGGCCATGATTACGGCGTTCCTGGCTTTTCCCCGCCCAGAACCTTCTCCCTCGGCGCCCTCGGCCATCAGGACGAACCCCGCCCAGACGATGGCGAAGAAGCACAGGCCCACCCCGGCGTAGGCCATGCCGGTCAGCACCGCGTCGAAGGCGGCCAGCATCCGGGCCTTCTCGTCCGGCGCGGCGGCGGCCACGCAGGCCAGCGCCGCGCCGGAGGCGAGCAGGGTCTTTGCCACGCGCCCTACCACGGCCGCCAGTTCCACCAACTGGAATCGCCCACCGGGGTCTGCTCCGCCGTGGGCGGTGGCGGCGTGGGTGGGGGAACGTGCAGGGCCTCGTATGGGTCGTCGGCCCCTACGCCCAGGCCCGAAGCCAGGGTTACCGTCTCCGGCCGGGTGCGGGTGATCGGAGCCCGCTGGGTCTCGACAGCTCGCACGTGCTCCGGGTGGTGGACGTAAATCCGCACCGTCTTGGTCGTCGAGCTCTCGCCGCATCTGCAAGTCACCCTTCGGGTGTACACGTCGGTCCGGGCCGGGTGGTGGGTGGTCTGGAGCATCGGCGGCAGCGGCACGTTCAAGGTCGCCGTGAGGTCCGCCGTGATTTCCACTTCGTGAGTCGCCTTGTTGCTGCCGATGGGCAGCCGGAAGCGGGTCTGGCCGTTTGGCACAAATGACGCGCTGGCCCCGTGGCTGCCGGCGACTACGTTGACCCTTCCGGTGATGCGGGTGACGGTGGCGTCCAAAAGCGTGGGGACCGTCTGGCTGAAGTGGCCGCCGTACACCGGCAGGTCTATTTCCTGCCGGGTGTCGGTGATGCACTCCGAGGCGACGACGCCGGTGATTTGCCCCGGCGTCCACTCCAGGGAGGTCAGCTCCAGGTCGCACAGCCCGCCGTCGGCCTGGGGCAGCGGGTAGGGGATCTGGCGGCTCTTCAGGGACACCGCCCCGGACCGGCCCAGGGAGTCCACCCACGAGAAGGTGAAGGACGGGGACGGGCCGTCCAGGGTCAGGTTGTAGCTCCTGGCCTGGCCCGCCGTCAGGCTGGTGTTGGCCCCCATCTTCAGGGTCCGGCCCGACCTGCCGCCGAATACCCGCACCTTCAGGTCCAGGTCGTGGGCCGCCCGCAGGGTGACGCCGGCGGTGTCGCCGGAGACGGCGAGACGTTCGATGAAGATGCGCCGTCCCGGCACCGGCTCCGGCGGGACGAAGTAGATCTCGTCCAGCCGCCAGCCCGGGTCCTCGTCGGGGTCGTCGGCCAGGACGGCGCTGGGCAGCAGGACCACCGCCAGCAGGCCCAGGGCCGCCACCGCCAGGAAGCGGTTCCAGGGTTTCTTGCCCTTGGATTCATGCTGGCTGGGGTTGGGGCCGTTGCCGCCGTTGCCGCCGTCCCGGTTGCGGCGTTTGCCGAACCAGCTGTGGGGACGGAACGGTGCTCTCCCCTTCTTGCGGGCAGCCCTGACCCCCCGGCTCAAGCCGGAGGCGGCTTTCTTGGCCAGCAGCCGCAGCGGGTCGGGCCTGGTCTCCGCTGGGGCAGGCGGCTCGTTCTTGGTCATTTCCAGCGGGGACCCGGCGTAGCGCCTGGCCCCCAGGTTGAACTTCAAGAGGTCGGCGGCCACCAGGGGCAGCCCCCGGCCTCCCACCTTGCCCACGGTCATGGCGATGCCCACGACGCCGATCAGCACGCCAACCGCCAGCCGCACCGCCATGGGCCCGAAGGGGAGGTAGTTGTAGGCGCCGTAGGCCAGGGCGCAGACCGCCACCACCGCCACGATCTGGGGGAAGGTGAACCACAGCAGCACCTTGTCCTCGGCCTGCACGTGGGTGGGGACTTCATGCTCTCTCATTCCATCCCTCCTAACCGCCGTCGCCGACGGAGGGGGTACCGGAGTTGGTGGGGTCGGGCACGGTGGGGTCCACCGGGTTGCCGACGACGGCGTTCATCACCAGTTCCACCACGCCGTAGGCCACCAGGGCCAGCACGATTCCGGCCAGGGCGGTCATCATGGCCGCCTTGCCCCGCTCCATCTGGTTGGGCGCGCCGGAGGCGGTGAGGTACATGTAGGCCCCGTAGATGAAATAACCCACGCCCACGACGCCAACCAAGCCCAGCAGGATGCCCACCAGGTTCGATATGGTCTGTGTCAGATCGTCCATACGGTTTTTCTCCTTTCAAATTGAATTGCTCGATTTGTGAATTGCGTTGCTGTGGTCAGCCCCAATCTGCTACTGGCACATGGCTCCACCTCCTGGGCGGTTCCGGCGCGAAACCTGTCCGCGCCGGTGGTTGTCGTCGTTCCGGTTGCCGCTACGGTCCCTGGCTCCGAGGCGTCGGGCCGCTCTGGGCCGGGGCCGTGGAGCCTTGGGCCGCCGAGTTCACTGCTCCGGCGGCCGTGGTGGCGGCGGCTCTGGCCACGCTGGTTGCCGCTGACGCGGCGGCGACTCCCGCCGGTCCTCCGGCGGCTCCACCGGCAATCAGCCCGATGGACCGGGCGGAGCGCATCATTGAGCCGGGCAGGGACATGCCGAAGTAGAGGGTGTGCAGCCAGGCGTCGAAGGTCCCGTGATGCCCCAGCATCGAGGGGACCCGTCCCGCCAGGTACATGAAGGCGATGGCCATCAGCAGCTTCCACACCAGGTCCTCCGAGGGTTCGAAGGCGGCGATGGCGGCGAAGTCCTCCAGGAAGGCGAAGGCCAGGGCCACCGCGATGAGCTGCACCGCCTGCTGGAACACCGTGGTCATGAACAGCCGGAGCCAGTGCTTTCCCCAACCGGCGGTGTGGGGCAGAATCCACAGCCCCAGGGCGATGGGGGCCAGGCAGAGCAGGATGTCAATCAGGGCCAGGCGCAGGATCATCTGCACCAGCAGGTAGAGGACGAAGAACCCGAAGACCAGGTAGAGCAGGGCGATAAACACCGCCAGGCCGGTGTTGGCGGTCTCGACGGCGGTCAGCAGCGGCTCCAGGGGAGCGCGCAGCAGGGCGCCGGGGGTCACGTCCAGGGAGACGGCGATGAACTGGGAGACGGCGTGGGCCACGTCGATGACCAGGGCGCACCACCACAAAGACGACGCGGCGGCGGTCAGGCCCAGCACCAGCCGGGGCACCATCTCCCGCCAGCCTGATTGATGTCTTCCCAGGTGCTCCTGGACGATGAAGCTCAGGCCCATCCAGCCCAGGATCACCGCCAACGCGCCCGAGGTGATGGCCCAGACCACCATCCAGGCCTGCTGGATGAAGGGATGCAGGTAGGTGAGTTCAGGAGGGGTTCCGGTGAGGATGTCCGTCATACGTCCCTACCCTCCCCGGCACTCGTCGAGGTCGCTGGCCGAAACCTTCTGCACCACGCCGCACAGGGTGCCGTGGACTCCCTGGATCACCCACTTGGCGGCGGCCCGGGCCCAGCGGTCGGGGTCGAGAGCGCCCAGCACCTTGTCCCACAACCCGTTGGGCTGGTGGACGGGAATCAGGGCGTGGAAGACGTGGTGGTCGCCGCCGCCCAGGCGGGGGACGGCCAGCACCAGGAGATATGCCTGCTCGGGGTGAAGCTCGGGCTGCTCGTCCAGGGCCGGGTACTCGAAGGTGTACTCCCAGCCTTCGGAGAGGTGCTTTTCGCCGCCCTGGACCCGGTAGGTGTTGGTGAGCCAGTCGCCGGTGTCGGGGTGGCGGATGGAGTAGAACAGGACATCGGTCTGGCGGCTGAAGACGGGACGGGCCACGAAATCGCCCTCCTTCTTCCGCTCCACCATCTGCCGGTCCCGGTTGACCAGGGTGACGGAGTCGGTGTCGGGGGGCGGCGGGGACTGGGCCAGGGCCAGCCCGGAGGCGGGGATGGCAACGAGGGCCGTAAGGAGCAAAGCCCCTGCCAGGAGAATCAGGCGGCGGGCTTTGCCGGACCTGGGGATGAATCGGCGGAACATGGTGGCCTCCTCGTCGTTGATGGGGACGTTGTGTCCCGCCGTCGAGTCTGACCACGCGGGGTGGGCTTACCAATGGCTTGTGAGGGGGGACTGTACGGAGGCCCCCCTCACGGGGCATCAACTTTCCGGGGCGCGGTGTGATGTTATGGGGGTGTACAGGGATTGGCAGGCAGCGACGCGAGTCCACGGTGGCCGGTTCGTTCGGGAAACCGGCGGATTAGCTTCATTGCCGCTCCCATCCGGCAAGCACTTGTGTATTAGGGCTGGTTGCCAGGGTTCCGGCAACGCCCCCCTACAGGAAATGCAACCCTGCGGCCTGCTGGAGCGTTGTTGTCGTGCAAGGTCCCTGTGGCGAAACCGCAACTTTGCGCCGGTGGCGGTGCTGCTGGCGCCGGGAGGTACGGACATGGAACGGAGCCGGAACGTGGAGGACCTGCACCACCTGCGGCTGATGGCGTTGCTGCACGAGCTGGTGCGGGAGCGGGACTTGAAGGGCGCGGCGGAGGCGTTGGGCCTGGACCCCAGGACACTGAGCGCCAGCATGGAGCGGGGCGCGCTGTCGGGCTTGGCCCAGGTGGCCCTGGAGCGGTGGCTGCTGGCCGAGGGGGACCGGGCGGCTGCCCAGGCCCGCGACGAGGTGCGGGAGCTGGCGGGGCGCGTGGACGGCGTTGAGCAGCGGGTTGACGGGCTGGCGGACCAGATGGGTCAAGCCGTGGCGGAAGTCCAGCGGGTTGCCGAGGAAGCCGGCGAGAATGACACCGGGGCGCGGGCCAGGGAGTTGCAGCGGTTGGAGCGGCGGATGGACCGGCTGGAATCAGCAGGCGGGGTTGGCGCCGGACGGGCCGGTGGTGCACCGTCGTCGGGGCCTCGGGGCAATGCCAGGATGGGTAACACACAGCGGCGTCAGCACCCCGATCTCGTGACCATTGACGCCGCCGCTGACGATGAGGAGGTCTTCGGCGACGCCTGGCCCTTGGTTGACGAATGGCGCGGCTTGTGGAAAGGCCACCCCGACCGGGGCCGGGGCCTGCGCTGGCTGGAGGCCGAGGCGCGCATTCTGGAGCTGGAGCTGGCCATGCTGGAGGAGCACGGCCTGACCCTGCCGCCGGAGACGGAGCCATTGCGGGGTCTGGAGCGGAACGCCCAGTTGGGCTGGCGCCGCCGGGCCCTGGCTGTGACCGAGAAGAAACTGGCCCGGCGGAGGGCGCTGCGGCGGCTGATCACCCTGGGGCTGTGGCGGCGGTAGGCGGCGCCGGCTCCGGGGCGAATCTCAGTGTTGCTTCATTGCCGCACCATCGCCGCTCCTTTGGCGCTTCCTCGGAGAGAGTGATCCGGCTGGCGTCGCCCGATTCCGTCGAAATACCCTTGATGACGGCGTTGCCGAGGCCGGATACTAATTGGCGTTGTCAGGCTTTTTCCAGCGTTTCCCGCCCTAGAAACCTGGAGGGTCCCGTCCCTGGACCCGGGACCGGACGCATAGGATCGAGCATAGCTCTCCGAACGTCCGCCCATGATGGATTGACCGCCTAGAGTAGAGCCTAGCTCCTCGAACGGTTGTCCACGAGGGAATAGCTGAGGGGCCGGCGTGATTAAACGTCTCTCCCGCAGCAGGCACACCCAACCCTTCGAAGTGCACGGCGCGCTTCACCCGGAACACCAACTCACGGCGGAAATCCAAACCCAAGGCGCATCATCGTTTGTAAGGAGGTGGCAACCGGATTAGCAACGGCATCCCGGTATCCCATTCCACGGCAGACCCCAGACTCACGGAAGTCCCACTGGCAGGAGGTATCAGCTAGACCCAGCGCGGTATCCCGGAATCCCTTCCCCTTCGGCATCACCGGCGGAGCGGTTGACCTGCTTCGCATTCCCCACAATGCGGTTGGAGCGTGGATAACGCACCGGCCGCTTCAACACGGCTGCGGCGTAGCTACTGACCAAGGGTAGCGGCACCGCAGACTCAGCACGCTCCGGTCGGCCAGCGGCGACAGACCGGACGCTTATCGTTCCAGTTCCAGCGCAGACTCCGTTGACCGGACTGCGTTCCTCTTGATTTCCCCTCACATAGCAGCATCCCAGGCATAAGACCCTGGCCGGGCTGCGTCCTTCTCCAACCCCCAACCTGCGTTCTCCGTTGCGGTGTCTGACCCAGGGCGGAGTGCGTCCGGCGCCGGGCGTTGACCCTGTTTCCCAACGACGTTCGCAAACATAAGGAGGTGCGTATGCGCATCAGGGACAGACTCGTTCAAATCAAAGCCGTCGCGGTGGCGGTTGGCAGCCTCATCAGCCGGCACAAGCGGGCGTCGATTGCGGTTGGCGTAGCGTTGCTCATCGCCGGACCGCTGCTCACGGGGACCGGCGGCGAGACCTTTTTCCTCAACCTGGTGGGCCTCGGCATCGTCGCCCTGGTGGTGCGGCGGATCATGCGGGCCAACGAAAGGCGGCAGGCGGCGCAGGCGCGGCAGGCCAATTGCCGGTGCCGGTGTCATAGGCAGGGTTCGCAGCAGGCCCAACCCACACAACAACCGACCACGAAACAGCAGCAACAAGGAGGCACTCCATGACCACGATTACCCTGGATTTCCCTGCTTCTACAGGCAGTCTCGAAGAACTGGTGGACCGGCTCCTGGCGGCCCTGTTCACGGAACCTGCGCCCACTCCCAACCTGGTCAAGGCGGTCCACGAGGCCCGGCGGTTGCGGCAGTCCGGCGACCTGGAGGGGGCACTGGCGGCGATGGCCGATGTTGACGACTCCAGCGCCACAGACAGCCAACTCCGGTGGCTCTACGCCGAGTGGCTGGACATCGCCCGGCGCGGGTTCGCTGGGGACCACGCGGCGCTCTACAGCCCCGGCACCGGCAGGGCGGCAGTGCTGGTGCCACAGGACGAGGACGGCGCCACACTGGAAGTCGCGGCGGTCCTGGGGATGCGCTGGCCGGTGGGCAAGACGGTCTCCAGGCGCAGCCTGCGGGGTCTGAATCCGCTGGCGAAAGGGGGCGCGTCATGGTCGTAGCCAACGCCACGGTGGACATCGCGGAACTCAAGGCCCGCCACCCCCTGGGCGACGCGGTGGAGGCCGCCGGTGTCGTTCTGCGGGGCAAGGGCCGGGTCAGGCAGGGCGTCTGCCCCTTTCACGAGGAAGCCGAGGGCAGCTTCACGGTGTACGCCGACACGGAAAAGTTCTACTGCTTCGGTTGCGGGTCCGGCGGCGACGTGCTGGACTTCGTGCAACGGATGGAGGGCCTGAGCCTGCCCGAGGCGATACGGCGGCTGGACGGCGGTTCCCCGCCGGTTACGGCCGCTGCGGTTCGTCCGACGGCAGCTCGTCAACCCGCTGCGCCTGCGATTCCTCCCCGCGATCCGGCGCTGCTGACGGCGGCGGTACGTTTCTACACCGGCCAATTGCGGCGCAACATCAGGGCCAGAGAGTACCTGGCCTCGCGGGGCATTGGCCTGGAGGCTGCCGCAAGGCTGGGCCTGGGCTACGCACCGGGGCGCGGCCTGCGGGCTTATCTGGAATCTGCCGGATACGGCGAAGACCGGATACGCGCCTCGGGGCTGCTCCTGGAACGGGGCGCAGAGCGGTTCGCTGGAATGATTGCCGTCCCCGACATCGCCTCGGGCCGGGTGGGCTGGCTCACCGGACGGGTAGTTGACGCCGGCGCAACGCCCCGCTTTCAGGCGGTGCCCGGCCCCAAGCCGGTGCTTGGGCTGGCCCGAATCGGCCCGGCGCCACCCTTCGCAATCCTGGCCGAAGGGGTCTTCGACTACCTGACGCTGGCGGCCTGGGGCTACCCCGCCTGCGCCGCCCTGGGCACCCAGGGGCTGGACAAGGTGGCGGCGGCGCTCCGGGGCTGCCCAAGAGTCTTCCTGGCCTTCGACAACGACGGCGCAGGCCGGGAGGCGACGGCCAACCTGCAAGCCCAGCTGGGCCGCCGCGCCGCCGTGGTCAACCTGCCCCAGGGTGTCGCCGACGTGGGCGAGTTGGCGGCGCTGCCCCACGGCCAATTCCTCTTCCGCCGCCTGCTGGCACGGGCGGCCCGCGCCGCCAGGCAATAGCCCCTAACGCAACCCTCTCCCCCACCACTTTCCATTCCTCTCTACAGGATTCCACGCAACACCCTGGAAGACCTGCGTCCAAATCACGACGGGTTTACACCCGCCCACGGCTTCCCTTTGGGCGTCCGCATACCCAACGCCATATCGCAACTACAAGGAGCATCTTCATGTCCAACGAGAACGGCAACGGCAACCAGCGCAACGGGCACGTCAACGGCCACCAGAACGGCAATGGCAACCACCACATCCCCGCCAACGGCGTTGCCAAGAACGGCAGCGGCAGCAACAACGGCAACGGGCACCACGCCACCGACACCATCCCCGCCCACGACCTCCTGTGGGACAGCCTCCCCGCCAGCGTCAGCGAGAAGCTGGCCCAGCCCCTGGACGCCAGCCTGGTCTCCCAGCGCAGGGGCCGGGGCAACCGGAGCTTCAGCTACGTCGAGGGCCGCACCGTCATCGACCAGGCCAACCGCATCTTCGGATTCGGCGGCTGGGGCCATGAGTTGGTTGGCAACGTGACGCTCAGGGAGCTGGACCAGGTGAACACGCAGACCGGCGAGGTCAAGCGCATCCGGGCCTACTCGGCCACGGTGAAGGTTACCGTCCCCGGCGCGCCGCCCCGCACCGACGTGGGCTTCCAGCCGGTCTCCGACGAGACCGCCGAGGGCCACGAGACGGCGTTCAAGGGAGCGGTCACCGACGCGCTCAAGCGGGCGCTGCGCACCTTCGGCGCCCAGTTCGGCAACGCGCTCTACGGCGACGTGGCGGGCCAGCCCGGCGGCGGCGCCGGCGACACGCTGGCCCCGGCCCTGCGCAAGACGCTGCTGGACCTGGGCGTCAGCCAGGGCTTCGACGAGGAGCGGGTGCGGCAGGCGGTTAGGGGGCAGACGGGCCGGGACCTGGACGAGCTGCCCGCCTCGGAACTGACGCCCCTGGTGGAGCGGGCCGCCCGCAAGGTGCAGCAGCGGCAGGACGCCGAGGCCAGGCAGAACGACAGCGCCGACCAGTAGACCGCAAGGCGTACCTGCAACCACAAGGCAACGGGGCCGTCTCCACAGCGGGGCGGCCCCGCTTCTCATTTACAGGATTGAGGAGGCAAAGCAATGACCGGAACTAGGATGCACACCCCCTGGGGCTACCCCCAGGACATCGAGGAACTGGCCGAGGGCATCTGGCGGGTCTCCACCGCCGGCCACGGCGGCCTGAAGCTCAGCCGGGAGCGGTGGGAGGAACTGCCCGACCTGGTCAGGGACTCCTTCCTTACCCCGACCTACGCCGAAGAGGATTGCGAGGAACCCATCGCCAGGACCCTGTTGGGAATCGGCGACGACCGACACCGCGAGTTCGCCCTGAAGGTGGCGGGCTGTTTCGACCGCTACGCCCCGGCGCTGCCCTACCTGCGAGAAAAGGCAGGTGAGCGATGACTGCTGTAACTACCCGGAGCAGGCCCCGCAGCCTGCCCAGCGTGACGACCAAGCTGGCGACGGAACTGGGCAACCTCTACGTCACCGTCTGCCTGGACGAGGACGGGCAGCCCTTTGAAGTGTTCGGTTCTCTCGGCAAGGCCGGCAGCCTCCAGCACGGGGTCACGGAGCTGGCCTGCCGCTTGGTGTCCCTGCACCTGCGGCGCGGCACGCCGCTGGATGAAATCGTGGACCAGTGCCAGGGCATCAGCGAAATGCAGCCCTGGCCCAACGTGATGGAGGACGGGAGCACGGTGTACGTGCGCGGCCTCGGCGACGGTATCGCCCTCATCCTGCGGGGCCACCTGGAAGCACGGGACGAGGTGGAAATGGCAGACCTCAAGCTGGCCGCCGACTGACCGCCGAACCCGACCTGACAAGGCACACGGGGCCGTCTCCCACGGGGAGCGGCCCCGCTCTCATTTACCCAACACAGACATGACGGAGGAAGGACAACCATGACGACGACCATTGACAGCAAGACGGACGTCTACTCGCGGCCCAACGCCCGCTTCGGCGACGACGGGACCCTGGAGATCCGGGCCTCGGCGGTGGGCAACTGCCGCCGCGCCCTCTGGTACGAGGCCAACGAGTACCCGGTCACCAACGCGCGTACCGAGGAGTCCCTGACCGTCCTGGAGGCGGGCAACGCCCTGGAGCCGGTGGTGCTCAGGGCCATGCGGCGCGCCGGTTGGGAGATTGACGCCACTGACAGGGACAACCCTGAAATGATGTCCCTGCGCCTCGGCCCCACCCTGGTGGTAACCGGCCACGTGGACGCCACCGGCGTCGTCCCCATCTTCGGCGATGAACCCAGCGTCATCGAGATCAAGACCCGGGGGCCGGAAGCCTACAAGCGGTGGTGGAAGTTGGGCGCGGAGCGCAGCCACCCGGAGTCGGTGGCCCAGGCCGCCTTCTACTCCTACGGGACCTTCGGCGAGGCACGGGACGTGGTGATCGCCACGATGGACACCGGCTCCAGGCAGTGGGACTTCGAGGTGATTCCGGCGGAGCGGGTCGCCACTGCCTTCCACCGGGCCTGCGAGCGGCTGGGGACCATCGGCGCTCACCACCTGCTACACGGGCGGGACTCTCAGGCCCTGCCGGAGCGGGACTTCACCGCCGACGACTGGCAGTGCAAACGCTGCCCTTTCCTGAACACCTGCCTGCCGGGGTCAGCGGCGCCTGAACCCGAACCCGATGAAGGGGAAGAGAACGCTGAGCCGGTGAACGACGATGAGGCGCGGGCGGCGCTCCGGGAGTACGAGAACGCCCAGGAGATGCTGAAGGCCATCGAAGAGGACAAGCAGTGGGCGCTGGGGATGCTGCGGGCGTGGCTGACCCGGCAGGGCAAGGACAAGGCCAAGCTGGAGGGCCGGGAGAAGACCCGCACCGTGGGGATGGTCAAGTCCACCCGCTACAACGTCGATCACAAGAAGCTGAACGCGCTGCTGGAGCCGGAAAACAGGGCGACCATCGTCACCGAGAACGTCTCCGAGTACCTGCGGGTCAGCTAGTCCTGACCACTTGATACCACGACGCTCCCTCGTTGGAGCGCGACACGGGGCCGCCCTTTCCCATAGGAAGGAGCGGCCCCGCTGTCAACTCGGGAATCCCTCAATCACAAAGTATCGGAGGAAACATCATGGCGAAGAGCATCAACAAGGTGGAACTCCTGGGCCGCGTCGGGGCGGACCCTGAGATGAAGTACACGGCGTCCGGCGTCGCCGTAACCCAGCTGCGCCTGGCCACCGACCGGGTGCGCAAGGGCGGCGAGTCGGAGACCGACTGGCACTCGGTGGTGGTGTGGGACAAGCTCGCCGAAGCCTGCGCCAACTACGTTGAGAAGGGGCAGCGGCTGTACGTCGCGGGCCGGCTGGCGCAGAACTCCTGGACCGGCGACGACGGGCAGCGCCGCTACCGCACCGAGATCCACGCCCAGGAGGTGGTGTTCCTGGACTCCGCCCGCAACGGCGGCGGCGGCAACCACACGGGCAACGGCTCTGCCAACGGGGTCAACGCCGCCGCCAACCACGAGGCCAACGCCGGAAACGCCAACGGATTCAACGCTGGCGGTGGTTACCAGCCCGGCGACGAGGACTCTCCCTTCTAACCGGACATCCGAACACCGGCGCCTTCCCCAAGGCGCAACCACGGGGCCACTCCCAATCACGGGAGCGGCCCCGCTTCCGTTTCCAGACCAATCCGAAGGAGTCAACCATGCCCCGCAAGAAGCAAGCCAAGCAAGAGGAAATGCCCCTGTCCATCCCCGGACCCGCCTCTCCCGCCACGCCGGAGGGCCAGGCGGTGCTGGAAGCCCTGCGCTCCAACCTAGCCCTGCTGGGGGAACTGGCGGCCCGCTACGAGGTCGCCTTCCAGCCGGAACGCCCCGCCGAGATGCCCACCATCAACTGTCCCCAGGACGTTCACAACCTGCTGGCCCCGGAGATGGGCGCCCTGGCCCAGGAGCAGCTGCGGGTGCTGCTGCTCAACACCCGCAACCAGGTGAGGGGGCAGCGGGTGGTCTACATGGGCAACGTCAACTCGTCGGTGATTCGCCCCGCCGAGGTGCTGCGCGCTGCGGTCATCGAGTCCGCCCCCAGCATCATCATTTCCCACAATCACCCGTCCGGCGATCCGACCCCCAGCCCCGAGGACGTGAGCATCACCCGCGACCTGGTCCAGGCGGGAAAGCTCCTCGGCATCGACCTGCTGGACCACGTGGTCATCGGCGGCGACCGCTGGGTCAGCCTCAAGGAACGGAAGCTGATGGACGACTAGCTCCATGACACCGAGACCGGCGCAGCGCCGCCGGCCCTTACGGGGGAAAACACTCTCCCCCGCTCCTTGCCCATTCACACCTACAGGAGGTACTCCATGATTCCCACGGAACCCGTCCAGAGCGGCGAGGACCTCTACACCATCTCGGCCGGAGGCTACTCGGCCACCGCCGACGCCTTCGCCCGCGACACCGACACCGGCGGCCTCTGGTTCCTCTCCATGGTGGGGCCGCAGACCGCCCTCAAGGCCATCTGGGCCTCCCTGCTCAAGCAGCCCCCGGACACCGCTTATCTGATCAAGGGGGTGGAAGGGATGGCCCTCTCCGGCGGATACCAGCAGTGCCAGGTCCCGTATCACACCGTCGGCACCTGGACCACCCGCATCGCCCGCCTGTCCGTAAGCCGGGGCTGGCACGCCCTCGTTTACACCCGGCTCGCGGAGTTCAGCTTCGAGCGGGACGACTTCCTGCTGCTGGCCCAGGACCAGGCCGACGCGCCGGGGCTGCACCACCGCTTCCTGGACCGGCGCAGCCCCCTGCCCCTGCACCGCTCCTGGCGGGACTGGCTCTGGCGAAGGGGGCTGGACACCGGCGAGATCGTCCCCCTGGAGTCCGCCGGGCTGCTGGCCTACACCTGCAACCCCAGGGGCGAGGAACTCAAGGCCGACCTGTCGGCGGCGGTGGCGGCGGGGACGCTGACCCTCAATGAACCGGAACCCGAAACCGATGAAACGGAGGAAGACAACGATGGATAGGACGCTGAACCCGGTGAAGCGGGGCAACAAGCGCCGCCGCGCCCGCAACTGGAAGGCCTGGCAGCTTTTCTCCCCGGATGGTGACACCTGCCGCTTCTGCCCCCACGGGGCTTCCGACCACCTGACGTCGAGCGGTCAGCCCCATTTCTACCGGCCCGCCGCCGAGCAGGACTGGCGGAACTCCAACGAGAAGCTCTACCGCCACGAACTGGCCGACGGCACGGAGGTGCTGGTCAAGCGCATCACCGTCGCCAGCCGCGCCGAGCTGCTGACGGCCTTCTGCACCGCCTGCGCCAGGGACAAGCAGACCGACCAGGTCCTGTGCTTCCAGCGCACTCTCGCCAAGGGCGAGGTGGTGGGACTGACGAACCTGAACGGAAACCACAACGACGGGAGGTAGCACCATGGCCGGCAAACAGACCCTGTACTTTCCCTGCCCCGGCTGCGGGGCGCGGTTCGCCCAGGTGGAGGAGACCGACGAGGACATCCACGCCGGGGAGACCTACACCTGCAACGAGTGCGGCGCGGCGGTGGTGCTGGTCGCCCTAAGCATGGAGATGCTGGCCGACCCCGCCGTCATCCGGTGGAACTGCCACTTCTGCAAGCCCGGTCCCTGCCGGTTGGCCCCGTCCAGCGGCGCCTCCGGCGACTCAACCGACGCCACCACCGAGCAACCCGACGATTCCAGGTAACCCATTCCAAGCTACAGGAGGACCGACATGAGACTCGCTGCCCAAGCCAAAGGGGGCTTCTATCCCACGCCGCCCCGGGTGGTTGACTTGGTTGCCCAACTGCTCTACGGGGCCCGGGGCCGCGCCCGCAGCGCCGACACCCTGCGCGTCCTGGACCCCTGCTGCGGGGCCGGGGACGCCCTGGCCCAGTTCGCCGACCTGCTGCGCGACCGCGGCACCGTACCCGTGGAGACCTGCGGGGTGGAACTGCATAGGGACCGGGCGGAGCAGGCGGCCAACCGCCTGGACCGCGCCCTGGCCTGCGACCTCTTCGCCACCTCGATAGCCAACAACGCCTTCGGCGTGCTGCTCCTGAACCCTCCCTATGATTGGGACAAAGAGGACAAGCGGGTGGAACACGCCTTCCTCACGCATTGCACCCGCTACCTGACCGACGGCGGCCTGCTGCTGTTCATCGTACCCAAGCAGCGGCTCGCCGTCTCCGCCCGCTACCTCTCCTCTCACTACCGGGACATCCGGTGCTGGGCATTCCCCAACCCGGAGCGGGAGGTCTTCGACCAGGTGGTCCTGGTGGGACGGCGCAAGGGCGAGCCCAGCCCAGATCCCTACGCCGAGGAGCAGGTGAGGGAGTGGGCCTTCGGAGAGCCGGAGGAGTTCCCGCCTCGCCCCTATCCCGTCTACGACCCGCCGGTGGTTCCCGCCGGGGACATCCTCTTCGCCACGCGCACCGTGGACCCGCTGGCGGCGGTGGCCGAGGCCAGGAAGACGGGCCTGTGGGCCAGCCAGGAGGTCAGGGACTCCCTGTGGCCCGCCGACGACCGGCGCACCCGGCCCCTGATGCCCCTGCGTAGGGGACACATGGCCATGCTGGTGGCGGCGGGCTTCCTGGACAACCTGGTGCTGGAGGCCGACGGCCGGCGCATCCTGGTCAAGGGACGCACGACGAAGGAACTGGTGCTGGCCGAGGAGACGGAGAACACCGAGGTCTACCGGGAGCGGCTAAGGACCACGGTGGTGGCCCTGGACCTGGACGACGGGGAGATCACCGACATCGCCGCCTGACCCCGCCCAACGACAACTACTCTGACGGCTGCAACGCCAGCCGCGACACGAAGGCCCCGCTTGTTCCACCAAGGAATGGGCGGGGCCTCGCTTTTCCGAAAGGCAACACTCAAGGCAAGGAGATTACCCATGAACCTGTCAGGATTCATCGACCAGTTCAAGGAGGCCATCGCCAGGCGGGTGGTGGAGTCCTACCCGCCCCTCTACCGACCCTCGGAGAACGGCCAGAAGCTGCCCCGGCTGCTGCGCACCCCGATGGGAGGCCAGGAGGACGCCATCAAGGGCACGGCCCTCTCCCTACAGGTCCACCGGGGCACCACCGTCGTCGGTGAGATGGGCACCGGCAAGACCTTCATCGGCGCCGCCGCCGCCCACGCCGCCGGCTTCCGGCGCATGTTGATCCTCTGTCCGCCCCATTTGACCCGAAAATGGAAGCGGGAGGTGGAGGACACGGTGCCCGGCGCCCGCGCCGCCATCGTCGCCTCCATCACCGACCTGGAGCGGCTGCGGCTGTCAGTGGGTCCCGCTCCCCTCTTCGCCATCATGTCCCGGGAACGCGCCAAGCTTTCCTACCGCTGGTCCCCCGCCGTGATCCAGCGCTGGGCCGCCGCCGGGGGCCGGCTGGTGCGGGACGAGCAGACCGGGGAACCCTTCCAGGTGCCCTGCTGCCCCCGCTGCTACGCCCAGGTGGTGGACAAGGACGGCGTGCCCCTGACCAACGAGGAGTTGTCCCGCAAGCGTCGCAACTGCGACCTCTGCCGCTCCGCCCTCTGGCAGGCCGACGGCTCCGGTCCCCGGCGTTATCCCCTGGCCGACTACGTGAAGCACCGGATGAAGGGCTTCTTCGACCTGCTGATTGGCGACGAGGTCCATGAGTACAAGGGCCGTGGTTCCGCCCAGGGCATCGCCGCCGGGGTCCTGGCCGACGCCTGCGGCAAGTCCCTCACCCTTACCGGCACTCTAACGGGCGGCTATTCCTCAACCCTGTTCCACCTGCTCTACCGCTTCTCGCCGGAGATTCGGACCGAGTTCGCTCGCTCCGAGGAGGGCCGCTGGATACAGCGGTACGGCTTCCTGGAGCAGACGGTGCGCCACGAAGGCGACGGCGACTCCTTCGAGGACGGACGCTTCAGCCGCCGCAAGGGATACCGCAAGACGGTGCGGGAAAGGCCGGGCCTGGCTCCCTCGGCCCTCTTCCACCTGATCGGCAACAGCGTGTTCCTGCGCCTCTCCGACGTGGCCTCGGGGCTGCCCTCATACGAGGAGCAGGTGCTGCTGTCGGGGATGGACCGGGAGACGGACTTTACCGGCTTTTCCCAGCGTAAGGCCTACGACCTGGTGTTCGACACCCTGCGGCAGGCTTTGGCGGAAGCGTTGGCCAAGGGTTCCAAGCGGCTGCTGGCCACGTACCTGCAAACCCTGCTGGCCTACCCCGACGGCTGCACCCGGGGCGAGACGGTCTTCGATCCCCAGACCGGCAACGTACTGGTGCAGATGCCGCCCCTGTCCGAGGACAAGCTCTACCCGAAGGAACAGGCGTTGGTGGACCTGGTGGCGGCGGAAAGGCTGGCGGGCCGGAAGGTGCTGGTCTACGCCACCCACACCGGAACCCGGGACATCACCCAGCGGATGGAGCAGTTCCTGACCACCCACGGCTTCCGGGTGGCGGTGCTCAAGGCCGACTCGGTGGCCCCGGACCGCCGGGAGTCCTGGGTGGAGGAACGGGTCAAGCAGGGGGTGGACGTGGTCATCTGCCATCCCCGCCTGGTGCAGACCGGCCTCGACCTGATCGACTTCCCGACCCTCTGTTGGTTCGAGACGGATTACAGCGTGTACACGATGCGCCAGGCGTCGCGCCGTTCCTGGCGCATCGGGCAGAAGCGCCCGGTGAAGGTGGTTTTCATGGCCTACCGGAACACCCTCCAGGCCGACGCGCTGAAGCTGGTGGCCAAGAAGCTGCAAAGCTCCCTGGCGGTGGAGGGGGAGCTGCCAGAGGACGGCCTGGCCGCCTTCGGGGACGAGGGCGACGACCTGATGCTGGCCCTGGCCCGCCAGATCGTCAGTGGCGAGAAAACCGACGCTGACGGCGAGTCGGTGGAAGACGTTTTCGCCCAGGCGCGGGACGCTGAGGCCAGCGCCGAGGAGTTCCTGGTGGACGACGACTGGAAGGCCGTTGAGTCCGAACCGGAGACCGCCTCGGTCAACGGGAACGGACATCACTCCAACGGCAACGGACACGGCGACGGCATCGGGGCGACGGTCGAACTGGTCCTGGGCAACGGCCACCACGCCGACGCCAACGGTAACGGTAAAAGTAACGGAGCCAACGGCGACGGCCACCACGAGGAACCCGCACTCGCCGAAGGGCAGCAGTCCCTCTTCTCTTGGGCCGAGTTCCTGGCCGAGGAACCGGTCAAGCCCAGGGGACGGAACGGGAGGGCCAAACCCGCCGCCGCGTCCCTGTTCGATTGGGCGCTGGAGCAGGAGCAGGAACGGGAGAAAGAGCCGGTCGGCGCGGGGCGCTAGGCCGCAGATGCACGGGGAGGCCGCCACAAACGGAACGGCGGCCTTCCTGCACACGCCAACGCAAGCGAAACGACAACCAACGCAAAGGAGATCAGTCATGGCAAGAGTGTTCGTGTACGACGACCGCGAGTTTCCCGACCCCGATCCCGAGATGAGCGTCGAGCAGGTGAAGGCCACGCTCAGCGACTTCTATGGGGAGATCGCCAATGCCTCGGTGAAGGAGACCAGCCGGGGCGACGACACCATCTACGAGTTCCAGCGGCGGGTGGGCACCAAGGGCGCCTTCACCCATACCTGCAACTAGGGAGGTAACCAAATGGACAACCGGACCCTGGCCGGTCTGCTGGCGGCAACCCCGCCGGCGGACCTGAAAATCACCGAGCTTGCGGCGGAGCTAACCCTACCCGACGGCAGCCTGAACCTGGACGCGGCGGCGGCCCGGCAGCCGGAGGTGGAACTGGCCTGCGCCCAGGCCCAGGACTACGCCGCCGCCACCAAGCGGCTGCTGGAGGCATTGCGGTGGCAACTGCGGCCCCGCCGGTACTGAGCAACCTGGCCGAAACGCTCCTGCGGCGTCCGCCGTCGCTGCAGGAGCTGATCGTCCGGCTGGGCTACGCCGAGGACTACGCCTGGTTCGCCGGACTGGCGCGCCGCCTCTTTCCCGATGAGGCGGAAACGATGCTGGCAGTCCCGGACGTGGGCGAGCGGCTGGAACGCTTCGCCCGGCTCTTCCAGGAACGCCACTTCCCCCTCTACGCCCCCTACCTGGAGTTCTTCGTGGACGAAGGCGAGGACCCGCCCTTCACCTGGCTCAGGCGGGGCATTCCCTTCCAGCTGGTGGGCTTCGGCTACGACGGCCTCCACGAGATGTGGGACGGCTACCGGGAGGGCCTCTCGGCCCTGGCGCTGCTGGCCGAACCCCCCGACTCCTACTACGAAGACCCCGACGGGCTGCGGGTGGCCTGGCTGGAGTCGGCCGCCCAGCGCATCCCGCAAGAGACCCTGCTCCGCATTCCCCCGGGCGGCATTCCTCTGGAAGCCCTGAACGAGGCGTTGCAGGAGACGGGGTATGAGGGCGCGGCCCAGGCCGCCGCCTGGGTCCGGGCCGAGACCGGCAACTTCTTTCTCGACCATTGTTATGACGATGGCGACTACGACGGCTTCTCCGATCCCTGGGAGGAGGAAATCATCCAGGAGGGAACGGAGGAGTGGCGCAGGGCCGACCGGCTCATGGACGCGGTGCTGAAGCTGGCCGACTGGCTGGAGGGGGACCTGCCGGGACGCTTCGCCGAAATGCTGGACTTCATCCTGCCCCGGATACCCGAACCAACAACGGAACAGGAGGAAAACGATGATGACGACCAATGACACGCACCGGACCGAGTGGTCCCTGCCGGTCCGGGACGATCTGCCCCGTGACACCCTCCAGGCGCAACTGGAGGTGTACGGCGAGACCGTCCTGCTGCGGGGCTTCGAGAGCGACCGCACCTGGGTCAGGACCGTCTCGGCGGACGAGATCGCCAACGTGTTCACCCGGCACCTGGGCTTCTCCTCGGGCCTGCTGCCCAAGAACGCCCTCTGGTGGAACCAGGGGGAGACGGGACAGGTGGTGGCCCTGTGGCGGCCGCCCCAGGTATGGCCGGTGGCCCTGCAACGGGAGGCGTTCCAGCCTCCCGCCCGGCTCCGGTTGCCCATGCCCGGGCTGGTCTTCGTCTGCTCGCCGGGCCGGGCGCCCTGGGTCTATGCCGCCCTGGAACGGCCCAGCGACCCGGAGCAGCAGCTCTACCGCGCCCCGGCCTTCAACGTCTTCCGGGACGGAAGGGTCTGCCCGGGCAGCCACCGCTTCCCCGAAGCGGTGGGACGGATACCCGAATCCTTCTTCCAGTCCTTCTTCTCCCTTACCGGAGACAGCCAGGGCCGGTCGAAGCAGCACCCCGACAACCTGCAAACCCTGTGGGAGGTATTGGATGGAAAGGCTGAGTACCCGCTTGAAGACCTGGTTCCCCAATGCACCGTGGCCCATGCCATGGCGGCCAGCGAAGGGAGACGGGGCTACTACTAGCGCCGCCGCTTCGCCGGTGGGCTACCTGGTGAACCACCCCGCCGGTCTCGCCGGTTCTCAGGGGGTCGGGTACGACTTCGTGCTGGGCGCGAGCGGCCTTTACGTCCAGTCCGAGAGCGCCCACCTGACAGCGCGGCTTCTCATCGCTCCCGCCGCCGTGCGGGGGCTGGCGCCCGTATCCGAGAAGCTGGCGCTGGCCCACGGCCCCATCCCGGCAGGGCTGTTCGAGGCGGGACTGCGCTGGCTCCTGGAAACGCCGGACACCGAGCGGTTCTTCGCCGTGGGCTGGGACGGCGATGCCTACCGGCTGGTGATGCCCCCGCAGGCGGGGACGGGTTTATCCCTCACCTACCAGCCGCCCGCCGGAGCGGTGGCCGAGTTCCACTCCCACGGCAGCCACCGCGCCTTCTTCTCGGCCACCGACGATGGGGACGAGCAGGGCTTTCGCATCTACGGCGTCGTGGGACGCCTCCATGACCCCTTGCCGGAATTTACCCTGCGGGTGGGCATCTACGGCCACTTCGCCCCGCTGGAATGGGCGCAGGTCTTCGACGGCCCGCTCCCGACGGGACTGCGGCTGGCGGGCGAAGGGACCGAACCAACATCAAGCTACCAATGTATGTAAAAGGAGGTAAACGACCATGCCCTACTACCTGGACAACCAGTTCCTGCTGGACAACCCCTGGATCACCGTGGTGGGCACCGGCGGCACCGGCGGCTTCGTGGCCGAGGGTCTCTGCCGCCTCTTCCAGGGCCGCGACGCCACCATCGTCCTGGTGGACCACGACCGGGTGGAACCCCACAACCTGCTGCGGCAGAATTTCTATCCTGGCGACGTGGGGGAGTTCAAGAGCAAGGCCCTGGCCGACCGGCTGGCCCAAGCCTACAACCGGCCCGTGGGCTACTCGGTCTATCCCTTCCGGGAGGAATGCCGTCCCCAGGGGAGCCGCTACCCCGGCCTCTCTTCCCACGACGGCCTGATCATCGGCTGCGCCGACAACGGCGCCGCCCGCCGGGCCATGGCCGAGTGCCTGCCGGGAGACCCCTGCCGCTGGCTCATCGACGCCGGCAACGACACCAACTGGGGACAGGTCCTGGTTGGCAACGTCGCCGAGCCGGTGGTCCTGGAGGAACCTCCCTTCACCGGCGACACCTGCCATCTGGCCCCGGCGCCCACGTTGCAACGCCCCGACCTGCTGACGGCGGTTTCAACCAGGCCGCCGGACGTGGACTGCGCGGCGGCCCTGGACCTCACCGACCAGGACCCCACCATCAACCAGATGATGGCGTCGCTGGTGTTGCAGGTGGTCCGCCGCATGGTGGCGGGCACCTGCCCCTTCCTGGCCCTCTACCTGGACCTGGACCTGGGCACGGTCAACCCCAGCTACGTCACTCCGGAGGCGGTGGCGCGGCTGGTGGGCCGGGACGACGCCGGATGAACGGCGCAAGCAGACACACCCGAAACAAGCAAGGAGCTGAGCAACCATGATTGACGAAAAGGGAACGGCCACGACGATGTGGCAGGACCAACACAGCGGGCGGCGGGGACACCAGCTGATGACCAGGAAGCTGGCCGACGCCATCCCTGACCTCGGCGCCAACTCCAACGTCGCCGACTGCGACAACATCCTCGCCCCGGCGAAACTTTTCAGTCCGTACACGAATTGGACCTGGTACATCACCGAATTGGACCCGGAGACCGGGCAGTGCTTCGGCCTGGTGGAGGGGTTCGAGCGGGAGCTGGGGTACTTCGATTTGACCGAGCTGGCCGAGACCACGGTCTTCGGCGGCGTTCCCGCCGTGGAGCGCGACCTCTATTGGGAACCCAAGACCCTGGGCGAGATCAAAAACGGGTCCCATAAGGACTCCCCGCCCAACCAGGAAACGGATATAGGAGAAACCATGACTGACGAAAGCGGCACGGAAATCCACCCCTCGGACGTGGTGGGCGCCGAGGAGTTCCTCTTCGGCCATGCGACGGATGATACCCCTGCCGATGTTGGCGGGGAGCTTCCCACCGGAGACGCGGCGGACGATGCGCCCGTCGACGTCGACGAAGAGCAGGATGCCGACGGCGGTGGAGTGCAGCCCGCTCAGGGCGAAACGGAAACCACCGAGGAGCTGAAGGTCGTCGTGTCCATCAGGGGAGGCCGGGCCACCATCGGAGTGCAACAGCCCTCGGCGGACCCGCACATCGAGTCCTTCGATGACCTGGACCTGGCCGGGCTGGCCCTGGAGGTCCCGGCGGTGATCGAAAGGGCGAGGGCCAGGTGGGAGGACGAACCCAGGTACCCGGCCCACGAGAGACCCGCTCCCCCGGCCCGGCGCCGGACCCGGCGTGAGCAGGGGCAGGCGCCAACTCCAACCGCCGAGGGAGAGGCGGACCAGCAGCAGCCCGAGACGCTGAGGCTGTTCTGAGGGCCGGATATTACCTTCCAATGTCCGTTGACTTGGCAGGTGGCCGTCGCATTGGCGACGGCCACCTGCCTACTGAGCGGCCGCCTGTGCCGGCGTTTTTGCATTTGTGGGGGCAAGGGCCACCGCGACGAACCCACCGGGGACAGCAGTTCCTGTTCTACTGGGCCGAGTTCCTGGCCGAGGAACCGGCGCAGCCCCGGGGACTCAGCGGCAAGCCCAAGCCCTCGTCCCCGCCCCTCTTCGAGTGGGCATTGACTGCCGAGCAGGAACGGGAGGAGGAACCGGTGGGCGCGGGGCGCTAGACCGTCACGACACCGAAAAACCGCCGCATTCATTGCGGCGGTTTCGCTGGTCACCTGCATATATGCGGCCTTTTGTGCGTTTCAGGGCAAAGGAGTCTCAGTAAACGGACCGTTGCTCGTCGGGGCGATCTCGTTAGCTCGCTCAATGATGAAAAGCCTGTCGAAGTCGCTGACGCACAGCACCTGCTGCAACTTCCGCCGTACCCTGGGCGACGGAGACTTGGCCCCGCTCATCAGCTGGGAGAAGTATCCCGAGGAAAGCCCACACCGGCGCGCCAGTTCGTTCTGGGAGATGCCCAACTCGTCCAGCAACTCCCACACGGCAGCGCGGTTGAGCTTCACCCTGGGCGCGATGCGTTTGCGCCTCATCTCGCCTGCTCCATTTCCCGGCAGGTGCCGCCGGATGCGTTGGGTGGGCACCAGTGCCTCCGGCGAGAACGCGGGCAGGGAGAGCCTCGTTGGCTCGGGGCGGCGGAAGCCGCCTCTGCATGTCCGCATGTCCGCATGTCCGGCCCTTTTTGTTGCCCGCTTGCCTCGCTGCAAGACTCGGAACCGGCGCCGCGACCCGCCAGGGGCGTGTCAGACGCCTCCGGCGGGTGCGCTGTCACCCTGTTCTATTGGGTCGGGCCGGAGACGGTGAACTCGTTCCGGTTGGACAGCTTCCTGCCGTCCGCCGTGCAGACGGCCCCATCGGCGTCGCAGTCCGTGGTGACGGGCAGGGTCACGGCGGCGGCCGAGTCGGGCGTCACGGTGATGGTCCACCCGATGTTGCTCCCCTGGGTCAGCCGCCGGGCGCTGGTCACCCTGCCGTCCGTGGCCCAGGCCCAACTCTTCGACCAGCTCCAGCAGCGCCACCAGGTGTCGCCAGTTGGGCCGTACCCCCTTGTCCTTCCAGCGTCTCAGGTTGAGGGTGGACGTTCCCAGGCGGCGGGCCAACTCCGCCCACGACAGGCCGGATTCCTCCTTGAACCGCTCCAGGCGCCGGGGGAAGTCGTCGGGAAAGACGTAGACTATTCTGCTGTGGCGGGTGTGCTGTCTCGGCATCCAGCCGGTCCTCCCGGAGGACAATAGAAAGATTCTCCAACTGGAAACGGCCAAGCTGACCGCGGTGCGGTGCGCCAGCGCCAATTCCCTGACCGTCCCCGGAGCGTCGAGGAATCCTGAATCCAAGGGAGACAAGCGTCGTCCTTTGGGTCATCCGTGTATGTTGGCTTTAAGGTTTCCCGTGGAAATTCCGCTCAGGAGTGCCGGTTTGTTCTGGTATGTGTTGCGCTGGTCGAGCAGTTCCCGCACCGAGGCGGGATTGAGGTACTCTTTTGGCGAGAGGCGCCTGCGCGGCATTTCGCCTGCTCCTTCCCGGCGGGGTCCGCTTCACCGCAGATGGAACTTGGGGACCCATGCAGGACTGCCGGCGTAGAGGGCGCCGAAGCTGTTAGCGACGGCTCCCTCTGCCGCTTCATGTATGCGCGCCTTTTTGTTGCCCTTTCTCGCCGGACCCGGGTTGCGGCTTCAGACGGGCCGTCCCGGAGCCGACGGTGTCCGCCCCCGCAGGATGCCATCCGACCAGAGGCACGAAGGCCGCTGTTCGCACTCGCCAGAGTGAAGACCTTCTCCAAGTTGCCCGGCCTGGACGAGCAGACCGTAGGCATAGAGCTTGTCGGTGAGCCTATTCCTCATCCACCTCGACCTCGGTGGGCGGCGGCGGGGCGTCGCCCGGAACCTCGATGTAGACTACGGCGATTGTGCGGATTACATTGAATTCATCGACGACTTGCGTGTTCCAGCCGTTGCCGTTCTTTGCCTGCACGATATAGATGTACGTCTCGCCCGCCTCGACGGTCGTGTCACACACGGCATTCGATCCACTACCCCCAGTTCCGCGTAGGCGGGTGACATCCGCAGTAGTGCTCCGATTCGCCAAGCCTGTCGTGCTGGACACCAGCACAGCGTCCGGATCGTGCCAGCTGGTCACGCCTGGCCCAAGGCGAAGAATCCGATTGTTGGTACGAACGGGACCGGAATCATTCCCCTCCCATCTCACGTTGGCGCATGTCCAAGTCTTTTCGTCAATGCCAAGCGTCCCGTACCCAGTGGGGAAGGGGAGGAAGTACGATATGAAATCAGCGGAGATGATTTCCGGCACGCCTGAGGGCATGGGTATCGCGGCGTCGACGTAGCTGTTGTCGCTCTGCTTGGTTGCGTCCAGGCCGCTGACGGCGCGGATGCGGTAGCGCCAGGTCGTGCCGAAGGGCATGATCCGGTCGGCGTTGGCCGCGTCCACCGCTGCGCTGTCCGTATAGGTGTGGGTGCCTATACTCACCGTCGCCAGGTTCACCCAGTCCAGGCCCCGCTCGGTGTGCTCGGCCAGGTCGAGGGCGCGCTCGATGAAGTAGCCGGCGGTCCCGCCGAAGCTGTTCGTCGTGAACCCCTGCGGCGCGTCCCAGCTCAGCCGGATGTTCGTCGTGGCGCCGTTGCCGCGCCTGATGGTGCCGTGTTCGAAGTTGCGCACCGCGTTGGGCTTGCCCGCCGTCGGTATCAGGATGGTTGCCTGCGCCGTGCGCTCGCTTGTTCCACTCGCGTTGACCGCCTCCACCACGTAGCGGTAGGTGAAGCCGGGCAGGACGCCCGCGATGATCCGCCTGGTGTCGGGGTTGTTGTCGTTGTCGTGTGTGGTGCCTAAGTACAGGCTCACCGCGTCGCCGTCGGTGTATGTCGTGACGTCGCCGGCCTGTAGCTCCACGCCGTAGTGAAGCTCATACTCGAGGGTGACATCACTCCAGTGCCAGCTACTCGAGCGGTAGATCTTGTAGCCGGTCGCGTCCGAGCCGGCCGTCCAGTTCAGCCGCACCTTGGTCGGGTCAGCCTGCTGGCTCAGCCGCAGGTTGCTCGGCGAGCCCGGCTCGCCGTCCTGGGGAATCCGCACCCAATCCGTGTAGGCCGCCGGGCCTTCGTCGCCGTTCTTGTCGCCCCGAATCGAGTAGCGGCGCCATATCCCCCGCTCGACGTGCTCGTGCGTCCAGGTGCGCACCGTGGACCCCAGGTCGGCCACCTGCCGCGACGACGACGACGGTAGGCCGTTCGCCAGACGCGTTGTGACGTTGATGAGGTATCCATCGACGTCCACCTCAGGCCCGGTGAGCTGCCCGTCAGAGTCCCTCTCGCGCGGCGGCGACCAGGTGAGGACGATGGAGTCTCCTGTATCGGTGCCGTGCGCCAGGGCGACCTTCAGCGGGCCGCTGGGTTCGTTCTCCGGGGTGAGCGTGCTCTCGCCCTCGATTTCGATCTGAACGCTGCTCTCTGCGGACGGCCCGTCGCCGCGCCGCGCCGTCACCCGGTAGGTGTAGACGCCGGACTCGCCGGCCGACGTATCCAGCCATTGCGTCGCCGTCCCATCGATGAAGATAAGCAGCGCGCGCGCTATTCCATCGCTGGTGTGTTCCAGGGTGCGGCGGATCTCGTATCCGGTAACGGGCTCGGTGCCCTCCACCGGACCGGACCAACTGAGCATGACCCCGTCGTTCTGCTGCTTGGCCTTCAGGTTGGCTGGGACCAGAGCGTCAATTACAGTGGCGGTGGCCGCGCTGGTCTGCGATTCGGGGTTGCCCCCGCCGTCGGTGAAGGACACGCGCACCTTGATGGTCGCGCCCTCGTCCGAATCGACCAGGGCATATGTGGAGTCCGTCGCGCCCGCAATGTCCGTGTCGGTCGTCCCGTCGCTCCTCACCCACTGGTATTCGAAGACGCCGCTTCCCAGTCCGTCCGCGTCGGATATGCCCGAGGTGTCCGCCGACAGCGTCCGTCCTACCTGGGCCGTTCCACTGATGGCGGGTGCACCCGTCTGGGGCGTGTTCTCCACCCGCTCCCGCAGAATCAGGCTTACGGCGACCTCCTCCCCCACGTCCCAGTCCATCCCCCTACCCAGCCAGGTGTAGACGTGGCCGTAGGTGTGAGACACGAGGGATGCGTCGCTTGATTCGAATTGCGCCCCGTCCACCTCAAGGGTGAAGCCTACCGGTAGTTCCCGGTCCACGCCAAAAACCGTAAAGTAGTCCGCCTCCGTCTGGATGCTGCCAACGGTGTAGGTAACGTCGTCCAGAACGAAGGTGGCCGGGACGAGCGACCCCACCTGTGGATTCAAGAAGCTCTGGTATCCGTAGTTCTCGCCGGTCCGGCCCACCGTCAGAATTGCCGACCAGATGGGACCGGGGGGTTCCGTTTCGTCCGCAGCCGGGGCGACGGGGGCCGTCGCCGTGCTGGTCAGCGATTCGGGATTGCTCCCCTCGTCGGTGAAGGTCACCCGCACCTTGATGGTCTTGCCAACGTCTCCGTCTACCGGGGTGTAGGTGGAACTGGTCGCGCCCGCGACCTCCGTGTCCTCGGCGAGCCACTGGTATTCGAAGACGGCGTTCCCCAGCCCGTCGGCGTCCTCAACGGCGGAGGTGTCGGCCGTCAGCGTTTCTCCCACGTAGGCGTCGCCGCTGATGGTGGGCGCACCTGTGGCCGGACTGTTCTGGGCCTCCTCCTCGGCTGAGGTCTCGGTCACCGTGAAGGACACCTCCAAGGTCCCCAGGACAGCGCCTTCCAGACGCGGCTCGGCGTAGGCCGTGGTCTTCAGGGTGTACTGGCCGGTGGGCAGCGCCTGGCCGTTCAGGTTGCCGTCACTGTCTCCGTACAGGGAGTAGGGCGCTAGGTTTTCCGTCTTGTCAACGTCCTTGGCTCCGGTGAGTTGCAGACGCACGCTGCCGATTTCCGCATCGGTCTCCACGTCGGCCCGAATGCCGTAGCTGCCGTTGTCCGGGTCGTCCAGGACCAAAGCGCCCCCGTCGGTGAGGATCTCGACCACCGTCTGGTCGGAGGCGTCCACCACGGTGAACCCGACCAGCGGCCCCGATCCCGGCGCCACCGACGCCGTCGGCTCACTGGTCAGCGCCTCCTGGTTATTCTTGCCGTCGGCGAAGGACACCCTCACCTTGATGGTCTTGCCAACGTCTGCGTCTACCGGGGTGTAGGTGGAACTGGTCGCGCCCGCGACCTCCGTGTCCTCGGCGATCCACTGGTATTCGAAGACGGCGTTCCCCAGCCCGTCGGCGTCTGCAATGCCGGAGGTGTCCGCCGTCAGCGTCTCGCCTACTTGGACAGTGCCGCTGATGGTGGGCGCGCCGGTGGCAGGTGTGTTCGGCTCCGGTGTGGGTTCCGGCGTGGGCTCCGGTGTGGGTTCCGGCGTCGGTTCTGGAGTAGGTTCCGGTGTCGCAGCAGGAGTTGGTTCCGGCGTAGGCTCCGGAGTCGGAGCGGGAGTTGGCTCCGGAGTAGGTTCTGGGGTGGGAGCCGGTGTTGGTTCCGGCGTAGGCGTGGGAGCCGCCGGGGTGTTGGCCCGGGCGAAACTGGACCATTTACTCTCGCCGTTAGCGTTCACCGCCACGACCCGGTACACGTAGCGCTTCTCCGGCTCCACGGTGTCGTCGGTGTAGCTCGTCGTCGCCGACCTCGTGTTGGAGTCGATGGTTACGAACTCGCCGGTGTCGTGGATGTCGCGGTCCCGCCGCAGCACCTGGTAGTGGGTGATGCTGTTGTCCTCAGGGTCGTCCCAGGTAAGGTCAACATAGTTGTAGAACGCCTCCGTGGACAGTCCCGAGGGTTGGGCCGGTACCGAGCCGTCCTGGGCCTGGGCAGGCGCTCCATTGAGGGAAAGCAACAGGGCGGACAACGCCGCCACTGCGGCCACGGCAGCAAACAGGATGGTGAATCTGAATTTACCGGTCAATGTCATCGAGGTTCCTCCGTTGAATGTGAAATAACCCGGCGGGCATAGCCGCAGCCGGGTATCCATGAGTGGAAATCACGGGCGTCGGCCAACGCCGGTGCGGGAGTCGTGGCGCGCACCGGTATTCCCCTATGGACCGCGGGGGGCGACGGCCGTGGGTGGGCGAGACTGGCGGACAGGTGAAGACCCCGCGTACGGCGACGCGGAGGGTTGGTAAGAAAGAAAAGGAAGGTCCCGGCTATGGCCGGGCGAGGAAAAGTCGGGGGGGGGGGGCTGACAGGGGTAGGTAACGGCTGAATTTAGCTACGAAACCTTGGAATTTGCAGGAGTCGAGCACAGGCTCCTCCGGTCCTTGAGAGCGCGCCAAAGCCGAGTTTTCGGGTTCAAAAATCATAGACCGAGCACCATCTGAAATGAGGGTCATCAACATGGCACGAAAATACCTACCCCTGTCAGGGGGGGATAAACTTGCAGGCGGACGCGCGCACCCGGCAGCAGCCGGGCGGCCTGCTTTATTCAGCGCGTATGTTGGCCTCTCGAAAGCCAAGCGTCCTTACCTCTATCAGCGTAGAGCTACTGGTTCTCTACTTTACTCCAACTGCTGTGTAGCAGGTGTGATTCATGATATTTTTAGGCGTATAATCAGCGTAGAGTTTTGGATTTGGAGAAAATTGGTTCCTGGAAACGCTGGGCACGGCCTAAATCCCGCCACCCGTCCAGCCCGGGTCTCACTACGGGCGCCAGGGGCCGAAGGCAATTAAACGGGGGTGAGAAGTTGCGGAATCCCGATGATCTGCTAAACGAAAATCAGGCCCTGCGGGAGCGCCTCTCCAGGTTGAGCGAGGCCAGCATACGCATCACCGAGGACCTGGACCTGGGCATCGTGCTCCAGGGGGTCGTGGACGGGGCGCGCTCCCTGACCGGCGCGAGGATGGGCGGGATCACCGCCCTCGACGAGCAGGGGCAGTTGCAGGACTTCATCACCTCCGGCCTGACTCCCGAAGAGCACCAGCGGTTCCTGGAGCTGCCAGGGGGCCCGGAGTTCTTCGCCTACCTGAGCATGATTCCCGGACCGCTCAGGCTGGCGGACTTCTCCTCCCACACCACGTCGGCGGGCCTTCCCGCAATCGACCCGCCATTGGGTCCGGTGGGCAGCTTCCTTGGTGCGCCCATCCGTCACCGGGGCGAGCACGTCGGCAACCTCTATCTATCGGACAAGGAGGGCGGCCTGGAGTTCACTCAGGAGGACGAGGACACGCTGCTGATGTTCGCCTCCCAGGCGGCGATGGCCATCGCCAACGCCCGCCGGTACCGGGAGGAGCAGCGGGCCAGGGCCGACCTGGAGACCCTGGTCAACACCTCGCCCGTGGGTGTGGTCGTCTTCGACGCCAGGACCGGAGTCCCTTTGTCGTTGAACCGGGAGGCGAGAAGGATCGTAGACGGCCTGCGCAACCCCGACCAACTGGCGGAGGATCTGCTGGCGACGCTGACCGTCCGGCGGGCTGACGGGCGGGAGATTTCCCTTCGGGATTTCCCCCTGGCCCAGGCGCTCAGCACCGGGGAAACTATTCGGGCCGAGGAGATCGTGCTCCAGGTCCCCGACGGGCGCAGAATCACCACCATCATCAACGCTACGCCCATTCCAACGGAGGACGGCGGCGTCGAGTCCGTAATCGTTACCATGCAGGACATGACGTCCTTGGAGGAGTTGGAGCGGCTGCGGGCCGAGTTCCTGGGGATGGTGAGCCACGAACTGCGCGCCCCACTGACCTCCATCAGGGGATCCGCGGACACGCTGATGGACGCCCAGGACAGCCTGGACCCGGCCGAGATGCGCCAGTTCCACCGCATCATACGGGAGCAGGCCGACCAGATGCAGGGCCTGATCACCGACCTGCTGGACGTGGCCCGCATCGACGCCGGAACCCTGGCGGTGGCCCCCGAGTCTTCCGATGTTGCGGTCCTGGTGGACCGGGCCAGGAACACCTTCCTGAGCGGGGGCGGCCGGAACGACATCCGGCTCGACCTGCCGCCGGACCTGCCCCGGGTGATGGCGGACCGGCGTCGCATCGTGCAGGTGCTGGGCAACCTGTTGTCCAACGCGGCCCGGCACTCTCCGGCGGGGTATCCCATCCGGGTGGAGGCGGCGGCCACAGGGGTCCAGGTGGAGATTTCCGTTTCCGACGACGGGGCGGGCATAGCCGCCGAGCGGCTGCCGCACCTGTTCCGCAGGTTCTCCCGTCCGGGGGCAGAGGACCCGGGGAACGGGACCGTGGGTTCGGGTTTGGGCCTGGCCATCTGCAAGGGGATAGTGGAGGCCCACGGAGGCCGCATCTGGGCCGAAAGCGAGGGGCTGGGTTTGGGGTCCAGGTTCGCCTTCATCCTCCCGGCGGTGGTGGAGACGGCCCTGCCGGAGCGGTCCGTGTCCCGTTCCGGGGGAAGGGCGCCGCAGAAGGTGCGGGTCCTCGCGGTGGACGACGACCCGCAGACCCTCAGGTACGTGCGGGACGTGCTCTCCGAGGCTGGCTATACGCCGCAGGTGACCGGCGACCCGGAGGCGGTGGGCCGCCTCATCCGGGAGGAGAAACCCCACCTGGTGCTGCTGGACCTGATGCTGCCGGGGGCCGACGGCGTGGAAATGATGGAGAGCGTCCCCGAGCTCTCCGAGGTGCCGGTGATCTTCCTGTCGGCCTACGGCCGGGACCAGGTGATCGCCCGGGCGCTGGAGGCCGGGGCCGACGACTACATCGTCAAGCCCTTCTCGCCCACGGAGCTGGTGGCGAGGATTCAGGCGGTGCTGCGGCGGCGGGCACCGGTGGAAAGGCCGGAGCCGTCGGAGCCCTGCGTGGTGGGGGACCTGACGGTGAACTTCGCCGAGCGGCGTGTGACTTTAGCGGGCCGTCCGGTCCGGCTGACCGACATGGAATACCGGGTGCTGGCCGAGCTTGCGGCCAGCCCGGGACGGGTGGTGAACCACGCCGACCTGCTGTTGCGGGTCTGGGGTCCGGCCCACGCCGGCGGCTCGGGCCCGGTGCGCACCATTGTGAAGAACCTCCGGGACAAGCTGGGAGACGATGCGGAGAATCCCACCTACATCTTCAACGAGCCGAGGGTGGGGTACCGGTTGGGGGACGGGGAGGGGCCGGGACATGACGAGCAACAAAATGACATTCCAGAAGCGTAACTACAAAAGGACGATGAACAAGTGGATAATACCCTTAGCAACCTACAGGCTTATGTTGCTGAGCAGTGCAGGCTGGTGGAAACTCTATTAGCTCAGCAGCCGGTTTTTTCCCAGGGCCGGACCGTGTATACAACCGAAGATGCGGTCTTTTTTGTCTGCTATTATAAGTTAAGAATCGCTAGAATTTTCGTGTAACACGAGGCCCTGGGCCTTGGGGAATGGGCTAGATAATGCCGACTCAGACCATGCTATTGCAGGGTGTTACCCAAGACAATCATCTGGCCGCTGTTGGAAATCTGCTCAGGATTCCAAATCCTGAGAGAGTGATCATGAGCGCCGCCTTCATGAATGAAGGCGGCCTTCTAGCATTAGAGGCAGCACTTTCACCAGTAGCCGAACTGACGACTATCGTCGCGGGCATACGAAACGGCATTACGTCAGCACAAGCTTTGAGCAAAAGTTTGGAAATCGGCTGCATCACCTACGCTGTGGACACTGGTTCCCGAGATGTCCTCTTTCACCCAAAGGTCTATTTTTCGCGTAACCCAGACGAAGCCCGTCTACTCATTGGAAGTGCCAATCTCACTACCGGGGGACTCAATTGGAACATCGAAGCCAGCTTGCGAATGGAGATTGAGCTCGACGAGCCAGAAAACGCCACCTTCGTGGCAGACCTGGAAGCGAAGATTGACGGCATGATCGCTGAATATCCCAGGCATGTGTTTCGAGTTACAGATAACGCGATGGTCGAGAGGTTGTTAGATTCGGGGCGGGTCGTAGATGAGAGTGAGCGACCAGCCCCTACGACGCCCGGTTCATCGAGAAGTCGGGACCTGGATACGGTTCCCAGGATGAACCTCCATAGCAGGCCATTAACCCGGCGTCGTCCCGCACCATTCCCTAGAGTGCTGGAGGATGCAACAACGCCGGAACCGCCAGTTCCAGCAGGCGCTTCCGCGCCGGTCCGTGAACGACTCACCCTGGTATGGCAGAGCAACCCACTACGCCGGCGCCATTTGACGATCCCCACGGGTGCGACGACCAATCAAACAGGGTCAATGCTGTTCGGGAAAGGTGCGATGGCGGATATAGACCAGAGGCATTATTTCCGAGATGAGGTCTTTGCCGGTCTGAACTGGCAGTTTGATACAGTTCAGAGGATCAGACACATGGAGCGTGCCGAAGCGCGGTTCCAGTTGGTAATCCGTGATGTGAACTATGGTGTTTTTATCCTGCGGCTCTCTCATAACAGCCGCACTGACACCAGGGCCTATGAACAGAGTAATAGCATGACCCAGGTCCATTGGGGTGAAGCCCGACAAATCGTCGCCCGTGAAGACTTACTCGACCGGACCATGTACTTATACCGTGACGGCGTAGATAACGGGCTATATGTCCTGGAGATCGACTAGTCCAAACCGGAAGGTACTCGGTGACGCCTGTCGCGGAGTTTCCTCCAACCGCGCATCAACTCGTCTTGGTCTTCCTTGGTAAGCCCTATAGTTCCTAGTACAGCCCGCCCCTGGCGCTCCAAGACAATGTCCATTGTTAAGGATCGCACAGCATCGTCGAGGCAATTGACATCTGGCTCTAAGCGGGTCGGCAACGGAATCAAGAGGCGTTCTATCTCCGATGGCACCAACTCAAGAACTCCGCCTCCATAGTGGCGGCCCTCAAGCTCTGCGCTTAGGGCGGTCAGCGGGTTTACGAAGCTGAACACAAGCTGTTTAGCAGTTCCCTCTTTGACTCTGATGCGGTAGGCGGTGTCCGTTGTGTAGGCCCTCAACTCGTTCAGTATCAGGCGTGGCGTGTCGTGCGAACGCTTTAGCATTCCTACTTCGGTAGCATAGACCGACGGCACGACATACCACGGTTTACGGACACGGCACTTGTAGCGTGTATGTAAGTTTAGTGCCTCTCCGCCCTGAATGTATGACTTCGCAGCATAGTTTTCCTCGACTTCGCTATCTTTGAACCAGAGGAAGTTAGTTGGATTCCCCTTGGCTGCGTTCGACCTATGTTGGGATTCGTCATAGATGACCCCGGGGCAGTGCTCGCTACGCCCGAACATAGGATGAGTCCATTGCTCTAGGCCAAACTTTCGGACTGTCTCGTCTTCTACAAGGAAGAACTTATTGGCCCCAGTGACGATTCCAACATCTACCTGGGCGACTTCGTCGAATCTACGAATGGATTCGGACTCAACCAATCCGTCGAGAATCGATCGCGTCTGGGGTTCAAGCAATGCACTCGTCCATTTGCCTTCAACCGTTTTTCCATTGATTGGCGACGGGGCATTAAACACGACCTCCGGGTCGCTTTGGACAAACTCACGCCCTCTTACTCGGTAAATGCCAAGGCCCTCGGGACAGTCATACTCTCCAGCCCTTTTCTCTGCTAGGAGCAACACCGCGCCCTGAAGTGTCCCAGAAAACCAGATTTCTTCGGGGTCCACGATGACAATTCGTCGCGCGGTTTGACCGAGGTAAGTTCTCAATGACTGGGCGTGCATGACATGGATGATCTCCGCTGGCACTACCATCGCAAGCCTGCCACCGGGGCGAAGCAGGGCGAAAGATGCCATGACGAAGGGAACCCACGCATTAGTGTGCTTCGTGAATTTGCAGTCCAATATATTAAAGATGCTCTCAGCCCGGCCCTGAAAAAGGGAGGGGAGATATTGATACCGAATAAACGGGGGATTCCCCAGAATGGCATCATAGCTTACCCCATCTTTAATGGCGTCGAGCGCCCAGCCAAGAAAATCGTCGGCTTGGACGTTGACGTTCGTCAATCCAGAGAATGTCGCCCGCTCAAAAGCCTTCTTCGCCTCCTCAACGTCGATTTCAAAGGCGGTCACTGTCGGGTCCCCCATGTGCGAAGCGATCCTGTTGAAAAACACACCGTCCCCGCAACTGGGTTCCAAAATGGATTCGGGATTGGCTCCCGCAACCCAGCGCGTAAGAAAATCAGCGAGGTCTTCCGGTGTGTAATATCCACCGCGTAGCTTTTGCTCTGTTTGCAGCTCTTTGAAGTTCATGTCGCTGGTTCCTGCTACCAGAAGGTAAGGGTAGTAGTCCAGATGCTATGTATTGAATGGATAAAGAATCTAAATCTTGCAGGGGATTAACAACACCCAAGCGTTGCCCAACAGTCCCCTCGTTCCCGGAACCCCTCACCTCATAGCTGTTAGTTTATTGGCCCCCCTCGTCTCCCATTTGCCTTTCGTATGCTTGGCGCACGAGTCCCATAACGTAGGGTAGGTCATCGATCCCTTCGAGTCTGACTTCTACGTCTCCGTTGCCCCATCTTCCTATGTTGGTCACGTCACGCGCCATTCCTCTGGGGTCATGGAGTTCGTGGAAACCCATGTTAAGAGTCAGACTCACGCGTGTTGCCTGCGGGACTGCGTCAACGAAGTTGGTCTCAGCCTTGTAGTCGACGTAGAGTTTGAGGAACTCCTCCGAAACACATGGGTCGATGGCCAGCACCTCTCTCCTGAATTCATCGAAGAGGCCTCTGGTGTGGCTTCCTTCCGCTAGGTAGCGATGGTCCTCAATTGTGTAGGCCTCCGTTCTCTCTTCTGAGTCAGGCAGGTATGTGCGTTGGGAATCCTTGCTCAGTAGTGGGCCCTTCCATACAGTAACTGCTTCGATTGCGAGCCGTTTGGCGCGGTCACGGATTGCGTTTTCGTCCCATTTGTCCAGTTCTCCCAGGCCTTCATTCAGTCGGAGGGGGCTTTGCTTGAAGCCGCCCTTCATGTCGCGCTTCTCCGCAAAGGGTTTGTCGCTGTATTCGGTGTTGTAGCCGGTGAGAGTCAGGTTGCCAAGTGTGTGTAGCCAGGTTTCCTGGACGTTTCTCCAGTCTTCCCCTATCGAATCTTGCCAGGGTTTCGACAGGTTCTCGTTCTGAGGGAGGATATGCTCGACTGTGTACTCGTGCACGGGAACGGGTTCTTTCCGACCGTGGTTCTCAAGTCTCCGCAGCCAATAGCTGGTGCGATTGTTATAGAGGTTCTTAGTCTGTATTTCCCTAGAGAACTCCTCGTCATTCGGGAACCGGCGATAGGACGGCATCTGCAGGAAATGGGCTAGCATGCTTTCCAGATAACGGTCCTTCTTCAATGCCCGGCCGAAGGTGGCGAAGGTGTTGTTGAGCGAGTTTGTCGGGATGGAGCAGATAGCCCTTCGGAAAACGTAGCTTTCGATATAACGTACCGCATCGGTGAAATATTTGAGCGACAACGAGTTCTTGCGGTAGTCTTCATACATTTCCAGCATCAGTGGGTATGCCACGTCTACCCTCAACTCTCGGATGTCTCGGAACGCTGCTGCGAGGTCGGGTTCAGATTCTTTGCCGAGAGCGATTGCGCAGTAGTAGTTGGCGAACTCATTTAGGTCCGCTAGGAGGGTGTCCACATTGACGGGGGTTTGGTCTTTCCCTTGGGAGTATGATTTGAACTCCTCGTAGACTCGGTCTATTTTGGGAATAGTGCCGGTTTTGATCGTCAAGTAGTGTCGCATGAACCCGTCGAAGTGCTTGCTGTAGGCATCCTGTCCGAAGGCCATCTCCATGGGCCTCCAGTAGTCAGTGTAAAGTTTTTCTTGCTGGTCGGGTTCCAGGCCCATCAGCACGTAGTTGCGTATCAGGTCCGCTTGGCTCAGTTCGAGCCCGGTGGAGTTCATGCTCTCGAAGATCAACTGGGGGTTGTCATGGCCACGGTCAAGGGAGATGTCAACGAGCAAGAGCTTTTCCAGCCCCCTACAGAGTGGTGCGATATCCTCGCCGAGCTCCCTGACCTTCATCTCGAAAAATTCGAAATTATCCCGGACCCGAAGTGAGTTGGCCTCGGGAATCTTCCCTTGTCCTATGATGGCTAGGAGGGTCTGCTCGTCGGTCTGAGTCAACAGCAACTTGTATTGTTTCTTGCCATCCTCGTCCGGGTTGAGCAGGTAATAGTTCCGGAGTTTCCTTGCTGAAAAGCCCTCGATGGGCTCTCCGTCGCCCAGATGACGTGCGAGTGCTTCGATGATCAGGGAGACAGTTGTGAGGCGCTGCTGCCCATCGATGACCAGTAACGGTGTTTGGCTTGAGACCTGATAGAGTCCCTTTTCTATGTAGACAATCGACCCGATGAAATGGCCTGAAATGCCGTCGTCGCTTCCAGTGCGGATTATGTCGTCCCAGAGTTGCCTACATTGCGGTTCCGTCCATGAGTAGGTGCGCTGGTAGATAGGGATGATGAACTGGGGTGACTTCCTGAGGAACCCCAGGAGGTTGGCTTCAGTCGCCTTCATTGATCCGCTCCCTGGGCACAGAGAATCTTCTCCGGCAGTTTACTCGGTTCCGTTTGCCTATAGGTGATGGCCCAACTAGCCACCTTGCGCCGCCTCTTTGACTGGACCCGGATTTAGGCGAGTGCGGTTCCCGTTGCACTGCCTTCCGGTGGTTGTGGGTTTTCGGCGTTCTCCTATGAGGATACTCCAGCACTCTTTCAACCAGGGGGCCTGAGCTGGTTTATCAAAGCCCGGCGGACAGAGCTGGTGCTAATGCTCTCCCAAATACCCATTTCCACCGTGGCTCCGACTACATCTTGGACCTCGGCTATATCATAGTCCTTCATCGCAACGTCGACTTGATCCTGGTCATTGAGCAACAAGATAGGGGCATGGGTATGTTTATGAGTTGCCGTCCGGCTCAGGACACCAGCGGCGTTAGTTCCTGTTGTTCCTTCCCTGTTAACCACAGACGATATTTCTTCGCCATCAACCTATCCACCCGTCCGCAAGGCTTTTCGGCTCTAGCCCGTAGTTTCCTACCAGCCATCAATTCAAAGGTGCTGGTCTATTAGGGCTGCTTATTGCAATCGGCCAACAACCCCCACAAAGAAGGCAATTAGTCTTCTGTGGACGCTTGGCTTGCGGCATCCTGCTTTTGACGGTCAATCCAGTCTTCGAGGTCTGACCGCTTGAATCTCCAAGTGCCAGCCACCTTGAAACCTGGCAACCGGCCGCGCTGAACCAACCGATAGACCGTTTTCTCGTCAACGTTGAGGTGCCTTGCAACGTCTCGCACAGTCATTGTTTGAGCCAATAGGTCGTCTTCCATGACTGCACCCTCAGAAATTTCGTGAAGGATAACAGAGATACAGGGGGTAAGCTAGTCCAAACCTGGGCAATTGGCCGGGCAGGAATTTGCCTATCCAGCGATTACCTCATTACAATTGGGAAATCAAGTAACCGAGTCAATGACAGGAAGGTTAAAGGACCATTAGCGTCTCGAAAACG
>CBDCMJ010000003.1:0-38375 GCA_965218875.1 Dehalococcoidia bacterium
GTCGTGGCTATTGGGGCGCTTAGCCTGCCCTTCGCACGCACCTATTGGCTAAAGGGGCAGTCGGAAGAGGTAAGCCTTCCCCGGGGACAGGGGCGCGACCTTGAGCTAATCACGGTTTTGGCCAGGGACGCCATACCTGCAATCACCGACCCGGAGTTCGCCGACGGGCCAGCGGCCTACGCCCAGATGCGGCCCCATGAGCGAGTATTGGCGGTCTCCATCAACGAAGACCACCGCGCCTATCCCCTGAACATGCTCTCCCGGCACGAGATCGTCAACGATGTGGTGGGCGGGGTGCCGGTAGCTGTAACCTGGTGACCCCTCTGCTTCACGGGCATTGTATATGCCCGCAACATCGGTCAGACCACCCATACCTTCGGCGTATCGGGAAAGCTGTTAATGAACGCCCTGGTGATGTACGATCACCAGACCGACACACTCTGGAGCCAATTCCTGAGCCGTGGAGTCAAGGGTCCCCTGGCAGGGGTGGAGCTTGAGATTGTCCCCGCGCTCCAGACCTCCTGGGGACAGTGGTCAGAACTGCACCCCGACACACGGGTCCTGGAAAAGCGGGGCCGATACTTCACCGACCAGTATGACGGCTACTACGCCTCCAACATGGCGGGGAAACTGGGCGAATCCAACTCCGACGACCGGCTCTCCAAGAAAGACTTGGTAGTAGGTATATCCCAGGGGAACTCGGCCAAGGCGTACCCCTTCCGCGTCATTTCCGGTGAAGAAGTGGTCAACGACTACTTCGCGGGGCGAAACGTGGTGGTGGCATTTGCGCCGGAATCGGAGACCGGGGTGATATTCGACCGCACAATGGACAATCGCACCCTGTCTTTCGAGCCATTACCGCCGAAGAAGACCCTGTCCATTATGCGGGACCGGGAGACCGGCACCGTTTGGGACCGGCTCACGGGACGCGCCGTCGAGGGGCCGTTGTGCTGCAATACCTTGGAGCGGCTGCCCTCCCACTACGCTTTCTGGTTCGCCTGGAGCGATTATCACCCCGACACAGCGCTGTATGGGGTCGCGTCCGGAAGCGGGAGCTAACTCCCGCCCGGTACCCGCACGATGGCTTCCACTTCCACCAGGTATTCAGGGCGGACCAGACCCGCCACGACCACCGTGGAACTGGCCGGGGGGTCCGTAGGGAAGAATTCGGAGCGCACTCGTCCGTAGGCCCCGTAGTTGGAAATGTCGGTGAGGAAACAGGTGATCTTCACCACGTCGGCCATCGAAGCTCCGGCGGCCGCGGCGATGGTCTGGATGTTGGTCATGACCTGCCGCGACTGGGCTTCGCAGTCGCCAGGCCCCACCAGCGTGCCGCTGCCGTCGTTGGCCACGTTTCCAGATACAAACAACCATTCCCCCACCTGAATTCCTGGAGAGAGGGCGGGGTTGGGAGAAATTCCATCGGGTCTAATCGGTGTTCTTTCGGGCATATTGACCTCCTTGTGGTGGTGTCGGTCCAGAAGTTATTGGCTCGGCGAGTGCCAGCCGTGGGCCATGGTAAGGGTCCCCGGGGCGGTGGCTCCGCAGCCCAAACCAAAAGGCCGCGGCAGCCCAATTTCAGCTTGGAAGCGAGGCCGGGAGAGCGGAGCGGTGCCGGGTGGCCGATATGACGCCCTTGACGCCTTCCAGCTTGGAGAAAAGCTTCCCTAGTTGGTCCAGGCCCGTGGTATGCAGGGTGAGTTCGATGGTCACCGTCCCATCGGGGAGTTCTTTGGTGATAACCGACGCTATGTTGACGCGCTCTTCCGACACCTGGACTGTAACGTCCCGGAGCAAGCCCACCCGGTCGTATGCCCTCATCTCCACTCGCACAGGGTAGAGATGGTGGGTCTCACCCCAGTCCACGTTCACGATACGGTCAGGTTCATCTTCGTTGCGGAGGCTCACGCAGCCATCTTTGTGGACTGTCACGCCTCGGGAGCGAGTGATAAACCCCATGATTTCGTCGCCTGGGATCGGGTTGCAACAGCGGGCCATGCGGATTAGCAGGTCTCCGACGCCAAGGACCGAAATGCCAGAGCTGGGGCTGGATAGGGGGAGGTTAGGCTTTGGGGTCTCCGTTTGGGCTTCGGCTGCCTGGCGGGCTTGGGCCACCCTCTGGGCCAGATGGCTCTCGGACATGCCGCCGGAACCCAGGTTGGCCAGAAGCTCATCCATGCTGTCGTACCTGCAGAGGGAGAGGACTTCGGCGTCGTCCAACTGCTCGTTGAGCCGGCGCATCTCCCGGCGCAGCAACTCTCTTCCCCTCTGAATGTTGGAACTGCGGGCCTGGCGGCGGAACCAAAGGCGTACTTTCTGACGGGCGGTGGCGGAGCGGACGTAGCCGCGGTTTGGGTTTAGCCAGTCGAGGCTTGGGCCACGCTGCTCCTTGGAGACTAGAATCTCTACCGTGTCGCCGTTTTGCAGCGCCGTATCCAGGGAGACCAGGCGGCCGTTCACTTTGGCGCCGATGCAGCGGTGTCCCAGGTCGGTATGAATCTTATACCCGAAATCTATGGGCGTGGAGCCGGATGTCAACTCGACTATGTCCCCCTTGGGGGTATAGACGAACACCTGGTCCCGGAAGATGTCCTGTTTAACCGATTCCAGGAACTCGGCGGTCCCGGCCATCTCCCGCTGCCACTCCAGTAGTTGGCGCAGCCAAGCCATCTTCTCTTCGAAGTGCAGGTCGCTGGACTTACCTTCCTTATATCTCCAGTGGGCTGCGACCCCGTACTCGGCCAGGTAGTGGAGGTCGTAGGTCTTGACCTGGACTTCCAGAGGATTGCCGCCCTCGCAGATGACCGTTGTGTGGAGGGCTTGGTACATGTTTTCTTTGGGGTTGGCGATGTAGTCGTCGAACTGGCCCGGGATTGGGTGCCAGAGCTGGTGGATAACTCCCAGGGTTTTATAGCAGTCTTCCTTGGTATTGACCAGGACGCGCAGGGCGTAGAGGTCGTAGATGTCGCGGAGTTCTTTGCCCTGGGCGGCGTAACGCTCCATCTTCTGGTAGGTGCTGTAGATGCCCTTGGGCCTTCCGGCCACCTCGCCTGCTACGTTGAATTTCGTCATCTCCTCGCGCAGGTGGTCGGCCACCATCTCGACGTACTGTTCCCGCTGCTCCCGCTTGGTGGCGAGCATCTTGGAGATTTCCCGGTAGCGGGTCTCGTTCAGGTGACGGAATGAGAGGTCGTCGAGCCGCCACTTGATCTCCCAGATGCCGAGGCGGTGGGCCAATGGCGAGTAGATGTCCAGGGTTTCCTGGGCGATGCGCTTCCGCTTCTCAACGGGGAGGGCGTCAAGGGTCTGCATATTGTGCAGGCGGTCGGCCAGTTTGATAAGCACGACGCGGATGTCTTCGGCCATGGCGACCAGCATCTTGCGCAGACTCTCGGAGTAAAGCTGGTCCTGTTCGTCGGAGAGGTCAAGGCTGTTGCTGGATTGTTGGAACCGGACGTCCATCCTGGTCAGCTTGGTCACGCCGTCGACCAGTTGAGAGACCTCCTCACCGAACCTGGAGGAGATTTCTTCGAGGGTAATCTCGCAGTCTTCGACCACGTCATGGAGCAGGGCTGCGATGATGGTGTGGGAGTCGAGGTTGAGGTTGGCCAGGAAGAGGGCGGTCTGGAGGGGGTGGGCGATATACGGTTCGCCGGAGAGCCTGGTCTGGCCCTGGTGACACTGTTCGGCGAAGTCGTAGGCTTCCTGGACCGTGCCGGCCACCTGTTCAGAGAGGTAGCTGGAAACTCGTTCTATAAGGACGTTGGAGTCGGTGGTGGCTACCACGGATCATCTACTCCAGTCGTTATGATCGGTCCGCCGTAAACGCCTTGAGGTCCGGAAGGGCTATCCGGGAATTGTGGTGCATTCTACTCCTTCCCGCAAGGAAATACCACGTCTCACACCTCGAAATCAGGGCCTTTCGATCGCCTCGTTCGTCATAGATTCCGCTCAGGGTGAGAGAGTTAGTGTCCTTACTGGTCACTTATCGTGATACTGAAGGGTCGTGGGGCCTCGGTAACCATCTATTGCGGGCGCGGCGTGCGTCTTGCTAGAATCAAGGTAGTATATGGGCGTAGATCCGCCCTCCCCGCCTGCCGCCGGTGGGCGTTTGCACTAGACCCTTTCCCCAGACTGCGGGCCGTTAGCTCAGTTCGGCAGAGCACCGGACTTTTAATCCGGGTGTCGTGGGTTCGATCCCCACACGGCCCACCATGCGTTACTGTAGACAGAACCGGGGCGCTCAGGGCGATTTCCTGAGCGTCCCTTCCTTTTATCGGGCTGTCCTTCGGCGTGGGAATGGTGTATCGGATAGTGGCCTTGCCGGGGACCACTCCGATCTCCTTGACGAATGACCGGATGAAGGCCCTGGTCTCGGTCAACTCGCTCTTCATCAGGAAGTCGCTCATCTCCTTCACGTAGGCAGCGATGGTCTCCTCGTCGCCCAACCCCTGCATCCGCACGGCAAGGATGGCCCTTGCTTCATCGGCGGCAATCTCCAGCTTCTCCTGCCGTTCCTTATGCTCCCGGATGCGGGGCAGGATGTCATTGATCTCCAGGTCGGTGGTCTCCACCGCCTGCCAAAGCCGGTCCAACCGCCGGCGTATCTCGTTCAGCTCCTCATCAATGGCCTCCGCCTTCTCCCGCTGCTCCTTGATCACGCTGTCCAGTTCTTCGTTGACCAGCTTGACCAGTTCCCGGATGTTGCTCTCGGTGAGGATGTTCTCCCGTATCGAGTCGATGATCATCCGCTCGAACCGCTTGGAGTTGAGCCTGGGAGTGTCGCAGGCACCCTGCCCCCGCTTCAGCAGGGAGTGGCAGACGTAGTAGGTGAACTGGCCGCTCTTGGCCTCGTGGGCGGTGAGGGCCTTGTCACAGGTCTCGCACCTGACTATTCCGCTGAGCAGGTAGGGGCTGGCGGCGCGGCGGGGATGTATCTTGGCCGGGGCTTTGGAACCAAGGATGGCGGACACCCGCTCGAATTCGTCTCGTGAGACGATGGCGGGGAAAGCGTTGTCCACCCGCACCGGCGGCACGTTGTCCTTGGCCCTGGTTCCCCATACCAGGGTCCCGGTGTAGGTCTCGTTGGTGAGAATCCGGTGGATAGTGGTCTTGGTCCAGCGGCTCCCCTGGGGGCTGGCGATGCCCTCCCTGTTCAGGGTCTTGGTGATGTCCAGGGTGCTGGTCCCGAGATGAGCCATCTGGAAGATGCGGCGCACCACGCCGTCGGCGGGCGGATCAAGCTCCAGCTTGGGGCGCTTCTTGGCTCCGTCCTGAACCGGCACCTTCCGGTAGCCGTAGGGGGAGTAGGTGGAAATCCAGAAGCCACGGGAGGCGGCCTCCCGCATTCCCCGCAAAACCTCCTGGGCAAGATTTTCCGAGTAAAATTCGTCCAGGCTCTCGATGATGGCCTCCATCAGCTTGCCGGTGGGGGAGTCGTCGGCGTGCTCGGTGATGGAGGTTACCCTGATGCCCCGCTTGCGGAGCATGGACTTGAAGGCCACGGCGTGCTCCCGCTTGCGGGTGAAGCGGGAGAATTTCCAGACCAAGATTTCCTGGAAAGGGGATTCGGACAGGCTGGCCTCGTCCAGCATCCGGCGGAACTGGGGCCGGTCGGCGATGCGGCCGCTCTCGGCCTCGTCGATGTACTCGCGGGCCACGACATACCCGTTCTTCTCGGCGTAGTCCCGCAGCGCCCGAAGCTGGGCGGCGACGGAGAGGTCCACGTCCTGGCGGTCGCTGGAAACCCGGGCGTACAGGGCAGCCGGGGTCAGGTCATATCGTTCATTCATTAGCTCCTCCTTCGGTCACTTCCTGGGTTGTATGGCGGGAGCGCAGCCGTTCCAGGCGTTCCCGCCGGCGCAACTCCCTTTCTTCCATGTACAGGCGGAGGGCCTCCCGCACCAACTCGCTCATGTCCCGGCCCTCCTCTTCCTTCACCCGCTGCACCTGCTCGAACATCTCCGGGGGCAGGGAGAAGGTGATGGTCTTTGACTTCCTCGGTGCGGGCATGGTCTCTCTTTTTTGCCTGGCCGAATAATAGTTTGTCTTACTATCCATCATCGGACTTCCGGCCTTCTCTGTCAAGAAGCCGCCGGCATCACCCGGGCACGGGCCTGGGGCTTCTGATAATGCCAGTTGACCCCGCCGAGCTGCGGGGCCAGCACCGCCCGGTCACCGTGGGGCACGGCGACGACCGCCACCTTGGCCACCCGCCCCTTCCACAATACGGGCTTGGCTGCTATGGCGATACCGTCCTCCTCGGCGTACTCCGGCCTTCCGCTCTGGACCGCCTGCTCGGCCAGGGAGCCAGAGGGCAAGGACTTGCCGGGACGGGGAACGCCGCTCCGCCAACCGCAGAACAGGGGGGAACCCGGCGGACCAAAGCCCGCCGTCCGTTTCACCACCGCGGCCCTGAATGACTCCGGATTGACCGGGTCGGGCCAGCCTGCCGGGTCCCCCTTATCCTGTCGTTCGTACAGCAGCGCAACCAGGGGTTGCCGGCGCATCACCTCGGCCAGACGCATCGCCACCGAAGCGTAGGAGCACTGGAACACCCCCTGGAGGACCACCACGTCCAGCCCGCTGACCAGGGCGTAGGCGGTGAACGTGTCTCGCGGCATCAACACCGCCGCCGCGAAGCGGTCGGCCTCCCGGCACACGCGGCGCTCCGGCGGGTCATCGGAGTACAGGGCGAACAGGGTCTCGTGAATGATCTCGTAAGCCTCATGGAGCACGGTGTGGGCCTTGGCCCCGTCCCACAGGTCTTCCCGGTAGTAGATGTCGTACTCACCCCTGGGGGCGCCAAAGTGAACCCCCTTCAACCCGTCCAATTCCCTGCCCGACACGGTGCCGAAACCGGCGTCCCGTAGCAGGGCGGCCAGTTCCATGACGGTGGGGCGAGCGGCAAGGTGAAAGAATTCTGTGAAAGCGGCGGCCAGCCGCTCGGGCTCCAGTCTTTCCCGGAACAGTTCGTCGTCCAGCAACCTGTGGCAGAAGTCGTCCAGGGTCACAGTCATCACTCCAGCAGCGTCTTGTTGGTGAAGCGCTCGTACATCTCCACGATGAACCGCTTGGCGTTCAGGGACAGGGGACCATCGGGCCGGGTGCCCACCCGGAAGGCGGGGTCGGACAGCACGTACTGGTAGGCCCGTTCCACCTCAAGGGCCTCGTCGGAGTGGAGGCCCGACTGGCCCAGGTGCCCGGCCTGCCGGATCAAATCCTCGGCGTCCACGTTGTAGGCGAAGGCCAGTTTGCGCAGCAGGTTGGCGCCGGGCGGGCGCTCTCCCCTTTCGATCTTGGAAAGATAGGAACTGGACACCCCGGTAAGCCGGTTGACGTCCCGCAGGCTCAGGCCGCCCCTCAGACGCCGCAGCAACGGCCCCAGTTCCTCACCCCGTTCCTGTTGTTCGTCAAGCTCTTCCATGATGCACCCCCATCCCCTCGAGAGTCGCCCCACCAGCCTCGGCCCCTGCCGGTAACATTCCTGCTCCATTATAGCTTCTTTGTTGCTACATTATGGCTACAAATGAGCAAGCACTTTGGTTAGTGCTTGCTGTATAGACGCCTTTTCCATTGATGAGCACGTCAACTGATTGCTACACTTCCTTCGTCAGAACACCCGTTTTACTGGCAGAGTATACAGCCGGGCGCGGCGGAGCGCCACCGGCGGCAAACGCCGGGTTTTCGGAAGGTCTATCTTTTGAGCAAGAAGCAACGGCTCACCCCGGAACAGAACGAGATAAGGCTGCGGGGCCTGCGCATCCTGGCCCGCATGATCGCCCGCGCCCACCTGGACGCCGCGGCGGAGGCTGCGGCGGAGAGGCAGGGTGAGGAATCGGACGGCGCTGATGTTCCCGACCAAGGGGACGCCCCACACAAGGACGGCGAGTATGTCGGGTAAGAGACCCCTGGTGAGGGCGCGGTTGAACGCCGTGGCGTTCTGGGACCTGCTCCACCGCCTGAACATGACCAAGAACGAACTGGCCGACCTGACCGGTCTGTCCACCGGCTACCTGTCCCAGCTCCTCAACGGGAAACGCTATCCCTCCGCTGCCACGCGGCGGCGTTTGCAGGATGCGCTGGGCGTCGGTTTCGACGATCTGTTCATCATGGAAGAATGCGATGGGGAATAGAAGACCCGTGCCGCCCCACCTGTTCTTCGGCGCGGCTCTGCTGCCCGAGGACTTTCCGGCGCGGCTGGACCGGCTCAAGGCGGCCAGCGGCCTCTCCTGGGACGGCATGGCGGCCTGCCTCGGCGTGGACCCACGGCAGTTGCAGCGCTGGCGGCACGACACCGCACCCTGCGGCGACGCCCTGTTCGGCATCTTCCGTTTGGGCGCCAGGGTACCGGGCGGCCTGTACCTGCTGCTGCCGGACGACCTTTCCCTGCCGGAGAAGAGCGGCGGCGTTCAGGGACGGCTTTCCCATTTCTGAAAATAGGACTGAGGAGGACTCAAGATGACTGGAGCAACAGCATTCAAGCGACGGAACAACGGGGTGGACCTGCCCAAGGACTTCCCGGAGAGATTGGAGCAATTCCGGGAAGTGTCCGGCCTGTCATGGGGTGAGTTGGCGGCGTGCCTGGGGGTGGACCACGAGCGGGTGACGAGCTGGCGGCGGGGCGCTTTGCCCAGGGACCTGGCCCTGTCCAAGCTTTATCGTGTGGCCCAGCGGGTTCCTGGAGGGATGAGCACGCTGTTTCCCAACATAGTGGACGTGCTGGGCGCCGAGGAGTAACCCTTGGGGCGGCAGCGGCGAATACACCAGCCGGTGTACTACGAATTCCCCCAGGACTTTCCCGATAGGCTGGAGCGGTTCAGGGAAGAGACCGGGCTGACCTGGAATGCCCTGGCCCGCCGCCTCGGCGTCAACCCCTACCGGCTGAGGCAGTGGAGGAAAGGGACCGTCCCCGACTCCACCAACCTATTCATCCTCCTGACCCTGGCCGAAAGGCTGGGGCTCAGGGGGATTCTTATGTGTCCTGAAGTGGATATGCCGGGAGGAGGGGTTGAACTGGACGCTCCTCGTCCTGGGCAGCAACCTCTTCTCCCGGTTTAGGAGCGGGACTCCCGCTCAGCTGCCTGTCCAGTTTCCCGGTCCCGCCTCGCATCAGGGAGTTCTTGGTTCCTGCCCTGCGGAAGTGGTCCAGATCTTTCCCAACGGCCCCAGCCTCTCAAGCGCCGCCCTGCTTGACACCAGCAGCGGAACGTCAACTCTGGTCCGCTCCATCTCCTCCTGTGCCAACCGCTGAAAGTGGCTCGTGGCGAGGTCGTCGTCGAAGACCATCAGGACGGCGGGTTGGACGCCATGATCGTCGGTGGGCCGGTGGGTTGAATAGTAGCGCAGGTAGGGGGCCAGGCGCGCCGCCATCGTGGTGGGCCGCACCGCCCGGCGTTCCCATTCCAGGAAAAAGCTCCAGGTGACGCCGCCCCGCCCCAACACGCCGAAGGCGTCGGGGTGAATCGAGCGCAGCCGGTCGCCGTACCGGAAGTGCCTTGATGCCCGGTGGGGCGGGTCCAGTTGCACGGTCTCCCAGCCCAGGGAGCGGGCCTGCTCGGCCAGCGCGGCCATGAACCCGTGAACGGCGGCGGTATGCTCGATGTTCCGTAGGAGCTGGCGGCTGCGCCTGCCGGAGACGTTGCGCCAGTCCAGGGGTCTCCGGAGATCGGTGGCAGCAGCGCTCCACCGTTTCCTGGCCACACCCACGGAGGCCCGGTCCCGGCGCGCGAGCAACGCCAGCCCCCGGTCGGTGAGAGCCAGCCTTTGGCCCTGGCAGGAGACCCGCTCAACCAGCCCGGCGTCGGCCAGTGGCAAGATGACCTGGGACAGCCGCCCCTGGGAAACGCCCATCAACAGCCGGAGGTGCTGCGGGGCAATCCAGGGCCAGTCGGAAACTAGGTCCAACGCCAGTTTCCCGGCGGGTTTCAGCAGGGCGGGCAGCAACCAGGCCGGGGCGTTCCCCTTGTCGGAGTCGGGCTCTATGTCGCGGGGCGGTGTCGCCCGCAACGGCGGCTGCTCTGCCGGCAATCCGCCGCTCCCTTGGATGTGGCCCAGGGCCGCTTCCAAGTCCAGGGCAGTGTTGACTGAGGGGAGCCGCCAGATTGAACTGTCCGGGCCGCACCAAGCCGCGTTTCGCTCAAGGGCCAGCAGTGCCGGGAAGGGCACAGCGGCCACCAGGCGGCGGGCGTGCCGCAACCTGGTCTCGTCGGGCAACAGCAGTAGCACGCCGCCGGGCGGCGGCCCCTCACTGAGCCGCCAGATGCGCTTGGCGAAGCCCGTGCGGTCGGCGGTGAGTCCCTGCCTGATCACGCCTATGGTGCGGCCGTCATTCAGCACGATTCCGGCGTCCAGGGGCAATCCCCGGTACCACCGGAAGGAGGCGATTCCCTGAACGGCGGAGACGGAGGACGTGAGCCGGCAGATGACGGCCACGGCGTCCAGCCGTTCCAGCAGGATACGCCGCCACCGGGCGCTTACCGGGTGGCGGCGCATCAGTTGGTCCAAGGTGACGGCCTCGGTCTCGGCCAGGCGACGCAGGCCGGCGGCGGTGAGGAAGTAGCGGCGGGTCCGGCGCAGCAGGGCGGTGGCGTGGGGGAGGGAGGCGACAAGGCCCTGCCGTTCCAGGGCGGCGACGGCGTTGTAGACCGAGCGGTCGGGGACGCCGGAGACGGCGGCCAGCTCCAGCCGGTCCAGGAAGGGCATGGCCGCCAGCCGCCGCAGGGTCTCCAGGTGAAACCCTCCGGCACTCAACAGGAAACCCCGCCGGATGGGGAGCCGCCAGGTGAGTTGGGGTTGCGGGTGCGCGCCCGGTGCTGCCCGCCGGTCTGGCCAGGGGCCGGGGTCTGGGGCGGCAGCGCGCCGTTGGCGTTCTGCCGCTCCGCCAGCAGCCTGCGGTACTCGCTCACCTTCTGCTCCCCTTCGGCATTGGCGGCGGCCAGCTGACCGGCGCTGGTGGTGTAGCCCCTGGAGGCGTTGCGAACGGCCTCGGCCACGTCGGGGTCGCCCGGCTCGGGCTTGCGGACCATCATCGAGTAGGCGGGCAGCCTCTCCGTCCCCACGGTGGCCCGCACGTAGCACTGGTGCACCGGCAGCGACGTGATGTCGTCCTCAGTGACCCTGTCTTTGCCCAACTCCCACACCAGCCGGCGGGCGTCGTTGCCGGCCACCTGGAACACCGCCAGGCAGCCCAGGTTGGCCAGGATGGTGTCCTGCATGGTGCGGGAGAGGTCGTCCAGCTTGGCCAGGCTCTGGGTGGCCAGGATGAAACTGGCGCCGTACTTGCCCAGCTCGCTGAGCATCGACTCGTAATCGACGCCGGGCATGGACTGCATCTCGTCCACGACCACCAGCGCGCCCCGCCGCCGGTGCAGGGGCAGGCTCTCCTGCTCCCGGATCACCGAGTCCACCAGGTTGAGCAGGGACGCCCCCACCAAGGCGGCCACGTCCCGGCCGGCGATGCCCTGGGCGGTGGACACCAGCAGGACGCCGCCGTCCAGGATAGTCTCCCGCAGGTCGATGGTGGAGCGGGACTGGCCCAGGATGGCCCGCGCGCGCTTGGAGGATGCGTAGTAGGCCAGGCGGGTCTGCACCGGGGCCAAGGCCTCGGCCCGGTACTGGCGGTGCCAGCCGCCGAAGTCCCGCTCCCACCACTCCATGATGTAGGGGTCGGAGACTTTGGCCAGCACCTCGCCCCGGAACTTGCCGTCGGAGAGCAGCTTCAGCCCGTCCAGGATGGTGTGCTGGTCGCCGGCGTCGGTGGACGGGTGGGCGTTGGCTTCGTGCAGGGTCTTGACGGTGTGCTCCAGGATGGACTGCATCCTTGGTCCCCACTGCTCCCACAGGCCCCGGGCCACCCGCACCACCGAGTCGGCGGTGCGGTCCCGGTCGGCGAAGATGCGGGTGTCCAGCAGGTTGATTCCGGGCGCGCCCTGTTCGTCGGCCAGGTCGATGAGCCTCACTTTGTCGACGATGGACCCGGGGACGTGCTCCAGCAGCCCGGCCACCAGGTCGGCGTGGGGATCGACGACGATGATGGCGTCGCCGTCCCGGCCCGCCGCCTTCTCCCTGAGCTTGTGGGCGACGATGTGGTGCATCAGGGTGGACTTGCCCATGCGGGTGCGGGCCACGTAGAGATGGTGACGGCGCAGCAGGTCCTCGGGGAAGCGGATCTCCCTGGTCTGCCCGCCGGTGGTGTCGCCCACCAGGGCGCCCTCGGCGGTGCCCCGGACCGGGGGCAGCAGGGACCTGGAGCCGGAGCGCTCCACCAGGGGCGTCTCGTCCCGCTCGCCGGGCGGGTGCCACAGGGCGGCCGCCTCCCTGACCCCCAGGACGCTGCGCTTGCCGAACAGACCCGGTCCGGCGGGATGCAGGTTGTCCGTGGGAACCAGGGGTTGTACGTCGCCAACCTGGAACCTGGCCCCGGCGGGATGATCGAAATGGCGGTAGGCGGCGGCCACCCCTTCCAGCAGTTCCTCGGCCCGCTGGATACGGCCCCGTTCCGGCAGGACGGCCACCACCTGCAACTCGGCGTCGAAGGCGATGCGGGAGACCTTCTCCCGTATCAGGATGGGGTCGTAGACCCGGCTGCGGGCCTGCTTCCAGCGCCACCAGCCCCAGCCCGCCACGGTCAGGCCCAGGACGGAACCCGCGCCCAGGAACGATGCCTTGAGGAACTCGCCGTCCTGCACCCACAGGTAGCCCTTCAGGGCGGCCAGCGCCCCCGCGCCCAGCACGGCCATGGTGACGCCGTCCAGCTGCAGGGGCTTGGTCTGGTAGGTGTAGGAGGGATCGGGCCGCTGCTGGCCCGGGTTCTTGAAGGCCTTCTGCTGGTGAGCCTGGGACCAGTCGGGACCCAGGGAGCGCAGCAGCAGGCGGGAGACCAGCCGCTCGCCGGGCCGCAGGTCGCCGAGCGCCCCCAGGAGGGCGATGAGGGGGTCGGAGCCGGCGTCCAGCAGGTCGTCGTCACGGAAGGTGCGCAGGGGCACGAACTCCGGCCCGCCGGAGCGGAGGGTCAGGCCCCAGGCCTGCTCCCCCGGGTCCAGCCGCAACGGGTCGTCCTCGGGCGGTACTTCGCGGATGCGGGCCTGGGGGTAGTGGGCGGCCAGCTGTCCCTGGACCACCTGCCGGTCCAGGCAGCGGGCCATCAGGGTGACGCCGTTGGCGTCACCGGCCAGTTCCAGGGAGAAGGGTTCGGGGACGGCGATGGACTGGAGCAGGTTCTCCACGCCCAGCAGGGTCCGCTCGCCGGTGCGCGGCGGCGTCACCGCCAGCAGCGCCGGGGGCCGCCGGTTCCGGGCGTCTCCGAAGATAATTTTCTTCACGTTGATATTCATACTGGATGCCTCTCTTTACGGGATTTGTTTGCGGACTAATGACGCGGCCCCGGCCGCCACTCGATTACCTCGGTCTCTTCGGGGGTGGCCTCGATGCGGATTGGAAAACGGTTGCCCCTTGCCAGCAGCAGCCCGTCACCGCGAGGACACGAAAGCAGCCACCGTTGCAACTCGACTGGCAGGTCGAAGGCTTCGCCCACGGTGCTGATGGCGGCGGCGTCCTGCTGCAACAGCAGCTTGAAGGCGGCGTTCTGGAGCAGCGCCCTGCCGGAGTGGCCGGTGATGGCGCGGGAGGAGTCCTCGGAGAGCAGGTCCTGCACGTCCTGGGTGATGAACTGGAGTCCCAGCCGGTGCTTGCGGGCGCGTTTCGCCATGCTGACCATGAAGGCCGCGCCCTCCGGGTGCTGCATGATGCTCCACACCTCGTCCACCACCAGCAGCCTCGGACGGGGGTCCTGGGCGGCGGCGGCCCATACCGTCTCGGTGCAGACCATCGCGGCGGCGGGCCGAAGCTCCGGCTCCAGCAGGTGCAGGTCGAAGACGGTGACCAGGGCCTCGTGGGTCAGCAGGTCGTCGCCCTCGTCGGAGAGCAGGTGGCGCAGGCTGCCGGTGGCGAAGGGCCGCAGCAGGTGGGCGATGTCGCCGCCGCCCTCGGCTTCCAGGTAGGCGTAGAAGTCGCGGAAGCCGGTGCGCTCCCTATGCTCGGCGTAGTAGCCGGCCAGGGCGTGGTCCAGGGACGACCGCCGCTCCGCGCTGAGCCGCTCCCCCACCATCACCTCGATCAACCGCCGCAGGCTGCCGATGCGCTGCAACAGTTCCTCGCTGTCGCCCCGGTCGATGACGAAGGGATTCATGCCCTGCCCCGCGATTCCAGGGGACAGCACCCTCCCGCCGGCGGCGCGGGCCATGTCGGCGTACTCGCCCTCCGGGTCGATCACGTAGGCGCGCACGCCACGGCAGACGCCGCGCAGGACCCCCAGCTTGGTGGCAAAGGACTTGCCCGAACCGGAGCGGGCCAGCACGGCGGTGTTGGCGTTCAAGTGCGTCCCGTCGAAGGGGTCGTAGACCACCGGGGCGCAGGCCCGCAGGTCGATGCCGTAGAGGGTGCCGCTGCGGGTGTCCAGGTCCGGCGGCGAGAAGGGGAAGAGACGCGCCAGTGAAGACGTGTCCAATGTCCGCCACACCGCCACGGCGTTCAGGCCCAGGGGCAGGGTGGACAGCAGGCCCTCGCGCTGGCGGAAGGCCAAGTTGTCCAGCTTGCCCAGGGTGGCGGCGAAGTGGGCGCGGGCTTTTTGAGTAAGCTCCCTCAACCCGTCGGCGTTGTCGGCGTGCAGCGTCACCGACAGGGAGGCGTGGAACAGCCGCTCCCGTCCCCGCTGCACCTCGTCCCTGAGACGGCTCACGTCCTCCAGGGCTATCTCCGCCTCCGGCGACAGGCTGCGGCCCCGGTTCAGGGACAAGGACTGCGCCGACTCGAAACGGACCTTCTGCCACTCCAGGGTGCGGGCGGCCTGTTCCGACGGAATGGCGCCCAGGTGGACCGACAGGTCCATGGGCGCTCCGGCGGCCATCAGCCCCTGCAGGAAGCCCGGGGCCAGCAAGCGGGGCCACTTGCCCAGGTGCAAAGAACGGGTCAGGTGTCCGCCCACACGGATATCGCGGCGGTTGATCTCCACCGCCAACTCGGCGTCTTCGTCGCGCTCGTTGGGCGAGCCGCCCAGGGCCGCGGCCAGCAACAGCAACCGCAGGGCTTGGCCTGACAGGGGGAACACCCCCAGGCCGGCGCGGGACAGCAGGCCCCGCAGCTCGTCGGCGCGGCCGTGCTCGCAGATTGCGTAGAATCGCCGGTCCAGGATTCCCTCCCGGGATTCCAAGCCGGTCAGGAGCCGTCCCAGGGAGTCGGCGGCATCTCGGGTCTGCTGGGGCAGGTCCTCGGGCTGGGCTTGTTCAAGATTGGCCCGCAGGCTTTGAAACACCGGCGGGTGCTGGCGCACCAGGAGCTGCACCGGGAAGTCCAGGGCGTTCAACGAACCGGCGAAGGCCCCCAGCTTGGGCTCGTCCAGCTCCAGCCCCATCACCTCGCAGACCGCCAGCTTCACCCCGTCCAGGCGCACCGGGCCGTTCTCTTCCAGGTGGGACAGCATGAAGAACAGGGACAGCGGGGGTGGCGGCTTGGGTTCCGCCGCCTCGGTGAGCTCGATGTCATTGGGTTGAATTTCCTCGGACGCTGCGGTATTTTCCTTCCTGCCGCGTCCGGCCAGCTTCTTCAGGTTGGGTAGTGTCGCTTTCATCGGTGAATCTCCTTTTTTCTTCTATGGGCCGGGCAGGACTTCGATGATCCGGCTGTTGAGCGCGGCGGCGATGCCCTTGGCCAGCAGCACCACCACCAGCCCGACCACGGCCATGATTACGGCGTTCCTGGCTTTTCCCCGCCCAGAACCTTCTCCTTCGGCGCCCTCGGCCATCAGGACGAACCCCGCCCAGACGATGGCGAAGAAGCAGAGGCCGACACCGGCGTAGGCCATGCCCGTCAGCACCGCGTCGAAGGCGGCCAGCATCCTTGCCTTCTCGTCCGGCGCGGCGGCGGCCACGGAGGCCAGCGCCGCACCGGTGGCGAGCAGGGTCTTTGCCACGCGCCCTACCACGGCCGCCAGTTCCACCAGTTGGAATCGCCCACCGGCGTCTGCTCCGCCCTGGGCGGCGGGGGCGTGGGCGGGGGAACGTGCAGGGCCCGGTAGGGGTCGTCGGTTCCCACGCCCAGGGCTGCGGCCAGGGGCGCCGTCTCCGGCCTGCTGCGGGTGACGGGAGCGCGCTGGATCTCCACGGCCCGCACGTGCTCCGGGTGGTAGACGTAGATACGGACGGTCCTGGTCGTCGAGCTCTCACCGCAACGGCAGGTCACCCGCCGGGTGTAAACGTCGGTCCGGGCCGGGTGGTGGGTGGTCTGCAACATGGGCGGCAGCGGCACGTTCAGCGTGGCCGTCAGGTCCGCCGTGATTTCCACCTCGTGGGTCGCCTTCCTGTTGGCGACGGGCAGGGTGAAGCTGGATTCACCATTGGCAATAAACGTGGCCGTGACGCGGTGGCTTCCGGCAACGACGCTTACCGTTCCGGCGATACGGGTGACGGCGGCGTCCAGGAGCGCGGGCACCGACTGGCTGAAGTGGCCGCCGTACACCGGCAACGCCACCTCCTGGCGGGTGTCGGCGATGCACTCCGAGGCGATGACGCCGGATATGCTGCCCGGCGTCCATTCCAGGGAGGTCAGCTCCAGGTCGCACAGCCCGCCGTCTGCTGACGGCAGGGGGTAGGGAATCTGGCCGCTCTTCAGGGTCACCGCCCCGGACCGGCCCAGGGCGTCCACCCAGGAGAAGGTGAAGGACGGCGACGGGCCGTTCAGGGTGAGGTTGTAGCTCCTGCTTTGGCCCGCCGTCAGGCTGGTGCTGGCGCCCATCTTCAGGGTCCTGCCGGACCTGCCGCCGAATACCCGCACCTTCAGGTCCAGGTCGTGGGCTGCCCGCAGGGTCACGGCGGCGGTGTCGCCGGAGACGGCCAGCCGCTCGATGAAGATGCGGCGTCCCGGAACCGGGTCCGGCGGGACGAAGTAGATCTCGTCCAGCCGCCAGCCCGGGTCCTCGTCATCGGGATCGTCGGCCAGGGCGGTGGCGGGCAGCAGGACCACGACCAGCAGGCCCAGGGCCGCCACCGCCAGGAAGCGGTTCCACGGCTTCTTTCCTCCGCCACCCTCGGCCTGTGGTTTGGGAGGATTTGCTCCGCCGTCCCGGTTGCGGCGCTTGCCGAACCAGCTGTGGGGCCGGAAGGGGGGACGCCCCTTCTTCCGCGCCGCCTTCACTGCGTTGCTCAGGCCGCCGGCCGCTTTCTTCGCCAGCAGCCGCAACGGGTCGGGCTTGGCCTCCGCCGGCATCGGTGGCTCGCTGATTACCAACTCCAGCGGGGACCCGGCGTAGCGTCTGGCCCCCAGGTTGAACTTCAAGAGGTCGGTGGCCACCAGGGGCAGCCCCCGGCCTCCCACCTTGCCCACGGTCAGGGCAATTCCCACGACGCCAATCAGCACGCCAACCGCCAGCCGCACCGCCATGGGCCCGAAGGGGAGGTAGTTGTAGGCGCCGTAGGCCAGGGCGCACACCGCCACCACCGCCACGATCTGGGGGAAGGTGAACCACAGCAGCACCTTGTCCTCGGCCTGCACGTGGGTCGGGACTTCATGCTCTCTCATTCCATCCCTCCTAACCGCCGTCGCCGACGGAGGGGGTACCGGAGTTGGTGGGGTCGGGCACGGTGGGGTCCACCGGGTTGCCGACGACGGCGTTCATCACCAGTTCCACCACGCCGTAGGCCACCAGGGCCAGCACGATGCCGGCCAGGGCGGTCATCATGGCCGCCTTGCCCCGCTCCATCTGGTTGGGCGCTCCGCTGGCGGTGAGGTACATGTAGGCCCCGTATATGAAGTAGCCCACGCCGACGACGCCAACCAAGCCCAGCAGGATGCCCACCAGGTTCGATATGGTCTGTGTCAGGTCGTCCATACGGTTTTTCTCCTTTCAAATTGGATTGCTCGATTTGTGAATTGCGTTGCTGTGGTCAGCCCCAATCCGCTACTGGCACATGTCTCCACCTCCTGGGCGGTTCCGGCGCGAAACCAGCCATTGTCCGCGCCGGTGGTTGTCGTCGTTCCGGTTGCTGGCTACGGCCCCTGGCTTCTGGGCGTCGGCCCACTCTGGGCCGGGGAAGTGGAGCCCTGGGCCGCCGAGTTCACCGCTCCGGCGGCCGTGGTGGCGGCGGCTGCTGGCCGCGCTGGTTGCCGCTGACGCGGCGGCCATACCCGCCGGTCCTCCGGCGGCTCCACCGGCCAACATCCCCAGGGCGCGGCCCGAACGCATCATTCCGCCGGGCAGGGACATCCCGAAGTAGAGGGTGTGGAGCCAGGCGTCGAAGGTGCCGTGATGCCCCAGCATCGAGGGCACCCGCCCCGCCAGGTACATGAAGGCGATGGCCATCAGCAGCTTCCACACCAGGTCCTCCGACGGCTCGAAGGCGGCGATGGCCGCGAAGTCTTCCAGGAAGGCGAAGGCCAGGGCCACGGCGATGAGCTGCACCGCCTGCTGGAACACCGTGGTCATGAACAGCCGCAGCCAGTGCTTTCCCCAACTATTTTCCGCCGTGTGGGGCAGAATCCACAGCCCCAGGGCGATGGGGGCCAGGCAGAGCAGGATGTCGATGAGGGCCAGGCGCAGGATCATCTGCACCAGCAGGTAGAGGACGAAGAAGCCGAAGACCAGGTAGAGCAGGGCGATGAACACCGCCAGCCCGGTGTTGGCGGTCTCCACGGCGGTCAGCAGCGGCTCCAGGGGAGCGCGCAGCAGGGCGCCGGGGGTCACGTCCAGGGAGACGGCGATGAACTGGGAGACGGCGTGGGCCACGTCGATGACCAGGGCGCACCACCAGAGGGACGACGCGGCGGCGGTGAGGCCCAGCACCAGCCGGGGCACCATCTCCCGCCAGCCTGACTGGTGTCTTCCCAGGTGCTCCTGGACGATGAAGCTGAGCCCCATCCAGCCCAGGATCACTGCCAACGCGCCCGACGTGATGGCCCAGACCACCATCCAGGCCTGCTGGATGAAGGGATGCAGGTAGGTGAGTTCGGGAGGAGTGCCGGTGAGGATGTCCGTCATACGTCCCTACCCTCCCCGGCACTCGTCGAGGTCGCTGGCCGACACCTTCTGCACCACGCCGCACAGGGTCCCGTGGACTCCCTGGATCACCCACTTGGCGGCGGCCCTGGCCCAGCGGTCGGGGTCGAGGGCGCCCAGCACCTTGTCCCACAACCCGTTGGGCTGGTGGACGGGAATCAGGGCGTGGAAGACGTGGTGGTCGCCGCCGCCCAGGCGGGGGACGGCCAGCACCAGGAGATATGCCTGCTCGGGGTGAAGCTCGGGCTGCTCGTCCAGGGCGGGGTACTCGAAGGTGTACTCCCAGCCCTCGGAGAGGTGCTTTTCGCCGCCCCTGGACCCGGTAGGTGCTGGTGAGCCAGTCGCCGGTGTCGGGGTGGCGGATGGCGTAGAAGAGGACGTCGGTCTGGCGGCTGAAGATGGGGCGGGCCACGAAATCGCCCTCCTTCTTCCGCTCCACCATCTGCCGGTCCCGGTTGACCAGGGTGACGGAGTCGGTGTCGGGGGGCGGCGGGGACTGGGCCAGGGCCAGCCCGGAGGCGGGGATGGCAACGAGGGCCGTAAGGAGCAAAGCCCCTGCCAGGAGAATCAGGCGGCGGGCCTTGCCGGACCTGGGGATGAATCGGCGGAACATGGTGGCCTCCTCGTCGGTGATTGGGACGTTTTGTCCCGCCGTCGAGTCTGACCACGCGCGGTGGGCTTACCAATGGCTTGTGAGGGGGGCCTGTACGCAGGCCCCCCTCACGGGGCATCAACTTTCCGGGGCGCGGTGTGATGTTATGGGGGTGTACAGGGATTGGCAGGCAGCGACGCGAGTCCACGGTGGCCGGTGCGTTCGGGAAACCGGGGGATTAGCTTCATTGCCGCTCCCATCCGGCAAGCACTTGGGTATTAGGGCTGGTTGCCAGGTTTCCGGCATCGCCCCCCTACAGGAATTGCAACCCTGCGGCCTGCTGGAGCGTTGTTGTCGTGCAAGCGCCCTGTGTCGAAACCGCAACTTTGCGCCGGTGGCGGTGCTGCTGGCGCCGGGAGGTACGGACATGGAACGGAGCCGGAACGTGGAGGACCTGCACCACCTGCGGCTGATGGCGTTGCTGCACGAGCTGGTGCGGGAGCGGGACTTGAAGGGCGCGGCGGAGGCCCTGGGCCTGGACCCCAGGACGCTGAGCGCCAGCATGGACCGGGGCGCGCTGTCGGGCCTGGCCCAAGTGGCCCTGGAGCGGTGGCTGCTGGCCGAGGGAGACCGGGAGGCTGCCCAGGCCCGCGAGGAGGTGCAGACTCTGGCGGGGCGCGTGGACGGCGTTGAGCGGCGGGTTGACGGGCTGGCGGACCAGATGGTCAGGGCCGCGGCGGAAGTCCAGCGGGGTGCCGAGGAAGCCGGCGGGAATGACACCGGGGCGCGGGCCAGGGAGTTGCAGCGGTTGGAGCGGCGGATAGACCGGCTGGAATCAGCGGGCGGGGTTGGCGCCGGACGGGCCGGTGGTGCACCGTCGTCGGGGTCTCGGGGCAATGCCAGGATGGGTAACACGCAGCATCGCCAGCATCCCGACCTGGTAACTGTTGATCCGGCGGACGACGACGAAGTCTTCGGCGACGCCTGGCCCTTGGTTGACGAATGGCGCGGCTTGTGGAAAGACCACCCCGACCGGGGCCGGGGCCTGCGCTGGCTGGAGGCCGAGGCCCGCATTCTGGAGCTGGAGCTGGCCATGCTGGAGGAGCGCGGCCTGACCCTGCCGCCGGAGACGGAGCCATTGAGGGGGCTGGAGCGGAACGCCCAGCTGGGCTGGCGGCAGAAAGCGCTGGCCGACACTCGCCGGAAGTTAGACCGGCGGAGGGCGCTGCGCCGGCTTAGGCGGTTGCTCACCCTTGGGCTGTGGCGGCGGTAGCCGGCGTCGGTGCTGGGGTGGATTTCGGGCTTGCTCCATTCCCGCACCATTGCGGCTTCTTTGTTGCTTCATCTGGGCTGCTCACCGGCAAGTGATTGGGTTGACGATGCCAGATTTCGCCGAAAACCCCTTGCCGGAGGCTTTGCCGGGACCGGATACTAATTGGCGTTGTCAGGCTTTTTCCAGCGTTTCCCGCCCTAGAAACCTGGAGGGTCCCGTCCCTGGACCCGGGACCGGACGCATAGGATCGAGCATAGCTCTCCGAACGTCCGCCCATGATGGACTGGCCGCCTAGAGTAGAGCCTAGCTCCTCGAACGGTTGTCCACGAGGGAATAGCTGAGCGGCCGGCGTGATTAAACGTCTCTCCAGCAGCAGGTACACCCAACCCTTCGAAGTGCACGGCGCGCTTCACCCGGAACCCCAACCCAACGGCGGAACTCCAAACCCAAGGCGCATCATAGTTTGCAAGGAGGTGGCAACCGGATTAGCAACGGCGTCCCGGAATCCCTTTCCACGGCGGACCCTGAACTCACGGCAATCCCACTGACAGGAGGTGTCAGCTAGACCCAGCATGGTTTCTCCGGCGTCCCTTACCCCTTTGGCATCCCGGCGGAGCGGTTGACCTGCTTCGCATTCCCCACTATGCGGTTGGAGCGTGGTTAACGCACCGGCCGCTTCAACACGACTGCGGCGTAGCTACAGAACAAGGGTAGCGGCACCGCAGATTCAACACGCTCCGGTCGTACAGCGGCAAGTGACCGGACGCTTATCGTTCCAGCCCCAGCGCAGATTCGGTTGTAGCCGTCTGCGCTCCTCTTGATTTCCCCTCACGTAGCAGCATTCCAGGCGTAACACCCTGGCCGGGCTGCGCCTTTCTCCAACCCCCAACCGGCGTTCTCCGTTGCGGTGTCTGACCCAGGGCGGAGTGCGTTCGGCGCCGGGGGTTGAACCCGTTTCCCAACGTCGTTTTCAAAACTTAGGAGGTGCGTATGCGCATCAGGGAAAGACTCGTTCAAATCAAGGTTGCGGCGGTCAGCGTCGTCGGCTTCATCCAGCGGCACAAGCGGGCGTCGATTGCGGTCGGCGGGGCCCTGCTCATCGCCGGGCCGCTGCTCACCGGGACCGGCGGCGAGACCTTTTTCTTCAACCTCATCGGCCTGGGCATCGTCGCCCTCGTCGTCCGGCGGATCGTGCGGGCCAACGAAAGGCGGCAGGCGGCGCAGGCGCGGCAGGCCAATTGCCGGTGCCGGTGTCATAGGCGACAACAAACTCAGCAACAGGGAGGAACTCCATGACGACGATTACCCTGGAATCCCCTGCTTCTACGGGCAGTCTCGAAGAACTGGTGGACCGGCTGCTGGCGGCCCTGTTCTCTCCCGATTCAGAGCAACCGGAACCGGCGCCCAACCTCGTCAAGACGGTTCATGAGGCCCGGCGATTGCGGCAGTCCGGCAACCTGGACGGGGCGTTGGCGGTGTTCGGCGCATTGGATGCGGCCAACGCTGCGGAGGACCAACTCCGCTGGCTATACGCCGAGTGGTTGGACATTGCCCGGCGGCGGTTCGCTGGCAGTGGGGCCTTGCTCTACAGCCCCGGCACCGGCAAGGCTGCGGCCCTGGGTCCCACGAGCGAAGACGGCGGGACGCTGGAAGTCGCGGCGGTCCTCGGGATGCGCTGGCCGGTGGGCAAGCTGGTCTCCCGGCGCAGCCTGCGGGGCCTCAGGCCCCTGTCGAAAGGAGGTGCGTCATGGTCGTAGCCAACGCCACGGTGGACCCCGTATCGAGTACGGGGCAGGCTATTGCGGAACTCAAGGCCCGGCACCCCCTGGGCGACGCGGTGGAGGCCGCCGGGGTCGCGCTCCGGGGCCAGGGCCGGGTCAGGCAGGGCGTCTGCCCCTTCCACGAGGAAGCCGAGGGCAGCTTCACGGTGTACGCCGACACGGAAAAGTTCTACTGCTTTGGTTGCGGGTCCGGCGGCGACGTGCTGGACTTCGTGCAGCGCATCGAGGGGCTGACCCTGCCCGAGGCGATACGGCGGCTGGACGGCGGTTCCCCGCCGGTTACGGCAGCTGCGGTTCGTTCGACGGCAGCCCGTCAACCCGCTGCGCCTGCGATTCCTCCCCGCGATCCGGCGCTGCTGACGGCGGCGGAGCGGTTCTACGCCGGTGAGTTGCGGCGCAGTCCGAAGGCCAGAGAGTACCTGGCCTCGCGGGGCATTGGCCTGGAAGCTGCCCTGCACCTGGGATTGGGGTACGCGCCGGGTCGCGGACTGCGGGTGTACCTGGAATCTACCGGATACGGCGAAGACCGGATACGCGCCTCGGGGCTGTTCCTGGAACGGGGCGCAGAGCGGTTCGCTGGAATGATTGCCGCCCCCGACATCGCCTCGGGCCGGGTGGGCTGGCTCACCGGACGGGTAGTTGACGCCGGAGCAACACCCCGCTTTCAGGCGGTGCCCGGCCCCAAGCCGGTGTTCGGCTTGGCCAGCCTCGGCCCCGCGCCCCCCTGGGTGATTGTCGCCGAGGGCGTCTTCGACTACTTGACGCTGGCGGCGTGGGGCTACCCCGCCTGCGCCGCCCTGGGCACCCAGGGGATGGACAAGGTGGCGGCGAACCTGCGGGGCTGCCCCCGAGTCTTCCTGGCCTTCGACAACGACGACGCAGGCCGGGAGGCGACGGCCAACCTGCAAGCCCTGCTGGGCCGCCGCGCCGCCGTGGTCAACCTGCCCCAGGGTGTCGCCGACGTGGGCGAGTTGGCGGCGCTGCCCCACGGCCAACTCCTCTTCCGCCGCCTGCTGGCACGGGCGGCCCGCGCCGCCAGGCAATAGCCCCTAACGCAACCCTCTCCCCCACCACTTTCCATTCCTCTCTACAGGATTCCACGCAACACCCTGGAAGACCTGCGTCCAAATCACGACGGGTTTACACCCGCCCACGGCTTCCCTTCGGGAGTCCGCACACCCAAACGCCATATCACAACTACAAGGAGCATCTTCATGTCCAACGAGAACGGCAACGGCAACCACAACGGCAGCGGCAGCAACAACGGCAACGGGCACCACGCCACCGACACCATCCCCGGCCACGACCTCCTCTGGGACAGCCTCCCCGCCAGCGTCACCGAGAAGCTGGCCCAGCCCCTGGACGCCAGCCTGGTCTCCCAGCGCAAGGGCCGGGGCAACCGGAGCTTCAGCTACGTCGAGGGCCGCACGGTCATCGACCAGGCCAACCGCATCTTCGGGTTCGGCGGCTGGGGCCACGAGGTGGTGGGCGACGTGACCCTTAGAGAACTGGACCAGGTGAACACGCAGACCGGCGAGGTCAAGCGCATCCGGGCCTACTCCGCCACGGTCAAGGTCACCGTCCCCGGCGCCCCTGCCCGCACCGACGTGGGCTTCCAGCCGGTCTCCGACGAGACCGCCGAGGGGCATGGTGCGCCGCGTCACGCGGCATAGGATACCCGACTCAATCGGGAGGAACTCGGAGGAAGTTCCTGGGTCAACCGACCTACCTTGAGGCGAAAGCCGAGGGGGAAAACAGCATGTCGGTAAAGCGGCTACGGTCCGAAAGCGTTGTAGGGCCGGTTCCGCAAGACCCGCGCGATACGGTGAAGGCTGGATTGCTTGAACCCCAGTCCCCAGGTGGTGAAACTCGGCACCCGCCGGTAGAACGCTTGCAACCCGGCGCCGCCCATTGCATTGGCTTTTCGTGTCAGTCAATGCACCTCCGATGGGCGGACGATGACCTATGCGGTCAATTCAAGGGGGCGAACGGGGCACCTAAGTCGCGCTAGAACGTCCTATGTTGATGGAACGCGGGATCGCCTACGGGGGGAGACCCCTATGGCGACGGAGCCTCCGTAGTAGTCCGAGCCGGGGAAAGCCCGGTACACGGCGAAGGGAGGCAGGTGTCTTCGAAACTCAGAAAGGAAGGTGCGCGAGATGCGCAACGCCACAACCGTACTGGGAATCATTCGCGACCGAGGTACACGGGGTCTGCCCGTGAACGACCTCTACCGCCAACTCTGGAACCCGGACCTGTACCTCATGGCCTACGGGCGCATCGCCAGCAACGACGGCGCGCTCACTCCAGGCGCGACGCGGGAAACCGCAGATGGGATGAAACTGGAGGACATCAGCGCAATCATCGAGGCCCTCCGCTTCGAGCGCTACCGATGGACTCCGGCCCGCCGCGTATACATCCCGAAAGCCAACGGGAAGCGGCGGCCCCTGGGCCTGCCCACGTGGTCGGACAAGGTGCTGCAAGAAGTAATGCGCATCCTACTGGAAGCGTACTACGAACCGCAGTTCAGCGACCGGTCGCACGGTTTCCGGCCCAACCGCGGATGCCATACGGCACTCTCGGAAATCTCCTGTGTCTGGAGCGGCACCACCTGGTTCATTGAAGGAGACATCTCGGGCTGCTTCGACAACATCGACCACTCGGTGTTGCTGGAAATAATGCGCGAGAAAATCCAGGATAACCGCTTCCTGCGGCTAGTTTCCAATCTCCTCCGGGCTGGCTACCTGGAGAACTGGAAGCTCAACGCCACCTACAGTGGCACCCCGCAGGGCGGTGTGGTGAGTCCCATACTCGCCAACATATACCTGGACCGGTTGGACAGGTTTGTGGAGGGAGTGCTCTTGCCCGCCTACAATCGTGGCAAGGGTCGGCGGCGGAACCCGGACTATCAGAGGATTGCCCGCCAAGTCAGGCAGTTGCGGAACACTGGCCGTGCCAGGGAAGCGGCGGAAATCCGCCCCCTCCTGCGTTCGTTGCCCAGCCTCGACACGCACGACCCAGCCTACCGCCGCCTCCGGTACATACGGTACGCCGACGATTTCCTGCTCGGATTCGCGGGGCCAAGGAACGAGGCTGAGGAAATCAAGACCCGGATAGGGGAGTTCCTGCGCGATAGCCTCAAGCTGGAGCTTTCCGAGTCCAAGACCCTCATCACCCACGGCCGCACCGAAGCAGCACGGTTCCTCGGCTACGAGGTCACCATTCAGGGAAGCGACCACAAGCTCGACGCCCAAGGCCGTCGCACGGTCAATGGCATCATCGGGCTGCGCGTCCCTTCAGACGTAATCCGCGCCAAATGCGCTGCCTACACGCGCAACGGTAAACCCATTCACCGCGCGGAACGCCGCCACGATACCCTATTCAGCATCGTATCCCAATACCAGGCGGAGTTCCGGGGCATCGCCAACTACTACCGGCTGGCCCTCAACCGGTCCGCCCTCCGACGCCTCCGTTGGGTCATGGAAGTGTCCCTCGCGAAGACCCTGGCAGGGAAGCTGAAAATCAGCGTCCCCCAGGTGTTCAAGCGGTACAAGACCACGATCCAGACGGATAGGGGACCCCACAAGGTCCTCTTGGTGAAAGAGGAACAACCGGGCCAAAAGCCACTGGTGACCTACTGGGGAGGTATATCCCTGGCGCGGGACCCACGGGCTACCTTGATTGACCAACCACCCCCACTCTTCAACGGTCGGACGGAACTCGTCCAGCGTCTGCTGGCCGACACCTGCGAGCTATGCGGCTCCACGGTGAAAGTCCAGGTACACCACATACGGGCGATGAAAGACCTGCGAAAGCAAGGCCGGGCCGAACGGCCCGCCTGGGTGGTGATGATGGCCCAACGGCGTCGCAAGACGCTGGTGGTCTGTGCTTCCTGCCACACGGACATCCACGCCGGGCGTCCGCTGGAGCAGGGTGCAACCGCCAACCATGTACCCAAATGCGAAGAATAAAGACACTGGAGAGCCGGATGCGGTGAAAGCCGCACGTCCGGTTCGGTAGGGGGCCGACGGAAAAGTGTTCCGGACAACCGGAGTAACTCGCCGGCGGCCTACCTTACAGACGGCGTTCAAGGGCGCGGTCACCGACGCTCTCAAGCGGTCGCTGCGCACCTTCGGCGCTCAATTCGGCAACGCGCTCTACGGCGACGTGGCAGGCCAGCCCGGCGGCGGCGCCGGCGACACCCTGGCCCCGGCCCTGCGCAAGACGCTGCTGGACCTGGGGGTCAGCCAGGGCTTCGACGAGGAGCGGGTGCGGCAGGCGGTGCGGGGCCAGACCGGCAGGGACCTGGACGAACTGCCCGCCTCGGAACTGACGCCCCTGGTGGAGCGGGCCGCCCGCAAGGTGCAGCAGCGGCAGGATGGCGAGGCGAGTCAGAACAGCGGCGCCGAGCAGTAGACCTTCCGGCTAACTGGCAACCAACCAGGCAACGGGGCCGTTCCCTGACAACCGGGGCGGCCCCGCTTCTCATCTACCGGACCAAACAACACAAGGAGGAAACGACATGACCGGAACCAGAATGCACACCCCCTGGGGCTACCCCCAGGACATCGAGGAACTGACCGAAGGGGTCTGGCGGGTCTCCACCGCCGGCCACGGCGGCCTGAAGCTCAGCCGGGAGCGGTGGGAGGAACTCCCCGACCTGGTTAGGGACTCCTTCCTTACCCCAACCTACGCCGAGGAAGACTGCGAGGAACCCATAGCCAGGACGTTGCTGGGGATCGGTGACGACCGGGATAGGGAGTTCGCCCTCAGGGTGGCGGGCTATTTCGACCGCTACGCCCCGGCGCTGCCCTACCTGCGAGAAAAGGGAGGTGCGAAATGACCAACACTACGACCCGCCCCAGGCCCCGCAGCCTGCCCAGCGTCACGACCAAGCTGGCAACGGAATTGGGCAACCTCTACGTCACCATCTGCCTGGACGAGGAAGGAAACCCCTTCGAGGTGTTCGGGTCTCTCGGCAAGGCCGGCAGCCTCCAGCACGGGGTCACCGAGCTGGCCTGCCGGTTGGTGTCCCTGCACCTGCGGCGCGGTACGCCGCTGGACGAAATCGTGGACCAGTGCCAGGGCATCAGCGAAATGCAGCCCTGGCCCAACGTGATGGAGGACGGCAGCACGGTCTACGTGCGCGGCCTCGGCGACGGTATCGCCCTCATCCTGCGGGGCCGCCTGGCGGCCCAGGTTGAGGTGGAAGCGGAAGAACTCAGGCTGGCCGCCGACTGAAAGAACTGTACTGACCCCGTATCGAGTACGGGGCAGGCTCTGACCGACAGGCACACGGGGCCGTCTCTTACGGGGAGCGGCCCCGCTCTCGTTTACCCAACACAGACATGACGGAGGAAGGACAACCATGACGACGACCATTGACAGCAAGACGGACGTCTACTCGCGGCCCAACGCCCGCTTCGGCGACGACGGGACCCTGGAGATCCGGGCCTCGGCGGCGGGCAACTGCCGCCGCGCCCTCTGGTACGAGGCCAACGAGTACCCGGCCACCAACGCGCGTACCGAGGAGTCCCTGACCGTCCTGGAGGCGGGCAACGCCCTGGAGCCGGTGGTGCTCAAGGCCATGCGGCGGGCCGGTTGGGACATCACCCCTACCGACCGGGACAACCCTGAAATGATGTCCCTGCGCCTCGGCCCCGCCCTGGTGGTCACGGGCCACGTGGACGCCACCGGAATCGTCCCCATCTTCGGTGACGAACCCAGCGTCATCGAGATCAAGACCCGGGGGCCGGAAGCCTACAAGCGGTGGTGGAAGTTGGGGGCGGAGCGCAGCCACCCGGAGTCGGTGGCCCAGGCCGCCTTCTACTCCTACGGGACCTTCGGGGAGGCGCGGGACGTGGTGATCGCCACGATGGACACCGGCAGTCGCCAGTGGGACTTCGAGGTGATTCCGGCGGAGCGGGTCGCCACAGCTTTCCACCGGGCCTGCGAGCGGCTGGGTGCCATCGGCGCCCACCACCTGCTGCACGGGCGGGACTCTCAGGCCCTGCCGGAGCGGGACTTCACCGCCGACGACTGGCAGTGCCAGCGCTGCCCCTTCCTGAACACCTGCCTGCCGGGGTCAGCGGCGCCTGAACCCGAACCCGATGGAGGGGAAGAGAACGCCGAGCCGGTGAACGACGAAGAGGCGCAGGCGGCGCTCCGGGAGTACGAGAACGCCCAGGAGATGCTGAAGGCGATTGAAGAGGACAAGCAGTGGGCCTTGGGGATGCTGCGGACCTGGCTCAAGCAGCAGGGCAAGGACAAGGCCCGGTTGGAGGGGAGGGAGAAGACCCGAACCGTGGGGATGGTGAAGTCCACCCGCTACAACGTCGATCACAAGAGGCTGAACGCCCTGCTGGAGCCGGAGACCAGGGCGGGCATCGTCACCGAGAACGTCTCCGAGTACCTGCGGGTCAGCTAGACGCACCTTGACGCACCGAAGCGGAGCGCCAACGGGGCCGCTCGTTCCCACGGAGATTGTCGGCCCCGCAATCCATATGGGCAACCATCAATCACAACCTAACGTAACGGAGGAACCATCATGGCGAAGAGCATCAACAAGGTAGAACTCCTGGGCCGGGTCGGAAGCGACCCGGAGATGAAGTACACGGCGTCGGGTATCGCCGTCACCCAGCTGCGCCTGGCCACCGACCGGGTGCGCAAGGGCGGCGAGTCCGAGACCGACTGGCACCAGATCGTGGTGTGGGACAAGCTCGCCGAAGCCTGCGCCAACTACGTGGAGAAGGGCCAGCGGCTCTACGTCGCGGGCCGCTTGGCGCAGAACTCCTGGACCGGCGACGACGGGCAGCGGCGCTACCGAACCGAGATTCACGCCCAGGAGGTGGTGTTCCTGGACTCCGCCCGCAACGGCGGCGGCGGCAACCACACGGGCAACGGCTCTGCCAACGGGGTCAACGCCGCCGCCAACCACCAGGCCAACGCCGCCGCCAACCACCAGGCCAACGCCGGAAACGCCAACGGATTCAACGCTGGCGGCGGTTACCAGCCCGGCGACGAGGACTCTCCCTTCTAACTGGACATCCGCACACCGGCGCCTTCCCCAAGGCGCAACCACGGGGCCGTTCCCTCACAGCAGGGGCGGCCCCGCTCCCGTTTCCAGACTAATCGCCAAGGAGTGAACCATGCCCAGGAAGAAGCAAGCCAAGCAAGAGGAAATGCTCCTGTCCATCCCCGAACCCGCCGCTCCCGCCACGCCGGAGGGCCACGCCGTGCTGGAGGCCCTGCGCTCCAACCTGGCCCTGCTGGGGGAACTGGCGGCCCGCTACGAGGTCGCCTTCCAGCCGGAACGCCCCGCCGAGATGCCCACCATCAACTGCCCGCAGGACGTTCACAACCTGCTGGGGCCGGAGATGTCCGCCCTGGCCCAGGAGCAGCTGCGGGTGCTGCTGCTCAACACCCGCAACCAGGTGCGGGGGCAGCGGGTGGTCTACATGGGCAACGTCAACTCGTCGGTGATTCGCCCCGCCGAGGTGCTGCGCGCCGCCGTAATCGAGTCCGCCCCCAGCATCATCATCAGCCACAATCACCCCTCGGGCGACCCAACCCCCAGCCCCGAGGACGTGAGCATCACCCGCGAGCTGGTCCAGGCGGGCAAGCTCCTCGGCATCGACCTGCTGGACCACGTGGTCATAGGCGGCGACCGCTTCGTCAGCCTCAAGGAAAGGAAGCTGATGGACGACTAGCCCCAAGCCCACCGAGACCGGCGCAACTCCGCCGGTCCAAACGCGGGGACTCCCTTCCCCGCGCTCTTCCCGACATCCACAACTCAAGGAGGCAACCCATGATTCCCACGGAACCCGCCCTCGACCCCGAGGGCCTGTACACCATCTCGGCGGGCGGCTATTCCGCCACCGCCGACGCCTTCGCCCGGGACCCGGACACTGGCGGCGGCCTCTGGTTCCTCTCCATGGTGGGGCCCCAGACCGCCCTCAAGGCCATCTGGGCCTCCCTGCTCAAGCAGCCCCCGGACACCGCCCACCTGATCAAGGGCGTGGAGGGCATGGCCCTCTCCGGCGGATACCAGCAGTGCCAGGTCCCGTATCACACCGTCGGCACCTGGACCACCCGCATCGTGCGGCTGCCCGTAAGCCGGGGCTGGCACGCCCTCGTTTACACCCGGCTGGCGGAGTTCAGCTTCGAGCGGGACGACTTCCTGCTGCTTGGCCCAAGACCAGGCCGACGCGCCGGGGCTGCACCACCGCTTCCTGGACCGGCGCGGCCCCCTGCCCCTGCACCGCTCCTGGCGGGACTGGCTCTGGCGAAGCGGGGTTTGGACACCGGGGAGACCGTCCCCCTGGAGTCCGCCGGGCTCCTGGCCTACACCTGCAACCCCAGGGGCGAGGAACTGAAGGCCGACCTGTCGGCGGCGGTGGCGGCGGGGACGCTGACCCTCAATGAACCGGAACCCGAAACCGATGAAACGGAGGAAGACAACGATGGATAGGACTCTGAACCCGGTGAAGCGGGGCAACAAGCGCCGCCGCTCCCGCAACTGGAAGGCCTGGCAGCTCTTCTCCCCGGACGGTGACACCTGCCGTTTCTGCCCCCACGGGGCTTCCGACCACCTGACGTCAAGCGGTCAGCCCCATTTCTACCGGCCCGCCGCCGAGCAGGACTGGCGGAACTCCAACGAGAAGCTCTACCGCCACGAACTGGCCGACGGCTCCGAGGTGCTGGTCAAGCGCATCACCGTCGCCAGCCGCGCCGAGCTGCTGACGGCCTTCTGCACCGCCTGCGCCAGGGACAAGCAGACCGACCAGGTCCTGTGCTTCCAGCGCACTCTCGCCAAGGGCGAGGTGGTGGGACTTGACGAACCTGAACGGAAACCACAACGCCAACGGGAGGTAGCACGATGGCCGACAAACAGACCCTGTACTTCCCCTGCCCCGGCTGCGGGGCGCGGTTCGCCCGGGTGGAGGAGCAGGACCAGGACATCCATGCCGGGGAGACCTACCACTGTAGCGAGTGCGGCGCGGCGGTGGTCCTCATCGCGCTCAGCATGGAGATGCTGGCCGATCCTGCCGCCATCCGGTGGAACTGCCACTTCTGCAAGCCCGATCCCTGCCGTTTGGCGCCGTCAACCGGCGGGATCGACGACTCAACCGACGCCGATACCAATTAGAAAGGAGGACTGACATGAGACTCGCTGCCCAAGCCAAGGGGGGCTTCTATCCCACGCCGCCCCGGGTGGTTGACCTGGTTGCCAAGCTGCTCTACGGGGCCAGGGGCCGCTCCCGGAGCGCCGACACCCTGCGCATCCTGGACCCCTGCTGCGGGGCCGGCGACGCCCTGGCCCAGTTCGCCGGCCTGCTGCGCGACCGCGGCACCGTCCCCGTGGAGACCTGCGGGGTGGAACTGCACCGGGACCGGGCGGAGCAGGCGGCCCACCGCCTGGACCGCGCCCTGGCCTGCGACCTGTTCGCCACCTCGATAGCCAATAACGCCTTCGGCGTACTGCTTCTTAATCCGCCCTATGACTGGGACCAGGAAGACAAGCGGGTGGAACACGCCTTTCTGACGCATACGACCCGCTACCTGACGGACGGCGGGCTGCTGCTGTTCATCGTCCCCAAGCAAAGGCTCTCCGTCTCCGCCCGCTACCTGTCGTCCCACTACCGGGACATCCGGTGCTGGGCCTTCCCAAGCCCGGAGCGGGAGGTCTTCGACCAGGTGGTGCTGGTGGGCCGGCGCAAGGCGGAACCCAGCCCCGACTCCTACGCCGAGGAGCAGGTGCGGGACTGGGCCGAGGGGGAGCCGGAGGAGTTCTCCCCACGCCCCTACCCGGTCTACGACCCGCCGGTGGTCGCCGCCGGGGACATCCTCTTCGCCACGCGCACCGTGGACCCCCTGGCGGCGGTGGCCGAGGCTCGCAAGTCCGGCCTGTGGACCAGCCAGGAGGTGAGGGACTCCCTCTGGCCCGCCCAGGACCAGCGCACCCGGCCCCTGATGCCCCTGCGGCGGGGCCACATGGCCATGCTGGTGGCGGCGGGATTCCTCGACAACCTGGTGCTGGAGGCCGAGGGAAGGCGCATCCTGGTCAAGGGGCGCACCACCAAGGATCTGGTGCTGGCCGAGGAGACGGAGAACACCGAGGTCTACCGGGAACGGCTCAGGACCACCGTCGTGGCCCTGGACCTGGACGACGGGGAGATCACCGACATCGCCGCCTGACCCCGCCCAACGACAACTACTCTGACGGCTGCAACGCCAGCCGCGACACGAAGGCCCCGCTTGTTCCACCAGGGAACGGGCGGGGCCTCGCTTTTCCGAAAGGCAACACTCAAGGCAAGGAGATTACCCATGAACCTGTCAGGATTCATCGACCAGTTCAAGGAGGCCATCGCCAGGCGGGTGGTGGAGTCCTACCCGCCCCTCTACCGGCCCTCGGAGAACGGCCAGAAGCTGCCCCGGCTGCTGCGCACCCCGATGGGCGGCCAGGAGGACGCCATCAAGGGAACGGCCCTCTCGCTGCAAGCCCACCGTGGCACGACCGTCGTTGGCGAGATGGGCACGGGCAAGACCTTCAGTGCGCCGCGTTACGCGGCATAGGATACCCGGCTCAGTCGGGAAGAACTCGGAGAAAGTTCTTGGGCCAACCGACCCACCTCGAAGCGAAAGCCTAGGGGGACAACAGCATGTCGGTAAAGCGGCTACAGTCCCAAAGCGTTGTCGGACTGGTTCCGCAAGGCCCGCGCGATACGGTGAAAGCTAGACTGCCTGAACCCCAGTTCCCAGTTGGTGTTCTTGCCACCCGCCGGTAGAACGCTTGTAACCCGGCGCCACTCATTGCACTGGTCTGATGAAGGAACAATGCAACTCCGATGAGCGGACGATGACCGATGCGGTCGATTCAAGGGAACGAACGGGGCACCTACAGTCGCGCTAGAACGTCCTATGTCAACGGAACGCGGGATGGCCTACGGGGGGAGACCCCTATGGTCACGGAGTCCTCGTAGTAGTCCGAGCCGGGGAAAGCCCGGTACATGGCGAAGGAGGACAGGTGTCAACGACGAACAAACACAGAGAGGTATGCAGAATGCAAAACGCCGAAACTGTACTGAACGTCATACGCGAACGCGGAGAACGAGGATTGCCGCTGGAGAACATCTATCGGCTGCTTTACAACCGGAACCTTTACCTGCGGGCCTACGGTCGTATCTACTCAAACCAGGGGGCTACGACCAAGGGAGCCACCGCAGAGACCATGGACGGTATGTCACTGGCGAAAATCGACCGCATCATCGAAGCCTTGCGCTACGAGCGGTTCCGGTGGACGCCGGTACGACGGGTCAACATTCCCAAGCCTAACGGCAAGACCCGCGCCTTGGGCATACCGACGGGGCCGGACAAGCTGCTGCAAGAGGTCATCCGGATGATTCTGGAAGCCTACTACGAGCCGCAGTTTTCCGACCGCTCCCACGGCTTTCGGCCCGGTCGAGGGTGTCACACCGCCTTGAGCAACGTGACAACCTATTGGACCGGTACCCGCTGGTTCGTCGAGGGCGACATCAAAGGGTGCTTTGACAACATCGACCACGAGGTGCTGTTGTCGGTGCTCGGCGAAAAGCTCCACGACAACCGTTTCCTACGCCTGCTCAAGTACCTACTGAAAGCAGACTACGTTGAGGATTGGAAATATGGCCGCACGCTGAGCGGGACACCGCAAGGCGGCATCGTCAGCCCCATCCTCGCCAACATCTACATAGACCGGTTGGACAAGTTTGTCGAGAACGTGCTGATACCAGCCCACACCCGTGGCTCAGACCGGAGAGACAACCGCGAGTACACACGTTTGATGAACCAAGCGGCCCGCCAGAGGAAGCGGGGGAACCACGCCGCGGCACTGCAACTGCGCAAGCAAATGCAACAACTGCCGTCACGTGACCCCTACGACCCCGGCTACCGCCGGTTACGGTACGTGCGCTACGCGGACGACTTCGTGCTGGGTTTCATCGGGCCAAAGGCCGAAGCCCAACAGGTAAAAGAGTCCTTGGAGACGTTCCTGCGCGACTCGCTCAAGCTGGAGCTATCCAGGGAGAAAACTCTCATAACCCACGCCACCAGCCAGGCGGCGCGGTTCCTCGGCTACGAGCTCGTGAACCAACAGGCCAACGACCAGTTTGACCGCAATGGTCGGCGCAGGGTCAACGGCCAAATTGGATTGCGGGTCCCCGCCAACGTCATCGAGCAACACTGCCAAGTCTACATGCGCAAAGGCAAAACGGCACACCGCAGTTACCTACTCCACGATGAAGATTTCTCCATCGTGGCGCAGTACCAGTCGGAGTTCCGGGGCGTCGTCAACTACTACCTTCTGGCCTACAACGTCTCCCAGTTCGGGCGACTGCAATCGGTCATGGAGATGTCGCTGGCACGGACCCTTGCGGCAAAGCACAAGTCCACCGCACGGAAGATGCGACGCCAATACAAGAGCATCGTTGAAACCGAGCACGGGCCGCGCGTCTGTCTCAAGGTCGTCAAGCAGCAAGACAACGGCAAGCCACCTCGCGTGGCATATTTCGGTGGCATCCCCCTGAAACGGCAACGGCAGGCCGCCCTAGTAGACCAACAGCCCCAACGGTACAGGAGCGGCCGCAACGAGCTTATCAAACGGCTCGAAGCGGACGAGTGCGAGATGTGCGGGTCGGCAGTGGACGTAGAAGTTCACCACATCCGCGCACTTCGCGACCTGAACGTGAAAGGCCGTAGGGAAAAGCCCAAGTGGGTTCAAACCATGGCGGCACGGAAACGCAAGACCCTCGTGGTCTGCCGGACGTGTCACATGGACATCCACCACGGGCGCAAGTAATCCGCGTAAGCACAAAGTTGGTAGTGTCACACAATGACCACAACGCGATTCAGTCAAACCCGCGTTGTGGCATCCGGCCTCTGTACCGTTGTCGGCTTAAATCCAACTACAAGGAATACCACTAAGTTAGCCAGCGGAACGAACCACAGAAGGCAAAGCCACGGGCTAAAACCCGCATCGCGCAGCCGCTTGGCATTAAGCGCAAAAAATACCCAAAGCAACCCAAATAGGAGAACAAAGACACAAATAGCACCCATCGTGCCCGCTGGTCCAAGCAAGTCAGAAAGTATTGCGAGCAGGAATGTCGCAACCATTACAGCTAGCATTCCCAGCCAAAACTGGGAGCGGCTGTTTGTTCCCTGACAGCTAAAAAGGGACCTCACGGCTACCTCCTATCGGAGCGTAGCACAGATTCTCATTCGACACTACCAACCTAGACACCGGAGAGCCGGATGCGGTGAAAGTCGCACGTCCGGTTCGGAGGGGGGCCGACGGAAAAGTGCTCCGGTAACACGGGGTAACTCGCCGGCGGCCTACCCTACTCGGCGCCGCCGCCGCCCATGCCGCCGGCTTCCGGCGCATGTTGATCCTCTGCCCGCCCCACTTGACCCGAAAGTGGAAGCGGGAGGTGGAGGATACGGTGCCCGGCGCCAGGGCCGCCATCGTCGCCTCCATCACCGACCTGGAACGGCTGCGGCTGTCCGTGGGTCCCGCTCCCCTCTTCGCCATCATGTCCCGGGAGCGGGCCAAGCTGTCCTACCGATGGCAGCCAGCCGTGATCCTGCGGTGGGCCGCCGCCGGGGGGAGGCTGGTGCGGGACGAGCAGACCGGGGAACCCTTCCAGGTGCCCTGCTGCCCCCGCTGCCACGCCCAGGTGGTGGACAAGGACGGCGTGCCCCTGACCAACGAGGAGTTGTCCCGCAAGCGCCGCAACTGCGACCTGTGCAGGTCCGCCCTCTGGCAGGCCGACGGCTCCGGTCCCCGGCGTTATCCCCTGGCCGACTACGTGAAGCACCGGATGAAGGGCTTCTTCGACCTGTTGATTGGCGACGAGGTCCATGAGTACAAGGGCCGCGGCTCGGCCCAGGGCATCGCCGCCGGGGTCCTGGCCGACGCCTGCGGCAAGTCCCTCACCCTTACCGGCACTCTAACGGGCGGCTATTCCTCAACCCTGTTCCACCTGCTCTACCGCTTCTCGCCGGAGATTCGGACCGAGTTCGCTCGCTCCGAGGAGGGCCGCTGGATACAGCGCTACGGCTTCCTGGAGCAGACGGTGCGCCACTCCGACGACGGCGACTCCTTCGAGGACGGGCGCAACAGCCGCCGCAAGGGATACCGCAAGACGGTCAGGGAGAGGCCCGGCCTGGCCCCCTCGGCCCTATTCCACCTCATCGGCAACAGCGTGTTCCTGCGCCTCTCCGACGTGGCCTCGGGGCTGCCGCCCTACGAGGAGCAGGTGCTGCTGTCGGGCATGGACCGGGAGACGGACTTTACCGGCTTCTCCCAGCGCAAGGCCTACGACCTGGTGTTCGACACCCTGCGACAGGCGCTGGCCGAAGCGTTGGCCAAGGGTTCCAAGCGGCTCCTTGCTACGTACCTGCAAACCCTGCTGGCCTACCCCGACGGCTGCACCCGGGGGGAGACGGTCTTCGACCCCCAGACCGGAAACGTCCTGGTGCAGATGCCGCCCCTGTCGGAGGACAAGCTCTACCCGAAAGAGCAGGCCCTGGTTGACCTGGTGGCGGCGGAACGGCTGGCGGGCCGGAAGGTGCTGGTCTACGCCACCCACACCGGCACCAGGGACATCACCGAGCGGATGGAGCAGTTCCTGACTACGCACGGGTTCAGGGTGGCGGTGCTGAAGGCCGACACGGTGGCCCCGGACCGCCGGGAAAGCTGGGTGGAGGAACGGGTCAAGCAGGGGGTGGACGTGGTCGTCTGCCATCCCCGCCTGGTGCAGACCGGGCTGGACCTCATTGACTTTCCAACCCTCTGTTGGTTCGAGACCGAGTTCTCTGTCTTCCAATCAACACAAAAAGATACGGTTCTCATGGGCGGTTGATTTGGATGCGATTGGGGTTGAATAGGTGGTAAGAGGCTGCTGAGACTATGCCCGTATCCCGGCAAATACCGGGACAACATACCCTTTGCAGCCCCCAGTAGTAGATCAATGTCCGCCCCGATCTTGCAGAGCCTACGTAGAGGTACTCGTGGTTCTTATCGTTAGTTCGTCAGGAAGGAATGTTCTGCCGATCTGCGGGTCATGCCTGAGTCTCTCCAGGAGTTGTCGGATGTCCTCAGCGACCTCGTCTATCTCCCGAGCGACGTGGGTTTCCTGGCCGATTTCCCGCTGCAAGGCTGTCACCAGGGGCAGAAACAATGGCGCCGCGGGGAAGCTTGGATCAGTTCTAAAGCCTTGAAGGGCCCCAGTCTTGAAACCACTTGTGCTAGGGCGTGTTTGCAAACCCCAAAAGTGATCTCAATCAACCGTTTCAGACAAGACCGCAGTATCACTGCCAAGCCCCAAACAAGGGTCGGTGGCCGTGCGCAAATGGTGAAATCGGGTAGATTTTGCCCCCGAGCCATAGTTTGCAAACACGCCCTAAACTAATACCAAGGTGAAATACGCATATCGAGGAAGCCAATCGGCGGCACTGGACCGCTTTCCAAGTACAGGTGGAAGAGACTCACCGTACCATCCAGGCTAATTTTCCTCTCCCCACAAATGTAGATTTCACCTTGGCTTTAGTTTAGTACCAGCGCAACGGGGTGAGCAACCTGTTCATGCTGTACGCGCCGCTGGAGGGATGGCGGCGGGTGTAGGTCAGAGAAAGGCGCACGCGGAGGAC
>CBDCMJ010000004.1:0-19314 GCA_965218875.1 Dehalococcoidia bacterium
CTTCCGTTTCCAGACGAATCCGAAGGAGTGAACCATGCCCCGCAAGAAGCAAGCCAAGCAAGAGGAAATGCCCCTGTCCATCCCCGGACCCTCCTCTCCCGCCACCCCGGAAGGCCAGGCGGTGCTGGAAGCCCTGCGCTCCAACCTAGCCCTGCTGGGGGAGCTGGCGGCCCGCTACGACGTGGCTTTCCAGACGGAGCGCCCCGCCGACAGGCCGCAGATCAACTGCCCCCAGGATGTCCACACCCTGCTGGCCCCGGAGATGGGCGCTCTGGCCCAGGAGCAGCTGCAGGGTGCTGCTGCTCAACACCCGCAACCAGGTGATGGGCCAGCGGGTCGTCTACATCGGCAACGTCAACTCGTCGGTGGTGCGGCCCGCCGAGGTGCTGCGCGCTGCTGTAATCGATTCGGCCCCCAGCATCATCATCGCCCACAACCACCCTTCTTCGGACCCTACGCCCAGCCCCGAGGACGTGTCCATCACCCGCGAACTGGTCCAGGCGGGCAAGCTGCTGGGCATCGACCTCCTGGACCACGTGGTCATCGGCGGCGACCGCTGGGTCAGCCTCAAGGAGCGAAAGCTGATGGACGACTAACCACCGGCCCACCGAGACCGGCGCTTCGCCGCCGGTCCCCACGCAGGGAATCCCCTCCCTGCGCCCGTTCCTCATTCACACCTACAGGAGGCACTCCATGATTCCCACGGAACCCGTCCTCAACGGCGAGGACCCCGCATCGAGTGCGGGGCAGGCTCTCTACACCATCTCCGCCGGAGGCTACTCGGCCACCGCCGACGCCTTCGCCCGCGACCCCGACACCGGCGGCCTCTGGTTCCTGTCGATGGTGGGGCCGCAGACCGCCCTCAAGGCCATCTGGGCCTCCCTGCTCAAGCAGCCCCCGGACACCGCCTACATCATCAAGGGCGTCGAAGGCATGGCCCTCAGCGGCGGGTATCAGCAGTGCCAGGTCCCCCATCACACCGTCGGCACCTGGACCACCCGCATCGCCCGCCTGCCCGCCAGCCGGGGCTGGCACGCCCTGGTTTACACCCGACTGGCGGAGTTCAGCTTCGAGCGGGACGACTTCCTGCTGCTGGCCCAGGACCAGTCCGACGCGCCGGGGCTGCACCACCGTTTCCTGGACCGGCGCAGCCCCCTGCCCCTGCACCGCTCCTGGCGGGACTGGCTCTGGCGAAGGGGGCTGGACACCGGCGAGATCGTCCCCCTGGAGTCCGCCGGGCTGCTGGCCTACACCTGCAACCCCAAGGGGGATGAACTCAAGGCCGACCTGTCGGCGGCGGTGGCGGCGGGGACGCTGACCCTCAATGAATCGGAACCCGAAACCGATGAAACGGAGGAAGACAACGATGGATAGGACTCTGAACCCGGTGAAGCGGGGCAACAAGCGCCGCCGCGCCCGCAACTGGAAGGCCTGGCAGCTTTTCTCGCCCGACGGCACCAAGTGCCGCTTCTGCGAGCACGACCACACGACGCACCTGACCTCATCCGCCCAGCCCCATTTCTACCGGCCCGCCGCCGAGCAGGACTGGCGGAACCCCAACGAGAAGCTCTACCGCCACGAACTGGACGACGGGTCCGAGGTGCTGGTCAAGCGCATCACCGTCGCCAGCCGCGCCGAGCTGCTCACCGCCTTCTGCACCGCCTGCGCCAAGGACAAGGACACCGACCAGGTGCTCTGCTTCCAGCGCACTCTCGCCAAGGGCGAGGTGGTGGGACTGACGAACCTGAACGGAGACCACAACGACGGGAGGTAGCACGATGGCCGACAAGCAGACCCTGTACTTTCCCTGCCCCAGCTGCGGGGCGCGGTTCGCCCAGGTGGAGGAGCAGGACGAGGACATCCACGCCGGGGAGACCTACACCTGCAACGAGTGCGGCGCGGCGGTGATCTTCGTCGCCCTGAGCATGGAGATGCTGGCCGACCCCGCCGTCATCCGGTGGAACTGCCACTTCTGCAACCCCGGACCCTGCCGGTTGGCCCCGTCCAGCGGCGCCTCCGGCGACTCACCTGACATGGACACCGAGCAACCCACGGATTCCAAGTAACCCATTCCAAGCTACAGGAGAACTGACATGAGACTCGCTGCCCAAGCCAAAGGGGGCTTCTATCCCACGCCGCCCCGGGTGGTTGACCTAGTTGCCAAGCTGCTCTACGGGGCCAGGGGCCGCTCCCGCAGCGTTGACACCCTGCGCATCCTGGACCCCTGCTGCGGGGCCGGGGATGCCCTGGCCCAGTTCGCCGACCTGCTGCGCGACCGCAGCACCGTCCCCGTGGAGACCTGCGGGGTGGAGCTGCATAGGGACCGGGCGGAGCAGGCGGCACATGTCCTGGACCGTGCCCTGGCCTGCGACCTGTTCGCCACGTCGATAGCCAACAACGCCTTCGGCGTGCTGCTTCTCAATCCGCCCTATGACTGGGACCAGGAAGACAAGCGGGTTGAACACGCTTTCCTGACCCACTGCACCAGGTATCTGACGGACGGCGGGCTGCTGCTGTTCATAGTCCCCAAGCAAAGGCTCTCCGTTTCCGCCCGCTACCTTTCCTCCCACTACCGGGACATCCGGTGCTGGGCCTTCCCCAACCCGGAGCGAGAGGTCTTCGACCAGGTGGTGCTGGTGGGCCGGCGCAAGGCGGAACCCAGCCCCGACCCCTACGCCGAGGAGCAGGTGCGGGACTGGGCCGAGGGGGAGCCGGAGGAGTTCTCGCCCCGCCCCTACCCGGTCTACGACCCGCCGGTGGTTGCCGCCGGTGAAATCCTCTTCGCCACCCGCACCGTTGACCCCCTGGCGGCGGTGGCCGAGGCTCGGAAGACCGGCCTGTGGGCCAGCCAGGAGGTCAGGGACTCCCTCTGGCCCGCCCAGGACCAGCGCACCCGCCCGTTGATGCCGCTCCGCCGGGGCCACATGGCCATGCTGGTGGCGGCGGGTTTCCTCGACAACCTGGTGCTGGAGGCCGAGGGCCGGCGGATCCTGGTCAAGGGCCGCACCACCAAGGAGCTGGTGCTGGCCGAAGAGACGGAGAACACGGAGGTCTACCGGGAACGGCTCAAGACCACCGTGGTGGCCCTGGACCTGGACGATGGGGAGATCACCGACATCGCCGCCTGACCCCGCCCAACGACAACTACTCTGACGGCTGCAACGCCAGCCGCGACACGAAGGCCCCGCCAGTGAGTGATACCGGCGGGGCTTCGCTTTTTCCAAAGGGAAAACTCAAGGCAAGGAGATTACCCATGAACCTGTCAGGATTCATCGACCAGTTCAAGGAGGCCATCGCCAGGCGGGTGGTGGAGTCCTACCCGCCCCTCTACCGGCCCTCGGAGAACGGCCACCAGCTGCCCCGGTTGCTGCGCACCCCGATGGGCGGCCAGGAGGACGCCATCAAGGGCACGGCCCTCTCCCTACAGGTCCACCGGGGCACCACGGTGGTGGGCGAGATGGGTACCGGCAAGACCTTCATCGGCGCCGCCGCCGCCCACGCCGCCGGGTTCCGGCGCATGCTGATCCTCTGTCCGCCCCATTTGACCAGAAAATGGAAGCGGGAGGTGGAGGACACGGTGCCTGGCGCCCGGGCCGCCATCGTCGCCTCCATCACCGACCTGGAACGGCTGCGGCTCTCAGTGGGTCCGGCTCCCCTCTTCGCCATCATGTCCCGGGAACGCGCCAAGCTGTCCTACCGATGGCAGCCGGCCGTGATTCAACGCTGGGCCGCCGCCGGGGGCCGGCTGGTGCGGGACGAGCAGACCGGGGAACCTTTCCAGGTGCCCTGCTGCCCCCGCTGCTACGCCCAGGTGGTGGACAAGGACGGCGTGCCCCTGACCAACGAGGAGTTGTCCCGCAAGCGCCGCAACTGCGACCTCTGCCGCTCCGCCCTCTGGCAGGCCGACGGCTCCGGTCCCCGGCGTTATCCCCTGGCCGACTACGTGAAGCACCGGATGAAGGGCTTCTTCGACCTGCTGATCGGAGACGAGGTCCATGAGTACAAGGGCCGCGGCTCGGCCCAGGGCATCGCCGCCGGGGTGCTGGCCGACTCCTGCGGCAAGTCTCTTACCCTTACCGGCACTCTAACGGGCGGCTATTCCTCGACGCTCTTCCACCTGCTCTACCGCTTCTCGCCGGAGATCCGGACCGAGTTCGCTCGCTCCGAGGAGGGCCGCTGGATACAGCGCTACGGCTTCCTGGAGCAGACGGTGCGCCACTCCGACGACGGCGACTCCTTCGAGGACGGGCGCAACAGCCGCCGCAAGGGGTACCGCAAGACGGTGCGGGAGAGGCCGGGCCTGGCTCCATCGGCCCTCTTCCACCTGATCGGCAACAGCGTGTTCCTGCGCCTCTCCGACGTGGCCTCGGGGCTGCCGTCCTACGAGGAGCAGGTGCTGCTGTCGGGGATGGACCGGGAGACGGACTTTACCGGCTTCTCCCAGCGCAAGGCCTACGACCTGGTGTTCGACACCCTGCGGCAGGCCCTGGCCGAAGCGTTGGCCAAGGGTTCCAAGCGGCTCCTTGCTACGTACCTGCAAACCCTGCTGGCCTACCCCGACGGCTGTACTCGCGGGGAGACGGTATTCGACCCCCAGACCGGCAACGTCCTGGTGCAGATGCCGCCGTTGTCCGAGGACAAGCTCTACCCCAAGGAGCAGGCGCTGGTGGACCTGGTGGCGGCGGAGCGGCTGGCGGGCCGGAAGGTGCTGGTCTACGCCACCCACACCGGCACCCGGGACATCACCGAGCGGATGGAGCAGTTCCTGACTACGCACGGGTTCAGGGTGGCGGTGCTGAAGGCGGACACAGTGGCCCCGGACCGCCGGGAGTCCTGGGTGGAGGAACGGGTCAAGCAGGGGGTGGACGTGGTCATCTGCCATCCCCGCCTGGTGCAGACCGGCCTCGACCTGATCGACTTTCCAACCCTCTGTTGGTTCGAGACGGATTACAGCGTGTACACGATGAGGCAGGCGTCGCGTCGCTCCTGGCGCATCGGGCAGAAGCGCCCGGTGAAGGTGGTGTTCATGGCCTACCGGAACACCCTCCAGGCCGACGCTCTCAAGCTGGTGGCCAAGAAGCTGCAAAGCTCCCTGGCGGTGGAGGGGGAGCTGCCCGAGGACGGGCTGGCCGCCTTCGGGGACGACGGCGACGACCTGATGCTGGCATTGGCCCGCCAGATCGTCAGCGGCGAGAAGGAGACCGATTCCGAATCGCTGGAGGCGGTATTCGCCCAGGCGCGGGACGCAGAGGCCAGCGCCGAGGAGTTCCTGGTGGACGACGATTGGAAGGTCGTCGAGGCCGAGCCGGAAACCGCCTCGGTCAACAGGAACGGACATCATTCCAACGGCAACGGACACCACGACGGCATCGGGGCGACGGTGGAGCTGGTCCTGGGCAACGGCCACGACGCCAACGCCAACGCCAACGGGAACGGAGCCAACGGCGACGGCCACCGCAGCCTGCCCCCTGCCGGATACGGGGACGAACCCGCACCCGCCGAAGGGCAGCAGTCGCTGTTCTCCTGGGCCGAGTTCCTGGCCGAGGAACCGGTGAAGTCCAAGGGCAACAGCCGCAAACCCCAGCCCGCCGCCGCTTCCCTGTTCGAGTGGGCGCTGGAAAAGGAGATGGAAAAAGAGCCGGTCGGCGCGGGGCGCTAGACCGCAGATGCACGGGGAGGCCGCCACAAACGGAACGGCGGCCTCCCTGCACATGCCAACGCAAGCGAAACGACAACCATCACAAAGGAGATCAGTCATGGCAAGAGTGTTCGTGTACGACGACCGCGAGTTCCCCGACCCGGACCCCGAGATGACCGTCGAGCAGGTGAAGGCGACGTTGGCCGACTTCTACGGCGAAATCGCCAACGCCTCGGTGAAGGAGACCACCCGGGGCGAGGACACCATCTTCGAGTTCCAGCGGCGGGTGGGCACCAAGGGCGCCTTCACCCCCGCCGGTCGCCAGGGGAGGTAACCAAATGGACAACCGGACCCTGGCCGGTCTGCTGGCGGCAACCCCGCCGGCGGACCTGAAAATCACCGAGCTTGCGGCGGAGCTAACCCTACCCGACGGCAGCCTGAACCTGGACGCGGCGGCGGCCCGGCAGCCGGAGGTGGAGCTGGCCTGCGCCCAGGCCCAGGACTACGCCGCCGCCACCAAGCGGCTGCTGGAGGCATTGCGGTGGCAACTGCGGCCCCGCCGGTACTGAGCAACCTGGCCGAAACGCTCCTGCGGCGTCCGCCGTCGCTGCAAGAGCTGATCGTCCGGCTGGGCTACGCCGAGGACTACGCCTGGTTCGCCGGACTGGCGCGCCGCCTCTTTCCCGATGAGGCGGAAACGATGCTGGCGGTCCCGGACGTGGGGGAGCGGCTGGAATGCTTCGCCCGGCTCTTCCAGGAACGCCACTTCCCCCTCTACGCCCCCTACCTGGAGTTCTTCGTTGACGAAGGCGAGGACCCGCCCTTCACCTGGCTGCGCCGGGGCATCCCCTTCCAGCTGATGGGCTTCGGCTACGACGGCCTCCACGAGCTGTGGGACGGCTACCGGGAGGGCCTCTCGGCCCTGGCGCTGCTGGCCGAACCCCCCGACGCCTACTACGACGAATCTGGGGGGCTGCGCACGGCCTGGCTGGAGTCCGCCGCCCAACACATCCCACAGGAAACCCTGCTCCGCATTCCTTCGGGCGGGATACCCCTGGACGTTCTCAACGAAGCGGTGCAGGAAACCGACTACCAGGGGGCGGCCCAGGCCGCCGCCTGGGTGCGGGCCGAGACCGGCAACTTCTTTCTCGACCATTGTTATGACGATGGCGACTACGACGGTTTCTCCGATCCCTGGGAGGAGGAAATCATCCAGGAGGGGACGGAAGAGTGGCGCAAGGCGGACCGGCTCATGGACTCGGTGCTGAAGCTGGCCGACTGGCTGGAGGGGGACCTGCCGGGCCGCTTCGCCGAAATGCTGGACTTCATCCTGTCGCGAATACCCGAACCACAACAGGAGGAAAACGATGATGACGACGACCAATGACGTGGACCGGACGGAGTGGTCCCTGCCGGTCCAGGACGATGTGCCCCGGGACACCCTTCAGGCGCAACTGGAGGTGTACGGCGAGACCGTCCTGCTGCGGGGCTTCGAGAGCGACCGGACCTGGGTCAGGACCGTCTCGGCGGACGAGATCGCCAACGTGTTCAGCCGGCACCTGGGCTTCTCCTCGGGCCTGCTGCCCGAAAACGCCCTCTGGTGGAACCAGGGCGAAACCGGCCGGGTGGTGGCCCTGTGGCGGCCCCCGCAGGTGTGGGCGGCGGCCTTGCAACGGGAGGCGTTCCAACCTCCCGCCCGGCTCCGGCTGCCCATGCCCGGGCTGGTCTTCGTCTGCTCGCCGGGCCGGGCGCCCTGGGTCTACGCCGCCCTGGAACGGCCCACCGGCCCCGAGCAGCAGCTCTACCGGGCCCCGGCCTTCAACGTCTTTAGGGACGGGCGGGTCTGCCCGGGCAGCCACCGCTTCCCCGAGGAGGTGGGCCGGATACCAGAATCCTTCTTCCAGTCCTTCTTCTCCCTTACCGGAGACAGCCAGGGCCGGTCGAAGCAGCACCCCGACAACCTGCAAGCCCTGTGGGAGGAGATAGATGGAAAGGCTGAGTACCCGGTTGATGACCTGGTTCCCCAATGCACCGTGGCCCACGCCATGGCGGTCTCGGAAGGAAGACGGGGCTACTGACCCTGGCGCGGGCATGACGCCGGTGGGCTACCTGGTGAACCAGCCAGATGGCCTGGCGGGTTCTCAGGGAATTGGCTTTGACTATGTTGTCGGATCGGGCGGCCTCTACGTCCAGTCCGAAAGCGCCCACCTGACGGCGCGAATACTGGTGGCTCCCGCCGACGTGCGGGGGCTTGCTCCCGTATCCGAGAAGCTGGCGCTGGCCCACGGCCCCATCCCGGCAGGGCTGTTCGACGCGGGACTGCGCTGGTTCCTGGAAACGCCGGACACCGAGCGGTTCTTCGCCGTGGGTTGGGACGGCGATGCCTACCGGCTGGTGATGCCCCCGCAGGCGGGGACCGGTTTATCCCTCTCCTACCAGCCGACCGCCGGAGCGGTGGCAGAATTCCACTCTCACGGCAGCCACCGCGCCTTCTTCTCCGCCACCGACGATAGGGACGAGCAGGGCTTCCGAATCTACGGCGTCGTGGGACGCCTCCATGACCCCTTGCCGGAATTTACCCTGCGGGTGGGCATCTACGGCCACTTCGCCACGCTGGAATGGGCGCAGGTCTTCGACGGCCCGCTCCCGACGGGACTGCGGCTGGCGGGCGAAGGGACCGAACCAACATCAAGCTACCTATGTAGAAGGAGGTAAACGACCATGCCCTACTACCTGGACAACCAGTTCCTGCTGGACAACCCCTGGATTACCGTGGTGGGCACCGGCGGCACCGGCGGCTTCGTGGCCGAGGGTCTATGCCGCCTCTTCCAAGGCCGCGACGCCACCATCGTCCTGGTGGACCACGACCGGGTGGAACCCCACAACCTGCTGCGCCAGAATTTCTATCCTGGCGACGTGGGCGAGTTCAAAAGCAAGGCCCTGGCCGACCGGCTGGCCCAAGCCTACAACCGGCCCGTGGGCTACTCGGTCTATCCCTTCCGAGAGGAATGCCGGCCCCAGGGGAGCCGCTACCTCGGCCTCTCCTCCCACGACGGTCTGATCATCGGCTGCGCCGACAACGCCGCCGCCCGGCGGGCCATGGCCGAGTGCCTGCCGGGAGACCCCTGCCGCTGGCTCATCGACGCCGGCAACGACACCAATTGGGGACAGGTGCTGGTTGGCAACGTCGCCGAGCCGGTGGTCCTGGAGGAACCTCCCTTCACCGGCGACACCTGCCACCTGGCCCCGGCGCCCACGTTGCAACGCCCCGACCTGCTGACGGCGGTTTCAACCAGGCCGCCCGACGTGGACTGCGCGGCGGCCCTGGACCTCACCGACCAGGACCCCACCATCAACCAGATGATGGCGTCCCTCGTGTTGCAGGTGGTCCGCCGCATGGTGGCCGGAACTTGCCCCTTCCTGGCCCTCTACCTGGACATGGACCTGGGGACCGTCGCCCCCTCCTACGTCACGCCTGAGGCGGTGGCGCGGCTGGTGGGGCGGGCCACCGCCGGATGAACGGCGCAAGCAAGAACACCCGAAGAACGATTAAGGAGTTGAGCAACCATGACTGACCAAAAGGAAACCGCCGCGACCATGTGGCAGGACAACCACAGTGGGCGGCGGGGACACCAACTGATGACCCAGAAGCTGGCGGAGACCATCCCCGCCCTCGGCGCCAACTCCAACGTCGCCGACTGTGACGACATCCTCGCCCACGCCAAGCTCTTCAGCCCGTATAGCAACTGGACGTGGTACATCACCGAGTTGGACCCGGAAGCCGCGCAGTGCTTCGGCCTGGTGGAGGGGTTCGAGCGTGAGCTGGGCTACTTTGACCTGTCGGAGTTGGCCGAGACCACCGTCTTCGGTGGCGTTCCCGCCGTGGAGCGCGACCTCTATTGGGAACCCAAGACCCTGGGCGAGATCAAAAACGGGTCCCATAAGGACTCGCCGCCCAACCAGGAAACGGATATAGGAGAAACCATGACTGACGAAAGCGGCACGGAAATCCACCCCTCGGACGTGGTGGGCGCCGAGGAGTTCCTCTTCGGCCATGCGACCGATGATACCCCTGCCGATGTTGGCGGGGAGCTTCCCACCGGAGACGCGGCGGACGATGCGCCCGTCGACGTCGACGAAGAGCAGGATGCCGACGGTGAGACCGCTGAGGAACTGGACCTTGCCGACGGCGGTGGAGTGCAGCCCGCTCAGGGCGAAACGGAAACCACCGAGGAGCTGAAGGTCGTCGTGTCCATCAGGGGAGACCGGGCCACCATCGGAGTGCAACAGCCCTCGGCGGACCCGCACATCGAGTCCTTCGATGACCTGGATCTGGCCGGGCTGGCCCAGGAGGTCCCGGCGGTGATCGAAAGGGCGAGGGCCAGGTGGGAGGACGAACCCAGGTACCCGGCCCACGAGAGACCCGCTCCCCCGGCCCGACGCCGGACCCGGCGTGAGCAGGGGGCGGCGCCAACTCCAACCGCCGAGGGAGAGGCGGACCAGCAGCAGCCCGAGACGCTGAGGCTGTTCTGAGGGCCGGACCTTGTCTTGCAATGGCCGGTTGGGATTGACTTGGCAGGTGGCCGTACGCAATGGCGTCGGCCACCTGCCTTCCGGGGCGACCGCTTGTGTCGGCGTTTTTTGTATTCGTGGGGGTAATGGCAACCGCGACGAACCTGCCGGGGGCAGAGGTTCCTGTTCTACTGGGCCGAGTTTCTGGCAGAGGAACCGGCGCAGCCCAGGGGACGCAACGGCAGGCCGAAGCCCTCGTCCCTGTCCTTTTCCGAGCGGGCGTTGACCGCCGGGCAGGAGCGGGAAAGGGAACTTTTTGGCGCGGGACGTTTGGTCAATGCGGCACCAGAGGGACAACCGTCGCCTGCCACACGATGGTTTCCCTGGCTCACCGGATATGTGCTGCCTTTTGTGCGTTTCAGGGCAAGGGAGTCTCGGTGCACGGACCGTTACTGGTCGGCCCGTCCTCGTCTGGCCACTCGATGATGAACAGCCTATCGAAGTCGGTCACGCCCAGCACCTGCTGCAACTTCCGCCGCACCTTGGGCGACGGAGATTTTATTCCGTTCATCAGTTGGGAGAAGTATCCCGAGGAAAGTCCGCACAACCGGGCCAGTTCGTTCTGTGAGATGCCCAGTTCGTCCAGCAACTCCCACACGGCGGCGCGGATGAGCTTCACCTTCGGCGCAGTGCGTCTGCGCTTCATCTCGCCTGTTTCCTCTCACGGCAAGTTCCGCCGGATTCATTGGGTGGGAATCAGCGTCTCCGCCGGGGTGGGGCGGACCCCGCCGCCTCCGTGTCCTGGTTTTTTGTTGCCCGAAACCCTGCCGGACAGCCACGGACACCGCCGGGCGGCAGGTTCCGGCCCGCTCAAGGCCGGGCCGCCCGGCCCCTACTCCAGCACACCGTATGAGCCTGAGCCCTCCCCCGGCGTGCCGTAGGCCAGATTCGACCGGTCGCTGTTCCCCACGTCGTTCACCGCTACCACCCGCACTCGGTGTCGAGACGGCGGTTTATCTCCGCCCACGGCAGGCCCGACTCCTCCTGGAACCGCTTCAGCCGCTCCGGGAAGTCGTCGGGGAAGCCGTAGGTCTCTCTGGTGTGGTGTATGCGTTGTCTCGGCATCGAGCCGGTCCTTCAAAGGTGTACGCCGGGCGTCCTCCTACGGGAGCCTCCGGGCCGTGTGGCAACCGCGCAGAGGACGGAACAGCGCTTGCGCTCCCGCCGCTTTCCGTCCGCTCCCCCATGCCCAAGAGAGTCCCGGTCCGGGCGAGGCGGCGGCCCCCACCCGGACGTATCCATTTGTGAGGCTCTCTTTGGTTGTCCGCAATTCCGAGCAAGGGGGCAGGTCACTCGGCCAGGGTGAGGCTGACCTCCACAATGTCCCCATCCGACAGGGCCGGTATCTTGTTCTGCCATTGGTAGCTGTAGGAGGAGGAGGACGTGGTGACGTCGGCCTCCTCCGACCTGAGGGTGGTGTCGCCCACCTGCAACGTGAAGTCGCCCGGAAGGGCCTGGTCCAGCACGAAGGCGAACATCAGGTCGCCATATCTGCTCAATGACGTGACGGTGTAGTCGCTGCCGTCGATGTTGAACCCATCGGGCGCGAGTGATCCCATCAAGTCATTCCAGTAGCCGTGGAAACTGCCGGAACTGCCCACGGTAAGCGTCGCCGACCACACGGCGGACTCATCCGCCGCCGCCGTCACCGCCGCCGTAGCCGCGCTGGTCAGGGATTCCTGGTGGTTCCTGTCGTCTCTGAAGGACACCTTCACCTGGATGGTCTTGCCATTGTCGGCTTCCACCAGCGTGTAGCTGGAACTGGTTGCGCCCGCGATGTCCGCGCCGTTCGCCAGCCACTGGTAGCTGTAACCTACGTTGTCCAGCCCGTCGGCGTCGTCAATATCTGAGATGGATGCCGTCAGGGTCTCGCCCACCTGGGCCGTTCCGCTGATGGTGGGCGCTCCCGTGGCGGGAGAGTTGGGCCTCGGCTCCACCGCCGCCGTAGCCGCGCTGGTCAGGGATTCCTGGTGGTTCCTGTCGTCTCTGAAGGACACCTTCACCTGGATGGTCTTGCCATTGTCGGCTTCCACCAGCGTGTAGCTGGAACTGGTTGCGCCCGCGATGTCCGCGCCGTTCGCCAGCCACTGGTAGCTGTAACCTACGTTGTCCAGCCCGTCGGCGTCGTCAATATCTGAGATGGATGCCGTCAGGGTCTCGCCCACCTGGGCCGTCCCGCTGATGCTGGGCGCTCCCGTGGCGGGAGAGTTGGGCCTCGGCTCCACCGCCGCCGTAGCCGCGCTGGTCAGGGATTCCTGGTGGTTCCTGTCGTCTCTGAAGGACACCTTCACCTGGATGGTCTTGCCATTGTCGGCTTCCACCAGCGTGTAGCTGGAACTGGTTGCGCCCGCGATGTCCGCGCCGTTCGCCAGCCACTGGTAGCTGTAACCTACGTCGTCCAGCCCGTCGGCGTCGTCAATATCTGAGATGGATGCCGTCAGGGTCTCGCCCACCCGGACCGTTCCGCTGATGGTCGGCGCTCCTGTGGCCGGAGTGTTGGCCGGCGGGGGAGTGTTGTTCTCCACGTCCTGGTCGCTGAAGGACGCGGCAGGATTGCCCGCCTCGTCCTGGATTCGGGGAGCGGCGGTGTTTGCTGGCGCAGCGTAGCTCACCGTCACCGTCGCCCCGGACGCCACTGCCGACCCCAGAGTCAGTATCACCGAACTGCCGGACACCGACACCCCGTCAACCGCCCGGCCCGTGCCGCCGACGGTTACCGAGAAGGCGTCTGACGAAGGTTCTGAGTTCTCGTCCAGGTCCTCGTCGTAGGTCAGGGTTAGTGTCGGCCCATCCACCGTAGCGGTCGAAAGCTCCGGCGGGGTGGTCTCCCTGGGCGTTCCCGTCGCCTCGTCCGACGGCGGGCCGTCGCCGATGTCGTTGACGGCGATGACCCTGACCGCGTACTCCACGCCGTCGGTCAGTCCGGTGATGGTGTGGGTCCGGCTTGCCGGGTCGGTGATCTCCGCCTGCCGGGTTGAACCGGCGCTTCCGTCGTAGTCCTCGGAGCCTGACTTCCACTGCATCTTGTAGCCGGTGATGGCCGAGCCGCCGTCGCTGGCTGGGGCTTCCCAGGACACGTCCAGCGTGCCGGTGTCGTCCGGGGAGACGTTCAGGCTCTGCGGAGCATCGGGCACCGCTGTTTCGGCTGCAACCGCCGCCGTCGCCGCGCTGGTCAGCGTCTCCTCGTTATCGTCGTCGTCGTTGAAGATCACCCGCACCTTGACGGCCTTGTCAAAGTCGGCTTCGACCAGGGTGTAGGTGTCGCCCGTTGCGCCCGTGATCTCCGCATCATTCGCAAGCCACTGGTAGCTGAACACCGCACCGCTCATCCCGTCGGCGTCGTCAATCCCAGACGTGTCCACAGTCAGCGTCTCGCCCACCTGCGCCGTTCCGCTGATGCTGGGCGCCCCCGTGGCGGGAGAGTTGGCAGCAGCCGGACCCGGAACGGTCAGCTCAGACCGGTTGGAGAGTTTCGTGCCGTCCCTGGTGCAAACGGCATCTTGGGCCGTGCAGTCCCCGGTGACCGGCAGGACGACGGTCACGTCGGCGTCTGAGTCCGGCTCGACCGTTATCTCCCACCGGTCGCTCTGACCATCCACCCGCTTGGCCTTGGTGGCCGAGCCGTTGGTAACTTCCAGGGAGTCGTCCCGCAATGTGACGTAGCCGATGGAGATGGGCTCGCTGAAGGCGATGTAGAAGGTGAAAACGCCCGTTCCCAAGTGTTTGTCCGGCGCGTCCTGGAACTCGGCCGTCAGCGGCGTGACTACGGTAGCGGTGGCCTCGCTGGTCAGCGTCTCTACATTGCTGGCCCCGTCCATGAAGGACACCCGCACCCTAATGGCCTTGCCAACGTCGTCGGCCACCAGGGTGTAGGTGGGGTCCGTTGCGCCCGCGATGTCGGTGTCGATGTTCACTTCGTTGGCGAGCCACTGATAGCTGAACACCGCCCCGCTCATCCCGTCCACATCGGCTATGCCGAAGATGTCCGCCCTCAACGTCTCGCCCACTCGGGCCGTTCCGCTGATGGTGGGAAGGCCGGTGGCGGGACTGTTGGGCTTCGCCGCAACCGCTGCCGTCGCCGCGCTGGTCAGGGATTCGAAGTTGTTTTGGTAGTCGTCGAAGCTGACCCGGACCTTGATAGTCTTGCCCAGGTCGGCCACTAACGGCGCGTAGCTGGACCCCGTTGCCCCGGAGATGTCGGTGGTTCCGGCAATCCACTGGTAGGAGAAGGTGGCGTTGCCGATGCCGTCGGCGTCGTCAATGCCCGACGTGTCCACAGTCAGCGTCTCGCCCACCTGCGCCGTTCCGCTGATGGTGGGTGCTCCGGTGGCTGGAGTGTTGGTCTGCTTTGTTGCGGGTCCGGTCACGCTGAACGAAACCTTCAGGGTTCCCAGGAGGTCCCCACCCAGGCGCGCCTCGGAGTAGGCGGTCGCCGTCAGCGTGTACTCGCCAACGGGCAGCGACTCGCCGCTCAGGTTGCCGCCACTGTCACCGTACAGCGAGTACGGCGTGATGTTTTCCGTCTGGGCATGGGTCTTTGCTCCGGTGAGTTCCAGACTCATGCTGCCGATGGTCGCGCCGGACTCCAGGTCGGCCCGGATGCCGAAGCTGCCGCCGTCCGGGTCGTCGAGAGCCAGGGTGCCGCCGTCAGCCAGGGCGCCTTCGACCGACTGGTCGGAGGCGTCCACCACGGTGAATCCAGTGATCGGACCCGGGGCCGGGGCAGCGGCTGCCACCACAGCCGTCGCCGCGCTGGTCAGCGTTTCCTGGTTGTTCTTGTCGTCAAAGAACGACACCTTCACCTGGATGGTCAGGCCAGCGTCGTCGGCAACCAGCGTGTAGGTGGACCCCGTTGCCCCGGAGATGTCGGTGGTTCCGGCAATCCACTGGTAGGAGAAGGTGGCGTTGTCCAGCCCGTCGGCGTCACTGATGGCCGTGGTGTCAACCGTGAGCGTCTCTCCCACATGGGCGGTGCCGCCGATGGTGGGCGCGCCCGTGGCCGGAGTGTTGGGCGGTGGGGGAGTATTGTTCACCACTGCCTGGTCGCTGAAGGACGCGGCAGGATTGCCCGCCTCGTCCTGGATTCGGGGAGCGGCGGCATCCGTCGGCACGGTGTAGCTCACCGTTACCGTTTCCTCCGCCGTCACCGCTGAGGCCAGCATCAGCGTGACCGCACCGCCTGATACGGAAACATGGCTTACTTCGGCGGCGGTGCCGCTTACGGCCACCGTGAAGGCACCTGTTGCCGGGACTGAATCCTCGTCCAGTGCCTCGTCGTAGGTCAGAGTCAGGAACGTGCCGGCCACGATAAGTGTCAAGTCCGGCGAAGCCGTTTCTTCCGCAGTGCCAACGTCCAGGGACAAATATCGGCTGCCTCTGTTGAGCACCCCTGTATCGCGGGAAGATTCCTTTGAACGGGTCTGCAAGGGCGTCATCGCGGCGCGGGTGACCGTGAGGATGTAGGTTGTGAACTCAAGTCGGGCGTCCTCGTCGGCATTCCACACAAAGACCGCGAAATGGTTATCACCCTCTTCCAAGGCCAGTTGGTACCCGGGCGCGTCGACGTCGGCGTCGGGCAGAATGTCTTCGTCTTCGTAGGGCTCGCTGCAACTCCAGCTCCAACCCCCTGCGCCGGGCGAGCATAGCCAAAAGATGGGGCGGGCATCCCACGGGATGATCCCGACGGTAAGTCCCGTCTTCACGGTGGTGGTGACGGTTATCTTATCGTTGGCGTTGGGAACGTCCCCCACGGTGTACTCGACGGTGTGGTTGTGGAACTCGGGCGAGAGAGTCCCCGGGTTGACAGTCAGGGCAGTCAGCCCCGGCTCTGACGAGTGGGTGCCAGGCTGGGGTCGGTGCAGGATGCCCTGGGGGACATAGACAAAGGAGACACCCCGGCCCGATTCAGATTCAAAGGTCCCACAGTACACCTTCACTTCGAATCCAAACCCTGGGGAAGTGTCTTGTACGTTGGACAGTGACTTGGCTATCTCGGAATCAGCCGAGGCCGCTGATCCCAGATGAATTTGGAATCCCTCTAGGTAGGTTCCTCCTCCGATCACAGGAACCCCATAAAGGTGGGTGGCGAAGTAGGCGTTGTACTCGGAGGCACAGTCTTTATAGTCCCGCCAGGTGACCGCGAAGCTGGTGATCACGTTGTCGGGGTCTGAGTTGTCCTGCGTCACCACGACGGTTACGGAGCCTACCAGGACCGGCTCGTCTCCGGAGTTAGCCTCGGCCGCCTCCGGCTGCGTTCCCAGATGTACGCTCTTTACTGTCGCCTTGGTCAGGACCGGCGCGGTGGCTTCGCGCGGCGTTCCGGTTGCCTCGCCCGAGGGCGGGCCGTCGCCCACGTCGTTGACGGCGATGATCCTGACCGTGTACTCCACGCCGTCGGTCAGCCCGGTGATGGTGTGAGTCGTCCCGGTGGCCGTTTCCTCGGAGACGTCTGCCGGAGCGTCCCAGTTACCGGCGGTCTCCTTCCATTGGACCCGGTAGTCGGTAATGGCCGAGCCGCCGTCGCTGGCTGGGGCTTCCCAGGACACGTCCAGCGTGCCGGTGTCGTCCGGGGAGACGTTCAGGCTCTGCGGAGCATCGGGCACCGCTGTTTCGGCTGCAACCGCCGCCGTCGCCGCGCTGGTCAGCGTCTCCTCGTTATCGTCGTCGTCGTTGAAGATCACCCGCACCTTGACGGCCTTGTCAAAGTCGGCTTCGACCAGGGTGTAGGTGTCGCCCGTTGCGCCCGTGATCTCCGCATCATTCGCAAGCCACTGGTAGCTGAACACCGCACCGCTCATCCCGTCGGCGTCGTCAATCCCAGACGTGTCCACAGTCAGCGTCTCGCCCACCTGCGCCGTTCCGCTGATGCTGGGCGCCCCCGTGGCGGGAGAGTTGGCAGCAGCCGGACCCGGAACGGTCAGCTCAGACCGGTTGGAGAGTTTCGTGCCGTCCCTGGTGCAAACGGCATCTTGGGCCGTGCAGTCCCCGGTGACCGGCAGGACGACGGTCACGTCGGCGTCTGAGTCCGGCTCGACCGTTATCTCCCACCGGTCGCTCTGACCATCCACCCGCTTGGCCTTGGTGGCCGAGCCGTTGGTAACTTCCAGGGAGTCGTCCCGCAATGTGACGTAGCCGATGGAGATGGGCTCGCTGAAGGCGATGTAGAAGGTGAAAACGCCCGTTCCCAAGTGTTTGTCCGGCGCGTCCTGGAACTCGGCCGTCAGCGGCGTGACTACGGTAGCGGTGGCCTCGCTGGTCAGCGTCTCTACATTGCTGGCCCCGTCCATGAAGGACACCCGCACCCTAATGGCCTTGCCAACGTCGTCGGCCACCAGGGTGTAGGTGGGGTCCGTTGCGCCCGCGATGTCGGTGTCGATGTTCACTTCGTTGGCGAGCCACTGATAGCTGAACACCGCCCCGCTCATCCCGTCCACATCGGCTATGCCGAAGATGTCCGCCCTCAACGTCTCGCCCACTCGGGCCGTTCCGCTGATGATGGGCGCGCCCGTGGCCGGAGCGTTCGTGGCGCGGGTGACCGTGAGCTTGTAGACATGACCGTTTTCGCAGTTCGGCCATACATGGATCACAAAAACGTTCTCACCCTCATCCAGATCCATCTGGAAACCGGGCGTGTTGGCATCCGCGTCGGTCAGGGGGTAGAGCGGGTTGCCTGTGTCATCTTGGTAACTCAGACTGGTCTGCTGGCCCCCGTGGGAGCAGGAGGAGATATAAAAATAGAGGCTGCCCGGTATGAATGCGACGGTGTAGTAGTCGGCCTTCGTGGTGGTGGTTAGAGTGATCCGTCCGTCGGCGTTGGCCACGTCCGGGACGGTGTAATTCAGGGTCTGGCTGTGAAAGGCAGGGGTGAGCGTGCCGGAGCTCACGGTTAGTACAGTCAGTCCCGGCTCCGTCGAATAGGTGCCCGGCTTGGGCAGGTAGGCTCTTGATATCGGTACAGTGTTAAAGCTGCGGCTGTACTCCGGAATCCAGAGGCTATCTACCAACCGGCCCGAACCAATCGTTCCACAGTACAGCTTCGCATCGAAGCCCATAGATTCGGCGCTGACGTTTGTGAGTGAAGCAGCTATCTGCTCGCCTTCCGAGGCTGCGGAGCCCAGATGAATTGGGTCTCCCACAACGCCATCAAGATAGGCGTTGTAGCTGGCAGAGCAGTCTTCAGCGTCGTTCCAGGTGATGGTGAAGGTGGTAAAAACGTTGTCGGGGTCTGAGTCGTCCTCTGTCACCACGACGGTAAGGTAGCTTAGCTCACTCGGCTCATCCTCGGAGCCGTCCTGGGCCTGGGCCGGTGTGCCGGAGAGGGACAGGGCCAGGAACAGGGCCAGCACGGCCAGTAAGACGAACAGGAAGGCGAGTCCGGGTCTAGCTGTGAGAGTCATCGTTTATCCTCCTGGTGTGTTGCGCAAAGCCGTCGCCGGACCTCCGTCCAACGGGGTGGCTGGCGTGAGCCTACGTCGATACGCAAGGTGGGTACGCACGGGCGCTCAGCTAATGGACCGTCGACGGCGTCGACGGTTGGTATGAGAGACGGCGGACGGGCGAAGTCGGTCGGCAAGGGACTTGCCCGTTCTCCAGGGGCGTTGGGTGCGCCGTCCGAAAGCGGCGTGTGCTCCGGGCGTGCGGCGACGCGGCGGAGGCGAGAGGGTTTGAAGCGAAAGAGAGAGGCCCGGTTACGGGCTGGCGACGAAAATCGGGGGGGGGGCTGACAGGGGTATGTATCATTTCAGAGTGAGCGAAGAGGAGTGAGTAGTGAGAGCTGCATCAAACCCTTCCGGACCGCTTTGCCAGTCTTGCCAGCTACGAAAATGGGGGCTTCCATCTCCATCATGTGGATGTCCGCTTTCGCCTGAATAACGGTCCGGTGGTGCTTTTGAGGTCATTTTCACGCCAATTCATGCTTTACCTACCCCTGACAGGGGGGGTGAACATTTGTGCGAATACGCAGCGGGCGAAGACGGCCTCAAGCGCGGCTGTCGCGGCGGCTTCCGCCGCCGATGTGCCCGTCGTCTCCAGTTCAGGTAGTCGCCAGTCAAGCGCCAAGTGAATATCTCCCGTCAATGGGCAAATGCAGCCCCTATTATACAATC
>CBDCMJ010000005.1:0-19580 GCA_965218875.1 Dehalococcoidia bacterium
TCGTCTTCAACCAACCCGTAGCTTTCCCACCCATCAACTTGGAAACGTGCCAGTTTCATATCCCCTCCTGCCTGGACGGTTAGGCCGCTACTGTAATCCCCAATTCGGCCTGCAAGTCGCTAATCGTTTGGGCCCGGCTGCGCGTTGTCCGGCGCTCCCTCATACCGATGGGCTCGTTCTCCACCTTGGGAACCACCTTAATTGCAACGAACACCGGTCCTGCCTCGTTCATAATCGCACCGATGTTGGTAGCCAGGTCTTCCAGGTTGTCGTAGTTGTAGGCTGAAAGATAACCGGCTTCCTTGGCCATACCGGCGTAGTTGATTTCCTGAGCGTTGGGGACTGGTTGTCCGCCGGTGGTGGCGTAGCACTCATTGTCCATCAGAATATGCACGAAGTTCTCTGGCTTCTTGCCGGCGATGGTCGCCAGGATGCCCATGTTCATCGTCAGCGCGCCCTCGGAATCGAAAAGGACCACCTTTTCTTCCGGCAACGACAGGGCCAGACCCAGGGCCGCCGAGGTCGTTTGGCCCATTGCCCCGCCTATGTTCAGGTCCCGCTTCTCGTTGGTGGTAAAGTCTGCCCAAAACCGGCCGGAAGTGCCGGTCGGGATAACGATGGCTTTGTCGCGGTGTTCCTGAAACAGCCGGAACACTTCGGTGGGTTCAATCATTAGTCTGCTCCGTTTCACTAAGGTTGCCGCCGGCGTTTTCTGCGCGGCGGGTACGGGACGGCGTGATGCCACGCTTCACGGCGTCCAGCGGGACATCGATTCTACCTAACGGTTAAATCCGTGGTATTCGTCGCCGACCAACACCGCCACCGGCCGCTGCGACTTTTGGGCTTCCTCGAACGCCATCGAGATCCTCGAGCTGTCAACATCTTGTTCAACCAGGTAGTAGTTGATCCGCATTGCGTTCAAGAAAGGCTCTGTGTACCGCGCGACGGAGTCGGTAATTGGTCCGTGGCGGGTCCAGCCCCGGTATCCCACCACAAAGACCATCGGAAACCCGGAGTCAATGGCCATCCCGCGAATGGAGTCCCCAGATTCCAGCATCCCGGTGTTCTGAATAAGGCATACCGGCTTCTTGCCTCCGATAATCAACCCCAGCGCGATGGCAAAGGTCTCGCCTTCCCGGGCGGAAGGAATCAGCTCCAACCAGGACTGCTCCTCCATCAACTCGTAGAGATAGTTGGTCTCGCTGTCCGGGATTGTCACAATGTGGGTTACGCCGTTTTTCTTGAACTCGTCAAGCAACGCTTGGGGACTGAGTACCGCGGCTTGTTCTTGTACCATGGGCTTTCCTCCTCAATGTTGGCGCGGGGCATACGATTAGTTGGCGACGTACTCTTCGGGCCAATGCCTACCTGAAAGCTGGCATCACCTCTTGGGTCAACAGACGCAGGCTGCGCTTCACCGCCTCGGGCGGCAGCAACCCGCCCGGATTGAGTTCCGCGGTAAAGCCGGTAATGCCCAGAGTTTCCTGGTATTGGCTCAGGCGGTCCACCACCCCTTCCGGTGTTCCGCAAATCACCTTGGTGTCCAGTATTTCCTCGTAGCTCATTAGGGACAACCGCTCCGCCCGGGCCTTGAGCACGGCCGCCCTTTCCGGTCCTATCGCTCCCGTGCCCTCATCATCGCGGCCTTGCTCGTAACGGGCACGCATCCTGGCGAAGAACGCTTCCAACGACTCGCGGGGTTCTTCCACCGCATCGGCTTCGTTGGGCGCCAAGTACATGGGTACTCGGACCGATATGTCGCCCGCCACGCCGGAATGACCCGCTTCGTTCCACGACTTGCGATAATCTTTCAGGTTGGTTTCGAGGTCGTTGACATCCATTCCCCTCATGGACAGGAAAATCGGAAAACCCAACCGGCCAACCCGGGCAAAGCTGTCTTCCGTGGTGGAAGCCAGCCTGACTTTGGGATGGGGCTGCTGGAACGGCATGGGGGACACGTGCGCCTCGGTAATATGGTTGTACTTTCCTTCGTAGGAGAAGGGTTCGCCCTTCCAGGCTTCCAGGATGATGTCAAGCGCCTCTTGAAACCGCTCACGGCTTTCTTCGTAGGGGATTCCCATGGCGTAGTATGCCCGTTCATTCCCGCTGCGGCCAACGCCGAATTCGAACCGGCCCTGGCTTATGTGGTCCACCGTGGCCGCTTCTTCCGCAATCCGCAAGGGGTTGATGAGGGGCAGAACCTGGACGGCCATGCCCACCCGCAGGCGTTTGGTGCGGGATGCAATGGAGCCCGCCACCACAATGGGCGCCGAAATAGGGCGGTTCGCGTTAAAGTGGGTCTCCCCAAGCCAAACCGTATCCAAGCCGGTTTCCTCGGCCAAATCCACCAACTCAAACGCCTCGCGAAACGCCGCCGACTGGTTGGCTGCCTGTCTTGCGGAAAAATCCAGGAAAATACCAAAATCCATTCGAGTATCTCCTCATGCTGCGGAGTTCCACGGGGCTTTTTACCCAACCGGGCTTGCTGACAACTGCCCGCACCAGCTTGATTAAGTTGGAGTGTAGCAACGCCCTTAATCGGCGTCAACTGGCCGCGTCGGTAAATCAAGTACCCAGATCAGATCGCACAGTTCCAACTCCGATTGAGTAAAGCGGTCCCCTGACCAAGAACTCGTCCTGCCCTGGCAAGAGCTACGCTACGTCGGAAGTCACTCGGTCTTGGACCCGGTTATAGCCTCTTGCCCCACCGGCGCGTAACGGCTCGCAGGGATGGGCAGACCGAGGTTCTCATGCAACGTCTCATATTCGTACTCAGTGCGGAAAAGGCCCCGGTCTTTCAGAACCGGCAAAACCGTGTCAACAAAATCGTTCAACCCCAACGGCAGCACGTCAGCATTTATCATAAACCCGTCCACCGCTCCGGCCTCGAACCACTCCTGCATCGTGTCCGCCACCTGCGACGGGGTTCCGGTGAAAACGCCCCGGTGCGTCGTCGTCCGCAGGGCCATCTGGCGCAGCGTCAGACATTCTTCGCGGGCCACCTGTTTTAACCGGTCAGTGGCGCTTTCCCATCCGTTGCGGGCGAAGTCCCCCAACTCGGGAAAAGGTTCGTCCAATTCGTACTTGGAAAAGTCCATGTCGTTGAAGTAGCGGCCCAGGTAATTCAAAGCGTCTTGAATATCAACGAGGCTTGCTATTTCAAGGTATTTTCCTTCCGCCTCAGCTTCCGTTGACCCCACCACAGGAGCGCAGCCGGGGAGGATCAGCACTTCATCCGGGTTTCTGCCGTGCCGCTCCGCCCGGCCTTTAACGTCGTTGTAAAACTGCCGTGCGGCTTCCAGGCTCGGCTGGCCGGTAAAGATGACATCGGCGTGCCTGGATGCAAAGTCCTTGCCCGCCTCGGATGAACCCGCCTGAATCAGCACTGGCCGCCCCTGCCTGGACCGGGAGATGTTCAAAGGGCCCTGGACGGAGAAAAACTCTCCCTCATAGCCCAGCCGGTGCATCTTGGAGGCGTCAATGAATTGCCCGGTCTCCTTGTTCCTGACGAATGCTTCCTCTTCCCAGGAATCCCACAATCCCTTGGCTACTTCCACGAACTCGTCGGCGATGCGGTAGCGAAGGTCGTGTTGAGGGTGTTCCGGGCGGCTATAGTTTAGAGCCGAGCCTTCGAGCGGGGAGGTGACGATGTTCCAGCCAGCCCTCCCGCCGCTGATATGATCAATGGAAGCGAACTGCCGGGCAACGGTGTACGGGTCGCTGTACGTGGTGGACAGAGTTGCCGCCAACCCGATGCGGTTGGTGTGCGCTGCCAGGGTCGCCAGCAAGGTCAACGGCTCAAAGCGGTTAAGAAAGTTGGGGTGGGACTTTTCGCTGATGTAAAGACCGTCGCCGAAAAACACGAAGTCCAGCTTGGCGGCCTCGGCCTTTCGGGTCAACTCTCGGTAGTATTCCAGGTTAATCGCGCCGTCGGCAATCGCTTCGGGGTGCCTCCAGGACGCCATGTTGCTGCCGGTGCCGGCGAGAAACACCCCCAACCTCATCTTCCGGTCATTATTCATCAGCGTTTATCCTCTGTCCGGGCTGCAATCGTTCCAACCGCCTGCTTCCGCCCCGCCCTCGGCAACAACCCGGCTGATTTAGCCGGAAATCAACCGGCTCAACAACTCGTAGGAACGCAACCGTTGGTCAAAGCGTTTAAGCGCAGTCACGACGATAAACTCGTCGACCCTGTGCCGTTCTTGCAAGCAGGCGAGCCTGGACGCCACGGTGGATAAAGACCCGTGAATCACGTCGCCCTGCGACTCCTCAATCGTTACCTCTTCCCCAACCTGACGCCCGAATTCATACGCCGATTCCACCGACCCTACGGTAAAGGTCCTGCCGCTTTCCAGCGTTATCCTGACCATCTTTACGTCGGCGGCCAATTCCCTGGCTTCCCCGTCAGTATCGGCGACGATCACGGGCAACGCCAGCATCACTTGGTCCGGTCTGCTCCGGGAGGCGCCGCAATTGTCCCGGTAAACCTGTACCGCTTCCCCCATAACCTTTGCGTCGTTGTTTAGGAACAGGGCGTAAACGTAGGGCATACCCAGCTCAGCCGCCATTTCCGCGCTGGCCGTCGTAGTCCCCAGCAGGAACACATCGGCCGCTTCCGGAGGGAGCGGCTTGGCAGAAACTCCGGGCGGAGTATCATCAAGCTCCTTTGAGCGGCCAAGCCAATGTTCCAATTCCACGAGTTTATTGCGGAAAGGTTTCTTCTCGGCGGCCAACTCTTCCTGGAGTGCCCTAGTTGACCGGGGGAGGCCACCGGGTCCCCGTCCGATGCCCAGGTCAACCCTTCCGGGACCCAAGGAGGCCAGCACGTTAAAGTTTTCGGCCACCTTGTAGGGGCTGTAGTGCTGCAACATTACCCCACCGGACCCCAACCGTATGCGGCTGGTCTTCGCCAACAGGTGAGAAATCAGCACCTCGGGAGACGATCCCATATAGCTGTCCGAGTTGTGGTGCTCCGCAACCCAAAAACGGTGGTATCCCCATCGTTCCGCAGCCTGGGCTAACTCAATGGTGCGCTGCAGCGCCTCGGGGCCGGCGTACCCGTCCTGGACCGGGCTTTGGTCCAGGATACTGAGCCTCAACCGTTGGTTTTTCATGGCATCGGACTTGATAACGCCAGACCGCTTGGTGTCGTCAGCATCATTGCCTCTGGTCTTGGTCCGGTGACGCCGTTCTAACCGGCGCCAACGCCTTCGGTGAGGATGACGCCGCTTTGCAGCAGCGCATCGTATTGTTCCCCCAACCCGTGTTCGTCCAGCACAGATTGAATGTCAGAGCCGGGCTTGGCCGCCGGACGTCCGGGGCGGACCGGGGTTCGGGACAACCGGGGCGCCGGCCCACAGGTAGTGACCACGCCGATGTCGTCGTGCTCCCGGGTTATGCTCAGCCCGTGGTCAATGACCCAGGGGTTGGCCATCAACTCGCCGACGTTGGTGATTACCCGTTGCGCGCCAACCCCGGCTTCGGTCAAACGTGCCACCCATGCCGTTACGCTGTTGCCCAGGAACCTTTCCTCCAATGAAGATGCCAGCCCTGGCCCGGAAAGGGTTTCGACGCCAGACAGTCCGTCGACACCGGCCAGTCGCGGGAGGTCAGCCTCCTGCGCTCCCAGGAAGAACCACCCGTCGCTGCCCTGGTACGCCCGATGCAAAGGACCGCTGCCCAGCGCGTCCTGGCCCTTGGTTTCTTCCCACCGTTTGTCCTCGTACATCTGCATAAACGGCGATTGCAGGGTCATGGCAGTGTAGGCCAACGCCGAATCAATGTGCTGTCCTTGTCCAGTCAACTTCCGGTGCAGCAACGCCAGGGCAACCCCGTAAGCCCCCATGAACCCGGTGCCGTAGTCATTGACCGGGTTAGGCTGCGACTCGGGTTTGCCGTCGCCGCCGAAGCGACGGGTCATTCCGGCGGTAGCCTGCGCGAACCCCTCATGGCCCGGGCGACCGGCCCAGGGGCCCAAATGCCCGTAGGCGTTGAGGGACGCATATACGATGTCCGGCTTACGCTTCCGTACCTCTTCGTAACCCAAGCCCAGCTTTTCCAGCGAGCCAGCCCGGTAATTCTGGGCCACCACATCGGCATCCTTCAACAGTCGCCAGAAAACGTCCCGCCCAGCATCCGATTTGAGGTCAAGAAGGATACTGCGCTTACCCCGATTGATGTCATTGTGCCGGGCCACGGTGGAACCCCGCTTGGGGTTATCAATCTTGATTACGTTGGCGCCATATTCGGCCAGTGTGCGGCCCATCGTCGGGCCGGCCAGAATGATGCACAGGTCCAGGACCTTCACTCCATCCAAAGCCGCTTTCAGGGTTTCATCAACCGCCGGCGTATGAGAAACCGTCGAAGGTCGGTTTAACTCCGCCACAATCTCTTCCCGGTGCTGACCGGGCAATGGCGCAGCCCGCCGGATGGCTCCCGGCGTTTCGGACATCCGAACGTTAATTCCAGGTTGCAGCATCTTGCCAAACACCGGGTCTTCCACCTCGGCCACCATCTGCGATTCTCGGGCATGGGGATGGTCGAACCACTCGGCGCTGGTCCGGCAAACTGCTCCTTCACTCCCGGCCGCGGCGATGAGGTCTTCCCATTCCTGCGCGGTGCGGGTGAGGAACAAATCCTCAATGCGCTGGCGGGCTTCGGCGGTGAACTCCGGTGTTTCCAACGGGCGGTCAAATTCGGTCAGGCCATCGTCATCCCAGGAAGTAATGTCCGCGGCTTCGACAAAATGCCGGAAGTTCTGGTTGCCCGGCCCACCGAAGCGCACCCACTCCCCGTCTTTGCAGTGAAAAATACCGCCCCAAAGGTCGCCCAACGTGGGGCCCTGCTTCGGCGCGTTGTGGACCCGCACACCGAAGCGCCCGATGGACTGGAACATACTGTCAAACAGGGGTACTTCTATCCGCTGTCCAACCCCGCTGCGTTCCCGGCCGTAAAGGGCCACCACCACCGCCACCGCCGATTGAAACGCGGCATAAACGGAAGCGATGGGAATGGCAGTGTAAACCGGACGTTCATCCTTCTGGCCCGCAGTGCGGAAGGTAGCGGCTGCGGCGCCGACGATGCCTTCGTAGGCAGGCATGGCGGCCCGGGGGTCGTCCGAGGCAAACCCCGGAATCGAGCAGTAGACCAGCCGCGCATTGGCCGCGGTCATTGCGTCCGCTCCCAAGCCCAACCGGGTCATTACACCGGGCCGAAAGTTCTCTATAACGACATCGGCGTTCTCCACCAGCTTTTGAGCGGTGGCCAGGTCATCGGCTGCGGCAAGATCGAGCAAAATGCTGCGTTTCCCCCGATTCCAGGTGGCATTGGCCGGCCTGTCCCATCGCGGCCCGCCCGGAGGGTCAACCTTCACCACGTCCCCGCCCTGGTCTGCCAAAAGCATCCCCAGCAGCGGGCCGGCGATGTAATGCCCAAAGTCAATGACCCTGATCCCTTCTAACGCTCCTGGCACGTCGACTCCCCCTCAATTCGCGACTGTATGATGTCCGGCAAACCCATCCGTGGGCCAGCCTGGATTGGCCCGACTATAAGCCGCCCCCCTTGCAGTGTCAACCAACGCTGTCACCAACCGAACGCCCGTAAAGTCCATGAAATCGTCCGCCCGCCAGCACGGAAGGTCTCCTAAACCAAAGCCAAGGTGGGATGTGCATTTGCCGTGGGTTGGCATTGGGGCTGGGATTCCCGCAGAAATCTTTCGGCCCTTGATTGCAGGATGGTGCGGCAGCGGCGCCTGACCTCGCCTTTCCGGCTGGACAGCCCGTGGAGGAAGTTCCCGACCCTCTCCTGCACCGAGGCTTTGGTTCCCAAGCACAGGTTTCCGGTGGCTTCCTCCCTCGCCCAGCCCCAGACCGCCTCATCGGCGTTGAAGTCCGGGCTGTAGCCCGGCAGGTTTATCAGCCGCAGGTTCAGGTCCGGCGTCCGCAGGTATTCACGCACCGCCTCGCCACGGTGGGCCGGCGCGTTGTCCCAGATCACCTCCAACGGTCCGGGGTGCCTCTGCCGCAACCGGTCCAGGAAGGCAGCCGATGTCTCTGAGTTGCTGTTCCCTTCCAGCTCCATCCACTCCACCTCGCCCGTCTCCAGGCACACCGCCGAGTAGTAGCTGGCCTTTTCGCCGTAGCGCGGGCTGCTGGAGTCCACCAAGGCTGGCTCTCCCTTCAGCACCCACTTGCCCCGCAGTTCGGCGTCCGCACGGAAGTGGGCTTCGTCGGCGAAGAATATCCTGGCCCCAGACCGGTGCGCCTCTTCCCACAGGGCGGCGTACTCCGCCACGAAGGATCCCCGTTTCGCCGCATCAGCCTTGATCAAACGTTTCTTGGGGCGCTTAAAGGCAAACCCCAGCCGGTGCAGATAGTTCAGGCAACTGCCGCGGCTCAGGCTGATACCGAAGTGCTCCAGGACAAACTGCCGCACCGCCCTCCAATTCCAGTTGGCCAGTTCGATGCCCGACTCGGCGGGCGACTCCTGCACCCCCGCCCTCAACGCCGCCTGCTGCCCCTCGCCGAGGGCGGGGGGGAACCCTGACAGGGGTAGGTAACGGCTGAATTTAGGTATAAAACCTTCGAATTTGCAGGAGTCGAGCACAGGCTCCTCCGGTCCTTGAGAGTGCGCCAAAGCCGAGTTTTCAGGTTTGAAAATCATAGACCGAGCATGATCTGAAATGAGGGTCATCAACATGACGAAAAAATACCTACCCCTTTCAGCCTACGGGGGGTGGTTGTCTAAGAAAACAAACCTGAAATAGGCATAAAGCTTGTACTTTTCGAATCTTGCCCCAAAAAGGCCCCAAATGGGGTCTCAAAAGGGGTCATTCTGGGGGGTTAGGTGATGGCGGACATGGAGCGGGGCATACCGGGTGATGGGGTTCAGGCCCTGGAGATCTTCAACCGGCTCGTGGCGTCCGCGGGGTGCCCGCCATGATGGCGAGGATGAAGCGGTGGGCGGACCAGATCTACCAGGGGGTCGCCGGCGAACGGCTGCAGATGGCGCGCATCCATGAGCTGCTGGACGAGGCTGATTCCGGCCGGGGCTGATGGACGTAGGCTCCCGCAGGAACACGCCGAGGTCGCACCCGCGGACTACCCTATGTATCGGGAGGTCTCTCGTATCCGCCGCTCCGTCTCCTCCAGCGGCTCGCAGCGGCCGTTGAAGCAGCTTTCCTCGTGGAGCTGACCCTGGCGGGTGTGATAGCGCCGGAGCAGTCCACGTGCTCGGCAGCGGCTGTGGCGCGGGGTGGCGCAATCCGCCGAGAATGCCCAAATCGGGCAGTTTCCTGTTCATAATGACCTTGGCATAAAACCGGGCGATCTGCCCGGTCTGGGGCCGCCACGTCGATTCTGGGGCTGGGTCCCGGGGCAAATCTCCGCCTCGCGGACGGTATCCATAAAGCGGTGGAGACCCGGGATGCTCTCCAGCTAGTCCCAAATGCTTTTCCACTCGTCAGAGTCTTCGGACGCTCCGGCCGATGGTCCGGACGGGCAGTTCCACGGCCGGCATGGGCCGTCCGGCCTCGTCGTAGCGGACCCTGGCCCGCCAGGTCTGGCACCAGGTCCTGCGGCCCTGGGCATCGTAGCCGGGGGCTGGTTGCAGCTGGCGAGCTCGCCCCCGTTGGTCAACCTGAGGGGCCGGTGGTGGTCGGGACACTCCGGCAGAAGGGCATGTTCGCCCCTGTCACAGTACCTGAGGCTGGACTGCAGGCGCTGGGCGCACGGTGGGCAGAGGAAGGGTCCCTGGGGATCGGTGATACGCATGGGAGGAGTCTAGCGGAGTGGATGTGGGAATGTCCTGTGCCGTCTGTCAGTCGGGAGGATCAGGGCCACGGCTCCTGCAGGGGAGCGTTGAAAGTAGCGCCTGCTCCCTCCACCGTGATCGACTCGCCCTGGAACCCGCGGGTGTCCTGGAAGATGGCCGGGGACCAGTCTGTCATCACCATATTCTCTCCGGCCAGAATTGGCTGCTGGCTGAGATGGGTCGAAGGCGGTAGAATATGACCACAGTTGTGACTATGACAAAAGCCACCAGCTCTGCAGGGAAGGGGCGGTAACCATGTCAGTTCCTATGGGCAAGCCCAGCGGTTCGCGGACCATCAAGGCCTCGGAGTTCAAGGTCAGGTGCCTGAAGCTCATGGACGAGGTCGCGGAGAACGGCGGGGAGATCGTCATCACCAAGAACGGCCGCCCGACGGCCAGGCTGGTTGCCTACCGGCAGAAGCCCCAGACCCTCTTCGGCATTGACCGGGGCAGGCTGGAGATCGTTGGTGACCTTGACGACCCCATGGACGTGGAATGGGACGCGGAGTCCGACCCTGACCGGGTGCTCAATCCGTGATGCTCCTCGATACCCAGGCTCTCCTCTGGCTGAGGCTGGGCGACCCCAGGCTGGGCCGGCAGGCCCGCGGAGCTATCCAGGGCGCCTGGGAATCCGATGAGGTTGCGCTGTCCGCCATATCCTTCTGGGAAATAGCCATGCTGCGGGACAAGGGACGCATCCGGTTCCCGGGAGATGTGGGCCTGTGGAGGCAGGAGCAGCTGAACCAGGGCTTGGTTGAGATTCCGGTGGATGGCGCCATCGCCGTTCGGGCGGGCACCCTGCCCGACTTCCACGGGGATCCGGCCGACCGACTGGTTGTGGCCACCGCGATGGAAGGCCACCAGCTGGTTACCTCGGATGCCCGCATCCTCGCCTGGCGCGGGAATGTGGACCGGCTCAACGCCAGGGAGTGATGGGTGCGCCTCAGCCCGCGACGATCTCCCTCCGGCGGACCAAAGCTGAAGCCCCCGAGTAAGCAACGTCAGGACGGATTCCATGCCTGGACCCAACACGAAGCTGACCGCGGCCGTGGAAGCCTACCTCTCGCACCTGCGGGTCATTCGCGCTTCCGGCGGCGCTACCGATGAGCGGTCCTACTACCCGCCCCTTGCCAACCTCCTGGATGCGGTGGGCAGCACCCTCCGGCCCAAGGTCTTCTGCGTCACCGAGCTGGCCCAGCAGGGGGCCGGACACCCCGACCTGGGCCTCTACTCCTCCCACCCAACTCCAGAAGGGCAAGGTCAAGCAGGGCCAGGCCCCTGAACGCGGTGTGATGGAGGTCAAACCGGTCGGCGACGATGCCTGGCTCACCGCGTGAAGCGTCCAGGTCAGCCAGTACTGGGACCACTACCGGCTGGTCCTGGTCACCAACACCCGGGACTTTGTCCTCCTGGGGGAGAACGCTGACGGCCAGCCCGTCAAGCTGGAGACCCTCCGGTTGGCCGGTTCCGCCGGCGAGTTCGACAAAGGCTCCAGCACCCCCGGGCCTTCGCCAAGGACGTCGGGCAGGCCTTCGGCGAGTACCTGTGCCGCGCCCTGTCCCATCGTGCGCAGTTGTCCGAGCCTCGCGACCTGGCCGGGCTCCTGGCTTCCTACGCCCGTGACGGGCTCTCCCGGGTTGAAGCCGCGGGCGCAGCCCAGTCCCTCGATCCCGTGCGTGAGGCGTTGGAGGAAGCGCTGGGCGTGAAGTTCGAGGGAGACCGGGGAGCCGCCTTCTTCCGCTCCACCCTGGTACAGACCCTCTTCTACGGCGTCTTCTCCGCCTGGGTGCTGTGGGCCCGTCAAACTCCGCCGCCCACCGGAATGTTCGACTGGCGGACCGCCGTCTGGCACCTCAGGGCTCCGGTCCTGCGGGCGCTGTTCCTGCAGCTCTCCGACCCGGGCAGGCTGCAGCCCTTGGGATTGGTGGAGGTGCTGGACTGGACGGCGGCGGCCCTGGACCGGGTGGACCGCGACTCCTTCTTCGCCAAGTTCAACGAGGGCGAGGCCGTGCCCTACTTCTACGAGCCCTTCCTGGAGGCCTTCGACCCGGCCCTGCGGAAGCACCTCGGCGTCTGGTACACCCCCGCCGAGGTGGTGCGCTACATGGTCGCCCGCGTCGACCTGGCCCTGAAGGACGACCTGGGCATCGAGGACGGGTTGGCCGCCGGGAACGTCTACGTGCTCGATCCCTGCTGCGGCATCGGGGCCTACCTGGCCGAGACGCTGAAGCGGATCGCCGCCAACCTGGCGGGCAAGGGCCTAGAAACCGGGCCGGAAAGTCCCGGTTGGGTAGGGGGATTTGGGCAGTAAAGCCGACGTGAGCAGGATCACGGGCCACAGTTGTCCGAGCCGGACCGCGCAGAAATTGGCCGCAGCATGGGCGACAACAAAGGGGACAATATTGAGGACGGCGCTGCGGCCTGTTGCGCCGCCACCGGTACGGCCGGACCACCCGAGTTTCCCGGCCACCAGGGTCAGGTTGGCTACCGTGGCAGCCAGATACAACTGGAACTTGGTCTTGACCCTGCCGAAATAGCGGGACTGGCGGATGCCCAACTGGACCAGTCGGGCCAACCGGTGTTCCACCACCACCCGGCGCACTCGATATTCGTCATAGTGAGTGCTCTGCTGCAACGCTCGGGCCTGCTGCAGCAGGGCTTCCTGGGGATGGATCATCACCCGCCGCCCCCGGCTCCCCTTGGCTGCGATGCACTGAGACCGCAGTGGACAGGTCCGACATTCGGCCCCGTCGAACTGGAAGGCCTGCAAGCGGTGGACCCGCCCCATGCGGTCCGTCCGCTTTCCCGCCGGCACGATGGTGTGGGTAACCTGTCCCGCTGGACAGGTGCAACTGCCCGCAGCCAGGTCGATGCCAAAGTCATCCTTGGGAAAGTGCTTCCGGTCGGGCCTTCCCGGCACTCTGGCCACCAACCGGCGTCCCGCATCGGCGAAGGTCTGCCTGGTATCGCCATCCCCATAGGCGGCGTCCCCCATGGCCTCCTCCACCGGCACGCCGGTGTTGGCCTCGCTCTGCTCCACCAGTTCCAGCGATCCCAGATTGTCCGGAGCGTTGCCGGGCAATACCTCCACGGCGGTGATCAGCTGGGAGTCGGTGTCCACCACAATCGCCGCCTTGTGCCCGTCAAACCGTCTACTGCTGCTCTTGTGGCCATGGCGCATCTCCGGGTCATGCACCGACATCATCCGGTCCCGGCTCACCCCGTCCTTGAGATTCACTCCGTCATCGGTCCGTTCCACGTCCTGGAGCAGCAACTGCCCCAGCAACTCCGCCGCCGCCACTATCTGCTGCCGCTCAGCGCTGTCCTCGGACAACTCGCCCTGCGCCTGCCGCGCCAACTCCAACAAACGGTCCGCGTCTCTCACAATCCCGGCCAGCAGGGCCGCCCGCGCCCGTTTGTCGCTCCAGTCGATGGCGGCCTCGCCTTTCACGCTGGAACCCAGGTACCCATCGTATCCCCGGGCCTTGCCCCATTCTTTGACCCTGGACTGCTCCACTGCCGCCAGCGCCCGCATCAGCTTGACGATCCCGTCGGCCAACAGGTTGCAGGTGTCCTTCACCGCACCCCGGCCCAGGATGTTGGTCGTGTCCAGCGCCACCTTCATGCTCCGCTTTTTCAGGTAGCCCGACTCCCGGGCCAGCCGCAGGCTAGACTCGAATACCTCTCGCACCTTGTCGTGCAGGATCAGCTGGGCGCGGAACACTTGCAGCGTGCTCTTGGCGAAGGGTCTATCTTCTATCTCAATCCCCAAGGCCACCTTCCAGCGGATGTCGAAGTCGGCTCGGGCCTTGGCCTCGGCGTCGCTGACCTTGTCGTGGGACTGGAGCAGGAGCGCCGTGGCCAGCAGGCTGGGCGGCACGCTGTCCCGGCCGTTGTCAGGGCAGTAGAACCCGGCGAAGTCGGTGTCCCGGAACAGGCGGCCACGCAGCGAGGCCAGCAGGCCGTAGAAGGTGTCCCGCCCCACGTGGTCCAGATACAACCGGTCCGCTTCCCAGAGGCCCCTCTGGTCCGAACGCTCTCCCAGCATGCTCAAGCCCTCGCTATTTCTTGATGCCCCAAGTATAGCTGACCACCCGGCTGAAGCCAGTTTCCGGCCACGTTTCTAGCCCGCCACGCCCTGGGAATCACCCGGCTCAACCTGGGAATGTACCAGGAGGCGCTCGGGGACTTCGATGCCGTCCTCGAGCTGGACCCCGACAGCGCCGCCGCCCTGCGGGGCCGGGGCGTGGCCCTGGGCAGCATGGGCCGCAACGACGAGGCGGTGACAGAACTGGACCGGTCCCTGGCCCGGGACCCCGACAATGGCGAGACCCTCACGGCCCGCGGGCTGGTCCGCACCAGCCTGGGGCAGCACGAGCTGGCCATAGAGGACTACACCAGGGTCATTGAACTGGACCCCGGCCGCACGGCCGTTCTGCACAGCCGGGGCATGGGCCACATGCGCCTGGGCCGGTACGAGAGGGGCGTCCAGGACTTCGCGCCATCATCGGCATCGACCCGGACAACGCGGGAGCGTACCTGGCCCGGGGTTTCGCTCTCACCACGCTGGGGGAGCACGGGAAGGCGGTCGGGGACTTCGACCGGCTCATCGAACTCACCCCGGACGACGCCATGGCCTACCACATGAGGGGGTGCGCCCACGCCGAACTGGACGCGTTTCAGAAGGCCTTGGAGGACTTCGGGCGGGCCATCGCCCTGGACCCGGAGGACATCGACTCTCTTCGCAACCGGGCCGTCATGTACCTGGAACTAGGCGAGCCGGAGAAGGCGGTGCAGGACTACGACGAGGTCATCCGCCTGGACCCGGACGACCTGTCCGTTAGGGAGGAAAGGCAGCGGGCCCTGGAGGAGGCGGAGGCGGAAGGAAATGAAAGCTGAACCGGCAGCGGAACAGACCCCCGTGATAGAGAATCCTGGGGAGACCAGCGCCACACCGGCGCCGGTCTCTCCTTTCACGTTACGGTCGGTCGCTCCCTGTAGCCGCGCTCAGACCCCGGTCCGGTCCTCGCCGGGACCGGAGCCGGACGGCTCCGGCTGGGTCAACATCCGGCCATAGCCCCGCTCGTCCACGACGTGGGTCACCGACACCTGGCCCCGGCTGTCGTACCCCGCGCGGTAGGCGTACTCCACCTCGGCGCCCCAGGGCACCCGCCCGCCGATGCGCACGGTGCCGCCGCCCGGCTTATTGCCACCGGCACCCGGCCCGCCGGCGCCGCGCACCACCACGCCGTTGCGCCCGCCTTTCTTCCAGGCCATCACCTTGACCTCGGCAGGCACCACCAGTTCCGCCGCCGAGGGCTGGAACAGCACCCCGTGCAGCCTCCTCAGCACCTCCCCCGACGCGTTTCGCTGGCCGTTCATGATCTGGGAGAGATGACCGGAGCTGATGCCGACCAGCCGGGCGGTCTCGTTCTGGCTGAGGTCATGGGCTTCCATGCGGTCCCAGAGGGCTCGCGGGTCAACGCTACGGGGCTGGGCAGGCTCGATCCTGGCGGGACCGTCCAGCGCCCCCTCCACCCGCGCCTGGACCACCGGGCTCATGCTCCTTTCGCCCCGGGACACCTGGGTCATGTAGCCGCGAGACACCCCGACGTGTTCCGCCAGGCCCTTCAGGCTCATGCCCTGCTCACGGGCGCGCTCCCGGATGTAGCTGCTCTCACCCCTCCCTTTCACCCTGCCGTCCTGGCGGTTGGCGCACGTGGCGGGCGCGATCTTCACCGGACCGCCCAGCACCGATTCGACCCGCGCCTGGACCGCCGGGCCCATGTTCTTTCGGCCCCGCGCCACTTCCGACATGTAGCCGACCGACACCCCCACCCGCTGGGCCAGGTCCTTCTGGCTCATGCCCAACTCGCGGGCGCGCTCCCGGATGCAGGTGCTCTCCCCTTCCACGAGGCCGCCTTGGCGGTAGACGATGCCCGGCCCCGGGACCTCGCCCAGGACCGCCGTGGCCCTCTCCCGCAGCAGGGGAGTCCAGGGCCGGCGCCCGCTGGCCACCGAGGACAGATAGCCGTAGTTGACGCCCATCTTCACCGCCAGTTCCTTCAGGTTGAGGCCGTGGCGCCGGGCCGCAGCCCGGAGAGCGCTCTCCGGTTTGCCCTTGCCCGGTCCCTGTTCCGCAGCCCCGGCCTGCGTTCCCTGGATATTCCTCGCACCCGCTGCGGCGTTCTCGTTGCCCTGGAAACCAATGGTGGGATGGGTGATTGCCTCGGTCATGTCGATGTTGGTGATCGCCTTCATGTCGCTTCCTCCGAAACACAGAAAGCGGGGCCGCCCTCGCAATGAGGACGACCCCGCTCGTTTTCAAGTTGTGGATTTTCAGTTATTCAGTTGTCAGTTGCGGCTCATCCGGCCGTCCTTGGTTGCCGCCTCGTCACCCCAGGGGCGACGGGCCTTGAGTTCCTGCCAGTTCACCGGTTCCTCCAACCGTTCCGTAGCAGATTGGATGACGTTGCCGCGCCGCCCGGCGCCGGACGCACTCCTCCCACGGTCTGAGACGCGCAACGGAAAACGCCGATTTGGGGGGTTGGCGCAAGACGCAGTTCGGCCAGGGTCTTGTCCGTCAGGCCGCACAACGCGCCTGCGCCGGACGCAATGCGCCCACGGTGAGACAGGCAACGGAGAACGCCGGAGTTGGGGGTTGGCAAAAGACGCAGCTGGGCCAGGGTGTTATCCCCGGGAAGCTGCTGATGTGAGGGAATTGGAGAGGAACGCAGTCCGGCCACTGGCTACGTGTTCACTGACCAGCCAGGCGGAAACTGCGTTGCAACGGTAAGCGTCCGGTCAGCCGTCGTTGCCGACCGACCGGAGCGTGTGACACCTGCGGTGCCGCTGCCTGTGTCTGGCAACTGCGCCGCAGCCGTGTGGGGAAGCGGCCGGAGTTTGTTGTCCGTTCCAACCGCAAAGTGAAGGTCAAGCGAAGCGTTTCAGCCGCTCCGCAGGAAAGTCAGTCCGAAGGGTAAGGGAATCCGGGATGCCGTCCTGTTTCTCTTAGCCACCTCCTTGGGGTATGAAGATGCGCCGTTGGGTTGGTATTCCACGCCTGGGATGGAGTTTCCGGATGAAACGCGACCGTGCGCTCTGATGGGTTGGGTTCCGGCTGGGGCGCCGAGAGCAGGACCTGCGAACGCCTCAGCCTGGGTGAGGACAGAGCGCGATCAAACGCTCCGTACCCATCGCCCAATGACCGGAGCGATCAACTCCAATCACCGGACGGGTGCCCAGCAGCCGGAGGGATCAGCCCCGGCTGGTGAACGGTGTCCAGCGGGAGAAGGGCTTAACACTCCAACCGCTGAACGGCGCCCGGCGGGAGAAGGACTTAAACACTCCAACCGCCGGACTGGACCGAGGAAGAAGGACTTGAACACTCCAACCATCGGCCCGCGCTGCCTGCGAAGGGCTTATCACTCCGCGTCGGCAGCATTCCCTCGTGGACCGCTACCTTTCGGTAAGGACCCGGGCTGAGGGAGGGACCCCCAGGTTTCTATGGCGGGAAACACTGGAAAAGCCTGACAACGCAGTTATTATCATCCCGCCCGCCGACGGAAATAAAGGGTTTGGAGGCCCCGCCGCCCGAAGTGTTCAGTCCATTTCAATAAAGTTCACAAAAGTTAACTGTTACTCTGGTGGCCCGCTCTAGCGCCGGTTACTTCCGCCACATCCCCAGGCTCAGCACCCGCCGCAGCCACAGCAGAATCTCCCGCTTTTTCCTGGCCCGTTGCGTGTCAACCAGCGCCTTGTGCCGCCAGTTGACCTGGGCGCCCCGGTCCAGCCCACGCAATGGATACGTCTCCGGCGGCAGGGTCAGCCCGTGCTCCTCCAGCAACGCCAGTTCCACTTCCAACAGCCGCTCTTTCTCCAGCAGCCACTCCAGGCCCCTGCCCCGGTTGGGGTGGGTCTCCTTCAGCTCCCGCCACTCTTGGACCAACGCCCAGGCGTCGCCGAACACGTCCTGGTCGTCTTCCGCAGGCTCCAGGGTCGCCAGTTCGGGAAACTCCCGCCTCAGTTTGGTCTTCCGTTTCGGCTGGGTGCCGCCACTGGACTCCCGGTTCGGTGTCCCGCCGTCGCCAGACTCGCCCTCTTCCTCCCCAGCGTCCCCGCCGCCTCCCTCCACCTTGGCCAGCCGGGATTCAACACGCTGCAAATCACGGGTGTACTCGTTCCTGAGCGCCTTCACCTCGTCCCCCACGGCGGCCAAGCCCTTGCCTGCGTCCTGGCCCACGACCTCCACCTGCTCCAACCGCTCCGCCAGCTCGTCGTTCCGCGCCTGCTGCTCCCGGGCCGGCGACCCGCCCCCGGCTAAGAGCGCCCGGTCCAGGGCAACCCGCATCCGCCGGGTCAGCCGGCCGCTCTCCAGGCTGGCCGCCAGGGTCCGGTGGTCCACGTCCAGGTCCGCCGCCGCCTTGCGCGCTCCCTTGTCCCGCACCAGCTCGTCCAGCAGCGCCATGAGTCTCAAATGGTGCAGGTCCTCGATGCTCTTGCTCCGCTCGATGCCCGGACCCATGCCCGGCCGCTCCGATGCCATGATCCCGCCTCCGTGTACAAAAATGTACGTTTCACGTTGGGCCTTTGCACGATTGCCCCGGTTTCCCGCTGAGCAAAAATGCACGTTTCAGCTACGGACGATGCACCTCACGACCGGAACGTACCCGCAAGTCAAAGTGTTCACTTTTTACCTCCTGTAGGGGGCGGTTTCCCGCCAATTCAGCTACGAAACAGCTACGAAATCACCCGACTTGCATTTTTGCAACCGATGTCATTTCCCTGTACACCCCAATGACATCACGAAAGGGTGCGGTTGCATAGGGGCCTATAGGCCCCCTCATATGTGGGGCCCTATAGGTAGTTATGCCGGGGGCCTGGGTTGTTCACACTCTCTGGCGGCGCTGGCGATACCGCCGTCGCCGAGACCGGAGAGAGGTGAACGAGTTGACGTTTAGACCCAAACCCCCAACCACCCGGCGGCTGGTTCTCCTGGCGGCGGCGCTGCTGCTGTCAGCCCTGGTTGCCATACCCGCCAGCGGCGTCGCCTTGGCCCAGTCCCCGCCCCCCGACAGCGACACCGTCACCCTGGTCAACCGCGACCGGCAGATGGTGGAGCGGAAGAAGGAGGGCGAGTTCGTGGCCCGCCCCATCTTCAACCGCCAGACCGACGTCCTCTACTACGCCATCCGCCACCCCGACACCGGCGACTGGATCACCAACACCTACCGGGCCCAGGGCGGCGATAAGCACCTTTCCGAGGGCTGGGAGTACACCTTCGAGTACCCCGCCCTGGACGAGCAGCCCGAGCTCCACCCCGAACAGGCATACCTCCTGGTGCTGGCCGTTCCTCGCATCGGCGGCGGCGACCACCACGTCTTCCACGCCCTGATTCCCGTCCACCAGCCCAACGGCCTGTGGGACAAGGTGCTGGGCGCCCTCGACCCGGACCGCTGGGCGCGGGCCGGAGCCAAGTGGGTGATCCAGGGAGTCCACGGGACCCTGTGCGGCGTGGTGCAGAAGGTATCCGCCAGCGACCTCGACGAGTGCCGGGGAGGGTAGGGACGTATGACGGACATCCTCACCGGCACTCCCCCCGAACTCACCTACCTGCATCCCTTCATCCAGCAGGCCTGGATGGTGGTCTGGGCCATCACCTCCGGAGCCCTGGTGGTGATCCTGGGCTGGATGGGCCTGAGCTTCATCGTCCAGGAGCACCTGGGCCGCCACCAGTCGGGCTGGCGCGAGATGGTGCCCCGTTTGGTCCTG
>CBDCMJ010000006.1:0-85119 GCA_965218875.1 Dehalococcoidia bacterium
CTCGAAGGAAAACGTCTCTAGCCCGGCTACGTCGGCAAGACGCTTTCACTGTGAGAGCCGGCCTCCAACTCCTAGGCCACCTTCCTCATGCGAACGCCAACACCAATGAAACCCGCATACCTGAGCTGTATGGGAGAGGCCAGTGCCCCAATCCCATCGACTTCCTCCCACCACACCGGCCCGCCGTCCTGCTCTCGCCGGATGCTTGTTCCGCCCCCTCCTTGACCAGCGCTTGCTTGAAGTCCTCCTGTTGACCATCCCCGGCCTTTTCTCATTCCTGACCGCCCCGCCTGCAATGTATCCTCGACGCAACCTGCCGTAAGGTGAAATGGCCGGCCATCGGCGCCCGTTTTCCTCCATCTCCCGACGGAATTAGCAATCCAACACCATGCGCTCTTCGTATATTAAGTATCAGGTATCCCAATACCATAAGCCCTGATCCAGACACATAGAGAGGTGCATCCCCCAGGAGCGCAGCCGGACTGCTACAGAGCGGTCCGGTGGGCCTCGCCCCTGACCCGGGCTCCGGTTTGCCGGCGGTGGGAACCAGGCAAAGGCTCTTGTCCCAGGGCAAAACGGAGGCGCGACGATGGCGCGGCGAGAGCCGTTGAACGACGATGAAAGACGACTTCTGAAGATCACAGCCAGGATGCCGCTGGCCAGCGTGGCCAACCTGGCCCCGGTCCTGGGCATGGCCGAGGACCGGGTGAGGCGGATGCTGGGAACCCTGCACTCCGCAGGCTGGGTGGAGTCGGTGGTGCGGGGCATGACGGAGCGTCGCCAGCACCGCTGGTTCCTGACCCGCAGGGCCGTGGACCTGCTCTACACCACCGGCCACCAGCACCCCAGCCCCAGGGAGGAAGCCAGGGCCGCCGGGCTGGCCCGGTTTCACCCCGAGGGGGAACTGCCGGAGGACCACCGGGAGCGGTTCGCCCTCGATCACGACCATCCGGTCCACCTGGAAGACCAGGGCTACTCTCCCTTCGCTGCGGCAGGTCCGGTAGAGGATGAGTCCAGCGGCGACAGCCCAGGCCACGAGCACCCGCCCTGGACCGCCACGTCGCGCGGCATCGAGACCTCCCTGCGGCGGCTGGCCATGCTGGAGCCGGTCTACCGCCTGGCCCCCGACCTGATCCGCAGCGGCCGGGTCAACCTGCCTTCAACCGATCAGGCCGCCTCCAGGGAGGCCCGCATGACCGACTTCCGGCTGCTCCGCCACGGCGGCTTCTACCAGGCCGTGGCCCGCTACGGCCCCGACGTGTGGACGCCCTTCACCTACGCCGGCCTTCACGCCACCGAAAGGGTGCTGCGGCGCAAGGAGCAGCACCGCCTCTGGGGCGTGGACTGCTACTCCCACGAGGAGGACCGCTACCTGCGCATCGGCAACCGGCTCTTCTACGAGGACCCGGACCAGCAGGTGGAACCCTCGGCCCAGATCGTGGTGGCCCATGACGCCTGGGCCCGGGAGCTGGCGCAAACCACCCTCACCGGCAACACGCCCACGGTGTTCTGCACCCCCGACGGCCAGTGCACCCCGGCCGTTGAACTGCGTCCCTCCCGGGACCTGGTGTCCGACCCCGCCGGCCATCCCACCGTGGGCCGGCCCGAGGCGGTGAACCTGTGGCTCAGGGACAACCCCGACATGGAGGCCATCGACGGCAGGACCGCCCACCGGCTGTTCATGACCGTCTGCCAGTTCCCCGCCATGCGGGCCTCCTGGCTGGCGGAGGTGGCGGGCGGGTCCTCGGGCGAGGTCAGCCGCCACCTGCGGCGGTTCGTCCAGACCGGCCTGGTGGCGGTGTTCGACGGGCGGCACTACCTCTCGGAGCCGGGCATGAAGCGGGCGGCCAACATGAGCCGGGTGCTGCCCTCGGTGATCCGCAGCCGCCACAGTGCCTACCTGGACCGCTGGTACCGGGAGCATGAGCAGCGGCACAACGACGGGGTGAACCGCCTGGTGGCGCGTTTCGCCCGTGAGGGAGTGGAGGTCGTCGCTGGCTGGCGGGGCGAGGTCAACGTGCCCGGCCTGACCCAGGTGCGGCCCGACCTGCTGGTGCCGGTTGCCGAGGGGCCCTTCGGAGGGGGAGCCCACTACCTGGAGTTCGAGCGCCGGGCCGTGCGGACGTTGCAGGTGGCGGAAAAGCTGGGTCCCTACCGGCGGATGGCGGCCACGGGGCGTCCTTTGCCGCTCCTGATGGTCTGCGAGACGGCGCTGGGGGCGGAGAACTTCCAGGCGGAAGGCCGGCGGCTGCCGATGTTGACGGCGACGCTGGAGCGGGCGCTGGCCGGTCCCCTGACCGGAGGGGCAACGGCGTGGCGCCGGAACGGCACCCAGGTCGCGCTGCACTGCCGCCGGTAGGGGGCCGGTTGGGACGCGTATCTCAGACCATTTCGTCCGCTAATCTCCCTCAATCCGCCGGCCCGGCGCGTCGGCAAAAGGGGTGAATCTTGATTGTCTCTCGCCGCTCGCATTACGGAACCCGTAAGGTCGCCGGGACGTTCGGGTTACCGGAGGAGCAGGAACCCCGCCCGGACCGATCAGGCCTCGTTGATCGCTTGGATGATGACAGGGCAGTATCGCGGAGACAGCCACCGGAACCACGGTGCAGGCCAGATACTACATCAGCAGCCTGGAGGCGTCGGCTGAGCGGCAACTTACGGCAGCGCGAGGGCACTGGAGCATCGAGAACTCGCTGCACTGGAGCCTGGACGTAACCTTCCGGGAAGACCGGAGCCGGGGGCGCAAGGACCACGGCCCCCAGGACATGGCGACCCTGAGGCAGATCTCCACAACCTGCTGAAACGGGAAACCAGCCTGAAAGCAGGTATACATGGCAAGCGGCTGCAGGCCGGCTGAAGGGAGGATTACCTCCCTAAAGTCCTACTGGGTTAGGACGCGATTGCCCTGGGGTGGGCATCAGGGCAATCGCATTTGGGAGTTTAGCCACGGTCATTCCCGCGAAGGCGGGAATCAGTGACCGAAGTCAGTGGAGACGTTCCGGAAATCAATCACACCCTAATCTCTGGACTCCGGCATTCGCCGCAGTGACGGGGTTTGAATTTCATATGCGATTGCCCTGATGCCCACCCAAGCCTGGGTTGCATCCAGAGCATCCATCTGGTATCCTCTGCCCGCTTGTGCGACCGTCGCATACTCTTGTGAGGTGAGATAAATGCGTTTCAACCGTCTTTTGCATCTGATAGCATTCCCTGGGAAGGCGCTTGGGGGACCTCCGGCTTCCGGTCCGGAAACCGGGAACAGGTCGGAGACTGCCGGCGCCTCCCGGGCTGATCGCTCCACCGGTTCCCGCCGTTACCTGCCCCTGTCAACCCCCCCCCCCCCGACTTTCGCCCTCTAAAAAGCGCTGCCTGGCTGGCGGCGGTCCTGTCCCTGCCGGCTCGCGTGGGGCATAGGCGTGCGCCAGTGACCGCGCCCGCCCGCCTGCTGGCCGCCCTGGGACTGCTGGCGGCGCTGCTGCTGGCCGCATTCGCTTCGCTGCAGGCGCCGCCCCTCCAAGCGCAGACGGTTGACGTCACGCTGGTTAGCAACAGGGGCGAAGGATCAGTTGGCAGTGCAAATTCCATCTTTGCACAGAGATTTACGACGGGTCACGGTAGGTTCGGTAGCTTTACTATTTCCGAAGTTAAGTTGTTTGTCGCAATTGTTAGTGACTCGGAAATAGCTGAGGTCGCGATTCACGAGGACAACGGGGGCGAACCGGGCGATCAGGTAGGTGAGGCCTTCAGTCCCCCCTCGTCGTACACAAATTTAAAACTCCATACCTTCAGTGCGCCGGACGACCTCAGGCTCGACTCAGATACACCCTATTTCCTTGTGGTTAACGATAATAAGCCCCCCTTGCAAAGAATCGATTTAAGATATGCAAATGGTGCAGGGGAAACCGGAGAGCAGGGCTGGACAATCGACGACAAAACATTGCATAAAGCCCAACCAGAAGACAACTGGGGTCGAGGGCCCCTGCCGCTTCTTATCGAAATCCGCGGCACGGTGGCGCCGCCGCCGCCGTTGATAGCCACGAGCGAGTTGGAGTTGCTGGACAATCCTCTGGGCGACACGGAGCGGGTTGGCCCGGCGACTGACGCTCCGGTGCATGCCCAGGCGTTCACGACGGGTTCGGACTTGGGCTACACGCTGACGAAGATCGAGTTGCACGTTTCCAGTTTTTCGACAATGGATGGTATAGGGCAGTCTCAGGAGCCCAACTTTCCGATCACGGTCAAGCTGAAGGAGGACAACGGGGGGGTGCCGGGGGCGCTGCTGTCGGAGTTGGTGGGGCCGGACAGGATCCAGGAGCATTCGTACCACACGTTCAGCGCGCCGGCGCCGGTCGAGCTGGAGCCCGAGACGCCGTACTGGGTCGTGGTCAACGAAGGGGTCCCGGCCCGCGCGGCCTGGATGCTCAGGGGCAGGAGCCACGTCCATTCGCCCCAAGACTTTTACGAATTGGATGATACGTATGACGAATTGATACCCACGGATGAGGAGCTGCCTTTGATCCCCGACCTCGACCGCAGCGGCTTCGGCTGGACGATGATGAACGGGCACCTGACGAAGCGGCAGACGACGCCTGCAGACGCATGGGGCAACCCGCACTACACCTCGCTGATCATGCGCCTGCACGGTCAGTTGCGGGTGGAGCAGAGCCTGGTTCAGCTCGACGACCTGGTGGTCCGCGATCATCAACGCAACGAAGTCGCGCTGAGTCCGGCGTTCGCATCCGATCAGTTCGAGTACGATGCCGAGGTCGGGCATGAGGTCAGTCGGATCACCGTCTCGCGGACGAAGAGTGACTCGATGGCGGTGGTGTTCCGGCAGGACGCGTCGGGCGACGAGCTGCGGGACGCGAGCGAGAGCGAGCCTGGTTTCCAGATCGCGCTGGAAGCGCAGGTGCCGGGCGTGGCGGATGAGCCCAACGAGTTCAAGTTGAAGGTGAGGAGGCAGTTTCCGGGCTTGACCTATGGGGCGCAGACCTACACGCTCCGGGTCACGCGGGGGGCCGGACCGGGAGGCATCGTGCTTTCTGATCCGCTCATCAATAGCAGACGGGCAGCCAGCGGATATCCGGTTTACGTACGTCTCAGCCAGAAGCCGTCGGCCGACGTCGAGGTGACGCTCCCAGACTTCGGGAGGGGCCAAGTAGGTGTGCTCGGGTCGCCTATGACCTTCACCCCGTCCGATTGGGATACGCCGCAGCGGCTGTACCTGAATTGGGATATCCCAGCTAGTACGAATTCGTCGCACACCGGCACGTACACGGCGGCCAGCGCGGACCCGCTGTTTGACGGCGCGGAGGCGCGCCAGGTCGTCAACCTGGATGCCAGTAGTCCGCCGGACTATCACGCGCACCGGATCAAGCCGCGTACGGGTCTGGAGCAGGGGGAGCGGGATTTGCCCGATGAGGAGGTGACGGTCTATCTGAACGCGCCGTACCACTCGGAACGGACGGTGGCGCCCAAGGGCGATTCGTGGACGCCGTTCGGGATCTGGGGCGACCGGGACCAGGACCGGGTCTGGGTGGCTGATGGGAGCCATTTCGGGATACATGCGCTGAACTTGTCGGACCTGCGCGAGGGGCGGATCAGGCGCGAGACGGCGGAGGTGGGGAAGCACGCGACAGCGGCCGACTACGCAGCGGCCGGTTTCGACTACCGGTTCAACTACGACTGTCACTTCACGCCGCACGAGGCCACCGGCAAGCAGCCGGAGGACGGCGGCACGAGCAATGTGGATCTGACCGTGCTCTGGGGCGACGCGGATACGATCTGGGTGTTTAACAATGCGCTCTCCAGGTTGGACGCGTACACCCGCCACGGCGCGCATGAGGGCGGTCGCTGCCAGGTGTACAACACGGTCCTTGATACGAACGGCAACGCCACGACCGAGCACAAGCGGTTCAAGACGCCGTTCACGCGCGAATCGGGCGGCGACCGTTGGCTGAACTCCCCGCAGGCCGGCAGGGTGCAGTTCCTGGACGGCGTCTGGTCGGACGGTTCGACGATGTGGCTGAGCGGCCGGCCGGGCGGGATTTACAAGCTCGACCTGAGCAGCGGCAGGCTGACCACGTCGCCGGAGTTCGGACAGTTCGCGACCTACGGCCTGTGGTCGGACGGCGAGACGATGTGGGTGGCCGGCGGCGGCTGGCTGCGGGCCTACGAGCTGGATACGGGCGCGCGGCGGGCCGGGTTCGACATCAAGCTGGACAATACCGAGCTGCCGGGCGACGTCTGGTCGGACGGCCAGACGATCTGGGTGACTTACCGGATCGGCGACCAGCACAGCGCTGTCGGCGTGATCGACGCCTACAGGCCGCCGGAGGCGTTCTTCGCCGCGCGGCCGCTGAGGAGTTCGAGCGCGACCGCCGTCGAGCCGCTGACGGCGAGCTTCAGCGGGGTGCCCGAGGCGCATGACGGCGCGCGCGAGTTCAGCCTGAGGCTGGCCTTCAGCGAAGACGTGAAGGCCTCGCCGCGCTCCCTGCTGACCGGGTTGGTGGAAGAGCTGCGGGTGGTCGGCGGGACGCTGCGCGAGGCGGCGCGGGTCGACGGGCGCAGGGATCTGTGGGAGCTGACCCTGGTCCCGGACGGGCCGGGACCGGTCTCGGTCCTGCTCTCGCCGGAGGAGGGTTGCGCGGGCTCCAGGGAGCTGTGCACGGCCGACGGTCGTCCGCTGAGCGGCTTCCTCGTCCTGAAGGTGCCGGGTCCGGACGGCGCGTCCGGTCCGCCGGCGTTTACGGGGCCGCCGCAGACGCCGTTGCGGCCGGAGGCGACGGTGATCTTCGCCGGCGGCGTCGATCTGAGCTGGGCCGAGACGCCGGGCGCGGAGGCCTACGAGGTGCAGACCTGGCGCAGCGGCTGGCTGGCCCTGCCCGGCGACGGCGTCGAGATCGGCTTCTACGGCGCGGGGGCGATCATCAGCGGGCTGGACCCGCAGTCTTCGCTCTGGTTCCGGCTGCGGGCCGTGAACGAGGAGGGCGTCTCGGACTGGTCGCCGATGCTGCTGCACAACGCCACCAGCGAGTACACGCTGGGCGACCACGAGCGGCCGGAGAATGAAGCGGCGACGGGCGCGCCCCTGATTGCGGGGACGCCGAAGGCCGGCGCGACGCTCTGGGCCGATACCACGGCGATTGAGGACGGCAACGGTCTGGAGCAGTCGTGGTTCGCCTACCAGTGGCTGTCCGGCACGGACGGCGCGGAGACGGAGATCGCGGGCGAGACGCACCTCACCTATCTCGTCGCCGAGGCCGACGAAACGATCCGCGTCCGCGTGTCGTTCGTCGACCGGGCCGGCTACGCCGAATCGGCAACCAGCGAGGCGCTGACCATAGGCGCGGCGGCAACCGCGGCGGTCAATACCCCGGCCACGGGCGCGCCGGCGATCACGGGCGCGGCGCAGGTGGGCGAGACGCTGACGGCGGACACCTCGGGCATCGCCGACGTTGACGGGCTGAGCGGCGCGTCCTACAGCTACCAGTGGCTGGCCGGCGACGCCGACATCGACGGGGCCACGGCAGGGACCTACACCCTGGTCGACGCCGACGCGGGCAAGACCGTCAGGGTGAAGGTCTCCTTCACCGACGACGCCGGCAACGAGGAGTCGCTGACCAGCGTGGCGACGGACGTGGTGGAGGTCCGGCCCAACAGCCCGGCCACCGGTCAGCCCACCATCTCTGGCACGGTCCAGGTGGGCGAGACGCTGACGGCGGACACATCCGCCATCGCCGACGCCGACGGGTTGACCAGCGTCGCTTACCAATACCAATGGCTGGCCGACGATGCCGACATCGCCGGGGCCACTGTAGGGACCTACACCCTGGTGGACGCCGACGAGGGCAAGACCGTCAGTGTGCGGGTGACCTTCACCGACGACGCGGGCCACGAGGAGACGATGACCAGCGCGGAGACGGGGACGGTGAGCTTCGCGGTCCAGCAACAGATCGTGAACACGCCGGCCACGGGAGCGCCGCTGATAAGCGGCACGGTTCAGGTGGGAGAGATTCTGACGGCGGACACCTCGGGCATAGCCGACGCCGACGGGTTGAGCAGCGCGGTCTACCGCTACCAGTGGCTGGCGGACGATGCGGACATCGCCGGAGCGACGGACTCCAGCTACACCCCGACCGATGGCGACGAGGGCGCAATCATCAAGCTGCGCGTCTCGTTCACCGACGACGTGGGCAATCAGGAGACGCTGACCAGCGCGGCCACCGATACGGTGGAGGCCCGACCCAACAGCCCGGCCACCAGTCAGCCCACCATCTCAGGAACAGTCCAGGTGGGCGAGACCCTGACGGCGGACACCTCCGGCATCGCCGACGCCGACGGGTTGACCAGCGTCGCTTACCAATACCAATGGCTGGCCGACGATGCCGACATCGCTGGGGCCACCGCCACGGCCTACACCCTGACCGATAGCGAAGAAGGCAAGACCGTCAGGGTGCGGGTATCCTTCACCGACGACGCGGGCAACGAGGAGACACTGACCAGCGCGGCGACAGAGCCGGTCAGCTTCGCGGTCCAGCAACAGATCGTGAACACGCCTGCCACTGGCCAACCCGCCATCTCTGGCACGGCCCAGGTTGGCGAGACGCTGACGGCGGACACCTCCGGCATCGCCGACCAGGACGGGCTGAGCAGCGCGGTCTACAGCTACCAGTGGCTGGCCGACGATGCCGACATCGCCGGAGCGACGGCAGGGACCTACACCCTTGTGGACGCCGACGAGAGCAAGACCGTCAGGGTGCGCGTCTCGTTCACCGACGACGCCGGCAACGAGGAGACGCTGACCAGCGCGGCGACGGACGTGGTGGAGGCGCGACCCAACAGCCCGGCCACCGGGCAGCCCACCATCTCGGGGACGGCGCAGGTGGGCGAGACGCTGACGGGGGATACCTCCGGCATCGCCGACGGTGATGGGTTGACCAATGTTGCCTACAGCTACCAATGGCTGGCCGACGGGGCGGACATCGCCGGAGCGACGGCAGGGACCTACACCCTGGCCGATGCCGACGAGGGCGCTGCCGTCCAGGCACGGGTCTCCTTCACCGACGACGCGGGTAACGAGGAGACGCTGACCAGCGCGGCGACCGCTACGGTGGAGGGACGACCCAACAGTCCGGCGACGGGAGCGCCGAGCACCAGCGGCACGGTGCAGGTGGGCGAGACGCTGACGGCGGACACGTCTGGCATCTCCGACGAGGACGGGTTGACCAGCGTTACCTACCGCTACCAGTGGCTGGCCGACGACGCTGCAATCGCTGACGCCACCGCCACGGCCTACACCCTGGTAGACGCCGACGAGGGAACTGTCATCAGTGTGCGGGTGAGTTTTACAGATGATGCAGGCAACGAGGAGTCGCTGACCAGCGCGGCGACCGGTACGGTCAGCTTCGCGGTCCAGCAACAGACCGCCAACAGCCCGGCCACGGGCGCGCCGGTGATCACGGGCGCGGCGCAGGTGGGAGAGACGCTGACGGCGGACACCTCGGGCATCGCCGACCAGGACGGGCTGGGCAGCGCGGTCTACAGCTACCAGTGGCTGGCCGACGATGCCGGCATCGCCGGAGCGACGGCAGGGACCTACACCCTTGTGGACGCCGACGAGGGCGCTGCCGTCCAGGCACGGGTCTCCTTCACCGACGACGCGGGTAACGAGGAGACGCTGACCAGCGCGGCGACCGCTACGGTGGAGGGACGACCCAACAGTCCGGCGACGGGAGCGCCGAGCACCAGCGGCACGGTGCAGGTGGGCGAGACGCTGACGGCGGACACGTCTGGCATCTCCGACGAGGACGGGTTGACCAGCGTTACCTACCGCTACCAGTGGCTGGCCGACGATGCCGACATCGCCGGTGCCACCGCCACGGCCTACACCCTGGTAGACGTCGACGAGGGAACTGTCATCAGTGTGCGGGTGAGTTTTACAGATGATGCAGGCAACGAGGAGTCGCTGACCAGCGCGGCGACCGGTACGGTGGAGGGACGACCCAACAGCCCGGCCACCGGAGTCCCGGCGATCAGCGGCGCGGCACGGGTGGGAGAAACCCTGACGGCGGACACATCGGCCATCGCCGACCCCGATGGGCTGACCAATGTTTCCTACGGCTACCAGTGGATTGCCGGAGGGACGGACCTGGGTGGAGCCACCGGCTCCACCTACACCCTGACTTCCGCCGAGGTTGGGAAGACCGTCCAGGTGAGCGTGAGTTTCACCGACGCCGCTGGCAACGAGGAGACGCTGACCAGCGCGGCCACCGATACGGTGGAGGCCCGTCCCAACAGCCCGGCCACCGGCCTGCCGACCATCAGCGGCGCGGCACGGGTGGGGGAGACGCTGACCGCGGACACCTCAGGCATCGCCGACGCCGACGGGTTGACCAGCGTCGCTTACCAATACCAATGGCTGGCCGACGGGGCAGACATCGCCGGTGCCACGGCAGGGACCTACACCCTGGTAGACGCCGACGCGGGCAAGACCGTCCAGGCACGGGTCTCCTTCACCGACGACGCCGGCAACGAGGAGTCGCTGACCAGCGCGGCCACCGGTACGGTGGAGGCCCGCCCCAACAGCCCGGCCACCGGCGAGCCCGTCATTGTGGGCACGCCCCAGGTGGGCGAGACGCTGACGGCGGACACCTCTGGCATCGCCGACGCTGACGGGTTGACCAACCCGGTCTACAGCTACCAGTGGATCGTCAGCGACGGCGGCTATGACCTCGTGGTCCCGGGCGCGAAGGCGTCGACCTACACTGTGCTCGCGATCGACCGGGCGCTCGTCATCAAGGTGCGGGTCCGAGTCACTGATGACCGCGGGCAGGTGGAGACGCGAACCAGCGCGCCGACCGCGGTGGTCCGCTGAGCGCAGCCTACAGGGGGAGGCCGCTGTCCCAGGCAGCGGCCTCCGCCCGCGGCGACGCTGAGGGGGCCTTCCCAACACGCCGCCGGTTCAGTCGCGGGAGGAGATGGCGCATGACGAAAGCGGGCCAAGCGACGCCCGCCCGGCCCGTCCTGGGCGACTGGGTTCGCGACGAGATCATGCGAGTGACGGCGTAGCTCATGTACCTGCTCGAGGGCATGGAGACCGAGGGCGACGTCCAGCGGTTCGCTGCGCATCTCCGGGGCGTCCCAGCCTCGATGGATGGCCAGAGCCACCCCTTACCGCAGGACTTCGATGTGCCGCTCGCACTCGAGGGCGACCAGGCCGCGCTTGACGAGCTGCTGCGCCGAGCAGGCGCGGTTGAGCAGCTCACCTACCACGCCTACCACCCCTACCACGGCTGGCTGCAGGCGGTCTGCCGAGGCGTCGAGGAGCACCTGGCCGAAGCCGTCGGCCCACGACGGTCAGACCGCGTTCACCTTCGAGCTGCGCTTCAGCGAGGAGTTCGGCATCAGCTACCTAACCCTGCGGGACCACGCCTTCAAGGTCACGGGCGGCACGGTGAACAAGGCCAAGCGAATAACCCAGGGAAGCAACATCGGGTGGACCATCACCGTGACGCCCGGCTCGGCCGCCGCCGCCGTGACCGTGGTTCTGCCCATCGCCACGGACTGCGACGCCGACGGGGCCGTCCGCACCGCGGACGGCAGGAAACTGTCCAACCGGAACGAGTTCACCGCCTCCGGCCCGACCCAATAGAACAGGGCGACAGCGCGACAGAACAGGGCGACAGCGCGACCCGCCGGAGGCGTCTGAAGCCCCTGGCGGGTCGCGGCGCCGGTCCCGAGTCTTTCGGCGAGGCAAGCGGGCAACAAAAATGGCCGGACATGCGGACATGCAGAGGCAGCTTCCGCCGCCCCGAGCCAACGAGACTCTCCCTGCCCGCGTTCTCGCCGGAGGCGCTCCTGGCGCTCAACCAACACATGCGGCGGAGCCAGCCGGGGGAGGAAGCAGGCGAGATGAGGCGCAAACGTCCCGCGCGCCCCAGGGTGATACTCAACCGGGACGCGGTGTGGGCGTTGCTGGACGAGCTGGGCATCTCACAGAACGAACTGGCCCGGTTGTGCGGACTTTCCTCGGGATACTTCTCCCAACTGATGAACGGAATAAAATCCCCGTCGCCCAAGGTGCGGCGGAAGTTGCAGCAGGTGCTGGGCGTGACCGACTTCGATAGGCTGTTCATCATCGAGTGGCCAGACGAGGACGGGCCGACGAGTAACGGTCCGTGCACCGAGACTCCCTTGCCCTGAAACGCACAAAGGGCCACACATATCCGGTGAGCCAGGGAAACCATCGTGTGGCAGGCGACGGTTGTCCCTCTGGTGCCGCATTGACCATACGTCCCGCGCCAAAAAGTTCCCTTTCCCGCTGCTGCCCGGCGGTCAACGCCCACTCGGAAAAGGACAGGGACGAGGGCTTCGGCCTGCCGTTGCGTCCCCAGGGCTGCGCCGGTTCCTCTGCCCGAAACTCGGCCCGGTAGAACAGGGGCTGCTCCCCCTGGCGGGTTCGTCGAGGTTGCCATTACCCCCACGAATACAAAAAATGCCGACACAGGCGACCGTCCCGGAAGGCGGGTGGCCGACGCCAGAGCGTACGGCCACCCGCCAAGTCAATCCAAGCCGAACATTGCGTTCCAATGTCCGGCCCTCAGAACAGCCGCAGCGTCTCGGGCTGCTGCTGGTCCGCCTCTCCCTCGGCGGTTTCAGCCTGCGCCGCCGCCGGCTCGCGCCGCCGCTGGCGACGGGCTGGGGAAGCGGGCTTCTCGTAGGCGGGATACCTGGGCTCCTCCTCCCACCTGGCCCTGGCCCTGGCCACCACCGCCGGGAACTCGTCGGCCAGCCCGAACAGGTCCGGGTCGTCGAAGGACTCGATGTGCGGGTCCGAAGCGGGGCATTGCACACCGATGGTGGCCCGGTCTCCCCTGATGGACACGACGACCTTCAGCTCCTCGGTGGTTTCCGTTTCGCCCTGAGCGGGCTGCACTCCGCCGCCGTCGCCAACGTCCGGTTCCTCAGCGGTCTCACCGTCGGCATCCTGCTCTTCGTCGACGTCGACGGGCGCATCGTCCGCCGCGTCTCCGGCGGGAAGCTCCCCGCCAACATCGGCAGGGGTATCATCCGTCGCATGGCCGAAGAGGAACTCCTCGGCGCCCACCACGTCCGAGGGGTGGATTTCCGTGCCGCTTTCGTCAGTCATGGTTTCTCCTATATCCGTTTCCTGGTTGGGCGGCGAGTCCTTATGGGACCCGTTTTTGATCTCGCCCAGGGTCCTGGGTTCCCAATAGAGGTCGCGCTCCACGGCGGGAACGCCGCCGAAGACGGTGGTCTCGGCCAACTCCGACAGGTCAAAGTAGCCCAGCTCACGCTCGAACCCCTCCACCAGGCCGAAGCACTGCCCGGTTTCCGGGTCCAACTCGGTGATGTACCACGTCCAATTCGTGTACGGGCTGAAAAGCTTGGCTGGGGCCAGCACGTTGTCGCAGTCGGCGACGTTGGCGTTGGCTCCGAGGTCAGGGATGGCGTCGGCCAGCTTCCTGGTCATCAGCTGGTGTCCCCGTTTCCCGCTGTGCTGGTCCTGCCACATCGTCGTGGCCGTTCCCTTTTCGTCAATCATGGTCGATCATCTCCTTGTTGGTGCTCTGCGCAGGTTCGGTTTGCGCCGATCATCCGGCGTCGTCCCGCCCCACCAGCCGCGCCACCGCCTCCGGGGTGACGTAGGACGGCGTTACGGTGCCCAGGTCCATGTCCAGGTAGAGGGCGAGGAAGGGGCAGGTGCCCGCCACCATGCGGCGGACCACCTGCAACACCAGGGACGCCATCATCTGGTTGATGGTGGGGTCCTGGTCGGTGAGGTCCAGGGCCGCCGCGCAGTCCACGTCGGGCGGCCTGGTGGAAACGGCGGTCAGCAGGTCGGGGCGTTGGAGGGTGGGCGCCGGGGCCAGGTGGCAGGTGTCGCCGGTGAAGGGCGGTTCCTCCAGGACCACCGGCTCGGCGACGTTGCCAACCAGGACCTGTCCCCAATTGGTGTCGTTGCCGGCGTCGATGAGCCAGCGGCAGGGGTCTCCCGGCAGGCATTCGGCCATGGCCCGCCTGGCGGCGGCGTTGTCGGCGCAGCCGATGATCAGGCCGTCGTGGGAGGAGAGGCCGGGGTAGCGGCTGCCCTGGGGACGGGCCTCCTCGCGGAAGGGATAGACCGAGTAGCCCACGGGCCGGTTGTAGGCTTGGGCCAGCCGGTCGGCCAGGGCCTTGCTCTTGAACTCGCCCACGTCGCCGGGATAGAAATTCTGGCGCAGCAGGTTGTGGGGTTCCACCCGGTCGTGGTCCACCAGGACGATGGTGGCGTCGCGGCCCTGGAAGAGGCGGCAGAGGCCCTCGGCGACGAAGCCGCCGGTGCCGCCGCAGCCCACCACGGTGATCCAGGGATTGTCCAGCAGGAACTGGTTGTCCAGGTAGTAGGGCATGGCTGTTACCTTCCTTTTATATGTATGGTTTGCTCCGGCCCTTCGCCTGCCGGCCGGAGGCCGGGCGGGTGCGGGCCGCCGAAGACCTGGGACCAGTCCAGCGGCGCGAAGTGGCCGTAGATGCCCACCCGCAGGGTCAATTCGGGCGCAGGTGTGTCCAGGCGTCCCACGACGCCGTAGACTTTGAAGCCCTGCTCGTCGCCATCGTCGGTGGAGGAGAAGAAGGCGCGGTGGCGTCCGTGGGAGTGGAACTCGGCGATGACGCCCTGGGGCGGCTGGTAGGAGAGGGATGAACCCGTCCCCGCCTGCGGGGGCATCACCAGCCGGTAGGCATTGCCGTCCCACGTGATGGCGAAAAACCGCTCGGTGCCCGGGGCGGCCAGGAGCCAGGCCAAGCCCAGCTCGAAGAGGTGAGCCGGTATCGGGCCTTGGGCCATTTCCAGCTTCTCGGATACGGGCGCCAGCCCCCGCACTTCGGCGGGAGCGACGAGCAGCCGCGCCGTCAGATGGGCGCTTTCAGACTGGACGTAGAGACCGCCCTCGCCCAGCACGTAGTCGTACCCGACCCCTTGAGAACCGGCGAGACCAACGGGATGGTTCACCAGGTAGCCCACCGGCTTTGCGACTGAGCTAGGGTTGGTAGCCCCGTCTTCCCTCGGAGACCGCCATGGCGTGGCCCACGGTGCATTGGGGAACCAGGTCCTCAACCGGGTACTCAGCCTTTCCATCCAATTCCTCCCATAACGCTTGCAGGTTGTCGGGGTGCTGCTTCGACCGGTCCTGGCTGTCTCCGGTAAGGGAGAAGAAGGACTGGAAGAAGGATTCGGGTATCCGTCCCACCTCCTCGGGGAAGCGGTGGCTGCCCGGGCAGACCCTTCCGTCCCGGAATACGTTGAAGGCCGGGGCGCGGTAGAGCTGCTGCTCCGGGTTGCCGGGCAGCTCCAGGGCGGCGTAGACCCAGGGAGCCCGGCCCGGCGAGCAGACGAAGACCAGCCCCGGCATGGGCAGCCGGAGCCGGGCGGGCGGCTGGAACGCCTCCCGTTGCAGGGCCACCGCCCACACCTGGGGCGGGCGCCACAGGGCCACCACCTGCCCGGTTTCGCCCTGGTTCCACCAGAGGGCGTTTTCGGGCAGCAGCCCCGACGAGAAGCCCAGGTGCTTGGTGAACACGTTGGCGATCTCGTCCGCCGAGACGGTCCTGACCCAGGTGCGGTCCGCCTCGAAGCCCCGCAGCAGGACGGTCTCGCCGTACACCTCCAGCTGCGCCTGGAGGGTGTCCCGGGGCAGATCGGCTTGGCCCGGCAGGGACCACTCCGTCCGGTCCACGTCATTGGTCGTCGTCATCGCTTTCCTCCTGTTGTGTGGTTGGTTCGGGCAGCCGGGGCAGGATGAAATCCAGCATTTCGGCGAAGCGGCTGGGCAGGTCCCCCTCCAACCAGTCGGCCAGCTTCAACACCGAGTCCATGAGCCGGTCGGCCCTGCGCCACTCTTCCGTCCCCTCCTGGATGATTTCCTCCTCCCAGGGATCGGAGAAGCCGTCGTAGTCGCCATCGTCAAAACAATGGTCGAGAAAGAAGTTGCCGGTCTCGGCCCGCACCCAGGCGGCGGCCTGGGCCGCGCCCTCATACCCCGTCTCCTGCAACGCCTTGTTCAGGGCTTCCAGGGGAATGCCGCCCGGGGGAATGCGGAGCAGGGTTTCCTGGGGGATGTGCTGGGCGGCGGACTCCAGCCAGGCCGTGCGCAATCCGCCGGGTCCGTCATAGTAGGCGTCGGGGGGTTCGGCCAGCAGCGCCAGGGCCGAGAGGCCCTCGCGGTAGCCGTCCCACATCTCGTGGAGGCCGTCGTAGCCGAAGCCCACCAGCTGGAAGGGAATGCCCCGGCGCAGCCAGGTGAAGGGCGGGTCCTCGCCTTCGTCAACGTAGAACTCCAGGTAGGGGGCGTAGAGGGGGAAGTGGCGTTCCTGGAAGAGCCGGGCGAAGCGTTCCAGCCGCTCCCCCACGTCCGGGACTGCCAGCATCGTTTCCGCGTCGTCGGGAAAGAGGCGGCGCGCCAGTCCGGCGAACCAGGCGTAGTCCTCGGCGTCCGCCGGCGGGGTTAGCCCAGCCGGACGATCAGCTCTTGCAGCGACGGCGGACGCCGCAGGAGCCTTTCGGCCAGGTTGCTCAGTACCGGCGGGGCCGCAGTTGCCACCGCAATGCCTCCAGCAGCCGCTTGGTGGCGGCGGCGTAGTCCTGGGCCTGGGCGCAGGCCAGTTCCACCTCCGGCTGCCGGGCCGCCGCCGCGTCCAGGTCCAGGCTGCCGTCGGGTAGGGTTAGCTCCGCCGCAAGCTCGGTGATTTTCAGGTCCGCCGGCGGGGTTGCCGCCAGCAGACCGGCCAGGGTCCGGTTGTCCATTTCACTCCCTCCCTTAGCTGTGGGCGACGGTGAAGGCGCCCTTGGTGCCCACCCGCCGCTGGAACTCGAAGATGGTGTCCTCGCCCCGGGTGGTCTCCTTGACCGAGGCGTTGGCGATTTCGCCGTAGAAGTCGCTGAGAGTCGCCTTCACCTGGTCGACACTCATTTCGGGGTCCGGGTCGGGGAACTCGCGGTCGTCGTACACGAAAATCCTTGCCATCGTGGTTTCTCCTCTTGTGTTGGTTGTCGTTTTGGTTCGTGACCGTGGGCGGCGTCCCGTAGAGGAACGCCGTTCATGCGAAGAGGGGCCCCCGCTGCCAAAGCGGAGGCCCCTCCCGTCGGTTGCGGTCTAGCGCCCCGCGCCGACTGGCTCCTTATCCCGTTCCTGCTCCTTTTCCAGCGCCCAATCGAACAGGGACGCGGCGGCGGGTTTGGCCTTCCCGTTCCGTCCCCTGGGCTTGACCGGTTCCTCGGCCAGGAACTCGGCCCACGAGAAGAGCGACTGCTGCCCTTCGGCTGGTTCAGCGTGGTGGCCGTTGGTCGGAGCCAGTTCGACCGTCCCTTCGATGTCGATGTCGATGGCGTGGTGGCCGTTGGCGTGATACCCGTTGCCATTGACGTGGACTTCCACCACCACCGGCTCAGGCTCCGGTTCGGCCTCGACGACCTTCCAGTCGCCGTCGACCAGGAATTCCTCGGCATTGGCCTCAGCGTCCCGCGCCTGGGCGAATACCGCCTCCACCGACTCCTCATCAGCGTCGGTTTTCTCGCCACTGACGATCTGGCGGGCCAGGGCCAGCATCAGGTCGTCGCCCTCGTCCCCGAAGGCGGCCAGCCCGTCCTCGGGCAGTTCCCCCTCCACCGCCAGGGAGCTTTGCAGCTTCTTGGCCACCAGTTTCAGGGCGTCGGCCTGAAGGGTGTTCCGGTAGGCCATGAACACCACCTTCACCGGGCGTGTCTGCCCGATGCGCCAGGAGCGCCGCGACGCCTGGCGGGATGTGTACACGCTGTAATCGGCTCCGGTCCTGCAATCGACAGAAAATCCTCAGTCGGGATGGCCAGGGTCAGGTTGACCTGGTTGTGTCTGTCGATGGTCGCCCCGTCCAGAAGGAGCCGCAGCACCTCCCGCCGCTCTTCCTGGGGCAGGTCGTCCAGCCCGTCCCCGATCCACCCGGACCACTCCACCACTCGCTCCGCCAGCATCCGCCTCTCCACCTGGGCTGACTCCCTGGCACGGTAGTCGTTCAGCTTCTCCCGCAGGGTCTCCAGCCGCTCGGTGATGAACTTGCGCTGGTGGTCAAGCTGGGCCTCGGTTATCTTCCCCGACACGTAGAGCCGGATGGCCCGGTCCTCTTCCACCTGGACCTTCTGCAGGTCCCGTTCTGCCTTGGCGATCTCCTCGGCCACTCCGCCGCCGTCCGGCTGGGAGTTGAGGGACTCAATGCCGGCAACGATCAGCCCCGGGTTCTCCAGCATCTTCTTAACCTCCCCCCAGACCAGTTCTTCCAGCCGTTCCGCCCTGATATAGCCGTGCTCCCGGCACTTCACGCCGATGTTGAGTTTCCCGTAGCAGTTGTAATAGCGGTGGGGAGGGTCCAGGTCGTACCGGTAGGACTTGCCGTCGTGCTTGACGGTCTGGCGTCTATTCGTCCGGCAGCCCATGACGTAGCCGCACTCGGCGCACCGGACCAGATGTTGCAAGAGATAGAAAATCTTGGTGTTGCGTCCCGACCGGGTAAGCCGTTGCTTCTTGGCCTGCTGCGCCCGTTCCCAGGTCTCCTCGTCAATCACGGGCGGAAAGGGAACCCCGACCCACTCGTCCTCGGGCCGGTCGTACCGCCTCGTCCCGTGCTCGGTGGCGACGTGGCGGACCTTGCCGAACCACCAGTTGCCCCGGTAGGCCTCGGTGCCCAGGATGCGAGTGACGGTGCGGTCGTACCACCGCCCGACGTTGTGGGGCGTGGGCACGCCTTCGGCGGTAAGCTGCCTGGCGATGGCGGGAGCGCCCATTCCCTCGCGGACGTACATGTGGAAGACGCGGCGGATAATCTCGACCTCGGCCTCCTCCACCAGCGGCCTGCGGTCCTCGCCGAGGCGGTAGCCGAAGGGGACGTTGTTGACCGGGATTCGGCCCTGCTTGGCCGAGCCGCGCTTGCCCATGGAGGCCCGCTCCCGGAAGTTGTCCAGCTCGATCTTGCCGATGGCCGCCATCAGGCCGAAGGTCTTCATGTCGATGGCGTCCATGACGGCCTCAAGCTCTATCTGGTACGCTTCGATTACCTCCATGAGGGCGGCGGCGGGGTACATGCCCCGGCTGAGCCGGTCGGACTTCCAGCAGACGATGGTGTCGAAGCGTCCCTGCTTGGCGTCGGCCAGCATCCGCTGGAACTCGGGGCGGTTCTTGGACCAACCCCGTCCCACTTCCTGGTAGCGGGCGGTGATGGTCAGCCCCCGGCGCTGGCAGTGGGCCTCCATGTCGGAAATCTGCTCGGTGATGGAGGTCTTGTCCTCCGTGTCCTGGCTCTTGTCCGAGACGCGGGCGTAGATCGCCGCCCTCTGACCGTTAGCCTGCTGTTGGCGCTTCGGTGTGTTATTCGCCACGATTTCCTCCCTACGCTTCTGTCGTTTATATCGTTGAAACAAAAAAAGACCCGCCCCCTGCCGGGGACGGGTCTGCGAGTAGTACAATACCACTGCTTCACCTGTCCGATCAGGTGGCGCCGCGGCCCGGGATGTTTGCTGCATCGCCGGGCCAACTTCTGCTCCCATGATACCGTGATTGGCGGGGCAGCGTCAAAACGCTGCGGGACGGACGGAACTGTGCTCGCGGTTCGACGCCGGTGCAGAGGAGAGAGATGGAAAAAGACATTCGCGAATTTCTCAGGGAAGTGTCGATAGACGAATTGGTCAGCCGGGAAGTCGTCGCGCCCTATGGCAAGTACGGGTATGTGCTGCAAGGCCGGCACGTTGGCTTCCTGATAGGGTTGATGCGGGACCGGGGTGTGACCGGGTTGGTCTCGGCGGAACGGGACTGGCATCTGGCCGTAGACGGCACTTTCAGCAATCCCAAGTCCAGGGAATTCAAGAGCGGCGTGGTCGAGAGGCTGGACCACCCCGGCAACGTTTTCCTGGGGCAGAACGTGTATATCAACCCACGTTACGAGCGAGACCCGCAGTGACCTTGCCCCGCCCTTCTTGCCGATGATGGCCCCGGCTCCAGGCCAGTTGAGATTAGGCAGCGTCAGCATCCCGGTTCACTATCGGCATCGGAAGGTGAGCCTGCGCTGGGGAAGTCCTGCTCCGGCTCCCCGGTGCCTTCCCCCGCGAAGTGGCTGACCAGGATGGTGAAGAGGCGGCGCAGCCGCTCCTCTGCGTCGGGCGCGGGTTTGAAGTCGATGCCGACCACCCGCATTTCCGGGCCGTCGCCGCCGGGCCTCTTCCGTCTGTTCTTTTTCTCGTTGTTTCTCATATTTGGTGGCGGCGGTGGCGTCTCCGAGCGCCGCTGTTCTCCCGCTGCGGGTCTGGTGAACAGGCCGCTGGCGCGGGCGGACGGGACGGGCGCCGGCGGCGTGTGGGTTGCGCTATGGGTCAGGGTCTAGCCTTCGTCCTCCTCCCCGTCCTCGTCCTCTTCAGGGACGGGTTCGGGGTCGGGCGCCGGAACGTCTTCGCCCGTGAGGATGTCCGGGCCGCCGGGCATCCGGTTGGCGAAGCGGAGCAGGGCCAGCATGGGTCCCCCGGAGGGCTCGACGCCCTCATTGCGCCAGCGGCGCAGCTGCTTGTCGTCCACGCCGATGGCCTGGGCGAAGCCGCTCCAGGTGAGGCCGCTGGCCTCCTTCAGCCGGTTCAGGCGCTCGGGGAAGTCCTCGGGCATCACGCCGGTCTCCAGGGGCAGCAAGCGGCCGCCGATGGTGATCCGGTCCGGCCGCCCGTCGAAACGGGGTTCAGGGTTGTGGTTCGTCATCGATTACCTCCAATCTGAAAAGCTGGTGAAAGTCGTCCAAGCCGAGGGCCTTGAGCATCCGCCTGCGAATGCGTCCCGAGGGCGCGCGCCCCTCGTTGACCAGCATGGAGACGTAGCCGGGGCTGACCCCGATCTCCCTGGCGAGCCAGTTCTGGGAACGGTTGAGCAAAGCCAGGCGCTCCCAGAGGGCCGCCGTGTTGAGCCGGACGACGGTCCGTCCCCGGCGCCCCAGGGGGCCTCTCGTGCAGTTGCTATTTTCTGAACGCATGGTTGGTCGCCTCCTATTGGATGAGGAACGAAATCCGGTGAATTCTCTCCTCCCTGGGTCGTTGTTCATCCGTTCAGGGGCAGATGGGCGGGTTCCCAATCGCCGGGGCTGAGCCAGGCGCGTCCCAGCGGCCCCAGGGCCTTGACGGCCTCGCGGTGGGACACCCACAGGGGCACGGCCACCCGCGACCGCTCCATCTCCCTTGCCGCCAGGGTCAGGAAGTGGGTGGCGGCAATGTCGCCGTCGAAGACCACCAGGACGTCGGGCCTGTCTCCGTGGTCGTCGGCGGGCCGGTGGGAGGAGTAGTAGCGCAGGTAGGGGGCCAGGCGCTGGGCCATGGTTGCGGGCCTGACGGCGCGGCGCTCCCACTCCAGGAAGAAGGTCCAGGCCGCCGGGCCTCGGCGCAGGACGCCGAAGGCGTCGGGATTGACCGAGCGCAGACTCTCCTCTTGACGGAAGTACCTGGAGGCCCGGTGGGGCGGGTCGAGTTGGGCCGTCTCCCAGCCCAGGGCGCGGGACTGGCCCGCCAGGGCCGCCAGGAAGCCGTGAACGGCGGCGGTGTGGTCCAGGTTGCGGAGCAGTTGCCTGCTCCTGCCGCCGGAGACGTTGCGCCAGTCCACTGGCTTGGCATCGTCAATGGGGTTGACGCTCCACCGCCTGCGGGCCACACCCACCGAGGCGCGGTCCCGGCGGGCCAGGAAGCCCAACCCCCGGTCGGTGAGGGCCAGGCGGCCCCCTGCGGAGGGGAAGCGGGTCGCCAGCCCGAACCCTTCAAGGGGAGTCATCAGCCGGGAGATTCGGGTCTCCGAGACGGCCAACAGGCCCGCCAGGTCCCGCTGCAACAGCCAGGGCCAATCGGCCAGCCGGTCCAGGGCGCGCTTCTCCGCCGGTTTGAGCAGGGCGGCCAGAGCGGAGCGGGCTTCGGCGGCGATGTCGCCGGGAAGGAACGCCTGCGACGGCGGTTCCTCTTCGGGAAGCTCGCCGCCGGGCCGCAACCGTTCCAACACGTAGCCCAGGTCCAGCCTCGCGCCGCCCGAGGGCGGACGCCAGACGGGGGCGTCGAGCCCAGCCAACACGGCGTCGCGCTCCAGGGCCAGCAGCGCGTTGACCGGGGTGCGGGCCAGCAGCCGGCGGGCGTGCCTGAGCCTCACCTCGTCGGATACAAGGACCAGGACGGCTCCGGGCAGCGGTCCCTGGCCCAGCCGCCACAGGCGCTTGGCGAAGGCGGTGCGGTCGGCGGCGGGTCCCTGCCGCACCACGCCCAGGGTCCTCCCTTCGGGGAGGGTGATAGCGGCGTCCAGGGGCGCGGCGCGGTACAGCCGCAGGCCGATGGGGCTGGCGGCGCTGGCGACTGCGGACGCCAGCCGGTAGATGACGGCTACGGCGTCCAGCCGCTCCAGCAGGATGCGACGCCATTGTTGAGACACCGCACGGCTGCGCAGCAGGCCGTCTTCAGTCTCGCCGTTCATTTCGCCCAGCCTTCGCACCCCGTTGGCGGTGAGGCAGTAGCGCCGGGTGGGGAGCGTGAGGTCCGCCGCGTGGGGAATGGAATCCACCAACCCGCCCTCTTCCAGCCGGTGGACGGCCTCGTAGACCACGCTTCGGGACCCGCCGGAGATAGCCGCCATCTCCTGCCGGTCGAGGAAGGGCGCCTGCGCCAGCAACCCCAGCAGTTCGGTTTCCAGGGAGACGGTCCTCATGGCTGGGCCTCCCCGGGCTGCGCCGCGCCGTTCCTTTCGGCCAGCAACCGCCGGTACTCGCTCACCTTCTTTTCGCCCTCGGCCTCCCCCTCCATCAGGCCGGCCAGGTCGCGGGCCGGCAGGGTGTAGCCGGTCGTGGCGGCGCGGATTCGCCGGCAACGGCGGAATCGCCACCCTCGGGCTTCCTGACCATCATGGAGAAGGCGGGCATCCGCTCGGTCCCCACGGTGGCCCGGACGTAGCAGTGGTGCACGTCCAGGGATACGATGTCGTCCTCGCTCACCCGGTCCTTGCCCAGCTCCCACACCAGCTGCCGGGCGTCGTTGCCCGCCACCTGGAACACGGCCAGGCAGCCCACGTTGGCCAGCAGGGTGTCCCGCATGGTGGGGGAGAGGTCCTCCAGCTTGGCCAGGCTCTGGGTCGCCAGGATGAAGCTGGCCCCGAACTTGCCCAGCTCGCTGAGCATGGACTCGTAATCGACGCCGGGCATGGACTGCATCTCGTCCACCACCACCAGCGCGCCGCGCCTTTGGGAGAAGGCGACGCCGCCCTGCTCCCGGATCACCGAGTCCACCAGGTTCAGCAGCGAGGCGCCCACCAGGGCGGCCACGTCCCGGCCCACGGTGCCCTGGGAGGTGGAGACCAGCAGCACGCCGCCGTCCAGGATGGTCTCCCGCAGGTCGATGGTGGAGCGGGGCTGGCCCAGGATGGCCCGGCCCTTTTGGACGAGGCGTAGTAGGAGAGGCGGGTCTGCACCGGGGCCAGGGCCTCGGCCCGGTACTGGCGGTGCCAGCCTCCGAAGTCCCGGGCCCACCACTCCAGCAGGTAGGGGTCGGAGACCTTGGCCAGCACGGAGTTGCGGAAGGGGTCGTTGGACAGGAGCCGCAGCCCGTCCAGGATGGTGTGCTGTTGGTCCGCCTCCATCTGCTCGTTGGCCTCGTGGAGGGTCTTCACCGTCTGCTCCAGGATGGACTGCATCCGGGGACCCCACTGCTCCCACAGGCCCCGGGCCACGCGCACCACCGAGTCGGCGGTGCGGTCCCGGTCGGCGAAGACGCGGGTGTCCAGCAGGTTGATGCCGGGGGAGCGGGACTCGTCGGCCAGGTCGATGAGCCTTACCCGGTCGATCAGGGACTCGGGGACGTGTTCCAGGATTCCGGCCACCAGGTCGGCGTGGGGATCGACCACCACGATGGCGTCGCCGTCCCTTCCCGCCGCCTTCTCCTGGAGCTTGTGGGCAACGATGTGGTGCATCAGGGTGGACTTGCCCATGCGGGTGCGGGCCACGTAGAGGTGGTGGCGGCGCAGCAGGTCCTCGGGGAAGCGGATGGGCTGGCCGGTCCCGGTGGTGGTGTCGCCCACCAGCGCCCCGCCGCTGACGCTGCGGGCCGAGGGCAACAGCGCCCGCGAGCCGGAGCGTTCCACCAGGGGCGTCTCGTCCCGCTCGCCCGGCGGGTGCCACAGGGCGGCCACCTCGCGGACGCCCAGGACGCTGCGCTTGCCAAACAGCCCCGGACCGGCGGGGTGCAGGCTGGCCAGTGGGACCAGGGGCCCGATGTTGCTCACCTTGAACCTGGCCCCGGCGGGGTGGTCGTAGTGGCGGTAGGCGGCGGCCACCGGCTCCAGGATTTCCCTGGCCCGCTGTTCCCCGGCGCTGTCGGGCAGGACGGCGATGACCTGGAGCTCGGCGTCGAAGGCGATGCGGCCCACCTTCTCCTTGATCAGCAGCGGGTCGTAGACCCGGCTGCGGGCCTGCTTCCAGCGCCACCAGCCCCAGCCCGCCACGGTGAGGCCGGAGACGGCGCCCAAACCCAGGAGCGACGCCTTGAGAAACTCCCCGTCCTGCACCCACAGGTAGCCCTTGAGGGCGGCCAGCGCTCCGGCGCCCAGGACGGCCATGGTGACGCCGTCCAGCTGCAGGGGCTTGGTCTGGTAGGTGTAGGACGGGTCGGGCCGCTGCTGGCCGGGGTTCTTGAAAGCCTTCTGCTGGTGGGCCTGGGACCAGTCGGGACCCAGGGAGCGCAGCAGCAGGCGGGCCAGGACCCGTTCCCCCGGGCGCAGGGCGGACAGGGAGCCGATGACGGCCAGCAGGGGGTCGGAGCCGGGGTCCAGCAGGTCGTCGTCCCGGAAGGTGCGCAGCGGCACGTACTCCGGCCCTCCCGTCCGGAGGGTCAGGCCCCAGGCCTGTTCCCCGGCGTGGACGAAGATGGGGTCGTCGTCCACCGGCACCTGCCGGATGCGGGCCTGGGGGTAGTGGGCGGCGATCTGGCTCCGCACCACCTGGTCGTCCTGGCAACGGGCCAGCAGGTTGACGCCGCCGGCGTCGCCGGCCAGTTCCAGGGAGAAGGGTTCGGGGACGGCGATGGACTGGAGCAGGTTCTCCACGCCCAGCAGGGTGCGCTCGCCGGTGCGGGGCGGCGTCACCGCCAAGAGCACCGGGGGTTTCTTCGCCTGCTTCTCGCCGAACAGGATTTTCTTGACGTTGATATTCATATTGGTTGCCTCTTGTTTATAGTTGTCGTGTTCTGGTCAGTGCCGGGGTCCGGGCCGCCACTCGATTACCTCGGTCTCCTCGGGGGTGGCCTCGATGCGGACGGGAAAGCGGTTGCCCCGAGCCAGCAGCAGCCCGTCGCCGCGCGGACAGGACAGCAGCCAGCGTTGCAGGTCCGGCGGCAGGTCGAAGGCTTCGCCCACGGTGCTGATGGCGGCCGCGTCCTGTTGCAACAGCAGCTTGAAGGCGGCGTTCTGGAGCAGGGCGCGACCGGAGTGGCCGGTGATGGCGCGGGAGGAGTCCTCGGAGAGCAGGTCCTGCACGTCTTGGGTGATGAACTGGAGACCCAGCCGGTGCTTGCGGGCGCGCTTGGCCATGCTGACCATGAAGGCCGCCCCCTCCGGGTGCTGCATGATGCTCCACACCTCGTCCACCACCAGGAGGCGGGGCCTGGGGTCCTGGGCGGCGGCGGCCCACACCGTTTCGGTACAGACCATCGCAGCGGCGGGGCGCAGTTCCGGTTCCAGCAGGTGCAGGTCGAAGACGGTGACCAGGGCCTCGTGGGTCAAGAGGTCGTCGCCTTCGTCGGAGAGGAGGTGCCGCAGGCTGCCGGTGGCGAAGGGGCGCAGCAGGTGGGCGATGTCGCCGCCGCTGTTCTGTTCCAGGAAGCTGTAAAAGTCACGGAAGCCGGTGCGTTCTCTATGCTCGGCGTAGTAGCCCGCCAGGGCGTGGTCCAAAGACGACCGCCGCTCGGCGCTGAGCCGCTCTCCCACCATCACCTCGATCAAACGGCGCAGGCTGCCGATGCGTTGCAAAAGCTCCTCGCTGTCGCCCCGGTCGATGACGAAGGGATTCATGCCCTGGCCGGCGATTCCCGGGGACAGCACCCTCCCGCCGGCGGCGCGGGCCATGTCGGCGTACTCGCCCTCCGGGTCGATGACGTAGGCCCTTACTCCCCGGCAGACGCCCCGCAGCAATCCCAGCTTGGTGGCGAAGGATTTTCCCGAACCGGACCTCGCCAGGACGGCGGTGTTGGCGTTCAGGTGAGTCCCGTCGAAGGGGTCGTAGACGATGGGGGCGCAGGCCCGCAGGTCGATCCCGTAGAGGGTGCCGCTCCTGGTGTCCAGGTCCGGCGGCGAGAAGGGGAACAATCGGGCCAGGCTGGAAGTGTCCAGGGTGCGCCACACCGCCACGGCGTTCAGTGCCAGGGGCAGGGTGGACAGCAGGCCCTCCCGTTGCCGGAAGGCCAGGTTGTCCAGCTTGCCCAGGGTGGCGGCGAAGTGGGCCCGGGCCTTCTGGGTCAGGTCCTTCAACCCGTCGGCGTTGTCGGCGTGCAGCGTCACCGACAGGGAGGCATGGAACAACCTTTCCCTTCCCCGCTGCACCTCGTCCCGGAGTCGGCTCACGTCCTCCAGGGCGATCTCCGCTTCTGGAGACAGGCTGCGGCCCCGGTTCAGGGACAGGCTTTGCGCCGACTCGAACCTGACCTTCTGCCACTCCAGGGTGCGGGCGGCCTGTTCCGACGGGATGGGACCCAGGTGGATTGCCAGGTCCATCGGCGCTCCGGCGGCCATCAGCCCTTGCAGGAATCCGGGGGCCAGGGAGCGGGGCCACTTGCCCAGGTGCAAAGAACGGGTCAGGTGTCCGCCGACGCGGATGTCACGGCGGTTGATTTCCACCGCCAACTCGACGTCCTCGTCCCTGTCCATCGGCGAGCCGCCCAAGGCCGAGGCCAAGAGCAGCAACCGTAGCGGTTCTCCCTTCAGGGCGAACACGCCGAGTCCGGCGCGGGCCAGCAGGCCGCGCAACTCGTCCATCCGGGCGTGCTCGCAGACGGCGTAGAAGCGCCGGTCCAGGATGCCCTCGCGGGTCTCCAAGTCGGACAGCAGACGGCCCAGGCTGTCGGCGGCCTCCTTCGTTTGTTGGGGAAGGTCGCTGGGCTGGGCTTCGGCCAGGTTCTTCCGCAGGGTTGCCAAAACCGGCTGGTGTTGGCGCACCAGCAGTTGCACCGGGAAGTCCAGGGCGTTCAGGGAACCGGCGAAGGCCCCCAGCTTGGGTTCGTCCAGCTCCAGCCCCATCACCTCCATCACCGCCAGCTTCACCCCGTCCAGCCGCACCGGCCCGTCCTCCTCCAGGTGGGAAAGCATGAAAAACAGGGACAGGGGAGGCGGCGGCTTGGGTTCCGGCGCCTCGCTGGTTTCGATCTCGTTGTTGTTGATGTCTTCGGAGCCGGCAGATTTTTCCGTCCTGCCGCGCCCGGCAAGTTTCCTGATGTTGGGTAGCGTTGCTTTCATCGTTGAATCTCCTATCTGGTTCTATGGGATGGGCAGGATCGGGCCGAGCCTGCTGCTCAATGCGAGGGCGATGGCCTTGGCCAGCAGCAGCACCACCAACCCGACCACGGCCATGATTACGGCGTTTCTGGCTTTCCCCCGCCCGGATCCTTCTCCTTCGGCGCCCTCGGCCATCAGCACGAACCCCGCCCAGACGATGGCGAAGAGGCACAGGCCCACCCCGGCGTAGGCCATGCCGGTCAGCACCGCGTCAAAGGCGGCCAGCATTTTGTCCCTCTCGTCCGGCGCGGCGGCGGCCACCGAGGCCAGCGCCGCGCCGGAGGCGAGCAGTGCGCTCGTGATGCGCCCTACCACGGCCAGCTCCACCAGCTGGAATCGCCCACCGGCGCCTGCTCCGCCGTTGGTGGTGGCGGCGTGGGCGGGGGAACGTGCAAGGCCTGGTAAGGGGCGTCGGCCCCCACGCCCAGAGCCTGCCCCGTACTCGATACGGGGGCAGTGGCCAGGGGCACCGTCTCCAGCCTGGTGCGGGTGACGGGAGCGCGCTGGGTCTCGACGGCCCGCACGTGCTCCCGGTGGTAGACGTAGATGCGGACGGTCCTGGTCGTCGAGCTCTCGCCGCAGCGGCAGGTCACCCGCCGGGTGTACACGTCGGTCCGGGCCGGGTGGTGGGTGGTCTGCAACATCGGCGGCAGCGGTACGTTCAGCGTCGCCGTGAGGTCCGCCGTGATTTCCAGCTTGTGGGTCGCCTTGCGGTTCGCCACGGGAAGGGTGAAACGGGTCTGACCGCCGGCGACGAAGGACGCGCTGGCCCGGTGGCTTCCGGCAACGACGCTCACCGTTCCGGTGATGCGGGTGACGGTGGCGTCCAGCAGGGCGGGCACCGTCTGGCTGAAGTGGCCGCCGTACACCGGCAGGTCTATTTCCTGCCGGGTGTCGGCGATGCACTCCGAGGCGACGACGCCGGACATGCTGCCCGGCGTCCACTCCAGGGAGGTCAGCTCCAGGTCGCACAGCCCGCCGTCGGCCTGGGGCAGCGGGTAGGGAATCTGGTCGCTCTTGAGGGACACCGCCCCGGACCGGCCAAGGGCGTCCACCCAGGAGAAGGTGAAGGAGGGCGAGGGGCCGTTCAGGGTCAGGTTGTAGCTCGTGGCCTGGCCTGCCGTCAGGCTGGTGTTGGCGCCCATCTTCAAGGTCTTGCCGGCCCTGCCGCCGAACACCCGCACCTTCAGGTCCAGGTCATGGGCCGCCCGCAGGGTCACGGCGGCGGTGTCGCCGGAGACAGCCAGCCGCTCGATGAATATTCGCCGTCCCGGCACCGGGTCCGGCGGGACGAAGTAGATCTCGTCCAGCCGCCAGCCGGGATCGTCGTCAGGATCGTCGGCCAGGGCCGTGGCCGGAACCACGGCCACGGCGACGGCCAGCACTGCGGCCACTGCCAGGAGCTTGTACCAGGGCCTGCCCCGCACTTGATGCGGGGGCTTCTTTTCCCTGGTCTCGTTGACGGCGGGCCGGTTGTCCTTGACCCCCCGGTTGCCCCCGGGTCTGCGCTTGCCGAACCAGCTATGGGGCCGGAAGGGAGCGCGCCCCTTGCGCCCCGCCGCTTTCACCCCTTTGGCGAAGCCGCCCGCCGCTTTCTTCGCCAGCAGCCGCAGCGGGTCGGGCTTCTTTTCCACCGGCAGGGGCGGCTCGCTCAGCGCCAGCTGGGCGGGGGACCCGGCGTAGCGCCTGGCCCCCAGGTTGAACTTCAGCAGGTCGGCGGCCACCAGGGGCAGACCCCGGCCTCCGATTTTCCCCACGGTCATGGCGATTCCCACGATGCCGATCAGCACGCCAACCGCCAGCCGCACCGCCAGCGGCCCGAAGGGGAGGTAGTGGTAGGCCCCGTAGGCCAGGGCGCACACTGCCACCACCGCCACGATCTGGGGGAAGGTGAACCAAAGCAGCACCTTGTCCTCGGCCTGCACGTGGGTGGGGACTTCATGCTCTCTCATTCCATCCCTCCTAGCTGTCGTCGCCGACGGAGGGGGTACCGGAGTTGGTGGGGTCGGGCACGGTGGGGTCCACCGGGTTGCCGACGACGGCGTTCATCACCAGTTCCACCACGCCGTAGGCCACCAGGGCCAGGACGATGCCGGCCAGGGCGGTCATCATGGCCGCCTTGCCCCGCTCCATCTGGTTGGGTGCGCCGGAGGCGGTGAGGTACATGTAGGCGCCGTATATGAAATAACCCACTCCCACGACGCCCACCAAACCCAGCAGGATGCCCACCAGGTTCGATATGGTCTGTGTCAGGTCTGACATACGGTTTTTCTCCTTTCAAATTGAATTGCTCGATATGTGAATTGCGTTGCTGTAGTCAGCCCCGATCTTGCTACTGGCACATGGCTCCACCTCCTGGGCGGTTCCGGCGCGTAAATGAGTCCGCGCCGGTGGTTGTCCTGGTGTTCGCTACGGCCCCTGGCTCCGGGGCGTGGGGCCGCTCTGGGCCGGGGCCGTGGAGCCCTGGGCCGCCGAGTTCACTGCTCCGGCGGCCGTGGTGGCGGCGGCTCTGGCCGCGCCGGTCGCCGCTGACGCGGCGGCCATACCCGCCGGTCCTCCGGCGGCTCCACCGGCAATCAGCCCGATGGACCGGGCGGAGCGCATCATTGAGCCGGGCAGGGACATCCCGAAGTAGAGGGTGTGCAGCCAGGCGTCGAAGGTGCCGTGATGCCCCAGCATCGAGGGCACCCGCCCCGCCAGGTACATGAAGGCAATGGCCATCAGCAGCTTCCACACCAGGTCCTCCGACGGCTCGAAGGCGGCGATGGCGGCGAAGTCCTCAAGAAAGGCGAAGGCCAGGGCCACCGCGATGAGCTGGATCGCCTGCTGGAACACCGTGGTCATGAACAGCCGCAGCCAGTGCTTTCCCCAACCCGCCGTGTGGGGCAGAATCCACAGCCCCAGGGCGATGGGCGCCAAACAGAGCAGGATGTCGATCAGGGCCAGGCGCAGGATCATCTGCACCAGCAGGTAGAGGACGAAGAAGCCGAAGACCAGGTAGAGCAGGGCGATGAACACCGCCAGCCCGGTGTTGGCGGTCTCCACGGCGATCAGCAGCGGCTCCAAGGGAGCCCGCAGCAGGGCGCCGGGGGTGACGTCCAAGGAAACGGCGATGAACTGGGATACGGCATGGGCCACGTCGATGACCAGGGCGCACCACCAGAGGGACGATGCGGCGGCGGTGAGGCCCAGCACCAGCCGGGGCACCATCTCCCGCCAGCCCGACTGGTGGCGGCCCAGGTGCTCCTGGACGATGAAGCTAAGCCCCATCCAGCCCAGGATCACCACCAGGGCGCCGGAGGTGATGGCCCAGACGACCATCCAGGCCTGCTGGACGAAGGGATGCAGGTAGGTGAGGTCCGGGGGAGTGCCGGTGAGGATGTCCGTCATAGGTCCCTACCCTCCCCGGCACTCGTCGAGGTCGCTGGCCGACACCTTCTGCACCACGCCGCACAGGGTCCCGTGGACTCCCTGGATCACCCACCGGGCGCCGGCCCTGGCCCAGCGGTCGGGGTCCAGGGCCCCCAGCACCTTGTCCCACAACCCGTTGGGCTGGTGGACGGGAATCAGGGCGTGGAAGACGTGGTGGTCGCCGCCGCCGATGCGGGGGACGGCCAGCACCAGGAGATACCCCTGTTCGGGGTCCAACTCGGGGTGCTCGTCCAGGGCGGGGTACTCGAAGGTGTACTCCCAGCCCTCGGAGAGGTGCTTCTCACCTCCCCTCACCCGGTAGGTGCTGGTGAGCCAGTCGCCGGTGTCGGGGTGGCGGATGGCGTAGAACAGGACGTCGGTCTGGCGGCTGAAGATGGGGCGGGCCACGAACTCGCCCTCCTTCTTGCGCTCCACCATCTGCCGGTCGCGGTTGACCAGGGTGACGGAGTCGGTGTCCCGGGGCGGGGACTGGGCCAGGGCCATGCCGCTCATGGGGATGGCCGTCAGCGCCGCTACCAGCAGCGCCGCTGCCAGGAGAACCAGCCGCCGGGCGGGCCGGGGTTTCGATCTCTGCGTCAATTCATTCACCTCGCTGCGGTTTCGGCAGTTGGCGCATCGCCAACGCCGCAGCAGAGTGTGAACAACTCAGGCCCCGTGCATAACTACCTATAGGGGGGATCATATGACCGCCCCTATAGGCCCTTATGTTGGAGACCCCTTTCGTGATGTCATTGGGGTGTACAGGGAAATGACAGCAGTTGCATTTATGCAAGTCGGGTCGTTTTGAACGTGAAATCGGGAGAAATCGCCCCTACAGGAGGTAAAAAGTGAACACTTTGACTTGCGGGTACGTTCCGGTCGTGAGTTGCATCATCCGTAGCTGGCAACTGCATATTTGCAGGCGGCCGGAGGGGTGGGTCAGTTGCATCGGCCCCGTTGAAAAGTGGCAGTTTTGCAAGTCGGCGATGAGGAGGCGTGAGCTATGAGTACGAAGGACCCGGTGTTCGAAAAGAGCCGGAGCATCGAGGATTTGCAGCACCTGCGGCTGATGGCGCTGCTGGAAGAGATGGTCCGGGACAAGGGGATCATGCGGGCGGCCCAGGAGTTGAACGTGGACCACCGGACGCTGACCTCGGGACTGGAAACCGGACGGCTGTCCCGGCGGCTGCGCGGCGCGCTGGAAAAGGCGCTACTGGAGGGCGGCGGCTCACCGGCAGCGGAACAGCGGCAACGCAACGACGAATTGGCCGGGCGGGTAGAGGTTTTGGAAAAGGGAGTGGAGACCTTGGGCCAGGAGATGCACCAGGGGCTGGCCGCCGTGCAGGACGAGGTGAAGGCGCTCAGAGACGAGCAGAGCCGGGCGTTGCAGCGCGTTGAATCTCGCCTGGCAAAGGTCGAGGGAGGCGGCGGGGATGCTGAGGAGGAGTCCGGCCCGGTCGGGCGGCCCCCGCAGCGGAAGACCCGGCTGCGGCGGGAGTTTCCCGAGCTGGCGACCCTGGAGCCTGCCGAGGACGACGAGGACGTGTTCGGCGACGCTTGGCCGCTGGTTCAGGAGTGGCGGGGGCTGAAGGAGACCCACCCCAGCCGGGGCAGGGGCCTGGACTGGCTGCGGATACAAGAACGGTTCCTGACGGTGGAACTGGCCCTGCTGGAGGAGCATGGTCTGACCCTGCCGCCGGAGACGTATCCATTGCGTGGGCTGGACCGGGGCGCCCAGGTCAACTGGCGGCACAAGGCGCTGGTTGACACGGGGCGGGCCAGGAAAAAGCGGGAGATTCTGCTGTGGCCGCTGCGGGTATTGAACCTGGGGACGTGGCGAAAGTAACCGGCGGGGGCAGGGGACGGGCTGACAGTTAACTTTTGTTCAACTGGATTGAAATAAACTGAACACTTTGGGCGTCCAGGCTCCCAAACCCTTTCAATCGGCTGTCGGGCGGGTCGATAATGATTGCGTTGTCAGGCTTTTCCAGTGTTTCCCGCCATAGAAACCTGGGGGTCCTTCCCTCGACCCGGGCTGGACGTTCAGTCGCCCTTGAGGGAATGCTGCCGCTGCGGATTTGACGTAGCTCTCCGCAAGCAGCGCGGGCCGGTGGTTGGAGTGTTTAAGTCCTTCTTCCTCGGTCCGGTCCGGCGGTTGGAGTGTTAAGCCCTTCTCCCGCCGGGCGCCGTTCAGCGGTTTGGAGTTGATCGCTCCGGCTGCTGGGCACCCGTCCGCTGGCCGGAGTTAGTCGCTCCTACCACCGGGCGACGGGAACGGAGCGTTTGACCGCGCTTCGTTCTCACCCAGGCTGAGGCGTTTGCGGGTTCCGCTCGCGGCGTCCCAGCCGGAACACCTACCCAACTGGAGCGCACGGTACGTTTTAACCAGGACCCAACCCACGGCGGTATCCCAACCCAACGGCACATCATAGTTGTCAGGGAGGTGGCAGACAGAAGCAGAACGGCTTTTCCGGCATCCCTATCCCGGGCGCGGAACCTCTAACTCACGGCGCATCATCGTTTGCAGGAGGTGGCAGACGGAAACAGGACGGCATCCCGGATTCCCTTACCCTTCGGACTGACTCTCCTGCGGAGCGGCTGAAACGCTTCGCTTGACCTTCACTTTGCGGTCGGAACGGACAACTAGCTCCGGCCGCTTCCCCACACGGCTGCGGCGCAGTTGCCAGACACAGGCAGCGGCACCGCAGGTTTCACACGCTCCGGTCCGTCGGCAACGACAGCAGGCCGGACGCTTACCGTTGCAACGCAGTTTCCATCGGGCGGTGGTTCACAGAGTAGCCACGGGCCGGACTGCGTTCATCTCCCTTCCCCTCTCCTAGCAGTTTCCCAGGGATGACACCCTGGCCGAACTGCGTCTTTCATCAACCCCCAAACGGCGTTTCCATTTCCGGCGCCAGACCCAGGGCGCATTGCATCCAGCGCCAGGCCCGTTGTGCGGCCTGACGGACAAGACCCTGGGCGAACTGCGTCTTGCGCCAACCCCCCAAACCGGCGTTCTCCGTTGCCTGTCTCACCTTGGACGGAGTGCGTCCGGCGCCGGGCGACGCAGCAACGTCTTCCAATCTGCTACGGAACGGTTGGAGGAACAGACGAACTAGCAGGAACTCAAGGCCCGTCGCCCTGTGGTGACGAGGCAGCAACCAAGGGCGGCCGGATGTGCCGCAGACCGACAACTGAATAACTGAAAATCCACAACTTGAAAACGAGCGGGGTCGTCCTCATCGCGAGGGCGGCCCCGCTTTCTGTGTTTCGGAGGAAGCGATATGAAGGCGATCACCAACATCAGTACCAACGACACCAAGGCAAGCTTCGACACCAACACGAACCCCGCAACGGCGGCGCCACAGGGACACACCAAGGGCAAGCCCGAGAGCGAGCTTCGGGCTGCCGCCCGGCGGCACGGCCTCAACCTGAAGGAACTGGCGGTGAAGATGGGCGTGAACTACGGCTACCTGTCCTCGGTGGCCAGCGGGCGCCGGCCCTGGACTCCCCTGCTGCGGGAGAGGGCCACGGCGGTCCTGGGCGAGGTCCCGGGGCAGGGCATCGTCTACCGCCAGGGCGGCCTCGTGGAAGGGGAGAGCACCTGCATCCGGGAGCGCGCCCGCGAGCTGGGCCTGAGCCAGAAGAACCTGGCCCAGCGGGTGGGGGTGTCGGTCGGCTACATGTCAGAGGTGGCGCGGGGCCGGAAGAACATGAGCCCGGCGGTCCAGGCGCGGGTCGAGAAGGTGCTGGGCGGTCCGGTGAAGATCGCGCCCGCCAGTTGCGCCAACCGGCAGGACGGAAGGGTGAAAGGGAGGGGTCAGAGCAGCTACATCCGGGAGCGGGCCCGCGAGCAGGGCATGAGCCTCAAGGGCCTGGCGGAACACGTGGGGGTGTCTCGCGGCTACATGACCCAGGTGTCCCGGGGCGAAAGGAGCATGAGCCCGGCGGTCCAGGCGCGGGTGGAGGAGGCGCTGGATGCGCCCGCCAGGGTAGAACCCGCCCAGCCTCCTACCGTCGATCCGCGCGCCCTGTGGGACCGGATGGAAGCCCATGACATCAGCCAGAACGAGACCGCCCGGCTGGCCGGCATCAGCTCCGGTCATCTCTCCCAGATCATGAACGGCCAGCGAAACCCGTCGGGGGAGGTCCTGGCGAAGCTGCACGGGGTGCTGTTCCAGCCGTCGGCGGCGGAACTGGTAGTCCCCGCCGAGGTGAAGGTGATGGCCTGGAAGAAGGGCGGGCGCAACGGCGTGGTGGTGCGCGGCGCCGGTGGGCCGGGTGCCGGTGGCAATCAGCCTGGCGGCGGCACAATCCGTATCGGCGGCCGGGTGCCCTGGGGCGCCGAGGTGGAGTACGCCTACCGCGCCGGTTACGACAGCCGGGGCCAGGTGTCGGTGACCCACGTCGTGGACGAGCGGGGCTATGGCCGGATGTTGACCCAGCCGGAGCCGTCCGGCGCCGGTCCCGGGGAGGACCGGACCGGCGTCTGAGCGCGGCTACAGGGAGCGACCGACCGTCACGTGAAAGGGGAGACCGGCGTCGCAGCGACGCCGGTCTCCCCAAGATTCTCTGTCACGGGGTCTGTTCCGCTGCCGGGTCAACTTTCATCTCCTTCCGCCTCCGCCTCCTCCAGGGCCTGCTGCCTCTCTTCTATGACGGAGGTGTCGTCCGGGTCCAGGCGGATGACCTCATCGTAGTCCCGTACCGCCTTGTCCGGCTCCCCCAGGTCGAGGTACAGGACCGCCCGGTTGCGCAGGGACTCGATGTTGTCCGGGTCCAGGGCGATGGCCCGCCCGAAGTCCTCCACCGCCTCCTGGAGTTCGTCCAGCTCGGCGTGGGCGCACCCTCTCATGTAGTACGCCGCCGGGTCGTCCGGGGTGAGCTGGACCAGCCGGTCGCAGTCCTGGAGCGCCTCCCGGTGCTCCCCCAGCGTGGTGCGGGCGAATCCCCTCGCCAGGTATGCGCCGGCGTTGTCCGGGTCGATGCCGATGATTGCGTTGAAGTCTCCGATGGCACCCTCGTACCGGTCCAGGTGCATCTGGGCCAGTCCCCTGCTGTAAAGGACGGTAGTGTCACCAGGGTCCCGGTCGATGACCCTGGTGTAGTCCTCTACCGCCAGCTCGTGTTGCTCCAGGCCGGTGTGGGCCATCCCCCTGGCCATGAGGGTCTCGCCGTTGCCAGGATCGACGGCCAGGGACCGGTCGAAGTCCCCCATCGCCTCGTCGTAACGGCCCAGGTTGCCGAGGGCGACGCCCCTGCCGCGCAGCGCGGGGGCGCTGTCGGGGTCAAGGGCGATGACCGCATCGAAGTCCTCCAGGGCACCCTGGAGGTCCCCGAGATTGAGGTTGGTGATGCCACGGGCGTAGTAGGCCAGGCCGTAGTTCTCTTCCAGCTCGATGGCGGCGTCCAAGTCGTGGATGGCCTGCTCCGGCTCGCCGAGGTCGCGGTATACCAGCCCCCGGTTGTAGTGGGCGACGGCCAGGCCGGGCTCCAGCTCGATGGCCCGGCTCAGGTCCTCCACCGCCAGCAGGGGTTCTCCCATCTCGGCGTAGGTCAACCCCCGGTTGTACCAGGAGCCGGCGTTGTCGGGTGCCAGGAGGACGGCCACGTCGAAATCGCTGATCGCCCCGGTCAGGTTGCCCAACTGGGCGTGGCACGCCCCCCGGTTGTAGTGGGCCACGGCATCGCCGGGGGCCAGGCGGAGGGCGTTGTCGTAGTCCTCCACCGCCCTACCGGGCTCCCCCAGTTCGAAATAGGCGCGGGCTCTCTCGAAGTAGGCGTCCGCGTTGTCGGGGTCCAGGGCGATGATCCTGTCGTTGTCCTCCGCCGCCTGGCGGTGGTTCCCCATTTCGCTGTATGCCAGCCCCCTGGCGGCCAGGGCTTCGGTATCGTGAGGATTCGCCCTGACCTGTTCCGTCAGACCCTCGATCATCCGCCGAAGACCCTCGCTGCCCGCGGCGTCCATCATCCTGCGGAATTCGCGGTAGTCCCCCGACGGCTCCCCCTGGTCCATCCCGCCGTATTCCCCGGCCATGATGCTCCTCCCGTATGTCTGGGTATCCCGCTTTCGGGCAGGTGCCCTGCTGCGGGAATGGCTCCTTTTGCCAGTGCTGAATGCCTGTTGCCGAGATGTGTGGCTTGAAGGGGTGTCACGAGCCACTGCCGGGATTCGTGAAGCCACGTTCAGCCAGCCGGTGTTTCAGTTCCTCCAGCGACTTTGCGCCAAAGTTGCGTATCTTCAGGAGGTCTTCCTCCTGCTCCTGCAGAACCTCGCCTACCGTGTGAATCCGGGCGCTCATCAGGCAGTTGTACGTCCGGGGTGACAGCATCAGTTCCTTGATGTGCGTCTGGTACATGGCCACTCCCTTTCCTCCAGTGGTAACGAGCCTATTCCAGCAGTAGCAAACGGAACCTGCGGACACGGTTGTCAGGTGTGGGCAGATCCGGCTCGTGGCACGGACGTCAATCTGTCCCTACCAGCGGGAGCTCAGCCCCGGCGACGCGCCGGTCTGTCCCCTGGCCGCTTCTCTCCGCCTGGGTGGGCTACATTCAGTCCCGTCAGGGGACTGATGCGAACCATGCCGCATCTATTATGATGGTGCAGCAGTTCCGTTAAAGCAACGCCGGTTGGTCAGTCGGCGCGCTGCTGGCATGGGTGGGAACCAGGGGTGAAAGGGGGAACGGAGCCTTTTTGCTACCGGCCATGAAGACCAGGGACGCTCCGGTCTCCGGTGGATCGCCCGTTTGTGGGGGCTTTTTGGCGTTTCGGCCCCGCCGATCTCAGCGGCCTGGCCGGCCGGCGGCTTTCCTGCTGGGGCTGCGGTGCTGGCTTGGGACCGCTGGGGCGGGTATCTCACGCCGCGTTTCTTCCCGGACTGTCCACGCAGTGAACAGGTGAGCTAGGCCCAACTCTTCGGCCAGCTCCAGCAGCGCCACCAGGTGTCGCCAGTTGGGCCGCACCCCCTTGTCCTTCCAGCGTCTCAGGTTGAGGGCGGACGTTCCCAGGCGGCGGGCCAACTCCGCCCACGACAGGCCGGACTCCTCCTTGAACCGCTCCAGGCGCCGGGGGAAGTCGTCGGGAAAGACGTAGACTATTCTGCTGTGGCGGGTGTGCTGTCGCGGCATCCAGCCGGTCCTCCCGGAGGACAATAGAGAGATTCTCCAGATGGAAACGGCCAAGCTGACCGCGGTGCGGTGCACGAGCGCCAACTCCCTGACTGTCCCCGGAGCGTCGAGGAAACCTGAAATCAGGGGAGGTAAGTGTCCTCCCATGAGTCATCCATGTATGTTGGCTTTAAGGTTTCCCGTGGCAACTCCGCTCAGGAGTGCCAGTTTGTTCTGGGATGTGTTGCGCTGGTCGAGCAGTTCCCGCACAAAAGCGGGGTTGAGGTACACCTTCGGCGAGAGGCGCCTGCGCGGCATTTCGCCTGCTCCTTCCCAGCGGGGTCCGCCTCGCCGAAGGTGGAAACTTGGGGACCCATGCAGGACTGCCGGCGTAGAGGGAGCCGTCGCTATTAGCTTCGGCGCCCTCTACCGCTCCATGTGTGCGGCCCCTTTTTGCGTCTTCAGGCCCCGCGGTCGCAGCCGCCTCACCGGCACACCGCCTCCTTACTCGGTCACCCACATCTCCAACTGCACGGTATCGCCGACGGGCCAGGTCAAGCTGGAGTCTAGCCAGGTCAGAGAGTGTAGGCCGGTGGTCAGCAGGGTATAGAGTGCATCCCCCAGGGCGAATGCCTTGCCGTCGACGTGGAGCGCCATAACACTACGGACGGCCGCGTCCGATATGCTGCCACTGTTTATGGCGTCAAAAACTATTCCGATTCTGTCAGTGTGGGTGTTGAAAAGGATGGTGGAGAGTTCGTACGTTTCGTTCTTATACTCGAAATTAGCTTCAGTGAGGGCATCGCCTTCGAACAAGGCGCCGTCGTCGGCCCAGCCGAATAGTGTCTCTAAGAGTGTGCTGCTCCCCACCGTCATGGTGGCGCTCCATACCAGTAGCGTCTTCTGGAAGAATCTTGCCGGGGTGCTGTAGGCGTAAATTTTGTCGTCATCGACGTCCGTCACCCACATGGTCTCGCCGTCCGACCAGATGCCCCTAGCGTTGTCATTGTTCGACGCCAGGGCAGCGTCCTTAGCCGAGTCGTGCGCCTTCGTGGACAGATTGTAGGCGTACAACTTTGCGCGAAGATTGTCCGCCACCCACATGGTCGTGCCATCCGACCAGAGGCCCCTGGGGTAACCATTTTTCGACGTCAGAGCAACGTCCTTGGCCGAGTCTCGGGCCTTCGTGGACAGATTGTAGGCGTACAAATTCAGGTCAGCTCTGTCCGTCACCCACATGGTCTCGCCGTCCGACCAGATGCCCCACGGAACGCTATTGTCCGACGCCAGGGCAATGTCCTTGCTCGAGTCGTGGGCGCCGAAGTCAGCGCCTGGGGTCAGCTTGTAGGCGAGAAGTGTGAGGCTTAAACTGTCAACCGCCCACATGGTCGTGCCGTCCGACCAGATGCCATTGGGGCCGTTGAAAGTGCCGAAGTCCGCAGAAAGGTCAATGTCCTTGCCCGAATCGCGGGCCTTCGTGGACAGTGCGTAGGCGTATAACTTCTGGTCGATGAAATCCGCCACCCACATGGTCGTGTCGTCCGACCAGATGCCCGAGGGAAACGGACTTCCCACCCCAACAAGGGTGTTGAAGTCGTGGGACGGGAGCCGCACCAGCCTTACTGTGTCGGGCAATTCGCCGCAGGCCGGCAGATCGGGGTTGCCGGGCGACAGGGTCAGATTCGCCACCCTGGGGTTGCAGTCGTCGTCCCACAACTCGCTTGGCGCATGGAGCAGGCCGTTGTCGGACAGGTCCAGCGTCTTCAGTCTGCCATGGCGATAGACCATCATGTAACGGAACGTGTCGTCCTTCAGGTTCGTCAGGTTGTTGCCGGACAGGTCCAGGCGCACCAGGTTGCGAGTTTCGAACCAAAATTCATCCGGCAGGCTGGCGAACGAGTTGTCGGACAGGTCCAGCGAGCTCAGGGGGAGAGTCGCAGAGGGACTGCGGAAAAATTCCTCATCAAGGAAGAACAACGAGTTGCCGGACAGGTCCAGGCTCACCAATTGATAAAACCCGTCGAAAACTCCCACCGGCAGTCTCGTGAACCGGTTGTTTGACAGGTCCAGCCGATTCAGCCAGGAATGGCCGCCATAGACCCATACGCGTATACTGCCAGAGCCGCCTGAGTTGTAGGTGCCGTCGGCATTGCATGAATAATTGGGTAATTCATAGTCGACACCGCATATCTGGAACCGCCAGGTGGACAGCCCGCCGAGCCCTCCTTTACCCGAAAAGTCGGTCAGTAAGTTGTCGGACAGGTCGACGGACCTCACCCATATCAGCCCGTTGAAATCCTGCGCCTGCAACGCAGTGATGCCCTGCCCGCTCAGGTCGAGGGTCCTGATGCCGGCGAGGTGTTCATCGGTGATGTCTTCGCAATCCGACACGCCACTGACGGCGGCGAGGATGGCATCGCGCACTTGCCGGGTGCGAGTGCAGACGGATACCTCGGCCTTTTGCGCGCCGGTGATCGGGTCAGCGGAGGATATGCTCCCGATGACGATCTGAACCCTGCTCTCCGCGGACGGCCCATCGCCGCGCCGCGCCGTCACCCGGTAGGTGTAGATGCCGGACTCGCCGGCCAACGCATCCAGCCATTGCGTCTCCGTCCCGTCGACGAAGGTTAGCAGCGCGCGCATTATTCCATCGCTGGTGTGCTCCAGGGTGCGTTTGATCTCGTATCCGGTTACGGGCTCGGTGCCATCCACCGGCCCGGACCAACTGAGGGAGACCCCATCGTCCTGCTGCTCGGCGCTCAGGTTGGCGGGGGCCAGAGCATCAATGACGGTGGCGGTGGCCGCGCTGGTCAGCGATTCGGAGTTGCCCCCGTCGTCGGTGAAGGACACTCGCAGCCTAATGATCTTGCCCTCGTCGGCATCGACCAGGGCATATGTGGAGTCCGTCGCGCCCGCAATGTCCGTGTCGGTCGCCCCGTGGTTGGCGACCCACTGGTAGGTGAAGGTTGCCCCGGCCAGCCCGTCAGCGTCGGATATGCCCGACGTGTGCGCCGTCAGCGTCCGTAATGCCTGGGCCGTGCCGCTGATCGTGGGCGCGCCCTTGGCGGGAGAGTTGGGACGCGCCGTGACCGGGGGCGTGGCGGCGCTGGTCTGCGATTCGGGGTTGCCCCCGCCGTCGGTGAAGGACACGCGCACCTTGACGGTCTTGCCCTCGTCAGCCGCCACCAGGGTGTAGGTTGCCCCCGTCGCCCCCGCAATGTCCGTGTCGGTGGTCCCGTCGCTCCTCACCCACTGGTATTCGAATACGCCGCTCCCCAGCCCATCGTCGTCGGATACGCCCGCCGTGTCCGCCGTCAGCGTCTGTCCGACCTGGGCCGTTCCGCAGATGGCGGGTCCGCCCGTCTGGGGCGTGTTCTCCACCCGCTCCCGCAGAATCAGGCTTACGGTGACCTCCTCCCCCACGTCCCAGTCCATCCCCCTACCCAGCCAGGTGTAGACGTGGCCGTAGGTGTAAGACCCGAGGGATGCGTCGCTTGATTCGAATTGCGCCCCGTCCAGCTCAAGCGTGAAGCCTACCGGCAGCTTCCGGTCCACGCCGAAAGCCGTAAGGTAGTCCGCCGCCGTCTCGATGCTGCCAACGGTGTAGGTAACGCCGTCCAGAACGAAGGAGTTCGGGACGAGTGACCCCGCCTGTGGATTCAAGAAGCTCTGGTATCCGTAGTTCTCGCCGATCCGGCCCACGGTCAGAGTTGCCGACACGATGGGACAGGAGTATTCCGTTTCGTCCGCAGCCGGGGCGACGGGGGCCGTCGCCGGGCTGGTCAGCGATTCGGGATTGCTCTCGCCGTCGGGGAAAGTCACCGTTACCGTAAGGGCCTTCCCAACGTCGTTCTCAACCGGGGTGTAGCTGCTGCCCGTTGCCCCGGCTATGTCCACGCCGTCGGCCAGCCACTGGTAGCTGAAGACTGCGTTGCCCAACCCGTCGGCGTCCTCAATGCCCGACGTTTCCGCCGTGAGCGTCTCCCCCACCTGGGCCGTCCCGCTGATGGTGGGCTGGCCAGTGGCCGGGCTGTTCTGGTCATCTTCGGCGGGTCCGGTCACCCCGAAGGACACTCGCAGCGTCCCCAGGACGTTCCCGCCCAAGCCCCGCTCGGCGTAGGCCGTGGCCGTCAGGGTGTACTCGCCAACGGGCAGCGACTCGCCGCTCAGGTTGCCGCCACTGTCACCGTACAGCGAGTAGGGCGTGATGTTTTCCGTCTTGTCAACGTCCTTGGCTCCGGTGAGTTGCAGGCGCAGGCTGCCGATTTCCGCATCGGTCTCCACGTCGGCCCGAATGCCGTAGCTGCCGTTGTCCGGGTCGTCCAGGACCAAAGCGCCCCCGTCGGTGAGGATCTCGACCACCGTCTGGTCGGAGGCGTCCACCACGGTGAACCCGACCAGCGGCCCCGATCCCGGCGCCACCGACGCCGTCGGCTCACTGGTCAGCGCCTCCTGGTTATTCTTGCCGTCGGCGAAGGACACCCTCACCTTGATGGTCTTTCCAACGTCTGCGTCTACCGGGGTGTAGGTGGAACTGGTCGCGCCCGCGACCTCCGTGTCCTCGGCGATCCACTGGTAGCTGAACGAAACGTTGGTCAGCCCATCGGCGTCGGAAATCCCGGAGATCTCCGCCGTGAGGATCTCACCCACTTCGGCCGTCCCACCGATGGTGGGCTGGCCGGTGGCCGGTGTGTTCGGCTCCGGTGTGGGTTCCGGGGTTGGCTCCGGTGTCGGGGCGGGAGTTGGCTCCGGAGTAGGTTCTGGAGTGGGAGCCGGTGTTGGTTCCGGCGTAGGCGTGGGAGCCGCCGGGGTGTTGGCCCGGGCGAAGCTGGACCATTTACCCTCGCCGTTAGCGTTCACCGCCACGACCCGGTACCCGTAGCGCTTCTCCGGCTCCACGGTGTCGTCGGTGTAGCTCGTCGCCGCCGAGCCGGTGTCGGACTCGATGGTCAGGAACTCGCCGGTGTCGTGGGTGTCGCGGTCCCGCCGCAGCACCTGGTAGTGGGTGATGCTGTTGTCCTCAGGGTCGTCCCAGGTAAGGTCAACATAGTTGTAGAACGCCTCCGTGGACAATCCCGAGGGTTGGGCCGGTACCGAGCCGTCCTGGGCCTGGGCAGGCGCTCCATTGAGGGAAAGCAACAGGGCGGACAACGCCGCCACCGAGACCACGGCAGCAAACAGGATGGTGAGTCTGAATTTACCGGTCAGCGACATCGAGGTTCCTCCTTTGAATGTGCAACAACCCGGCGGGCATAGCCGCAGCCGGGTATCCATGAGTGGAAATCACGGGCGTCGGCAAACGCCGGTGCGGGAGTCGTGGCGCGCACCGGTATTCCCCTATGGACCGCGGGGGGCGACGGCCGTGGGTGGGCGAGACTGCCGGACAGGTGAAGACCCCGCGTACAGCGACGCGGAGGGTTGGTAAGAAAGAAAAGGAAGGTCCCGGCTATGGCCGGGCGACGAAAAGTCGGGGGGGGGGGGGGATAAACTTGCAGGCGGACGCGCGCACCCGGCAGCAGCCGGGCGGCCCGCTTTATTCAGCGCGTATGTTGGCCTCTCGAAAGCCAAGCGTCCTTTCCTCTATCAGCGTAGAGCTACTGATTCTCTACTTTACTCCAACTGCCGTGTAGCAGGTGTGATTTATAAGATTTGTAAGCGTATAATCAGCGTAGAGTTTTGGATTTGGAGAAAATTGGTTCCTGGAAACGCTGGGCACGGCCTAAATCCCGCCACCCGTCCAGCCCGGGTCCCACTACGGGCGCCAGGGGCCGAAGGCAATTAAACGGGGGTGAGAAGTTGCGGAATCCCGATGATCTGCTAAACGAAAATCAGGCCCTGCGGGAGCGGCTCTCCAAGCTCAGCGAGGCCAGCCTGCGCATCACCGAGGACCTGGACCTGGACATCGTGCTCCAGGGGGTCGTGGACGAGGCGCGCTCCCTGACCGGCGCGAGGATGGGTGGGATCACCGCCCTCGACGAGCAGGGGCAGTTGCAGGACTTCATCACCTCCGGCCTGACTCCCGAAGAGCACCAGCGGTTCCTGGAGCTGCCAGGGGGCCCGGAGTTCTTCGCCTACCTGAGCATGATCCCCGGACCGCTCCGGCTGGCGGACTTCTCCGGCCACGCCACGTCGGCGGGCCTTCCCGCAATCGGCCCGCCGTTGGGTCCGGTGGGCACCTTCCTGGGTGCGCCCATCCGTCACCGGGGCGAGCACGCCGGCAACCTCTATCTATCGGACAAGGAGGGCGGCCTGGAGTTCACCCAGGAGGACGAGGAGACCCTGGTGATGTTCGCCTCCCAGGCGGCGATGGCCATCGCCAACGCCCGCCGCTACCAGGAGGAGCAGCGGGCCAGGGCCGACCTGGAGACCCTGGTCAACACCTCGCCCGTGGGCGTGGTGGTCTTCGACGCCAGGACTGGAGCGCCGGTATCGCTCAACCGGGAGGCGAGACGGATCGTAGACGGCCTGCGCAACCCCGACCAGTCGGCGGAGGATCTGCTGGCGACGCTGACCGTCCGGCGGGCCGATGGGCGGGAGATTTCCCTGCGGGATTTCCCCCTGGCCCAGGCGCTCAGCACCGGGGAAACCATTCGGGCCGAGGAGATCGTCATACAGGTCCCGGACGGGCGCAGAATCACCACCATCATCAACGCTACGCCCATTCCAACAGAGGACGGCGGCGTCGAGTCCGTAATCGTTACCATGCAGGACATGACGTCTTTGGAGGAGTTGGGGCGGCTGCGGGCCGAGTTCCTGGGGATGGTTAGCCACGAGCTGCGGGCGCCACTGACCTCTATCAGGGGTTCCGCGGACACGCTGATGGACGCCCAGGACAGCCTGGACCCGGCCGAGATGCGCCAGTTCCACCGCATCATACGGGAGCAGGCCGACCAGATGCAGGGCCTGATCACCGACCTGCTGGACGTGGCCCGCATCGACGCCGGAACCCTGGCGGTGGCCCCTGAGTCTTCCGATGTTGCGGTCCTGGTGGACCGGGCCAGGAACACCTTCCTGAGCGGCGGAGCCCGGCACGACATCCGGCTCGACCTGCCGCCGGACCTGCCCCGGGTGATGGCGGACCGGCGGCGCATCGTCCAGGTGCTGGGCAACCTGCTGTCCAACGCGGCCCGGCACTCTCCGGCGGGGTACCCCATCCGGGTGGAGGCGGCGCCGACAGGGGTCCAGGTGGAGATTTCCGTTTCCGACGACGGGGCGGGCATAGCCGCCGAGCGGCTGCCCCACCTGTTCCGCAGGTTCTCCCGTCCGGGGGCAGAGGACCCGGGGAGCGGAACCGTAGGTACGGGTTTGGGCCTGGCCATCTGCAAGGGGATAGTGGAGGCTCACGGGGGCCGCATCTGGGCCGAAAGCGAGGGGCTGGGTTTGGGGTCCATGTTCGCCTTCACCCTACCGGCGGTGGTGGAGACGGCCCTGCCGGAGCGGCCCGCGTCCCGTTCCGGGGGGAAGGGGCCGCAGCGGGTGCGCGTCCTCACGGTTGACGACGACCCGCAGACTCTCAGGTACGTGCGGGACGTGCTCTCGGAGGCTGGCTACGTGCCGCAGGCGACCGGCGACCCAGAGGCGGTGGGCCGCCTCATCAGGGAGGACAAACCCCACCTGGTGCTGCTGGACCTGATGCTGCCGGGGGCCGACGGCGTGGAATTGATGGAGAGCGTCCCCGAGCTTGCCGAGGTGCCGGTGATCTTCCTGTCGGCCTACGGCCGGGACCAGGTGATCGCGCGGGCGCTGGAGGCCGGGGCCGACGACTACATCGTCAAGCCCTTCTCGCCCACGGAGCTGGTGGCGAGGATTCAGGCGGTCCTGCGGCGGCGGGCGCCGGGCGAAAGGCCGGAGCCGTCGGAGCCCTACGTGCTGGGGGACCTGACGGTAAACTTCGCCGAGCGGCGGGTCTCAATGGCGGGCCGTCCGGTCCGGCTGACCGACATGGAGTACCGGGTGCTGGCCGAGCTTGCCGCCAGCCCCGGGCGCGTGGTGAACCACGCCGACCTGCTGCTGCGGGTCTGGGGTCCGGCCCAGGCCACCGGCTCCGGGCCGGTGCGCACCATTGTGAAGAACCTCCGAACCAAGCTGGGTGAAGACGCGGAGAACCCCACCTACATTTTCAATGAGCCGAGGGTGGGGTATCGGTTGGGGGACGGGGAGACGGCGGAAACAGAGACGCCTTGACCACGAACCATTGCGCCGGCGTCATTCCCTCAAATGCGAGGAGTTCAACCCTGTGCCTAGCCGTGGTCAAGCTGTCGTCACCGGAGCGTTCAGCAATATCGTCAGGTACGGCGTCCACAGTCTTCTGAAAGGCGGCGTCGCTGTCAGGACCCTGACCCGCAACCCCACCGGGAGCACCCGGTCGTCGGGCGGGTGCCATCGGCTCCACTGGACTTCGGTGACAGAAGGATCGCGCTGGTCGATGGACAGGTGCAGCGTTCTTTACAACACCTATTGGGTCCGGTTCGGGAGGGGGCGGACTACCTTTGAACAGGCGGTGGAGAACTCCACGGTGCTATTCGAGGCCGCAGCCAAAGCGGGCGTGGGCAGAATAGTCCACTTCTCCGTTGCCAACGCCTCAACCGAGGCCAAGCTGCCCTACTTCCGGGGCAAGGGACAGGTGGAGGAGATACTTACAGGTATGGGTATCCCCTATGCCATCATCAGGCCCACCCTGGTCGTTGGCGAAGGCGACCTGCTGCTGAACAACATGGCCTGGCCACTGCGGCGGTTTCCGACCTTTCCCTTATTCGGTCGTGGCGATTACCAGCTACGGCAGAAGCTGGGAGAGGACGGCGAGAACCTCAAATACATCTTCGCTATACTTTGAGTGGGGTATAGGGTGGCGCGGGGGATGGGCCAGGATAAGCCAAAGGCTTTGTGTGATAATCGTGGAAGGTGTGGTCAGCGATTACCCCACTCAAGACGGTGGTTCAACCTCCTATGTTTACATATCGGAGTTTTATCGTATGACAACTTCACAGACAGGAAAACTGGAAACTGTCCTTGAGAACCTTTCCATCGAAACTTGGAACCGTCTCAATAACATAAAAGCATTCCTACAACGCCCCGAACCATTCAACTCGGTGCGTCTTGGGGAGACGACTATAACCGACCTCGCGATGATGGAACTGTGTCGGCAGGGACTCAGTAGGTCCCTATTTCTCCAGACTCCTGCGCATAAGGAGAAATTCTGGGGCACCGACTTCGAGTGGTGGCTCGGATCCGACGCAACGGGATGGTTTCGATTGGCTGTGCAAGCTAAGAAACTCGACATGAAACAGGACCGGTATCTTACTCTGACGCACGACGCCAATGGAATGCTGCAAATCGATGCGCTGGAAGCGTACGCGGATCGGAACAGAGCGACTCCTCTATATTGTCTCTATAACTTTTCGAGCTTGGTAGACCCGGACTTGCACTGGCATTGCTGCCAGAGGTGTCCCAAGGAGGAGGAACTTGGATGCTCAATCACCCATGCCTCGCGGATTAGGGAAGCCATCAACACTTGGGGAATGAGAACCTTTGAGTTCGTCCATGAGTGGACCGGCACCGTTCCCTGGCAATGTCTGGCATCATGTCACAAGGTACGAGAGGCACTTCGACTTGGAAGAATGTACCCATCGGATGGCCTGTTTCCTTTACTCGAACCCCGTTCATATTATCCGGAGCTACCACCGTTCCTGGCTAAGCCGGTGTCAGACCGCTTAGTTGGTTTGGCTCCTGAGGCACTGGTTGACGATGGAATGGCCGGATACGACTTCGAAATCGTAACGTTCAACGATTTGGTGGGGGAATACTATAACCCAAGTGTGGGTGTCCCGAGGGCGATAAACGTAATCTCCCTAGATAACTAGGGGATTTCCTGCCTTTCTCTGGCATCACGGGATACCCGTAGGACAGCGGCGCCTCCAAGTTGTAGGGCCTGCGCTCCAAGCTGTTAATTCACGCCGAGCGAGAATAGGTGGCCGACCAACTCCGACATCCAACTGTTTGCGCTTGCCGGATGCGGCCCAGGAGGGCATATGACTATGACAATCCTAATTGTATTCTAGCCGGATACCAGCCACCGGATGTCAAATGAAAGAGGGGCAAGATGAGTAGGGGGCGACTCATGGGGTACTTTGGACTTTTAGGGTGTAGCTGGGCCAAGCATTGAATCGTGTCTTCAAACAGGGTCGGCGAAAAGCGATATTGGGGCAAAAATGCGAGCACAAGTCATTACTCCAACCCTTCCGGAACCATGAGGCCACACCTGGAGGGAGGGACCGAACTCCGGGGTGATCGAGTATAGGCAGGACCGTCCACCACTCTGCGACGTTATGCATCCTAGGCTACAGCTCCCGACAAGTTCATTCTGTCAAAACCCCTTTTGGGATATTCCAAAAGGGGTTTTATGATGGCCCTTACAGTGGTTTAGAGGTGGGACCAGTTTGAAATCGGTCTTTACCGAAGAATACGACGTGTTAATGAAGCGGCTCATCTCTGCGCGCGGAGAAGCCCAGTTGACGCAGCAACAGTTGGCGGGCTGCATTCGAAGGCCCCAATCGTTTGTTTCAAAATACGAGCGGGGAGAGAGGCGACTGGACGTCTTGGAGTTCGTGATGATTTGCCATGTCCTAAGCGTGGACCCATGCGACATCATCCGGGACATTGAAGGCCGGTTGTTCGGGTAGTTACAAGGCGATTCTTCGGGCCGTGCCTGTCCATTGTCGCGGACCGAGGCTCGAAGACGATTCCCTGTCTGTTGCTCAATCACGGTGGGCGCATCACGAGAGACTTAATCAACCTGGCGCGCTGGAGTCCATTCTACAATCCTGTGAGACGCTATGCCCTTCATCGTTGGTCCAGGTAATTCGGCCTACGGTTACTTGCGAGAGACTTCCCAGCGATTTGAAATTCGTAATGGGGTTATCGTCGTAGCTTGGGCGCGGCGTTCCGGCGTCGGGCTTCTTCGTTCGGCCCTGGGTGAGAGCCTGCGTAATGTCGACGTTGTCGTGGGCATGGCCAATCGTGGTACTAGCGCAGAGGCGCTAGCGCTCCTGAGAACATTGGCCCGAAGGTTGTTCGTCTATCACAAGCATCACCTTCAGACCTTCCACCCTAAAGTTTATCTACTTGACGATGGACAGAACCCACTGCAAGATGCAGCTCTTTTGGTGGGTTCCTCTAACCTTACCGGAGGTGGACTCTACCAGAACATTGAAGGGAACTTAGCAGTAGATCTAAGGCCCTCTGACAGGCCGGAGGATTGGGCTACCTACGATTCAGTTGTCCAAGAGGCCATGGTATTGCAAAATTCTCCATTCTGCGAAGAACTCACGGAAGATGAGCGAATCAGGCAGCTTCTGGATGATCGCTACATCTCGAACGAGGCCGTACTGAGGCGAAAGCGCCGAAGGGAAAACGGCGAGGTAGCCCGACGAGGTGACCGAAGACAGAGACCCGAGGCTCCTCCTCCTCCACTCCCAGCGTTCGCGCTTCCACAGCTGGAGATGGATTTTGGTGGTGCGGAACAAGAGGACGAGGTTCTTGCTCCGCCAGTCGTTCAGGAGCCAGAGCCTGTTGTCTATGATCCTACGGAACAATTCTACGTTCGCACATTGACAGCTAATGACGTGAACAAACTGCACGGCATAACGCCGGGCACCGCCGAATGGGACATAGGCGTAACCGCCCGAAACGCGCAACCAGCATTCTGGGGTTGGCCGAATCGGTATGCGAACATCGTCCGGAGGCTTCCCAGACTCGAATGGCAGATTACCGGCTCTTTGCGGTCATCTTTGACTGGAGAAGCCGGGGTTGATGTTGAAATCTTCCTCTGGTTTCGTGAGGAACGCCCGGGACACGCCGCCGAGCATCGGTTGAGGATTGGTCCCAAGGGTACATTATCTGACGCAACTCCGAATAATTTCGACACGAATTCTTTAGTGGTGCTTGAACGGTTGCCCGCAGGACGAACCCACACGTTTCTGGTTCACCTGCTGACCAACGGGGAGCCGGGATACGATGACTACTTGCCGTATTTAACTCAGAATCGACCACAGCATAGATATGGCTATGGGCCGTGATTCCATTCGGCTTTGGTGCTCAGTTCTCCGCCAATGTGGCGCTCGCCTCTGATTTCACACCCGCTGCATTACGAGGAGCCGCTCGTCCCTGATGGAGTTGCGACTGTGGACATCATATCGGCTATAAGCGTTCAGTTCGTACATATCGCGAAGTTCGAGCCCCACGTGGGTTCCTGTCGCGGCGAGCAATGCCGGTGTATCAATAAAGTGCTTAACTCCCCCTAGTGACGTTCGGTTGGGTCCAACTATGAAGGCCAACCAGCCTCCTTTCGTCAAGTACTTCTCTGCGATTCCCATCATGCGCGTCATTCCCGAGAAGTAGCGATAAACGACCGCAGGAGTGTTCCTCCGACGAAAACCATCGCTACTTGGGTCATAAGCTTTCTTCAAAGTTTTGCAAAGTTGCCAAACTTCTTCTGCCACCCCGAGCCCATTGTTTTCGATCGCCTCTTCAAGGGACAGGCGCTCCCGTGTCTGAAGTTCCCTGCTGCCAACGAGAGAAGAATCGAGATGGCGAATCTCTTGCACCGTTGCCATCCCGAAGAGCGCAATACTCAACCGATGAGTGTCGATGTAAGGCAAGGCGGTTGCATATGGCGGACTGCTGAGGATGCACCGGACCCCATCTTCAAGGAATCCTCGGGCAGATTTGTTTAGAGAGTTGACATCCCCGCTGTCGCCTAGAAATGCCGATTGCCATCCTAAGCGCGTAGAGATGTGCTTCTGTGCGGCAAGAACTGTATCGACACGGGAGCGTAGAGCCGAGACAAAAACCTCCGTAGCCGGATAATTGGGAGCAGGATTCTTGCGCCGCCGGACTCGCAAATCACCGGGGTCCTGCCAAGAGACTGCTCGGAGAATATCACTCATAACGATGCGAAAGACATCACGAAGGGAAGGTGGGGCCACTTCGTCGATGGATTCCAGGATGACAACCAGTTGTGCCAATACAGGAATTGGGAACCAGCTCAAGAGATACTCTGGACATGGGAACCTCTCAAGCCAACCCTGCCCGACCGTTTCCTCAATTGTCCTGTTTTCGGGGGTGCCTTCCGTTATCTTTTTCCCCCTGGACTGAACTCGCTCCACCACTCTGTAAGCTGCGGTCTCTAACAACCTAGGGTCTGCCCAGATCGCTGACAACTTTGCATTGGTAATATCGACTGCCAGTGGATTGAGGTCCACTCCCACCGCATCGAATCCTTGGTGACGTGCCTCCAAGAGGACCGTGCCGCTTCCGCAAAAAGGGTCCCAGATCCGGTCTCCGACACTCAGTCCCAGAAGGTTCGCGACAGCTCGGACCATCTGAGGGTTGAACTTACCGCGGTATTCGTGTAGCCCGTGGGCGGAATATCTGGTGTGTTGTCGGGTTAGTTGGCCCGGGTTTCCGTGCCTCGTGGCACTAGCTTCCAGTTGAGCTTGGTGGGGAGTCAACGATCCCTCTCCAGCGACGACCACATCACGGAAGTAGGTAAGACGTTTCAAGGCGTGGGGGTCGATTTGGCCTCCCGCTTCGACATGCAATGAGCCGTTGAGGCGCTCTGGTTCTGTCCCTAGCAACCGCTCAACTTCGAGTGCTGCGAGTCGTTGTTCGTAAGGAAAGTACCGGTAGTCGTGGAACTTGAACTCTACTCTGGTCATGATTCTGGACGGAGGAATACCAAGAGTGTCTCGGAGCTAATATTTCCATGGACCGGATTAAATGCTTTCCGAGTGGCGGGGATTTGGCGAGTCGCTGATGCTAAGTGTTGGAATCCGTTCTCGCTAGCAGCACGACGCAAGAGTTCGGCATTGTCGATTACCTCGCCTCTTATAACAGAGCGGCCAATTACCATACATACCAACGCAGAAGGTAGGGTGACATCTCGGAAGAGACCGAAACAGTGACTCATCTGCCTCCGGAAGTCGTCTGGAGTTTCCGGGTTCCGCCTGAAGTAGTTTGGACGCGCTCCAATCTCGGCACTTCGAACCGCTAAGGGGTCATTCCCCAACCAGTACATCCTGTATTTGTGGTACAGCCAGTACTCGTAGGCGTTCGGGTAAGGAGGAGACGTTATGACGAGCCCAAATTTTTTGGGTAATTCCTTTGGCCCAACGGCGAGGACGTCTTTGGCGAGTACATCGCAAGGCGCCCCCTGCCGGAACATATTGGAGCGTTCCCTGCCGAAAATATCATCGAGAGTTCGTGCCGACTCAACGAAAAGGCCGAAGACCTCCGACTCTTCGAAAGAACGGTCAACAGCGGCGTATCGAGTTTCGCTGTCCTGACGCGAAACCCTGACTATGATTCTCGACAATGCTACCCTTAAGGCATCATGAGTCAACGGATCGGAGACATTCTGGAGCTCCCTGGTTAACTTCGTGAGAGCAAGGACAGCGCCAGGGCTGAACCAATGGGCGAGACGCGGGATGTCTGGGGACGGACAGTCAGTAAGAGATTGAGCTGTTGCTACTACCTGGGAGGCTATGGTTCTTATCTCTTCCCTTGGCGGGTTGGTTTTAACCTTGGATATCAGGACAGCAATCGGGTTGACATCAATTCCAAATGATGCGACTCCTTCCGCTTGAGCCTCCACGAGAGTTGTCCCAGAGCCGCAAAAGGGGTCAAGGACCGGTCCGCGGACAATAGGATGGAAAAGTTGGATTAGATTCCGAGGGATTTGAGGGACAAACTTTGCAGGATATGGGTGAATGCTGTGCAGGCCAGTGTTCGTCTTTGCCTCCTCGAAAGTCCAGTCGAGGCAGCTAAAGTGTTCGAGAGCCGCGTGTAGCTCTTTTGAAACGGACGGGGCTGCTGTCATCGGTTCCTTTCCTGGTTCGTAGGCGGCCTCAATTGGCTTTCCGGTGCACTCTCGTCGAGGTGGTCCCTGATCAGGCGGGCTATTAACGTACTCTTCTTGAACCCCTGCTGCTCGCAGTAAGCGTCGAACCGCTGAAACTCTTCCGAGTCCAGTAGGACGCTGATTTTGACCCGTTTGCTGCTCATGAAGACACCTGCCGCCAGCGGTTATAGAGTAAATGTCATCAAAAGTCAATACTATTACGCAGATGTGCTCATTGGCAGATAGGTTCGGTCAAGGCAAGAATCTTCGTGTGGTCGAGCTACGCAGAAACACCCCAGGGTCATTTTAGCTTCCTGCCGTCGTGGTAGACGAGGTTAGGAGTAGCTGATAGGATGGCGCAGCCGTTCAAGAATGCGTGGCCTGCGTCTTAGACTCGCGGACGGCGAGCTTAACGACCATGTTCTGGAAAGTTCGGCTCAGTCCAGCTTGTTAGGGGATGGTACTCTACAGGATTTCCGAGATTCACGAGTCTTTTGTCTAGTGGGTTTGTGCCCGCTGACATCCATGCGGGTGACCCAAGTTCGCATCCGCATAGCCGTACGATCCCTATCAGTCGTGCTCGCCAAGAAGGATGGAAGGTGATTGGCTAGCTGAGGAGCTGTGGGCCGGGAGAGAAGTTGTATGACAGAGACCAACGAACTAACCTTCGTAAGTGACGAGAAATTTTCGGCAGCTATATCCCAGTTTGTGGGACTAGCCAATAATTCAGATGCTTTGACGTTCTTGATGGGGGCGGGATGCAGCAAGTGTGCAGGACTACCCCTTACCAATGAGTTAACCGATAAGGTTCTGGGCAGCGCGAAAGTCGACAGCCAAAGCAAAGAGATTCTAACCGCGGTAAAGGAACAATTCGAAAATGGCGTAGGGGCTAATATTGAGGACTACCTTAGTGAGATAGTTGACCTGCTTGCCATCACCGAGCGCAGAGCCGGGAGGGAGGTCAAAAAGAATACCGTGTCGGTCGGTACTGCTTCATATACAGCCGATGACTTGCGGAAGACGAGCAACCAGATAAAACGGGCAATAGCAGGCGCTATCGAATCGAAAGTGAAAGTCGATGTACATCAGACATTTGTCACCTCTATCCACCGACCTATTCGCGTGGGAAGGCAGAGACCTTCACAACCTGTGAATTATCTGGTCCTAAACTACGACACAATCGTTGAAGATGCACTTGCTATGGTCAGTATTCCCTACGCGGATGGCTTGAGCGGAGGGGCGACAGCGTGGTGGGACCCCAACACCTTCGAGGCTCCTGGAATATCTGCCCGTGTCATAAAGCTGCACGGGTCGATTGATTGGTATCAGATTTCAGATGACACCATGCCACGCAGAATAGGAGGGAGCATTCAAATTCCTGACCAGGAAAACGTTCCGTTGCTGATTTGGCCATCTTCAACAAAATACCAAGAGGCCCAACTCGACCCATTCGCCCAGTTGTTGGACCAAGCTAGGAAAGCGATGAGGCCAAGCCTCGGAGCACAACGCTTACTTGTCATATGTGGTTATTCGTTTGGCGACAGTCACATTAACTTAGAAATCGACAAGGCTCTTCGGGAGTCGAGAGGTAATTTGACTATCGCCGCTTTTATCGACAGAGACCAACTGCCGGGGCGGTTACGCGAGTGGCGCGAAGACGACTCACTGCGAGAACAAGTGCTCGTTTTCGCCAATCGCGGTTTTTTTCATGGCGATACTGAGGCAACATCGGACGAGGATCTTCCCTGGTGGAAGTTCGAGAATCTGACAAAGATCTTGAACGGAGACGTGCAAGCATGATGGGACCCCAATACGGCGAACCTATCGAAAATTTGGCTATCGGAAAAATTATCGAGGTTGACGGCTCCAGGATAATTGCGGAGTTAAACGCTGACCTCACTGAGTTGTCCCGAATTTATGCCGGGGAAGTCTATCCAATCGGCCAGTTTGGTTCGATAGTCCGGGTGCATTTTGGACGGCGGATTATTTATGCGTTTGTGGGACGGCTCCGGATGAAAGCGGAGTACGAGGCAGAACGAGGTTTGCTTTCATCTGCGTCGACCGACGAACGGATAGTTGAAGCTGATTTATTTGGAGAGGGCGAGTGGCAAAACTCCACTGATGGTAACGAGCCCATCCTCAAGTTTGAGCGCGGGGTCGCAACCTATCCGCTGCCTCAACAGAACCTGTACCTGACTCCTAAGTCCGAGCTTCGGTACATCTACAGACACAGAGGAGACGCTGTCATTCGGCTCGGTGAACACGTGGGTTCTGGCGGTGCTCCTTGTTATGCTGACCTCAACGAGTTGCTAGGTAAACACACCGCGATCCTTGGGTCTACCGGCGCAGGAAAGTCCGGTACGGTTGCTGCTATTATCCACAGCATTCTTGAAAAGGGAGAAGAGTCAAAATACGAAAAGTGGTCCCCAAAAATAATCATCTTAGACCCCCACAATGAATACGGGAAGGCATTTCAACAACATAGCCGGCTGTCAACCGACGAGGGGACCCTGTTGCTACCATACTGGCTCTTGAGCCTGAATGAAACTTACGACCTGCTAATCGGAACAACCGAATATGCTGCCACTTCCCAAGCTAACATCGTCAAGAACGCTCTATTGGAGGTTCGGAAATCGTCAGCCACTAAGCTGCAATTGGACACCGACAAAGTGACTGTCGACTCACCGATTCCATACGAACTCGGGGATCCTTCCGGGTTAGACGAGTTCGGCCAAGACAGCGATGGTCAATTGTATTCCATTGGATTCGTGGGAGCCATAAATGCGCAAAGACCAAACAACAAGAACAAGACACAACATGAAGATTACAACAAGGTATTGCGGAAGCTTGATTCTCTTATGAAGGATGACAGAGTATCCTTCATGATGAAGCCGTGGGACGGCGTGTCTGACCAAATCAGTGATGTGTTGACTCAGGTTATGGGCCAAGACTGTCCGTTGATAGTTGTCGACCTTTCAGGCGTACCAAACGAAATTGCCGGAACAGCAAGCGCAGCACTCGTTAGAACACTCTTTTCGATTAAAATTTGGCAAACGGATGAAGAGCGGAAGTCTAGTCCCGTACTACTGGTTTGCGAAGAAGCCCATAGGTATATACCAAATAGCGGCGAGGCACAGTACGAATCCGCCCAAGACGCGATTCGCAGGATTGCCAAAGAAGGACGAAAGTACGGAATAGGGCTTTTCCTCGTTTCTCAGCGTCCCAGTGAAGTTGAAGCGACCGTGTTGTCCCAGTGTAATTCTTGGATAGTTCTTCGAACTTCCAACGAATCTGATAGGAATCATGTTCGGGGAATCCTTCCAGACTCGTTGGAAGGCCTAACCAAGATGCTCTCAGGACTGCGCAGACAAGAAGCGGTCTTTGTGGGGTTGGCAGCCACATTACCTTCTCGGATAATTGTCCGAAACCTTTCAGACAGCCAATTGCCAGCGTCTAGCGACGTCGATTTCAATTTGGGTTGGCAAGGAGGAGGAATAGCCGATACTGAATTAGACGAAATAGCGATACGATGGCGCTACCAACAGCGACAGGAAGGTTTCTCACCCACACCATAAGTTGAACTCGAACCGCCCTCTGCGACGGCGCTAGGATGAGGCGGCTAAGATAAGAAACTCGCAGCCGGACTCGGGAAATCAACCCGTATCAGCACGTCAATGGTCGTATATACGGCCCCATTCGCGATTGGTTGGGGGCCGGTATCTATGTGGTAGCAAACCTATAGTCCCACCCACATCTCAAGGATAATATTGTCTACTGTCAAGTCCGGGCCCACTTGAGAAGAATTGAACCTATCATTCGAGCCGACCCAGGGCCCCCAACCACATCTCGAAGACGGTTCCACCTACCGTGTACTCAGGCCCACCTAAGAAGACTTGAACCCATAGAGCGGCGGACAGACTTGACTTTCTATCGGACAAAGGTCGGAGGTCGGTGTTCTCCCCAGCCCGCTGCCACCTATTCAACCCCAACCGCATCCATATCGACTGCCCATGAGAACCGTACTTTTTTCTGTTGATTGAAAGACGAAGAACTCGGTCTCGAACCAACAGAGGGTCGGGAAGTCGATCAGGTCCAGGCCGGTCTGCACCAGGCGGGGATGGCAGATGACCACGTCCACCCCCTGCTTGACCCGTTCCTCCACCCAGGACTCCCGCCGGTCCGGGGCCACCGAGTCCGCCTTGAGCACCGCCACCCGGAAGCCGTGCCGGGTCAGGAATTGCTCCATCCGTTCGGTGATGTCCCGCGTTCCGGTGTGGGTGGCGTAGACCAGCACTTTGCGTCCCGCCAGCCTCTCCGCCGCCACCAGGTCCACCAGCGCCTGCTCCTTCGGATAGAGTTTGTCCTCGGACAAAGGCGGCATCTGCACCAACACGTTGCCGGTCTGGGGATCGAAGACCGTCTCGCCCCGGGTGCAGCCGTCGGGGTAGGCCAGCAGGGTTTGCAGGTAGGTCGCCAGCAGCCGCTTGGAACCCTTGGCCAACGCTTCGGCCAGGGCCTGCCGCAGGGTGTCGAACACCAGGTCGTAGGCCTTGCGCTGGGAGAAGCCGGTGAAGTCCGTCTCCCGGTCCATGCCCGACAGCAGCACCTGCTCCTCGTAGGACGGCAGCCCCGAGGCCACGTCGGAGAGGCGCAGGAACACGCTGTTGCCTATCAGGTGGAAGAGGGCCGAGGGCGCCAGGCCGGGCCTTTCCCGCACCGTCTTGCGGTATCCCTTGCGGCGGCTGTTGCGCCCGTCCTCGAAGGAGTCGCCGTCGCCTTCGTGGCGCACCGTCTGCTCCAGGAAACCGTAGCGCTGAATCCAGCGCCCTTCCTCGGACCGCTCGAACTCGGCCCGTATGTCCGGCGAGAAGCGGTACAGCAGGTGGAAGAGCGTCGAGGAGTAGCCGCCGGTCAGCGTTCCGGTAAGGGTGAGGGACTTGCCGCAGGAGTCGGCCAGCACCCCGGCGGCGATGCCCTGGGCGGAGCCACGGCCCTTGTACTCATGGACCTCGTCGCCAATCAGCAGGTCGAAGAAGCCCTTCATCCGGTGCTTCACGTAGTCGGCCAGTGGGTAGCGCCTGGGGCCTGAGCCGTCGGCCTGCCAGAGGGCGGACCTGCACAGGTCGCAGTTGCGACGCTTGCGGGACAACTCCTCGTTGGTCAGGGGCACGCCGTCCTTGTCCACCACCTGGGCGTAGCAGCGGGGGCAGCAGGGCACCTGGAAGGGTTCCCCGGTCTGCTCGTCCCGCACCAGCCGGCCCCCGGCGGCGGCCCAGCGCTGGATGACGGCGGGCTGCCAGCGGTAGGACAGCTTGGCCCTTTCCCGGGACATGATGGCGAAGAGGGGAGCGGGACCCACGGACAGCCTGAGCCGTTCCAGGTCGGTGATGGAGGCGACGATGGCGGCGCGAGCGCCGGGCACCGTATCCTCCACCTCCCGCTTCCACTTTCGGGTCAAATGCGGCGGGCAGAGAATCAAGACCCGCGAGAAACCGGCGGCGTGGGCGGCGGCGGCGCCGATGAAGGTCTTGCCCGTTCCCATTTCGCCCACCACGGTGGTGCCCCTATGGGCCTGGAGGGAGAGGGCCGTGCCCTTGATGGCGTCCTCCTGGCCGCCCATCGGGGTGCGCAGCAGCTTGGGCAGCTTGACCGGGGTTTCCGAGGGCCGGTACAGGGGCGGGTAGGACTCCACCACCCTCTTGGCGATGGCTTCCTTGAACTGGTCGATGAATCCTGATAGGTTCATTGGTATTCTCCTGGTTGGGAAAGTTGCGTGGGGTGTAGGGAGAAAAAGCGAGGCCCCGCCGGTGAATGAGACCGGCGGGGCCTTCGTGATGCGGCTGGCGTTGCAGCCGTCGGGGTAGTTGTCGTTGCGGAGAGCTAGGCGGCGATGTCGGTGATCTCCCCGCCGTCCAGGTCCAGGGCGACCACGGTGGTCCGGAGCCGCTCCCGGTAGACCTCGGTGTTCTCGGTCTCCTCGGCCAGCACCATCTCCTTCGTCGTCCGGCCCTTGACCAGGATGCGCCGGCCGTCGGCCTCCAGCACCAGGTTGTCGAGGAAACCCGCCGCCACCAGCATGGCCATGTGGCCCCGGCGGAGCGGCATCAACGGGCGGGTGCGCTGGTCCTGGGCGGGCCAGAGGGCGTCCCTGACCTCCTGGCTGGCCCACAGCCCGGCCTTCCTGGCTTCGGCCACTGCCGCCAGCGGGTCCACGGTGCGGGTGGCAAAGAGGATGTCGCCGGCGGGAACCACCGGCGGGTCGTAGACCGGATAGGGACGGTACGAGAACTCCTCCGGCTCTCCGAAGGCCCATTCCCGCACCTGCTCCTCGGCGTAGGGGTCGGGGCTGGGTTCGCCCTTGCGCCGGCCCACCAGGATTACTTGGTCGAACACCTCCCGCTCCGGGTTGGGGAAGGCCCAGCAGCGCAGGTCCCGGTAGTGGGACGAGAGGTAGCGGGCGGAGACGGCGAGGCGCTGCTTCGGCACGATGAACAGCAGCAGCCCGCCGTCGGTCAGGTAGCGCGTGGTGTGCGTGAGGAAGGCGTGCTCCACCCGCTTGTCTTCTTTGTCCCAATCATAGGGAGGGTTCAAGAGCAGCACGCCGAAGGCGTTGTTGGCAATCGAAGTGGCGAAGAGGTCGCAGGCCAGGGCGCGGTCCAGGACGTGGGCGGCCTGCTCCGCCCTCTCCCTATGCAGTTCCACCCCGCAGGCCTCCACGGGGACGGTGCCGCGGTCGCGCAGCAGGTCGGCGAACTGGGCCAGGGCGTCCCCGGCTCCGCAGCAGGGGTCCAGGATGCGCAGGGTGTCCACGCTGCGGGCGCGGCCCCTGGCCCCGTAGAGCAGTTGGGCAACCAGGTCAACCACCCGGGGAGGCGTGGGGTAAAACCCGCCTTTTGCCTGTGCAGCCAGTCTCATGTCGGTCCTCCTTTCTAATTGGTATCGGCGTCGGGTGAATCATCGGCCCCGCTGCTGGACGGAGCCAACCGGCAGGGACCAGGCTTGCAGAAGTGGCAGCCCCACCGGATGACGGCGGGGTCGGCCAGCATCTCCATGTTCAGGGCCACGAAGACCACCGCCGCGCCGCACTCGGTGCAGTGGTAGGTCTCCCCGGCGTGGATGTCCTCGTCGGTCTCCTCCACCTGGGCGAACCGCGCCCCGCAGCCGGGGCAGGGAAAGTACAGGGTCTGCTTGCCGGCCATGATGCTACCTCCCGTCGTTGTGGTTGCCGTTGACGTGGTGTTTCAGGCCCACCACCTCGCCCTTGGCCAGATTCCGCTGGAAGCAGAGCACTTGCGAGGTGTCCTTGTCGGCGGCGCAGGCGGTGCAGAAGGCGGTGAGCAGCTCGGCGCGGCTGGCGACGGTGACGCGCTTGACCAGCACCTCGGAACCGTCCTCCAGCTCGTGGCGGTAGAGCTTCTCGTTGGAGTTCCGCCAGTCCTCCTCGGCGGCGGGCCGGTAGTAATGGGGCTGGCCGCTGGAAGTCAGGTGGTCGGCGGCCCCGTGGGGGCAGAACCGGCACCTGTCGCCGTCCGGGGAGAAGAGCTGCCAGGCCTTCCAGTTGCGGGCGCGGCGGCGCTTGTTGCCCCGCTTCACCGGGTTCAGCGTCCTATCCATCGCTGTCTTCCTCCTTATTGGTGTCATTGGTGTCATCGTTGTGATCGCCGCCGTCGGGGTTGAGGGTCAGCGTCCCCGCCGCAACCGCCGCCGACAGGTCGGCCTTGAGTTCCTCCCCCTTGGGATTGCAGGTGTAGGCCAGCAGCCCGGCGGACTCCAGGGGGACGGTCTCGCCGGTGTCCAGTCCCCGCCGCCAGAGCCAGTCCCGCCAGGAGTGGTGCAGGGGCAGGGGGCTGCGCCGGTCCAGGAAGCGGTGGTGCAGCGTTGGGGCGTCGGCCTGTTCCTGGGCCAGCAGCAAGAAGTCGTCCCGCTCGAAAGAAAACTCGGCCAGGCGCGTGTAGACCAATGCGTGCCAGCCCCGGCTGGCGGGCAGCCGCGCGATGCGGGTGGTCCAGGTGCCGACGGTGTGATGGGGGACCTGGCACCGCTGGTAGCCGCCGGACAGGGCCATGCCCTCAATCCCCTTGATGATGTAGGCGGTGTCCGGGGGCTGCTTGAGCAGGGAGGCCCAGATGGCCTTGAGGGCGGTCTGCGGCCCCACCATCGACAGGAACCAGAGGCCGCCGGTGTCAGGGTCGCGGGCGAAGGCGTCGGCGGTGGCCGAGTAGCCGCCGGCGGAGATGGTGTAGAGAGCCTGCCCCGCACTCGATGCGGGGTCCTCGCCGTTGAGGACGGGTTCGGTGGGAATCATGGAGTGCCTCCTGTAGGTGTGGATTCGGGAAGGGCGCGGGGAAGGGAAACCCCCGCGTGAGGACCGGCGGCGAAGCGCCGGTCTCGGTGGGCCGGTGGTTAGTCGTCCATCAGCTTTCGCTCCTTGAGGCTGACCCAGCGGTCGCCGCCGATGACAACGTGGTCCAGCAAGTCGATGCCGAGGAGCTTCCCCGCCTGGACCAGGTCGCGGGTGATGGACACGTCCTCGGGGCTGGGGGTCGGATCGCCGGACGGGTGATTGTGGGAAATGATGATGCTGGGGGCCGAATCGATTACGGCGGCGCGCAGCACCTCGGCGGGACGCACCACCGACGAGTTGACGTTGCCGATGTAGACGACCCGCTGGCCCATCACCTGGTTGCGGGTGTTGAGCAGCAGCACCCTGAGCTGCTCCTGGGCCAGGGCGCCCATCTCCGGGGCCAGCAGGGTGTGGACATCCTGGGGACAGTTGATCTGCGGCCGGTCGGCGGGGCGCTCCGTCTGGAAGGCCACGTCGTAGCGGGCCGCCAGCTCCCCCAGCAGGGCCAGGTTGGAGCGCAGGGCTTCCAGCACGGCCTGGCCCTCAGGGGTGGCGGGAGAGGCGGGTCCGGGGATGGACAGGGGCATTTCCTCTTGCTTGGCTTGCTTCTTGCGGGGCATGGTTGACTCCTTCGGATTCGTCTGGAAACGGAAGCGGGGCCGCTCCCGTGATTGGGAGTGGCCCCGTCGTGCGCCTTTGGGAGGGCGTCGGTGTTCGGATGTCCGGTCAGAAGGGAGAGTCCTCGTCGCCGGGCTGGTAACCACCGCCAGTGTCGATTCCGTTGGCGTTTCCGGCGTTGGCCTGGTGGCTGGCGCCGGAGTTGACCCCATTGCCCGAACCGTTGCCGGAGTGGTTGCCGCCGGCGCCGTTGCGGGCGGAGTCCAGGAACACCACCTCCTGGGCGTGGATCTCGGTGCGGTAGCGGCGCTGCCCGTCGTCGCCGGTCCAGGAGTTCTGCGTCAGGCGGCCCGCGACGTAGAGCCGCTGGCCCTTCTCCACGTAGTTGGCGCAGGCTTCGGCGAGCTTGTCCCACACCACGATGCTGTGCCAGTCGGTCTCGGACTCGCCGCCCTTGCGCACCCGGTCGGTGGCCAGGCGCAGCTGGGTGACGGCGATGCCCGAAGCCGTGTACTTCATCTCAGGGTCCGCGCCCACGCGGCCCAGCAGTTCCACCTTGTTGATGCTCTTCGCCATGATCGTTCCTCCGTGTCAGGTGTGATTGATAGTTTCCCGAATGAATAGCGGGGCCGCCTTCCGGTATTGGAGAGCGGCCCCGTTTGCGCTCCGCAGGGGAGCGTCAGGGTTGTCCTAGCTGACCCGCAGGTACTCGGAGACGTTCTCGGTGACGATGGTCGCCCTGTTTTCCGGCTCCAGCAGCGCGTTCAGCCTCTTGTGATCGACGTTGTAGCGGGTGGACTTGACCATCCCCACGGTGCGGGTCTTCTCCCGGCCCTCCAGCTTGGCCTTGTCCGTGCCCTGCTGCTTGAGCCAGCCCCGCAGCATACCCAAGGCCCACTGCTTGTCCTCTTCGATGGCCTTCAGCATCTCCTGGGCGTTCTCGTACTCCCGCAGCGCCGCCTGCGCCTCGTCGTCGGTCACCGGCTCCGTATCCGCGGCGGGTTCGTCCTCCGGCTCCTCGACCGCCGCCGACCCCGGCAGGCAGGTGTTCAGGAAGGGGCAGCGTTGGCACTGCCAGTCGTCGGCGGTGAAGTCCCGCTCCGGCAGGGCCTGCGAGTCCCGCCCGTGCAGCAGGTGATGGGCGCCGATGGTCCCCAGCCGCTCGCAGGCCCGGTGGAAGGCGGTGGCGACCCGCTCCTCCGGAATCACCTCGAAATCCCACTGCCTGGAACCGGTGTCCATGGTGGCAATCACCACGTCCCGCGCCTCGCCGAAGGTCCCGTAGGAGTAGAAGGCGGCCTGGGCCACCGACTCCGGGTGGCTGCGCTCCGCGCCCAACTTCCACCACCGCTTGTAGGCTTCCGGCCCCCGGGTCTTGATCTCGATGACGCTGGGTTCATCGCCGAAGATGGGGACGACGCCGGTGGCGTCCACGTGGCCCGTGACCACCAGCGTCGGGCCGAGGCGCAGGGACATCATTTCAGGGTTGTCCCGGTCAGTGGCGTCAATCTCCCAACCGGCCCGCCGCATGGCCCGGAGCACCACCGGCTCCAGGGCGTTGCCCGCCTCCAGGACGGTCAGGGACTCCTCGGTGCGCGCGTTGGTGACCGGGTACTGGTTGGCCTCGTACCAGAGGGCGCGGCGGCAGTTGCCCACCGCCGAGGCCCGGATCTCCAGGGTCCCGTCCTCGCCGAAGCGGGCGTTGGGCCGCGAGTAGACGTCCGTCTTGCTGTCAATGGTCGTCGTCATGGTTGTCCTTCCTCCGTCATGTCTGTGTTGGGTAAATGAGAGCGGGGCCGCTCCCCGTGGGAGACGGCCCCGTGCGCCTTGTCAGGTCGGGTTCGGCGGTCAGTCGGCGGCCAGCTTGAGGTCTGCCATTTCCACCTCGTCCCGTTCTTCCAGGTGGCCCCGCAGGATGAGGGCGATGCCGTCGCCGAGGCCGCGCACGTACACCGTGCTGCCGTCCTCCATCACGTTGGGCCAGGGCTGCATTTCGCTGATGCCCTGGCACTGGTCCACGATTTCGTCGATGGGAGTGCCCCGCCGCAGGTGCAGGGAGACCAGGCGGCAGGCGAGCTCCGTGACCCCGTGCTGGAGGCTTCCGGCCTTGCCGAGAGAGCCGAAGACCTCGAAGGGGTTTCCGTCCTCGTCCAGGCAGACGGTTACGTAGAGGTTGCCCAGTTCCGTTGCCAGCTTGGTCGTAACGCTGGGCAGGCTGCGGGGCCTGGGGCGGGTCGTAACGTTGGTCATTTCGCACCTCTCTGTTCTTGCAGGTAGGGCAGCGCCGGTGCGTACCGCTGGAAGCAGTTCGCCACCCTGATGGCGAACTCCCGCTCCCTTTCGTCGCCGATGCCCAGCAGCGTCCTGGCGATGGGTTCCTCGCAGTCCTCTTCCGCGTAGGTCGGGTTGAGGAAGGAGTCCCTGACCAGGTCGGGCAGTTCCTTCCACCGCTCCCGGCTCAGCTTCAACCCGCCGTGGCCGGCGGTGGAGACCCGCCAGACCCCTTCGGCCAGTTCCTCGATGTCCTGGGGGTAGCCCCAGGGGGTGTGCATTCTGGTTCCGGTCATGTCGTTTCCTCCTTGTGTTGTTTGGTCCGGTAGATGAGAAGCGGGGCCGCCCCTGTTGTCAGGGAACGGCCCCATTGCCTGGTTGGTTGCCAGTTAGCCGGAAGGTCTACTGTTCGGCGCCGCTGTTCTGACCCGCCTCCGCATCCTGCCGCTGCTGCACCTTACGGGCGGCCCGCTCCACCAGGGGCGTGAGCTCCGAGGCGGGCAGCTCGTCCAGGTCTTTGCCCGTCTGCCCCCGCACCGCTTGGCGCACCCTCTCCTCGTCGAAGCCCTGGCTGACCCCCAGGTCCAGCAGGGTCTTGCGCAGGGCCGGGGCCAGCGTGTCGCCGGCGCCGCCGGCGGGCTGGCCTGCCACGTCGCCGTAGAGCGCGTTGCCGAACTGGGCGCCGAAGGTCCTGAGCGCCCGCTTGAGAGCGTCCGTGACCGCGCCCTTGAACGCAGTCTCATGCCCCTCGGCGGTCTCGTCGGAGACCGGCTGGAAACCCACGTCGGTGCGGGGCGGCGCGCCGGGGACAGTGACCTTCACCGTGGCGGAGTAGGCCCGGATGCGCTTGACCTCGCCGGTCTGGGTGTTCACCTGGTCCAGCTCCCTGAGCAGCACGTCGCCCACCACCTCGTGGCCCCAGCCGCCGAACCCGAAGATGCGGTTGGCCTGGTCGATGGCGGTGCGGCCCTCGACGTAGCTGAAACTCCGGTTGCCCCGGCCCCTGCGCTGGGAGACCAGGCTGGCGTCCAGGGGCCGGGCCAGCTTCTCGGTGACGCTGGCGGGCAGGGAGTCCCAGAGGAGGTCGTGGGCGGGAATGGAGTCGGCGGGCTGGTGCCCGTTGCCGTTGTTGCTGCCGTTCTTGGACACGCCGTTGGCGGGGATGTCGTGGTTGGCGTTGCCGTTCTGGTGGCTGTTCGCGCTGCCGTTGACCTGGCCGTTGCGCTGGTGCCCGTTGTTGTTCGCGCCGTTGCGGTGGTTGCCGTTGCCGTTCTCGTTGGACATGACGTATCTCCTTGCAGAAGTTGTAATTCCGTGGGTGATGGGCGTTCGTGCGGCTTCCGGCACTGGAAGCCGTCGGCGGGGCGGGAGGCCCCGTCAGGAGATGGGCAGGTGTAGCCCAAGGGGATCAGTAGGAGAGTGGTTGAAAACGCGAAGGCCCGCCGGGGAAGGCGGGCCGGTAGAGGAGAGGGTTGGGGGAGAGGGAGTGGACTAGCGGGCGTTGTGCGCCGCCCTTGCCAGCAGTCGGCGGAAGATGAGTTGACCGTGGCGCAGCGTCGCCAGTTCGCCCACGTCGGCGATGCCCTGGGGCATGTTGACCACGGCGGCGCGGCGGCCCAGCAGTCCCCAGAGACCCTCGGCGGCAGCCACACCGGCGCCGTCGTTGTCGAAGGCCAGGAAGACTCTTGGGCAGCCCCGGAGCGCCGCCGCCACCTTGTCCAGCCCCTGGGTGCCCAGGGCGGCGCAGGCGGGGTAGCCCCAGGCCGCCAGCGTCAGGTAGTCGAAGACCCCTTCGGCCAGGATTGCGAAGGGGGGCGCCGGGCCGATACGGGCCAACCCCAGCACCGGTTTGGGGCCGGGCACCGCCTGGAAGCGGGGCGTTGCGCCCGCATCAACCGCCCGCCCGGTGAGCCAGCCCACCCGGCCCGAGGCGATGTCGGGGACGGCAATCATTCCAGCGAACCGCTCTGCGCCCCGTTCCAGGAACAGCCCCGAGGCGCGTATCCGGTCTTCGCCGTATCCGGCAGATTCCAGATAAGCCCGCAGGCCGCGCCCCGGTGCGTAGCCCAGGCCCAGCCTTGCGGCAGCTTCCAGGCCAATGCCCCGCGAGGCCAGGTACTCTCTGGCCCTGATGTTGCGCCGCAATTGGCCGGTGTAGAAACGTACCGCCGCCGTCAGCAGCGCCGGATCGCGGGGAGGAATCGCAGGCGCAGCGGGTTGACGAGCTGCCGCCGGACGAACCGCAGCGGCCGTAACCGGCGGGGAACCGCCGTCCAGCCGCCGTATCGCCTCGGGCAGGCTCAGGCCCTCCATCCGTTGCACGAAGTCCAGCACGTCGCCGCCGGACCCGCAACCGAAGCAGTAGAACTTTTCCGTGTCGGCGTACACCGTGAAGCTGCCCTCGGCTTCCTCGTGAAAGGGGCAGACGCCCTGCCTGACCCGGCCCTTGCCCCGCAGAACGACACCGGCGGCCTCCACCGCGTCGCCCAGGGGGTGGCGGGCCTTGAGTTCCGCGATGTCCACCGTGGCGTTGGCTACGACCATGACGCGCCCCCTTTCGCCAGCGGATTCAGACCCCGCAGGCTGCGCCTGGAGACCGTCTTGCCCACCGGCCAGCGCATCCCCAGGACCGCCGCGACTTCCAGTGTGGCGCCGTCCTCGTCCTGTGGCACCAGCGCCGCCGCCCTGCCGGTGCCGGGGCTGTAGAGCGCCGCGTTGTCCCCAGCGAACCGGCGACGGGCCACGTCCAGCCACTCGGCGTAGAGCCACCGGAGTTGGCTGTCTGTGGCGCTGGAGTCGTCAACATCGGCCATCGCCGCCAGAGCGCCGTCCAGGTCGCCGGACTGCCGCAACCGCCGGGCCTCGTGGACCGTCTTGACCAGGTTGCGAGTGGGCGCCGGGTCCAGTTGCTCTGAATCGGGAGAGAACAGGGCCGCCAGGAGCCGGTCCACCAGTTCTTCGAGACTGCCTGTAGAAGCAGGGAAATCCAGGGTAATCGTGGTCATGGAGTGCCTCCTTGTTGCTGAGTTTGCTGCTGCCTATGACACCGGCACCGGCAATTGGCCTGCCGGGCCTGCGCCGCCTGCCGCCTCTCGTTGGCCCGCACGATCCGCCGGACGACGAGGGCGACGATGCCGAGGCCCACCAGGTTGAGGAAAAAGGTCTCGCCGCCGGTCCCCGTGAGCAGCGGCCCGGCGATGAGCAACGCTACGCCAACCGCAATCGACGCCCGCTTGTGCCGGCTGATGAAGCTGCCAACCGCCACCGCGACGGCTTTGATTTGAACGAGTCTGTCCCTGATGCGCATAAGCACCTCCTTATGTTTGCGAACGTCGTTGGGAAACAGGGTCAACGCCCGGCGCCGGACGCACTCCGCCCTGGGTCAGACACCGCAACGGAGAACGCAGGTTGGGGGTTGGAGAAGGACGCAGCCCGGCCAGGGTCTTATGCCTGGGATGCTGCTAAGAGAGGGGAAATCAAGAGGAACGCAGTCCGGTCAACGGAGTCTGCGCTGGAACTGGAACGATAAGCGTCCGGTCTGTCGCCGCTGGCCGACCGGAGCGTGCTGAATCTGCGGTGCCGCTACCCTTGTTCAGTAGCTACGCCGCAGTCGTGTTGAAGCGGCCGGTGCGTTATCCACGCTCCAACCGCATTGTGGGGATGACGAAGCAGGTCAGCCGCTCCGCCGGTGATGCCGAAGGGGTAAGGGACGCCGGAGAAACCGTGCTGGGTCTAGCTGACACCTCCTGTCAGTGGGATTGCCGTGGGTTCGGGGTCCGCCGTGGAATGGGATTCCGGGACGCCGTTGTTACTCCGGTTGCCACCTCCTTGCAAACTAGAATGGGCCTTGGGGTTGGAGTACCACCGTGGAAAGGGATTCCGGGACGCCGTTGTTGTCCGGTTGCCACCTCCTTGATGTTCAGTCCGTGGGTCAGGGGTTACGCCGTTGGGTTGGTGTTCCGGGTGAAGCGCACCTGCACTTCGATGAGTTGGGTCTACCTGCTTCGGGAGAGACGTTCAATCACGCCAGCCCTTCAGCAATTCCCTCGTGGGCGACCGTTCGAGGAGCTAGGCTCAACTCTATGCGGCCAGTCCAACATGGGCGGACGTTCGGAGAGCTATGCTCGATCCTATGCGTCCGATCCCGGGTCCAGGGACGGGACCCTCCAGGTTTCTAGGGCGGGAAACGCTGGAAAAAGCCTGACAACGCCAATTAGTATCCGGTCCCGGCAAAGCCTCCGGCAAGGGGTTTTCGGCGAAATCTGGCATCGTCAACCCAATCACTTGCCGGTGAGCAGCCCAGATGAAGCAACAAAGAAGCCGCAATGGTGCGGCAATGAAGCACCACCGAGATTCACCCCGGCGCCGGCGCCGGCTACCGCCGCCACAGCCCAAGGGTGAGCAACCGCCTAAGCCGGCGCAGCGCCCTCCGCCGGGCTAACTTCCGGCGAGTGTCGGCCAGCGCTTTCTGCCGCCAGCCCAGCTGGGCGTTCCGCTCCAGCCCCCGCAGCGGCTCCGTCTCCGGCGGCAGGGTCAGGCCGTGCTCCTCCAGCATCGCCAACTCCAGCTCCAAGATGCGCGCCTCGGTGTCAAGCCAGCGCAGGCCCCTGACCCGGTCGGGGTGGCCTTTCCACAAGCCGCGCCATTCGTCAACCAAGGGCCAGGCGTCGCCGAAGACCTCCTCGTCGTCAGCGTCGGCATCGCGGGTAACCAGGTCGGGGTAACGCCGCGCGGACGCCGCAATCCCTGTCAGAGCCGGGCGTCGCCCCGCTCCGGTCGCCTGCGGCCCACCGGCCCGTCCGGCGCCAACCCCGCCTGCTGACTCCAGCCGGTCCATCCGCCGCTCCAACCGCTGCAATTCTCTCGCCCGATCCCCGGCGCCATTCCCGCCAGCTTCCTCGGCAACCCGCTGGACTTCCGCCACGGCCTTGCCCACCTCGTCCGCCAGCCCGTCAACCCGTTGCTCTACGCCGTCCACCCGCCCCGCCAGCTCCCGCACCTCGTCGCGGGCCTGGGCAGCCTCCCGGTCCCCCTCGGCCAGCAGCCACCGCTCCAGGGCCACCTGGGCCAGGCCCGACAACGCGCCCCGCTCCATGCTGGCGCTCAGCGTCCTGGGGTCCAGGCCCAGGGCCTCCGCCGCGCCCCTCAGGTCCCGCTCCCGCACCAGCTCGTGCAGCAACGCCATGAGACGCAGGTGGTGCAGGTCCTCCACGTTCCGGCTCCGTTCCATGTCCGTACCTCCCGGCGCCAGCGGCACCGCCACCGGCGCAAACTTGCGGTTTCGCCACAGGGACCTTGCACGACAACAACGCTCCAGCAGGCCACAGGGTTGCATTTCCTGTAGGGGGACGTTGCCGGAAACCTGGCAACCAGCCCTAATACCCAAGTGCTTGCCGGATGGCAGCGGTAATGAAGCTAATCCGCCGGTTTCCCGAACGAACCGGCCACCGTCCTCCCCTGGCGCTGCCTGCCAATCCCTGTACACCCCCATAACATCACACCGCGCCCCGGAAAGTTGATGCCCCGTGAGGGGGGCCTCCGCACAGGCCCCCCTCACAAGCCATTGGTAAGCCCACCGCGCGTGGTCAGACTCGACGGCGGGTCAAAAGTCCCCATCAACGACGAGGAGGCCACCATGTTCCGCCGATTCATTCCCAGGTCCGGCAAAGCCCGCCGCCTGATTCTCCTGGCAGGGGCTTTGCTCCTTACGGCCCTCGTTGCCATCCCTGCTTCTGGGCTGGCCCTAGCCCAGTCCCCGCCCCCCGACACCGACTCCGTCACCCTGGTCAACCGGGACCGGCAGATGGTGGAACGGAAGAAGGAGGGCGACTTCGTGGCCCGCCCCATCCTCAGCCGCCAGACCGACGTCCTGTTCTACGCCATCCGCCACCCCGACACCGGCGACTGGCTCACCAACACCTACCGGGTGCAGGGCGGCGAGAAGCACCTCTCCGAGGGCTGGGAGTACACCTTCGAGTACCCCGCCTTGGACGAGCAGCCCGAGCTCCACCCGGAACAGGCATATCTCCTGGTGCTGGCCGTGCCCCGCATCGGCGGCGGCGACCACCACGTCTTCCACGCCCTGATTCCCGTCCACCAGCCCAACGGGTTGTGGGACCGGGTGCTGGGCGCTCTCGACCCCGACCGCTGGGCCAGGGCCGCCGCCAGGTGGGTGATCCAAGGAGTCCACGGGACCCTCTGCGGCGTGGTGCAGAAGATTTCCGCCAGCGACCTCGACGAGTGCCGGGGAGGGTAGGGACGTATGACGGACATCCTCACCGGCACTCCCCCCGAACTCACCTACCTGCATCCCTTCATCCAGCAGGCCTGGATGGTGGTATGGGCCATCACCTCGGGCGCTTTGGCGGTGATCCTGGGCTGGATGGGCCTCAGCTTCATCGTCCAGGAGCACCTGGGCCATCACCAGTCGGGCTGGCGGGAGATGGTGCCCCGGCTCATCCTGGGCCTCACCGCCGACGCGTCCTCGCTGTGGTGGTGCGCCCTGGTCATCGACGTGGCCCACGCCGTCTCCCAGTTCATCGCCGTCTCCCTGGACGTGACCCCCGGCGCCCTGCTGCGCGCTCCCCTGGAGCCGCTGCTGACCGCCGTCGAGACGGCCAACACCGGGCTGGCGGTGTTCATCGCCCTGCTCTACCTGGTGTTCGGCTTCTTCGTCCTCTACCTGCTGGTGCAGATGATCCTGCGCCTGGCCCTCATCGACATCCTGCTCTGCCTGGCGCCCATCGCCCTGGGGCTGTGGATTCTGCCCCACACCGCCGGTTGGGGAAAGCACTGGCTGCGGCTGTTCATGACCACGGTGTTCCAGCAGGCAATCCAGCTCATCGCCGTGGCCCTGGCCTTCGCCTTCCTGGAGGACTTCGCGGCCATCGCCGCCTTCGAGCCCTCGGAGGACCTGGTGTGGAAGCTGCTGATGGCCATCGCCTTCATGTACCTGGCGGGTCGTGTCCCCTCGATGCTGGGCCACCACGGCACCTTCGACGCCTGGCTGCACACCCTCTACTTCGGGATGTCCCTGCCCGGCTCGATGGTGCGTTCGGGCCGCGCCCTGGGGATGTTGGCCGGCGGAGCCGCCGGAGGACCGGCGGGAGTCGCCGCCGCGTCAGCGGCGACCGGCGCGGCCAGCGCCGCCGCCACCACGGCCGCCGGAGCGGTGAACTCGGCGGCCCAGAACTCCACCGCTCCGGCCCAGAGCGGCCCCACGCCCCGCAGCCAGGGGCCGTAGCGGCAACCGGAACGACGACAACCACCGGCGCGGACCTGAGTCCCGCCGGAACCGCCCAGGAGGTGGAGCCATGTGCCAGTAGCAGACCGGGGCTGACCCGCAGCAATGCAATTCACAAATCGGGCAATCCAATTTGAAAGGAGAAAAACCGTATGGACGACCTGACACAGACCATATCGAACCTGGTGGGCATCCTGCTGGGTTTGGTGGGCGTCGTCGGCGTGGGCTATTTCATATACGGCGCCTACATGTACCTCACCGCCAGCGGCGCGCCCAACCAGATGGAGCGGGGCAAGGCGGCCATGATGACCGCCCTCGCCGGCATCGTCCTGGCCCTCGTCGCTTATGGCGTCGTTGAGCTGGTGATGAACGCCGTGGTGGGCAACCCGGTGACCCCGGACGTGCCCGACCCGACCGACAGCTAGAAGGAGGGATGGAATGAGAGAGCATGAAGTCCCAACCCACGTGCAGGCCGAGGACAAGGTGCTGCTGTGGTTCACCTTCCCCCAGATCGTGGCGGTGGTGGCGGTGTGCGCCGTCAGCTACGGCACCTACCACTACCTCCCCTTCGGCCCGATGGAAGTGCGCCTGGCGGTTGGCGTGCTGATCGGCGTCGTGGGCATCGCCCTGACGGTGGGCAAGGTGGGAGGCCGGGGGCTGCCGCTGGTGGCCGCCGACCTGCTGAAGTTCAACCTGGGGGCCAGGCGCTACGCCGGGACCCCACTGGAAATGACTAAAAGCGAGCCGCCCGCATCGCCGGAGGCCAAGCCCGACCCGCTGCGGCTGCTGGCCAAGAAGGCGGCCAGTGGGCTGGGCAAGGCGGTCAAGGCGGCACGGAAGAAGGGGCGCGCCCCCTTCCGGCCCCACAGCTGGTTCGGCAAGCGCCGCAACCGGGACGGCGGCAATGGCGGCAACGGCCCCAACCCCAGCCAGCATGAATCCAAGAGCAAGAAACCCTGGAATCGCCTGCTGGCGTTGGCGGCCCTGGGCCTGCTGGCGGTGGTCCTGCTGCCCAGCGCCGTCCTGGCCGACGACCCCGACGAGGACCCGGGCTGGCGGCTGGACGAGATCTACTTCGTCCCGCCGGACCCGGTGCCGGGACGCCGCATCTTCGTGGAGCGGCTGGCGGTCACCGGCGACACCGCCGCCGTCACCCTGCGGGCGGCCCACGACCTGGACCTGAAGGTGCGGGTCTTCGGCGGCAGGTCGGGCAGAACCCTGAAGATGGGGGCCAACACCAGCCTGATGGCGGGCCAGAGCAAGAGCTACAACCTGACCCTGAACGGCCCGTCGCCGTCCTTCACCTTCTCCTGGGTGGACTCCCTGGGCCGGTCGGGAGCGGTGTCCCTGAAGGGCCGCCATATCCCCTACCCGCTGCCCCAGGCCGACGGCGGGCTGTGCGACCTGGAGCTGACCTCCCTGGAGTGGACGCCGGGCAGCATCTCCGGCGTCATCGCCTCCGAGTGCATCGCCGAAACCCGCCAGGAGGTAGCCCTGCCGGTCTACGGCGGCCATTTCAGCCAGACGGCGCCCGCGCTCCTGGACGCCTCGGTCACCCGCATCACCGGAAGGGTCAACGTCGTCGCGGGGTCCCACCGGGCAAGCGCGTCCTTCGTCGCTGGCGGCCAGACTCGCTTCACCCTTCCCGTCAGCAACAGCAAGGCGACCCACGAGGTGGAAATCACTGCTGACCTTACGGCGACGTTGAACGTGCCACTGCCGCCCATGTTGCAGACCACCCACCACCCGGCCCGAACCGACGTGTATACCCGGCGGGTGAGCCTGTCCTGCGGCGAGGGTTCCTCGGTGACCAGGACCGTCCGTATCTACGTCCACCACCCGGAGCACGTGCGGGCCGTGGAGACCCAGCGCGCTCCCGTCACCCGGACCAGGCCGGAGACGGCAACCCTGGCCCAAGCACTGGGCGTGGGGGCCGACGACCCCTACGAGGCCCTGCACGTTCCACCGCCCACGCCCCCGCCGCCCCGGGCGGAGCAGACGCCGGTGGGCGATTCCAACTGGTGGAACTGGTGGCCGTGGTAGGGCGCGTGGCAAAGACCCTGCTCGCCTCCGGCGCGGCGCTGGCCTGCGTGGCCGCCGCCGCGCCGGATGAGAAGGCCCGGATGCTGGCCGCCTTCGACGCGGTGCTGACGGGCATGGCCTACGCCGGGGTGGGCCTGTGCTTCTTCGCCATCGTCTGGGCGGGGTTCGTCCTGATGGCCGAGGGCGCCGAGGGAGAAGGTTCTGGGCGGGGAAAAGCCAGGAACGCCGTAATCATGGCCGTGGTCGGGCTGGTGGTGGTGCTGCTGGCCAAGGGCATCGCCGCCGCGCTCAACAGCCGGATCATCGAAGTCCTGCCCGGCCCATAGAAGAAAAAAGGAGATTCACCGATGAAAGCGACACTACCCAACCTGAAGAAGCTGGCCGGACGCGGCAGGAAGGAAAATCCCGCAGCGTCCGAGGAAATTCAACCCAATGACATCGAGTTCACCGAGGCGGCGGAACCCAAGCCGCCTCCCCCGCTGTCCCTGTTCTTCATGCTGTCCCACCTGGAAGAGAACGGCCCGGTGCGCCTGGACGGTGTGAAGCTGGCGGTCTGCGAGGTGATGGGGCTGGAATTGGACGAGCCCAAGCTGGGGGCCTTCGCCGGTTCGTTGAACGCCCTGGACTTCCCGGTGCAACTGCTGGTGCGCCAGCACCCGCCGGTGTTTCAAAGCCTGCGGGCCAATCTTGAACAAGCCCAGCCCGAGGACCTGCCCCAGCAGACCCGAGATGCCGCCGACTCCCTGGGACGGCTCCTGACCGGCTTGGAATCCCGGGAGGGAATCCTGGACCGGCGCTTCTACGCCATCTGCGAACACAACCGCGCCGACGAGATGCGTGGGCTGCTGGCCCGGGCTGGGCTGGGAGTGTTCCCCCTGAAAGGAGAACCGCTGCGCCTCCTGCTGCTGGCCTCGGCCCTTGGGGGTTCACCCATTGACCGTGATGAAGACACAGAGTTGGCGGTGGAAATCAACCGCCGCGACATCCGCGTCGGAGCCCACCTGACCCGCTCCCTGCACCTGGGCAAGTGGCCCCGCTTGCTGGCCCCGGGCTTCCTGCAGGGGCTGATGGCCGCCGGAGCGCCCATGGACCTGTCGGTCCACCTGGGCGCCATTCCGTCGGAACAGGCCGCCCGCACCCTGGAGTGGCAGAAGGTCCGTTTCGAGTCGGCGCAATCCCTGTCCCTGAACCGGGGCCGCAGCCTGTCGCCCGAGGCGGAGATCGCCCTGGAGGACGTGAGCCGTTTGCGCGATGAAGTACAGCGGGGCCGGGAAAGGCTGTTCCACGCCTCCCTTTCGGTGACCCTCCACGCCGACAACGCCAACGGGCTGAAGGAGTTGACCCAAAAAGCCCGCGCCCACTTCGCCGCCACCCTGGGCAAGCTGGACAACCTGGCCTTCCGCCAGCGCGAGGGGCTGCTTTCGACGTTGCCCCTGGGCCTCAACGCCGTGGCGGTGTGGCGCACCTTGGACACGTCCTCCCTGGCGAGGCTGTTCCCCTTCTCGCCGCCGGACCTGGACACCAGAAGCGGCACCCTCTACGGCATCGACCTGCGGGCCTGCGCCCCCATCGTCTACGACCCCTTCGACGGCACCCACCTGAATGCCAACACCGCCGTCCTAGCCCGTTCCGGCAGCGGCAAGAGTTTCGCCACCAAGCTGGGCGTGCTGCGGGGCGTCTGCCGGGGAGTGCGGGCCTACGTCATCGACCCGGAGGGCGAGTACGCCGACATGGCCCGCGCCGCCGGCGGGCGGGTGTTGTCCCCCGGAATCGAGGGGCAGGGCATGAACCCCTTCGTCATCGACCGGGGCGACAGCGAGGAGTTGTTGCAGCGCATCGGCAGCTTGCGAAGGCTCATCGAGGTGATGGTCGGGGAGCGGCTGAGCGCCGAGCGGCGGTCCTCCCTGGACCACGCCCTGGCCGGCTACTACGCCGAGCATAGGGAGCGCACCGGCTTCAGGGATTTCTACGCCTACCTGGAAGCCGAGGGCGGCGGCGACATCGCCCACCTGCTGCGGCCCTTCGCCACCGGCAGCCTGCGGCATCTCCTCTCCGACGAGGGCGACGACCTGCTGACCCACGAGGCCCTGGTCACCGTCTTCGACCTGCACCTGCTGGAACCGGAGCTTCGTCCCGCCGCCGCGATGGTCTGCACCGAGACGGTATGGGCCGCCGCCGCCCAGGACCCCCGCCCAAGGCTGCTGGTGGTGGACGAGGTGTGGAGCATCATGCAGCACCCGGAGGGCGCGGCCTTCATGGTCAGCATGGCGAAACGCGCCCGCAAGCACCGGCTGGGGTTGCAGTTCATCACCCAGGACGTGCAGGACCTGCTCTCCGAGGACTCGTCGCGCGCCATCACCGGCCACTCCGGCAGGGCGCTGCTCCAGAACGCCGCCTTCAAGCTGCTGTTGCAGCAGGACGCCGCCGCCATCAGCACCGTGGGCGAAGCCTTCGACCTGCCGGTGGAGCTGCAACGCTGGCTCCTGTCCTGTCCTCGGGGAGACGGGCTGCTGCTGGCAAGGGGCAACCGCTTCCCCATTCGCATCGAGGCCACCCCCGAAGAGACCGAGGTAATCGAGTGGCGGCCGGGGCCGCGTCATTAGTCCGCAAACAAATCCCGTAAAGAGAGGCATCCAGTATGAATATCAACGTGAAGAAAATCATCTTCGGAGACGCCCGGAACCGGCGGCCCCCGGCGCTGCTGGCGGTGACACCGCCGCGCACCGGCGAGCGGACCCTGCTGGGGGTGGAGAACCTGCTCCAGTCCATCGCCGTACCCGAACCCTTCTCCCTGGAACTGGCCGGGGACGCCAACGGCGTTACCCTGATGGCCCGCTGCCTGGACCGGCAGGTGGTCCAGGGACAGCTGGCCGCCCACTACCCCCAGGCCCGCATCCGCGAAGTACCGCCCGAGGACGACCCGTTGCGTCTGGACCCGGGGGAGCAGGCCTGGGGCCTGACCCTTCGCTCCGGCGGGCCGGAGTTCGTGCCCCTGCGCACCTTCCGGGACGACGACCTGCTGGACGCCGGCTCCGACCCCCTCATCGCCCTCCTGGGGGCGCTCGGCGACCTGCGGCCCGGCGAGCGGCTGGTCTCCCGCCTGCTGCTGCGCTCCCTCGGTCCCGACTGGTCCCAGGCTCACCAGCAGAAGGCCTTCAAGAACCCGGGCCAGCAGCGGCCCGATCCCTCCTACACCTACCAGACCAAGCCCCTGCAGCTGGACGGCGTCACCATGGCCGTGCTGGGCGCGGGGGCGCTGGCCGCCCTGAAGGGCTACCTGTTGGTGCAGGACGGCGAGTTCCTGAAGGCATCGCTCCTGGGCGCGGGCTCCGTCCTGGGCCTGACCGTGGCGGGCTGGGGCTGGTGGCGCTGGAAGCAGGCCCGCAGCCGGGTCTACGACCCCATCCTGATACGGGAGAAGGTCTCCCGCATCGCCTTCGACGCCGAGTTGCAGGTGGTGGCCGTCCTGCCGGAACGGGGCCGTCTCCAGCGGGCCGAGGAACTGCTGGAAAGGGTGGCCGCCGCCTACCGCCATTTCGATCATCCCGCCGGGGCCAGGTTCAAGGTCGGCGACGTACAACCCCTGGTTCCCACGGACAACCTGCACCCCGCCGGACCGGGTCTGTTCGGCAAGCGCAGCGTCCTGGGCGTCCGCGAGGCGGCGGCCCTGTGGCACCCGCCCGGCGAGCGGGACGAGACTCCGTTGGTGGAACGCTCCGGCTCCAGGTCCCTGCTGCCCCCGGTCCGGGGCACCGCCGAGGGCGCCCTGGTGGGCGACACCACCGGCGGGCAGACCCGGGAGATTCGCTTCCCCGAGGACCTGCTGCGCCGCCACCATCTCTACGTGGCCCGCACCCGCATGGGCAAGTCCACCCTGATGCACCACATCGTCGCCCACAAGCTCAGGGAAAAGGCGGCCGGCCGGGACGGAGACGCCATCATCGTCGTCGACCCCCACGCCGACCTGGTGGCCGGACTGCTGGAGCACGTCCCCGGGTCCATCGTCGACAAAGTGAGGCTCATCGACCTGGCCGACGAACAGGGCGCGCCCGGAATCAACCTGCTGGACACCCGCATCTTCGCCGATAGGGACCGCACCGCCGACTCGGTGGTGCGGGTGGCGCGGGGCCTGTGGGAGCAGTGGGGACCAAGGATGCAGTCCATCCTGGAGCACACCGTCAAGACCCTGCACGAGGCCAACTCCCACCCGTCCACCGACGCCGGCGACCAGCACACCATCCTGGACGGGCTGAAGCTGCTCTCCGACGGCAAGTTCCGGGGCGAGGTGCTGGCGAAAGTCGACGACCCCTACATCATGGAGTGGTGGGAGCGGGACTTCGGCGGCTGGCACCGCCAGTACCGGGCCGAGGCATTGGCTCCGGTGCAGACCCGCCTGGCCTACTACGCCTCCTCCAAGCGCGCCCGCTCCATTCTGGGCCAGTCCCGCTCCACCATCGACCTGCGGGAGACCATCCTGGAGGGCGGGGTGCTGCTGGTGTCCACCGCCCAGGGGACGGCGGGTAGGGACGTGGCCGCCCTGGTGGGCGCCTCCCTGCTCAACCTGGTGGACTCGGTGATCCGGGAGCAGGAGAGCCTGCCCCTGCACCGGCGGCGGGGCGCGCTGGTGGTCGTGGACGAGATGCAGTCCATGCCCGGCGTCGATTACGAGTCCATGCTCAGCGAGCTGGGCAAATACGGCGCCAGCTTCATCCTCGCCACGCAGAGCCTGGCCAAGCTGGACGACCTGTCCCGCACCATGCAGGACACCATCCTGGCCAACCTGGGCTGCCTCGCGGTGTTCCAAGTGGCCGGTAACGACGCCCGCCGGCTGGTGTGGGAGCTGGGCAAGGACCGGGTGAGCGAGGACGACATCACGTCGCTGCCGGTGCACCAATGCTACGTGCGGGCCACCGTGGGCACGGAGCGGCTGCCCGCCTACTCCATGATGACGCGGAAGCCGGAGCCGGGTGACCCCGACGTGGCCGAGGCCGTTCGCAACGCCTCCCGGGGCTACACCACCAGTACCGGTCAGCTGGCCGCCGCCAACGCCGAGGGGGAGCAGAAGGTGAGCGAGTACCGCAGGCTCCTGGCGGAGCGGCAGAACGCCAACGGTTCCCCACCGGCGCAGCCGCCGGCAGCGGACCAGACCGGCGGGCAGCACCGGGTGCGCACCCGCAACCCCAACCCATCAGGGAGTGGTTCCGGAGGTGATGCCTGATGAGTGCCGGAGGGTTTCACCTGGAGACCCTGCGGCGGCTGGCGGCCATGCCCTTCCTGGACCGGCTGGAGCTGGCCGCCGTCTCCGGCGTCCCCGACCGCTCGGTCTACAACGCCGTCGCCGCCCTGGAACGGCAGGGCCTTGTCGCCTCCCTCCCCCACGCCACCGCCCTGCTGCGCCGGACCCGCCGCTACTTCCTCACCGCCGCCGGCCTGCGTCGCCTGGCCGAGACCGAGGCCGTCACCTTGGACCAACTGATGCGCCGCCACCCGGTAAGCGCCCGGTGGCGGCGCATCCTGCTGGAACGGCTGGACGCCGTGGCCGTCATCTACCGGCTCACGTCCTCCGTCTCCGCCGTTCAGGGAATCGCCTCCTTCCGGTGGTACCGGGGATTGCCCCTGGACGCCGGAATCGTGCTGAATGACGGCCGCACCGTCGGCGTGATCAGGCAGGGACTCACCGCCGACCGCACCGGCTTCGCCAAGCGCATCTGGCGGCTCAGGGAGGGGCCGCCGCCCGGCGGTGTGCTACTGCTGTTGCCCGACGAGACCAGGTTGCGGCACGCCCGCCGCCTGGCGGCCGTTGTGCCCTTTCCGGTTCTGCTGGCCCTGGAGCGGGACGCGGCCTGGAGCAGCCCCGACAGTCCAATCTGGCGGCTTCCCTCAATCAACGCCGACTTGGACCTGAATGCGGCCTTGGGCCACGTGGAAGGGGGTGGCGGGCTGCCAGCGGAGCAGCCGACGTTACGGGCGATTCTTCCCCGCGACATCGGTACGGACTTTACCGATAAGAACGCCCCGGACTGGCTGTTGCCCGCCCTGCTGAAACCCGCCGGGAAACTGGCGTTGGACCTGGTTTCCGACTGGCCCTGGATTGCCCCGCGGCACCTCCGGTTGTTGCTGGGCGTCTCCCAGGGGCGGCTGTCCCAGGTCCTGTTGCCCGTAGCTGACGCCGGACTGGTTGAGCGGGTCTCCTGCAAAGGCCAAAGGTTGGTTTTGACTGACCGGGGGCTGGGGCTTCTGGCGCGCCGGGACCGGGCCTCCGTGGGTGTGGCGAGGAACCGGTGGAGCGCCGCACTCAACGATCTACGGAAACCGTTGGACTGGCGCAACGTCTCCGGCAGGCGCAGCCGACAGTTGCTCAGGAACATCGAGCACACCGCTGCCGTTCATGGATTAATGGCCGCCCTGGCCGAGCAGGCCCGATCCCTGGGCTGGGGGATTGTGCAGTTGGACCCGCCCCACCGGGCTTCCAGGCACTTCCGGCACGGCGACCGGCTGCGGGCGATTCACCCCGACGCCTTCGGCGTGTTGCGGCGGGGCGGCGCCGCCTGGAACTTTTTCCTGGAATGGGAACGCCGGGCGGTGCGGCCCACCACGATGGCGGCGCGCCTGGCTCCCTACCTGCGCTACTACTCCACCCACCGGCCCACCGACGACCATGGTTCGCAGCCCGTTGTCCTGCTGGTATTCGACGACGACCTGGCCGCGACCCACTTTCAGCGGTTGGCACGGGAGGAGATGGAGCGGACCAGAGTTGACGTTCCGCTGCTGGTGTCCAGCAGGGCGGCGCTTGAGAGGCTGGGGCCGTTGGGAAAGGTCTGGACCACTTCCGCAGGGCAGGAACCAAAAACTCCCTGACGCGAGGCGGGACCGGGAAACCGGGCAGGCAGCTGGGCGGGAGTCCCGCTCCTAAACCGGGGGCAGAGGTTGCTGCCCGGGAGGAGGAGCGTCCAGTGCAACCCCTCCTCCCGGCATATCCACTTCCGGACACATGAGAATCCCCCTGAGCCCCAGCCTTTCGGCCAGGGTCAGGAGGATGAAAAGGTTGGTGGAGTCGGGGACGGTCCCTTTCCTCCACTGCCTCAGCCGGTGGGGGTTGACGCCGAGGCGGCGGGCCAGGGCATTCCAGGTCAGCCCGGTCGCCTCCTTGAACCGCTCCAGCCGGTCGGGGAAGTCCTGGGGAAATTCGTAGTACACCGGCTGGTGTATTCGCCGTTGGCGACCCAATGCCCTACTCCCCGGTTCCGAGAGTATTCACCACGTTGGGGAACAGGGCCTCCATTCCGCCAGGCACCCGCTGGGCAAGCTGCATGAGGTTCGGCATCATCGAGTCCCCGGGTAGGGCGCCCCTCCGCAAGCTCTTCACCCGCTCGTGGTCCACCCCCAGGCACCCCGCCAACTCCCCCCAGGACAGGCCGGACACCTCACGGAATTTCTCCAACCGCTCCGGGAAGTCCTCCGGCAGGTCCACCCCGTTGTTCCGTCGCTTCGATACTGATGCTTCCATGACCACGTCTCCTCCTTAGTATTTGAGATTTGGTTTAGAGATCTTCCAGTCGCCCCTGGACGCCGCCGCTCTTCCCAAGCGGGGACAGGTCGTCGGGCAGCAGCAGGTACAGGCCGCCCGGTACCCTGGCGCCCAAACGGAAGATGCCGAACAGGGCGTCGCCGCAGGGTGCAGTGTCGTGCCGCCAGCGCTGCAACTGCCGTGGGTCCACCCCGAGGCAGGCCGCCATGCCGTCCCAGGAGAGGCCGCTGGCCGCCTTCAGCCGGTCCAGCCGCGCCGGGAAGTCCTCGGGCAGCAGAGCCGCGCCGAAGAACAGGTGGGGCGGCACGGGTCTTCTATTCCCCATCGCATTCTTCCATGATGAACAGATCGTCGAAACCGACGCCCAGCGCATCCTGCAAACGCCGCCGCGTGGCAGCGGAGGGATAGCGTTTCCCGTTGAGGAGCTGGGACAGGTAGCCGGTGGCCAGCCCGGTCAGATCTGCCAGTTCGTTCTTGGTCATGTTCAGGCGGTGGAGCAGGTCCCAGAACGCCACGGCGTTCAACCGTGCCCTCACCAGGGGTCTCTTACCCGACATACTCGCCGTCCTTGTGTGGGGCGTCCCCTTGGCCGGGAACATCAGCGCCGTCCGATTCCTCACCCTGCCTCTCCGCCGCAGCCTCCGCCGCGAAGTCCAGGTGGGCGCGGGCGATCATGCGGGCCAGGATGCGCAAGCCCCGCAGCCTTATCTCGTTCTGTTCCGGGGTGAGCCGTTGCTTCTTGCTCAAAAGATGGACCTTCCGAAAACCCGGCGTTTGCCGCCGGTGGCGCTCCGCCGCGCCTGGTTGTATACTCTGCCAGTAGGACAGTTGTTCTGACGAAGGAAGTGTAGCAATCAGCAGTCGTGCTCATCAATGGAAAATGCGTCTATACAGCAAGCACTAACGAAAGTGCTTGCTGTTTTGTAGCCATAATGTAGCAACAAAGAAGCTATAATGGAGCAGGAATGTTACCGGCAGGGGCGCGGAGCGATAAGGCAGCTTTCGTGGGGATGGGGGTGAGTCATGGAAGAGCTTGACGAACAACAGCAACGGGGTGAGGAACTGGGAGACTTGCTGCGGCGTCTGCGGGGCGGCCTGAGCCTGCGGGACGTGAACCGGCTTACCGGGGTGTCCAGCTCCTATCTTTCCAAGATCGAAAGGGGAGAGCGCCCGCCCGGCGCCAACCTGCTGCGCAAGCTGGCCATGGCCTACAACGTAGACGCCGAGGATTTGATCCGGCAGGCCGGGCACCTGGGCCAGTCGGGCCTCCACTCCGACGAGGCCCTGGAGGTGGAGCGGGCCTACCAGTACGTCCTGTCCGACCCTGCCTTCCGGGTGGGCACCCGGCCCGACGGTCCCCTGTCTCTCAACGCCAAGAGGTTCATCGTGGAGATGTACGAGCGTTTCACCAACAAGACGCTGCTGGAGTGATGACTGTGACCCTGGACGACTTCTGCCACAAGTTGCTGGACGACGAACTGTTCCGGGAGAGACTGGAGCCCGAGCGGCTGGCCGCCGCTTTCACAGAATTCTTTCACCTTTCCGCTCGCCCCACCGTCGTGGAACTGGCCGCCCTGCTACGGGACGCCGGTTTCGGCACCGTGTCGGGCAGGGAATTGGACGGGTTGAAGGGGGTCCACTTTGGCGCCCCCAGGGGTGAGTACGACATCTACTACCGGGAAGACCTGTGGGACGGGGCCAAGGCCCACACCGTGCTCCATGAGGCTTACGAGATCATTCACGAGACCCTGTGGGCCTTTCACTCGGACGACCCGCCGGAGCGCCGCGTGTGCCGGGAAGCCGACCGCTTCGCGGCGGCGGTGTTGATGCCGCGAGACACGTTCACCGCCTACGCCCTGGTCAGCGGGCTGGACGTGGTGGTCCTCCAGGGCGCGTTCCAGTGCTCCTACGCTTCGGTGGCGATGCGTCTGGCCGAGGTGATGCGCCGGCAACCCCTGGTTGCGCTGCTGTACGAACGACAGGATAAGGGGGACCCGGCAGGCTGGCCCGACCCGGTCAATCCGGAGTCATTCAGGGCCGCGGTGGTGAAACGTACGGCGGGCTTTGGTCCGCCGGGTTCCCCCCTGTTCTGCGGTTGGCGGAGCGGCGTTCCCCGTCCCGGCAAGTCCTTGCCCTCCGGCTCCCTGGCCGAGCAGGCGGTCCGGAGCGGAAGGCCGGAGTACGCCGAGGAGGACGGTATCGCCGTAGTAGCCAAGCCCGTATTGTGGAAGGGGCGGGTCGCCAAGGTGGGGGTCATCGCCGTGCCCTACGGCGACCGGGCAGTGCTGGCCCCGCAGCTCGGCAGAGCTGATTGGCATTGTCGGAACCCTCACGCCCGCAGGCGCCTGGCGACGGCGGCTTCTTGACAGAGAAGGCCGGAAGTCCGATGATGGATAGTAAGACAACCTAATACATACTCAAGCAAAAAGAGAGACGATGCCCCCACGCAGGATTTCCAGGACCATCACCTTCTCCCTGCCGCCCGAAATGGCGGAGCAGGTTCAGGCCGTGATGCGCGAGGAGGGCCGCAACATGAGCGAGCTGGTGCGGGAGGCTCTCCGCCTGTACATGGAAGAAAGGGAGTTGCGCCGGCGGGAACGGTTGGAACGGCTGCGCTCCCGCCATACAACTCAGGAAGAGACCGAAGGAGGAGCTAATGAATGAACGATATGACCTGACCCCGGCTGCCCTGTACGCCCGGGTTTCCAGCGACCGCCAGGACGTGGATCTCTCCGTCGCCGCCCAGCTTCGGGCGCTGCGGGACTACGCCGAAAAGAACGGCTATGTAGTCGCCCGCGAGTACATCGACGAGGCCGAGAGCGGCCGCATCGCCGACCGGCCCCAGTTCCGCCGGATGCTGGACGAGGCCAGTCTGTCCGACTCCCCTTTCCAGGAAATCCTTGTCTGGAAATTCTCGCGCTTCACCCGCAAGCGGGAGCACGCCGTGGCCTTCAAGTCCATGCTCCGCAAGCGGGGCATCAGGGTAACCTCCATCACCGAGCATGCCGACGACTCCCCCACCGGCAAGCTGATGGAGGCCATCATCGAGAGCCTGGACGAATTTTACTCGGAAAATCTTGCCCAGGAGGTTTTGCGGGGAATGCGGGAGGCCGCCTCCCGTGGCTTCTGGATTTCCACCTACTCCCCCTACGGCTACCGGAAGGTGCCGGTTCAGGACGGAGCCAAGAAGCGCCCCAAGCTGGAGCTTGATCCGCCCGCCGACGGCGTGGTGCGCCGCATCTTCCAGATGGCCCTTATCGGGACCAGCACCCTGGACATCACCAAGACCCTGAACAGGGAGGGCATCGCCAGCCCCCAGGGGAGCCGCTGGACCAAGACCACCATCCACCGGATTCTCACCAACGAGACCTACACCGGAACGTTGATATGGGGCAGCCGCGCCAAGGATAACGTGCCGCCGGTGCGGGTGGACAACGCTTTCCCCGCCATCGTCTCACGAGACGAATTCGAGCGGGTGGCCACCATCCTCGGTTCCAAAGCCCCGGCCCAGATACATCCCCGCCGCGCCGCCAGCCCCTACCTGCTCAGCGGAATAGTCAGGTGCGAGACCTGTGGCAAGGCCCTCACCGCCCACGAGGCCAAGAGCGGCCAGTTCACCTACTACGTCTGCCACTCCCTGCTGAAGCGGGGGCAGGGTGCCTGCGACACTCCCAGGCTCAACTCCAAGCGGTTCGAGCGGATGATCATCGACTCGATACGGGAGAACATCCTCACCGAGAGCAACATCCGGGAACTGGTCAAGCTGGTCAACGAAGAACTGGACAGCGTGATCAAGGAGCAGCGGGAGAAGGCGGAGGCCATTGATGAGGAGCTGAACGAGATACGCCGGCGGTTGGACCGGCTTTGGCAGGCAGTGGAGACCACCGACATGGAGATCAATGACATCCTGCCCCGCATCCGGGAGCATAAGGAACGGCAGGAGAGGCTGGAGATTGCCGCCGATGAAGCAAGGGCCATCCTAGCCGTGCGGATGCAGGGATTGGGCGACGAGGAGACTATCGCCGCCTACGTGAAGGAGATGAGCGACTTCCTGATGGAGAGCGAGTTGACCGAGACCAGGGCCTTCATCCGGTCATT
>CBDCMJ010000007.1:0-37990 GCA_965218875.1 Dehalococcoidia bacterium
GACTGGCTCGGCATAGCGGTCCTGATGGCGGGCCTTCCGGACCTCATGCCACCGGACGGCAGCGGCTTTCCCACCCTCTTCGAACTGGTTCCCGCCGGGCTCGCCGCCCTGGGGGCAACTCTGTACGTGGACATTGCCGCAACCGCCGTCCTGGCCGTCCTTGTCCCGGTCAGCGCCGGTCCCGGCCGTCAGGAACCCAGACGCGGCCTCGCCAAGGCGGCCTTCACGCTGTTTATCGGGGAGGCAGCGGCGTTCATCGCGGCCGCGGTTGTCATGATTGGCGGCAACCTGGTCATTGCGCATGGAATCAGCTGACGCTACGCTGCAACGCGGGGGAGCGCCGCCGGCCTACAGGTCCTCCGCTGCGGATCCGCTGACGGTCGGCACCACGGCATAAGCCGCCGTCACCGTCTTCGGCATCCCGGGCCGGACGCATCATTCGAGGCCGCGCTTCACCAAGGCCACACGGTGAACAGGGGCGACATGCCGGTCACGTCATGGGGCCAGTGCTCCTGGTTGGAAGACCTTTTCGAAGACGACGAGGAGTGAACTGGCAGGACCTTATGGCTATAGCCCGGATCATGGCAAAGGCTGCGGTGCAGTCGCCCACCGGCCGACTGCACCAAAAGGAACTGCGCTTGGCCGGATCCACCCGCCCCACGAATCGGGACAGCCTTGCACCTCAGGGTTCCGCAGAAGGAATCGAGTGAAGTTCCGGCCGGCCCTGAAGACGGTCCCAAGCTGATAACCCTCGAGGCGTCTGTGGACCAAGAGCAGTTGTCCACCAGCGAATAGAGACCGCGGGCCGAGCGCAGGTGTTGATAACAGGCTGAAGCTAATCTTCCAAGAGCTTGAGTTCGAGTCCTGTCAGGTGGGCCTATTTTGACGATAGGCCGAACCGTATTTGAGATGTGGTTGGGGACCCTCTGATTTTCGCACCGTGATCTTTAAGGCGAGTCCGACTCTCTTGGGGTGGACCCGTCCAGCCCGAAGTGAGCAGGGTATTCTCGGGCCTATAGTCCGGCGCGCGATACGTACTCTTCCAGGGCCGCCTCTATAATCGAATTTAGAACTGTGTGTCGCGTGTTAAGGCCGGTTCCAATTTGCTCGTGAAGATAACGCCATTCTTGGAAGTCATTCCTGTGGTTGCTCAGCACCTGAAGCAAAGAGTCGGTCTCCCCAGAATAAATCCCTCGATCTATCTTTTCCTGACGTATACGTTCAAACCGTTGTTCAACGGAAGTCTGCGTAGCGGACTGCAAACTTTCGAACAAAACTTTTAGATCATGCTGGTGTCTTGGTTCGCCACCGGTTTCTTGCATGTACAATGCCTTGAGAGCTAGTTCGGTGGCAAATGGGCGCAACACGATGGACGTTATGCCGCATCCAGCGGCTGCAAGCTGGTCACTAGCGATGGACGGATTGCCCAACAATCCGTCGAGGTGTCTATCAGCCCAATGGAAAGCGCGAGCCATTGCCATTGCAACTTGGTCCGGGTTGACCATCCTGAGTAACCTCCAACTGTTAGGAGCGGGCTATGGGTCTTGCTGCGGCGTTAGTTTATTGATGGAATTGGGCCCGACAAGAACTACGGGTAAGCCGTTTTGCAGGGTTACCTGACCTCGTATAGATATCCTGTCTCCGAATTGGAGTTGCTGTCCTGAGTCCACAGGTCTCATAACCTGGGCTTGCTCTTCTTTCGTTAGGAACAAGCATTGCACCATTGTGAAATAAGTTTCGTCCACCAAGAATAGGTTCACCGTGTCCGAATGGTTCGGACCTTTGGGCCTGTTGACATCGTAGATGGTCCCTTGCAGGGCACGGCTTTCGACACTGTACCGCGCGTTACGGACCTCTTCGCCGTCGATTGCTAGAAGACTTGGCCTTCCCAGCGTAGCCGGACGATTGGAGTTGTAAAAGCCACCGACGGTAATTTTTCTGCCCTTAAGTCCGTAATACTCTTCGGGATTCCTCTTATACACTCCGAACGTTAGCTGACCATACTCCTCTGTCTCAATTTCTACATCGACCGTGCTGTAGGGGTTAAAACCCTCGGGGATGTTCATTGACGTAACTGTCCCTGAGACGATTATCGGGAAATAATCTTCAGATTGGTCTTGTCCTTGCCCATATGAAATGACCTCCGTAGTAATTCGGGGCTTGAGGGGGAAATCCCTCTCGAACATGAACCTTGATGTATCAAGCACTACCCCGCAAGCCACCACAATCGGTCGAAGATCAGCCGAAAGATCAGGATCCTTCCGTTCTGGGATATACCTCCAAGCGGTGTACATATTATCGATTGACTCAAGGAAAGCCTGAAAGGAGCCGTCAAATGGCCGATCCGCACCCCGGACCAGACCCCATTGGTGTTCTAGCCGCTGCCGAGTTTCGCGGTTAAAGAGCTTGTACAGGGTGGCCGGTTCATGCTGTTTCCACTTCTCATCGGGTATTTTCACTAGCTGACCGGTGGTTTCCAAGAGCGCCTTGAGGCACAATTCTAAGGTGAAGAAGGCCTGTTGGACATAAGCCAACGATTGCCCCAACCCTTCTTCAGTACTCCAGTAATGTGAGGTGGACCCGGAATCTTGGACAGGTAGCTAAGTGAGAGTCCTGCTCCTAAACTAAGGACAGCTGTTGCTGTCGGGAAGGAGTGGGAAATGTCGCAAGGAAGAAGGAAGCACAGCCCGGCTTTCAAAGCCAAGGTGGCGCTGGAGGCGGTCAAGGGACAGGAGACAGTGGCCCAGTTGGCCGCCCGGTATGAAGTCCATCCCGGGCAGATTCAGGCTTGGAAGAAGGCTCTTGTGGAGGGCGCCTCCGGGGTCTTCGGCAACGGCCAGGAACAGAGGGCAAAGAACGACGCCGCCCTGGTCGCACGGTTGTACCAGGAGATCGGGCAGCTCAAGGTGGAGCGGGATTTCTTGGCGGAGAGGTCCGGCCCATGAGTCCGGGGCGGCGGCGGGAGATGGTGGACCGGGAACATCCGAAGCTGCCGGTAGTGCGGCAGTGCGCCCTGCTGGGAGTAAGCCGTTCCAGTGTCTACTACCGTCGCAAGATGGCCTCGGAAGAGGACCTGTCCCTGATGGGCGAGATTGACCGGCAGTACCTGGAGACCCCCTTCTACGGGTCGAGGCGGATGAGGGCCTGGCTGGAGCGGCGGGGAGTACGGGTGAACCGGAAGCGGGTGCAGCGGCTGATGCGGGTCATGGGGCTAAGGGCCATCTACCGGAGGCCCGGCACCAGCAGGTCGACGCCGGGGGCCAAAGTCTATCCGTACCTGTTGCGGAATGTGAGGATCACCCGGCCCAACCAGGTGTGGGCGGCGGACATCACCTACCTACCCATGGCCCGGGGCTTCCTCTACCTGGTGGCCATCATGGACTGGCACAGCCAGTACGTGGTGGCCTGGCGGCTGTCCAACACTCTGGAGGCCGGCTTTTGCGCCGAGGCTTTGGAAGAAGCCCTGGGCAAGGGCCAGCCGGAGGTGTTCAACACCGATCAGGGCAGCCAGTTCACCAGCCTGGAGTTCACCCAGGTCCTCCAGGACCGCGGGGTGAAGATCAGCATGGACGGGAAGGGGCGGTATTCCGACAATATCTTCGTGGAGAGGCTGTGGCGGACGGTGAAATACGAAGAGGTGCATCTGAAGGCCTACGCCAACGCCCACGAAGCTAGAAGGGAGCTGGAGGACTATTTCCGGTTCTACAACCACCTGAGGTCCCATCAGGCCCTGGGCTACCGGACCCCGGCCGAGGTCTTCCACGGGGAGCATAGAGTTCGGGAGGAGGAACCTGACGAAAGGAGGTGTTCACCGGGACAGGGGATCAAATCACTGGCAGGAGCGCCGGGATTCTCACTTAACTCCGCCCTGATCCTGCCCAACTAATGGGGTCCACCTCAGGTTTCGCCCACTGAGTTCAGCAGATCACGCAACGCCGAGTAGTAGGAGCGTTCCTCCGTCCCTGCGCCCGTCGCCCGAATGCGGCGCAGCTCGGTGAGGTATTCCTCAACAGCCGCTTTCAGTTTGTGTCTACTTGCTGCCATTCCCGTGTGTCTGTCTCAGTCGTCTACATACTCCGGCGGGCCAACGAGCCACGAACTCCGGCTCCACCAGCAACCTCCTCTTCCAGTGGTAGAAGGTCTGCTCGGTGATGCCCTTCCTGCGGCAGACCTAAGCCACCGACATGCCCTCCTCCGCGTGGCGCAGGCCGAAGGCCGCCTGCTCAGGAGTGTACCGGGAACCTATCATGGGATGACCCTCCTCTCGCATTGGCTTAGTCATCTCACGAAACTCGCTTTCCGGCTGGACCAGAATTCGGTGAGCTGGTCAGCATTACTCTATTTGCAAGACTTGGTAGAAGGCCGGGTTTACTTCGAACATCTCGTTTCTGTCCCGCCTTGTGGCGATTACCCGAGCGATATTGCGCATCGTGCGACGTTCTTCCTCGTCACGGGAGTAATGGAAGCCGGTAGCGGTTTCGATTCCCAGGAAGTTAATGTCGCACAGGAGGTCGAAATAGAAATCCGAATCTTTGATCATGACTCCTGCTTTGGCGAAAAGTGATTCCACATCTTCCTTAAGTAGTTGTCTGCCTGTTCCTGCGAATTCATACAGTACCGTCTCTAGCTTCCCCTTAACGGGGTCGTCTTCCTTGAGGATAGAGTTGAAGGCGTACTGAGAATACTGTGACCGAGCGGACAAGAGGTCATCAGGAAAGACCTTATCGTGTCCTCTGTTTATTGCGATGCTGACAGCGGCCTTAACCAGATGGATAAGGTCTCTAGGCCTGGGAAGAACAGTACCTAGAATGAACTCCTTGCTGGTTAACCCAACCACCGAATCGGGGAAGATCCCCGCCCACACGTCCGACGGCGTGCGCTCCCTTGGCGCTTCTAAGAGCATTCTCTCCTCTAAGACCCTGAGCAATAGCTCTTGGTCGTTCCAGATTACCTGCACAATCGGGAGCTTATCCTGTTCAGGCAACAGGTGCTGTATAAAAGCGAACATATCGCTCCGCAACAACACCGTTATGTTCAAAGCCACGGGCCTAACCCTGTCGTCGGAACGTTTGAAGTCATCTGGAATGAACTGCGCAACCCCCAATAGTCCTGCAATCAGTTCCGCGAGGTGAGTTACGTGTTCCCCAGGACCCCACGGTTCGTCTAGTCCATCGATGAGCAGCGTGAGGCTCTTCTTGCCGGACAACACAATTCCCAGGTGTCGGCGAAGGTCATTGATCATTGAGTCGTGCAGGTTTTCGCTAATCTTGAGTCTCTGCTCGCCAGCCTGATCCATGTCTCCTACTCCCTCCAATGAGGAGACAGCGTTTTCGATCCGCTCGGAAAAGGGTTGGCTCAAGACCCGCGAATGCCGTTCATAATATTCGAGGAATCCTTGTTCCTCAGGTGTTCTCGGGTGATAGACCGCGCGACTTACGATTTCTGCCGCCACACTGGCGGCAATCTCGCTATATATGAGAAATTTCCATAGACTCTCTATCAGGAAACCCCGCTCGGACCGCTGCCGGACATCGTCCAAAACCCTGATCAGCCCGTGAGTTTCGTAGCCAATGGGTTTGATTACAGTGACGTGGTCATCACGACTCTTGGTCATTTCGGAACGTATGGCATAGAGGATGGCCGTTTTTCCTGTTCCCCTACGGCCCACAAGTATGGTCAAGGGACCTTGAAGGGCTTGGTAGTAGGAGCTAGTTTCCACGAAGTAATCGAAGAGTCTGTCAGCTTCGTGCTCGGCGACGGGATCCCCCAAGAACAGGGATCGGAGGTCCACTCGCGTCGACGTTCTAGCTACTGGCTGCTGCCGACGAGGCCTGCGGTGAGACAATTGACCGCCAACCGATTCTAACCAACTCTTCGTCAATGACACGGAGGATTCTGCCGTGTTATGGACTTGCAGCCATCGGTCATAGTCCAGTGGAGACTCGTAAGGAGCATGGGCCAACATCAACATTGGGCGACCAAACCCCTGCGCCAGACCTGCAACGATAGAGGCCTTTAGGTTGTGGTCTCTATGGTCAACGTGATCGGTACTAAGCAGATGCACTATAACGGCATCGGCAGATAGGAGTTTTTCTGCGTACCAGTCCAACAATTGCGAGGAGTATTCGTTTGGGTCGTCGATGATGATTGAATCAGCAAAAATCGACCTACTGAGCTCCTCCCTTGTGGCTAGTACGCTGTCAGTGTTGGAGGGGGGCTTCATATAGAATATGGTTGGATTCTCGGGGCGGGGAGATTGTTGCCGATAGCGCCTGTCGAGCAGTGTTTGATCGAGGCTTCGCCAAGGCGTCTCGGATAGAAATCGGTCTGCTAGACTTTCGTGGTTTTCATACTCAGTGTAGCCCATGTTAAGGGATGAGAAGTAGATGCGCCTGTAGTCTTTAACGGCCTCAGCAATGCTTGGGTTTAGCGTGGTAAAGATGCGCTTATACCTGGCAATCGCGTATCCAAGTTCAAAGCTAACGTTTGGGTTGGGGTAAGTCAGGTCGCAAGAGAAGATATGGCTCCGGTCGATTTGTCCCAGGACCGTCTTGATCAGTCGTGAGCCGGAGACAGAATTGTCGGTCCACTTTAGGAACCGCACACTGTTCTGTCTGATATCTCTGGTCTCGTTCAACCTGTTCGAGGCAGCAGAAATCGTTTCACCCACCGTGGGGGGATCGCTGGGATAGGCATAGAACACCCTAACCTGTGGTGGCATCCTTGTTTACTCTCCTGGAAATCCCATCAAAAGGGAGACCATATGTCTGGTTGTTCAAAAACTGAGCACATTGATTCGCCCCACCCTTGAAGGTGCTATGCCATGAGGTCAAAGCGATGGGTGGTTTGGCGATGCTTATCATTCTGCCAACTTCATTAGGCCGACTATGGAAAGCGCAGTCAGGATGGTTACAGCCGAGTGCAGAGCGACAAACGCGATTGGAATCCATCGCTCGATATGAGTCACTGGGTTGTAGGGCTTCCCTTTTCCCTGGCCAGCCAACTGCCACTCGTATCCGAACAGGGCCGCCGGCAAATGTTGCTCAAGTTCGTGTATCAGCTCGAACTTGACTGTGTTGAGGTCCCGATGCGATTTGATGATCTGGTGCCAAAGTATGGAGACCGGAATGCCCAAAACAGGAACTAGCAACGTCCAGTAAGTCTGGCCGAAGTTCGCCGATTGAAAGCCGTACAGGGCCACAAGGGCAACGTTAAGAGTCAGGAGGTAGCGGCTGGAAGCAATCCGCCGGGAGCTGACGTTCTCCGCGGACTGTACGTAGAGCTTGTATTGCTCAAGAAGGTCGGCGGTGAATGACCCTCCGTAGTCCCGGCTGTCGAAATGGACTAACCGCTTGACCGATTGTTCAGACATTGCCTACCTGGCCCCTGCGATAAGTTGGGTTAAATTCTCCCAACTCCACTTGTATATCTTGTCCGAGGAAAGCGCCATTGCTGGCTTTTTGCATTCGCTACGCGGGCGCCCCCATAGAATAAAATAAGGTTTCCTTTCCTCCTGAGTGATAGTCAGTTCTGCCGCCACTCCCCTCGCTGTGTCGGTATGTTCGCCGCAGATGACGATGGTGAGGTCGGTTCTCCTTATTCGGTCTCGTACCCTCTGCCTCCAATTGCTCTCAAACGGCTCGTGCACCGACCAGTCCGCAATGCTGAAAGGTGAGTCAGGATTCTTTGCCTGACCTACCAGCGCATCTCGAAGTTCTTCATCATGATCGAAGTCAAAGCTGATGAACGCTCTTTTCATTGTCATTATTCGATGTGCCCTCGATCCAAAGTGACTGATTGTTGTGGTCCATTTCCGCGCCAGGCGTGTCCAGGGCGGGGGTAGACTATTGCATCGGCTACGAGTCCCGGCTGGAGAACCCTCGGCACGCCGGTTTCGACGGTGGATTCGTCGAGAGAGGTCATGGGGTTAAGGCCCGGCTCAGGGGAATACCGCTGTCAATGATCTCCTCCACCAGATCTGCGTACCACACAATCCCAAGGTCGAACCCGGAAGACTGGGTGATGGTAAGGTCTCCGATCACGACAGGGGTTTCCTGCAATGTGGGTTCCCCAGAATAGACTCCCAAGAAGGCAAATTGCTTTTCGCTGGCCGACATCACCCTGCCATCTTTAACGACCAGGTCGATTGGCTTCGAAATGACCACACTACCTGAGGACCCGGGAAACAGCTTGGCGTCGATGAGGAAATAAGGTTGCCCTTGGAAACCAGCTCCCCATCTTGAAGCGATGATGCCCGATTTAACGATGGGGAACAGGTTCACGTGATCGTAGAATCCCTTCGGATAGCCTGCTACAAGGACGTCGCTTGAGGCTTCGACCTCGATGTTGTTCTTACCCGCGAAGTTATCGGAGTGAAGCAAGTACGGTGGGGCATATTGGTTGCCGCTTTTGACGCGGTTGGTCACCGCTTCGTGGATGTTTACTACCACAACGTCAACCGTATTGTCCGGGTGGAACTTGGCCGAGGCTTCTATTTCTTCTGTCCCAAGAATTACAGGGTCCCAATTTAAGGCTCCCGACTGATCCAGCTTTCTGAGGCAGAATGTAAATCTTGTTGGAAGGAACTCAACACCTTCGTTCTTCGGGATGACAACATGCCTGTTCGTGACCAGCCACACGTCCTCGACAGCCCGCCACTGTGGACCATCCCCGTCCTTGGCAGCGAGTCTGCTGTAGTAAAAACCCGACCCTTGCACAGAGAAACCAGCCGTCTTGGTTTCAATAATCGTTGAGATGAAGTTCAATGTGTCGTTAAGGTTCATGCAGTTCCTCTGCGCCGGCCACCAGCAAAGAGCTCACCGTCGAGGTGGACCGACAATCGATCTTTAGCTCCCAACGAAAGGAGCCCTGGCAGTACGCATCCCGACCCGCAACCAGGACATTGATTTATTCCTCTTGAAATTTGGCCACACCGAATAGATAACCAACCGCCGGGTGGCGGGAGCAACTCCCCGTAGAATCCGAGTACCTTTGTCTCGAGTTTCCGGCTTTCGGCAAAGTCAGAGCTTCTCAGATCCGAACTTGCAGCGGCCGTGTCAGAGAATAGGCGATTACCACCACTAGGCGGTTTCACAGTGTAGGTGGCTTGGACTGCTACGCTGGACGGCGCTCTCGCCAGTCCCTGTTCAATGTTCCCCTCCTCTCGACGGCAGATGACGACACGCGCGGCCGCCCGCCGTGACTTTCACAGTAGAATCCCACACAAGGACGGTCGCATGGCGCCCTTCTGCCACCCCGGGTGACATATTGGGCACATTTCCTCATTCTGGCGTCGGTTTTCATGAGCTTCATCCGTGTCTGCCAGCCTCATCGAAAGTTCTTGACCTGGTGCCGGAAAGCATTGGTCCGGTCCAGAAGGGTTTAATCCTGCATTCTTGACGTGATTCGTATGGTTGCCTGGTGACCCGGCACGTCAATCCTTCTGTCCTGGCGACAATCTCAATTTAGTCGCAGCCGAACTGCCGCCGCACTTCTCCAGTGCCTACAAACTGGGAAAGAAGCCGGTAATTACCCGTTTCATAACGAACGCGACCGGCGACGATAGCCGGGTGGACCTGGGATTCCCAGGCCATTTGCAGCACCGCCATCGGCCCGGGATTTTCCAGAATCGTTCCGTAGTCCCAGATTTCCGGGGGTATTAAAGCGTCTTGTGCTAGTTGGTCTGCTTCCTGTTCTGTGGTATCGTTTCCACCTGATTCAACACCGCGCAGGCTGTGGTCATCCACAAACCCCGTCTCGCCACTGCAATCCCCGAGGTGGAGACCCGCGTGGCCCAGTTCGTGCAATAAAGTGAACCAGAAGTAATCTATGCGGTCATAGCGCAACGTCAGTCCGATCACCGGCCTGCCGTCCACAAGCCGCAAGGCGGCCCCGTCAAGATGAGTCCTGGGGAGGTGATTCACAAACTCAAGGCCTATGCCATTCTGTGCGAGGAATTCCCTGGCTTGCACTGGTCCGTCTTCCGAAACACTCATCCGTGCCACCTCGCGCAGGAGCGGTGGGCTGATGGCGTCGGAACGATATTTAGCGACTGAACCCGTCTCTCTTGCCTGGGCCATTACCTGCCAGCACCACGCCCGGAGAGCGTAGTCGTCGGTCTTGGCGTTAACTCGGCGGCTATCATTCTTGCGGTACAAGGGAGCAGCGGCAAAGACCCTCCCGCCGGCCCGATCCATCAGGTCCGTGACCAACTCCTCCGCTTGGTCCTTGAGGTCCTGAATGCACGGAATCCATCCTTCCTTGGCCATGGCTCTTAAGGGGAATCTGCCAAATTCCAGGTCCGGGAGCGCGTCCGGTAAACTGGCTCCCGGCTCTTGTAACAGAACATCGGCGGGTATTCCCAGGTGTTGATGGAGAGCCCGGGCCATGGACATAGTTATGGCCCTTTTTCCCGAAAGCACCTCCGAGACCTTGGCTCGGCTCCCGATAAACGGTGCCAAGTCGCGCGGCGCCAGATTAGCCTGGTCCATTCTGAACTTGATGGCGGAAATGGGGTCGGGATATCCAATGGGGTGGTGACGCTCCTCATAGAGTTCCACCAGGTCGGTAAGCACGTCGAGTTCGACCCGGAAGGGGTCGTCAACATCCTCCACTGGTCCTTCTGGACCTGACAGCGCATCCATTAGTTCGGTTATCCGGGCCAGCGCAGCGTCATAGTCCTCTTCTGAGCGGATCGCCCGGACCTGTGCCATGATTACACCTCCTCTGCGTTGATACGGTTATACTCCCTGTGGGTGCCTACAAAACGTATGTAGACCATTCTCCCGGGGTAGAATATTCTGGCGACGATTCGATAGTCGTTGTGACGGATTCGGAAGACCACTCGGTCCCGGCCGATAATGCTGGCATTGGGATAGCGCTCCAAGACCTGTGCGGGAGTAGTCCAGTCTGCTTGCTCCACCTCCCGATACCACGATAGTAGAGGCTGCTCTGATTCCGGATGACGCTCCCAGAAATCGCGGAGCGCTCTTTTCGAAATGATCCGCACAACAGGATATCAATCCTCCCTATTATTTATATGCTAGTGTGTTCCCAAAACATTGTCAATAACCAAACAAACCCAATTGCGAACCGGCAGTCGTGCTCCCACCCGAAATCTGTCCTCTTATGGAACGGCACAATCGCGGGCTGGTGGTGCTCGGAAAAGAAGGGCCACCTTGGTAGGGTGGCCGTCAGTTGGGCACCTGAACCCCTGTCTACCCACCATCACGGATTCGTCTTCCTAGCGGGTCTGGACGAACGGCTCAAGGCCGACGCGGATGACACCTACTCGCTCCTCGCCAGGGGCTGCTGCACAGCAAGGTGGGAGACGACCATCGCGCGGCGGAAGACTTCAGCCGGGTCATCGAGTTGGAGCCGGACAATGCCGTGGCCCACCGGAACCGGGGGCTTGCCCTGAGCCGGCAGAACCAGTACGAGGAAGCGGTTGGTGATTTCAACCGGGCCATTACCCTTGACCCGGGGAAGCCCAGTCCCACTGCGCGAGGGGTATGGCCCCCATTGAGCTGGGCCGGTACGCCAAGGCGGTCGAGGGCCTGGACGAGGCCGCCGCGCTGGACCCGCGGCATCCCTTCGCTGAAGCCGGCCGGCAAGTCGCCGCAGAATTCGCCGGGAGCAATGTCGGCACATATTGCGGGTGCCGGAGGCTCGTGCAAGGAATCCCCGCCGCCATTGTCGCTCACCGTCCACCGGGCAAGGATCGCGGCATCAATGACCGGGCATGAGACCGGCGGCGGATTACTCCACTACTCCGTGCCCCGGTTAGCCTTCGGCACGATGATCGCCATGCCGCCGGGGATTGAATACGCCAGCCGGGCCACGTGCCACACCTCTCCGCCGGTGAGGACCGCGCCATCGAACCACTGGGCCACGCGTTCATAGTCGATGCCAAGGCGCTGGGCGAACTTCTCCCGCGACAGACCGGCAAGCTCGATCAGCCTTTCCAGCCGCTCACCGAAGTCCTCCGGGAAAGGCGGGGAGCAACAGCCCTCCTCCCGTTCCATTTCGTTCATAGACCTACCTCCCATTTGTCCTTGTCCATGCACGCCCGCTCCTGCGGTAATTGCGCCCCGGTTCCCAAATGTACCGGTGCCCGATGACACCCTTATTGTCCGCCAGCCAACCGCCCAGCCTGTTTGCGCCCGCAGCTACTGCGCCGGCGGCAAGCATTCCGGCTATCGGGCCGTCCACCCTGTCATTGTCAGCAGTACATCCCCCAACGGCAGCCCCACCGGCCTTGTCGGCCCAAAGCTCGCTGGCAGGGTCGTGTGCGACGGTCTGACCCGGGCGTCCGCTGCCCGTCCATTATATGCCTCTATACCTCGCCAAATCGCCGCTTGCCCGAGCCGTCCCCGGGATTACCGACATGCTGGTCCCGTGTCATCGCCGGAGCCCGCCATACCAGCATGGCGCTGCCAGCAACCGTTTCCGGCCATCGGATGACGATATAAGTAATCTGCTATTCCCACCCAGGCGTATATTAAGTATCCGATATACGAATAAATCCTCCTCAACGCCGCCTTTAGTGTTTGCTGGACCCGCCGCGATACTCAGCGGTGCAATGGGAGGGGTATGGATGCAGGAGGGATGGCAATGGCGACCCGGCAACCACTGAACGAAGAGCAGCGACGACTCTTGAAAATAACCGCCAGGATGCCCCTGGCCAGCGTGGCCAACCTCGCGCCCATCCTGGGCATGACCGAGGAACGGGTAAGGCGGATGCTGGGAACCCTCCACAACGGAGGCTGGATCGAGTCGGTGATGCGGGGCATGACCGAGCGGAGGCAGCACCGCTGGTTCCTGACCCGCAAGGCCGTGGACGCCCTCTACGTCACCGACCACCGACACCCCAGCCCCAGGGAGGAGGCCCGCGCCCAAGGGCTGGCCGAGTTCCACCCCGAGGGCGAAATGCCGTCTGATTACACTGACCGGTTCGCCCTGGACCACGACCATCCCGCCCACCTGGAGGACCAGGACAGTTCTCCCTTTTCCGGCGTCTCCCGTCCGGTAGAGGATGAATCCGTGGTCGGCCCCGGCCACGAGCACCCGCCCTGGACCGCCACGTCCCGGGGCATCGAGACATCCCTGCGCCGCCTCGCCATGCTGGAGCCGGTCTACGCCCTGGCGCCGGACCTGCTGCGCAGCGGGCGGGTCGTCAGGCCCCCCGACCAGACGGCAGCCTCCAGGCAGGCCCGGATGACCGACTTCCGGCTGCTGCGTCGCGGCGGCTTCTACCACGCCGTGGCCCGCTACGGCCCGGACATCTGGACCCCCTTCACCTACGCGGGCCTGCACGCTACCGAACGGGTTCTCCACCGCAAGGAGCAGCACCGCTTCTGGGGCGTGGACTGCTACTCCCACGAGGAGGACCGCTATCTCCGCATCGGCAACCGGCTCTTCTACGAGAACCCCGACCAGGAGGTGGAACCCTCGGCCCAGATCGTGGTGGCATCCGACGCCTGGGCCAGGGAACTGGCCCGGAGCACCCTGTCCGGCGACACGCCCACCCTGTTCTGCACCCCCGACGGGCAGTGCAGCGAGGCGGTGGAGTTGCGGCCCTCCCGGGACCTGGTGTCCGACCCCGCCGGTCATCCCACCGTGGGAAGGCCCGAGGCGGCCAACCTATGGCTTCAGCAGAACCCGGACATGGCGGCCATCGACGGCAGGACCGCCCACCGGCTGTTCCTGGCCGTCTGCCAGTTCCCGGCTATGCGGGCCTCCTGGCTGGCCGAGGTGATCCAGGATTCTCCCGGCGAGGTGCGCCGCCACCTGAGAAGGTTCGTGGAGACCGGCCTGGTGGCCGTCTTCGACGGGCGGCACTACCTGTCGGAGCTGGGGATGAAGCGGGCGGCCAACATGAGCCGGGTGCTGCCCGGCATCATCAAGTCCCGGCACGGCCCCTACCTGGACCGCTGGTACCGGGAGCACGAGCAGCGGCACAACGACGGGGTGAACCGGCTGGTGGTCCAGTTTGCCAGGGAGGGGGCAGAGGCGGTGGCCGGCTGGAGAGGCGAGGTCAACGTGCCCGGCCTGACCCAGGTGCGCCCCGACCTGCTGGCGCTGGCGAGCGAGGGTCCTTACGGGGAAGGGACCTACTACCTGGAGTTCGAGCGCCGCGCCGTGCAGCGATGGCAGGTGGCGGAGAAGCTGGGTCCCTACCGGCGGATCGCCGCTACGGGACGTCCGTTGCCCCTGCTGGTGGTGTGCGAGACGGAGCGGGGGGAAGAGAGCTTCCGGGCCGCTGCCAGCGCAGGACTGCCCATGCTGACCGCCACCCTGGAGCGGGCGCTGGCCGGGCCGCTGACCGGGGGAGCAACCGTATGGCGCAGGAACGGCACCCAGGTCGCGCTGCATTGCCGCCGGTAACCGTAAGAATTCCGGCGGCAATTCACCGATTGCCTGGGTGCAAGAGTTCCGAGGCGGTTACGGTATCCTCCCCAGGCACGGCCCAGGGAGAGGCGTCGCCTCTTGATTCGGCGCTTCGCGCGGCGTGTTACTCGCCTCTGGCGCCGGAATGTTGCCGATGTCGCCACCGCCGTAATCTTGCTTTTCCGGTTATCTTACCCCCATTTGCGCGCCGTTAACATAACAATCCCGGCTCACATCCCTTCAGAATTCGTCACCCGCAGGCGTTGACAAATGCAGTCCGGGTTTGTTAGTTTTTCGCGGACAAATCGTGTCATTGCTTTCAGACGGCTGGACGCCGACCCATTCGCGGTGGCCGCCACCGTTGCGGCGTGGGCGCTGTTCGGCAGACGGACCAGGATTCCGGGGAGAGGTCGTACATACCGGCATGGTGGGAAGTCCTGTAGAGAAACAATCAGTTGAGACGGCGACCGGCCTCCGTGCCCAGGCCGCGCCGCGGGGCGTTGCCCCCAGTCCGGTTCTACCCCCCCTGACAGGGGTAGGTATTTGGTGTTTCCCGCTTCGGGACGATAGATTTCTTCAGGTTAGGCGACGGGCCAGGATGTGGTTCAGGAAGCAACAATACCCTTGTCAACCCGTCTGTTTGGCGCCGAAAAGGTGCTAGAAAGCCATTTGCCTTCCAAGTCCACAAATTTATACCTACCCCTGTCAGCCCGGCCCCCCCCCCACGAACCTCGGGGCTGACGCCGAGCACGATGAAGTCACCCTCACCTGGGTAGAGTCAACTGACGAGAGCGTGACCCACTACGCCATCCTGCGCCGCAACCGGGACACCGACGAGGCGGGCGTCTTCCAGGTGATCGAGAACGACGCCGGTCCCGGAGTCAGCTACACCGACAGCACGGTAGCGGCGGAGAGCAGGTACGTGTACCGGGTGAAGGCGGTCAGCCCCACCGGGGTCAGCCGCTGGTCCGGCTACGCCGACGCCGACACCCCGGCCGCGCCGGAACCGACAGCAACGCCGGAACCGACACCGGAACCGACACCCACGGCCACGCCTGATCCCACACCCACGCCCACGCCGGAACCAGAGGAACCGGAGGAGCCGGAGACTGCCGAGGTCACAGCGGAGGCGGACGCCACCGGGGATAAACCGCCGGCCCCGCCAATGGACCTTGAGGCGGATGCCGAGCATGATGAGGTCACCCTCACTTGGACGGCTTCAACCGACGACACCGTCACCCACTACGCCATCCTGCGCCGCAACCCGGACACCGACGAGGCGGGCGTCTTCCTGGTGATCGAGGCCGACGCCGGTCCCGGAGTCAGCTACACCGACAGCACGGTTGCGGCGGAGAGCCGCTACGTCTACCGGGTGAAGGCGGTCAGCCCCACCGGGGTCAGCCGCTGGTCCGGCTACGTCAACGCCGACACCCCGGCCGCCCCGGAACCGACAGCAACGCCGGAACCCACGCCCACACGGGAGCCGGACCCGGCGTCCCTGGCCCCCAGCGGGCTGAGCGCCTTTGCCACTCACGACAGCGGGGTCCTGCTGAACTGGAAGGCGCCGGAGGAGGACGCCGGGGCGGTCAACGGCTACGAGGTGCTGCGCGCCCAGGGGGAGGCGGACTTGACCACCCTGGTAGGGGACACCGGCTCCGTAGACACTTCCTACACCGACGCCACGGCCACCGAGCCTGGGGAGACTTACGCCGATAGGGTCAGGGCGTTGCGGGGCGAAGAGAAGAGCCAGGCGTCCAACCGGACGGCGGTGGTCATACCGAAAATCACGCGGGAGGGCGGCGAACCCCCGGTCGCCGCCGAGGGGACCGCCGCCAACGCCGTCTGGACGGCGACCCTGACCGTTTCAGATGATGGGACTGAAGTGGGGTTCTTTGTTTCCGTCTACGCTGATGAGAACTTTGGCAGTCTCGACCCGGCCAAATTTACCGTGAATGAGGTTGAGTACACCGTAAAATTATTGTACTATACCGAGCTTTCACAGGGCAGCGCTACCTCCCGAGGCCAATTGGAGTTTGGACTTGATCCAGATTTACCGGTCCCCTTTGTCCTGCAACTGGACGATTCCCAGTTCGCGTCCGTAGACGCAAGTAAGATAACCTTTCCTTCGGGAACGGAATACACCTGGGAAAACTCGGGCCTGAACTGGGCCCACGGCGATGAGGTGGCTGTGAGCCTGGTTGCCAACCACCCGGCCACGGGCGTCACCATCAGCGGCATGGCCCACGTGGGGGAGACGCTGACCGCGGACATCTCGGCCATCGCCGACCCCGACGGCATCCCCGACGACGTGACCTACACCTACCAGTGGACCTCCAGCGACGACGACGACACCTACACCGAAATCGCGGGAGAGACCAGGTCCTCTTACACGTTGCAGAGGTCCGACGTGGGCAAGACCATCAGGGTGGAGGTCAGCTTCACCGACACCGCCAGCTTCGACGAGACCGTCGCCAGCGACGCCAGCGCGGCGGTGGTGGTCATCAACTTACCCCCCACGGGCCAGCCGACGATCACGGGCACGGCGGAAGTGGGGCTAACCCTGACGGCGGACGCTTCGGGCATCGCCGACGGCAACGGCATCCCCGACGACGCCTACACCTACCAGTGGCTATCCAGCGGCGACGGCGTGACCTACACCCCGATCCGGGAGGAGGCTGGGCTGAGCTACATGCTCAGGCAGTCCGACCACGGCAGGACGATCAAGTTCCAGGTCAGCTTCACCGACAGCGACGACTTCGGCGAGGCCGTCCTCAGCCGCGCCACCGCCCCGGTGGCGTTGGACTACACCAAGTACGCCAGCTTCGACCTGCATTCGGACAACGACAATCCACGGTCAATTTGGGGGGATGGCACAACCTTATGGGTCGGTGACGTTACGGACTCGTACCTTTATGCCTACCACGTGCGTGAAAATCCCGCGACCACCGAAACCGAGTATGGCACCCGCGATTCAAGCAAGGACATCGACGGAATCAACACTGAGGCATTCGTTGTCACCGGCGATGACAGGTACATCTGGATCGGCGAGCAAACCGTAGCGGTCGGGGCCAGTAGCGCTTATATGCGAGCGTATGACCGCTCGGACCGTAGCCGCGTCACGTCCAAGGACTTCCAGTGGCGGGGCGGGAGTGCAACACCACTTACTCTCATCTATCACTCGGTAAGTGACGGCAATTACATCTGGGTGTCCGACAGAGCCGCGAAAGTACCAGCAATTGGTCTGAACGGGATCATCGACGACAGCAGGTCAATCACGTTTTCGCACACTATCCATGGCGGGCTGCATCTTGAGGGCGACACAATCTGGGGTGCCAACTCCGGCGCCAATGGCAAGGCGGAGGCGCGGCGGCTGTCGGACGGCTCGCGCTGGCCGGCCCGCGACGTCAGTCTGGGCAGTGACAACATTGGTCGCCGGGGCCTCTGGTCCAACGGGGTGACGATGTTCCACCTCGACAACTCCAACGACAAGATCCTGACCTTCCGCCAGCGCGACAACGCCACGGGCCTTGCGATCAGCGGCACCTCGGCAGTGACCGGAGGGGTGGACGTGGATAGCTCGGTGGTGACCGTGGGGGTGACGGCGGACACGTCGGGGATCAGCGACCCCAACGGCCTGCCGGACCCCATCCCCCACGGCTACTACCGTTTCCAGTGGCAGCGCAAGGTGGGTGACGTCTGGCAGGACGTCGCCGGGGCCACGGGACGGACCTACCCCGCGCCGGACGTCTCGGTGGAGACCGAGGTGGAGGTGCGGGTGTCGGCCAGCTTCACCGACAACGCGGGCTACGCCGAGCACATCTACAGCGACTCGGTGACGCTGACGATTACCAAGAACTTCGACCTGGAGGACCGGCGCCTCACCGTAGACTGCTGGCAGGAGCCGGAGCGGTGCATTGGCGTGGGCCCGCAGGGCCTGCAAGGCAAGGTGCTGGAGACCGGCATCCGCCTGCGCTGGTGGCCGCCGCCGGCGCCCTGGGACGAGAAACACGCCGGGGAAACGGTGCTGCGCTACGAGGTGGTGAAAGCCACCGGCTCCGGCCGCTTCGCCCAGATCGCCTGCCTGGACCCGAGCAGCCTCGACACCGCCGGCACGGGCGAGCAGCAGCAATACCAGGGCAAGTTCGAGCACCTGGACACGGACGTGGTGGACGACGTCGGCTACCGCTACCTGATCCGGGCCCACTACGATGGTACGGACTGCGCCAGCCAGAAGTACACCAACTGGACCGGCAGCAAGTACCAGCAGCACCGGATCGTGCCCTCCCGCTTCGAGCCGCAGGATCTCCGGGGCAGCGCCAGGTGGGTCGGCGACAAGGGCGAGGTGACGCTGACCTGGAAGCCGCCCCAGCACGACGCCGGCACGGTGGTGGACGGTTACGTGGTGTTCCAGGCGCAGGGCGTCTACTACTACGACTGGCGGCCGGGCTACCCGGCCTTCGCCCCGGACGATCCCGACGAGGAGCTGGTGGACTCGGGGTTCCCGTTGATGTACCGGAGCGAGGTGGCAGGGGGGTACGCGGAGCAGGGGAGCCGGATCGGCATCGTCTTTGTCATAGACCGCAGCCAATCCAGCTGCTCCGTCACCCACAACGACCAGCCGACCGGGGGTAAAGCCTACCACTACGGTGTGCGCACCTGGCGCGACGCCAACGACGACGAAGTGGTGGACTCCGGTGAGCTGAGCGGCTACTCCAACGTGGTCTCCTTCTGGTTCGGCCACGGACCGGAAGAGAGCACCAGCTACCAGTAAGCGTCGGCGGCCCGTGAGGGGCCCCCGGGGCCAGATGATGCAATGCTGCCCTTCCGGCAGGAGGGGCAGCGCCACGCAACAAGAATAGCCCGCACACATGGCCCTGCCTGGAGCGGGTGCGCCCGGTCAGAGGCGCAGCGGCGTACCCGCCCCAACGGGCAGGACTGGGGAGCGTGGGAGGATGTGACGGTGCCCGACACGGTGTAGCGGAACACGTAGCGGCGGGACGAGCGGGAGATCGAGTGGACACCAAATTGCCAGAACCGGGAGTACCGGGTGCGCGCCCTGTATGACGAACCTCCGCCAACGTAGCTCTTAGGCCGGCGCCGGTGCTGTTTTCCATCGACGTATTTCCGACGGGAGGCTACTCCGTTTGGCTCGAAAGAGAAGAGTAACGCGGAACCCGGCGTTGCTCTCCGGGTTGGAGGGGCCGGTGGCGGTCAGAGAGGCGGGGAGGCGGCCCCTGCAGGCGGGGATGTCCGTTGGCATCCCCGCCGCGCAGCCAACCGTCCTAAGAAGAGGACCGGACGACGAAAGACATGCCCCGACAACACATCAACTACAGCAGAGACACCTACCACTTTCCCGACGACTTCCCGCTGCGGCTGCGGAGGTTCAGGGAAGAGTCGGGCCTGTCGCAGGCGGAACTGGCCCGCCGCCTCGGCACGTATCCCCACACCGTATGGCGTTGGACCGAAGGCCTGGGCCTGGGCCACCTTTTCACCGGGTAAAGACGCTGATTGCCGGAGAAGGGCCGGAAACGCAGAAAGGGCAGCATACATGGGATGGCAAAAGGAGGGCGCCGCGATTGCAGCGCCCTTCACCGTGCAAGATGGTGTGCGTCCCTCCGGTGGCAGCCTCCACTAGGCAGCTTCCGGTTTCGCCAACATAACGGCGTAACCCCTTTCGTCAACAACGTGAGTCACCGACACCCGGCCCCGGCTATCGTAGCCGGCGCGGTAGGCGTACTGCACCTCCGCGCCCCAGGGCACCCGGCCCCCGATGCGAACGGTGCCGCTGCCAGGCCCACCGGCGCCGCGCACCACCACGCCCTGTCGCCCGTCCTTCTTCCAGCCCATCACCTTCACCTCGGCGGGCACCACCAACTCGGCAGCCGTTGGCCGGAACAACACCCCGTGCAGTTTCGCCAGGACCTCCCCCGACGGCGTCCGCTGACCGTTCATGATCAGGGAGAGATGGGACGAGCTGATGCCCGCCAACCGGGCGGTCTCGTTCTGCGAGAAACCGTGGGCCTCCATGCGGTCCCACAACGCACGCGGGTCCACAGTGGGAGTCTGCGCCGCTTCGACCCTGGCCGGACCGGCCAGCGCCGCCTCCACCCGCGCCTGGACCCCGGGGCTCATGTTCCTCTGGCCTCGGCACACCTGGGTCATGTAGCTGGAAGACACCCCCACGTGTTCCGCCAGGCCCTTCAGGCTAAAACCCATCTCCCGGGCCCGCTCCCGGATGCCGGTGCTGCCGCCGCTGACCACCTCGCCTGAGCGGTTGGCGCAGACGGCGGGCTCAATCCTGGCCGGGGCCTTGAGCGCGGCCTCCACCCGGGCCTGGACCTGGGGGCTCATGTTCCGGCGGCCCCGGGCCACCTGGGACATGTAGGTGGCGGACACCCCGGCCAGGTCGGCCAGCTCCCCCTGGCTCAGGCCCATGGCGCGGGCCTGCTCCCGGATGCCGGTGCTCTCGCCCTGGACCGGGCCGCTCCGGCGGTAGACCACTCCCTGGCCGGGCACGTCGCCCAGGACCGCCATTGCCCTTTCCCGCAGCATGGGAGACCAGGGCCTGCGGCCGTTGGCCACCGCGCACAGGTGGCTGTAGTTCACTCCCATCAGGGCGGCCACCTCCTTGAGGGTTAGGCCGCGCCGCCTGGCCGCCGCCCGGAGCTCGCTCTCGGCTTTGCCCCGGCCCTGTCCCTTGTCCGCCGCTCCGTGCTGGGCATTCAGGGCCTGCTCCGCAGCACTGACCGGGCTGTCGTCGCCGTCGACCGTTGTTGTGATGCCGATGTTGGTGTCGGTGATTGCCTTCATGTCGCTTCCTCCGAAACGCAGAAAGCGGGGCCGCCCTCGTCGATGAGGACGACCCCGCTTTGCTGTAAGCTGTGATTTTTCAGTCGTTTGTGGCGGCTGGTATGGCCACCCTGGATGCCGCCGCCTCACTCACTTGAGAGAGAGGCATGGAGTTATCGCCGGTTCACCCCTTCCGCCAACCCTGGGGCGGCGGAGGGAGAAACGGGTCAATGTTCATGTCGTTCACCTCCTGTTCGTCGTAATCCTGGTCGTCGTTGAATTGCCGCCCGCTGCTGACGTGGCCCTGGTTGCTGCCGGTGGCAGTGGCGCCGGACGCACCACTCCCTGGGCTGCCACTGCAACGGAGAACACCGGAGTGGGGCTGACGCAGGGCGCAGTTCGCCCAGGGTCAGGATGAGCGGCGCATTCCGACGCCCTGGCGCAAGACGCACTACGCCCAGGGCCGGACAGCGCAACGGGAAAAGCCGGATGGGGGTTGGCGCAAGGCGCAGTTCGCCCAGGGCTTTAGTTCCTGGAGACTGGCAGCGGGGAAATCAGGCGAACGCGGCCTCGCCTGGCGGTTGCGTCGTTAGCAACCGGGCCCAGGGGAGTCGCGTTGCAACGGCAAGCGTCCGGCCTGGCGTCGATGCCGACGGACTGCCGGAGCGTGTTGAAACCACGGCGCCGCTGCCGTTACCTGGCAGCCTTGGCGCAGCCGTGGGGAAGCGGCGGGAGCCTGCAACGCTCCGACCGCAATGGAGAGACGGGCGAAGTGCGTTAACCGCTCCGCCAGGGAGACCCTATGGGTAAGGGAGTCCGGGGTGCGTCCTTGTTCCGGTTGCTTGCCACCTCCTTGACGATGATGATGCGCCGTTGGGTTGGGATACCGACCTGAATGTGGGTTGCCGGGTGAAGCGCGCCGTGCGCCTCGGGTTGGGGTCCGGGCTGGGGCGCCGCGAGCAGAACCCAAGGACGCCGCAGCCTGGGTGAGATCGAAGCGCCGCTAAACGCCCCGTCCCAGTCGCCCGATGGCCGGAGGGATCAACCCCAACCTTCGGACGGGTGCCCAGCGGGAGAAGGGTTTGACACTCCAACCGCCGGACGGGTGTCCAACGGGCGAGGGACCAACGTCAAACCTCGACCGCCGGACTGGACCGAGGACGAAGGACCAGCGTCAACTCCGTCGCTTCGGACCGTGCTGCCTGCGGAGAGCAATCTCAAATCCGCAGCGGCAGCATTCCCTCGTGGGCGACCGTCGGGAGAGCGAATCATCCCTGGGGCCGGACCCGGGCAAAAGGGACATGCCCCCAGAGTTTCTATGGCGGGAAACACTGGAAAGCCAGACAACGCAACCATTATCACCGGCCCGAAACCAGGGTGGTATCCCCTGCGAGGGCTATTGCCGGAATCGTTCAATCGAGTTCATAGACACTTCAACAAAAGTTCACAAAACTCGTCAGCGACCCGCCGTGCCCCTATTTCCACCACAGCCCCAGGGTGAGCCAGCGCCTGACCCGGTGCCAGAATTCCCGCCTGGCCCGCGCTTTGCGCGTGTCATCGAGCGCCGTCCGGCGCCAGTTGACCTGACCGCTCCGGGCGAAGCCCCGCAGGGGCCGCTGCTCCGGCGGCAGGGTCATCCCGTGCTCTTCCAGCAACGCCAGCTCCACCTCCAGCAGGCGCTCCTCGTCGGCCAGCCACTCAAGCCCCTTTCCATCATTGGGGTGAGTGTCCTTCAGATCCCGCCACTGGACTATCAGCGCCCAGGCGTCGCCGAAGACCTCCTCGTCGTCATCGGCAGGCTCCCGCGTCGCCAGGTCGGGATATTCCCGCCGCTGCAAGGGCCGCGACGGGGGAATCGTTGCGCTGCCGGAGGTCCGGTCTTCCGACTGGCCTGAGTCCGCCTGGGCAGGTCCGGCACTGGGCTGTTCGGCGCCCTGGGTAGCGTCGCCGGGCAAGGCCCCGACCTCGCCTTCGACGACGGCGAGCCTCCGGCGCACCTCGCTGCCCAACGCCTCGTGGCCCTCCTCAAGCTGCTGGACCCGTTCCTCCAGCCGGTCGTTGCGCTCCCTCTGCCGCCGGGCCGCCGCCGAACCCACGCCCTCCTGCAACCCCCGCTCCAGGGCCTGGCGTACCCGCCGGGTCAGCACCCTGGTCCTGGCGCTCTCCGTGACCGTCTTCTGGTCGATCTCCAGCACCTGCGACGCGCCCTTGTAGCCCTTGTCCCGCACCAGCTCCTGCAAGAGCGTCATCAGCCGCAGGTGGTAGACGTTGGCCACGTCCCTGCTGTCTTCAATGCCGTGTCCGGTGGTTTTCATGGCTCCTCCTTTTGTTCAGCCTGTTCAACACTGCGCACCAACCCCGGACCAAGCCCATCAAACGCGTAACGCACCGGCACATCCCCGGCGGTTTCGGGGGCGTTTCCCCACCGGGGGCCGGTTGACCCCGGTGCACGCACCCCCACATCCATTGCGTTTGCGGCTTTCAGACCGGAACCCGCCCTTAACTCCAAGTGTTCACTGGTTACGTCCTGTAGGGGGGTGATTTGCCCCTGTTTCAGCTTTGACACGACCCGCCCGGCGCCTTCACTACAAAACTCAAACTCCTGTACACCCCCACTACAGCACAGGAGGGGCCGGTTGCAAAGAGACTTGTAAGGGTTATCAAAGTTCGTAACCCTCATAGGTAGTTTTCTACTGCAACTCGGTTAGTCACACTCTTTTACGACAGCAGCTGATCCCTGATTCGCTGCAAAACGCAAAGAGGTGAACGAGTTGAAGGTGCAATCGAACTACCGGTCCGGCAGGCGGCTGATCCTCCTGGCGACGGCGCTGCTGCTGGCGGCCCTGGCCGCCATACCCGCCAGCGGCGCAGCCCTGGCCCAGTCCCCTCCCCCCGACTCCGACGACATCACCCTGGTCAACCGGGACCGGCAGATGGTGGAGCGCAAGAAGGACGGCGAGTTCGTCGCCCGCCCCATATTCAGCCGCCAGACCGACGTCCTCTTCTACGCCCTGCGCCACCCCGACACCGGCGATTGGGTCACCGAGACCTACCGGGTCCAGGGCGGCGAGAAGCAGCTCTCCGAGGGCTGGGAGTACACCTTCGAGTATCCCGTCCTGGACGGGCAGCCCGAGCTGGACCCGGAGCAGGCTTTCCTGCTGGTGCTGGCCGTGCCCAGGACCGGCGGCGGCGACAACCACGTCTTCCACGCCTTGGTGCCGGTCCACCAGCCCACGGGGTTGTGGGACAAGGTGCTGGGCGCCCTGGACCCGGACCGCTGGGCGCGGGCCGGGGCCAGATGGATGATCCAGGGAGTCCACGGGACCCTGTGCGGCGTGGTGGAGCGGGCGGCCCAAATGGAACTGGCCGAGTGCGGGGAGGGGTAGAGACATGGGAGACATCTTCACCGGAACCCCACCTGGGTTGACCTACGACCACGAGATAGTTCGGCAGGCGTGGATGGTGGTGTGGGCCATCGCGTCGGGAATGCTGGTGATCATCCTGGGCTGGATGGGGCTGAGCTTCATCGTCCAGGAGCACCTGGGCCACCACCAGTCGGGCTGGCGGGAGATGGTGCCCCGCCTGGTGCTGGGCCTCACCGCGGCCGCATCGTCTTTGTGGTGGTGCGCCCTGGTCATCGACGTGGCCGATGCCACTTCCGGTTTCATCGCTGCCGAGCTGAGCGTCACCCCCGGCGACCTGCTGCGCGCTCCCCTGGAGCCTTTGCTGACGGCGGTGCAGGCCGCCAGCACCGGGCTGGCGGTGTTCATCGCCCTGCTCTACCTGGTCTTCGGCTTTTTCATCCTCTACCTGCTGGTGCAGATGATCCTGCGCCTGGCGTTGATCGACATCCTGCTGTGCTTGGCGCCCATCGCCCTGGGGCTGTGGATTCTGCCCCACACCGCCGGTTGGGGGAGGCACTGGCTGCGGCTGTTCATGACCGCCGTGTTCCAGCAGGCCATCCAGCTCATCGCCGTGGCCCTGGCCTTCGGGTTCCTGGACGAGTTCGCCGCCATTGGCGGAGGCGAGGTGGCCCAGGACCTGGTGTGGAAGCTGCTGATGGCCATCGCCTTCATGTACCTGGCGGGGCGGGTTCCCTCGATGCTGGGGCATCACGGGACCTTCGACGCCTGGCTGCACACCCTCTACTTCGGGATGTCCCTGCCCGGCTCGATGATGCGCTCCGCCCGCTCCCTTGGGCTGATGGGAGCCGGAGCCGCCGGCGGGCCTCCCGGCATGGCCGCCGCCGCTGCGGCGACGGCGGCCACCCGCGCCACCAGCACCGCCGCCAACGCGGTGAACTCGGCGGCCCAGAACTCCACGCCCGCCGCCCAGAACAGCCCCACCCCCAGGAGCCAGGGGCCGTAACGACAAGCACGACGACAACTACCGGCGTGTCAACGACTCGCGCCGATCCAACCCCGGGAGGTGGAGCCATGTGCCAGTAGCAACAAGGGACTGACCCAAAAAACCGTGCAATCAAGAGAAACGACAAATTCAATCCGTAAGGAGAACGACTTTATGGGAGACCTGACACAGACCATATCGAACCTGGTGGGCATCCTGCTGGGGCTGGTGGGGGTCGTGGGGGTGGGCTACTTCATCTACGGCGCCTACATGTACCTCACCGCCTCCGGCGCGCCCAACCAGATGGAGCGGGGCAAGGCGGCCATGATGACCGCCCTGGCCGGCATTGTGCTGGCCCTGGTGGCCTACGGCGTGGTGGAACTGGTGATGAACGCCGTGGTGGGCAACCCGGTCACCCCCGACGTGCCCGACCCCACCAACGGCGGCGGCGGTTCGGACAGCGGAACCACCGGCGACGGCACTTAGGAGGGACGGAATGAGAGAGCATGAAGTCCCGACCCACGTGCAGGCCGAGGACAAGGTGCTGCTGTGGTTCACCTTCCCCCAGATCGTGGCGGTGGTGGCGGTGTGCGCCGTGGCCTACGGCGCCTACCGCTACTTCCCCTTCGGCCCCTCGGAGTTCCGGCTGGGCCTGGCGATCCTGCTGGGCATCGCGGGCATTGCCCTGACGGTGGGGAAGGTGGGAGGCCGGGGGCTGCCCCTGGTGGCCGCCGACCTGCTGAAGTTCAACCTGGGGGCCAGGCGCTACGCCGGATCCCCCACGCAACTGGCGCGGAGCGAGGCCCCGCTGCCGGTGGAGACCAGGCCCGACCCGCTGCGGCTGCTGGCCAAGAAGGCCGCATCGGGCATAAGCAAGGCGGCAAAGGCGGCTCGACAGAAGGGGCGGCCTCCCTTCCGGCCCCATAGCTGGTTCGGCAAGCGGCGCCAGCCCAAGGACGGCAACGCCGCCAAGCCGAACAATCGGGAGACCCAGGCCAAGAAGCCCTGGTACAAGCTCCTGGCCGTGGCCGGACTGCTGGCGCTGACCATTCTGGCTATTCCGGCCACGGCCCTGGCCGACGACCCCGACGACGACCCCGGCTGGCGGTTGGAGGAGATCTACTTCCAGCCGCCGGACCCGGTGCCGGGACGCCGCATCTTCATCGAGGGGCTGGCCGTCTCCGGCGACACCGCCCGGGTGAGCCTGCGGGCCGCCCACGACCTGGACCTGAAGGTGCGGGTCTTCGGCGGCAGGACCGGCAAGACCCTGAAAATGGGCGCCAACGCCGTCGTCCACAGCGGGGAGAGAAAGACCTACAACCTGACCCTGAACGGCCCCTCGCCGTCCTTCACCTTCTCCTGGGTGGACTCCCTGGGATTCTCCGGGGCGGTGTCCCTGAAGAGCGGCCAGCTTCCTTACCCCCTGCCCAGGTACGACGGCGGCCTGTGCGACCTGGAAATGACCTCCCTGGAGTGGACTCCGGGCAACGTCAGCGGCGTCATCGCCTCGGAGTGCATCAGCGACACCAGGCAGGAGGTGGAACTGCCGGTCTACGGCGGCCACTTCAGCCAGACGGTGCCCGCGCCCTTGGACGCCACCGTCACCCGCATCGCCGGAAGGGTGAACGTGGAGGCCGGAGCGCACCGCACCAGCGTGGCATTCGTCCCAGGCGGGCAGACCCGGTTCAACCTGCCCGTCGCCGACCGAAAGGCGGTCCATGACCTGGACATCAGGGCGGACCTGACGGCGACCCTGAACGTGCCGTTGCCGCCCATGCTCCAAACCACCCATCACCCGGCCCGGACCGACGTGTACACCCGAACAGTGAGCCTGTCCTGCGGGAAGGGTTCCTCGGTGAGCAGGACCGTCCGCATCTACGTCTACCACCCGGAGCACGTTCGGGCTGTGGAGACCCAGCGCGCTCCCGTCACCCGCACCCGGCCGGAGACCGTCCCCCTGGCCCATGACCTGGGCGTGGGGGCCGACGACCCCTTCCAGTACCTCTACGTGCCGCCGCCCACGCCCCCGCCGCCTTCGGCGGAACAGACGGAGGAAGGCGATTCCTCCTGGTGGGGCTGGCCGTGGTAGGGCGCTTGACGAGCATCCTGCTTTCCTCCGGCGCGGTCCTGGCGTCCGTCGCCGCCGCGCCGGGGGACGAGAGGGAAGAGCTGCTTAGGACCATAGACGCGGTGCTGAGCGGCATGGCCTACGCCGGGGTGGGCCTCTGCTTCTTCGCCATCGTCTGGGCCGGGTTCGTGCTGATGGCCGAGGGAACTGAGGGGCAGGGACGGGGAAAAGCGAGAAACGCCGTGGTCATGGCGGTGGTGGGCCTGGTGGTGGTGCTGCTGGCCAAGGCCATCGCCCTGGTAATCAGCGGCCGCCTCAGCCCCATCCTGCCCGGCGCATAAAACGACAAAGGAGAAACGAGAGATGAAACCAACACTACCCAACATCAAGGGAATAATCGGGCGCAGCCCAGCGGCGGAGGCGGCAGAGGCCGCCGCCGAGCCGCCCAAGCCGCCGCCGGAGCTGACCCGGTTCTTCATGCTGTCCCACCTGGAGGAGGACGGGCCGGTGCGCCTGGACGGGGTGAAGCTGGCGGTCAGCGAGGTGATGGGGCTGGAGCTGGACGAACCCAAGCTGGGGGCCTTCGCCGGGGCGCTGAACGCCCTGGACTTCCCGGTGCAACTGCTGGTGCGCCAGCACCCGCCGGTGCTGCAAGGGCTGCGGGAGAAGCTGGGCGAGGCCCAGCCCGAGGACCTGCCCCGCCAGACCCGCGACGCCGCCGACTCCCTGGGGCGCTTGCTAACAACACTGGAGACCCGCGACGGAATCCTGGACCGGCGCTTCTACGCCGTCTGCCCGGCGGAGCGTTCCGCCGAGCTGAGCGGTCTGCTGGCGCGGGGCGGGCTGGGCGTATTCCCCCTGGTGGGAACGCCCCTGCGCTTGCTCTGGCTGTCCGCCGCCCTGGGCGGTTCGCCCATCGAGAGGGACGAGGACGAAACGCTGGACGTGGAGGTCAACCGCCGCGACATCCGAATCGGCAATCACCTGGCCCGCTCGCTGCACCTGGGCAAGTGGCCCCGCAGCCTGGCCCCCGGCTTCCTGCAAGGGCTGATGGCCACGGGAGCGCCGATGGACCTGTCGGTCCACCTGGGGGCGATACCGGCAGAGCAGGCCGCCCGCACCCTGGAGTGGCAGAAGGTCCGCTTCGAGTCGGCCCAGAGCCTGTCCTTCAAGCGGGGCCGCTCCATGTCGCCGGAGGCGGAGATCGCCCTGGAGGACGTGAGCCGTTTGCGCGACGAGGTGCAGCGGGGCCGGGAGCGGCTGTTCCACGCCTCCCTGTCGGTCACCCTCCACGCCGGCGACGCCGAGGCGTTGAAGGACCTGACGCAGAAGGCCAAGGGACACTTCGCCGCCACCCTGGGCAAGCTGGACAACCTGGCCTTCCGGCAACGGGAGGGGCTGCTGTCCACTTTGCCCCTGGCCCTGAACGCCGTGGCGGTGTGGCGGACGCTGGACACCTCCAGCCTGGCGCGGCTGTTCCCCTTCTCGCCGCCGGACCTGGACACCCGCAGCGGCACCCTCTACGGCATCGACCTGCGGGCCTGCGCCCCGGTGGTCTACGACCCCTTCGACGGAACCCACCTGAACGCCAACACCGCCGTCCTGGCCCGCTCCGGCTCCGGCAAGTCCTTCGCCACCAAGTTGGGAGTCTTGCGGGGCCTGTGCCGGGGGGTGCGGGCCTACGTGATTGACCCGGAGGGCGAGTACGCCGACATGGCCAGGGCCGCCGGGGGCAGGGTCTTGTCGCCGGGAATCGCGGGCCAGGGCATGAACCCCTTCGTCATCGACCGGGGCGACTCGGAAGAGCTGTTGCAGCGCATCGGCAGCCTGCGCCGCCTGATCGAGGTGATGGTGGGGGAGCGGCTCAGCGCCGAGCGCCGGTCGTCCCTGGACCACGCCCTGGCGGGCTACTACGCGGAGCATAGAGACCGCACCGGCTTCCGGGACTTCTACGGCTACCTGGAAGAAAGCGGCGGCGGCGACATCGCCCACCTGCTGCGGCCCTTCGCCACCGGCAGCCTGCGCCATCTGCTTTCCGACGAGGGCGACGACTTGCTGACCCACGAGGCTTTGGTGACGGTCTTCGACCTGCATTTGCTGGAACCCGAACTGCGGCCCGCCGCCGCGATGGTCTGCACCGAGACGGTATGGGCCGCCGCCGCCCAGGACCCCCGGCCCCGTCTGCTGGTGGTGGACGAGGTGTGGAGCATCATGCAGCACCCGGAGGGCGCGGCCTTCATGGTCAGCATGGCCAAGCGAGCCCGCAAGCACCGCCTGGGGTTGCAGTTCATCACCCAGGACGTGCAGGACCTGCTCAGCGAGGACTCGTCAAGAACCATCACCGGACATTCGGGCAGGGCATTGCTCCAGAACGCGGCCTTCAAGCTGCTGTTGCAGCAGGACGCGGCGGCCATCAGCACCGTGGGGGAAGCCTTCGACCTGCCGGTGGAGCTGCAACGCTGGCTCTTGTCCTGTCCCAGGGGCGACGGGCTGCTGCTGGCCCGGGGCAACCGCTTTCCCATCCGCATCGAGGCCACGCCCGAGGAGACCGAGGTAATCGAGTGGCGGCCCGGACCCAGGCACTAGCCGGTAGGGACCGGCCCCGAGGCCCGGACCCAAAGGAGGAATCATCCTTGAAAACGAAGCTCAAGAGAATCCTGTTCGGCGATGGGAGCAAGAGACCGTCGCCGGTGCTGCTGGCGGTGACGCCGCCACGCACCGGCGAGCGGACGCTGCTGGGCGTGGAGAACCTGCTCCAGTCCATCGCCGTCCCCGAACCCTTCTCCCTGGAGCTGGCGGGAGACATGGACGGCGTGGTCCTGATGGCCCGTTGCCACGACGACCAGGTGGTGCGCGGCCAGATCGCCGCCCATTACCCCCAGGCCCGCATCCAGGAGGTGCCGCCCCATGACGACCCGCTGCGCCTGGACGAGGGAGAGCAGGCCTGGTCGATGACCCTGCGGGCCGACGGCCCCGAGTACGTGCCCCTGCGCACCTTCCGGGACGACGACCTGCTGGACCCCGGCTCGGACCCCCTCATCGCCCTGATGGGGGCGCTCTCGGCCCTCTACGAAGGGGAGCGCGTGGTGGCCCGGCTGCTGCTGCGCTCCCTGGGACCCGACTGGTCCCAGGCCCACCAGGTACGCGCCCACCGGCAGGCCGTGCCCGACGTGCGAGAATCCGCCTACACCTACCAGACCAAACCCCTCCAGCTTGACGGCGCGACCATGGCCGTGCTGGGCGCGGGGGCTTTGGCGGCCCTCAAGGGCTACCTGTGGGTGCAGGACGGGGAGTATCTCAAGGCCGCCCTGCTGGCTGCCGGCACAGCCCTGGGGCTGGCGGTCGGCGGCTGGGCCTGGTGGCGCTGGAAGCAGGCCAGGAGCCGGGTCTACGACCCGCTGCTCATCAAGGAGAAGGTCTCCCGCATCGCCTTCGACGCCGAGCTGCAAATCGTCGCCGTCCTGCCCGCCGACACCGGGCAGCAGCGCGCCGGAGAGCTGCTCGGCCCGGTGGCCGCCGCCTACCGCCACTACGACCATCCCGCCGGGGCCAGGTTCAGGGTGGGCAGGATGAAACCGGCGTTGTCCACGGACAACCTGCACCCCACCGGCCCGGGCCTATTCGGCAAGCGCAGCGTGCTGGGGGTCCGCGAAGTCGCCTGCCTGTGGCACCCGCCGGGGGCCGGCGACGAGACGCCCCTGGTGGAACGGTCCGGCGCCCGGACCCTGCTCCCTTCGGCCAAGGGCGTCCGGGGCGGCGCCCTGGTGGGCGACACCACCGCCGGAGCGCGGCGCGAAATACGCTTCCCCGAGGACCTGCTGCGGCGCTATCACCTCTACGTGGCCCGCACCCGAATGGGCAAGTCCACCCTGATGCACCACGTGGTGACCCACAAGCTCAGGGAGAAGGCCGAAGGCCGCGACAACGACGCCATCGTGGTCGTCGATCCCCATACCGACCTGGTGGCCGGCATCCTGGAACACGTCCCCGAGTCCCTCATGGACCGGGTGCGCCTTATCGACCTATCCGACGAGTCCCGCTCCCCGGGCATCAACCTGCTGGACACCCGCGTCTTCGCCGACCGCGACCGCACCGCCGACTCGGTGGTGCGGGTGGCCCGGGGCCTGTGGGAGCAGTGGGGGCCGAGGATGCAGTCCATCCTGGAACAGACGGTCAAGACCCTTCACGAGGCCAACGAGCAGGTGGAGGCCGGGGAGCAGTACACCATCCTGGACGGCCTGAAGCTGCTCTCGGACGACACCTTCCGCAAGGACGCGCTGAAGAAGGTCTCCGACCCCTATCTCCTGGAGTGGTGGGGCCGGGACTTCGGCCGGTGGCACCACCAGTACCGGGCCGAGGCCCTGGCGCCTGTTCAAACAAGGCTCTCCTACTACGCTTCCTCCAAGCGGGCGCGGGCCATCCTGGGCCAGCGCCGCTCCACCATCGACCTGCGCCGCACCGTTCACGACGGCGGCGTGCTGCTGGTGTCAACCTCCCAGGGCACCGTGGGCCGGGACGTGGCCGCCCTGGTGGGAGCGTCCCTGCTCAACCTGGTGGACTCGGTGATACGGGAGCAGGGAGGCGTGGCGCTTTCGCAGCGCCGGGGCGCGCTGGTGGTGGTGGACGAGATGCAGTCCATGCCCGGCGTGGACTACGAAAGCATGTTGTCCGAGCTGGGCAAGTTCGGGGCGTCGTTCATCCTGGCGACCCAGAGCCTGGCCAAGCTGGACGACCTCTCCCCCACTATGCGCGACACCATCCTGGCCAACGTGGGCTGCCTGGCGGTGTTCCAGGTGGCGGGCAGCGACGCCCGTCAGCTGGTGTGGGAACTGGGCAAGGAGCGCGTCGTCGAGGACGACATCACCTCGCTGCCGGTGCACCACTGCTACGTCCGCGCCACCGTGGGCGCCGAGCGGATGCCCGCCTTCTCCATGATGGTCAGAAAGCCCGAGCCGGGCGACCCGGAAACTGCCGACCGCATCCGCGCCGCCGCCGAGGGCTACACCGTTCCGGCCCGGCAGGTGGAATACGGGAACGCCGACGGCCACAAGAAGGTGGACGGCTACCGCAAGGGCGTCGAAGACCTCGAAGAGGAAGCAAAGCAAGAGAACCAGGCTGAAAACGAGCCGGAGGCGGAGCAGGCCCCGCAGCGGAGGAAGCAGCGCAGCAGGCGAAGAACGGCCTCCGAAAACGCTGCGGCTACTGAGACCGGCGAAGCCGACGTCCGGGACGGGGAAGATGAAGCCGAGGAGGGTGACGACAGCGACAACAAGGCCGTCGGGGAGGCTGAGGAATGATACCCGAAGGATGCGAGGCCGAGCTGCTGCGCGCCCTGGCCGAGATGCCCTTCCTCGACCGCCTGGAGATGGTGGAGGTGTCGGGCTGGTCCCGGGGCGCGGTCTATGGGGCGGTGGAGAAGCTGGAAACCAACGGGTTCTGCGCTTCGGCGCTTCACGCCGCCGACCCCCTGCCCCCGACTCGGAGGTTCCACCCCACCGCCGCCGGGCTGCGCCGTCTCTCGGAGGAGGAGGGCCTGCCCGTTGAAGAGCTGGTGCGCCAATATCCCGTCTCGGCCCAGTGGCGGCGCAGCCTGATGGAGCGCATGGACGCCCTGGCCGCCGTCTACCGGCTGGCCTGCGCCGTCTCCAGCGTCGCCTACCCAATTCGCTTCCGCTGGTACCGGGCCCTGCCCCTGGACGCCGGCCTGATTCTGCCCGGCGGCAGGACCCTGGGCATCGTCAGGCAGGGACTCACCGCCGACCGGACCGGCTTCGCCAAGCGGCTCTGGCGGCTGCGCGACGGGCCGATGCCCGGGACGGTGCTTATCCTCACGGCCGACGAGGTGCGGCTCAGGCACTCCCGCAGGCTGCTCTCCGCTTCACCCGTACCGGCCCTGCTGGCCCTGGAACGCCGGGCGGTGCTGGCCGCAGCGGGCGAGCGGATCTGGACCCCGCCCGCCGTCAACGCTGCCCTGGACCTGCGCTACGTCCTGGAACGGGCCAAGCCCGATGGACAGCTGCCGGTAGAGGACGAGCCGCAACGGGCCGCCGTGCCCGACGACTTCACCGTCGAAGGCCCCGGCTGGGACATCCCCGACCACCTGCTGCCCGTCCTGCTGAAGTCCGCCGAGAAGCGCGCCCTGGACCTCATCTCCGACTGGCCCTGGATCACCATGAAAGAGCTGGCCGGACTACTGGGAGTCTCCCAGCCCCGCGCCACCCAACTGGTCAACCCCCTGGAGGGCTTCGGCCTGGTGGCCCGGCCCCGCGACGCGGGCGGACGCCTGGCCCTCACCGACCGGGGCCTGGCCCTGCTGGCCCGCCGGGACCGCACCTCCATCGGCGTGGCGAAGAAGCGTTGGAGCATGGCCCTTGAGGACTCCCAGGACCCCCTGGAGTGGCGCAACGTCTCCGGCAGGAGAAGCCGGCAGCTGCTCAGGAACGTGGATCACACCGGGGCCGTCCACGCCTTCCTGGCCGCCATGACCGCCCAGGCCCGCCTCCTGGGCTGGGAGGTCTCGCAACTGGACCCGCCCGCCCGGGCTTCCCGCTACTTCCGGCACGAGGACCGGATGCGCTCCGTCAACCCCGACGCCTTCGGGGTCCTGCGGAAGGACGGGACCGCCTGGCCCTTCTTCCTGGAGTGGGAGCGCCGCGCCGTGCGGCCCTCAACCATGTCGGCGTGCCTGGCGCCCTACCTGCGTTACTTCTCTTCTCACCGGCCCACCGACGACCACGGTGTCCGGCCCGACCTCCTGGTGGTCTTCGAAGACGACATCGCCCAGACCCACTTCCTGCGGGTGGCGCGGGAGGAGATGCAGGCCAAGAGGGTCGAGGTGCCCCTGTGGGTCTCCCACCGGGAGGCCGTCGAGCAGTTGGGGCCGTTGGGACAAGCCTGGCGCACGCCGGACCAATGGGAGTCGCCCCAGGCGCTGCCGCCGCAATGAGAAACGACCAGAGCGGGAGGAGGAAACGATGCGTTCCAAAAGCAATCAGAAGGATAGTCAGAAAGGCCCCCGGAGGCGCGAGGGACGGACCGTTGTCCGGCTCAACGCGGCGGCCCTGTGGGAGCGGTTGGCCCTGCTGAACCGCTCCCAGAACTGGCTCGCTAGGGAGATCGGGGTCAGCCCCAGCTACGTGTCGATGCTGGTCAACGGGGGGCGGGCGCCCTCCGGGCGCATCCGGCGACGGATGCAGAAAGCCCTGGGCGTAGACGATTTCCACCAGCTATTCCGATTGGAGGTGACCGATGACCAATCCTGACACCGGACCCCGCTTTGACGGGAGCCCGGAGCGCCCCGCCCGACGCGAGGGGTACGTGCCCTTCGACAGCCTGCTGCCCGAGGACTTCGCGGAGCGCCTCGGGCGGCTCCGGGAGGCCGCCGGCCTGACCTGGAGCGGCCTGGCCCGGGCCCTGGGCGTGAGCCACAAGCAGATCTACCGCTGGCGCGACGGCACCGAACCCTGCGGGGGCGCCATGCACTCCCTCTACATGTTCGGCGACCAGCTGCCGGGCGGCCTGGACATCCTCATGGGCCGGGACTTCCCGGTGCCTTCCCAAGAGGAGGACGAGGAGGAGGAAGAGGGGGAGGAAGAGGAGAGCTAGACCCGGACCACCAAGACCCTGATTAACCACACCGCCGGCGTGCGCCCGTCCGTCCGCGCCGGCGGCCCAATCACAGACCAGTAACGAGAGGCCAGCGGCCCACGAGTCGCCGCTGCGAACAATGCACATGAAAGATTCCCAGGGAAAGAAGAGAGGGAGGAAGCCCGTCGAGCAGGCTCCCGAAGCCTCCCCGGACAACCCGGCGGTGTCCTACACCCCGGAGCAGCGGCGGTTGATCCGCAACGGGCTGCGCATCTGGGCCCGGGTCGCCATCCGCTCCTACCTGCGCAGGCATGGGAGCGGTTCCCAGGCCAAGCCGGAGCCGGTGGAGGAGGACTAATACCTTGCCGAACCCGTCATCGAGCTCAGGAAACACAACGGCTTACAGGCGGCCCATTCATAGGCGGGCCGCCCTGCTTGCGTGTAGACAGTACTCGACACGGGCTCCCTTGACAAGGGCAGGTTGGATGTCCGATGATAGCTAGTAAGACAATATAATACACCGACAGGCAAAAAAGAGACGCCATGCCCCCACGCCGGATTTCCAGGACCATCACCTTTTCCCTGCCCCCTGCTATGTTCGAGGAGGTTCAGCAGGTGATGCGCGAGGAGGGCCGCAACATGAGTGAACTGGTGCGGGAAGCCCTCCGCCTGTACATGGAGGAACGGGAGCTTCGCCGCCAGGGAAGGTTGGAACGCCTGCGGTCCCGGCGGGGCGGCCAGGATGAAGCACAAGGAGGAGACACCGATGAGTAACAAACACGACGCCACGCCCGCAGCCCTCTACGCCAGGGTGTCCAGCGACCGCCAGGACGTGGACCTCTCCGTGGCCGCCCAGCTACGGGCGCTTAGGGACTACGCGCACAAGAACGGCTACCTGGTCGTCCGCGAATTCGTGGACGAGGCCGAGAGCGGCAGAATCGCCGATAGGCCCCAGTTCCGCAAGATGATCGACGAGGCCAGCAAATCCAATGCTCCTTTCCAGGAGATTCTTGTCTGGAAGTTTTCGAGGTTCACCCGGAAGCGCGAGCACGCCGTCGCCTTCAAGTCCATGCTCCGGCGGAAGGGAGTCCGCGTGGTCTCCATCACCGAGCACGCCGACGACACCCCCACCGGCAAGCTGCTTGAGGGAATCATCGAGAGCGTGGACGAATTTTACTCGGAAAATCTTGCCCAGGAGGTTACCCGGGGTATGCGGGAGGCCGCCTCCCGGGGCTACTGGATGGGCAGCAGGACCCCCTACGGCTACAACCGGGTAATGGTCCCGGACGGGGCCAAGAAGCGGCCCACCCTGGAACTGGACCCGGACGCCGCCACCGTGGTCCGGCGCATCTTCGACCTGGCCGAGGCCGGCACCGGGATGCTGAAAATCACCCGCACCCTCAACGACGAGGGCATCGCCAGTCCCACCGGCAAGCTATGGTCCAAGAACGGCATCCACTTCATCCTCAGAAACGAGGTCTACACGGGCACCCTGGTCTGGGGCGCCAGGGGAAAGGACAAGGCCGAGCCGGTGCGCATCGAGAAGGCGTTCCCCGCCATCGTCACCAAGGCCCAGTTCCGCCGCGTCGGCAAGCTGATGCGCTCCCGTGCACCCAAGCGGACTCACCCCCGCCGGGTGGGCAGCACCTACCTGCTCAGCGGGCTGGTCAAGTGCCACAAGTGCAAGCGGGCGCTCAGTGGCCAGGACGCCAAGAGCGGCCAGTTCGCCTACTACGTCTGCCAGTCCCTGATCAAGCAGGGCAGCGGGGCCTGCGATTCCCCCAGGCTCAACGCCCGCCGCTTCGAGGAGTTGGTGGTGGAAAAGATTCGCTCCAACATCCTCACCGAGGGCAGCATCACCGAGCTGGTCAAGGTGGTGGACGAGGAGATGGACGGCGTGGCCGCCGAGCAGCGCAAGCGGCTGGAGACCATCGACGCGGAGCTGGAGGAGGTCAAGAGGAAGCTGGGCCGCGTCTGGCACTTCATCGAGAATAGCGACATCGAGATGGCCGACGCCTCGGACCGTATCAAGGAACACCGGGAGCGGCAGGAACGCCTGGAGGAAGCGGCGGCGGAGGCCAGGGCTATCCTGGCGGAGCGCCGGGCGGTCCTGGACGACGTGGAGACCATCGCGGCCTACGCCAAGGAGATGCGGGACTTCCTGGTGGAGAGCGAGTTGACCGAGCGCCGGGCCTTCATCGAGTCCTTCGTCAAGGAGATCGTCGTCACTCCCGACGACGCCCTGCTGCGCTACACCGTCCCCATGCCCGAGGATAGCCTGATACCCGGAGGGGCCACCGAGAAGGTGGCCCTGGACGGCGCGGTTCTGCCTATCGTCAAAATTGGTGGACTACCGTTTACGGAAGATACCACCGAGCCGTTCAGCGGTATCTCCTGGACTTTTTTTCCCGGAATCAAGCTGTCGTCGGGCATGGGGACGGAGTAGCGGACGACGGCGTTGTCGGGCAGGAGCTCGATCTCCTTGACGAAGGTCTCGATGAAGGCCCGGCGCTCGGTCAGCTCGCTCTTTTGCAGGAACCTGCTCATGTCCTTGGCGTAGGCCGTGATGGTCTTCACGTCATCGAGGACCGCCCTGCGCTGGGCCAGGATTGCCCTCGCCCCCTCAGCGGCGGACTCAAGGCGCTCCTGACGCTCCTTGTGGTCTCGGATGCGATGGGCGAAGTCGGCCATGTTGAACTCGGTCGTGGTCTCCACGAGGTCGTAGAGCCGGTCGAGCCTGCCCCGCACGTCGGCAAGCTCCGACTGGATGGTCTCCAGCCGCTTGCGCTCGTCACCGGCCACGTGGTC
>CBDCMJ010000008.1:0-67745 GCA_965218875.1 Dehalococcoidia bacterium
GGATGGCCCGGTCCTCCTCCACCTGGACCTTTTGCAGGTCGCGCTCCGCCCTGGCGATCTCCTCCGCCACCCCGCCGGCGTCCGCCTGGGAGTTGAGGGACTCGATGCCGGCAACGATCAGGCCTGGGTTCTCCAGCATCTTCTTGACCTGGCCCCAGACCAGTTCTTCAAGCCGTTCCGCCCTGATATAGCTGTGTTCCCGGCACTTCACGCCGATGTTGAGTTTTCCGTAGCAACGGTAGTAGCGGTGGGGCGGGTCCAGCTCGTACTTGTAGGACTTGCCGTCCCGCTTGACGGTCTGGCGTCTATTCGCCTGGCACCCCATGACGTAGCCGCATTCGGCGCACCGGATCAGGTGCTGCAAGAGGTAGAAAATCTTGGTGTTTCGGCCCGACCGGGTAAGCCGTTGCTTCTTGGCTTCCTGTGCCTGTTGCCAGGTCTCCTCGTCAATCACTGGTGGGAAGGGAACCCCGACCCACTCGTCCTCGGGGCGGCCGTACCGCCTCGTCCCGTGCTCGGTGGCGACGTGGCGGACCTTGCCGAACCACCAGTTGCCCCGGTAGGCCTCGGTGCCCAGGATGCGAGTGACGGTGCGGTCGTACCACCTCCCGACGTTGTGGGGCGTGGGCACGCCCTCGGCGGTGAGCTGCCTGGCGATGGCGGGAGCGCCCATTCCCTCGCGGACGTACATGTGGAAGACGCGGCGGATAATCTCGACCTCGGCCTCCTCCACCTGCGGCCTGCGGTCCTCTCCGAGGCGGTAGCCGAAGGGGACGTTGTTGACCGGGATTCGGCCCTGCTTGGCCGAGCCGCGCTTGCCCATTGAGGCCCTCTCCCGGAAGTTGTCCAGCTCGATCTTGCCGATGGCCGCCATCAAGCCGAAGGTCTTCATGTCGATGGCGTCCATGACGGCCTCAAGCTCTATCTGGTACGCTTCGATTACCTCCATGAGGGCGGCGGCGGGGTACATGCCCCGGCTGAGCCGGTCGGACTTCCAGCAGACGATGGTGTCGAAGCGTCCCTGCTTGGCGTCGGCCAGCATCCGCTGGAACTCGGGGCGGTTCTTGGACCAGCCCCGTCCCACTTCCTGGTAGCGGGCGGTGATGGTCAGCCCCCTACGCTCGCAGTGGGCCTCCATGTCGGAAATCTGCTCGGTGATGGAGGTCTTGTCCTCCGTGTCCTGGCTCTTATCCGAGACGCGGGCGTAGATCGCCGCCCTCTGACCGTTGGCCTGCTGTTGGCGCTTTGGTGTGTTATTCGCCACGATTTCCTCCCTACGCTCATGTCGTTAAAACAAAAAAAGACCCGCCCCTGCCGGGGACGGGTCTGCAAGTAGTACAATACCACCGCATCACCTGTCTTCCGCAGGTGGCGCCGCGGCCCGGGATGTTTGCTGCATCGCCGGGCCAACTTCTGCTCCCATGATACCGTGATTGGCGGGGCAGCGTCAAAACGCTGCGGAACGGACGGAACTGTGCTCGCAGTTCGACGCCGGTGCAGAGGAGAGAGATGGAAAAAGACATTCGCGAATTTCTCAGGGAAGTGTCGATAGACGAATTGGTCAGCCGGGAAGTCGTCGCGCCCTATGGCAAGTAAGGGTATGTGCTGCAAGGCCGGCACGTTGGCCCCCTGATAGGGTTGATGCGGGACCGGGGTGTGACCGGGTTGGTCTCGGTGGAACGGGACTGGCATCTGGCCGTAGACGGAACTTTCAGCAATCCCAAGTCCAGGGAATTCAAGAGCGGCTTGATCGAGAGGCTGGACCACCCCGGCAACGTTTTCCTGGGGCAGAACGTGTATATCAACCCACGTTACGAGCGAGACCCGCAGTGACCTTGCCCCGCCCTTCTTGCCGATGATGGCCCCGGCTCCAGGCCAGTTGAGATTAGGCAGCGTCAGCATCCCGGTTCACTATCGTCATCGGAAGGTGAGCCTGCGCTGGGGAAGTCCTGCTCCGGCTCCCCGGTGCCTTCCCCCGCGAAGTGGCTGATCAGGATGGTGAAGAGGCGGCGCAGACGCTTCTCTGCGTCGGGCGCGGGTTTGAAGTCGATGCCGACCACCCGCATTTCCGGGCCGTCGCCGCCGGGCCTCTTCCGTCTGTTCTTTTTCTCGTTGTTTCTCATATTTGGTGGTGGCGGTGGCGTCTCCGAGCGCCGCTGTTCTCCCGCTGTGGGTCTGGTGAACAGGCCGCTGGCGCGGGCGGACGGGACGGGCGCCGGCGGCCTGTGGGTTGCGCTATGGGTCAGGGTCTAGCCTTCGTCCTCCTCCCCGTCCTCGTCCTCTTCGGGGACGGGTTCCTGACAAGGGTATGTATTTGGTGTTTCCCGCTTCGGGACGATAGATTTCTTCGGGTTAGGCGGCGGGCCAGGATGTGGGTCAGGAAGCAACAATACCCCTGTCAACCCATCTGTTTAGTACCGCAAAGGCCCCAGAAAGCCATTTGCCTTCCAAGTCCACAAATTTATACATACCCTTGTCAGGGGACGGGTTCGGGGTCGGGCGCCGGAACGTCTTCGCCCGTGAGGATGTCCGGGCCGCCGGGCATCCGGTTGGCGAAGCGGAGCAGGGCCAGCATGGGTCCCCCGGAGGGCTCGACGCCCTCATTGCGCCAGCGGCGCAGCTGCTTGTCGTCCACGCCGATGGCCTGGGCGAAGCCGCTCCAGGTGAGGCCGCTGGCCTCCTTCAGCCGGTTCAGGCGCTCGGGGAAGTCCTCGGGCATCACGCCGGTCTCCAAGGGCAGCAGGCGGCCGCCGATGGTGATCCGGTCCGGCCGCCCGTCGAAACGGGGTTCAGGGTTGTGGTTCGTCATCGATTACCTCCAATCTGAAAAGCTGGTGAAAGTCGTCCACGCCGAGGGCCTTGAGCATCCTTCTGCGAATGCGTCCCGAGGGTGCGCGCCCCTCGTTGACCAGCATGGAGACGTAGCCGGGGCTGACCCCGATCTCCCTGGCGAGCCAGTTCTGGGAACGGTTGAGCAAAGCCAGCCGGTCCCAGAGGGCCGCCGCGTCGAGCCGGACGACGGTCCGTCCCCGGCGCCCCAGGGGGCCTCTCGCGCAGTTGCTATTTTCTGAACGCATGGTTGGTCGCCTCCTATTGGATGAGGAACGAAATCCGGTGAATTCTCTCCTCCCTGGGCCCTTGTTCGTCCGTTCAGGGGCAGATGGGCGGGTTCCCAATCGCCGGGAGTCTGCCAGGCGCGTCCCAGCGGCCCCAGGGCCTTGACGGCCTCGCGGTGGGACACCCACAGGGGCACGGCCACCCTCAACCGCTCCAGCTCCCTTGCCGCCAGGGTCAGGAAGTGGGTGGCGGCAATGTCGTCGTCGAAGACGACCAGGACGTCGGGCCTGGTTCCGTGGTCGTCGGTGGGCCGGTGGGAGGAGTAGTAGCGCAGGTATGGCGCCAGGCGCTGGGCCATGGTCGCGGGCCTGACGGCGCGGCGCTCCCACTCCAGGAAGAAAGCCCAGGCCGCCGGGCCACGGCGCAGGACGCCGAAGGCGTCGGGATTGACTGAGCGCAGACTCTCCCCTTGACGGAAGTACCTGGAGGCCCGGTGGGGCGGGTCGAGCTGGGCCGTGTCCCACCCCAGGGCGCGGGACTGGCGGGCCAGGGCCGCCAGGAAGCCGTGGACGGCGGCGGTGTGCTCCAGGTTGCGAGCAACTGCCTGCTCCTGCCGCCGGAGACGTTGCGCCAGTCCATTGGCTTGGCATAGTCAATGGGGTTGACGCTCCACCGCTTGCGGGCCACGCCCACCGAGGCGCGGTCCCGGCGGGAGAGGAAAGCCAGTCCTCGGTCGGTGAGGGCCAGGCGGCCACCGGCGACGGCCGGGCGGGTCACCAGGCCGAACCCTGCCAGGGGGTTCATCAGCCGGGAGACCCGAGTTTCCGAGACGGCCAACAGGCCCGCCAGGTCCTTCTGCAACAGCCAGGGCCAGCCGGCCAGCAGGTCCAGGGCGCGCTTCTCCGCCGGCTTGAGCAGGGCGGGCAGGGCACGAGCGGCGTCGCCGGCGAGGTCGCCGGGGAGGGACGCCTGCGACGGCGGTTCCTCTTCGGGAAGCCCGCCGCCGGGCCGCAGCCGCTCCAGCACGTCGCCCAGGTCCAGCCTCGCGCTGCCCGATGGCGGACGCCAGACGGGGGCGTCGAGCCCAACCAGCGCGGCGTCGCGCTCCAGGGCCAGCAGCGCGTTGACCGGCGTGCGGGCCAGCAGCCAGCGGGCGTGCCTGAGCCGCACCTCGTCGGAGGCGAGGACCAGGACGGTCCCGGGCAGCGGCCCCTGGCCCAGCCGCCACAGGCGCTTGGCGAAGGCCGTACGGTCGGCGGCGGGTCCCTGCCGCACCACGCCCAGGGTCTTTCCTTCAGGGACGGTGATGGCGGCGTCCAGGGGCGCGGCCCGGTACAGACGCAGGCAAATGGGGTGGGCGGCGACGGCGACGGCGGACGCCAGCCGGTGGATGGAGGCGATGGCGTCCAGGCGCTCCAGCAGGATGCGCCGCCATTGTTGAGACACCGCACGGCTTTGCAGGAGGCCGTCCACGGTCATGCCCTGGTCTTCGGCCAGCCTTCGCACCCCGCCGGCGGTGAGGCAGTAGCGGCGGGCCGGGGGAGCGAGGTCCGCCGCGTGGGGAATGGAGTCCACCAACCCGCCCTCTTCCAGCCGGTGGACGGCCGCGTAGACCACGCTCCTGGACCCGCCTGAGATACAGGCCATCTCCTGCCGGTCGAGGAAGGGCGCCTGCGCCAGCAACCCCAGCAGTTCGGTTTCCAGGGAGGCGGCACTCATCATTGGCCCTCCCCGCGCGGCTCCGCGCCGTTCCTTTCAGCCAGCAACCGCCGGTACTCGCTCACCTTCTTGCCGCCCTCGGCTTCCCCCTCCATCAGGCCGGCCAGGTCGCGGGCCGGCAGGGTGTAGGCAGTCGTGGCGGCGCGGATTCGCTCGGCAACGGCGGAATCGCCGTCCTCCGGCTTGCGCACCATCATGGAGAAGGCGGGCATCCGCTCGGTCCCCACGGTGGCCCGGACATAGCAGTGGTGCACGTCCAGGGATACGATGTCGTCCTCGCTCACCCGGTCCTTGCCCAGCTCCCACACCAGCTGACGGGCGTCGCTGCCCGCCACCTGGAACACCGCCAGGCAGCCCACGTTGGCCAGCAGCGTGTCCCGCATGGTCGGCGAGAGGTCGTCCAGCTTGGCCAGGCTCTGGGTGGCCAGGATGAAGCTGGCCCCGAACTTGCCCAGTTCCGATAGCATGGACTCGTAATCGACGCCGGGCATGGACTGCATCTCGTCCACCACCACCAGCGCGCCGCGCCGCTGGGAAAAGGGCAGGCCGCCCTGCTCCCGGATCACCGAGTCCACCAGGTTGAGCAGGGAGGCGCCCACCAGGGCGGACACGTCCCGGCCCACCGTCCCCTGGGAGGTGGAGACCAGCAGGACGCCGCCCTCCAGGATGGTCTCCCGCAGGTCGATGGTGGAGCGGGGCTGGCCCAGGATGGCCCGGGCCCGCTTGGACGATGCGTAGTAGGACAGCCGGGTCTGCACCGGGGCCAGGGCCTCGGCCCGGTACTGGCGGTGCCAGCCGCCGAAGTCCCGGGCCCACCACTCCAGGATGTAGGGGTCGCTCACCTTCGCCAGCACCGAGTTGCGGAAGGGTTCGTTGGACAATAGCCGCAGCCCGTCCAGGATGGTGTGCTGCCGGTCCGCCTCCATCTGCTCGTTGGCCTCGTGGAGGGTCTTGACCGTCTGCTCCAGGATGGACTGCATCCGGGGACCCCACTGCTCCCACAACCCCCTTGCAACCCTGACCACCGAGTCGGCGGTGCGGTCCCTATCGGCGAAGACGCGGGTGTCCAGCAGGTTGATTCCGGGAGAACGGGTCTCGTCGGCCAAGTCGATGAGACGGACCCGGTCCACCAGGGACTCGGGGACCTGTTCCAGGATTCCGGCCACCAGGTCGGCGTGGGGATCGACGACGACGATGGCGTCGGTGTCCCTTCCCGCCGCCTTCTCCTGGAGCTTGTGGGTGACGACGTGGTGCATCAGGGTGGACTTGCCCATGCGGGTGCGGGCCACGTAGAGGTGGTGGCGGCGCAGCAGGTCCTCGGGGAACCGGATGGGCTGGCCGGTCCCGGCGGTGGTGTCGCCCACCAGGGCGCCGCCGCTGACGCTGCGGGCCGGGGGCAACAGCGCCCGCGAGCCGGAGCGTTCCACCAGGGGCGTCTCGTCACGCTCGCCCGGCGGGTGCCACAGGGCCGCCACCTCGCGGACGCCCAGGACGCTGCGCTTGCCGAACAGCCCCGGGCCGGCGGGGTGCAGGTTGGCCAGGGGGACCACCGGCCCGATGTCGCTCGCCTTGAACCGCGCCCCGGCGGGGTGGTCGTAGTGGCGGTAGGCGGCGGCCACCGGCTCCAGGATTTCCCTGGCCCGCTGCTCTCCGGCGCTGTCGGGCAGGACGGCGATGACCTGGAGCTCGGCGTCGAAGGCGATGCGTCCCACCTTCTCCTTGATCAGCAGGGGGTCGTAGACCCGGCTGCGGGCCTGCTTCCAGCGCCACCAGCCCCAGCCTGCGACGGTGAGGCCGGAGACGCTGCCCAAACCCAGGAGCGACGCCTTGAGGAACTCCCCGTCCTGCACCCACAGGTAGCCCTTGAGGGCCGCCAGCGCTCCGGCGCCGAGGACGGCCATGGTGACGCCGTCCAGTTGCAGGGGCTTGGTGTGATAGGTGTAGGACGGGTCGGGCCGCTGCTGGCCCGGGTTCTTGAAGGCCTTCTGCTGGTGGGCCTGGGACCAGTCGGGGCCCAGGGAGCGCAGCAGCAGGCGGGCCAGCACCCGCTCGCCGGGGCGCAGGGCGGACAGGGAGCCGATGACGGCCAGCAGGGGGTCGGAGCCGGGGTCCAGCAGGTCGTCGTCCCGGAAGGTGCGCAGGGGAACGTACTCCGGGCCGCCGGAGCGCAGGGTCAGGCCCCAGGCCTGTTCGCCCACGTGGACGAAGATGGGGTCCTCGTCCACCGGTACCTGCCGGATGCGGGCCTGGGGGTAGTGGGCGGAGAGCTGGCTCCGCACCACCTGGTCGTCCTGGCAGCGGGCCAGCAGGTTGACGCCGTCGACGGCGCCGGCCAACTCCAGGGAGAAGGGTTCGGGGACGGCGATGGACTGGAGCAGGTTCTCCACGCCCAAAAGGGTGCGCTCTCCGGTGCGCGGCGGCGTCACCGCCAGCAGCACCGGGGCTTTCTTGCTTCGTTTCTCGCCGAACAGAAGGTTCTTGACGTTGATACTCATATCGGTTGCCTCTTGCTGATAGTTGTCGTTTTCGGTCTAGTGCCTGGGGCCGGGCCGCCACTCGATGACCTCGGTCTCCTCGGGGGTGGCCTCGATGCGCACCGGAAAGCGGTTGCCTCTTGCCAGGAGCAGCCCGTCGCCCCGGGGACAGGACAGGAGCCAGCGTTGCAGCTCCACCGGCAGGTCGAAGGCTTCGCCCACGGTGCTTATCGCCGCCGCGTCCTGTTGCAACAGCAGCTTGAAGGCGGCGTTCTGCAAGAGCGCCCTGCCGGAGTGGCCGGTGATGGCGCGGGAGGAGTCCTCGCTGAGCAGGTCCTGCACGTCCTGGGTGATGAACTGCAACCCCAAGCGGTGCTTGCGGGCGCGCTTGGCCATCGAGACCATGAAGGCGGCACCCGGAGGGTGCCGCATGATGCTCCAAACCTCGTCCACCACCAGCAGCCGGGGCCGGGGGTACTGGGCGGCCGCGGCCCACACCGTCTCGGTGCAGACCATCGCCGCTGCTGGTCTTAGCTCCGGCTCCAGCAGGTGCAGGTCGAAGACGGTGACCAGGGCCTCGTGGGTCAGCAGGTCGTCGCCCTCGTCGGACAGCAGATGCCGCAGGCTGCCGGTGGCGAAGGGGCGCAGCAGGTGGGCTATAGCCCGCCCCGAACTGGATTCGGGGTCGCCACCGCCCTCCTGCTCCAGGTAGGCGTAGAAATCGCGGAAGCCGGTGCGCTCCCTATGCTCGGCGTAGTAGCCGGCCAGGGCGTGGTCCAGGGAAGACCGCCGCTCGGCGCTGAGCCGCTCCCCCACCATCACCTCGATCAACCTGCGCAGGCTGCCGATGCGCTGCAAGAGTTCTTCCGAGTCGCCCCGGTCTATCACAAAGGGGTTCATGCCCTGGCCCGCGATTCCAGGAGACAGCACCCGCCCACCGGCGGCGCGGGCCATGTCGGCGTACTCGCCCTCCGGGTCGATGACGTAGGCCCTGACGCCTCTACACACTCCGCGCAGCACTCCCAGCTTGGTGGCGAAGGACTTGCCCGAACCGGAGCGGGCCAGGACGGCGGTGTTGGCATTGAGATGCGTTCCGTCGAAGGGGTCGTAGACGATGGGGGCGCAGGCCCGCAGGTCGATGCCGTAGAGGGTGCCGCTGCGGGTGTCCAGGTCCGGCGGCGAGAAGGGGAACAGCCTTGCCAGGGAAGAGGTGTCCAAAGTCCGCCACACGGCAACGGCGTTCAGGGCCAGGGGCAGGGTGGACAGCAGTCCCTCCCTTTGACGGAAGGCCAGGTTGTCCAGCTTGCCCAAAGTCGCGGCGAAGTGGGCGCGGGCCTTTTGCGTCAACTCCTTCAGAGTGTCGGCGTTGTCAGCGTGGAGGGTCACGGACAGGGAGGCGTGGAACAGCCTTTCCCTGCCCCGCTGCACCTCGTCCCGGAGACGGGACACGTCCTCCAGGGCGATCTCCGCCTCCGGCGACAGGCTGCGGCCCCGGTTGAGGGACAGCGATTGGGCCGACTCGAAGCGGACCTTCTGCCACTCCAGGGTGCGGGCCGCCTGGTCCGAGGGGATTGCGTCAAGGTGGACGGAAAGGTCCATGGGCGCTCCGGCGGCCATCAGGCCTTGGAGGAATCCTGGGGCCAATGACCTGGGCCACTTGCCCAGGTGCAGGGAACGGGTCAAATGGCCGCCGGTCCGGATGTCCCGCCGGTTGACCTCGACGGAAAGCTCTTCCTCCTCATCGCGGTCGTTGGGGGAGCCGCCCAGGGCCGAGGCCAGCAGCAACAGCCGCAGGGCTTGGCCCGACAGGGGGAAGACCCCCAGGCCGGCGCGGGACAGCAGGCCCCGCAGTTCGTCGGCGCGGGCGTGTTCGCAGACGGCGTAGAAGCGCCGGTCCAGGATGCCCTCGCGGGATTCCAGGCCGGTCAGCAGCTGTCCCAGGGAGTCGGCGGCCTCGCGGGTCTGCTGCGGCAGGTCCTCGGGCTGGGCCTCGGCCAGGTTGCTCCTCAGCTCCTCCAGCACCGGCGGGTGCTGGCGCACCAGCAGCTGCACCGGGAAGTCCAGGGCGTTCAGGGACCCGGCGAAGGCGCCCAGCTTGGGTTCGTCCAGCTCCAGCCCCATCACCTCCATTACCGCCAGCTTCACCCCGTCCAGCCGCACGGGGCCGTCGTCCTCCAGGTGGGACAGCATGTAGAACAGGGACAGGGGCGGCGGCGGCTTGGGTTCCGCCGCCTCGTTGGTTTCGATCTCGTTGTTGTTGATGTCTTCGGAGCCGGCAGATTTTTCACACCTGCCGCGTCCGGTCAGTTTTTTGATGTTGGGCAGCGTTGCTTTCATCGTTCATCTCCTTTCTGGTTCTATGGGATGGGCAGGATCGGACCGAGCCTGCTGTTCAATGCGAGGGCGATGGCCTTGGCCAGCAGCAGCACCACCAGGCCGACGACGGCCATGATCACCGCGTTCCTGGCCTTGCCCCGTCCCGACCCCTCTCCTTCGGCGCCCTCGGCCATCAGTACGAACCCCGCCCAGACGATGGCGAAGAAGCAGAGGCCCACCCCGGCGTAGGCCATGCCCGTCAGCACGGCGTCGAAGGCTTCGAGCATCTTTGCCCTCTCGTCCGGCGCGGCGGCGGCCACGGAGGCCAGCGCCGCACCGGTGGCGAGCAGGATTGTTGCCACGCGCCCTACCAAGGCCAGCTCCACCAACTGGAGTCGCCCACCGGGGTCTGCTCCGCCCTCGGTGGTGGCGGCGTGGGCGGAGGAACGTGCAGTGGCTGGTAGGGGTCATCGGCCCCCACGCCCAGGGCAGTGGCCAGGGGCGCCGTCTCCGGCCGGGTGCGGGTAACGGGAGCGGGCTGGGTCTCGACAGCCCGTACGTGCTCCGAGTGGTAGACGTAAATCCGCACCGTCTTGGTCGTCGAGCTCTCGCCGCAGCGGCAGGTCACCCTTCGGGTGTACACGTCGGTCCGGGCCGGGTGGTGGGTGGTCTGGAGCATCGGCGGCAGCGGCACGTTCAGCGTCGCCGTGAGGTCCGCCGTGATTTCCACTTCGTGAGTCGCCTTGCTGCTGCCGATGGGCAGCCGGAAGCGGGTCTGGCCGTTTGGCACAAATGACGCGCTGGCCCGGTGGCTTCCGGCGGTTACGTTGACCCTTCCCGCGATGCGGGTGACGGTGGCGTCCAAAAGCGCAGGGACCGTCTGGCTGAAGTGGCCGCCGTACACCGGCAGGGCCACCTCCTGGCGGGTCTCCGCGATGCACTCGGAGGCGATGACGCCGCTGATTGATCCGGGCGTCCACTCCAGGGAGGTCAGCTCCAGGTCGCACAGGCCGCCGTCGGCCTGGGGCAGGGGGTAGGGTATCTGGCCGCTCTTCAGGGTCACCGCTCCCGACCTCCCCAGTGCGTCCACCCAGGAGAAGGTGAAGGAGGGCGACGGGCCGTTCAGGGTCAGGTTGTAGCTCCTGCTCTGACCCGCCGTCAGGCTGGTGTTGGCCCCCATGCGCAGGGTCCTGCCCTCCCTGCCGCCGAAGACCCGCACCTTCAGGTCCAGGTCGTGGGCCGCCCGCAGGGTCACGGCGGCGGTGTCGCCGGAGACGGCCAGCCGCTCCACGTAGATGCGGCGTCCCGGCACCGGGTCCGGCGGCACGAAGTAGATCTCGTCCAGCCGCCAGCCCTGGTCGTCGTCGGGGTCGTCGGCCAGGGCGGTGGTGGGGGGCAGCACCACCACCGCCAGCAGCCCCAGGGCCGCCACCGCCAGGAGGCGGTTCCAGGGTTTCTTGCCCTTGGATTCATGCTGGTTGGGGTTGAGGCCGTTGCCGCCGTTGCCGCCGCTCCGGTTGCGGCGCTTGCCGAACCAGCTGTGGGGCCGGAAGGGGGCACGCCCCTTTTTGTGCGCCGCCTTCACCGCTTTGCCCAGGCCGCCGGCCGCTTTCTTCGCCAGCAGGCGCAGCGGGTCGGGCCTGGCCTCCGCCGGCATCGGTGGCTCGCTCAGGGCGAGTTGGGCGGGGGACCCGGCGTAGCGCCTGGCCCCCAGGTTGAACTTGAGGAGGTCGGCGGCCACCAGGGGCAGCCCCCGGCCTCCCACCTTACCCACGGTCAGGGCGATTCCCACGATGCCCAGGACTATGGCGAGGCCCAACCGCACTTCCACCGGACCGAAGGGGGCGTAGCGGTAGGCGCCGTAGGCCAGGGCGCACACCGCCACCACCGCCATGATCTGGGGGAAGGTGAACCACAGCAGCACCTTGTCCTCGGCCTGCACGTGGGTGGGGACTTCATGCTCTCTCATTTCGTCCCTCCTAACTGTCGCTGCCGGCATCGCCGCCGGTGGGGTCGGGCACGGTGGGGTCCACCGGGTTGCCGACGACGGCGTTCATCACCAGCTCCACCACGCCGTAGGCCACCAACGCCAGCACGATTCCGGCCAGGGCGGTCATCATGGCTGCCTTGCCCCGCTCCATCTGGTTGGGCGCGCCGCTGGCGGTGAGGTACATGTAGGCGCCGTGTAGGGTAGGCCGCCGGCGAGTTACCCCGCATTGGCGGAGCACTTTTCCGTCGGCCCCCCTCCGAACCGGACGTGCGGCTTTCACCGCATCCGGCTCTCCAGTGGTTTATGTCTGCGATTGCGGATTGCCTCGCCCGTGGTGGATGTTCATGTGACACGTCCGGCAGACCACGAGGGTCTTGCGTTGCCGCGCCGCCATAAGTTGTACCCACTGGGGCTTTTCCCGTTGGCCTTTCACGTTCAGGTCGCGCAGGGCGCGGATGTGGTGGACTTCTACGTCCACCGTTGAGCCGCACATCTCGCATTCGTCCGCCAGGAGCCGTTTGATAAGCTCGGTGCGGTCAGTCCTGTACCGTTGAGGCTGTTGGTCTACGAGGACAGCCTGCCGTTGCCGTTTCAGGGGTATGCCACCGAAGTACGCCACTAGAGGGCGTTTGCCGTTGTCCCGCTGCTTTACAACCTTGAGGCAGACACGCGGCCCGTGCTCGGTTTCAACGATGCCCTTGTAGAGACGGCGCATCTTCCGTGCGGTGGACTTGTGCTTTGCCGCCAGGCTTCTTGCCAGCGACATCTCCATGACCGTTCGCAGTCGCCCGAAATGAGAGACGTTGGAGGCCAAGAGGTAGTACTGGACGACGCCCCGGAACTCCGCTTGATACCGGCTGACGATGGTGTAATCATCATCGGCCAGCAGTTCGTTGCGGTGCGCCGGTTTGCCGTTGCGCATGTAGGCTCGGCAATGTTGGTCGATGACTTCGGCGGGAACCCGCAACCCGATTCGACCATTGACCTTGCGTTGACCACGGTGGTCGTGCTGATCATTGGCCTGCTGGTTCACAAGTTCGTAGCCGAGAAACCGCGCCGCCTGGCTGGTGGCGTGGGTTATCAGGGTCTTTTCCTGGGATAGCTCCAGCTTGAGCGAGTCGCGCAGGAACGTCTCCAGGGACTCTTTCACCTGTTGGGCTTCGGCTCTTGGCCCGATAAAGCCCAGCACGAAGTCGTCCGCGTAGCGCACGTATCGAAGCCGCCGGTAGTCTGGGTCGTGGGGGTCGCCCGACGGCAGTTGTTGCATCTGCTTCCGCAGTTCCACCGCCAAGCTGTGGTGCCCCACGTTCCGGTGATAGACCATACGGCTCCTCAAGCGTATGTACTCGCGGTTGTCTCTCCGGTCTGTGCCTCGGGTGTTTGCTGGTATCAGCACGTTCTCGACGTACTTGTCCAACCGGTCTAGGTAGATGTTGGAGAGGATGGGGCTGACCACACCCCCTTGCGGCGTACCGCTCAGGGTGCGGCCGTATTTCCAATCCTCCACGTAGCCCGCTTTCAGTAGGTACTTGAGCAGGCGCAGGAATCGGTTGTCGTGGAGCTTCTCGCCGAGCACTGACAGCAAGACCTCGTGGTCGATGTTGTCGAAGCACCCTTTGATGTCGCCCTCGACGAACCATCGGACACCGGTCCAGTGGTCAACCACGTTGCTCAAGGCAGTATGGCAACCCCGTCCGGGCCGGAAGCCGTGGGAGCGGTCGGAAAACTGCGGCTCGTAGTAGGCTTCCAGAATCATCCGGATGACCTCTTGCAGCAGCTTGTCCGTCCACGTTGGTATGCCCAGAGGACGGGTTCCCCCCTTTGGCTTGGGAAGGTTGACCCGTCGCACCGGCGTCCATCGGAACCTTTCGTAACGCAGTGCGTCAATCAGGTCGTCGATTTTCGCCAGGGACATTCCATCCACGGTGTCTGCGGTGGTTCCCCTGGTCATCGCCCCCTGGTTTGAGTAGAGACGACCGTAGGCCCGCAGGTACAGGTTCCGGTTGTAAAGCAGCCGATAGATGTTCTCCAGCGGCAATCCTCGTTCTCCGCGTTCACGTAAGACGTTCAGTACAGTTTCGGCCTCTTGCATTGTGCAAACCTCCCTGTCGTATTCCGTCAGAACCACCTGTCCTCCTTCGCCATGTGCCGGGCTTTCCCCGGCTCGGACTACTACGAGGACTCCGTTGCCATAGGGGTCGCCCCCCGTAGGCAATCCCGCGTTCCGTTGACATAGGACGTGATAGCGCGACTTAGGTGCCCCGTTCGTTCCCTTGAATGACCGCATCGGTCATCGTTCACCCATCGGAGGTGCACTGGTCTCACCTACGGGCCAGTGCAATGGGTAGCGCCGGGTTGCAGGCGTTCTACCGGCGGGTGGCTACCAACACCAACTGGGAACTGGGGTTCAGGCAATCCAGCTTTCACCGTATCGCGCGGGCCTTGCGGAACCGGCCTTGTAACGCCTTCAGACCGTAGCCGCTTTGCCGACATGCTATTTTTCCCCTTCGGCTTTCGCCTCAAGGTGGGTCGGTTGGCCCAGGAACTCCCTCCGAGTTCCTCCCGATTGAGCCGGGTAACCTATGCCACGTGACGCGGCGCACATATGAAGTAGCCCACGCCCACCACGCCCACCAGGCCCAGCAGGATGCCCACCAGGTTCGATATGGTCTGGGTCAGATCGTCCATACAGTCGTTCTCCTCTCGCTTTGGATTGCTCGATATTTGAATTGCGTTGCTGCGGGTCAGTTCCAATCTGCTACTGGCACATGGCTCCACCTCCTGGGCGGTTCCGGCGGGACTCAAGTCCGCGCCGGTGGTTGTCGTCGTTCTGGTTGCCGCTACGGCCCCTGGCTTCTGGGCGTGGGCCCGCTCTGGGCCGGGGCCGTGGAGCCCTGGGCCGCCGAGTTCACCGCTCCGGCGGCCGTGGTGGCGGCGGCTCTGGCCGCGCCGGTCGCCGCTGACGCGGCGGCCATACCCGCCGGTCCTCCGGCGGCTCCACCGGCCAACATCCCCAGGGCGCGGCCCGAACGCACCACCCCGCCGGGCAGGGACATCCCGAAGTAGAGGGTGTGCAGCCAGGCGTCGAAGGTACCGTGATGCCCCAGCATCGAGGGCACCCGTCCCGCCAGGTACATGAAGGCGATGGCCATCAGCAGCTTCCACACCAGGTCCTCCGAGGGCTCGAAGGCGGCGATGGCCGCGAAGTCTTCCAGGAAGGCGAAGGCCAGGGCCACGGCGATGAGCTGAATTGCCTGCTGGAACACCGTGGTCATGAACAGCCGGAGCCAGTGCTTTCCCCAACCGGCGGTGTGGGGCAGAATCCACAGCCCCAGCGCAATCGGCGCCAGGCAGAGCAGGATGTCGATCAGGGCCAGGCGCAGGATCATCTGCACCAGCAGGTAGAGGACGAAGAAGCCGAAGACCAGGTAGAGCAGGGCGATGAACACCGCCAGCCCGGTGTTGGCGGTCTCGACGGCGGTCAGCAGCGGCTCCAGGGGCGCGCGCAGCAGGGCGCCGGGGGTTACGTTCAGGGAGACGGCGATGAACTGGGAGACGGCGTGGGCCACGTCGATTACCAGGGCGCACCACCACAGCGAAGACGCTGCGGCGGTCAGTCCCAGCACCAGCCGGGGCACCATCTCCCGCCAGCCCGACTGGTGGCGGCCGAGGTGCTCCTGGACGATGAAGCTCAGGCCCATCCAGCCCAGGATCACCGCCAGGGCGCCGGAGGTGATGGCCCAGACGACCATCCACGCCTGCTGGATGAAGGGATGCAGGTAGGTGAGTTCGGGGGGAGTGCCGGTGAGGATGTCCGTCATAGGTCCCTACCCTCCCCGGCACTCGTCGAGGTCGCTGGCCGACACCTTCTGCACCACCCCGCAGAGGGTCCCGTGGACTCCCTGGATCACCCACCGGGCGGCGGCCCGCGCCCACCGGTCCGGGTCCAACGCGCCCAGCACCCGGTCCCACAGCCCCCTGGGCTGGTGGACGGGAATCAGGGCGTGGAAGACGTGGTGGCCGCCGCCCCCGATGCGCGGGACGGCCAGCACCAGGAGGTATGCCTGCTCGGGGTGAAGTTCGGGCTGCTCGTCCAGGGCCGGGTACTCGAAGGTGTACTCCCAGCCCTCGGAGAGCTGCTTCTCGCCCCCCTGGACCCGGTAGGTGCTGATGAGCCAGGCGCCGGTGTCGGGGTGGCGGATGGCGTAGAAGAGGACGTCGGTCTGGCGGCTGAAGATGGGGCGGGCAACGAAGTCGCCCTCCTTCTTGCGCTCCACCATCTGCCGGTCGCGGTTGACCAGGGTGACGTTGTCGGTGTCCGGGGGCGGGGACTGGGCCAGGGCCATGCCGCTCATGGGGATGGCCGTCAGCGCCGCTGCCAGCAGCGCCGCTGCCAGGAGAACCAGCCGCCGGGCGGGCCGGGGTTTCGATCTCTGCGTCAATTCATTCACCTCGCTGCGGTTTCGGCAGTTGGCGCATCGCCAACGCCGCAGCAGAGTGTGAACAACTCAGGCCCCGTGCATAACTACCTATAGGGGGGATCATATGACCGCCCCTATAGGCCCTTATGTTGGAGACCCCTTTCGTGATGTCATTGGGGTGTACAGGGAAATGACATCAGTTGCATTTATGCAAGTCGGGTCGTTTTGAACGTGAAATCGGGAGAAATCGCCCCCTACAGGAGGTAAAAAGTGAACACTTTGACTTGCGGGTACGTTCCGGTCGTGAGTTGCATCATCCGTAGCTGGCAACTGCATATTTGCAGGCGGCCGGAGGGGTGGGTCAGTTGCATCGGCCCCGTTGAAAAGTGGCATTTTTGCAAGTCGGCGATGAGGAGGCCTGAGCTATGAGCACCAAGGACCCGGTGTTCGAAAAGAGCCGGAGCATCGAGGATTTGCAGCACCTGCGGCTGATGGCGCTGCTGGAAGAGATGGTCCGGGACAAGGGGATCATGCGGGCGGCCCAGGAGTTGAACGTGGACCACCGGACGCTGACCTCGGGACTGGAAACCGGACGGCTGTCCCGGCGGCTGCGGGGCGCGCTGGAAAAGGCGCTCCTGGAGGGCGGCGGGTCACCGGCAGCGGAACAGCGGCAACGCAATGACGAATTGGCCGGGCGGGTGGAGGTCTTGGAAAAGGGAGTGGAGTCCTTGGGCCAGGAGATGAGCCGGGGGCTGGCCGCCGTGCAGGACGAGGTGAAGGCGCTCAGGGACCAGCACGGCCAGGCGTTGCAGCGCGTTGAATCACGGCTGGCCAAGGTCGAGGGGAGCGGCGGGGACGCTGAGGAAGACGGCGAGTCGGGCGACGGCGGGACATCGAACCGGGAGTCCAGTGGCGGCGCCCAGCCGAAACGGAGGCCCACACTGCGGCGGGAGTTTCCCGAGCTGGCGACCCTGGAGCCTGCCGATGACGACCAGGACGTGTTCGGCGACGCCTGGGCGTTGGTCCAGGAGTGGCGGGAGCTGAAGGAGTCCCACCCCAACCGGGGCAGGGGCCTGGAGTGGCTGCGGCAGCAGCAGCGTCTGTTGGAAGTGGAGCTGGCCCTGCTCGAAGAGCATGGTCTGACCCTGCCGCCGGAGACGTACCCGTTGCGTGGGCTGGACCGGGGCGCCCAGGTCAACTGGCGGCACAAAGCGCTGGTTGACACGGGGCGGGCGAGGAAAAAGCGGGAGATTCTGCTGTGGCCGCTGCGGGTATTGAACCTGGGGACGTGGCGAAAGTAACCGGCGGGGGCAGGGGACGGGCTGCCAGTTAACTTTTGTTGAACTGGATTGAAATAAACTGAACACTTTGGGCGTCGAGGCTCCCAAACCCTTTTATTTCGCCGTCGGGCGGGTCGATAATAATTGCGTTGTCAGGCTTTTCCAGTGTTTCCCGCCATAGAAACCTGGGGGTCCTTCCCTCGACCCGGGCTGGACGTTCAGTCGCCCTTGAGGGAATGCTGCCGCTGCGGATTTGACGTAGCTCTCCGCAAGCAGCTCGGGCCGATGGTTGGAGTGTTCAAGTCCTTCTTCCTCGGTCCAGTCCGGCGGCTGGAGTGTTAAGCCCTTCTCCCGCTGGACACCGTTCAGTGGCCGGGGCTGATCCCTCCGGCTGCTGGGCACCCGTCCGGTGATTGGAGTTGATCGCTCCGGTCATTGGGCGATGGGGACGGAGGGTTTGATCGCGCTTCGTTCTCACCCAGGCTGAGGCGTTCGTGGGTCCTGCTCGCGGCGCCCCAGACGGAACCCAACCCACCGGAGCGCACGGTGCGCTTCACCAGGAAACTCTGCCCCAGGCACGGAATACCAACCCAACGGCGCATCATCGTTGTAAAGGAGGTGAACGGCTAGAAACAGGACGGCATCCCGGATTCCCTTACACTTCGGACTGACTCTCCTGCGGAGCGGCTGAAACGCTTCGCTTGACCTTCACTTTGCGGTCGGAACGGACAACTAGCTCCGGCCGCTTCCCCACACGGCTGCGGCGCAGTTGTGCCAGACACAGGCAGCGGCACCGCAGGTTTCACACGCTCCGGTCCGTCGGCGACGACAGCAGGCCGGACGCTTACCGTTGCAACGCAGTTTCCGCCTGGCTGGTCGGTGACCATCTAGCCAGTTGCCGGACTGCGTTCCTCTCCCTTTCCCTCACTTAGCAGCTTCCCAGGAATTACACCCTGGCCGAGCTGCGTCTTTTGCCAACCCCCAACTCAGGCGTTCTTCGTTGCCTGTCTCACCGTGGGCGCATTGCGTCCAGCGCCGGGCCCGTTGTGCGGCCTGACGGACAAGACTCTGACCGGACTGCGTCTTGCGCCAACCCCCCAAACCGGCGTTTTCCGTTGCGTGTCTAGGACCGTGGACGGAGTGCGTCCGGCGCCGGGCGGCTACGGCAACGTCATCCAATCCACTGCGGGCCGGCTGGCGGAACCGGTGGACTAGCAGGAACTAAAGGCCCGTCGCCCCTGGGCTGACGAGGCGGCAACCAAGGGCGGCAACCTGAGCCGCCACTGACAACTGAAAATCCACAACTTGAAAACGAGCGGGGTCGTCCTCATTGCGAGGGCGGCCCCGCTTTCTGTGTTTCGGAGGAAACGACATGAAGGCGAATACCAACATCGACACCAAGGCAAGCCTCGGCACCAACGGAAACACCGCAACGGCCACGGAGCAGGGACAGAGCAGGGGCAAGCCCGAGAGCGAGCTTCGGGCGGCGGCCCGGCGGCACGGCCTCAACCTGAAGGAGCTGGCGGACCGGATGGGCGTGAACTACGGCTACCTGTCCTCGGTGGCCAGCGGGCGCAGGCCCTGGACTCCCATGCTGCGGGAGAGGGCCACGGCGGTCCTGGGAGAGGTCCCCGGGCAGGGCGTCATCTACCGCCAGGGCGGCCTGGTCCAGGGGGAAAGCACCTGCATCCGGGAGCGCGCCCGCGAGCTGGGCATGAGCCAGAAGGACCTGGCCCAGCGGGTGGGGGTCTCGGTCGGCTACATGTCGGAAGTGGCGCGGGGCCGGAAGAACATGAGCCCGTCGGTCCAGGCGCGGGTCGAGAAGGTGCTGGGCGGTCCGGCGAAAGTTGGGCCTGCCCAGTGCGCCAACCGGCAGGACGGCAGGGTGAAAGGGAGGGGTGAGAGCAGCTACATCCGGGAGCGCGCCCGTGAGCAGGGCATGAGCCTGAAGGGCCTGGCGGAACACGTCGGGGTGTCTCGCGGCTACATGACCCAGGTGTCCCGGGGCGAAAGGAGCATGAGCCCGGTGGTCCAGGCGCGGGTGGAGGCGGCGCTGGACGGTCCCGCCAGGATCGAGCCCGCACAGCCTCCCACCGTCGATCCGCGCGCCCTGTGGGACCGCATGGAAGCCCATGACATTAGCCAGAACGAGACCGCCCGGCTGGCCGGCATCAGCTCCGGTCATCTCTCCCAGATCATGAACGGCCAGCGAAACCCGTCAGGGGAGGTTCTGAGGAAGCTGCACGGGGTGCTGTTCCGGCCGTCGGCGGCGGAGTTGGTGGTGCCCGCCGAGGTCAAGGTGATGGCCTGGAAGAAGGGCGGGCGCAACGGCGTGGTGGTGCGCGGCGCCGGCGGGCCGGGTGCCGGTGGTAACAACCCTGGCGGCGGCACCATCCGTATCGGCGGCCGGGTGCCCTGGGGCGCCGAGGTGGAGTACGCCTACCGCGCCGGTTACGACAGCCGGGGCCGGGTGTCGGTGACCCACGTCGTGGACGAGCGGGGCTACTCCGTCATGCTGACGAAGCCGGAGCCGTCCGGCTCCGGTCCCGGGGAGGACCGGACCGGCGTCTGAGCGCGGCTACAGGGAGCGACCGACCGTCACGTGAAAGGGGAGACCGGCACCGCAGCGACGACGGTCTCCCCAAGGTTATCTATCACGGGGTCTGTTCCGCTGCCGGGTCAGCTTTCATCTCCTTCCGCCTCCGCCTCCTCCAGGGCCTGCTGCCTCTCCTCCCTAACGGAGGTGTCGTTCGGGTCCAGGCGGATGACCTCATCGTAGTCCCGTACCGCCTTGTCCGGCTCCCCCAGGTCGAGGTACAGGACCGCCCGGTTGCGCAGGGACTCGATGTTGTCCGGGTCCAGGACGATGACCCGCCCGAAGTCCTCCACCGCCTCCTGGAGTTCGTCCAGCTCGGCGTGGGCGCACCCTCTCATGTAATACGCCGCCGGGTCGTCCGGGGTGAGCTGGACCAGCCGGTCGCAGTCCTGGAGCGCCTCCCGGTGCTCCCCCAGCGTGGTGCGGGCGAATCCCCTCGCCAGGTACGCTCCGGCGTTGGCCGGGTCGATGCCGATGATTGCGCTGAAGTCTCCGATGGCACCCTCGTACCGGTCCAGGCGCATCTGGGCCAGTCCCCTGCTGTAAAGGACGGTGGTGTCACCAGGGTCCCGGTCGATGACCCTGGTGTAGTCCTCTATCGCCAGTTCGTGTTGCTCCAGGCTGGTGTGGGCCATCCCCCGGGCCATGAGGGTCTCGCCGTTGCCAGGATCGACGGCCAGGGACCGGTCGAAGTCCCCCATCGCCTCGTCGTAACGGCCCAGGTTGCCGAGGGCGACGCCCCTGCCGCGCAGCGCGGGGGCGCTGTCGGGGTCAAGGGCGATGACCGTATCGAAGTCCTCGACCGCCCCCTGGAGGTCTCCGAGATTGAGGTTGGTGATGCCACGGGCGTAGTAGGCCAGGCCGTAGTTCTCTTCCAGCTCGATGGCGGCGTCCAAGTCGTGGATGGCCTGCTCCGGCTCGCCGAGGTCGCGGTATACCAGCCCCCGGTTGTAGTGGGCGACGGCCAGGCCGGGCTCCAGCTCGATGGCCCGGCTCAGGTCCTCCACCGCCAGCAGGGGCTCTCCCATCTCGGCGTAGGTCAACCCCCGGTTGTACCAGGAGCCGGCGTTGTCGGGTGCCAGGAGGACGGCCACGTCGAAATCGCTGATCGCCCCGGCCAGGTTGCCCAACTGGGCGTGGCACGCCCCCCGGTTGTAGTGGGCCACGGCATCGCCGGGGGCCAGGCGGAGGGCGTTGTCGTAGTCCTCCACCGCCCTACCAGGCTCCCCCAGTTCGAAATAGGCTCGTGCTCTCTCGAAGTAAGCGTCCGCGTTGTCGGGGTCCAGGGCGATGATCCTGTCGTTGTCCGCCGCCGCCAGGCGGTGGTTCCCCATTTCGCTGTATGCCAGCCCCCTGGCGGCCAGGGCTTCGGTATCGTGAGGATTCGCCCTGACCTGTTCCGTCAGACCCTCGATCATCCGCCGAAGACCGTCGCTGCCCGCCGCGTCCATCATCCTGCGGAATTCGCGGTAGTCCCCCGACGGCTCCCCCTGGTCCATCCCGCCGTATTCCCCGGCCATGATGCTCCTCCCGTATGTCTGGGTATCCCGCTTTCGGGCAGGCGCCCTGCTGCGGGAATGGCTCCTTTTGCCAGTGCGGAATGCCTGTTGCCGGGATGTGTGGCTTGAAGGGGTGTCACGAGCCGCTGCCGGGATTCGTGAAGCCACGTTCAGCCAGCCGGCGTTTCAGTTCCTCCAGCGACTTTGTGCCAAAGTTGCGTATCTTCAGGAGGTCTTCCTCCTGCTTCTGCAGAACCTCGCCTACCGTGTGAATCCGGGCGCTCATCAGGCAGTTGTACGTCCGGGGTGACAGCATCAACTCCTTGATGTGCGTCTGGTACATGGCCACTCCCTTTCCTCCAGTGGTAACGAGCCTGTTCCAGCAGTAGCAAACGGAACCCGCGGACAAGGTTGTCAGGTGTGGGCAGATCCGGCTCGTGGCACGGACGTCAATCTGTCCCTACCAGCGGGAGCTCAGCCCCGGCGACACGCCGGTCCGTCCCCTGGCCGCTTCTCTCCGCCTGGGTGGGCTGCACTCACTCCCGTCAGGGGACTGATGCGAACCATGCCGCATTTATTATGATGGTGCAGCAGTTCCGTAAAAGCAACGCCGGTTGGTCAGTCGGCGCGCTGCTGGCATGGGTGGGAACCAGGGGTGAAAGGGGGAACGGAGCCTTTTTGCTACCGGCCATGAAGACCAGGGACGCTCCGGTCTCCGGTGGATCGCCCGTTTGTGGGGGCTTTTTGGCGTTTCGGCCCCGCCGATCTCAGCGGCCTGGCCGGCCGGCGGCTTTCCTGCTGGGGCTGCGGTGCTGGCTTGGGACCGCTGGGGCGGGTATCTCACGCCGCGTTTCTTCCCGGACTGTCCACGCAGTGAACAGGTGACCTAGGCCCAACTCTTCGGCCAGCTCCAGCAGCGCCACCAGGTGTTGCCAGTTGGGCCGCACCCCCTTGTCCTTCCAGCGTCTCAGGTTGAGGGTGGACGTTCCCAGGCGGCGGGCCAACTCCGCCCACGACAGGCCGGACTCCTCCTTGAACCGCTCCAGCCGCTGCGGGAAGTCGTCGGGGAACACGTAGACCATTCTGCTGTGGCGGGTGTGCTGTCGCGGCATCCAGCCGGTCCTTCCCGAGGACAATTGAAAGATTCTCAAGCTGGAAACGGCCAAGCTGACCGCGGTGCGGTGCACGAGCGCCAATTCCCTGACTGTCCCCGGAGCGTCGAGGAAACCTGAAATCAGGGGAGGTAAGTGTCCTCCCATGAGTCATCCATGTATGTTGGCTTTAAGGTTTCCCGTGGCAACTCCGCTCAGGAGTGCCAGTTTGTTCTGGGATGTGTTGCGCTGGTCGAGCAGTTCCCGCACAGAAGCGGGGTTGAGGTACACCTTCGGCGAGATGCGCCTGCGCGTCATTTCGCCTACTCCTTCCCGGCGGGGTTCGGCAACCCGCAGCTGGAAACTTGGGGACCCATGCAGGCCTGCCGGCGTAGAGGGCGCCGAAGCTATTGGCGACGGCTCCCTCTACCGCTCCATGTGTGCCGGCCTTTTTGCGTCTTCAGGCCCCGTGGTCGCACCCGCTTCACCGGCACGCCGCTTCCTTACCGGGTCACCCTTATCTGCAACTGCACGGTGTCGCCGTCGCCCCAGACGAAGCCAATGTCTGACCAGACCAGACGGTGTTTGCCAGAGCTCAGTAGGCTATAGGTTGCATCCCCCAGGGCGAATGCCGTGCCGTCGACGTGGAGCGCCATAACACTACGGACGGCCGCGTCCGAGATGCTACCGTTGTTTGTGGAGTCAAAATCTATCGTGAGAGTGCCATTTCCGCTGGTGCTGGTTATGATGAGGACGAATTCGTACGTTTCATTCTCATACAAGAAATCAGCGTCAGTGAGGGCATCGTTTATTACGGAAGACGGGTTGCCGGCCCAGCCGGTCACTTGCGTAGCTAACGAGTGACGCCCCACCGTCATGGTGGCGCTATATACCACCTTTTTATTGGCGGGCAATTCGCCGCAGGCCGGCAGGTCGGGGTTGCCGGGCGACAGGGTCAGATTCACCACCCTGGGGTCGCAGTTGTCATCCCACAGTTCGCGCGGCGCATGGACCAGGCCGTTATCGGACAGGTCCAGCGTCTTCAGAGTGCCTTCGCGATAGACCACCATGTAACGGAACGTGCCGTCCCTCAGGTTCGTCAGGTCGTTGCCGGACAGGTCCAGGCTCACCAGGTTGCGAGTTTCGAACCAAAATTCATCCGGCAGGCTGGCCAACGAGTTGTCGGACAGGTCCAGCGAGCCCAGGGGGAGAGTCGCGGAGGGGGAGCGGAAAAATTCTTCGTCCAGGTCGGTCAACGAGTTGCCGGACAGGTCCAGGCGCCCCAATTGATAAAACCCGGAGAAAACTCCCACCGGCAGGCTCGAGAGCTGGTTGTTTGACAGGTCCAATTTCGTCAGCCAGGAATGGCCGCCATAGACCCGTACGGGTATACCATTAGAGCCGCCTGAGTCGTAGGTGCCGTCGGAGTTGCATGGATAACTGCTATGTATTTCATAGTCAACGCCGCATATCCAGAGCCGCCAGGTGGACAGCCCGCCGAGCCCCCCATCATTCGGCAAGTCGGTCAGTAAGTTGTCGGACAGGTCGACGGACCTCACCCATATCAGCCCGTCGAAGTCCCTCGCCTGCAACGCGGTGATGCCCTGCCCGCTCAGGTCGAGCGTCCTGATGCCGTCTAAGTGTTCATCGGTAATGTCTTCGCAATCCGACACGCCACTGACGGCGGCGAGGATGGCATCGCGCACCTGCGGGGTGCGGGTGCAGACGGATACCTCGGCCTTTTGCGCGCCAGTGACCGGGTCAGCGGAGGATATGCTCCCGATGACGATCTGAACCCTGCTCTCTGCGGACGGCCCATCGCCGCGCCGCGCCGTCACCCGGTAGGTGTAGATGCCGGACTCGCCGGCCAACGCATCCAGCCATTGCGTCTCCGTCCCGTCGATGGTGAGTAGCACCGCGCGCATTATTCCATCGCTGGTGTGCTCCAGGGTGCGTCTGATCTCGTATCCGGTTACGGGCTCGGTGCCATCCACCGGCCCGGACCAACTGAGGGAGACCCCATCGTCCTGCTGCTCGGCGCTCAGGTTGGCCGGGGCCAGAGCATCAATGACGGTGGCGGTGGCCGCGCTGGTCAGCGATTCGGAGTTGCCCCCGTCGTCGGTGAAGGACACTCGCAGCCTAATGATCTTGCCCTCGTCGGCATCGACCAGGGTATATGTGGAGTCCGCCGCGCCCGCAATGTCCGTGTCGGTCGCCCCGTGGTTGGCGACCCACTGGTAGGTGAAGGTTGCCCCGGCCAGCCCGTCGGCGTCGGATATGCCCGACGTGTGCGCCGTCAGCGTCCGTAAGGCCTGGGCCGTGCCGCTGATGGTGGGTGCGCCCTTGGCGGGAGAGTTGGGACGCGCCGTGACCGGCGGCGTGGCGGCGCTGGTCAGCGACTCGGGGTTGCCCCCGCCGTCGGTGAAGGACACGCGCACCTTGACGGTCTTGCCCTCGTCGGCCGCCACCAGGGTGTAGGTTGCCCCCGTCGCGCCCGCAATGTCCGTGTCGGTCGTCCCGTCGCTCCGTACCCACTGGTATTCGAATACGCCGCTTCCCAGCCCGTCGTCGTCGGATACGCCCGCCGTGTCCGCCGTCAGCGTTTGTCCGACCTGGGCCGTTCCGCAGATGGCGGGTCCGCCCGTCTGGGGCGTGTTCTCCACCCGCTCCCGCAGAATCAGGCTTACGGCGACCTCCTCCCCCACGTCCCAGTCCATCCCCCTACCCAGCCAGGTGTAGACGTGGCCGTAGGTGTAAGACCCGAGGGATGCGTCGCTTGATTCGAATTGCGCCCCGTCCAGCTCAAGCGTGAAGCCTACCGGCAGCTTCCGGTCCACGCCGAAAGCCGTGAGGTAGCCCGCCGCCGTCTCGATGCTGCCAACGGTGTAGGTAACGCCGTCCAGAACGAAGGAGTTCGGGACGAGCGACCCTGCCTGTGGATTCAAGAAGCTCTGGTATCCGTAGTTATCTCCGACCCGGCCCACGGTCAGCGTTGCCGACACGATGGGACAGGAGTATTCCGTGTCGTCCGCAGCCGGGGCGACGGGGGCCGTCGCCGGGCTGGTCAGCGACTCGGGGTTGCCCCCGCCGTCGGTGAAGCCCACCCGCACCTTGATGGCCTTGTCAACATCGGCGTCTACCGGGGTGTAGGTGGGACTGGTCGCGCCCGCGCCTCCGTGTCGTCGGCGATCCACTGGTATTCGAAGACGGCGTTCCCCAGCCCGTCGGCGTCTGCAATGCCGGAGGTGTCCGCCGTCAGCGTCTTGCCCACCTGGACAGTGCCGCTGATGGTGGGCTGGCCGGTGGCCGGGCTGTTCTGGTCATCTTCGGCGGGTCCGGTCACCCCGAAGGACACTCGCAGCGTCCCCAGGACGTTCCCGCCCAAGCCCCGCTCGGCGTAGGCCGTGGCCGTCAGGGTGTACTCGCCGACGGGCAGCGACTCGCCGCTCAGGTTGCCGTCACTGTCCCCGTACAGGGAGTAGGGCGCGAGGTTTTCCGTCTTGTCAACGTCCTTGGCTCCGGTGAGTTGCAGGCGCACGCTGCCTATTTCCGCATCGGTCTCCACGTCGCCCCGAATGCCGTAGCTGCCGTTGTCCGGGTCGTCCAGGACCAAAGCGCCCCCGTCGGTGAGGATCTCGACCACCGTCTGGTCGGAGGCGTCCACCACGGTGAACCCGACCAGCGGCCCCGATCCCGGCGCCACCGACGCCGTCGGCTCACTGGTCAGCGCCTCCTGGTTATTCTTGCCGTCGGCGAAGGACACCCTGACCTTGATGGTCTTGCCAACGTCTGCGTCTACCGGGGTGTAGGTGGGACTGGTCGCGCCCGCGACCTCCGTGTCGTCGGCGATCCACTGGTATTCGAAGACGGCGTTCCCCAGCCCGTCGGCGTCTGCAATGCCGGAGGTGTCCGCCGTCAGCGTCTCGCCCACCTGGACAGTGCCGCTGATGGTGGGCTGGCCGGTGGCCGGTGTGTTCGGCTCCGGTGTGGGTTCTGGCGTAGGTTCCGGTGTCGCAGCAGGAGTTGGTTCCGGCGTAGGTTCCGGTGTCGGAGCGGGAGTTGGTTCCGGCGTAGGTTCTGGGGTGGGAGCCGGTGTTGGTTCCGGCGTAGGTTCTGGGGTGGGAGCCGGTGTTGGTTCCGGCGTAGGCGTGGGAGCCGCCGGGGTGTCGGCCCGGGCGAACTTGGACCACTGGCTGACGCCGTTATCGTTCACCGCCACGACCCGGTACACGTAGCGCTTCTCCGGCTCCACGGTGTCGTCGGTGTAGCTCGTCGCCGCCGAGCCGGTGTCGGACTCGATGGTCAGGAACTCGCCGGTGTCGTGGATGTCGCGGTCCCGCCGCAGCACCTGGTAGTGGGTGATGCTGTCGTCGTTGGGGTCGTCCCAGGTAAGGTCAACGCGGTCGTGGGACGCCTCGGTGGACAGTCCCGTGGGTTGGGCCGGTACCGAGCCGTCCTGGGCCTGGGCAGGCGCTCCATTGAGGGAAAGCAACAAGGCGGACAACGCCGCCACCGCGGCCACGGCAGCAAACAGGATGGTGAGTCTGAATTTACCGGTCAGTGTCATCGAGGTTCCTCCTTTGAATGTGAAACAACCCGGCGGGCATAGCCGCAGCCGGGTATCCATGAGTGGAAATCACGGGCGTCGGCCAACGCCGGTGCGGGAGTCGTGGCGCGCACCGGTATTCCCCTATGGACCGCATGGGGCGACGGCCGTGGGTGGGCGAGACTGGCGGACAGGTGAAGACCCCGCGTACGGCGACGCGGAGGGTTGGTAAGAAAGAAAAGGAAGGTCCCGGCTATGGCCGGGCGAGGAAAAGTCGGGGGGGGGGGGGCTGACAAGGGTATGTATAAATTTGTGGACTTGGAAGGCAAATGGCTTTCTGGCGCCTTTTCGGTACTAAACAGACGGGTTGACAGGGGTATTGTTGCTTCCTGACCCACATCCTGGCCCGCCGCCTAACCCGAAGAAATCTATCGTCCCGAAGCGGGAAACACCTCATACCTACCCCTGTCAGGGGGGGCTGACAGGGGTAGGTATTTTTTCGTCATGTTGATCACCCTCATTTCAGATGGTGGCTCAGTCTATGATTTTCAAACCTGAAAACTCGGCTTTGGCGCGCTCTCAAGGACCGGGGGAGCCTGTGCTCGACTCCTGCAAATTCCAAGGTTTTATACCTAAATTCAGCCGTTACCTACCCCTGTCAGGGGGGGCTGACAAGGGTATGTATAAATTTGTGGACTTGGAAGGCAAATGGCTTTCTGGCGCCTTTTCGGTACTAAACAGATGGGTTGACAGGGGTATTGTTGCTTCCTGACCCACATCCTGGCCCGCCGCCCAACCCGAAGAAATCTATCGTCCCGAAGCGGGAAACACCAAATACATACCCCTGTCGGTGTCAGGGGGGGGTAAACTTGCAGGCGGACGCGCCCACCCGGCAGCAGCCGGGCGGTCCGCTTTATTCAGCGCGTATGTTGGCCTCTCGAAAGCCAAGCGTCCTTACCTCTATCAGCGTAGAGCTACTGAGTTTCTCTACTTTACTCCAACTGCCGTGTAGCAGGTGTGATTTACAAGATTTGTAAGCGTATAATCAGCGTAGAGTTTTGCGTTCGGAGAAAATTGGTTCCTGGAAACGCTGGGCACGGCCTAAATCCCGCCACCCGTCCAGCCCGGGTCTCACTACGGGCGCCAGGGGCCTAAGGCAATTAAACGGGGGTGAGAAGTTGCAGAATCCCGATGATCTGCTTAACGAAAATCAGGCCCTGCGGGAGCGCCTCTCCCGGCTCAGCGAGGCCAGCATCCGCATCACCGAGGACCTGGACCTGGACATCGTGCTCCAGGGGGTCGTGGACGGGGCGCGCTCCCTGACCGGAGCGAGGATGGGCGGGATCACCGCCCTGGATGGGCAGGGGCAGTTGCAGGACTTCATCACCTCCGGCCTGACGCCGGAGGAGCACCAGCAGTTCTTGGAGCTGCCAGGGGGCCCGGAGTTCTTCGCCTACCTGAGCATGATTCCCGGACCGCTCAGGCTGGCGGACTTCTCCGGCCACACCACGTCGGCGGGCCTTCCCGCAATCGACCCGCCGTTGGGTCCGGTGGGCACCTTTCTCGGTGCGCCCATCCGTCACCAGGGCGAGCACGCCGGCAACCTCTATCTATCGGACAAGGAGGGCGGCCTGGAGTTCACCCAGGAGGATGAGGACACGCTGCTGATGTTCGCCTCCCAGGCGGCGATGGCCATCGCCAACGCCCGCCGGTACCGGGAGGAGCAGCGGGCCAGGGCCGACCTGGAGACCCTGGTCAACACCTCGCCGGTGGGAGTAGTCGTCTTCGACGCCAGGACTGGAGCGCCGGTATCGCTCAACCGGGAGGCGAGACGGATCGTCGACGGCCTGCGCAACCCCGACCAACTGGCAGAGGATCTGCTGGCGACGCTGACCGTCCGGCGAGCCGATGGGCGGGAGATTTCCCTGCGGGATTTCCCCCTGGCCCAGGCGCTCAGCACCGGGGAAACTATTCGGGCCGAGGAGATCGTCATACAGGTCCCGGACGGGCGCAGAATCACCACCATCATCAACGCTACGCCCATTCCAACGGAGGACGGCGTCGTCGAGTCCGTAATCGTTACCATGCAGGACATGACGTCTTTGGAGGAGTTGGAGCGGCTGCGGGCCGAGTTCCTGGGGATGGTGAGCCACGAACTGCGGGCGCCGCTGACCTCCATCAGGGGCTCTGCGGACACGCTGATGGACGCCCAGGACAGCCTGGACCCGGCTGAGATGCGCCAGTTCCACCGCATCATACGGGAGCAGGCCGACCAGATGCAGGGCCTCATCACCGACCTGCTGGACGTGGCCCGCATCGACGCCGGAACCCTGTCAATCTCCCTCGAATCTTCAGACGTGGCGGTCCTGGTGGACCGGGCCAGGAACACCTTCCTGAGCGGCGGCAGCCGGCACGACATCCGGCTCGACCTGCCGCCGGACCTGCCCTGGGTGATGGCCGACCGGCGGCGCATCGTGCAGGTTCTGGGCAACCTGCTGTCCAACGCGGCCCGGCACTCTCCGGCGGGGTACCCCATCCGGGTGGAGGCGGCGCCGAGCGGCGTCCAGGTGGAGATTTCCGTTTCCGACGACGGGGCGGGCATAGCCGCCGAGCGGCTGCCGCACCTGTTCCGCAGGTTCTCCCGTCCGGGGGCGGAGGGCCCGGCGAGGGGAACCGTAGGTTCGGGCCTGGGCCTGGCCATCTGCAAGGGCATAGTGGAGGCCCATGGGGGCCGTATCTGGGCCGAGAGCGATGGGCTGGGCCTGGGGTCCAGGTTCGCCTTCACCCTCCCGGCGGCGGAGACGGCCCTGCCGGCGCGGCCCGCGTCCCGCTCCGGAGGAAGGGCGGCGCAGGAGGTGCGCGTCCTCACGGTGGACGACGATCCGCAGACCCTCAGGTACGTGCGGGACGTGCTCTCGGAGGCGGGCTACGTGCCCCAGGTGACCGGCGACCCGGAGGCGGTGGGCCGCCTCATCAGGGAGGAGAAACCTCACCTGGTGCTGCTGGACCTGATGCTGCCGGGGACCGACGGCGTGGAGCTGATGGAGAGCGTCCCCGAGCTGGCCGAGGTGCCGGTGATCTTCCTGTCCGCCTACGGCCGGGACCAGGTGATCGCCCGGGCGCTGGAGGCCGGGGCCGACGACTACATCGTCAAGCCCTTCTCGCCCACGGAGCTGGTGGCCAGGATTCAGACGGTGCTGCGGCGGCGGGCCCCGGTGGAGAGGCCGGCGCCGTCGGAGCCCTGCGTGCTGGGGGACCTGACGGTGAACTTCGCCGAGCGGAGGGTCTCAATGGCGGGCCGTCCGGTCCGGCTGACCGGCATGGAGTACCGGGTGCTGGCCGAGCTTGCGGCCAACGCCGGATGGGTGGTGACCCACGCCGATCTGCTGCTGCGGGTCTGGGGTCCGGCGCACGCCGGCGGTTCCGGGCCGGTGCGGACCATCGTGAAGAACCTCCGGGACAAGCTGGGTGAAGACGCGGAGAATCCCACCTACATCTTCAATGAGCCGAGGGTCGGGTACCGGTTGGGGGAGGGGCGGGAGCCGAGGCCGTCAGACTGACCTTGCTTGGTGGCTTTCAGATTGACCGCCCAAGAATGCCTGAGTTTTTCGTGTCTATTGTGTACTGCGAATACTGGCGCGGCCGCTCTCGGTCTCTGACGCGTTCCGCTTTATCTCCGGAGGCATTGTCCATCCTGCTTCTGGGATGGGCCGGTTGTGAGGCCGTAGGCGGCCCGCCTGGTTTCCTGGTTCTGGTCCGGCTGCATTTCAACACCTCTTTTTTTGTTCGGCATGTTCCTTGGGGAGGGTCGCGGGGATCCCCCGAGGTTCCCGGAGGAGGGGCCTTTCCGTGCTTCCCGGTACTCGGGATGCCCAGGTCGCGTGGGGCGATGGGTCCAGGTCCGGGGTATGACCCCTTGCTTCCACAGCCGCCCCCATCGCCTGCGCGGTTAGCACGGCGTGGAGACCGGCCCCCGGGCCCATGGGGACCCTTGGCCTGGTCCCGTCCCGGGTTGGACCGCTCCAGGGGGAGAGTGTTACCCCTGATGCCGGCCGTCCCGGGACGGGTGGAGATGGCGGTCAGCCTGCCCGCTTCCGCTACGGCGTCGCGTTGACGTAGTTGGATCGGGGACCCACGCCGGCGTCGTTGATGGCCCTGACCCGGTAGGCATGTTTCACGCCGTGGGTTGCGGACTGGTCGGTGTGGGTGGTGGCGATGCTGCCGGTGTCGGCCACCAGGATTTCCAGGGTTTGTTCACCCATGGACGGGCGGCGCCTGAGTATCCGGTAGCCGGTGACCGAGTCGTCGTCCGGAGCCTGCCAGGACAGGACCACGCCGCGGTTCTCGTCCACGTGGGCGGTGAGGTTGTTGGGATGCGGGGGCGGCTCGGTGGGCTCCGTGTTGGACGCCCGTGGGATGTGCAGTTCCGAGCGGTTGGACAGGACCTTGCCGTCGTCGGCGCAAACGGCGCCCATGTGGCCGCAGGCTTCGGTGGGAGGCAGGACGATGGTCACATCGCGGTTGCCCTGGGGCTCGACGGTGACCTGCCAGAGGTCGCTTCTGCCGTCGACCCGGACGGCGTGCTCGGGCGACGCGTTGGTGATGTCCATGGCGTCGTCGCGCAGGGTGGCCAGGCCGGTGCTGACAGCGTAGTTGAAGCGAACCCGGAAGGTGAAGGAACTGTCCCCGTCGTGGTGGGCCGGGGCGTCCTCGAAGACTGCGATCAGGTCGCCCTGCTGGGGTGGGTTCTGCCGGCCGGGTCCGGCGATGACGTGGATGCCGGGGCTCTTCTCCAGCCGGGCGCCGTCGGGGGCGCAGATTCCGCCGCTGTCGCACGGCTTCGGCACCAGGGTGAAGTACACGTCTTCGTCGCCGTCGGGGACGATGAACGCCAGCCACGGGTTGTCCATGCCGGGTTCTTCGTGCCTCTGGATACCGGATACGGTTCCGTTGGTCACGCTGAGGGAGGCGCTGTACCTGGTGAAGGGCGCTGCCTCGCGGCTGAAGTCGAACACCGCCTGCGGCAGGTCGTCGGGGCCGGTGTGGCTGGAGGACGTGTGGGCGGAAGCCGGCAGCCAGACCTCGAAGGGCGGCGGCGTGTTGTTGGTGACGGTCAGGTTGCTGAATCCGGGCATATTGTTGCCGGGCCAGTCCTCAAGGACGGGATTTGGGCCCGGGCCCGGCGTGTAGGTCAGTGTGACGTGGCTGTTGTGTCCCACTTTCCTGGACAGGCTCAGGACGGCGTACCGGCCGTTTACGTCCGTCCGGGTGACTCCAACTTCCTGACCATCGCTGGTTACGACGAATGACGACGGCCCGGTCTCCACGTGGGGGTACATCGCCTCGTTGAAATCGAGCCTGAGGTCGTTATGCTTGACGGTGGCGGACTGCACGGAGGGCAGTACGCCGTCGACCATCTGACCGAAATCCTGGGGCACCTCCGGGTGGCTCAGGATGATGGACCCGGAGGCGGCGGTGATTCCTCCGGTCAGGGTGTTGGCCGGGATTACGACGCCGCTCTCGTCTTCGTCGCCCGGCTGGACGGTGTAGCGGAAATTGAGGTGCTTGGTCCCGGAGCCGCCCTGGTAGGTCATCTTCCTGGTCCCGGTGTCGAGGGCGAGCTTGATGGTCGGCTGGTTGTCGGCGTCCACATTGACGGGTCCGCTGAAGGTGACCCTGACGTCAATCGGTGTGCCGATCCTGTGGAACGTGCTCCAGGGTCCAGCCGACGGGTTGGTTATCCTGACCTCGGCCGGCGCGGTGCCCCAGTGGGACAGCAGGCTGGGGGTGACCTGGTGGGTTTCGCCGGCGACCCAGTCCAGGTCCGGCGCGTCCCACTTGCGGGGTAGGTGGTATATGAGGCCCGGGTCGATTTCCGGTGCGCTGGCCGAGTCCGCGAAGTAGTACATCTCGTCGTCCACTCTCAGAGCGGTTTTATTGCGTTTTGCTTGGTTGAGCTCCCAGGAGAGGAAGACGATGAGGCGGTTGGGCCTGTGTTCGGTGTCGCGCAGGATGGCCTCGATTTCGTGATCATCGTAGCGGCTGTACTCGAAGGACTTCGGCGACATGCTGCCGCCCTTGTTGTAGGGACGAGTGAGGTCGGCGCTCTTGACGTAGCCGTAGGCCGGTGACCCTCCCCCTGGCGTAACGTTGCCGGTATTGACGGTCATCACTCCGCCAATCGGAGAACTCGCCCGCAGCCGCACCTGGTCCGCGGCGGTCCAGTCCAGGTCAACGTCCCATTGGTGGGCGCCGGCGCTGGATATGGTGGCGTCCTCGAAACCCAGCAGGTGGTCATCGACGTGGAGTACCAGCTTATTGCGGTGCTGGTCCTCCAACGCGGGAGCGACGGTGACCTGGAGCGTGTTGTTGGTCGAGTCCCAGCGGATGTTCTGGAGGGTGTACGGCCTGTGCTGGTACACGAAGGTCGCATCAGCAAGGCTGCCCTTGGCGCCGTCGTAGCCAAGCTCGTTGCCGCCGAGGTCGCCGACGGTCAGCGTTGACGCTCTCAACGGCGCAGCAAGCGCGGGTTGGGCCGGCGTCAGCGCGATGGCCGTTGCGATGATGGCGGCCAGGGCGACGATGACGATGGGGAGGGTCAGGCCTCGGATTGATCGTGGTCGTGGAGTGTTTGGGTTCATAACGTCACCTCGGTGAGTTTTTCTTGAAACGGCTCTGAGCGAATTGTTGCCGGGATGGTCCTATGTGGATGTTTCTGATGTGCCTCATGGTCCTCTCCGTTGGCTGCCGGCCGGCGCGGTGGTGTTCGTACCGCGGCGTGGGCGGGGTCTTTACTCCGGGGCTGGCGCCTTCGTTCATGGCCGTTGGCGCGTTCCGCGCGTCGGTCTCCGGTTGGCTGACCATGACAGTGCCGGTGATCAGGTCGTAGATGTGCCGGCGGTCGGGCCTGGTCATGACGAGGGCGGCGTTGATGCAGAATGGCACGAAGAGAATGTCGAGGATTCCCAGGAGTGCCCGTGCCGTCGATCTCCCAATGCTGAGTCTCTCCCCGGTGCGGTGGTTGACGATGTTGGCGTGGACGGCCCGGTGCCCGGGGGTGCCGCCGTAGCGGTGGATGGTGACGGCGTGATAGGTCACGGCGACTGCCTGGAGCAGTACCTGCACGGCCGATTGGTCGAACTCCCGTTGGGTGGCCACGCTGACCGTGGCGATGACGATCACCAGGCCCAGGTATATGGCGAAGTCGATCAGCGTGGCCGCCGCCCTGGGCCAGCGGTTCAGGTAGGCGTGGCTCTTGGCCATTGGCGTATCCGGCGTGCGCATGGCGTGTCCGGCCTCCGTGATGGGTGGGGATCCCGCCGGGATGACGGGATCCCGTTCTGTCCGGTCCGGTTATTCCCAGGGCCGGGCGTAGGCCCGGTTGGAGATCTGGCCCAGCGGGTGATAGGCGCCGTCCCAGTAGGCGGCGACGCCGTACTCGTAGGTCACGCCGGGTTGCGCGGTGTGGTCGATGTGGTGCGTGTTGGCGTTGCCGGTGAGGGCGACCAGGACGTGGCGCTGATAGGAGGCGCCCAGTCCGCGGTTGTCGTCGGCCCGTTTTCGGTAGATGCGGTAAGCGTCCACGTCGTTGGCGCGTTCTGCGGGCACATACCAGGTCAGCCTGACGGTGCCCGGGTCGAGCATCATGATCGTCAGGTTCCGGGGCATGTCGGGCCAGACGTGGACTGTCTCGGGGACGGTCGCGGTGGCATTGGCGCTCTCTGGGTGTTCTCCCCTGAGCCCGGCGTGGTTGACGGCCACCACCCGGTAGGCGCTGGTGGCGCCGGATGCGTCCAGGAAACTCCTGGTGGTCCGGCTGCCGGCGGCGGTCACGCCGATGTCGGCGTAGCTGCCGTCGCCCTGGAGCCTCTGGACCCGGTAGGTGTGCGGGATACCGCTGGCGGGGTGTTCCCAGTGCAGGCGGACTCCGCTGCTGCTCTCAAGGTTGGCGGTGAGGGACGTCACGGCGTCCGGAACGGCGACGTAGGCCCGTGAGACCGGCGACCAGTCGCCGTACTGCCCGTCCTTGCGGGAGCGGATCTGGAACTCGAGGTACCCCTGTTCCGTGGTCCAGTTGGCGAAGTGGTAGGGTTTCCGCTTCGGGACGTTGACCTCGGTCCAGTCGCCGCCGTCCACGTTGTGGCGGAGCTGGTAGCGCTGGATGTCCGGTGTGGGCGACGCGGTCCACTTGACCAGTATCCGGTTGGTTCCGATGGGGGTGTAGATGAACTGGGCCGGCGGTGCGGCGGTGTCGTACTGCACGGCGGAGACTGTCTGTGACCATTCGCTGACGCCGCCGGCATTGACCGTCCTGACCCGGTACTCGTAGGTGACTCCTTTGGTCGGGCCCACGTGGCGGTGGCTGGTCTGGTCCGCCGCGACGACGGTGCGGGTCCAGTCCTGGGTGTTGTATTGGCGGTGTTCGAGGTGATACTCGTCGAGGAACACGCTGTCGGGCCGGTTCCAGCTCACCAGGATGTCGTCGCCGTCGGTGTCGGCGTTGACGTTGGTGGGCACGCCGGGCGGCATTATCCAGATGGCTTCCACGGGCCCGGCCCAGGGGCTGGCTCCAGCCGAGTTGACCGAGCGGACCCGGTACCGGTGGGTGACGTCGCCCTGCGCTCCGATGTGCTCGAAGCCGGTCTCGTCGGCGTCAATGGTGGACGTGCTGGTCTCGCCCGAGTCCAGGACGCCGTACTCGACCTCGTAGGAGTCCACGATGCCGGTGGTGGGGGCGGTCCAGGACAGGGTGATGAGGGAGCCGCTCACCTCGGTCATGAGGCCGGTGGGCTCCGGCGGGGCCAGCGTGCGGCTGGCGGTGAGGGTCTCCGACCACGGGCTCTCCCCGGCGGCGTTGTGAGCCCGAACGCGGTACCGGTAGGTCACGCCCTCAATGTTGCCGGAGTGGGTGAAGGAGGTCTGCGTGGCGGGCAGTTCCTCGGTTGCCCGTTCGTCGGAGTCAAGCTCGCCGTGCTCGACGTGGTACCCGTCGGGGGCCCCGATTTCCGGGGCGCTCCAGGAGAGGACGATGTCGGCCTCTCCGACGCTGACTGAGGCGTCGGTTGGCGTGGATGGCGCGAGCCGGCGCATGATCTCGAGCTCGCCGGACCAGGAGCTGTCGCCGGCATCGTTGTGGGCTCGGACGGAGACCCGGTAGATTGTGTCGCCGGCCACGCCGGTCATGCGGAAGCTGGTCTGTCCTTCGGGGAGACGTTCGCTCTCGATGTACGGAGCGTCGCCGGCCTGTTGGCGCACAGTGTAGCCGCTGATGTGGACCGTGCCGGGGCGTTCCCAGGACATCACGATGTCCTGTCCGTCCAGGTGGATGGATACGCTCTGCGGGACTCCTGCCGGCGTGATGCGTCCGGTGGAGGCGGTTTCCGACCAGGGACCGTCCCCGGCCTGGTTGTAGGCCCGCACGCCGTAGTGGTGGGTGATGTCGGGGGCCGCGTCCCGGTGGGTGTAGCCGGTGTCGATTACTTCCTCCGCGAGGATGTGCCAGTCCGCATCGCCGGTGCGATGCCGGACCTGGTAGCCGTCGATGAAGGGGCTGTCGGGGGCAGTCCAGACGATGACGTTGTCGTTGCCGGTGGTGGCCGTCAGGCCAGCCGGTTTGCCCGGCACGGCCAGCAGCATGACCTCGCTGGATTCGGCCCAGGTGGAACCGCCGTGCTGGTTGCGGTGCTGCACCCGGTAGCGGTGGGCCGCGTTGGGCTGCACCGTGTTGTCGGAATGGCTGCTCGCCGTGGTGTCGGCGATGTTCGTCCATTCGCCGTTCAGCGGCTGACGTTCCACTCGGTAGGCGCCCGGCGTTCCCGCCGCGGGGGCGTTCCAGGCGAGGTCAATCGCGCCGGCGGCGGCCGTGGCCGTGAGGCCGGATGCCGGGGCGGGCGCTTCGATGACAGCGACGTTGGACGGCAGGCTGACGTTGAACGCGCTCTGGGCTATGACCAGGTACGAGTAGGTGACTCCGGCCTCTGCGGTGTCGTCCACCACGGAGGTCTCGGGGGCCGTCACCATCAGGGTGACGGGTATGTCGGTCCCCTCGTAGGGGTCGGACCCGAGGTACCGGTGTACCGAGTAGAACTCGATGTCCGCTCCCTCGGCTGGCGCGGTCCACGACAGCGAGATGCTGCCGTCGAAGGTGTCGGCGATGGAGGCGGTGAGCCCCGTGGGTGGGAGCACGGGTTGCGAGAATACGTTTACCGGGGTTTCGGAGGCTGGGCTGGCGCCGATGGCGTTCTGGGCCGTGACCCGGTAGGTGTAGTCCGTGCTGAAGGCGGCGGCGCTGTCGGTGAAGGATGTGGCGCCGGCGTCGGCGGTCCCGAGTTCGGTTTCCTGGTCGCCGCCGGAGCGGACGATGGTGTATCCGGTCAGCGGGTGGGCCGTGTCGCACCGGTCGGGGGCTGGCACTGTGGATGCCAGCCAGGTCAGGGTGACGGTGGCGGTTTCGTCGGCGGCTTGGGGTTCCGCCACGGCTCCGGCGAGGCTGCCGGGCGCGGATGGCGCCGGCGGCACCTGGGCTGTTGCCGGAGCCGATGCGGGGCTTGAGCCGTCATCGTTCTCGGCTGTCACGGTGTAGGAGTAGGCTGCGCCGGGGGCGATGGCCCGGTCCCCGTAGGTGGTCGCCCCGCCGGGAACGGCGAAGCTCTGCCCGTCGTTCCGGCTGACGGTGTGGCTGATTGCTGTCCCTTCGGCGGGGGCGTCCCAGCTCACCCTGACCTGGGGTTCCTGGTCCGGTCCCGCTATCAGGTGGGCCATGGGGTTCTGGGGAGCCGGGGGCGCTTGCCCCTGGGCGGCCGCTCCCTGGTAGCCCGTCACTGCGAGCAGGGCGATGATGGTGGCGAGGACGGCGGCGGCCGCCCCCATGGTGCGGAGTCTGTGGGTCAGCATGTTCCTCTCCTCCTTTGGGGTATGGTGACTTAACCATAACGCGGGAGAGGTCCTCCCCGTTTGTGCAAATGCGTCCCTTCGGGAGGGGCCTTCGGGGGAGGAATGGGCTTCAGGCGAGTGCTGCCTCAGCGCCGGTGTCCGGCGCTCCTGGCGGAGGGTGTTTCTGCGGAGTGCCGGGGCATTCTGGTGGGTGAAGCGGGTGGGTTCGGCGGTGCGCCTGCGCTTCTGGTCAGATGTTGCTGGCCAGACTTTGCTGTGTAGAGGCTGGCGCCGGTTCTGGGGGGCCGGGTACTGGGATGGTTTTAGGCGGGATCCTGCCGGAAATCGCGGCCCGGGGGTAACCGGTTGGGGTTATGCCGGGGTTGGAATGGAGGAACGCTTCTGCGGGCGGGCCGCTTGGAGGACCCAGCTGTTGCGGGAGTCTGACTGCCGGAGAGGTGAGTTTCGGAGGGGCTTGGCCCGGCTCACGGATACGACGTGACGAAGATGGTCACTCCGTCCGCTTCCGCTTGGGCGGAAAGAATTCCTTCCGGAGGAGGCGGATTCGCCCTTTGCCGGGCCGGGACCATGCGGTCCGGAAATGCGCGGGCGTTCAGGGAGACCGGGGCATTCGGCAATGTTTCAGGGCGTGGCCATCCGGTACCCCACCCGGGGCTCGGTGAAAATGTAGGTGGGACTCCGGGCGTCGTCGCCAAGCTTGCGCCGGAGGGTCTTGACGAAGGCCTGCAGAAGCTTGGGGTTCTCTGAGTATTCAAAGCCCCAGACCCGCCTGAGCAGCCGCTCCTGGGTCAGCACCCGTCCGGCATTGTTCGAGAGCTCCTGGAGCAGCCGGTACTCGGTCGCGGTCAGCCTGACCGGACGGCCGGCCACCGTCACGTGGCGTTCGGCGTAGTTGATCGTCAGCTCCTCCAGGACGAAGGGTTCGGGCTGCTCGGCGGCCAGGGCGGCTGCATCGGCCTCAGTCTTGACCGTGTTGATCAGGTTGTCGACCAGGTGGTTCAGGAGGTCAACCTGCCGGTCGATTGCGTGGAAGAGCCGGCGGGCCTGGGCAGGGTCGGGTGATGGCTATGGACCCCTTGATGGCGTCCAGCGGTGTCTGGAGGTGATATAGAACGGAAATGTCCACTTTTGTCTTCTTGCCTGGGGCTGTTGTCATCCGGGCCCGCCGGGATGGTCCTGAAGTCAGGTTACCATCCGGCTGGGCCCGGAGACTTTGGAGAAAGTCGTGAAGCTGGGCATCCTGAGGATGGCTCAGGACGGCGGCATGCGGTGTTGTTTTGCTCTGGAAACAAAAAGGCGGGAAGCTCCAAAACAAGGGACTTCCCGCCGATGCTAGTTCCGGGTTTCCGAGGATCTCTTATCCGCTGGGTTCGTTCATCTCCTTTGGCGTGGATGTCTGGCCCGTCTGTCCGAGGGGGTTGTTGCCTTCCGTGCTTGCGGCTTCGGGTTTCCGGGCTGGCTTCATGGTCGTTTCACCATCAGGTCCGGTGGTATCGCGATTATGGCTAGGACCATCAGTATGACGGTGAATATCATTGCCCACAGCATGCCGATCGTGTATCTGGCATGAACGAGTTTCCATGCTTCCCTCTCCTGGGTCGGCCTGTCGACTGATGGGAAGATTGCCCTCCCGCTCAGGAGCATAAGTACCATGTATTCCAGCCCGGTGCCCCCGGCGCATATCAGCTTGGCTATGTTGACCGCGAACACGGGGTTTGGGCGTCCTTCGTCCAGTCCGGAAATGATAAACGCCGCAGCCATGACGGCGGTCGCTATCGTGACGGAGGTGAGGCAGATCTGGTTCCAGTGCCTCTCAGTTTCCGAGAGTGGTTCCTGTCCAGAATTCATGCTACCTCACCGTCCTCAGCATCATCGCGAGTGCTATGGGCATGCTTGTGAACATGACGACCGCGGTTATGGCCCAGATGAATACGAGGGTGGGTTGACTGTTCACCCAGGCCTCCACGGCCATGATGACGAACAGACTGGAAATCACCCCGCTCATGATTATGGCCATAATCATGACTCTACGGTGGGGCCTGAGGTTTTCCCAGAGAGTTCCCCGCGTTTCGTTCCCACTTTGCTCGGGTTCTCCCGTAACTGTGCTCATCGTTGCTCCGTTTGGGGTCCTTCTTCTCTGGTTGATTTTATCATCGGCGGCGCTGGTTCCATTCCGGTCCGGCGGAGCCGGCTTCCTCGGGGGTGGTGGTATCTGTAGTCTAACCAAACTTGGCCATTGCGGGGGCATGCTGAGGATCTTGGGCTTATAGTGTCGGCAGAAGTCCCCAGGGTTTCCCGTTAGAAGACTCCGGCATCCTTGAGTTTCGGGAAATCGGTTCCTTTGTGTCGAGGGGTTTGTGGTTTAATCCGAATCGGATGTCAGGAGCAGTTGCCGGACGCGGGCGTTCACCGCCTTCCGACTGTTGAATGCTTCTGGAATGACTTGCTTAATCCTTTCGAACGTTTGGCGGTCCAATTTCCATACCTCGAGCACTTCGAAGGGATTTGCCGTTATGTCGTGTGTCCCACAGGCATATCCGTTTTGCACCGCGGCGGCATGGGGCTGTCCGTTGTCGGTGTTGCCGATAACGATGTGCGGTGCCTCGGCGTCGCATATGCATTGGTTGGTGCCGAGTTTACTGAAGCAGTGCGTGATCAGAAAGAGTCTACACGTGATCAGGTGAGTTCCAGCCATGGGGTTCTTGCTGTTGATGTCCTCGGGGACTCCAAGTTTATCGCTGTATTTTGAAAGGCTTTCGGCCAGCAGGGACAGCCTGCGCTGTGCTTCGGCATAGCATATGCCGGTGGTTATGGATGTGGCTATGACGACGCAGTCGCCTGTTGGTGTCGTCTGCCGCGCTTGGTGGTGGTCGTAGCCTCCGTTGGTGTTGTAGATGAACTCCAAGTTGGAGATGCAGTCTCGGGTTGGGTGCAGGGTATCCGAATTGCTCATAGGGGTGTCCCGCTATGCGCCAAAAGAGATTTTAATCCGATTTTTTGCAGATTCGTTTGTCCTATGTGTGAGCGCTGGTGTTGGTCCGAGCCAGAAGGTGTCTTCCGGGATCATGCGGAACCTTTCCGCGACTGTGGGATGGTCCTGAAGTCAGGATACCACAGGATACCCTCCGGAAGGTTCCCGGGGTTTTTCACCTGGGGATCCGGGAGGGTTCGATGACCGGCCTCCTGGTGGAGTTGCTGTGGGGGACGGCGGGCCGGGGGGGGGTGACGAGGAACAGCCCCTGTATTTCGAGGCAGGGGCTGTCCGGCGGGAGGTTCTCCAGGGCGGCGGTGTGCCCCGTTTCAGGGGGTGGATGGTCTCAAGATCGGCTGATATGAGCAAGGGCCGGAAATGGTGTCCTGGGGGCGGCTGGGTCTGCCGTTAGTTGTTCGGTCTGCGCATAAGGCCGGGCCATCCCGCGGTCTTAGACCTCGGTGCCCAGTCTCCCTCGCTGGAGTTTCCCGGGTCTGGGAACTTCCTCGAAGCCCGGCGCTCGTGGTCCCCGTCGGGCTGGCTCATGCCGAAGGATGTTGACGTTCCCGGGCGGTCACTGGATCCTTTCGCAGTAGGCGCCGGTGGGGTGGTCCACGAAATAGTATCCCGCCTCTTCGGCTTCACTCTGCCCGCTGCACCGGTGGTACCTCTCCCCGGTCTTTCCCAGGGGATATCCCGCCCTGACTCGCCGGGCATCAACGGTCTCGGGGAGGAATATCGGCATTGTTGAGGGTTCGTACTTGGGGAGGTCCCACTCCCTCTCTTCCCCGTAGTCTGGCATGGCATCGGGGTCGAAGGGCACCCAGTACCCGTAGAAAACCTGGGGGTAGTAGAGGAGACATTCCATGGGGCCCGATGAGTTGTCGCTCATGCCGGCGGCCGACACTATGCCCAGCCACTCCAGGTCCGCCCTGCTGTCCCATTCCCTACGGTAGTCGGCAATGAAGTTCTCGTCGGGAACCCGATCTCCAATGTGGGCGTAGGGGTACCGGCTCTGCTCCTGGAGGATGATGCAAGGGGGTTTCTCGGATTCCAGAAGCTCCGTCCCCGCTCATATCCAGCCACTGGAGGATCCTGACGTACTGGTTGGCGGTCTCGTACGCCAGGTCGTTGTCCTCCTCGTAGTTCGCCGCATCCGCCAGTTGGGAGTAACGGCCGGTGATGCGTTCATCCAGCCGGCTCCGGCACTGGGTCTCAAAGCCGTGATTGCGGAGGTCGGCGTTCCCGGGTCCCAGGGGTTCGGCCCAGTAGTCTCGGCAGTAAATCCCTGGATCCTTAGGCTGTAGGGACGGGATGTCGTCACCGCGGGCGTCGTCATCGTCGTAGAACCCAAGATGGTCGTAGGGGTGAAGCTTGGACCGCCACAGGATCCGGTCCAGGTCGTCCATGTTGTCCGGGTCCAGCAAGATCGGCGCGTTTTTGGTTCCAGTGGCGGTAGTCCTGGGTCCGGTGTACCTCATCATTCGTCGTGCGGTGCGGCAGGGCGTGAAGGAAGGAGCCTCGGCTGCACCGGACTCCTGAGTCCTCGTCGGGGAGACAGGCACTTGAGTCAGCGGGCGGCGGGATGGTTGGTCCGGGGGAGTCCTGTTGGAGGTGCCTGAGAATCGCGTCAGATTCCCGGAGAAGGGGCTGAAACCCTTTCCCGGTAGTTTTGTGTTGGTGCTCATTGGGAGTTTGACCCGGATTTGCCCCGGTTACGGGCCGGGACGAGGGGTCTGCGGTGGAGGCCAGAGGGGGTGTTGTTAGTCGAGACCCTTGGCTCCTACCTCCGCCATGTCCTGGGCGGGGGAAGCCCCTGGCTTTGCGGGCAGGCTTTGGCTCAGCCCTGATTTTGGGCCGAGTCGTTGATGCCGGGGCTGTCTATCCCGCGTGGATTCACTCGATGATTGCCCGGTCCTCCCCAGACTTGCAGCTGAATCTTGCGATCGCGGAGCGGGCCGTCCCTAGTCGGAACCGTCCGCCCCGGGAATTGTGGCCCGCCCGGCCCCTTCTCTTCTCCACCGGGGGCCGACCGGGGCATCATTCTCTCGGGAGTATGTGATCCCGAAGTAGGTGCGCTGTCCCACCGTGAATGCTGCTACGAAGGTGCTCCGCGCTCAAGACTTCGTCGGCGTTGACAGCCGATGCTGATGTTCCGTTCCCCGTCAGCTGCGTGAAGCTGTTCTGTCTGCGGAGACGTCCGGTGCATGCCTTGGGTCAACTCCCCTGCTTCTCATCCATCAGTTCCCTCCATTCGGAGTTGGTTCTCCATCCTTGTGGCTTTTTTCCGTCGCCGTTCCTCCTCTTGGTGCTGCTTCATTCCCCTGGGTTTCGGAGGACGACTAGGGTCTCATAATAGTCGTCGAGTGAACGTGGACGGGCATTCATATTGGATTTATTGAGTTGAATGTCGTGAAGCGATTCGACTGCGAAGCCTGCATTCCGAGCTTCATCCGCCAGTAGTTCTGCGGAATGAACCACGAGCAGAGGTCGGCGAGTGGAAAACTCATAAAATGTGCTTTCCTTGCCACTAACGACTATGGCCATCCCTCCTGGTGACATCCTGCGCCGCATTTCCTCGAAACACAGACGCATATCGAGAAAATATTGAGCTGTGGGTCTTGCTTTAATCGACCGAAGTTCATCCGTTTGTAACCAGTTAACGATCATGCGCTCCCGGGCTGTCAGTTTGGTGAGGTCCGCGTTGTTGCTACTCATGGATCCCACTGAACCGTCGACCAGATCATCCACGGTTCGTGCGTCCTCTAGGCCAAGGGCGATAAGCGACGGCGCTCTGGCTTTTGCATAGCTCTCCCTTCCGCTCGATGCGGGTACATACGGCGGTGAGGTCACTAAGATGTCAAATGTGCCGGTCTCTTCTGGCATGAACCTAGCGTCACCCGTTAGCACCCGTGCTTCCGCGGGTCTCGTGTTGAGTTGGTCCCGCATCCACTCTGAAACTGCCGTGATGTTCGAGTATCGCTCCATGGATTTGCAAAACATGTCAGTGATGCTGGCCTTGCTGAACGTGAGGGAGAATCTCCCGACCCCCGTGCCTAGGAATCGCATCTTGATCTTTCTCGCTATCGCATCCGACATAGCAACGCGGAGGACCCTGGACATTTGTGGGTCTTCACAACTGTCGATAGCGGATCTAATCCGAGCGATTTCTTGGCCGAGCGCAACGGCTGTGCTGTCGCTCATCTTCCGATTCTTCATCAACCATCCAGGAAACGTTATCCTTGGTGGTGGCTCGTTTCCGCGGGTCATGGGATTGGTCAAGAATTCTTTGATTCTTTCAACTTCAACGTTGACGGCTGCGCTACCTAGTCTTATTGATTCCAGCTTAGCTTTCGAGATCAGAACCGACAGTGGGTCGATGTCTACTCCTACGCTGGGGATCCCCAGTGTGGAAGCTTCTAGCAGAGTCGTACCACTCCCGACGAAATTATCCATTACTCGATGTGGCCCGTCGGGCACGTTCCTCTCACATATGTTGATGAGAGCGCGGGCGAGACGGGGGAAAAACTTCGCCTTGTAATAATGAATGTCATGCCCTGAGTGTGATGTTGTCGACTTCCGGCTCAGCGCAACTTCAGCCAGTTTCGTATCGGGTCTTTGGTCGGTTGTGCCAGTCAAAGCACCTAGTAGTCTGCTGACTCTTCTCTTGGTGTCATCAGGGCTAGTCGAGTGCTTAACTGCGGCATCGCTTAGTTCGAGGAGAGCACAGTGGGGGACGGCTTGTATAGTTATCGTGTCCGGGCTGGCCGAATGTACCATTACGGGTCCGGCGCGATCCTCATAATCCATTAGGACGCGTTTAGCATGGTCCGTATTTTCCGTTAGGCAGTAGATATGTTGAATGAACGAGACTCGTCTTAGGAGGTCGAGCAACAGTTCCAAGGGCGCTTCGGTGATGAAGCCTTGTGCACCTTCCAACCGGGTGTGGACTCCGAGGCCACCTATACCTTGGATCGAAGCTAGCTGGGGGTGCATTTTCCCTAGGGCATCGAGGTTCGTGACCTTTTGCAGTTCGTCAGGAAGGAATGCGCGTAGCTCCATTTTGGCTAGTGTCGCATCGCCTTCCAGAACGATGTTGCTCCTCAGTTTGAATACGTAGATTGCTGGCTGGGTGATCATGTGGTGAACGTGCCTGTGAGGTTGGAGATGTTCTGCAAGTGCTTATCCCGGTAGATTGATCGAGTGAGAGTGATCACCGCGTCGTACAGGTTGAACATGCGGTCAGCTTGCAGAACTCCCGTTCCGGATTGGTTCGCGTCGTCCACGGTGACGAAATATTTTTCTTTCGTCCAAATGACGTCTTGCATTTCGGAGAGGTACGCTTCGAATCCATGGAGGGCCATGAAGTTGGACATCAAGACAGAACGAATCATGTTTCGAGGACATTTTTCCTTGTAGTTAGTGCCGAACTTAAGCACTTGGTAGGTTCCCTTTTTGATGTCGTCGCTTCGGTCAAGCCCGGGCGCATTCTTGGAATCATCTACTTGCCCACCACATCCGCAGGTTATCCAACGGCGGAAATCTTTGTCTTTCGTCGCCTGGGTTTTACCTTTTGAATATGACTCGAACAGTTGCTCCCAGGCCGCGATGATGTTTGCTATGTTTTCTTTATTTGTTACGAATTGGATAAGGGCGGGGTAGGGCCACCCCTTTTGGGATTTTTCCCCCAAAGGTATGTGCAGATCTAGGTGAGGAACGTACAAGAACAGATCCCCTGAAATGTCAGCCGTGGCGTTGGAGTGGTCGGGCTTATCTATCACCTCACCATTACGCGACTCAGTCAAGGGTTTCGGAAGGATGATTTCGACGGGATATACCGACAAGGGCGACGATTTTGTCTCTATCAAAGCCATCACATCTTGATCGTAAATGACCAGGTCTACGTCTCCCACCTGTGTTGTCGACTTGGCGATCCTGGCTCCAGGAGCGATCCTCTTCATCAACTCCGCAAAAATGAGCATGGTGGTATCGTTTGCAATGCGTCCGATCGGGTCGGATTTGGGTTTGTTGGCTGGCGTTCTCGGCCTGATCCCTCTCAAAACGCTACAGCGCGGACAGGTTTTCACGAAGGGAAAAAACAATGCCGGGCTTTCGGTTGAATCCACGCCGGAGCAATAGGTCCAACCTTCGTTGGCCAACATACGTTCGACGTATTTGGCTGATACAACGAAGTCGAACAGAGCTGACAGTGCTGTGTCAGGTGGAGATGGTTGATCTTGGTCGTCCGAAGTTTGGACGAGTTCCTTATAGGAGTTGAAGAAGGTGTGGATTAGTTCCGCGGCCCCGTCTTCAGGAGGCTCGATTAGGGTTCCCTCTAAGGCGATCATCTTACTTCGGATTTCGCAGTCGTTTTCGCAGTTCTTGCCGCAAGGCGGCCCTTCGTTTTGGAGCATGTTACCCTCCATTGGGTGGGTGGTCGCATGCCATTTTATACCTTTTCCGTGCTCGGGGTGCCCGTTTCTTTGTCCTTCCGCTCAGCCTGCCACTTCCTCCGATCCACCCTATGCTTTTCGGCACAGGTTTCACAGCGGATCTGGGCCGGTATCGCGGGTTGGCGGCAGTCCCTGCAGAGGCCCAGTTCCTTGGCTTCTTGCCTCCTCTCCTGCTCCTGGCGGCGGTGAGAGGCCGCCCTGTCTGGGTTCTGGCGTCTACGCTGTTCGTACCCCTTACCATCCTGCTGGACGGCATTCTCCTCAGCGGTGCTTCCCGGAGAATTCCGTGCTGCTGCTCCGCAGCGTTTGAGGGTATTCTTCGTGCGCCCGGTGGGCTTCTTTACTTTTTTGCTGGGGCTGGCTGATTTTTTGTTGGACTTGGGTCTTTTTCCTGAGGGGATGACGAGGGCACTTTCGAAGATGCGCTCTTTAGAGATCCCCGCTCCAACGGACTGACGCAGGCCAGGAACATTCCGGCCTGGCAGCTGGCCACCTTGCCCAGTCTCCCGGCCCAGTCTCCCGCAGCACTGACGGGCCACTCCCGCCGACTTCCTGCCCTGCTTGGGGAAGTCGCTGCCGTCCAGCGCCCACACCGCCTCCGGGTGTCCCAACCTGGGCGATAAGCACTCCTGCAACCGGCCAATCACCGCGTCATCATCCCAGGGTGATGCAGCGGGAAACCGCTGCATCACCCTGGCTGACGCCGGAACCGTCTCCGACAGATTCTCGGCGTTGCGCCGCTCCCCGGACTGTGCCAGCAGGGCCTGGAGATAATGGCGGCTGTGGTCCCGCGCTTCCCTGCGGCCAAACAGCGGAGCGAAGTAAGCGTGAAAATCCTGAAAGGCCCCGTACACCTGCTCGAAAACCGCAGCATCCACTGCCCTGCCTCACCTGCCCAAGTCTTCTCAAGATAGAGGATCATCCTATCAAACCAACCGTCGTTGTAATACTAAGGGGTGTCGTCAAAAGAGTTTACTCCAGATTATCACTGCCCGGAGTTGGCAGGCGGCCAAGTATGATGCCGTCCTTTTGGCGTAACGGGTCGCCACCCCGCGCCACTGCTTGAATTCCAAAAACCCGTTCTCCACCAAGTGCCGCAACTGGTACAGCGCCCGGTCCTAGTCCCGCTTTTCCCTCCGGTTGCTTTTGGGCGGTATCACCGGGTTCATTCCCAATTCCCGGGCGGTGGCTATGATTTCATTGGTGTCATAGGCTTTGGTGTCATAGGCTTTGTCCGCCAGCAGACACTCCGCTTCTATACCCTCGATCAGGGGCAGCGCCAACGAGCAGTCGGCCACCGTGCCCCCAGTAACCGCCAGCCTTACCGGCATTCCGTGGGAGTCCACCGCCAGGTGCAGCTTGCTGTTCAGCCCCCTTTGGTGCGGGCAATGGCTTGGCTCCCGCCTCGGACCCCGGCACTGTGGGGATGGGCCTTGATGTAGCTGGCGTCAATCATCAGCCATTCAAAATCAGGGTCCTCAATCACCGCCTCCAGCAACCCGGCCCACACGCCCCGGTCCCGCCAGCGGCAGAAACGGCGGTGGGTGTTCTTCCAGTCTCCGTAGTCTGGGGGCAAATCCCGCCAAGGAACGCCGGTGCGCAGAATCCAGCAGACGGCGTCGATAAACCGCCGGTTGTCATGGGCCGGTCGGCCTCTCTGGCCCTCTCCCCCAGGCAGATGCGGCCTCAGCCGCTCCCAAACCGCATCGGTCATATCGTGGCGCCGGTGCGCTGCCGTCATACTCCCCACCTCCCCCACTCTCCCCGTTTCTACCAATTTACCACCCTCTCATCGTTTTGACGACACCCCCTAGTACTACAGTTGCAGTTGGTCTCCTGAGGCATGCGTCAGCCTTGATTACTACAGCGTGCAGCTACGGGCAACGTCTTTTGCCTTAACGAAATTGGGCAAGATCTAAGGTCGAAATTACCGAGTCAGTTTTAGTGCGACTGTAGTACTAAACTAAAGCCAAGGTGAAATGCGCAGATGGTGGGGGGGCAAACGACGGAGCCGGGTCATTCTCCAAGCAGGATGACAGGGATTCACTGGCGCAACCCAGCTGATCATCATCGCCAATTGAATGTACATCCCACTTTGGCTTTAGTTTAGTATTATAACGACGGTTGGGATGATAGGATGACGGGGTAGTTGAGGAAGGCTTGGGCAAGTGAGGCAGGGAAGTGGATGCTGCGGTTTTCGAGCAGGTGTACGGGGCCTTTCAGGATTTTCACGCTTACTTCGCTCCGCTGTTTGGCCGCAGGGAAGCGCGGGAGCACAGCCGTCATTATCTCCAGGCCCTGCTGGTACAGTCCGGGGAGCGGCGCAACGCCGAGAATCTGTCGGAGACGGTTCCGGCGTCAGCCAGGGGGATGCAGCGGTTTCCCGCTGCATCCCCCTGGGATGATGACGCGGTGATTGGCCGGTTGCAGGAGTGCTTATCGCCCAGGTTGGGACACCCGGAGGCGGTGTGGGCGCTGGACGGCAGCGACTTCCCCAAGCAGGGCAGGAAGTCGGCGGGAGTGGCCCGTCAGTACTGCGGGAGACTGGGCCGGGAGACTGGGCAAGGTGGCCAGCTGCCAGGCCGGAATGTTCCTGGCCTGCGTCAGTCCGTTGGGACGGGCCCTGGTGGACCAACGGCTTTATCTGCCGGAAAGCTGGACCTCGGACCAAGACCGGTGTGAGGCGGCGGGGGTTCCGGAGGAGAGGCAGGGCTACCGGTCGAAGACCCAATTGGCGCTGAAGATGGTGGAGCGGGCCTTGAAGCGGGGACATCTGAGGGCCGGATGGGTTGCTGGGGACGACGCCTTCGGGATGTGGCCGTCCTTTCGGGAGGGACTGGCAGCGCTGGGGATGCGCTAGGTGCTGGACGTCCCCGGCGGCGCCACGGTCTGGCCGCTGGAGCCAGCCTGGACCAGTCCGGAGCATCGGGGGATCGGGCGCCCCCGCAAGCCCAGGCTGGTGGGCGGGCAGCGGCGGACCATGGAGGAGGGCAGCGATGAATTGCCGGAGGAGGCCTGGCGTGAGATTACGGTGGCCGAGGGAAGCCAGGGTCCCCGCAGCTGCCGGTTCAGCGCGCAGAGGGTGCGTCCAACCAGCAGGCGCAAGCCCGGCGAAATCCCCTGGGCCATTTACCGCCGGAACCTGGACGGCAGCGAGCCCCGCTACTACCTGTCCAACGATCCGGAGGATACGCCCCTGGAGACCCTGGCCTACGTGGGTGGCTCCCGGTGGCGCATAGAAACGGAGTTCGAGACGGAGAAGAGCAACGTGGGGCTGGACGAGTACGAGACCCGCACCTGGGCGGGATGGCATCATCACGTGGCCCTATGCCTGCTGGGCGGAGCGTTTCTCCTGAGCCTGCAACAGGCTTGGGGGGAAAAAGATGCCCCGGATCACGAGACCGCAGGTCTACCGGGTGGTGCGGGAGATGCTGCCCCGGGAACGGTTCGGGCCGGCTGAACTGCTGCGGTGGCTGGAGGAGACGCAAGAATGCAACGAGCGGGCCAGACGCTCCCATGCCAAGCGTCGAGCCGCCCTTCGTGCCTCCCCACACGCCCCTCCATCAACCGTCGTTGTAATACTAGCGGACGGTTGCCAATTGTTCGCAGACCGAATCGTTGGTAAACTGGCCCGGTCAAGACCTTGGACTTTCCCCAACGGCGGCCAACAAAATCGCGGCGCACACAGGGAGGAAGCATGATTTATGAACTGAGGACCTATACGTTGAAGCCGGGAGCGGTCCCGGAGTTTGAAGAGCGGTTCGCCAAGCGGCTGCCCTTCCGCGAGAAGCATTCCAAATTGGGCGGGTTTTGGCACACCGAATTCGGCACGCTGAACCAGGTCGTCCATGTCTGGCCCTTCGATGATTTACAGCATCGCCAGAACGTGCGCGACGCCATGGCCCAGGACGAGGACCTGTCGCGGATGCGGGGCACCGACCTCATCGCTAACCAGGAAACGGAGATTTACATCCCAGCCCCGTTCATGCGTCCAATGGGCGGGGACCAGGCCCTGGGCAACGTGTACGAAATGCGCAGCTACACCTTCCTCCCGGGCGCAATCCCGGGCTTGGTGGAAAGCTGGGGCAATGCCATTCCTCAAAGGGAAGAGTACTCTCCCCTAGCCGCTGGGATGTTCACCGAACTGGGCGGGTTGAACAAGTGGGTCCACATCTGGCCCTACGAAAGCATGGCGGAGCGGGACCGGGTGCGCGCCGAGAGCCGGGCTGCCGGCGTTTGGCCCCCGGGCGGAGCGTATCGCGAATCCATGGTCCGTCAGGAAAACAAGATTCTCGTTCCAGCGGCGTTCTCGCCGATGCACTGACCGTTCACAAGTGAACCCCACAGTGGATGAACCCCACAGTGGATGAACCCCGCCGGTGCAGTGGTTCTGTATCCACCGAGGGTTGCCGGTCAACAAGAAACGCCTCGGGAACTTCCGAGGCGTTTCGTTGCCGATCGGTTTTGCCGGGAGACCTGGACCAATAAGGTAGTGACCAAGGCAGGTCATACCGCCCGAAAGCGCTTTCCGGTTAGTCTTCCACCCGTTAGTCTTCCAAATGTACGGTGGCGGTTACCCGGGGAGCATCACCCACAATCCGCGTGGTGTGGCCGCTGCCGGCAATGTCCTCGGCCAGATTAACGTCTCCGGGGCCGAGCCGTTGGATGGTCCCGTCCCGCAGGCCGATTTCCGCGCCGCCGGAGAGGGTTATGATGTATTGCCGGCGCGGGGCGTTGTGCCAGTCGCTAAAGTGTCCCGGCTCTGCGGCCCGGAAGACGATGCGCTTCGAGTCGTGCAGCGTAGTCAGGTCCGGCGTCGAATCCAACGCCAACTCTTCCATGTGGGAAAGACCGTCATCACCCGTGTACAATCTGAAGAATGCCATTGCAACTCCTCCCCATAAACTTGGTCTCTGTAACTGGAATGATTGTACCCGGTGTCCCTTGACGGTTCAACGTACCCAAATGAGCCTCGAGGCGCGGACAGCGCCCCGGTAGGAGGAAATATGCCCAACAAGAGGAAATCAATCCACGTGGAAGGCGTCCAACACGGCGCGCCGATCCCCATGGGGGCGGTTGTAGGAAACTTTCTGTTTTCCAGCGCCATCGGCGGGATAGACCCGGCCACCGGCCAAACGCCTCCGGGACTGGAAGAGCAGTGCCGTCTGGCCTTCGCCAACATGAAGACCTTGGTGGAGAATGCCGGGGGTTCGTTGGACGACATCGGGTCCGTGAAGGTCTATATGCGGGACCGGAGCCGCCGGGACGCGGTCAACCGCCCCTGGTTGGAAATGTTTCCCGACGAAGCAGCCCGGCCAGCCCGCCACGCCATCGAGTACGATGGCTTTCCCCCCGGCGTCGAGGTGCAACTGGAAATCACAGCGGTCCTCGGCTGATGGACGGGCAACAATTCCAATGATGGAGAAGTTTCATGCCAACGCTACTGGGTATTCATGGCGCGGTCACGCCGCCGGGCCGACTAAACCATGCGTTGCAGTTGGCCTTGGCCGGCCCAGCAACTGCGGACGTGGACACAGCTCTGCTGCACCTGGGCGACTACGCCATATCCTTCGCCGACGGACGGAATTCCGCCGACTTTTCCGATGACACCGGCGCGGTGGTCGAGCAGGTCCAGGCGGCGGATATGCTCCTCATTGCAACTCCCATTTTTCGCGCTTCCTACACCGGAGCGTTGAAGAACCTCCTGGACTTGCTGCCCGTTGAGGCCCTCATGGGCAAACCCTGCGGGCTGATCGGAATGGGCGCGACCGGCCACCATTACCTGGCAGTTGACACTCAGTTACGCCCGGTCCTCGGCTGGTTCGGGGCGTACCTGACCCCCACTTCCGTCTATCTCCAATCCCGGGATTTCGAGTTGGGACGCTTGACGGACCCGCAGACCGTCGCCAGCCTGCATTCTTTGACCGCAGCGGTCATTGCGTTGCACCGGGCAATAGAAGAGGGACCCAGTTCCCTGGGTCCCCTGCCTCTGGCCGCGGGATAGTTGCGAAACCCGAGATTCGCCGGTTCTACCGCAACTTCAGTTCGTACCGGTAATCCCGGACGGAGCCGCGATCGGGAAGAGCAGGCTGCTCTTTCGGCGGGTAGCGATAGTTCGGGTCGGCTTGCGGCTTGGCCCCGATGGTTGCCCGCAACACTCCCAACGCTTCCACGTCCATCTCCACCACATCGCCCGGCTGCAAGAACCGCGCTTGGGGGATGCCCTTGCGGATTGCCTCGCCAATGGAACCGCCGCCCACCGTGCCGCATCCCAGCACGTCACCGGGGGCAATAAGGCTGTCATGGGATGCGCGTTCTACCAATGATCCCCAAGTGTGGTAGGAAACGCTGGCGTCGCTGTCCTTCACCCAATAGTCGCCATTGACCCGGCACGAGCACTTTACGTTAAGGCGGCCGTCCTTGAGCATGGGCGCCAACTCGTCGGTGGTGACAATCCAGGGGCCCAGTGACGAAGCCGAGTCCTTACCCTTGGCCGGGCCCAGCCCCACGGCGCTTTCATCCCTTTGCAAATCCCGACAGCTCCAGTCGTTGAAGATGCAGAACCCGGCGATGTAATCCAAAGCGTCGGCTTCGGCCACGTTGCTGCCTTCCTTGCCGACGATGCAGGCCAATTCCAACTCGTAATCCAGCATTTCCGACGCTGACGGGAAAGGTATGGTGTCGTCCGGGCCGTACACGCACAGCGGGTTGGAAAAATAGAAAATCGGCATACGATACCAGGCTTCTTCCCTCTCCCTGGTTCCCTGCTGGGTGGCGTGTTCCTCGAAAATCATGAAGTCCCGGATGGTTGGCGGGCGCAGCAGCGGAGACCGCAGCTGCACATCGGCCAGCGGCATACCCGGCGCGGCGACGCGGCCGGCCAAGGCTTCCCCAACCCGATGCACCGCCTGCGAGTCCCATTCCAACAGGGCCTGCACATCCCTCAGCGTGCGGTCCGCACCGATAAGCGCAGTTACGTCAACGACCCGGTCGTCTTGCAATACCCCGCAACGGGGACCGTTCCCGGTGTCATAGGTAAGCAGTTTCATCTACAACCTCCCTGTTTCAGCGTCGCCCGTTTGTCGTCGACGGCAAGCCGGGCTTGGGGCGATTTCGGCCCGGTGGCGGGGAAGCCGACTAACCCTGGGCGAACCACTCAGCCGCCCGCTCGGCAATCATAATGGTCGTGGCGTTGGTGTTGGCTCGAACGCAGTCGGGCAGGACTGAAACGTCCACCACCCGCAGCCCTTCCAGGCCATGGACCCGGCAATACTGGTCAACCACTGCCAGGGGGTCGGAGTCCGGCCCCATCTTGCAGGTCCCGGAAATGTGCTGGGTGGTGGTGACGTTTTGCCGTAGCCAACGGTCCAGCGCTTCATCCGATTCCAGATCTTCGGCGGTGGGGCTGATGCACTCCTCCACAAATTCCTGATAAGACTCATGCTCCAGCAAGCCCAGGCAGATTTTCACCCCTTCCCGCAGCCTGGCCCGGTCCCATTCTTCCTCCAGGTAGCGGTAGTCCAGGAACGGCTGGTCGTTGGGGTCTGTCGATGTCAGTTTCAACTCGCCGGCCCCCACCGCCAACTCGATGATGGCGGTGAAGCGAATGCCCTCGCCTTCCAGCGGGTCGCCGCCCATGGGTGACGAGAAGGACGATTGAAGAATCTGCATATCGTTGCGGTCCGTCGAACCCTCGGCAGTGTACCGTAGGGCCAGCTGCGTCCGGGGAGCCTCCGGGTCCAGGGGAAAGTCCTCCTTGACCCGAATCGGGATCCGGACATTGGGGTGGTCCCGAAGGTTTTGCCCAACCCCGGGCAATTCATGCTGGACCGGAATCCCCATCTCATTCAGGTGCCCCGCCGGGCCAACGCCGGAAAGAAGCAGAAGTTGGGGTGAACCAACCGCCCCGCCGCAGGAGAATATCTGCTCTCCCTCGACTACGAAGACTTCCTCCCCGCTCTGCACCTCGACGCCGGTCGCCCGGTTGCCCTCGAACAGGACGCGCCTTACTATGACGCTGGAACGCACGGTCAAATTCAGCCGGTGACGTACCGGGTTCAAGTAGGTTAGCGACGTGGACATACGGATGCCGTCGGGGTTGTTCATGGGTATCGGCCCCACACCCCAGGACTCCGGGTGGTTCATGTCCGGGTCTTCCGGATATCCCTCAGACAGGCAGGCTTCGAAGAACGCCACCTGCGCCGGCAGCCAGGTCTCCCGCTTGTGGCGACGGACGGGAATCGGCCCGTCGAACCCGTGAAAGTCGTCGTGGATGTCGGTGTCGGTTTCCAGCTTGCGGAAGTAGGGCAGCGTCTTGATGAACGACCATTCGTCGTTGCCCCAGGACGCCCAGTTGTCGTAGTCCTCTGGCACGCCCCGCAGCAGCACCTGACCATTGATTGCGCTGGAACCGCCGACCACCCGGCCCCGCGGCACCGGCATGGTGTTGCCCTGCTCCGGCGTGGCATAGCCGTTGAAGGACCAGTTATGGGGAGCGTCCACCGCCGACGCCACTTGGTTGTACCCGTACTTGAGGTCGTTGGGATAGCTCTCGAAGTCCGGGTAATCGGGCCCGGCTTCCAGCAGCAGGACCGAACGGTTGGGGTCTTCGGACAACCGGGACGCCAAGACGCAGCCGGCGGACCCGGCCCCGCAAATCACAACGTCATATTTCACGACATTCCTCCAAGATGAATTTCCAGCCGGGGCACGGCTACCGCCAGTTCTTCCTGAGGAGACCAACGGCCTTCCCTGACTGACGGGCCAACCCCGAGTTTTGGGGACTAAGTAACTATCTCAAAACGTTCCTGTCAAAGTTGCTCCGGCGAAGGCTTGGGACGTTCCCACGGGGGAGTGGCCTCCCCCTGTTCGGCATTTCTGGATTCCCGCTTTCGCGGGAAAGACAGTATGGGGCCTGTCGGTTTTGAGATAGTTACTAAGACGGCATGAACTCTTCCTGCAGCCCCATGAACTCGTCGGTACGGTTGACGCTCCTCAGCAATTCGGCCGTGGCTTGGGCATCCACCAGTTCTTCCAGTGCGCCGCCGTCCCGCAGATGCTTCAGGCTGTCGTGCATCGCTTTGACTGCCACAGCGAAAGTGGGGTTGCCCAGCATCAGAATCCTGACCCCGTTCTCCGCCAGAAATCCTGGGTCGTTCCGCGCATCCGCCGGGGGCGCCAGGATACACAGCGGCAATGCGGTGGCCTCGTGGGCCGCTGAAAGCTGTTCCCGGCTGCGAACGCCGGTCAGCATAACCGCCTCGGCCCCGGTGGTCGAATAGGCCCGCAGACGCTCCTGAGCCTCCTCGACAGACCCCTGCCCGAAGGCGGCCGATCGAGCCACGATAACAGTAGTCGGGTCGGTACGGGCCGCCACCGCCGCCCGCAGCTTCCCAACCTGCTCCTCGGTTGACACTAATCCGGGGTCAGCAAGGTTAAACCGCTTGGGGACCACGTTGTCTTCCACCTCAATGGCGGAGACTCCCGCGGCTTCCAGCTCCCGCACCGTCCGGTGGACGTTCACCGCGTTGCCGAAACCGTCCTCGGCGTCCACCATCAGGCTGACGTCGGCGATGCGGGTGATGCGGCGGCAATGGTCCACCACGTCGGACATATTGGACAGAACGATATCCGGCACGCCCAAGTTGGCCACCTTGCCCACCGAGCCGGACAACACACAGACCTCGTATCCCAGCAAGTGAGCGATGCGCGCCGAGAGCGGGTCGAAAATGTTGGCGGCCAGGTTGCAGGTGTCCCGGCTGATAACCTGCCGGAAATTCTCTCGCGCTAGCGACATAGATGAATCCTCCCGAGCCGTTCAACCGGAGTCAGTTGGGAATGGAGAGCACTGATGAAATTTCGCTGAACTCCCGCCAGAGCTTGCTCCACGAATCCCCACCGTCTTCGCTGCGGTACAGGTATCCGTACCGGCTGCCGGCAAACAAAAGATCAGGGTCGAAGGGCTGCGCGTTGACCACCCACATGGCCGTGTTGGGTTCCACCGGCAGCGGCAGGCTCTCCCAAGTCTTGCCGGTGTCCTTAGAGCGCATCACCACGCCCGTCCGGCCCGGGGTCGTGTCCCCCAATGTCAGGAAAACGGTCTGAGGGTTGCCCGGTTGCACTTGGATACCCCGCGGGTACGTCATGGGAAAGTTCTCCCGCGCTCCCGCCGCGCTCCAGGTCTCCCCGCCGTCGGTGCTCGTCCAAACGTCGTTATTGACCACGACCACGACCGTCTTGGGCGGTCCCGGGGCCACCGCTACGTTATGCACGTCCAGGTTGGGGATGGCATCGTTTAGCTTTTCCCAGGTCTCACCACCGTCGGTGCTGTGCCGCACCCCGTCAACTTCCAGCCCAACCCAAATCTCGTTGTGGTCGTCCGGATCTATGGCTATCCCGGTCACCCGAGGCGTACCCACCGCCGGACACTCTTCCGCCACTTCCGCCGGACGCTTTTCCCAGGTCTTCCCTCCGTCGGTGGAGCGGAAAATCGCGGCCGGAATCGGCGTCCCCGTGCCAGCATACATGACGTTGGGGTCCGACGGATTGATGGCCACCTGCCATACGCAAAGTCCATTCATCGCCGAGTCTACGAATTCCCAGTTCTGCCCGGCATCCTCGCTGCGGTAAAGCCCCTTGTCCGTGCCGGTGAACACAACTTCGGTACGGCTGGGATGGTTCACGATGCACCGCACCAGAGCATCCGAGTGCAGCCCGGCATTGATGCCGATCCGTCCCCAGTTTTCGCCGTTGTCCCCGCTTCGGATTATTCCCTGACCGACGGTTCCTACCAGGATACTGATGTTGTCCGCCATATTGTTTACCCCTCCATAACTACCGGCGCCGGAAGGTGGAAGGCCTCGCCGGAGTTTGGACGTATTGTGGCAGAACCCGCCGTTAAAAGGCAACACGCAAATGTCAAGGTTGGAAAAAGGCAACTGCCAAATCGGCCAATCCATTCGTTTCAAGGGCCCGCAGCTGCATCATGGTTTTAGACGAGGTTTAGGCGGGAAGTGCCGTTTACGACGTTTCCGGTTTGCGTAATCGGCGGGGTGTGATATTTTAGGGATACTCTGAACAAGGCCCGTTATGGCATGGATTGTCTCTGACCGGTCGGTAAGAGAGCGAATACCGGCGTTCCGGCCTTGCTGGCTGGCGTTCAGCCCCTTGAATTGTGCCCACTGAAGGGGCCATCGGGGGCTTGGTGCAGGCCTGAGGCCGGTTGGGAATGCCGCCGGGCCCACTACCAGGACATGCGTCCACGTTGCCCCGGTTCCGGCGTCCCGCGGGCGTCGGCCAACAATCGGCCGTCCCAATCGTGGGTTTATGCGCCGTGCGCTTATGGGTTTAGTGAAACGTTCGTTTATGCTTCAATTATAGCGCACTAACTTTTCTGGAGATGCCATGGCTCTGCAGCCCATTACGGCCGGTGACCGGACCATCACCGGCGCCGACCGACAGCGGATCTCCGACCTCCTGGACCGCTCCGTGGCCGACAACACCCGGATCATGTACGCCTCCGCCTGGCGGAGCTTCGAGGCCTGGGCGAGGGCCCGTGGCCGCAGCCACCCCCTGCCGGCGTCGCCTGAGCTGGTGGCCGCTTACCTGGCCGAGCTGGCCGTGCCAGGCAAGGCGGTGGCCACCGTGAAACTCCACCGCGCCGCCCTGGGGGCGATCCACCGGTCCACCGGCCACCAGGACCCCACCGATAACGAGGGAGTGAGGCAGCTGCTGGCCGGCGTCGCCAGGAGCAACGGGAAGGCCCAGCGCCAGGCGAAGCCCCTGGGCGCCGAGGCCCTGGGCGCCGTGAGGGCAAACGGCCGCCAGTCCCAGGACCGGCCCCAGGGGGCGGCGGGAGAAACCCTGGACGGCAGAAAGGCGGGGCAAGGTGGATGTGGCCCTCCTGGCCATCCTCCGCGACGGCCTTCTCCGGAGATCCGAGGCCGCGGATTTGCGCTGGGGAGATGTGGGGCGGCGGGAGGACGGGGCCGCCCTCCTGCACGTGCGCCGGTCGAAAACGGATCCGGAGGCCGAGGGAGCAGTCCTCTACGTCAGCCAGGCGGCCGCCCGGGCGCTGCAGGCCATCATGCCCCAAGATGAGACGGTGGACCCGGAGGCGCGGGTGATTGGCCTGTCAGCCAGCCAGATCGGCCGGAGGGTGAAGGCCGCAGCCCGGGCCGCGGGCCTGGGCGATGGGTTCACCGGCCACTCGGGACGGGTGGGCATGGCCCAAGACCTGGCGGCCGCGGGGGCGGAGCTGCCCGAGCTGATGACGGCCGGCCGGTGGAAGAGCTCCGCCATGCCAGCCCGTTACACCGCCCGCCAGGCGGCAGGGCGGGGCGCGGTGGCCAGGTATTACCAGGAGGGAGGGTAGGAAGCAAAACAAGGTAGAGGACCACCGACCATTTTAACTCGAAGGTCTTCGGCGTAAGCAGCGCAAGGGTCCGTTCATAAAACAGCAACAAGAGGGAGTACAACTCAATGACTAGTTCCAATGACGAGTCAAGCCATTTCTTCACTAAAGGCCTCAAGAACAGTGAGATGAGAAACTTCGACTTGGCCATAAAGGATTTTGCGGAGCGCCACCGCCCAACCTTGCGCGTTACGCTCCGACTGGCAAAAGAAAACAACCATTGTTCCGACAATCTTACGAGGTGTCCATAATATGAAGTATGACGTTATTGTCGTCGGCGCCGGTTCCGCCGGGTGCCCCTTGGCCTCCCGCATCTCCGAAGACCCCAACCTTTCGGTGCTGCTTTTGGAAGCCGGCCCGGACTATCCCGATTTCAACGCCCTGCCCGACGACCTCAAGTACGGACATACCCGGGACGGCGAACTCAAGGGCGCTCCTCATAACTGGTCGCTGGCCGGCACCATGAACGACGCCCGCGGTGAAATTCACGTGGCCCAAGGCCGGGTGGTCGGCGGCTCCGGCGCAATTAACGGGCAGATTCTGCTGCGGGGAATCCCGGAAGACTACGACCGTTGGGCGGAATGGGGCAACGACCAGTGGTCCTACCTGAACGTCCTCCCCTACTTCCGCAAGATGGAGACCGACGCCGACATTCACGACGACTTTCACGGCACTGGCGGCCCCGTTCCGGTCATGCGCCGGGCGGGTGAGACGTGGGCGCCCGTTCAGCAAGCCTTCTATCAGGCTTGCCTGGCTGCCGGACACCGGGAAGACCCCGACATGAACGGCCCGGACACCGGCGGCATCGGCGTCCTACCCATGAACAACCCGGAAGGCATCCGCATGAGCACCGCCCTGACCCACCTCGGCGAGGCCCGCCACCGCCTCAACCTTACCGTCCGGCCCAACGTCCACTGCCGCCGGGTGTTGTTCGAGGGGACCCGCGCCACCGGCGTTGAAGTGGAAAGCGACGGTGAGGTCTTCGTCGTCGAAGGCAACGAAATTGTCCTGTCGTCCGGCGGTCTCAAATCCCCGCACCTGTTGATGCTTTCGGGCGTCGGCCCCGCCGACCAACTGCAAGCCCACGGGGTCCCGGTGGTGGTTGACTCCCCCGCTGTAGGCCAGAACCTGCGCAACCACCCTTCGGTCAGCGTCAGCTTCCGGGTCAAGGACGGCGTGGAGCTCCCGGCCGAGGTGGGGGCGCGCGTCGCCCTGCGCATTACTTCGGAAGGCAACGACCACCCCAACGACATTATGATTCAGACCAACAGCCTGTTCGTCACCCTCAGCGGCGAGCCCATGCCGGCGCGCCAAGTCCGCATAACCTGCGCCCTGGAACTGCCCTACGGCTCCGGCGAGGTCCGGCTGGCATCGTCCGACCCGTTGCAGCAGCCCCAATTCAACTACCGCTACCTGGAACACCCCGATGACCGGGCGCGCCTGCGGGACGCGGTGGGGATGTGCCTTGACCTGCTCAAGACCGACCCTTACCGGGAAATTGTGGCCGAGGTTGTCGAACCCACCGCTGAGACCATGGCATCGGACGAAGCAATGGACGAATGGATGGTCCGCACCATGGGAACGTCCCGCCACGTCTCCGGCACCTGCAAGATGGGGCCGGACTCCGACCCAACGGCGGTGGTGGACCAGTACCTGCGGGTCAAGGGAGTCGAGGGCCTGCGGGTGGCCGACAACTCCGTCATCCCCTACGTCACCCGCGCCAACACCAACGCCACCGCCATAATGATCGGTGAAAAACTCAGCGACTGGATCAAGGCCGGCGTATAGCCGCAAACACAACCAGGCATCAACAGCGACATCCATCCCCAACAGCAACCGCGGAGAAAAGACATGAGCGCATCCGAAACCCTGGCCCAATTTATCGTAGACACCAGGTTCGACCGCCTGCCGACACCAGTGGTCGAGGCCGCCAAAATCGCCATTCTGGACGGCGTGGCCAACGTAGTAGCCGGTTCTACCCAGGAACTCGCGGATATCGTCGGTCAGTACACCCGGGATATGGGCGGGGCCGACTCGTGCAGCGTGGTGGGTTGGGGGTTCAAGACCAACGCCCCGGCCGCCGCCTTCGCCAACGGCGTGTTCGGCCACTGCCTGGACTACGAGATCCAAGGGTTCCCACCCACCCACGGCACGTCGTCCTGCCTGCCGTCGGCGCTGGCCCTCGGCGAGCTGCACCGCGTTTCGGGCAAGACCATCATCGAAGCCTACGTCCTGGGCTGGGAAATCCAGGGACGGATGCGGGCCGCGTCGGCCCCGGCTTCCAACCCGGCGTTTCACCCGCCCGGCATGGTCGGCCCGCTGGGAGGCGCCGCCGCCAGCGCCAAGGTGCTGGGGCTGGACACCGGGCAGACCCAGATGGCCCTGGGCATCGCCGCCTCCCGCACCGGCGGGGTCACCGCCAACACCGGCACCATGGTCAAGTCCACCCATCCCGGCAATGCCGCCCGCATGGGCGCCGAAGCCGCAATCTTGGCGGGAATGGGCTACACCGCCAGCGAGGAAGTGTTCGAGTCCCCAGTGGGCTACGCCGCCGCCCTGTTCAACGGCAACGTGGACTGGGACATCCTGACCGGCGGGTTGGGCGACTCCTATCGCCTGGCCGACCCGGGATACGACATCAAACGCTTCCCGGCCCAGGTCTATATGCAGAACCCCATCGAAGCCGTCCTGAACCTGCGCCAGGAGCACCAACTGGACGCCGGCATGGTTGACCGCCTGGTGGTACACCGCCGGGGCCGGGGCCACTCCGGGCCTGTCCCCCAAAGCGGGCTGGACGGCAAGTTCAGCGTCGAATACTGCGCCGCCGCCGCCTTGCTGGATGGTCGGGTGGTTATTGACAGCTTCACCGACGCCCGCCGCTTCGCTCCCGACATGGAGGAGACCCTGCCCAAGGTGCAGGTGGACGCGGAAGCCGACGACAGCGCCGGCGTTCGGGTTACGGCTTACCTGAAGGACGGCCGCACCGCCACCGCCGAGTGCCGCACCTTCAAGGGTTCGGCGGGCAACCCTATGACCCGCGACGAGCGCATGGCCAAGGTCTGGGACTGCATCGGCCGCGCCCTCCCACAACCCGCCGCCCAGCAGACCATAGACCTGCTGGAAGACCTGGAAAACGTGGAGGATATTTCAACCCTGATGGAGATTCTGGGCCAGAAGGCGCCGGGAAGAGGTTAGAATGCCGGCGCCCTGCTGCACCTTGGGCACTGTTAACCATAGCTCGGGTGAACCCTACCCACGCCTCCCTGGAATCCGGTGATTCCTGTTGGCCGCTGAACCTTTGCTGCCCCAACCCCGCCGCGTTTATGCCAACGGCATCACCCACCATTACCTGGAATGGGGAGACCTTGCCGATCCTCCCCTGCTGATGCTCCACGGCACCGGCCACTGTGCCCAGGTTTGGAGTTACGCCGCCCGCGCTTTGTCGGACGAGTTCCACGTCCTTTCCATCGACCAACGCGGACACGGGGACACCGAGACCCCACCAACCGGGTTCACCTTTGAAGACCTGGCCCGGGACTTGCTGGCAGTTATCGACGAACTAGATCTGGAACAGGTAAACGTGGTCGGACATTCGTCGGGCGGATTAGCCACCCTCATCGCCGATTCTTGGCTACCGGGAATAATCGACCGGGCCGTGCTGGCCGAGGTCGTCATACAACGTACCGAGGGCGCATCCGGCCCAAACCTGCCCGAAGTTGCCGCCCGCACCCGCAGTAAGCGGACCGTCTGGGAATCCCGGCAAGCCATGTACGACTACTACCGCCGCCGCCCGGCATACCAACCTTGGGACGCGGAAGTGTTCGGCAATTTCATCGAAGGCATCGCCCGAGAGTTGCCCGATGGAAGTGTGGAGTTGAAGTGCGGGCCGGACGTGGAAGCCCGGTTCTACGAAGACCGGGCCTCCCTGGATATGCTGGCTTATATCGGGAACTGCCGGAGCAACTATCTGTTGCTTCTGGGCAACTATTCCGGTCCCCAGGCCCAGACCCTAGATTCCCAGGGCGTCCGACGGTTCCAGGAATTAGTCCCATCCACCCAGATAAAGCCGATGGGCGTCGGGACCCACTTCCTGCCTATGGAGCACCCTGCCCTCGTGGTCCACGAGATTCGTAACTTTCTGGGCTAAATAGGCAGCTTCGGCTCGCCTCCGTCCGGGGTGTCAATCTGGAAGGCGTTGGCGTTGAAGGCTAGGGTGGTGTAGTAACCCATCAGGGTGGATAACTCGGTGACCCCCAGCGGCCCCAACTGGTCAATCGCCGCCTGCCACGTCGCATCCGCGACCCGGTGATTCTGGAAGACCTCGGTGACGTAGTTGACCACGGTCTGCTCGTCCGCCGGCAGTTGCGGCAGCGGCTTGCCGTCCCGCAGGTTGTCAATGAACTCGTCGCTGATGCCCTGCTCCCGGGAGCGGGCGGCGTGGGCGTGCCAGATGTACTGGCAGTCCATGGCGCGGGCGGTCAGAATCATGGTCAGTTCCTGGAGCTTCTTGGGCAGCGATGACTCGTCCCGCAGGTAGTTGACCAGCGAGTTGGCCCGGCGGCGCATCTCCGGGCTGTGAATCATCACCGAACCCGGCCCACCGGTGACCGTGCCGCCGGTGGCGGCGGTTTCGGAGTCAAAAGCGTCGCGCAAATTTTCAGGGACCTGGTCGCGGGTGACAGTGGGCGTTCGGGGCATAAAGCACCTCCTGCAATTGTCAAGATTGACCGCATCGGGGAGCGGAAGGACGAGGGGAAACGCTGCCATTGAGCCGGCCGTGCCCCCTTCCCGTTGCCCAGCATCATAGACCGCCCGCCCAATCGTGACAAGCCGTGCCGCCAGTACCAATATACCCCAATACATATTAGAATACCGTGGCGGCACGCCGTGGAGTAACGTCCCAGGCCACAACCGGGAGCCACCAGCGAGGTCCAAAGAGGAGATTCAACCATGTCAACCGTCAATACCGTCACTGGCCCGGTAGACACCGCCGATTTCGGGTTCACCCTTAGCCACGAGCACGTCGGCACCAACGCCGCCGGCCTGCGCCACACCTACCCGCAGTTCATAGACCGCGACGGAATCCGGGAGCAGTCCATCGCGGCCATGAAGGCGGTCTACGAGGACGGCGTCCGCACCATAATCGACGTCAGCACCTTTGACCTGGGGCGGGACGTGAACCTGATTCGGGAAGTCGCCGAGGGCAGCGGAATGCAGATTGTGGTAGCCACCGGCAACCATTTGGCTGTGCCGCGTCCCTTCGGCGACGTTTCCCCCGACGCCATCGCCCCGCTGTATATCCAGGAAATCGAAGAAGGTATCGAGGGCACCGGCATCAAAGCCGGCATCATCAAGGTCGCCAGTGACCGCGGCGGTATCACGCCCCCGCAGGAAGTGGTGCTGCGCGCGGCGGCCCGGACTCAGAAAGCTACCGGCGTCCCCATCTCGACCCATACCTGGTCGCCCGATCGGGTGGGCGAAGCTCAAGTCCGCATCCTCGAAGAGGAAGGCGTTGACTTGGACCGGGTATATATCGGCCACAGCAACGACGACACCGACCTGGAGTACCTGCTGGGCCTGCTGAACCGGGGCGTCTGGTTGGGGCTGGACCGCTACCCCGGCGGCCAGACCGCCGGCACTCCCAACTGGGAGCAGCGCACCGAAATCGCCAAAGCGTTGATGGACGCCGGCTTTACCCACCGCATCATGCTGTCCCACGACTACTCGGTGCCCAAGGCCAGGCACGGCGCCGAGGTGCAGGAAGCGCGCCGCCGGGCCAACCCGGACGCCTACAACTTCATTCCAAGGTACGTCCTGCCCCGCCTCAAGGAGTTGGGCGCCTCGGACGAAGACATCCGGCAGATGACGGTCGAGAACCCGCGCCGGTTCTTTGAGGGCGAATGACCCAACCCCTGATCCGGCATGAACCCTTTGGTTCCGGCATCCCGGCAGGGCTTACCCCATCGCCCGGAAGGCCCCGGGACACCAAGTTGATTGCCCAACTGAGCCGCAGCCCCCGCTACAAGTGGTACGCCCTTTTTGCACAGGGGTTCCTCTTAGCTTGGGTCTAACCAGGTCTATTTTCAGACCTTAATCACGGGAGTATTCCGTTTGACTGGTTTCTGGGTCTAACCAGGTCGAGCTAGGTTGATTTACAAATTGATTTACAGATTAGGTCGTACGGGTGTTGGCAACACCTTGGAAATCCGATGGATCAGGGCCAGTCCGAAGTCCCCCTGCCCGGCCCTGATCCTGATTTGCAGTTTGTTGTCTTTTTCCCTGTTTTGACGCTTGGCTCCTCCCACTCCGTGTTCACTTTCTTCCCGGAAATGCAAAGCTCTATGTTGTCAATACATGGAACTATGGTCCCATCGGTTGGATTCTCCAGCAGGTCCAACACTCTGGATTTATGGTGGGACGTGACAATTGATATCGAGGATCTGAACGGGTTCCTTCAAAATCTGAGCGGCAGCGACTCCGGGCCTCCCCCGCTTGTCCGGGACTCAGAATCCGACTTCGGATGGCGGCCGTGGACTGATGATGACTCATGCGCTCTTCGGGATTGGGTTTCCACCAAGTTCGAGGAACAGGGCCGTTATGAGTGCTTCAATCAGAAGCAGCTCTCTGAGCGCCTGGGGGTCTCGGTCCCCAAGGTGACTGAATGGCTGAGACGTGCTGACTGTCCTCTCCCTCATATCAAGAATGGCCGGGTTATCCTTGTCCCGGCCTTCATGCTCGAGGAATGGATGCGGGAGGAAGCGGCGCGAAGCGTCGGTGGGCGTTAGCTCTTGGGGAATTTCCCGTCCTTTTGCCCCGGGACTTGCCGCGAACCTCCTGCGCACCTTGACTGACGATGCCCCCGCCCTTGGGGTCTGCGATGCTGAACCCCTTGAACACCATCTCGGCGGCTGCCCGTTTGGCCGGGATGCACGGCTCCAGTCGGTGCCTTCGAAGGGCCCTGGCTGGGTCTCCGTTCCCGCTCACTGGACCTCGGGAGTCCGTCAGGACGATGAAGCAGTCCACGGGTATCCCCGGTCCAGCGCGCAGTCTGTCATCCGGACGGGCAGGCTCCGGGTCTTCTCCATAGCGCCCGTCAGGCTGTCCCCGGCGCCAATGTCCAGGGTTTCAGTGTTGCGGCGGAAGTTGCGTTACCGGTTTTGTTGTGGTGCGGCACTGATGCCTCCCTTCCTGCCGGCGGTGCTGCTCCATGGACTGCATGAACTGGAAGTCTGCATCTGTGATGTAGACCGGGCCGCCGCCGGTCTGGACGAAGTTGGGGCGGTCATCCTGGCCAGGGGGACCGTACCTTCCCGGTATGTCTGGATGTCCACGCTTCCCCGTTCGTCGAGGCCCCCGAGAAGGCGCATCTCCTGACGGACACGTATCTTGAACTTCGGCAGGCGGTCAATCCGCCCAGGTGGTACGCTTTAACTCCGCCTTTTACAGTCGGCCTGGTCCAGGCCGGCGTGGGGGACGTGGGCCATGCTGGAGACGTTTTTCTATGGGTGAACGGCGCGCCCCTCGTCCCGCAGGAGACACGGGGCGCGAATCGTTCCCTGTGTCGGGACTGGGGGTAATTCTCGGTGATCCCTGGTTGTCCGGGACCGGTCGGGATTCACGGCGGTGTTCCAGTTCGGCTTCAAGTTCCCGGCTGAACCAAAGCCAAGGTGGGATGTACATCTCCGTGGTGCCGGGAGTCCCGCAGGAGTGCATCGGCCCTTCGGCCAAGAAATCCTGCTCTACCTTCAGCTGGCTGATCTCCTGATACAGGTAGGCGATGAGTATGGCGTCGTCCCTGTCTTCTGGTGTTGACCTTTGCCGATGACGCCGACGGCGTCTTCGGTGAGAGCCTTCTCCCAGGCTTGAATCTGGCTGAGGTGGACCTGGTACCGGCCAGCCAATTAGGCTACCGTTTCCTCGCCCTTCACCGCCTCCAGAGCCACCTTAGCCTTGAAAGCCAAGCTGTGCTTTCTCCATCCTTGGGACATTCCTCGCTCCTCCTTGGCAGCCACCGCCGCCTTCAGTTTAGGAGCAGGATCTCCGCTTAAAGCCTATCCTAAAAACTGGTAGAAACTTGCAGGGGTGTTGCGTGAAGGAAATCCTGGGTTACATCTAGACTGGGGCAATGACCAAAACGAAAGACCCCAAGCCGCCCCGTCCGAAGCGTGCTGGCCCTCCAACCAAGACCAATCCCACCACCGGCGGTTTCCAGATCTCCGACGAGCTCTGGGAGGTGCTGGAGCCCCTGATCCCTGAGCATGTGAACACCCATCGGTTTGGCGGCGGTCGGCCCCGGGTTCCAGACCGCACCTGCGCCAATGGCATCTTCTACGTGCTGCGCACCGGCTGCCAGTGGAAAGCGTTGGACGCCACCGGCATTTGCTCCGGTTCCACCGCCCATCTGCGCTTCCAGCAATGGGTTGCCGCTGGGGTGTTCCTGGAATTGTGGCGGGTGGGACTGGAACGCTATGACGAACTGAAGGGACTGGACTGGAGTTGGCTGAGTATGGACGGCGCCATGACCAAATCGCCCCTGGGTGGGGGGAAAAACCGGCCCCAACCCCACTGACCGAGGCAAAAGTGGCGTCAAGCGCAGCCTGTTGACCGAAGCTGAGGGCATTCCGGTGGGTCTGGCAGTGGACGGGGCCAACCGTCATGACATGAAGCTGGTGCGGGCCACGGTGGACAGTCTGAGCGTACCACGGCCAGAACCCAGTCCAGAGCATCCCCAAGGCATGTGTCTGGATAAAGGCTACGACTTTGACGAGGTGCGCCACACGTTGGAGGAGTTCGGCTTCACCGCCCATATCCGCAGCCGGGGCGAGGAGGCAAAGGCGATCAAACGGGAAGCTGGGTTCAAGGCCCGGCGCTGGGTGGTGGAGCGCACCCACGGCTGGTTGAACCGCTTCCGGCGCATCTTGGTGCGCTGGGACAAGTCCCCTGACAATTACATCGCCTTCCTTCATTTCGCTTGCGCCCTCATCGCCCTCAGAGCCGCTGGGTTTTTAGGATAGGCTCTTAGTCACC